>NZ_CP139170.1:0-3671051 GCF_034047095.1 Robbsia andropogonis | reverse complement strand
CGAAGGCTTTGGTCGACGACCGGCGCGAATGCGACGCCTCGTGATCCCGGTGGCGCTTCACGGGACAACAGGACGGGGCACGGCGCGAGGGACGCCAGACGGCGCCGCCCAGCCAGGGCCGGCAACGCCGCGATGTCAAAAGGATGCATTGCAAACGCCGCACCGCCGCACCTTTCAGGGGCGACGCGTGTCGGCGATTGTGTCTGGGATGGTGGATTTTACGCTAAACGAAAGCCGTGTGAGTGAGTAAAAGACCTTAGCGAGGGGACTTATCCACAATCTATCCACCGTGCATCGTATCATAAACGATTGACACCTTTGCAAAAAGCCGATCTAATAGCTGGTTCCGCAAAACCGATTCCCTGGTACTGTCGTTGCGGCGCGCGTTTTTCCGGCTGAATTCGAGCGGAAACGTCGTCCCGATGCACATGACCGCTGGTGTGCTGCGCCCGTCCTTCGGTCGTTCTTCGGTCGAAATCGAAGGCGTCTGGCCGGGCATGAAAGAGGCAGGATTGGGCGCGGCAACCTCTGTGATAACGAGATCGACATGAAACGTACATACCAACCTTCCGTGACGCGCCGTAAGCGCACCCATGGCTTCCGCGTTCGCATGAAGACCGTTGGCGGCCGCAAGGTCATCAACGCTCGCCGTGCGAAGGGTCGCAAGAAGCTCGCAGTTTAAGCGAGTGCACGGCGTGCCCTCGCAGCGTGAGGGCGATGCGCGCGGCCGGTCCGCCGGCGCGGCAGATGAAGCGGTCCGCGAGAGCAGTGCATGCTTTCCGCGGGCCGTTCGTCTATTAAAAGCCGATGAATTTGCCGCGCTGTTCAAGATGCGGCCCGTGCGCCGTTCCCCGCATTTCGTCGTCTATCTCCGCGCTCGCGAACCGCAGGCGCCGGGGCGATTCGGCGTGGTGTTGGGCAAGAAGTTCGCGCCGCGCGCGGTCACGCGCAATATGGTCCGTCGCGCGTTGCGCGAAACCTTCCGGCAACGCCGGCCGCAATTCGCGGGCTGGGACGTGCTGGTGCGGCTGGCCCAGCGTTTCGACAAGCAGCAATTTCCCGGTGCCGCGTCTCCGGCACTGAAACGGCTGTGCCGCGCCGAGGTACAGGCCTTGTTCGACGCGGTGATACAGCAAGCCGCGCGGCAACATGGCCGTGCTTCGTCCGGCAAGCCATCTTCGCGTGGCGCTGCGCCAACAGCAGCGGTCGCTTCGTCGGAGGCGCCGTCGCAGGGGTGAACACCGTGGTCGACGTGGATCGGGCAAATATCGGGATGCGGGGCGTTCGCCTGGTCGGAATCGGCGCGCGCTTTGTGTTGCTGGCACTGTTGCGCTTCTACAAGGTGGGCATCAGCCCGCTACTTGGCAGTCGGTGTCGATATTATCCGTCTTGCTCGGATTACGCCAAAGACGCAATCCAGTATCATGGCGCCGCACGCGGTACATATCTGGCATTTCGCCGGGTGTGCCGCTGTCATCCGTTTTCCGCGGGTGGCGTTGATCCGGTGCCGCCCGCATCCGGCCGGCGTGGGTGTCGCGATGCGGATGCCGACGCGGGCATCGTTCTCTCGCGGACGGACGACGCGGGCGATCGGTCCACGGACAAGTAAGATGTGCCGCGGCGCTGCCGCGGAAGACGTAGCGCAGGACTGCACGCCCGCGGCCGCGTGGCTGATATCGCGCCGGAAGGCGCGAACGAGTTGAGGGTTAGAGACCAGGCATGGATATAAAACGTACCATCTTGTGGGTGATCTTCGCCGTATCGGCGGTATTGCTCGTCGACAATTGGCAACGGTCGCAGGGTCATCCGTCGCTGTTCAACCCTGGTGCCTCGCAACAAGCCAGCACACCGGCCGCAGCCGGTAGCGGCGCGAGTGGGGCGAGCGGCGCGGCGAAGTCCGACGTGCCGAATGCCGGCGGTGTTGCCGTGGGTTCGCCCGCCGGTGCCGCGCCGGGCGCGCAGGCGGCCACGCAAGGCAAGAAGATCGCGTTCAAGACCGATCTCTATGACGGCGAAATCGACACCCTGGGCGGCACGTTGTCGTTGCTGAAGCTGGTCAAGGAAGGCGATGGCAAGCAGGCGGACCTGTATGTCACGCTGTTCGATCAGACGCCGGACCATACCTATCTGGCCCGTACCGGCCTGATTGGCGGCGACTTCCCGAACCACAATTCGATATATACGCTGGTGTCCCAAGGCAGCACCACGATGGGTGCCGACGGCAAGCTGCAATTGCGCTTTGCGTCGCCTGTCGTGGGCGGTGTGCGCTTGATCAAGACCTACACGTTCACACGTGGCAGCTATGTGATCAACGTCGACCAGCGTGTGGAAAACACCGGTAGCACGCCCGTGAGCCCGACGCTGTACATGGAACTGGTGCGTGACGACCAGGCGGTGGAGACGCCGCGTTTCTCGCATACCTTTATCGGACCGGCGGTCTACTCGTCGGAGCATCACTTCCAGAAGATCAGCTTCAGTGACATCGATAAGAACAAGGCTGATTTCACGCCGTCCGCCAACAATGGCTGGATTGCAATGGTGCAGCACTATTTCGCATCGGCCTGGATTCCGCCGGAAACGGCGCAGCGTGACATCTACGTCAACAAGTTCGACAACAAGCTGTACCGGGTAGGGGTGAAGTTGCCGATGGGCACGATCGCGCCGGGCGCGTCGAGCGATGTGGATTCGCGCCTGTTCGCCGGTCCGGAAGAAGAGCGGATGCTCGAGAACATCGCGCCGGGCCTGGATCTGGTCAAGGACTACGGCATGGTGACGATCATCGCCAAGCCCTTGTTCTGGCTGCTGGAAAAGATTCACTCCTTCGTGGGTAACTGGGGTTGGTCGATCATCCTGCTGACGCTGTTGATCAAGGCCGTGTTCTTCCCGCTGTCGGCCGCGAGCTATAAGTCGATGGCACGAATGAAGGAAATCTCGCCGCGGATGACGCAACTGCGGGAGCGCTTCAAGGGCGATCCGCAGAAGCTGAATGCAGCGATGATGGAGATGTACAAGACCGAGAAGATCAACCCGGTGGGTGGCTGTCTGCCGGTGCTGATCCAGATTCCGGTGTTCATCTCGCTGTACTGGGTGCTGTTGTCGTCGGTGGAAATGCGTGGTGCGCCGTGGTTGGGCTGGATTCACGACTTGTCGCAGCCTGATCCGTGGTACATCTTGCCTGTATTGATGGCCGCGTCGATGTTCCTGCAAACGCGTCTGAACCCGACGCCGCCGGACCCGATGCAGGCGAAGATGATGATGTTCATGCCGCTGGCGTTCTCGGTCATGTTCTTCTTCTTCCCGTCGGGCCTGGTGCTGTACTACGTGGTCAACAACCTGTTGTCGATCACCCAGCAGTACTACATCACGCGGGTGATTGGTGGGCGTTCGAAGAACAAGGCCACCACGGTGAAAGCCACGCCTGTCGTGACGCGGGAAGCGGCAAATGACGCGAAGCCGGCGCCGAAGAAAGACTGATGGAGGCAGCAGGGCCGGCAGGGCGTCTTCTCCGATAGGGACGCCGGTGGCTGGTGCAGGGGGCGGTGTGGTAAAACCGCCCGCCTGTGTGTCAAGAGCGGCGGGGGGGCGAAAGCCATCCCGCCGTTTTTGCATTGTGCGCTGGCGCTCGGGGCCTGGGCTGATTAAGCTGAAGCGATTGCCGGTGGCTAGTTGAATGGAGCGAGATCGATATGCATGCATCTGATCGGGATCCGATCGTCGCCATCGCCACGGCTTCCGGGCGTGGCGGGATCGGGGTTGTCCGTGCGTCATTCGGCACGGGGGACGCCGCGGCGCTGGCGGCT
Organism: Robbsia andropogonis; assembly: GCF_034047095.1. Taxonomy (NCBI): domain Bacteria; kingdom Pseudomonadati; phylum Pseudomonadota; class Betaproteobacteria; order Burkholderiales; family Burkholderiaceae; genus Robbsia; species Robbsia andropogonis. The sequence continues at coordinate 3,667,251 of NZ_CP139170.1, read as the reverse complement.
CGTGCGGTGCTGGAGGCCGTGTCCGGGCAAGTGCCCGCGCCACGGCATGCGGCGTATCTGCCATTTCTCGATGCGGCCGGTCAGGCGATCGATCGGGGTATCGTGCTGCATTTTCCCGCGCCGCATTCGTACACGGGAGATCATGTCGTCGAATGGCAGGGGCATGGCGGCCCGATCGTGATGCAATTGTTGTTGCAACGTGTGTTGGAGGCGGGGGCGGCGCATGGCATGCGGCTGGCCGAGCCGGGCGAATTCACGCGGCGGGCGTTTTTGAACGACAAGCTGGATCTGGCGCAGGCCGAGGCGGTGGCCGATTTGATCGAAGCATCCACCGAGGCGGCGGCACGATCGGCGGGACGTTCCTTGGAGGGCATGTTCTCGCAGGCCATCCATGCGCTGGTGGAAGACGTGATCACGTTGCGGATGCTGGTGGAGGCCACGCTGGATTTCCCCGAAGAGGAGATCGACTTTCTCGAGGCGGCCGATGCGCGTGGGAAGCTATCGGCGATCCGCGCAACGCTGCGGCGGATCCAGGCGGATGCGAAGCAGGGCGCGTTGCTCCGTGATGGATTGCAAGTGGTGCTGGCGGGGCAGCCGAACGTTGGCAAGTCGTCGCTGCTGAACGCTCTGGCGGGCGCGGAATTGGCGATTGTCACGCCGATCGCCGGTACGACACGGGACAAGGTGCAGCAGACCATCCAGATCGATGGGATTCCGCTGAACATCATCGATACCGCGGGCTTGCGCGAGACGCAGGATGAAGTCGAGCGCATCGGCATTGCGCGGTCCTGGGAGGAAATTGGGCGAGCGGATGTCGTGCTGCATTTGCTGGACGCGGCGCAGGCGATGGATGCCGAGGACCAGCGTATCGCGCAGCGCTTTCCAGTGAAGGTGCCCGTGATTCGGGTGTTGAATAAAACAGACTTGACTGCCACGCCCGCCGGCGCGCGCGTCTTGGATGCCGGGATGGGCGCCGAGGGCGATGCGGTGGCGAGCGACCGGCAGGTGCGGGAGATTCGGCTGTCGGCCAAGCGCGGCGATGGTATCGATCTGCTGCGGCAGGCGCTGCTGACGGTGACCGGCGCGCAGGCGGGCGCGCAGAGCGTGTACATCGCGCGGGAACGCCATTTGATTGCGCTGCAGGCCGCATCGGCACATCTGGCGGAAGCGGCGGCGCATGCGGATTGCGCGTCGCAATCGCTTGATCTGTTCGCCGAGGAATTACGCCTTGCGCAAGAGCGCCTCAACGCCATTACCGGTGAATTCACCAGCGACGATCTGCTAGGGGTGATCTTCAGCCGGTTTTGTATCGGAAAATAAGGCGAAGTCCATGGACATCCCCGGATGCCTCGGCAGGTGTTTGAAGGTCGTGCGGATAACGGAATGGGCGCTTTCTCGAGACGCCTGCCGTATCGACGTAATGATGATTTACATCGATTCCTCGCCCCGAAAGCAAACCTTCATTCAAACCCCGGGCGGGTTCCCTTAGAATAGCGTCTAAGGCGTACCAGGACTTCCCATGACATCCCGCATCAACATTCAAGCGTGCCTGCGTCGGGCGGCGTTGGTGAAAACCTTTGTCGTCGCGATGACGACCGTCACGACCGCGTTGCTCGCATTCGCCATCCCGACGGCCCATGCCGAGCCGATGGTCGCAAACAACTGTCCGGCAGTAGGCGATTTGTCCGCGCAGATGGCGGGCTGGCGCAATCGAGGCAAGACGCTCGCACAGGCGAAGGAACAGGTCGACAAGTACTACAGTGACCCGGCTGACCGTGAAATGCTTCACCGGGTTGTCGAGCGCGTCTACATGGACCCGCACAAACGCCTGGTGCCAGAGCAGGTTAGCGTGCAAATCACATCGGAATGCTTGACGCAGCAGACGCAACAAGCCCCGCCTGCCAGGCAGGGTGCGCAGCACGCGCCCACGCCGGCCGCGCAGCCCTGAGCGAATGCAAAAAAGCGCAGCCTTCCTCAAACGCCGTCACCTGGATCAATGACCGCGCTCGTAGAAACCCGGGACCTTGCCTTGCGCCTGCGCGACTACCCGGCGCTGCACGCTGGTGACGTCGTGCAGAGAACGGATCGGCTCGCGCTGGCCATCCATGCGGGCGACCATATTGCACTGCAAGGCCCGTCAGGGACGGGCAAGAGCGTTTTACTGCGGACGCTTGCGCTGTTGGACGCGCCGGTTAACGGGAGCGTTTTCTATCTCGGCCATCCCATTGCCGCGGCGGCGGTGCCGCGGTATCGCCGCGCGGTCGCCTATCTGCCGCAACGTCCCACGCTGTCCGGCGAAACGGTTCGCGATGCATTGCAATGGCCATACACATTTGCCGCGCATCGCGACCACCGGTACGACGAAGCCGCGGCGCTGGCATTGACCGCACAGGCTGGTAAGCCGGAAGCGTTCCTCGACAATCCCACGGCGACACTGTCCGGCGGTGAATCGCAGGTCGCGGCGTTGATACGCGCGGTGCTGCTCGACCCCGACGTGCTGCTGCTGGACGAGCCCACGGCCGCGCTTGATCCGGAAAGCGCATCGGTGGTCGAGGCGCTCGTCGCGCAATGGGCGAACGGGCAGGGACCAGCGAGCGTGACAAGCCCGGCGCACACGGCCGGTACGCGCGCAACCCCCGCTCGACTACCGCGCGCCTACGTCTGGATCAGCCACGATCCCGCGCAAGCGGCGCGTGTCGGCACCATGCGGTGGCACTTGGTCTCCTCTTGATCCGATCCATTTATCTATCGATGACCCCGAATCACGAGGCTTTCCGATGAACCACGCGGGCTATATCGCGTTGAATGGCTGGCAATTGGCCGCAGCGGCGGCGCTGGTATTGATCAATGGCCTACTGTCGTTCTTTCTGAAACTGGATCTGGGCAAATCCCTGCTGATCGCGTCGTTACGCGCCGTCGCGCAACTGCTGCTTATCGGCCTGGTGCTGGGCACGGTATTCCGATTCAGCCAATGGTATGCGGTTGTACCGGTGATGATGGTCATGACGGCCACTGCCGCGTTCGCCGCGAATGGACGCAGCAAGATCGCCTACCCGGGGCGGTTGATGGACAGTTTTGTCTCGGTTGCCGTTGGCGGCTGGCTGATTACGATGTTCAGCCTGACGTTGGTGATGCAGGTGCACCCGTGGTACGACCCGCGCTACGCGATACCTACCTTGGGCATGGTGCTGGGCACGACATTGACGGCGGTGGCATTGGGAATGGAGCGCGTTACCGATGCCTTCGCGAACGGGCGCCCGACCATCGAGGCGCAATTGGCAATGGGCGCCACGCGCTGGGAAGCGGCGGCGGAACCCATCCGGAAGGCGTTGACGGCGGCGATGATCCCGGTGATCAACCAGATGTCCGTCGTAGGCGTGGTCAGTTTGCCTGGGATGATGACCGGTCAAATTTTGGCGGGCGAGGCGCCGGGCAATGCCGTCCGGTATCAGATCGTCGTGATGTTCTCGATTGCGGCGGCATCGGCGATCGGTAGCGGGCTGGCGGTGTTTTTGGCTTATCGACGTCTTTTCAGTCGCGATCACCGCTTCCTGTTCGAACGCTTGCGTGCGACCAAGCCCAGGCGCAAAGCCGTGAAACGCGTCACGCCCCGCGCGATTTCCTGAGCGGTCCGTCGCCAAGACCCTTGTGCAGCGAAGCGCACAGCATGCCACCACCGATGGCGGCCAACCCGGCGAACAGGTAGATCGCGGCATAACCCAGATGCGTACTGATCAAGCCGGCAATCGGGCCAGTGATACAAAACGCCACATCGAGGAATACGGAATACGCCGAGAGCGCCGCCCCCCGGCTCGCGGGGGGTACGAGCGCCACGGCTTCCACCGCCAATGCCGGGAAGATCAACGAGAAGCCCATGCCCGCAAGACCGGCGCCGATCAAGGCAACGTGTGGCGACCACGCCAGCCAGACCAGCAACAGTCCTACGGCTTCCACGGCAAACGAGACAATGGCGACGCGAAAGCCGCCGTGTGTCTTGATCAGGTTGGAAAACAGCAGCCGGCTGCCGACGAACATGATGCCGAACACGCTCAGCGTCAGTTCCGCATGCGGCCAGCGTTGCGTGGCGTAGTACAGCGTGATGAACGTCGACAACGAGCCAAAGCCGGCCGAACCGAGCGCGAGCCCCATGCCGTGCGGCACCACCCGCGTGAAGACGCTGAAAAACGACATCCGCTCGCCCACGATCACCGCCGCATCCGGCGTACGTTGCGCGAGGAAATAACCACCTACCGCGACGGCCGTGATCAACACCCCCAGTGCCCAGAGGCCCGCCGCGCCATCCAGCAATACGCCTAGCGGCGCTCCCACGGCCAGCGCGCCATACGTTGCCACGCCGTTCCACGAGATCACCTTTGCGTTATTCGACTGCCCCACGCGACCAATGCCCCACAACGTCGCGCCGGTGGAGCCAAAGCTCTCGGCGGCGCCCAGTAGCAAGCGTCCGATCATCATCGCAATCAAGCTGTAGACGGGGAAGTGCGTTAGGCAAGCGGCCAGCAACAGCAGGGCGCCGCTCGCGGCACAGCCTGCCATGCCGATCTGGACAGTGCGACGGGCACCGATCGAGTCCACGACACGCCCTGCCGATGGACGCGTGATGAACGTGCCGATGTATTGAATACTGATCGCCAGACCGGCGATAACCGAGCTGAATGCCAGGTTGTTATGCACGAAGCCGGGAATCACGGCCATCGGCACACCGATCGAAAAATAGGTGATGAAGGTAAAAACAGTGCAGGAGAGAATTTGCAGCGTCAACGGCAGGCTGGACGACGGCGGAATAGCTGCTTTGGGCGTTTTCGACGCTTCCGGCGGGGTGCGCTCCTGCGCGGGAGAGGGATCGGGCATTGTCTTTCGGGAACGATACAAACGTCATACTTTTCAGGCGAGGGTCAATTATCCGCTCAAACCCAGGCCCACGAGTCCGATTCCATGAAAAGACCGTAGTTTTTTGTCAGGTTTTCCGCAGGTGGCATCGATTTCGAAGAGACCGCAGAACGGTCGGCTTCGGTTAAGCTTGTCACCGGCCGTGCGCCGGTAGTGCGCGGAGCATTTGAAGAAAAAGGAGTTGCATGACGGTGGCATCGATGATGGCCGCATTGCTTTCGTGTTTGACACTGGCAATTTGGGCGGTGCTGCGCTATGGGCGTGGCGGATTCTGGCAGGTCGCGTTGCCGCGCACCGGCGGTGCGATGCCGGAGGGGCGTGTTTGGCCGGATGTGGTGGCCATCGTCCCGGCACGTAACGAGGCGGACGTGATCGCCCAGGCGGTCCATTCCTTGCTGACGCAGGACTATCCGGGCGCGCTGCGCGTGGTGGTGATCGACGATCACAGCGACGACGGCACGGCCGAGGCGGCCCGCGCCGCGGCCGCCGCGCTGGGCGAGCAGGCGACGGCGCGACTGCGGATCGTAGGCGCGAGAACGCTGCCCAAAGGCTGGAGTGGCAAGGTGTGGGCACAGTCCGAGGGTATCGCGGCATCGGGCACGTTCGCACCGGGCGCGGAATGGTTCTGGCTGACGGACGCCGACATCGTGCATCCCCCCCATGGACTGCGCGACCTCGTCCTGCGTGGAGAACAGGGCAAGCGCGACATGGTTTCACTGATGGTACGGTTGCGCTGCAGCGCATTGCCGGAGCGGATGTTGATCCCGGCCTTCGTTTTCTTCTTCGCCAAGCTCTACCCGTTCCGGTGGATTGCCGACGATGCGAAGGCGACTGCCGGCGCGGCGGGAGGGTGTATTCTGCTGCGCCATGGCGCATTGACGCGCATTGGTGGACTGGCGGCGATCAAAGGCGCATTGATCGACGACTGTGCGTTGGCGGCCGCGGTCAAGCGCGGCGGCAGCGTCCGGCTTGATCTGGCCGATGCCGCAGTGTCGATTCGCCCGTACGATGGCTGGAAAGACATCTGGAACATGATTGCGCGCACGGCGTATACCCAGTTGCACTATTCTCCGTGGTTGCTGATTGGTGCGACGTTGGGCATGGTGCTGACGTATCTCGCGCCGCCGTTACTGACGATAGTCGGTCTGCTGAGCGGCGCGCCCTGGGGGTTTGCCGGTCTGGCGGCGTGGGTGCTGATGACCCGCTGCTATATGCCGATGCTGCGGTACTACAAACAATCCCCGCTCTGGGCCGTGGCGCTGCCGGTGGTAGCGTGTTTTTATATGGCGGCCACGCTGGATTCCGGCTGGCGACATAGCGTGGGGCGGGGTGGTCACTGGAAGGGGCGGGCGCAGTCCAGTAACGTGACGGAATGATGCGGTAACGCATGGGACGCCATGCGGCGATAGAGCAAGCGAGGGCCGGCTGGAACGGCCCCTCGATACAACAAGAGGTCTTACGACGATGGCAATGATAAAGACGGGAAGGATGCCGGGTGCGGCGATGGTGCGAGCGGCCGCGACGACGATGCTGGCGGCGATGACGCTGGCGGGTCTGGGCGCATGCAGTTCCGGGCCTGCGCTATTCACCAGCGATGGCCGTCCGACGCAGCAGATCAGCTGCAATGGCGGCAGTTTCGTCGAATGCCAGCGCCGTGCGCAAGTGGCTTGTGGGGACGGCGGCTATGACACGTTAAGTCAACAAACCGGTCAGCAGAACACGATGGTCATCGCGTGCAAGCGAATCCAGCGCAGCTACTGATCAAGAGGGACGCGCCGGAACGCGGTTCGTGAAAGAGCGAAACGCGTCTCGCATGCGCGTAGCGTGCCGCTGCTATCCGAACAGGACGGGGGCGAGGCCTTTTCACGTTATCCGCCACGCAGGCGTTCGCGCCTGCGTGGGCATCTGCTTAGTGGGCGCTCAGGCAATCTTTCATGAATGCCTTGCGCGCATCGCCGGTCTTGCCTTTGGCATCGGCATTACAGCTCTTCATCTTGTCCTGCTGTGTCGGCTTGGGGGCGACCGAGGGCTTCGACGACAGGCAGCTCTTCATGAACGCCTTGCGCTGATCGCCTTTCATATTCCCGTCGGACGCTTGCTTGTTGCAGGTCGCCATTTTCGTTTGCTGCGCGTTTTGCGCCACGGCCGCGGGGGCGGTGCTCGCCAGGCCGAGCGCAAGTCCCAGGCTCAGCGCGGTCATCGCCAACGTCTTGCGTGAACCGGTCCGACAGGGCGCGTTGGCACTGGACGAAAACAATGTGGCATTGCGTTGCAGTTTCATGCTGGTGCTCTCTCCAAGGGGAAATGGAATCGACATCCGACCCTTGCATGATACGCCCGCCCCCTGTCCACCGAGTCGCCGGTATCGTGCTGCAATTCCTCATTGCGCAGACAGCCGGGAGGCGGTAACTCCGGGGAATATCCCTCCGCCGCGTGAAAGAGACCGCGAACGTTGCGAGATCGCCAGCAATGGATATTTGTCGTCTATAAATTCGCGTTTGCCCGGTGTCGTCTGCTACCATTTGCGTGATCGCTACGCTTGTTCGCGCCAGCGTCGGCACGTTGGAACACCGGGCGTGGCTTACCATGCTGGCTACTGCTGATTTGCAATTCCCATGTCTGTCGTCCATTCCCGCCAAGTTGTTTCGCCTTACCCGGCCAATGCGCGCCCGTGCGGCGTGCATGGCCGGCGGCGTGCGCCTGCGCATGGCCTGGCGACGGTCGTGGCGTCCTTGGCAAGTGTCGCCGGGTTGGCGGCATTGCTGACGGGGGCGGCAAGCGCGTTCGCCGCCGAGCCATTGCATGCCACCAGGACGCGTCATGCTGCAACGCACCATCACGCCGGTATGACAGCCGCGGAACGCACACATGCAAGCCGCACGGTGCATCGTCAGGCCGGCTCGCGTCAGGCGGCATCACCTGCCGCGGGACATGTGGTACGTGCCACCCGGGCCAATCACGCCGCCAAAGACGATGCCGCGCGCGCGTCCGTCTCGAAGGTGCCCTCGGGCACGCTGCCCGTTCAGGACGCGGTATCGGTCTGTATCGCCTCGCTGAATCGAGATATGCGTAATAACAAACGCTACGACCGGCTGATCCAGTTGGATCGCTATGTAATTCGCGCCCGGGTGCAGCACGAGGATGCGGTTTTCAGCGTGGTGCAGCCGGTGCCGGTGGATACCACGGTGATGATCAAGGGGTCCGCACGGGTTCGAGGTCACTGGCAGTGGCAGCCCGTCATCACCCGCTGCGGCCTGCATAACGGCAAGGTCGTGGCCACGTCGATCGAACCGCGCACGGCACCGGCGCCGCTGCCACCGGGCGAGGAACGTGAGCGCCGGCCAGGCGTCGATTATGTCGAGCGTTTCACGCCCATGCGTCACGCCTGATCGCTCCGGTGGCCCGCGCCGAAGCGCGGTTTGCGCGTTTCTCAACAGGCGTGATCCCGAAGTGTCGGTAGAATCCCCAGGTACCTGACCGTGAATCCGTCGTGCGGACCTTTGCGCTAGCGAGGCGGCACGACGGCACGTGTCATGCCGTCCAGGAGAGTCCGCCGCACGATGTTCCGTTCCTTGTTCCGCCCTTTCTCGTTTTTGCGGCAATGGCGTGCCGCGCGTCACGAGCGCCAGTTATTCGAATTGTTGTCCCATGCCGAGTGGGATGCGCCACTGGCTGTCCGAAATCAATGGCTGATCGATGTCGTGCGTTGGCTGCGTCGCACCTCGGTGCCAAAGAACCCGACTGGCGCGACGGGCCACGGCGAGGTTGGCGGCGCCGAGACCATGGCAGAACGGGCGGAGCAGGAAGAGATCACCGACACGTCGGCAACCGACGCCAGCGACGACACGGTCCGCAGTTGGCCCCAGCATGTGCGGCTGCGCTTCCTGTTGCGCACGCTTGCCCAGCATCCGGACTGGCGCCGTAATGTCTCGCGTTTGCTCCGGGCGACGCTGGCGGAGGGCGACGCCATTTCGATGCTATGCGACACCGGGATGCCGACGCGTTCCGGCTTCTGGGGCGCGCTGACCGAGCGCATCGGTGCATCGTGGATTCCGCCGGCGCCAAACACCCGTGATCTGTCGGCGCTGGTCATTTTGATGTTCGGCGACGATCAGCCGGATCGTCAGGCGCGGCGAATGCGTAAAGCGGCCGCGCCAAGATTTTCTCGTACCTGGGGCTGGCGCGGCCGGTGGGGGCGACGCGATGATCCAACGCCCTCGCGGCTCGACGATGCGGCCTGGATCGACGCGCTGCCCGCTGAACTGCTGCAAGGCCTGTTCGCGTTGCTGCATGACCCGGACGCCGACGAAGTCGCGCGCGTTGCCTACGCCGATGCATTGCTGGCCGCGATGCACAACCTCTGCTACCAGATAGGCTCCACCGGCTTGTCTCCGGCGGTGCGCTCGCGGCTGAGTGAAGTCCGTATCCGGGCGCTGCCGTTCTATCAGCTCGGCCCGGTGATGCAGGCCGTGGAGGCCGCCGATGCCCATACGCGGGATAAGGAGCCGTTGGCCCCATCCGCCTCCGGGGAGGCATCGACGGTGACCGATCGCGGCGTTGAAGGCGACGCCAACGCCAACGCATCGTCGCGCGCCAACGGCATGGACGACACCCGCGCCGCGACCATTCATCTTGCCGCCGCGCAACACATCGCCGCGGCAACCGATGCGCGCCGATCGGCGCAGTCGACGTTGCTGCAGGAAGTGAACGTCCTTCGGGCGTTGCTCGACGATTGCCATGCGGCGATCACCGAGCTGTATGCACACCTGGATGCGAACGGCGTGAGCGTCGAGGTGGTCTATCAAGTCGAGCGCATGCGTGCACGTCTGGTACGCCTCGAGCGGCTGCTGGACGCCTGGCTTGCCGAAAATCCGCTTGCCGCACAGGCCAGCCTTTTCGCGGACCTCGTTCGGGCGGTACGTGCGCGTCAAAGCGTCGGCCACCTCATCCGCGTCAACTTTGCCTTGCTTGCCCGCAAGATGATCGAAAGTTGTGCGCAGACAGGGGATCATTACATCGCACGCGACCGCGCCGAGTATCGCAAGATGCTATGGATGGCGAGCGGCGGTGGCGCGCTGACGATGTTCACCGTTTATATCAAATTCTTTGTCACCGGCGCGCACTGGGCGCCGATGGTCGAAGGAACGCTGGCCGGTCTGAATTACGCGATCAGCTTCGTGCTGATGCACTTCCTGCATTTCACGCTGGCGACGAAACAACCGGCGATGACGGCGCCGGCGATTGCCGCACGGCTAGAGGATACGGGCACGCCGGAAGGCATGGACGCATTCGCGACCGACGTGATCGCGCTGATGCGCACCCAGGCCGCGGCCGTCTTTGGCAATCTGGCGCTGGTGTTTCCGCTGTGCCTGTTGGCGCAACTCGGCTGGGCGCATCTGACGCATGGTGGTCATTTGATTTCCCCCGCGAAAGCCGAAGCCACGTTGCGATCGTTTTCACTGCTGGGTCCCACGCCGATCTATGCGGCGATGACCGGGGTGCTGCTCTGGTTGTCGGGGCTGATCGCCGGTTGGGCCGAAAACTGGTTTGCCTTGCATCGCCTGGCGGATGTGCTGTACTACAACCGCCGCCTGCGGACCTTGACCGGTGAGCGCGGCGCCGCGCATATTGCGGGATTTTGGCGTCGTAATTTTTCCGGTATCGTCAGCAATCTGTCATTGGGCATGATGCTCGGTATCGTTCCGGCCGTCATGGGCGCGTTCGCGTTGCCGTTCGAAGTGCGTCACGTCACGCTTTCCACCGGTTCGATCGCCGCGGCGATTGGCGTGTTGGGGCCGAAGGTGTTGCATGACGCTGCCTTGTGGTGGGCCGTTGCCGGGACGGCGATCATGGCTGTTTTGAACGTGGCGGTCAGTTTCTTCCTCGCATTCCAGATGGCGTTGCGTTCGCGCACGAGTTTGCCCGTGGACAAGGTAGAAATTTACCGCGCAATACGGCGTCGGTTGGTGCTTCATCCCTGGTCATTGTTGTTTCCACCCGCAACGTGATGAATGATTGGAATGTGGGATGAATTGGCTGCATACGATGTTGTCGTCGTGATACGTCACCGCGGTGGTCGTAAAAATGGTAATTTGCTGAAAGATTGTTGGTGGCAACCACGTCCAGGGCGTGGCTGTATTCGTCTTGGCGGCATGCGAGGCGCTCTGGTTCATCAAACTGACAACAAGAATCGAGCATGGACCTGATTCACGCGATGCGTGTCTTCGCACGAGTGGCGGATGCGCAAAGCTTCACGCGCGCGGCGGAACAACTCGACGTATCGGTACCCGTGGTGACGCGAAGCATCGCCGCGCTGGAGCAGCATCTGGGCGTGCGGTTATTCCAGCGTACGACACGACGCGTTTCGCTTACCGATACCGGTCAATCGTATCTGGAAGGATGCCGGGCGGTCCTGATGCAGATCGAGGATATTGAGACGACGGTGGCGCGTACGTCGAGCGAAACGCGTGGCAGCCTGCGCGTGGCGGCCTCCACTGGTTTTGCACTGACACGTCTTGCGCCGGTATTCGCGGCATTCCAGCTTCGTTTTCCCAGCATTGCATTGCAAGTGTCGTTGATGGATCGGCCCGTCGATATCGTCGATGAAGGCTTCGATGTCGGCCTGGTCGCGGACCATATGGTCAAATCCGAGACCTTGATCATGCGAGAGCTGGCAGCGCTGCCCCGTATTCCTGTCGCGTCGCCCGCCTACCTCAGCCGTGCCGGGACGCCGATTACGCCACAGGACCTGGAAGCGCACGCATTCCTGGCGCCAAGCAGCGATATGCGCAGCCATCAATGGACATTCGGGGATGGACAACAGCACTGGCGTGTGCACCTGACGCCCACGCTATCGGCTAATTCGAGCATGTTTTTACACGCGCTCACGCTCGAAGGAACGGGCTTTTCGATCTTGCCGCAAACGTTGGTCGAGCGCGATCTGCGCAGCGGTGCGTTACAGAGACTGCTGGCGCCGACGACCGTTGAAGATGGTGAAGTCTCGGTGTTCCTTGTCTATCCAAGTAGACGTTATATCAATCGCCGAGTGCGGACGTTCATTGATCACATCGCGGAAAGCTTCGGCGATACCCACGATACGTCGCGATTACACGGCGCGCTGCCCGATGAGGACGCAGACGATATCCAAGGCCAGCGTGAAACACACCGCTGATCGTCGCCACGGTTACTTCGCCGCCGCGGAGGCGACGTGCGGATCGTCGTCGAGCGACACGTCGCGGGCACCAAAACGTTGTGCCAGGACCGAGCAGATCATCAGTTGAATCTGGTGGAACAGCATCAACGGCAGCACGATCGTGCCTGCGCCGCCGGGCATGCCGGCAAACAGCACTTTGGCCATTGGCACGCCGGCCGCCAGGCTCTTCTTCGAGCCACAGAACATGATGGTGATCTGGTCCGGCTTTGAAAAGCCCAGCCTGCGGCCCGCGATTGTCGTCAGTCCCAGTGCGATGCCCAACAACACCAGATTGACCACGACCAGGCCAGCGATTGCCGACAATGGAATCTGGTGCCATAGCCCACCGATCACCGCCGCGCTGAATGCGCTATAGACAGTGAGGATAATCGAGCTGTTATCGACGATCTTCAGCATCCCACGATGCCGGCCGACCCACTCGCCAATCCACGTCCGGGCGATCTGACCCGCGGCGAAGGGCACCAGCAGTTGCAGGACAATGCTGCCGATCATATGCAGCGCATTGCCACCGCCGCCGTGCGTTTGCAGGATCAAGCCCGCCAGCAGCGGCGTGATGAAGATGCCCAGCACGCTCGACGCCGAGGCGGCACAGACCGCGGCAGGCACATTCCCTTTTGCAATCGATGTCAGTGCAATTGACGACTGCACCGTCGAGGGAAGCATGCATGTGTACATGACGCCAACGTATAACGCCGGTGTAACCAACGGGAGCAACACCGGCTTCAACACAATGGCGAGCAGCGGAAACACGATAAATGTGCTGCACAGGATCGACACATGCAGGCGCCAGTGCGTCAGCGCGGCAACCAGCGCTTCGCGCGACAGTTTCGCGCCGTGGAGGAAAAACAGGATGACAATCGCGAGCGTGGTCAGGTGGCTGAAGATCGGGGCGAAAATGCCGCGCGCCGGCAGGAAACTGGCAAGCGCAACCGTGCCGACGAGCGACAACGTGAAATTATCGGGAAGAAAGCGCGGGCGAGCCATGTCAAGTCTCAATGCGAGCGAATGAAAGCCGTATTGAAACGCGTGCCTACTAAAATGGCAAATTCATTTTTTGGCGCTATTCATGCGTTATTGATATGAATAATCGACTACGTATAAGGACTGTGCGTGGAAGACATGTGCATTGTCTGTGTTACACGAAGTTACAACCGGGCGGCCACGCTAACATCTTGCCCCTCGACAGTAATGGGGCTGCCGCTTACATTGAGGGCACGTGTCAGGGTCGGGTAACAGACCTTTCACGATTTTGGGTTATTGATATGCGAGTCATGTATTTTTAACGCGATGCCGCGCAATAAATCATTGTTTTGAAGTCGGCTTCATTTCCGCAGTTTGCTATGCCCACCGCACTTCGTCGCTCTAAATCGCTGCCGGCGTTACTCGCTGTGTTTGCCGTGCTCGTCGTCATTGCAACGATTGCCGCTGTGCTCATCAGTAATGTAATGCCGTCGCGTCATGCGCAAACGAGCAGTGATGGTACCGATGACATGACGTCGGGGGTCGGCCGGGCATCCCGCATCGCGGCGGTTACGCCGTTGTCACGTCCCGGTGCCTCGGGCGTGACAAAATCAGACACCGACACCGACACCGACACCGACACCGATATCGGCGCTACACCCGGCGATACAGCTTCCAGCGCGTCGACACTATCCGCGTCCGGATCGGCGGCGACCACCGATGTGCTGCCTGCATCCGATGCCCAATCCGCCAATGCCGCGGGCATGCGGCATTCGCATTTGCGGGCGGCCATGCATCGTCCGGCGGTCGACTCCGACAGCATGCGCTCGGGCGGTACGTTGCGCGCGGATATTGCCCGTTACAATGCGGAGCGCCATTCAGGTCACCGTCCGGGGGTATTGCATGCCGCGAGCGTACCGAACGTCCATTCGCTCTGGGACGAGATTCCCGGCCCGATGTCCGACGTGTATCGGAATTGACGTCTCGCCCGGCATGTGTGGGGCCGCCTAGCTTTTTATGCCCACCAATCGGTCAAGCGTTTCCCGATACTCCGTAGCCAGCCGGTTGACGAGCGTTTCCACTGGCGGCATATCGCCGATGGCGGCAACGCTCTGACCCGCGCCCCAGATATCCTTCCATGCCTTGCCTTGTTCGTTGTTGAGGCGCAGCGCCCCGGGTCTCCCCTGTACATCGTCAAGATCGATGCCACCGCGAATCAGACTGTCTTTTAAATAATTGCCTAGCACTCCGGTGACGCGATCGGTGTAGACGATGTCATCTGTCGACGCGGCGACGACCGCCTGCTTGTATGCCTCCGCGGCGTTCGCTTCCTGTGTCGCGATGAATCGCGTCCCCATATAAGCCATGTCCGCACCCAATGCCTGTGCCGCGACGATGGCGCCGCCGCTTGCAATCGCACCGGACAGGATGATGAATCCATCCGGATAGAATTGGCGGATCTCCGCCACCAACGCAAAAGGAGAGAGCCGGCCCGCATGTCCACCGGCACCGCTGGCGACGACGATCAGTCCGTCCACGCCCGCTTCCAGCGCTTTTTTTGCGTGCTTTGCGTGGATGACATCATGCAGCACGATACCGCCGTACCCGTGCACCTCATCAACCAGTTCCTTCGGTGGTGCGCCGAGGCTCGTGATCAGGATCTTTACCTTATGTGCGATGCAGACGGCTGCATCTTCCGCCTGCCGCTCATTTGAGCCGTGAATGATCAAGTTGACCGCATACGGCGCACATTTCTCGACGCCGGGATAGGGTTCCGTGGTCTCTTGTGCGATACGCTTGAGCCAGGCATCCAACTCGGGCTGTGGACGCGCGTTCAACGCGGGAAACGCGCCGACGATGCCGGCGCGGCATTGCGCTATGACGAGTTCCGGATAGCTGACGGTGAACATCGGCGCGGCGATGAGCGGTAGGCGTATGTGCTGCAACAGCGAGGGGATGGCCATGACGGCGCTCTCCGAGACCGATCGTGCGATGAGATTGCGGCGCCCGGCGTGTCCTTCACCGTCGCGTGCGACGCGGCAGTGGTGGTGCGTACCGAATCCATGAAATAGCACGATCGTGCGTTAATGGGCGTTCGCAGTATAGCCCGGCGGTCCGACCTTGTCGAAGAGGCGGCGCTCAAATGCGTTGCCTCGCGAATCATCGATCGATGGGAACTTTCCGGAGGATGCGCGGTCTTACAGATATCGCAAGACGCGATGACGCTGATCACGTCGATAATTACGCCGTTCTATTCAGAGCGGCTTTTTTTTTGCGCGCGGGGCATGGCATGCGTACTTTCGACGCAAGCCAGCAAGCCAAATACGCGACTACCTTATTACAACGACCCGGCGCTGGTGGCGACTTCGGCGGATCGCGGCTTGATGAGTACCTTCGCCGTTGCGCTCAGCACGGTCTGCTCGCGCTGGTTCGTGACCGTGCCTTCGAGTGTGGTGAGATCACCATTCAACTCGTTCTTCCAGAAGGCATCCACCACGGTCCAGGTCATCGTCAGCGTGTCGCCGGCAATGACGGGCCGATGCACCTTGATGGCGAAGTCCTGCAGCAGCGGTTGCGCGAATTTGGCGAAGTGTGCGGTCACCGTCGCCAGGAAATAGGCGGTGGGTTGCGAGCCCGACGCGAGGATGTTCGGGAAGCCGGCAGCCTTGGCGGCCGATTCGTCGTGATGCAGCGGATGCATGTCATCGACATGCTCCGCATAGAGGCGAATGTCTTGCGGCGCCAGACGCTGAACCTTCGAAAAAACGTCGCCGATCATGACAATGCGTGACATAAGAAGCGTACCTCACTCTGGGTGTCGGGGGTCAGGGTAACGGCAACGCGTGCTAAGCAAACCGGCATCCTTGATTTGCATTCTGCGCCGCCGATATCAAACTGGCCAACGAAAATTGACTAGGCGTTTCCCGTTTGACCCTATGCCTGAGGCAAGAACACGACAGTCATACCGTATGTCGATTCACATGCTTCCTCTTGCTGCAGCAAGCGCCGTGCACGGTGCTGGAAAATGGGCCGTAACGCGCAACACATGCGGCCGCAAGCGCATCCTGAGCGGGTGCTCGAACAGCCATGCAACAGGAGTCGCCATATCGACTGGTGAGTGACTTTTTCGTCAACGGCGTTCTGCCAGGTCGATCACCGGCGCGTTCGTCCAACGAGCCAGCGTCGCGCCGTCTAGCTGGAACACGGCATGCGGGTGGCCTGCCGCGGCCCAAATTGTGTCCAGGGCCATCAAGTCGGCATCGATCAAGACCACCGGTTCGATGGCATGGCCGATTGGGCATACGCCCCCGATGGCGTAGCCGGTCGCGTCGCGGACAAAGCGGGCGTCGGCGCGACCGATCGCGCCGACTTGCGCGGTGACTTTGCGCTCGTCCACGCGATTGATGCCGCTTGCGACAACCAACACGGGGCGGTCGTCTTCCAGACGTCGGAAGATGATCGATTTCGCGATATTGGCGACCTCGCAACCCAGGGCCTGCGCGGCTTCCGCCGAGGTGCGCCCGGTTTGCGGCAACATGACGACGGGATGGGGATGCGCAAACCTTGCCAGCAATGCGGCAACCCGTTGCGCCGATGGCGGCAACGACGGTATCTCGGTTGGTTCCGTCGATGTGGCCGATGCCGGACTGCCTGGTCGGGCCGGCATCGCTTCAGCGGCGGAACCGTGCGTCACCTCGAGTCCATTCTCTTCCAAGGCTGATTTTGCAAGCGGTTGTTGCGGCGCCGACGGTGCCTGCGCCTGGATACTGCTATCCGTCATATCCTCTCCTGCCGTGCTCTCTGCGTTCCATTCGATGTGACCTCATTGTAGGCCCAGCCGGACAGCGATGCAGTAACGTCAATATCGGCATGGGATTTGGCATCACGCCGCGGGCCGGCGCAACATCAATGATGTTCGGATCGTTCGTTGGGCGAATGCCAGACCACGGCGTCGTCGATGGCATAGAGCTGGCAGCGGGTTTCGCTGTTACGCTGGCAGTTATCAAGGGCAACGGCGATAGGGTCGTCGCCGCCTTCGGCCCACGACCACGCCCCGACTGACGAGATGGCGAATGCGCGGCTGGGATATCGCGTGAGAAATGTGCGATAGCCGTTGCGGCCTTCTTCGTCGAGATAGGGCACCGCATCGACATCATCGAGCGCCGCGAAATGGCTAGGCGCCGGCCGATGGACCGCCGGCGTTCGTTCGCAGACGGTATCGGGCATGCCGATACTGACCAGAAAACGGTCCACGGCCGGCCACCAGATCGCGACGCCGTCACGATCGCCCACTAGTCGATGGGCATTGTCCTTGTAGGCACCGAAGTCGACGAACGCCACTTGACCACCCGAGTCGCGATAGCCATCACGTAAGCGCCGTGCCAGGTCGATCGGCCAGTTCTGATCGTTATCGCCATAGAGCCAAAGGGAAGGCAACGGCGCGCGTGTGCCGAAGTGGGTGAAAGCGGCCACAAGCGATTGCTGCCAGCTATCGCACAGTGCTTGCCGCAATCCGCCCGAAAAGTTGATGAGTCCCCTTACGCCCGTGGCGGGATGCATGCCATACGCGATGGTGGCCAGGCCGCCTTGCGAGGCGCCTGCCACCAGCACGCGTGACGTGTCGGCATCTGGCTGGGTGTGCAGCCAGTCCACCGCGGCGGCCACATCCACGGCTTGCTGTTCGCCGATGCCGGTGATATCACATGGCGTTTCAGTGTAGGTGCCATCGGAACGGGCGAATCCTTCACGATTCGGCACGACCACCAGATAACCGCGCCGCACGAATTCGCGGGCGAAGGCCAACGGTCGCGCGCGTAGCTGTTCACGTGGGTCGATGGGTTCCTTGCCATGGTTGAACACGACAACCGGGAATGGGCCGCTGCCTTCCGGTTTGAAGACAGTCGTCTCGAGCGTCTTGCCGGTCGTACCTACCGGTACGCGGACAACGGTTTCGTTCATGCCGGGCGGCAGCAGCGGCAGGAGCGTGAGCGGTGTGTCACTCTCGGTGACCGCGCTGGGGACCGACTGCACGGCAGCCGGTGCCGACGCCGTATCGACGGTCGATGCGGACTGTGACGGAACCGGTGTGTGCGGCAACGATTGCCTTGGGCGCGTCGCCACGCCGCTGGCGGGTCCACGCACTCCGGCGGCACTGCGTCCGCGCTCGAAACCACCCGGAACGGTGACCAGCGCGACGCGTTTCACCAGGACGGCCGCCGACGCGGGGCGTGATGGATGCGCTTGCGTGTCCGGCGGTGTGGGCGCTTCGGCGCGCGTAACTGCTGGCGCTGCCAGCAGCAACACGCCCAGCGCCGCACTGAACCAACGGCGCGTCACTCCTGTCCAGGCGGGAGACCCGCGAAATCGACGGACTCCGGATGGTCGCTACCCAGTCCACCGATGGTCTTGACGCAGGCGTCATGGCGCGGCGCGATATCGGCAGGTGACGAAACCGTCATGCCCAGGTCCCGCAAGCGGCCATCATGGACGCCGTACGTCCAGCCATGCATCGTCAGCGGCTGGCCGCGCTGCCAGGCGTCGAGCACGATATTCGTATTGCAGACATGGACTACCTGTTCCATCGTGTTCAACTCGACCAGGCGTCGGTGGCGGGCCGCGCCGAGTGGCCATCGCTCCAGCAGGTCAGCATGCTTGTCGCGGACATCCTGAACGTGCCGCAACCAGTTATCGGCCAGCCCGACCCGTGCGCCCGTCATCGCCGCGCGCACGCCTGAACAGCCGTAATGACCCACTACCACGATGTGCCGGATCTTCAACACATCCACCGCGAACTGGATCACGGACAAGCAATTCAGATCCGACGGCACCACGACATTCGCGATATTCCGGTGAACAAACACCTCGCCAGGCGGCAGGCCGATGATTTCATTGGCCGGTACACGCGAATCGGAGCAGCCAATCCACAGCAGTTCCGGCGACTGCTGGTCCGCCAGCCGGGCGAAGTATCCGGGGTCCGACGCGATCATGCGGTCGACCCACTCCCGGTTGTTCTCGAAGAGGTAGTTCAGTGTCGCCTTGGTGCCGCCATCCGCGTCGTCGCCCGGTGGGGTGCAGCAGGGCGGCACCCCGGGCGTGTCCGCCCCGGTGGCGAGGAGGGGCGGTGTGCCGGTATCGGCGTCGGAGCGGCGATAGGTCATGTTTTATCCTGTGCCGCACGGTCAATGGTCAATGGTCCAGGTACGGCGTTGTTAAATTGTAGCGCCATTGCCGGTGCTTGCCGATGAGCGCTGGAACGGTCCGAGATCCGATATGCCGGAGGGCCGCGGCAGGAGCCCAGGGAATGGATCGTCTACAATGCCACAGCAACCTCTCACTTTCCCGATGATGAAACCTAGCGAACGCGAACTCGATTACTGTTTCGGCGACACGTTGCCGCCGCCCGGCACCGCGTTCGAGGTGGCGCCGGGGGTGCATTGGGTGCGGATGCCCCTGCCTTTTGCGTTGGACCACATCAACCTGTGGGTCATCAACGACCCCTACAATCCAGGTGACGGCAACGCCGCGGCGGAAGGCGAGACCGATGCGGCGCCGGGTTGGACCATCATCGATGCCGGCATCGGCAGCGACATCACGCACGGGCATTGGGAAAGCGTCTTCGATGGTCTGTTGGACGGCAAGCCGGTGCATCGCGTGTTGTGCACCCATTTCCATCCGGATCATTTCGGCTCGGCGCACTGGTTGTGCGAGGGCGGTGCGCGGCACCGCTGGCAGGCCCGGCTGTGGATGACGGTGGGGGAATACGCCACCGGCCGCTTGCTGGCACAGACCAGCGCCAGCACCGGCAGTGGCGGTGTTGCCGCCGCGGAGCATATGCGCCGTCACGGTTTCGACGATAAGGTGGCGCTCGAACAGATCGCCCATCGCGCGGCCTATTACCCCACTTTGGTGCCGTCCGTGCCGCCGCGGTTCCGGCGGATGCGCGAGCATGACCAGATCATGATGCACGGCGTGACCTGGCGGGTCATCATCGGACAGGGACATTCGCCAGAGCATGCGGCGTTGTATAGCGACAAGCGCAATATCCTGATCGCCGGCGATATGGTGCTGCCCCGGATCTCGACCAATGTCTCGGTCTTCGATACGGAACCCGAAGGCGATCCGTTGGGCGACTTTCTGACGTCGCTGGGCCGCTACGACGATCTGCCCGCCGATGTGCTGGTCCTGCCATCGCACGGCAAGCCGTTCCGAGGATTGCATCCGCGCCTTCGGCAATTGCGTGAGCATCACCGCGCGCGGCTTGGCGAGGTGATCGAGGCCTGTTCGCATGCGCCGCGCAGCGCCGCCGATATCGTCCCGATCATGTTCCCGCGCGCGTTGGACACACACCAGATGACGTTTGCGCTGGGTGAGGCACTGGCGCACTTGAACCATCTGTGGCTGCGCAACGCATTACGGCGCGAGGTTGGCGCGGACGACGTCTATCGGTTCACGACCCGCTGAAGCGATCTGGCGCCGATGCGGAGCGTCGGCGCCACCATCGATATCGATCAGTTCACGTTGACGGCGTCGAAGTGGACGCGGCCGAATGGACTGACCTGATAGCCGCTGACATCACTGCGCGTGATGGCGGACGCCACCGGATAACCCAGGGGAATCCACAACGCTTCATCGTGGATCTTCTTCTGCGCGTCGATATACAGCTTGGTGCGGGTCGCGACGTTATCGGTCGTTTTCGCATCGGCGATATCCTTCTCCAGCGCATCATTGCAATAGCGCGCGAAGTTGATGCCCGACTGCACCGAGGCGCAAGCGAACTGCGGTGTCAGGAAGTTGTCCGGATCACCGTTGTCACCCGCCCACCCCATGAACAGCAGGTCGTGCTGGCCTTGTTTGGCGTCGCGTATCAGTTCACCCCATTCCACTATCTTGACCTCGGCTTTTACGCCGATTTTCGCGAGATCGGCCTGCAGCAGCTCCGCGCCCACCTTGGGGTTCGGGTTCAGCACGCTGCCGGTCGGGCGCGTCCAGATCGTTGTGGAGAAGCCGTTCGGGTAGCCTGCTTCGGCGAGCAATTGCTTGGCCTTCGCGACATCATGCGGATAGGCCTTCAGTTGCTTGTCATAGCTCCAGGTGTTCGGCGGATAGGGATTGACGGCTGGCGTGGCCATATCGTCGAATACCGTCTTCAGGTACGTCGATCGGTCGAACGCCATGTTCAGCGCCTGGCGCACCTTCGGATTGTCGAGCGGTTTGTGCTGCGTGTTCAACGCGACAAAGGCGGTCATGAATGCCGGGGTTTGCACGACCTTGAGCGCATGATCTTTCGCGGCATCCTGGACGTCCTGCGGCTTTGGCGACAGGGCAATCTGGCACTCGCCGGCCTTGACCTTCTGCACGCGCACCGCGGCATCCGGCGTGATCGAATAGATCAGGCGATCGACTTTCGGTTTCGTGCCCCAGTACGCCTTGTTCACGTCGTAGCGGATCACGGCGTCCTTCGTGTAGCTGCGCAATTGGAACGGGCCCGTGCCTACCGGCTTTTCGTTCATCTGTGCGGTCTGGTTCGCCTTCAGCAACTGGTCCGCGTACTCGGCCGAGTAGATCGATGCGAAGCCCATCGTCAGCACCGACAGGAACACGGCGTTCGGCTGCGTCAGTGTGAAGCGCACCGTATGCGCGTCCACCTTGTCAACCGACTTGACCAGCTTTTCAAGGCCCATCGAGTGCGCATGCGGGAAGCCGCTGGCGCCGGCAACCTTGTGCCAGGGATTGCTGTCGTCGAGCATCCGGCTGAAGGTGAAGACGACGTCGTCGGCATCGAATGCGCGCGTCGGCTTGAACCAGTCGGTGGTCTGGAACGCCACGTTCGGACGCAAATGGAAGGTGTAGGTCAGGCCATCCGGGCTGACGGTCCAGCTGCTCGCAAGCGCCGGCACCACCTTGTGCTGGCTTTCATCGTATTTGACCAGGCCGTCGAAGACCACGTCCGCCGACGCGTTCGTCGTGGTCAAGGCATTGAATTGGACGACATCGAAACCATCGGGACTGGCTTCCGTACAAACGGTCAACGGTTTCGCCGATGCCACACCGGGGAGGATCAGCGCGGCTGCCAATAACGCGGCGGGCGCGGCGCACGAGAAAAGACGCATACAGACTCCAGAGCGATTGATAAACGTAATGGTGCCGGACAAGGTGTTCTTGGCCCTCGCGCGGCGCATCGCGCATTGGCGCGTCACGCGCAGGGGGCACTCTCGGACGTTTATTGTCTTACGATTTTATAACCGCCGTGAAAGATTATCTCTTTCGGTCTTATTTCCTCCAGATGGATTAGCGCGGTACCCGGGGCTTGTGGGGGGCGCGTGCGAACGCCGCATCGTAGAGCCAGCGAGGCAGGATATGCAGCACCATCGCCACCAGCCGCATGGGCCAGGGCAGGACGGTGAACCGGCGTTTTTTCAGGATCGCGTCCACCGCGCCGCGAGCAAAGGCGTCCGGTGCCATCAGGAAAGGCATCGGATAAGGATTGCCATCGGTCATCGGCGTGCGAATATATCCTGGCGCAATGGTCACCACCGCCACGCCCGCACGCCGGCATTCCACGCGCAGGCTTTCGAGATAGCGCAGCGCCGCCGCTTTCGAGGCGCTGTATGCGCCCGCGCCCGGCAGGCCGCGCACCCCGGCCACGCTGGCGATGCCGACCAGCGTTCCGCTGCGCGCCAGGCGCATCGGGCTGACGAAAGGCTCGAACGTCGCCACCATGCCGAGATAGTTGACGGCCATCACCCGCGCAAAGGCGTCGAGGTCGCCCATGCCGGTCACCGATCCTTGGCTGATGCCGGCATTGGCGATAACGATGTCCGGCAGACCGAAGCGGGTGGTGAAGTCTTCGGCGGCGTCTCGTAGCGCATCGGTATCGGTCACGTCGAGCACATACGGCACCACTTGTACGTGCGGATGCGTGTGCGCGAATTCGTCCAGGAGGTCGGCACGGCGCGCAACGAGCGCCAGGACGGTCCGGTCGGGCACTGCGGCATGCGTCGCGCCGGTGGCGTCGGGCGAACGGGTGGACTGCGCCGCGCGCTGTGCGCCTTCGTCGGGGGCAAGGGGGGATGCGTATTCTGACGCCGATCCGTCGTGCGAGGCGGCGTTGGACGGAGAAACAGGGGGGTGGTGGCGCGCCCGGCGAGCGAATTCCTCGGCCAGCGCCCATCCCAACCCGCTCGAAGCACCGGTGAGGAAGACTTTCATATAGGGAGCAGCGGATCAATAATACGATCCGCCTAGCTTACCCTTGTTCGAGCGGGTGAAACGCGGAACCGCATGGAACGATGTGCGTCCGTCGGAAGACGCCGCCCGACAGACCATGCCCGCGGTTGTTGTTTACATCTTCTTGGCGCGAATTTGCGCATCAAGCCAGTCCATGACCTTGATCGTGCCGTCCAGGCTTTGCGTCTGCGCCGGCGAGGTCACATATTTCCCCTGGATCACGACAGTCGGGACCCCTTCTATCTGGTAGCTGTTCATCATGTCGGTGTCACGCTTCAACGCCGATTGCACCGAGAACGAGTTGTACGTGGCCAGATACTTTTTCGGGTCCACGCCCTGCGTCGCGAGGAACTTTGCTTGCGCGTCAGGCGTCAGCAGGTAGTCCTTCTTGACATGGATTTCCTCGAAAACCTTCGGCGTCAACGTCGACTCGAGGCCCATCGCCACCAGTGCGTGGTACATCAGCGAGTGCGGCTTGAACTGGTCGTTGAATGCTACCGGGATGCGATGGAACACGACGTCATCGCCCTTCGCCTTGGCCCATTTCTCGATGAACGGTTCGAACGCGAAGCAATGCGGACAACCGTACCAGAAAAATTCGATGACTTCGATCTTGCCCGCAGGCGCATCCACGGGCTGTGCTTTCGACAGTACCGAGTAATCCTTGTTCAGCACCGGCGCATCCGGCGACGCATGCGCGGCATTGGCGATCAGTCCAATGGACAGAAACAACGCGCCAAGAAGTCTTTTCATCTGAGTCCAGTTCCAAATTGATCAAGGGAAGGGCGAACACCGCCGGCAATCCAGGCTGAGCGGTTCCTGCAACGTCGCAGAGTATAGTCAGGCACGCTTAAACGTGCCTGAAACGACGCGTTTGCGTGTGTCACTGCTGGCTGAAGCGGAACACCGTGGTGTCAAAGCCTTGGTTCGTCAACGCGCGGCGCACCTTGTTCGCCTGATCCAGCGTGGAGAACGGACCCACGCGCACGCGGTAGTACGTCGTCGAGCCGCTGACGCCCTTCGATACGGTGGCTTCCTGGCCCAGCATCGCCAGGTTGGCGCGCTGCTGTTGCGCCGCATCGGCGGTACGGTAAGCGCCTACCTGCAGCATATAGCCGGTGTTCGATTGCCCTGGTGTCTCGGGCGTTGCCGGGGCCGCGGGTTGCTGCGCGACTGCTGGTTGCGAGGGCGTGGCGGGCTGGGCCGGCGTATTCGGCTTCGGCGGCTCGCTCCCCCATACGGTAGGCGATTGTTGCGATGGCGCTGGCCCGGCCGGTGTCGACGACGGTGCCGGTGCGTTTGGCATCTCGACGATTTTCGGCTCGTCCAATAAACCCGTCGAGGGGTTCGCCGGTTGGCCCGGCGCCGTGTTCGGCGGGGTAGGTTGCGCCGCGGATGGGGGCAGCGCCGGGCTGGTGGCGCTGGCACCGGCTGCCGGCTGGTTTTTGGCCACGAACGGGGTGGGTGAACGTGTAATGTACAGTGCGACCACCACGGCGATCGCCAGCCCGACGATGAGTCCGAGTATCACGCCCAGAAGGGTGCCGCCATGCTGCTTGGTCGTCTTTGCGGGCGACCGACGTTGCTTGCTTGCCATCTGATATCCCTACAGTGTTGATCCAGCGGTGCGGGCAGTCGTGCACGCCTCGCGCGCGGACTGCCCGCACCGCCCCTGTTCCTTACATCTTTTGCGGCGCCGACACGCCCAGCACCGCGAGCCCCTTCGCCAGTACCACACGCGTGGCTGCCAGCAAGGCAAGGCGCGCGTGCTTGACCGTCGTATCATCCACCAATACACGATCTGTGTTGTAGAACGAATGGAAATCGCCGGCCAGATCGCGCAGGTAGAACGCCAGCGCGTGCGGCGCCAGATCCGCCGCGGCCCGGCTCAGCATATCCGGATATTCGGCGAGCCGTTGCAGCAGGTCCTTGGCGCGGTCGCTGTTCAACGGCGCCAGATCAGCCGGCGACAGAGAGGAAAGCGTGGTCACATCGCCTCCCGATTCGGTCCACGTGGTCAGGATCGAGCTGATCCGGGCGTGCGCGTACTGCACGTAATACACCGGATTCTCGTCATTCTGCTTCAGCGCGAGATCCACGTCGAACACGAATTCGGTATCCGCCTTCCGCGAAATCAGAAAGAACCGTACCGCATCGCGGCCCCGGCGGATCACCTCCTGGTCCGCCGTGATGCCCGCGCTGCCTTTGTCGGCATCGACGCCGACGCCACCCGACCATTCGATCAGGTCGCGCACGGTCACATAGCTGCCGGCCCGCTTCGAGATCTTCACTTCCTGGCCGTTGCGCATCACGGTGACCATCTTGTGCAGCACATAGTCGGGATAGCCTTCAGGAATGCCGATCGCCAGCGCCTGCAGGCCCGCTCGCACGCGGGCGATGGTGCCGTGATGGTCGGAGCCCTGGATGTTGATGACCTTCGTGAAGCCGCGCTCCCACTTCGCCTCGTGATAGGCGACATCGGGCAGGAAATAGGTGTACGTGCCGTCGGTCTTGCGCATCACGCGATCTTTGTCGTCGCCGTAGTCGGTCGTGCGCAGCCAGAGGGCGTCGCCTTCCTCGAACGTCTTGCCGCTGTCGACCAGACGCTTTACCGTACGGTCCACGCGGCCATCGGCATAGAGCGACGACTCCAGGTAGTAGCAATTGAACGACACGCCAAACGCCTGCAGGTCGATATCCTGCTCATGCCGCAGGTAAGCCACGGCAAACCGACGAATGGACTCCAGATCCTCGATGTCACCGGCGCCTTCTACCGGGTCGCCATCCTTCGCGGACACTGTTGCACGCGCTACGTAGTCCCGCGCGATGTCGCCGATATAGTCGCCGTTATAGGCCGACGCCGGCCATTGCGCATCACCCGGCTTCAGTCCTCGTGCGCGTGCCTGCACTGAAAGCGCCAGCGTCTGAATCTGCACGCCGGCATCGTTGTAGTAAAACTCGCGCCAGACGTCCCAGCCTTGCGTCTGCATCAAGTTCGCAAGCGCATCCCCGAGGGCGGCCTGTCGGCCATGGCCGACATGCAACGGTCCCGTGGGATTGGCCGAGACAAACTCGAGCAGGACACGCTCCCCGTTATGGGTGTCGCTGTGGCCGAAGGTCTCCGGCGATTGCAGGACTGCGTTCACCACCGCGTGCCGCGCGCCGTCGGCCAGCCGGAAATTGATGAAGCCGGGACCAGCCACCTCGGCGCTGGCCAGCAGCTTCTCGGCCCGCGGGTCGGCCATGACGGCGGCGACGATGCGCTCCGCCAACTGGCGCGGATTGGCGCGCAACGGCTTGGCGATCTGCATGGCGACATTGCAGGCGATATCGCCGTGCGCGGCCGCTTTGGGTCGTTCCAGGACGATTGCCGGGGCGTGAAACGCGGGCACTGTCGTGGCGGCGTCGTGCGCGGCCGACGCGGCATCGCCACCGACGGTCGCGGTCGCTTGCGACAGCATGTTTTGAAGCAAAAGTGAATGTTCGGGCAGCATTGTTGGAGTCCTGTGAAGCCGGGTAGCGTGGGCTGTTGGCGACGATTCCATTACGAAATATAACGACGGTCGGCGATGAGGTCCGACTACGTGGGCGCAATGTTTACGTAACGATTACGGCAAAGACAGCGCGCGGTTGCGAGATTTTAGCAGGTGCTATGATGGGCTCCAGGCGCTTCCTGTTCTGGGATGCCGGGGGCGGGATCGGCCGTGGCGTGGTGAGTCATGGTTCGCGAACGGGGAAGCGGTAGTGTAGAAAAGAAAAAACGAAGGAGAGGACTCATGTTGATAGCTTTCAAATCCCCTGCGGCGCCGGAATTGTTGATGACGGAAGATCTGGCGCATTACCTGGTCGGCCTGTTGGGCAAGACCTTGGGCGTGCGGGGTGTCATCCACCACGACGAGATGTCCAGCGCCATCTCTCGCCTGGAATCGGCCATCGCGGTCGACAAGGCAAAGCATGCGGCGCATGAGTCGCACTACGCCACGGCGAGCGGCGATCCGTTGCATCACGATGCCGTCCATCTGGCACAGCGCGCGTTTCCGTTGCTTGACATGATGCGGCTGGCGCACAAGAAAAACGCCGACGTGCTCTGGGGGGTATGACGTGCCGCATTCGCCTGGCGGTCAAGGGTGAACGCGCACCGCGCGAGAGGGGATCGCCAGCAGTGGCAAAACGTGCCACGCGGTGATGCCAGCGATGAAAAAAGCGGCCTTCGGGCCGCTTTTTTCATGCGGCTTAGTGCAGCAGCGGTGCCAGCGCCCGTCGCGCGTCAGCATCGGATATCCCCATCCGCGCCGCGAAGTCCGCCACCTGATCCTCGCCAATCTTGCCAACGGAGAAATACGTACTTTCCGGATGCGCCAGATAAAAGCCCGACACGCTGGCCGCGGGCAGCATTGCCAGCGATTCGGTCAGGCTCATGCCCACGTCTGCGCACTGCATGACGCGGAACATGTCGCGCTTCACCAAGTGATCCGGGCAGGCCGGATAGCCCGGTGCCGGACGTATGCCTTCGTACTTCTCACGGATCAAGTCGTCGTTGGTCAGCGTTTCCTCCCGCGCATAGCCCCACAATTCCTTGCGCACGCGCTCGTGTAAATGCTCGGCGAAGGCTTCGGCCAAACGATCCGCGAGGGCCTTCAGCATGATCGCGCTGTAGTCATCATGGCTCGCTTCGAATGCCTTCTCGCGCGTTTCCACACCCAGTCCGGCGGTGACCGCGAACATGCCGATATAGTCGCCCTTGCCGCTGTCCTTCGGTGCGATGAAGTCGGCGAGGCAGCGATTGGGTCGTCGCACGCCATCCACGACCGGGCGCTCCGACTGCTGCCGCAACCCACGCCATGTCAGGGCAACCTCGGTGCGGGACTCATCGGTATAGATCTCGATATCGTCGTCGTTGACAACGTTTGCCGGCAGCAGCATCAATGTACCGCTGGCGGTCAACCAGCGATTCTGGATGACCTTCGTCAGCATCGCGCGCCCGTCGGCCATCACTTTGCGGGCGGCGTCGCCAACGACGTCGTCATCGAGAATCGCCGGGTAGGGGCCGGCCAGGTCCCAGGTCTGGAAGAACGGGCCCCAGTCGATATAATCGGCGAGCTTTGACAGATCGTAATTCTTGAACACCCGGCGACCGATGAAACTCGGCGCTTTCGGCGTGAACCCCGACCAGTCCAGCTTGAGCCGATTGTCACGCGCTTGCGCCAGCGTCACCATCGGCGTGGCCTTGCGGTTCGCATGCTGCTGGCGCACACGCTCATAATCGGTTCGCAAGTTTTCAATATAGGCTTTGGCGCCTTCATCGGACAGCAGGCTCGATGCCACCGATACCGACCGCGAGGCATCCGGTACGTAGACGACCGGGCCTTCGTAATGAGGTGCGATCTTGACGGCGGTATGCACACGCGACGTTGTCGCGCCGCCGATCAGCAGCGGGATTTGCTTGTCTTTGAAATAGTCGTCGCGCTGCATTTCGGCCGCCACATACGCCATTTCCTCGAGGCTCGGGGTGATCAATCCGGACAGGCCGATGATGTCCGCGCCTTCGTCCTTGGCTTTTTTCAGGATCTCGGCGCACGCGACCATCACGCCCATATTGACCACTTCGAAGTTATTGCACTGGAGCACGACGGATACGATGTTCTTGCCGATATCGTGGACGTCACCCTTCACCGTCGCAATGACGATCTTGCCCTTCGCGCGCACATCCGCGCCACTCGCGGCCATCCGTGCCTTTTCCTCTTCGATGTAAGGAATCAGGTGTGCCACCGCCTGTTTCATCACACGGGCGGATTTCACCACCTGCGGCAGGAACATCTTGCCGGCGCCGAACAGGTCGCCGACGACATTCATGCCGTCCATCAAGGGGCCTTCGATGACCTGGATCGGGCGCCCGCCCGCATCGGCGATCTGCTGCCGCGCCTCCTCGGTGTCGTCGACGATGAAAGTGGTGATGCCCTGTACCAGCGCGTGCGCGAGCCGCTGTGCCACTGGCTGCTGCCGCCACGCGAGATTTTCTTCCTTCTTCGCCGCGCCACCGCCCTTGAAGCGGTCCGCGATTTCCAGCAGCCGCTCCGTTGCGTCGTCGCGCCGGTTCAGTACGACGTCTTCCACGCGCTCGCGCAGTTCCGGATCAAGGTTCTCGTAGACGCCCAACTGGCCGGCGTTGACAATGCCCATGTCCATGCCCGCGGCAATCGCGTGATACAGGAACACCGTGTGAATGGCCTCCCGCACCAGATCATTGCCACGGAACGAAAAGGATACGTTCGAGACCCCGCCGCTGATCTTTGCGTATGGCAGGTTCTGCTTGATCCAGCGCGTGGCTTCGATGAAGTCCACCGCGTAGTTGTTGTGCTCCTCGATACCGGTGGCCACCGCAAAGATATTCGGATCGAAGATGATGTCCTCGGGGTCGAACCCCGCTTCGTCCAGCAAGACACGGTAGCTGCGCGCGCAGATTTCGGTCTTGCGCGCGAACGTATCGGCCTGACCTTTCTCGTCGAACGCCATGACGACCGCGGCGGCGCCATAACGGCGCACCAGCCGGGCGTGATACAGGAACGCTTCCTTGCCTTCCTTCAGCGAGATCGAGTTGACGATCGGCTTGCCCTGCACGCATTGCAGCCCGGCTTCGATGACCTCCCATTTCGACGAGTCGATCATAATTGGCACCCGTGCGATATCGGGTTCCGATGCGATCAGATTCAGGAAGCGGACCATTGCCGCTTTCGAATCCAGCATCGCCTCGTCCATGTTGATATCGATGACCTGGGCGCCGTTCTCGACCTGCTGCCGTGCCACGGCGAGCGCTTCGTCGTATTGCTCGTTCAGGATCATCCGCGCGAAAGCACGAGAGCCGGTGACGTTGGTGCGCTCACCCACGTTGACAAACAAGGCGCCGGCGCCGATGTTGAAGGGTTCGAGGCCGGAGAGGCGCATCGGGCGAGCGATCGGCAAAGTGTCGGACATGCTGGAGCGGTCGGTCGTTGTATTGGGATCGGCGCGCGGCACGGACGCCGGCGCGGCAAGGTTATCTAGGGCGCGATGGCCTGTCAGGCGGCGTCTGCGTCGCTGTGATGGTACTGCGAAGGCCAACGGCGCGGCCCGACCGTGCTCAGTGCCTGCGCGATGGCGGCGATATGGTCGGGCGTCGTGCCGCAGCAGCCGCCCGCGATGTTGACCAGACCCGATGTCGCGAATTCCTTCACGAGCCGCGACGTCACGTCCGGGGTTTCGTCAAAACCGGTATCGCTCATCGGATTGGGCAGGCCCGCGTTCGGATAACAGGACACGCCGCAATCGCACAGTTTCGCCAGTTCGGCAATGTACGGCCGCATCAGCGTGGCGCCGAGTGCGCAATTCAACCCGAAGGTGAATGGACGCGCATGGCGCAGCGAATTCCAGAAGGCTTCCACGGTCTGGCCGGACAGGATACGGCCGGACGCATCGGTGACCGTGCCCGAGATCATGATCGGGAGGCGCTCGCCGGTGTCCTCGAATAACTGATCCAGCGCGAAGAGGGCCGCCTTGGCATTCAGCGTATCGAAGATGGTTTCCACCAGGAACAGGTCGGAGCCCCCTTCCAGCAGTGCCTTTGCCTGTTCGTAGTAAGACTCGCGCAGTCCATCGAATGAGACGTTGCGCGCGCCCGGATCATTGACATCGGGGGAAATGCTCGCGGTCTTCGGTGTCGGGCCGATGGCACCGGCCACAAAACGCGGCTTGTCCGGTGTCGACGCCGCATCGCATGCTTCCCGGGCGAGCCGGGCAGATGCGACATTTATCTCGTACGCAAGCGCCTCCATCTTGTAGTCATCTTGCGCCACGCGTGTCGCACCGAATGTGTTCGTCTCGATGATATCGGCGCCGGCGGCCAGGTACTGGTCGTGGATCTCGCGGATGATATGCGGCTGCGTCAGTGACAGCAGCTCGTTGTTGCCCTTTACATCCTGCGCGATATCAGCGAAACGTGTACCCCGATAAGCTGCCTCGTCGAGCTTGTACCGCTGGATCATCGTCCCCATCGCGCCATCCAGTATCAGGATGCGCTTTTCCAACAACCCGGGCAGTTGCGCGCCGCGCGTGTAGGGGCGCATGGCCGGTTGGCCCGCGGCGGCGGGCGAGGACAGCGGGGGGGCGGAGGCGCTAGCCTGAGAAGACGTGGACATGACGAGAGCAGGATAAGGTCCGTGGTGCGGGCGATCCGGCGCGCAACCTGGCAGCGATGAGGACCGACACATTAACAAAGACACGATTCTAGCCGATCAAGGGCGTGGGGGGCGCAGCCGGCATGCACTGTCGATGCCCGGCGCGACGGCGGCCCGCATGCCGTTCCCGGTGGCGCGGCGTGTTGATAGAAAAAGGGGAAGGAGGCGGTGAAGTGCGTGGCTAGCCCCCTAGCCCCCTAGCCCCTGGGATGTCCCACCATCGTGATGAAGGAGGCGTGTGGTCAGTGCAGTATGACGGGGTGCAGCATCAGGCTGTCGAACTGTCCGAGAAAGTCGTCGACCTCCTCGAGTGATGGTTCTTGCGCGATAAGTCGTTGCACGTTTTCCCGGAACTGCATTGCCAGCACACCGTCGATGAACCATTCGCGCTGCAACTTCTTGTCGACTATCTCGTAACCGCCGGCCGTTAGGCGGGAGCTGCCCTCGGCGGCAAATTCAACGATGCAATAGTTCGGGCTGTTGTAGATCATTTGCATGGCGACACTCCAGTGAGTCCTGCTCCAGACGAACAGCCGATGTCGCGGACGCTCAGGCGTGGACCATGCGGGCCTGCCATGCCGGTGAAACATGTGGGAGGGGCAAATAGGCGCCGGACGATGGCACCGCTCCTACGGTAAAGCTCGGTATGGACAAGCTTTGCATCGTCTGACGCCGCAATGGCAGGCATCGTCGCCGTCATTGTGCATCCGGTTCCAGATTGGCTGATTTCCCGTGGATCGTAAAGCGCGCATTTGCAGATGTGGCCTGCAACATGTTGTGTTCGCGCATCGCGTCCACCGGGAGCGGTGTCCAGCGATGGATTGAAGGTGGGGCGATATCTACGAAAAGCAACCTTGCTGTCGCAAGGGTCGTGCCAGTATAGCATCGTGGGCCGCTCACGGGCGGTCGATCACCCTGGACGTCGACGGATCAGCGGTGTACGCGCCATCGGATACCGCGTTATTGTCCGTCGCACTATCATCGGACGCGCCTGCCGGCGGCAGGCGGGCGTGGAACAGCAGTTCGATTTGTGTCCCATTTGGCTCGGTCTGCATGATCCGCACCGGAACCCAGTTCATAGACGGTGCCAGCCACACGTCGATCCGGCGCTTATCTCCTTCCTTGCGCGGCAGCCGCATGAAGTGCAATGTCGCCACGGGACGATTGCCGATCATGGTCTGGTCGGTGCCAATCGTCTGAATCGGCCAGATCTCGGCGCTGTCGCTGTCAATCACGTCGAATGCGCGCGTAACCCCAGGCTGGTAAAGCGAGGCATCGGCGCGCACCAGGCTCGCCAGTTGGAAGATCATGCTGAAGCGATCCTGCGCGCCGGCCGGGAGCGGTACATTATTTGGCGTCCGCGTGAACGCAACATGCGGACTACCGTCGTCGCGCACGAAGCGAGAGACCGATGTGCCGCGACGTCCACGTGTTTCGGTATACGTATCTGGCGCCAGACCGTAGTCATCGATATGGCCTTCGCTGCGATAACTGTAGGTGCCGATGAACGGCACCGGCATCGACACCAGTAGCGTGTAGTGATGCCCGTCCGTGCGCCAGTGCAATGTGCCGCTTTGATTCTGCGCGCCGTTGTAGAACGTGTCGTAGACCAGGTCGCAGGACGGCATCAACGCGAATCGCGTGCCCTGTTGCGCGGGACCAGGGGTGCCGGTGCCTGGGTCCGGGGCGGCCGTGCCTGTCGTCGACGTCGTGGACGCAGGGACTGGCGCTCCGCTGTCGACGTTGGTCACGCGTTCGTGTGTGTTGCCCACGGGCGCCTCATCGACGCTCGCGGCTGAAACGCCTGCCGCGAGGGCCAGTCGCGCGGCCGTGGCTTCGATGTCGTCGGCGGATCGTGGACGCCGGATATCGCTCGCACCGGCGACGGCCGACGCCGGTTTCGCCGGGGACGCCACGTCAAGATGATGCTTGCCCCGCCTTGGGGCTTGCGCGTCCGACGAGAGGGGCGCAGGGCGGCGAGGCGGCGGCATCGGCGGTGTCCGCACAGGCGGTGGAGGCGTCAGCAAAGGCTGGAATGTCCCGGCAGCATATGATTTCCGTGCGTTACCCGCCGCGGCATCCCGGGTCTCGTCCGGCGTGCCGAGTGGGTCACTGCGACCGTCTCGGGCAATGCGGGTGGGCTGCAGCAGTTCCACGATTGCGTGGGCTTTCGCGGCAGGTTCGACGCCGTGCGTCTGGCCAAGCAGCCCGGCAAGGAACGCCACCATTACCGACAAATGCACGAACACAGCGGCGACGATGGCCACGATCATGCGCGCACGCCGTCGATGCACGCCGCGTTGGAGCGCAGGCCAGGCGGCGAGGGCGTGATAGTTTCCGACGGCGGACGAGACCGTCTGGCGGGCGGGGGACGAGGAAGGAGAGCGGGCATCGCGCATGGCCGCATTGTCGCGCATTGTCTCGTCCAATGTGTAATGCGACTCGCCTGTCCAAAGGACTCACGTAAAATGGCGCTCCGCCTGCCTTACTTTTTCTGGTTACCGATGAAGCTCGCCACATTGAAGGATGGCACCCGCGATGGTCAATTGATCGTCGTGTCCCGCGATTTGCAGTCCGCCGCGGTTGCCGATGCGATTGCGCCGACATTGCAGCGGGTGCTGGAAGACTGGCATTTCTATGCTCCCCAGTTGCGCACGCTGTACGAATCGTTGAATAGCGGGCGAGTGCGTCGGGCGTTCAAATTCGATGCGACGGCCTGCATGGCGCCGTTACCGCGCGCCTGGCGATGCATCGACGCGACGCATCCGATCGAGGGGAATGCGACCACCGGTGAATGGTTCGCCGCTCGTCGGGCCGACGCGCTGGTCGGCGCGCGCGACGACATCCTGGTCGCGGACGATGCACGACAACTCGCTTTACGCGCAGGCTTGGCCGCGTATCTCGGCGATATCGCGCCTGGCGCCTCACCGATGGAGGCGGTCTCGGCGGTCCGTTTACTGACGCTGTTCGCATCGTTCCAGGCATCGCCATCCGTCTCGGCCGAAGCGACTCAGGCGAAGGCCGTGCCGGGATGGTTCGACGCCACGGCACACGATGCGTTGGCCTTTGCGCCGCTTGCGGTGACGCCCGACGTTTTCGGCGAAGGCTGGCATCACGGGGTATTGCGCCGGCGGATCGACTTGAAGGTAAATGGGCAGCGCATCGCGGAGCCCGACGCAGCCGCCAACGCCGCTGCCGCGTGGCGTGCCGATATCGGCGGCTTCGCGACGGTCGCCGCCTTGTTGGGCCGCGAACAGGGTATCGGCGCGGGGACGATCGTGCTTGGCGCGCCCGGCATTGCTCGCCCGGATGCGGACATGCTGGCGGTAGGGGACCGCGTCGCAGTGGATATGCGGGACGATAAGGGCGTGACGTATTGCGGTACGATCGAGACCAGTGTGGCACCACGCACTGATGGCGACGCCATGGATGCCTGACCGGCCGTTCCCCGTTATCGTCCGTTAATACCCGAGGCCATGCCACAGTCGGGCGGTGCCACTGTAAGATAGGCGAATGTACAAGCAGGCGGTGCGCGTCGATGCCGACCCGGTCCGCCGTTGGGTCTGATGAAGGGCGGCCTTCGCGTTGCAATCGCGACGGGTCTCCGCATCCGCAGTTCGACCGACAGGCGGGCAAGGAACGTTTTTATCGGGTCGTGCGTGGCCGCACCGCCGCCCAGTGGAGAAATGCGATGTCTGAACAAGGCGGTCCGGAAGCGTGGCAGAAGTTATGGTCGATGTGGGTGCCTTCCACTACTGACGCGTCAGGCGCGACAGGGCCTGGGGCAGTAGGAGCAAAAGACGCAAGCTCACCGTTTCCTACTATGGCGGGCGCGTTTCCGTCCGGTTTCCCTGGCGTGGCTCCCGGTACTTTTCCGCAAGGCTTTTCTGGCGCGATACCGGGTTTTCCATCGAACGTGGCAGGCTTCCCAGGGATGCCCGGGACGTTTCCTGGGGTCGCAGGCGTGTCTGGCAATCCTTTCAGCGCGTTCGGGCCGTGGGGCCAGATGGCGGCGCTGGCGGCAATGACACCCGGCATGTCAGGTATCGCCGGGACGTCCGGCCAGGCAACGGGCGGTGCATCGGATCCCATGAGTGCAGCAAGTGCCGTCTTCAACGCGCCGTTCGCCGGATTGTCGCCGTCGTTATCGATGATGTCCGAGATGATCGCGCCGCTGACACAGGTTGACGAACTCGACAAACGGATCGCTGATCTACGCGCGGTCGAGCATTGGTTGAAATTGAATCTGCAAATGCTGCAATCGACAACACAGGCGTTGGAAGTCCAACGTGCGACGTTGGCCACATTGCGGGCATTCGGTGCGGCCACCGCGGCGGCAAGCGATGCGGCGACGCAACCGATGCGTGACGGCGCCGCTGGCGCGTCCCCCGATCCGTCCGTGGAAGCCGCCGGCGAAGCCATGGCGGCTGGATTGGCAGCGGTGCCGGCGCTCGATCCACAGCGCTGGTGGGCCATGCTGAACGATCAGTTCCAGCAAATGGCCGCCGCCGCCGCATCGGTCGCGCCGCCGACGGACGCTGGCGAGACCTCGCACCCGGCGGTAAGCAAAGAAGATGTCCAGGGGAAGAATGCCGCGGCACCGATTGCCGGGGCGGGTTCCCGTGCAACAGCCGCCCCCCCACGCCAGACGGACGGCGGACAGTCCGTACCCGCACCGGTGTCGGCCGCCAAGCAGCCGGTGAAACCTGTTGCGAAACGCGCGCCGCCACGCCCGGCAACGACGTCGAAAGGGGCGAATGGCAGCGCTGTGACGCGATCGGCCAGTCAGAACGCCGGGGGGCGCCCGCCCCATCGAAAATCCCCGTCATCGGTTTGACGTGCCCTGGGGCACCGGGGGCGCAGAGCGGCAGGGGAGGTGGCTCCCTCCTCATCACCCTCCTATCTCCCCATGCCGATATCGTGGCGGGATGAAAGGGGGTGCCGCGTTTTAACCGGCACCTTTGAGTAATTGCGACCGAACGCTTGGCATAGTGGTGCTCGTATCCAGCCAAATACCGAAAAACGCTCGACAGAATTCGTTGCCGGCAATTTTGCCAACCGGCTCGCCGTTGAGAAAGAACTGGGTGCCCTCATTGGGACGGAAGACGGCGGTCAAGTGATCGCTGGGTTGCACCGTGGGCAAAAATTGCGTCAATTGACGCTGCCAGACACGAATCTGTGCTCCATTTGCTATTCCTTGATCGGTCATCTGGCTAGCGAATTCGTTGGCCAGACGGTTGGCGGTATGATCGTTGCGATACTCCAGATCCAGAGCAAACGATTCGCGTGATAGATCATCGGCGGAAAAGGTGCCCAGGTCGACGAAGAGCTTGATGTCGTAGACCGGCCGACCATACCGCCTTAACAGTGCACTACCATACAACCGGGCCGCCGCGACCTGATCCGGTACGAAATCCAACGGATCATAGGCGATTGCCATGCGTGGAGCGACCGCGAGTGATACCACACACACCAACGCCAGCGCGGCGCCACGGATGCCGGTGGAAAGAGCGTGGCGCAAGATTTGCGAAGGTGTTGTAAAAGCGCGCAACGTAGCGGCGCATGGCGTCGCGCAAGATCGACACCATGTCCCTATCGAATTGACGATATTCGTTTTTTTGATCCTACGCATGAGAAGATGGGAATCACGGTGGTTGCTTGGTAGATGGAAAAGTCTGCATGTTATTATGCGGCCCAACAGTTGTAAGCTTTGCTCCGTGCGTCGCGCGAGCGGGCGCGATGACGGGTTGACTGGTGGAGCGGCCGGGTGTCGGGGTATTGGGCGAGCTTGCTGCTCGCGTGCCTCGCACGTACGCCGGTGTCGAACGTTGTCGTGGCCACACCGATGAGGTTAGAGGAAAAATGAACGGTATGCTTTACCCCGAACTCTACAGATCGCTCGAGTCGGTTCGCTGGGATATGGATAAGGATATCCCCTGGGATAAATTCGACGCTTCGTTGTTGTCTGACGAGCAGGCGAAGACGGTCAAGATGAACGCGATCACCGAGTGGTCGGCTCTTCCGGCCACTGAGATGTTTCTGCGTGACAATCGTCACGACAGCGATTTCTCGGCGTTCATGAGCGTCTGGTTCTTCGAGGAACAGAAGCATTCGCTGGTACTGATGGAGTACTTGCGCCGGTTCCGTCCCGATCTCGTACCAACCGAAAAAGAGTTGCATGAGGTGCGTTTCCCGTTCGATCCGGCACCGCCGCTCGAGACGTTGATGCTGCATTTCTGCGGTGAAATCCGACTGAATCACTGGTATCGCCGTGCCGCGGAATGGCATACCGAGCCGGTCATCAAGGCCATCTACGAAACCATCTCGCGTGACGAGGCCCGTCACGGCGGGGCGTATTTGCGCTACATGAAGCGTGCGTTGTCGCAGACCGGTGACGTGGCGCGAGCGGCGTTCGCGAAGATCGGCGTGTTGATGGCCTCCGCGCGTCGTACCGAGAAGCCGCTGCATCCGACCAATCTGCACGTGAACCAGGAACTGTTCCCGCGCGATACAGTGCAGTCGCGGTTGCCGGACCCGGATTGGCTGGAGCATTGGCTTGACGAACAGATCCTGTTCGATTCGGTGTGGGAGACCAAGGTGGTCGAGCGCATCCTGCATAACCTGTCGATCTTGTTCGAGCGTCCGTTCGCATCGGTGCAGGAGTTGAACCGGTATCGCAAGGAAGTGGTTCAGCGGATGCAGGCCGC
Source organism: Robbsia andropogonis (assembly GCF_034047095.1). NCBI lineage: Bacteria > Pseudomonadati > Pseudomonadota > Betaproteobacteria > Burkholderiales > Burkholderiaceae > Robbsia > Robbsia andropogonis. Next base: position 3,629,026 of record NZ_CP139170.1, on the reverse strand, counting down.
GGCCGGCGACAGCACCCCGGCGCCTGTCGGCGTGTGACGGAAGAACGGGCATCCATGGTGTCGACACCCGCCTCCTCCGCATCGACGAGCACCATGGCGTCGCCGTCGCACGCGCCTGGCTTCGAACGTAAGATCGTGACGTTGGAAACGCTGCTCGCGCGGCGTGCGGACCTGCCCGAACCGGTGGTGTTCACCAACGGGGTGTTTGACATTCTGCATCGCGGACACGTCACCTATCTGGCGCGCGCGCGTGCGTTGGGCGCTTTCCTGATTGTCGGGGTCAACAGTGATGCGTCGGTCCGAACCTTGGGCAAGGGGGAGGACCGTCCGATCAACGCCGAAGCGGACCGTATGGCCTTGCTGGCTGCGCTGGCCGACGTCGATGCGGTGATCGGTTTCGCTGAATCGACGCCGGTCGAGCTGATCCGCGCCTTGCGGCCCGATGTCCTGGTCAAGGGCGGCGACTACGATATGGATGCGCTGCCCGAGTCCGCGCTCGTGCGCGGATGGGGCGGCCGTGCGATCGCCATTCCCTTCGAGCATCAGCGCTCGACCACGGCGCTGCTGCGCAAGGTCCGCGCGGCTTCCTGAGCGCGTGCTTGCAGTGCGTTGGCCTTACAGGCCGGTGCGACGTTATCCCGGCCAGCCTGTAGCGCGCATCTCGGGCAGCGTTAGCGCGTTCTCGTGTGGCGATGCCCTATCGCGTTAGCACACGATGCCCGCCGGCGGCCGTCGGCGGATGTGCTCCATTTCCTCTATATCTTGCTTACCGCTTCTCCTCGGGAGATGCCGGTGCGCGCGCGATATGCGATAAGCCCTGCAGGACGAGATCGTCATGTCGCGTGATCGGCATTGACAATACCGGCAGTACTTCCCGGGCGGCACCGCCCGCGACGATGCAGCGGCGCGTGGCCGACGCGTCGGTCGCATCGTCTTCCCAGGTCCGCCATGCCGACATGATCAGGCCAGCTTGCGCCTGGCGGCATCCCTCCACGATGGCCTCGCGCGTAGTACGCGCGAACCCGGCTGCCATGCCTGCGTGGACATCGGCGTCATGCAACGTCGGCAGCTGCGCCGCGTGTTGCCCGAGTGAGCGCAACATGACGCTCCAGCCTGGCGCGATCCAGCCACCGTTGAACCGGCCGTCCGCACTGATCGTATCGATCGTCGTTGCCGTGCCGAACGTGGCAATCAATAGCGCCTCACCCGGATAGGCCGCATGGGCGGCGATCATGCCGGCCCACCGGTCGCTGCCGAGCGTCTCGGGCTGCGCGTAGGTGTTGACCACGCCGCATTGCGCTGGTTGGGCGCGAATGACATGCCGTGGCGTATTCGGCCACATGGCGCTGCAGGCCGCCGCGATGCTTGCGGCAATCGTCGCGCCGGCGACGTTTGATATCCAGATTTCATCCGGTGGCGTCAGCGTGCGCCACGCCTGCTGTAGTTGTTCGGTGGCATCAGCCTCTAATGCGGTGGGGGATCGTAATGCGGCGACTGCGTCCGACGTCGCGACGTTGTCGAGAGAGGGAGCAGGCGCGGCGGTGCCCGCGTCGTGCGCATTGGACTTGTTTGCCGCGCCGTGCGCGAGCCATGCCCCCGCGGCGTCGGTGAGCGCCCACTTGAGCCTACTGTTTCCCGAGTCGATAAGCAGGCGGTGACGTACGGGCGCATGTTCGGCCAGTCGCAGCGAGACATCCCCTGCCTGCACCGCCACCCATTTACCTGTCGTCACCGCATCGGCACCCGGATGATCGTCGGCGCGGGCGTCCATGGGGTAGCCGCTTTCCTCGGCTGAACAGGTGCCACCGATCCCCGTGTCCACGAGCAACTGGCCACGCGCGTCGACGCCCGCGGCGATGCCGCTTACTTTCTCGACACCGCCATCCAGGATGCGAATCGGACGCCCGGCGAAACGATGCACGCGCCACCAGGCCTCGCGCATTGCTTCAAAACCGGATGTCGAAAAAGTCGACAGCCGCGTCACCAGCGCGTGCGTGATCGCGCAAAGCACATCACCGCGCCAGGTATCCGGTCGATGCTCGTGCGAATCGTCGGGGCTGCGCGATACGCTGTCCTCAGCGGAATCCCCCTGCCGCATCAGCATGGCCAGGCAGGCAGGCGGCAGGCCTGGCGGGCTGCCCGCATCGCTTGCCGCGGCGGGCGTGCCGCGGAGGTTCAAGCCAATGCCAATTACGACCGCGCATGCGTGCGCGCCGGTACCGGCCACTTCGATCAGGACACCACCGAGCTTGGCTTCGTCGAGAAGAATATCGTTCGGCCATTTCAAGCCGAGGCGGCGCGCGCGCGCCGGCGTCATGGCCGGTAGCGCGCGCAACCCCTCGACAATACCGAGGCCCACCGCGAGACTCAGCCCTGCCAATGCGTCCACCGAACAGGGCATCACGATGCCGATCGAAAAAAGTAGCCCTTCTCCCGGCACGGTACGCCAGGGGCGACCCTGGCGACCCCGTCCCGCCGTTTGCTCATCGGCGACGCGCACGATCGGCGGAAAAGCGGCGCAGCTGCGTGCCCAATCGATGGGGGCTGTCAGGGCACGTAACCACGGCTTGATTGGCGTGGCGTCAGGATGTGGCTGCGCCGGGTCGTTGGCCCAGCGTGAGAGGAGATCCGTGTTGGTCGAGCCGGTTTGTGCAACGGATTCCAGCACCCAGCCATCGGGGAGTCGGGAGGCGACGTGGCGGCGATCCAGAACGCCATAAGAACGGGTCGTATTCATTCGCGCATTGTAGCGTTGCGCCGTCGTCCTTGAGCGGGTCTGTATACAATGGGAGCCGATGCCGTGGATGTTTGGAGATACCGTGCCTTCGAATCTGGAAGCGCCCCCTTCGCTGACGGTCGACGAGGACCCGCAAGCGCAGCTAGGCAGCGCGGCGTCGCGCGACCCGGATGGCATGCCTGGGCCGCTTGGTCGTACTGCCCGCTTGTCCGGGCAATGGACGGCGCTCGCGCTCGCGTCTGATCGTGATCATGCGGGCGCGTTGTTGCGCCATGCGCGCGAACGGCCGCTGGCGGCCTGGGACCTGACGGCGATCGAGCGCCTCGATCACGCCGGTGGTCAACTGCTTTGGCGAACGTGGGGCCGCAAGCTGCCCGACCATGTCACGCTCACGGACACGCAACGCGGCATCTTCGACCGCATCGCGTTGCTGGACGCTCAGCCACACGAGTCGCCGGAGGACGTGCCGCGTATCGATCCCATCACCCGCTTTGGGCTGGCGATTTTCACGTTCGGTTCACATCTGCGCAGCGGCATCACCCTATTCGGTGGTGTGGTGCAGGATCTTGGCATCGTCATCGCGCATCCTTCGCGGATGCCATGGCGTGCGCTATCGGCGCAGATCTACGTAATGGGAGCGCAGGCGCTGGGCATCACGGCGCTTGTCGCCTTCCTGATCGGCATCGTATTGGGCTACCTCTCCGCGCAGCAACTGGCCGCTTTCGGGGCGAACGCTTATATCGTGAAGATTCTCGGGCTGTCGATCATCCGCGAATTGGGACCGGTCCTGGCGGCCATCCTCGTGGCGGGGCGCTCCGGTTCGGCGATTACGGCACAACTGGGGGTGATGCGGCTGACGGAGGAGCTGGACGCCATGCGGGTCATGGGCATCTCGCATGGCAACCGCCTGGTCCTGCCGCGTGTGCTGGCGCTGGCGATTGCCATGCCCTTGCTGATCATGTGGACCGATGCCATCGCGCTGATGGGCGGCATGGTGGCTGCGCGACTGGGTCTCGGTATTGATTTCGCATTGTTCCTGCAGAACCTGCGCAACGCCGTGCCCATCGTCAATTTCTGGATCGGACTGGGAAAAGGCGTGGTCTTCGGCACGTTGATCGCCTTGACCGCCTGCCACTTCGGTTTTCGTATCAAGGCCAATTCGCAGAGCCTGGGCGCCGGCACGACATCGTCGGTGGTCAGTGCGATCACGGTGGTGATCTTTGCCGATGCGGTATTCGCCATCGTGTTCCAGGACATTGGACTTTAAGGATCGGACGATATGACCCGCAGTGCCTTTGAAGCCGCCGCGCGATCCGCGCCGCCGCCGCCGGTGGGCGAGCCGGTGATCGAGATTCGCGATCTGTGTACGCGCTTTGGTGACACCGTGATCCACGATCACGTGAATCTGACCGTGTACCGGGGTGAAATCGTGTCGCTGGTTGGAGGGTCCGGCGCGGGTAAGACGACATTGGTGCGACAGATGCTGGGATTGGAGGCGCCCACCGCTGGCACGGTGCGCGTCTTCGGTGACGATCCCGCGCGGCCCACGTTGGGTACCCGGATGATGCGCAATCGGTCGGGCATGCTGTTTCAGCGCGGCGCGTTGTTCTCGTCGATGAGTGTGTTTGACAATGTCGCGCAACCGATCCGTGAATTCGGCCGTATCCCGGACGATCTCCTGCGCGACATCGTCATGTTGAAATTGGAAATGGTCGGACTGTCGTTTCGCCACGCCAACAAGCTCCCGGCGGAACTGTCCGGCGGCATGATCAAGCGTGTGGGTATCGCCAGGGCGCTTGCCCTGGAGCCGGAATTGCTTTGTCTCGATGAACCTACCGCGGGTCTCGATCCGAATGCGGCCGATGATTTCGTCGACCTGATCGCGAGTCTGCATCGCGCCTTGGGACTGACCGTCGTCATGATCACGCACGATCTCGACACGATGGTCTCACTGTCCACCCGTGTCGCCGTGCTGGCTGACCGACGGGTTATTGCCGCGGCACCCGTGGAAGAGGTCGCCGGCGTCTCCCATCCGTTTATCGAGGAATATTTTTTAGGCGAGCGCGGCCGTCGCGCGTTGGCGGCCTTGCCGTCGGTACGACGTGCGACGTTGCCGGATAGCGCACACTGGAACTGATATCGCCGAAAGGCAAAGAGTGGAGTAGGCATGGAAAACAAGTCGCACGCGTTTGCGACCGGGCTGTTCACGATCTTGCTTGGCTTGGCGATTGTCGCGACCTTGCTGTGGCTGCGTCGCGATACGAGCGAACGCGTCCCCTATGATGTCGTCACGCGCGGAGCGGTCACCGGGCTGTCCCCCAATGCACCAGTGCGCTATCGCGGCCTGCTGGTCGGTCGCGTGCAGCGGATCGGCTTCGATCCATCCGGGAACGGTGAGATCGATATCCGGATCATGGTTGATGCAAAAACCCCGATCACGCATGCCACCGAGGCGTCGCTGGGTATCCAGGGCGTGACCGGCTTGGCCTTTGTCCAATTGGGTGAGCGCGCCGACGCTGACATCTCGGCGGGCACTCCCGAAGGCGCCAGGTCAGGCGTCGGCGCGACGACGACCGCATCGAACGCTGGCGCGGAAGCAAACCCGGCCGCCTCGCCCATCGATCGCAGTCCGTTGTCGACATCGGCAAGCCAGGTCGCGCGTATTCCCATGCGTTCGGGCCTGCTTGAGCAGTTGGAGCATCGTGGGCAAGCGTTGCTGACGCAGATGGCGCGCATCGGTGACAATCTCGGTCGCTGGACCGACGACGACACCCGGCAGCAATTCATGGCCACGATGACCAGCATCCGCCACGCCGCAAAGCACGTGGACGCGCTGGCCGTGCATGCTGATCCTGTGGTGCAGCGATTGCCGGAGACAATGGCGCATCTGGACCAGACCGTGCAATCGGCAAACCGGTTGATGATCACGCTTAACCGTCCGGATGGCCCGTTGATCGGGAACCTGAATCGTATCGGCACGGCGGCGGAGCGCACCGGCGACGCGCTCGCGGATATCTCCGCCAAGGTTCGTTACGACACGCTGCCGCGCCTGGATGCACTATCGGACAATGTCCGCGTGGCGAGTCGCAGCATAAGCCGCGCCGCGGACCTGATCGCCGATCATCCGCGCAGCTTGCTGTTCGGCACGCCGAGGCCGAGTCCGGGGCCGGGTGAGGCCGGTTTTGGGTGGCCGTCGGCAGTGCGCGGCAAGGCAGGTGCCGGCCCCGTGGGCGGGGCGAATGCCGCCTATCATGGCGCAGCCGGTGCCGATGTGGCGGACGCGCCCGAGGCGCCTGATACGCCGGATGCGCCCGACGCCTCCGGCAATCCCGCCAGCCACGCGGGTGGCATGAGCGACACCCATGGTGCGGCGGCCGACGACCAAGGCCAGGATGATCGTGACGCGCAAGCGGCATGGCGCGCCATCGCGCCGAAAGGAGAGGGAGAATGACGGGCAGCAGTGTGCGTTTCGGCGGGGAGGCAGCACGGATGTCGCGTCGCATGCTCTGCCTCGTGTGCATGGTGGGCGGCGCGGTGACTGTGTTGACGGGCTGCTCGACGACGCCCAAGCCGGTGGTCAGCAATCGTCTGGTGCGCTATGACCTGGGTCCATCGGCCGCATTGCCGCCATCCACCCTGCAAGGCGATGACGCCACGGCATCGCAGGCGGTCCGGCCGCAAGTGCTCGCGACCAATCCTCCCGCGCTGAAGTTGATGCCGGTGAGTGCTTCCGCGTCGCTCGATGACGACCGGATTCGCTATCGATTGGATTACGCTGACATCCGCGAAGCGCGTACCTACGCGAACAGTCGCTGGTCCGGCACGCCGTCGCAACTGTTGACGGACCGGTTGCGCGCGCGTCTGGCCTCACGCGTGGAGGTATTGCAAGGCGGTGACCCCGAGCGCGCGCCATTGCTGCGGATCGAACTGATCGATTTCTCACAGCGCTTCACGTCAGCCCGCCAGGGGGTGGGCGTGGTCAGCGTGCGCGCATCTCTGCGGGCACCCTGGCCGAGCGCCGCCGCCCTGCAAGGCGCGAAGACCGGCGCGTCGCCGCGTTCGACGGGCGCGAACCGTTGGGTCGCACAGCGTGAATTCACCGTCAGTGTGCCTTGCCCCAGCCCGAACGCCGCTGGCGCCGCGGCGGCCATTGCCGATGCGAGTGACAAGGTGGCCGCGGCGGTCGGCGATTGGGTTATCGTTGCGTTACAAACGCACCTGGCGGAACGGGGGGCTGTCGAGTGATGTCACCGGCATCGCCCGCCCCCTTTCCCTAGCCGCCTGGTAGGCCCCTTTCCGTATCGATCAAAAGAAGAACGCCAGCCGCATGTCGCGACGTCCGCCATCTGTGTCCAGATCGCCCAAATCCGTGCGAAACGGCAAGCCACCCCATGCGCAGTCGTCGGTCGTTCCGCCCGAGCATCAGACGGACAAGCCATGGCGTCGCCGGGCATCGCCGCTTGCGCGGCAAGCGCTGGCGTGGTGGGTCGCGCTGGTGATGTACGGCAGCTTGTACCCGATGACCGGTTGGACGGATATAGGCGTTGGTCCATTTGCTTATCTGAGCGCGCCCATCCCCCGCTGGCTCACCCCGTTCGATCTGATCACGAACGTTCTCGGGTATGTACCGCTTGGCGTCTTCGTCGTGCTGGCCGTCTACCCGCGGTTGCGTGGTGCCTCGGCCGTGCTGGCGGCGCTGCTCTCGGGCGTGATCCTGTCCGGTGCGATGGAAGCCGTGCAGACCTATCTACCCACGCGCGTGGCGTCGAACCTCGACCTCGCGACGAACGCCGTGGGTGCCTTGATTGGCGGTGTTGTCGCGGCGCCGTTCGTCGGAGCCTTGCTAGATCGCGGCTGGTTACGAAGGAAGCGGTTCCAGTGGTTTGAGCGGCATTCCGGCAAATCCATCGCCTTGCTGCTGCTGTGGCCGCTTGCGCAGATGTATCCCCAACCCTTCCTGCTGGGCATTGGTGACTGGCCGCGCCGGATCTGGGATCTTGCCGATCCGGCCACGACCGACGCCATCCTCGATTTCGTGCCTGGATTGAGCGCGTTCGCCGATGCATTCCCCGACGCCCTTGCTTCGTGGACCGATTCCCATGTCTGGGAAGCGATCATCACGACGCTCGGCGTACTCGGCGCAGGATTGTTCGCCTCGTTGCCGATCCGCGCACAGGCGCCGCGCTATAGGTTGATCTATGGAATGTTGATCAGCGCATTGGTCGTCAAGACCGTTGCGAATGGCGTGCAATCGAGCGGCGACTGGCGTAATTGGTTCGACTGGACGACCGACGGCGCGATTACCGGGTTGCTGGCGGGCGCGTTGATTTTGCCGTTCTTTCTGCGCCAGCGCCTGCGCAGCCGTGCCTTATGGGCGTCTGCCACCCTGCTTGTTTCCTTGCTGCTGGTGAACCTGTTGCCACTGAATCCGTACTGGCCAGGCGTGCAGATGAGCTGGCGGCAAGGCGAATATCGGCATTTGAATGACCTGGCGCAATGGCTTGCCGGTGTCTGGCCCTATGCGGCCTTGCTCTGGCTTGCGGCATCCGCCGAACGCGACTGGCTATCGGCCCAGGCGCGCCGTCGCCGCCCGCATTGACGGCGAAATGGGTCGTCGACGCATCGCGGCGTCGGGGCATCCACCGCGCCGCGTGTGGGCCACGGCGGGCGTGCAGGCCGCGAGGCATCCCCGTGAACACCATGGCGCACCGCCCAGATCGCTATAATGGCGCTTATCGCGGACCCGGCAAAGATCGGGGTCGCCCCCCTGCAAACCGTCCACTGCCAATCAGGTCCGGTCACCATGTCCGAATCCCCTTCCGCTGCACCGTCTTTTTACAAGCATCACGTGTTTTTCTGTCTGAATCAACGTGATGCCGGTGCGTCGCGTCCGAGTTGTGCCGGTTGCGGCGCGGCCGAGATGCAGCAATACGCGAAAAAACGCATCAAGTCCCTGGGCCTCGCCGGGGAGGGGGCCGTGCGGATCAACCAGGCCGGCTGCCTCGATAGGTGTGAATTGGGCCCGGTGCTGGTCGTCTATCCGTCGGCCACGTGGTACACCTATGTTGATCAATCCGATATCGATGAGATCATCGATTCGCATCTTGTGGGCGGCAAGGTTGTTGAGCGGCTGCTGGTGGACCTGCCGGGCGCGTGAGCAGCGGCAGAACATGCGGAAAACATCGACAAGGGCAGGAGGCGCGACAGCGTGCAACGTTACCTGATAGACGGTCCCACCGGCCGTCTCGAAATTGCCGTGGAGGAGGCGGACCTCCGTGCGACGCAGGCCGACGGCGTGCCACGGGGCTTGGCATTCGTCGCGCACCCGCACCCGTTGTTCCAAGGAACGATGGATAACAAGGTTGCCACCACACTCGCGCGCACCTTTGTGCAATTGGGGTATCGTACCGCTCGCCTCAATTTCCGCGGCGTGGGAGAAAGTGAGGGCACGCACGACAAAGGCATCGGTGAACAGGATGACCTGCTTGCGCTGATCGCACATCTGCGGGCGGGCGGCAAGGATGCCGCCGCCGCGCACACCGCGGCGACCATGCCGATCGCGCTGGCGGGATTCTCGTTCGGTGCCTTCGTGGCCAGCGCAGTGGCAAAGACGCTGGCCGAGCGTGACCCCGGTCTCGTCATTCAGCGTCTGGTGGTCGTGGGAATGCCCGCTGGCAAGTGGGACGTGCCCTCGGTGCGGGAGGACACCATCGCGATTCATGGCGAGCAGGATGACACCATTCCGCTGACCAACGTATTCGAATGGGCACGTCCGCAGGAACTACCGATTACCGTCGTTCCTGGGGCAGACCATTTTTTCCATCGCAAACTGCATATCGTGAAGCGCTTGGTCACCGAATCCTGGCGCGTATAATACCCGGGGTCGTCTCGATCCCCGTCTTGCGGCCGCCTTGCCTGCGGCTTACGCCCGGCTCTCCTAACTGTTGCAATCAGCCTTCCTCTATTCTTCTATGCGTTTCCCCGCTTTTACTCCCCGTGCCGCCGTGATCGCGGCACTTGGCGTTGCCATGCCGTCGCTGCCGCTCATCGCGCACGCCCAGGTGGCGCCGCCTGCCGTACAAGCCAGCGCCTGGTTGCTGGTGGATGCCACCAGCAACCAGGTTCTCGCTTCCAGCAACGCCGACGAACGTGTCGAACCGGCGTCGTTGACCAAGCTCCTTACCACCTACATCGTGTTCCAGGCGTTGAAAGACAAGCGGATCACGCTGGAACAAACGGTACTTCCGAGTGAAGCGGTTCGCACTGTCGGCACCGATGAATCGCGGATGTTCATCGAGGCCGGCAAGCCAGTCTCCGTGAACGACCTGTTGCATGGCATGGTCACGCAGTCCGGCAATGACGCCGCCATCGCGCTGTCCGAGCTGATTGGTGGGAGCCAGGCCGGTTTCGTCAACATGATGAATGCGGAAGCGGCCAAGCTCGGCATGAAGCACAGCCATTTCGCCGATGTGAACGGCATGCCGAATCCGGACCACTACACGTCCGCCGGCGACCTGGCGATCGTAGCCACGCACCTGATCCGCGACTTCCCGGAGTACTACCCGATCTTCGCCGAGAAGGAATTCACGTATAACCACATTCGCCAGCCGAACCGGAATCGCCTGCTATGGCTGGACCCGACGGTCGACGGCCTGAAAACCGGTCATACGAAAGCGGCTGGCTATTGCCTGATCGCCACCGCCAAACGTCCACTGCCGGGTGTGCCGGGCGCGAGCCGCCGCCTAGTCACGGTGATGATGGGTGAGCCGAAGGAAGCGCTGCGGGTCACGGACAGCCTGAAGATGCTGAATTACGGCTATCAGGCGTACGAAGGCGTCCGCCTGTATGCGGCAAACCAGACGATCGAGACGGCGCGCGTGTGGCAGGGGCAGGTGAACGACGTCAAAATTGGTGTGAAGAGCGATCAATACATCACGGTTCCCAGCGGCACGGCGAGCAAGATCAAGCCGGTGCTGGTGCGTGACCAGCCGCTCGTCGCGCCTATCGCCGATGGCCAGCCCGTGGGTGTCGTGAAGATCATGGCCGACGACAAGGAACTGACACAGTTTCCGGTGGTGGCATTGACGGCTGTGCCGCGGGCCGGTTTTGCCGGCCGCATGTGGGATATGCTGATGATGAAGTTCCAAAGCAAGAAGTAGTCATCTTGGCGCGGCGCATGGCTGTGCCGCGGTCCGCGCCGGGCGCCGAGGAGGACGGAGAACACGCATGAGCGAGGCATCGAAAAACACGCCGCTGGCCCAGCAAAAGGACAGCGCGAGTGAAGACGGCAAAGAGGAAATCTTTGATTTTCCCTGCGACTTTCCACTGAAAGTAATGGGCCAGGCCGGACCGGACTTCCAGGAAACCGTCTTGAAGCTGGTCGAGCAGTACGATGCCACGCTGGACCGTTCCAAGGTCGAGGTTCGGCCTTCGAGCAGTGGCAAATACACCGGCCTGACGGTCATCATCCGTGCCCAGAGCCGTGCGCAACTGGACGATATCTACCGTGCAGTCACAGCGCATCCAACGGTCAAGTTCGTGCTGTAGTCTTGTGCGGCGGTGCTTGAGCGGCGGTATGTACGACGGCGGTGCCGAGCGGCACCGTCGCGGGCGTGCTATCCGGCTCATGCACTTCTTCCCGCAGCCAGGTTAGAAATGCCTCCACGCGGGGAGTGCTTTTCAGGGATGGCGGACATACCACCGACGTCTCGGCCCCGTCGCTCGCATCCACGTCGAACAGTCGCACCAGGCGACCGTCGCGCAGATCATCGGCGGCCAGCGAAGAGCGGACCAGCGCAATCCCCTGGCCGCGGATGGCGGCATCGAGCAAGTGACTCGAATCCATATAGCGTGGGCCGTGTTGCGGTTCGGGCACATCTTTCAGGCCCGCGGCATCGAACCAAAGTCGCCACGGCTCATCGCCTGACGATTGCAGCAGCCGATACGACAACATCTCGCGCGGACTCGTCGGCAGGCGTCCACCTTTGAGCAGGGGACTGCAGGCGGGAAAGTACACGTCGCGGACAAGCGTTTCCGTGTACAGCCCCGGATAAGGGCCTTTTCCATGACGCATGCCGATATCCACCTCGCCGCGTGCGAAATCGGCGTATTCGGCCGAGGCACGCACTTCGATATCGATTTCCGGGTGTCGTTCGATGAATCGGCCGATGCGCGGCATCAGCCAACGTGACGCCAGCGACGGCAAGACGCTCACGACCAGCCGTTGCCCGCGACCACCGTTACGCACATTGGTGGTGGCTTCGACCAGCGTCCGTAGCGCGTCGCGCACCTGCAACGCGTAGCGCTCGCCTGCCTCCGTGAGTACCACCCGCTTGCCTGTCCGTGCAAACAACGTGGTCTGCAACTCTTCTTCCAAGCCGCGGATCTGATGACTGACCGCGCCGTGGGTTACATACAACTCATCAGCGGCTTTTGAAAAGCTCTGATGCCGCGCCGCGGCTTCGAAAGCACGCAGTGTCGTCAGGTTCGGCAGGCGATGAGCATCCAACGGTGAAAATTCCTCACATGATGTGGCTGAATTTATCGTTTTTCCTTACATCAGACAATTCTTATTATGCAAGGACAGTCAAGCCAGGGAAAGTGCTGGCGCGATGTACCAGGCAAAATGAGGCGTAGTGATGAATACCTTGAAGAAGCTCGCGGTTCAGACCCTTTTCGCCGTTCCGGCGGGGCAGACGCAGCTGTGGGAAGTTGGCACGCGGGGCCGCGTCGCGGCACGTGCGGGTCGTATATGGGTCACACGGGAAGGCGATCCCGCGGATTACTGGCTGGACCAAGGGCTCACGCTGCAGGTTGCACCGGGTGACCGGCTGTGGGTGGGTGTCGATGGAGATCGTGACGCGTGTGTATCGCTGTCGAGCGACAGCGCGGACCCCCGGTGGCGTCAGCGTCTGCAAGGCCTGTTATCGCCCCATACTGCGCCAAGCCGTGTGATGTAAGGCGCGATTCGTCATGGCGGGGCAGCTTCGGCGAGGCGCAATACTGTACAGCGGCGCCGGGTTTTCGAATTCCAGTACACTTGCGCCATGACGACGACGCTTCCTGTTTCTCTTGATCTTGCGGTGCAAATAAGCAACGGTATCGCCGTGAAGTGGTGCGGCGAACGCGATTATGCCGCGTGTTTCGACGCCATGCGCGTGTTCACCGATACCCGTGCGGCTGACACTGCCGACGAGCTATGGCTGGTTTCCCATCCGCCTGTCTATACACTGGGTCTCGCCGGAGATCCAGGGCACCTGCTGCGTCGGGATGCCGCCATTCCATTGGTCAAGACCGATCGGGGCGGACAAATCACGTATCACGGGCCGGGTCAGGTGGTGGCGTATTTGCTGATCGACCTGCGGCGCAGGGGTCTGATGGTCAAGGAGTACGTGCGTCGGATCGAGCAGGCCGTCATCGACACGCTGGCGGCGTATAATCTGGCTGGTGAACGCCATCCGGGCGCGCCGGGTATCTACTTGGTGGACGGGACGTTGGCGGGCGCGAAAATCGCCGCACTCGGGCTGAAGATCCGCCAGGGGTGCAGCTACCATGGGGTCAGTCTGAATGTCGGGATGGATTTACGTCCATTTGACGATATCAATCCGTGCGGATACGCCGGACTGAAGACCACCGATATGGCCAGCGCGGGCGTGCAAGCCGAATGGCGCGAGGTGGCGGCGCGGCTGGCCGACCGACTGGCGGCGAATCTCCCCGAACGGAATCTTTGAGATGAGCATAGTACAGAACGGCGCTGAAACAGTGCCGGCCGCGGTGTCGAATGGCAACACCGCAGGCGTTGGGACGGATGCCGTTACCACGCCGGTTTACGATGCCACGCAGAAACAGAAGGCCCAGGCGAAGACGTCGCGGATTCCGATCAAGGTCATCCCGATCGAAAAGCTGAAAAAACCCGAGTGGATCCGTGTGAAAGCGGCCACAGGGAGTTCGCGCTTCAACGAGATCAAGCAGATCTTGCGCGAGCACCAATTGCATACGGTCTGTGAAGAAGCAAGCTGTCCGAATATCGGCGAATGCTTCGGCAAGGGTACGGCCACCTTCATGATCATGGGCGACAAGTGTACGCGGCGTTGTCCTTTCTGCGATGTCGGTCATGGCCGACCCGACCCGCTCGATACCAAGGAACCGGAGAACCTGGCGCGGACCATCGCGGCGCTGAAGTTGCGTTACGTCGTCATCACCAGCGTCGACCGAGATGACCTGCGTGATGGCGGGGCCGCACACTTCGTCGAGTGCATCGAACGTACGCGGGCGTTGTCACCGGCGACACGGATCGAGATCTTGACGCCGGACTTCCGCGGTCGCCTGGATCGGGCTTTGGGCATCCTGAATGCCGCACCGCCGGATGTGATGAATCACAACCTTGAAACGGTGCCGCGTCTCTACAAGGAAGCGCGCCCCGGTTCCGACTACGCGCACTCACTGAAGCTGTTGAAGGATTTCAAGGCGCTGCATCCGGAAGTACAAACAAAGTCGGGCCTGATGGTCGGCCTCGGGGAAACCGAGGAAGAGATCCTGCAGGTCATGCGCGACATGCGCGAGCATAACGTCGACATGTTGACGATCGGCCAGTATTTGCAGCCGTCGGAGCACCATCTACCGGTTCGTGAATATGTCCATCCGGACACATTCAAGCGTTATGAGACGGCTGCCTACGAAATGGGCTTCACCCACGCGGCAGTCGGCGCAATGGTGCGTTCAAGTTATCACGCCGATGTACAGGCCCACGAAGCCGGCCTGGTATTCTGACCAACTGAACGGATCAAGCGATCACGGGTCCGTCGCCGTCTAGCCGCGGCGGCGGACCCGTGTTTCCTTGACGAGGACGGGATCGTCATCCAGCGCAAGGCGTCCCGTGGCAGCCAGTTCGCGACAGCGCCACCCGACAATCGCATCGCTGACCGCGGTATCCGCATGCTGACGCAGACGTGCCGCCAATTCCAGATATGGCATCCATTCGGTGGTGGCGTACTCCAATGCGGCGGCATCGATCTCGGCAAACGTACCGCTTGCGAAGGTATTCGTGCGTAAACGGCGAACATCGTTATCGAGCTGTTTCAACTCCTGCCATTCCAGGGCAAGCCGGCTGATGCGGAGTATTGAAATGGGCGCGATGGCGTGCAAGCCATCACTGACCGCGGCGAGTGATGCGGCATGCGCGGCCCTATCGTAGCCGGGGTGCCGTGCGTCGAGCTCGCCGATGGGACGATCGCTTTGGATGGCGATTTCGTTCAACCGTTGCGGCATGTTGCGCAGCCGATAAGCAAGGCGGCGCAGCAGCAACTGGTCTGCCGCATGTCGGGTATGCCAAAAGACAACCTCCCCCTCATTGTCGACGGTCAGCGTCTTCAGGGTATGGTCATTGATCGCAAATGCATCAGTAATCGTTTGTGACATGCCGCGCTCACCTGCGCCCAGCACGCGTTGCCAGAAACCCACGCGCGCTTCCGCGCTCTCGTCTATGTGTCGCAGCGGTCCGACTGTCAGGTCGTCGTGCAGCACGACCACTGGATCGCCGCGACGCGCGGCATTGGCCGGCAGCGCGAGTGCCTCGTCGAGCAACGTGGCGGCGCGGTCGCCATTGACTACATGTGTGAACACCATTGCTTCCTTCCTGCCTGGCCTGCATTACGTGTCGTACGCCTTGTCGTCTGTCCGTGAGGTCGGCCAGATGGCGTAACGACGCCTCTGCATCGCTACGCCGCATCGCCCTACACTCGCCCGCCGATGGCGTTGTTATAGTCTAGGCGATCGTACGGAATCGGACCATGCCGGCCGGTCCGGTCTTGCCAATGCTAGAGTGCTCGACATCTAGAAAAAAGGATACGCCATGTCCGTCAATCCGGTTTCCGAAGTGTCCAGCGGCGGCGCGGCGCGTGACAGTGATGCGCGTAGTGACGATGCCACGGCGCGTGCGCCGCGGTTAACATTTGTCCTGGGGGGGGCCCGTTCGGGAAAGAGCCGCTTTGCCGAGGAATGGGCCGCAGCATTGGCGACGCGCTCAGTCACGTCGCCAACGGCGGCGCCTGCCCGCGCTGACGCCGCGCATGCGGTCGCATCCGACGCCAGCGATTCTCATGTTAACGGGAGCGTCGCCCCGACCATTACGTATATTGCAACATCGGCTTGCGTCCCCGGTGACATTGCATTCGCGGGACGGATTGCGTTGCATCGCGCGCGCAGGCCGGCCGCATGGGGGCTGATTGAAGCGGATCACGACCTTGCAGGCGCGCTACGTTCCGCGGATGCCGAGGGGGAGGGCATCGTGCTGATCGATTGTCTGACGTTGTGGCTGACGCGATTGCTGTGCCCGATGGACGCGGATGCGCCCCGCGAGGACTGGCAGGCACGGCTATCGGATTTCGATGTGGCCTTGGCGCAAAGCCGGAGTCGAGTCGTGTTGGTCAGCAACGAAATCGGACTGGGTGTGGTGCCGATGGGGGCGGTCACACGATTGTTCGTCGATGAACTAGGGCGATTGAACCAGCGTGTTGCCGCGGCGAGTGATCGTGTGGTGTTGACGGTCGCGGGGTTGCCATTGGATTTGAAGGGCGGCATTGCCGCTTCACGGCTGGGCGTTTGATGAAGCCAACTGACGGTGAGGCGTGTGTCGCGGGAAAGGACGATAGGCCGATGCCGCATATCGGGCGTCGATGCGTCCGTCTTTGGCTGGCCGCATTGCTGTCTGGCGCGATGGGGTTCTGCCCGGTCGCTTCGTTCGCGCAACATCCCGGCGCCCGTGCCGATGGCGCAGGCTATCGCGAGGAAGACAACGATGCGTCGTGCAGCGCCGTGGCAAGTCCTTGGTGCACGCGCGACGACGCCGGTCGCCTTGTCAGTTTGCGAAGGCCGGCGCGACGGATCGTCAGTCTTGCCCCCCATGTCACGGAATTGGTCTATGCAGCCGGCGGGGGCGCGTGGCTGGTCGGCGCCGTCAATTACAGCGACTATCCGCCCGCAGCGCGGACGTTGCCGCGCGTAGGGGGCTACGCATCGATTGACATCGAGCGTATTGCCGCGCTGCATCCGGATCTCATCGTGGCTTGGCGCTATGGCAATGCCGATCGGCAATTGGATGCCTTGACCGCGCTAGGCATTCCGGTTTTCGTCAGTGAGCCGAGGCATGTCGACGATATAGGCACTTCGCTGCGACGCTTAGGCGCGCTACTCGGCACCGCTTCGACCGCGAACCAGGAGGCGGCGCGGTTGGAAACGGGTTTTGCGGCATTGCGGGAACGCTACGCGCGGCGTTCGCGGATCAGCGTGTTTTATCAAGTCTGGACGCACCCGTTGATGACATTGAGTGGGCGGCAGATTACAAGCGATGTCATTGCACTTTGTGGGGGCCGTAACGTATTTGCAGATCTCCCTGGCGTGGCGCCGACTGTGTCAGCCGAGGCGGTGATCGCCGCCGCGCCACAGGCGATCGTCGCGCCGGCGGCAGGCGCGACGCGGAACGGAAATACGGCGATGGTAACGGACTGGACTGCATGGCAGGCCTGGCCGTTGTTGCCTGCGGTGGCGGCAGGCAATCTCTTTTCGATCGATGGCGACCTTATCAGTCGACCCGGACCGCGCCTGCTCGATGGGGCACGTCTGCTATGCGAAGACCTGGATCGCGCACGCCGGCGCCTGGGGCCATGAGGGTGGTCAGGTACGGCCCGCGGGCCGTCTTATTGCGCCGCCGCATTCGACATTTACCGCAGTTAGCCGTCCCACTGCCGTAAGGTCCACGATGGTGACGGGCGCGAACCGCGATGCCGCAACGTCACGGCGCCACCGAAATCGAGTGGCCATTGCAGCGTGGCGGTCAATGGCAGGTCGAGTGCCAGCGCGGTCAAGACGCGAATGGGGCCGGCATGCCCGATAAGCAGCAGGCAGGGCGGTGGTGCGGGCTCGTCGGTCTCTTCTTCATGGTTTGCGCTGTCGAGTGTCGTGGTCAGCTCTCGCAGCCAGGCGCCGCAACGGTCGGCCAGCATTTGCACGCTTTCACCGTGGTGTGGCCGGCCATTGAGGATATCGGCTGCCCATGCGTCGATCTGATGGCGGGGAATGTCGTCCCAGCGCTGCATTTCCCACTGGCCGAAGTCGAGTTCCGCCAACCTTGGCTCGATGACAGGCGAAGCAGGCAGGCGTGCTTTCGACGCGGCGTGCTCATGCGGATGAGCGAACGTCAACGATGCGTGTTGCTGTCGACGTGGATCGTCACGCGGATCGTCACGCGGATCGTGCAAGCCAGGCGATGGCAATGCCCGGGTCAGGGCGTGCGCAACGTCTGCGCATCGTTGCAATGGGCTCGCGAAACAAGCATGCACGAGGCCACGTTCGCGGAGGTGGGCTGTGATGTTCGCGACGGCCAAGGCTATCGTCGCAGTTTGCGGCGGGATGGCGAGGTCCGTCGTACCGACCACCGAATGCTGAGATTCGGCCGTGTCCGCGGGGAAGCGCGGAAGGAGCGCGACGTCGGTCTGGCCGTAGCAGACGCCAGACGGCACGTCGACTGCCGGATGACGAATCAGGACGAGATCCATGCGAGCACGATCAGATAGATACCCATTTCGAACAATTGCTGTGCGAGTCCTAGGCAATCACCGGTGTAACCGCCGATGCGCCGCAGCCACCATCGTCCCAGCAGCCAATGCAGCACCGCGCCTGCCCCGATCAGTACGAGTCCGAGCGCGATGCCATGCCAAAACAGGCCAGGCAGGCCTAGTACCAGGGCGATGATGACGCCCTTGGTCGCCCTGGTGGCGTGTTCAGCGCGAACGTCGTTGCCACTGCCGCGTTGGAACGGCCGTGCCTTTGCATCGATCGCCGAACCGGTGGCGTCCTCCTCCGCGATGCTCGGTGTTCCGCTGTCGGCCGGGCGCCTATCGACATGCCCGGCATCCTGCCCCTTATCCTTGGGCGTCCGGGCGTAATCGAGTGTTGCCGTGAACACGATGGCTCCCGCGCGGCTGGCGGCATGGGCGACGATCATCCACGCTGCGACGAATCCGTAGCCATAGGCGGCGAGACCCTGCAGCGTTTGCCATTTCAGCGTCAACGTGACGATCAAGCCGATGGCACCGAACGCGCCGATCCGGGAGTCTTTCAGGATGCGCAGCACGTCGGTGCGCTGATAACCGCCGCCGAATGCGTCGCAGCAGTCGGCCAGCCCGTCTTCGTGTAGCGCGCCGGTCGCGAGAAGCGTCGCGATTATCGATAGCAGAACGGCGACCGAAAGCGGCAGGACATGACTGCCAATACCGAAAGTCAACGCCCCCAGCGCACCGACGACGGCGCCCACGACAGGAAAATAGCGTGCTGAACGCGCAAGCCGCGCATCGGTGAACGCGACGCCGTGCGGCACAGGAAAGCGTGTGAAGTAGCCGAATGCGATGACGATCGTTCGGGCCTCTTCCCGCCAATCGAGGCTATCGTGTTTCTCTTGCGCGCGCGTCATGCGTTGCGGCCGTCGACGCTAGCCGATGCAAAACTCGCCATATCGGAAAGCATGGCGCATGCTGCGCGAAGCAGCGGTAGCGCGAGCGCCGCACCGGTCCCCTCGCCGAGTCGAAGGCCCAGGCGCAATAGCGGATGCGCGTTGAAATAGGCGAGCATTGCCTGGTGTCCTTTCTCGTCGGATTCGTGAGAAAAGACGCAGTAATCGCGGGTAGCGGGAACGAGCGCGCAGGCGGCCAGCAAAGCGGACGAGACGACGAAACCGTCGACGAGAATCGTCATCCCCTTTGCCGCCGCGGCAAGGAAGGCGCCCGTCATCGCCGCAATCTCGAATCCACCGAACGTTGCCAGGGTCTGTTGCGCCCGCTCAATCGGATCGACGATGCTATCGAGCACCGGGCCATGTAGCGCCAGGGCGGCAGTCAGCACGTCGCGCTTGCGGGCCAAACCGGTATCGTCCAGTCCCGTGCCACGTCCGACGCAATCGGCAATTGGCTCACCGGTAAAGCGATGCATCAAGCACGCGGCGGCTGATGTGTTGCCAATCCCTATTTCCCCGAAGCCGATCGTGTTGCAACCTCGTGCCACCTGTTTTTCGACCGCACGGGCACCTGCTTCCATGGCGTGCTGCAATTGCGGCACGGACATTGCCGGTTCGCGAGAGAAATCCGCTGTTCCAGCGGCCACCGCGTCACGAGTCAGTAATGATCTTGCCGGCGCCGCTTCGAGATCGAGATCTTTTGGCAATGGATTGGCAATGCCCACGTCGACGATCGCGCAATGCATATCCGACGCGCTACAGAACGCGTTGATCGCTGCACCTCCGGCGACGAAATTGGCCACCATCTGCCCGGTTACCGACTGTGGAAATGGACTCACGCCCTGAGCGGTGACGCCATGGTCTCCGGCGAATACCACGAGGGTCGGGCACAGGATGCGGGGGGTGTCGCTACGTTGTATCAAGGCGATCTGCAACGCCAAGGTTTCCAGGGCGCCGAGACTTCCCAGTGGTTTTGTTTTGTTATCGATAAGCGATTGCACCGCCGGACCCCTGCTCTTATCCACGCTTGCTACCCTTGGCAGTTGCACGAATGGAAACGCCCGCGAGACGACGGGCACGGAAGAACCCGTTATCGGAGGCGTTGGTATGGCTGGCAATGCTTTGGACATAAATGTGCGGTTCGTCAGATGTCGATATTGGCCAGTGCGGCTCACGCAACGCATTATGTGGCGCGCAAATCCGACATGCAATGTATGGGGCCCGGGAGGGGCGTACCACAGCGGACATGTCCAGAACCAGGTCGGCGGAAACGTGATTCTCTCATAGGCATTTGTGTCCGATCTGGAACGAGGTGTGCCGGAATGCCGGGCGAAATGAAATGTGCGCCTCTGTATCAAGCCCTTCACCGGGTCTTGCGTGATCCGGCAAATACTCGTTGGTCTCCTCCTGCCTAAAGACAAGCGATGAAAGATAGATATCGATTACAGTCGTTGGATTGGCATTCATGGGTGAAGCGCAGGTGTAGGGCGAGATGGTGTGCCCTCAATCTTGCCCGTTCGCCAACGGTGTTTCCGGGGGATGCAGAAGATGAACGTTTCGGCATTGCCGACGTCGCGTCCGCGCGAAATGGGCGGTCTGGAGGGGGCGTATCCAAAAGGCAAAGTGGGTGTCCGTGCAAATTTTATTTCACAGTTCGGGAAACGTACCAAGGCAAGTATCCGAGCGAAATTTGAGCATCCGTTCCGGCTGATCAAACAGCAGTTCGGGTTTGTCAACGTGCGCTACCGTGGCTTGAAGAAAAACACCGCGCAGCTGCGACTTTGTTTGCTCTGTCCAACTTGTGGATGACGCGTCGCAAATTAATAAAGGTGTGAGCAAGATGCGCTGGATCGAGGTGCAAACAAGCGACATTGCAACAAAAAGCGCAGCCAAAGAACCGTCAGATTGCTCTGTTCGAAACCAACTCGACGAATAAGCAAGCCGAGAATCATCTGAGACTTGCCCATGCACGCTCGAAAGTGCTTTGTTCAGACCATCCCTAGTTGTTAGGGATTCATTTCCTTAGTAACGTAGCTAACGCGTGAAGTTGGCCGCCTGGGGAGTACGGTCGCAAGATTAAAACTCAAAGGAATTGACGGGGACCCGCACAAGCGGTGGATGATGTGGATTAATTCGATGCAACGCGAAAAACCTTACCTACCCTTGACATGGTCGGAACCCTTGAGAGATCAGGGGGTGCTCGAAAGAGAACCGATACACAGGTGCTGCATGGCTGTCGTCAGCTCGTGTCGTGAGATGTTGGGTTAAGTCCCGCAACGAGCGCAACCCTTGTTGACACCCTGCAACTCGAGTGCATGAAGTTGGAATCGCTAGTAATCGCGGATCAGCATGCCGCGGTGAATACGTTCCCGGGTCTTGTACACACCGCCCGTCACACCATGGGAGCGGGTTTCACCAGAAGTAGGTAGCTTAACCGCAAGGAGGGCGCTTACCACGGTGGGATTCGTGACTGGGGTGAAGTCGTAACAAGGTAGCCGTATCGGAAGGTGCGGCTGGATCACCTCCTTTCTCGAGCTTGAAGCATAAGTTGCTAAAGCGCTCACGCTTATCGGCTGTCATACGACAGGCTGTAGGGTCTGTAGCTCAGTCGGTTAGAGCGCTGTCTTGATAGGGCGGGGGTCGTTGGTTCGATCCCGTCCACCTCCACCAGAAAATGGGGAACAGAAAGTCGACGAAGGGTATAAGGGCGCCAAGAAATCAAGAAGCGGTGAATGGGTCGTTGAGAGCGATTGTGTTAAGCAATGATTTTCGACCAATGGCTTGAGTGTAAGAAATAAGGTTGTGCAATGAGGTGAATGTTTATGGATTTCAAGCGTTACACGAAATTTTATCTGGTGACTCCATCTTTTATAAGTGCGCTCGTTTTTTCTGCAGCGACGCAAGCTATGGAATTAGATCGAGAGCGATATTTGTATACGTTGAGCTTAGGAGGTGGGAGCGGAGAGAAAGGCGGTGTTCCTAATTTACTGGTATTTAAAAATTCTCCACAAACACGTTCGCTAAGTATTGGGATTGAGCGTTCTGTTTGGTCGGTACGGGATAACATCACAGTCAGTGGGGCAAGTTATGTGCATACGGTTTTCAGGAGGAATGGAAGTTTTGTGGTGACAGGAATTAATCCGCTAATTAATTTTCATTTCTTTAATGATAGGTTGGTTTTTAAAATTGGCTTAGGTGCCGCAGTATTAAGCAATAAGCAAGTTAGATCTGATGTTTATCAAGGAAGTTATTTAAATTTTTTGGAAACAGCTGAATTATCATTGGCCTTGCATAAGCAACTTAGCGTCTTTGTCAGGGCGCAGCATGCTTCAAATTTAGGTTTTACACGAAATAATCCAGGCTGGAATATGTATTCGGTAGGGGCGTCGTTCAAGTTTTAAGAGTAAGCGATCCGTGACGGACGTCTACAGCGTCGAGCCGCCGGTTCTTGCGTCGGATTTTCAAGGCACCGCGGTAGCAGTTGCTCATACATAGTCAGCGGCACTTGCCGCATAGGGCAGCGCCTTGAACAGCACAACCAGATCGCTGTACGCGTCAATGCCGTTGGCCTTGCACGTCTCAATGATCGAGTAGTGTTATACGGGCGTAGCCATCACTCATCAAGGCAGCGCCCTTGCGTGTGCTTGACCATAGCGCTACGCCGCGCGCAGTGCCTCGCCCCGGCGCATAGCTGAACGGCCGCACCGGATGGATGCCGTCGGTCATCTGTGTCCGCAAATAGCGCTTGGACTGGGCCGCACGTCTAGGCTCCTTGAATCGTCGACCCTGAACAACTCGTAGAGTCGCATGAGATAAGGCTTTGGCATGGTATCGGGGTTGAGGGAGTGGTAAGGAGCAGGCATATCACGCATGGAGCCCTGCAAATTCTGACGAATTTTGAATATGCCCGAAGAAAGCTTCGCCGGAAGCAGATTTCTTCCGGCAACCGCTGCGCGAACAGATCAACTTGAAGCGTGCGCAGGTGAATCTCAGTGAGCTGATTGATTGGGAGCGACTGCACGGCGTGATATGAGCCCGAGCTTCGCAGCGCGGCAGGCCAGCGCGTTCCTCGTGTTTGATCGCCGGCGCTGTATTTGCCGCATGCGTTTGACCTGTCCGGTTAGGCTTTACGTGCCTCGCTTTATTAGTACATGCGCGTCGTCTTTGGCTGTGGTTGGTCTACCCGCTCAATTTCACAAAAAACGCAAAAGTACTTGCAGGTTTGCTGGGTGTGTCCTATTATTCGGCTCCCCGCTGCAGACAAGGCGAAGCGTTTGTTGTGGTGGTGGGGCGGTGGTGAGAGAAGGTACTTGGTTTGAAGGGTCTTTTCTTGTTGCTGGTGTGGGTAGGCTTGGTCTGCAGGTGCTGAGGCTGGGTGGTTGAGCGGTGTGTGTTGTCAGGTGATGGTTTCTGGGTTGATGAGAGACGCGTTGCCGGGGGTGACAAAAAAACTGCTTGACGAGATGGTGGTGGTGGTACATAATCTCGCTTCTGTTCTGCAGCAAAACAGCGCGGTGGAGCAAAAGTGGTGGTGTTTGCGGTGAATCGACGGGTCGCCTAGTGCGAGGGAATGCCCAGCCAGTCGTTAAACGGTTCTTTAAAAATTTACAGCCGATAAGTGTGGGCGCTTGGTGACGGATGCGCGTTTGTTGGTTTAGGCCGATGAGCGCAAAGCAAAAGTATCAAGAGCTCGCACAAGAGAAGAAGTAAGGGTATGAATTTCGGTTCGTACTACTTGTTGATTCTTGAGTTGAGCGACCTATTCGGAAGAATAGAAAACAGTAACAGAGATTAAACTTAAGAGTTTGATCCTGGCTCAGATTGAACGCTGGCGGCATGCCTTACACATGCAAGTCGAACGGTAACAGGGAGCTTGCTCCGCTGACGAGTGGCGAACGGGTGAGTAATACATCGGAACGTGTCCTGTAGTGGGGGATAGCCCGGCGAAAGCCGGATTAATACCGCATACGATCTAAGGATGAAAGCGGGGGATCTTCGGACCTCGCGCTATAGGGGCGGCCGATGGCAGATTAGCTAGTTGGTGGGGTAAAGGCCTACCAAGGCGACGATCTGTAGCTGGTCTGAGAGGACGACCAGCCACACTGGGACTGAGACACGGCCCAGACTCCTACGGGAGGCAGCAGTGGGGAATTTTGGACAATGGGCGCAAGCCTGATCCAGCAATGCCGCGTGTGTGAAGAAGGCCTTCGGGTTGTAAAGCACTTTTGTTCGGGAAGAAAAGGCGAGGGCTAATATCCTTTGCTGATGACGGTACCGGAAGAATAAGCACCGGCTAACTACGTGCCAGCAGCCGCGGTAATACGTAGGGTGCAAGCGTTAATCGGAATTACTGGGCGTAAAGCGTGCGCAGGCGGTTTGTTAAGACAGATGTGAAATCCCCGGGCTTAACCTGGGAACTGCATTTGTGACTGGCAGGCTAGAGTGTGGCAGAGGGGGGTGGAATTCCGCGTGTAGCAGTGAAATGCGTAGATATGCGGAGGAACATCGATGGCGAAGGCAGCCCCCTGGGCCAACACTGACGCTCATGCACGAAAGCGTGGGGAGCAAACAGGATTAGATACCCTGGTAGTCCACGCCCTAAACGATGTCAACTAGTTGTTGGGGATTCATTTCCTTAGTAACGTAGCTAACGCGTGAAGTTGACCGCCTGGGGAGTACGGTCGCAAGATTAAAACTCAAAGGAATTGACGGGGACCCGCACAAGCGGTGGATGATGTGGATTAATTCGATGCAACGCGAAAAACCTTACCTACCCTTGACATGGTCGGAACCCTTGAGAGATCAGGGGGTGCTCGAAAGAGAACCGATACACAGGTGCTGCATGGCTGTCGTCAGCTCGTGTCGTGAGATGTTGGGTTAAGTCCCGCAACGAGCGCAACCCTTGTCCTTAGTTGCTACGCAAGGGCACTCTAAGGAGACTGCCGGTGACAAACCGGAGGAAGGTGGGGATGACGTCAAGTCCTCATGGCCCTTATGGGTAGGGCTTCACACGTCATACAATGGTCGGAACAGAGGGCTGCCAACCCGCGAGGGGGAGCTAATCCCAGAAAACCGATCGTAGTCCGGATTGCACTCTGCAACTCGAGTGCATGAAGTTGGAATCGCTAGTAATCGCGGATCAGCATGCCGCGGTGAATACGTTCCCGGGTCTTGTACACACCGCCCGTCACACCATGGGAGCGGGTTTCACCAGAAGTAGGTAGCTTAACCGCAAGGAGGGCGCTTACCACGGTGGGATTCGTGACTGGGGTGAAGTCGTAACAAGGTAGCCGTATCGGAAGGTGCGGCTGGATCACCTCCTTTCTCGAGCTTGAAGCATAAGTTGCTAAAGCGCTCACGCTTATCGGCTGTCATACGACAGGCTGTAGGGTCTGTAGCTCAGTCGGTTAGAGCACCGTCTTGATAAGGCGGGGGTCGTTGGTTCGAATCCAACCAGACCCACCATCTTGGTCTGGTTGGTTGCGCTAACTGGTGTGGTTGGGTGACGAACTAAGGGATGTACCTACAGTAGTAGTGGTGTCTTGGGGGTTTAGCTCAGCTGGGAGAGCACCTGCTTTGCAAGCAGGGGGTCGTCGGTTCGATCCCGTCAACCTCCACCAATTCCTAAGCTAAAGGGTATTTGTTGCGTATCCGCGAGGATGTGCGCTGAGTGCGTTTTAGCTTAGGCTTGGCCTAACACTGATGGATTCGATGAGAATCTAAATCGGCTGTCGTTCTTTAACAATTTGGAAGAAGTTCAATTCAATGGTGGCGTGCTGTGCGTTAGAGATGGCGTGCGGGATGCTGCCGAAATTTGGGTTGAGATTGTATCGAGAAGTATCTCAAAGCAGTGTGTCTTGAGAGAGGCGCACGAAATTGGAATACGGCACAACACCGATACTCACCTATGGCGTGACGTGTGCAGCGATGCAGACGTACTCGTTATAGGGTCAAGCGAATAAGTGCATGTGGTGGATGCCTTGGCGATTACAGGCGATGAAGGACGCGGTAGCCTGCGAAAAGCTTCGGGGAGCTGGCAAACGAGCTTTGATCCGGAGATGTCCGAATGGGGAAACCCGGCCCGAATGGGTCATCCTTGACTGAATCCATAGGTCAAGAGAAGCGAACGCGGTGAACTGAAACATCTAAGTAGCCGCAGGAAAAGAAATCAACCGAGATTCCCAAAGTAGTGGCGAGCGAAATGGGAAGAGCCTTGTACCTTTTAGCATGTGAGTTAGCAGAACGCTCTGGAAAGTGCGGCCATAGCAGGTGATAGCCCTGTATGCGAAAGCTTATGTGTGGAACTAGGGGTACGACAAGTAGGGCGGGACACGTGAAATCCTGTCTGAAGATGGGGGGCCATCCTCCAAGGCTAAATACTCGTAATCGACCGATAGTGAACCAGTACCGTGAGGGAAAGGCGAAAAGAACCCCGGGAGGGGAGTGAAATAGATCCTGAAACCGCATGCATACAAACAGTCGGAGCCTCTTAATGGGGTGACGGCGTACCTTTTGTATAATGGGTCAGCGACTTACGTTCAGTAGCAAGCTTAACCGACTAGGGAAGGCGTAGCGAAAGCGAGTCCGAATAGGGCGCTTTAGTTGCTGGGCGTAGACCCGAAACCAGACGATCTATCCATGGCCAGGATGAAGGTGCGGTAACACGTACTGGAGGTCCGAACCCACTAATGTTGAAAAATTAGGGGATGAGCTGTGGATAGGGGTGAAAGGCTAAACAAGTCTGGAAATAGCTGGTTCTCTCCGAAAACTATTTAGGTAGTGCCTCGTGTATCACCTTCGGGGGTAGAGCACTGTAATGATTGTTGGGTCCATTGCGGATTACTTCGTCATAGCAAACTCCGAATACCGAAGAGTGCAATCACGGGAGACAGACATCGGGTGCTAACGTCCGGTGTCAAGAGGGAAACAACCCAGACCGCCAGCTAAGGTCCCCAAGATTGGCTAAGTGGGAAACGAAGTGGGAAGGCTAAAACAGTCAGGAGGTTGGCTTAGAAGCAGCCATCCTTTAAAGAAAGCGTAATAGCTCACTGATCGAGTCGTCCTGCGCGGAAGATGTAACGGGGCTAAGCCAGTCACCGAAGCTGCGGATGCAGATTTATCTGCATGGTAGGAGAGCGTTCTGTAAGCCTGTGAAGGTGTCTTGAGAAGGATGCTGGAGGTATCAGAAGTGCGAATGCTGACATGAGTAGCGATAAAGGGGGTGAAAAGCCCCCTCGCCGTAAGCCCAAGGTTTCCTACGCAACGTTCATCGGCGTAGGGTGAGTCGGCCCCTAAGGCGAGGCAGAAATGCGTAGCTGATGGGAAGCAGGTTAATATTCCTGCACCATTGTTAGATGCGATGGGGGGACGGATCGCGGAAGGTTGTCCGGGTGTTGGAAGTCCCGGTCCTTGTATTGGAGAAGGCGCTTAGGCAAATCCGGGCGCGGAATTCAAGGGTACGAGGCGAGCTGCTTAAAGCGGCGAAGCAATTGGAAGTGGTTCCAAGAAAAGCCTCTAAGCTTCAGTCTAACAAGACCGTACCGCAAACCGACACAGGTGGGCGAGATGAGTATTCTAAGGCGCTTGAGAGAACTCGGGAGAAGGAACTCGGCAAATTGGTACCGTAACTTCGGGATAAGGTACGCCCTTGTAGCTTGACAGGCCTGCGCCTGGAGGGTGAAGGGGTTGCAATAAACTGGTGGCTGCGACTGTTTAATAAAAACACAGCACTCTGCAAACACGAAAGTGGACGTATAGGGTGTGACGCCTGCCCGGTGCCGGAAGATTAAATGATGGGGTGCAAGCTCTTGATTGAAGTCCCGGTAAACGGCGGCCGTAACTATAACGGTCCTAAGGTAGCGAAATTCCTTGTCGGGTAAGTTCCGACCTGCACGAATGGCGTAACGATGGCCACACTGTCTCCTCCCGAGACTCAGCGAAGTTGAAGTGTTTGTGATGATGCAATCTCCCCGCGGCTAGACGGAAAGACCCCATGAACCTTTACTGTAGCTTTGCATTGGATTGTGAACAAATCTGTGTAGGATAGGTGGGAGGCTATGAAGCAGGGACGCCAGTTCTTGTGGAGCCACCCTTGAAATACCACCCTGGTTTGTTTGCGGTTCTAACCTTGGTCCCTGAATCGGGATTGGGAACAGTGCATGGTAGGCAGTTTGACTGGGGCGGTCTCCTCCCAAAGTGTAACGGAGGAGTACGAAGGTACGCTAAGTACGGTCGGAAATCGTGCTCATAGTGCAATGGCATAAGCGTGCTTAACTGCGAGACCCACAAGTCGAGCAGGTGCGAAAGCAGGTCATAGTGATCCGGTGGTTCTGTATGGAAGGGCCATCGCTCAACGGATAAAAGGTACTCTGGGGATAACAGGCTGATACCGCCCAAGAGTTCATATCGACGGCGGTGTTTGGCACCTCGATGTCGGCTCATCTCATCCTGGGGCTGTAGCCGGTCCCAAGGGTATGGCTGTTCGCCATTTAAAGAGGTACGTGAGCTGGGTTTAAAACGTCGTGAGACAGTTTGGTCCCTATCTGCCGTGGGCGTTGGATATTTGAAGGGGGCTGCTCCTAGTACGAGAGGACCGGAGTGGACGAACCTCTGGTGTACCGGTTGTCACGCCAGTGGCATCGCCGGGTAGCTATGTTCGGAAGAGATAACCGCTGAAAGCATCTAAGCGGGAAACTTGCCTTAAGATGAGATATCCCTGGGAACTTGATTCCCCTAAAGGGTCGTTCGAGACCAGGACGTTGATAGGCTGGGTGTGTACGGACAGTAATGTCCTTAGCTAACCAGTACTAATTGCCCGTGAGGCTTGATCCTATAACCAGTGCGTTTGTGTGTAAGACGGCCAGAGAAACAGGCCGCCACCCAGGCGCGCGAGGTGAGTGAAACAATCGGTGGACATGTGCCCGATACAGCTCAACCCAAAGCGGTAAGAACACAGAAGCGAACTTCTTCCAGATTGGTGCCGTGGCACTGCCAACGGCACAACCCTCTTTGCCTGATGACCATAGCGAGTCGGTCCCACCCCTTCCCATCCCGAACAGGACCGTGAAACGACTCCACGCCAATGATAGTGCGGATTGCCCGTGTGAAAGTAGGTAATCGTCAGGCTCCCAATGCTGAAATCCATACGCCCCGACTCACCTTATCGTGATCGGGGCGTTTGGCTTTTGTAGATCAACGCTCGCAGCAAAACCCGCCTCGCATCGCTTCCACTCGTAAGCGGCTGGTGATCCCATCTTGACGATGGTGGATGACGGGTTAGGTTGCCGTGGGCTGCCAGTTGTGCGGCAAGAGATCATCGATCTGCCGTGCCGGATGGGTTGGCAATCGATTTAGTACGTCTTTGAGATAGGCGTACGGATCATGGCCATTGAGCTTGGCCGACTGAACGAGGCTCATGATTGCCGCCGCGCGTTTGCCTGCCCGCAATGAACCCGCGAACAGCCAATTCTTCCTGCCCAGCGCAATTTCCCGTTCATTCTGCCCATATCGGGCAGGAAGTCGAGATTCATTATCGTTGGCATCCGCTGTATGGGCGTCGCGTCAAGGTTAAAGACATCGAGCGTCGCGGCGGAGGTCAGGTCGTCCATGTGGAGGCGGACCCCGGTGTAATCAGGATGATCGCGGGATGGATGCTCGATGCCGCGATTTGTTCAGCGATGGTTCTCGGCGAACCGAGAGTTACCGTAGCGACACTGCATAATCTGCATCAATTGCTGGTCGATCTGCATTTGCGGGGAAACTCTCCGGACGGTTCCACCAACGTCCGGGAGAAACGCAATGGGCAATCTGCCAAACGTCGTTCCAGCAGGTCAACAGTTATCGCGGTCGATGCCGCCCCAGATGAACCTGATGTTCGACGCGGTCGAGCTTCAGGGGATGAACGCGGTGCAACGGGCAAACACGCTCAGGCATCTCGCATGCCTGTTGATGCAGGCGGCGGGCATCCCGACTGCGAAGGGGCGTAACGATGACGAATGATGATCGTTTGCCCGCAGATCTTCTTAAACGCAAGGCGGTAGTTTATGTCCGACAGTCCAGCCGAACGCAGGTCCAACTGAACCTCGAGAGCCGGCGCCGGCAGTATGACCTCGTGCAGGAAGCAAAGCGACATGGATTTCGCGACGTCGAAGTCATCGACGACGACCAGGGACGCTCGGCGAGCGGCACAGTTGCGAGACCGGGCTTTGATCGTCTGGTCGCGTTATTGTGTGCAGGCGATGTCGGCGCAGTGCTTTGCCTGGACGCCTCACGCCTTGCCCGCAATGGACGCGACTGGCATCATCTGCTCGAGCTCTGTGGTCTCGTTCAAGCGCGGGTAATCGACCTTGACGGTGTGTACGATCCTTGCCGGGCAAATGACCGGCTATTACTTGGCATGAAGGGCAGCATCAGCGAATTCGAACTCAACGTGCTTCGAACGCGCATGCACGACGCCAAACGAGAGAAGGCACACCGTGGTGAATTACGTATCAGCGTGCCGGTCGGCTATATCTGGCATCGTGATGTTGGTCTGGGTTTCGATCCAGACGCACGGTTGCAGGAAGTCATACGCCTGATTTTTACTCGTTTCCGGCAACTGGGCAGCGCGCGGCAGGTTCTGCTGTCGATGAACGCTGAACAGGTCCACTTCCCGCGCCCCTCTGACGGCCGGACGCTGACGCGGGTCGACTGGACTCCAATACGCTACCGTAACGTGATTTCGGTGCTCAAGAATCCGTTCTATGCTGGTGTCTACGCGTATGGCAAGAGCGGCAAGCAGATGACGATCGTCGAAGGCCGGGCACGCAAGAGCTACAAGCACCGCAAGCCGTTTGAGAACTGGGACGTCATGCTCCGGGAACACCACGAAGGCTACATCGACTGGGCGGAGTTTGAACGCAACCAGAAGAAGCTCGCGACAAATGCTTACGGCAAGGCGGGCGACGTAAAATCCGGTCGTGGTGGCCGCGCGCTGCTCGCTGGCCTGCTTGCCTGCGCACGCTGTGGACGTCGCCTGTCGGTGGCCTACGCTGGACGTATCCCGCAGGCCGTGTACCGGTGTGACCGCTTCGACACGTCAGCGCGATGTATGAGGTTCGGTGGTTCCCGTATCGATGCGACTGTCAGCAAGGAGCTTCTGCGCGTCGTGGAGCCATTGGCGATCGAAGCGGCACAACAGGCTGAGCAAATGCACATGGATACCCTGAACGAGCAGCAACAGATCGTGGAACTCGAACTGCAGCAGGCCCAGTACGAGGCCACGCTGGCTGAGCGGCGCTACGCCGCCTGTGATCCCGAGAACCGCCTGATTGCCGCGCAGCTGGAGAAGAACTGGGAAGCGGCATTACGTCGTGTACAGGCCTGCCAGACGCGCGTGGAGACGGTGACTGCACCAAAGGCGCAGGCTCCCCTGCCTGACTTTACGAAGCTCGCCGAAGATCTTCATGCTGCGTGGAATGCACCGAGCGTCGCCATGCGCACACGTCAACAGCTTGTTCGCGCGCTCATCGTCGATATCGTTGCCGACGTCGACGAGGCTACACGCGAAATCATTCTGACGATCCACTGGCAAGGCGGTCAACATTCCCGGCTACGGATTCGCAGGCCGCGAACTGGCGAGCATGGCTGCAGTACGTCAGACGAAGCGCTCGCGGTTATTCGCAGCATGGTAACCCGATGGTCCGACGAGGACATTGCTGCATCACTGAACCGCATGGGAATACGCACAGGACAGGGCAAGACCTGGACCGCACATCGTGTCAGATCTGTACGGCATGTCCGCGATATCCACGCCTACAAGTCGGCAGATAAGGATGGCGACTGGCTGACGATGTCTGAGGCAGCGAAGGAGCTTGGTGTCACTCACTACATGATCCGGCGTTTGATCAACGATCGGATTCTGCCTGCGGAGCAGGTCGTGCCTGATGCCCCATGGCAGATTCGGACGATCGATCTGCACAGCGAAGCGGTTACCGCAGCACTGGCGCGCAAGTATCGCCCGTGTCGCAACGATGTCGAAGGCCAGATCCCAATGTTTATCCAGGTTTCAGAAGGAGGTGCACAATGAACGCCCCGTTACCGCGCCGCCGGAGTCTGTCTACCGCCCAGCGTGCTAGGTGCGCTGCAGCAGGTTGCGCACTATCTTGCACAGCAACACGGCCAGGCCGACTGGGCTGGCCTGAGCCTGTCGAGCGTGGACGAACTCAGCTTTGACGGCGGCACGGTGCGGCACCTTTTGTTCCGTGGTCAAAGCGGCGACATCGACTTGCTGGACGAGGCAGGACGTGTGGTGGGAGTTTTGCGCGGCGCGCGCTTCGGGGCTGCTGCGTCGGGCATGCAAATGAGAGCGCTGGACTTGCCCACAATATCCAGCGCGGCGGTGCCCAGCGTGACATCGCGTGGAACTCCCGCACAAGCCGTAACGTCAGTCATGGCAGCATTGGCCATCCCGAGCCCGGAAGAGGAAGCTGCGCTGATTCGCGCTGAAGCAGTCACCCGCATCCTGAACCGCATGGCGCCTATTCTGAAATTCGCGCCGGACGAGATCAACGTGCGCACGCCATTCCATAACCTCGGCTTTGATTCTATCTCCTTGATCGAGCTCGCCTCGGCCATCGGCACCGATATCGGCGTCAGCCTCACACCTGCGGTGTTCTTCGAAGTCGAGAATGTCGAACAACTAACGCGACATCTGATGACCCATCACGGTTCCAAGTTGCACGCGCTTTGGAAGCTCGGCCAGTCGACACGTGTCCACGCCCCGGTCACAGCCGCCGTGAACCCGCCTGCACGGGCCACATCGCAGACCCTCAGGCCGCTCGGAGATGCGTTGTCCGACACAGCCGTCGCCATCATCGGCGCCGCGGCGCGGCTGCCTGGGGCTGACGACCTTGAGGCGTTCTGGCGGAACCTGAGCGAGGGCCGAGATTCGATCGCGTCCCTGCCGATGAGTCGCTACACCGGCGCATACGCCAGATTGATGCAGGCGGCCGACTTCCCGCACCGAGCGGGTGTCCTGAGCGACGTGGATCGCTTCGACGCCGCTTTCTTCAATATTTCCCCAGCCGAAGCACAACTGATGGATCCGCAACACCGCATCTTCCTCGAGACCGCCTGGAGCGCAGTCGAGCATGCTGGCTACCGTGCCAGCCGTCTGCCTGCGAGCACCGGTGTCTACGTTGGGGTAAGTGCAACTGACTATGCAACGCTCCTAACCGCCAACGGTGTGCCAACCGATTCCTATACGGCCACCGGCACCGCGCATTCGATGCTGGCTAACCGCGTGTCCTTCTTTCTTGATATCCATGGGCCGAGCCAGGCCATCGATACGGCGTGCTCCAGCTCGCTCGTCGCCCTCCACCGCGCTGTGGAAAGCATCCGCTCAGGCCAGTGTGAGATGGTGATCGCTGGTGGCGTCAACCTCACGCTTAGCGCCGATACCTTCGTCGGCGCTTATAAGGCAGGCATGCTCAGTCCCGAAGGACAGTGCAAGACCTTCTCTGCAAGAGCCGACGGATATGTGCGTGGTGAAGGCGTGGCTGCGCTGTTGCTCAAGCCACTGCGCCAAGCTGAGCGGGATGGCGACGCGATCTTGGGTGTGATTCTCGGCAGTGCCGAGAATCATGGCGGGCGCGCCAACTCACTCACGGCGCCGAACACGCGCGCGCAGGCCGATCTGATCATGCGGGCCATGCGCGGCATCGATCCGTCCAGCATCGGCTACGTCGAGGCGCACGGCACGGGCACCAATCTGGGCGATCCGGTCGAGATCAACGGCCTGAAGCTCGCCTATGCGCAGTTGCAGGCGAATGAGGGAGGTGCGCCGCTCGCGCCTGGCAATTGCGCCATCGGTTCCGTGAAGTCCAATATTGGCCACCTCGAATCGGCTGCCGGCGTGGCCGGCGTGCTCAAGGTATTGCTGGCCATGCAGCACGGCGCTTTGCCAGCGAGCCTGCATTGCGAGCCGATCAATCCGTACATCGAACTGGAGGGCAGCCCGTTCTCCATCGTGCGTGACCACACGCTTTGGCCGCGGCTGACCGACGCCACGGGTCGGACGCTGCCACGACGCGCCGGCGTCAGCAGCTTCGGCTTCGGCGGAGCAAACGCACATATGGTCCTTGAGGAGTACGTCGCTGATGCGCCGGCCCAGCCTCTGAATCCGGGACCCTATGCCATCGTGCTGTCGGCGCGCACCGAGGCTCAGCTACGCGATGCAGCGCGCAGGCTGCTTGCCTGCGTTCAAGCGCGTAGGCACGAGCCGGGTCTGATCGAGCGCATCGCCTACACCCTGCAGGTGGGCCGCGAGCCAATGACTGAGCGCCTTGCTTTCAAGGTGGCCTCGATGACCGAGCTTGCTACCCTACTGTCCGACTACCTCGACGGCTATAGCGAGGGCGTGTTGCGCGGCTCCGCGCCACGCGGGGCAGAAGCACCGCAAGCCACGACTGCCGGACGTGCGCTGCACAAGTCTCTACAGGAATGGGTGGGCGGCGCTGAAGTCGACTGGACACCATGTTATGCCGTGCTGCCTCAACGAGTGGCACTGCCGACCTACCCCTTCGCAAGGTCGCGTCATTGGATCCCGGCGCAGGATCAGAAACTTGACGACGCGACCCTCTCGAAAATGCTGGATGACGTGCTGACCGACGCCGTGAGCGTCGACGAAGCGATGGATGTGCTGGCCGCTCATGGTTACGCAGAGTGACCGAGTGAACT
This sequence comes from Robbsia andropogonis, assembly GCF_034047095.1. Classification (NCBI taxonomy): domain Bacteria; kingdom Pseudomonadati; phylum Pseudomonadota; class Betaproteobacteria; order Burkholderiales; family Burkholderiaceae; genus Robbsia; species Robbsia andropogonis. The sequence goes on along the minus strand of NZ_CP139170.1, from coordinate 3,594,068 downwards.
GGAGATGACAATGAATACTGTGCAGCAAATCTTGCAAGACTTGAAGAGCGGTCAGATCGACAAGGCCGAGAGCCTACACCGGCTCAAGGCAGAACTTGACGGCGCCACGGCACAATCCATGGCGAGTGTGTGTCTTTACACTCCGGAATGGCGTGAAGCGCCATTGGAATCGGAGCCCATTGCCCCGGTTGCGGGGGCGTGGCTCATATTGCTGGACGCTTCGTTAAAAGCCGCAAGCGTAGACGTAGCGCAACTGCCGGGCTACCCGCGCAGTAAAGTGTTGGTTCAGGGCGAAGGTGACATTGGCCAGCGCTACGAGGCTTTGGCAGCCCAAGTACTGGAGGCCGTTCGCGAGCCATTGCGTGAGCCGGTCTCGACGCCGCTGCTGGTGCAGCTCGTGGTCGTTACGGTGCCTGAGGATGAGGCGTTGTTTGGTCTCGCCGCGCTACTGCGCACGATTGAACAGGAAAATCCGCGCGTCCGTACCCAGGTGATCGGTGTCGACAGCGGGCGCCTCGCATCCAAAGACTTGGCTGTGCTCCTGGCCACCGAACGGGCACATCGTGGTGCTGCCGCGGTGCGTTACCGTGATGGCAAGCGTGCGGCCCTCCGATACGTGGCGCTGCCTGAGCCTGCGACCGCCGCGCCTACCCCCTGGCGCGAGGGAGGCGTCTATCTGTTTACTGGCGGCGCTGGCGGCCTCGCCGCACTGTTTGCGAGTGAGATACTGCGCCATGCGCCTCAAGCGCACGTGGTGCTAACCTCGCGGTCGCCATGGACCGCGGCGGATCGTGCCGCCCTTAAAAAGCTCGGGCCCCAGTTGCATTTGCGGGTGCTGGACGTTACGGACGCCGCCGCGGTCGAGGCCGTGCTGCATGGACTACAAAGAGAATTCGGCACCCTCACTGGCATCTTGCACGCGGCTGGTGTACGGCGCGACGGGTTTGCACTTCACAAGCAGGTGGGCGACCTGGCGACGGTGTGTGCCCCGAAGGTGCGCGGCCTGCTAAACCTTGAGCGCGCCAGCCGCGCGTTGCCGCTTGAACTGTTCGTCAGCTTTTCCTCAATCGCCGGCGTGCTCGGCAACGTTGGCCAAGCCGACTATGCGCTTGCCAATGCCTTCCTCGATCACCGGGCCATGCAGGCGCGCCGCAGTGTTTCCATCAACTGGCCGCTATGGACGGATGGTGGTATGCAGGTTGACGCCGAAACACTGCGTGCGCTGCGCGATAATCTGGGCCTTGTGCCCATTGGGGTTGCACAAGGTTTTGCAGCTTTCTACCAGGCGCTTGCATGCAAACGGGCACAAGTCGTGGTTGCCGCTGGTGATCTGATTAAATTCCTTGGGCTACTAAACCAATCTGAATATCCTGGCTTCCCAAAATACTGGAGCCCGTCGGGTGCTTCTACTGTAGAGGCGGTTGAAAGCCCTAGCCTGCTGCCGACGCTGCTAGCACGTCTGAAAGCGGTGTTTGCCGAGTGCACGCGCTACCGTCCCGAGAAACTCGATGCGCTGGAACCACTGGAGACCTACGGCATCGATTCATTGATGATCACGCGTTTAAACCAGCGCCTCGCCAAGATCTACGATGGCCTGCCTAAAACCTTGCTTTACGAACACCGGACGTTGGCCGCCCTTGCAAATTACCTTCTCGCCCAGCATACCGTGTCGAGCCAACGGTGGTGCGGAGTCGATGCGGTTTTGACAGACGCGGTGGACCCTGTCGTTCATGAGTCGTCACATACCGCACCGAACGCGATGGCGGTACCGTCCAAGGCGCGTGACCACGCCATCGCCATCATTGGCATGAGCGGTCGCTACCCGAAAGCAGCCTCGCTGACGGAGTTTTGGCACAACTTGCGCGAGGCCCTGGACTGCGTCGACGAGATTCCCCCTGATCGCTGGCCACTGGAGGGTTTCTTCGAACCAGACCGCAAGAAAGCGGTTGCCCAAGGTAAGAGCTACGGCAAGTGGGGCGGTTTCATCGATGGATTTGCCGAATTCGACCCCCTTTTCTTCGGCATCTCACCGCGCGAGGCGATGGCCATGGACCCCCAGGAGCGACTGTTTATGCAGGCGTGCTGGGACGCGTTGGAGGACGCCGCTATCACAAAGGAGACGCTGGAGGCGCAATACGGCTGCCGTGTGGGCGTGTACGCCGGTATTACCAAGACCGGTTTCAACCTGTACGGTCCCGCGCTGTGGCGCGATGGCGAGACCTTGCACCCGCGCACCAGTTTCAGTTCTGTGGCCAATCGGGTTTCCTACACGCTAAATCTGAATGGTCCCAGCATGCCGCTGGATACAATGTGCTCTTCGTCTCTTACCGCGATCCACCATGCGTGCCAGGCCCTGCGTGACGGCGACTGTGCGCTCGCAATCGCGGGCGGCGTCAACCTCTACCTGCATCCGTCCAGCTTCGTCGAGCTGAGTGCCTCGCAGATGTTGTCCGCCGATGGTCGCTGCAAGAGCTTCGGCGCTGGCGGCAACGGCTTCGTGCCCGGCGAAGGTGTCGGCTGCTTGCTGCTCAAACCGCTGGCGCAGGCGCAGGCCGATGGCGACCAGATTCACGCCTTGATTATTAGCAGCCACGTCAACCATGGTGGCAAAACCCATGGTTATACCGTGCCGAATCCCGCTGCGCAGCGCGCCTTGGTGCGTACCGCGTTTGAAAAGGCGGCCGTGAGCGCCCGCAGCATTGGCTTCCTTGAGGCCCACGGCACCGGCACTGAGATGGGCGATCCCATCGAGATCGAGGCGCTGACACAAGCTTTCCGCAGCGACACCGAAGACGTTGGTTTCTGTGCGATCGGGTCGGCCAAGTCAAACGTCGGCCATCTGGAAGCCGCTGCCGGCATCGCCGGACTGACTAAAATCGTGCTGCAAATGAAGCATCGCCAACTGGTGCCCAGCCTGCATGCCGACACGGTGAATCCAAACATCGACTTCGAGGACACACCGTTTGTCCTCCAACGCACGCTGGCCCCATGGCGACGCATGTCAGGCCCTCAAGGCGAATGGCCGTTGCGTGCTGCGGTCAGCTCTTTCGGTGCCGGCGGCGCTAACGCGCACATCGTTTTGGAAGAATATGTGGCCACGCCGACACCCGTACAACTGGCTGGGGTGGCACCGAGCGCGATCGTGTTGTCGGCTCGCACTGAAACGGCGTTGCGCGGTCGCGCGGCGCGCTTGCTTACGTTCCTAAATCGCATCGATGTAGCCCCGGCCTTCGGCATTGAAGGTGTGATTGCCGGTTACCTGGCGACGCTTCTACACGTGGCGACCGAACAGATTGAGCCGGACATCGATTTGGCACAGTACGGCGTTGGCGAGTTCGAACTGCTGCGGCTGATAGAGCGTCTGAAGGAGGACGCCGGATTGGCGTTCCCGGACGCGTCATGGCGTGAGTGCCGCACCGTAGCGGAACTGGCCACGTTGCTGACCCCGACTACGATCGACGGCGCAAGCCTGGAAGATATTGCATATACGCTGCAAGTAGGGCGCGAGCCCATGGCATATCGGCTCGCCTGCGTGGTCAGAAGCGTACCCGAGCTGACGGCTAAGCTGGAGCAATATCTGGCTGGCGACACCAAATTCGAGGGTTTCTACCTGGGCCAGGTGACGCAGAGTGGCGAGCGTCTGGAGGCACTGGAGCGCGCCGTGGGGGATACGGACATAGCGACACGGGCGCGTCTGTGGGTGGACGGCCAGCATACGGACTGGGCATCGCTGCACCAGGGCGCGCGTCCGCGTCGTGTGAGCCTGCCCACCTATCCATATGCACGCAACACCTACTGGATCGCGGAGAAGTACCGCGATGGCGGACACACCGCCACGACCACGGCGGCCGTCACCCCGCCGCCCTCCTTAAATGCCCCGGCGCATGCAGCCGAGCAGACACTCGGACTGCTCGCGACGGAGGTCACCATTGAGGTGCACGACTTCATCAAGCAGACGCTGGTCAACAAGCTGTGTGAGTCGCTCGATCTCCGCCCAGACGAAGTCCATCCCGACCAGTCTTTCGCCGACTACGGACTCGATTCCATTCTCGGCGTACAACTGGTTGATTCACTGAATGCCGCGCTCGACCTGCAACTCGAAACCACTTGCCTGTTCGACTACAGCTCGGTCAATCGGCTCAAAGCGTTCCTTGTCTCGCAATATACGGGTCCCGCCGCGCCATCTCCTGGCACGCAGCGGTATGTGCCGGGCCTTGCGCCATTGCCGGCGAACGAGCACGTGCGTAACACGCCTGCCCGTGACGACGATATCGCGATCATCGGTATCAGCGGCCGTTTTTGTCGCTCGGACGATGTGAATTCCTTGTGGGAGCATTTGGCTCAAGGGCATGACCTTATCGAGCCGGTCACGCGCTGGCCATTACCCGATGAGCATACGAAACCTGACCTGTGCCGCCATGGAAGTTTCATTGAAGGTATCGAGGAATTTGATCCACTGTTTTTCAACATCTCTGGTGTGGAAGCCACCTACATGGATCCACAGCAGCGGCACTTCTTGCAGGAAGCTTGGAAAGCGCTTGAAAACGCAGGCTATGCCAGCACGCAAATTGCTGGCACGGACTGCGGCGTGTACGTAGGTTGCTGCAGTGGCGACTACCAGGATTTGTTCCGCGACAAGCCCTCGGCGCAATCGCTATGGGGTAACATGGCCTCGGTAATCCCCTCGCGGATCGCTTACTACCTGGACCTCAAAGGTCCGACGCTGTCAATCGACAGCGCATGCTCAAGCTCGCTGGTCGCGATCGACCTTGCATGCAAGGACTTGCGCAGCGGCGAAACCAGCATGGCGCTCGCCGGTGGTGTCTTCCTCCAAGCCACGCCCAAACTCTATAGCGCGGCTAACAGCGCCGGCATGCTCTCAACCAGTGGCCGCTGCCATACTTTCGACGCTAGCGCCGACGGCTTCGTGCCTGGCGAGGGCGTGGGCGTACTGGTGCTGAAGCGGTTATCCCAAGCATTCGCCGATGGTGACCACATCTACGGCGTAATTGTCGGTTCCGGCACGAACCAGGACGGCACCACCAACGGCATTACTGCGCCGAGCGGTAAATCCCAGGAGGCGCTGCTACGTCGGATCTACGATCGCTTCGGCATAGACGCCTGCCAAATCCAGATGATGGAGGCGCACGGGACAGGGACACGGCTGGGCGACCCAATAGAATTTGGCGCGTTGACCAAGGCTTTCCGAGCAGACAGCGACGAGAGGCAGTACTGTGCGCTGGGTTCGATCAAGACCAATCTAGGTCATAGCCAATACGCCGCCGGCGTCGCCGGCGTGATCAAGGTTCTACTGTCCTTGCAGCACCAACTGATTCCGCCGTCACTGAATTATCGACAAGGCAATCCCGCGATACAGTTCGAGCAAAGTCCGTTCTTCGTCAATACTCAGCTCCTGCCTTGGCCGGCGACAAGCAAAAGACGCATGGCTGCAATCAGTTCGTTTGGTCTTGGCGGAAGCAACGCACACTTAGTAATCGCTGAAGCGCCAAAGAATACACGGCGGCACCGGGAAGCTTCAGCCTACCTCATTACGTTGTCAGCACGTGGCCAGCCCCAACTGCGCAGGCAGGTCGAGCAAATGCTGGTATATTGCCGCAGTTTCCCGCAAACCGATTGCGGCAATCTAAGCTTTACCCTGCTGATGGGGCGCAAGCACTTTGAGAACCGGCTGGCCTGGGTCGTGTCTAGCATTGAGGACCTCACTCTCGTACTGACGTCCTGGCTGGAGGAGGCGCAACCACCCGCACCGGCGTCGCCGGATAGCACAACGTCCCACGCGTATCAGAACGAACTTTCGCTGCTGGCGGCGGCCTACTGTAGTGGCGTGGAGCCGGATTTCGCTCCGCTTTTTGCTGCGCAAGGCTACAGCCGCCTACCGTTGCCAACCTATCCATTTAAGCGCGACCGCTACTGGGTGAGCGACGAGACACTGGCAACTCTCGCAGAACCATTGAATATCCCCAAGGCTGGTAACACTTCCCGCATTCGCTTTGCAGGCAACGAGTTTTTCCTCCTGGACCACATGGTCTGCCAGCAGCAGATCTTGCCCGGAGTGATTTCGCTTGAGCTGGCGCGACGTGCGTTTGCCGCCCGGACCGAGCAGCACGTCGGTGTCCGTTTGTCTGATGTGGTCTGGCTTCGACCGGTAGCAATTCGCCAAGCCATACCGGAACTGACGCTGGAGCTAACACCACTTGCCGACAACCGCTTCGAGTTCAGGATCAGCGATGTGGATCAAACCGACCATGTCTACACGCAAGGTTTTGTGCAGACCCTGGCAGCAAGCTCCCCGCAGGTGGATCTAACCGCGGTGCGTGAGAGCTGTAGCCTAACGCACGTATCCGGGCAGCAGTGCTACAAGGCGCTCAGGAACATGGGCATCGAACATGGACCACGGCTGCAAGCAGTAGCAGAAATACAGGTTGGCGTGGATCTAGCACTGGCTCGTTTAAGCATGCCGGTGGGGACTGCGGACAGCAGCTATCTGCTGCACCCGTCCATGCTTGATTCAGCAATCCAATCCTCCATCGGCTTGCTGTTAGACGAAAACCGATCCGCGCGCACTGCGCTGCCTTTCGCGCTGGAAGGGCTAGAGGTCTACGCGCCTTGCACCGTCGCGATGTGGGCAGTGGTACGACGTTGCAACAAGCGCGTCGGTTTAGAAAAATTCGATATCGACCTGTGTGACGACACCGGAATGGTGTGCGTGCGCATGCAGGGCTACAGCTCACGCTTGCTAGACCCAGTGCCACAGGTTGATCAGACTTTTTCGCTGATGTTGCAACCAGTATGGGACGCTCAGCCACTGCCGGCCGCGCAGACCTTCGTCGGGCGTATGGTGTTGGTGGGCGCGGATACCGAAGTGCAAAGTTCGATGCTGCGGATCTGCCCACAACTGCGGTTGTTGGCACTGAACGCCTACGACAGCATCGACCAGATATCCGCCAAGCTAGCAGGACTAGGCGAATTCGACCATCTGCTCTGGATCGGTGATCGGCACACGTTGCCGGAAGAGTGGAGCGACGAGCTTCTAAATCGGCAACAGCGCGGAACGATTGCGGCCTTCCGCTTGCTAAAAGCCATGCTAGCCAATGGCTGCGACGCACGCAAGATGCATTTCACCGTACTGACTACACAGGCGCTCCCCGTGGACCGCCTGGATCCTGTGCACCCGGTGGATGCAGGCCTGCACGGCCTGTTCGGATCCATAGCCAAGGAGTACCCACATTGGGGCGTCAGGATCGTTGATCTGGAGGCCGGCAGCGACATGCCGTTCGAAACGATCTTGGGTCTGCCTTTCGACGCGCGAGGCGATTCGTGGGTGCTGCGTAAATCGCAATGGCACCGCCTCAGTCTCCTAGAGCAGATTTCGCAGGAGGCGTCGCACGGTCTATCGCGACATTCGGGAGTCTATGTAGTGATCGGCGGAGCGGGTGGCGTGGGCGCAGCATGGAGCGAATACATGATCCGCCGTTATCAAGCCCGCATTATCTGGATAGGCCGCAGGCAGGCCGACGCGCGGATCACGGACCGGCTGGCCACCTTGGACGGGTTGGGTCCGCGGCCGCACTACATCGTTGCAGATGCAACCGACCAGCACGCGCTACAAGCGGCGGCCGGTGAGATTAGGCGATTATTCGGTACGATACACGGGGTCGTGCACTCTACCATCGTGCTGCAGGATCAGGCGCTCGCGAGAATGGACGAGCAACGCTTCTTGGCCAGCTACCGTGCCAAGGTGGACGTCGCCGTGCGCATGGCGCAGGTGTTCGGCGGAGAACCGTTGGATTTCATGTTGTTTTTCTCATCAATTCAATCCTTCGCGAGGATGCCGGGCCAGAACAACTATGCCGCCGGTAGCACCTTCAACGATACGTTCGCGCATTTCATCGACCGGCATCTCGGCGTGAACTGCAAAGTGATGAACTGGGGCTATTGGGGAACGGTTGGCGTTGTCGCTAGCCCGGACTACCAGCAACGCATGGCGCAAGCCGGACTGGCATCGATTGAAGCGCCTGAGGCAATGGCAGCGCTGGAAACGTTGCTGGCGAGCCCTGGCCGACAAGCGGCGCTCGTCAAAGCCACACGCTTGCCTGCCATGGAAGCGATGAGTATGGATCAGCGTGTCACGGTGTATCGTGAAGAGCTAACCCCACTCGTTTGCCAGACGCTACAAAACTTCCAGTCACAGCCGGAGCAGGTGCTCGCGATGCGCACAAAGATGGGCTCGCAGATGAGCGAAATGGACACACTGCTGGCAACCCTGCTGCTTGTCCAGTTGCGCGAGGCAGGGTTGTTTTCGGACTCTGGTAGCAGTGTCGCTGACACGCGCGGCGTAATGCCGTCGCTGTACCGGCGCTGGATGGATGAGAGTATCGTGGTATTGCTACGTCACGGCTTGCTACGCGGTGATGGCGACCTATATGTACCAGCGCGTGCATTAGACGCAGCAGCAGCCTGGCGCGCCTGGGACCACCAAACAGCGCTGTGGTTGCAGGATAAGAACCGCCGTGCTCAAGTGCAGTTGGTAGAAATCATGCTGCGCGCTCTGCCCGATATCATCGCGCGAAAACGCTTGGCGACTGATGTGATGTTCCCGAATTCGTCATTGAAGCTGGTTGAAGGAATTTACAAGAACAACCTGGTTGCGGATTACTTCAACGAGGTGTTGTCGGACGTGTTGCAGGCCCATTTGGAGCAAAGGCTAGCGCGCGACCCGGAGGCGCGGATACGAATTTTGGAAATCGGCGCCGGCACCGGTGGCACAAGTGCCGTGCTCTTTCCCAAGCTACGGCGCTTCCAGGCTAATATCGAGGAGTACTGCTACACCGATCTGTCCAAAGCTTTCCTCATGCATGCCGATCGCGAATACGGCACCGACAATCCCTATCTCACTTACCGCCTGTTCGATGTTAGCAAGCCTCTTGCCGGGCAGAATATCCCATCCGGCGGCTTCGACGTGGTGATTGCCACGAATGTCTTACACGCCACGCGTAATATCCGCAACACCATCCGTAATGCGAAGGCGGCAATGCGCCGAAATGGCCTGCTGCTGCTGAACGAACTGAGCGATAATGTCCTCTTCAGTCATCTGACTTTCGGCCTGCTGGAAGGCTGGTGGTTATATGACGATTCCGAGCTGCGCATTCCCGGCTCGCCCGGCCTATACCCGCGTGTCTGGCAGCAGGTTCTGGAAAGCGAGGGTTTCCATAGCCTAGCCTTCCCTGCCGAGGCTGCCCATATCATGGGCCAGCAGATCATTGTTGCCGAAAGCGATGGCGTGGTTAGACAATTGACCGCTTTGGTCCAGTCGCCAGGCGCAGCGACGCAGACGACAGCGCCGCTTGCCTCGTCCACACGGGCCGCTTCCGGTCCGATTAGGATTGCCGCCTCGGTTAAGCCTGCTCAGCAGACAGCGAAAGATCGTCGAGTTCAACGAGAGAAGGCGCGACACTACTTCAAGCAGTTGGTCAGCGACACCATACGCATTCCGACGGATCAGATCGAAACTTCCGTTCCGTTAGAGCGTTACGGTATCGATTCTATCTTAGTAGTACAGTTAACTAGTCAGCTGCGAAAAGTTTTCTCTAATATCGGCAGTACCCTATTCTTTGAAGTGCCCACCATTGACGATTTGATCGATCACTTCGAGCGAACCCAACCGCAAGCACTGGCGCAGTTGATTGTCGGCGTAGACATTCCAGACCAAGCATCGGCAATTTTCCCGGAGCTGATCCAAATGAATAGCGTCGTAGACGGACGTCCAGTATTTTGGATACATCATGCGAATGGTGGTATTGAAGCATACCAAGCGATAGCACAGCGCTGTCAGAGACCTTTCTACGGTATTCGTCCGAAGGGCTATATTGAAGGCGATATTCTGGTCGGTCAGCAGGCGAGAGGCACATACTATGCGTCAATTATTCGCGCGGTCCAGCCAGAAGGCCCTTACGATATCGGTGGGTTTTCCTTAGGTGGATTGCTTGCTTATGAAGTGGTACGACAGTTGCAGTTACAGGGTGCAGAAGTTGCTACGCTAGTGATGCTCGATTCCCTCGATGCGCAGGCCAGCAATCGGGCTACCGCTTTAGCAGGCTGCAAGCAGACTGAGGTGGAGGAGATTTCGAAGGTCAGTGCTTTCCGCGCCGTCAATCTTATGCTGCGTAGAAATGACGCTACGTTAATGTTACATCGCGACGACGTTGACACGTCGTTGGAATATCCGGAGTTTCTCGACTCACTTATAACCAGCGCCTTCGACCGCGGAGACAATAAGAATAAAGCGCAGATACGCGATCGTGTGTTGCAGCTTTCTCGCTATTTCGATGCTGTACAGAGCGAGCATTATGAGGTGCTCCCATTGCCTCATCGAGACGCAGTACGGTGCTATTACTTCCGAAATAGAAACGGCATACTCTTCGGTTCCTACTTGCCGTTCATGGTGTTGCACGCCAACGCCGACCTTCCAGTTGTGGACAGCACAAACTATTGGAATGAATGGAGTCAGCAAATTGATGATTTTTATATCATAGATGTCGATATAGCGATACACTACGAGATGCTGGTTGCGCCACAATCCCTCAAAAAGATTTTGCGATTGTGTGATAAGTTATACGACGCTTCAGCGATCGAATAGATCAATGCGTAGAAGGAGAGTCGGCCTGCCCTAACATCATCGGTTCTGTCGCAATAAGGCGGTCTGTTATTCTGAATACCCCGAGCGAACGATGCGATCCATGAAGCAAAACCTGACTGCGGCGATGTCGAAAGTGTTTAAACGGCTCCACTATCCGCTGGACGTGATGCTCCTGTGTGTGCGTTGGTATGTTGCGTATCCGTTGAGCTTACGGCATCTCGAAGAGATGATGGCAGAGCGTGGGATTGCTGTGGACCATTCGACCGTTCATCGCTGGATGATCAAACTATTGCCGCTACTGAAAAAAGCGTTCCGGCGGTGCAAACGCACGGTGGGCAGAAGCTGGAGGATGGACGAGACCTACGTTCGAATCGGGGGGAGTGGCGATATCTGTACCGGGCTGTCGACAAAGCCGGTAACACGGTTGATTTTCTGCTACGAGCCCGCCGGAACAAGGCTGCCGCGCAGGCTTATTTCGAGAAGGCAATCGCGGTAAACCGCGAACCCGAGACCGTGACGATCGATAGAGCGGATCGAACCTCGCCGCGCTCAAAGCGATCAATGCCAAGCGGGAAATACCGATCAAAATTCGCCAGCACAAGTATCTAAACAACCTTGTCGAACAGGATCACCGCGCGATCAAACGTCGCACTCGGCCCATGATGGGCTTTAAGAGTTTTCGCTGCGCGCGCATCATCCTTGGTGGAATCGAGATCATGCACATGATTCGCAAAGGTCAGATGAACGGCTGCGATAAGGCACTCTCGCCCGCTCAGCAATTCAACTCCTTAGTTGTATAACTAATACTATACATATAGGCGTTTTTTCCACCACTCAGTTCTTATGGTTCTGGTGCAAATAGGCGGTGCGAATCGGTTAAAGTATTGAACCTAACAATCAGGTTATCGCTGATGGGCAAGCCAAAAGGTCAGAGCGGGCTGTTTGATGGCCGACATTTTGATCGCGAAATCATCATTCTGTGCGTGCGCTGGTACCTCGCTACAAGCTCAGCCGGCGCGATCTGGTGGAAATGATGGCCGAGCGCGGTTTATCGCTGGCTCATACCACCATCATGCGCTTTATCCCGGAGCTGGTTGAACGCTGGAACCGCATCGCGATCCCTGCGGGCGGCTCGTGGCGGGTTGATGAGACGTATATGAGGATTCGTGGCAAATGGTTCTACCTGTACCGGGCTGTCGATCGAGATGGCCAGACGGTGGACTTCTTCAGGGCCAAACGCGATGTCGCAGCAGCCGAAGCCTTTTTTCGCAAGGCGATCATGCACCAGGGGCAGCCACCAGAGACTATCACGCTCGATGGTTACGCTGCCTCGCACCGCGCGGTGCGGGAGAGGAAGGCCGATGGCCTGCTACCCGAATACACGAAGGTCCGATCCTCGAAGTATCTGAACAATATGATTGAGCAGGACCATCGAAACATCAAGTCCAGAACGCACGTGATGCTCGGCTTCAAGCGGTTCAGAAATGCCGTGGTAACGATTTCAGGCATCGAATTGATGCATCGCATTCGCAAGAGCCAGTTCGATCTGATCAAACTCGTCCTCAAGGATGCCGCTCTGCCTTCCGTATGGAGTGCTGCTCTGTCTTTTTGATCAGATATCCTACATATAATTACGTTCTCAACAATCTTACCTATTTGCACCAGAACCCGGTGGATAGTGCGGCCATCTAAACAGGTTTCCCATGCGCGGAGTCAGATTTTGTTTCAGGGATCGCATAGTTCAATTTGGATCTCCAGAATACGAAAGCGCGTTATTACGACAAAATCTCTATAGCATTAATCGTGAAAATCTAAAAGACTATTCATTTAGGCATTACGATAAAGATAAAAATAAATTTTTTGCATAGTATTATGCCGCGTGGAATTCGAACGCCTTACTTCGCATCCCGAGACCGCTGGCAAATACCTGCTGGCAGCAAAGGAAAAATACAAACTGCCGTTCAAGTCTGTTTTTGGTAATACTGATCCTAAGCCCGGGCTGTAAATCGGAAAACCGGGTCATCTGCGCCATGACAGTTCATTTGGTGTACCGTTTTCCACCAGCATCAAGCAACTTAATCGAGGCTTATCCTTTGAAGCGTTTATCATTGGTTCTGTTAGCTTTCCTCGCTAGCTGCGCTAGCTCTGGCGTCGTTCCTCTCGATAATGACAGGTTTATGATTTCTAAGAATACGGCAAAATTCGGCGGTGGTATTTCAGCGTCTGCCGCGTCCGAGGTAAACAAAGAAGCGAGCGACTTCTGCGCCAGGGAAGGGAAAAAAGTACAGGCCGTTGATCTGCAACTAACCCCCGGCCGTGCAGGCTCGTTGGGAAATGTAACCCTCCAATTTCGATGTATCTGATTTAACATAATTATATTTTAGCAATCCTTTTGGTGTAGAAAATTTTTAGTAATGTCTGGTTTTCCTCAAACGGACCCCGTCCAGTAGCTATCTGCACCTTTGCAGCCACCGTAACGAGCGCCGGTTAGCGGTCAAAAGAAATTCTGAGCCGTACCCTATTTCGGACGCCAGCTGACCTTTGTTTGTCTGTCTGTCCGTCAGCGGTCGCTGGGGGAGTAGGTAGCGAGTGACGCAAATGGCCGGGGATCCGGCAGTTCACTGCGATACTGCAGTCGACAGCTATTCGGCCGAAACGGTCGCTCAGTGTGAGCGCTACCAATGTCTAAAGCGGGCTAGCAAGCGGTCGTTAATGATATGGCAGGTGAAAATCGCGGACGGCGGTCGCTTATCGACCCTGAGCGGTTTTATCCAGCCTCCTGATGCGGCGGCCGTTTGCCTGCGCAGACCGGGCACTCGAACCATCAATGCGGACTCACCTTCGTTAACGAAGCGGTTCTATAAACCAACCAAACACCGGCGCGCCGTCCCTGTGCTTTTCGCCCGGCAGCTGCGAAAGGCTGCCCGTCGAGCCACATGGTTTATCGTGTGACTTGGAGGCAACTAGAGCGCGGAGGCACCTTCGTTCACCTGCGGCATGAGTCCGATCAGACTTGCTGACTCGTCTGCACCTCGTCAAGACGCCTCATTCTGTAAATGATGAGCGAGGCTATCCAGCTCAGCACAAAGATGCCAATGATGATGTAGCCGAGCGTGCCGAAGTTGTCGTTGAGCGAACCAATTGCGTTCCACACTGGACCTTTCAGAGCGAACTGGTCTGCGAGCAGTCCGAGTGCCTCAATACCGCCGATCACCACTGCGACCACAATCGAAACGAGTGTGATCGTCATGTTGTAGTAGATCTTACGCAAGGGTTTCTCGTAGGCCCAACCATAGGCACCCAGCATCAGATGGCCGTCGAGCGTGTCGACGAGGGACATCCCTGCGCTAAAGAGTACCGGAAAGACCATGATGGCCCACGGCGAAAGGCCCTTTGCTGCCTGAGTCGCTGCGATGCCGAGCAGACTGATTTCGGTTGCGGTATCGAAACCGAGACCGAACAGGAATCCGATTGGATACATGTGCCAGCCATGCGTCACGAGGCGAAAAAGCGGGCGGAAGAGGCGGGCAATGAGCCCCCGGTTTGCGAGAAGCATATCGAAGTCGTCATCGATATACGAGCCGCCTGCGCGGACATGCTTCCACGCGCGAAAGATGCCGCGCAGGATCAGGAAGTTCATGAGCGCGAGTGCGAAAAGGAAGAATGCCGAAACGAGCGTGCTGACTATTCCGCCAATTTCCTTGAAGTTGTCGAACCGTCCCTGAAGGGCAGACGTTGTCAGTGCGACGGCAACTGCGGCGAGCACTACCACTGTCGAATGGCCGAGCGAAAAGAAGAAGCCAACGGCGACGGGGCGCTTCCTTTCCTGCATCAGCTTGCGCGTCACGTTGTCGATGGCCGCAATGTGGTCGGCGTCGACGGCATGACGTAGCCCGAAGCCATACGCGAGCAAGGCCGTCCCAAGCAGAACGGGGTACGCGTGAAAGGCAACGAGTGCCCACACCCACGCGAGTACGTTGATGGCGATGAGCACGCCGTAAATGCCGAACAACTTGCTGCGGACTTTCGAGTCCGAGTCGTTGAAAATCTGGCGTAGATGGTCAAGCATCGTGAAACTCCCGGAATTATCGCGTTCCGTGTCAGGGTGAAGGATGACACTGAGAGGTCTGGCTCCGGGAAAGTGACCGATATTCGGCTTCCCCCGATACAGTGGCGCGACCGCGCCGGAATCTCACCGGCTTCCCGCAGTGTCCGTGTTTAGGCATGGCCAGATGCGCTTATACATCGCTGATACCGAAAAGTCGATTGCTTCGTGGGGCGTACGGATTCAGTAAGCGTCCCCGAATGCTTTCGCATTGCTTCTATTTTCGGGCTCGGATAATCCGCTGGATCACAGCGGAGGATCATTTCCCTGGCGTGGCATAATCCATAGCCTCCGCTTTCCATTTAATACGCGCGCCATGTACCGCGTTCGCCTCCATCGCCTTGGCTGCCTGCTGGGATTGCTTGCAATCCTGTTGGTGACGCTCGCGCCGGTGGTCTCGCAGGTGCTCGCGTCGCATCACCGTCTCAGTGATGCGCTGGCTACCTATTGCTCAGCCGATGACAAAGTTGGGTCGTCGACACATGACAGCAAGCCTGCGCACGGAGTTGCTCCGCATTGGCAGGCCTGCGCTTATTGCAGCGTGGTCGGGCATGTCCCGACGCTGCCCGGCACCGCGGCTGGGCTCGCCGCACCGCTCGCCGCAAAGACGATGCCGGTCACCGTTGCGTCGGTCGCCGTTCGTGCTGGTGTAATCCACACGGTAGCGCAACCCAGGGCGCCCCCGGTCTTCTCCTGATCCCGTTTATGACTTGCAAATCTGCCGCTTTGCGCTTGCCGCAAGCGGCAGCTTGTCGCGCTTCTGCGCCACAGCATCGAACGACAACTGGAGATAACCAATATGCGAACCTTTATCAGTCGCTATGCGCCCCCGGCACGCTGCGCGCTGCTGGCCACCATTGCCTGCCTGGCCCATGCTTCCCCTGGTCATGCGCACGCCATCGCGGGCGACCGCGTATTTCCCTCCACGCTTTCCGTCGACGACCCAGGCGTTGGCGACGAAGCCAACCTCGAATTCGGGCACCAGCGTGTGCCGGGCGACGTCGGCGACCAAAGTATCAACAGCTTTAGCTTCGAGTACGACAAGCTCATCACGCCGCGGCTCGCCTTCTCCGTGGACGGCAGCTACGTCATGCAGAACAACCCGACGGCGCGCGGTTTCGACAACTTCGGCGTGGGCCTGAAGTACTTGCTCTACGTGAACGACGCGCATGAGTTCATGACGTCAGTGGGCGTGAACGCCGAACTCGGCGACACGGGCAGCCGCGCGATCGCCGCCAACTTCTCGACGATCTCACCCACGATCTTCGCCGGCAAGGGCATGGGCGACCTGCCCGACTCGCTCGCGTGGCTGCGGCCCGTCGCCATCACCGGCGAGGCGGGGCCATCGTTCACGACGGGCAGCGGCCAGCCGAACTCGTTCGACTACGGCTTCACGTTTCAGTACAGCCTGCCCTACCTCCAGCAGCACGTGCACGACCTCGGCTTGCCGCAGCCGTTGTCCAACCTGATCCCCCTGGTCGAAGTGCCCCTGTCGAGAAGCCAGGGACAAACAACGGGAACTGTCAACCCCGGCTTCATCTGGATGAACCGCTACGGCCAGCTCGGCATCGAAGCGCAGATACCGATCAACCGGGCAAGCGGGTCGCACGTCGGCATCCTCGCGCAGGTACACATCTTCTTCGACGATGTCGCGCCGCGCACGATCGGCAAGCCACTTTTCCAGTAAGCCCGCACATTCACACACGGAATACCGCCATGAAACTCGCTACTTTGCGCACGACTGTCGCCACGGTCGCGTTGCTGACCGCCCCCCTCGCGTGGGCGCACGCTTATCCGAAGCATCAGGAACCGCCCGCGGGATCGACCGCGCCGGCCACGCTCAACGCCGTCGTGATCGACTTCGACGACGGGCTTGAGCCCGCGTTCAGTTCCATCGACGTGAAAGACGCGCAGGGCAAGTCCGTTATCCGCGAGAAAGCCAAGGTCGATGCGAACGACAACAAGCGCATGTCGGTGGGCCTCACTCCGTTGACGCCAGGCGTCTATACGGTTGCATGGGTGGCTGTCGCTGCGGACGGGCATCGCACGCAGGGGCACTACCAGTTTACGGTGAAGTGACCGTGGAGCCGCTCGTCGCCACGCAGATCGCCGTAGCAGCCGTGCAGAACGTGCTATTCGCGACGGCAGCCGGTTCCCTGGCTTGCGAGGCAGTGGGGAGCCGCAGCGGTATCGGCGCGCCGACCGCACTGCGCGGCTGGCAGGCGGGTCTCTCGATGGTGTTGGCACTCACGACCCTCGCGTACCTGTGGCTGCAGGCAGCCGTAATGAGCGGCTCGCCACTTGCCGATGCAGGCGCCGCTGTCATTGCCGTGCTCACGCAATCGCACTACGGGGTTGCGTGGTCGGTGGGGTTCGTCGGTGCGCTGCTGGCGACGCTGAGCCGACTTTCCGACCGTCGCGGGCTGCCGCTGTTCATCGCGGGCCTGGTCGCTTGGGCCGCGGGCAAGGCCGCGGCCAGCCACGCGGCCGATGCGGGCGACTTATCGGCGCGTGAAGCCATCCATGTCGCACATCTGTGCGCGACAGCACTGTGGGCCGGTAGCGTGATCGTCGCCGCAATTATGCTCCGACGCTCAACGACCGCTCACGCAACGACCGAAAGAATGGCAGCTTTCTGCGGTGAGCTATCGTACCTGGCGACGGCTGCGCTCGTCGTCGTGCTGGTCACCGGTTTATACAACGTGATGCAGGACACCGGGCAGGCAGACGTGCGGCTCTTCACGATGCCCTGGGGCCGGATACTTGCCGCGAAGCTCGTGTGCGTCGCTGCGGCCGTGGGATTGGGTGGCTGGAACCGGCTGGTGGTTCTTCCCGAACTTCGCGCGCAGGCGCATCAGGACGGCTCTGCTGTTATGGCCACACAGGAGCGCTTCCACGCGTTGCTGTTCGTCGAGGCGCTCGCCATGCTGGCCATTCTTGCGATCGCAGCCGTACTGGGGCATACGTCTCCGACAGGAGGTTGATGCTTGCCGAATCGCAGAGATATCACAATGTCCAACCATGGCCGATGAGCAGCCGTTCGATGAAACGACGCGAGCGTCTCTTCGTGGCCGTTCCCAGCCCCAGCGGACGCGCTTCAACAATTCTCTGTAGATTATCCGATATCGGCCTGGAAACGACGTTCACCCGATGACGCTGGTGGACATTCGAGCGTCGGTGGCACACCGAAAGCGGTCTGAACCTCCTCCGGTCGACGGCGGTTCCCCGGCCTGCGCAGTCATTCCGCTGGCTACCGTTCAACGGCAGATGAGCACGTGGAGCGGAGATAGTTGTAGCCTAGCCAGCTTTACTCTGAACGAAAAAGCCTAATCCCAAAATGCAGGCGACCGGCTACCCCGGTCCGTGATGACGCGGTTCAACTGGTCGGTGACTGTCGCCTCTAAGAGGCCGTTTCAAAAAGACCGCGAGGGGGCTGTTAACCTTTTCGGCAAACTGTTAACCTTGGTCGTCTGAAAAACTGGAACCAGGGGGATGGGTGCACCGATCATTGATGACGAACTGTGGGCATTGATAGAACCTTTGCTGCCCCCGCCAAAGCCACGCCGCAAGAAATACTCAGGACGGCTCCCGGTTTCCAACCGGGCTGCACTGAACTGCATCTTGTTCGTATTCAAGACCGGGATACGCTGGTGCGACCTCTCGACCAAACTCGGATTCGGCTCTGGGCCGACCTGCCGGAGGCGTTTGCGCGACTGGCAAAGGGCCGGCGTGTGGAGCGCGTTGCACGCACTGCTGCTGGCGAAGTTACGCGAGCTCGGCGAACTCGATTTCTCACGAGCGGCGGTCGATTCATCTTCGGTGCGAGCCGTTGGGGCGGGCAAAAAGCTGGCCCGAACCCCACCGATCGCTCGCGACCAGGTTCGAAGCATCACATCCTCGTCGATGCCAATGGCTTCCCCGTCAGTGCCATCCTGACTGGCCCGAATCGCAACGACGTTACCCAGTTGCTGCCGCTCATCGACGCTATCCCGCCCATTCCCGGCGTACGCGGTCGACCGCTTCGCAAGCCCAAAGTCATCTACGCAGATCGTGGATACGACTGCGAGCCGCATCGCGAGCGGCTTCGTGCGCGCGATATCGAACCGGTGATCGCCAGGCGCCGTACCGAACACGGCAGCGGACTCGGCAAATTCCGCTGGGTAGTCGAGCGTACGCACGCATGGCTGCACAATTTTCGTCGTCTTCGCATTCGCTTCGAGCGTCGAGCCGACATTCACGAGGTATTCCTTAAACTTGGTTGCCCGCTCGTATGCTGGAACATCTTCAGACGTGCCGAGCAGTCTTTTTGAAACGGTCTCTTATTGCGACAGAACCCGGCAACGTCTTTCGTGAAATTCGTTCAATTTTCACCGGCGTTTCTGGCAGATTTTTCATCCGAGAATCTTACCGCAGCTCGTTCTTGCGACAGAACCAGATGCGTACTCAAGGGTTGGGCGGGCGCGTCAATTTCGTCTTGGGACTCAAGATTTCGCTATAGGGCACAGCGCAATCGCTAGATTGCTCCAAAGTACGGACAAGCTGATTTAGTTTTGACTATTTTAAAATGTCGGATGTGTATGCGGAAGGTTCTAGGATGAAACTGAAGAAACTCATGTCTGATTGCACAACCTAGATCAGCGTTTCCCTATCTCGCCCCGATAGCAGATTTTGAAAAATGCCTCTCAACAGATCCAGTTCATCACGTTCGTCAGTCGTGCAGGAGTATTCGCCACTTTCTGATGTGAGAGATTCTCGACTTGATGCGATCGTGGGTGATTCCGCGCCTAGTCGGCTCGCTGTATCCAAAAAGATCTTCGAAGCTATGGGCGTCGCTAGCCGAGTGGTCAAAAAGACTGGCTATGAAACCTTCCCGGATGGACCCGCCAATCAAGAAGCGGCTATCTGGTCGAGCGGGGGGCGGAGTTGGACGCGAATGAAGCTCGCGCGTGACATAATCAAGGGTGGGCACTGCGCCAACGAGGCCGAGGAAATCAAGACGGTCAAGGAAATGGGCGGCGGCAGCTGCGGCGAACATCGTCGACTGTCAGCGGCGGAGCTTCGTCAGATGCATCGCACCATGCCAGTGTTTCAGGTCAAGGAATCGAATGAAGACCACCACTACGTCATCATAGGTGATTGGCGGGACCGGGAAGTCGGTAATCACGCGGTCGTGGTTGACCCCTGGACAATGATCAAAAAGGTTTATACATACGGCGAGCGGATTAATACCACCGAGCCAATTCGTCTTTTCACCACGCCCCCCGGGCCGCCCGAACCCAACGAAGCACTTTCCGAAGCACTTTCCGCAAGCCCAGCCGATAATTCTCGAATGGATCGCTTCACGAAGATGAGAGTGAAGCGCCCGGCAGGCCCCGAAGCTGCCGAGTCGATTATTCGGGGGTTACGAAATAACGGTGACGTGTGGGATCAAGCTGCTGGAACGAGGAACGTCTATACGGAATATGTTGCACCAGATGGGCGTGTCTCGGCGTTCAACGATGTGCCGGCTGACTACCTCGATCGCTACCTCGAAGCTAAAGAGAAACTGAGTTACACCTTTCCCCTACGATGCTAGGTGTACGGTCCCGAATTTTCATGGTGAAATTCGCGCTTACGGAAAATCAGCTCGACTCACGACGCTTCAATAGCGGCGTGACGGTTGTGGTGCAAATAGGTAAGAGTGTTGAGAACTTTCTTACCTGTAGGATATCTTATCAAGCAGAGACGACTGCATTCCATACGGCAGGCAGAGCGGCATCTTCGATACCGAGTTTGGTCAGATCGAACTGAATTGTCACGTTGTCGAGGCGTTCGGGTAAGTTTGGCACAGGAAAACCTCGTCTATCTACGGCGGCCATCGTTTCCCACCTGCCGTCATCAGCCTTGCGGTGCGCTGGTACTTTCGCTTCTCGCTGAGCTTGCGCGACATAAAGGAATTATTGCTCGAGCGCGGCGTGATCGTCAGCTACGAATCGATACGGCGATGGTTCGATAAATTCGGGCATTGTCACGTTAGCGGTCGTTGGCCGGAAAAGCGCGGGTACACGGTGCGTTAGAGGGTAGCCATTGCGGATCGTCCGGATCGCAGATGGCCGCTAAGATTAGCACAAGAAAAATCTGGCCTTACTGCGTTAATTAGCAATAAGCGGCGGCACTTTCATAACTAAAAGACTTATGATAGAAATTCTCGCTTACCTTGTTCGAGGCCCTTCACTACGAGAACCGTTGTCATTGCGCTCTCAATCGTTGGGTCCGGGTGTTTGTGCCTAGAGCAGCCCCTTGCTTTTTTGATTTGTACAGGGCGGTTGCATACTCTAAATCCTCATCGGTTGGCGCGTCCGCTCTCCAGACGCCTTCACCATTTGCAATGGCTAGGGCGGCTTTTGCGCACCATTCACACCTGTTAATAAAGTCAAGTTGTTGTTGCTGGGTAAGATTATGATGTGACATGTCGAAAATCTTCAGTGATGTATAAAATTAATATTCCTATACTATTTAACATAAAATTAATTAGCATCCCAAAACATGTAGGTGCCGCGGGGAAATGTCGGGTTTTTCTCATTCAAAGTGCGTCCCATAGCTCTCTGCACCTCTACAGCGACCGTAGTAAGTGCCGGTTAGCGGCCAGAAGATTTCCAGAGCCGTACCCTGTTTCGATCAGTGGGGGACTATTGTCTGTCCGTCAGTGGTCGCTGGGAGAGTAGCTAGCGAGTGACGCAAATGGCCGAAGATCGGGAAGTTCGCTGCGATACTGCAGTCGGCAGCCAGTCGGCCTGAACGGTCCCTCGGCACTCGGGCAGCCAATGACCGAAATGAGCGACTTAACGGTTGCACCCTCGCCGTCGCACCCAGCGTAAGCTGCTGCCGTGCACCCTTCTGTAATGGCATCATAACGACCCACGTCCACCTATCTCCAAACGTTCCTAACATGTCCAACCTGATCGTCCACGGTGGCTCGCCACTGCGCGGGGAAATTAATCCTTCCGCTAACAAGAACGCTGTCCTGCCGATCCTCTGTGCGACCCTGCTCACAGATCAACCAGTGCGCCTCATCGGAATACCGGAGATCACCGACGTCCTAAAGATTCTCGACATATTTCGCTTGCTCGGTAGCGAAGTGTCGGTGAATTATTCGACCGGTATTCTTGAGCTGCATCACCGCGCGACCGCATTCGATCCGGCCACGCACAGGCTCCCCGAGGAAATGCGCTCGTCGATCATGTTGGTACCGCCGCTTCTCGCGCGTTTCGGTGTGGCGCGGCTCGAGAGCGACGTGAAGGGATGCACGCTCGGCGTGCGCGAGATCGACCCACATGTGGAAGTATTCGAGCGGTTCGGCGCCCGAGTGGCGCGCACCGACGATGCGTTGATTGTGAGCAACGACGCACAGATGGCCGCGAACGATCACTGGCTGGACTATGCATCTGTGACGACGACCGAGAATTTTGCGCTGTGCGCGGCAGCCGCGGAAGGCACGTCGACGCTCGTGAAGGTTCTGGTGCAAATAGGCGGTGCGAATCGGTTAAAGTATTGACCCTAACAATCACGTGAACGCTGATGAGTAAGCCAAAAGGTCAGAGCGGGCTGTTTGATGGCCGACATTTTGATCGCGAAATCATCATTCTGTGTGTTCGCTGGTACCTTCGTTACAAGCTCAGCCTACGCGATCTGGTGGAAATGATGGCTGAGCGCGGTTTATCGCTGGCTCACACCACCATCATGCGCTGGGTGAAACGCTTTACCCCAGAGTTCGTTAAACGCTGGAACCGATTCGCGATCCCTTCGGGTGGCTCGTGGCGAGTCGACGAAACCTATATAAAGATTCGTGGCAGATGGGTCTACCTGTACCGGGCTGTCGATCGAGATGGCCAGACGGTGGACTTCTTACTCGGGACCAAACGCGATGTCGCAGCAGCCAAAGCCTTTTTTCGCAAGGCGATCAAGCATCAGGGAAAGCCACCAGAGACTATCACGCTCGATGGTTACGCTGCCTCGCACCGCGCGGTGCGGGAGATGAAGGCCGATGGCATGCTGCCTGAACACACGAAGGTCCGATCCTCGAAGTATCTGAACAATATGATTGAGCAGGACCATCGAAACATCAAGTCCAGAACGCACGTGATGCTCGGCTTCAAGCGGTTCAGAAATGCCGTGGTAACGATTTCAGGCATCGAATTGATGCATCGCATTCGCAAGGTCCAGTTCGATCTGATCAAACTCGTCCTCAAGGATGCCGCTCTGCCTGCCGTATGGAATGCAGTTCTGTCTTCTTGATCAGATATCCTACATGTAAGAACATTCTCAACACTCTTACCTATTTGCACCAGAACCCTTCTCGCTGACATCTGTCAAACGAACTAAACATGGAACCTTGATCTGGACTGAAACCCGCGCCAGACAGGCAACTCTCCGGTCTGAGTTCCAATTTTGTGTCAATTTTGATTGACTTAAAGTTGGAACTTCGCATGAAATTGAACTAAAGTTGAAGCATTCTGGACGTTCCAACTTTATGTCATGACCAGCCCGATTCCCTTGCCCATTCGGCGCCTTCCCAGACAGACCCTCCATCATGCCTGGGCACCAAAACTGCGACGTCCGATTCTTTTCTCCTCGGTAATGCAGCTTCGCCTGTGGATCATTCTTGAGGCAAATCCCGGGGTATCGAGCTACTGTGAGCGGCCTGCACTATCCGTCGAGGCCGTGACGGAGCCGTTAGCTGACTTCTGGATCATGCGTGACGGCAGGGAGCGGTGGCTGAGCGTTGATGATAGTGCCGACGCACAGGACGAAGCACACAAACCGCAACCCGCCGCGCTAACCGGCCGGTCCGCGCCAGATGTCGAAATCATTTCCACGAAGGAAATCGAACGTCATCGCATCTGGATCCAAAACTGGATGCTATTGCTTCCCTATCTGGCGACAGGTGCACATTTGATCGAACCTACATTGCTCGCGAACGTCGTCGAGTTTTTTGAACGTTCCGCGACAGTGGATGAAGCGGAACAGGGCTTTCCCCGTATCGACCCGGTGCTTGTCCGAACGGCGGTCATCGCCGGACTGCATGGCGGTCAGCTCATCAGTCCAGATCTGGTCACGCTTGCGTTCAGCCGGCACACACGGGTGAACCGATATCATCGTGAGCAAACGCATGATGCGCAGTGACATTCCCGAACAACTGGCAGATTGCAGCGCGTGGCCCGGGGTCGATCCATCGGCAATTGATCCTGCTCGCCTACTGGTCTACCAGAAACGCGAAGGTGCCATCCAGGCGTACCTGCGTGGCACGCCGCCTGCCGAGCTGAAGCGGCAGTTCGACATCAACCGGAGCACACTGACGCGGCTTCTGAAGCGGTGTCTTGCGCCCCATCCCGATGGCAGGATCCAGGGCTTTCGCGCGCTCATTCCGCATTCCCGAACGAAAAGCTACCGCCGTATTGCGCCAGCGATTCGGCGCTCACAGCGCGGGGGTCTTACTGGCGCCTTGGGGCAGTTGTTCGAACGGCTGCCTCAACTGGCCCAGATTCTGGAGCGCGAAGTCGGTGCTGGTACGCTAGGTATTGCAAAGAACGGAAGGCTCTATGGGCTACGAAATATTCAGTCAAAGCTGATCGCCGCCTGCCGGGAAGCCGGTCTGGGCACACAGGCCTATCCCTTCAGCCAGGATGAGATGGGATACCGGTCATTGGCGCGCTGGGTGAAACGCCGCCTCGAAGCGAGGGTACCGGTACGACGCATGGACAGTCGCGAGTGCGCCTGGGAAACCACCATCCGTCCGTTTTCCGTGGTTGAACTGGATGGCCACAAGCTGGACCTGCGGCTGAGGGTTCGTTTTACTGAACCCTCCGGCATCAGCGTCGATCTTGAAACGGAGCGTTTGTTTGTAGTTACGCTGATCGATGTCTGCACCCGCATCGTGCTAGGCTGGCAGGTCGTGCCCGCGCCCGAATACAACCACCACGATGTACTTGCGGCGATGCAGGACGCACTGCGTCCACGCCGCAAACGTGACCAGCTACTCATTACCGGGCTGACCTATCGTCCGGGGGCCGGTTTCGCGTCGGAAGCCTGCCCGGAAGTCGCCGGCGCATGCTGGGATGTCCTGAAAGTCGATAACGCGGCGGCACACTTGAGCGAGGAAACTTTCCTTCCGGCCTGCAGGTTCATCGGTTGCCGGCTGGAAGCCGGGCCTGTCGGGCAACCAACGACACGACCCTTCATCGAGCGTTTTTTCCTGACGCTGACGGACCGCATGTCCAGACAGGTGGTTGGCACCACCGGTCGCAACTCGGAGGATCCGGCGGGCAAGCGCGGCAGACGCGTAACCGTGGAACAGCTGATCACCCTGCCCGAGCTCGAGGAGTTGCTGGATGTGACCATCGCGAACTATCACGCAACGCCACACGACGGCCTGAACGGACGCACGCCGCTGGAAGCGCTGCAACTGGCCATCGACTATCAGCAGACTGCCGTGCGTACGTTGCCCCAGTTGCTGCGCGCCCGGCTGCACCAATTGCAACCGGTTCATCTGTGCGCGGTACGAGGCAGCGTGGCACGTGGCGTCGCGCCCTATATCAGCCTTTACGGCGCGAGGTACAGCAACGAGGTCCTGCAGCGCACGGCCGGGCTCAGCGGTGAAAAAATTCGCGTCTATCCGAATCCTGCCGACATGCGCGAGGCGTGGGCCTATTTGCCCAACGGTGCCGAGCTCGGCCATCTCAGCGTTCTTGAGGGCTGGCGCTACAGCCGGCATACCATGCGGGTGCGCAAGCATATCCTGCGACAGCGGCGGCTGGGCAAGCTCAAGTTTGCCGGCGAGCAGAATCCGGTACAGGTGTTCTCCGAAGCCCAGCGTAACATCAGAAAACGCGGCCGCAAACAGGCCACTGCCATCATGCAACTTTCGCAGCAGCCCGCAGATGACGGGCCGGATAGCGCGTCGGCGGTTGCGTCCCAGACGCCCACGCGTTGTCGCCAGGCAGATGTCGTGGTAATGCCCGTTGATCTGGGGGATCTGAAGGTACAAAACCGCTGACAGGGAGAACCTGCATGTCCGACGACATTCGCCGTCCCATCGCCTACGACGAACATCCGCTTTTCCGGCGCAAGTATCGGGTTCCCACGCCCTCCATCGCTGCCTTTCGCAAGCTCATCGATGAATGTCTGTTTCTCTACATCACCGGGGCTCTGATTCACGGTCGCCCCCGTATCGGGAAGACTTACGCCATCGAATTCCTGCGCCAGGATCTTGAACGGCGATATCCGAAAACCTCCGTGTATGTGTTGCGCTGCCCGCGCTCACAAACGGCCTCCGAGAACAACTTCTTTTCGGCACTGTTGCATGCCGTCAAGCATCCCGCGCAAAGCGGTGCGTCCCGGGCGGCACTGCGTGGGCGTCTGCTGCACAAGCTGCGACAGGTGGCCGAGAACAAGGGGGACGATCGTGTCATCCTGTTCGCAGACGAAGCGCAGAACCTGCGTGAAATCGAATACGAATGGCTGCGTGACCTGCACGATGAGATGGAGAGCAACGCGTTGCGGCTGTTCACTTTTCTAGTGGGGCAACCGCAGTTGCTCGCACAGAAGTCTGTCTTCCAGGCGCAGGACAAGCAGCAGATTGTAGCGCGATTCATGGTCGAGGAGCTCGCGTTTCGGGGTATTGTCAGTGCAGCCGAATGTGCGGCCGTTCTCGCGACCTATGACAGCGGCGAATGTCCCGCGAACTCGGGCTGGAGCTATGCGCGATTCTTCGTTCCCAGGGCGTACGCAGCGGGGCTGCGTCTGGCAGAATCTGCAACCCGTTTGTGGGATGCATTCGAGGACGCACACATCAAGGCGAATCTGGAAGGCCCGGTGGATGTGCCCATGAAATACTTCACCGCCTCGGTCGAAGCCGCGCTCCTGCTCGGTTCATCCCGCGACAGCGAAACCCTGAAGTTCGACACGCTCTTCTGGAACGAGATGGTCGAACAAAGTCGTTATGTGCTGGGGCAAAAGGCAGGTCGGCCGATACTGTCCGCCATCACACCGCGCTGAGCCTCGCGTCATGACTACCACGGTCGCTATACCGCCCGACTGGAGCGATCACGCCTGGCAACCGCTGGTGTTGCCTACGCATATTGACCAGGCGCGCTATACGACCCGTCCCGACTGGAGCAGCGATGGCGAATCCATGTGGATGCGGGTGTCGAAATTCTCGCTGTTCAACCGGCTGCCGCTGCACGCGCTGGCAAGCCTCGTTGCCGTACGCGCCAGTGAAGCCAGTAGTGGGGGCGTGGATTTTCGGCGTGCCGACCGGTTTGTTCCCTCCCGACTTTGTAGCCTGCTTGAGATTGCGGAGGCGGCCGTGCCGAACGGATTCTGTCTGCCCTCGGCCCACCCGGCACTGACATGGGCGGCCACCGAATTGCGCTATTGTCCCGGGTGTCTTGAACAGGGGTTTCACGCGGCGTGGTTTCAGTGGCGATTCGTCGAACGATGCCCGACACATGGGTCCCGCTTGCGCAGTGGCTGCCACAAATGCGCGGCGGTCATACCGTATGCGCTCGACAGCAGTCTGACAAGGCACCCTTTATCGTGCTCCCACTGCGGCACGTTCTGGGTGCGGCAACTCAATCGTCCCGCCGGCCGCTGCGTACCCGTCAAAGGCCGACTGGCCCGAATCTTCAAACGTTGGCAGATCCATCTCGCCGATGCGATGATGCCGGTCATCGCCACGCCGTTTCCGTCATGTGCTCCCGCCACCGGAAAAGTCGCGCGTCAACGGGCTGCAGGCATCGAGATCCGGATGACAGGACTAGCCCGCTGCATCCAGATGCTGAACCGGCTTTACGATGTACCGCCCCCCTCACTTGTGGAGCTATCCGGGCGGTATCGCGTCGAGCTCGACATGGTTGAAAAAATCCGACCTGCTCCGTCACCAGGCGAAGGCAGCGGAGCGGAAGTGATTGCCTGGGCCAGCGCCGACTGGCCGCATTTTGATAACGATTTTCGGGAATACGAGCGGGTTCTGAAGCATGTCGGTCGCGACCTCTTTGGGGATACCTGCCGGATTGCCCTGACGCGTCTACCCCTGCCAGACCGCTACGGCGCGATGGTCATCCACACCCAGGACGTGAATGCCGATCTGGCCACGGCGCTGGGCTGGTCAATCAGTTGGTACGGCTTCTCGCGCACATTCGCACCAGAACGCGAGCCCCACATGCCGGCCATGGGCCTGACCGGGTGGCTGGCCCATGCACCACACCGTCCCGCTGAATGTCCTCCTGAGCAGTGGAGGGAGCAGATGTCCGCGTGGCTGGCGCACGATCTGGCCAGATCCGCCCGCGCGTGGACGCGCATCGTGCGGTTCATGCGTGCCCGAGAAAAATATCTGTTTCACGCGCTACTCATGCGACCGGCAGAACTGGCGCGCCTGCACTCGCCTTTTCAGGACGGTACACCATCCTGTTACACTCGAAAAAATTTCGAAGAAATCGATGTAGTGAGATAATTCACGTTATCGCGTTATTCATTTTTTGGATGAAAAGTTAACACCATCGAAACGCGTCACCCCCAGGAGCCCGCAGGGCAGGGTTTCCCCGATGTCGACGAGCTCGCCATGCTTCGCGCCTGGTACGCAGGCCTGTCCTCGCGCGCAGCCATGGCCCGCTACCTGGGCGGGCGCAGGGCGGCAGGGGAATCGTCGAGGGGTCTCATAGGCGACATCCGCCGGCAACTGATTGCCTTTGCGCATAGCCGGCATCGCCCCGATCTGGCAGCCGTCTTCGAGCATACGACCACACAACGACACGCTCGGGCGGACACGGTCGAGCGCACGATCAGGATGCTTGGCTCGTTGCCTTTGCCGCAACCGCAAGTGACTGACGACGTCGCGCTGTGGTTTGCGCCGCGCACAGTGCGGGCGCTGCATGCTCACGGCATCCGCACACTCACGGATCTGACGGTACGCATTCCCCGCCGGCGCCAGTGGTGGACCAGGATCAGGGGGCTCGGAGCGAGCAGCGCTCGGGCCATCGAAGCGTTTTTCGCGGCGCGCCCAGCCTTGACTGAGCGTGCCCGCGCATTGATCACGCTTACGCACCCAGCCGGTATCGCGCCGTGGGAGCAGCTACGGCTGCCGCATGAAGTCGACGGTTCGCAGGGCACGTTGCGCGGCGCCCCGCGCGAGACCTGCACGCTCAATGCCACGAACGACTACGAAGCCGTGCAGGCGTGGCTCGCGCTGCACGAGACCGTCACGACGCAGCGCGCCTACCGCAAGGAAGCCGAGCGCCTGATTCTCTGGGCCCTCGTTGAGCGGGGCCGCGCGTTCTCGTCGCTAACAACTGATGACGCGATTGCATACCGGACGTTTGTACGGCGCCCCTCGCCACGTGAGCGGTGGGTTGGTCCGCCGCGCCCGCGCGATTCTGTCGAATGGCGCCCCTTCACGGGCGGCCTGTCGGCGCGCTCGACCGCCTACGCACTCACGGTCCTCTCGGCGCTGTATCGATGGCTCATCGAGCAGCGCTACGTACTGGCCAACCCCTTTGCCGGCATCAAGGTGCGCGGTACAGCCCTGCGCCCCGAGCTCGACACTGCGCGCGGCTTCACCGAAGGCGAGTGGCTGCTGCTGCGGGCCATTGCAGACGGTCTCGAATGGTCGTATGGCTGGTCCGCGCCTGCTGCACGGAGGCTGCGCTTCCTGCTCGACTTCGGCTACGCGACGGGCCTGCGAGCAAGCGAACTCGTCGGTGCCGTGCTGCGCGACATCCGTCCTGACGGGCACGGCGACCCCTGGCTTCACCTCATTGGCAAAGGCAGCAAACCCGGCAGGGTGACGTTACCGCCGCTGGCCACCGATGCGCTTGATCAATATCTGCTTGAACGAAGCCTGCCGGTCTCACGGGAGCGCTGGAACCCGGCCACTCCAATCCTCGCCGGCCTTGGCGAGCATGAGGACGCAGGTATTACGGGCGCGCATCTGTGGCGCGTCATGCGCCGGTTTTTTAGGGAAGCCGCTGGCGTACTTGAGGGAGAGCATCCGCTCCTGGCAGAAAAACTGCGCCGCGCGAGTCCGCACTGGATGCGCCACACGCATGCGACTCACGCACTCGGTCGCGGCGCGGAGCTGACGAGCGTACGTGAGAACCTGCGCCATTCGTCCATCTCAACGACCTCGATGTACCTGCGCGCAGACGACCTCAGGCGCTCCCGGCAGTTCGCTGAGGCCTTCGGGCGTTGCATCGGGAAACCGCGGACACAGTCTGATTTGCAGTGAAACCTGCCCCTTCGATCATCATGTCTTCGATCAATACGGATCATCTTGCTCCCACCGTTACGCCCGCAGGTCATCTTCTTGCTATGCCGCAAACCGATGCGCCCCCCGTGCCGGAAGACATCGCGCTCGACCGCGCTTTCCAGGCCGGAGCAGGCCACGGCCTGCTCCATCTCGGCAGCACAGTAATCGGGCGGGCATTGCCCCCGCCTGGGGCTGGTGGCGGGACTTTGCCATGCGTTACGTCACCGTGTTATGCACGACGCTCACCGACGGGAACATCGCAGTCATCGAACCGAACGCCAAGGACATCGGAAAGATGATCGAGGATGCGCCGCCCATGACGGGCGCCGAATATCTCACGCCGGAAGTGCTCGCGGCACTGTGGCGCGAGATCGGCAACGCCCTGCGCCAGGAGCTGGCCAGCGCGGGTGGCTCGCTTCAGGCATTTCTCAAATCGCGTCACCCCACCTGGAATCTGGTGGGCCGGGTTCACTTCAATCTTGCCGAGAACCGGAAAGACCCGGACGCCCCCTTCGCCTTTCTGGCCACCTATACGACGCGCGTCTCGGCGCATGGCAAGACCCAGCATCAGCCCCTGTCGCGCTCGCTCGAGGAATTCTCCGGCGCGCGCAACAAGGCACAGCTTCTTTCGCTGCTGGGTCCTGTTCAGCAGGCGGCCGAACGCTGCGACTGGGTGCGCGCGTTGCTTGAGTCGCGCGAGATCTATCATCCGTTGCGCTGGACGCCCACCGAGGCCTGGCACCTGCTCCAGGATTTGCCGGCACTCGAGGCCGCCGGCATCATTGTCCGGCTACCCGGTACGTGGACGACGGGTCGTCCCGCGAGGCCGGGCGTCACGGCCAGCGTGGGCACGAAACCGCCGTCGCTCGTCGGCAAGGATGCCTTGCTTGATTTCAACGTCGCGGTCTCGCTCGAGGGCGAACTATTAAGCCCCGCCGAAGTACGGACACTGCTGAAGGGTGCCGACGGTCTACAGTGGATCCGAGGACGCTGGATCGAGGTGGATACCCATAGGCTCGGCCGTCTTCTGCAACGCTTCGAAGATCTCGGGCGGGCCGCACAATCGGGGCTGCCATTCAACGACGCGCTACGCCTGCTGGCCGGCGTATCGGGCGATGAGGCCGATGTGCAGGAAGAGCACGACTGGGCACAAGTCGTCGCCGGATCCTGGCTGGCCGAAACCCTTCAGAACCTGCGTCAGCCGCAAGGCCTGGCGCACGTCGAACCCGGCCCCGGGCTGCGCACGCAGCTTCGGCCTTACCAGCAGGCGGGCGTGCAGTGGCTCTACCTGCTCAGCCGCCTCGAACTGGGCGCGTGTCTGGCAGACGACATGGGGCTCGGCAAAACGATCCAGGTCCTCGCGCTGCTCCTGATCCTGAAGCGCGAACAGCCCGCTCCGCAGCCAAGCCTGCTCGTCGCGCCGGCCTCCCTGCTGGCCAACTGGGCCTGGGAAGCCGAACGGTTTGCGCCCGGTCTGCGTGTCTTAGTCGCCCACCCCTCCGTCACGCCCACCGAGGTCCTGCGCGACCTCGATGAGGCGAAGCTCGCCCAAACCGACCTCGTCATCACCAGTTTCGGCGCGCTGCTTCGCCAGCCTGCGCTCGAGAGGATCCGTTGGCGTCTTGCGATCATCGACGAAGCACAGGCCATCAAGAACCCCGCGGCTAGGCAAACCCGGCAGGTCAAGAAGCTTCAGGCTCAGGCGCGCATCGCCCTGACCGGCACCCCTGTCGAAAACCGCCTCTCGGACTTGTGGTCCATCTTCGATTTCACGCATCCGGGCCTGCTGGGCTCGGCGAAGGATTTTGCCGGATTCAGCAAGCGTCTCGCGAAAGCCGGACACTTCGGTCCGCTTCGCTCGCTTGTGCGACCATACATCCTGCGCCGCCTGAAGACGGACAGGAACGTCATTGCCGATCTCCCTGAAAAAACCGAGCTTAAGGCCTGGTGCCACCTGAGCCCGTTTCAGGCCGCGCTGTACGAGCGCGCGGTCAATGACCTGGCCGCTGCGCTCGACGGGGCAGAAGGCATTGAGCGCAAAGGGCTCGTATTGAGCTACCTGATGCGTTTCAAGCAGATATGCAACCATCCGTCCCAGTGGCTCGGCGATGCGGCATGGAAGCCTGAGGCCAGTGGTAAATTTGCGCGTCTGCGGGAACTGGTCGAGGTGATTGCCGCGAAGCAGGAGAAGGTACTGGTATTCACTCAGTTTCGCGAAACCACCGAGCCCCTGGCCGCATTTTTGGGATCACTGTTTGGCCGCGAAGGTTTGATCCTGCATGGCGGCACCCCTGTCGGCAAGCGGCGCGAACTGGTCAGGCAATTTCAGGAAGACGAATTGACGCCCTTCTTTGTGCTGTCGCTCAAGGCAGGGGGAGCGGGGCTGAATCTGACTGCGGCTTCCCACGTGATTCATTTCGATCGCTGGTGGAATCCGGCCGTAGAAAATCAGGCGACAGACCGGGCCTTTCGCATCGGCCAGCGCCGCAACGTGCTGGTGCACAAGTTCGTCTGCCGGGGCACCGTTGAGGATCGGATCGACCAGTTGATCGAAACGAAACAACAGTTGGTGACGGATGTGCTCGAAGGCGGAGCGGAGCTGCTGCTCACTGAAATGAGCGATCGGGAGTTGCTGGATCTCGTCAGGCTCGATATACATTCCGCTCAGGAAAACTGATCACAAAGAGTGAGTCCAATGGGTTATTACGGTGGGTGGAAACCTTACGTTCCGGTGGCTGAGCGCCGACGAAAAGCTGCAAAGCTGGTCGCGAAAACCGTCAAGGCCGGCAAGACACTGTCGCCGATCCCGCCGTATCGCGGCGCCATCGCGAAAACCTTCTGGGGCAAGACGTGGTGCGATAATCTGGAGGGCTACAGCGACTACGGTAACCGCTTGCCGCGCGGGCGCACCTACGTGCGCAACGGATCGGTGGTCGATTTGCAGATCACTTCAGGAAAAGTCCATGCGCAGGTCATGGGCTCGAGCCTCTACACGGTCAATGTCGACGTCGCCGCGTGCACCCCTCAACACTGGCGTACGCTGGTCGACGGCTGTACGTCATCGATCGATTCCATGGTCGAGCTGCTGCAGGGCAAGCTCTCGGGTGCGGTAATGGAACGGATTTGCAAGCTAGGCACGGGACTGTTTCCGACACCGAAAGAAATCCGGTTCGATTGCGGCTGCCCGGACTGGGCGTCGATGTGCAAGCATGTTGCCGCAGTGCTGTATGGCGTAGGCGCACGGCTCGACCAGCAGCCCGAACTGCTCTTCACGCTGCGGGGTGTGGATGCCACCGATCTCATCAGCAGCACGGGGGCCGGATTGTCCGCAGCGGGAACCGCGCCCGCGTCGGGCAAGGTCCTCAAGGACGCGGCCCTGGGCGACGTCTTCGGTATCGAGATTGACACCGGGCCGCTCGCCGCACCACCTGTCACCCGCAAACGGACAGGCAGGCAGTCCGCCCCGCGAACGGACCGGGTTGCCAAACCATCGCCGCCAGAGAAACCGGCATCGAGCGCAAAATCGACCTCGAAAGGCAAAGAGGCGACGCCCAGGGCGGTAGTCAAATCCATCGCTGCCACAAAACCGGCTGGCAAAGCGCGTGGAGATACGCCGAAAGCGATCCGCTCAACCGCCTCGCAAAAATCGCCCACACGCTCGCCTGCGACGCAGCGGTCCCCGCAAAAAGCAAAAGCATCCAGATGAAGACAAAGTCATGGTCACCGTCAAATATGATGATCTTTCCTCGGCCTTCGAACTTCGTCCGCTATGCATCTCGCCCAACTCTGGGCCGCATTCTGTCAGCAGCATCCGCGATGTTTCGAGTGTTTCGCGCATCGCGACACGTTCATGAAGACGGCGGGCGAGCACATCCTTGTGCCCGTGAAGAACGAACCGAAGATGGGCAGAAACGATCCATGCCCATGTGGATCGGGGAGGAAGTACAAGAAGTGCTGTGGCTCGTGACCAACTGAACCCAGTGAATCCCAGTGGCTCGTGGAGTGAAGTCATACGAGCTCCGTGCGATCATCGATTGTTCCGAAGAGTTTCATCTTTACGTCAATTGACCGAAAACCGTTGTGACATAAGGCTCACTCCCTCCGATTGCGTTGCCGAATCGAAAAAGTCTCGACTTTAGTACAATTTCGTACCAACTTTAGTTCGTTTGACAACATCCTCGCCAATGCGTTTGAGTTGGCAGCCGCACTGGCACAGCGTTGACTCGGGTTCGTGGTGTAAAACGACGCGCGGCAATGCTGCTGGGAGCGCCGCGCGGCGCGGCTTGTTCGCCTCGGTCTCGCGCGGCGGCTGCCCGGACATGTGCGCGAGTTCGTGTTCGACGGCGATCAGGTCGGCATCGATCGCCTCATCGAGCAAGCTACGCTGCTCGGGCGGCAACTTCTCGCTCTTGGCAGCGAACTGCAAACGCCGCAGTACCGCGATCTCGTGAGTGAGCTTCGCGTTGACGGCCTCTTTGTGACGCACATCCGATATCAACTGCACGGCCAGTGCACGCAGTTCTTCTGCGCTCATGGACTGGAGTTGTGTCGGATCGATCATAGGCGCTATTGTGCCAGGGCAAGAGGACCTCGCCTATTGGCGCACGTGCCGATTGTCCTTCAGGTGACACGCACGACCGCGTCTTCTCCCAGGCGTTGCCAAGGTAGGCCGAGCACCAGTGCTGCGAGTTGTTCCGAGGACAGTGGCAATGGTTGCCCGACGCCACGTTGCGGCCAGACGAAGCGGCCCGTGTTCAAACGCCTGGCTGCCAGCCACACGCCAAATCCATCATGCACAAGCACCTTGATCCGATTGGCTCGGCCATTGGCAAACACATAGGCATGGTGCGGGTGTGCGGCGCCGAAGACCTTGACCACACGTGCCAGTGCGGTCTCGGTGCCGGCACGCATGTCCATGGGCTCGATGGCGAGCCAGATGGCGTCGATACGGATCACCGTAAAATCTCCCGCACCCAGGCGGCGCTGTCGTCCAGGCGGCCAGCAGGCCAATCAATGGCAATCGTGATGCCGTTGCGCTGAACTTCGATGCGCACCGGCACCGAGGGGCTCTCGGGCGCAGGTGACGTTACTGCCATTGGCAACGGGATGAAGGCCGGCACCGTATCAATGTGCTGCGTTGCCTTCTTCGGTGAGGGTGTCTGCCCAGATTCTTTGATCCAACGACGCAGTACATTGGGATTCATGCCGTGCGAGATCGCGAGTGCGGAGCACGACATGCCGAGTTGCTGACTTTGTGCGACCAGATCGGAGCGAAATTCACGCGAATAGGTACGACGGGTTCTGCCTTTATGGGACTGCTCTTCTATAGGGTACACGTGCCCGCTTCCATGATCGTGGAAACGTATGCTCTTACACGCTAATGTCGGACGCTAGATGGGATGACCGGCCGCTTACGTCGAAACGCGAGCATAGCCGATCAACATGATTAGAACTTGGCTCGTGCAACTATCTGATGAATAGCCTCTAGAACTGGCTTCGCTCGCGCGTCATCAATCAGCGCTGGATTCCAGACCACGATCCAGCTCAACTCGTAGCTCAATGCCGCGCGCTCCTGTAGATCTCGGAAGAGAAACAGAACGCCATGAATATAGTTGCGAGGGTGCGGGTCGCCGGCAGCGACGACCTTGTGAAAGCACTTTACCCACTCAGCTTGCTCGGCCGTGAGTGTTGTCCCGTCACGCTCAAAGACTCCAATTATGGAGCGTTGACACGCGGGGTGGCCATGTTTTGAGGCGAGCTCGTTACCGCCGGCGGCCAAGAGGCAATCTGACCTGCTCCCCGCGATTGGTACGCGAATAATGTAGAGTCCGTTCCAAAGTGACCCTACCCCGGAATTAGTCCCGGCGGATTCAACCGGTCACTGCAACACCCCGATATTGATTGTTATAAAATCTGAGGTGTTGTTATGGCGGGCATATTTGGCCCGATGACGGATGCACGTAAGACCCGTATCTGGACTTTATGGCGAGGCG
Organism: Robbsia andropogonis; assembly: GCF_034047095.1. NCBI lineage: Bacteria > Pseudomonadati > Pseudomonadota > Betaproteobacteria > Burkholderiales > Burkholderiaceae > Robbsia > Robbsia andropogonis. Next base: position 3,558,033 of record NZ_CP139170.1, on the reverse strand, counting down.
GCATTCCGATGAGCGAGATTGCGCGGGACATCGCAAAACCACCGGCGACGGTGTATTCGTACTTGCTTTACCACGGCGGGATTGAGCCTCGACAGCATATTCGCAGGCAGGGCAGTTTATCGCTGGAAGAGCGAGAGACTATTTCTCGGGAACTAGCGAGCGGTGCGAGCATGCGATCAATCGCTAAGAGCTTGAATCGGTCCGCCTCGACGATATCGCGCGAGATATCGCGTAACGGCGGCATTACTCGGTATCGCGCCTGCCATGCAGAGGCTGCTTTCTTCAAGCGATGTAAGCGGCCTAAATCGTTGTTGTTACGCCGGTATCCGAAGCTGTGTCGACAGGTTATCGCGTTGCTGAAGCAGGATTGGTCGCCTGAGCAGATTTCGGGCTGGCTGAGACAGGAAAATGGGACCGGTGTTGGCATGAGTATTTCGCACGAGACGATCTACAAGTCCCTTTTTATTCAAACGCGTGGCGTATTGCGTGAAGAATTAAAAAAGCATCTTCGTATGAAGCGTATGTTCCGGCGTGCCAGAAACCACCAGACGCCGAGTCGCGGGAACATTCAAGGAGCGGTTTCAATTCGGGAGCGTCCAGCTGAAATTGAAGATCGCGCGATACCCGGTCACTGGGAAGGTGATTTGATCGTCGGTTCGCTGAACAGCGCGATCGCAACAATTGTTGAGCGACATTCTCGATTTACGCTGTTATGCAAGGTAAAGAACAAAGGCGCACTCACCGTGATAGAGGCTCTTGCCGGACAGATGCACAAACTACCCCGAGAGTTATCGAAGAGTCTTACCTGGGACAGAGGTCAGGAACTGTCTGCGCATAAGGCGTTCTCACTTGCCACTGATATGGCGGTCTACTTCTGTGACCCCAGCAGCCCCTGGCAGCGCGGCACGAACGAGAATACTAACGGACTGCTGCGTCAGTATTTCCCGAAAGGCACTTGTCTTTCGGGCTTCTCGCAGAAGGAGTTAGACAAGATTGCGGAAAAGCTGAACACGAGACCCAGAAAAACCTTGAAGTTCAAAACCCCGGCACAGGTTCTTCAAGCCGCGTTGCAGTGACCGGTTGAATCCGCCCCGCTCAGAAGTAGAGAAATCCGGCTTCGCGGTTACTTCTGACAACGCCGTTTCCCGCGCCTGGCGGGCGAATTCGGCAGGTGTCGCCCACTGCAATGCAGAGTGGGGACGACACTCATTATAATCCCTTCGCCACGCTTCGATTTTGCTCTTGGCGTCGTCCAGCGACAAGAACCAATGGGCATTTAGACACTCCTGCCGAAGACGGCCATTGAAGCTTTCACACTTGGCGTTATCGGTCGGCTTGCCAGGTCGGCTGAAGTCGAGTTCAACATTATTCTCGTATGCCCATTTGTCCATCACCTTCGAAATGAACTCGCTGCCGTAGTAAATGCAGAATGGTGGTCAGCCAATCCCAGTGACTGGCATCCTTAGGTTTCTCGAGGACCACAGGAGGACACCGTGATGGCTGACACTTCCAATACTACGACTGACGTGCATTTCCTTGCAATCGATGTTGCAAAGCAATGGAACGCTGTGTTGATCGAAACCGCGACCGGTATGAAGCATCGCTTCAAGATGGCAAACTCCGCTCAGGATTTTGACCGGCTTATCCAATTCATTCAAAGCCTTGGAGGTCGGTGTAAAGGTGCACTGGAGCCGACCGGCGATTACCACCGCCCAATAGCTCATCGACTTTTGATGGCCGGTGTCGATCTTGTCAGTGTGTCTTCGGTCGCACAGGCTCGCTACCGCGAGGCCAAATTCAACTCATGGGATAAAAATGATCCCAAAGACGCCTCAGTGATTCTGGATATGCTGAAACACGGCATCGTGCAGCAATACGTTGACCCGATGATCGCTGGCAACCATGATCTGCAAGAGCTGTCCAAGACTTACTTCCAGATATCGAGGTTGCGAACACGCGTTCAGCATTCAATCATCAATCACCACGTCCCTCTGTACTTTCCGGAGATGTACAAGTACTGGAGCAGCAGCCGCAGTGAGTGGTGGATACGATTCATGCTGGAATTTCCGACGCCGGCTCATGTGCAACGGCTGACGCGAGAAGAGTTTGTAAAAGCGGCGTGGGACCTTGTCGGTCGCAAGGTCGAGAAGACCCAAAAACTAGGTGAAATCTGGGACATGTCACAACAGTCAGCTGCGCTGCCGCATCACCCAGACAGCCTAGCCGTAGAAACATTTCGACTGTCACTTCGGCAACTTCAGCACTTCAACGAAGCGCGTACGAGTTTGGAGGAGCGTGCCGAAGCGGCATTATTGAACAATGCCGACTACGAACGTTTGCGAACGTTGCCAGGTATTGGTCCGATCATCGCACTTACCATTCTCGCGGAAGCGGGTGATTTGCGCCGATTCCGCCATTATCGGCAATTCCTGAAATATTGTGGCCTTGATCTGGCCAAGCATCAGTCTGGAACGGCACGAGGTCGTGAGCAGTTGTCCAAACGTGGAAACGCGAGACTGCGCTTGGCATTTTGGATGGCAGGCACTGTCGCAGTTCGCCTACGTGAGAATTCATTTAAAGATAAATACGATCGATATATCAAGTCCGATCCTGGCAACGCCGACTTAAAGCGCAAAGCCCTCACTGCTGTTTGCGCGAAGATGGCGCGAGTCGCACACGGAATGATTAAAACGAACCGTCCGTATCAGCGGTTCTTTGAACAAAGCTTACCCAGCGGATCGATCCCTCTCTGCAGGGCCGTTGAGGCACAGCAGCAAGTGACCTCGTAGATAATGATTGGACCTTCCGCTGGGCCCTTATGCTGTTTTAAGTAACGTGAAGATCGAGGTGCGGGCATCTCGAATCTTGTTTCTACTATGGTGAGCTGGGCGAGCCCGTTACAGAGCGGAAGACCGCTAGGAATGTTGCAGGACGCGCTCTTTTAAATGTGCGACGAGCGAAATCTCGCCGCCAGGGGATGCTGTAACTTTTTTGTCTGAGCCTATTGCATTTAGTACGTTGTCCATTTTGATAGTCCGCGGCAATCCACGCCACGCAACGATGTGGTTAAGTACGCGAACGACGTCTTCCCCTTTCAAGCTCTGAGCGACATCGATAGCCAAACTTTCACGCGTGAAGTTATCCACAACGCTCAATGCACGAAGCTTGCGCCCATCGAACAGTGCGTCGGCGACGAAGTCCATGCTCCAAATCTGATTCATCGCCGTGACCAGATGCTTGGGTTGGCGTAACTGTGCCGACTTGTTCCGCTTTGGCCGTTTGAGCCTGAGCGACAAGCCTTCTTCCTGATACAGTCGATACACCCGTTTGTGATTGTCCGGCCAGCCTTCGCGCCGTAAAAGAACATGCACCCGTCGATATCCGTAATGCACTCGGGTCTTTGCAATGTCCTTTATTCGCAGCAACAGTGCCGACGAGTCGCGCGCCACAGACTTGTAACGGTACAGCGAGCCTGACATCCGAAACAGTGCGCAGGCCTTCGTCAAACTCGCGCCATATCGGTCTCGCAACTCGTCGATGAGCAGTCGCTTGCGCGAAGGCTTTAAAGCTTTTTTGCTAAAACGTCCTGCAACATCGTCTTGTCCAAACTCAGGTCGGCCACCAAGCGTTTGAGCTTGGTATTCTCTTCTTCTAACTGGCGCAGCCGGCGCAACTCGGATGGCCCGAGACCGCCGTACTTCTTCTTCCAGTTATAGAACGTCGCTTCGCTGATGCCCAGCTTGCGGCACACCTCATCCACCTTCGTGCCCAACTCTGCCTGCTTCAGCGCAAACGCAATTTGCGCCTCCGTAAACTTGCTCGTCTTCATGGCATCTCTTCCCGGTTCGGACCAGTCAAATAATGCCGGATTCTCTAGTTTTCAACGAGACTATTTTCTGGGGTAGGGTCAGGTCAAAAATGTGAACAAGGGCCTAGTGACACAACAGTTTATCCAGCAATGCTTGGTCTGGATAACCGTCGACCGGCAATCCGACTTGTTGCTGATACGCTCGGACTGCCGCTATAGAACCCTGACCTAGGATGCCATCAATAGTACCCCGGTAAAGTTGCTTTTCTTGAAGCAGAATCTGCAACGCTTCGCGTTGCTTGCGCGTCAGGGGGAGCTCATTACGTGGCCAAGGTTTTTGTACCAGCGTGTCGCGAAGATAATTATCAGACAGCAATGCGACGGTCAGCGCATAGGAAATATCATTGTTATAACGAAGAATGGCACGGAAATTATCCGTTACCAAAAACGCCGGACCGTTCTTCCCGACCGGAAGTAACAGAGAGGCTTTTACTGCGGCAAGTGATTTCAGATCCCTCGGGACCACGGCCCGCACTCCCAAGAGTTGCCATTCTTTAATGGCTTTTTGGTTATCCATGCCAGAAGCGGAATAGTCGAACTTGGTCGGCAAGCTGATTTCAAAACCCCACGGCATGTCCTTTTTCCACCCGGACTTTTGCATATAGTTAGCTACCGAAGCCAGCGAGTCGGGGAAAGAGGTCCAGATATTGGGGTGATTGTCTCCATCAAAATCCACCGCGTATTGCAGATAAGATGCGGGAATGAACTGAGGCATCCCCATCGCCCCCGCCCAAGAACCCTTAAGTTGCTCCGGTAGCGCATCGTTTCTCTGGATTATACATAATGCGGCAATCAGATTTTGCCGGTTAAACGATTGGCGATAGTTATAATAATCGAGCGTGGCGAGCGAGCGGATGACGCTCTTTTCGCCTGCATTAAGCCCATAATTGCTTTCGATTGAAAGGAAAGCAAACAATAACGGAGAATCAACTGGATAACGCTGAGCAATGCGATTCAAGGTTTCCTTATAATTTTCAAGCAACGATTTCCCCTGAGATACACTATCCTGTGTTAGCCGCTGTTCAATGTAACTCCAGATGGGAGTTACTATTTCTGGCTGCTTTTGAGTGGCGGCGATAACGTCGCTATCTGGGTTTATGCTAACAAACACTTTGTCAAAGATATCAGCGCTGATTCCCTGGGAAAGAGCATCCTGGCGCAGCCCCGCTTTCCATTGTTCAAAACTCTGATTCGGAGCAGGCAAACCGGCTGTCGTTTCGGAGATACCATTCGACTTGAGCAGAGTATTAACATCCCTGCATTGACTGGCCTCATTGGCGGATGGATCTTGAGCGCGGCTGGCACATGCGGTCAGACTGCTACCAACGGCAATCAGCAAGAAAGCAGCGCCGACCTTAGAAATAGACTGTGTCGTTCTATTGATCATTTAAGGACCTAGGGTATAAGAAAATTTACGGATTACTGAACCACACCGGGATTGAACTGCCCCCCCGAAAGTTAGACCGTTTAAAGTCAGCGGGCTCCCGCCCGCATCCGATAGTCAAGAGGACTCAAGCCGCCAAAGCTGGGGGTGCGGCCGAATTCTTGGACTGGTTTATCCGACAATTCCGAGACTTGCACGGTATTCAAGTGGGCTGAGAGAGCCAAGCGATACCTTGATCCGTTTCGCGTTGTACCACCGGATGTAGGCGTCGAGGGTCTCGATGAACTGATCAACGGTCGCACCCCGCCAATCTCGAGAATAAAACATTTCTGTCTTGAGTCGGCCGAAGAAACCTTCACAGGCTGCGTTATCGGGCGAGTATCCCTTGCGTGACATCGAGCGAATGAGCCTCGCATCGCGCATCCTAGATAGCAATCCCGGCCAACGATAGTGCGCACCACGATCGGAGTGGACCACGGGCCGACCAGCACTTTCGGCCACTGTCTCTATGGCACCATCCAGCATGGCATTGACGAGCTCAGCGTCTGGTCGTGTACCGATTGACCAGCTTACAACCAGGCCGTCGAAGCAATCTATCACGGGCGACAGGTACACTTTGCCGGCAGGGATCTGGAATTCGCTAATGTCGGTGAGCCATTTTTGATTCGGGCTCTCTGCACGGAAAACGCGATTGATGAGATTCGCCGGCGCCGGGCTGATTTCACCACGATAGGAGCCGTAGCGACGTCGTTTGGTTGTGGCGGCGCAGAGTCCCTCTTGTCGCATCAAACGTCGCACGACCTTCTCTGAGATCAAGACCTGCTGCCTGCTCAATGCCGCTCGGATCCGACGGTAGCCGTAGCAGCGATAGTTGCATTCGAAGATGTCTACCATGACACGACGCGCACCCACATATCTGTCGGTCACGAGCAGACGGGCGCGGTGATAAAAGTAGGAGCTGCGGGCGAGCCTCAGAGCCGACAACAACTCTGGCAGCGCATAGGTTTGTTTTAGGGCATCAACCAACGTCGTCTTCTCCCGGTTGCTCAGGAGCTGCAGGTCGATGCCCATCCCTTTTTTTAATAATTCGTTCGCCTTCGCGAGGATATCGCGCTCGAGCTCTAGCTTGCGGATATCGCGCCGAAGCGATTCGACTTGCTTCTCCATATCCGAACGCTCGTGCTCCGGTGCTCGCTTCTCGTGACGTTTCATCGATGCTGGAGCCTCCCGGCCGAGTAGTTCGTTCTTCCACTTATATAACATCGGTCTGCTTACGCCCACTTTCTGGGCAAGCATGCGTGCACTGCCTTCTCTGGAGCACAGCTCAATGACGCTCCCCTGTTTCACCGCGAGCGACTGAGGAATGCTGCCGGCCACACGTCCAGCACGGCACTTGCCGATCTCAGGACACTGCTCTCTAATCCAATCCGTAAGTGTTCCACGACTCGGATAGCCCAAAGCCCGTAAGGTCGCTGCCACACAACGATCATGGCTCAAGTAATGATCCATGGCCAGCTTCTTCTGTTCGGCCGAGTACACCTGCTTGGAACGCGCATAGCCTGCCCTTAGATCACGACGCTGTTCGTATTCGAGGTGGCACGATTTTAAGGATTTCTTCGTCGGATATCCTAAATTCCGGATCGTTGCGCCAACACGTTTCCCTAACTTCAAATAAAGCCGAACCGCTCGCATGCGGTCTTCATACGAATACATGAACTACCTCCAGTTAGTCCAAGATTTTGTCCGCACCCCCTCTATTTACCGCGGCCATCATCATCAGCCTTGCGGTGCGATGGTATTTTCGCTTCTCGCTGAGCTGGCGCGACATCGAAGAATCATTGCTTGAGCGCGGCGTGATCGTCAGCTAAGAATCGATACGGCGGTGGCGCAATAAATTCGGGGCCCGGTTTGCCGCACATGTAAAAATCACCGGCCTTATCGCCAAAACCTGGCATATCGACGAAATGTTCGTGCGTCTTCGTGGTGAGCCATACTGGCTATGGCGTGCCGTCGACGAACACGGCCGCGAACTCGACCTCCTATTGCAAAAGGATCGAGATACTGCCCCAGCCAAACAGTTCTTCAAGAGGCTTTTGCGCAACCACCCGGCACCGCGCGTCATCGTGACAGATCAGCTTCGTAGTTACCCTGACGCCAAAGCCTGCGTGCCAGCGCTTGGCAAGACGAAGCCCATCTTCGTACGGGCTGCCGCACGCGTGAATAATCGCGCCGAAAATACCATCAACCGACCCTAGAGCGGGAGCGCCGCATGCGTGGCTTAAGAGATTTGCGACGAGCACAGCGCTTCCTCTCGAACTTCGGCCCCATTCGACAGCATTTTGCACTCAAGCGCGAAATACTTGGCTCCATCGAACACCGTCGTCAGCTCACCGCGCATCTTGCGTCATGGCAGCAACTTACGCTTGGCAGCCAAAATCCGTCCGCGTTTTGAAAGCACGCCGTGAAATGCCCTTTTTCCGGCCCACGCCCGCTAACGGGACAATGCAGTAAAAGTGACCTGTCAGCGTTAGTTCACTGACCTTCTTGTTTTGGGCCCGAATGCGTTTGCCATGTGATCGAACGCGGATCGGCAATCGAGTTCTCGCGTTGAGAAAAGCGACCGTACTGCGGCGCGATGTTCGGATCGTCTTCCCATGTCGCCTGCTGCGTGAACATGTCGGTCTTCCGGTTGAATTTCAGATAATGGTGCGCCGTTTTTCCTCCCCAGTCCGATGAGGGCAGCGAAATATAGTCGACCGCGTATTCGTCGTCTGTCAGATGGCCATGCACGACATAGACCCCATAATGTTCTTCACCGGGCGAAATGATCTTGTAGACGCCATTATCGTAGTAATACAAGGTAGCGTCCGGAAAAGGTTTTTTTTCGTACATCTTTTGATAGAACAACTTCTGCTCGATTGTTGGTTTTCCGAATTGAACCGTGATAGATGGGGGCGTGTTTTCCGCTGCGCCTGCTGGCAGCATGGCCAAAATCGTGGGAAACAACATTATTTTCTTCATCATGATGACGACTAGAGGGGAAAGAATCTCGCCGGTTGCGATTTATCCAGGAAACGATGGTCTGATAGCCTCTTCCGGATCATAATCGGGACATCGCGCGTAGCAGCATAAAAGCCGTCCAGAATCGACCTCCATCTTCCAATGTCTGACTATACTGGATTTTCATCGGCCAAACGGGAATTCGTGGCACTGTCACGTTAGCGAAGCGATCGTGTAAGCTAGGTGGATGAAATCCTGGTCTATTTACCGCGGCCACCGATTCCCGCCTGCCATCATCAGTCTTGCGGTGCGCTGGTACTTTCGCTTCTCGCTGAGCTTGCGCGACATCGAAGAATTATTGCTTGAGCGCGGCGTGATCGTCAGCTACGAATCGATACGGCGGTAGCGCGATAAATTCGGGGCCCGGTTTGCCGCACAGGTAAAGACCACCGGCCGGATCGCCAAAACCTGGCATCTGGACGAAATGTTTGTGCGTCTACGCGGTGGGCCTTATTGGCTCTGGCGCGCCGTTGACGAGCAAGGGCAGGAACTCGACATCCTTCTGCAAAAGCGTCGTGACACCGCTGCGGCCGAACGATTCTTCAAACGGATCTTGCGCAACCACCCGGCACCGCGGGTCATCGTGACAGATCAGCTTCGTAGCTACCCTGCCGCCAAAGCCCGAGTGCCCACGCTGGCCAAGACGAAGCACATCTTCGTACGGGCTGCCGCACGCGTGAATAACCGTGCCGAAAATAGCCATCAACCAACACGTGAACGCAAGCGCCGCATGCGTGGCTTAAGAGATTTGCGACGAGCACAGCGCTTCCTTTCGAACTTCGGCCGGATTCGACAGCATTTTGCACTCAAGCGCGAAATACTTGGCGCCATCGAACACCGTCGTCAGCTCACGGCTCATCTTGCGTCATGGCAGCAATTTACGCTTGGCGGCCAAAATCCGTCCGCGTTTTGAAAGCACGCCGTGAAATGCCCTTTTTCCTGGCCACGCCCGATAACGTGACAATGCCCTCGCCCGTTACGATGTGCGTTGGATCAAGAATTGATCGTAATCCTTTCCGGCAATCCACTTCGGCGGCTTGCCGCGACCGGACCACGTCCAGCCAGTCTCTGGATCTCGGTAGATCGGCTGGGTCTTCACATTTTTGAGTTTGGACTTTTTCGGTTTCGGGACGTCTAGTTCAGCGATAGTGAAGCCGAACAGCGCTACCGTTTTACGTACCTCCGCGAGCGCGTCATTACGCTGTGCCGCGATCTGCTGCGCGATTTCCTTGTTCAGTGCCTCGCGCCGTGAGAGTAATGCTTCGAGATTCATGGCGTTTTCGGGATTAGGAGAGATTCCTTGTTCGTTGACGGTTTATTTTAACCTTAAACGGCATTGTCACGTTGTCTAGGTCTTCATGTGCCAAGCTTACCCGAACGCCTCGACAGCGTGACAATGCCTTCCTGTGTAGCAGCGCGAACGCCGAAGAAACACTCAACGATGTGAACCACGCGGTAATCGCGCTGCGCGAGCAGAAGAGCATTCGTGAAGTCAACCTCTGCCTGCTTCGCGTGCACGAATGGATGAATGACACGATTAACAATTAGGAATATTTAATGTTAAAAATACTTCGAAGTCACTAACGGCAAGCGGATGTTGAAGTAGGTGAATTGCGTTATATTTCCCTATCCCAGGTGCATCAGGGCGCTAACGGAAAAACGCCTTAGCATTTACCTAATACACAGCAATGCTTGGTCGGCCATCCTATTTATTATCTATAAAATAGTGGGAAGAATATCTGTCATGACGCGACAAGGCATAGCGACTATCAAACGCCGAAGCAACGATCGGCCAGAGAAAAGCCGCTATCGCCTATCACTGGCTAGCGCAGTGATAGGGGGTATCGCCGTTTTGCTTGTCATCGTTATCTTCACAAGCGCACTGGTTCGAATTGCAGTGGACCAATGGGGCGCACGAGATCGAGCAATTGCCGCTAGCGTGGAGTTGTCCAAGACGTTTGCCGCCCACGTCGCAAATAACCTCCACAATGCGGATACCTTAGCAAGGTGGGTGGAATACGAGTACGAGAAGGCTCCTCGCTCATTCACCCTATCTGATTACAGAAATCGGGGCTTGATGTCCGGAGACACGGTCGTGCAGGTAACGATTGTCGGCAAGGACGGGAATGTTTTGCAGACAACAACGCCGGGCATAGAAGCAATAAACGTCAACGACAGGCCGCACTTTCTGATCCACGCGAACAATCGCGACGCCGGCCTGTACATTAGCAAGCCAGTCATCGGCCGTGTTTCCGGGAAGTGGACCCTACAACTGACTCGCAGATTAGATAATCCAGATGGCTCCTTCGCTGGCATCGTCGTTGTCTCTGAAAGTCCGAATTTTCTTACCGATGGATTCTATGGTGCCGGTACCCTTGCGCCTGGCACACTGCTGTCTGTTATATCGGATTACGGATATTTGATATCGCGCCGAACCGGCTCGGCGAGCTCCTCACATGAAGGCCCTTCGGTCTCAGCGTACAGCGACATGATCGGGTCAAATGGCGGGGTGTTCACCGACCCGGTCGATGGTGTGAGGCGATTTGTCACGTATCACCATCTGGCCCAGTATCCCGTTTCCGTTATCGTCGGACTCTCCGAGAGAGACGAACTTGCTAGCTCCCAGCAATGGAAAGTCTTCTACCTGGGGCTGGCCTCATTCATTAGCCTCTTGATTCTCATCGTTGCTGTATTTTTCATACTGATGCTTGCAAGATTAAAGGCAGCGGCGGAGACGGACTCCTTAACGGGTTTGTCGAATAGATACTTGCTTACGGAAACGCTGCGCCGAAGAATGCATGCCTTGGGACCATCGGGCCAATTGGCGATGATCTATATCGATCTCGATAACTTCAAAAGAGTGAACGACGCCTTGGGACATAAAAAAGGCGACGAACTCTTGCTGCAGGTCTCGTATAGGGGGCGTTTGACGAAAGGGGCGACAAAGTACGTTAAGACGGTTCTGGAGCAAATAGGTAAGAGTGTTGAGAATGTTCTTACATGTAGGATATCTTATCAAGAAGACAGAACTGCATTCCATACGGCAGGCAGAGCGGTATCCCTGAGACCGATTTTAGTCAGATCGAACTGGCCCTTGCGAATGCGATGCATCAATTCGATGCCTGAGACCGTTGCCAAGGCGTTTCTGAACCGTTTGAAGCCGAGCATCACGTTCGTTCTGGACTTGATGTTTCGATGGTCCTGCTCAATCATATTGTTCAGATACTTCGAGGATCGGACCTTCGTGTGTTCAGGCAGTAGGCCATCGGCCTTCATCTCGCGCACCGCGCGGTGCGAGGTAGCGTAACCATCGAGCGCGATAGTCTCTGGTGGCTGCCCCTGGTGCATGATCGCCTTGCGAAAAAAGGCTTTGGCTGCTGCGACACCGCGTTTGGCCCTGAGTAAGAAGTCCACCGTCTGGCCATCTCGATCGACAGCCCGGTACAGATAGACCCATTTGCCACGACTCCTCATATAGGTCTCGTCGACTCGCCACGAGCCACCCGAAGGGATCGCAAATCGGTTCCAGCGTTTAACGAACTCTGGGGTAAAGCGTTTCACCCAGCGCATGATGGTGGTGTGAGCCAGCGATAAACCGCGCTCAGCCATCATTTCCACCAGATCGCGTAGACTGAGCTTGTAGCGAAGGTACCAGCGAACACACAGAATGATGATTCCTCGATCAAAATGTCGGCCATCAAACAGCCCGCTCTGACCTTTTGGCTTGCTCATCATCGATCCCCCGATTTTTGAGCAGCATGATGTAAAAGATTCAGACCACCTATTTGCACCAGAGCCGGTAAAAACCTGCCAGTATGGATTCTAGATCCATTGCCATACCACGTCCTCATCGGACAAGTCTAAGGCATGCTGCAAATGCAGTAGACCCGCGACCAAGCGCGGCGAACTTGCCGGTCGGCCATGCGACGAGACTAAGCTCGTACGCATCGCGCAGCTCAGCCGCTCCCAATCGATCAAGTCGCTCAACTTGACCAAGGGATGCTTCAGGTTGATCTGCTCGCGCAGCGGCTGTCGAAAGAAATCTTCCTCGGGCACAACATTCTTCGGACCCGTTCAAACCTCGTCAGAATTTGCAGGATTCAACACGTAATATGCCTGTTCCTTGCAAATGCCTCAACCCTGATACAGATTCAAAGCCTTATGCCATAAGGCTCTACGTATTGTTCAGGGTCGACTAATCAATAGATACTGATCGTTAGATAATTAAACGTATCTTTGAAGCACGATTTTACGAGATTCAGCACTGCGACTGAAAGCCCAGTTTTGCCAGACGTTTTGGCTTAAAAAAATAGATATCGGTTCCGGAATGTACCATCAAAAAAGCAGAAAAACGTGTTTTTATAGATAATCGGTAGAGCACGTGCTTGACGCGTTGGCAGAAACTTCGTAAATTTGACCTGGAGAAAAAACAAACTATCACGAATTGTTTTGGCTAAAAGCCCAGTTAAAGAAGACGTTCAGCTTTACTGACGATGTTTCAGTAGAGAAGTGCGTGGGCTAGTTTGAGGAGCGCTTCGTGAACGCTCGATCAGCGTTCACGAAGCGAATGTGAAGATGACGTAATCTATGAAGCCACGAATGAGTGCGTTTGACGACGCAACGGGAATTTTGCCCAGGCCGCTACGTATTCGGCACCGCGCCTAGTGATGACGCCTCTGATGGCGGGTTCGCGAAGTCGGTGGGGCTCTGGTGCAAATAGGTGGTCTGGATCTTTTACATCATGCTGCTCAAAAATCGGGGGATCGATGATGAGCAAGCCAAAAGGTCAGAGCGGGCTGTTTGATGGCCGACATTTTGATCGAGGAATCATCATTCTGTGTGTTCGCTGGTACCTTCGCTACAAGCTCAGTCTACGCGATCTGGTGGAAATGATGGCTGAGCGCGGTTTATCGCTGGCTCACACCACCATCATGCGCTGGGTGAAACGCTTTACCCCAGAGTTCGTTAAACGCTGGAACCGATTTGCGATCCCTTCGGGTGGCTCGTGGCGAGTCGACGAGACCTATATGAGGAGTCGTGGCAAATGGGTCTATCTGTACCGGGCTGTCGATCGAGATGGCCAGACGGTGGACTTCTTACTCAGGGCCAAACGCGGTGTCGCAGCAGCCAAAGCCTTTTTTCGCAAGGCGATCATGCACCAGGGGCAGCCACCAGAGACTATCGCGCTCGATGGTTACGCTACCTCGCACCGCGCGGTGCGCGAGATGAAGGCCGATGGCCTACTGCCTGAACACACGAAGGTCCGATCCTCGAAGTATCTGAACAATATGATTGAGCAGGACCATCGAAACATCAAGTCCAGAACGAACGTGATGCTCGGCTTCAAACGGTTCAGAAACGCCTTGGCAACGGTCTCAGGCATCGAATTGATGCATCGCATTCGCAAGGGCCAGTTCGATCTGACTAAAATCGGTCTCAGGGATACCGCTCTGCCTGCCGTATGGAATGCAGTTCTGTCTTCTTGATAAGATATCCTACATGTAAGAACATTCTCAACACTCTTACCTATTTGCTCCAGAACCACCTTGAGCCCGGTAAGACGGTCTCGATGGTTGCTCGCCAGCACGGGGTAAATCCGAACCAGTTATTCCACTGGAAGAAGCTGTACCAGGACGGCAGCCTGTCGGCCGTGTCGGCTGGCGAGGAAGTCGTGCCGGCCTCGGAGCTGTCGGACGCGCTCAAGCAGATTCGAGAATTGCAGCGCTTGCTTGGCAAGAAGACCGTGGAAGTCGAAATTCTGAAGGAGGCGGTGGAATACGGTCGCCAAAAAAGTGGGCTGCGCGCTCGCCCTCATTGCCGGAGGACGAGCGGTGAAGCAGGTCTGTGACGTTCTGGGTGTTGCGCGTTCGAACGTCTCGGTGAAGCGTGTTCGAACAGCCGAGTGGCAAGACGGGCGTACTGCTGCGCGAGGTGACGACACACCTTTGGTTGCCGAAATTCAGCAGAGTGTGAAGGACTTGCCGAGCTATGGTTATCGGCGCGCCTGGGGCCTGATGCGCGGCGAGCGGGAGCGTTCGCAGGCAGCGCCCGTGAACCACAAACGCGTCTATCGTGTGATGCGTGCTCATGGGCTGCTGCTGCAACGAAAGCCCAAACGGCCAACCATCATTCGGCGACATGACGGTCGAGTGGCGGCCGACAAAAGCAATCAGCGATGGTGCTCGGATGGCTTCGAGTTCCGATGCGAGAACGTCGAGCCATTGCGCGTGACGTTCGCCTTGGACTGCTGCGACCGAGAAGCGATGAGCTGGGTGGCGACCACTGGCGGGTATACGGGGAACGACGTGCGTGACGTGATGCTTGTCGCGGTGGCGCATCGATTTGGGAATGTTGATGGCGTGCCCAGCGCAATTGAGTGGCTCAGTGATAACGGTTCGGGCTATATTGCGCCGGAGACGCGGGCATTTGCGAACGGTATCGGTCTTACACCGCTCACAACACCGGTGTGCAGTCCGCAAAGCAACGGGATGGCGGAGAGCTTCGTGAAGACGATGAAGCGCGACTACGTCGCCTTCATGCCCAAGCCTGATGCGATGACGGCAGTGCAAAATCTGGCGCTCGCCTTCGAGCATTACAACGAGAAGCACCCACATAGCGCGTTGAAGTATCGCTCCCCATGCGAGTTTCGGCGCAAGACAGAGTCATTAACCTTGGTGTGATGCTGTGTCCGGAAATACGGGGGCAAATCCATGGAGCCGTTTAAACACTTTCGACATCACAGCCAGCTTTTGCTTCATGGATTGGATCGTTCGCTCGGGGTCTTCAGAATAACAGACCGCCTTATTGCGACAGAACCTATTAGACCACTACAATCCAAGGTTAGCCGTTTTACGGGAACGTAAACAGCCACTCTGGGCTCTTTTTGAACTCGCCTTTTAGGAAACACATGGCATCCATCAAGCTAAATCCTGAACGAAGTGGTCACTCGGGCAGCCTTCTTTGTCTTCTGCTGACTACAGTGCTTGTTGCATGCGGGGGCGGCACGAACGATGGTGAGGCAGTATCCGCATCCGAATCCGCCGCCAAAGTCGTAGCCGTAGCCACACCTCCGGCCGATCCGACCATGCGTCGAACTGTCTCGCCGGAGCAGCCGCTCTTCTTGATTCATGTCGATACTTGGAACCAGGCCGATCCCCAGAAGGTCATCGACCTCATTCCACCCGATATTCGTCCGTACGCCGTGTTGAATCTTTCCCTATCGATTGACCACAACGGCGCAACGGGAAATCAATGCAACTGGACTCAAGTGGAGGATGGAATCGATACCGCCCGGTCATGGATGAAAACAGCGGCCCAAAATGGAATATGGGCGATGATTCAGCCGTCTAGTGGGGGGTTCTCGCAATTTCCGGACTACGCCCCGTCCGTCGACCTCGAGTCGACGGTGTACGGGGAGTTTTTCCGCGATTATCCGAACTTTCTTGGCTTCAACTATGCCGAGCAGTTTTGGGGGTTCGGTTCACCATGCGCGGCACCATCAGCGCAGGAGCGATGGGAGCATTGGTCAAACTTGTTGAAGCTGACCAATAAGTATGGCGGTCTTTTGGCTGTGAGTTTTACCGGTGGATACTATGGGGCAGCAATCAATCCATTGGCAATGGTGAAGCGAGATGCGCTCTTGGAGTCTGCGCTAAGGAAGTACTCAAAGAACTTCATCATTCAGGAAAAATTCACCTCGAACTATGGATTCTATGATAACGAGAGTGTGAGCATGGGGATGTGGCTCTCCGGTTATGCGGGTTCCTATGGGATACGAACTGATAGAACTGGCTGGTATCCCATCGATGGGTCGACGGATTATCCGATTCCGGCGGGTTCTCCGCATCTGATCGAGCACCTTGCGTTTACAGGTGAAACTGTCTTTGACGGTCCCGAACTTATTTGGCTTGACGCTGTCAAAACCCTTCCTAACGGCACGACCGCGGATGGGTACACTACCAGACTTTGGGATTTCTACCCACACTATCGAAATATTCACCTCGACATTTATCGAAAAATCCTCGACGGCACGTTGCGCATCTTGAGCCGCCAAGAGGTCGTCGATCGCACAAAGATGGTTATCGTGAATGACGTAACATCAGGGAACGATCAGGCAGTGTATTCGTCACCGGACACCCTGTTTCAAGATCTATACTCGATGGATGGAAATGGTATTCTACTTGACCAGCATAGCTGGTATAAAAAGACAGGGCGATACCCTGCAATTCCGACTGTCTGGCAATTGACCGATTCGATTTCGCAGTCGTTTTCATCGAAAATTAACAAATCAACACTCGCAACCCGCTGGCCAACCTCGACGCAGAAGTTGGCGGAGTTCAATGCGCTGTTTCCTCAAGAATACTCTGGTGATATTTATGCTGGAAGACAGGAAAATACATGGGTTACCTATAATCCATACAAGACAAATCGCAACGCGACCGGAAACATTCCATTCAAGTACAATACTTGCTCGTCGATCGATCTCAATTATACCGAATTCACTTCGGGCGTTATCAAGGAGTACCCTGACAAGGTTACGATTTATCTCACGAACTACGACGATGTGAATACGTCTTTCAAGACTCAGACCTTTGCGATCAACGGGGCGACTGTCGAGCCAACGCTCACCTTCAATGACCGTGGGGATCATCAAGCGAGTCAGGTTACGACTACATGGTCGGGCGGTGTCTACACGGTTACCGTCAGTCACAACGGACCATTGGATATTAATCTGACCTGCTCTGGCTCGGCCACGGACCGCTTGACGGCCTACAAGGTAGCGACAATCGTAGCACCCGCGTCGCCGGCAGCTTACACCGGGCCCCTTCAATACGAAGCCGAATATTTCGACTTTAAGAACATCGGCGCTCTCGTCAGCAACGGAGTGGGGGGCGCGCTGCGCAACTATCAGGGGCTCGGATACTTGAATTTTGGGGGCAGCGATTCGGCGAGCATAAGAGATACGGTGACCGTCCCGTCCGGAGGCGCCTACACATTGATGACGCGATATGTTGATGCCGACGCAAGCGTCAACAACATTGATCTGTATGTCAACGGCATCAAGGTAGCAACGCCACTATTCGCCCAGACAACGACAAATAGTGATTGGGCTACAGATCAACAGGCAATAAATCTCAATGCAGGGAAAAATATTATCGAATTCCGATCGAACGGAACGAGGTCATCCAACCTATACTTCGACAATATTGTGATATCAAAATAGGTGTAAGCGGTGGTTCTGGTACAAATAGGTAAGAGTGTTGAGAATGTTCTTATATGTAGGATATCTTATCAAGAAGACAGAACAGCACTCCATACGGCAGGCGAAGCGGCATGATTGAGACCGAGTTTGTTCAGATCGAACTGGCCCTCGCGGATGCGATGCATCAATTCGATGCCTGAGATCGTTACCACGGTATTTCTGAACCGTTTGAAGCCAAGCATTACGTTCGTTCTGGACTTGATGTTTCGATGGTCCTGCTCAATCACATTGTTCAGGTACCTCGAGGACCGGATCTTCGTGTCCTCGGGCAACACGCCATCTGCCTTGATCTCACGGACCGCGCGGTGTGACGCGGCATATCCATCGAGCGTGATCGAGGGGCGGCCGGGATTCGTGAAATTTTCGCCAAAAACACCTTAACCCAATGATTTCAAATGGGAAGCTCTGATTTTTATCAGTTTGGCGCCGTTGGTTTGTTGGTGGCCTATCGTTTGTGGGCTCCGAACGCCCGATCAAACTGACGAGCCCTCTGCACTTCGTCGCTGTGCAGATAGGTGGCTAAAAGTGCCCAACGCCCATAAATGGAAAATCCCCCTGTACCTCCTGCCAGACAAGGCTTTCGGGAGGACGTATCGGGTTTACGGGCGCTGAACCTGGGTGCGAAGGTTTTCGATCCGCAGCGCCATGGGCTCAAAGATGGCGCGCATCGTTTCCCGGGAGACTTCCGGGACATCGGCCTGCAGCAACAGGGCAGGCAATTGCGCAAGCAAGGTGGTCCACTGCTGCCAGGTGTGCTCCAGCAGTTCGGCCTTCACCCAGAGATCGCGCTGCGGACGGGCATCGAGAATCGTCTGGAACTCGCGCTCGAGCGTCGCGCCGTCCGAGAGAAGGCGCAGGACGGTGGGCTTGATGGAATCAGGCAGCTCCTGTCCGGACTTTGTCCTGCCGGCATCCTTGAGCCATGCCTGCTCGAAGAGCTCGCCATAGCGGTACAGGCCTGGGTACGTCTGGCACAGCGACACGAGCAGTTCGTTGGAGGTGGTGTTCCAGAGCCGTTGCAGCTCGGGCGTATAGGCAGCCATATGCGCAAGCAGGCTGCGCCGCGGATGCCGTTTGCTTCAAGTTGACGCACGCGCTGGTCGATCGCGGCGGCGATCCGGTGCTCGTCGGCAAATCTTCGCTCCTTGCCGGGCACCTGAATCTGCCCCGTTGCAATACCTGAGGCAACCGTTTCAACGATTTTCGCATAGCGATAGAAGCCGGCAAACTCACGCGCCAGAAGATTGATGGCGGCGTTTTCCAGCTCCGTCATCAGGCGATGGAAGTCAGGCATATGGTCGACCATTGCCGCCATGATCTCCGCTTCGTCCAGCCCTGCGGCCTGGAAACGTTGCATCTGCGCGTCGATGCGCTCAGCGAGCTCCCGCTGTTGCGGTGTAATCGATGCAGCAGCCTCGTTTGCCCGGCGTTTTGCCTCACCCATGCGATTCTCCGTGATCGGTCCGCCGGACTTCCCGTGGGGCGAATGCTGCGCATGGCAGCTATACGTCCGGCCGTGTCTGCCCCGGCCGGGCAATCCTGCTCCACCACGCTGGATCGGCATAGAACGCGGCCAGCGCATCGATGTCGACGTTGGCACCGCCCGGCGTGAACTCGAATGCCCCGAACAGGTTGATGTGCTGCCAGGCGACGGGCGACATGCTGGCGATCAGCGCCATTGCGGCATCGTCGCTCGCGGCGCGCTTCTGCTCGTACACCCGCGAAAGCAATGCCGTGTTGTAGTGAATGATCGCATTGGCAATCAACCGCGAGCATTCATTCCAGATCTGCTGTTCAGCCTCTGTCTGCACGCGAAACCTGCCAGCGTTGACGAAGGCAATCGCACGGCGCAGGCGGTGATAGGCTTCGCCGCGGTTCAGGGCTTTCTGCACACTCTGGCGCAACCCGACATCATCGATGAATTCCAGAATGTAGAGCGTGCGGCACAGATTGTCGAGTTCCCACAGCGCCTTCTTTGTCTGGTTCTGGCGGGCATAATTGCTGAGCTTGCGTACGATGGTTGCCTGCGTCACATTCTTCTGCGCGAGCGAGGCCATGATGCGCTGGATGTTGGGCCACTCGCGGATAATCAGTTCGTCGTCGGACCTGCGCGACGGCCGGATCAGCCAGTCTTCATTGTAATGACCCGGCGGGTGACGGGCGACCAGGCGATCGATCTTTTTGTGCAGATTGCGATAGCGCGGCGCGAACTGGTAGCCGAACGTGAACAGCGTGAAGAAATTGACCTGATTCGTGCCATGCGTGTCGGTCGAGTGGCGATCGGGCTGGATGTCGGACGTGTTGTTGTAGAGCAGGTCGAATACGTAATGGGATTCGTGCTCGTGTGTGCCGATGATGGTCGCATTGGCCGGTACATGATTGGCGACCAGCGTGCTGGCGCTCACGCCCTTGTCCAGACCGAAGTACTTTGGCGAGTATCGGGCGTTGAACGTGTCGATCTGCGTTTCGAAACGCTGTCCATCGCTGCTCGAATGAATCTCGTCGCGGATGTCGAACAGCCGGAACGCCGGCAGGCTGGCCGTGGCGTTGCTGATCGCATCGTTGGCCCCATGCAGGGTTTCCGGGCGCAGGTAGTTCCTGGCGGCGGTGAGCAGGCTCGCGTAGCTCAGGCCCGAGACTTCGGCCATCCGGCGCAGCCCCATGTTCGTGCCCATGGCGACCACGCAGGCGAGTATTTCACGTGGATCGGCATCCTGGCGTGCGTTACGTTCGAGCACATGAGTGAATGCCTTCAGGAAATCCGTACGGCCCGCGACGAACCACAACAGATTGGCGATGCTCACGCCTGGCAACTGGCCGTAAAACGATCCGTTGACCGTTTCGTCGATTTCAGGGTAGAGCAGCGTCCACCGGCGCACGCCCTTGCGCTGGCCGATGTTGATGTGCGTGTTCTCGCCGCTGTCGATACGCTCGTTGACGCGTTTGAAGCTGGCGTCGATTGCATCGTGGAACATCGTCAGGGTCTGTTCGATGGGCGCGAGCAGAACCGGCGCGCCGATGTCCCTGAGCAGCGCGTCCTTCTGTTCCCAACGGACATCGCTGATCAGATCGTCCTCGAACCGGCGATACTCCGTGCTGTCCTCGCCGTACACGTCACCCGCTTCAAGCGCATTGCGCAGGAGCCGATAGACGAGGAATTCATAACGGTCGACATCGAGCTGTTTCTTCCGGCCCGGCTCCGATGTATAAAGATAACGCTGCAGGTTCTTCGGGATCAGCGCCACGGGAAACGTGGCCGGTTTCACCTGCCGCAGCGAGCGGCCATTGCGCAGCAGATCATGCAGGAATGCGATGGCCTCTAGGAGCGGCGCATCCTCGATGCGACCGGAGAACTCAAGTTCACAGAACAGGTGCCGCAGGTTGCGCTTGATTTTCGCTGACAGCGTTGCGTAGTGCGCCCACTCGAAGCCGGCGCGATCAAAGGCGACGTTGCGCAGATAGCCCGACACCGGCTCGAACTGCTCGCGCTCGAGTAGCGCAAAGGCCTGCTTTCGAACTTTCGAGAACGGCGTGCTATCCGCAATCGTCTCGTCGACGAACAGGCCCAGCACCTTGCCCGCGGCCTGAAGGCGCGAACCCGCATCAGACTGCGCCTTGAGCATGGCCTCCTGGGCTGCAGCGCGAGCCCACTTCTCGTACTGGCGAACAAGATGGATGAATGCATCGATCAGGTTGTCGTTGATCTGCCGGAACCGGTGAAACGCAAAGCACAGCAGATAAAGTCTCGCGACCCGCGCCGGCATGCGTCCGAGCTTGTAGACGGTGTAGTACCGGACGAGCGACGCGTAATACCGGCCACTCTCGGTTGAGATGCCGGCGAGCTCGAGAAAGCTTCGGGCAAATTCGTGCAGGCAGGCGAAGGACTGTCGGCGGGCCACTTCCTCGCGCAGTTCACGCCAGCTGAAATCCCGCGGTTCGCGCTTCAGAAGCGTGATCCGGTAGGCGGATTCGTCGGCCTGCAGCAGCGCGTCAATCTGGTGTGCGATGTCTGGCGTGAGCGCCTCATCCAGCAGTGCAGTGATGCGCTGGCGCTCGCTGGTCACGACCCGACCGGTCATGTCCTGCAGGATGGCGTAGGCCGGGGCGACGATGTGTTGCTGGCTCAGGTACTGCAACATCTCGCGCAGGAGGTAGACAGGTTGCGTCGAGCGCATGGCGATACGCTGTGCGCGACGTTCAAGGTCCTCGCGCGCTACGCTGTCGCACAGGCGATATCCGGACAGATCGAGAATGGTGTCCCTCAGGGCTCGCCGTGTGGGACGGGACGGCAGACTGATAGTAGCCGGATCTACCTCGGGAAAGTGCCGCCGCACGACATAGTCCAGATCCTCCCGCACCGCCTCCAGGCTGTAATCGAAGAACTGCCGCTTCGCCCGGAAGTACCCAAGCTGCAGCGTCAGGTGAACGGCAACAGGTGTCGTGCGGGAGTGGACCGCACGCGACTCCGGTTCGTCGAGTTCAAAATACGTCTGACGCTCCTCGCCGGTAAAGCGCGGCACGCCATAGAGATCGTCGATCTCCTGC
Source organism: Robbsia andropogonis (assembly GCF_034047095.1). NCBI lineage: Bacteria > Pseudomonadati > Pseudomonadota > Betaproteobacteria > Burkholderiales > Burkholderiaceae > Robbsia > Robbsia andropogonis. Next base: position 3,535,914 of record NZ_CP139170.1, on the reverse strand, counting down.
CGGGTGAGGATCGACAGACGGTGCGAGCGCTCCGGTGCATGCATGGGCGGTTTCTGGTTACCAGTTCGGGTCAGGCCATTCAACGCCTTCCCATCGCTTTAGTTCGCGAGGTGATATCGATTCCGGGGTGTGCCGTCCGTTCGCAGGCGTGGAATAACGGTCGTACATAAAGTCGAAGCTCAGCAGCAGCGAAGCCAGGCGACCCGCCCGCTCGGCCTTCGACCAGGAACAGAACATGGCGCCCCGGCTGTCGAGTTTTTCGAAGATGTCCGCAGTGGGATCGATTCGTAGCCAGTGATCGACCATCGCTTGCCCCTGCGCACCAAAGTCTTCCCGCAATGCCGCCTCGATGACCGCTTCCAGCGAGTAGGTGATGGCCTGATGCCGCCTGGAATGGTCAAGGTATCCGAGTGAGACCCGAAGCATCCGATGCTGCACGAGGAGAACGGGCCAGAGAATCTCCACACCGTAGCGCACGCCCATTTCCTCGTAGCCTTCGGGCGGTTGCAGGATTTCCCGCTGCTGCTCATAAACCTTGCGCACATCATACGCGAGGCCTAGAAATGGCCCTTCTTCCTGCGGGATCAAGGGAGAGCGTTCATTGACGTCATGGACGACCTCGTGCAGCTCGATGAGCGAATGGTAGTCGCCGACGAGCAAAATGCCGGCATGATTTTTCAGCAACTGATAGTCAAGCACAGGCGTCTCCTTCCACATCAAAACGGTGCAAATTCGAACTCTGGCCTGGCGCGTACGAGCTTGCAGCGTTTCAGGTTCCTGACATCTTCGAACGCTGCAAGGTCCTGCTCGAGAGTCCAGATGTTGTTCTGGAATTCCCCGATCTCGCTGGCAAGATCACGCAGGACCGTATCGGGTGATATCGGGCCGAACGGATCCATCCCATACGCATCCCGGAAGGCCGATTCGACGTGAAGGATTTCCTGATCGAGTTCGCGCACCTGACCCCGCAGGATCGTGTTGTAGTGCTTCAGCCGCTCCTCACTCAGGCCGTTGAGCGCGTGCTGGTCAATGTGCTCGAGTTCAAGCTGCAGTTCCAGTAACTGCAGCAGATTGTTTTTCTGGTAGACCTCGTTCACACGCTGCATCAGACAGGTCTTGCGCTCCCGCTCCTGAGGGTCGGTTTCACGATCAGGATGCAACGCGCTGGCCAGTTTGCGGTAAAACCTCGCGCAGGGACAGGTTGACCTGCGCCTGCTGCTCCTGTGCCCGCGCCTCGGCGGCCTGCTGTCTGGATGATTTTTTCCGTTTCGCACGCCGGGTATCGCGTTGCACATTCTCGCTTTCCCATTGCGCCTGGGCCTGCTGGAGATGGACCTGCGCACGCTGCAGCAGATCTTCCGGGGAATTCAGGTCTTCATCGTCTCCCAGGTCAACGCCGAACATCGTCTCGATCATGCTCTTCATCCCGTCGACCTCAGCGGCCACCTGACTGTCGTAGCTCTCTGGACTGTATCTGTCGTGGATGATCTTCATCTGCCCTTCGTCGTCTTCGCCGCCTATCAGCTCGCCCGCCAGATCGACAATCACGAGCGCCACCTTGCGGCGTTCAGCCTGGGTCAACTGGTCATGGGCCTGGTCGAGACGGCGCGCCATCCGGTGCCTGCAACTGTGCCGACGTTTTATCGAGGGGCAGAATTTCATCGACATATTGCTTCTGGAAGACTGGCGTCACCGTTTCCCAGTCGCGCAGGCGCTTGCGTCGTTTGCCTATCTGCCCGATCAGTGAGTTGAATGTCTTCCGGGCTTTTGACAGTGCTGACGGAGTGTGGTCGTGCGCAATGCTGATGGACCGCGATGTGCTGGTCATGAGGAGATTTTCGCTGAAGACAATGGAAGGCAATCGCTGCGCACATTTTACCCGACGGCACAGCGTCTGAATCGGTCCGTCGGTCACATGGAGGTGAGCGCTCTCGAATGTCTATCGCTAAGGCTTATTAGCGATAGACTTCTGTTTTATACTAAAACTTCCGTTTTGCAAAACGCGTCTCACCTGGCTGGCACACCATCGCGCTGTCGTATCTATAATCGAAAGATGCCGAACATAGACCCATCCTTCACATTTCCCGATACCCCGTCGTTATCCGTGCTGCGCGCGTGGTACGCTGGCATGGGTTCGCGTGAGGCTGTCGAGCGCTATCAACCTGAAGCGCTCGGGGACGGTACGTCAGCACGCGGCGTAATCGGCCGCATTCGCCGGCAGATCGTCGAATTTGCCCTCAGTCGGCATCGCGAGGATGTGGCCAGACTCTTCCAGTGTCCCGCGGATGAACGTGAGTCTTATCGCAAGGCGGCCAGCCGGGCGCTTGATATACTGCCATCGCTGCAGATCCCACAACCTCAGGTCTCTGACCAGGTCGACGTCTGGCTACCGGCACGGGTTGTAGCAGTCCTGCATCGGCACGGTATCCATACGCTCGCCGATCTGACCGTACGCATCCCCCGCCGGCGGCGCTGGTGGCTTCCGGTGGCCGGACTCGGCGAGCGCAGCGCACGCTGTATCGAAGCATTCTTTGCGGCTCATCCCGCGCTCACCGAGCGGGCGCGCGCACTGGTTGCCGTTACATCCCCCGAGGGTGTGGTGCCGTGGGAAAACATCCTCGTACCACGCGAAGTCGATGGTTCGCGCGGCCTTTTTCGTGCGCCGAAATCCATGTGCGCGCTCGAGGCCGATAACGACTGGCAGGCCATCAACGCGTGGCTCGAACGGCACGAAGCCCGTGACACGCAGCGCGCCTACCGCCGCGAGGCAGAACGGCTGCTGTTGTGGGGCATTGTCGAACGCGGCAAGGCGTTATCGTCACTGACCAGCGAGGATGCGGCGGCCTGGCGTGCCTTCCTGCGCCACCCCGCGCCCCGCGCTCGCTGGGTTGCACCCGCGCGGCCACGATCGTCGCCCGAATGGCGGCCGTTTACGGGGGCACTGTCGTCGGATTCCATCGCCTATGCGCTGTCGGTGCTCGGCGCCATGTTCCGCTGGCTGATCGAGCAACGTTATGTGCTGGCCAATCCGTTCGCGGGTCTCAAGGTGCGTGGTGCGCGCCGCAAGGGCAAACTGGACAGATCCCGGGCCTTTACGACTGGCGAATGGGAGCTGGTACGCACGATCGCCGACGGGCTCGAGTGGTCGTATGGCTGGGCAGTGCCGGCTGCACAGCGCCTGCGATTTCTGCTCGACTTCGGTTACGCGACCGGCCTGCGGGCCGCCGAACTGGTTGGTGTGACACTCGGCGGCATCGAGCATGGCGCACGCGGTGAGCGCTGGCTTCACCTCACGGGTAAGGGAGCGAAACCCGGCAAGGTGGTCCTGCCGTCACTCGCAAGCTTCGCGCTGGACCAGTATCTGGCACAACGCGGTTTGCCCGTCACGCCGTCCCGATGGGCACCTGATACGCCGATACTGGGTCACCTCGGCGAGCCGTGCGGCATCACCACGCCGCGCCTGAGGCAGATGCTGCGCCGGTTCTTTAGCGACGCGGCCGATGCCATCGAAGCCGACCATCCACCTCTCGCAGACAAACTGCGACAGGCCACGCCGCACTGGATGAGACACTCGCACGCGACACACGCACTGGCCGGTGGGGCAACGCTCACGACCGTGCGCGATAACCTGCGGCACGCATCGATTTCCACGACCTCGGTCTATCTCGACGACGACGAGGTGCGGCGCACGCAACAGATCGAGCATGTCTTCACGCGACGCTCGCCCGCGTAACGACTCGCCCGCCCTCCCCAAAGCCTCATCTGACAAGGGTTACGGATGGATTTTCCATTTATGGGCGTTGGGCACTTTTAGCCGAGTAGCAGAGTTTCTGGGGCGTCGGCGTCGTCCTGCAGCACCAGGCCACCCAAATTCCACAATGTGAAATGGCGGAATTTTCTGGGATTCCCGCTTGGAACCCCATCTGACTGAAATGCGATGGGCATTCTGTTTAATATGAACGATTAATTATTGTTAATGTGTGTGGAGTAGCGTTTTGTGGGCGACGATAATGCGTTTGTTTGCGCTGCTATAATCTATCGCATTAAAAATTCAGCGGTATCTCCTCAGCGCTCAACGTGATGCATGCATGGTGCGCCGCTTGAGCCCGGCGCACCATGAATCTCTCCAACCTCATTTCTGTCCTTCAATCGTCGACCTTTGGCGCATTGAACAGTCCGATCAAGCTTGCCTGGGGCAGGCAGAATGCATTGCTGGCCAATGTCCTGCTGCCCCAGCGTATTGATATCCGGGAAGGGATGTTCGACGGGATCGAAGGCAAAATCACCTGTCTTTCGACCCGGATCGATTTACCGCTGACTGGTTTTCTAGGGGCACCGCTGGGCGTTCAGCTTGTCACGGATAAAGGCGCGCTTCACCAGATCTGCGGCATCGTCACCGACGCGCAGTCGGGGGAGTCCGATGGCTCGCTTGCAACGTATCAGTTGACCTTGCGCGATGCCTTGTCTGTCATGGACCTGAGAACGAATATGCGGGTATTCCGCTCCAAGAGCGTGCCCGATATTGTTGAGACGCTATGTAACGAGTGGCGCAGGCGCAGCACGACACTGGCTGCGGCGTTCGACGCCGATCTATCGAAGATCGACCGCAGCCGTTATCCGAGCCGCGAATTCACGCAGCAGATCAATGAGTCCGATGCAGCCTTTATCCGGCGTTTATGTCGTCGGGAGGGAATAAGTTGGTTTATCGCCGCCGGCGCGAAGGCGAGTAGCGCATCGTCCGGAACGGGGCCGGTTCATACCCTCGTGCTGTTTGATTTCAACGGCACATTGCCTGACAGTCAAGCGGGTCAGGTGCGTTTTCACCGCGATTCGAGTATCGAAAAAGGCGACGCGGTGACGCGGTGGTCCGCATCACGGCATCTGATACCGGGCACCGTTCGACGCGCGACATGGGACTATAAAGCCGCTCGAATGAGCAGCATCGAGCAACCCACCTCGATCGACCAGGGGCCGGCTGGTAACGACCTGGCGCAGTTGCTCGTCGACAACTTCATCGACGTGCCGCATGCCGCCGACTCGTATGCCGATTTAAAGCAGCAGAGCGACCGCCGCATGGGCGCATTCGAATATGAAGGGCTGAGCTATGCAGGCCATAGCACGGTACGGGATTTTGCCGTCGGCTCTTCGTTCACACTCGTGGGGCATCCGGAGTTCTCGAGTGCCTCTCTTGCCCAGCGGCAGTTCATCACGACGTCGCTCCATCATCGCGGCGAAAACAATCTGCCCAAAGAACTCAATGAGATTGCGCAGACTTTGTTCAGTTCGTCCGGTTGGGCCCTGGCGAGCGTGAGTAACGCCGCCTCCAGCACGAAAACGCTGACGGGAGACGATGGCAGCACGGTACAGACGCGCTATGAAAACACGTTCACTTGCGTGCAGCGCGATCAACCGATCAGGCCGTGGTATGACCCTCGTGTGCATTTGCCGAAGGTGTATCCGATGACCGGAATCGTTGTCGGCCCCGAGGGTGAGGAAGTGCACTGCGATGCCATGGGCCGTATCAAGGTGCAGTTTCAGGGGATGCGCGGTGAAGACCATGATCACGCGCAAGGCGCGGGCACGAGCGGTACCGACGCCGACAGCGCCTATGTGCGCGTGGCCGGTGCGCTTGCTGGACGGCGATTTGGTTCGAATCTGCTACCGCGCGTGGGTAGCGAGGTCGTCATCGATTGCTTGAATGGCGACCCGGACAAGATGTATATCGCGGGCATTCTCCACAATGGTGTGAATCCACCCGCGGCATTCACGCATACCGGAAGCCTGCCTGGGAATCGCTATGTGTCGGGTACGAAGACCAAAGAGATCAAGGGGCAACGCTACAACCAACTGCGCTTTGATGACACGCCCTCGCAGATCAGTACCCAACTCGCAAGCGAGCATGCGCACTCGCAGTTGAACATGGGGTATCTGACACACCCACGGGACAATGGACAGGGTGATGCGCGCGGTGAGGGCGCGGAGTTACGGAGCGACGCCAGCGTGGCGATACGCAGTGGCCAGGCGATGTTGATATCTGCTTGGCAACGCATTCAGGCGAAGGACGCGCACTTGGCGCGAGACGAATATGTGCAGCTGATGCAGGAATGCGTCGACCTGTTCAAAAGCCTGGGGGACTTGGCGGCGCAAAACCAGGGCGTTGCAATGGACACGCAGCCACAGAGCGACTTGGCGGCCACGATCAAATCCTGGCCCGCCGGGGCGTCGGCCACGACATCGGCGAGCGATGCCGCCACGATGGCGGCCATTGGGGTGAGCGCACCCGCCGGGATCAGTCTGGCGACACCGAAAACGGTGGCCACCTATGCCGGCGGCAATATCGATACGGTTGCGGCAAACCATCTTCAATATACCAGTGGTCAGCGGATCAATATGCAGGCCGGCCATGGTGTCGCGATGTTCGCGCACCAAGATGGCATCTCGGGGATCGCCAACCAGGGCAAGGTCCTGCTGCAAAGCCAGGCGGACGACACGCGGGTGGAGTCGGCAAAGAACATTTTCCTGAGCGCTGCCGACGGCAAGGTGTCCGCCATGGCGCGCGATCAGGTGGTCTTTGTCACCTCGGGCGGCGCGTATCTGAAGTTGCACGGTGGCGATATCGAACTGGGGTGTCCGGGAAGCTTTACCGTCAAGTCGGCGTCGCACACGTGGGGCGATGCCGCCAGTATGAGTACGGACATGCCGCATTTCGGCTCGGCTATGTTGGGCCGTGTTCCGACGCTCGTTCGCGCAACGGATGGGCAAGCGGCGACAGGCTTCACCGCGGAAGTCACCAAAGCCAGCGGTGACGTTGTCCAAAACCAGACCAGTGAGACCGGTCAGTTAAGCCCGATCAGTAACAATCAGTTTGAACAGCTTGCGGTGAAGTATTTCAAAAAAAGCACTTGATCACGTAAAAGCACGATGACGTCCGATTCCTTGATGAATGCATCCGATACGAGCGCAGCGTCGCCGCGGCGCCTGGTGGCCAGTGATCATGGGGTTACGCTATTCAATCACGCGCCCCTTGTCAGCGTGGTACAGATGCCGCTGCCGGGTGTGGTGATCTTTGTGCACGGGGTGAACTCGGAGGGCGAATGGTTCGCCGCAGCCGAGGAGGGGCTGTGCAAGGGGTTGAATCGACGGCTCGGGCGTCTGGATGCACAACTCGCCCATACCGGCATCAAAGCGGGGCAGATGTCGCCGGTGTCTTATATGGAGGCGCTGACCCCGGATGGGTATATCAATCCCAAGCTCGTTCCGGCAAGTTACGTCAAGCCTGACCCATCGTATTCGCCGGTGATTCACTTTCGTTGGGGGTATAAGGCGAACGCTGAGGACCTGAAGCAGTACGGGGCCAATACCTACCTCAATGAGCAGAATTACTGGGGCGGTGGTCCTTTCGCGAACGGTTCGACGAGTGTGCCGGATTTGTGGAATTCGGGCATAGATGATCGGATCTTTGGGTGGCTGACGGTACAAGCGCTGAATCCGACGGACCGTCTGATTTACCGGACGCCACCGCGTCAATACATGGTGGTGGCGGCGCTGCGGCTGGCGAAGCTGATCCGCTCTATCCGGGCCAAGCAGGCCGATGTCGCGATCACGGTGGTGTGCCATAGCCAGGGCAATATGGTGGGTCTGGCGGCGGCCTTCCTCGGTGACCGAATGTCCGATGTCACCGACCCGCTTGGCAAAACCGGAAGCTGCGTGGCCGATACCTATGTGCTCGCCAGTGCGCCTTACAGTTTGGTTGACAAGCTGCTCATGGAGAATTGGTCTGAGCGCAAGATCAAGGACGCGCACGGTAACCGTGGCCGGGAAACGTTCAGCGCACGTGTGGAGACACTCAAGCATTTCTTCGAGATTTTACGCAAACGCGCCGCACTGGAACCGGATGCGTTCAAGATAGATGAGGAGATGGCCAACAAGAACGCCCCGCCGACGGGCGGCAAAGCATTCACCGCCGCGTCGGACCGAGCGAGCCATGGCTTGAACGGGCATACGTACGGGAGGGTGACGCTGTACTGCTGTCCGCATGATCAGGTGATATCGGCCACGACGGTGCAGGGGTTTGGCTGGCGCGGTCTGAGCGAGGAGGAAATTGCGCTGACGAACGGCGCGGGGGTGTTCACGCAGCGCGTGTTTGCCTCTGGGTACAAGATTGGACAGGCGCCCGGGAGCAGTTATCGGTATTGGGAGGACGATTGGCGCGCGAGCGTGAACAAGACCGAGGGGTTTTACTTTCCGTCATCGCCAACGGCAAAGTTTGGCTTTGGTAGGCAAATTCGCGCGAATCCATCAAAGTGGTCGATATTGGCGACGCTCAACTACCTTCCCACGCTATACATTGCGCCCTTGGCGTTCAAGTCGCCGGTCAATGCGCCGCCACCGGATAAGTGGGCCGTGCCGATTAATGCACCGCAACTGGATGAGCCTTTTGCGCCTATCGCGTTGCGCTACGGCAAACCTATCGTCAGTACCGCAGTTGGTAAGGATGCAAACGGTAAGCCGGTGACATTGCACAGCGACTTCAACGAGCCCTATGACCCGCCGGCGGCGGCGCGAAATGCCGAGAGGGGAGGGAATGTGCAGGACGCAAACGATCCCTACAATGCATTCAAAGGTGCCTCGACATCACAGAGTGCGCAGGGCACGGAGGAGAGCGAGGCGTCACAACGCTACCAGGATCACGCGCAGTTACGCCAGGAGGCACGGCGTGACGAGAGTGAAGCCCAGCAAGCAGGCACGTCGACGGGATGGGTGGATGGGCGAGGTAACGTCACAGGGGAAGACAAGCCGGGCGCGGCATCGGCGAGTTATGCGAAGTGGCGCGATGATCAGATCACGGCAATCCTGGACAGCACGAAGGTAAATCCGACGAATCACTCGACGCTGATGATCAATCCCATGCACGCGGAAAAAGCGTTGGCATACGATATCGCGATTGGCGTGTGCGAGCTGTCCCAAGATGACTGGACCGCGTTCCGGATTGAGGCGGATTGGCGCATGGGTAAGGGCATGGATAAGAACAATCCAAATAAAAAGTATTCAAGCTATTTCACATATGGACTGATGATGCAAGACGGAGAGAGTGCAAACCCGAAAAGCGGCTTGGCACTTAACAAATGGGTTGAATCAGATCCGGAGGCGCATATGCCCAGCAAGATCAAGGACGAGCGCGAAGGCGGTTTGTTCTTGTCGGTCGTGGGCAATGCATTATGAGCGCGCTTATCGGAACGTGGCCGCGTAGGCTGTTGCTTGCTATTGGTGTTACGGTGGTGACAGCGCTTGTGATGGTGTTTATAGCAAGCGGCGAGAATTCGAATTTGATCGGTGGCGGAGATGTGATGAAGCGAATGTTTATTTTAGCGGGTCTGCTTGGTGCGGCGGTTTTTTTACTGAGCACGGCATTCGTGGGGCACGCCGCCAAGACGGCTCATCCTACCGAAGAGTCGTCGCAGCATGTCGCGGCACCCGACCCGAAAAAACCGTTTGTCGCTCAGGTGGTGGGGCTGGAGTGGTTGAACCCGCTTCAGCGGCGAGATTATCCAACAGAATGGCAGATTCTGTGGACCATGGGTTTGGTGGGTCCGAATAAGAATGACGATATGGTGAGGACAGACCCTAAGAGCTTCACAACTCTACAGGTGGTTGCCGGCGTTGCTTATGGCAACGAAGGCAAGGAAACCTTTTTTGGGTTTTACACGAAGTATATTGACCAATTGTTGGTGTTGTATGCGAATGATTACGTTCTGAACCAGAAGTACTTCTACACGGTAGCCGCTAAAGACTCGAAGAAATGGCACGAGCTTGCAGGGATTCATGTTGAGTTGGCTAAGCCTGATCGCCTCGACTCAACCGAAGCTGCAAAATACCTAACTGATAACATATGTTTTGCGTTCAACATTGGCAACCCGAACTTCCCCGACCTATGGACTAAAGCGACGCCGCCGGACGTCCGCATCACAAGCGGTGGTCCGAACGCGGGCTTCACGTCCTTGAACGCTGCGATGACTTATCTGCAAGCAAATCCCGATAAAAGCGTGTGGGTGATGAATTGGGACGCGCCGAGTTTCCCGCCCAAGGACGCGCAACTCAACGAGAACTTGGTCTTGCTGATTCTCGCGGGACCCGAGATGAAAACAGAAAGAGCGCCGTTGGCATGGATCGGCAAAGCCGCTACGGCAAACGTAGCCGACTTCGAACCAAAGGCAGGCACCACACGCCTCACCGATGCATGGAAGGCCGCGATCGCCTCGGCGGCGGAAAACGCAAACGTTGCGCTCAGCAAGGTGAATTACGTCATCCATGATGCAGGCAAGGGCAGCGATGCGTCATCGTCTCGCATCGGTGCGCTTGGGCGCACGTTGACCGAAACCTTGCCGGAATTCGATTTCCACAAGCAGACGTTCAACATGCCGGCCCTGCTGGGTGACACCGGTGCAGGTACGGCATTGACGGACGTGGTACTGGCGATTGGCCGAGCGAACCATCTTGGTGAAACCGTGCTGGTAGCCGGTACCACGGATGCAGCGCATCCGGTAGCGGTGGTCGTCACACCGCCGGAGAAGGTCGTGCCGATCGATCCCAACGCGGATTGGTTCAGGGCTCGGGGCGAAAACAACGCCTACCTGCCATGGTGGGGTCGTCGCTATGATGAAAAGTACGACGGCGAGCAGGGCTATTCCTGGTAACGCATAGGGCGAAGACAATGCGAGGCGTGATACGGGTAGGAGACGCGACTAGCCATGGCGGCAAGGTGTTGACAGGTGCGGCCGACAGCAAGGTAATGGCGCGTCCGGTTGCCAGGGTCGGCGACGAATGCGAATGTCCGATAGAGGGTCACAATCATTGCGTCATCGTCGAAGGCGATCCAAATTTTATTGTTGATGGAAAGGCAGTCGCTTTCGACGGTCATAAAACGTCGTGCGGGGCCGTGTTGATATCGAGCCTGTCCACATCGAATAGGGAGTAGAGGCCTGGGGAACAACGGACAAGTCAACTCACCAACTTGTCGCTGCGCCCCACCTTCGCGGGACACAGCGGCGGACACTCCCTACGCTAGATGCTTGAATAAAACGTTACGCCGTGTCTCTTATTCAGGTGGGCGACGCGGCCTAAAATGCGGGTCGTCAGGGTCCTCGTAAAGTATAGGAAAAATAGCGATGTTGATGACTACATCCCGCCATCGTGACGTAGTAGCCCAATTGCGAACAGAACTAGCGGACAAGGATCGACGTATTGCCGAGCTTGAGGCCCTCACGGTTCGCGTCGAAAGTCACGCGCATATGTTGGTCGAGCAAACACGATATACGCTGGAGTCCGCTGCGCAGGTTTTAGAGCAACAGAATCCGGACCGTGGCGAAGCAGTTGCAAAAATCGCGCATACCCTTCCGTACGTATTTTCGGGTCGGCGGCACTGTACGGGCTCTGAGATGGCCGATGCTTATGCTTCGAAGAGCGCTATCGAAACGGCTAGTGCTATAATCCGTGCTCACGGATTCGAGTTGCCCAACGATCCATTAGAGGTAAGCGATCAATGAAGGACGCCCCTCAATGGGTGACGGATCGCCGCGATGCGCGGATCTTCATTCGAGGGTTGATGCCAACCTCCATGGCATGAGTGCGGCGTAGTCGTCCGCATTGCTCGCGTATGGCAATCGCTGGAATAGCCAAACCAGGTAACGATAGGGATCAATCCCATTCGCCTTGCAGGTCTCTACCAGCGAGTAAAGGTTGGCGCTCGCGTTCGCACCGTCGACTGTGTCGGCAAATAACCAGCCCTTGCGTCCCACGACAATTTCCCGTTCATTCTGCCCATATCGGGCAGGAAGTCGAGATTCATTATCGTTGGCATCCGCTGTATGGGCGTCGCGTCAAGGTTAAAGACATCGAGCGTCGCGGCGGAGGTCAGGTCGTCCATGTGGAGGCGGACCCCGGTGTAATCAGGATGATCGCGGGATGGATGCTCGATGCCGCGATTTGTTCAGCGATGGTTCTCGGCGAACCGAGAGTTACCGTAGCGACACTGCATAATCTGCATCAATTGCTGGTCGATCTGCATTTGCGGGGAAACTCTCCGGACGGTTCCACCAACGTCCGGGAGAAACGCAATGGGCAATCTGCCAAACGTCGTTCCAGCAGGTCAACAGTTATCGCGGTCGATGCCGCCCCAGATGAACCTGATGTTCGACGCGGTCGAGCTTCAGGGGATGAACGCGGTGCAACGGGCAAACACGCTCAGGCATCTCGCATGCCTGTTGATGCAGGCGGCGGGCATCCCGACTGCGAAGGGGCGTAACGATGACGAATGATGATCGTTTGCCCGCAGATCTTCTTAAACGCAAGGCGGTAGTTTATGTCCGACAGTCCAGCCGAACGCAGGTCCAACTGAACCTCGAGAGCCGGCGCCGGCAGTATGACCTCGTGCAGGAAGCAAAGCGACATGGATTTCGCGACGTCGAAGTCATCGACGACGACCAGGGACGCTCGGCGAGCGGCACAGTTGCGAGACCGGGCTTTGATCGTCTGGTCGCGTTATTGTGTGCAGGCGATGTCGGCGCAGTGCTTTGCCTGGACGCCTCACGCCTTGCCCGCAATGGACGCGACTGGCATCATCTGCTCGAGCTCTGTGGTCTCGTTCAAGCGCGGGTAATCGACCTTGACGGTGTGTACGATCCTTGCCGGGCAAATGACCGGCTATTACTTGGCATGAAGGGCAGCATCAGCGAATTCGAACTCAACGTGCTTCGAACGCGCATGCACGACGCCAAACGAGAGAAGGCACACCGTGGTGAATTACGTATCAGCGTGCCGGTCGGCTATATCTGGCATCGTGATGTTGGTCTGGGTTTCGATCCAGACGCACGGTTGCAGGAAGTCATACGCCTGATTTTTACTCGTTTCCGGCAACTGGGCAGCGCGCGGCAGGTTCTGCTGTCGATGAACGCTGAACAGGTCCACTTCCCGCGCCCCTCTGACGGCCGGACGCTGACGCGGGTCGACTGGACTCCAATACGCTACCGTAACGTGATTTCGGTGCTCAAGAATCCGTTCTATGCTGGTGTCTACGCGTATGGCAAGAGCGGCAAGCAGATGACGATCGTCGAAGGCCGGGCACGCAAGAGCTACAAGCACCGCAAGCCGTTTGAGAACTGGGACGTCATGCTCCGGGAACACCACGAAGGCTACATCGACTGGGCGGAGTTTGAACGCAACCAGAAGAAGCTCGCGACAAATGCTTACGGCAAGGCGGGCGACGTAAAATCCGGTCGTGGTGGCCGCGCGCTGCTCGCTGGCCTGCTTGCCTGCGCACGCTGTGGACGTCGCCTGTCGGTGGCCTACGCTGGACGTATCCCGCAGGCCGTGTACCGGTGTGACCGCTTCGACACGTCAGCGCGATGTATGAGGTTCGGTGGTTCCCGTATCGATGCGACTGTCAGCAAGGAGCTTCTGCGCGTCGTGGAGCCATTGGCGATCGAAGCGGCACAACAGGCTGAGCAAATGCACATGGATACCCTGAACGAGCAGCAACAGATCGTGGAACTCGAACTGCAGCAGGCCCAGTACGAGGCCACGCTGGCTGAGCGGCGCTACGCCGCCTGTGATCCCGAGAACCGCCTGATTGCCGCGCAGCTGGAGAAGAACTGGGAAGCGGCATTACGTCGTGTACAGGCCTGCCAGACGCGCGTGGAGACGGTGACTGCACCAAAGGCGCAGGCTCCCCTGCCTGACTTTACGAAGCTCGCCGAAGATCTTCATGCTGCGTGGAATGCACCGAGCGTCGCCATGCGCACACGTCAACAGCTTGTTCGCGCGCTCATCGTCGATATCGTTGCCGACGTCGACGAGGCTACACGCGAAATCATTCTGACGATCCACTGGCAAGGCGGTCAACATTCCCGGCTACGGATTCGCAGGCCGCGAACTGGCGAGCATGGCTGCAGTACGTCAGACGAAGCGCTCGCGGTTATTCGCAGCATGGTAACCCGATGGTCCGACGAGGACATTGCTGCATCACTGAACCGCATGGGAATACGCACAGGACAGGGCAAGACCTGGACCGCACATCGTGTCAGCTCTGTACGGCATGTCCGCGATATCCACGCCTACAAGTCGGCAGATAAGGATGGCGACTGGCTGACGATGTCTGAGGCAGCGAAGGAGCTTGGTGTCACTCACTACATGATCCGGCGTTTGATCAACGATCGGATTCTGCCTGCCGAGCAGGTCGTGCCTGATGCCCCATGGCAGATTCGGACGATCGATCTGCACAGCGAAGCGGTTACCGCAGCACTGGCGCGCAAGTATCGCCCGTGTCGCAACGATGTCGAAGGCCAGATCCCAATGTTTATCCAGGTTTCAGAAGGAGGTGCACAATGAACGCCCCGTTGCGATCGGGCGAATTTGATTTTCTGCCCAGTTGTTATCAATGGGCAATTGGCTATCGTCCAAGAATCGCGTGAGCGCTTCCCAGCGACGTAGGCTGTAGTCGAGCGCCTTGGCAATCGCCGAGCCTTCGCTCACTTGCTGACGGTGCAGCAGCATCCAAGTATGAAGCGCATCGGCAATGGGCCGACTTCGTTTCTGTCGTCGTTCGTGACGCTCATCGGGTTCTAGATTTTGTACTTCGCGCTCGATGTCGTAGAGCTGCCCAATGTGGGTTAACGCCTCTTCGGCAATCTGGCTTTTATTGCTCGCGTGCAACTCGTAGAACTTGCGCCGTGCATGCGCCATGCAGCCGATTTCCGTCACGCCCTGGGCGAATGAGGCTTTGTATCCGCTGAAGTCGTCGCAAACGAGCTTGCCCTGCCAGTTGCCGAGGAAGGCACGAGCATGTTCTCCCGCACGGCTCTCAGCGAAGTCGTAGACCACGCCCTTCATTGACTCGAACGCGCCAGGACAGTAAGTCCAGAGATAGGATCGGTGCGTCTTCTGTTTGCCTGGCACCAGCATCGAGACCGGTGTTTCGTCCGCTTGCAGCACGCGGTGCTGAACAATTTGCGCACGCAGGGCGTCAACTAACGGCTGCAACTGCACCCCGCATGCGCCAATCCACGCGCCCATGGTGGAGCGAGGGATGGCGAAGCCCGCGCGCTCGAAGATGCGCTCTTGGCGGTAAAGCGGGAGATGATCGCTGTATTTCGCGACCAATACGTGGGCCAACAGCCCCGCCGTAGGAATGCCTTTATCGATGACGTGCGCGTCGACGGGGGCTTGGATCAGCGTCTCGCACTTCGCACACGCCCACTTGCCCCGGATGTGTCGCTCGACCGTGAACACGCCCGGCGTATAGTCCAGCTTCTCGCTGACATCCTCGCCAATGCGTTTGAGTTGGCAGCCGCACTGGCACAGCGTTGACTCGGGTTCGTGGTGTAAAACGACGCGCGCCAATGCTGCTGGGAGCGCCGCGCGGCGCGGCTTGTTCGCCTCGGTCTCGCGCGGCGGCTGCCCGGACATGTGCGCGAGTTCGTGTTCGACGGCAATCAGGTCGGCATCGATTGCCTCGTCCAGCAAGCTACGCTGCTCGGGCGGCAACTTCTCGCTCTTGGCGGCGAACTGCAAACGCCGCAGTACCGCGATCTCGTGGGTGAGCTTCGCGTTGACGGCCTCTTTGTGACGCACATCCGATATCAACTGCACGGCCAGTGCACGCAGTTCTTCTGCGCTCATGGACTGGAGTTGTGTCGGATCGATCATAGGCGCTATTGTGCCAGGGCAAGAGGACCTCGCCTATTGGCGCACGTGCCGATTGTCCTTCAGGTGACACGCACGACCGCGTCTTCTCCCAGGCGTTGCCAAGGTAGGCCGAGTACCAGTGCTGCGAGTTGTTCCGAGGACAGTGGCAATGGTTGCCCGACGCCACGTTGCGGCCAGACGAAGCGGCCCGTGTTCAAACGCCTGGCTGCCAGCCACACGCCAAATCCATCATGCACAAGCACCTTGATCCGATTGGCTCGGCCATTGGCAAACACATAGGCATGGTGCGGGTGTGCGGCGCCGAAGACCTTGACCACACGTGCCAGTGCGGTCTCGGTGCCGGCACGCATGTCCATGGGCTCGATGGCGAGCCAGATGGCGTCGATACGGATCACCGTAAAATCTCCCGCACCCAGGCGGCGCTGTCGTCCAGGCGGCCAGCAGGCCAATCAATGGCAATCGTGATGCCGTTGCGCTGAACTTCGATGCGCACCGGCACCGAGGGGCTCTCGGGCGCAGGTGACGTTACTGCCATTGGCAACGGGATGAAGGCCGGCACCGTATCAATGTGCTGCGTTGCCTTCTTCGGTGCGGGTGTCTGCCCAGATTCTTTGATCCAACGACGCAGTACATTGGGATTCATGCCGTGCGAGATCGCGAGTGCGGAGCACGACATGCCGAGTTGCTGACTTTGTGCGACCAGATCGGAGCGAAATTCACGCGAATAGGTACGACGGGTTCTGCCTTTATGGGACTGCTCTTCTATAGGGTACACGTGCCCGCTTCCATGATCGTGGAAACGTATGCTCTTACACGCCAATGTCGGACGCTAGATGGGATGACCGGCCGCTTACATCGCTACGGCTTGCTGCCTGTTTATCGTTGAACAGATTTCCCTATGCTCGCCGACAGCAGCTTTAACGCACGTCAGTAGTGATACCGGCACGATACGATATTGATCTGCGTGTCGGCAATCTCGTAGACGAGCCTGTTGGTGTCATCGATGCGACGCGACCAGAAACCGGCCAAGTTGGCCTTTAGGGGTTCCGGCTTGCCGATGCCCTGAAAGGGCGTACGCTGGATATCCTTGACGAGTTGGTTGATGCGTTTGAGGGTCTTCTTGTCTTGCCCCTGCCAATAGACGTAGTCGTCCCACGACTCGGCAGTCCACATTATGTTCAGAACACTCATTCACTGCCTTCTTCCAGCTTTTGTGTCTTGACCTTGCCCGCCCGGAGTTGCGCAATGGACCGATCCAAATGCGCGACGTTTGCCGGCGAGCGAAGCAAATGCACTGTCTCCATCAGGCTGTCGTAATGTTCTTGCGACATGACAACCGCATTGGGTGCGTCCCGCCGCGTAATGAGCGTGACGTCCACGTCATCCACCACTTGGTCAATGACATGCTTGAGATTGGCGCGTGCATCAGTAAACGGAATCGTCCGCATATACCCTCCCTTAACGTGCAACCGGTGTCTCTACCTGTACAGTTTAGCGTTTTTTTCTAACATGTACAGATAAAAGTACATGTTTCGGGGTGGACCGAATGCGTCGGGATGCAAGCGTTACTTTCCTGCACTGATGCGCTCGACAGCCACGTGGGCGTAGCCATAGGCAAGGGAGACGACTCAGTCAAGCTCTGCCGAAGCAGGTCGGCCAGCAGCATGATTGCAGGTCAATGCCTTTGCCGGTGATCGGCACGTCCTTGGGAAGTCCAATTGTCTCCGCGGCTGCGTCGTCACGCTTTGGCTTTTTCCACTCGCTCTCGAAAACACGTCCGCTTGCATGCAAGCGTTCGAACTCGGTTGCGTAGATACGTGCTAATGGGCCGGCGTTTGAGAATACGTTCCAGTTTTCCGCGTTACGTGTCTCGCCTGAGTCGGTCGCATTCATCGAGCCAAAGGCGACCTTTTCGTCAACGACGACAAACTTGTGATGCATGATCGCATACGCATGATGAGAGCGGACATCGACGCCAGCGTCCCGCAATTGCATGCCTTTCGAGTACCGCGAGTGGACATTGCTCTTGTCGATGACGACCTGGACTTTCACCCCGCGCTGGTGCGCCGCGATCAGTGCCTGGGCGATTGCGTCGGAGGTAAAACCATATCCCGCCATCAAGACACGTGTTTTGGCGGCGTCGATAAGATCGACCCGAGCCTGTACCGCACCGCCATTCGGGGAGAAATACGTTGTCACGCTCGCGTCCTGGAGCAGCGCGACGTTTCTGGCCTGTGCCGTTCCGATTCCGGCCACTGACAGTATTGCGCAAGCGAGTACTGTAGCCGAGCGCCATCCAAGCCGCCGCGCCAAGCCATCATCGGCCGGTGCCAAGCGTTTCACTACGACGTTCGCGAAATCACTGTGACGTATTTGGGGCCGCCACTGCCATTGCGATGCATCCGCGCCAGGTACACCTTGCTGTTTAAGCTGATCAGCAGGTGCATCAGATTTTCGTCTCATAGTCACTCTCCCAATGTTACCAACACTACGAATACTGTCGTGTTGTCTAATTGGTTCGGAATGCTATATAAGAAATCGACTCATAGAAAGTCAGTCGAACGACAGACTAATCGTATAGTTACTGCAGGGCGTTTTTCATTGTCTATGAGCAGGTGCAAAAGCGTGTTGTTCCCCCGACCGCATGGGGGCGCGGATGCTCATTGAGACGAGGTACGGCCAAGCGCGTACGCCATGACGATTACAACTACCGTGCCACTCGCGTGGGAAATGACGGTGCCGGTCCGCATGACGTACTCGTCGATTCGCGATAGTGAAGTGAGCCGGCGCTTATCGCGCCGCGATACTGTCCCGACGCGAGCGGCTTTGTCTTATACCAACGGACTGACCGATGCGGCCAGGCAAGTGCTTAACCACGTTCCGCTCTTCGTTGCTGATAAGGGAAGAAGCGACGTTCCCGCAGGGCATGCTCGATTTCTTCAAGCGTCTTGCCGCGCGTTTCAGGCACGAGGAAGACGATGAACACCAGCGCACCCACCGAGATCAGTGCATACAACCAGAACGTATGCGCCGGGCCGAGGGCGTGAACAAGCGACAACGTGCTCAGGGTGACCGCCAGGTCGAAGATCCAGTGGCTGAACGCGCCCAATGATGCCCCTTTGCCTCGGACAAACAACGGATAGACTTCCGAGTTGATGGTCCAGATACACACCCCAAAGCCGCCGCAGTTCAGCATCAGGTAGATACCTAGGCATAGCACTGCGAGCCAGCGGCTGACGGTATCGGTGGGGCCGGCACCCTGGAACAGATAGCCCATCAAGATCAATGCGACGATCGACCCGGGAATGGTCCAGAGGAGGTAGCGTCGGCGTCCGATCTTGTCGATCAGGAAGCTGCCGATGATCGTCATGATCACGACCAGCAACGTGCTGAACCCCGCACCGAGTACTGCAGCCGTGTCGCTGAAGCCGGCCTGCGTCAGAATGGTCGGCGCGTAGTAGATCAATGCATTGTTGCCGGTGATTTGCGAGAACATCGCGATTGCGGTCCCGACGATTACCGCGGGGCGAATCCACGGACTGGCGAGGTCACGCCATGTGCCTTGCTTCTGTTCCGCCACGCCGCGGATATCTTCCAGTTCCTGTTGTGCCAGTGAGGCGTGACCGCGAATTTTCTGCAAGACCGCGAATGCATCCTGTTCTCGTCCGGACATCCAGAGCCAGCGCGGGCTTTCCGGCAGGAACACCATGCCAATCAGCAGAATCACGGCAGGTACGACCCCCAATGCAAACATCACGCGCCAATGCTCGCCTAGGATAAAGCCAGTGCAATAGGCAACAGTGATGCCGGACACCACCATCAATTGGAATAGCGTCACCATCTTGCCGCGATGCTGCGGCGGCGCGACTTCGGCGATGTAGATCGGCACGATCTGCGTCGCGCTCCCCGCTGAAAGGCCTAGCAGAAAGCGGGAGCCAATCAGCATCGCCACGCTCGGCGACATTGCGGATAATATCGAGCCAACGGCGAAGATAATACCCACCAGCATCACCGCCCGTCGACGTCCCACGCGATCGGAAATAGGGCCGGTCCCGAGACATCCCACCAGGGCACCGAAAATCAATGCGGCGGTGACAAACTGCTTCAGCGTGTCGTCGAGCGCGAATTGCCGGCCGAGCCCCAATAACGCGACACCGATAATGCCGGTGTCATAGCCGAAAAGCAGCCCGCCAAGGGCCGCGATCAGCGCAATCCAGCCGACAAGCCGGCCCGTATGTGGTGCGGCGCGTTGACCGGCGTAGGGTAGGTCAGTGGACGTATGCATCAACATTCTCCATCGTTTCTAAAGTCGGAACCGATCCCAGTTCGTGGTTCAACGAGGACCGGTTGAAATCACGCGGTCTTATTTCGAGATGAAAGCGGTTGCAGGCGGGCGCGGTGCCGGATTGCGCACCGCGCCCGCATCGTGACGCGGGCTTGATGCCTATGCGGCCGCTACTGGCAGCACGAAGAGATCGATGCCCGCCGTCTGTGCCGCTTGGACACTGGCTGCAATGCGCCGCGCATTGGGTTCGTCGGTGTGCGCGATCCAATCGAGCGCCGCTTCCCGGGTACGTCCGTGCGCCATGTGTCGCGCCAGCAACTGCGCATGCCGTTGCGGCTGAGGTGTTGCGATAAACCAGATGTCGTCGAGCATTGCGCGGACCTCGCGCCAGTTCGGCTCATCGAGCAGCAGATAGTTGCCTTCGGTGATGATGAGTTGCGTTTCAGGTGGCACCGCGATCTCTCCCGCGACCGCCTCCTCGATCTCCCGATGGAACGCCGGTGCGTAGATGATGGGTGCCGCTGTGCCGGCGTCGGGCTCTGGGGTCCTCTTAAGTCGATGCAATAAGGCGAGGTAGCCCGCTGCATCGAACGTATCCGGTGCGCCTTTCCGTTCGGCTCTACCCAGACGCGCCAGCTCGGCATTGGCCAGATGGAAGCCATCCATCGGCACCACCGCCAGTGCCACGGTGTCTTGCAATGCAACCGAGAGCGCCGCGGCGACAGTCGATTTGCCGGCGCCAGGCTCGCCGACCAAGCCGATCAGCGTGCGCTGTCCTACCTTGCGGCGTGCGAGGACGTCACGCACCCGGGCCAGTGCTTCGGGTGCAAGCGTCAGCGTAGGAGCGGCATGACCATCTGGCGCCGCTGCTGCCACGTTGACATCGCCGCGGGCTTCCGAGGCAGGCGGCAATGCCGCTGCCATAGCGGGTAATTTCGGAGACGATGGCTGCAAAGGCACGGAAAAGGCTCTAAAAGTTTGCGTAAATGGCAATTACAGGTGTTGGCAACGCCCGCCGGGATAGAAGGTGCGCGTGCAAACGGCTGTTCCAGCCATTTCAATTTACCTGAGCTTCAAAATTTATGCCCGAGCCGGTCACATGCGGTGGTGTCATCGAAAGGTACGACAGCCAAGCCAGCGCGTGCCGGACACCGGGCCCTGCGATGGTCAGGAACTCGGATCCAGTGCCCTGATGGAGGAGCGGCCCAGCATTGTTCCCGCGCGGCGAGCGCGTGGACAGCCGCGGGCAACCTATTGCGCTGGAAAGTGTGGGTGCGGCGACGTTGGTGACGCGGCGAAAAAGCGCCACGGCACCGGTCTTACTGCTGGGCCTTGCAGTTGGTTAGCAGATCGGTGCCGTTATCGCCTGCGAAATCGTCGCGTAGCGTGCCCTGCGGCCCTTTGGTCCACCAACTGTACTGGCCCGCGACATATTTGCTGCCCGATGCGGCCGACACATTGACGAACAGCATGTCGCGGTCTTTCACATTGAGCAACGCGAAGCTCTGTTCATTCTTGGCATTCGAATAGTGAACGGTAAGCGATTTCCGGCCATCGCACTGATAGCGGATCGTATTTTGGGTCCACACCTGGATTTGCGGAACGGTCAGTGACTTTGCTGCCGCATGGTGGTCCCGGGCGTTGCTGCCGTGCCGCATGGCCGCGTCGGCGCCGGGTGCCGCCATCGCGGCCGTCGCGCCTGCGCCGGCCAAGGCCAGCAGCAATGCGCCTGTCCGGCGCGCGCGGGTCAATCGTGCTGACACAGTGTGTTCTCCCTTCAGATCCCGTCGATAAGTCGTTCAGCGCCAGTACAACAACGGTGGGCCGGCGCGAAGGGCACTAATTTAACAAATCCTCGTCGCCTGTGCCTGATTGATCCATGCAAAATCCCAATAGTTGCGCCTGCGTGGCAATCATCGATGACTACACCGCGGCGCGATCGGTGGCGAGATGTCGACCACGTGTTTCCGGCAACATAAGGATCGCCAGCACGACGATGGCATAGGCAAGGGCAGCATTCACTCCAATGGCGAAACCCAATGAACAGGCGCCGCTCAGATGACCGACCATAACGGGAAACCCAGCGGAGACGAGGCGCCCGACGTTGTAGCAGAAGCCGACACCCGCGCCGCGCGAGCCTTGTGGATATAACTCACTGAACAAGGCACCCATGCTTGCGGGAATGCCTGCCGCGAAGAAGCCGAGCGGAAACCCCAGGACCAGCGTGGCCTGATTCGACAGTGGCGGGAACATGTAGGCCATCACGGTGATAATGCAGCCGACGGCAAATAGCAGGATGGTGCCGCGTCGACCAATGCGGTCCAGCATGACCGAGGCGGCGAGGCAGCCAAAGAAAAAGGCGACGATGATGACGGCAAGATAGCTACCGGTTCCCATTACCGTCAGGTGCCGCTCCGTCTCGAGATAAGTCGGCAACCACGTCGTCAGTGCGGCATATCCCCCATGAGCACCGATGCCCAGCAAGCCGCCGACCAATGTCATGCGAAGCATGTCCGGCGAGAAGATGGCAAGCAGTGGCGTTACGCCGAGTTGTACGCGTGCACGACATCCGGACGGGGCGCATATCGGCAACGCGGCGGGTGCTTGTCGGCGCGGTTCCCGGACGCTGCGCCGGATATAGAGGATCAGCAACGCCGGTGCGATACCCAGACCAAACATGAAGCGCCAGCCGATGTGGGGCACCATGCACGAAAAGACCACCGTATAAACGAGGACCGCGGCTGCCCAGCCGACTGCCCACGCGCCTTGTACGGCTCCCATCGCTTTGCCGCGATGCTGGTCTCGAATCGCTTCGGCCATCAAAACCGCGCCGACAGCCCATTCTCCGCCGAAGCCAAAGCCCTGCAAGGCTTTGAAGATGAGGAGTTGGGTGTAGTTTTGAGCGAAGGCCGAGAAAAGGGTGAACAGGGAAAACCAGATAACGGTCCATTGCAGCACGCGTACGCGGCCATAGCGGTCTGCCGCCGCGCCGCAGATCCATCCCCCCAGTGCGGACGCGATCAAGGTCACGCTGCTGATCGCACCGGCCTGAATCTTGGTGACCGCCCATTCGGTGATGATGGCCGGAATGACCAGACTGAACATCTGCAGATCGAGGGCGTCCAATGCCCAGCCACCGAAACACGCCCAGAATGTGCGTCTTTCCGCGTAGGATATCTTCCGATACCAAGCCAATATAGTGAACTCCGTACATGCGTCGGACCGTGCTGCAGAGGCAGCATTGCGATCCCCTCGCGGGCGGTGTCCATTCTATTAGCGAATCTCTATCTCATAACTGAAATGCGCGGCGGCGCCACGCGACACGCGCCATTCGAGGACGCGGTTATCATGCGCGAACGCGGTGCGTTCGATCACGACGATCGCCTCTCCCGGGGCGAGTGCCAGCATCTCGGCGTCGTTTTCGTCGGCGATGCCGATCGTGAGCCGTTCGCTTGCACGGGCGACAACCTGACCACACCGTGCTTCGTACATCGGGTACAGCAATTCGGCAAACTCGGGCAGCGGCAAAGTAGCCAGCACCGCAAATCGTGCATGAGGCAGCCAGATTTGCTCGTGCACCAACGGGACATCACCCATGGTACGCAATCGCGACAGCCTGATCGTCAGCTCGCTGGCCGCAATCTGGTCGATCGTCATCCGCAATGACTTGGCCACCGCACTGGGTGGGGGCAACACGTCACGCGCGAGGATGCGGCTTTGCGGAGGGCACCGTTGTCCGTCCGCACGCTGGAATCGAAAAAAACGGAACAACGATTGGTCGAAACTGGCGCGTCGGATAAAGGTGCCACGTCCTTGGAATCGCTCGAGATGTCCCTCCTGCTCCAGTACATCGATCGCCTTTCGCACCGTGCCAATTGCCACGCCGTATGCGTAGGACAGTTCCATCTCCGTGGGCAATGCCTGATCCGGCTGCCACTCCAACGCCGCGATGCGCGCGGCAATCTCGTCCCGCAGTTTCAGGTAACGAGGCAACCGGTCATCCATCACGTCCGATCTCCATTCATTTATATGATCAGGTAAATTAAATATGCCGAGGACCGACGCTGTCTCCCGCGCGTCTCGTGGGTCATGCGTTTCTCAAAATGTCGGTCAAGGCCTCGTGGATCGGCGCGGCGGTAGTAGGGCGGACCAGTCGCGACACTTCTTTGCCATCCCGTAGAAAGATGAAGGTCGGCCATAGCGTCACCCGAAAGCTGCGTCCGAGCGCGCGGCCTTTGCCGTCCTCGACCTTCCAATGCCGCAGCGGCATTTCGGCATGCGCCGCGAATGCTGTTGCGAGCGGCACTTGCGCGGCTTGACAATGCGGACACCATGGCGCGCCGAATTCCAGCAAGGCAGGGCCCGCTTGCGCGTCAATTTCGGCGCGCTGCGGTTCGAGCGCGGCGTAGACAGGCGTCAATGTCATCGCAATCTCCATTTGGTCGATACCTGATCGTGACCCTTTTACCGACTGTCATCCATCGGTGCTGCATAAGACGGCACGAAAGGACCAGTCATACTACAGACGTACGTTACCGCGTTTTATTGTCAGATGACGAGGTAAAGTAGTCAAATTCGTTACGGTCACAGGGCAAGAAAGCCACGCCGATCGCTCCGTACCAGGGTGCGGACACGTCAACGGGACGGAAAGGAGCAACGTTGAGAAGCGGGCGGTGCAATCGGGGCGCGAGGGAAGGTACCCTTTACGGGCCTGACAAAGGTGGGCTGGACAGGAAGGGCGGCCTAGCGGCCCATACGTGGGAACGCGCGGCGCAAATCGCGGGACCGAGGCGGAGGCCATTGCGTGAAAAGCGGGACGGCGCGCGCCGCCGCCGACAGGCCTGCCAATGCCGATATCGGGGCTGGTGTGATGGACCATCCATTCATCACACCGTGGGATACGCTACGCACGGGCTATTGCGCCATTACCACCCCATCGGGGCACCGGGGCCGTAGTAGTAAACCGGTGCGGGGGGCGGGGCGTAATAATATGCCGGGCGGGGCGCCTCGTAATACACCGGTGCCGGTTGTTGCTGGATCGTGTTGCCTTTCGCTGTCATGCATTGCGCATACGCTGCGTCATACCGCGCCTGGAGGCCATTGGCGTCGTTTTGCGCGTTGCCCGCGCCCACGGCGCTGCCCAGCAGCAGCCCGGAGCCTGCGCCGATTGCGGCACCGGCGCCGGCATTGCCACTGGCGGCGCCGATAAGCGCGCCGGCGGCGGCACCCCCGAGCGTACCGAGCGCGGCGCCGTTCACCGTACTATTGTTGGCATTCTGTTGCGCCCCGTTCGGATTGATGATGCCGTAGGCATAGTTCCGGCAGGCATAATCGTCCTTCTGGAACGTCGCGAGTGACTCGCCGCGTTCCGGCAACGCCACGACGCTGGGGCCGGTGGGCGTCACTACCGCGCATCCAGACAGCATGACGGCGGCGAGGGCACCGGCTGTCGCGGCGAGTGCCGCCCAGCGGGTCTTACCCGCGCGGGGCACCTTGTCATCACCCCGGTGCGGGTGAGCGACACCTGGTTGCCGTGTATCGTGGAGCGTCAGGCTCCTGGAACGGATGGATAGCGTCTTCATCATGCATCTCGAAAAAGAAGAGTCGACTTCATGAGGCCGCCGGTCCACGGTGGGCGTGAATTCGATACGGCGACCATGCAGGGCGACAAACCTTGAAATTACCAAAGCAATATACCGGCCTGCCCAGCGTGAGCCGATTACATTATTTTTACCTGTCGTTACCGTGTCATCCGGTTGGTATTTTCCCGGTGTGTCACTTGGAACAGACGATGTCCTTGCGCAGGGTAGGCCGTCCTCGACGATGGTAAAGCCTGACTGGCATCCTATCGATTACGCCACGGCATCGGGTACCAGCGGTCGCGTCAGCCGGGCACGCCACCATTTCAATGCTTCACCCCCTTGTCCGGCACGCCAGGCCAGCCAGAAGTGCTCACCCGGGCGGCCTTCTTCGGTAGGCAATTCGCAGAGTGCGCCACGGCGCAGCAGATCGTCGACGTTTGCACGAGGCACGAATCCATGCCCGAGTCCAGCCCGCATACAGCATAGCTTGTCGGCCAGCGACGCCACCGTGATGCGCTTTTGTCCGTTTAATAGGCCCGCAGTGCGACCGCCGACATCCCGGGCGCTATCCGCGATGACGATGGCGGTGTGATCCAGCAGATCATCGCGCGTCAGCGGCCGAGGCGCGCCATCGGGCTGCCGTTCCTTTGCACGATCGACGAGTGGATGCCCTGGCGCGACGCAGAATACAAAATCCGTGGAGCCTACCGGTACAGTACGGAAGCCATTGCCGGCGGGATTGTCGCCGCTTGCGACCACCAAGTCGGCCCGCCCTTCCCGCAGTGCTTCCCACACGCCGCTCATCACGCCCGTTCCCAGGCGCAATTGCGTACCGCACTGCAATGCCTCGAACTGGCGAACGTCGTCCAGCAGGATGTCGATCGGAATCAGTGAGTCGATCACGAGGCGTAACTCGGCCTCGAACCCGGTAGCTACCTGGCGCATCCGAGACTCCAGATCCGCCGCGGCGCGTAGCAGCCAGCGCCCGTCATCGATCAGTTGCCGTCCGGCGGGCGTCAGGGTGACGCGCGGCCCTTTGCGGATGAACAAGGCAATTCCCATCTCTTGCTCCAGTTTCCCGACCGCATAGGAGACCGTGGACGGAACGCGATACAACCGTTCCGCGGCGGCCGCGAACGATCCGTGACGGTCGATCGCCTCGACCAGCTCGATTGCTTCCAACGTGATGCGTCGCTGGCCTCCCGTCTGCAGGCGTGGTGCGCCTCCTGGACCCAGGTGCTCGGAATCGCCCACCTCGAACCTCCATCATCGAAATTTTCGAATATTGACCCGTGATCAATTCATGATGCGCCAATGCGCCGCGGCGCATACTGCTTATTAAGGAAACGGCGCATCGAAGCAGTATTTAACAGGGCTTTGGGCAATGCGGTGTGCAGGCAGCGCCGTCCGTGTACCGCGTTTCCGGCCGAACCGCCGACGTCGACCGCGCCGGTACGTCGCGCCAGTAACGGGTCTGAACGTGAATATTATCGAAAAAGGAGGGCATCATGCTCGAACGTCGTGCGGCAAATGATCGAGGTGTGGCGAATCTGGGCTGGCTGCAGTCGCGCCACACGTTTTCTTTCGGGCATTACCATGACCCGGCACAGCAGGGATTCTCCGATCTGCTCGTGATCAATGACGATCGTGTCCTGCCGCGTCAGGGCTTCGGCACGCATCCACATCGCGACATGGAAATCTTCTCGTATGTGTTGGAAGGCGCGCTGGAGCACAAGGACTCGATGGGCACGGGGTCCGTGATTCGCCCCGGCGATGTGCAGATGATGAGCGCCGGGACCGGAGTGCGGCACAGCGAATTCAACCACTCCTCCGAGGAGAGCGTGCATTTCCTGCAGATATGGATCGTGCCGGGACAAAAGGGCGTGCCGCCGCGCTATCAGCAGATTCATGTCAGCGACGCTGAAAAACGCGGGCGTTTCCGCTTGATCATCTCGCCCGATGGTGCGCAGGACTCGTTGTCTGTCCATCAGGATGCGCGGGTCTACGCCGGCCTGCTGGACGGTGGTGAAGCCGCCTCGGTGGAACTGCCGCCAAATCGCTACGCCTATGTCCACGTGGCGCGCGGCAGTGTCACGCTGAACGGCATGGCGCTGGGTGAGGGGGATGGTGTCCGGGTACGCGACGAAGACCTGCTGGCGTTCTCCGGAGGCAATCAGGCGGAAGTGCTGGTGTTTGACCTGCGTCCCAACGCCCTGCCGGACTTCTGATCGGCGTATTGGCTCGGCTGCGGCGTGCATGCGCCGCAGTCGGAGCGTAACGTCGCGCCGCCAAACCCATAAGCGATTGCCGGACGATCCGGCGCGCATTTCCCCGCGAGGGGCTTGAATCAATCGGTCAAACCACGCATATTGAGGGCATGGTTGCTCCCGATACCGGCGCTGATCCGGTCGCCCCGCCCGTCCTGTTACCCGATGCCGACAAGGCGAACGCCGCCGCGATGGCGTCGGCCGGCTTGCCGCCAGCCGGCGACGATTCCCTGCATGACTTCCATCCAGCGGTTCAGGACTGGTTTCGCGCGACATTTGTCGCGCCGACGCCAGCCCAGGCTGCCGCCTGGCCGTTGTTGCGCGCGGGCCGAACCACGCTGGTCGCGGCACCAACGGGCTCCGGGAAGACGTTGACCGCCTTTCTCGCTGCGTTGAACGACCTGATCGTGCGAGGTACTGACTGTCTGGAATCGGGAACGACGCTGCCGGATGAAACCGCGGTGCTGTACGTGTCGCCGCTGAAAGCGCTGTCGAATGATATCCAGAAGAACCTCCGTGCGCCGCTGGCGGGTATCGGCGCGGCACTGTCCGACCGTGGCTTGCGCATGCCGGAGATCCGAACCGCCGTGCGTACCGGCGATACGCCCCAGGCCGAACGCGCGGCCATGGCGCGGCGCCCACCACATATCGTCGTCACCACGCCCGAGTCGCTCTACGTGCTGCTCGGTTCGGATTCGGGTCGTCGCATGCTGTCGACCGTGCGCACGGTCATCATCGACGAAATTCATGCGGTTGCGCCGAGCAAGCGTGGCGCCCATCTGGCGCTGGGTCTGGCACGGCTCGATGCGCTTTGTGAGCGGTACCATGGCCGCCAGGCGTATCCCATGCGGGTGGGATTGTCCGCCACGCAAAAGCCGATCGAGCGCATGGCGGCGTTTCTCGCTGGCGTGCGCCCCAACGACGGTGATACCTCGCCGCCGCATGCCGCTGCGGCGCATATCGTCGACATCGGCCACTATCGCGAACGCGATCTTTCTCCTTGGCACTCCCGCCTATGCCACTGGACGCGGTCATGTCGAACGACACCTGGAATACCGTCTATGACCGGATCGGTGTGCTGGCATCGGAACAACGGACCACGCTGGTATTCGTCAACACGCGGCGCATGGCCGAACGTGCCGCGCGACATCTCGCGGACCGCCTCGGCAACGACGCAGTCGCGGCGCATCATGGCAGCATGTCGCGGGCACATCGACTGGATGCCGAACACCGATTGAAGTCCGGGTCATTGCGGGTGCTGATTGCTACTGCCTCGCTGGAACTGGGCATCGACATCGGCGACGTCGACCTCGTGTGTCAAATCGGTTCACCGCGCGGCATCGGTGCATTCCTGCAGCGTGTGGGCCGTGCGGGGCACCACGTGGGGGGCGTGCCAAAGGGACGGCTGTTTCCGACGTCGCGCGATGATCTGATTGAATGCGCCGCATTGCTGGATTGCGTCGGGCGAGGCGAACTGGACACGTTGCAGATCCCGTCGGCGCCATTGGATGTCCTGGCACAGCAACTCGTGGCTGAAGTGGCGCAACAGGCCTGGGACGAAACCGCGCTGTACACCATGACCCGTCGTGCCACCCCCTTCGCCACGTTGTCGCGCGACCGATTTGATGCGGTGTTGCATATGTTGGCGGAGGGTTATGCGACGCGCCAGGGGCCGCGAGCCGCCTATCTGCATCGCGACAGCATCGACCATACGGTACGTGCCCGGCGTAACGCGCGATTGACCGCGGTCAGCGCCGGGGGGACCATCCCCGATAACGCGGATTACACGGTGGTGCTGGAGCCGCAAGCGGTGCCGATTGGTACCGTACACGAAGACTTCGCGGTCGAAAGCCTCGCGGGCGACGTGTTCCAGTTGGGCAATACGTCGTATCGGATCATGAAAATCGAGGCGGGCAAAGTACGTGTCAGCGACGCACGGGGCCAGCCGCCGAATATCCCGTTCTGGCTGGGGGAGGCGCCGGGACGTACCGATGCCCTGTCCAACGGCGTTGCCCGCCTGCGCGCCGATGTGGCACAGGCGATTGCCGGGCATCAAGGCCGGGTCGGTGCGCGCCGCGATCTATCCGTATCCGCCGATGTGCCATCGGATATCGCATCCAACGTCTCCAACGAGCGGGACGCTGATGCGTTTGCGCGCGCGGCGGTTCACGCGTCGTCGAGGGCCCTGACCACTGCGGGTGTCGTTGATGCGGTGATGCCGGTCTTGCAGCGGATTCGCGGTGTCGGCGATGACGCAGCGCGACAGATCGCCGATTATCTTGTGCGGACCCACGCCACATTGTCTGCATTACCGACGCACGATACGCTGATCATGGAGCGGTTCTTCGACGCGTCCGGTGGCATGCAACTGGTGCTGCATGCGCCCTACGGCAGCCGCGTCAATCGTGCGTGGGGCCTGGCGTTGCGCAAGCGCTTCTGCCGCAACTTCAATTTTGAATTGCAGGCGGCGGCAACGGAGGACGCGATCGTACTGTCGCTGTCGACCAGCCACAGCTTTCCGCTCGACGAAGTATGGCGTTACCTGCACAGCGCCAGTGCCGAGCACGTGCTGGTGCAGGCGCTGCTGGACGCACCGTTGTTCGGCGTACGCTGGCGGTGGAACGCGACCACCGCGCTGGCGCTGCCCCGTCAGGTGGGTGGGCGAAAGGTCGCGCCGCAACTGCAGCGGATGAAGAGTGAAGACTTGCTTGCCGCCGTGTTCCCGGACCAGGTCGCCTGTCTCGAAAATATTGTCGGTGAGCGTGAATTGCCGGATCATCCGCTGGTTGCGCAGACGCTGGATGATTGCCTGCACGAGGCAATGGATTGCGACGGGTGGCTGACCCTGTTGCGGCGCCTGGAGTCCGGCGCGGTTCGCTTGATCGCACGCGACTTGCCCGCGCCATCGCCCATGGCAGCGGAAATCTTGCAGGCACGGCCGTATGCGTTCCTTGATGATGCACCGTTGGAAGAGCGCCGTACCCAGGCGGTGATGCGCAGACAATGGACCGATCCCGAGTCGCCCGATGACTTGGGCGCATTGGACCCGGACGCCATCGCCGCCGTGCGTGCGGAGGCCTGGCCGCGCGTGCGCGATGTCGATGAGATGCAGGAAGCGCTGATGCGTCTGGGCTGCATTACTGACGACGAAGCCCGTCTCGCCGATATGGAAAGCGCCCAGACCGACGCTCGCTCCGAGCCGGTGATCCGTGTCGCGTGGACAGCCCTGTTGCGACAGCTCGGGCGTTCAGGCCATGCATTCCGTCTTGTAGTGGCGCGGGATCAGGGGCGCGAGGAAGGACTCTGGCTGGCGCGCGAACGGGTGCCATTGATGCATGCTGTCTACCCCGACATGCGTTGGCCCAAGGCGGCGCTGACGGTGGTGGGCGCGACGCCGGCCGCACGTATGCCGGCGGATGCCGACGCGGCGTTGATCGAATTGATCCAGTTGCGCATCAGCGGGTTTGGCCCGTTGACCGTCGCGGATCTCGCCCACCCGCTTGTGCTGCCGGTGTCGGCCGTCGCCGCGGCACTCGTGGCCCTGGAGCGACAGGGGAGCGTGGTGCGCGGACATTTTTCGTCTTCCGCGACCGAAAAGCGCCCAGCCGATATGCCCATCACGACGCAAGAGGAGTGGTGCGACCGCAGTTTGCTCGCCCGCATTCATCGCTATACGGTGCAACGTTTGCGGCGTGAAATCGAACCCGTGTCGGCACGCGATTTCATGCGCTTTCTGTTCGATTGGCAGCGCGTCGCGGAAAGCACGCGCGGACGCGGGCCGGTCGCGCTCGAAGATGTAGTGACGCAACTGGAGGGATACGCCGCATCGGCACCCGCATGGGAGGAGCAACTGCTACCCGCTCGGTGTGCCGATTATGAGCGCGGCTGGCTTGATACGCTGAGCCGCTCGGGGCGGGTCACATGGGCACGCCTTGCCGGCGTGAGCAGCCGCGGCAATGCGGGCGGACCGACGACCTTGGTGCGTGCAAGCGGGGTTGTGCTGGTGCCGCGACAGGACCTTGACATGTGGCGTCGGGCCGCGGCACGAGACGCCGCGCCACGGGGAAAGGCACGTGCCGCGAAGACCATCGATGCGGTGGTCGACAACGCCCGCGCCGTCCCAGTGTCAGTCCGTGTGTCCACGGCGCATCCGATCGATACGACGACCATGGCCGAATCGGCGTCTGATACATGGGCGATGGACCCTGCGCTCGCGTTGCTATCGTCGCGCGCGCAAGCGGTGTACAGGCATCTGGCCACGCGCGGTCCGTCATTCTTTGATGGGCTGTCCGATGCATTGCGTCTGTTGCCCGCCGAGTTGGAGGCCGCGTTAAGCGAACTCGTTGCGCTAGGGCGGGTACACGCGGACAGCTTTGCCGGTTTGCGCGCCTTGCTGTCACCGGTGGCGCGGCGCAATCTGTGGGGCGGACACGGTGCCGGGCCGCGTGGTCGCCGTCAGCATGTCCGGGTCAGTGGCGGCATGGACGATGCCGGGCGGTGGGCGCTATTGCCGGACGACTTGTCATCCGTTGACGATGATGCCGCGCGCGAGCATGTGGCGTGGGTACTGCTGCGCCGCTATGGCGTGATTTCCTGGCGGTTGCTCGAACGCGAAGCCGATGGGGTGCCGCCGTGGCGGGACTTGCTGATGGTTTATCGGCGTCTGGAAGCGCGCGGCGAGATTCGCGGCGGACGATTCGTCGAAGGGTTGAGTGGCGAGCAGTTCGCGTTGCCTGAAGCGGTGCCGTTGCTGCGCGACGTCCGACGACGGCCCCACGATGGAAGCTGGACGGTGCTCTCCGCGGCGGACCCGTTGAATCTGGTCGGCATTGTTATCGCAGGCACCCGGGTTGCGTCGACGCTGGCGAATCGCATCGCGTTTTGCGATGGCATACCGATGGGATGGCTTGAAGCCGGCGCGTTCCATTTCGACCCGGCAACCTTGCCAGAGGCAAGGGAACGCGCGCGGGCATTACTTGTGCAGACGCGGCCGTTCTGAGGTGAACGGACCGCGTGATGCAAAGGCGTCCGGTTATAAAAAGCGACCGACGCCGGCTTCCCTGTATTGACCGGATCCGCCCTGCGTCTCGCCGCAGGCGGCAAGGCCAACGACGTCCGATGGGGCAAGCATCATTGACTGCCTTCTAACAAGAAGAGGCCATGGCCACTTTCCGGCACGAGACCGATCAAGCCTTGGGTGGCGTGGGTCGCGACGACGCCTTGTAGGTAACGTGCGTCCATCATTGGCCTCCCTCGAAAAGGAAATAGCCGGTGCTGCTTTCCGGCACGAGACCGATTAAGCCTTGGGTAGCGTGCGTCGCGACGACGCCTTGTAGTTCCATAGCCATGCTCACACTCCTTTGGGTGGTTGAGATAATCCCGCTTTCGTCTCCTATCAGACACTGAAGCGGCCCTGCGTGCCTTCGAGTACGACACCGTTCATGCCGTGCGTCGCCTCGGTGGCGTTAATGCCTGTCAGGCAGGTTTGCGCGGTCGATGGGGCCCATCTCATCGCGCGTTCTCCGTTGGAAGTGGCTCGCGAAAGTGTCTTCAAACAGCACGTGGCCAGCGTCGTCCGCACGCCGGTCGTCTATCCTGCCCTTGTACACCTGGTCATTCATGACGCCTCCCATTGCCGCGAAAATCGATGGTTGCCTCGCTGTCCTTCGGCGTTTGCTCACGCGGATGCCCTTATGACCAGGCCCATATTACGAACCTCATCGGAAAGCGCAAACGTCGCAGGGAGAACAAAATGCTGATGTGCGACCGCGGTCCAGCGTGATGTCCTTCGCATTTCCAAACGGCGCTTTTTTCATCGCCGCGCGCATGCCATTTCGAGATGAAATAGCGCTTTTTTAATACGGCAATGTATTTTGCGGCTACCGGGTAGCCGTGCCTTGCCATGCCTGGATGAACATCTCGCAGGCATAGATGCGGTCCAGTGATAGATCCGGCGGCCGAAAGCCGCTGATGGCCAGACGCGTGGCGCGATCGCATGCATCGCGATCGACGAGGCCGGCCTGGGCACACCGCCCCTCCATCACGACGGTCCGAATATGGTCGGCATTCTCGCGCCAGCCCCGCGTGAACGGTCCCGAGGTCTCGCCTTTGTCCCTGCGCCATAGATGGGGCAGGCCGGACGCCGCGTAGGCAGCACGCCGCATCGGGACGCGATTATGAAAGCGGCTGTAGAGCGCATAGCTTGGGTAATTCAGCACATACTCCACCATGGGCTGTGTCAGATAAGGAAAAAAGCTGCGCGTGAATCCCAGGTCGGGATACATCTCGATCTCGGCCAGATTACCGATCACCCCCAGTAACTGCATATGCTTGCCCGGTTGCCGGCGTAGTTGTGCATGCAGCCTCGGCAGGTACTCAAAGCGGTCAGGCGCGGGAACGGGCTGAGCCATGCGGAGGGTTGTCGGCGGCGTCGCACTGATCAGCGAATCCAGGTTACGCGAGCGACTCTCTTTCCAGCCCTGGCGGATGACTTGCCAGTACGGCGTGCGACGCAGCAGGGCCATGTCGTGAATAGCGCCCATCGCGCGGCGCCATGCGCCGTCATGAACCGCGTCGAGCCATGTACTGAAATACGGGGGTGCTAGAAAACCCGCATCGCCGCCATAGCCGTTGAGATGGGTCGCGCTACTGAGATCCGACGTTCGCTCACGCAGTTGCGTGGACCAGTTCAACGTGATGCTGCCTTGCGATGGGCGCGGCTGTTGTGGCATGGTGGCGGTCGACATAGGCGGCGCATAGGGCGTCATGTCCATTGGTAACGTACGGAGCGGGAAACCGCAGTGATCGCTGATTGCTTGCGCGTAGACGATCTCGTTGGATGCGGGGGAGTCCCGGTCGAAGTGATTGATGCCTGTCAGGCCGTCCGTCCGTCCCGCTTCGTGCAATGCCAGCGCCAAGGCGCTCGATTCCAGTCCGCCCGACAGTTCCAGGACGATATTACCGTCCGGCAACGTCGACAGATACCGATCCGTCACTGTTTGCAACAGGCGGAACGCATCAATCGGCAAGCCTTTGTGACGCGCGGCAAGCCGATCCGTCGGGTCCGCGCGCTGTGCGCTATCAATCCTGGGGGGCAACGTGGTCGCGGCCACGGTATCAATCCGCCGTAATGGCGCATAAGGGCTGTTGCCGCGCAGTGGCCGCCAGACCTCACGCAGTTGCGGCGCTAGACCATGACGCACTTCGAGCATGCAACCAATGGGCACGCTGTCCACGCCCAGCAATCCCGTCCGACTTTCGCGGCCATTGCCGTGCAACAGCGTGCCGTGCAGAAAATGCATGTCCGGTGTCGCTGCAACCTGAGGCGCCAACCCGATCAGCGTGCGCATGTCCGATGCGATGTGGAGCGGGCCGAATTCATCCGTGCGTGTGCTGTCCGAATGTTTGCCGCCACTGCTGGCTCGCCGGAAGTACACCGGACGTTGACCGCACGGATCGATGTAAAGACGCAGCATGGCGTCGCGTCGACGGAAGACCGCGAATCGGTAGAGCCCCCAGCAATGGGCCGCCAGCCATTCCACGTCGGCGATCACCGATGCAATGATGGCATCGGGTCGCACGCGGGCGTGCGTGACGGCATCGAACAGCGCGCCGCAGCATAACCAGTCGTGCCCCTCGTATTTGCCTTGCGCGACGTTTTCCGGGGCGGCGTCGTCCGCATCGACGTGCAGCGATAAGGCGATCTGCTTGTGGTCACCCATCCATTCAAGCGTACGCGTGGACGAGAAGCGGGATGCGGCGGCGTCTGGCGCACGCTGGTCAGGCTTCATGCGTTCATCCGATATGTGGCCATTGCCGGACGGGAAAGCCGCGGCGGTATCGTTGCGGGATGTCGGGTAACCTAAACGAATCGCAAGCATCAGAATCTCCTGTGTCGGGCGTACATGTCGAGAGCGTCACGGCGTAGGGCGAGCGGATCACCGCGTCCGCCGCTTAAGCGCCGGCGGGGGATGCATCTCTCGTACGGTCTCGTGGCGTGTCGCCCCTGCGTGCGGTATCCATGGCGCCCGCTCCAGGTGGATTTCGTCGCGCGATGGCGGTGTCGCCGGGGCGGGGCGTGATGTTGCGCCACATTCGGCCGTCGACGATAACGGCGAATTGTCGGCGTCGTTCCGCGTCGTCCCCCATCACCATGCCGTCGTGTTCAACCCACGCATGGGCTGAGAACGGGCCGCCGGAAACGCCGATGACCAGATCGACATCGACCCCGCGACGCTGGCATAGGTGTACGAGCGCGGCGGACCATTCAAGGCATTTCGTCCGCCTTGGATACAGCAGGCAGGCGCGATTCAAGGCGCAGACCGATTGCGCGATGCGCGCACGTGTGATGGCGTGAAGGCTGACATCCGGGGCTGATTTGCGCGCGGACGCACCAAACAGTTCCTGCGATGCTGATGCCGGGGCCGATCCGTCGTCTGTCAGCGCGGTGGGCGTGGCGCGCGCATGGATGTCCGAGCCGGCGAAGGCCGCGGCTGCGTCGGCACGCCTGTTGGACTGGATGCGATAAGACAGGTTCGTGTGCGGTGCCCCATATAGCCAGCGCATCAGTCCTGGCATGCGGGTGCGTGCGGTAATGCGATGCGATTGCCGAACGGCCCACCACGCTCGGGCAATCAGCCAGAGCGGCAGTCCGGGGCCGATGTCGTCCGGGTCCAGTCGCCATCCGGTAAAACCAGCCAATGGCGCGACTTCGCGCGCGGCGGCCTCGGCGGCAACGGCGTCGGGCGCGTCGAATGTCCCCGCACGTAACAGGCCCTGTCTTTCAAAGGCACCCGTCCATTGCGAGACGGTCGCCGCGTCGACGTTCATTTCCGTGCCAACACCCAGCAAATGCAGGAGTGCCCGCGCTTGCGCCTCATTCAACAGAAAGTACTGGTCGTCGTGCATGGTCAGGATAGCCATCCCTTCGCACAAAGGGGCGATGTAAATGCCTGCCTGCAAATGTCGATACATGATTCACCTCATCAGTGATTAAGTGTGCGAATCATCTTAGCGACTGTGCGTCTTTCGTCAAATCGTGGCTTTATTTAAACAGGAAGCACATATTGAACGCGGTATCATCATCGTATGCGCGATGGCATGGCGCACGATCGGTTCATTTACTGTTTACGGGGTATAAACGCATCATGCGTCTGGGTGTCGTTACCACTGGGCAGGGTCCGCGCCACGAATATGCGGCCTATCATCGCGGGCTTGCCGCCGCATTGGGAATGCGGATCGACGTCATCGACGATCATATCTTGGATGGATTGTCGTGGGACGAGATCAAGCCTCACCTTGGCGGTGATGCGGAAGATCGCCTGGGAGCGCACGTGCATGTGCCGGGTGCCACCGGCAATCGCCTGGGGGACGGTTGGGATCACGTTTATGTGTCTTTGCCGTGGGCGTTGCCTTATTTCCAGGCCGCGATCGATCGTTTGGTCACGCGGGGCGCGGACATGGTGTTGTTCTGTTGCGCAACGCGGTTTCCGGACGATGCCTTTATCTGTCCGGTCCCGTTGATCAAACCGGCCACGCTGATGCTGGCGGCGGTGACCGAGCGTGTCAATACGGCTGGCCCAGCCACGCGCAGTGGCGCGCAACCGGTGCGCTTTGGGCTGATGAGTTCGGCGGGCCATGGCCGACAAGATGTGCAATTGTGGCGCGAACAACCGTTTGCCGCGCAATTGGCCATCGACTATGAGCCATTCGAAGGCGACATCCTGCCTGCGGCGGAAAAGCTGGCTTCGCGTTCCCATGACATCGTGGTGGTCTGGAGCTATGGTCTAGGGATGGTGGCGAGCGATGGCTTGGCGTTATCCGCGCGCCTTGAGCAGATGGTGAAGTGCCCCGTGCTGATGCCTCATCGCGTGGCGGCCTTGCATGCGCTGGCTTTGATGGCGGCGGGTTTTGACGATCGCGCATTCCTCGCCGCCGGATCGAGGTGACGTTCGACGCGGCGCTGTAACCCGATTAGCGCCGAATTCAGGATCAGGTAGATCACTGCCGCCGCGACCAGGAATTCGACCGGGCGGTAGGTATCGGAAAGCAGCGCCTGTGCATTGCTGCTGAGTTCCGCCACCGATACCAGGCTCGCCAGCGCGGTGCCTTTCAAGTTCAGCGTCAGGTTGGAGAAGAGCGACGGGGTGGCCACGCGCAATGCTTGCGGGAAAATCACTCGCTGCAGCATTCGCCAACGCGACATGCCCAATGCGCGTGCCGCTTCATACTGCCCCGCGGGCACGGCACGGAAACCGGCGCGGAAGAATTCGACGTTATAGCCGAGCGCCGAGAAGATCAGGGCCGCGAGTGCCGAGGGCACCGGGTTCAGGTAGATGCCGAATACCGGCAGTCCGTAGTACGCGAAAAACAGCAATACCAGCGTTGGCACGGCGCGCGTGAACCAACTGAGAACGGCGACTGGCCAGGACAGCCAGCGCTTGCGACTGAGGCGAGCCAATGCCAGCGGGATCGACAGCAACGGGGCGACCGTGCCCACGACCAGCATCAGGCCGATGGTGGTCAGCGTGCCTGTCAGCAGCAGATGCCAATGCTGGAAGACGATCGCGAAGTTCATTGCGGCGCTCCGTGACCCGGGACCGGCTCCGTGGCCGAATCGACATCCTTGCGGGGCGCCACGGCGTGACCGGGGTGTAGTCGTCGTTCGACGAGCCATTCGGCGCACATCAGCAGGCTGGAGAGTGCGACATAGAAGATCATCGCCACCAGCATCAACTCGAATGGCTTCTGGAACGCCTCATTGAAACGCTCGGATAACCCCATGATCTCGGGAACCGCAATGGCCGACGCGATCGACGTGCGTTTCAATGCACTACACGCAAAGGTGATATATGGGGCAATGGCGATACGGAACACCTGGGGCAGCACGATACGCTGCGCCATGCGGGCGCGGCCCATGCCCAAGGCACGCGCTGCTTCGAATTGCCCCTGCGGTACCGCTTCCAGCGCGCCACGGAAGATTTCATATTCGTATGCCATGCCGATCAGCGACAGACCGAGTACCGCCGCCCAGAACGAGGGTAAGGGCATTCCCATGCGCGGTAACGCGAGATAGGCGAATAACAGCACGATCAGTTCCGGCAAGCCGCGGAACAACCAGGAGAAGGTTCCCAGGCCAAACCGAATAACGCGGCTTCCGGTCCGCGACAGCAACGCGAGCAGCATCGCACCAGTGGACGAGACCAGAAGCGTGGTGGCGAACAGTTCGAGCGTTACCGCAACGGCACTGCCAAATTTCGGCAAGACGCGGAAAATGAAAGACCAATCGAAAGCGTATTGCATGTCATGCCTGCCAAGGATTCGGGCGAAGATTGCCCATGACCGTGCCGGGAAGTGCTACGCCCGGAGACCGTGTGCAAACCGGCCTAGGCCACCACGTGCAATCGATTCAGGAAGCGTTTCGCCTCGTCCGTGCGCGGCGCGTTAAAAAAGATATCGGGGGGCGCGTTTTCAAGGATATGGCCGCCGCCCATGAACATCACCCGGTCCGCCACGTCGCGAATGAAGCCCATTTCATGCGACACCAAGATCATCGTCATGCCGTTCCTGGCGAGGTCCTTCATGACCTGCAGGACCTCGCCGACCAACTCCGGGTCCAGTGCCGATGTCGGCTCGTCGAACAGCATCAGCTGTGGTGCCATCGCCAACGCGCGCGCGATGGCCACGCGTTGCTGCTGTCCACCGGAAAGCTGGTGCGGATAATGATTGGCACGGTCCTCCAGCTTTACGCGCGCAAGCAGGTCATGTGCGTGTCCGGCGGCCTGCACCTTCGACATGCCGCGTACATATATGGGCGCTTCCATGACGTTCTGGATCGCGGTCATGTGCGGAAACAGATTGAAGCTCTGGAATACCATGCCGACCTTGGCGCGATGCCCGAGGATCTCGCTTTCACGCATCGGCACGCGTTTGTCACCGCGAGGCCGCTGGCCGACCAATTCGCCGTTCATCAGAATGGTGCCGCCGTCGGGACGTTCCAGCAGATTCAGGCACCGCAGCAATGTGCTTTTGCCACTACCGGATGTGCCGATGATGCCAATGACCTCACCTTTGTCGACGGAAAACGACACATCCTTCAAGATGGGCGTATCGCCAAAGTGTTTCGATAACGATTGCACTTCCAGCAACGGCATGAGCGGAATCCAGAGAGAGCAAAAGGGACGCAACGGGTACGCGCTATCGGTAGCCGCGTGCAGCTAAAACCAGGCGACGCGCGTAGATTAAGATTGTCCGGGCAAATGCGGTTTGCCGATGGTAACGCATGGCGGCGATGGGCGGATAGACCGTGGTGGCAACCGCCGCGCATGTCCGTCGCGCCATGCCATCAAAATGGAATACTGGAGATATATCACGGAAATATTTGAGCGAATATAATTCA
This sequence comes from Robbsia andropogonis, assembly GCF_034047095.1. NCBI lineage: Bacteria > Pseudomonadati > Pseudomonadota > Betaproteobacteria > Burkholderiales > Burkholderiaceae > Robbsia > Robbsia andropogonis. The sequence goes on along the minus strand of NZ_CP139170.1, from coordinate 3,495,684 downwards.
TACGGTAAGGTGCGCCACGCGCATGGTCGCGCCGTCGTGGTTTTGGCGCCTGTACGTTTCCTCGGTGTTTCAGCGCCTCTGCCCGGAATGTTTCCATGCAACGCTCTCCCCCTTCCATTGTCGTCATTGGCGCAGGCCTTGTCGGCCTGTGTACCGCATTGACGCTACAGGGGCGCGGACAACGCGTGCATCTGATTGATCCGGCGCAGCCTGGCAGCGGTGCGAGCCAGGGCAATCCAGGCGGTTTGAGTGTGACGTCGATCTTCCCGATGGCGGTGCCTGGCATTCACAGGAAGGTCCCGGGATGGCTGCTCGATCCTCTCGGCCCGTTGGCGATTCGCTGGTCGCACCTGCCAGCGCTCGTCCCCTGGCTGATCCGCTTTCTGAAGGCGGCCAATCCGGCGCAAGTCGCCGAAGGCGTGGCGGGCCTTTTCGCACTCACGGGAGGCGCGGTGGATGGCTACACGATGCTGGCGGCGCGCGCGCACGCCGCATCGCTGATCCGTGCCGATGGGCATTTGATGGTGTATCGCTCGGCGGCCGCCATGGCGCGGGAGGATGGGGCCTGGAAGCGGCGCGCCGACCTGAATATCGCATTTGACACGCTGGACGCCGATACCCTGCGCCAAATGGAGCCCGAACTCGATCCGGCCTTTGTTTGTGGACGCTTCGTGCCCGGTAATGCACAGTGCACGGACCCTTTGCGACTGGCCTTGGATTTCGCGCGGGCGTTGCAACGCGATGGCGGCATTGTCAGCCGTACCGCCGCGACTGGTTTCGATATCGCCGATGGTCTGGTGCGGGCGGTGCGGACCGACTCCGGCATGATTCAGGCCAGTCATGTGGTGCTTTGCGCCGGTGCGCATTCGGCGCCGCTCGCGCGGCAATTGGGCAATCGCGTCGCGTTGGAACCCGAGCGCGGATATCACGCGCAGATCACCGCGTGCGACGTCGTGCTGCAACGTCCGGTTTTCTCTACCGAGGCCAAGGTGTTTGCTGCATCGATGGTCGAGGGGCTGCGCTTTGCCGGGACCGCCGAGTTCGCTGGCGCAGGCGCGGCGCCGGACTGGCGTCGCGCCGATGGTCTGTTGTCGTTGGGCAAGTTGCTGTTTCCACGGATTGCCGACAACCACCAGACTGTCACGCGCTGGATGGGCTTGCGGCCCAGCACGCCTGACGGTTTGCCCGTGCTGGGGCGCGCGGCGGCGGCGCGGAATGCCATTCTTGCATTTGGGCACGGACACATCGGCGTGACCAGTGCTCCCATGACGGCCCGCGTCGTCGAGGCGCTGATTCTCGGTGAAACGCCGCCGATACCCATGTCGCCGTATCGGCCGGAACGGTTCCAGCGGGGTGCGTGACGCCGCTCGACCGGGAGGCGCACCCGTCGACGAGCATGGGCAATCGCGAGATGACCGGTCGTGATGTGCTTGCTCGTTTCGCCTATTCAACGGAATCAACCGATTCGATACCGTGCAATCTTTTGCGGGTCGACGGCGCACCCCATTCCAGGGCGATTGGAAACCGGCACATGGCCGGCATGATCGCTCACTTGCTGGCGGGTCACGGGCGGCGTCGTCAGGTCATCGATTAGCGCCTGCGACGCTGGGCCAGGCCCTTCGTGACAATGGCCGAGGGCCATCGTGCAACTGGCGGCCAGATGCTGGCTTGCAAAACGCGATATGCCAAACGTCAGTCCGCCGCCGACCACCAGCGGCAACCCGGCCGCGGACGCAATGGCTGCAACCCGCTTGGATTGCAGCAGTCCCCCCGCTTTCGGCACCTTCACGTTCAGTACGTCGCAGGCATCGGCAGCCACCAGGCGCAGCGCGTCTTGCGGCGTGCCGAGGCTTTCATCGGCGGCAATACGCAAACCGCGGCCACGGCAGGCTTTCAGACCTGCAAGATCGCTTGCTTTCACCGGTTGCTCGATGAACTCGACACCCAAGCCGGCAATCCGATCGATAAAGGCAAACGCGTGCTCCGGTGCATAGCCGCCATTGCAATCCACGCGCATCGTCGACGTGGCTGGCAGCGCGTTACGTACCGCCCGCACGCGTGCGACATCGACATCGATCGATTTGCAATCCACCTTCACGACGATGCCACGGAAGCCGGCCGCGCTGATCTCGCGTGCCACCTGCGCCATTGCCTCGGGGCGGTCGACGCTCGTCGTGTAATCGACCAGCACACCCGCGCGAGCGCGCGAAGACGTATCGGCACGCTCCCGCGACACGCCGAGCCCGCCACCGCCGAGCAGTGCCGAGACCGGCGTGCCGAGTGCTTGGCCGACAAGGTCCCACAGCGCTAGATCGATGCCGGCGACCGACGCCACCACGCCCCGAGAGGCGCGCAGACAGGCGTCCACCAGCGACTCGATCTCCGAAGGATCACGGCCCATGACAATCGGCGCCAGGTCGTTTTCAATCACGGCCTTGAATTGCACCGGGTCGCCGATCAGTGACACCGGCACCGCTTCACCATGGCCGATGAGGCCATCGTCGGTCCGGATTTCCGTGACGACATTGGTAAAGGCATCCAGCGTGCCGCGAGAAATCACATACGGGGTGGCCAGCGGGATGCGGACCAGGTGAGCCACCACGGAGACGATCTTCATGAGAAAGCCGAACGAAAGAAAGTGGACGCGTCAGACGCATTACGTGAAGATGATGATACCGCGCAATATTGTCCGATTGCCCATCTGGAATATTTACTAGTATGTTTAGTGGGGCATCGAAAAGGGCAGCTTGGCGGGACATCGCGTCATCGGAGAATATTGGGATGTTGAAACGCACGTTTATGGCTGCCTGGTTGAGCGCAGTGGTAGGGCTTGCGACGGGTATCTCGCCCATGGGCGCGCATGCTGCCGACGATTACAAATCACATCTTCTTGAGCCCGGCACGCTGGTCGTGGGTACGACGGGGGCATCGCCGCCGGCCACGATGTATAGCGATCAGGCGGAGCTGGCGGGCTATGACATCGACCTTGCGAAAAAAATTGGCAAGGACCTCGGCCTGAACGTGAAATTCGTCACGCTCGGTTGGTCATCGATGATGGCGGGCATTCAGGCAGGGCGTTTCGACATCGTCATATCGTCGGTTGGTCGCACGCCGGATCGCGTCAAAAGCGCCGATTTCCTGATGTCCGATCCGTATGTGGTGAACGGCGTGGCGGGCGCCAAGCGTGCGGGCGACAACCGTATTCATGGTTGGAAAGACGTGTGCGGCAAGAAGGTCGGGGTGATCAAGGGCGCCAATGAAATCAAGACGGCTCAGGCAAAGTTGCCCGCAGGCTGCTTGAGCGATATTCGTGAATATCCGGGTTGGTCGGAGTTGTTACTGGATCTGCAGAATGGTCGCGTCGACGTGCTAGTCGGCAATTACCTGACGCCGGCCTACATGATCAATTCGGCGCATCGGCCATTAGCCATGCTGGGTGATTCCTTGCAAGTGGCCACGTCCGCTGTCGTGATCCGCAAGGAGGAACCGGCGCTGCAGCAAAAGATCAATGCGCTTATCGCGAAGTACCGCGCCGATGGCTCATTGGAAAAGCTCACCGACAAATGGGTCGGCAAGAGCCTGCCGTGGAGTGAAGTGAAGGACTGAGCAGGTGCCCCTCCATTCATCCGGTCCGCTTGGCGGCCCTCCCTTCGGTCATGACGTCGCGCCGCCGCGCGAAGTTGACTACGTCATCGTCGGTGGCGGCGCTGCCGGAGGCGTATTGGCCGCACGGCTGAGCGAGGACCCGGCGTGCCAGGTGGCGCTGCTGGAGGCCGGGCCGGGCAACGCACTGTCATCATTGTCAGGTGCGTTGTCACCCCTTTCCGCGTTTTGGTCGGCCGCATCGGTGATGTCACGCTTTCGCGTGCCGGCATTGAGTCCCTTCGCGGCGCGCGTCGGCGCGGTCAACTGGCGCCACTTCGTCGAGCCGGAACCAGGCTTTACCGGTCGCGCGGTAACGCTGCTGCAAGGGCGGCTCTTGGGTGGATCAAGCCAGATCAATGGCATGGTGTATGGCCGTGGTCATCGTGCAGACTACGCGCTGTGGGAAGAAGCGGGCGGATCGGCCTGGTCGTTCGATACGATTCTGCAAACGTATAAGGATGCGGAATCCAATGCGCGGGGCGCGGGGCCGTTTCATGGTAGCGCCGGACCCTTGCGCGTACGGCCGTCGCGGCCCATGACATCGCGTGCCGGCGCGCTCGTCGATGACTTCCTGCAGGCAGCGCAACAAGCCGGTTATGCGCGTACCGAGGATCTCAATACAAATGGGGTCGATGTCTTCGGCCTGACCGATGTGACGATCGCAAAGGGCGAGCGCGGCGGGGTAATGGCATCGTATTTGACCCCTGCGATGCGGCGGCCTAATCTTCATATCCTTACCTCCGCCCCGGTATCGCGGATTGCGATCGAGGGCGGCCGCGCGATCGGCGTCATCTATCAGATCGAGCGCGGCTCACTGGCTGGTGCCACCACTTTGCTACGCGCGCGGCGCGAGGTCGTGTTATGCGCCGGCGCGGTGAAGTCGCCGCACCTGCTGCTGCTCTCCGGTATCGGCCCCGCGGCGCAACTGCGTGCGCAGGGGCTGGCCGTGCGAGCGGACCTAGCCGGCGTGGGCGCCAACTTGCAGAATCATCCGTCGTTCCCGATGCGCTATCGGATCAAGGCACCGCTGTCGCTGAAGCACTTGATGCATCCGGTGGAAGCCGCCGTGCAAGGTTTGCGCTATCTGGCAGGACGAAAAGGTGTGCTGGCTGAAGGAATATTCCATGCGGCGGGGTTTGTTCGCACGGCGCCGTCACTTGCCACGCCGGATGCGCAGATCGTCATGAGCCCGGTGCTGTTTCCCGAAGGCGACGTGACCGGGCTTGGCGTGCTGCCGCGCGATCACGGCGTCACGCTGGCGGTGCAGCAAGGCCAGCCGTTCAGTCGCGGCAGCGTTTCGCTCGCGAGCGCCAACCCGCGGATACCGCCGCGTATTCGTACCGGCGCTTTCTCCGACCCGCGCGATATCGAGGTCATGAGTGCTGCTGTTGCGATTGCCGACACGGTGATGCGCCAACCGGCGATGGCGTATCGATGGCAACCCGACGGCGGCCCCGGTGCCTTGACCGCGCTGTTTGGCGGGCGCGATCTCGCTGAACGCATCAGGCGCGACGCCGGCGCCCGTGCCAGGCTCGCGGCACTGATTCGTAGCGATTCCGGCACTGCCTATCATCAGTGCGGGACGTGCGCATTCGGTACCGATGCGCAATCGGTCGTGGATCCGCACTTGCGGGTGCATGGCATCGCCGGTCTGCGGGTAGCGGATACTTCGGTGATGCCCCGGATTCCCAACGCGCCGTTGCACGCGGCCGCATTGATGATTGGTGAGCGTGCCGCCGCGATAATGCTTTCCGGCATGTAGCGCGATATGGCCTGTTTCTTTCGGCTAGATGATCACTGCGCGTTGCGATAGTGGTGGCGTAAAAAGCCGATGATCACGGGTAGCGCAAAAGCGAAAAAAGCGGTGACCAGCAGTATGATAGCGACGCGGTTTCGCCTGAAGCAGCTTTCGCGTCGTGCGTTATCCACCAGCGCTTCGATGTCCGATCGCGACCCATGTCGGTTCAATGCACGGGCACTGCGTGCAAACTCGGCGCTGGTCTCCGCTTCGCTGGCATGCGGTTCTCCCATGCATTGTCGATAGCTAGGTGGCGGGTCCAACCTGTCAAGGTCTTCCCCGCGTCGTGATGCAAGGGCAAGTAAGGCGTCGCGTCGGCTTTGCACAAGCGGGTCAGGCGGTGCAGGCAATGTCGGTTGAGGGGGGGGCACACTGGCCGGCAAGTGACGAGATATCACTACCGATTGATACGATGGCGGCGGTGTTTCACGGCCCACCAAAGTGTTGGTCGATGCGGTGGCGCCGGCCGATTCTTCACAGCGTGCAGGCGGCGGGGGCGTTTCGGCCTGCTCGTAAGGGTGTGTTTCCCTGACGAAGCGCACTGTATCAGTGACCCAGTCCGTTACGCGTGTCGCATGCGCGAGCGGTTCTATCGCGAATAGCGCATCGTCGAGCCCCGTATGTACCTGGGGCATGGCGTAAGCGAAATCGGCGGGCAATGAATGTCGCCGCTGGCCGGGCTGATCCGTGCGGGCAAGGGTTAAACGCATGTACTCCCGGCTGAGGCAGACATGCTTGGCGCAGGCAAATGTCTGCATGGTCGCGCATGCTTCCGAATTTCAGCCGCTCATTGTGGATAGGAGTCCAGAATACGGGATTTCGGCCACACGAGAATGCATTTGCCTCGCCATTGACCTTTTGGCTGAAGCGAATCTTGCACGCCTTGTATTTCGGAGTGCATGCCCTGGCCGCCGCATGGTCTTTCGCGGAGCGGTGCCGTATACAGCGGGACGAAGCGTCATCACCGGATCAATGGCCGGGACGGTAGCCTAGCGCCAGCAGATTCATGGCGCGACTGACTGCGGCTTGCGTTGGATCGACGACCGGAATGCCCAGCGCCGCTTCAATTTGGCCACGGAAATGCCCCATTCCGGCACAGCCTAGAATCAGCACGTCGGCGCCGTCCTGATCACGCAACACACGGCCGACGCTGATCACCTTGTCGACGGCCCCATGATCTTCCAGGCCGGCCACGCCGGAGTTGATCGCCCGGTCGTTTGCGAGGCGGTTTTCGAGACCGAGCGAGCGGACATAGCGGCGGTGCCGCGGAATGGACTTATCGAGAATCGACACGATGCCGAACTTGCGGCCTAAATCCGTTGCAACGATCATGGACGATTCCGCGATCCCGATTACCGGCTTCTTGCTGACTTCGCGTGCGAGCGCGAGGCCCGGATCGGAGTAGCAGGCGATGACAAAAGCATCTGCGTCGTCTTGGCGGATACGCGCGGCGATCATCGGCACGACCGTTTCGATGTCCGCCTGTGACTCAATCCCGGGTGGTGCGTCAGGCAAGCGGACCGACTCCACCCGATATGCGCCGCTTCTACGCAATATATCGAGTGGCGCGTCCATTGCCCGTGTCATGGTATCCGAGCTGTTTGGATTAATGACCAGTATGCGCGGCGGGGTATACGAGGCGGGTGCGGCGGAAGGCGCGATGACACTGACCGAGGCACTAGAAGAAGCGGCGGAATCCAAGGCAAAATGCTCCAGGACTGGACAGTGATAGTGAAATATACAATGATATTCTACGTCGCATATTAAATAGCGACAAGCGATAGGAGAAGCAATATGTCCCGGCTCGACGAACGCGCATCCGGCGTTTTTGTCATTGCGGTAACGCCTTTTACAGACGACGGTAGTCTGGACCTCACCAGCACGGACAGCATGGTGGATTTCTATCTTGAAAAAGGTGCGACCGGTTTGACGGTGTTGGGGATGATGGGGGAAGCGCCCAAACTGACGACCGATGAGTCCGCACAATTTGTCAAGCGCGTCATGGCCCGCGTCGGCCCGCAATTTCCGGTCGTGGTGGGCGTGTCAGCGCCGGGATTCGCGTCGATGAAGGAGTTGTCGAGCCGTGTGATGGATCTTGGCGCGTCGGGCGTAATGGTGGCACCACCGTCGACATTGCGTACCGACGACCAATTGTTCCATTACTTCACCGGCGCGGCGGAAACGCTGGGCGATACGCCGTGGGTGCTGCAGGACTTCCCTTTGGCGACCACGGTGCAGATGTCTGCCTCGGCGATCCTGAGGATTGTCGAGGCGGTGCCATCTTGCGTGATGCTCAAACACGAGGACTGGCCCGGCCTTGCAAAGATCGATGCATTACGCGCGGCCGAGAAGAAGGGCGCGCGCCGTATCTCGATCTTGACCGGGAACGGTGGCATGTTTTTGCCGGAAGAAATGCATCGTGGCGCCGATGGAGCAATGACCGGTTTCGCGTATCCTGAAATGATGAGTCAGATCGTGGCGGCACATCATGCGAGCGAGTTCGAGCGAGCACAGGACCTCTTCGATGCCTATCTGCCGCTGGCGCGTTATGAACAGCAGCCGGGGCTGGGTCTTGCCGTGCGCAAGTACACGCTGGCCAAGCGCGGCGCTATCGCCACGCCGATGCTGCGTCGCCCCGGACCGACGCTGTCCGCGGGTGACATCGCCGATATCGACAGGTTGACCGCGCGTTTGGCGCGTCGTTTGAAGGAGTTGGATTGATGGATTTGGGACTGAAAGGAAAGCGGGCGTTGGTGATTGGTGCGAGCAGTGGCTTGGGCGCCGCGAGCGCGCAGGCACTGGCGGCAGAAGGCGCCATTGTGATTGCCGCGGCACGCCGAACCGAGTTGATCGAGGCCTGGATTGCCGCGTTGCCGGCAGATCAGCGGCAGAATGTGCGGGCCGAGCGTTTCGACGTGTCCGACCTGGCGCAGGTCGAGGCGTTGACCGCCCGCCTGATCGCCGAGGGGGGCGTCGATGTCCTGGTCAACAATGCCGGGGGGCCTCCGCCGTCATCGGCCGTGGAGGCGAAGCGCAGTGACTGGATTGCACAGTTCGAGACCATGGCCGCGAATTTGTTCGAGTTGACGCAGAAGTTGCTGCCGCCGATGCAGGCCAGGCAATGGGGGCGTGTGATCACGATATCGTCGTCCGGCGTCGAGCAACCCATTCCGCGGCTGGCCCTCTCGAATGGTATTCGTGCCGCGGTCGTCGGCTGGTCGAAGACGCTCGCAAACGAAGTGGCCGCGCACGGCATTACCGTCAATGTCGTCATGCCGGGCCGTATTCATACGGACCGGGTCGTGCAACTGGACAACAATGCCGCACAACGCACGGGTCAACGCCTTGAGGAGGTGGCAAAGGCATCGGCCGCCGCGATTCCCGTGGGCCGCTATGGCCGCCCGGACGAATTTGCGTCTGTGGTCGCCTTTCTTGCCAGTGAGCGGGCATCGTATGTGACCGGCAGCAAGATCCGCGTCGATGGCGGCGCGGTCAAGGGCGTCTGACCCGCCGCGTCGTATCTGGCATCGCATGAAGCGAAGGCCACGTCGTGCATGCATTTGATGCGTCGGCGTGGCCATTTTGCGTTTGGGCCGCGTATCATTGGGTGTTTTTTCCGCTATCGCTTCCTGATCGAACCGTTCCGCCATGACGTTCCTCTCCCCCGCGCTTGCGCGCATCAAACCGTCCGCGACAATCGCCGCCGGCCAATACGCCGCGCAATTGCGTGCCGCAGGCAAAGACATCATCGCGCTGAGCGCTGGTGAACCGGATTTCGACACGCCACGGCATATTCGTGAAGCGGCGGCAAAAGCGATGGAGAAGGGGCATACCCGCTACACCGCGGTCAGCGGTGTTCCCGAGCTGCGTAGCGCCATTGCCGCCAAGTTCAAGCGAGAAAACGGACTGGATTACAGCCCGGCCGAGATCATCGTGTCCACGGGCGGCAAGCAGGTGATCTCCAATGCGTTGCTGGCAACATTGGGGCCGGGCGATGAAGTGATCATCCCCGCACCGTACTGGGTTTCTTACCCTGAATTGGTGTCACTCTGCGATGCCACGCCGGTCATCATCCCGGTCAGTCCGGAGCATTGCCTTAAGCTGCAACCGGATGTCCTTGAGCGCGCGATTACCTCGCGGACGAAATGGGTGCTGTTGAATTCGCCGTGCAACCCGACGGGTGCGGCGTATAGCCGTGACGAACTGAAGGCGCTGACCGATGTTTTATTGCGTCATCCGCATGTGTGGATCATGGCGGACGATATATATGAACATCTGGTGTATGGCGATTTCACCTTCACCACGCCGGCGCAGGTCGAGCCGCGGCTGAAGGACCGGACCCTGATCGTCAATGGTGTTTCCAAGGCTTATGCGATGACGGGCTGGCGAATCGGCTATGGTGCCGGACCGCAGCAGTTGATCAAGGCGATGGATACGATTCAGGGACAGTTGACGAGCAATGCCAGCTCCGTGTCCCAGTGGGCCGCGGTGGCGGCATTGAACGGACCACAGGATTTCCTCGCGGAATGGCGTGCGGTATTCCAGCGTCGCCGTGACCGGGTCGTCAGCATGTTGAATGCTGCCAATGGGCTGCGCTGCGCTGCGCGGTGCCGGACGGCGCATTTTATGTCTATCCATCGTGCGCGGCGCTGATTGGCCGCAAGGCGCCGAATGGCCGTCTGATCGAGACCGACGGCGATTTCACCCGCGCGTTGGTCGACGATGTCGGTGTGGCGGTGGTACATGGCACGGCGTTCGGCCAGGGGCCAAACTTCCGCCTGTCCTATGCGGCATCGGATGCGGAACTGGAAGATGCCTGCACGCGGATTCAGCAGTTCTGCGCGAAACTGGACTAACGGAGTGGGCGCTGTCGCCTCTTCCATGACGTATCGGCTTCCGCGCTATCGATGGCGGGACCGCCGGTCTGGTGTCGTTCGCGCCCCTCCCGCCCGAGGAGGGGCGGGAGGGTTACGTCTGGCGTCAGGGGTGTCGCCCCCCCCCTGCGCCGTAAGCTGCGCATTGCCGCTTATTCCACCCACAATCCCCCGGCGGTACCCCAGCCATGGCTGATCACCTTGACGAGCCCGTCACGAGTGCCGTTATTGTGTTCGATGATCATATCGCGCGCGCCATCGACATCGTGCTCCCGTAGCAACCGGACCAATCGATGATGGTCGTCCTTTACTTCCGGATTGATGTCGCGGGTCCGGGCGCCCACATAAAAGAAACGTTCAAGGCCATCGAGACAGTTCACTACTTGCTCGTACAGTCGGCGATTGCCACACGCCCGGGCGATGGCCGCGTGGAATTCTCGATTTGCCGCCACGAACTGGTCCAGGCTGCTCATGATCTTTGTATCGTAGCTGGCATCCGCCAGACGACTTAGCTCATCAAGCTCCGCCTCGGTGATCCTTTCCGCGGCCAGTCCGACTGCGCCAGTCTCAATAATATTGCGTAAGTCGAGCAGTTCATTCAAGTCGCTGATTGTTAGCGGGACGACTTGATAGCCTCGACGCGGATAGGCTTTGACGAAACCCTCGCTGCGCAACCGGCCAAGGGCTTCGCGCACCGGGCTCTTGCTCATTTGCAGCCTCTCTGCGATGTCCGCTTCCGATACTTCCGCACCGGGAGCCAGCCGGCACGAGAGGATTTCGCTGCGCAGGCGCGCGTACGCCTGTTCCATTAATGATGGTGATATCTTGCGGCGTTGCAGAGTGAATTGCGAACCCGCTATTTCATCGATTTCGACGATAGTGTCCATGAACTCTCATTGACCGAACCAAACGCGCATGACCGCAGGCTTGGTGTCGTGTACCACCAGCTAATTTAATTGTCTTTATGGCATGCCCGCCCGAGGCATTTCGCTCACGCTGGAGGGGGCGTGGCGCGTAAGGCAGTCGATCGGCATGTATCAAAAGGCCTTGTCACCGCGGGTTGGCCGAGCCAGATCGACGCGACCCGCAGAATCGGACATGCGGTGCCAGACCTTGCTTTTCACGCATCTTATCGTGCTTTTGAAGCTGCACGTAAATTTTGCAGCCAGGAAAATCGCTCTACAAAAGAACGTTTGAATCCTCTGCAAAACGCGTCGAGGTACATCGCGCACAATGGACAAAAACCCTAGCCATTAATCAGTTGTGCATAGGCAGATCGCGTGGCCGGCGACGCAACAGTGTGCACGATCGTGACCTTGCGGGATGGTGCCCGTCGTATTTGATCATGACGATTGTGGCTATCAGGTTTCGCCGCGATTTTAGGTAGGATTTGACGTGATATATCCACCAGTTCCCGCAGAAAACGAAGGGCGATCAACGGTACGATCGCCTCCCTCAGGCTTACTACGGGCGGTGGGTCACGCTTGCCGATCCGGCCATTGACATCCAAGTCGCGATCTTGCTTTTTTTCGCGATTGCGGGACACCGTCCTGTATCGGCGAAATGGACGCCCTGTCGTCTAATTGACCAGGCAATGTTGCGTAGATGCATACAACGAGGGGTTGACGGGCACCGATTGCGCCCTTCTTGATCGATCCCGTGCGCATGCCACGGCGCGCGCAAAGCGCTTCGGGTGACGTTGTGGTTTGCCAAGAAAGCCGATTGTCAAATTCGTTCTAAGCATATTCACAGGCATCTAGGCACGAACGTCTTACAACTGTCATCTGTTTTACGTGAACTTCCGGTGACTTCCAGAAAAGAGCGAAATTGGTCCGTCTCGAGTCCTTATTCCGTCGCAAAGCTGCAACGAAACCGAAAGGCAGCATTTTTTTTTCTTGATCCATCAATGGGGGCACCTTTAGAGTCTCACGCAGAAGTTCAAACGCCTGCCGGGCAACGTACGTTGTCGAGCGATTGGATGGACAAGCAGATCTATTCAGGATCACGGCGTATCTCCGGAGGAGTGTACAAGCCGCGGCCAGGGAAATAGTCGATGCGATACGGGACGGCGCCCGCATCGTGCACAGCGTACGGGTGGCATGGTACGACGCGTTTGAGCAGAATTTCGTGATGCCGGATAGGTCTCCAGCCTCGGTGATCGATTTGACGCAGTAAAACCGTTTTTCTTTTTTACCTAACGGGGGATGTCTTGAAAAAATCTTTGTTGCTGGCAGCGCTGCTGGGCGCCGGTGTGGTCACGGCGCACGCGCAATCGAGCGTGACGCTGTACGGTATCGTTGACGCCGGTCTGCAATACACCTCCAACAGCGTTGGCACGTCGAAGTACAGCTTCTTGAGCGGCGGCGACTACGGTAATCGTTGGGGCTTGAAGGGTACCGAAGATCTGGGCGGTGGTCTGGCTGCGATCTTCAACCTGGAAAACGGTTTCAACATCGGTACGGGTAATTTCTCGTCGTCCGGTACCGAGTTCAACCGTCAAGCATTCGTCGGCCTGGCAAGCAAGCAATACGGTACGTTGACGTTCGGCCGCCAATACGCCCCGACGACTGACCTGATCGAATCTTACGGTCCGGCGATCGTTGGCGGTATTGGTACGTTCCCGGGTGATATCTCGGACATGGACAACGGCGTTCGCGTCAACAACTCGGTCAAGTACAAGACATTGACGTACAACGGCCTGACCGGTGAAATCATGTACGGCTTCGGCAACAACGCCGGCCAAATGAACGGCGGTTCGGCATACGCTGCTGGCCTGAGCTACATCCAAGGCCCGATCGTGGCGGGTGCGACGTACTACCGTACGAACACCGCCTATAACGGCGGCACGAACGCTGCATCCATCGCGAACAGCAACGTGATTTCGGCGGGCTATGCGAACGCGAAGGCGCAGCAGAGCATCAACGCCGTCGCCGGTACGCAGTTGTCACCGGACATCTACCTCGGCCTGGTGTACGCCTACACGCAGTACTTGCCATCGGCAACGTCGTACATCCGTCACTCGGTGGCCTACAACTCGGTTGGCGCGGTTGGTACGTACCAGTTGAACCCGGCCTTGATCGTGGGTCTGTCGTACAACTACACGTTCGGCCAAAAGGTTGACGCTGCGTCGCAAACGTCGGCTCCGCGCTACCAGCAGATCGCCGGTAAGGCAATCTACTCGCTGAGCAAGCGCACGGGCTTCTACTTGTTCGCCGGCTATCAGCACGCTTACGGCCAAACGCTTAACGCGTCCGGCCAGATCGTGAACGCGCAGGCAAGCGTTGGCGATGCGATGAATGGTTCTCCCAGTCAAGCCTCGTCGGGTCGCAGCCAGGCGTTGGTGCGTATCGGCATGTACAACAAGTTCTAAATCGGCATTCCCGGATCCGCGACGTTGCGGCATTCCGGGATGCTTGATAAAGAAATATATTGCCGAGGCATCGATGATGGCTATCTCGTCATCGATATCTCGGATAAAAACCGGCCCTTATGGCCGGTTTTTTTCTTCCCGCGAAATCCAGGTCGTGCACCTGTCATGCGGACCGCCGCGTATCACGCGTCGGCGCGGTGGGGCAACGCCCTTCACGCAAACGCTATTTTCCGGTGCGTTGACGATACGCAGGGGCGGTCAGGATAGTGCGTGCGGCGGCAGCTAAATTGCTACACTGATGACAACGCGAGGCGCCGGTTTGCACCTCGCCATTCTTATCGTCGTTTTCTCTTACCGCCCGTGTCGAAATCTCTCGAAAAACTCGATCTGGCCGCGCGTGCGGCATGGCTCTACTTCGTGGCGGGCAAGACGCAGCACCAGGTGGCGGACACGCTGCGGGTCTCACGCCCTGTGGCCCAGCGTCTGATCGCGTTGGCAACCGACAAGAATCTCGTCCGTGTCCGTGTCACCCATCGAACCGCATCCTGCCTGGCCCTGGCGGAGCAGCTATCCGCGCGCTTCGGCCTGACGCTCTGTGAGGTCGTCCCGTTTGATGACGACAACGACGAGGATTTGAAGAAGAAGATCGCGGTCACCTCCGCAGCCGTGTTCGAGCGCTATCTCAGCAGCGAAGCGCCAATCGTGGTGAGCGTCAGCAGCGGCCGGACGTTGAAGGCCGCCGCCGCCGAGCTGTCCGGCCTTTCGCGACCGGCGCACCGACTGGTATCGATGGTCGGCACGATCGCGCGCGACGGGTCGTCGAATCCCTACGATGTGGCCACCCTGATTTCGGAACGTCTTGGCTGCAAGCGCTTCCTGATGCCGGCGCCGCTGATGGCGGATAGCGAGGAGGAGGCGCAGCACTGGTGCAATCACCGGCTTTACCAGGTGGTGGAGCAATTGAGTGCCAATGCCGATGTCGCGTTCGTTGGCATTGGTCACATCGGTCCGGACTGCCCACAGGAAGCGGATGGATTCATTACGCGAGATGAAGTCCATGATTTGACGGCGCGGGGGGCGGTAGGAGAGCTGCTGGGCCGCTCGATCGATGCCGATGGCCGGATTGTCGAAGCACCGGCGCAACGGCGGCTGACGAGTTTGACGTTGCAGTCGCCGCCGTCGGTGCCGACGATCGGTTTTGCCGGCGGCCAGCTCAAGCACGCGGCCGTTGCGGCGGCGTTGCGCGGGGCCTGGCTCACGGGCCTCGTCACCGACGAGCGTTGCGCCGCCGCGGTACTGGAAATGACTGCGGCGTAAGGCGGCACCGGCGCGTGTTCGAGAGCGGTCGGCTATGCCGTGTCGCGGAATAGCGGTGCCGTGGCGTGATACAGCGCCCGGTATCGCTGCAACCGTGGCTGCAGCGCGGCGTGACGCACGGCGTCGGGCGTATAAGATGCGCGTATCGGCGGCTGGCGCAGCAGCGTTTTTTCGTCGGCCCCCGCCGCCAGCGCACCAAGGATCGCGGCACCCAGTGCCGCGCCCGCTTCGGCGCCTTCGTGCTGATGGATCGTGACCTGCAACGTGTCGGCGATCAATTGCGCCCACTCGTTGCTGCGCGAGCCACCGCCGACCAACGACAACGCCCGCACTTCGGTGCCTGCGGCACGCAATGCGTCCAACCCATCCGCCAATGAAAACGCCACGCCTTCCAGCACGGCGTAACCAAGCTGCGCGCGTCCCGTCTCGTGCGTGATGCCAAACAACACGCCTTGCGCATAGGGATCGTTGTGCGGCGTGCGTTCGCCGGACAAATAAGGCAGGAACAGCGGTGCCGTCTCGCGTGCGGCATTGCTCAGTGCCGCAACCTCCTCCAGTAGCGCGGGCTCGTCGATACCGGTCAGGCGGCATGCCCACCTGAGGCAACTCGCGGCAGAGAGCACGACGCTCATTTGATGCCAGCGATCGGGCAGCGCATGACAAAACGCATGCACGGCGGAATCCGGATTTGGTTGAAAACGCCCGTTGACGACAAACAGGACACCCGACGTACCTAAAGAAATAAAGCCGTCCCCGGGACGCGCCGCACCAATGCCGATCGCACTGCCGGCATTGTCACCGCCGCCGCCCGCGACCGGCAGGCCCGCCCGCAGCCCCAATACAGCGGCGGCCGCCTCGGTCAGGCGGCCACTGCAATCGCTGCCCTCGACGAGACGAGGCATATGATCCCGCGTCAGGCCGCAAGCCGCGAGCATTGTGTCGGACCATGTGCGTTGCCCCACATCCAGCCACAGCGTGCCCGCCGCATCGGAAGGATCCGACACATAGTCCCCCGTCATCAACAGGCGCAAATAGTCTTTCGGCAGCAGCACTTTCGCGATTCGCGCGAACACGTCCGGCTCGTGTTCGCGAACCCATAGCAGCTTGGGCGCGGTAAAGCCCGGCATGGCGATGTTGCCGGTGATCTGACGCATTGACGGCGCAGCGGCTTCCAGTTGCACGCACTGCTCGGCGCTGCGCATATCGTTCCAGAGGATTGCCGGCCGCAACACACGATCCTCCGCGTCTAGCAGCGTCGCACCGTGCATTTGGCCGGTCAGTCCAATCCCATCGATCCGCGCGAACGCGTCGGCGTGCGCTTCACGTAGCATTGCAAGCGCTTCGCGGGTCCCCTTCCACCAAAGTGCCGGATCCTGCTCTGAAAAACGGGGGCGGGGCCGTGAGACATCATAGGCGGCACGGCGGGTCCCGATGATGCGGCCCGCGGCGGTCATCAGTAGCACCTTCACTTCCGAGGTGCCGAGATCGATTCCTAGGTACATGGAAAACCTTGTCTCCTGTCGTCGGCGACAACTGCCTGGGGGCAGCGCCGCGTGGCGGACGGCACGGCGCTCGCGCGCACGTTGGGCCGCTCGCTGCCGTCAGGTACGCTGAAGGGAAGCCAGCCAGGCGCGGACGTCCGCGACCTGGCGGCCGATGGCATCGCGCAAGTCACTGCTTCCCGCCAGGGAGCCCCAGAGCAGCGTATTCGCGGTGAACGTGGAGAGTGGATTCGCGCTTTCGAAAAAACCGTGCGCCACCACCGGGTCCATCACACCGTCCTGGTAATCATAGGGCAATTTGCCCTCGTGCCAGGCCTCCAGAAAAACAAAAAACAAAGCGGGCAGGCGCGCGGTGGCATCAAACGGCTGCCCCGCGGCAATCCGTTCGCGCAAGGTCGGCGCGATGAATCCCGGAATCTTCGAGAAACCGTCGGCGGCAACGCGCTGGTTCGTGTCTCGAATATTCGGATTGCTGAAGCGATCGAGGACCGTGTCGCGGTAAGCGGCCAGATCGATCGGGCTCGGCGACAGGCTCGGAATCACGTCCTGGGTCACATAGTCGAACCCTGCTTGCCGGATGGCCGGATCGTGCGTGCCTTCGTGGATATACTGCAAGCCTGCCAGCGTGCCCGCCCAGGCGATGCAGCTATGCGTCGCATTCAGGATGCGGATCTTCGCTTCTTCATAGGGCAGCACGGAATCCACCAGTTGGACGCCCACTTTTTCCCAATGCGGGCGGCCGGCGATGAAATCGTCTTCAATCACCCATTGGATAAAGCGTTCGCCCATCACCGGCACGACATCGTCGAAGCCCGCCGCGGTGACGCGCTCACGGACGTCAGGGCCGGGGCGTGGAACGATGCGATCGACCATCGCGTTCGGACTGCGCGTATTTGCATCGAACCAGCTGAGCAAGGCGTTATCCCCCACGGCAGTCAGAAAGGCGCGCATGCCCGCATGGAAACGTTCGCCGTTGCTTCGGAGGTTGTCGCAATTCTGTAATGTCAGCGGTCCCGCGTCGGATGTCATCCGTTCGTGCAGGATGGCGCGCAGGGCGCCATAGATCGTCGTTCGCGCACCGCCGAGGTCGGCGGCCAGGTCAGGGTTCGCCGTGTCCAGCCGATGGTGTTCGTCGAGGTAATAGCCGCCCTCCGTGACGGTAAAGGAAATGATGCGGGTGCGAGGATCGGCCCCCACCGCAACCAGATTGGCGAGATCAGGTCGCCACGGCAGCACTTGCTGTATCGAGCGGATCGTCTCGTACCGGCGCTCGCCCTTCGGATCGACGGTCTCCAATGTGTAGACGCCGTTTTGCGCCGCCAGAGCGTCCAGGACGGCGTTGCCGTCGCCGCGGATATTGCCGACCGTCAGTGACCAATCGAGGTTGCCCTGTTCGCGCAACGTATGGAGGTACCACGCCTGGTGCGCGCGGTGAAACGAGCCGGTACCCAGATGCAGGATCGTGTAAGGAGAAGCGGATGTCGTCATGGCATGAGAGGGCAACAAGGCAAGGCGGCGAAGCCGAGCGACAAAGGGAATCAGGCGGCGTTGCGCTGCGATGCGTCGTGTCGCGGCAAAGCCGTGCCCTGCGCATCGAATACGTGCACGTGCTGCGGCTCGGCCTGCAGCGACAACGTCGTGTTGCGTGTCACCTGCGTGCGCGGCGGCACCCGGACGATCACGCCATCGGCGGCATCGTTCGATTCGGCATACAGGTAGGCGACATCGCCGAGCGATTCGACGACGGTGGCTTTTGCGATGATCACTCCCGTCTCCGTGTCGCCGCTCCCCGTGGTGTGGCCCGTTCCGGGGCGCGCGAGTGACTCGGCCCCGGTGTCCTGGGCAGTGCCCAGTCGCGCGGCCGGCGCTGGCGCCAGATCCGGTGACCAGAGGTGCTCAGGACGGATGCCCAGCGTCACGGCATCGCCCACGCTGAGCGATCCGGATGCAACCGCGGCACGTTGCCGCGCCCCCGATTTCAACGTCACGCTAATGCCGTGCGCGTCGATGGCATCGACGCGGCCATCAAGGAAGTTCATCTTGGGCGAGCCGATAAAGCCGGCGACGAACCGGTTAGCCGGCGCGTGGTACAGCGTGTCGGGCGAGCCGACCTGTTCCACGCGGCCTGCTGACAGCACGACGATCTTGTCGGCAAGCGTCATCGCCTCTACTTGATCGTGGGTTACGTAGATCATGGTGGTCTTCAGTTCGTCGTGCAGTCGGGCGAACTCGAGGCGCATCTTCACGCGCAATTCCGCATCGAGGTTCGACAACGGTTCGTCGAACAGGAAGACGTCCGGACGCCGGGTGATGGCGCGCCCGATGGCCACCCGTTGTCGTTGACCGCCGGACAACTGGCGCGGCTTGCGGTCCAGCAGATGGTCGATATGCAGGATGCGTGCGGCGTCCCGCACCGCCACCTCGATTTCGGCTTTCGATTTGCCGGCAAGCTTCAGGCCGAACGCCATGTTGTCGTACAGGGACATATGCGGGTAGAGCGCATACGACTGGAACACCATCGCAATGCCGCGTTTGGCGGGCGGGATGTCGTTCACGCGGCGCTCGCCGATTGTCAGGTCACCGCCGGAGATGTCTTCCAGTCCGGCGATCATTCGCAGCAGCGTGGATTTGCCGCATCCACTTGGGCCGACGAATACGACGAATTCACCATCCTGGATGTCCAGGTCGATGCCATGAATCACGTCGGTATCGCCATACCGCTTGCTGAGATTACGCGTTTGCAGTCGGGCCATCTCTTGTCTCCAAGTCCCTGCGTGTTCCGCTGTTCGGCGGTGAACGTTCGAACGGCGGTGGATGCCGGTAGAAACGTTTCGTTATCGTTGGCGTCCGCGGTATCGGCCGTGTTGCCGGTGCCGCGCGCCGCTATATCCTACAAGAGCAGATACCGTGGCTCGGGGGCCTTGCCCGCGCGCAATGCGGCCAGAATCGCCGTCAGATGGCGCATATCCTCGAATACCCAGGACGCACCTGCCGCGTGTAGCAGCGTCGCATGCGCGCGTGCATCGCCCAGGTGCGTGCCGCCGGCGAAACCGATCACCTGCATGCCGGCGCCAGCGGCTGCCGTGACGCCGGTGACACTGTCTTCCACCGCCGCGCATTGGGCTGGGGGTGCCTTGAAGCCCGCGCATGCCGCGACGTAGACATCGGGCGCGGGTTTTGGGTGGGCCACGCGTTCGCCGGTATAGATGCGCTCACCGACCAGTTCGGCAATACCCGCCACGACCACCGCTTCTTGCACGCGCGGTAGCGTGCTGTTGCTGGCAACGGCCAGCGGCAGGTCGCTGGCGGCCAGCGCGTGCAAGGCCTGCGTCACGCCTGGCACCGCCGTCTGACGTGCGCGTACTGCCGCCTCCACCGCCAGGCGCACGCTGTCCTGCGCCGCCGCTGTCAATGTGATGCCGAAACAGTCGGCAACCGCGGCGATCACGTGATCGATCGTGAGGCCGAGACGCGCGCCCACTTCCGTCTCCACTGCCGCATGGGTGATCGGGCGGTTTGTGACCGCTTGTGGCGACTGCGCGGCGGTCAGCGTGGCGAACAGCGCGCTGACCATCGCTTCGTCGGCAACCGCCTCGCTGTCCACCAGCACGCCATCGCAATCGCAGACCAGATGGGTGACGGGGCTAGCCGGAACCTTGATGGCGGGCGTGCCCGGCCCGGTCGCTGCGTGTACCGCGGGCGTCCCGTCAGGTTGGTGATGCGTTATGGTAATCGTTTCTTTCATGCCTTGACTCGCGGGCTGTGAGGGATGCGTCACTTTACCGGGGCATCACTTCACGGCGCCGAACGTCAGCCCGCGCACCAATTGTTTCTGCGATACCCACCCCAGGATCATCACCGGCGCGACCGCCAGCACCGAGGCCGCCGACAATTTGGCCCAGAACAGGCCTTCGGGACTTGAGAACGAGGCGATGAATACCGTCAAGGGCGCGGCTTGCGAGCTGGACAGGTTGATGCTCCAGAACGCCTCGTTCCATGACAGGATCACCAGTAGCAAGCCGGTGGACGCGATGCCGGGCAGCGCCATCGGTAGCACGAGATGAATGATTTCGGTCCAGACGGTGGCGCCGTCCACGCGGGCCGCCTCCAGGATGTCGCGAGGGATTTCGCAGAAGTAGGTGTAGGCCATCCACACGGCGATCGGCAGGTTGATCAGCGTATAGACGATGATCAAGCCGCTTATCGTGTCCAGCAGTCCCCAGTTCTTCCATAGCAGATAGATCGGCACCAGCACGCCCACGGACGGCATCATCTTTGTCGACAGCATCCACAGCAGCAGCGATTGCGTGCGCTTGGTCGGGAAGAAGGCCATCGCATAGGCAGCCGGCACGGCCAGCAGCAGACACAGTATCGTCACGCCGAACGACACGGCCACCGAATGCCAGGCGAACTGAAAGTAGTCACTGTGTGCCAGTACATCGCGAAAACTCTGCAATGTGGGGGTGAACGAAAACGCGGTGGAATACGCTTGTTGTTCGCTTTTGATCGAAGTCAGGAACATCCAGAGGATGGGGAAGAACAGCAGCAGGGAGACCACCCAGGCAAGCGCTCCCAGGCTGTTGTCCCGCAGGCGGTTTTTGCTTGCGCTCATGATGCGTAGTCTCCCTTCAGATTCTTCGCCAGCATCCGCACGAGGAAGAACGACACGATATTCGCCAGGATTACTGCGAGGATGCCGCCGGCCGACGCCAGGCCGACATCGAACTGTTGCAAGCCAAGCGAGAAAATGAGGTAGGACAGATTCGTTGTCGCGTTGCCCGGGCCACCGCTCGTGGTGGTGTAGATCTCGGCAAAGATCGACAGCAGGAAGATGGTCTCAATCATGACGACCACGGCGATCGCACGTCGCAGATGTGGCAGCGTGATATGAAAAAACATCGCGAAGGCGCCTGCGCCGTCGAGTTGCGCCGCTTCCTTTTGCTCCTGGTCCAGCGATTGGATGGCAGTGAACAGAATCAGGAAAGCGAACGGTAGCCATTGCCAGGCAACGATCATGATGACACCCGTCATCGGTGCCGATGCGAACCAGTCGATAGGTTGCCAGCCGAAGAACACGAAAATCTTCGCCAGCACGCCGTACACCGGGTGCAGGATCATGTTCTTCCAGATCAGCGCGGCGACTGTCGGCATGACGAAGAAGGGCGCGATGGCCAGCAAACGCGCAATGCCTTGTCCAGGGAAGGTTCGATCGAACAGCACCGCAAGCAGGATACCGCCGACGACCGTAATCGCCAGCACCGACCCGATCAGGACCAGCGTGTTCAGGATGGACGGGATAAACGAGGGGTCCGTGGCCAGAAACACGTAGTTCTGGAGCCCGGCAAAGCCCCTATTGTCCGGGTTCAACAGGTTGTAATGGATCAGCGAGTACCAGACCGTCATAGCCAATGGCACCGCCATCCAGATAAATAACAGGACGATCGAAGGCTGCGCCAGCCAGCGCGCGGGGTGGCCACGCCGGCGACTTCCGGCGCTGTCGCCGCCCCGTGCGGTATCCTCGCGGTTTCGCGCGACGATGCCGGCGTCGCGCTCCGATTCCAAACCGGACGCGCCCTTCGTCGAGTCCATACGATCCGCACGGCCGGATCGGTCGCCGTGCTGTTCGTGCTCATCGCGTCCGGGATGGCTCACGTGTCCGGTTTTGACGGTCATTTTTGATACCCACCCGCGCGTACCGCGCGATCCGCAGTGGCTTGTGCCGCTTTCAGCGCCTGATCGACGCTCATCGTGCCTGCAAGCGCGCCAGCAATGCTTTGGCCGACCACCGTGCCAAACGACTGGAACTCCGGAATCGCCACGAACTGGATGCCGCTATACGGTGCCTTGTGCAGCGTGGCATCGTTCGGGTTCGCCGTCTCGATGGCCTTCAAGACGAAAGACGAGAACGGCGCCGCTTTTTGATATTCCGGATTGGCGTAGGTGGAACGACGGGTCCCCGAAGGGGCCGACGCCCAGCCTTCATCCTTCGCCACCAGCGCGACATATTCCTTGGACGTGGCCCAGGTCACGAATTGCTTAGCCGCATCCTGCGATTTCGAACTCTTCGGGATGGCCAGCGACCACATCCACAGCCAATGATTGCCCTTCGGCGTCACCGCTATGGGGGCTGCGGCATACCCGATCTTGTCGGATACCTGCGATTGCTTCGGGTTGTACAGCAAGCCCGCCGCAACGGTTGCATCAATCCACATGGCACATTTGCCGGAAGACATCAGCGTCAGGTTTTCATTGAAGCCATTCGAACTGGCGCCGGGCGGCCCGTATTTCTTCAGCACGTCCGTGTAATACGTGATGGCCTTCTTCCACTCGGGCGTATCGATCGTCGCATGCCACTTCTCGTCGAACCACTGGCCTCCGAAGGTGTTGACCAGCGGTGATACGAAGGCCATGTTTTCGCCCCAGCCGGCCTTGCCGCGAAGGCAGATGCCATAGACGCCATGTGCGGGATCATGCAGTTTCGACGCGAAATCGGCGATCTGGTCGTAGGTGGGTTGTGCCGGCATCGTCAGCTTCTTCGCGTCGAACAGATCCTTTCGATAGAAGGTCATCGAGCTTTCGACGTAAAACGGCAGTGCGTAGAGGTTGTTCTGATAAGTCAGGCTGTCACGTGCCGTCTTGACGATATCGTCCACGTCATAGCTGGCGGGCAGATTCGTCAGCGGCGTCAGCCAGCCACGCTTGGCCCACAGCGGCGTCTCATAGGCTCCGATGGTCATCACGTCGAACTGGCCGCTACCGGTGGTGATGTCCGTCGTCAAACGTTGGCGCAGGAGGTTTTCCTCGAGCGTCACCCAGCGCAGCTTGATATCCGGGTGTGCCTTCTCGAACTCTGGTGCCAGCTTGCGCAGTTCCACCATATCGGGGTTGTTGATCGTGCCGATGGTGACGGTGGTTGCGGCATGCACGCCGGCGGACCAGCCAATGCCGCAGGCGGTGCCCAGCGAAAAAACCGACGCGCCGAGCAGGCGCGCCAGGGGACGGCGCCGCCGCGCAGCGAAGGATGGGCTGCCGGCTTGCACGTCGCCATCGTACGTTCGCGGTCCGGCAACGGCCGGTGCGACGTCGGCGAAGGGCGAGCGGGGCGTCGATGACGGGGAACGGAATGAATCGGCGGCCGACGGTGTGGTGGCGGCGTGCTGCGGGAAGTGCGACGACATCGTGCTTGTCTCCTGATCGGCCCTCCCGGCGTGGACAAGCCAGGGTGCGCCGCGGACACGATCCAGCCGCGAACGTGCGCCGCAGGGGCGCCAGCACCTTGTTGTTCCAGAGCGATTTTGTATAACTGATCACCGGGTGGGCTAATGATCAGTTTTTCGTTGTTGCCCTGTCAACATAGAGTTAACCCCTTAAGACCGGTCAAGGGAGAGAATTTGTCTCTCGTAGACGAGATTGCGGCATTGTTCAGTGTGGACGATGCCTGTCGCGATCGACCTCGCCTGCCGCGTCGGCGGGACCGGCGTCGCGGATGGCGGATGGTACGCGGCGCAGCGACAGCAAGGCATTCAGCAGAATCGCACCAAACGTTGCCGTACCAATGCCGCCGAGCGGAAACCCCCCGACATGGATCGTGAAGTCGCCCGCGCCCAGCACGAGCGTGACGGCGGCTACCAGCAAGTGACGCGTATCGTTGAGATCGACGTGATGCTGAATCCAGATCCGGGCGCCGGATACGGCAATCAGACCGAAGACGACGATGGAGGTACCGCCGAGTACCGGTGCCGGCAGCGTTTGCACCAAGGCGCCGAATTTCGGTGAGAGCCCGAGCACCAGCGCAAAAACCGCCGCTGCGACAAAAACCAAGGTGGAATAGATTCGGGTGACCGCCATCACGCCGATATTCTCGGCATAGGTCGTCACGCCCGTGCCGCCCACGGCGCCGGACAGCATCGTTGCGACGCCATCGCCGATGAAGGCACGTCCGAGGTATCCATCCAGGTTCCGTCCGCACATTGCCCCCACGGCCTTCACATGCCCCAGGTTCTCGGCAATCAGAATGATGGCCACCGGGCAGATCAGCAACATTCCGTGCGAGGTGAATCGCGGCGCATGAATTGTCGGCAAACCGAACCAGGGTGCCGTTGCGACTGTCGCGAAATCGACCGGCGGTCCCCAGCCGAGTCCGTTGGTGACAATCAGGTAGAGGAGATAGGCCGACAGCAAGCCCAGCAGGATCAATAGGCGCGACCATGCGCCGCGCGCGAGCACGGCGACCATTCCGATACAGACGATCGTCATCAACGCGATTGCGCTGTCGAAGCCGGACCGGGAGACCGAGCGGATCGCGACGGGCGCGAGATTGAGCCCGATCACGGCGACGACGGCCCCGGTCACCACGGGTGGCATCAGGGTCTCGATCCATCGCTTGCCCGTCACCATCACGATGAGTCCGGTGAGCGCGAAGACCGCACCGCAGGCGACGATACCGCCCAACGCATCGGCGATTTGACCATTCGGGCCGTGGCCCGCATAGCCACTGACGGCGATGACAACACCGATAAAGCCAAAGCTCGATCCGAGGTAGCTCGGAACGCGTCCGCCGACAATGACAAAAAACAGCAGCGTCCCGATCCCCGACATCAGGATCGCGAGATTGGGGTTGAAGCCCATCAATAACGGCGCCAATACCGTCGAGCCGAACATGGCCACCGTATGCTGGGCACCCAGCAACAGCAATTGCCCGAGCGGGGGGCGTTCATCGGGAGCGATCACGCGGTGGGCACCGTCGAGGGCATTCGCGGGAACGCGGCGCCATTGGGGAAACCAGTTGTCAGCCATGGGAATCATTCATTGTCTGGAGGCGGCCGCGCGATGAGCGCGGTGCCTTGCAGTGTGTACAAATTGCATACGCAATCGGTGCTTGGCGCCGAGATGATCTCCGGGCGCATCGCGGGGTGGATTCGGCGCCAGCATAACGATGAAACCAGAAAATGACCAATAAAGTGCGAACAACGACTGTCGCTGCACGTCAGGGTGTGAGACTCTGCGTCCATTAGTTATGAGCGGTCCGGCGAAAGCCCTGATCTGTCGCATCGTGGCGGAGTGGCCGACACAGCAGGGCATGACACGGTGACCGATCGAGGCGGCAGGCATGATGGAGGTGAGAATGACGAGTGGTGATGAATGTGGGCAGCGCGCCGATGTGCCAATGATTACGTGGGAAGAGGGGGGCGTGATGCACCAGGCGCGGTGGCGGTCGGAGGCGAGCGTACCGGTGCCCAAGCGGGTGATCGTTGCCGACGACACGATGCCGGCCGACCAGGCGTACCGTCTGGCGTGCGAAGGCGCGGCGTTGTTATGGCGCGGCGATTTCCAGAACGCTCGGCAATTGCTCCAGGCGATGGGGCGCCGCATCGACAAGAAAGGCGGCCGGAAGCCGGCGCCGATGAATCAGGGCATGGCCGATGCCTTCAACCGGCATCGATTGGCGCAATCGCAGCGCGCACGCACGTTGGGCGCGTTGCTTTTGCCGTTAGGCGCTGATTACCGCATTCCGCTACGGCGCGCACCGGACGTGTCGGCCGCCTGCGAGTGGGTCTATGGCCCGCTCGGTGCGTCTAATGACCCGATATCGGATGGTGGGAACATCACGGGCGCCGCCGTCAGCGCAAATGGCGCAAACGGTCCGGACGGCGCAGCAGCGTCCGCTGGCGGTTCGGTGGTGTCGATGCGGGAACTGCTCGGTTTGATCGGTGCTTACGAGTGGCGCAAGAAAGGTGTCGACGTACCGCAGACCGGTGGTCGAATCCACCCGCACTATGGCGTGTTCTCGCCTGTCCGAGGCGAGTATGTCGACCTGGTGGCGCGCGCGCCGCTGCCTGCCGCGCTGCGGGACACGCCGTTGGCGTTTGATATCGGCGTTGGTACCGGTGTGCTGTCCATTGTCCTTGCGCGTCGCGGCGTTGCCCGGCTTGTCTCAACCGACAGTGATCCCCGTGCGCTGGCCTGCGCTGCCGAGAATGTGACCAGGCATGGCTTGGATGAACAGATTTCGCTCGTGCAACACGATTTGTTTCCGCCTGAAGCGGCCGGAGCGGCGGCGTTGATCGTTTGTAATCCGCCCTGGTTGCCGGCACGTCCCAGTTCACCGATCGAGTCGGCTGTCTACGATCCCAACAGTCGTATGTTGCTGGGTTTCCTGAATGGGTTGGCGGCGCGGCTCGCGCCAGGAGGCGAAGGCTGGCTGATCATGTCCGACTTTGCCGAGCACCTGGGCCTGCGCGCGCCCACGCAACTGGCCGATGCCATTGCCGCCGCCGGACTACGGGTGGTTGGCAAGACGACGGCAAAGCCGGTTCACCCGCGCGTATCAGACAAGGACGATCCTTTGCATGCGGCGCGCGTTGCCGAGACAACGACGTTATGGCGTCTCTCTGTGGCGTGATGTCGGCATCGTCCTTGCGTGCCTGTGGGCCCCTTCACGCCGAACCGCCCCGAAGATAGCGCGTAAGCCCCTGCCCCGCGTGCCGGCCGGTGGCAAGGCAAGCGGTCAGCAGATAGCCACCGGTAGGCGCCTCCCAATCGAGCATTTCCCCGGCGACAAATACGCCGGGCAGGTTGCGTACCATCAAGTGATCATCCACTGCGGAAAACATCACACCGCCCGCGCTACTGATGGCTTCGGCAAGCGGCATGGTTGCCAGGACCGTCAGGGGCAGCGCCTTGATGGCTTGCGCCAGGGTAGCCGGGTCTTGCATCGATTGCTTGTCCAGCACCTCATATAGCAATGCCGTCTTGATACCGGTCAGCCCGAGTCGGCTTTGCAAATGGCTGGAGAGTGACCGGCTGCCGCGTGGATGCGCGACCGCCTCCGCGACCGATGGCGCAGCACGGTCGGGGAGCAGATCCAGCGTGAAGGTCGCCGATCCATGTGCTTCGATCGTCTCTCGCAGCGCACGGGAGAAAGCGTAGATCAGGCTACCTTCGACCCCGCGGGTCGATATGACGAATTCGCCTTGCCGTCGCAGCGTCTCTCCGGCGAGATCCGTGAACGACAGGGCGACGGATTTCAGCGGCGATCCGGCAAATCGATCGCGCAGATGCGTGCTCCAATGAATGCTGAAACCGCCGTTGGCACTGCGCAGCGGTGCGACGGGAATGTGCTGCGCTTCGAGCCAGGGCACCCAGGCGCCGTCGCTTCCAAGTTGCGGCCAACTGCCGCCTCCGAGCGCGAGCACGACCGCGTCCGCGCGTTGCGTGATGACGCCTGCGGGGCTGGCGAATCGCAGTAGCGGTATCGGGCCGCCCGGGCGCGGCGATGTCGGTACCGGCGCGCCGGATGTCGTGCGATCCGCGTCTGACCATCCAAGCCACCGATGCCGCGTATGAAACGTGACACCCGCCGTTCGCAGTTGTTGCAGCCATGCGCGCAGCAACGGGGCGGCTTTCATCTCGGCCGGAAACACACGCCCCGACGTTCCTATGAACGTTTTTACACCCAGCGCTTCGGCCCACGCGCGCAAGGCATCAGGGGGAAAGGTATCGAGCGCTGTTTGCAGCACTGGAGGCCGCCTTCCGAAACGCGTGCGAAATAGGTCGTACGGTTCGCTGTGTGTGATGTTCAAACCGCCGATGCCGGCGCGGAGGAATTTGCGGCCAACGGAGGGCATGGCATCGTAGACGTCGATCCGCACCCCGCGCGTGCCGCCACCGGCGGCGATCCTTTCTGCGGCCGCAAGGCCTGCGGGACCGGCTCCAATGATGACCACGCGCGGCAAGGTCGCGTGTTCCGGGGTGGGTGTGGCGAGCATTGCCAGAGACGGCGTCCCGGAGGTCGAATGAGGCTTATCGGATGACATGCGGCGCGGCGGCGGGAATCGAAGGTTGCATTGTAGGAGAAGAAAGCCCTTTCCCCGTCAGGGGCTAGGGTAAAAGGCCTCGGGCTACTATCGAAACGAGGGAGACACCTTCTTCCCGCATGCCAACGACGCCGCGGAAATCGTGTGAGGTCGACGACATGAGCAATTGAACGAGGAGCGAATATCATGGCTTACACCTTACCGGAATTGCCCTATCCATACGATGCATTGGAGCCGCATATCGATGCAAAGACGATGGAGATTCACCATACGAAGCACCATCAGACCTATGTCAACGGATTAAATGCGGCGGTTGAAGGAACGGGGCTGGGAGAGAAGCCGGTGGAAACGCTTTTGCGTGAACTGGAGACCTTGCCTGAAAAGATTCGTGGGCCGGTGCGCAACAGCGGCGGTGGGCATGCAAACCACGCGTTGTTCTGGAAGGTCATGTCGCCAAATGGCGGCGGCAAGCCGAAGGGCAAGGTGGCCGCCGCGATTGATAATGAATTGGGTGGCTTCGATGCGTTCAAGGACCATTTCACGCGTGCGGCGCAGACGCGTTTCGGTAGCGGCTGGGCCTGGCTGAGTGTTCGACCCGACGGCGAACTGGTTGTGGAAAGCAGCGCCAACCAGGACAGTCCGTTATCGCACGGTAATACGCCGATTCTTGGGTTGGACGTCTGGGAGCATGCGTATTACCTGAAGTACCAAAGTCGTCGCCCTGACTATATCTCCGCGTTTTATGAAGTAATCGACTGGGACGAAGTAGAGCGCCGATATCAGGCGGCGCGCGCCTGAGGGCTGGCGTGGTCCGCAAGAGGCCAGACATCGACCGCGTCATTGTCCAGATCGATGCGGATCGTCAGTCCGGCGGCCGCGCGCCACGTGTGGGGCCGTAGCTTAAGAACGCTGTCACCGACGCGTACGGCAAGGCGAACCTGTCCACCCTCGAGCAGGACCTCTTCGATAAGCGCCGCGAAGCCTTCATTCCCGCGCGTACCGCCAGGCACGCGACGCACGGCGTCCGGGTTCAGCCGCCACATGACACGGGCCCCGGCTTCCAACCCCCGCAATTTTTCCCACGCCACTGGAAAGCGTATGCCGCCGCCAATGTCGATGCGCCCCTTGAGGTCCAGCTCGCCCACTCCCACGTTCGATAAGCCCAATAGCGATGCGACTTTCATATTCGCGGGACGCGTGAAGACGTCGAGCGTCGGGCCGGCTTGCAGCATCCGGCCGTGGTCTAGCACGAGGATCTCGTCCGCTAACTGTGCCGCCTCGTCCGGGTCATGGGTGACCAGCACCGTCACCGCATCGATTTCCTGTTGCAATTGACGCAAGCTCGTTCGCAGTGCCCGCCGTCTAGGGGTATCCAGCGCCGAAAACGGTTCATCCATCAAGATCACACCACAATGCCGGGACATGGCCCGCACGATCGACACCCGTTGCCGTTGTCCGATCGAGAGTTCCGCCGGGAAGCGGTCAGTAAGGTGTGCCAGCGCAAGCCTACGGGACCATGCTTGCACGGTTCCGGGGTGTGCATCCCGAGGGTACGCCCATTGCTGCGCGACTGTCATGTGTGGAAACAGTCCGAAGTCTTGCGGAACGTAGGCTATATGGCGGCTTTCCGCTGGCAAGTCTTGTATGGGTATCCCATCGACAATGATGTGCGCACTGCCGCCAGGCGAAATGCGGGCCAGCCCGGCGAAAAGCCGCAACGTCATCGATTTGCCCGATCCGGACTCGCCAAGAATGGCAAGCCTGCGTGCTTTGGGCGCCCAGCGAAGCTTCAGCGAGAAGTCGCCGATTCGTGTATCAAGCGCCACCATGATGGAACGCCCGTCCGGCTTCGTCGCATCGTCCTTGTCGATGCTGGCGGATGCCGTCGGTGGTCCGGGCCGTGCATGATTCGCAGGCGTTTTAACCGGCTGTGAACGGGGCGCGCGTCGCGATGGCTTCCATACCGCGTTTATTGCCACCAGCAGTGCGGCAAGCAGCGAGACGCCCAGGGTCGGCACGATAATCGGCAACATGGCAGGCAGACCGACGCTGCCGAAGGCCACGTATGTATAGATCGGCAGGGAATACGGGTGATAGGCCACCATGACCGTTGCGCCAAATTCCCCGAATGCACGAAGCCAGGTCAGTAGCAGGCCGGCACGAATCGCGGGCCAGGCGAGCGGCAGTGAGATGGAGAAAAATCGCGCATAGGGGCGATGTCCGAGCGTGGCAGCGACGTCTTCGAACATCGGGTCGACGGCAATGAAGGCGCTGCGCGCCGCAACGATGAGGAATGGTGCTGCCACGAAAATGCCGGCGAGCAGGATGCCGATGAACGAGTCGGTCAGCGCACCGTGGGTCAATTCGCCCAGCGCGCTGTAGGGCCCTAGTAGAAACAGCAGCAGCACGCCACTCGTGAGGGGCGGCAAGGCCAGGGGCAACTGCACGACGAATGCGATGACGCTGGCAAGGTGAGTAGGTCGCCGCGCGAGCCAGTAACCGAGGGGGACGCCGGTGAGGGCGACGATCAGCGCCGCGAGTGTGGCGCTGGCAGCCGAGACGCCCGTTGCGTGAAGCAACGTATTCCAATCCACTGCGGTCCAGCTTGCTGATGCGATGTGCGGCGCGCTGGCGAGCAGTGGCGCGCAGAGATAGATCGTGAGGAGGGCGCCGAGCCATGCGAGCGGCGTCGGTCCATGGGCCCGACGCACTGATCGATTCGTCGATGGCGCGAGGTCGTTACGGTCGAGATCGGGCGATGTCATTGTTGCATCATACGATGGCGAGGCGGCCCCCTGGTAGCCGTCTACCGGGCGGACGTCGGTCATGCCGTTTCATCGCGGTCTTGTGGTAAGTGACCGTTATTGCGGCGCTAGTTGTGTTCGCAGCGCGGCGGGGACGGAGGCGGCGTCGCCACTGATCGTTGGCGCCACGATATCGATGCCGTGTTCTTTCAACAAGGCCTGGCCCGCCGGGCTCAACAACCAGGACACGAAACGCTGAGCGCCTTTCGCGTTGGGCGCGTGATTCAGAATGGTCACCGTGTATTGCGCTTTCTCTTTCAGTTCGGCGGGGAGCGTGACGAAGGGGATATTCAGGTCCGATGTCTCGGTGGAATAAAAAAACCCCGCGTCCAGTTGACCCGATTGCAAGCGCCCGACCAATGTTTCCTCCGGCAGCACCTGAGCGGGATTTTCCTCCGAACCCAGAGTCTCTTTCAAGAGATCCGGTTTGTCATAGACCCTTGCCGCGTGCTGGACAAAGTTCACCGTGAACAGACCCTTCGGGTCCAGCTTAGGATCGGTGCGGCCGATCCTGATGCCCGGCGTCGACAAGACGTCGTCCCAGCGCTTGGTTTTCAGGGCGTCGGCGAACGTGCTCTTCGGGTTATAGCCAATGACCAGGGGCGATTCAGCAAATGACGCGTACCAGGTGACCCAGTTTCCATTGGTATCGCCCATCAGCGTGCTGTTGACCTTGGGGCTGGCGCTGATGAAAATATCGCCGCGACGAAGTTTGCCCTTGATCTCGTTGGCCAGTTTGTTCGAGCCGCCGGCATATCCTTCAAAGTCGATGCCGCTTGCCTTTGTGAACGCCGGTCCCACGCTACGCTCCATCAGGTTGACCAGTGAGCCGGCATAGAACACGCTGACCTTTTGTGACTGAGCTTGCGCGGCCGAGAAAGTCAGCAATGGCGCGGCGGCTAGCAAGAGGCCGGACAACGCGTTACGTAATACGGCGCGGCGGTCGGTGGGGGACACGGGCTTTCTCCTTTGTGGCGAGCTGAGCAGTCGATGAATAACGATGTTGGCTCCTCGTCTTAAGGTGCGGGATGCGTCAAGGCGTTATATTGCTGGAAATATGCCGCTTGTGCAGTGTACCAATTCCTGTAAGTAGCGTGACGCGCAGGTGCGGCAGTCATTGGCATGGCAATACCCACAAAAAACGCAAAAGTACTTGCAGGTTTGCTGGGTGTGTCCTATTATTCGCCTCCCCGCTGCAGACAAGGCGAAGCGTTTGTTGTGTTGGTGGGGTGGTGGTGAGAGAAGGTACTTGGTTTGAAGGGTCTTTTCTTGTTGCTGGTGTGGGTAGGCTTGGTCTGCAGGTGCTGAGGCTGGGTGGTTGAGCGGTGTGTGTTGTCAGGTGATGGTTTCTGGGTTGATGAGAGACGCGTTGCCGGGGGTGACAAAAAAACTGCTTGACGAGATGGTGGTGGTGGTACATAATCTCGCTTCTGTTCTGCAGCAAAACAGCGCGGTGGAGCAAAAGTGGTGGTGTTTGCGGTGAATCGACGGGTCGCCTAGTGCGAGGGAATGCCCAGCCAGTCGTTAAACGGTTCTTTAAAAATTTACAGCCGATAAGTGTGGGCGCTTGGTGACGGATGCGCGTTTGTTGGTTTAGGCCGATGAGCGCAAAGCAAAAGTATCAAGAGCTCGCACAAGAGAAGAAGTAAGGGTATGAATTTCGGTTCGTACTACTTGTTGATTCTTGAGTTGAGCGACCTATTCGGAAGAATAGAAAACAGTAACAGAGATTAAACTTAAGAGTTTGATCCTGGCTCAGATTGAACGCTGGCGGCATGCCTTACACATGCAAGTCGAACGGTAACAGGGAGCTTGCTCCGCTGACGAGTGGCGAACGGGTGAGTAATACATCGGAACGTGTCCTGTAGTGGGGGATAGCCCGGCGAAAGCCGGATTAATACCGCATACGATCTAAGGATGAAAGCGGGGGATCTTCGGACCTCGCGCTATAGGGGCGGCCGATGGCAGATTAGCTAGTTGGTGGGGTAAAGGCCTACCAAGGCGACGATCTGTAGCTGGTCTGAGAGGACGACCAGCCACACTGGGACTGAGACACGGCCCAGACTCCTACGGGAGGCAGCAGTGGGGAATTTTGGACAATGGGCGCAAGCCTGATCCAGCAATGCCGCGTGTGTGAAGAAGGCCTTCGGGTTGTAAAGCACTTTTGTTCGGGAAGAAAAGGCGAGGGCTAATATCCTTTGCTGATGACGGTACCGGAAGAATAAGCACCGGCTAACTACGTGCCAGCAGCCGCGGTAATACGTAGGGTGCAAGCGTTAATCGGAATTACTGGGCGTAAAGCGTGCGCAGGCGGTTTGTTAAGACAGATGTGAAATCCCCGGGCTTAACCTGGGAACTGCATTTGTGACTGGCAGGCTAGAGTGTGGCAGAGGGGGGTGGAATTCCGCGTGTAGCAGTGAAATGCGTAGATATGCGGAGGAACATCGATGGCGAAGGCAGCCCCCTGGGCCAACACTGACGCTCATGCACGAAAGCGTGGGGGAGCAAACAGGATTAGATACCCTGGTAGTCCACGCCCTAAACGATGTCAACTAGTTGTTGGGGATTCATTTCCTTAGTAACGTAGCTAACGCGTGAAGTTGACCGCCTGGGGAGTACGGTCGCAAGATTAAAACTCAAAGGAATTGACGGGGACCCGCACAAGCGGTGGATGATGTGGATTAATTCGATGCAACGCGAAAAACCTTACCTACCCTTGACATGGTCGGAACCCTTGAGAGATCAGGGGGTGCTCGAAAGAGAACCGATACACAGGTGCTGCATGGCTGTCGTCAGCTCGTGTCGTGAGATGTTGGGTTAAGTCCCGCAACGAGCGCAACCCTTGTCCTTAGTTGCTACGCAAGGGCACTCTAAGGAGACTGCCGGTGACAAACCGGAGGAAGGTGGGGATGACGTCAAGTCCTCATGGCCCTTATGGGTAGGGCTTCACACGTCATACAATGGTCGGAACAGAGGGCTGCCAACCCGCGAGGGGGAGCTAATCCCAGAAAACCGATCGTAGTCCGGATTGCACTCTGCAACTCGAGTGCATGAAGTTGGAATCGCTAGTAATCGCGGATCAGCATGCCGCGGTGAATACGTTCCCGGGTCTTGTACACACCGCCCGTCACACCATGGGAGCGGGTTTCACCAGAAGTAGGTAGCTTAACCGCAAGGAGGGCGCTTACCACGGTGGGATTCGTGACTGGGGTGAAGTCGTAACAAGGTAGCCGTATCGGAAGGTGCGGCTGGATCACCTCCTTTCTCGAGCTTGAAGCATAAGTTGCTAAAGCGCTCACGCTTATCGGCTGTCATACGACAGGCTGTAGGGTCTGTAGCTCAGTCGGTTAGAGCACCGTCTTGATAAGGCGGGGGTCGTTGGTTCGAATCCAACCAGACCCACCATCTTGGTCTGGTTGGTTGCGCTAACTGGTGTGGTTGGGTGACGAACTAAGGGATGTACCTACAGTAGTAGTGGTGTCTTGGGGGTTTAGCTCAGCTGGGAGAGCACCTGCTTTGCAAGCAGGGGGTCGTCGGTTCGATCCCGTCAACCTCCACCAATTCCTAAGCTAAAGGGTATTTGTTGCGTATCCGCGAGGATGTGCGCTGAGTGCGTTTTAGCTTAGGCTTGGCCTAACACTGATGGATTCGATGAGAATCTAAATCGGCTGTCGTTCTTTAACAATTTGGAAGAAGTTCAATTCAATGGTGGCGTGCTGTGCGTTAGAGATGGCGTGCGGGATGCTGCCGAAATTTGGGTTGAGATTGTATCGAGAAGTATCTCAAAGCAGTGTGTCTTGAGAGAGGCGCACGAAATTGGAATACGGCACAACACCGATACTCACCTATGGCGTGACGTGTGCAGCGATGCAGACGTACTCGTTATAGGGTCAAGCGAATAAGTGCATGTGGTGGATGCCTTGGCGATTACAGGCGATGAAGGACGCGGTAGCCTGCGAAAAGCTTCGGGGAGCTGGCAAACGAGCTTTGATCCGGAGATGTCCGAATGGGGAAACCCGGCCCGAATGGGTCATCCTTGACTGAATCCATAGGTCAAGAGAAGCGAACGCGGTGAACTGAAACATCTAAGTAGCCGCAGGAAAAGAAATCAACCGAGATTCCCAAAGTAGTGGCGAGCGAAATGGGAAGAGCCTTGTACCTTTTAGCATGTGAGTTAGCAGAACGCTCTGGAAAGTGCGGCCATAGCAGGTGATAGCCCTGTATGCGAAAGCTTATGTGTGGAACTAGGGGTACGACAAGTAGGGCGGGACACGTGAAATCCTGTCTGAAGATGGGGGGACCATCCTCCAAGGCTAAATACTCGTAATCGACCGATAGTGAACCAGTACCGTGAGGGAAAGGCGAAAAGAACCCCGGGAGGGGAGTGAAATAGATCCTGAAACCGCATGCATACAAACAGTCGGAGCCTCTTAATGGGGTGACGGCGTACCTTTTGTATAATGGGTCAGCGACTTACGTTCAGTAGCAAGCTTAACCGACTAGGGAAGGCGTAGCGAAAGCGAGTCCGAATAGGGCGCTTTAGTTGCTGGGCGTAGACCCGAAACCAGACGATCTATCCATGGCCAGGATGAAGGTGCGGTAACACGTACTGGAGGTCCGAACCCACTAATGTTGAAAAATTAGGGGATGAGCTGTGGATAGGGGTGAAAGGCTAAACAAGTCTGGAAATAGCTGGTTCTCTCCGAAAACTATTTAGGTAGTGCCTCGTGTATCACCTTCGGGGGTAGAGCACTGTAATGATTGTTGGGTCCATTGCGGATTACTTCGTCATAGCAAACTCCGAATACCGAAGAGTGCAATCACGGGAGACAGACATCGGGTGCTAACGTCCGGTGTCAAGAGGGAAACAACCCAGACCGCCAGCTAAGGTCCCCAAGATTGGCTAAGTGGGAAACGAAGTGGGAAGGCTAAAACAGTCAGGAGGTTGGCTTAGAAGCAGCCATCCTTTAAAGAAAGCGTAATAGCTCACTGATCGAGTCGTCCTGCGCGGAAGATGTAACGGGGCTAAGCCAGTCACCGAAGCTGCGGATGCAGATTTATCTGCATGGTAGGAGAGCGTTCTGTAAGCCTGTGAAGGTGTCTTGAGAAGGATGCTGGAGGTATCAGAAGTGCGAATGCTGACATGAGTAGCGATAAAGGGGGTGAAAAGCCCCCTCGCCGTAAGCCCAAGGTTTCCTACGCAACGTTCATCGGCGTAGGGTGAGTCGGCCCCTAAGGCGAGGCAGAAATGCGTAGCTGATGGGAAGCAGGTTAATATTCCTGCACCATTGTTAGATGCGATGGGGGGACGGATCGCGGAAGGTTGTCCGGGTGTTGGAAGTCCCGGTCCTTGTATTGGAGAAGGCGCTTAGGCAAATCCGGGCGCGGAATTCAAGGGTACGAGGCGAGCTGCTTAAAGCGGCGAAGCAATTGGAAGTGGTTCCAAGAAAAGCCTCTAAGCTTCAGTCTAACAAGACCGTACCGCAAACCGACACAGGTGGGCGAGATGAGTATTCTAAGGCGCTTGAGAGAACTCGGGAGAAGGAACTCGGCAAATTGGTACCGTAACTTCGGGATAAGGTACGCCCTTGTAGCTTGACAGGCCTGCGCCTGGAGGGTGAAGGGGTTGCAATAAACTGGTGGCTGCGACTGTTTAATAAAAACACAGCACTCTGCAAACACGAAAGTGGACGTATAGGGTGTGACGCCTGCCCGGTGCCGGAAGATTAAATGATGGGGTGCAAGCTCTTGATTGAAGTCCCGGTAAACGGCGGCCGTAACTATAACGGTCCTAAGGTAGCGAAATTCCTTGTCGGGTAAGTTCCGACCTGCACGAATGGCGTAACGATGGCCACACTGTCTCCTCCCGAGACTCAGCGAAGTTGAAGTGTTTGTGATGATGCAATCTCCCCGCGGCTAGACGGAAAGACCCCATGAACCTTTACTGTAGCTTTGCATTGGATTGTGAACAAATCTGTGTAGGATAGGTGGGAGGCTATGAAGCAGGGACGCCAGTTCTTGTGGAGCCACCCTTGAAATACCACCCTGGTTTGTTTGCGGTTCTAACCTTGGTCCCTGAATCGGGATTGGGAACAGTGCATGGTAGGCAGTTTGACTGGGGCGGTCTCCTCCCAAAGTGTAACGGAGGAGTACGAAGGTACGCTAAGTACGGTCGGAAATCGTGCTCATAGTGCAATGGCATAAGCGTGCTTAACTGCGAGACCCACAAGTCGAGCAGGTGCGAAAGCAGGTCATAGTGATCCGGTGGTTCTGTATGGAAGGGCCATCGCTCAACGGATAAAAGGTACTCTGGGGATAACAGGCTGATACCGCCCAAGAGTTCATATCGACGGCGGTGT
Source organism: Robbsia andropogonis (assembly GCF_034047095.1). NCBI lineage: Bacteria > Pseudomonadati > Pseudomonadota > Betaproteobacteria > Burkholderiales > Burkholderiaceae > Robbsia > Robbsia andropogonis. The sequence goes on along the minus strand of NZ_CP139170.1, from coordinate 3,458,199 downwards.
TTGGCACCTCGATGTCGGCTCATCTCATCCTGGGGCTGTAGCCGGTCCCAAGGGTATGGCTGTTCGCCATTTAAAGAGGTACGTGAGCTGGGTTTAAAACGTCGTGAGACAGTTTGGTCCCTATCTGCCGTGGGCGTTGGATATTTGAAGGGGGCTGCTCCTAGTACGAGAGGACCGGAGTGGACGAACCTCTGGTGTACCGGTTGTCACGCCAGTGGCATCGCCGGGTAGCTATGTTCGGAAGAGATAACCGCTGAAAGCATCTAAGCGGGAAACTTGCCTTAAGATGAGATATCCCTGGGAACTTGATTCCCCTAAAGGGTCGTTCGAGACCAGGACGTTGATAGGCTGGGTGTGTACGGACAGTAATGTCCTTAGCTAACCAGTACTAATTGCCCGTGAGGCTTGATCCTATAACCAGTGCGTTTGTGTGTAAGACGGCCAGAGAAACAGGCCGCCACCCAGGCGCGCGAGGTGAGTGAAACAATCGGTGGACATGTGCCCGATACAGCTCAACCCAAAGCGGTAAGAACACAGAAGCGAACTTCTTCCAGATTGGTGCCGTGGCACTGCCAACGGCACAACCCTCTTTGCCTGATGACCATAGCGAGTCGGTCCCACCCCTTCCCATCCCGAACAGGACCGTGAAACGACTCCACGCCAATGATAGTGCGGATTGCCCGTGTGAAAGTAGGTAATCGTCAGGCTCCCAATGCTGAAATCCATACGCCCCGACTCACCTTATCGTGATCGGGGCGTTTGGCTTTTTAGCTGCCCTTCCTCCAATACCCCAGATGCACTCATAACACCGCACCACGGCGAACCACCCGTGCGCATGGGTGAGCGCGGCCGCGCACGCGCGCCACTACCATGCCATGCTTCAACAGCGCACCGCGACCCACGCACGCGATACCACCCCACCTGATCCACCCCCCACCCTAGTAACCCCCTCGACCCAGAAATTGGCGTCCAATCGCGCACTTGCCGCATTGCCGGCAAGCGTCGCTCGCGACGATAAATGCGTTCCGATCCTGTTCGGACAGCGCGGCGAAGGCTGTGGGATCTATGCCGTTTGCGGTGAGGACATGCGATGTGGCGTTCGCCGCTGTCATCGCTTTTTCGTACAGACCTCGGCAAGCGCTATCGACATAACAGAAACCGTCGTGTACCGCAACGTACTTGCTATCATCTCCCATGTCTTTCATTGCTTGTTTACAGCCGACCGTGGCGGGTGACAGAAAGCTGTTCATCTGACATGTCCCATTTTTGCAACTGAGCCCGGATGCGCAACCGGCGATGATATTGCTATCTTCACCGCAGGCACCGCCCAATTGTCGGGTAACTTCGTTCTTCGCGTAGGTGTTGCCGACGCAAAAGGCCATCGCCCACAAAAGAATGAATACAAACCATTTGTTCATATCGTTTTCCTAAGTAAAAGATAGAGTCCCTTTGCTTGAGAAGTCGGATGCTCGCTCCTAACCAGCTATCGTCTGCTCAGCGAGATCCATCTGAGCATGGTTCGCTTGATTAATGCACTTAAGGCAATCGTGGACCGGAACGATGCCAACTAGCCGCCGGTAGGCTGATGCCTGCTCGGCACAGTCGTGTGCCCTATCGACCCAGGCAGCGCGCCCGTACGCGCCGTGGAAAGGCCCGCTAGAGGGGTGTTTGACGACGGTCGCCGGGCGCTTGTCGACAATCGTCCCGCTGCGATCAAATCAAGCATTTGCAGCGCTACTTCACCTAAATCCATGAGGAGCGGTCAGGATTGATAGAATGATCAATCTCGCGAGCGATGAGGGGGAGTGCCGTGTCCGGTTTCTTCAATGACAGCGTTTTGGATGGTTTCAGCGGCGACGCATTCGGGCGACGTGAACCGTTCCCCTGGCAAGCCTTCGAGACGTTGCTGCTGCCCGAGAAATTCACGGCTTTGCTGGAAAGCTTTCCCTCTGTGGCGCTTTTCGACACGCATCGCGGCATAGCGCGCGCTGATCAGCAACGTTCGCACGACCGGTATTATCTGGCGTTTAAGCGCAATATCTATCGCGGCGAGAATGCCGCGCCGGGTGTCTACTGCCGTGATGGGGGCGACAACGAAATGGTCGGCCCCTTGTCAATCGCGCGCACGGAAGATCTGGCGTCGTCGGGTAAGGCCATTGCCCCGACAACGTCCGCGCCGCTGTCAAAATCGGGCGTGGTGGACCTTCCGGACCTACCTGCGCCATGGCAGGCCTTCATGGAAGAGATCCGTAGCAGTCGACGATATCAGGCGTTTGCCGAGCGCGCCTTCGGTGTTCAGCCAATGACCGTTCGATTTGCCTGGCATCTCGGATTCCAGGGGGCGGAAGTGTCGCCGCACCGTGACACCGATAAAAAACTCGGTACGCACATCTTTTATTTCAACACGGCGGCGGATTGGTCCGAGGAATGGGGCGGCAGTATCCTCGTACTAGGTGATAAAAAGGTCCGACGAAAGAATCCTGATATCACCGACTTCGGGTCGGTGAGGGCTGTCGACATCCGCGATAATCGCAGTTTTCTATTTAAAAATACGGTCACCGCCTGGCACGGCGTTGATGCACTGCGCTGCCCACCGCAACGCTATCGCCGACTGTTCAACGTTATTTTCGAGCGTGTAGAACCACGGCCGCGAAAGACGTTATTTCAGAGACTGACGGGCATGCGCTGAGACGGCACACGCGCGGTGCCGAGCGCACCGCCTTGGACCGTCTTTACAGCGGTTCTCTGAGCGGTTCTCTGTATGGCACCTTCATCGCTGATGGTGGAGGCCTATAACGGCCGCGGATGCTTGAACGTCGATACTGCGCAAGCTGGCCGTCCGCCACGCATTTCTCCTCGCGTTGATAACGCTAATAGTTTGTGGTGTCGCGCTACGACGAAGACAGCATAGACCGACGCCGACGGCAACGCCGTGACAGGTTTCGTCTATATCCGAAGGAGACCGCTGAAATCGTCGCAAAAAACGAGCGTATGGTGGCTCGCTGATGACGTACAAGGCGGTGTATGCGTGGCTTATTTAGTCAATCGGCGTCTGATGAGACGCACCGTACATTCCGATGATCACGGGATCGGCACCGATCCCGTTCGAAAGCGCATGGAGGGTCGACGGGTATGCGCGAAACATAACCCCTTTGAGATCCCGCATGCGTTGACAGCGTCTGACGATGCAGGCTAAGCGGAGTAACGGCTTACCGTGTTGGCGCAGAAAATGGTTGACAGTCCTCGGGAGTATCTCCATAATCTCGAATTCTCTGCGGAGGGGTGCCCGAGTGGCTAAAGGGGGCAGACTGTAAATCTGTTGGCTTACGCCTACGTTGGTTCGAATCCAACCTCCTCCACCAGAATTCAAGTCAAGTTACCTGAAGGCTCGACGGTGTGGCGCAAAAAGCGGTAGTTGCGGTGCGTCGTGATCAGGCTTTCGGGTGGTTTGCAGCGCAGCAATAAGGCAGGCGAAGGAATTCGAGCGGTACTGAATCCGCGGGTGTAGCTCAATGGTAGAGCAGAAGCCTTCCAAGCTTACGACGAGGGTTCGATTCCCTTCACCCGCTCCAGGTGTTGTGCAGTTTGTTTTTGTAGCGCCGGTTTCGCCCATGTGGCTCAGTGGCAGAGCACTCCCTTGGTAAGGGAGAGGTCGGCAGTTCGATCCTGCCCATGGGCACCAGTAAGCTGATCAGTGTGTTTGCGCGCGGCGCAACGGATGAATAGTCCTGTTTAGGAGTCGACAATGGCTAAAGGCAAGTTTGAACGTACCAAGCCGCACGTGAACGTGGGCACGATCGGTCACGTTGACCACGGCAAGACGACGCTGACGGCGGCGATTGCAACGGTTCTGTCGAAGAAGTTCGGCGGTGAGGCGAAGGCGTACGACCAGATCGACGCGGCGCCGGAAGAGAAGGCACGTGGCATTACGATCAACACGGCGCACGTTGAGTATGAGACGGCGAATCGGCACTACGCGCACGTTGATTGCCCGGGCCACGCTGACTACGTGAAGAACATGATCACGGGTGCGGCGCAGATGGACGGCGCGATCCTGGTGTGCTCGGCCGCGGACGGCCCGATGCCGCAAACGCGCGAGCACATTCTGCTGTCGCGTCAGGTTGGCGTGCCGTACATCATCGTGTTCCTGAACAAGGCGGACATGGTGGACGACGCTGAGTTGCTGGAGCTGGTGGAAATGGAAGTGCGGGAGTTGCTGTCGAAGTACGACTTCCCGGGCGACGATACGCCGATTATCAAGGGTTCGGCGAAGCTGGCGCTGGAAGGCGATGCGGGCGAGCTGGGCGAAGTGGCGATCATGGCATTGGCCGAAGCGCTGGACACGTACATCCCGACGCCGGAGCGTGCGGTTGACGGTACGTTCCTGATGCCGGTGGAAGACGTGTTCTCGATCTCGGGTCGCGGCACGGTGGTGACGGGTCGTGTTGAGCGCGGGATCATCAAGGTTGGCGAGGAAGTGGAGATCGTCGGTCTGCGCGATACGCAAAAGACGACGGTGACGGGCGTTGAAATGTTCCGCAAGCTGCTGGACCAAGGTCAGGCAGGGGACAACGTAGGCGTGCTGGTGCGTGGTACGAAGCGTGAAGACGTGCAACGTGGTCAAGTGCTGGCGAAGCCGGGCTCGATCAAGCCGCACACGGACTTCACGGCGGAAGTGTACGTGCTGAGCAAGGATGAAGGCGGTCGTCATACGCCGTTCTTCAACAACTATCGTCCGCAGTTCTACTTCCGTACGACGGACGTGACGGGCTCGATCTCGCTGCCGGAAGGCAAGGAGATGGTCATGCCTGGCGACAACGTGTCGATTTCGGTGAAGTTGATCGCTCCGATCGCGATGGAAGAAGGTTTGCGCTTCGCTATCCGCGAAGGCGGCCGTACCGTCGGTGCCGGCGTCGTGGCAACCATCACGAAGTAAGACTCGATTCCCGCGCAAGCGGGATTGCCAGAGGGGCGGTAACGCCGCCCTGTCGAGATAAGTGGTTGTTGAGGCGGTAACGTGTTGTTTCAGGGGCGGGCTATCAAGTCTGCCCTATATGGTTTCTAGGGGTATAGCTCAACTGGCAGAGCGTCGGTCTCCAAAACCGAAGGTTGGGGGTTCGATTCCCTCTGCCCCTGCCACATTCGTGCATTCGCTTTTCTGGCGGGTGCCACCAAGGTCTTATGGCGAATCCTCCAGTGGAAACGGTCAATACGACCAGCGACAAGCTGATGCTGGCGCTTGGCGTCGTGTTGGTCCTCGTCGGTGTTGCAGCGTTCTATTTGTTGAGCGGCCAGAATCTCGCTATCCGCACAGTCGTTTTGCTGGTGCTGATTGCCGGTGGAGCGGTTGCCGCATCCTTTTCTGGTCTCGGCAAGACGTTTGTCGGTTTCTCGAAAGATGCCTATCGCGAAGTGCGCAAGGTCGTGTGGCCGTCGCGCAAGGAAGCAGGGCAGACCACGCTGATCGTTTTCGGTTTTGTCGTCGTTATGGCGATTTACCTATGGTGTACCGATAAAACGATCGAATGGCTGATTTTTTCAGTGATTCTTGGGTGGAGATGAGATGAGCGATACGACTACGCCAGAAGCGGGTGCCGCCTCGGCCAGCTCCAAGAAGCGCTGGTACACCGTGCAAGTCTATTCCAGCATGGAAAAGACGGTGCAGCGGGCGCTGCAGGAGCGGATCGAGCAACAAGGCATGAGCGAGAAATTCGGGCGCACATTAGTGCCGACCGAAAATGTGTCGGAAACGAAGGATGGCAAGAAAATTGTCGTCCAGCGTCGTTTGTTCCCTAGCTATATTTTCGTCGAGATGGAAATGGACGACGAAACGTGGCATCTGGTGAAGAACACGCAAAAGGTCACCGGTTTTATTGGCGGCACGGGCAACAAGCCGATGCCGCTGCCGCAGCGCGAAGTCGACAAGTTGTTGTCGCTGGCGCAAGAAGGCTCCGAGCACACCCGTCCGAAGGTGTTGTTCGAGATTGGCGAGACAGTGCGAGTCAAGGATGGTCCTTTCACGGACTTCAATGGCACCGTCGAGGATGTGAATGGTGAAAAAGCACGCGTACGCGTGTCGGTCACTATTTTCGGCCGGGCTACGCCGGTCGAGTTGGAATTCGGTCAGGTCGAAAAAGTCTGAATCAGGCTGGCGATCTGTGCCAAGCACCACGCGGCGTGTGCCGGCGGTGTGAATAGTCGGAGCGGTGTGTTTGCCGCTTTATCGAGGAGCGTCGTGTCGACGGTGTGCGGGAACGAAAGGGAAAACCCTGACGTGCCGCCCCGCCCGTACACGACGCGTTATCACTCACGGGTGGCGTTGCCGCCCTTATGAGGTAAGAAATGGCAAAAAAGATCATTGGCTTTATCAAGCTGCAGATCCCTGCAGGCAAGGCTAACCCGTCGCCGCCGGTCGGTCCGGCATTGGGTCAACGCGGCTTGAACATCATGGAATTCTGCAAGGCGTTCAATGCCGCCACGCAGGGTTTGGAGCCGGGTCTGCCGACGCCGGTCGTCATTACGGCTTTCGCGGACAAGAGCTTCACGTTCGTTCTGAAGACGCCGCCGGCGACGGTGCTGATCAAGAAGGCGGCCGGCGTGCAAAAGGGTTCGCCGAAGCCGCATACCGACAAGGTTGGCTCGATCACCCGCGCACAAGCGGAAGAAATTGCAAAGACCAAGTCCCCCGATCTGACCGCTGCTGATTTGGAAGCAGCGGTCCGTACGGTTGCTGGCAGCGCCCGTTCGATGGGCATCACGGTGGAGGGTCTGTAAATGGCTAAGATCTCGAAGCGTCAACAGGCTCTCGCAAAGCTGATCGACCGTACGAAGGCCTACCCGATCGGTGAAGCGCTGGATCTGGTAAAGAAGACCGCAACGTCGAAATTCGACGAATCGGTTGACGTCGCTGTGCAATTGGGCGTGGATGCGAAGAAGTCCGATCAAGTGGTCCGCGGCTCCGTGGTCCTGCCGGCAGGTACCGGTAAGTCGGTGCGCGTTGCCGTGTTCGCTCAAGGCGATAAAGCCGAGCAAGCGAAGGCCGCCGGTGCCGACATCGTGGGTGCGGACGACCTGGCGGAACAAATCAAGGGCGGCGTCATGAATTTTGACGTGGTTATCGCCTCGCCGGACATGATGCGTATCGTCGGTACCCTGGGTCAGATCCTGGGCCCTCGCGGATTGATGCCGAACCCGAAGGTGGGTACGGTGACGCCGGACGTCGTGACCGCGGTCAAGAATGCCAAGGCAGGTCAGGTGCAATTCCGTGTCGACAAGGCGGGCATTATCCACGGTACGATCGGCCGCGCGTCGTTCGAGCCGGATGCGCTGAAGCAAAACTTGCTGGCACTGCTGGATGGCCTGCAAAAGCTGAAGCCGGCAACAAGCAAGGGTATCTACGTGCGTAAGGTTGCGCTGTCGAGCACCCAAGGCGGCGGTATCCGCGTTGACCAGTCGACTTTGACTGCGCAGTAAAATAGGATTTCCGTGGTTGCATGTTGGGTGCGGCCATGGTTTTAGAGCTTTGGGGCGGATGTCGAGAGGAAGGAAAGCTTGATGTCCGGTTGTCAAAGACCGTTGGTGGCCCTATTTCCGGTGGGGAAATAGGCCTTAATCCCCAACGCAGATGGCGAACCCGAAACGTTTTGCAGGATGGATTGCGGGAAGTCGCGTTGTTGAGCGGCCCGTTTGAAGTGCTCCTAACCGCCGGACGCCGTTGTTGAATGCCTCCAAGGCCGGGGAAACCCGGTTGCCGGTGGTGTATCGAATCAGGAGTTTTAACCGTGCCACTCAATAGGGAAGATAAGCAGGCCGTTGTGGCTGAAGTCGTCGCGCAAGTTGCGAAGGCTCAGTCCATCGTGCTGGCTGAATATCGCGGCATTGCGGTTGGCGATCTGACGAAGCTGCGCGCGGTAGCGCGGGAGCAAAAGGTTTACCTTCGCGTGTTGAAGAACACGTTGGCGCGCCGCGCCGTTGAAGGTACGCCGTTCGGTCCGCTGGCTGAGCAGATGACGGGTCCGCTGATTTACGGCGTATCCGAGGATGCCACCTCCGCGGCGAAGGTCATCAATGACTTCGCGAAGGGCAATGACAAGTTGGTGATCCGTTCGGGCGCCTACGAGGGTCAAGTGTTGGATAAGGCTGGCGTGCAAGCGCTGGCAGCTATCCCGAGCCGCGAAGTTCTGCTGGCTCAATTGCTGGGTGTCATGCAAGCGCCGGTTGCGGCGTTTGCACGTGGCCTGGCAGCACTGGCCGCGAAGAAGGGCGAAGGCGAACCGGCGGCTGCGGAAGCGGCAGCCGAGGCGCCGGCCGAAGCTCCGGCTGCCGAATAAGGCATCGGATCGACATTGTTCAGTCGCGCCCCGTTCCAGTGGAGCGGTGGCGTAACCGCAGTGATCGCAGTGTGGTTCTAGCCCGCACCGTGTATCGCGCAATCCATTCAAAAGGTTTTACGTATCATGGCAATCACGAAAGACGACATCCTGGAAGCCGTTGGTAACTTGACGGTTATGGAACTGAACGACCTGGTCAAGGCGTTCGAAGAGAAGTTTGGCGTATCGGCAGCTGCGATGGCAGTGGCTGGTCCGGCAGGCGGTGCAGCTGCTCCGGCCGCTGAAGAAAAGACCGAATTCGACGTCATCCTGAAGGGTGCAGGCGCGAACAAGGTTGGCGTCATTAAGGCTGTCCGTGAAATCACGGGCTTGGGCCTGAAGGAAGCGAAGGACCTGGTTGATGGCGCACCGAAGCCGGTTAAGGAAGGCATTGCAAAGGCCGACGCCGATGCAGCGCTGGAAAAGCTAAAGGCCGCTGGCGCCGACGCCGAAGTCAAGTAAGAGACTGCGGTAGGGGTGTGGGCTGGCGGGGATTCCCCGTCAGCCTTTTTGCGCTTACAAGCAAAGAAAATCGCTGGCGTCGCAAAATTGTTTTACATGAGTGTGCGTTGTAAGTATTTGGCTGTGAATGGTGACTGTTGTCGGAAGTTTTTGTAATTTGCGGTAAGTTGTCAAATGCCGACTTGACTAAGTCCGGTGATTTGTGCGGTGTAAGAACACAAAGAAAAGCTGTTGCGAGTATGCTCGCCGTGCGACAGCCTTTTTTTGTCTTCTGAAGCGACTGCAGAAGGCAAGTTTGGTCGGGTAGGGGATGGCGTATGGACAGCGTTGGTCCGTGCGGCGTGCTTTACTGTCAGCCATGGTTGGTAGCGGCCAACCACCAAGCTTCTATATCCGTGACCGGGGCGTTTCCGTGAGGGAACCGCCGGGAGCGGATTTCGGGCCTCAGTCGGTGAACACCCGGATGTCGGCAAAGCGATACGCGCACTATGCCGACCGGCAGTGATCTGGAGATAGTATGCAATATTCCTTCACCGAGAAAAAGCGCATCCGCAAGAGTTTTGCGAAGCGCACCAACGTTCACCCGGTTCCCTACCTATTGGCGACTCAGCTTGAGTCGTTCAGCCAATTCCTGCAGCAAGATGCAACACCTGATGGTCGCAAGCCCGAAGGCTTGCAGGCCGCATTTACATCGGTTTTCCCGATCGTGTCACACAACGGTTTCGCACGTCTGGAATTCGTGCGTTACATGTTGTCGCCTCCGGCGTTCGACGTTACCGAGTGCCAGCAGCGGGGATTGACTTTCTGCTCGCAACTCCGCGCGGTCGTGCAATTGGTGATTCTGGACAAGGAATCGCCGAATAAGCCGGTCGTCAAGGAAGTGAAGGAGCAGGAAGTCTACATGGGCGAAATGCCCTTGATGACTGAAAACGGCTCGTTCGTGATCAATGGTACCGAACGTGTCATCGTTTCGCAGCTCCACCGTTCGCCAGGGGTCTTCTTCGAACACGACAAGGGCAAAACACACAGCTCGGGCAAGTTGCTGTTCTCGGCACGTGTTATTCCTTATCGCGGTTCGTGGCTGGACTTCGAGTTCGACCCCAAGGATGTCCTGTACTTCCGCGTCGACCGTCGCCGAAAGATGCCGGTCACGATCCTGTTGAAGGCCATTGGCCTGACGCCGGAACAGATCCTTGCAAACTTCTTCGTGTTCGACAACTTCACGTTGATGGGCGAAGGGGCGCAGGTCGAGTTCGTGCCGGAACGCCTGCGCGGTGAAGTCGCGCGTTTCGACATTTCGGATCGTGATGGCAATGTCGTCGTAGCCAAGGAAAAGCGGATCAATGCGAAGCATATCCGCGACCTCGAAAATGCGAAGACCAAGTTCATCTCGGTACCGGAGGACTACCTGCTGGGCCGTGTGCTGGCAAAGAACGTCATCGATCCGGATACCGGAGAGGTGATTGCGTCCGCAAACGACGAACTGACCGAGGGCGTACTCGAAAAGCTGCGCGCGGCGGAGGTCAAGGAAATCCAGACGCTTTACACGAACGATCTGGACCAAGGCCCATACATCTCGCAAACGCTACGGATCGACGAAACAGCGGATAAGACCGCTGCACGTATCGCGATCTACCGGATGATGCGTCCGGGCGAACCACCGACGGAAGAAGCGGTTGAAGCGCTGTTCAATCGCTTGTTCTACAGCGAAGACGCGTATGACCTGTCGAAGGTCGGCCGCATGAAGTTCAACCGCCGCGTGGGTCGCGAGGAAATCGTCGGACCTATGACGTTGCAGGATGACGACATCCTGGCAACCATCAAGATCCTGGTCGAGCTGCGTAACGGTAAGGGCGAGGTCGATGACATCGACCACTTGGGTAACCGTCGCGTGCGTTGCGTCGGCGAACTGGCGGAAAACCAGTTCCGTGCTGGTCTGGTGCGTGTCGAGCGCGCGGTGAAGGAGCGTCTGGGTCAGGCCGAAAGCGAAAACCTGATGCCGCACGACTTGATCAACAGCAAGCCGATCTCGTCCGCGATTCGTGAGTTCTTCGGCTCATCGCAGTTGTCGCAGTTCATGGACCAGACCAACCCGCTGTCGGAAATCACGCACAAGCGGCGTGTCTCGGCGTTGGGACCGGGCGGTTTGACCCGTGAACGCGCAGGCTTCGAAGTGCGTGACGTGCATCCGACGCACTATGGTCGCGTGTGCCCGATTGAAACGCCGGAAGGTCCGAACATCGGCCTGATCAACTCGCTCGCCCTGTTCGCGCACCTGAACGAGTACGGCTTCCTGGAAACGCCGTACCGCAAGGTCGTCGACGGCAAGGTGACGGATCAGATCGATTACCTGTCGGCGATCGAGGAAGGCCGTTACCTGATTGCTCAGGCGAACGCGGCTGTGTCTGAAGACGGCACGCTGACCGACGAACTGGTCTCCGCACGTGAAATGGGCGAAACGTTGATGGCGACGCCGGACCGTGTCCAGTACATGGACGTGGCGCCATCGCAGATCGTGTCGGTTGCGGCATCGCTGATCCCGTTCCTGGAACACGATGACGCAAACCGCGCCTTGATGGGCTCGAACATGCAGCGTCAGGCGGTGCCCTGCCTGCGTCCGGAAAAGCCGCTGGTCGGCACCGGTGTCGAGCGCACGGTGGCGGTCGACTCGGGCACGACGGTGCAGGCATCGCGCGGTGGCCACGTCGACTACGTCGATGCGGGCCGTGTCGTGATTCGCGTGAACGATGACGAAGCCGTGGCCGGGGAAGTGGGTGTCGACATCTACAACCTGATCAAGTACACGCGTTCGAACCAGAACACGAACATCAACCAGCGTCCTATCGTCAAGGTGGGTGACCGTGTCGCACGTGGTGACGTGATCGCCGACGGTGCGTCGACGGACCTCGGCGAACTCGCGCTCGGCCAGAACATGCTGGTCGCGTTCATGCCGTGGAATGGCTACAACTTCGAAGATTCGATCCTGATCTCCGAGAAGGTGGTGGCGGACGACCGTTACACGTCGATCCATATCGAAGAGCTGAACGTGGTCGCCCGCGACACGAAGCTCGGCCCGGAAGAAATCACGCGCGACATCTCGAACCTGGCGGAAGTGCAACTGGGTCGTCTGGATGAGTCGGGCATCGTCTACATCGGCGCGGAAGTGGAAGCCGGTGACGTGATGGTGGGTAAGGTCACGCCGAAGGGTGAGACGCAATTGACGCCGGAAGAAAAGCTGCTGCGCGCGATCTTCGGTGAAAAAGCGTCTGACGTGAAGGACACGTCGCTGCGCGTGCCGTCAGGGATGAGCGGCACCGTGATCGACGTCCAGGTCTTCACGCGTGAAGGCATCCAGCGTGACAAGCGCGCGCAACAGATCATCGACGATGAACTGAAGCGCTATCGGCTTGACCTGAACGACCAGTTGCGGATCGTGGAAGGCGATGCGTTCCAGCGTCTGGAACGGATGCTGATCGGCAAGGCCGTCAATGGTGGCCCGAAGAAGCTGGCGAAGGGTGCCGAGCTGACGAAGGAATACCTGGCCGACCTGGATCACTACCACTGGTTCGATATCCGCCTGGCCGACGAAGCCGCGGCGAACCAACTGGTTGCCATCAAGGAATCGATCGAGCAAAAGCGTCACCAGTTCGATCTGGCTTTCGAAGAGAAGCGCAAGAAGTTGACGCAAGGCGACGAACTGCCGCCGGGCGTGCTGAAGATGGTGAAGGTGTACCTGGCCGTGAAGCGTCGCCTGCAGCCGGGTGACAAGATGGCTGGTCGTCACGGCAACAAGGGTGTGGTCTCGCGCATCGTGCCGATTGAAGACATGCCGTACATGGCTGACGGTACGCCGTGCGACATCGTGCTGAACCCGCTGGGTGTGCCGTCGCGGATGAACGTGGGACAGATTCTGGAAGTCCATCTGGGATGGGCGGCAAAGGGTCTGGGTCATCGGATCAACGAGATGTTACGTGCGCAGGCGAAAGCGACCGAAGTCCGTGGTTTCCTCGAAAAGATTTACAACGAGCACGGTCACAAGGAAGACATCGCCAACCTCAGCGACGACGAAGTCCTGCATCTTGCATCGAACCTGAAGGAAGGCGTGCCGTACGCAACGCCGGTATTCGACGGTGCAACCGAGGAAGAAATGTCCCGCGCGTTGGATCTGGCTTTCCCGGACGACATCGCCGCGAACCTCGGCATGACGGCGTCGAAGAACCAGGTGCGTCTGCGCGATGGCCGTACGGGCGAAGAGTTCGAACGGACCGTGACGGTGGGCTATATGCACTACCTGAAGCTGCACCACTTGGTCGACGACAAGATGCACGCCCGTTCGACCGGCCCGTACTCGCTGGTCACGCAGCAACCGCTGGGTGGTAAGGCGCAGTTCGGTGGTCAGCGCTTCGGGGAAATGGAAGTGTGGGCGCTGGAAGCATATGGCGCCTCGTACGTACTGCAGGAAATGTTGACCGTGAAGTCGGACGACGTGGCAGGCCGGACCAAGGTCTATGAAAACCTGGTCAAGGGTGACCACGTGATCGATGCGGGCATGCCCGAGTCGTTCAACGTGCTGGTGAAGGAAATCCGCTCGTTGGGTATCGACATCGATCTGGATCGGAACTAATCGGACTACGGAGAGAAGCAATGAAAGCGCTGCTCGATCTATTCAAGCAAGTCCAGCAAGACGAAGTATTCGACGCGATCAAGATTGGCCTCGCGTCGCCCGAGAAGATCCGGTCCTGGTCTTTCGGCGAAGTCAAAAAGCCGGAAACGATCAACTACCGTACGTTCAAGCCGGAACGGGATGGCCTGTTCTGCGCGAAGATCTTTGGGCCGATCAAGGACTACGAGTGCCTGTGCGGCAAGTACAAGCGCCTGAAGCACCGTGGCGTGATCTGCGAAAAATGCGGCGTTGAAGTCACGCTGGCGAAAGTGCGTCGCGAACGCATGGGCCATATCGAACTGGCTTCGCCGGTCGCGCATATTTGGTTCCTGAAGTCGCTGCCGTCGCGTCTGGGCATGGTCCTGGACATGACGCTGCGCGACATCGAACGCGTGTTGTACTTCGAGGCCTTTGTCGTCATCGAACCGGGCATGACGCCGCTGAAGCGCGGCCAGATCATGACCGAGGAAGATTACTACGCGAAGGTCGAGGAATATGGCGACGAATTCCGTGCCGAAATGGGTGCGGAAGGCGTGCGTGAACTGCTGCGTTCGATCGACATCGATGCGCAGGCGGAAATGCTGCGTGCCGAGTTGAAGGCAACGGGTTCCGAAGCCAAGATCAAGAAGTTCGCGCGTCGTCTGAAGGTGCTGGAAGCATTCCAGCGCTCGGGCATCAAGCCGGACTGGATGGTCATGGAAGTGCTGCCGGTGCTGCCGCCGGAGCTGCGTCCGCTCGTCCCGCTGGACGGTGGCCGTTTCGCGACCTCGGACCTGAACGACCTGTATCGCCGCGTCATCAACCGGAACAACCGGTTGAAGCGTCTGCTCGAGCTGAAGGCGCCTGAAATCATCGTCCGCAACGAAAAGCGGATGCTGCAGGAAGCTGTCGACTCGTTGCTCGATAACGGCCGCCGCGGCAAGGCCATGCAAGGCCCGAACAAGCGCGTGCTGAAGTCGTTGACCGAGAGCATCAAGGGTAAGGGCGGGCGTTTCCGTCAGAACTTGTTGGGTAAGCGCGTCGACTATTCGGGCCGTTCGGTCATCGTGGTGGGTCCGACGTTGAAGTTGCACCAGTGCGGCCTGCCGAAGTTGATGGCGCTTGAGTTGTTCAAGCCCTTCATCTTCAACAAGCTCGAACTGATGGGCGTCGCGACCACGATCAAGGCCGCGAAGAAGGAAGTCGAAAGCCAGACGCCGGTGGTGTGGGACATCCTCGAAGAGGTGATTCGCGAGCACCCGGTGATGCTGAACCGCGCGCCGACGCTGCACCGTCTGGGCATCCAGGCGTTCGAGCCGGTGCTGATCGAAGGGAAGGCCATCCAGCTGCACCCGCTGGTCTGCGCGGCGTTCAACGCCGACTTCGACGGTGACCAGATGGCCGTGCACGTCCCGCTGTCGCTGGAAGCGCAGTTGGAAGCACGGACGTTGATGCTGGCATCGAACAACGTCTTGTTCCCGGCGAACGGCGATCCGTCGATCGTGCCGTCGCAGGATATCGTGCTGGGTCTGTACTACGCGACGCGTGAAGCCGTGAACGGTAAGGGCGAAGGCCTGACTTTCACGGGCGTCTCCGAAGTGATCCGCGCGTACGAGAACAAGGAAGTCGAACTGGCTTCGCGCGTCAATGTCCGGATCACCGAGCAGGTTGCGAATCCGGACAAGAGCGACGGTCAGCCGGCGTTCGTGCCGAAGATCTCGCTGTACGCGACGACTGTCGGCCGTTCGATCCTGTCGGAAATTCTGCCGCCGGGCTTGCCGTTCTCCGTGCTGAACAAGCCGCTGAAGAAGAAGGAAATCTCGCGCCTGATCAATACGGCTTTCCGCCGTTGCGGCCTGCGTGAGACGGTGATCTTCGCCGACGCGCTGATGCAGTCCGGGTTCCGTCTGGCAACGCGCGCCGGTATTTCGATCTGCGTGGACGACATGCTCGTGCCGCCGCAGAAAGAGACGATCGTCGGCGATGCCGCGAAGAAGGTGAAGGAATACGATCGCCAGTACATGTCGGGTCTGGTGACCGCGCAGGAACGCTACAACAACGTGGTCGACATCTGGTCGGCAACGTCGGAAGCGGTCGGCAAGGCGATGATGGAGCAGTTGGCAACCGAGCCGGTTGTCGACCGTGACGGCAACACCGTGCAGCAGGAATCGTTCAACTCGATCTACATGATGGCCGACTCGGGTGCCCGTGGGTCGGCGGTGCAGATTCGTCAGTTGGCAGGTATGCGCGGCCTGATGGCCAAGCCGGATGGCTCGATCATCGAGACGCCGATTACCGCGAACTTCCGCGAAGGCTTGAACGTGCTGCAGTACTTCATCTCCACCCACGGTGCCCGTAAGGGTCTGGCGGATACGGCGTTGAAGACGGCAAACTCCGGTTACCTGACGCGTCGTCTGGTCGACGTGACGCAGGATCTGGTGGTGGTCGAGGACGATTGCGGTACGTCCAACGGCGTGGCGATGAAAGCACTCGTCGAGGGCGGTGAGGTGGTGGAAGCACTGCGTGACCGTATCCTCGGCCGCGTGGTCGTGTCGGAAGTCGTGAACCCGGAAACGCAGGAAACGCTGTACCACGTTGGCGACTTGCTGGACGAAGACGCTGTCGAGGAAATCGAGCGCCTGGGGATCGACGAGGTGCGCGTGCGTACCCCGTTGAGCTGCGAAACGCGTTTCGGTCTCTGCGCACTGTGCTACGGCCGTGACCTGGGCCGTGGCTATCGCGTGAACGTCGGCGAGGCGGTGGGTGTGATCGCGGCACAGTCGATCGGTGAGCCCGGTACGCAGTTGACGATGCGGACCTTCCACATCGGCGGTGCGGCATCGCGTGCGGCAGTCGCATCGAGCATCGAGGCAAAGTCGAACGGTACGGTGCGCTTTACCGCGACGATGCGCTACGTGACGAACGGAAAGGGCGAGCAGATCGTCATCTCCCGTTCGGGCGAAGTCATGATCACGGACGATCTGGGCCGTGAGCGTGAGCGCCACAAGGTGCCGTACGGCGCGACGCTGTTGCAACTGGACGGCGCGCAGATCAAGGCCGGGACGCAGTTGGCTACGTGGGACCCGATGACGCGCCCGATCATCACCGAGCATGGCGGTACGGTGAAGTTCGAGAATGTCGAGGAAGGCGTGACGGTCGCGAAGCAGATCGACGATGTAACGGGTCTCTCGACGCTGGTGGCGATCGACTCGAAGCGTCGCAGCGCCCAAGCGGGCAAGACGTTACGTCCGCAGGTCAAGCTGCTCGACGAGAAGGGCGCCGAAGTGAAGATCCCGGGCACCGATCACTCGGTGACCGTGAGCTTCCAGGTTGGCGCGCTGATCACCGTGAAGGATGGCCAGCAAGTACATGTGGGTGAAGTGCTGGCGCGTATCCCGACCGAAGCGCAGAAGACGCGTGACATTACCGGCGGTTTGCCGCGGGTGGCCGAGTTGTTCGAAGCGCGATCGCCGAAGGATGCAGGCATCCTGGCCGAAGTGACCGGTACCGTGTCGTTCGGTAAGGACACGAAGGGCAAACAGCGTCTGGTGATCACGGATCTCGATGGCAATCCGCATGAGTTCCTGATCGCGAAGGAAAAGCAGGTACTGGTGCACGACGGCCAGGTCCTGAACAAGGGTGAAATGGTGGTCGACGGTCCGGCAGACCCGCACGATATCCTGCGTTTGCAAGGTATCGAGGCGTTGTCGCGTTACATCGTCGACGAAGTGCAGGACGTGTATCGTCTGCAGGGCGTGAAGATCAATGACAAGCACATTGAAGTGATCGTTCGCCAGATGCTGCGTCGTGTGCAGATCGTCGATGCCGGCGACACCCGTTTCATCCCGGGCGAGCAGGTAGAGCGTTCCGACATGCTGGACGAGAACGACAAGATGATCGCAGAGGACAAGCGTCCTTGCGTCTACGACAACGTGCTGCTGGGCATTACGAAGGCATCGCTGTCGACAGACTCGTTCATCTCGGCGGCATCGTTCCAGGAAACGACGCGCGTGCTGACGGAAGCCGCGATCATGGGCAAGCGCGACGATCTGCGCGGTCTGAAGGAAAACGTGATCGTTGGTCGTCTGATCCCGGCGGGTACGGGGCTGGCCTTCCACAAGGCCCGCAAGGCGAAGGAAGCCGCCGATCGCGAGCGTCACGACCAGATCGCGGCCGCGGACGCGTACGACTACCCGCTGGACGATGCGGCGCCGGTCGAATCATCGACGACGCAACCGTCCGAAGGTTGATGCGCTGAGCGTGCGCGCACTGGTGGGAGATCCACCGGTGTTCGTCCTCTCCGCCAATCTCACGGACACAAAAAACCGCCTTCGGGCGGTTTTTTTATTCCTACGCGGTGACGGCGGTGGCAAGTGATCGCGCGGAGGGGCACGGAACGGTGGCGCGCTGCGCGCCACTCATGCAGCAGGCGATCAACACTGGAGGGTCGCGATCCTTTCCGGAGTGTTGTCATGGCTGGTTCGCCGCCGCAGTTGTCCCAACCGCTCTTGGCGATACTGCGTAGTCCGTCAGAGCCGCAGGTCCTTGCGATATCGATTGCGGCGACGTTCGCGATGGCGTTCCTGGGTATTCTGCTTGGCATCATCGCTAACTCGCAGGCCATCATCTTCGATGGCGTCTTTGCGGTGATCGATGCATCGATGACGATCCTTTCTTTCTTTGTCGCACGATTGCTGCAACACGATGGCAGTCGTCGCTTTCAATACGGATTCTGGCATTTCGAACCGCTTGTCGCGGCTTTCAACGGCTCGATCCTGCTGCTGCTCTGTCTGTATGCTATCGTCGATGCGATCCGGAGCCTTTTCGCGGGTGGCGGGCAGCAGGTGGCGCTGGACGTGACAGCAGTGTATTCGGTGGTCGTCTGCCTGATTTGCGTTGCGTTGTACCTGTTCCAGTTCCGAGCGAATCGTACCCTGCGATCCGCCCTCATCGCCGTTGACATGCAAAGCTTCCTGATGTCGGGCTGCATCACCGTTGCCTTGTTTGGCGGCTTCGGGTTGGCGACATTGATCGAACATGGCGGGTATCCGGAAATGGGCCGATACGCCGATCCACTGGTCCTGCTGCTGCTTGCGCTCGGGCTGTTGCCGATTCCCGCGCGCATCGTTCGTGATGCCATGCGTGAAGTGTTCCTTGTCGCGCCGCCATCGGTGAATGACCACGTCAGAGAAGTCGTCTCCACGGTGGTGCATCGTCATGGCATGCTGGACTTCGCCAGTTACGTTGCCAAAAGTGGCCGAATGTATCTGGTCGAAATCCATATTCTCGTGCCGCATCATCACCAGGTGCCGGTGGAGGGCTACGACTTGATCCGCGCGGAGATCGCCGACGCGCTGGGCCCGTCGTTCAATCTCCATCAATGGCTTTCCATCGCTTTTACCGCGCGACGGGAATGGATTTGATTGTCGGCGCACACCGTGCTTTGCCGCGCCACCATGCCCGCAAGGCGTTAAGCAAAATTCCGGTTTGGCGGGATCGCCGGCTTTGGCTGATAGGCGCGCCCGTATCGGTGTGACACACTGGCCTGATCTCCTCGAACAACGCATTGGTGCATGTTGCCGCACATTCCTATTCACCGCCTGGCGCGTTTCTGGCGCCGGTGGACATTGCCCTCGGAGGCGGACGTGCTGGCATTGTCGGCAGGGCTGACCGCCCTACTGGCTTTGTTTGGTGTCATCTATGGCTTGGTGGTCAACTCACGCGCCATTGTGTTCGACGGGGTATTCGAGTCGATCGATGCGGCGATGTCGGGATTAGCCATGGCGACGGCGTTGCTCGTGTCCCGAGAGGGGAGCCGCCGCTTCCAGTACGGCTATTGGCACATCGAACCGCTTGTTGCGGCATTCAATGGCGCGATTCTGATGCTGCTGTGTCTTTACGCGACGATCAACGCGCTCCAAATACTGCTGACGAACACGTCGCAGGTGATCTCCTGGGACGTCACCGCTCTTTACTCCGGCATTTCGTGCGGCGTTTCACTGGCGTTGTGGATGTACGAGCGACGGGCCAATCGGCGATTGCAGTCGACGCTCGTCCGCATCGATGCCGATGGGTTCCTGATGTCCGCGGTCATTTCGGCGGGGGTGTTCGCCGGGTTCGGATTGGCGTCGCTGGCGGGCCATGCCGGGTGGGAAATCGTTGCCCGAAACGCCGACGCAGGCGTTTTGCTGATACTGGCGCTCGGCCTGTTGCCTTTGCCGATGCGCATCCTGCATCATGCGCTCCGCGAGATTTTTCTGATTGCGCCGGAGGCGCTGCATCGGCGAGTGCGCGAGGCCGTCGATCCCGTCATCGCGCGGCACGGTCTGCTAGGCTACAACAGCTATGCGGCCAAGACCGGCCGGCTTTATCGGATCGATATCCATATCATCGTTCCTGCGGGATGGTGCCACAGCATTGAAACACACGACGCGTTGCGCCGAGAAATCGCGGCGACGCTGGAGCCGGAGGCGCGCCTGGATGCATGGCTCTCCGTGTCATTTACCGGGCAACCGTCATGGGCGTGACCGGCAGGCGATGCAGCCGCCCCCTCGCCGAATGGATAGTTTTATGCTGGTACATGGTTCCGCGCCCATGCAAGCGGTAAACTGCGGACGTTGGCGCTGTCGCGCGGTCCGAAGTTTGAGCTCCCATGTCCCGTAGTCTTGCGATTCTCCAGGAAACCTTTGGCTATCCCGCCTTCCGTGGGCCTCAGGCGGAGATCGTCGAGCATGTGGCGGCCGGCGGTGACGCGCTCGTCCTGATGCCTACCGGCGGCGGCAAGTCCCTGTGCTACCAGATTCCCTCGCTCGTACGCGCGCAGGCCGGGCTTGGCGCCGGCATCGTCGTATCGCCGTTGATCGCCCTGATGCAAGATCAAGTGGCGGCGATGCATGAGGTCGGGGTGCGGGCGGCGTGCCTGAATTCGGCGATGGATGGGCGCGAAGCATTTGCAACCGAGCGGGCGTTCGAGAACGGTGATATCGATCTGCTGTATGTCGCCCCGGAAAGGCTGATGACACCCCGCTTTCAGGAGTTGTTGCGTCGTTCCCGTGTTGGATTGTTCGCAATCGACGAAGCGCACTGCGTGTCGCAATGGGGGCACGACTTCCGCCCTGAATACATCCAGTTGTCGGTGCTGCACGAGCGTTTTCCGGACGTTCCGCGCATCGCCTTGACCGCCACCGCGGATCAGGTGACGCGAGAAGAGATCGTGCGTCGCTTGGCATTGACGGACGCACGCATCTTCATTTCGAGTTTCGACCGACCGAATATCCGCTACCGCATCGTCGAGAAAGACAATGCACGCACGCAATTGCTCGATTTCATCCAGGCGGAGCATCGGCGCAAGGACGGTAGTTGCGATGCGGGCGTCATTTATTGCCTGTCCCGACGAAAGGTCGAGGAGACGGCGGAATGGCTTGTCAGCAAGGGCATCCGCGCCTTGGCTTACCACGCAGGCATGAATGCGGATGTCCGACAACGCCACCAGGCCATGTTCAAGCAGGAGGAAGGCATTGTCATGGTGGCGACCATCGCCTTCGGCATGGGTATCGACAAACCGGATGTGCGTTTTGTCGCGCATCTTGATTTGCCGAAGAGCGTGGAAGGTTATTACCAGGAAACCGGCCGCGCCGGCCGTGACGGCTTGCCCGCCAATGCCTGGATGGCCTATGGGCTGGCAGACGTTGTCCAGCAAAAGCGGATGATCGACGAATCGCCGGCGGACGACAGTCACAAGCGCTCGATGTCCGCCAAACTGGATGCGCTGCTGGGCCTTTGTGAAACGGCGCACTGCCGTCGTCAACGGCTGCTGTCGTACTTTGGCGAGGAGAGCGCGCCGTGCGGTAACTGCGACACCTGTCTGGAGCCGCCGGCAACGTGGGATGGCTCGCGCGAGGCACAGATGGCGTTGTCCTGCGTCTTCCGCGCCGCGGAGGCGGGAGGTATCCGCTACGGTGCCGGACATCTCATCGATATCCTCCGGGGCGTGTCCACCGAGCGGGTGCAAGGACGAGGGCATCAGTTATTGTCGACGTTCGGTATCGGCAGCGCGTTGTCCGAGCCGGAGTGGCGTGCCATTTTTCGCCAACTGGTGGCCGCCGGGCTGCTGACCGTCGATCACGACGGGCACGGCGCGCTGATGCTGACGGAAAGCAGTCGTTCCGTGCTGAAGGGTGAAACGAAGGTGACCTTGCGGCGCTATGTGAAGCGCGCCCGGCAGCGAATCGCCGAAGGTCGTGCCACCGCTGCTGCGGACCGGACCGCCAATATGGATCTGGCGGAACTGGGGCGCTGGGAAAGGCTGCGTGCATGGCGCACCGAGACGGCAAAAGCCGATGGGGTGCCTGCCTATTTGATCTTTCATGACGCGACGCTGGCGGAAATCGCGACGCGCGCGCCGGACTCCGTCGATGCGCTGAAGGATATCCCCGGCATTGGCGCGCGAAAACTCGAACGGTTTGGTCCGGAACTGATCGAGGTTGTCGCAGGCTGACCGCATTCGCTTGCTTATACCAGGTTATCTCCGGATATGGCTGGGAATGACGCACGGTGTCCGCGATCCGCTTTGCGACTGCAGCCGGCATCCTTCCGTTTCCACAATGGCCTAGGACGGTCTGACGATGCCTTCAGCTGTCGTGTTCGCGGCAAAAGCGTACAGTGAGTCGACGCTGATTGATCTTGCGTATTCGCTGGAGCAGGCGCTGCGACGCGCGAAAATGCAGCGTGTAGCCCCGAGTTACCTGCAGGTATGCTGATTTCGTCGCGCAGCAACCGCGGTCACCGTACGCAAGTGATTGCCAAACTTGCGCTTTTCTGTTAACTCGGTATAGAATCCAGGGTTCCGTTTGCTAAAAATGGAATGTAGCCGCTTGCCCGGTTACAGACATCGACAGAAACACTTTTCCGCAGGAAAAAAATGCCAACCATTAATCAATTGGTTCGCAAGGCCCGTACTTCAGAAGTCGTGAAGAGCAAGAGCCCGGCCTTGCAGGACTGCCCCCAACGTCGCGGCGTGTGCACCCGTGTGTACACGACCACGCCGAAGAAGCCGAACTCCGCACTGCGTAAGGTGGCGAAGGTTCGTCTGACGAACGGTTTCGAAGTTATTTCGTATATCGGTGGTGAAGGCCACAACCTGCAGGAACACTCGGTCGTGCTGATTCGCGGCGGCCGGGTCAAGGACTTGCCGGGTGTGCGTTACCACATGGTCCGCGGCTCGCTGGATACCCAGGGCGTCAAGGATCGGAAGCAATCGCGCTCGAAGTACGGCGCAAAGCGTCCGAAGAACAAGTAAGGCCTGATCGCCGTCGCGCGCGCCGGAATGTCCCGGTAAGCGATTGTAGGTGTCAGTGTCTGCGGCGCGTCCGCTGCAGTGACGGTCCTAAGCGCTGAGCAAAATGCGCAGGTCGCCAACTGTTGAGTAAGTGTTGCCCCGGGCATGTGGTCTCAAGCGTCGAGATCCTCCGTTGGTGCAACCCGGGTAAGTCGTTTTGACAGCCCGAACTGAAAAGGTAAGAGGAAAGAAATGCCACGTCGTCGTGAAGTCCCCAAGCGGGAAGTGTTGCCGGATCCGAAGTTCGGCAATGTCGATGTCACCAAATTCATGAACGTCCTGATGCTGGACGGTAAAAAGGCAGTTGCAGAGCGCATCGTGTATGGCGCGTTCGAGCAAATCCAGACCAAGGGCGGCAAGGACCCTCTGGAAGTCTTCACGACTGCCATGAACAACGTGAAGCCGGTGGTTGAGGTGAAGAGCCGTCGCGTGGGTGGTGCAAACTACCAGGTGCCGGTGGAAGTGCGTCCGTCGCGTCGTATGGCGTTGGCGATGCGCTGGCTGCGTGAAGCGGCAAAGAAGCGCAGCGAGAAGTCGATGGCGCTGCGTTTGGCAGGCGAGTTGCAAGAAGCCGCGGAAGGCCGTGGCGCTGCAATGAAGAAGCGCGACGAAGTGCACCGCATGGCGGAAGCGAACAAGGCGTTCTCGCACTTCCGCTTCTGATGCCGGGACTGTTCCGCGGCGGTCGACCGGGCGGTTGGCAACGCCTCGGAGCAGTCCGCCGGTATGTCGGCGTACTCCGGGCGGGAGCGCGAATGCGCCTCGCCCGTTTGTGTTAGGGCGCGCGGGAAAATGTCCGTCGGATGACACTCCGTGTTGGCCCCCTTTTCCCGCGTTACCAGAGAGATAGAGGATAACCGTGGCACGCAAGACACCCATCGAGCGCTACCGCAACATCGGCATCAGCGCTCACATTGATGCTGGCAAGACGACGACCACCGAACGGATTCTGTTCTACACCGGTGTCAATCACAAGATTGGCGAAGTGCATGACGGCGCCGCGACGATGGACTGGATGGCGCAGGAGCAGGAGCGCGGCATCACGATCACGTCCGCTGCGACCACCGCCTTCTGGAAGGGCATGGGCGGCAACTATCCGGAGCATCGGATCAACATCATCGACACCCCGGGTCACGTTGACTTCACGATCGAAGTGGAACGTTCGATGCGCGTGCTCGATGGCGCCTGCATGGTTTACTGCGCAGTGGGCGGTGTGCAGCCGCAGTCGGAAACCGTATGGCGTCAGGCAAACAAGTACAACGTGCCGCGTCTCGCGTTCGTCAACAAGATGGACCGTACTGGCGCGAACTTCTTCAAGGTGTACGAGCAGATGCGTACACGCCTGAAGGCGAACCCGATTCCTATCCAGGTACCTATCGGCGCGGAAGAAAACTTCCAAGGCGTGATCGATCTGGTCAAGATGAAGGCCATCGTGTGGGATGACGCCGCACAAGGTACGAAGTTCGAGTACAGGGATATTCCCGCCGAACTGCAGGGCGTTGCCGATGAATGGCGCGAAAAGATGGTCGAAGCCGCGGCTGAAGCGTCGGAAGACCTGATGAACAAGTACCTGGAAGAAGGCACGCTGTCAGAAGCCGAGATCATGCTCTCGCTGCGCACGCGTACCATCGCCGGCGAAATCGTGCCGATGATGTGCGGTACGGCGTTCAAGAACAAGGGCGTGCAGGCGATGTTGGATGCGGTCATCGACTACATGCCGTCGCCCATCGATATTCCGCCGGTCAAGGGCTTGCTTGAGAACGATGAGCCGACCACGCGTCAGGCATCGGATGAAGAGAAGTTCTCGGCGCTGGCCTTCAAGATCATGACGGACCCGTTCGTCGGTCAGTTGGCGTTCTTCCGCGTGTACTCGGGCTTGGTCAATGCAGGCGATACCGTCTATAACTCCGTCAAGGAGAAGAAGGAACGCCTGGGCCGGATTCTGCAGATGCATGCGAATCAGCGCGAGGAAATCAAGGAAGTGCGCGCCGGCGACATCGCCGCGGCGGTGGGCCTGAAGGAAGTGACGACGGGTGATACGCTGTGCGATCCGTCGGCGGTGATCGTGCTCGAACGCATGATTTTCCCGGAGCCGGTGATTTCGCAGGCTGTCGAGCCGAAGACGAAGGCCGACCAGGAAAAGATGGGCCTGGCGCTGAACCGTCTGGCACAGGAAGATCCGTCGTTCCGCGTGAAGACCGACGAAGAATCGGGTCAAACCATCATTTCGGGTATGGGCGAACTGCACCTGGAAATTCTGGTCGACCGGATGAAGCGTGAGTTCAACGTCGAAGCGACGGTCGGTAAGCCGCAGGTGGCGTACCGCGAAACGATCCGCAAGATCGCTGCGGACGTCGACGGCAAGTTCGTCAAGCAGTCGGGCGGTCGTGGTCAGTACGGGCACGTTGTCATCACGCTTGAGCCGAACGAACAAGGCAAGGGCTACGAGTTCCTGGACGAAATCAAGGGCGGTGTGGTGCCGCGTGAATTCATCCCGGCAGTCGACAAGGGTATCCAGGACACGTTGAAGGCGGGTGTGGTTGCAGGCTACCCGGTGGAAGACGTGAAGGTACGCCTCGTGTTCGGTTCGTACCACGATGTGGACTCGAACGAAAACGCGTTCCGGATGGCTGGTTCAATGGCTTTCAAGGAAGCGATGCGCAAGGCAAGCCCTGTGCTGCTCGAGCCGATGATGGCGGTGGAAGTGGAAACGCCGGAAGACTATGCCGGTAACGTGATGGGCGACTTGTCGTCGCGTCGCGGTATGCTGCAAGGCATGGACGACATGGTTGGTGGCGGCAAGCAAATCAAGGCTGAAGTGCCGCTGTCGGAAATGTTCGGCTACTCCACGTCGTTGCGTTCGGCGACCCAAGGTCGTGCGACGTACACGATGGAGTTCAAGCATTACGCGGAAGCACCGAAGAACGTCGTCGAGGCGATTGTCGCCGCGAAGGGCAAGTAAGCGAAAACGACTCACCGCGCATTCGTGTGTACGCGTGCGCGGACGTGTCGCCGGACCGGGCTGAATGCCGGCGGGCCGGTGGCGCAGATCCTGAATATCGAACCATTTTTGAAAGCATACTGACATGGCTAAAGGCAAGTTTGAACGTACCAAGCCGCACGTGAACGTGGGCACGATCGGTCACGTTGACCACGGCAAGACGACGCTGACGGCGGCGATTGCAACGGTTCTGTCGAAGAAGTTCGGCGGTGAGGCGAAGGCGTACGACCAGATCGACGCGGCGCCGGAAGAGAAGGCACGTGGCATTACGATCAACACGGCGCACGTTGAGTATGAGACGGCGAATCGGCACTACGCGCACGTTGATTGCCCGGGCCACGCTGACTACGTGAAGAACATGATCACGGGTGCGGCGCAGATGGACGGCGCGATCCTGGTGTGCTCGGCCGCGGACGGCCCGATGCCGCAAACGCGCGAGCACATTCTGCTGTCGCGTCAGGTTGGCGTGCCGTACATCATCGTGTTCCTGAACAAGGCGGACATGGTGGACGACGCTGAGTTGCTGGAGCTGGTGGAAATGGAAGTGCGGGAGTTGCTGTCGAAGTACGACTTCCCGGGCGACGATACGCCGATTATCAAGGGTTCGGCGAAGCTGGCGCTGGAAGGCGATGCGGGCGAGCTGGGCGAAGTGGCGATCATGGCATTGGCCGAAGCGCTGGACACGTACATCCCGACGCCGGAGCGTGCGGTTGACGGTACGTTCCTGATGCCGGTGGAAGACGTGTTCTCGATCTCGGGTCGCGGCACGGTGGTGACGGGTCGTGTTGAGCGCGGGATCATCAAGGTTGGCGAGGAAGTGGAGATCGTCGGTCTGCGCGATACGCAAAAGACGACGGTGACGGGCGTTGAAATGTTCCGCAAGCTGCTGGACCAAGGTCAGGCAGGGGACAACGTAGGCGTGCTGGTGCGTGGTACGAAGCGTGAAGACGTGCAACGTGGTCAAGTGCTGGCGAAGCCGGGCTCGATCAAGCCGCACACGGACTTCACGGCGGAAGTGTACGTGCTGAGCAAGGATGAAGGCGGTCGTCATACGCCGTTCTTCAACAACTATCGTCCGCAGTTCTACTTCCGTACGACGGACGTGACGGGCTCGATCTCGCTGCCGGAAGGCAAGGAGATGGTCATGCCTGGCGACAACGTGTCGATTTCGGTGAAGTTGATCGCTCCGATCGCGATGGAAGAAGGTTTGCGCTTCGCTATCCGCGAAGGCGGCCGTACCGTCGGTGCCGGCGTCGTGGCAACCATCACGAAGTAAGGTTGCCTCGGCGGTGTCGGGCCTGCTTCATGCTGGTTCGGCACCGCAAGCCCCTTGTCGCGCGGGTGTGCCGCATGCGCCCCGGTGTTGTTTCAATACCGATTTCACGCATTACGGTGCAGGGAAGCGGCGCGACGATGGGGGCTGTTGTATATTCCGGTTTGCGTTGATACTTTGCAGGGCAATCGCGCAACCCCTCGCTCTTTATTTGATGGCGGACCCAGCCGCCTCGCTCTTTAAGGAAACATCATGGCAAGCCAAAACATCCGTATTCGCCTGAAGGCATTTGATTATCGCTTGATCGATCAATCGGCAATCGAAATCGTTGAGACAGCGAAGCGGACGGGCGCCATCGTGCGCGGTCCGGTACCGCTGCCGACGAGTATTGAACGCTTCGACGTGCTGCGCTCGCCGCACGTGAACAAGACATCGCGTGACCAGTTCGAAATCCGTACGCACCAACGCCTGGTCGACATCATCGATCCGACCGAAAAGACGGTTGACGCGTTGATGAAGCTGGATCTGGCCGCTGGCGTCGACGTGAAGATCAAACTGGCCTAAGCCATTCGATGGACGCGGGCGGTTGGCGGGTATCGCCGCCACCAATGAAAAAAACCGACCTTTCGAGGTCGGTTTTTTTTTGCGCAACAGGGCGACGAGCGAACGTGCGCCTTAGGGCGAGATGATCGAGGCGACCTGCACAGGTGCCCTAGAACGTATAAGCGATGCCTGCGGATATGACCGTCTGGCCATTGTTGTACAGCCCGCGCGAGCGCAGGCCACTTTGAAAAGGTGTCAGACGCGTAATGTCGATGTTTCCGGTGATCTGTCGGAGCAGCGCGACGCGCAGACCTACTCCCAATGACAGGGCGGGCTCGAACTGGGTAGCCTTGCCGGGCCGTGGGGCCTTTTCGGCGTTCGGGTGCGACGTGCCGGGAAACGGTACCGATGATCGCAGCACACCCGCACCGCCGCTTAGCACGAGATCCACGCGACGCGGGATCAGTGGCACCAGGTAAAGGCCTTCGACACCCATAAAATGAGACGTCAGGCCTCCGCGGCTGCCGGTCGTCTTTCCGTTGATCGAAAGCGTGGGTTGCGTACCCAGATACAGATATCGCACACGTATGCCAGTGCGGTCATGAATGTAGCCAACCGCGGCGCCGAAGCCGAAGCGTCCGTCGTTGGCCAATCCATAAAGCGTATGTCCGTCCCCGCCGCCGAGTTTGCTATTGGCGGCGGATAGGCGACCTGGGCCGATGGACAGCAAGCCATCGGCTTGTACAAAAACACCATTGGTCGCCGCGACCGCCTCGGAGGAGGCGACGAGTGGTGCGACGCTCAGTACTGCGCACGTCAGGACGTGCGCGATTTTTCGACAAGGCGTGCGCCGCGTCCCGTTGCTTTTAGCAAGGTGTGGATAGGCAGGAAGTCGCATGAAGTCGCTCCAAAAGCTATTGCGCGAACAGGGGCCGAGACGGGCATGCCGCGCTATCACTGACCCGTTTGGCAACGATAGAGCGTGGTCGTGGTGAGAGCGATTGGACTGGCCTCAAAGACTGCGTGGACTCGTCCTTGTTTGGTTGGGGGGGGCTTGTTGGGGCGATGCGACGCCTGCGCCCCCGCGGTCCTGGGGACGCAGGGGCGATTGCGCGGTAGAATCCGCGCATTGGCGGATAGATAGCGCCCTTTGCACACCGATCACCATGTTACGAATCAGTGAAATCAAGCTGTCGCTTGACCACACGGAAGACGCGCTCGCGTCGGCCATCCATGCTCGCTTGGCGCAACTGCACGTTCCTGCTGAAGATTTGCTGCGCTACAGCGTGTACAGAAGGGCCCACGATGCCCGCAAGCGTTCCGATATCAAGCTCACGTATATCGTCGATGTCGATATCAAGGATGAAGCCAAGGCGCTCGCGCATCTGAAGGGCCAGCCTCACGTCGCAGTCACTCCGGACATGCGGTACAAATTTGTTGCGCGGGCGCGGGAAGACTCGCCGGCGACATCGCGGCCGGTGGTCATCGGTATGGGGCCATGTGGTCTTTTTGCGGGGCTGATCCTGGCGCAGATGGGGTTCCGCCCGATTATTCTGGAGCGCGGGAAGGCCGTTCGTGAGCGCACCAAGGACACCTGGGGGCTGTGGCGCAAGAATGTCCTGCAGCCTGAATCCAACGTGCAGTTTGGCGAGGGAGGCGCAGGGACTTTCTCCGATGGCAAGCTGTACAGCCAGATCAAGGACCCGAAGTTTTATGGGCGGAAGGTGCTTGAGGAGTTTGTTCTGGCGGGTGCACCGGACGATATCCTCTACCTGAGCCGGCCGCATATCGGCACGTTCCGCCTGGTCAGTATGGTCGAGAAAATGCGTGCCACGATCCATTCGCTCGGCGGCGAAGTGCGGTTTGAGTCACGTGTCGACGACATTCATATCGAAGATGGGGCAGTCCGTGCCCTGGCTCTCTCGACTGGCGAGACGTTGCGCTGCGATCATGTCGTGCTATCGGTGGGACATAGTGCACGCGATACGTTCGAGATGCTCCACAACCGTGGCGTGTTCATGGAAGCGAAACCGTTTTCCCTGGGTTTTCGTATCGAACATCCGCAAGGTGTGATTGATCGTAGTCAGTTCGGGCGCTTTGCCGGACACAAGCTTCTCGGCGCGGCGGACTACAAGGTCGTCCATCATTGCAGCAACGGTCGCGCCGTCTACAGCTTCTGCATGTGCCCCGGCGGGACCGTGGTCGCCGCCGCGTCGGAGCCGGGGCGCGTGGTGACCAACGGGATGAGCCAATACTCCCGTAACGAGCGCAATGCGAATGCAGGAATCGTGGTTGGCATTACGCCGGACGATTTTCCCGGTGGTCCGCTGGCGGGCATTGCCTTTCAGCGTCACTGGGAGGCACGGGCGTTTGAATTAGGCGGGTGCGACTATCGTGCCCCGGCGCAACGGGTTGGTGACTTCCTTGCGAAGCGGTCGAGTACGCAGTTGGGAAGCGTGGAGCCGTCATACAAGCCCGGCGTCAATCTAACCGATTTGAGTACGGCGCTGCCCGACTACGTCATTGACGCCATCCGCGAGGCCTTGCCCGAGATCGATAAGAAATTACCGGGTTTCGCGATGGCCGATGCGATATTAACGGGAGTGGAAACGCGAACCTCATCACCCGTTCGTGTCCGCCGGAACGACAACTACCAGAGTATCAATGTCAAAGGCTTGTACCCCGCCGGTGAGGGCGCCGGGTACGCCGGAGGCATTTATTCGGCGGCGATCGACGGCATCAAGGTTGCCGAGGCGCTCGCGTTACAGTTAGTGCGCTGTTGATCCTACGCGAGCGGCGCTTTGTCGCAACACGGACGCGCCGTCGGCAGGGGCTGCGCGGCGGTTGCGCGGTGAGTGCCGCCGGTGCGCCATGCCCTCGCCGTTTCTCCTTCGCCGATGCCGTCCCGCAACGCCTACGGTATTTCCCCTTGCTGATCAGATAGATGCCTTGCACGCCCCGGTTACCTAAGGTATAGTGATGAGCTTTTCGTCGCTAAGACGATTT
Organism: Robbsia andropogonis; assembly: GCF_034047095.1. Taxonomy (NCBI): domain Bacteria; kingdom Pseudomonadati; phylum Pseudomonadota; class Betaproteobacteria; order Burkholderiales; family Burkholderiaceae; genus Robbsia; species Robbsia andropogonis. The sequence continues at coordinate 3,427,566 of NZ_CP139170.1, read as the reverse complement.
GATTTCCCGTTCAAACGCCGCTTCCCGCGGAAAGTGATCAGGAAATTTGCGCCAAGCCTGCCGCCTGATTAAGGGGTGTGTGGGCGTTTTCCGCTGAGATTTCGCACCCTTTTGGGTGTATTTAAGCCCCGGCCAATCGCAGTCGGGAATGGAGAAAACAATGAGCCTTGGACTCGTGGGTCGCAAGGTTGGGATGACCCGTATCTTTACGGCTGATGGGGATTCGATTCCTGTCACCGTGTTGGACGTGTCGAACAACCGTGTAACGCAGATCAAGACGCTGGAAACCGACGGCTATGCTGCGGTCCAGTTGGCATACGGCGAGCGTCGCCGCTCGCGCGTGACGAAGCCGGAAGCTGGTCATCTGGCCAAAGCCGGTGTCGAGCCGGGTGTCGTCCTGAAGGAATTCCGTGTCGACGCGGAGCGTGCAGCTTCGCTGGCACTGGGTGCCGTGGTGGATGTCGACCTGTTCGCGGATGGCCAAAAGGTCGACGTGCAGGGCGTGTCGATCGGTAAGGGTTATGCCGGTACCATCAAGCGCTATAACTTCGCATCCGGTCGTGCTTCGCACGGTAACTCGCGCTCGCACAATGTGCCGGGCTCGATCGGTATGGCGCAGGATCCGGGTCGCGTTTTCCCCGGTAAGCGCATGACGGGTCACATGGGTGACGTCACCACCACCACGCAAAATCTGCAGATCGCGCGTATCGACGCGGATCGCAAGCTGATCTTCGTTCGCGGCGCGGTGCCGGGCGCGAAGAACGGCGTCGTGTTCGTGACGCCGGCAGTGAAGGCGCACGTTACTGTCGCGCAAGGAGCCTGATCATGGAACTGAAGCTCCTGAATGAGCAAGGTCAAACGGGCGAGGCAGTCATTGCGTCGGACGCCGTTTTTGGTCGCGATTACAACGAAGCGCTGATTCACCAGATCGTCGTCGCCTATCAGGCGAACGCACGTAGCGGTAACCGCGCGCAGAAGGATCGTGAGCAAGTCAACCACTCCACGAAGAAGCCGTGGCGCCAGAAGGGTACGGGTAACGCTCGTGCCGGTATGCGCTCCAGCCCGCTGTGGCGTGGGGGTGGTCGGATTTTCCCGAATTCGCCTGAAGAAAACTTCACGCAGAAGGTCAACAAGAAGATGTTCCGTGCGGGCATCTCGTCGATCTACTCGCAATTGGTTCGTGAAGGCCGTCTGTCCGTGATCGAGCCGATCACGTTGGAAGCGCCGAAGACCAAGCTGCTCGCGCAGAAGTTCAAGAGCCTGGGCCTCGAGTCCGTGCTGATCATCACCGATGAGCTCGACGAGAACCTGTATCTGGCATCGCGCAACCTGCCTGGCGTCGCTATTGTCGAGCCGCGTTATGCCGACCCGCTGTCGCTGATCCATTTCAAGAACGTTCTGGTCACGAAGGCGGCGGTTGCCCAGATCGAGGAGTTGCTGTCATGACGGACGTTCGCAAAAAGGATCATCGTTTGCTGCAGGTCCTGCTCGCGCCGGTAGTCTCCGAAAAGGCGACGTTCGTGGCGGAAAAGAACGAGCAGGTCGTGTTCGAGGTCGCGAAGACCGCGACGAAGCCTGAAATCAAGGCGGCTGTTGAGCTGCTGTTCAAGGTTGAAGTCGAGTCGGTCCAGGTCCTGAACCGTAAAGGCAAGGAAAAGCGTTTTGGCCGTTTCATGGGCCGCCGCGCACACGTGCGCCGCGCTTATGTCTCGCTGAAGCCGGGCCAGGAAATCAACTTTGAATCGACGGAGGCCAAGTAATCATGGCGCTCGTTAAAGTCAAACCAACCTCCCCGGGGCGCCGCGGGATGGTCAAGGTCGTCAATGCCGACCTCTACAAGGGGCGTCCGTTCGCGGCGCTCGTGGAGAGTGAAAGCAAGACAGCCGGCCGTAACAACAACGGTCGCATCACGACGCGCCATAAGGGCGGTGGGCATAAGCAGCAATATCGTCTCATCGACTTCAAGCGCACCAAGGATGGCATCCCGGCGAAGGTCGAGCGTATCGAATACGACCCGAACCGTAGCGCGAACATCGCGCTGGTGCTGTACGCGGATGGTGAGCGTCGTTATATCGTCGCCACGAAGGGCATGGTTGTCGGCCAAGCGCTGATGTCCGGTTCCGAAGCCCCGATCCGTCCGGGTAATACGTTGCCGATTCGGAATATTCCGGTTGGTACGACGATCCACTGCATCGAAATGTTGCCGGGCAAGGGCGCGCAGATCGCGCGGTCGGCCGGCACCTCGGCGATGTTGCTGGCGCGTGAAGGCATCTACGCGCAGGTTCGTCTGCGTTCGGGCGAAATCCGTCGCGTGCACATCGAATGCCGTGCAACGGTCGGCGAAGTCGGCAACGAAGAGCATAGCCTCCGTCAAATCGGTAAGGCCGGTGCAATGCGTTGGCGTGGTGTTCGTCCGACGGTTCGCGGTGTTGCAATGAACCCGGTGGATCACCCGCACGGTGGTGGTGAAGGTAAGACCGCAGCTGGTCGCGATCCGGTCTCCCCGTGGGGCCAGAAGACCAAGGGCTTCCGCACCCGTCGCAACAAGCGCACGACCAGTATGATCGTGCAGCGCCGCAACAAGAAGCGTTAAGGAGCCGACATGGCACGTTCTCTTAAGAAAGGTCCGTTCTGCGACGCCCACTTGCTGAAGAAGGTTGAAGCGGCGGCGTCCTCGCGTGACAAGAAGCCGATCAAGACTTGGTCGCGTCGTTCCACGATCCTGCCCGATTTTATCGGTCTGACGATCGCGGTCCACAACGGTCGCCAACACGTTCCGGTGTACATCTCGGACAACATGGTAGGCCACAAGCTTGGCGAATTCGCTCTGACCCGGACGTTCAAGGGTCATGCAGCGGACAAAAAGGCCAAGCGGTAAGGGGCGATAGAGATGGAAGCTAAAGCAATTCATCGCGGGGCCCGTATGTCGGCCCAGAAGACCCGGTTGGTCGCTGATCAGATCCGCGGCCTGCCTGTTGCTCGTGCGTTGGACGTCTTGACGTTCTCGCCGAAGGCTGCAGCCGTGGTTGTTAAGAAGGTTCTGTTGTCGGCTATCGCGAATGCGGAGCACAACGAAGGCGCAGACATCGACGAGTTGAAGATCAAAACGATCTATGTCGACAAAGCGGGTTCGTTGAAGCGCTTCACGCAGCGCGCGAAGGGTCGCGGCAACAAAATCGAAAAGCAGACCTGTCACATCTTTGTGGCAGTCGGGGACTAAGGGGTCGACGATGGGACAAAAAATTCATCCGACCGGCTTCCGGCTGGCCGTGACGCGTGACTGGTCGTCGCGCTGGTACGCAGGCAATGAGAATTTTGCGGGCATGTTGTCCCAAGATATCAAGGTCCGCGAATACCTGAAGAAGAAGCTGAAGAACGCTTCGGTAGGTCGTGTGCTGATCGAACGTCCGGCAAACAATGCCCGGATCACGATTTTCAGTTCGCGTCCTGGCGTCGTGATCGGCAAGAAGGGTGAGGATATCGAGCTGTTGAAGTCGGACCTGCAACGCCTGTTGGGCGTGCCGGTTCACGTCAACATCGAAGAAATCCGCAAGCCGGAAATCGATGCGCAGCTGATCGGTGATTCGATTACGCAGCAGCTCGAGCGCCGTATCGCGTTCCGTCGCGCAATGAAGCGCGCGATGGCCAATGCGATGCGTCTGGGTGCCCAAGGCATCAAGATCATGAGCTCGGGTCGTCTGAACGGTATCGAAATCGCACGTACGGAATGGTATCGCGAAGGCCGTGTGCCACTGCACACGCTGCGTGCCAACATCGACTACGCAACTTCGGAAGCGCAGACGACGTACGGTCGCATCGGTGTCAAGGTGTGGGTCTACAAGGGCGACCACCTGGGCCCGAACGAAGCGCCGGCAGTGGAAGAGGCGCCGGTCGAAGACAAGCGTAATCGTCGCAACGCACGTCCGGGCGATCGCCGCCCGCGCCGTGACGGTGAAGGCGGTGGTCCTGGTGCGCGTCGTGGTGCGCCGCGCCGCACTGGAGGGTAATCATGCTGCAACCGAAGCGTAGAAAGTATCGTAAGGAGCAGAAGGGCCGTAACACCGGTGTAGCGACTCGCGGTAACGCGGTGTCGTTTGGTGAGTTCGGTCTGAAGGCTATTGGTCGTGGTCGTCTGACCGCGCGTCAAATTGAATCTGCGCGTCGTGCCATGACGCGTCACATCAAGCGCGGTGGCCGGATCTGGATTCGAATCTTCCCGGATAAGCCAATCTCGCAAAAGCCGGCGGAAGTGCGGATGGGTAACGGTAAGGGTAACCCGGAGTACTACGTCGCTGAGATTCAACCAGGCAAGATGCTGTACGAAATGGACGGCGTTACCGAAGAATTGGCGCGCGAAGCGTTCCGTCTGGCCCAGGCAAAACTGCCGATCCAGACGACCTTCGTTGTTCGTCACATCGGCGCCTGAGGGAGATGAACGATGAAAGCATCTGAACTTCGCAGTAAGGACGAAGCGGCGCTCAACCAGGAACTCAGCGATTTGCTGAAGGCCCAGTTCGGCCTGCGCATGCAGCTGGGTACCCAGCAGCTGAGCAATACCAGCCAAATCAAGAAGGTTCGTCGCGACATCGCACGCGTACGCACCCTCTTGACGGAAAAGGCGAGCCAGAAATGAACGATACCGCTACCAATAGCTTGAAGCGCACGCTGTCCGGCACCGTTACCAGCAACAAGATGGACAAGACGGTGACCGTGCTGGTCGAGCACCGCGTGAAGCACCCGATCTACGGCAAGTATGTCGTACGCTCGAAGAAGTACCACGCGCATGACGAAAGCAACACGTATAACGAAGGTGATCTCGTTGAGATTCAGGAGTCGCGTCCTATCTCGAAGACGAAGGCATGGACGGTGTCCCGCCTGATCACTGCCGCGCGCGTGATCTGATTGCGTACGCCTCCTCGGACTTTGGTTCGGGGCGGTGATCAAAGAGCCGGCTGAAAAAGGCCGGCTTTTTCATCACCGCAACTGTTCGACCTGATGTGGTGAAACGGCGACGTGGCCCGGTTTTTGGCCCTGTCGCCGCGAAGGTATTGCTAAGGAAGAGAAAGCGGGCTATACTCTCGCTCTTTGCTTCAATTTGGATTCGCCCGAAAGGGCGTTTTGGTGCCGATTATCATTCGCCGGGCGGTTTGTGCAGGCTTCGGCGGGTGGCAGTGGCACCAAGGTGATAGTGGTCCTTCAGCTGTCGCCTGCCGTTCACGCCCAAACAGCCGGCTGGCTGACGGGACCAAGACTGACCGATGGCGCCATGGTGGCGTTCTCGGATTAAGTTGGGAAAAGTTAAATCATGATCCAGACCGAATCTCGGCTCGAAGTGGCCGACAACACCGGTGCGCGTGAAGTCATGTGCATCAAGGTGCTAGGCGGCTCCAGGCGGCGTTACGCAGCTATTGGCGACGTCATCAAGGTGACCGTGAAAGAAGCGACACCGCGTGGCCGCGTCAAGAAGGGCGAAATCTACAACGCTGTTGTTGTTCGTACCGCAAAGGGCGTTCGCCGTGCAGACGGCTCGCTGATCAAGTTCGACGGCAATGCCGCCGTGCTTTTGAATAACAAGCTCGAGCCGATCGGCACCCGTATTTTCGGGCCGGTGACGCGTGAGCTGCGCAGCGAACGCTTCATGAAGATCGTTTCGCTGGCGCCGGAAGTGCTGTAAGGAGCCGCGATGGAAAAGATTCGCAAGGGCGATGAGATCATCGTCATTACCGGTAAAGACAAGGGCAAGCGCGGCACCGTGCTGCTGGTGGCAGAAGATCACGTTGTGGTCGAAGGCCTGAATCTGGTGAAGAAGCACGTCAAGCCGAACCCGATGAAGGGTACGACGGGCGGTGTGGAAGCCAAGGCTATGCCGCTGCAGAAGTCGAATGTGGCGCTGGTGGATGCGAACGGCAAGCCGTCGCGTGTGGGCATCAAGGTTGAGGACGGGAAGAAGGTGCGTTTCCTGAAGTCGACCGGTGCGACGATCAGCGCTTGACGCTTGGAGTGACAAATGACTCGTCTGCAAGAGATTTACAAAGAAAAAGTCATCCCTGAGTTGACCGAAAAGTTCGGTTACAAGTCAGTGATGGAAGTGCCGCGTCTGGTCAAGATCACGTTGAACATGGGTCTTGGCGAAGCGGTTGCTGACAAGAAAGTGATCGAACACGCCGTGGGCGACCTGACGAAGATTGCTGGCCAAAAGCCGGTGGTCACGAAGGCACGCAAGGCTATCGCAGGTTTCAAGATCCGTGAGCAGTATCCGGTCGGTGCGATGGTTACGCTGCGTCAAGAACGTATGTGGGAATTCCTGGATCGTTTCATCACCATCGCGTTGCCGCGTGTGCGTGACTTCCGAGGTGTTTCCGGCCGTGCGTTCGATGGTCGTGGTAACTACAACATCGGTGTGAAAGAGCAGATCATTTTCCCCGAAATCGAATACGAGAAGATCGACGCGCTGCGTGGGCTGAACATCAGCATCACGACCACCGCGAAGACCGACGAAGAAGCGAAGGCGCTGCTCGCCAGCTTCAAGTTCCCGTTCAGAAACTGAGGTTAACGTGGCTAAAAAGGCACTGATCGAACGTGAAGACAAGCGGGCGCGCCTGGTTGCAAAGTTCTCGGCCAAGCGCATCGCATTGAAGACGATCATCGACGATTCCAGCAAGACCGACGATGAGCGTTATCAAGCACGCCTGGCGCTGCAACAGCTGCCGCGCAATGCGAATCCTACGCGTCAACGCAATCGTTGTTCCGTCACGGGTCGTCCCCGTGGCACTTTCCGTAAATTTGGCCTCGCCCGTAACAAGCTGCGCGAGATGGCTTTCCGCGGCGAAATCCCGGGCCTGACCAAGGCCAGCTGGTAATAGGAGAAACGATATGAGTATGAGTGATCCTATCGCCGATATGCTGACCCGCGTCCGAAACGGACACCAAGTCGGGAAGACGTCGGTAGTCATGCCGTCGTCGAAGCTGAAGGTTGCGATCTGCAAGGTCCTGAAGGACGAAGGCTATATTGAAACCTACGCCGTGACGACTGACGGTGCGAAGGCATCGCTGGGCATCACGCTGAAGTACTACGCCGGCCGTCCGGTCATCGAGCGCATCGAACGCGTGTCGAAGCCTGGTCTGCGCGTGTACAAGGGTCGTGACGACATTCCGCGCGTGATGAACGGGCTGGGCGTCGCCATTGTTTCCACCCCGCGCGGTGTGATGACCGATCGTGCAGCGCGCGCCGCAGGCGTGGGCGGCGAAGTCATCTGCTACGTCGCCTGACGTCAGGGAGAGAACAATGTCTCGAGTTGGTAAAAGCCCGATCACCGTGCCGGCAGGCGTGGAAGTAACGATTGGCGCGGAACAAATCGTGGTCAAGGGCCCGAGCGGTTCGGTGTCGCTGGCAGCACAACCGCTGGTAAAGGTTGCGCTGGACAGCGGTGTTCTGACCTTCGAAGTCGCGGATGAAAGCGGGGAAGCGAATGCGCTGTCCGGTACGCTGCGCGCACTGACCAATAACGCGGTTATCGGCGTGACGAAGGGTTTCGAGCGCAAGCTGACCCTGGTCGGCGTCGGTTACCGTGCGCAAGTGCAAGGCGACAAGATCAATCTGTCGCTGGGTTTCTCGCATCCGGTCGTGCACCAGTTGCCGGCTGGCGTGACGGCAGTAGCGCCGTCGCAGACCGAGATCGTCATCAAGGGGATCAATAAGCAAGTCGTCGGTCAGGAAGCTGCGAAAGTTCGCGGCTACCGTCCGCCTGAGCCATACAAGGGCAAGGGTGTGCGGTACTCCGACGAGGTTGTGATCCTCAAGGAAACCAAGAAGAAGTAAGGTGCCCACCATGGATAAGAAACAAGCTCGTGCGCGCCGTGCGCGCAAGACGCGGATCCTCATCGCGGACCGCGGCATCCACCGTTTGGCGGTGCACCGTACGAATCTGCACATCTACGCACAAGTGTTCTCGCCGTGCGGCACGCAAGTGCTGGCCAGCGCGTCCACCGTTGAAGCGGAAGTGCGTACGGAATTGGCTGGTAAAACCGGCGTGGGCGGCAACGTTGACGCCGCTACGCTGATCGGTCAACGCATTGCAGCACGCGCCAAGGCAGCAGGCGTCGAGTCGGTGGCGTTCGATCGTTCTGGTTTCCGGTATCACGGTCGGGTCAAGGCGTTGGCCGAAGCCGCCCGTGAAGCCGGTCTCAAGTTCTAAGGGGTCGTCATGGCAAAAACTCAAGTACGCACTCAAACCGAGAGCGAAGACGGCCTGATCGAAAAGCCGATCGCCGTCGTCCGCACCACGAAGGTCGCCAAGGGCGGTCGCGTGATGTCGTTCTCGGTGATTTCCGTGGTTGGCGACGGCGATGGCCGCGTCGGCATGGGTAAGGGCAAAGCGAAGGAAGTCCCGGCTGCGATGCAGAAGGCGATGGAAAGCGCGCGCCGCAATATGTTCAAGGTCGACCTGAAGAAGGGTACGCTGCAACACGAAATCAAGGGCCGTCACGGCGCTTCGAAGGTGTTGCTGGCACCGGCCAAGGAAGGTACCGGCGTGATCGCCGGCGGCCCGATGCGTGCGGTATTCGAAGCGGTTGGCGTGCACAACGTCGTCGCGAAGAGCTTTGGCTCGACGAACCCGTACAACCTGGTCCGTGCGACGCTGGATGGACTGAAAAAGCAAGTGACGCCGGCGGAAGTAGCAGCCAAGCGTGGCTTGTCGGTCGAAGATATTCTCGGCTAAGGATGCTCACCATGTCAGATAAGACCATCAAGGTTCAGCTCGTCAAGAGCTTGATCGGCACGCGTGAATCGCATCGTGATACGGTTCGCGGTCTCGGTCTGCGCCGCATCAACTCGGTCAGCGTGTTGGAAGACACGCCGGCGGTACGCGGCATGATCAACAAGGTTTCGTACCTTGTGAAAGTCATCGGCTCTTAAGCCTGGGGACAGACTATGCAACTCAATACCATCAAGCCCGCGGAAGGCTCGACCCATGCCAAGCGCCGTGTAGGCCGCGGCATCGGCTCTGGCCTGGGCAAGACCGCTGGTCGCGGTCACAAGGGCCAGAAGTCGCGTTCGGGCGGTTTCCACAAGGTTGGCTTCGAAGGCGGTCAGATGCCGCTGCATCGTCGTCTGCCGAAGCGCGGGTTCTCCTCGCTGACGAAGGAATTCGTCGGTGAAGTGCGCTTGAGCGACCTCGAAAAGCTGGGGCTCGACGAAGTCGACCTGCTCGCATTGAAGAAGGCCAAGCTGGTCGGTCAGATGATCGAGCGTGTGAAGGTCATCGCAACGGGCGAACTGAAGCGCAAGGTTGTGCTGAAAGGCATGACGGCGACGAAGGGTGCGCGTGCGGCGATCGAAGCGGCAGGCGGCTCGCTGAGCGAGTAAGCAGTGAACGGCGGGCCGGCCGAGAGACAGGCCCGCCGCAGCGGCAATCAGCGATTAATTAGCGCAGAACGTGGCGATACGTGGCGAAGCAGGATGGCCACGGCTGCATCGGAGAAGGTTTTGGCTACCAGCCCAAGTCTTGCGAAATCCGGAAAGACGGCGCCGAAGTACGGCGACCTGCGCCGGCGGCTGATTTTCCTGCTGCTGGCGTTGATCGTTTATCGGATCGGTGCGCATATTCCGGTGCCGGGGATTGATCCGGACCAACTGGCAAAGCTGTTCCAGAGTCAGGCGGGCGGCATCCTCGGGATGTTCAATATGTTCTCTGGGGGCGCGTTGTCGCGTTTCTCGGTGTTCGCATTGGGGATCATGCCTTACATCTCGGCGTCGATCATCATGCAGTTGCTGGCGATCGTGTCGCCGCAGCTGGAGGCGCTGAAGAAGGAAGGGCAGGCAGGTCAGCGGAAGATCACTCAGTACACGCGGTACTTTACCGTGGTGCTGGCGACCTTCCAGGCGTTCGGGATTGCGGTGGCGTTGAGCGGTCAGCAAGGTCTGGTGATCGATCCGGGCCTTGCATTCCGCCTGACGACGGTGGTGACGTTGGTGACCGGGACAATGTTCCTGATGTGGCTGGGTGAGCAGATCACCGAGCGCGGATTGGGCAACGGCATTTCGATCATTATCTTCGCCGGTATCGCGGCGGGGCTGCCGAATGCGGTGGCAGGGTTGTTCGAACTGGTGCGAACCGGGTCGATGAGCATCATCTCGGCGATTATCATCGTCGCGTTGATCGCAGGGGTCACGTATCTGGTGGTGTTCATCGAACGCGGCCAGCGCAAGATCCTCGTGAACTACGCGAAGCGCCAGGTGGGCAATAAGATTTACGGCGGACAGTCGTCCCATCTGCCGTTGAAGCTGAACATGGCGGGGGTGATTCCGCCCATCTTTGCATCGTCGATCATTCTGTTCCCGGCGACGATCGCAAACTGGTTCAGCACCCGGATGCCGTGGTTGCATAACATCGCGACAACGCTGTCACCCGGACAGCCGCCGTATGTAATTTTGTACGCGTTGGCCATCGTTTTCTTCTGCTTTTTCTACACCGCGTTGGTGTTCAACAGCAGGGAAACGGCGGACAACCTGAAGAAGAGTGGGGCGTTCGTGCCGGGTATTCGACCGGGCGACCAAACCGCGCGCTACATCGACCGGATTCTTACGCGGCTGACGCTGGCGGGTGCGATCTACATCGTGTTCGTTTGTCTGTTGCCGGAATTCCTGGTGTTGCGCTGGAATGTGCCGTTCTACTTCGGCGGTACGTCGCTGTTGATCATCGTGGTGATCACGATGGATTTCATGGCGCAGGTCCAGTCGTACGTGATGTCGCAACAATATGAATCGCTGCTCCGGAAAGCCAATTTCAAGGGCGGCAATACGATGATGCGTTGAGCACGAGAATATGGCCAAAGATGATGTAATCCAGATGCAGGGCGAGGTGCTGGAAAACCTGCCCAACGCGACTTTTCGGGTGAAGCTGGAAAACGGTCATGTCGTGCTCGGGCATATCTCCGGCAAGATGCGGATGCACTATATCCGTATCCTCCCCGGGGACAAAGTGACGGTGGAACTGACGCCCTACGATCTATCGCGGGCGCGGATCGTATTCAGGGCGAAGTGATTTCGAGGGAGTAACATCATGAAGGTAATGGCATCGGTAAAGCGCATGTGCCGGAACTGCAAGGTGATCAAGCGCAATGGCGTTGTGCGGGTGATCTGCAGCTCGGATCAGCGCCATAAGCAACGCCAGGGCTGACGCGTAGCGTCGGTACCAGGCTCTCAGTTGAGGAAGAGTAATGGCTCGTATTGCAGGGGTTAATGTCCCCAATCACAAGCACGCCGAGATCGGTTTGACGGCGATTTTCGGTATCGGCCGTCCGACCGCGCGCAAGATCCTTGAGAAGGTTGGCGTGCCTTTCTCGAAGAAGGTTGGCGAACTGACCGACGACGATCAGGAAAAGATCCGTCTGGAAATCGGGAACTATCCGGTTGAAGGCGATCTGCGTCGTGAAGTCACGATGAACATCAAGCGCTTGATGGACTTGGGTTGCTACCGCGGCGTGCGGCACCGTAAGGGCCTGCCTGTCCACGGTCAACGTACCCGCACGAATGCGCGTACCCGCAAGGGCCCGCGTCGTGCCGCTGCTTCGCTGAAGAAGTAAGCGCAACACTGGTCACAGGAAAAACGAATGGCTAAGGCTCAGAACAATTCCGCCGCTCAGCGCGTCCGGAAAAAGGTGAAGAAGAACGTACCCGAGGGCGTTGCATGCGTCCACGCATCGTTCAACAACACGATCATCACGATCACGGACCGTCAGGGTAATGCCCTGTCGTGGGCGACCTCGGGCGGTCAAGGTTTCAAGGGCTCCCGTAAGTCGACCCCGTTTGCAGCGCAGGTAGCAGCGGAACAAGCTGGCCGCGTGGCGATGGAATACGGCGTGAAGAACTTGGAAGTGCGCATCAAGGGCCCCGGCCCGGGTCGCGAATCCGCGGTTCGTGCGTTGCACAGCCTGGGTATCAAGATCACGTCGATCTGCGACGTGACGCCGATCCCGCATAACGGCTGCCGCCCGCCGAAGCGTCGTCGTATCTGATCGATGCATGCCGGAATGGTGCGAGCCATTCCACCCATAAGCCCACCGTCCAGGTGCGACGCGCGTGGCGACGGTCCAGACATCAAGGACGTCCCCGTGCAGGACATCGGACTCGCCTCAGCGGGTGGGGGTGCGGGGTAAGACGTCTTTTGTGCAGACTTGCACGCCCGATGTCTTGCCGGGACCGTATGCCCAGCCCGTTGTCCGCGATTAATCAAGAAGGAAACTGAAAGTGGCACGTTATACCGGCCCACGAGCCAAACTCTCCCGCCGTGAAGGCACTGACCTGTCGCTGTTGTCGAACCGTCGTTCGCTCGCTGACAAGTGCAAGCTTGACAGCAAGCCGGGTCAACATGGTCGTACCTCGGGTGCGCGGACGTCGGACTACGGTCTGCAACTGCGTGAAAAGCAAAAGGTCAAGCGGATCTACGGTGTGTTGGAGCGTCAGTTCCGCCGTTACTTCGCTGAAGCCGACCGTCGCAAGGGCAACACCGGCGCCACGCTGTTGCAATTGCTGGAAGGCCGTCTGGACAATGTCGTGTACCGGATGGGCTTCGGCTCGACCCGTGCGGAAGCCCGTCAGCTCGTCAGCCACTGTGCAATCACGGTGAATGGCGTGGTGGCGAACATTCCGTCGCAGCAGATTCGCGTCGGTGACGTGATCGCGCTCCGTGAGAAGGCCAAGAAGCAAGCTCGCGTTCTGGAAGCATTGAGCCTGCAAGAGCAGAGCGGCTTCCCGAGCTGGGTTGCGGTTGATTCGAAGGAACTGGTGGGCACATACAAGCAAGTGCCGGATCGTTCGGAAATCACGGGCGACATCAACGAAAGCCTGATCGTCGAATTGTATTCGCGTTGATCGGCCACCTGAATGCGGATCGGTCTCGGGTTTGCATTACGGTAGCGTTGTGGTGAGCAGTGAAGTAGTGCCGGCTGCGTGGCAAGAAACGGCGGCTGACGGTAACGTCGGTGCCGTGGCATGCCACGCGTCGGCTTTTTAGGGTTGTTGCCAGTCAGCCTTATCGGTGTAACGAGCCGAGGGTATTGAAGAGGAAAACCTATGCAAAACAGTTTGTTGAAGCCCAAGATCATCGCAGTGGAGTCGTTGGGTGACAACCACGCCAAAGTCGTGATGGAGCCGTTTGAACGCGGTTATGGTCACACACTCGGCAACGCGTTGCGTCGTGTACTGCTGTCGTCGATGCTGGGTTACGCGCCGACGGAAGTGACGATCGCGGGTGTGGTTCATGAGTACTCGACGCTAGACGGTGTTCAGGAAGACATGGTCAACCTGGCGCTGAACCTGAAGGGCGTGGTTTTCAAGCTTCATAGCCGTGATGAAGTCACGGTCACGTTGCGCAAGGACGGCGAAGGCGTGGTTACGGCGGCGGACATCGAACTGCCCCATGACTGCGAAGTCATCAATCCGAACCATGTGATCGCGCATCTGTCGAAGGGCGGCAAGCTCGACGTGCAGATCAAGGTGGAAAAGGGGCGCGGCTATGTGCCGGGTAACGTACGTCGCTACGGCGAAGACGTCGCCAAGGTCATCGGTCGTATCGTGCTGGACGCGTCGTTCTCGCCGGTCAAGCGCGTGAGCTATGCGGTGGAATCGGCACGGGTGGAGCAACGTACCGATCTGGATAAGCTGGTGATGAACATCGAAACCAACGGCGTCTTGACGCCGGAGGAAGCGATTCGTCAGGCAGCGCGTATCCTGGTTGATCAGTTGAACGTGTTCGCGGCGCTGGAAGGTACCGAAACCACGGCCGAAGCCCCGTCGCGTGCGCCACAGATCGATCCGATCCTGTTGCGTCCGGTTGATGATCTTGAGTTGACGGTCCGTTCGGCAAATTGCCTGAAGGCCGAAAACATCTACTACATCGGCGACCTGATCCAACGTACGGAAAACGAGCTGCTGAAGTGCCCGAACCTCGGTAAGAAGTCGATGACCGAGATCAAGGAAGTGCTGTTCTCGCGTGGCCTGACGCTGGGCATGAAGCTCGAGAACTGGCCGCCGTCAAGCCTCGATAAGTAATAACGCCTGTCGCCTGTCAGGCGACAGCGTGGTGCCGCGACCTTGCACCACGGCGCGGTGCGGCGCGATCTGTTGTTTCGATCGCAGCATGTGCCGCGGGTGGTTGGATCGAAGGGGCATCATACGGTAAGATGATGCCCCTTCGCGTTGTACGCGGAGTTGCCTTTAAATCAACCCTACCGGACCGCGGTCCGCTGCGCCAGATGGGTGTGGCAGGACGGATAGAAGAGCCGGAGCAAGACTCAATTCAAGGAAAATCATCATGCGTCACCGTAGTGGACTGCGTAAGCTGAACCGTACCAGCGCTCACCGCCTGGCAATGCTGCGCAATATGTCGAATTCGATCATTCATCACGAAGCAATCAAGACCACGGTTCCGAAGGCAAAGGAAGTGCGCCGTGTCGTGGAGCCGCTGATCACGCTGGGCAAGACCGATACGTTGGCAAACCGTCGTCTGGCGTTCAATCGCCTGCGCGACCGTGATTCGGTCACGAAGCTGTTCACCGTGCTGGGCCCGCGTTACGCGAACCGCCCGGGCGGCTATCTGAGCATCCTGAAGTTCGGTTTCCGTCACGGCGACAATGCACCGATGGCGCTGATCCAATTGATGGATCGCCCGGAAGTCACGGAAGCAGTGGAAGACACGAGCGACGCCGAGTAAGCGCCGACGTTGGTTCTCAGTCGGTCTGCGCGAATCGTGGTAGACCGTGTTGGAAGAAAAAAACCGCCCTTTGATGAACTGACCCCGCAAAGTTGGACAGTTTTTGGCTAGGCCGTTAAGGGCTGGGTTCTGTACATCACAGGACTCAGCCCTTTCAGCTTGAGCTTGATGCGGTGGTGATTGTAGTAGTGAATGTATTCCTTGATGCCGGCCTGCAGCGCCTCAATGCTTTCGAAGCGATTCAGATAAAAGAATTCTGACTTCAACGTACCGAAGAAGCTCTCCATCGTCGCGTTATCGTGGCAGTTGCCCTTGCGCGACATGCTCTGTGTAAGACCGCGCCGGGCTAGCAGTGTCTGGTAGGCACTCATCTGATAGTGCCAGCCCTGATCGGAGTGGACCACCGGCCGATCGTCGTGCTTCAACTTCCTCATTGCCTTTCTGATCATGCCCGCGACCATTGCGAATGCCGGGCGCGTAGCCGTCTCGTAGGCCACAATTTCACCGTTGTACAGATCCAGAACCGGTGAGAGATAAAGCTTGCTCTCCCCCACCCGGAACTCGGTGATATCGGTGACCCACTTGCGGTTCGGCGCATCGGCATCAAACTGCCTTTGCAGCACGTTCGGTGCAATCCGTCCCACCGTGCCCCGGAAGGCGCGGTACTTCTTCGGGCGCACCAGACACTTCAGCTTCATGGACTGCATCAGCCGCTGGACCGTCTTGTGATTGACAACGATACCCAGACGCCGGATCGCGCTGGTGATGCGCCGATAGCCATAGCGTCCCTTGTGCTGCTCGAATAACGAACGGATGCGCGCCTTGAGTGGCGCGTGCCTGTCCGCTGCCAGCGAGGCCTTGCAGTGATAGTAGAAAGTGCTGCGCGCCAGGCCCGCCAACTTCAGCAGCCCCTGAACTGGAAACCGATGCCTTAATCCGGCCACTATTTGCGCTTTTTGCGCGGCGCTTCGAGGCGTTCCGAGCGGATCAAGGCATCCAGTTTTTTTAGGTACGCGTTCTCCATACGCAGATAGTTCAGCTCTTCGAGGAGCTCTTCTTTCGTGCGCGATACGTCGGATTTCGTCGAATCGGACGGCACAGATGACTTGGGTTGCTTCACGGGTCGTCCTCGCGGGCGAGGCTGCAGCGCCTCGATACCTCCCGAATCATACTGGCGTTTCCAGATGCCGATCACGGCCGGATTGCGGATATCGAATAATGCGGCCGCCTGCCGGCCGGACAGATCCTTCGACAGCATGGCCCTCAGCACTTTCAGCTTGAAGCGCGCGTCATAGTGACTGTATTTCTTCCTGAACGCGTCTTCGCCGCGCTCCTGCCAGGCAGCCGCCCATTTGCGTACCGTGCCGTGATCGATGCCGTGTCGATACGCGACATCCCGGCTACTGCCGCCTTTGCCTGAGAGCAAATCCTTCACAACGGAGCGCTTGAACTGCGCACTATGTCTGCTCATGAAAAAACACCCCAAATCGTTGGACGCGTGTCCAACTTTTGGGGTGCAGTTCATGAGGCGGTTTTTTTTCGCATCCTTTTTGGCTCCGGGTGTTGCGTTATTCGACGTCGGCTTGCTCCGAACCGACTGCGTTGTGGCCGTTATGTGTTTTGTCGGCAAACGCTTCAACGCGTATTGCGTTGAGAAGATGGCACGCCGACACCAGCACGAGGTTGATATGTGTACCAAACGGGCCCTTGATGTGTGGGTGTAATCCGTTAACCAATCCCTTCAACTGGCGCATCATTCCTGCATGATCGTGCGCGACCGGATCGCAGGCCGCCACCGCATCGCTTAAAGTCTGCATCGTTGCTTTTGTCGCTGGTGGCAATAACGCGATAGCGTCCTGCACGCGCTTGAAGCGGACCGAAAAGGTGGGTGGTGCGCCATTCTCGTCTGCCTCCATCTCCAAGACGAATAACTTGCTGAACATGGCGTCGATGGCCTCCGACTTGGCATTGAGCGCAGTGACTTCGGTCATCAGATCTGTCGCGTAGCGACGCATCGTATTCGGGTCCATTAAGAGCGTCGTCTCGGGAACCGGCAGAAACGCTTCCGCACCGCCCGCCTTCAACAGGCGCGCTGACACGCCCGAGCAGTTCCAGTCCGTGCTGAAAATCTTGAACTGCGCCGATTTGTTTCCTTTTATCTCGGTTTCCCAATAGGTCTTGATGGCGCCGCCATCAAGACCGAACGGGGTCCACGTGAACTCCATGTAATTTTCTTCCTTGCCGGCGGCATCGACATACGGTTTTTCGTTGTATCCCGCCATCGGCATTGCAATCGATGCATTCGGTTCCATGCCCCAGGTTGTCGTTGGTAAATTGGTGCTGTCATCGATGTAATTCATCGGCACTTGACCCGGCAATGGCTGCAGCCGCCCCTCTTCCAAACCTTCTCGCGTGCGCTCGGACATCTCCGCGTAGACGTCGTTCGCGTAGTCGCTGGTACGGCCGAGTGCCGTACCCGTAAACGCCAATCTATGGACGATTTTATCTACTACATTGTCGACGAGACTATTGTCGGTTGAGGTGGGCAATTCGTTGCCGGGCCACCAACTGGCATAGGTCTCGGCCTTGTCACCTTTCAATACGGTTCGACCGTGATTGGCGATCGGATGCCGCAGGAGCAGCGATACGTGTCCGACGCGATTCATGTTTTCCCAGTTCCATACCTTGACTTCGACGCGATTCTGGAACCGCTGGTTATGCGTAACCCCTTGGCGCATGGCCGCCACGTCCCGTGCTTCGCGCATCTTCGACAAGGACAGATAGTTTGTCGGCGAAAGCGCTGTTATCGCCACGACCTTGTCGGTAATTTCCGCCCCGTATTGGGAACGCAAGGCACCCACAAATGCCTCGAAGCGCTCCGCGCGCGTCGTATCACTAAATGTGATATCCGCCGCCGCCTGTTTGACGACGTTCGTGTTTCCGATGATCGGCAGGTTGCTTAAAATGCGTACCATGCCACGCCAAAACGGGGAGACGCCATACTCGACGAGGTTCGATCGTCGTTCGGCTTCCGCGAATGGGCGGATGTCCGTGACGGT
The DNA here is from genome assembly GCF_034047095.1 of Robbsia andropogonis. Taxonomy (NCBI): domain Bacteria; kingdom Pseudomonadati; phylum Pseudomonadota; class Betaproteobacteria; order Burkholderiales; family Burkholderiaceae; genus Robbsia; species Robbsia andropogonis. The sequence continues at coordinate 3,409,793 of NZ_CP139170.1, read as the reverse complement.
TGTCGCGTCGGATTGGAAGTCTGTTAATAGACCTCCCTGTGATAAAGAATCGTTTGTCATGATTTTTCCTAAAAGTGTAGTAAGTCTTTGATTGCATGCCGGGTCTATGAAAGCGCCGCCGTTGCGGTCTAGGCAATCGATGCGGTAAGGACGGTCGCTTATCCGTTACACGGCCATGCGACTGCAGTCAAACTAGGGAGGCATGCCGCCACTGGCTTGGCCCGCTTGGCGGCGAATTGGTATTAGCCATCGGGAGCGCTGCCGCCAACGCGCCCGAAGTATCCTTGGACGTCATTCGAAGGGGGTGATCGACTCGGTGTTTGGAAGAAACGTATTCAATACGCATGATCAATTATCAAAAAAATCCGACGGGATATCGGAGTCACTCGCCTCGCGCAGGTAGCCAGCCTCGTGGGCTGCGCCACGGATCGCACTGTACAATTCGTATGCAGACCTTAGCGCCTTATTGATATCCGATCCGAACGGGCCGTTGACGTGGTTGTGCAGGCCGCCCACCATCGCCTTCATTTGTCGCATCATCCCTTCGTAGTCGCCCGCTTCCGTCTTACATTCATTCAAGGCATTGTTTAATGCCTGCATGGACGCTTGTGTCGCCCGTGGCAGTGAAGCGATTGCCTCTTGGGCACGTGCCAGGCGGACTGAATAGGAGGGCGTCACACCGCTTTCATCTGCCCCTTCATCCTCGGTGAACAGCCTGCCGAATGAGGCGTCGACGGTATCCGCTTTTGCATTCAATGCGGTGACCTCCGTCATCAAGTCCGTTGTGTAGCGACGCATTGTATTCGGATCCAGGAAGAGCACCGCTTCGGGAACTGGCAGAAACGCATGCGCGCCGCCGGCCTTCAATAACCGCGCCGCCATGCCCGAGCAGTTCCGGTCCGTGCTGACGAGCTTGAACTGCGCCGCATCATTCCCAATCGCCTCCGTTTCCCAGTATGTCTTGATGGCGTCGACACTGAGGCCGAAAGTGGTCAGGGTTGGAACGACGACCCCGTTGGCATCCGTTCCGGTCCCTCCTGGATGTGGTCTTTCGTTGTAGCCTGCCATCGGCATGGCGATAGACGCGTCGGGTTCTTTTCCCCAGCTCACGTTAGGCGCTTCATCCTCTCCCCCCTGATAGATATTGATGGGAACTTGACCCGGCAATGGCGCAAATCGTCCTGATTCGAGTCCTTCTCGAGCGCGTTGGGACATTTCGCTGTACATATCGGATTTGTATGAGCCAGCGAACCCGCGTTGCGTTTGAATGTCAAACTCCAATCGATCGGATATTTTCGCTTCGAGGCCGGACACTTGCCCCTCGTCGGGCGACGCGTCGAAATCTCCGCCGGGCCACCAACTGGCGTATGTCTCTGCATCCGGGCCCGTTAATTTTGTATCGCCGCCATCTGTCAGCTCATGCCGCATCAGCAGCGCTACGTGGCCGACGCGGCGCATGTTTTCCCAGTTCCACACCTTTACCTCTATACGATTCGTGAATTGCTGGTTATGGGTAAGGCATTCCCGCATGAGCGCCACGTCCCGGGCTTCGCGCATCTTCGACAGGGATAGATAGTTCGCCGGCGACAGCGCCGTCAGGGCAACCACCTCATCGGTAATCTCCGCACTGTATTGGGACCGCAAGGCGCCGACGAACGCCTCGAAGCGCTCCGCGCGTGCCGTATCACTAAACGTGATATCCGCCGCAGCTTGTTTGACGGGATTCGTGTTGCCAATGATCGGCAGGCTGCTCAGAAGACGTACTACGCCACGCCATAACGGTGAAAAGCCATGCTCGATGAGGTTCGACTGCCGTTCCGCTTCTGCGAAAGGGCGCACGTCCGTGACGGCTTCCCAACCGGCCTGCAAGTCCGCAACAGCGCCATCGGGCGCTAAAGGTATGTGTGTCATGACCGTTCCAGATAATGCTTCACGCCCGAGCGGGCCGCCCAGTCAATGAGAAGGGGCGGGCGTCGTATTTAGCGTGCGTGATCAATCATCAAAAAAATCGGACGCGATATCGGACTCCATCGTGTCATGCAGATAGCTAGCCTTGTGCGCTGCGCCACGTATCGTGTCGTACAATTCGTATGCTGCTCTTAAGGCCTTATTGATATCCGATCCGAACGGACCGTTGACATGATCATGCAGCCCACCAACAAGCGCCTTCATCTGTTGCATCATCCCTTCGTAATCCGCAGCTTCTGTCTGGCAGGCATTCAAGACATTGCTTAACGTCTGCATCGACGCGCGTGCGGACGGATGAAGGGCGGCTATCGCCGCTTGCGCAAGGGTCACGCGCTCGGCCTGGGAAATAGGCGCGGCCGCCGCCCCTTCCTGGCCAACGGTTTTCGGCAACGCGCCGATGGCACGGTCCACCGCGTCGGCCTTGGCGTTCAGAGCGGTAACCTCGCGCATGAGTTCGACCGAATAGCGATGCATCGTATTCGGGTCTAGAAAGATCTGCGCAGTAGGGACCGGAACAAAAGCGCCTGCACCACCTGCCTTCAGCAGTCGCGCCGCCATCCCGGAGCAATTGCTGTCGGCGCTGACGAGCGCGAATTGCGCGCTTTCGTCGCCTAGAACGTCTTTCTCCCAATAGTTTTTAATCTGCGGTCCATTGAGGCCGAAGGTCGTAAGGGCGGGCGCGGTTGTCTGTTCCTTTTCCCCCGTGCCGACAGCGACAGGGCGTTCGTTATATCCGGCCATCGGCATGGCAATCGAGAATTCGGGTTCCATGCCCCATTGAGCTTCTTCGCCCTTTTCGGCCGGCAATAGCACCTGCCCCTCCTTGGGTTGGAATTTCCCGCTCATCAGCCCCCGCTGCGCGCGTGCCGAGAGTTCAAGGATTTTGTTCTCTCGAAATGTCGTCGGTACCCCAAGTCGCGGCGCGCGCGTCAAGGAAGTGATCTTTTCCTGCAGTTCGCCTTCCTTGACCTGCTCGCCCTCTCTCTCTTCCTCGGCTCCGGGCCACCAACTGGCGTAGGTCTCCGCTTCTCCGTCAGCCCGCGTGATCTCCCCGCCTTCCGTTTTTTCATGCCGCAGCATCAACGCGACATGCCCGACGCGACTCATGTTCTCCCACGGCCATACCTTCACTTCCACCCGATTCGAGAATTGCTGGTTATGCGTCAGACTTTCGCGCATCTGCGCGACGTCGCGGACTTCCCGCATCTTTGACAGTGACAGGTAATTCGCCGGTGACAGCGACGTCAGGGCGATCGCCTCGTGGCTGACTGCTTCGCCGTATTGGGAGCGAAGTGCACCGACGAAGGCGTCGAAGCGCTCGGCGCGTGCCGTATCACTGAATGTAATGTCAGCTGCGGCTTGTTTGACGGCATCGGTGTTGCCGATGATCGGCAAATTGCTCAGCACCCGCACCACACCACGCCATAGCGGTGAAAACCCATGCTCGATCAGGTTCGATTTCCGTTCGGCTTCGGCGAACGGGCGAACATCCGTGACGGCTCCCCAATCGGCCTTCAAGTCCGCGACGGTGGTTCCCGGTAATGAAGAATTAAATGGCATGGCGGTTCCTGAAAGTACAGTAAGCTCAGGCGGCCCGCCTGACCGGCGAGGACGGTTCAATCGCGTGGGCCGCGATGATCATGGCGGCCAAGGCCACCCTCCTGTCGGTTACACCGCCATGTAAGGACCGCCGAACATGGGTAGCATGCCGCCATCGCTCGCCGCGCTTGGCAGCGGGGTCGTATCGGCCATCGGGAGCGCCGCGGCCAGTCCGCGCAATGTATCGACGAACGTCACTGAAAGGGCACCGATCGAATTGATGTCCGGTAGGTCGTTTGCCACCGGACGGGTGAGGATCAACGTCCGTCCGTCGTGCATCGAAATCGCCGCGCCAGCGGTTTTCAGTGTTGCGGTATTGCGGAACAGCGCGTCGCGCCAGAAAGTGGCATCGTCGAGGCGATCGGGATAAGCGCCGATCATGCCGTGCATGATCAAATGGGACGGGGTGCGATGAAGGGCGACCCAGAGTCCGTCGATCTCGAACATGCACCAACCGTTCGCGTCGAACGTCAAAGGAAGGCCGGCTTGCTGCGCCAGCGTGGTCAGGAGGTCGTTTGCGGTTGGCATGTCGATTTTCAAAAAGGTCGGGTTTCAACTGGGCTGCTTCTGCTTGACCAGTAGTTCGCTATCCTCGTGGGCAGCGTCACGGATCTCGCTATACAACGTGTTTGCCGCGCCCAATGCCACATTGATCGCTGAACCGAATGGGCCGGGGACGTGTTCGTGCAAACCGCCGACCAGCGCTTTCATCTGCCGCATTGCGCTTTCGTAGTCGTTGGGCGGGGTTTTGCACGCTTCCAATGCAGTGCGCAACGTTCGCATCGATTCACGTGTTGCTGCCGGAAGCCTTGCTATCGCGTCCTGTGCAAAGGCGACGCGCGTCGCATGTGGATTTGTGGCTTCCAGCTTGCTCATCGGACGACCGGGTGAGGCGAATGTTTGGATTGTCTGATCCACCGCGTCTGCCTTGACATTCAATGCGGTAACTTCGCGTATCAAGTCGAGCGAATACCGCTGCATCGTGTCCGCGTCCACATAGATCCATGTCGCGGGGATCGGCACGAAAGCTTCCGCGCCACCGGCTTTCAGCAATCGGGCGGCCATCCCGGCGCAATCGCTTCGTTGGTAACGGCTTCGCCGTACTGCGACTGCAGCGCGTCGACAAATGCGTCGAAGTGCGCGGCGCGGGCCGTGTCACTGAACGCGATGTCTGCTGCCGCTTGCTTGACGTGCTCGCTGCCGCCAATCAGCGGCAATGTCGACAGGATGGCGACAGCACTGCGCCACAGCGGCGAAAAACCCTGCTCGATCAGATCCGTCCGACGCGCCGATTCGGCAAGTTTGCCGATGTCGGTGATGCCGCGGAGGTCCCAATGCGCATCCACGCCGATGGCAATACCGTCCGGCGATACAGACATTTCCGCCATAGCGCGTCTCTCACACGGTCCTTGATCACATGCCGCACTCATCAATGATGGCGGCATCCACACGCTCAGACGAAAACAGGCTCCTTCGTCGAAGTCGCCGCGCCACCTGACTCCGGCTCCCCATCTTCGGAAGAAGTGTCAAGCGGGAGCGTCCGGTTCAGCGTGTCGACCAGGCGGCGGGCCTGCGCGATGAAGGTACCAAGGCAGTCGGGCAGGTTGCGCGACGCGTACTGCGAAGCGGGCCACACCTGCGTCAGTGATATCGTATGACCGGGCCGATCAATCGTGATTGCACCGCCATCCGCTACGACCAAGGTGGTGTTCAATGCCAGCAGGTGCTGCCAAAATGGCGCGGGATGGGCGCGTAACGCTGTTCCCAGCGGAGTGCTCAATATCAACACGGCGCCGCCATCCTCCAGCGTGATGGATCGATCCTCTATCGCGAGATCCCACGTCGTCATCGCCGGGTCTGGCGGTGTCATCGAGGTCGCGGTGGCCAGTTGATGCATCAGGTTTCGGGCAAGGCTCATGGTCGATGGCTAGAACGGTATAAAGCGATCGCTTACTGATTGCGATCGAATGTGCGGTGCAATGCTGGTATGCATGCATCACCAAGTCACTTCGCTGATTCAGTGACGACACAAGTGAAAGCGTTCCGTGGCCAAAGCGAAGTCGATGACGTGAAGCGGGTAGAATCGTCGGGCACCCCTGGCCTTCATGCGCGCGCGGATGTTTTATGGCGGGTCGCATGACGTTGCGTGGTGCGCCATTGGTCTTGATGTGGAGGCACGTTTCATCTTGGCGGCGGTGCCCAGCCGTTACAATCTGCTTTTTGATGGCGATCTCGAGAATGCCCGTGTTTTTGTACCGACGGCCGCCGCATGCCGACAAGCGCGGTGCCCGGTGTTTTCTTCTTTTGGACCGTGTGCCCGTACTCGGTACAACCATCCGCACGGCACGCTGGCGCGTGCGTCTGCGCCAAAGCCTGCACCGTGCCGCGCAAGCGATCTTCCGCGGTGGTCTTGCGCTAACGCCACTGCTGCTGTTATTGGTTTTCGCGCTGCCTGCTGTTGCCTACGCCGACGACGGGTTTCTCGATCCGTCTGAGGCGTTTCGATTCCAATCCAGCGAAGTGCCGGGCGCAGTCCAATTGCAGTATCGGATCGCGCCAGACTATTACCTGTATCGTGAGCGTTTCGCGTACACGGTCATTGCCGGCCAGGCCACCCTGGGCGCGGCGCAACTTCCTCCCGGTATGGTCAAGTTCGACCAGACGTTCAACAAAGACGTCGAGACCTATCGGGGGACGCTGCACATCACCGTGCCGGTGACAAGCGCGCAAGGTCCGTTCGATCTCGATGTGACCTCGCAGGGCTGCTCGGATAAAGGCGTCTGCTATCCGCCGATCCATCACCAGGTGCATGTGGCGGGTGTCGCGCTGAAGCCGGCCGCGGAGGGGGAGGCGATCACGGACACCGCAGCCGACCCGGCGTTGGTTGCCGGCGATGTACCTGCCTCGGTTACCGACAGCCTTTACGATCAAGCGTATGCGATGCATGTATTGGAAGGCCGTAGCCTGCCAGCGGTAATCGCGATCTTTTTTGTATTGGGGGCGGCGTTGAGTCTGCTGCCATGTTCCCTGCCGATGATTCCGATCCTCTCGTCGATCATCCTCGGTGAGGGCGCCGCGCTGACCCGATGGCGCGGGCTCGCGCTGTCGGCGACCTACATCCTCGGCATGGCAATTGTCTATACCGTGTTCGGCATCGCGGCCGCGCTCGCCGGGGCAAGCCTGAATGCGGCGTTGCAGAACCCCTGGGTGCTCGGCGCCTTCGGCGTGTTGCTGCTGGTGTTCGCCGTTTCCTTGCTCGGCGCGTTCGAATTGCAGTTGCCGGGGGCCTGGCAGAGCCGTGTGTCCGCCGCGTCGGGCCGATTGCGGGGTGGCCGCGTTCTCAGCGTCCTGGTGATGGGGGCCCTGTCGGCCCTGCTCGTCGGGGCGTGCATGACGGCGCCGCTGTTCGGCGTGCTGGCGTTCATCGCACAGACCGGAAATGTGTTCCTGGGCGGCGTTTCTTTGTTTGCGATGGCTTGGGGACTTGGCGTGCCGCTGCTGGTGGTGGGGTTGGGCGCTGGCGCCTTGTTACCCCGCGCGGGCCTGTGGATGGACAGCGTCAAGCGCGCGTTCGGCGTACTGTTGATGGCGGCGGCGGTGTGGGTCACGGCACCGGTGCTACCCGCCGCGCTCGTACTGCTGGGGTGGGCGTTCGTCGCCTTGGTAGGTGCCTGTTGCCTGGGTGTCGTGCCCATTGGCGGTGCAGCGAGCACGTCGGCCATCGGCTGCATCGCCTGGCGGGTGTTGGGGCGGGCGTTGGGTTGGCTATTCGCGGGCTGCGCGGCCGCATTGATCGCTGGGGCTTTGGCGGGGGCCCGCGATCCGATGCGGCCGTTGGCTGTATTTGCCGGTGTGGCGATGCCCGTGGGTGCTGCCGACAGCGTCTCGCGTAATACGTCGTCGCGGGCCGCTGGTGCCGGCGACAGTGCGGACATGGCGGGATTGCCCTTTGCCAAGGTTCGGTCTCTAAAAGAACTGCAACGCGCCACGGCCGCAGCCGGTCGTCCGACGATGCTGTTCTTCCACGCTGATTGGTGCACGAGCTGTGTGGAGATGGAGCGTCTGGTGTTTCCGCAGCCCGCGGTGCATACCGCCTTGCAGTCTTTTGCATTGTTGCAAGCAGACGTGACGGCGAATAATTCCGACGATCAGGCGTTGATGAAACACTTCGGCATGTTCGGGCCGCCGGCGGTCATCTTTTACGATGCACATGGCCGCGAACTGACCGCGTTACGGGTGATGGGCTATCAGCCGGCGGATCGCTTCGCCGCCACGCTGCAGCGAGTATTGCAAACCGCGCAAAAAGCCGATGCGGGGTCGAACAGGGCGACGGCGGCATCGGTAGGTGCCGACACGCCATTGGCCCGTGCCTTGGCGGAACAATCGGCGACCCAGGCGGCTGACGTAGCTGAGACCAACACCAAGGCGGCAGGCTTATTCAGCGGCAACGGGGGCCGCTGATCCATCCTCGACCGGCGCCGGCGGTTTGATCCAGCTTTCGACCTTTGCGTGTGCTTCCTCCAATCCCACACGCTTGAGCATCGAAAAAAGCTGCACCGTCAGTTGTTCCTCGCCGCTCGCTTCGTTATAGCGATCGATCAGCGCGCGCGTCTTGCGCAGGGCCTGCTGGCTTTCCTGTCGATTCAGTTTGTCGGCCTTGGTCAGCAGCATGTGGATCGGCTTGCCGGTGACCGCAAACCAATCGATCATCTGGACGTCGAGATCGGTACATGGACGTCGCGAGTCCATGACCAGCACCATGCCGCGCAATTGCGGACGGAGTCGCATGTAGCTGCTCAACAAGGCTTCCCAGTGTTTCTTGGCTTCACCCGGTACTTGGGCATAACCGTACCCTGGCAGATCAACGACAAAGCCGGCGCGCTCGTCCTGCGGCCCGACTTCGAAGTAGTTGATATGTTGGGTACGACCGGGGGTCTTACTTGCGAACGCCAATCGACGTTGATTGCAAAGCACGTTGATCGCGCTCGACTTGCCCGCATTCGAGCGACCCGCGAACGCGACCTCGGGTTGCGGGGTGGGGGGCAGGTCCCGGAGATGATTCACGGTGACGAAGAAGCGCGATTGGTGCAGCAGATACGACGACGGCATGACGGACTCCGCGCCGAAGCGCGTTAGAAAACACAAAAAACAGCGATACTGAAGGACTGCCGGTATGGTCGCTGGATACCCATTTCACTTCGAGGGATAAACGGCGAAGGCACCAAGACCCGGACCCGTGATGACTGCGTCAAATTGACGCGGCAGCGAAAATCGAGGTTCTGCTGGCGGAACGCGGCTCGTCGCTGGCATTGCCGATCGGCACAGGGACCTGACGAACACATGACGAAAGCGTCGTGCGAAATACGCCGGCCATTCCTCCGCCTCGTCACCAGGGACGCGGGCACCGTGCGTGGACCGCCCGACAGGTCGCCATCCCTGCACAATGCCGACGTAGCGCAGTGCATTGAAAGCAGTCGATACCAAGGATGCAGGGCAAATGCAGGCTTGTTGTCGCACCCGTACCGTGGTCTTGCGCGCTTTCGCCAAGGGCCAAACAGTTCGATTATGTCGGGAGAGTGACCGTTACCGGGCGATTACATTGCATTCTCGTTCCGAAGCCCGTCACGACGACCGCCATTGTTTCCCTGCCGCGACATTCCGTCCGCCCCTAACCATTGGCAAATCAAGGGAAAAACAGACTTTATTGTACAATACGCCCGCTTTGCGAAGCCATGCTGGACGTGCGAATACGCGCTTTTTTTGGTAACCGTGGCGTAGGCGCTCGCGGCTTCATGACGCGGTGGGTACGCCCCGTGGTTGCGCCCGATTTTGTCTCGCGGAGTTTGAATGCGTTCCACCCCAGCCAGCGCCCGTTCCTCGCGGTTTGACCGGACGCGGCGTAGCCTCATCGATCTTTTTGCATCGATGCGGTTCGCCATCGCGTTGCTGACGATCCTGGCCATTGCCAGCATCATCGGCACCGTGATCAAGCAGAATGATCCTTATCCGAATTATGTGAACCAGTTCGGTCCTTTCTGGGCCGATATCTTCCGTTCGCTGGACATGTACAACGTGTACAGCGCCTGGTGGTTCATGTTGATTCTGGCGTTCCTGATCATCTCGATCTCGCTGTGCGTCACGCGCAACGGGCCGAAGATGATCGCCGACACGCGCAATTGGAAGGACAGGGTGCGCGAAAACAGCCTGCGCGCCTTCCATCATCACGACGAATACGCGTCGCCGGCCGTCCAGCGCGATGCCGTGCATGCCTGCGAGCAGTTGCTTGTTCGCGCCGGTTACAAGACGAGGACGCGCGAAGCGGAGGGCACCGACAGCGGTGCCACGCTGATCTCCGCGAAGCGGGGCGCGTTCACGCGCGTGGGCTATATCCTGGCCCACCTGGCTATTGTGGTCATCTGTATCGGCGGCTTGCTCGACAGCGGCCTGATGGTGCGGATGCAGGTTTGGCTGTTCGGCAAGTCGCCGGTGGTGACCAATGCGCCCATCGCGCAGATCGGTCCCGAACACCGCCTCTGGCCGCAAAATCCGAGTTTTCGCGGCTATGCGTGGGTGCCTGAAGGTCAATACGTTTCCACGGCGATTCTGAATGAAAAAGACGGCATCCTGCTGCAGGACCTACCGTTTTCGATCCAGTTGAACAAATTCATCGTCGATTACTATTCGACGGGAATGCCAAAGCTGTTCGCCAGCGATATCGTCGTGATCGATCGCCAGACCGGTAAGCGCACGCCGGCCCGCGTCGAGGTGAACAAGCCGTTCACCTACGACGGGGTATCGATCTATCAGTCGAGCTTCGAGGATGGCGGAACGACGCTCGAGCTGACCGGCTATCCGATGCAAGGCACCGCCGTGAAGGCCGCGCCATACAAGGGCACCATCGGCGGCACGACAACCTTGCCCGACGGCGATACGATCGAGTTCTCGGACTTCCGCGCCATCAACGTGGAAAACCTGACCGACGGCAGCGGCAAGACCGATGCGCGCGGCGTGGCGCGACAGTCGGGTTTCCAGCATGCGCTGGATGAGCGGCTCGGCTCCGGCGCGAAGAGCGTGACGTCGGAAAACCTGCACAATATAGGTCCGTCCATCCAGTACAAGATTCGCGACAGTGCCGGACAAGCCCGTGAGTTCAACAACTACATGGTGCCGACGTTGGTCAATGGCGCGCCGATGTTCCTCGCCGGCATGCGGGAACAGCCGGATGCGCCGTTCCGATACCTACGGATTCCGGCTGACGACGAAAGTTCGGTGAAGCAGTGGATGCTGGTGCGCGCGGCGCTGCAGGACCCGGCGTTGCGCGGGGCGGCCGCACGTGCTTTCGCCGATCGGTCGGTGGGAGCCGGCGCCGCGCCCAACGCCGCCAATGCGCAACTGGCGGACAATTTGCGCGAGAGTGCGATTCGTGTGCTGAACCTGTTCGCCGGCGTGCAGGCCGACGGCTCGCCGCTCGCGGGACAGCCGGTACAGGCAGCCGGCGGCTTTCCGGCCGTTGCAAACTTCATCGAAGGGTCCGTGCCGGCGCCGGACCGGGAGAAGGCGGCAGGCCTGTTGTTGCGGATGCTGGAGGGCAGCGTCTGGGACTTGTGGCAACTCGCCCGCGCAAAGGCAGGCGAACCGCCGCTGCAACCCGACGCGCCGCACATGCGGTTTGTCCAGAACACGATCAACGCGCTTTCCGACAGCTTTTACTACGGCGCCCCGGTTTTCCTGCAGTTGGATAATTTCCACCAGGTGCAGGCGTCGGTATTCCAACTGACACGGGCGCCGGGCGAGCGTATCGTGTACCTCGGTTCGCTCATGCTGGTGCTCGGCATTTTTGCCATGTTCTACGTTCGCGAGCGCCGTGTCTGGATCTGGCTGCGTCCGGCCGGCGATACGCGCACGCATGTGCTGATGGCGATGTCGACCGCGCGGCGGACGATGGATTTCGAGAAAGAATACGTGCGCATGCGCGACGCGGTGCGCCAGACCGTGGCTCCCGACGCGCATGACGATGCGGCAATCCCCGCGGCGACGCCTGATTCGGACACCCCGTCGCATACGCCTTCGGACGCGAGCGATGCGGCGTCCGATACGACAACGAAGTGACCTACCTCGCAGAGATCATGGCCTCACACCCTACCTCCAGTTCGAGCGCACCGCTCGGGCGCGATCAGTCCGGTACCCCGTCGGGGTCACCCTTGAACGATCCGAACCAGCCGCTCCCCTTTGCGCGGGATGCGTTCTGGCGCCGCCTGAGCGTGGTCGACATCGTCTATGCGCTGTTGCTGGTCGCGGGCGCGGGCTTTTCGATTTATCGCTTCCACGCGTACACGAACTACTATGACAAGGCCGTGCTGGTGTGCGCGACGCCTGCCGTCATCACGCTCGGGTGGTTCTGGAAGCCGGTCCGATTGCTGGTCGTGCTGATTGCAGGGTTCGCGTTGTCGGCAATTCAGCTGTATCAGGGCAATCTGGCGAATGCGGACCAACTGTTCCTGCTCAAGTACCTGCTGTCGAGCCAATCGGCAATTCTCTGGATGAGCGCCTTGCTGGTGCTCTCGACGGTGTTCTACTGGCTGGGCCTGCTGTTCCGTGCACCGTCGTCATCGGCGATTGCGTCGCGGATGCTGTGGGTCGCGGTACTGGCGGGTTTTGTCGGCCTGATGGTGCGGTGGTACGAGTCTTACCTGATCGGCACCGATGTCGGACATATCCCCATCTCGAACCTGTACGAAGTGTTCGTGCTGTTCTGCCTGATCACGTCGTTGTTCTACCTCTACTACGAAGGGTTATACAACACGCGGGCGCTGGGTGCGTTCGTGCTGCTGGTGATCTCGGCCGCCGTCGGTTTTCTGATGTGGTATTCGGTTGCGCGTGACGCGGGCCAGATTCAGCCGCTGGTGCCGGCGCTGCAAAGCTGGTGGATGAAGATTCACGTGCCGGCGAACTTCATCGGTTATGGCTCGTTTGCATTGTCCGCGATGGTCTCGGTGGCATGGCTGCTGAAGGCGCGCGGCGTGCTGGCCGATCGCCTGCCATCGTTCGATCTGCTGGACGATCTGATGTACAAATCGATCGCCATCGGTTTCACGTTCTTCACGATTGCGACGATCCTGGGCGCTTTGTGGGCGGCGCAGGCATGGGGCGGCTATTGGAGCTGGGACCCGAAGGAAACGTGGGCGCTGATCGTCTGGCTGAACTACGCGGCCTGGTTGCATATGCGGCTGATGAAGGGCCTGCGCGGCGCACCTGCGGCGTGGTGGGCGTTGACGGGACTGGTCGTCACGACCTTTGCCTTCCTAGGCGTGAACATGTTCCTGTCGGGTTTGCATAGTTACGGCAAGCTGTAGGCGAAACGCAACGCGGCGACCGGAAAACGACACGGTGAACGCTCCCCGAGTGGATGACATGAATGTCATCCATCGACGCGGGCAACTGCGGTAAGCTAGGGTCATTCCGAACTCGCGGCGATGCTTCGGCATCGCCGTTTTGCATTGCGCCGCGCCACGCGAGCGGTGCGAGGAGCCTTGGCCATGACCAGCAGGCGCGACATCGCCGCATTACGCGGCGACGATATTCCCCGCAGTGAAATCACCCCGCAGGCGTTGTTCCAGTCCCGTCGCCAGGTTATCCGGCAGGCGTTGCAACTCGCGGGAGCGGGGGCGTTGACATCCGCTGCAGGGATGCTGCCGTCACTGGCCAATGCGGCGGCGGCCCAAGGATTGCAAGCGAATTCCGGTGCGCAGAAATTGCCGGCGATACCGAATGCGACGTATCGGGTGACGGACAACGTCACATCGTTCAAGGACATCACCAGCTACAACAATTTTTACGAGTTCGGCACGGACAAGGCCGATCCAGCGCGTAATGCGCATACGCTGCAGACGCGGCCCTGGACGGTCAGGGTAGAAGGGCTGGTGGCGCGTCCCGGTACCTATGACATCGACAAGTTGGTGAAACTGGCGCCGCAAGAAGAGCGCATCTATCGGATGCGCTGCGTGGAGGGCTGGTCGATGGTGATCCCATGGATCGGCTACCCGCTGGCGGCGCTGATCAAGCAGGTACAGCCAACCAACGATGCGAAATACGTACAGTTCGTGACGCTGAACGACCCGAAGCAGATGCCAGGATTGAGCGCCGATATCCTGCAATGGCCATATGTCGAAGGGCTGCGGATGGACGAAGCCATGCATCCACTGACACTGTTGACGTTTGGTCTCTACGGCGAGGTGCTGCCGAAGCAGGATGGCGCGCCGGTGCGGATCGTCGTGCCATGGAAATACGGCTTCAAGAGTGCGAAGTCGATCGTGGCGATTCGCTTTGTCGATCGTGAACCGGCCACGTCGTGGCATCAGCTGGCGCCCCAGGAGTACGGTTTCTATTCGAATGTGAATCCGCACGTCGATCACCCACGCTGGAGTCAGGCAACGGAGCGGCGCATTGGCGAGGGGGGGCTGTTCACGCCGAAGCGGCCGACGCTGATGTACAACGGCTATGACCAGGTAGCGTCGTTGTATCAGGGCATGGATCTGCGGAAGAACTTCTGACGCCGGGGGCCGCATGACAAAACAGGAATCGACTCTCGCACCGGCAGACCGGACTGGCGATACACGCGCTGTGAAAAACAGCGCCGCGACACCGCAACGCGTACCGGCTACGCGGCGCGCGCCGTCTCGGACGGATCTGCGCATGCGTTGGCTCAAGCCCTTGGTTTTTCTCTTCGGGCTCTACCCGCTGATGCGACTCGTCACGTTGGGCTTCACCGACGGCTTGACCGCGAATCCCGTGCAGTTCATCCAGTATTCGACCGGCACCTGGTCGCTGGTCTGGATCTGCATCACGCTGGCGGTGACGCCGGCGCGTCATCTCACCGGATGGACCTGGCTATTGCGGTTACGCCGGATGATCGGCTTGTTTGCGTTTTTCTACGCGTTGCTGCACCTTATCACCTACGTGTGGTTCGACGAATTCTTCGATCTCTCGTCAATGGTGCGCGACGTCGTGCAGCGGCCGTTCATCCTGGTTGGCTTTGTCTCGTTCGTGATCTTGCTGGTGCTTGCGGCAACGTCACCGAAGGCGGTGGTGCGTCAACTCGGACGACGTTGGTTGACCTTGCATCGCGCCGTGTACGCGGGGGCAGGTTTCGCCGTGCTGCACTTCTGGTGGATGAAGGCGGGAAAGAACGACTTGTCGCAACCGAAGATCTACCTGATCGTCGTTGCCGTATTGCTGCTGTTCAGGGTGGGATGGGCATTGATGCACCGCACGCCGGGCGCGCGACGGCCTTGATCAAGGCGGCGGCGCAGCGTGATCGCGATGCCATCACGCTGTGCGCCGAAACTGATACTCAGTCCGGCAGGATGTGCTCACCGGCAAATAGCGACTGCACCGTTTCGCGTGCACGGGCGACGTGCGCCTGGCTACCGTCGACAAGAATCTCCGCGGCGCGCGGGCGTGTGTTGTAGTTCGAGCTCATCGTGAACGCGTAGGCGCCAGCCGAGCGCACCGCAAGCAGGTCACCTTCGGCGAGGGCCAGATCGCGGTCGCGACCGAGCCAGTCACCGCTTTCACAGACCGGACCCACCACGTCATAGCATGTGGTGCTGGTACCGCGCGGGGTCACAGGGTCGATCGCATGATACGCCTGGTACATCGCGGGACGCGCCAGATCGTTCATCGCCGCATCGACGATCGCGAAGTTCTTCGTCTCGCCCGGCTTCAGGTATTCGACGCGCGTCAATAGCACGCCGGCATTCCCCACCAGTGACCGGCCCGGTTCGAACACGACTTCCCGGTGCCCGTGACCGCGTTCGGTCAGACGGTCGAGTACCATCGTGACGAACGCGCCGATATCGGGCGGCGTTTCATCGTTGTAGCAGATACCCAAACCGCCGCCTACATCGATATGCGCGATGCGTGCACCGTCGGCTTCGATTTCCGAGACCAGTGCGCAGATGCGATCGATGGCGTCCAGATAGGGCGATGGTTCGGTGATCTGCGAGCCGATATGGCAATCGATCCCTACCACACGGAGATTCGGCATGGCGCCGGCTTCGCGGTAGACCGCGCGGGCATCGGCGAAAGCGACACCGAATTTATTCCCTTTCAGCCCGGTGGAAATATAAGGATGCGTCTTGGGATCGACGTCCGGGTTCACACGGAGCGACACTGGCGCATGCACGCCCATCGACGCAGCGACCGATTGCAGGCGATGCAGTTCCGGGACCGACTCGACATTGAAGCATTTGACGCCGGCTTCCAGCGCCGCGCGCATTTCGTCGCGATGCTTGCCGACGCCGGAGAACACGATCCGGTCCGCGGTGCCGCCAGCGGCCAGCACGCGGGCCATTTCACCTGCCGAAACGATGTCGAAGCCCGCGCCCAGGCGCGCGAAGACATTCAAGACGGCCAGGTTGCTATTGGCCTTGATCGCATAATGCACCGTGGCTCGACGGCCTTCGCAGGCGCGCGCATAAGCCTGATAGGCCTGCGTCAGCGCCTGGCGCGAGTAGACATACAGCGGCGTGCCGAATTGCTCCGCCAGCGTCTCGGCCCGGCAGTCCTCGACGTACAACGTGCCGTCGCGCGAGTCGAAACCCGGCGTGAATGTCGCGCCCGCCATTACCGTGCTCCCGTGGGTTGCGCCACCGTGCCGGACGCGCCAGACGTTCCAGAGGCGGATGATCCTGGCTCATCGCTGCCGTCGCGAGCGGCGTTATTCGGCGTGCTGTAGGCACTGTCCTGCGGCGGCGCGGGCAACGGCGGCACCGTGGGCAGGTACAACGGACCGCGCTGGCCACATGCCGCCAGCAGGGGCAATGCCGCAGCGGCTACAATCGCGGCTGATGACATGCGGCGCAGCGCGCCAACGGTTTGCGCGACGTTCAGGCTGGGGGCCTTCGGGGTCTTGGCGGGGGCGGGGAAGCGGGAACGGAACACGGCGGGTCGCATGATTGGATGGTCAGAAAAACCAAGCGTGGAGTGTAGCATGACCGATACCGAATATATGGCCCGTGCCGAGGCGGTTCTGGCGGCAATCGAACAGGGCGCGGACGATGTCGAAGCGGACATCGAATGCGAGCGCAGCGGCAATGTGCTGTCGCTTGAATTCGAGCGCGGCGCGAAGATCATCGTCAACCTGCAGCAGCCGATGCACGAAATCTGGATCGCCTCGAAGACCGGTGGCTATCACTTCAAGTTCGACGGGGCGCTGTGGCGTGATACCCGCTCCGGCGACGAGTTTTTTGCGGTGTTGTCACGTGAAGCCACACAGATCGCCGGTGAGGACGTGTCGTTCCAAGCTGCCGATTAAGGAGCGTGGAGGCGGTTCGGTGGCGGCGGCGTCCCGCCGCGGGCGCGCCGTCGTGCCGCGTGCCCGATGCGTCGATCGGCAACTGATCAGTCCAGCAGATCCGCACTGAACTGTCGTATCACGTCGGCACGTTCTGCATCCGTCGCGGCAGCCGGGGGGGACTGGGCGCCTGCGAACGTGTCCCCGGCGAACGCCGTCGCGCCAGGCAACGGTATGCTGGCGATGAAGCCCGCCCCGGGTACCTTGCCGTCATAGTACAGCTCGCCATGGAGGCGGGTGACGTCCGACGGCATTGGCACCGACTCGGCCGGCTTGCCCCGCAATGCGGCGGCCATGTAGTCGTTCCAGATTGGCAGCGCGAGTCCCGCGCCGGTCGCGCGTCGTCCCAGGGAACGAGGCTGATCGAAACCCATCCATGACACCGCCACCAGCGATGGCTGGAAGCCGGCGAACCAGGTGTCACGCGAATCGTTCGTGGTTCCGGTCTTGGCCGCCAGGTCGGTGCGACGCAGTACATTCGTGCCGGCGGCCGTCCCACGCGTTGCCGTGTCGTGCAACATGTCCTGGATGATGTAGGCGATGCCGGAAGGGATTACGCGAGGGGCGTTGAAGCCCGCGACATGGGGCGCGGCTTGCAGCACGACGGTGCCGTCATTGGTGGTCACTTCGCTGATCAGGTATGGATTGACGCGATAGCCGCCATTGGCCAGCACCGCGTAGGCGGAGGCCAATTGCAGCGGCGTGGTCGCCCCCGCGCCCAGCGCCGTCGACAAATACGCGGGATTGCGCTGCGGATCGAAGCCGAAGCGGGCCACGTACTCCTGCGCCTCGCGTGGTCCGATCTGCTGCATCACGCGCACCGTGACCAGGTTGCGTGACTTCATCAGTGCGGTGCGAAGCGGTGTCTGTTCGCCAAACGTACCGCCGTAGTTCTTGGGGCGCCAGGCCTTGCCACCCGCCTTGTCCGCGACGAGTTCGAATGGCCCGTCGTCAACCAGCGTCGCGGGACCGATGCCGTGCTCCAGCGCCGCCGCATAGATGAATGGCTTAAACGCGGAGCCGGGTTGTCGCCACGCTTGCGTCACATGGTTGAACTGGTTTCGCGCGAAGTCGGCGCCGCCCACCATCGCGCGGATGGCCCCGGTCTGCGGGGTGATCGCGATCAAAGCCGCCTCGACGCCGGGCGGACGCGGCGTGGCGGGCGTTTGCGTGGCCGACTGCTTGGGGCCGACGCGGCCGTCATAGCGATCGACCGCTTTGCGCACCGCCTCGTTTGCTGCTTCCTGGTCGCCGGCAACCAAGGTCGTCGTCACCGTATAGCCACGCGTATAGGCGTCTTGGGGGTAGCGCGCCAACATCTGCTGGCGGATCAGTTCGAGTACATAGCTGGCTTCCACCCGGGTTTCCGTGGGAGCGGGCCGTAAGGCAAGCGGCGCGGCAAGCGCGGCGTCATATCCGCGCTGATCGATGTAGCCGAGGTCGACCATCCGTTTCAGCACCACGCGTTGGCGCTGTTCGGCACGTACGGGGTTGGTGATCGGGTTGGTTGTCGAGGGGGCTTTCGGCAAGCCTGCCAGCATCGCCATCTGCGGCAGTGACAGGTCTTTCAATGGTTTGCCGAAGTACACGCGCGCCGCGGCGGCAAAACCATAGGCGCGCTGCCCCAGGTAGATCTGGTTCAGGTAAAGCTCCAGGATCTGGTCCTTCGACAAGGCCGCCTCGATTTTCATCGCCAGCAGGATCTCGTAAGCCTTGCGTGTGTAGGTCTTTTCGCTCGACAGGAAGAAGTTGCGCGCAACCTGCATCGTGATCGTGCTGCCGCCCTGACGGCTGCCATGCGTGAGATTTGCGACGATCGCCCGCGCGATGCCGGTGTAGTCGACGCCGCCATGTGCGTAGAAGCGGTCGTCCTCGATCGCCAGCACGGCTTCGCGCAGCGGCATCGGGACGTCCTCCAGATGAATGAATTCCCGGCGTTCCTCACCAAACTCGCCCAGCAGCACGTGATCGGCGCTGTAGATGCGCATCGGGATCTTCGGCTGGTAGTCGGTTACCACCTCGAGCGTTGGCAGTCGTTGGACGCACAGCACCACGACGAACGCGCCGATCAATCCCACGATACCGGCGAATCCCGCGAACAAAAGGCCAAGTGCTAGCGCCAGCCGTGCGCCGGCCGATCGACGTGGCGCGCGCTGACGGCCGTGCGGCGACGAGTTGCCGTCCCCCTGTCCCGATCCGTCTGGGCGCGATCTGGACGTCCTTGCCTCGTTCGCGGGACGATCGTCGCTGCGGTCTGAATTATTTGACATTACAAATTGTAAGATTGGAGGGTCATTATAGTCCGTCTTAGGTCAACACCGTCTCGTTTGTGATGGATGGGATGGTCGGGTGACACGGCTGACCCGCTCATGAGTAACGGCGATGCGAATCGCCTCCCATGGAAGCCGTCGCGCGCGGTTCGCCGCGTCGTATCGTCCTATCCCGTTTCGCATCCGCCTTCGGGCCAGCTGTCTTGTTTCCTTGCCGCCCGCGACAATGGCTGCATCGATTGGCGTGTCGATCGATCCACAAGACGGACGGAGGACGTGTGAGACCAGATAGGGGTAAGAGTCGGCGCGATGCGCCGCACTGGCTGCAGGGCGTGCGTGAGCGTGTGGTGCGCACCGCGCGGGTACTGCCGAACGCAGGCGTACGGATATCGCGCGCATGGGGCGTGGAGCTGGATCGCCATGCCTTGCATCTGGTCTGCGTTTCCGGCGCGAGCAACGCACCCGGGGACGGGCCTCGCGTGCGTATCGACGACATACGGCATGTGGCGTTGCCACCGGGCCTGGTCGACGGCAGCGATATCGTTGCGCCGGACGCGGTGGGGCACATCTTGCGGGCAGCGTTGGCGGCGCACCAGGATGGCGACGCACCAGGATTGTCGATGGCGCTGTGCCCCTCGGTCGTGCTGTCGCGCGACGTTCCCTGGACCTCGCTGTTACCGGGTTATACCGTCACCCGTCCGCAAACGGAAGATGTCATCGATGCGTTGGGGCCGTGGGTACGCTGGCATGCGCAGCGGATCAGTGGGCTCGACGACGCCGACTTGCTGGTGGATTGGCAACCGTCGACGCGCGATCGGACGCTGCTGCGGTTGACGGCGGCGCAAACGCATTATCTGGCGGTCCGTGAAGGGGGGGCGGCGCATGCGGGCGCCACGTTGCAAGGTGTGATCGATGCCGGCGAGTCGGCGTTGCGCGCCTGCCGTTTCGTCGTCGGTCAGTGTCTGCGAGGGGGAGACGATCAGGCACGGAGCACGTCGATCGGAGAGGGGGGCGCGTCGGTGGGCGCCGAGTGCCGTGACGACGGCGAGACCGGTGAAGAACGTCCGTTACCGATGCGCATCGCATGCGTGTGGTGCAGCGAGACCGCGGCGGCGGCGTGGACCTTTGCCGCGCATCGACCCGATGTTGCCGCGGTGTCATGCGCATTGCCCGCGATCGATACGGTCAGTGCCGATGCTTGGATCGATGCACTGCATGTCGCGTTGCGGAGCCCGCAACATCTGCCGTCGCTGGTGATCGTCTGCGGGCATGACGCGGCCATGGATGCGATCGGCGGCCTGTCCGCATTGTCCGCGAAGTGCGGCTATCCGGTCATCCGTTTCGACGTCAGCGCGTGCGACGTCCATGCCGCAGTGATGCCTGCGGCGTTGGCCATGGACTGTGCGGTGGCGCTGGGCGCGGCGTTGCACGGTTTGCTCGGGAGCGTGACGTCGTGACGGTGGTGGCGCGGCCGACATTGGCGGACGCCGTGCGTCACCTCATGACGGCGGGGAGTACGGTCCGCAATGTGACGCCAGGCTTGGCCGGCTTCGACCTGCTCGCCTTGCCACGCGCGCGTCGCCTGGCGGCGGCACGGCGGCGCCATCTGATCGAATGGCTGGCGGCGGCGTTGAGCGCCTTGCTACTGCTGCTCGCGTTGGAGGCGATCGGCGCGTGGCGCGTGCGGATAGCCGCGCAGGATCAGCGCGACCATCGCGTGCGGTTGCTGGCGCGTGTTCGAGCCGTGGCGCCGGTTTGGCGAGATGCAATGGGGCTGACCGCCATGCTTGAAAGAGAGGCGGCACGCCAGCACGTGCTCGCGGGATTCGATGGGCCGCGTTGGGCGTTGCACGATTTGCTCGATGCGCTATCACGTGCGGGAACGCCGGCGTTGGCCTTGCAACGTCTGCATTTTCATATGGCGGGCCAACCCCGGTGGCCGGCCGACGTGACGCGCGATGGCGCCGCTGCGATGCACGAGGCGCCACGTCAAGCCGACGAGGCACCTGTCCGCTTGACAGATGTCGCGACCACGGAGGAAGGCTTGGCGTCGGATACCGCGGGTTGGATGCACGTGATCGACGACACGGTCCCGGGGACGGCGGCGTTTGCGCTTGGTGCTCAAGGGATAGCCGACGACGATGCCGCGTTGCGGGCGTGGATGGCGCGCCTGCAACGTGATCCTCGCGTGGGTGCCGTGACGATCGATGCATGGCGCCTTGGGGCAAGCCGCTTGTCGGCCCCCGCTGCGCGTGCCTCGGCACTGGTACGCTTTCGCGTCAACGTGTTCGCGCGCGGCGCAACCGCGGTGCCGCGATGACCGGGACACCGTGGCGCGATGCTGGCTTCAAAGCCGACATTGAAGGCCAATCATGGTCGACGGCATTGTTGCCCCGATTTGCCTGGTTGGCGGACCGACTGCCTTGGTTTGCCGCGCCGGTAGCCTTGCATGCCTGGCCCTTGACCGGACGGGTGGTGATAGCGAGTATCGCCGCGCTCGCCTTGGCGCTGATGGGCCATGCCTGGATGGGTGGCCGCGCATGGCATCGTACGCCGGCAAATGACAGGGCCGCATTGTCGCTTGACCATGCGGGCGCGCCTGCCGGTCTTGTCAGTTCCTCGTCGGCGCTGTTTCAGGACGAGGCTTTTGCAGAAGCCGGGATCGGCGCTTCTGATCGCGTCCTGACATTAACCGATGGACTCTCCCCGTCTGGTTTGCGCCTGCTGCAAGGCGATACCCACGCGACGACCCCTGGCGCGCGCGCCGCCACGGCGGGGGACGGTGCGGCGACCGTTCCTCCGGAGTGGGCGTCGTTGACCGCCCCCGAGTTGTACGCGGCCATCGCCGCCGGAGAGCGTGCGGCGTTGGCGATGCCCGGGTTGCAAGCACGTGGGCGTTCCCTCGGTGTCAACGCGAACGTGGTGCGGCCGGCAGCCAGCGAACCTGTCGGTGAGGCGAATAACGCCGCCGCGTACGATGCTGGCAGTGTGGCCGACGCGACTTCGATGGTGCGCGTGGATGCGGGGTGGTCGCAGTGGATTTCAGAGATCGGGCAACGGCGCGATGTCGCCATCGATCTTTTTGCGATCGACGATCGGTCCGCATCGCAGCGCGACGTACCCACCTTACCTGATGCGATGTCTCGCGACCCCTCACGCATTGCCTCGGCGACCGACTTTGCAGTTGCGCGCGCCGATGCGACGGCGTACGACAATCCATCGGCTCGTGTTGACGCTGATGCCTTGCCAGGTTCGTCGGCCTTTGGGGGCAGCGAGGTACTGGGGGCATGGCCGCATCGGACGGCGCGGATGGTGGCGCGGGGCGGGTTCGAACCGCTGGCCGCATTCGTTGCAGCCCTGGGTGCCACGCAGCCACCGGTAATCGTGCGGGCGGCCCGGATCATGCCGGACCACGACAGCAATGGTACGCGGCTGCAACTGCAAGCCATGCTGGTATTCCTCGATCCGGATAAGCCACGCGTGATGCGCGCTGGTGTGCCGGATCGATCGATTGCACGCGCCGGAACGGGGTTGGCAAAACCTGCTTTGCCCGGCGCAGGGGCGCTTGGCGGTGGCAAGGCGGCCGATGTCGCCATGCGCGCCGCATCGGATGCCGCGGTGCCGGCCAATCCATTCCGACGTCGTGGACAGGCGCAAACCGATATCGTCGTGCTGGCCACTTTCGTGTCGGGGGGGCGGCGTGCCGCCCTGTTGGCGCGGCGTGTTACTAGCGGGGCTGTGCAACGCGGGGGCGGATCATCCGGTGGAATGGAAGTCGCATTGGTGCGTCCCGGTGAAACGTTTGCCGACGCGGACCTGATCGCCGTTGAGGGCAGTACGGTGCGGCTGCGACCCTTGCTGGGCGGTGCCGAGCACGTCGTGCATCTGCGGCGGGATGACACGGGGCATGCTCGATGACGAGATCGATGGAACGTCTCTGGTTTGTTGTGTTGCTTCTGGCCGGGTGCGCAGCCATGCCGATGGTATCCGCGCAGCAGCACGCGCCAGACGCGCTGACGCTTGCGCCACCCTTGCCGGGGATCGAGGATGCCGTCCCGTCTCCGAGTTTGCCGCTAAAGGCAACGTCATCGCAAGGACCGCATCCGTCATCCGGCCGCATGAACCTGCATGTCGATCGTGCACCGCTGCGGGAGGTCCTTCAGGGATTTGCCCAATTCGCCGGGATGGACATCGTCACATCCGATGGCGTAAAGGGCGAGGTGTCGATGCATGTGATCGACGTACGCTGGCAGGATGCGTTTGCCGCGCTGCTGCGATCGCGGGGCCTCGCGCGACAGGACGCGCATGGTGTGATGTGGGTGGCACCTGCCGCTGAAATAGAGAAACGCGCCCGGGACCAGGACGACGCGCTGGCCAAACAGGCTGATAACGCACCGCTTGCGAGCCGATTGTTCGAGCTGCATTACCAGCGTGCCGACGACATGCGCAAGCTGATCGCCGGGGACGGTCAGTTGCTGTTGTCCAAGCGCGGGGCATTGAGCGCCGACATGCGCACGAACCGCTTGTTCGTGACCGATACGCCGGCACGCCTTGCGCATATCGCCGAACTCGTCACGGCATTCGATCTGCCGGCGCGGCAAGTGCTGATAGAAGCGCGGATCGTCGAGGCCGACGCCGGCTTTTCCCAGCAACTTGGCGCGCGGCTGCGCCTGGGCGGTGGAGCCAAGACAGATGCGGTCCAGATACCGGGCGGCACCCTGTACGACGCCGGTGCGCTGCCGTTGTTAGGTGTGACGGCAGCCAGCGCGGCATTCACGTTGTTCAAGGCGGGCGCGGACAGGTTGATCTCGCTGGAATTGAGCGCCCTGGAGTCCGAGGGGCGGGGCAAGGTGCTGTCGAGCCCGCGCGTGGTTACCACCGATCGGCACAAGGCCACGATCGAGCAGGGTACCGAGCTGCCGTATCAAGGACGGCGGGCGTCACGACGCGGGGATGACAGTGGTGGGGCGCGGAGCGGCAGCGTGCAATTCAAGCGTGCCTCGTTACGGTTGGAGGTGACGCCGCATATCACGCCAGACCGACGCGTTCTGCTCGAGGTCGACGTTGCAAAAGACACATTGGGCG
Source organism: Robbsia andropogonis (assembly GCF_034047095.1). Lineage (NCBI taxonomy): Bacteria > Pseudomonadati > Pseudomonadota > Betaproteobacteria > Burkholderiales > Burkholderiaceae > Robbsia > Robbsia andropogonis. The sequence goes on along the minus strand of NZ_CP139170.1, from coordinate 3,385,517 downwards.
TGGTGACCGACGCGGGCCATGCCATCGATACGAAGCAGGTACGTACCCAGGTGGAGGTCGAGGATGGCGGCACGGTATCTATCGGCGGTATTTTCTCGCGTGAAACGCGCCGTGATGTCGTCGGAGTCCCGTTGTTGCAACGTATTCCGTTTCTTGGCGCACTCTTCCGGCGCACGACCGAAACAGAGCGCAAAATCGAACTGGTGATCTTGCTGACGCCCACGGTTGTTGACGCCGACATCACGCGTTTTTCCGTGCCCGGAGCGAAACGGGCAAGCGTTCAGGATGAAGCAGATGTGCCCGTTTAGCGACAAGAATGCGGGAAAAGCGCATATTGTGATGGGAAAATAGTAATTTCGCGCGAAAGGCCAGCGTGCCGCTCGACAATTGCCCCTGTTTCCCCGTAAGCTGCGCGAGACGCCGCGAGGCTGCGTGAGCCCGTGGCGGGCTGGATTCACAGGCTGTTGCGCGACGAAAGAATCAGATGAATCGGATGGGACAGGAAAAGCGCCGCGGCAATGTCATTCTGGTGGGCTTGATGGGGGCGGGTAAAACCACCGTCGGGCGCGCGCTCGCGCGTAAGCTGGGTCGCACATTTTTCGACTCTGACCATGAGATAGAGGCTCGCACGGGTGTCAAGATTCCCACGATCTTCGAGCACGAAGGCGAGGATGGTTTCCGGACACGCGAAGCCGAAGTGATTGACGATCTGACGCAACGCGATGGCATTGTCCTGGCAACCGGTGGGGGCGCTGTGCTTCGCCCGGAAAACCGTGTACGCCTGATGTCTCGCGGAACGGTGGTGTACCTGTGCGCCCACCCGCACGACTTGTGGCTGCGCACCCGTCGCGACAAGAGCCGGCCGCTTTTGCAGACAGAAGATCCCCGCGGCCGCCTCGAGGCCTTGTTCACGATCCGTGATCCGATCTATCGTGAGACCGCGCACTGCGTCATGGAGACAGGTCGCCCGTCGATCAACAGCCTTACCGCGTCCATCATCGCGCAGCTTGGTCTGGATGATGAGCGGATCGCCACCGAAGCCGTACATCAGGCCCGCGCGAATCCGCCAACGACGTCCGTGCCCCTTTCCGCGGGCACCGGTGCGGCGCCATTACCGACACCGACGTCGTCCCGGACACCGGTGCAGGCGGCGCTCCCTTTTGACGTCGAGCGCGACGACGGGTCCGTAGATGCCCCCGTTCCCAACGCCGGCGTGCGGTCTGCGCCATAATGCCTTTATGAAAAGCCTCTCCGTCGCATTGGGCGATCGTGCCTACCCTATCCAGATCGGCTCCGGTTTGATCGATCGTAGTGATGTGCTGCAAGCCGGTTTGCCCAAGGTGGCCGCAGCGGGCAAGGGCCTGTTTGTGATTGTCACGAACACGACCGTCGAGGCGCTTTACGGCGAACGGCTGCGGTATGCGTTACGTCCGCTGGGCGCGCGGGTCGAGACGATCGTGCTGCCCGACGGCGAATCGTTCAAGCATTGGGAAACACTGAACCTGATTTTCGATCGGTTGCTAGAAATCCGCGCTGACCGCAAGACGACGCTGATCGCCTTGGGCGGTGGCGTCGTAGGAGACATGACCGGTTTCGCCGCGGCCACCTATATGCGCGGCGTGCCGTTCGTGCAGATTCCCACCACCTTGTTGGCGCAGGTCGATTCCTCGGTCGGAGGGAAGACTGGCATCAACCATCCGCGCGGAAAGAACATGATTGGCGCGTTCTACCAGCCGCAGGCGGTGATTGCCGATACGGCGGTGCTGACATCGTTACCGCCCCGCGAACTGGCGGCGGGTATTGCCGAAGTCATTAAAACCGCCGCGGTAGCCGATGCGGCGTTTTTCGATTGGGTTGCGGAGAACGTTGCGGCATTGTCCGGCTATGACGAGGCCGCACTGGCGGACGCGGTGCTGCGTTCGTGCGCGGTGAAGGCGCGCGTGGTCGCCGCCGACGAGCGCGAGGGTGGGTTGCGCGCGATACTGAATTTCGGGCACACGTTTGGGCATGCAATTGAAGCCGGTCTGGGTTTTGGCGCATGGCTGCATGGCGAGGCGGTGGGATGCGGCATGGTGATGGCAGCGGATCTGTCGGCCCGCCTGGGATTGCTCGACGACGCGTCGCGCGAACGCCTCGAACAGGTCACCGCCAAAGCGATGCTACCAACGCGGGCGCCATCATTGACGCGCGCCGCGGTAAAGCCGGTGGCGGTCCATGCGAGCGCGGATGCGGATGGGGATTCAGCGAATGCCGATGCCGCCAACCGGGTTCGTGCCGATGCCGACCGCTATATCGACCTGATGTTGGGCGATAAGAAGACGGAAGGCGGGGAAATCAAATTCATTTTGTTGAAATCGTTGGGCGAGGCGGTGATTACATCGGTCCCCGATGCCGATCTCCGGGCGACGCTGGCGGCGACGATCGCACCGGAGCAATAATGTCACACACGCCGCCGCTTTCCATCGACAACGCCTTTGAGTCCGGCCTTGCGCCCTATGCATGCCGATCGGCGGAAACGCTGGGAAGGCGATACGCGGAGCCGCCGCCGAATGCGCGAAGCCAGTTCCAGCGCGACCGCGATCGAATCGTGCACTCGACTGCATTCCGCCGTCTTGAATATAAAACCCAGGTATTCGTTAATCACGAAGGTGACTTGTTTCGCACGCGTTTGACGCATAGTCTCGAGGTGGCGCAGATTGCGCGATCCGTTGCGCGTAGTTTGCGTCTCAACGAAGACCTGGTCGAGGCGATCTCCCTGGCGCACGACCTCGGGCACACCCCATTTGGCCATGCCGGGCAGGATGCGCTGCACGCCTGCATGCGCGACCACGGGGGATTCGAGCACAATCTGCAAAGCCTGGCGGTGGTGGACGAGCTGGAAGAACGCTACGCCGAATTCGATGGCCTGAACCTGTGCTATGAAACACGAGAAGGTATTCTCAAGCACTGTTCGCGTGAAAACGCGAAGGAACTCGGTGCGCTGGGCCAGCGTTTTCTCCAGGGAAAGCAGCCGTCGCTCGAAGCACAGTTGGCGAATATCGCTGACGAGATCGCCTACAACAATCATGATATCGATGATGGCTTGCGCTCGGGCCTGATCACCATCGGGCAGTTGGAGGAGGTGACGCTCTGGCGCGATCATTACCTTGTCGCACGAAACCGCTACGGCGAGTTGCCTGGCCGCCGCTTGATTCATGAGACGGTGCGATCGATGATCAATACCTTGATCATCGATCTGACGAACGAAACCACGCGTCGTCTTCAAGAGACAGGCGTGCGGTCCGTCGAGGACGTGCGCAATGCGCGAGCGCTTGTGGGAAGCAGCGAGGCGATGTTGACGCAGGCGCGGGAATTGAAGCAGTTCCTGTTCAAGCACCTGTATCGACACTACCAGGTGATGCGCATGGCAAATAAGGCGCAGCGAGTGATTACCGGCATGTTCGACGCGTTCTCCAGTGATCCGCGCCTGTTGCCGCCGCCGTATCAATCCAGCGACGCAGCGCGGCAGCCACGTCTGATCGCGCACTACATCGCGGGAATGACCGATCGGTATGCGCTGAAGGAGTATCGGCGCCTGTTCGTCGTGGATGATGAACAGGGCTGATGGCACCCGGCCGGTTGTGGCAACAGACCCTTGCCAGTGCCGAGACGTCGTACCGAAGCGTGCCGGGTACGCTGTCGGTGAACCCTCCGGGGCCTGACCGTCAGAAGCGATAACCGATATTGACGTAGGTGACGATCGGATTCAATCTGGCGCGCACCGTTGTGGTGCTGGAGCCCGAGACGCGTGCGCCCGATGGCGTGGGGACATTCCGCATATTGGGCGTATTCATCGTCAGCGTGCTCGCGAGTGGAATGTACGAGATGGAGGCGCCGACGAACCAGTTCTTGTCGACGTTATACGACAAACCAGCATTGAACACCGGCGCGAAGCCGCGACTCGCATGGACGGACGTATCGCCATACAGCTTGGTCCGCGAAAACTCACCATTCGTGATCTGCGCCCCGGTGAACCAGACATAAGTCACGCCCACGCCGATGAAGGGTCGGAGTTTGGCGGTCGGTTGTCTGAAATAATATTTTAAAAGAAGCGTAGGGCTCCACATGCGAGCGCTACCGATCTTGCCGAATGGCGTGTTGGTGCCGGTACCATTGATATTGAATTTGGGCGGCAGGCCGGCGACGGTTTCCGCGGCGATATGGTCAGTAATGAAATACGTCGCGGTCAGTCCAATCGTATTGGCGGCGCTGACGCCGGCGGTCGCCGCGCCGTCGCTACGGCTGAATGGCATTGGCCCTAATGGTGTCGCGAGGTTGCCGTTCGTGTTCATCGGTCCCGTGCTGACCTGCGGTGCGACATGCAACCAGCCTGTGCCAATGATGAGGTCTCCGGCCTTTTGCGCTTGCGCTTGTTGAAGGGCCCCAACGATCAGTGTCGCACCTATCGCGACCGATCCGATCAAGCGCGTTCGCGTGCGTGCAGTCGTCCTGCCCGTCGGTCTTTGCCGGCCTTGCTGCTCGGTGACATCCGCACATGAGGGAAGGCTGTCATGTACGTTCCCATGACGCGCGTGCGAACGCGTCAACGCGTGCTCTTTTCTCATCATCTGTCTCCTGTCTTTTCTCGGTGTGTTTTGTCATGTTGTTTTCACCGATTATCTGGAGCGATGGGACACGGCACCATTTTTAATATAGACCGCGCAATCTAGGACTTATCTCAGTCAAATCGGGCTATGCTTTACCCACACCGCTTATTCGATTTCAGCCGATGGCCCGTCTAGTCCGTCTCCATGTTCCCGGCATGCCGCAGCATGTCATCCTGCCCGTGCGTACTGGCCTGGGCGCCTTTCGTGCGGATGACGATGTCCGGTTTTTCATGGAAACATTACGCGGTGCCGCCCGCGCCCATGGGTTCGCCATTCACGCGTATGCGTTGACGCCGGCAATCGTTCATTTGCTGGGGACGCCGCACGACGCGGACAGCGTGTCGCGCACCGTACAAGCAGTCGGGCGGCGCTATGTCGCATGGTTCAATCGGCGCCATGGCATGGAAGGGGCATTATGGGATGGCCGGTATCGGGCAACCGTAATCGACCCCGACGCGTTTTTGCTGTCCACCAGCGTGTTGATAGAAGCTGCCGCGGAGCCCGGGTTGCCGCAGGTCGCCGCGCATCGGGACCTGGAAACGGCGCACGCCGTCGACGTCCCGCCATCGGGGATGCCTGGCCCACTCATTGCGTTCGCCGCGCCGCCGCCAGACGCACGCATCGGCCCGCGTCGTTCGAGTTATCCGCATCATGCAGGCCTGGCGATCGATCCAGCGATCACCGACCACGCTTTGTACTGGGCGCTCGGCAACACTCCTTTCGAGCGACACCGCAAGTACCGGGCGCTCGCTGAACAGCCCCTGGATCCCGCTACCTGCGCGGCCGCGTTGAACGCGGCGCATAAAGGCTGGCTGCGTGGCGACAATGCATTCATGCAACGCTGCGAGCGGCAAGCGAATCGCCGGCTCACCCCCTTGAAGCGCGGACGCCCCAAAAAAGTGAACGATGACATTGCGAAATGATGTGACCCTAATTAATGATGCGCCACTTTGGGGCAAATGCATTAATAGGGTCAGACCATGAAAAATCTTTTGTACTCCGGTAGTTGATCGCTTATATTGCGAGTTCCCACGGGCGCCTTCGCGCATCCGGTCCGGGTGTTGATATAAACGGCCGTCCCCGATGATGTTGCTGTGCGCGGCGTCGGCCTCCAATACGGTGTCCCCAATGAACGATCAAACGCAACCGCAGGTCGGATTGCCGACCGCCTCCGGCCTTTACGATCCAGCGAACGAACACGACGCCTGCGGTGTCGGCTTCGTCGCCCACATCAAGGGCCGGAAAAGCCACGATATCATTCAGCAGGGCCTGAAGATCCTGGAGAATCTGGATCACCGGGGCGCTGTTGGTGCGGATGCGCTGATGGGGGATGGCGCCGGCATCCTGATCCAGATTCCGGATGCGTTCTATCGCGAGGAAATGGCGAAGCAGGGCATCGCGCTGCCGCCCGCCGGTGAGTACGGCGTAGGGATGATCTTCCTGCCGAAGGAGCATGCATCGCGCCTTGCCTGCCAGCAGGAACTCGAACGTACGGTGAAGGCCGAAGGCCAGGTCGTACTGGGCTGGCGCGACGTGCCTGTCGATACCACAATGCCGATGTCGCCGACGGTACGTACCAGCGAGCCGTTGATCCGTCAGATATTCATCGGTCGTGGTCAGGATGTGATCGTCACGGACGCGTTGGAGCGCAAGCTGTACGTGATCCGCAAGACCGCAAGCCACCGCATCCAGGCATTGCAACTGAAGCACGGCAAGGAATACTTCGTGCCGTCGATGTCGGCGCGCACGATTGTCTATAAGGGGCTGCTGCTGGCGGATCAGGTCGGCGTGTATTACCGCGATCTGCAGGACGCGCGCAGCGTTTCGGCGCTGGCGCTCGTGCACCAGCGTTTCTCGACGAACACCTTCCCCGCCTGGGAGTTGGCGCACCCCTACCGGATGATCGCCCACAACGGCGAAATCAATACGGTCAAGGGTAATGTGAACTGGCTGTCGGCCCGTACCGGCGCGATTTCAAGCGCCGTGCTTGGTGACGATCTGAAGAAGCTGTGGCCGCTGATCTACCCGGGCCAGTCCGATACCGCGTCGTTCGACAACTGCCTCGAGTTGCTCGTGATGGCCGGCTATCCGCTGGTTCACGCGGTAATGATGATGATCCCGGAAGCATGGGAACAGCACGCGGAGATGGATGCGAACCGCCGCGCTTTCTACGAATACCATGCTGCGATGATGGAGCCGTGGGATGGCCCGGCCGCCATCGCCTTTACCGACGGTCGACAGATTGGCGCGACGTTGGACCGTAACGGCCTGCGTCCGGCGCGCTATTGCATCACCGACGATGACGTCGTGATCATGGCGTCGGAAGCCGGCACGCTGCCGATTCCGGAATCGAAGATCGTCAAGAAATGGCGCTTGCAGCCGGGCAAGATGTTCCTGATCGATATGGAGCAGGGCCGTATCATCGGCGACAAGGAGTTGAAGGACAACCTGTCGAATGCAAAGCCGTACAAGAGCTGGATCGAGGCGGTTCGCATCAATATCGACGAGATCGATCTGAAAGGACCCGCAATTGCCGCGGTCGCCTCCGATGCGCCGGTACTGCTCGATCGTCAGCAGGCTTTTGGCTATACGCAGGAGGACTTGAAGTTCCTGTTGGCGCCGATGGCGCAGACGGGTGAGGAAGCCATTGGCTCGATGGGCAATGACTCGCCGCTGGCGATCATGTCGAACAAGGACAAGACGCTTTATCACTATTTCCGCCAATTATTTGCGCAGGTCACCAACCCGCCGATCGATCCGATCCGCGAAAACATGGTGATGTCGCTGGTGTCGTTCATTGGTCCGAAACCGAACCTGCTCGACACCAACAATGTGAACCCGCCGATGCGGCTGGAAGTGTCGCAACCGGTGTTGGACTTCGAGGATATCGAGAAGATTCGCAATATCGAGCAGTACAGCGGGCACAAGTTCCGTTCGTATGTGCTGGATATCTGCTATCCGGTGGCATGGGGCAAGGAAGGGATCGAGGCGCGTCTGGCGTCCCTGTGTGCGGAAGCGGTGGACGCGGTGCGTTCCGGCTTCAACATCCTGATCATCTCGGACAAGCAGATCAGCGCGGAAAACGTCGCGATTCCGGCACTGCTGGCGACCTCCGCCGTGCATAGCCACTTGGTGGGCAAGGGGCTGCGCACGAGCACGGGGCTGGTCGTCGAAACGGGTTCCGCGCGGGAAGTGCACCACTTCGCGTTGCTGGCGGGCTATGGCGCGGAAGCAGTGCACCCGTATCTGGCGATGGAAACGATGGTATCCCTGGCGCGTGAACTGCCTGGTGAGTTGTCTGCCGAGAAGGCGATCAAGAACTTCACGAAAGCCGTGGGCAAGGGCTTGATGAAGGTCATGTCGAAGATGGGTATTTCGACGTACATGTCCTACACCGGTGCACAGATTTTCGAGGCGATCGGCCTGTCCCAGCAACTGATCTCGCAATATTTCCGCGGCACGGCATCGAACGTCGGCGGTATCGGCATCTTCGAAGTGGCAGAGGAAGCGGTGCGGATGCACCAGAAGGCCTATGGTGCCGATCCGGTGATGGCGAGCATGCTGGATGCCGGCGGTGAGTACGCTTTCCGGATCCGCGGTGAAGACCATATGTGGACGCCGGATGCGGTCGCGAAGCTGCAGCACTCGGCACGCGCCAATTCGTATCAAACGTACAAGGAATACGCGCAACTGATCAACGATCAAAGCAAGCGTCATATGACGCTGCGCGGTCTGTTCGAGTTCAAGGTGGACCCAACCCGCGCGATTCCGCTGGATGAAGTGGAGCCGGCGAAGGAAATCGTCAAGCGCTTCGCAACCGGCGCGATGTCGATGGGCTCGATCAGCACCGAGGCGCATACCAGCCTTGCTATCGCGATGAACCGGATCGGCGGCAAGTCGAACACTGGTGAAGGCGGCGAGGACGAGCGACGCTATCGCAACGAGCTGCGCGGCATTCCCATCAAGTCGGGCGAAACGCTGGCCGGCATCATCGGCAAGGATGCCGTCGTGCGCGATATCCCGCTGCAGGAAGGGGATTCGCTGCGCTCGAAGATCAAGCAGGTGGCATCGGGCCGTTTCGGCGTTACCGCGGAGTATCTGGTGTCTGCGGATCAGATCCAGATCAAGATGGCGCAAGGCGCGAAGCCCGGCGAAGGTGGGCAGTTGCCGGGCCACAAGGTCAGCGACTATATCGGCAAGCTGCGGTATTCGGTTCCGGGCGTGGGCTTGATCTCGCCGCCGCCGCATCATGACATCTATTCGATCGAGGATCTGGCGCAACTGATCCACGACCTGAAGAACGTGAACCCATCGTCGGACATTTCGGTGAAGCTGGTGTCCGAAGTGGGCGTGGGTACGGTGGCGGCGGGGGTGGCGAAGGCGAAGGCCGACCACGTGGTGGTGGCGGGCCATGACGGCGGCACCGGTGCGTCGCCGCTGTCATCGATCAAGTACGCGGGGTCGCCGTGGGAGTTGGGGCTGGCGGAAACGCAGCAGACGCTGGTATTGAACCGCCTGCGTTCGCGGATTCGCGTGCAGGCGGACGGTCAGATGAAGACCGGCCGTGATGTGATGATTGGTGCACTGCTGGGCGCCGACGAGTTTGGTTTCGCGACCGCGCCGCTGGTCACGCAGGGCTGCATCATGATGCGCAAGTGCCATCTGAACACCTGCCCGGTAGGGGTTGCGACGCAGGATGAAACGCTGCGAGCGAAGTTCACCGGCCAGCCGGAGCACGTGATCAACTTCTTCTTCTTCATCGCGGAGGAAGTGCGTGAAATCATGGCGCAGCTGGGCTTCCGCACTTTCGAGGAAATGATTGGTCGCGTCGACCTGCTCGATACCCGCAAGGGCGTCGAACACTGGAAGGCGAAGGGTCTGGATTTCGCGAAGATTTTCACGGAACCGGCAGTGCCGGCGGATGTGCCGCGTCTGCATCGCGAAAACCAGGACCACGGTCTCGACAAGGCGCTCGATCATGTATTGATCGAGAAGGCCCAGGCGGCGTTGCAGAAGCGGGAGCATGTCTCGTTCATCCAGCCGGTGCGTAACCGGAACCGGACGGTGGGCGCGATGCTGTCCGGCGTGATCGCCAAGCGCTTCGGTCACGAAGGCTTGCCGGATGACACGCTGCATATCCAGTTGAAGGGCACGGCGGGACAAAGTTTCGGCGCGTTCCTGTCGCGCGGCGTGACGCTGGATCTGGTGGGTGAGGCGAACGACTACGTTGGCAAGGGCTTGTCGGGTGGCCGGATCATCGTGCGCCCGACCAACGACTTCCGTGCGAAGGCCGAAGAGAACATCATTTGCGGCAACACGGTCCTGTACGGTGCCATCGAAGGGGAGGCGTTCTTCCGTGGCGTGGCCGGCGAGCGCTTCGCGGTGCGTAACTCCGGTGCCACGGCGGTGGTCGAAGGCACCGGCGATCACGGCTGTGAATACATGACGGGCGGTACCGTGGTCGTACTGGGCGAAACGGGACGGAACTTCGCGGCGGGGATGTCCGGCGGCGTGGCGTATGTCTACGATCCCGAGGGCGCATTCCCGATCCGCTGCAATACGGCGATGGTCGCATTGGATCCGATTCTGCCGCGGGGCGAGCAGGAGCGGACGGTGGACAAGGCGTTGTGGCATGCCGACCAGACCGATGAGGCATTGCTGAAGGACCTGGTCGAGCGTCACTTCCAGTTCACGGGTTCACTGCGGGCAAAGAGCCTGCTGGAGGACTGGGATGCGGCGCGTCGTCAATTCGTCAAGGTATTCCCGACCGAGTACCGTCGTGCGTTGGGCGAGTTGAACGCACGACGCGCCGCGGCGGCGGCCGACAAGGCCGACGCGGACGACAGCGCCCCGGCGAAAGCGGATAAGGGTGGCAAGTCGGGCAAGACCGGCAAGTCGACGGTAGTGGTGTAACGTCCGGAGCCTCGACCGGCTCCTGAAGCGATCCCCACGATCCCTCAAAGAAAGCGCGTGACCACTGCGTGCCGGCGTACCGAAAACGGACGTCGGTGCCCTCCGGAAATCCGGGGCAATCCGGGCGCGACGAACGAGGCGACATCCGAGCGTGTCAGCACGCATCGCCTGTCACCCGTCCTTCGCGCGTGGTGGACCGTACCAGCACAACGCATGACCTGTATTGATTGAGAAAAAAATGGGCAAGGCAACCGGTTTTCTCGAGTTCGACCGACTCAGCGAACACTATGAAGCGCCGCAGGCGCGCGTGAAGCACTACAAGGAATTCGTCTTCGCACTGAAGGATGACGAGGCCAAGCAGCAGGGCGCGCGGTGCATGGACTGCGGTATTCCGTTCTGCAACAACGGCTGCCCGGTGAACAATATCATCCCGGACTTTAACGATCTGGTGTATCGCCAGGATTGGAAGTCCGCGATCCAGGTGCTGCACTCGACGAACAATTTTCCCGAGTTCACGGGCCGCATTTGTCCGGCGCCGTGCGAGGCGGCGTGTACATTGGGCATCAATAATGACCCGGTAGGTATCAAGTCGATCGAACACGCGATCATCGATCGTGCCTGGGCGGAAGGCTGGGTCGCGCCGCAACCACCGGCCGTGAAGACCGGCAAGAAGGTCGCTGTGGTCGGGTCCGGTCCCTCGGGGTTGGCCGCCGCGCAACAACTGGCGCGTGCGGGCCATGACGTCACCGTCTTCGAAAAGAACGACCGGATCGGCGGGTTGCTGCGCTACGGCATTCCGGACTTCAAGCTGGAGAAGTGGCTGATCGATCGCCGCGTGCGCCAGATGGAAGCCGAAGGCGTGGTCTTCAAGACCAGCACGTTCATCGGCAAGGACCCGCTGCCGGCGACGATTGCCAACAACGCGCGTGAAACCATCACGCCGGATCAACTGCGCGAGCAGTTCGACGCGGTCGTGATCTCGGGCGGGAGCGAAACGCCGCGTGATTTGCCGGTACCCGGGCGCGATCTGGAAGGCGTTTACTTCGCGATGGAATTCCTGCCGCAGCAAAACCGGGTGGAGGCTGGCGACAAGCTGGCGGACCAGACGCTGGCAACCGGCAAGCACGTTGTCGTGATCGGCGGGGGCGATACCGGATCGGACTGCGTGGGTACCTCGAACCGGCACGGCGCGACCAGCGTGGCGCAGTTCGAATTGATGCCACGTCCGCCGGAAGAGGCCAACAAACCGCTGGTCTGGCCGTACTGGCCGACAAAGTTGCGCACGTCGTCGTCGCATGACGAAGGGTGCGATCGGGACTGGTCGGTGGCGACGAAGCGTTTCGAAGGCAAGAATGGCAAAGTCGAGAAGTTGGTGGCCGCACGTGTCGAATGGAAGGACGGCAAGATGCAGGAAGTGCCGGGCTCCGAATTCGAGATGAAGGCTGACCTGGTGTTGCTGGCGATGGGATTCGTGTCGCCGGTGCAGGCGGTGCTGGATGCCTTCGGCGTCGAGCGCGATCCGCGCGGCAACGCAAAGGCTCGTACCGAGGACGCCGATGGTGTGCTGGCGTATGCGACGAATGTGCCGGGCGTGTTTGCCGCGGGCGATATGCGTCGTGGCCAGTCGTTGGTGGTGTGGGCGATTCGTGAAGGTCGTCAGGCCGCCCGCGCGGTCGATATCTTCCTGATGGGGGCGACGGAACTGCCGCGTTAAACCGTTGGTGCATGACGCCGTGCCGTGTCGATACGGTCCGGCGGGAATATCGTCATGGGTGCTATCCGCGCGCCCATGACGTTTTTTCGTTCAAACCGTGAATTGCGCGGTTTTGTCCTCGTCTGGCCCGCCGTCGTGCGCCGCCTTCAGATCAACGAACTGCTGATGGAAGGTCACCAGGGTATCGCGATGGCCAACACTGACGATCGTTGTGTTCGGCAAGCGATCGATGAGCATCTGATACAGCATCGTTTCGGTCTTCGTATCCAACGCACTGCTGACTTCGTCCAGGAAAACCACGTCCGGAGCTTGCAGCAGGACACGGGCGAAAGCGATCCGTTGCTGTTCGCCCGGTGACAGACGGCGCGCCCAGTGCGAGGACTCGGCGAGATGCGCCGCATATTCTTCCATTTGACACAGTGCCAATGCTTCACGGCATTGGGCATCGGTAAACGCTTCCTGATCGGATGGATAGCTCAGCGCGGCCTTGAACGTATCGATCGGCATATAGCTTTGCTGTGGCACGAAGAACAGCCTGGCCCCGGATGGCACTTCTATCACGCCGTCACCGAACGCCCACAGGCCGGCCATTGCCCGCAGCAGCGTGCTTTTCCCGCAGCCGGATTCGCCGCGAACGAGCCAGCGCGTGCCGGGCGCGATATGCAGGTCCGGGACGTGCGTCAGCGTGCTGCCGTTGGGCAGCGCGAGCGAGAGGTCCTTCGTATCGATCGACGTATTCGCGGTGCGATGCAGATTGATGCCACCGGCCAGCGTCGCAGGCGATTCGGCTTCGAGGAAATGCTGATCGTCGATGGCCCGATGAAACTCGCGCAGCCGGTTCACCGTCGCGCGCCAGTTCGCCAGCGTGCCGTAACTGCTGATGAACCAGGACATCGAATCGCTGACGGTGCCGAATGCACTGGAGATCTGCATCAGCGTGCCCAGGGTGAAGGCGCCGGCGAAGTACTGCGGCGCGGCCGCGACGATCGGGAAGATGATTGCGATCTGCGCGTATAGCGAGTTGACCAGCGTCAGGCGCTTTGTCACGCGCATGATCATGCGCCAGTTGTCGCGAATACGGGAGAACGCGGTCGCCGCGTGCCCGCATTCGGTTGCGGCACCATCGTAGAGCGCAATCTGTTCGGCGTTTTCGCGCAGGCGGACCAGGGAGAAACGGAAGTCCGCTTCCACACGCTGTTGCTGGTAACTGATCGTGACCAGTGGACGGCCGGCGCGAAACATGATGAACGTGCCGACTATCGCGTACAGCAAGGCAACCCACACCATATAGCCGGGAATATGCCACTGCACGCCACCGAGGGAGAAGGACAGCGCGCCGGCGACGTTCCACAAGATGGTCGTGAACGAGAACAGCGTGACCAGCGTCGAGAGAAAATCGAGCGATAGGGTAAGGGTCGCGTGCGCCAGGCTTTGCAGGTCATCGGTGATGCGCTGATCAGGATTGTCGGCGAGACGATCGCGTTCTATGCGATAGAACGCATGGTCCTTCAACCAACGCCGCATGTACTGGTTGGTCAACCATTGCCGCCATTTGAATTCGAGCATCTGGCGGAAATAGATCCGATAGATCGCAATCAGGATCATCGGGAAGACGAGGTAGCAGAAGACCAACAGGGCATGCCAGAAGGCGTTGGCGTCCTTGCGCTGGATCGCATCGTAGAAGGTTGCGTTCCAACTGTTGAACTGGACGCTCAACCACACCATCGTCATGTTCATGGCGATGACCAGGGCCAGCAATCCGCGTGCGGACCAACGCTGTTCGGAGACCCAGAAAGGCCGTATCAGGCTCCATGCGGAGATTGGTTTGTCCTGCACGATATTCATATCCTCCAGCGAGTGATGATGACAGGGGTAAAGTCAGCAACCGTCTTGCGTGCCCACACGATGTTGTGTCGTGCAGGCGAAAGGGTTCTGTAAGTACGGGGCGCAGCGCCCCCAGCCATGCCACGAACCCGACGACTGGTATCCAGGCCGGAGCATTCCGAGCCAGGCGTTCGCAACAGAATAACTGTTGGGCCATTGTTGGACCGGATTCTTAATTGAAAATTAAGATCGTTTGTTAGAAATGAATATGGCGGGTCGCAGCCGACGGGTCGATGGCACCGCATTTACGCTGTCGGTCCCGCCAGAATTGTGCTGTAATACGGGGAGATGAAACAGGGGTGCTGCGGACGGCGCGATGCAAGCGACGGGACGCGGCTGAGAGAGTCCCTTGGCACCCGATCCGGATAATACCGGCGAGGGGAGTTTTCCATCGTACGCCATGACGTGCTTGGCGCCGCCGCTGCGCGGTGTGCGTGTAGTCTATCCGCGTACGTCCACTCGCGTGCCCGCACGCGGCCATCGTCGGTTCGACACTCTCATCCGTGGTCCCTTCTCGTACTGCCGCCGGTGCGTTTGCGATTGTCGCCCGCGACCGATGCCCCCGCCGGACGAGCCGATGCTTACCACATTTCCGCGGCGTGAGGCCCTGCCCCATGCCCCTTTGACCGCGCACACGGCGATTGCCGGTGCTACCGCGACCGTGCCACCCGATGTCGCCGTGATCGGCGCAGGCCTGGTCGGGCGGTTGTTGGCGTGGCGGCTGGCGCGCGATGGCGTCAGGGTGACCTTGTATGAGCGTGCCGCTGCAAGCCAGGCGAACAGTGGCGCCGCGGCGTGGGTCGCGGCGTCGATGCTGGCACCGGTCACGGAGGCCGCGGTTGCCGAGCCGTTGCTCGCGGCCTTGGGTGTCGCGTCATTGCGCCGCTGGCCGGGGTGGCTGGCCGATTTGCCGTTACCGGTCTTTTTTCAACAAAGCGGCACCTTGGTCCTCTGGCATGCCGCTGATCGTGCGGAGGCCACCCTGTTCGAACGCCGCGTCGGCGCGAACGCGCCACGAGACCTGCTGCGCGACGGCATGCGTGCACTCGACGGTGCCGGCATCACCGCGCTGGAACCCGCGTTGCGCGGGCGTTTCCAGCAAGGGTGGTGGATGCCGCACGAAGGGCAACTCGATAATCGGGCCTTGCTGAATGCGCTCGACCAGGCGCTGGATGATGCCGGTGTCCAGCGCCTGTACGGCGAGACGATCGGCGAGAACCGATGGCCCACGGCGGCGGTTTGCGTCGATTGCCGCGGGTTGGGGGCCAAGTCCGCGTGGCGTGGGCTGCGCGGCGTGCGTGGCGAAGTGGTGCGGGTGGATACGCAGTCCATCGCACTGCAACGTCCTGTGCGATTGCTTCATCCTCGTTATCCGATTTATATCGCGCCGAAGGAAAATGGTCGCTTTGTCATCGGCGCGACCGAGATCGAGAGTGACGACACATCGCCGATGAGCGTGCGATCCGCGCTCGAGCTGCTGTCCGCGGCGTTTGCCGTGCATCCGGCGTTCGGCGAGGCGCGCATCGCCGAACTCAACGTGCAATGCCGCCCGACGCTGGATCACCATCGCCCGGCCATTTCGATGGCCTCGGGTCGAGTGGCGATCAACGGACTCTATCGGCACGGCTTCATGATCGCTCCCGAGGTGGTGACGACGGCCGTTGCACTGGTGCAGGCACTATTAGCCGATCCTAGCAGTGCATCGGACGCCGCGGCCGCCCAGGCGATCTGGGTTGCGCAGCGTGAGACGTCGCCATGGCCTGCCCTGTTCGGCACCTGTTCTCATGATGCTGCCGCCGCCGAACGTCGTGGCGAGGCCGTCCGCGTCGCATCATCGGTGCCACTTGATAATGCGAACGTATCGCCATCAGTGCCCACCGCGTGCTCCCCTCCGGCCCTTTTTTCTGCTATCGCATTGCGCTAAGCCATGAATATCGTGATCAATCAACGGGTGTTCGACATCGCCGAGGGCGCGAAGGTCGTCGATGCGCTGCAAGCCTTTGGAGCCAAGCCGCCGTTCGCGGTTGCCCTGAACGGACAATTCGTCGCGCGCAACCGCTATACCGCGCAAGCGCTGTCTCAAAACGATCGGCTTGATGTCGTGCAACCGGTCACAGGAGGCTGACATGTCCGAATCTTTCCACCTACCGTCAGGGATCGCGCCAGAGCCTTCGCCCGAGGGGTTCGTGCTGTACGGCGAGGCTTTCCACAGTCGTCTTTTATTGGGCACCGCGCGCTATCCGTCATTGGCGATCCTGCTTCAGGCGGTCTCGGTGTCGCGCCCCGCGATGATCACGGTGGCATTACGACGGCAGATGTCCGGTATTGGCGCGGCCGAGCCGGCGCGAGACGAGGGTGACGCGGCGCCTCAAGGTGCCGATTTTTATGCGGCGTTGCGTCGCACCGGCGTGCCGTTGCTGCCGAATACCGCCGGGTGTCAATCGGTTGACGAGGCGGTTACCACCGCGCGGATGGCGCGGGAGTTGTTCGAGACCGATTGGGTCAAGCTGGAGTTGATCGGTGACGATGTTACGCTGCAGCCGGATTCGGTTGCGTTGATCGAGGCGGCGCGGATTTTGATCGATGATGGGTTTCGTGTCCTGCCGTACTGCACCGAGGATCTGGTGGTCGCTCGTCGCCTGATCGATGCCGGTTGCCAGGCATTGATGCCCTGGGCGGCCCCCATCGGAACCGGGCGCGGCGTGGCGAATCCCCATGCGATGCGGCAATTGCGCGATCGCTTGCCTGTCGATATGCCGTTAATCGTCGATGCCGGTCTTGGCGTGCCATCGCATGCATGTCAGGTCATGGAGTGGGGGTTCGACGGTGTGCTGCTCAACACTGCGGTGTCTCAAGCCGATGATCCAGTGCGCATGGCGGCTGCGTTTGCCGCAGCCGTCGACGCTGGGCGCGTCGCTTGGCGGGCGGGACCGATGCCGGTGCGCGAAGCCGCACACGCCAGTACGCCGATGGTTGGCATGCCGTTCTGGCACCAGCCGGACGCCGACGCATGACTCGCGCTTTGCCCGAGATGCCGGTGCGCCCCTTGCAGGTCAGGGAACCCTCTGGTCGCATCACGCGCTTTTTTCGCGACGCCTGGCCAGTTGAGCCGAGGCAGGCCACTGCATTGGCCGAAAGCGGCGAGGCGACGGGGGTACGGGACGTTCTGGTGGTTGTCGCCGCAGGCGTGTCGGCCCGGTCGTTGTATCTCGGACGGCAAAATGGGAGGCAAGCTGGGGCCTGCGCGGTGATCGACGCATCGGCTCCCGGCCGGACCCGGTTGTTGCGGGATGGGTGGGATTTTTTTTACGCGGCAACGCGAGATGCCGATGACGCCTGGCTCGGCGTGTGCGCGGCGTTCGTGGAAGACGGTTTTGCGTTGCATGATGCGCTGTGCCTGGCGCTGGCGCACGTGGCAGGCATGGCGTCATCGGGCCGTCGCGTCCCGCGAGGCACCAATGGGGAGCCGCGCGTCGAAGGCTGGGCCACCGGCGTCGACGATGATCTCGGCGACGTGCGTCGTGATGTCGTCATGCGCCCCGTGCCCCCGCTCGCGGCGTTTCCGGATGTCATGGCGCCGTGCCGCATCACCGACGGTGTCGCCGCGGGCGTCCCCGACTCGCCATTTGATGAAACGGTTGCCGGGACCGGCGGCTTTCCGATGGCGCCCGCATCCGAAGCGAGGATGCCGGCGACACCGACACCGACACCGACACCATCGTCGGTGCTGACGGCCTTTCCGCGTTGCACGGACGTGCTAGGAATATATCCGATCGCACCAAGCGCCGAGTGGGTACGTCGCCTTGTCGAAGCGGGTGCCCGTACGATCCAGTTGCGGATCAAAACGCCGTATACGCATGCCGATGTTGCGCCCCATGCCGCGAGCGACTTAGCCCCGCCGGACACGGCATCGGATAAGCCATCTTTCAGTTCCGATCGCATCGCCTCCTCGCAAGCGAGGTTGCGCGATGAAATCCACCGCGCCGTCGCCTATTGCAAGCAGGCACCCGTACCGGTGCAGCTGTTCATCAACGACCATTGGCATCTGGCCATCGAGGCCGATGCTTATGGGGTGCACCTTGGACAGGAGGATTTGGCGGCGCTACCGGCTTTCGCGCTCGACGCCATCGCAACGGCGGGTTTGCGGCTTGGCCTCTCAACGCACGGATATTACGAGATGTTGTTGGCGCTGCGATTCCGACCCAGCTACATCGCGTGCGGTCCTGTGTTTGCCACGACAACAAAGTCGGTTGCGGTGCCGCCGCAAGGGGTGCGTCGACTTGCAGCGTACTGTCGATTGCTTCGGGATGCCGTACCCCCGGTCCCGGCGGTCGCCATCGGCGGCATTGGTCTGGCAAACGTGACGGCGGTGCGTGCCACGGGAGCCGCGTCGGCGGCGGTTGTTGGTGCCGTCGTCAATTCCGTCACTGAAATCGACCGAAATGCACTAAAGGAAACGGTCTTAGCACTACAAGTCGCTTTCAACGGATAATAAGACTCTCGCCGCGCCGCAGCATGGGCGGCAATCGAGGTGGTGGCGATGATGTAAGTGACCGTTTTGGGCTGAGTCCGTGACCAACCAGGCCGTCCACCATGGCGATACGACGTAAAGCGCTCCGTCTGGACGCATGTGGCGTTGTGCTAAATGGGAAGTGGGGTGGTCTGACAGACGTGACCCCCAGGCAGGCGCGGAGTCGGAAATTGGCTGATGGCCTATAATGCCGCACTCATGCGTATTGTTGGTCATTGAGACGAGACTGCTGGCGCATTGAGCATTTTTCGCTTTTTTATTGTTATTTGAACCGTAATGAGGAATGGTCCGCGCCGTGCCCATCGTTAGTTCCGAAACCGTCCTAGAATTGCGCGATGTCGCATTCGGCTATGGTGATCGCCCCGTCCTGTCGGGGCTGAATATGCGCTTTCAGCGCGGCCAGGTCGTCGCGGTGATGGGGGGCTCCGGTTGCGGCAAGACCACGGTGCTGAAACTGATCGGTGGCCTCGTGCGCGCGAGCAGTGGGCAGGTTCTCGTCAATGGAGACGACATCGGCGGCTTCAATGCGAAGGCCATGTATCGGATGCGCCGCAGGATGGGGATGCTGTTCCAGTTCGGCGCGCTGTTTACTGATATGTCCGTCTTCGAGAATGTTGCATTTCCGTTGCGCGAGCATACCAACCTGCCGGAAGCGCTGATCCACGATCTCGTGTTGATGAAGTTGAATGCCGTTGGTTTACGGGGCGCGCGCGACCTACTGCCATCTGAAATCTCCGGCGGCATGGCGCGCCGTGTCGCATTGGCGCGGGCGACGGCACTCGATCCCGAGTTGATGATGTACGACGAGCCGTTTGCTGGCCTCGACCCCATTTCGCTCGGAATCACGGCAAACCTGATCCGTACGTTCAATCAGGCCTTGGGCGCCACTTCGATCCTGGTCACGCATGACGTGCCTGAATCGTTCGCGATTGCCGACTACGTCTATTTCATTGCCAATGGCGGCATTGCCGCCGAGGGCACGCCAGAGCAGTTGCGTGCATCCAAGGACCCGGCGGTGCGGCAATTCATCGATGCCGCGCCGGATGGTCCGTTCCGCTTCCACTATCCGGGTGAGCCAATCGATGCCGACTTCGGTCTCGTCGAAGCGGCCGCGCTGGGCCATGCCGCTTATGAGCGCGCGGTGCAGGCAGGTCGGGAGCCGGATGCGCCTAGCGACAGGAAAGGAGGGCGGCCATGATGGTCAGTGCGTTGGGCCGTCGGGTGTTGAGCCTGTTTGCATTGACTGGCCACGCCACGCGGATGTTCTTCCGTTTGCTGGGGTTGTTTGGCGCGATGCTGCTGCGCCCACGGCTGGTCACGCGGCAGATTTTCTTCGTCGGCAATTATTCACTGCTGATTATTGCCGTGTCGGGTCTGTTCGTTGGGTTCGTGCTCGGGCTGCAGGGGTACTACACGCTGGCCCGCTATGGCTCGGAGCAGGCGTTGGGATTGCTGGTAGCGCTGTCGCTGGTGCGCGAATTGGGTCCCGTGGTGGCCGCGTTGCTGTTCGCGGGTCGCGCGGGTACGTCGTTGACCGCTGAAATCGGACTGATGAAGGCCGGTGAGCAGTTGATGGCGATGGAAATGATGGCGGTCGATCCGTTGCGTTTTGTCGTGGCGCCACGCTTTTGGGCCGGTGTTATCGCCATGCCGCTGTTGGCTGCCATTTTCAGCGCGGTGGGAATCATCGGTGGCTATATCGTCGGCGTCATTCTGATTGGCGTGGACCCTGGTGCGTTCTGGTCGCAGATGCAGGGCGGCGTAAATGTATGGCGGGATGTGGGTAACGGCGTGATCAAGAGCGTGGTGTTTGGTTTCGCGGTCACCTTCATCGCGCTATTCCAGGGTTTCGAGGCAAAGGCGACACCCGAAGGGGTTTCGCGCGCCACCACGCGGACGGTGGTCTACGCGTCATTGGCGGTGTTGGGTTTGGATTTCCTGCTGACTGCGCTGATGTTCGGCAAGTAAGTCAGCGTAGGATTCCGTGCAAGGAATCTTATTTCGAGAAAGAATACGAGAGACGTAAGGATGAAGAAAACTGTTCTCGACTTCTGGGTCGGCCTGTTCGTGATCCTGGGCTTCGTGGCGCTGCTGTTCCTGGCGCTGAAGGCCGGTAACATGAGCACGTTCTCGTTCCAGCCGACCTATCAGGTCAAGATGCGCTTCGACAATATCGGCGGACTGAAGGCCAGTGCGCCCGTCAAGAGCGCGGGCGTGACCGTGGGTCGTGTGAAATCGATCACGTTTGATGATCACACGTTCCAGGCGCTGGTCACGCTGGATCTTGATCAGCAATACCAGTTTCCCAGTGACTCGTCGGCAAAGATCCTGACGTCCGGATTGCTGGGCGAGCAGTATGTCGGGCTTGAACCGGGTGGTTCAGAGCAGAATTTGAAGTCAGGGGATACGATAACGATGACGCAGTCGGCCATCGTGCTTGAAAACCTGATCGGACAGTTTCTGTACAGCAAGGCGGCGGATGCAGGTGGCAATAATGGGGGCGGTGGTGGCGCGGCGGGCGGTGGCGCCAGCGCGGCATCCAGTAGCGGTGCGCATGGCGGTGGTTTCCCTGGCGTGGGGGCGGCAATGGGTACCAGTGCCCCGGTGGCCGCAAGCGCCCCATAATGATCCCTCAATGAGGCCAGCCGGACGTGCCAAGGACGTGCCGACGACGGCAGCGACACAATACCGCCGCACCACATTTGTTCTAACAAATAATGTGATGCGGCGGTATCACAAGCAAACGAATAACAGAGTAAACACACCATGATCAAATCGCGCGGCATTGTCGCGGTGCTGGCCGGGGGAATGCTGCTGTCGGCGTGCTCGACGGTTCAGACGCCCATCAAGCAGGATCCGCTGGAAGGCTTCAATCGGACCATGTTCACTGTCAATGACAAGGTCGATCAGTATGCTTTCCGCCCGGTGGCAAAGGCCTATAACTGGGTACTGCCGCAGCCGATCCGGACGGGTATTTCCAATGTCTTCTCGAACGTTGGTGATGTCACCGTCGCGGCGAACAAGCTATTGCAGGGCAATGTGACGGGCGGTGTGGAGACGATCATGCGGATCGCGATCAACACGGTCTTTGGGCTGGGCGGCATATTCGATATCGCGACGCAGGCGAGGTTGCCGAAACAACAGGCGGACTTTGGCTTGACGCTCGGGCATTATGGCGTGCCGGCAGGCCCTTATCTGGTGCTGCCTTTCTTCGGTCCGAGCACGGTGCGTGACGCCGTTGGCATGGTGCCGGATGCGTACATGAGCCCGATCACGTATGTTCGGCCTAATTGGATTCGCTTCACGCTGGTCGGCGTCAAGGCGGTCAGCGTGCGTGCTGCCTACCTGAATGCAACGGACCTGCTGCAAAGTGCGGCCCTCGACCAGTACTCTTTTGTGCGTAATGCGTATCTGCAGCGCCGTCAGTACATGTTGGGCAAGAACCAGGATTCGGGTGCGCTGCCGGATTACGGTGATGACGGCGGTACGGAGGGTGGCGCGGCGGCCCCTGGCGCTGCGTCTGCAACGGTGGCACCCGCCGCCGCGCCGGCTGGTGCCTCGGGTGCGTCTGCCGCCCCGGCACGCTGATACGCCTCTTGCCGGTGCGCCGAGATCCGTGGCGGGTACCCGCCACGGTCCGAACGGCGAATGGGCGCGAGTTCACGCGAAGCGTAACGTTCGCAACAGTTGGCAACCGATGTTGTCCGTCGAGACGAGACGGGCGAACATAAGGCACTATTGGAAGGAGTCCGGCGCGTGCAGTCCAGCGGTACGGGATCCGGGAGTGCCGATGTGCGGTACTCGGGCAAGATCAGGAGAATCGAATGAAGGAAGCAACACAATTGTCGCGGCGCATGTCTGCCGTGGCGGCTGCGATGGTGGCGGGTGCATTGGTGCTGGGCGTGCCCGTGGCCGCGTCTGCACAGTCGGTGGCGCAGGCAGCGCCCGTCGCGGCATCGGCGCAACCCGATGCATTGATCAAGCAAGTGACCTCGGACGTGATGAACGCGGTGAAGTCCGATCCCGCGCTGCAATCAGGCGACATTAACCGTATCATCGCGCTGGTCAACCAGAAGATCCTCCCCTATACGGATTTCGAACGCACGACACGCCTGGTGATGGGACGTTATTGGCGCCAGGCATCGCCGCAGCAACGGCAGCAGATCGTGGAACAGTTCAAGCTGCTGTTGATTCGTACCTACTCTGGCGCCATTGCGCAAGTGCGTAACCAGCAGATCGAATACCTGCCGTTCCGCGCGGACCCGGGGGCAGATGATGTAGTCGTGCGCACGCGCGTGGTGAACCAAGGTCAGCCGATCGAGCTCGATTATCGTCTGGGCAAGACGCCAAATGGCTGGAAGGTCTATGACCTGAACGTGCTGGGCGCGTGGCTGATCCAGGCCTATCAGCAGCAGTTCGCGGAGCAAGTCCAGCAACATGGTGTCGACGGACTGATCCAGTTCCTGACCTCGCGTAACCAGCAATTGGCGCAAGCCAAGGGTTGATATGTTCGAATCCGGTGAGGACATTACTCACGACGTCGCGAAAGCGGTGTTGCAGCGTGGCCTGAAGCGGATTGCCGATGGCGAGACGCGTCTTGACTGCCAGGGTCTCGTGCGGTTTGACTCGTCCGCGCTCGCGGTGTTGATGGCGTGGCGCCGCGCCGCGCTGCAGCGCGGCGACGACCTGCACGTCGAGCACGCGCCACCGGCCTTGCAAAGCCTTGCGCGCGCCTATGGAATAGATGCAATGGTGTTCGGACACTGAGGGCGCCGATGATGTCGGCAGATCGGGGCTCGTCGGGGATACGCCGGACGGGCCTTTGTTGTTTCCGTAGCCCCAATTTCGGCGTAGGGGCAACTCCGAGCGGGTGGGGCGGCAAGCCTTTGAAAGGGCAAAGCGTTTTTCGCTTATAATACGGGGTTTTCAGACGCAGACCTCGCCATCATTTTTGTGCCAGGCGCTCATCCCCACTTTCCATGCCCAGCAGCAAGCTTCCTGCCATCGACATCCGTAGCGTGAAGAAGCACTATCACGCGCTGCAGGCACTCAAGGGCGTTGACCTCACGATCGAACAGGGCGAATTTTTCGGTCTCCTCGGCCCGAATGGCGCCGGTAAGACCACGTTGATCAGTATCCTGGCCGGTCTCGCCCGCGCCGACGCCGGTTCCGTCCAAGTGCTCGGCCACGACGTCGTGCACGATTTCCGGGCCGCGCGGCAGCTGGTGGGGGTTGTTCCGCAAGAGCTGGTTTTCGATCCTTTTTTTACCGTGCGTGAGACGTTGCGCATCCAGTCTGGCTATTTTGGCTTGACCCGCAACGATGCATGGATCGATGAGATTCTCCACAACCTGGGGCTTACCGACAAGGCTGATACCAATACCCGCGCGTTGTCCGGCGGCATGAAGCGGCGCGTCCTCGTGGCGCAGGCGCTTGTGCACCGTCCGCCGGTCATCGTGCTCGACGAGCCGACGGCTGGCGTTGATGTGGAATTGCGCCAGACGCTCTGGGAGTTCATTGCGCGGTTGAATCGTGCGGGTCACACAATCATTCTGACCACGCACTATCTCGAGGAAGCGGAGTCGCTGTGCAATCGAATTGCCATGATGCGGCGCGGTGAAGTGGTGGCGCTGGAGCGCACCGATCAACTGTTGCAACGCTTTGCCGGGCTGCAACTGGCGTTGCGCATTCGCGGCGCGGCGTTGCCTGAGAGTCTGCGCGCCTTGGAAGTCGAGGCGGCGGGAGCAAGCGGGTCCGTCGCGATTGCCGCGGGCGATGCACGCGCCGTCGTGCAGACGGACGCGCTTGGACATGGCATGGCTAGCATTGGCGGGTCGCAGGCGCGCCATTATGTGCTGCGTCTGAACAGTTATGACGACATCGAGCCGCTGCTGGCGCGCTGCCGCGAGGCCGGCTGTGTGCTGGAGGATGTCGAAATTCGCAAGACCGATCTCGAGGACGTATTCCTGCAACTGACCCGCGAGCCTGAAGCAGGCGAGGTTTTATCGTGATACCTGTTTCTTCGTCTTCCAATGGTCGGGGTGGGAGCGCCGATGATGTCGCCATCGGTGTGGCGCGTGCGCCATACAGTCGGTTCACCGGTTTCCGCGTGCTGTTGTACAAGGAACTGCTGCGTTTCTGGAAGGTCTCGTTCCAGACCGTTGCCGCACCTGTTATCACCGCCTTGCTATACCTGGCCATCTTCGGTCATGCGTTGCAGCATCGGGTTGATGTGTATGCGGGCATCGATTACGTCTCGTTCCTGGTGCCCGGCCTTGTGATGATGAGCGTATTGCAGAATGCGTTCGCTAACAGCTCGTCGTCGTTGATCCAGTCGAAAATCACAGGGAATTTGATTTTCGTGTTACTGCCGCCGCTGTCGCATTGGGATCTGTTTGCCGCGTACACGCTGGCATCGGTCGTGCGCGGCCTGGTGGTGGGGCTCGGTGTGTTCATCGTCACGATCTACTTCGTGTCGCTCCATTGCGCGTCGCTGCTCTATATCGCCGCATTCGGGCTGTTGGGTGCCGCCATCCTCGGCGTGCTGGGCCTGATTGCCGGCATTGTCGCCAGTAAGTTCGACCAATTGGCAGCGTTCCAGAATTTCCTGATCATGCCGCTGACCTTCTTGTCCGGCGTGTTCTATTCGACGCGTTCGCTCCCGCCCTTCTGGCGGCATGCGTCGCATTTCAACCCGTTTTTCTACATGATCGACGGGTTCCGTTACGGCTTTTTCGGTCAATCAGACTGCTCGCCGTTGTTGAGTTTGTCGATTGTCGGTTTCTTCTTTGTCGTGCTTGCCGGACTGGCCGTGCGCATGCTCGCCAGCGGTTTCAAGCTCAGGCATTAACGACGCAATATAACCCCACCGGTGGAGCGCCTCATGTTGCCGACGCCTGATCAGATCCGCACTTACATCGCGGCCGGCCTGTCCTGTGAACACCTCGATGTCGAGGGGGACGGACAGCATTTCTTCGCGACCATCGTCAGTCCGGCGTTCGAGGGCAAGCGTCACATCGCGCGTCACAAGCTGGTATATGCCGCGCTGGGTGATCGGATGCGCGAGGAGATTCACGCGCTAAGCATGAAGACGCTGACGCCGGCGGAATTCGCTGCCGCAGGCGGCCAGGCGACCGCGCCGGGTATGTAAGGACAGGATAGCAGCGTGTGGATTGAAGACAAACCCGGTACGGTTGCCACTGTACCCGAGCGCATCCGGAACACCGTGCCGGTTGCCACCCAACAGGAGGAGACGCGGATGGACAAGCTCTGCATCGAAGGCGGACGTCGGCTTCACGGCGAGGTAATCGTGTCGGGCGCAAAAAACGCATCGCTGCCGATCCTGTGCGCAGCCCTGCTGAGCGCCGAACCGGTGCGTCTGCACAATGTTCCCAACTTGAACGATGTCCGCACGATCCTCGCGTTGCTGCGTCAGATGGGCGTGAAGGTCACCGTCGATGTGGACACGGTGACGCTGGATGCCGGTGCCGTGGACAACCCCCTGGCGCCGTACGAGTTGGTCAAGACGATGCGTGCATCGATCCTGGTGCTCGGGCCGTTGCTGGCGCGTTTCGGCCATGCGCGCGTGTCCCTGCCCGGCGGTTGCGCGATTGGCGCACGGCCGGTTGACCAGCACATCAAGGGCCTGCAGACGATGGGTGCCGAGATCGCCATCGAACATGGTTATATCGAAGCACGCGCATCACGCTTGAAGGGGGCGCTGGTCGTCACCGACATGATCACTGTCACCGGCACGGAAAACTTGCTGATGGCCGCAACGCTGGCGGACGGTGAGACCGTACTCGAGAACGCCGCGCGCGAACCCGAAGTCACGGACCTCGCGAATCTGCTGGTCAAGATGGGCGCGAAGATCGAGGGCATCGGCACCGATCGCCTGGTGATCCAGGGCGTCGACAAATTGCATGGTGCCGAGCATCGGGTCATCTCGGACCGTATCGAGGCGGGCACCTTCCTTTGCGCGGTGGCTGCCGCGGGTGGTGACGTGACACTTCGCAACGTGACCCCGGGTCTCCTCGACGCCGTGATCGAAAAGCTGCGCGAGGCGGGGGTGACGATCGAAGCGGGGGGCAGTGGCGCCGATAAAGGCGACAACTGGTTACGTGTGGCGATGCAGGGCAGGCCACGCGCGGTAAGCTTCCGTACGTCAGAATACCCGGCCTTCCCGACCGACATGCAGGCACAGTTCATGGCGTTGAATTGTATTGCGGAGGGCGCGGCGCAAGTGGTGGAGACGATCTTCGAAAATCGCTTCATGCATGTGCAGGAATTGAACCGCCTGGGTGCGAATGTCACGATCGACGGCAACACGGCTTTTGTCAGTGGTGTGCAGGCGTTGTCCGGCGCGACGGTGATGGCGACGGATTTGCGCGCATCGGCGTCCCTGGTGATCGCGGCGCTGGTTGCCGATGGGGAAACGACCATCGATCGTATCTATCACCTCGATCGCGGGTATGACCGGATGGAGCGAAAGCTGAGCGGTATCGGCGCCGCCGTACGTCGTATTCACGGGGACGGGAGCCCGGCATGACGCAGTTGACCGAATCGCGGAATGCCGCCACATCGAACGGCGCCAAGCTGACGCTGGCCCTGTCGAAAGGGCGGATTTTCGAGGAAACGCGGCCGCTGCTGGCGGCGGCCGGCATCGAGGTCACGGAGGACCCTGAAACGTCGCGCAAGCTGATCCTGCCGACTACCAATCCGAATTTGCGCGTGATCGTGGTTCGCGCGACGGATGTCCCCACTTATGTGCAGTATGGCGCGGCCGATTTCGGCGTGGCCGGCAAGGATGTGCTGCTCGAGCATGGTGGCGCGGGCCTTTATCAGCCGATCGACCTCGAGATTGCGCGTTGCCGGATGTCGGTGGCGGTGCAAGCGGGATTCGACTATGCCGGCGCGGTACGACAGGGCGCCCGTTTGCGCGTGGCGACCAAATATGTGCAGATGGCGCGTGAGCATTTTGCGGCAAAGGGCATGCACGTCGACTTGATCAAGCTGTATGGCTCGATGGAACTGGCGCCGCTGGTCGGCCTGGCTGATGCCATCGTCGATCTGGTCAGTTCGGGCGGTACGTTGCGTGCGAACAATCTTGTCGAAGTGGAAGAGGTAATGGAGATCTCGTCACGGCTGGTCGTGAACCAGGCGGCGTTGAAAATCAAGCGCGACGCGCTGGCGCCGCTGCTTTCCGCATTTGAGACGGCGATCCGCGGCGCCTAGCAAGATCGGTTTCAACCGGGTAATGCGATCTCGATGGATACGACAATGGCACTGACAATTCGCAAACTGGATTCGCGCACGCCGGACTTTCTTGCCGCGCTGGCGACGGTCCTCGCCTTCGAGGCGGACGACGACGCGGCCGTTGACGATGCCGTGGCCGGCATCCTTGCGGACGTGAAGACGCGTGGCGACGCCGCCGTGCTCGAATACACGCGCCGTTTCGACCGGCTGGATAACACCGGCGAACCTGGCATGGCCGCGCTAGAGCTGCCGCAATCGGCGCTGGAGGTGGCCCTGGCAGGGCTCGATCCGGTGCGTCGCACCGCGCTCGAAACCGCCGCGAACCGTGTGCGCCTCTATCACGAGCGGCAAAAAGCGGAGTGTGGCGTCCATGGCTGGCAGTACACCGAAGCCGACGGCACGGTATTGGGCCAGAAGGTCACCCCGCTGGACCGTGTCGGGATCTACGTTCCGGGCGGCAAGGCAGCGTATCCGTCGTCGGTGCTGATGAATGCGATTCCGGCGTCCGTGGCGGGGGTCGGTGAGATTGTCATGGTCGTGCCGACGCCGGACGGCGTACGGAACGATCTCGTGTTGGCGGCGGCCCGGTTGGGCGGCGTGCACCGCGTCTTCACGATCGGGGGGGCGCAGGCTGTCGGCGCATTGGCGTACGGCACGCAAACGGTGCCTCCGGTCGACAAGATCGTAGGGCCGGGCAATGCCTATGTCGCTTGTGCGAAGCGCCGTGTATTCGGCACCGTTGGTATCGACATGATCGCAGGACCGTCCGAGATCCTGGTGATCTGCGACGGCACGACCGATCCGGACTGGGTGGCGATGGACCTGTTCTCGCAGGCCGAGCACGACGAACTCGCCCAATCGATCCTTCTGTGCCCTGACGACGCCTATATCGCCCGCGTGGAAGCCTCGCTCAATACCTTGCTTGACGCCATGCCGCGGCGCGACACGATCCGCGCGTCGCTCGAAGGTCGTGGCGCCCTGGTCAAGGTCCGTGACATGCCGGAAGCCTGTGAGATCGCGAACCAGATTGCGCCCGAACATTTGGAAATCTCGGCAGCCGCACCGCAGGAATGGGCCGATCGCATTCGCCACGCCGGCGCAATCTTTCTCGGCCGTTTCAGCAGCGAAAGCATTGGGGATTATTGCGCCGGCCCGAACCACGTGCTGCCGACGTCGCGCACGGCCCGATTCTCGTCGCCCCTCGGCGTATACGATTTCATCAAGCGCTCGAGCCTGATCCAGGTCAGCGAGGGCGGCGCCGTGACGCTGGGCCGCATTGCCGCCGAACTGGCGTACGGCGAGGGTCTGCAAGCCCACGCGCGCAGCGCAGAGTTGCGTATTGAAGGTCTGCGGAGCAAGTAGAATGCATGGATAAAGCCGTGATCCGTGTCCACGGCCTGCCGCCGATATCAGCTTAAGCGGGTCGCCGGCACCAAAATTCGTCCCTTGATGTCGTCCTTTATTGAGCAGAAGATCATGCGTACCGCCGAAGTCGTCCGCAATACCAGCGAGACGCAAATCCGAGTGAAGTTGAACCTGGACGGCACGGGCCGTCCTGCCTTGGCCTCCGGCGTGCCTTTTCTCGACCATATGCTGGACCAGATCGCACGCCATGGTCTTGTCGACCTCGAGGTGGAGGCGAAGGGCGATACGCACATCGACGACCATCACACCGTGGAAGACGTCGGCATCACGCTCGGCCAGGCAGTGGCGCAGGCCATCGGCGACCGGAAGGGCATCAACCGTTATGGTCATGCCTACGTGCCGCTCGACGAGTGCCTGTCACGGGTCGTCATCGATTTTTCCGGTCGTCCGGGCCTGGAGTTCCACGTGCCGTTCACGCGTGCTCGCGTCGGGACATTCGATGTCGACCTGACGATCGAATTCTTTCGTGGTTTCGTCAACCATGCGGGCGTGACCTTGCATATCGACAATATCCGTGGCCTGAATGCCCACCATCAGGTGGAAACCGTGTTCAAGGCGTTTGGCCGCGCATTGCGCATGGCCGTTACCCAGGATGAGCGTGCCGCGGGCCAGATCCCGTCGACGAAAGGCAGCCTATGAGCAAGATCATCGCGATTGTCGATTATGGCTCCGGCAATCTGCGCTCTGTCGCGCAGGCCGTGCGTCACGCGGCGCCCGAAGCCGATGTCCGCCTGGTGACGGCACCGTCTGAAATCGCGGCCGCCGACCGTATCGTATTGCCAGGCCAGGGTGCGATGCCCGATTGCATGCGCTCGCTGCGCGACTCCGGTCTGCAGCAAGCGGTTTATGCTGCCGCGCAGCATAAACCGTTGCTGGGTGTCTGTATCGGTGAGCAGATGCTATTCGACCGCAGTGACGAGGGCGACACGCCGGGTCTCGGTCTTTTGCCGGGGCGCGTGGTGCGTTTCCAGCTCGACGGCAAGGTGCAGAGTGACGGTTCACGCTTCAAGACGCCGCAAATGGGATGGAACCGTGTGCGCCAGGCGATGTCACACCCACTGTGGGATGGCATTCCGGACGAGTCGTATTTCTACTTCGTCCACAGTTATTATGTCGTACCGGCGAATACCGAGGATGCGGTGGGGGTGACCGAGTACGGCGCCCCCTTCACATCGGCGGTGGCGCGCGGCAATATCTTCGCGACGCAGTTCCATCCGGAGAAGAGCGCGGGGGCCGGATTGCGGCTCTACCGCAATTTCGTCGATTGGCAACCGCACCGGTAAGCCTGCTGGCGCGAAGCGCCGGGTCAGTCCGGCGCTTCGCCGTTGTTACTGCTGTCCCTGCTGTCCGCGTCGCCTGTGGTTGAAATGGCCGCCGTGCCCTTTGGGTGCCGGCGTTTCGCCAAAGCAGAAGACGACGGAATTTTTTGAACCGCAACGTTCTACGCTCACCGATTTTATGCTGCTCATTCCGGCCATCGATCTCAAGGACGGTCAGTGCGTCCGTCTCAAGCAAGGCGACATGGACCAGGTCACCGTGTTCAACGAAGATCCCGCTGCTGCGGCGCGACATTGGGTGGACCGTGGTGCCCGTCGACTCCATCTGGTCGATCTGAACGGCGCATTCGCCGGCAAGCCGCGCAACGAGGCGGCCATTCGGGCGATTATCCAGGAGGTCGGCAGTGACATTCCCGTGCAGTTAGGGGGTGGCATCCGCGATCTGAACACGATCGAGCGCTATCTGGATGACGGTCTGTCGTACGTCATCATCGGCACTGCCGCGGTGAAGAACCCGGGGCTGCTGAAGGACGCCTGCACGGCTTTCGCCGGGCACGTGATCGTTGGCCTGGACGCGAAGGACGGCAAGGTCGCCACGGATGGCTGGAGCAAGCTGACCGGCCATGAAGTGGTGGATCTGGCCCGAAAATTCGAGGATTACGGCTGCGAGGGTATTATCTATACCGATATTGGCCGTGATGGCATGCTGCAGGGGCTCAATATCGACGCTACGGTACGACTGGCGCAAGCGGTCAAGATTCCGGTGATCGCCAGCGGAGGCCTGTCGAACATGGCGGATATCGATGCGCTGTGCGCGGTTGAATCGGAAGGCGTGCAAGGCGTGATCTGCGGCCGTGCGATCTATTCGGGTGACCTGGATTTCGCCGCCGCGCAAGTGCGCGCGGACGAACTGGGTGACGCAAACGGCTTGGGGAGTTGAGGGCGATGGCGCTCGCGAAACGCATCATCCCGTGCCTGGACGTCAACGCCGGTCGCGTCGTCAAGGGCGTCAACTTCCTCGAGTTGCGTGACGCGGGCGACCCGGTGGAGATTGCCCGCCGCTACGATGCCGAAGGGGCCGACGAACTGACATTCCTCGATATCACCGCAAGCTCGGATGAGCGCGGCCTGATCCTGCCGATCATCGAGGCCGTTGCCTCGCAGGTGTTCATTCCCCTGACAGTCGGCGGCGGCGTGCGCGCGGTGGAGGACTATCGTCGCCTGCTGAATGCCGGTGCGGACAAGATCAGCGTCAACTCGTCGGCCATCGCCAATCCGCAACTGGTTGCGGACGCCGCGGACAAATACGGCTCCCAATGCATTGTCGTGGCCATCGACGCCAAGCGGGTAAGCGATGAGGGCGTCGATGCTGCGCCGCGCTGGGAAGTCTTCACGCATGGCGGTCGTCGCGCCACCGGCCTGGATGCGGTCGCGTGGGCAGTCAAAATGGCGCAACTGGGTGCCGGCGAAATCCTGCTGACCAGCATGGATCAGGACGGTACGAAGCGGGGCTTTGATCTCGCACTGACACGCGCTGTCTCAGATGCGGTATCGGTCCCCGTGATTGCTTCCGGCGGCGTGGGCAATCTTGCGCATCTGGCGGAAGGCATCACGGAAGGTCATGCCGATGCCGTGCTGGCCGCGAGTATCTTCCATTACGGCGAATATTCCGTCGGCGAGGCGAAGCGTTTCATGGCCGAGCGCGGGATTCCGGTACGTTTGTAAGTATCGATTAAAGGCCCACGGGCCATGACATCTCCATGCCGGACTCCGAGAGCACATGATGGACAACCGTACCGCGGTAAATGTATCGAGCAACGCGCCGACGCTTCCTGTCTGGCTCGATTGCATCAAATGGGACGCAGCCGGGCTGGTGCCGGTGATCGCGCAGGATCATAAGAGCAATGACGTACTGATGTTCGCGTGGATGGACCGCGAGGCACTTGCGAAGACGGTGGCGTTGCGCCGCGCGGTGTATTACTCCCGATCACGCAAACGGCTGTGGTTCAAAGGGGAGGAATCCGGCCATGTACAGCATGTGCATGACGTGCGTCTGGACTGCGATGAGGACGTCGTCCTGCTGAAAGTCGAGCAGGTATCCGGCATCGCCTGCCATACCGGACGGCATTCCTGCTTTTTCCAGCAATTCCAGGGCGACCCGCAGACTGGTGGTTGGGTGAGCGTCGACCCTGTCCTGAAAGACCCGGAGCAGATCTACAAATGAGTAATGACAAGGCTGCGGCCGTTACGATATCGGGCGCCGAGCCGGGGGAGGCATCATCCCAGATCGCGCTGGGTGACGTGTTGGCGCGCCTCGGCGCGACGATCGACGGCAGAAAAGGGGGGGACCCCGATGCCTCGTACGTGGCGCGCCTGTTCCACAAGGGCGATGACGCGATCCTGAAGAAGATCGGCGAGGAAGCCTGCGAGGTGGTCATGGCGGCGAAGGACGTGCGTCATGGCGCCGCGCCCGCCGGATTGGTCGGCGAGGTCGCCGATCTGTGGTTCCATTGCTTGATTGCCCTATCCCGTTTCGACCTGACCCCGGCGGATGTGGTGGCGGAACTGGCGCGACGCGAAGGCCTGCCGGGTCTTGAGGAAAAGGCGTTGCGGAAGGTCAAGGAACGAGAGCAATCCGGTCACTGACCAAAAGCGAGGGGCAGATGAGCGAGTTCGAACGCAGGAAGCAGGAAGCCGAAACGGTCGAGATTGTCAGTGAAGTCGTCCTGGACGATAGGACTCGCCGCCAACGCGAGCAAGCGCGCGCGGAGGCGCAGGGTGGCCCAGGCGGGCGAGGGGATGGCCGGTTTGGTGGCCGCGGTCCGGGCGATGACACCTTTGATGCCCGGTTCGGCGGCGGTGGCTCAGGTCTTGGCGGCGCCGATTACCGTGACGTATCGTCCGGAGGCGAGGATATTGCGACGCTCCGGACGTTATCGCACATCCTGTACGCCTTATACGCCTTCAGCCCGTTCACGGGGGGATTGGCCGGCATCGTGGCGCTCATCATCGACTACGTGCGTCGGCCCGCGATGCGGGGCACCGTCTATTTATCCCATTCCGTCTGGAGGACCCGAACCTTCTGGTGGACGCTGGTCGGGAGTGTCGTTGGATGGTCGATGTTTTGGAACCATTTCGGTGCCGGACTCCTGTTTGTCGTTTCAATCTGGTATATCTACCGCTGTGTCAAAGGATGGTTGCGCCTGTTGGAAAGCAAGCCGGTGTTGGGACGCTGGTTCTGACCGGCGGATGTGACCGGGAATCACGAAACCGGCTTTAGCGAGAAACCGATGAGCGAACACGACTGCATTTTCTGCAAAATCGTCCGTGGTGAGATTCCGAGCAAGAAGATCTACGAGGACGACGAGTTTTATGCATTTCATGACATCCGGCCTGCCGCACCGACCCATGCCCTGGTGATTCCGAAACGGCACATCGAGACGCTTTCGGCGGTGACGGATGCCGACGCGCCGTTGCTTGGTAGAATGCTGGTCCTGACATCCCGCCTGGCCGCCGAATTGGGATGTGCCTATACGGGCGGTGAAACGGGGTTCCGGACGGTCATCAATACCGGACCCAATGGTGGACAAGAGGTATATCATTTGCACGCGCATATTCTCGGTGGCCCACGTCCCTGGGCGCGAATGAACTGACATCGCGCGATGGATAGGCTGGTTTGACGGCCGTTGTGTGCATAACACGATCATGCGACAAGGTATTTTCCCTGTGGCATAGTCCCTGACGTCGCGGGATGCGGGTATGACGGGCGGACCGCGACGCATGGCAGGTAAGGCTTGCCGCCTTTTCGGCGGGAAGTAATCGGAGAAGGGTAATGGGTTCGCTGAGTATTTGGCATTGGCTGATCGTGCTGGTTATCGTGGCGTTGGTATTCGGCACGAAGAAACTCCGTAACATGGGTTCCGACCTCGGCGGTGCGGTCAAGGGCTTCAAGGAAGGCATGAAAGACGCCGACGCGCCAGCAAACGGCGAAAATGCACCCCCGCGTGGCGAGTCGATCGCGCGCGCGAAGGACACCGTCGACGTCGACGCGAAAGAGCGTAGCAGCCAACATTAAGCGGTTGCCGCCAGCCCGCGCCATCGCGCGCGTTGGCGTGGTGTCGCACCAGGCCGCGTGGGTGGCGGCGTCGCATGCTGCACACGCCAGGTTGCCAGGGCAGTGTTCGAGTGGGAGGTGGTTTCGGACGCCTTCGCTTTGGGCGATTCCCCCGGTTTTGACTGGCTGTTGCATGGTGGCCGGCCAAGTGAGCCGGCGATCCGAGGGCCGGCGGCGTGATGCACGGTCAGATGCAATCGCCGTTCGGACGCTTGATTGCGTGGACGACGCGATGACCGCACCGGCCGACGCGATCGCCTTGCCGCATGCGCGCCAATGTCCCAGGTATGATCCTCTCACGTCAACGTCCTAACGAACGCCACAAAACGCCATGCTTGATCTTGGATTGTCAAAACTCGCGATCATCGGCGTTGTTGCGCTTGTCGTGATCGGGCCGGAGCGCCTGCCTCGCGTGGCACGCGCGGCAGGCCTGTTGCTCGGGCGTGCTCAACGCTATATCAACGATGTCAAGGCCGAGGTCGCGCGCGAGATGGACATGTCCGACCTGAAGGCGGCCAAATCCCAGTTTGAAGACGCGGCCCGGGACATGCACGGCTCCGTCAACACGCATATGCGTGCGACCGAGGAATCGCTGCGTGGTGTCGGTGCATCGATGAAAGAGGCGGAATCGTCATTGAATGATACGTGGCGATCGTTATCCCCCGACCCCGCTCCCGGTACCCAGGCGGCGCTGTCCACGCACACCGGGGAATCGAGCCACATCGGTGGCGGGCTGAACCCCTCCGGCTATAGTGTCTATGACGAGACGGATACGGGGGCAACGATACCTTTTGGTGGATCATCGCTGCCTGCGGCCGAGCATGCGGCGAACCTGGCTGCCAGCGACCTGCGTGACGCGGCCGCACGTGAAAACGACGGTCTGCGCTATAGGGCGGGCCCGCTGCCCGCCCGTCGACGGAATTGGCGCGTCAAACAGGCGACACAACCGGTGTGGTACAAGCGTGCACAAGGCATCCGTTCGCAACTGCAGTCGGGTGCCGCGCGCGTGGCGCGTCATCGCGCGGTGGACAGCAGCCGTCCGCCGACGCGTTTTCTCTGACCGGGGTCTTCAAGACGTGGTTTCCAAAAGCATTGCAGTAGGCGCGAGGCAGGCGTGAGCGACCCGAATAAATCAGAACACCCATCGCAGCAGAACGCTGCCGCCGATGGCTCGGTGGGCGAGGAAAGTTTCATTTCGCATCTGGTCGAATTACGAGATCGGATCATGCGGGCGGGTATCGCCGTGATCGTCGTTTTCGTCAGTTTGGTCTACTGGGCACCGGACATCTTCAAGCTGTTGGCGCGGCCATTGCTGCAGAACCTGCCGGCGGACGGCAAGATGATCGTCACCGACGTCACCGGCTCTTTTTTCGTGCCGATGAAAGTAACGATGATGGTTGCCTTTGTCATCGCGCTGCCCATTGTCCTGTATCAATTGTGGGCCTTTGTCGCGCCGGGACTGTACCTGCACGAAAAGCGGCTGATCATGCCCTTGGTCAGCAGCAGCTACATCTTGTTCCTGAGCGGGATGGCATTTGCCTACTTTGTCGTGTTCCCGACGATTTTCCGTGTCATGGCGCATTACAACGCACCATTGGGCGCGGAAATGACCACGGACATCGACAACTATCTGAGCTTCGCGTTGACGATGTTCCTGTGCTTCGGCGTGACGTTCGAGGTGCCGATTCTCGTCGTCCTGCTGGTGCGGATGGGATTTGTCGAGCTGAAGAAGCTGAAGGAAATCCGCGCGTACGTCGTGGTAGGCGCCTTCATCATTGCCGCGGTGGTAACGCCGCCTGACGTGGTGTCCCAACTGATCCTCGCCGTGCCGCTGGTGTTGCTCTACGAGGTAGGCCTGATAGCCGCGCGTTTCTTTGTGCCCAAGCGGGATGACGCACCTGCGGAAACCCTGCCCGTGCGTCGTGACTAAGCGCTGATGATCGGGGGGGCAATGCAAAATGCCGCGCCAGACGCGGCATTTTGCTGTGGCGGCTCACGGCCATCGGTGCCGCTCCATTGCGGCAAATGGCTTACTCGTCGTCGTTGCTGCTCTTCAAGGGCCGTGGGCGCTTGCCGATCTGGACGGTGATATCCATCGGCTTGCCCTTGCGGATGATATGCATCGTCGCATCCGTGCCCGGTGCAATCTGCGCCACGGCATTGAGCAGGGAAACGGTCTCCGTCACTTTCGTGTCGTTCACGCCGACGATAATATCGCCCGGACGGATGCCGGCCTTGTCCGCCGGTCCGCCCTGCAGCAAACCGGCGACAATGGCGCCGCTATGCTGATCCAGGTGAAACGCTTGCGCGACTTGCTTCGTCAGATCTTGCGGTTCGACACCGATCCAGCCACGTGTCACGCTTCCGGTCTTGATGATGCTGTCGAGGACCATTCGTGCCGTGGTCACCGGGGTAGCGAAACCAATGCCGAGTGAACCGCCGCTGCGCGAGTAGATGGCCGTATTGATGCCGATGACGTCGCCGTCGGTATTGATCAGCGCGCCCCCTGAATTGCCCGGATTGATCGCCGCGTCGGTCTGGATGAAGTTCTCGAACGGGGTGATCCCCAGGTGATTGCGGCCGAGCGCGCTGACGATCCCCATCGTTACCGTTTCGCCGACGGCGAACGGGTTGCCGATGGCGAGCACGACGTCGCCCACGCGTGTGTGATCGAGATCGCCCCAACTGACGGTCGGCAGGTGCTGCAGGTCGATCTTCAGCACGGCGAGGTCCGTATCCGGATCGGAACCGATGACTTTGGCGTGCGTCTTGCGGCCATCGGCCAATGCGATCTCGATTTCGTCCGCGCCATCGATCACGTGCTGGTTCGTCAGGATGTATCCTTCTGGGCTGACGATGACGCCGGAGCCGAGGTTTGCGGAAGGCGCGCGTTCCTGGCGGCGCTTGCCGTAGAGGTAGCGGTACAGCGGATCGTTCAACCGCGGATCGTGTGCCTTGCTCTTGGGCGCGCCTTTCGTGGAATAGACGTTGACGACGGCGGGCATGGCTTTCTGCGCCGCGTCCGCGTAGGACGTACCGCTGTCCGCGCGCTGCCGTCCGTGCAACAATTGGTCCGCCAGAGACGGTGGCCCTTGCGCAGGGTTTCCGACGCGGCCGGCGGCGCTGGAGGCGGTGTCGGCCGTATCCGGGCCGGTTTCAGCGGAACCGGCGGGATGCGAGGACCAGCCGCGATGCGGCAGCCACTCCGGCTTCAACGTGGAGATCACGAAGAGTATGGCCAGCAGGACGGTGACCGCCTGTGCGAACAATAACCAGCAGCGCTTGAGCATCGAGACGAATAACCTGAATTTCGGGGTGTTCGGGCATGACCGACCTGACGAATTAACGCTTTTATCGAATCGAGGACCGAATCGTGGACGGCATTGTGGACCGAAATGAACTGGAATTGTATCTGAACAATCTACTGGAAATCGGGCGGTTCCGCGACTACGCCCCGAATGGCTTGCAGGTTGAAGGCCGCCGCAAGGTCGCGAAGCTTGCCACCGGTGTCACGGCGTCCATGGAGTTGCTGGACCAGGCGCTCGAATGGGGCGCGGACGCGATCCTGGTGCACCACGGCTATTTCTGGAAGAACGAGCGCCCCGCCATCACCGGTATGAAGGCCGCGCGCCTGCGTAGGCTGATGCAGGCGGACGTCAGTTTGTTTGCCTATCATTTACCGCTCGATTCGCATCCGGAGCTGGGCAACAACGTGCAATTGGCCAAGCGCCTTGGCTGGATCGCCGATGGCCGGTTCGGGCCGGATGACATGGGGTGGTCATCGGCGCTGCCGTTTCCGGTCACCCTCGAATCGTTGACGAAGCACATCGAGAACACGCTGGGCCGTGCGCCGTTGGTGATTGGCGACGCCCAAGTGGAGGTGCGTCGCGTGGCCTGGTGTACCGGCGGCGCGCAAGGCTATTTCGACGAGGCGGTGGCTGCCGGCGTCGATGTCTATATCAGCGGCGAAATCTCGGAGCAAACCACGCATATCGCACGTGAGACCGGGGTGGCGTATATTGCTGCGGGGCATCATGCCACCGAACGCTACGGTGTGCAGGCTGTCGGCGAGCGTATCGCCGATATGTTTGGTGTCACGCACCAATTCTTCGATGTCTTCAATCCGGTGTGAATCGGCGGCACGACGACGCGCCCGGCCTGGCGACATCGCGTGCGTGGGCGCTGTTTCCGACACTGCTTTCTTTTTGGGCTTTGATGCCGTATCCAGATGAATCGCCCGACCCCCGGCGGCACGAACAACCGGACCCCCATGCCGAAGGCACGCGGGGCACTGGCGATGATGACCGCATAGAGGGCGTCCATCGTGCGCGTCGGATGTGGATGGCCACCACGACCGCGCTCGCGGCTGCTGGCGGTGTCGTTGCAGTGATCCCGCTGGTGCGATCGCTGTCACCAACGGAGGCCGCACAGGAAGCAGCGGGTCCGGTGACGGTGGATATCGCTGGACTGGCACCCGGCAAGATGGTGACGGTGCGCTGGCGAGGCGTGCCGGTGTGGGTGTTGCATCGCACGCCCGAGATGATGCGAGACGTCCTTGCCGCTGTGCCGGACTTGGTGGACCCGTTGACGGCGCATCCGTATTCGATGCCACTGCCGGCATACTGCGCCAACCCTTATCGTTCGCGCGCCGAGCATCCGGAGATCATCGTGCTGGTGGGGGTGTGTACGCATCTGGGCTGCACACCCGCGCCACGTTTCACGCCGGGCGCGCAGCCCCATCTGCCCAACGATTGGCCTGGCGGCTGGCTCTGTCCCTGTCATGGATCGACGTTCGATCTGGCGGGGCGGGTATTCAAGAACAAGCCTGCGCCACAGAATCTGGATATCCCGCGCCATATGTATGAAACGCCCACGCGATTGCTGATTGGGCGCGACGAACAGGGGGACGCGTGAAAATCGATGGTGATCCGGATCGTTCCTGGGCGCATGCGTTGATCGATTGGGTTGATGCGCGTTTGCCGGTGCGCGCGTTCTGGCGTAAGCACATGAGCCACTATCGTGTACCGAGGAATCTCAATTTCTGGTACGTGTTCGGGTCGCTCGCGACGTTGGTGCTGGTGATCCAGTACGTCAGCGGCCTGTTTCTGACGATGCACTACAAGCCTGATGCCGGGCTGGCATTCGCCTCGATCGACCGCATCATGCGCGATGTGCGTTGGGGCTGGTTGATTCGGTATGTGCATACCACGGGCGCATCGTTGTTCTTCGTCGTGCTGTACCTCCATCTGTTTCGCGGTTTGCTCTATGGCTCGTATCAGCGGCCTCGCGAGCTGGTATGGCTGGCCGGGTGCCTGACGTTTTTGCTGGTCATGGCCGAGGCGTTCTTTGGTTACTTGCTGCCGTGGGGGCAGATGTCGTATTGGGGCGCGCAGGTCATCGTTCATCTTTTCTCGGCGATTCCGGGCGTGGGGGAGGGTTTTGCCACCTGGCTCCGGGGCGGCGCCACGATTTCCGATGCCACGCTGAATCGTTTTTTCGCTTTTCACGTGGTAGCCGTGCCGATCGCCTTGCTGCTGATCGTCGGCTTGCACCTCACCACGTTGCGGCAGGTGGGATCGAATAACCCGGACGGCATTGATCTACCGTCCGGTGAAGACGCCGCGAGCCGTGCCGCGCGGGAGGCGGATACGCTGCCGTTTCATCCGTACTTTGTCGTAAAGGACCTGCTCGCGGCGGCGCTCTTCCTGTTGCTCTTCGCCGTCATCGTCTTCTACGCGCCGACGATGCAGGGTTACTTCGTCGAACCGCTTAACGCGCTGCCTGCGGATCCGTTAAGTACCCCGGAAGACATCACGCCGGTCTGGTATTTCATGCCGTTCTATGCGGTGTTGCGCGCGGTGACCGAGCCCTTTCAATGGGGCATGACGGCGGTGGCGGCGTTGTGGGGCGTGTCGGGTCTGCTGACGGGAAAACGTGTCAGCGGCAAGGATGGTCGACGTTGCGCCATTAGGCGCGCGGTCATTGCCTTGTTGCTGGCGGCGGCGCTACTGTCGACGCAGGCGAAGCTTTGGGGTGTCTTACTGATGTTCGGCGCGGTGGGTGTGTGGTGCGTCGTGCCGTGGCTCGACCGTTCGCCGGTGCGCTCGATTCGGTATCGGCCGCTGTATCAACGTATCTGGTATGGGGCGGTGGCCATGGCCTTCGTCGGATTGGGCATCCTTGGCGGCCTGCCGGCAGGGGGGGCGGTGACGGTGCTGTCGCAGGCGGCGGTATGCGTGTATTTCGCATTCTTCCTGGGTATGCCGTACTGGAGTGTCCGAGGCCCGTTCCAACCGGTTCCGACGCGTCTTGTTAGCGGCGATGGTGGGAGCGCGGCCCATGCGCGAGACCCGGGGAACACGGAGGCGCAACAGTGAGTCGTACTGCGGAACGGTTTGCAATGGCGTTGGTGTCAGGTGCATTGCCATGGTCCGACGCTTGGCGGCGATCGGAGGCCCGAGGTGTCGTGGCGGGACCGCGCGCAGCGCGGGCGGTCTGGGCAATGCTGCTGGCGATGGGATTGATACTCGGTGCGCTGACGAACGGCCATGCCGCCGATGTTGGTACGTCGGTTTCCGCCTCTGCAACGGTCGTCGCGCAGGCGCCCATTTCGCTGGTGGCACCGACAAGCCAGCATGCTGATCTTGCCGCGCTGCGTCGCGGGGCACGGATGTATGCGACGTACTGCGCGGGCTGCCATGCCGTGTCATCGGTCCGTGTGGGGCAATTACAGGATTTGGGGTTCAGTCGCGATGAGGTGATGAAGGCCTTGAATCCGTCGGGAGCGGCGATGTCGGCGCCGATGGTGCCGGCGATGCCCGCCTCCGCGGCACAAGCCGCGTTCGGCGTGGTGCCCCCGGACTTGTCATCGATCGTCCAGGCTCGCGGCGCTGACTGGGTGTACACCTATCTGCGCAGCTTCTACACCGACCCGTCGCGACCGATGGGGGCGAATAATCTGCTTGTTCCCGATGTCGCAATGCCCGATGTCCTGGCGGGTTTGCACGGCCCGCGCCTCGCCGTGTTTCACGAGCAGGATGGCGCTGCTGCATCGCCCGGTGCGTTGCCAACAAGGAAGTTTGTGGGTTTTAAACAGCTCGCGCCCGGATCGATGACTGCTGACGCATATGACGATGCGTTATCGGATTTGGTGGCGTATCTTGGATGGATTTCCGATCCGTCGATGATCGATCGCCATCGGATCGGGCCGTGGGTCATCGGGTTTCTGGCGCTGTTCTGCTTTTCGTCCTGGCGACTTGCACGCGCATATTGGCGTCGTAAAAAGCCATCGAATCAACAAAATTAGCGGGTGCGTTAGGCGCGTCAGGGCACGGGGAAATGGCCAGATTCCCGCTTTTTCTGAAAATCACGTTATGACGCAATGTCGACAAAAAGTCGGTTGTTTAATATTAATTGAATGCAGATGAAGGGGCGTTGCAGGAAAAGCGCGACTTTTGCGAACCAAATAGGCATAATACGCGTCTGAGGTGCGCGGGTTGACCACGGTGACACAGCGATGTCGTACCGTGGCATAGCTGCGCCCATTCGGTTTTCAGAGGATTCCGGACATGATGGTTTTGTACTCGGGCACGACGTGCCCGTTCTCGCAGCGTTGCCGTTTGGTGTTGTTTGAAAAGGGCATGGATTTTGAAATTCGTGATGTGGACTTGTTCAACAAGCCTGAAGACATCGCGGTGATGAACCCTTATGGCCAGGTACCCATCCTGGTCGAGCGCGATTTGATTCTGTATGAGTCGAACATCATCAACGAATATATCGATGAGCGTTTCCCGCATCCGCAGTTGATGCCGCCTGATCCGGTGCAGTGCGCGCGTGCGCGGTTGTTCCTGCAGAACTTCGAGAAGGAGTTGTTCACGCACGTCGACACATTGGAGAATCGCAAGGCGACGTCCAAGGATGGCGAGAACGCCGCAGCGGTTGTGGAAAAGGCGCATGAGCGTGCACGTCTGGCGATTCGGGACCGGTTGACGCAGTTGGCGCCGATTTTCCTGAAGAACAAGCACATGCTGGGTGACGAATATTCGATGCTGGACATCGCGATCGCTCCGTTGCTGTGGCGCCTGGATCATTACGGCATCGAGTTGTCGAAAAACGCGGCGCCGTTGCTGAAGTATGCGGAGCGCA
The DNA here is from genome assembly GCF_034047095.1 of Robbsia andropogonis. Lineage (NCBI taxonomy): Bacteria > Pseudomonadati > Pseudomonadota > Betaproteobacteria > Burkholderiales > Burkholderiaceae > Robbsia > Robbsia andropogonis. The sequence continues at coordinate 3,342,613 of NZ_CP139170.1, read as the reverse complement.
TTTTCAGCCGTCCGGCGTACATCGAAGCGCTGACGCCTTCCGAGAAGGTAATGCGTCGTTGATCGTAGGGGATGATATCGCCGCGCCTTGGCGATTCGCGGTACCGGCTCGGTTCGGGCCGGAGTGACAGTGCAAGGCGGACGCGGTGCGGCAGCTTGCCGTACCCGATGGCGAGAATCAACCGGATGGGACGATCGCGGAGGAAAACGGATGTCCGATACATCGACAAAGCCTTATTTGTTGCGTGCACTATATGAGTGGTGCACGGATAATGGGTTCACCCCGCACATTGCGGTACGGGTGGATCAGCGCACACGTGTGCCGACGCAATTCGTGCGAGATGGCGAGATTGTGTTGAATATCAGCTTCGATGCGACCAACGGGTTGCAAATGAAGAATGACTGGATCGAGTTCAATGCGCGGTTTGGCGGCACGGCGCACAAGATCGAAGTGCCTGTAAGCAATGTGCTTGCGATCTATGCCCGCGAAAACGGCCAGGGGATGGCGTTTCCGGTGGAGGAAGGCGCGGATGTGCACACGGACGTGGGGGGCTCGGAAGTAGCGCGGGACGACACCTCCGACGAAGCGCGTGCGCTGACGCCGCCGGATGCGAAAGGCAACATCGTGCTGTCGGCCGTGCCGTCTGAACGGCGCGCGGAGACAACGCTGCGGTCCATCGACGGTGATGGCGCTGGCGACGGGGAGCCTGCCGCAGTGGCGGATTTTTCCGAGAAGTCGTCTGAAAGCGACAGTGAATCGCACGAAGATGGGGACGGATCAGACGATAATCCCAAGCCGCCGAACCGTCCGCGGTTGAAGGTTGTCAAATGATCGCGAAAATCGGGTAGAATCGCGGTTCCGCCGGCTTAGCTCATCTGGTAGAGCAGTTGATTTGTAATCATCAGGTGGTCAGTTCGAGTCTGGCAGCCGGCACCAAATACTAGTCCGAGGGTTACCTCGGAGCATGTCAAACCCGCGATAGCGCAAGGCTTCGCGGGCTTTTATTTACCGGACGAATGCGCGATTACTGAGCTTGTCGAGCATCGCGCGTTTTTGCAGGACGCTCTGCTTGCGGCGGAATGCGCTGCCGACGCGCCGATCTAGTGTCCCTCGACAGCACGGCACCATCGGGGGTGCGCCCCCAAACAGCCACGGCATTACCGTTCGCTAAACAACACACCTGCTTTCATCTTATCGGCTTTCGGCGTTTCTACTATTGAAACGACGACTGACTCTTTCGGCACCTGAAATGATTTTTCAACCGCTTCGGTGATGCCCAGCATCAGTTGCTTCTTCTGTTCCGGGGTTTTACCCGCGGCGGCATAAACGACGATTTCCGGCATGACGCACTCCCGTCCGATGAATGATGAAAAATCGTAGCACGCTCAACTTTCATGCGGCATGCGGCATGCGGCATGCGGCATGCGGTAGCGCTGCGTGCGCATCGCTCTTCGCTTGGATTCAGCCGCCAACCTTCAGCAGATCGATTTCGAACGTCAATGCGCTATTCGGCGGGATCGGGCCGACTTGCCGGCTACCGTAGGCAGTGGCTGCCGGGCACGTCAGCTTTGCCTTTCCGCCGACCTTCATTTTCTGCACACCCTGCGTCCAGCATGGAATTACCTGGTTCAGGCCGAACGTCGCCGGGCCGCCATGTTGGGCGGAGCTATCGAAAACGGTGTCATCGGACAAGGTGCCCTTGTAGTTCACCGTCACTTTGTCCGATGCGCTGGGTTGTGCGCCGGTGCCTTGAACGAGCTGTTGCACGACGACACCGGACGGCAGGGTCTCGGTTGTCGGAGCGGCAGCGAACGCGGAGGTGGATACCGCGGCGACCAGAAGAAATGCGCTCAGTGACTTCATAAATTCATTGCCTGATTAAAAAGAAAACGAAAAGGGTTGTCCCCATGCCAACGCCTCATTCTACGTCGGGCATCGGTTTGCCGCGCCGCCACAGTCCGATGTGATCAATGCGAGGTACCCATCAAACGCGTCGAAAGACCAAGGTTAAATTATTGGCGGGCATGTCGACGACTTCCGCGAGGTGCAAGCCTGCCGCGGTTCCGAGCGCTTCGACATCGGCCAGATCGCGAATGCCCCAGCGCTCATCCGTCGCGCGCAATTGCGCATCGAACACCGCATTGCTGGGTGCCGTATGCGCGCCGTTGCGCCGATAAGGCCCGTAAAGACATAACACGCCGTCCGCCGCCAAATACCGTTGCGCCCCATCGAATAATGCCTGCGCCGCAGTCCAAGGGGAGATATGAATCATATTGATGCACACGATTGCCGCGAGCGATTCAGCCGATGCCGGCAAAGGCCAAGGAAATTGGTGCACATCCAAGGATAACGGTGCGGCGAGATTGGGGAGCGCTGCATGCTTGCGCCACGCTTCTATCGAGTCACGTGCAGTGGCATCCACATCGGTTGGATGCCAAGTGATGGCAGGTAGTGCAGCAGCGAAATGCACGGCATGCTGGCCGGTACCACTCGCTATCTCAAGTACCGTGCCGGACTTGGGTAAAACGCGTGTCAAGACATGCAATATCGGATCGCGATTTCGCTCCGCGGAGGGGGATAGACGGCGAACCGGGGAAGAAGCCTGCTCATGCATGGAAAATCCTGTTATTTGACGATGCGGTAAGGGCGCATGCGGTAAGCCAACGCCCCGTGCAGGGCGCGCTTGCCCACACATTAAAAAGTTGTCCGATTGTACGCGTGGCGTGGCGTCCGCGATGTACGTAGACGCGGTACGCGAGAGGCATGTCGACAGTGCCACTGCTCGGCCCACCCAACAGTGCGTTAAGGTGGCGGACGTTCGCCGCAAATCTCACATTTATGCCGAATTTCGCTAACTCTCCCCATTTTCAGCGTGTTCGAATCGAGTGATTCAATTTCCCGCGCGTGAAGGCGCTGTAGCGGAAACAGGCGGCCCCGCCATTGGGCGAGTGTGCCAATAAGAAAACCGCATACGTTACCTGGGGATACCATGACGCCCGATATGAACGCTTCGGCGGCACTACCTGCCGCGCCGCAAGCCTTGAAGCAAACGCTGGGAACCTGGCAACTCTGGGGAATCGCCGTAGGTCTGGTGATTTCCGGGGAGTATTTTGGATGGAGTTATGGCTGGGCTTCGGCGGGGACGCTGGGCTTTCTAGTGACCGCCATCTTCATTGCGGCGATGTACGCCACCTTCATTTTCAGCTTTACGGAATTGACGACGTCGATACCGCACGCAGGTGGACCGTTTGCCTATGCGCGCCGTGCGTTTGGCCCCGTTGGCGGCTATATCGCCGGCATTGCGACGCTGATCGAATTTGTTTTCGCGCCGCCTGCCATCGCGCTGGCGATCGGGGCCTATCTCCATGTGCAGTTTCCCGGCCTTGATCCCAAAAATGCCGCGGTGGGAGCCTACATCATCTTCATGGCACTCAATATCGTTGGTGTGCAGGTCGCCGCGGCATTTGAGTTATGCGTAACGGTGCTGGCGATCTTCGAATTGCTCGTATTCATGGGGGTGGTATCGCCGGGTTTCCAACTCGCGAACTTCACAAAAGGGGGATGGTCCGGCGCCGATCACTTCACGTTAGGCAGTTTTTCGGGAATTTTTGCGGCGATTCCTTTTGCCATCTGGTTCTTTCTTGCCATCGAGGGGGTGGCAATGGCTGCGGAGGAGGCGCGTAATCCGCGTCGATCGATTCCTATCGCTTACGTGACAGGTATCATCACGCTCGTGCTTCTTGCCATCGGCGTCATGGTGTTCGCGGGCGCCGCAGGCGATTGGTCCAAGCTGTCGAATATCAACGACCCATTGCCGCAAGCAATGAAATACATCGTTGGTGACAACAGTAATTGGTTGCATATGCTCGTCTGGCTAGGTTTGTTCGGCCTGGTGGCTTCTTTTCACGGCATTATTCTGGGATATTCGCGTCAGATATTCGCGCTTGCCCGGGCGGGTTATCTCCCGCCTGCACTGGCGAAAGTGCATCCGCGTTTCAAGACGCCCCACCGTGCCATCCTTGCTGGCGGGGTCATTGGGATTGCGGCCATCTATAGTGATAACCTGATTCAGTTCGCCGGCCAGACACTGACGGCGAATATCGTGACGATGTCCGTATTCGGCGCCATCGTGATGTATATCATCAGCATGGCGGCGCTATTCAAGCTGCGTCGCACGGAACCGGGAATGGCACGTCCTTACAAGGCACCGTTGTTTCCGATTTTTCCAGCATTCGCACTGTGCGCGGCGGTGCTGTGTCTGGTGACGATGGTGTATTTCAATGCGCTTGTTGCCGGCATCTTCGCGGTGATCGTAGTGATCGGTTTTGCGTACTTCCTTGCCACGCGAAATCAGCGCGACCTGCATGCGTCGCCTGATGCTATCGCCAGTGCGGAATTTGCGGAAAACGATACGGCTGTCGTTGAGCGGCACCCCTGATTGCGTGTGTGCGGCGGCATGGAGAGGCGAGACGACGCTGTCGCCTTCTCTCGATTTGCGCGGCATGAGATGCGTAATGCGATGTGTGCCGCCCGCTTCTTTGAGGAGTAGATGATGGCGTTCTCCGAAATCATTGGCAGTCGCCGTTACGTGTTCGACGATTTGAAAACGTTGATGGCTAAGGCAACGCCGGAACGCTCCGGCGATCAACTGGCCGGCGTCAGTGCACAATCCGAAGAAGAGCGCGTGGCGGCAAAGATGGCGCTGGCCGCTGTTCCGCTGAAGACGTTTCTGCAGCAGGCGTTGATACCGTATGAAGACGACGAAGTCACGCGTCTGATCATCGATGATCATGACTTGTCGGCTTTCGAGCCCATTTCCCATCTGAATGTCGGCGATTTTCGAGATTGGATCCTGTCGGATGCCACGTCGTCGGAAGCGGTGTGTGATGTCGCCAAAGGTCTGACGCCGGAGATGGTCGCAGCGGTCTCCAAGATCATGCGGAATCAGGATCTGATTCTTGGCGCAAAAAAGCGGCCGGTGATTACGCGTTTCCGTAATACGCTTGGACTCCCGGGACGCATGGCCGTTCGCTTGCAACCTAATCACCCAACCGACGATGCACGCGGTATCGCCGCATCGATGCTGGATGGCTTGATGTATGGTTGTGGCGACGCCGTTATCGGCATCAACCCGGCAAGTGACAGCTTGCATGCCATCACTACCTTGTTGGTGATGATGGACGAGTTTCGCCAACGGTTCGATGTACCGACGCAGACCTGTGTCTTGACCCATGTGACAAATACGATTCAAGCGATTGAACGCGGCGCGCCGGTCGATCTCGTTTTCCAATCCATCGCAGGCACTGAAAAAGCGAATGCGAGTTTCGGCGTAACGTTGTCGGTTTTGCAGGAAGCGTACGAAGCAGGCTTGTCGCTGCAGCGGGGGACGGTCGGACAGAACGTGATGTATTTCGAGACAGGGCAGGGCAGTGCGTTGTCAGCCGATGCACACCATGGCGTGGACCAACAAACGTGTGAAACCCGCGCATATGGCGTTGCACGCAGATTTCATCCCTTGCTCACGAATACGGTTGTAGGGTTTATCGGTCCCGAATATCTCTACAACGGTAAGCAGATCACCCGAGCCGGCCTGGAGGATCATTTCTGCGGTAAATTGTTGGGCGTGCCAATGGGATGCGATATTTGCTACACGAACCATGCGGAAGCGGATTCGGACGACATGGATAACCTGCTGACGCTGCTTGGCGTGGCAGGCATCAACTTCATCATGGGGGTGCCCGGCGCGGATGACGTCATGTTGAATTACCAGAGCACGTCATTTCACGATGCGTTGTACACGCGATCGGTGCTTGGTCTAGGGCGTGCGCCTGAGTTCGAGGCCTGGCTCGAGTCGATGCGTATCGCGGATCGCGCGGGACGCATCCTCCCTGCATCTGCGATGCAGCCGCTATTGGCGCAGCAATGGATCGACGCCTAGTGGCGTGAACTGGAAAATACGGATTCAATGCGAGACAAACCGACCCTGCAATCCAATCCTTGGGATGCGTTGCGACAGTTCACGGGCGCACGCATTGCCTTGGGGCGTGCGGGAAACAGCATGCCTACCACGCCGTTGCTCGCGTTCAATCTCGCGCATGCGCAGGCACGCGACGCCGTCCACCAGCCGCTCGACGTCTCGTCTCTCCTGCAGGCGCTGCAGAGCGCGGGGTTCGAGGCATTGCGTGTCCGCAGTGCTGCAAAGGATCGTCTTGAATACCTTCGTCGACCTGACCTTGGCCGACGCCTTGCCGACGACAGCGCCGAACAGTTGCGGGCGTGTGCTGCGGAAGCGGCCGTATCGGAACGCGGACGCGATGGCGAGGCGGCCCCTCGATGGGATGTGGTTTTCGTCGTGGCGGACGGTTTATCATCCCAAGCCGCAGACCGTCATGCGGTGCCATTGTTGCAATGCGTCCGAAAGCGTCTGACAGATTGGCGGATCGCTCCTGTGGTGGTTGCAACGCAATCGCGAGTGGCATTGGGGGATGACGTGGGTGAGTTGCTGCATGCCCGTCTCGTGGTCATGCTGATTGGCGAGCGACCGGGGCTGAGTTCTCCTGACAGCCTCGGCCTTTATTTGACCCATGCGCCACGGCGCGGTACCAGTGATGCGCAGCGCAACTGCATCTCGAACGTCCGTCCTGAAGGTTTGGGATATGACGCCGCCGCATTCAAGTTATGCCATCTGCTCACCGAGGCGCGACGCCTCAAGCTGACGGGCGTTCAACTGAAAGACGACAGTGACGCGTTGCTGACGCGCATTGCCGATCCTGGAGCACTCCCGGCGCCCACGTCTGACTAATAATGCTGCCTGCACTCCCTGTAGTTCTAGCTGCGCCCCGTCGTGGGCGCGCACCGTTATTTTTTTCTTTCTACACTGGCGTATGAATTGAAACCGGTGCGTCCGGTTTCGCCATCCCCGTGTTTCGATGCGATGATTTCAGTCGTTCGGCGGAGAGAAACGACAATGACGATCATGTCCAGTGCGTCACACCGCGCGCGCGAGCCGCGCACCCGTGCTCCCGCGATGGCATGGGCCGCTGATGCCGCGCGCGTGCAGCCCGCCGCGAACGTCCCGGACGTGGAGCGCGTTGCTGCGGTACATGCGAGTGATAGCGCGCGAATCATGCGCCATGTTTCCGCGGACCCCAATATCCAGGCGGACGCCATTTCGGGATGGACGCAGCAATATGACCAGCTTAGCACCGGGCCTTTTTCAGGCTCGCTTACCGAATGGCAGTCAAATGGCTTTCATTTTTTCTCTGAAACAACGAGTCAGGCGTTGCGCCAGGCATGTCGCGTTCGATCTGGCGCGATCTGGTTCGGCATTCCAGACAGGCGTCTGACATCGTTCGACGGGAAGGATCGGCATTTGCCGGCGCCAGGGACAATGGTGCCCGTGGAAGAGGGGGCGGAGGACCTCGGTTGCATCTGCGCAAAGATACGTGCGCGTTCGATTGATGTCGACATGGTCGCTTGCCAGCAGGGCGATCGGGATTTTGAATTGGTCACGCCGTCCCGGTTCCGTATTTTTGGCATCGTCATAACGGAAAGCGCGTGGCGCGAGGTCATGCATGAGATGCATGACTGTCCGGATGTCCCGGGTGGAATCCGCGACGATCTTGTGCGTTTCGAGTTGACCGCCCTCGATGCGCTGCGGGAGGTCATGTATCGCGTCCTTTGCGCGGAACACAGTTTTGGTGTGGCGGAACGTCTATCACCCTTCCAGGCAGCGCATTTTCAAGATGAGGTGTTGCGGCTGCTTGCGAGCGGCTTGCGCCAGGCGGGAGACGTCGCACCGATCCCTGCAATGCCGAAGCCGCATCGACGATGGATAGTCGATACGGCGAGGCAATATGTGCTGGACAATCGAGAACGGCCTATCGGTATTCCGGAGTTATGCACGGCGCTGCGCGCGAGTCGCCGGACATTGCAATATTGTTTTCAAGGTATCTATGGCATGAGCCCGCAGCGGTATCTGCGTGCGACGCGTCTTAACGGCGTGCGTCGCGCGTTATTGTCCGAGGCGGTGAAGGTGTCATCAACTTTACCGTTGGGAGCCTTCTCGAAGGGCGACGAAGCGGGTCTTTCGCGATCATCCGTGATGTCGGAGAGACGGACGGTGCAGGAAATCGCGGCGGAATGGGGCTTTTGGCATCACAGCCAATTTACCGCGGATTATCGCCAGTTATTCGGCATGACGCCTTCGGAGACGCAGCGTCGCGGTGGCGTTTGAAAGCTGACTGTAGAAGGGGCCGTCCGTCGGGCCTATCTTTGATCCGGTTTCGTTTCGGGCTTAAACTACCGCCATGCGTACACCAACGGAACCCCTGTCTTCATCGCGCTACGGCGGGAACCGCTCGGCGAGGGAACATCTGCCGACGGGCAGCCGTGTTGCGCCGTCCACGCCTGCCAATGCGTCCGTCGATGACGTTGCAAACAACGCGCCGGCACCCCTGCCGACGCCGCCGTATGAATCGAATGTGCGTCTGAAGCCTGGGGCTGTCGGTTTGGTAACGGTCTTGGCGGTGCTGTCGTGCTTTGGTGCAGTAGGCCAGGTGACCAAGACAATGACATGGTTTATGTCTCAAGGATGGTCTTGGGCAGAAAGCGCTATTCGCACCGCGAGCTATTTGACAAATTTGACGATTGCCTTGTCGGCGGTCTGTTTTGTCGTCGTGCTCCTTGCAATGACACCACTTAAACGATGGTTGCCGCCGTGGAGCTACCGAGCGTCGGTGATTACTGCTGTGACGTTGTATCTGGCTTTTGTTGGTTGCGGATATAACCTGCTGCTGCGTGGTCACTGGGCGCCTACCGGCATGCGTGCCGTGCTCAACGAGGTGGTGCACACCATCGTGCCTATTTTGGCGCTGATCTATTGGATGCTTTACGTGCCTCGATTTACTGTAAATGCACGTCGTCTTTGGCTGTGGTTGGTCTACCCGCTGGGTTATCTTTTTTGCATGTTGTGGAGCGGCAGTTTTAGGGACTTCTATCCCTATCCGTTCATCAACGTCGAACGTCTCGGCATTGAGCGTGTGCTTGGTAATGCCCTGGGACTGGTCATTGGCTTTCTGGCCCTGATGGCGTTGTTCCTGCTTATCAATCATCGACGCCGACGGTAAAAAACGCCGCGCGTGGTTTGCCGCGCATGTCGTGGCATGGTGATGGCACGACATGCGCATCCTGGTTCTCCCTTGAGCGCATCGATCAGAAAGCTGTCTGACGCGGGGTGCGCGATTCAGTTGCCTTATCAATTTCACAAAAAACGCAAAAGTACTTGCAGGTTTGCTGGGTGTGTCCTATTATTCGGCTCCCCGCTGCAGACAAGGCGAAGCGTTTGTTGTGGTGGTGGGGCGGTGGTGAGAGAAGGTACTTGGTTTGAAGGGTCTTTTCTTGTTGCTGGTGTGGGTAGGCTTGGTCTGCAGGTGCTGAGGCTGGGTGGTTGAGCGGTGTGTGTTGTCAGGTGATGGTTTCTGGGTTGATGAGAGACGCGTTGCCGGGGGTGACAAAAAAACTGCTTGACGAGATGGTGGTGGTGGTACATAATCTCGCTTCTGTTCTGCAGCAAAACAGCGCGGTGGAGCAAAAGTGGTGGTGTTTGCGGTGAATCGACGGGTCGCCTAGTGCGAGGGAATGCCCAGCCAGTCGTTAAACGGTTCTTTAAAAATTTACAGCCGATAAGTGTGGGCGCTTGGTGACGGATGCGCGTTTGTTGGTTTAGGCCGATGAGCGCAAAGCAAAAGTATCAAGAGCTCGCACAAGAGAAGAAGTAAGGGTATGAATTTCGGTTCGTACTACTTGTTGATTCTTGAGTTGAGCGACCTATTCGGAAGAATAGAAAACAGTAACAGAGATTAAACTTAAGAGTTTGATCCTGGCTCAGATTGAACGCTGGCGGCATGCCTTACACATGCAAGTCGAACGGTAACAGGGAGCTTGCTCCGCTGACGAGTGGCGAACGGGTGAGTAATACATCGGAACGTGTCCTGTAGTGGGGGATAGCCCGGCGAAAGCCGGATTAATACCGCATACGATCTAAGGATGAAAGCGGGGGATCTTCGGACCTCGCGCTATAGGGGCGGCCGATGGCAGATTAGCTAGTTGGTGGGGTAAAGGCCTACCAAGGCGACGATCTGTAGCTGGTCTGAGAGGACGACCAGCCACACTGGGACTGAGACACGGCCCAGACTCCTACGGGAGGCAGCAGTGGGGAATTTTGGACAATGGGCGCAAGCCTGATCCAGCAATGCCGCGTGTGTGAAGAAGGCCTTCGGGTTGTAAAGCACTTTTGTTCGGGAAGAAAAGGCGAGGGCTAATATCCTTTGCTGATGACGGTACCGGAAGAATAAGCACCGGCTAACTACGTGCCAGCAGCCGCGGTAATACGTAGGGTGCAAGCGTTAATCGGAATTACTGGGCGTAAAGCGTGCGCAGGCGGTTTGTTAAGACAGATGTGAAATCCCCGGGCTTAACCTGGGAACTGCATTTGTGACTGGCAGGCTAGAGTGTGGCAGAGGGGGGTGGAATTCCGCGTGTAGCAGTGAAATGCGTAGATATGCGGAGGAACATCGATGGCGAAGGCAGCCCCCTGGGCCAACACTGACGCTCATGCACGAAAGCGTGGGGAGCAAACAGGATTAGATACCCTGGTAGTCCACGCCCTAAACGATGTCAACTAGTTGTTGGGGATTCATTTCCTTAGTAACGTAGCTAACGCGTGAAGTTGACCGCCTGGGGAGTACGGTCGCAAGATTAAAACTCAAAGGAATTGACGGGGACCCGCACAAGCGGTGGATGATGTGGATTAATTCGATGCAACGCGAAAAACCTTACCTACCCTTGACATGGTCGGAACCCTTGAGAGATCAGGGGGTGCTCGAAAGAGAACCGATACACAGGTGCTGCATGGCTGTCGTCAGCTCGTGTCGTGAGATGTTGGGTTAAGTCCCGCAACGAGCGCAACCCTTGTCCTTAGTTGCTACGCAAGGGCACTCTAAGGAGACTGCCGGTGACAAACCGGAGGAAGGTGGGGATGACGTCAAGTCCTCATGGCCCTTATGGGTAGGGCTTCACACGTCATACAATGGTCGGAACAGAGGGCTGCCAACCCGCGAGGGGGAGCTAATCCCAGAAAACCGATCGTAGTCCGGATTGCACTCTGCAACTCGAGTGCATGAAGTTGGAATCGCTAGTAATCGCGGATCAGCATGCCGCGGTGAATACGTTCCCGGGTCTTGTACACACCGCCCGTCACACCATGGGAGCGGGTTTCACCAGAAGTAGGTAGCTTAACCGCAAGGAGGGCGCTTACCACGGTGGGATTCGTGACTGGGGTGAAGTCGTAACAAGGTAGCCGTATCGGAAGGTGCGGCTGGATCACCTCCTTTCTCGAGCTTGAAGCATAAGTTGCTAAAGCGCTCACGCTTATCGGCTGTCATACGACAGGCTGTAGGGTCTGTAGCTCAGTCGGTTAGAGCACCGTCTTGATAAGGCGGGGGTCGTTGGTTCGAATCCAACCAGACCCACCATCTTGGTCTGGTTGGTTGCGCTAACTGGTGTGGTTGGGTGACGAACTAAGGGATGTACCTACAGTAGTAGTGGTGTCTTGGGGGTTTAGCTCAGCTGGGAGAGCACCTGCTTTGCAAGCAGGGGGTCGTCGGTTCGATCCCGTCAACCTCCACCAATTCCTAAGCTAAAGGGTATTTGTTGCGTATCCGCGAGGATGTGCGCTGAGTGCGTTTTAGCTTAGGCTTGGCCTAACACTGATGGATTCGATGAGAATCTAAATCGGCTGTCGTTCTTTAACAATTTGGAAGAAGTTCAATTCAATGGTGGCGTGCTGTGCGTTAGAGATGGCGTGCGGGATGCTGCCGAAATTTGGGTTGAGATTGTATCGAGAAGTATCTCAAAGCAGTGTGTCTTGAGAGAGGCGCACGAAATTGGAATACGGCACAACACCGATACTCACCTATGGCGTGACGTGTGCAGCGATGCAGACGTACTCGTTATAGGGTCAAGCGAATAAGTGCATGTGGTGGATGCCTTGGCGATTACAGGCGATGAAGGACGCGGTAGCCTGCGAAAAGCTTCGGGGAGCTGGCAAACGAGCTTTGATCCGGAGATGTCCGAATGGGGAAACCCGGCCCGAATGGGTCATCCTTGACTGAATCCATAGGTCAAGAGAAGCGAACGCGGTGAACTGAAACATCTAAGTAGCCGCAGGAAAAGAAATCAACCGAGATTCCCAAAGTAGTGGCGAGCGAAATGGGAAGAGCCTTGTACCTTTTAGCATGTGAGTTAGCAGAACGCTCTGGAAAGTGCGGCCATAGCAGGTGATAGCCCTGTATGCGAAAGCTTATGTGTGGAACTAGGGGTACGACAAGTAGGGCGGGACACGTGAAATCCTGTCTGAAGATGGGGGGGCCATCCTCCAAGGCTAAATACTCGTAATCGACCGATAGTGAACCAGTACCGTGAGGGAAAGGCGAAAAGAACCCCGGGAGGGGAGTGAAATAGATCCTGAAACCGCATGCATACAAACAGTCGGAGCCTCTTAATGGGGTGACGGCGTACCTTTTGTATAATGGGTCAGCGACTTACGTTCAGTAGCAAGCTTAACCGACTAGGGAAGGCGTAGCGAAAGCGAGTCCGAATAGGGCGCTTTAGTTGCTGGGCGTAGACCCGAAACCAGACGATCTATCCATGGCCAGGATGAAGGTGCGGTAACACGTACTGGAGGTCCGAACCCACTAATGTTGAAAAATTAGGGGATGAGCTGTGGATAGGGGTGAAAGGCTAAACAAGTCTGGAAATAGCTGGTTCTCTCCGAAAACTATTTAGGTAGTGCCTCGTGTATCACCTTCGGGGGTAGAGCACTGTAATGATTGTTGGGTCCATTGCGGATTACTTCGTCATAGCAAACTCCGAATACCGAAGAGTGCAATCACGGGAGACAGACATCGGGTGCTAACGTCCGGTGTCAAGAGGGAAACAACCCAGACCGCCAGCTAAGGTCCCCAAGATTGGCTAAGTGGGAAACGAAGTGGGAAGGCTAAAACAGTCAGGAGGTTGGCTTAGAAGCAGCCATCCTTTAAAGAAAGCGTAATAGCTCACTGATCGAGTCGTCCTGCGCGGAAGATGTAACGGGGCTAAGCCAGTCACCGAAGCTGCGGATGCAGATTTATCTGCATGGTAGGAGAGCGTTCTGTAAGCCTGTGAAGGTGTCTTGAGAAGGATGCTGGAGGTATCAGAAGTGCGAATGCTGACATGAGTAGCGATAAAGGGGGTGAAAAGCCCCCTCGCCGTAAGCCCAAGGTTTCCTACGCAACGTTCATCGGCGTAGGGTGAGTCGGCCCCTAAGGCGAGGCAGAAATGCGTAGCTGATGGGAAGCAGGTTAATATTCCTGCACCATTGTTAGATGCGATGGGGGGACGGATCGCGGAAGGTTGTCCGGGTGTTGGAAGTCCCGGTCCTTGTATTGGAGAAGGCGCTTAGGCAAATCCGGGCGCGGAATTCAAGGGTACGAGGCGAGCTGCTTAAAGCGGCGAAGCAATTGGAAGTGGTTCCAAGAAAAGCCTCTAAGCTTCAGTCTAACAAGACCGTACCGCAAACCGACACAGGTGGGCGAGATGAGTATTCTAAGGCGCTTGAGAGAACTCGGGAGAAGGAACTCGGCAAATTGGTACCGTAACTTCGGGATAAGGTACGCCCTTGTAGCTTGACAGGCCTGCGCCTGGAGGGTGAAGGGGTTGCAATAAACTGGTGGCTGCGACTGTTTAATAAAAACACAGCACTCTGCAAACACGAAAGTGGACGTATAGGGTGTGACGCCTGCCCGGTGCCGGAAGATTAAATGATGGGGTGCAAGCTCTTGATTGAAGTCCCGGTAAACGGCGGCCGTAACTATAACGGTCCTAAGGTAGCGAAATTCCTTGTCGGGTAAGTTCCGACCTGCACGAATGGCGTAACGATGGCCACACTGTCTCCTCCCGAGACTCAGCGAAGTTGAAGTGTTTGTGATGATGCAATCTCCCCGCGGCTAGACGGAAAGACCCCATGAACCTTTACTGTAGCTTTGCATTGGATTGTGAACAAATCTGTGTAGGATAGGTGGGAGGCTATGAAGCAGGGACGCCAGTTCTTGTGGAGCCACCCTTGAAATACCACCCTGGTTTGTTTGCGGTTCTAACCTTGGTCCCTGAATCGGGATTGGGAACAGTGCATGGTAGGCAGTTTGACTGGGGCGGTCTCCTCCCAAAGTGTAACGGAGGAGTACGAAGGTACGCTAAGTACGGTCGGAAATCGTGCTCATAGTGCAATGGCATAAGCGTGCTTAACTGCGAGACCCACAAGTCGAGCAGGTGCGAAAGCAGGTCATAGTGATCCGGTGGTTCTGTATGGAAGGGCCATCGCTCAACGGATAAAAGGTACTCTGGGGATAACAGGCTGATACCGCCCAAGAGTTCATATCGACGGCGGTGTTTGGCACCTCGATGTCGGCTCATCTCATCCTGGGGCTGTAGCCGGTCCCAAGGGTATGGCTGTTCGCCATTTAAAGAGGTACGTGAGCTGGGTTTAAAACGTCGTGAGACAGTTTGGTCCCTATCTGCCGTGGGCGTTGGATATTTGAAGGGGGCTGCTCCTAGTACGAGAGGACCGGAGTGGACGAACCTCTGGTGTACCGGTTGTCACGCCAGTGGCATCGCCGGGTAGCTATGTTCGGAAGAGATAACCGCTGAAAGCATCTAAGCGGGAAACTTGCCTTAAGATGAGATATCCCTGGGAACTTGATTCCCCTAAAGGGTCGTTCGAGACCAGGACGTTGATAGGCTGGGTGTGTACGGACAGTAATGTCCTTAGCTAACCAGTACTAATTGCCCGTGAGGCTTGATCCTATAACCAGTGCGTTTGTGTGTAAGACGGCCAGAGAAACAGGCCGCCACCCAGGCGCGCGAGGTGAGTGAAACAATCGGTGGACATGTGCCCGATACAGCTCAACCCAAAGCGGTAAGAACACAGAAGCGAACTTCTTCCAGATTGGTGCCGTGGCACTGCCAACGGCACAACCCTCTTTGCCTGATGACCATAGCGAGTCGGTCCCACCCCTTCCCATCCCGAACAGGACCGTGAAACGACTCCACGCCAATGATAGTGCGGATTGCCCGTGTGAAAGTAGGTAATCGTCAGGCTCCCAATGCTGAAATCCATACGCCCCGACTCACCTTATCGTGATCGGGGCGTTTGGCTTTTTAGCTGCCCTTCCTCCAATACCCCAGATGCACTCATAACACCGCACCACGGCGAACCACCCGTGCGCATGGGTGAGCGCGGCCGCGCACGCGCGCCACTACCATGCCATGCTTCAACAGCGCACCGCGACCCACGCACGCGATACCACCCCACCTGATCCACCCCCCACCCTAGTAACCCCCTCGACCCAGAAATTGGCGTCCAATCGCGCACTTGCCGCATTGCCGGCAAGCGTCGCTCGCGACGATTTCGGACCTATCGCCCGCTCATAGTTCCGGGAAACCATCGGGGAAAAGGCGTTGCACCGCCGCCTCGAAATGCGCTATTGGCGCCGCGCCGCGCAATGCGATTGGTGGAGGTGGTGTTTCCTCGCCCACGGCAGGGTCTCGCGACAGCACAATGAACGGAACGCTCGATATGCCCAGCTGTTTGGCGAAGTCCTCGTCTTCCTGCACCGCTGATGCAAAGCGGTCCTCTCGAAGGGCTTCGTCTAGCGCTTCGGGGTCGAGCCCAACAGTACTGCCGATGTCGATCAGGATATCGACATCGCCGATATCCAGACCGTCTTCGAAGAATGCTTTGAACAGTGCCATATGCATTGCATCGAAGGCGCCTGCCTCCAATGCGAAACGGGCCGCCTCGAGTGCTTTTCGGCTACGCGGGCGTACCGCAGGCATGCGAATCGTCAAGCCACGCTCTGCGGACATCGGATAGATATTGCGTTCCCAGCTTTCCACTAGCGATTCGTCGTCGGGCTCCGGAAGCGCGACAGGCTCAGGACGGAGTTCGAACGCGTGCCAGCGCAGCTCGACCGCATCGCCATACGCATCGCGAAATTGGTGCAGTACGGGCAATTCGAGATAGCAGAAAGGGCAGACGTAGTCGGACCAGATATCAAGGTAGAGCGTTGCTCCGCTAGCCATCGGATTTTCTCGGCAAAAGCGCGTGTGGTGAAGCACGCGTGGATTTCAGACTTGGTTCAGCGTAGCCCGCCTACGAACACATTAACGCCTTTCCTAACAGACAGGCGGCGGCACTGCCGTATCGGCGGAAGTCGTTCCCGCGCGGGTATGCGCTGTGCCTTAATGGTAGCGCGTTGCGCATCACAATGCCGATTCCGGCTCATTCTTCGACTGACACGACGACTTGGACTGAATAGGGAACTTCCGCCCCAGCCCTAAAAAGTAGCAGGTTTCGACGGCGCGGTATCATAGCGACGAGACATCCGAACCCTGTTCGCCCGCGTCTTGCCGATGAACTCATGTGCCCAATGCGCCCCGTTGCAAAGGCGCAATTGGACGCAGGCATCCAAGAACGCCGAATAAACAGGCCCTGACTGCATTCGATCCGCTTTGTTCGTCAAAAGTCCACCTCATGCCCGATCCATCGCCACAAAGCCCACCATCGGCATCAGACCCCGCCACAAAGCCACGGCTCCATTATGGTTGGATCATGATGGGCGTGACGTTTCTTGTGTTGCTGGCCGGCGCAGGTGTACGCGCAACGCCAGGTGTCCTGATTCGCCCGCTCCAGAGCGCATTCGGCTGGAGTGCGGGTGAAATCTCCTTTGCAATCTCGATCAATCTGGTCCTGTATGGCCTGATGGGACCTTTCGCAGCGGCGTTGATGCAAACCATCGGAGTACGCCGGGTTGCCGTCATCGCGTTGACGTTGCTTGCAAGTGGCGCATTGCTCAGTCTGACCATGTCATCGACGGCGATGTTGACCTTGACGTGGGGGTTCATGGTTGGCACGGGCTCCGGCATGGCGGCACTGACATTGGGCGCGACTGTCGCGAACCGCTGGTTCATCAAGCACCGGGGCTTGGCGATGGGGCTGATGACCGCCAGTGCCGCTACCGGACAACTGGTTTTCCTGCCGTTGATGGCGGCATTGGTGACCACCTATGGTTGGCAGGGCGCCGTCTGGACCTCGGGGCTCGGTGCCGTAATCATGTTGCCATTGGCATGGACTGCCATGCGAGAGTCGCCGGCAAGCCTGGGTCTTGCGCCCATCGGAGGGCACCTTCCGGCAGAGGGTGTCCCGGTCTCGCCAACCCCTGCAAGCGCGAATCCATTTGGCAATGCGTTCGGCGCGCTGCGTGAGGGCATGCATCACAAGGGTTTCTGGCTGTTGGCCGGCAGCTTCTTTATCTGCGGTGCAAGTACGAACGGCTTCATTGGTACGCACTTTATTTCGATGTGCGTCGATCACGGCATATCGGAAGTACGTAGCGCGAGCTTATTGGCCGCGATGGGTATATTCGATCTGATGGGAACGACGGCATCTGGCTGGTTGAGCGACCGTTTCGATAATCGCAAATTGTTGTTCTGGTATTACGGCTTGCGTGGCTTATCCCTGCTGTTCCTGCCGTTTGCCTTCGGTTTCGATTTCTACGGCCTACCGATTTTCGCGGTGTTTTATGGTCTTGACTGGATCGCCACCGTGCCGCCTACGGTCCGCTTGACCACCGACATTTTCGGCCGCGAGCGCGGCCCGATCGTCTTCGGTTGGATCGTCGCATGCCATCAGATCGGCGCTGCGTTCGCCACGCTCGCGGCAGGCATGATGCGGGCATCGCTGGGAAACTATCAGCTCGCGACGTATTGCTCCGGTGCTTTGTGTGTCCTCGGCGCGGTGCTGGTACTGCGTATCCGCAGTCACGCGAAACCAATCGGGTTGGCTGCGTAAGGCCAAAATCAGGCCGAGCGGCGCGCATTGTCACCCTGTTTAGCAGAGAAGAGGAAACCATGAAGGACCGGCAGTTACTAGTGGCAGGTGCCATCAATATGTTCATCGCGGTGGTGGCCGGAGCGTTCGGCGCGCACGGTCTGCGCAACGTCGTCTCGCCGCTGATGCTGGGTGTTTGGGAAACAGGGGTTACGTATCATCTGATTCATGGCATCGCATTGCTGCTGATCGCACTCGCGATGCCGCATATCGGTGAAAAGGCGTTATCGTTGTGTGGAACGTTGATGCTGGCTGGTATTGTGCTGTTCAGCGGCAGCCTTTATCTGCTCGTATTAACCGGCGTGCGCTGGATCGGGGTGATCACCCCGATCGGAGGCGTTGCCTTTCTTGCCGCCTGGGCTGGGTTCGCCTGGGCGGCCTGGCGTGCACCGAATCGCAATTTGCAGAGATGTGACGATTGATTTTTCATAAGGACAGCCGATGCCCCATGCCACGCCGCTGATCGCGACTATTGTCGCCGGCCTTTGTATCGCCTTTGTCTTCGGGGCGATTGCGAATCGTTTCAAGATTCCGCCGCTTGCTGGTTATTTACTGGCAGGTATCATCGTCGGACCGTTTACGCCAGGTTATGTCGCCGATCAACATATCGCGCCGGAATTGGCGGAAATCGGGGTGATTCTGCTGATGTTCGGCGTGGGTCTCCACTTTTCGCTGAAGGACCTGTTGGCGGTAAAGCGCATCGCGGTCCCTGGCGCGCTGGTGCAGATCGCCTTTGCCACGCTGCTCGGCTGGGGCGCTGCCCGCGTATTCGGCTGGAGCAGTGGCGCCGGCATCGTTTTCGGCCTGTCACTGTCGGTCGCCAGTACGGTCGTGCTGTTGCGCGCGTTGCAGGACTTGCGTCTGCTTGATACCGACCAGGGACGCATTGCGGTTGGCTGGTTGATCGTCGAGGACCTCGTCATGGTGCTCGCCCTGGTGCTGCTGCCACCACTGGCTGGTCTGCTCGGCGGTAGCGATGACGCCGCCACGGCGGGTGGTGCCGCCCCCGTTGCATCCACGGGCTCGTTGCTGTGGACGCTGACGTTGACACTGGCTAAAGTCGTCGCGTTCATCGCGGTGATGCTGGTGGTCGGCCGTCGCGTCATTCCGTGGGTCTTGAGCCAGATCGTCAAGACCGGCTCGAAGGAACTGTTCACGCTCGGCGTGCTCGCAATCGCATTGGGCGTCGCATTCGGTTCGGCGTCGATCTTCGGTGTGTCTTTCGCCTTGGGTGCATTTTTTGCCGGGATGATTCTCGGCGAGTCTGAAATGAGTCACGACGCGGCCGAGGATATCCTGCCGCTGCGGGATGCCTTTTCAGTCCTGTTTTTTGTTTCGGTCGGGATGCTGTTCGATTTTCACGTGCTGATCGAACGACCCATCCAGGTCCTGGTGACCTGCCTGATCATCATCGTTGGCAAATCGGTTGCTGCCCTTGCGATTGTCCGGCTGTTCAAACGCTCGACGGAAACGGCGTTGACGATTGCCGCCAGCCTCGCGCAGATCGGCGAGTTCTCGTTCATTCTCGCCGGACTCGGTGTCAGTCTGCATCTGTTGCCTGAAAGCGGGCGTGACCTTGTGCTCGCCGGTGCCATTCTGTCGATCATCCTGAATCCTTTTGTATTCGTGGTCGCGCGCCGGCTGACATCCAGTGCTGGCCGTACCGCGGCAAACGGACTGTCCCCGGCAACGGAGGCGATGGGTCAGCACGCTTGGCGTGATGGTGCGGCAAGCGATGGAGACCTAGAGCGCGCGGCTTCAGGCGCCGGATCGACTGGTTCGGTTACGTCTGTACCATCGGATGTCTATGCGGCAAGTTCGCTCGGACCCGTTTCCACCGCATGGACCAGTGAGGTGAACACGCCTGCCCCTGCCATGGAGAGGCAGGACAACGTGGTTGGCTCCGACACAGGCGCACGGACGGCGCGGAGCGACGCCACCAACGATGTGCACAGTGCGTTCGATGGCACGTGGGGGGCGGCGGCGGAGAAGGCGCGTGCGACCGGTCTTGCGGACGAAGCAGCGCGGCAAGCCGGTATCGCAGGCAAGCCGGACGAGATGCGCACACCTACGGATACTGCGGCGGCTGGTGCCTCCCTGGAAGAAACGCGACATGACGAAGAAACGACCACCGGACGACATGTCTCAGATGCGACCGAGGTGATCATCGTGGGGTACGGCCGAGTAGGGCGCGAGGTCGTGCGGACGTTGTTGGCGGGCGTGCCGCGCAATATTGTCGTGATCGAAGATCGGCCGGATATGCATGCGCGGCTGCGCGATGCGCATGTGCGGAGCGTATGCGGCAACGCGGTACAGCCCGATGTGTTGCGGCAGGCTGGGCTGGCCAACGCGCGCTTCCTTATCGTCGCGATCCCGAATGCTTTCGAAGCGGCCGAGGTGATTCGGCATGCGCGGCTACTCGCACCCGGGGTTCGCATCCTGGCGCGAGCGGGTAATACCGCCGAATTGCAGCACCTTGAGGCGCATGGCGCGCATGCGGTCGTTATCGAGAAACATGAGATCGCGCGCGGACTGGCGCGAGAGCTGGCCGATACGATCTGATGTATCGATGCGGCGAGAAATCACAGGCCGCACGGTGTAGACGCTTGCGCTATGCCTTAGACAATGCTGCACATGCTTGCTTGTGCGGAGACCGTGATCCGTCTTTCGTCCAGCGTATTGCGGATGCGCCGCGCAAATGTCACGGCATGGGGACCGTCGCCGTGCAAGCAGAGGGTCTCGACATTCAGGTCGCACCAAGTGCCGTCAATGGCTTTGACCCTGCGATGGATGATCATGTCCAGGATACGCGAGATCATCGTATCTTCGTCCTCGATCATCGCACCTGGGGTGCCGCGTGGAACCAGCGTGCCATCGGACTGGTAACCACGGTCGGCAAACGCCTCCTCCGAGGTACACATGCCGGCTTCTCGGGCTGCCACGATCAATTCTCCGCCCGCGAGCCCGACGATGACGATATTCGGGTCAAACGCCTGAATGGTCGCCACCACAAGACGGGCCAGGACGGGGTCTCGTGCCGCCTGGTTGTACAGTGCGCCGTGCGGCTTCACATGAACGATCCGACCACCTTCCTCCGAGACAATTTTCCGCAACGTTTCCAGTTGCGCCAACAGTGATTTTTGAAGATCGCTCGGGATCTGCTTTATTTCGGTGCGACCGAAATTCTCGCGATCCATATAGCTGGGATGCGCGCCGATGGACACGCCTTTTGCGACAGCCCATCGAGCACAGGCCCGCATCGTATCCGCATCGCCCGCGTGCCCGCCACATGCGATATTTGCCGAGCTGACCAGCTCTAGCAAGGTCTCATCGTTGTCACAGCCCTCGCCGAGGTCCGCGTTCAAGTCGATATGTAATTTGGAAGTCATGACTGAATTCAAAAAGAAGGTTGAGGCGCGCCGCTTTGCGCGGACAGGTCGCGGCTGATCACGGAGCGCTGCGGGCCTGCTTTGACCGGCGACGCGCGACGCCCACAATCGTTAGTCCTTGAGTACGCCGGACAGCAGTTCCGAGACCAACTCCGAGACGGGTAGCTCGGCGTCCGTGTCCGACAACGCCATGATTAGCTCGCCAATATTGCCGGGTACGGTTTTATTGACGATCGAACGTCCTTCGGGCTCCTTCCTTTCTTTCTTGTTCTTGCTGTCGGTCTTCGTGGGTTTGGACTGTTTTGCCGATTCTGAAGACGCGGGTGCCGGCGTCGATGTGGTCGGCGCCACGGACTTTTCCTGCACCATATGGGCGTTATCTGGTTGCGCGTTGTGTGCGACCGCGCGTTTGGTCTCGCGCTGGACAGGTCGTCGCGCAATCGCGATATCCACTTGCGCCAAATAGCGAAGCAGCGCACGTTGGGCTTCCAGTGCGTCTGCGCGCGTGCATTGCACGAAACGGATTGTCGTCGTTAGCCGCGCTTGTGCCAGCAACCAGAGATCGGCGGTAACGACGGCGCCAATTTTTGGATAGCCTCCTGCGGTCTGGGCATCGCCCATTAGCAGGATGGGCTGGCCATTTGGCGGGACCTGGATCGTCCCAGGCAGCACTGCATGCGACAGCAGCTCGACGTCATTGGCTTTTGCCGTACGTTTCAGTGCCGGACCGGAAAGGCGATAGCCCATGCGATTGCTGTTAGGTGTGATGGTCCAATCGGCATGCCAGAACGCTTGCTGGGCCGCAGCATCGAACATGGTGTATTCCGCGGCCGGAATGACGCGCACGACCAGCGCTTCGGCCCCATTGCCTCGGGCGGACGTTGATTCGGCGGTTGCAGACGGTAACGCACCGGCATAGGCCAGACGACACCAGGCTGGTGATTTCACGCCGAAGGCGGGCTGATCCAATGCCGCACGCAATGCGGCGCGGGCGATGGTGGTGAGCTGCTGCGCCGTCGCGGTGCCGGTGGTCGAGACGTCTGTCGTGGTTGTGGCCACTGTGGCGACGTCACGCTGCGCGGCGCTATGCTCACCGATCGCCAGTGTGTCGCCATCGGCCAATGCACGGCCATTGGCGCCGCCGAAGGCGGTCTTCAGATCCGTGCTGCGTGATCCCAGCAATAATGGTACGGCTATGCCGCCCGCCACGCCCAGGTAGGCGCGCATCGCATGGCTCGCGCTTTGCAAGGCCAATGTCTGGCCCGCCGCTACCGGTACGCTCCACCATGCGTGAATGGGCGTGCCATCAAGCGTGGCCCGGCAATCGGCACCGGTTAAGGCGATACGCGTCGCCTGCCGGAAAACGACGCTGAACGGCAGGCCGGCGGTGATTTCTATCGCGGCTGCATCGTCCTCGTTACCTACCAGGCGGTTCGCCACCCGCAGCGCGACCTGATCCATCGCACCGGCGCTGATCACCCCCAAGTGTCGCGATCCGGTTCGCCCCAGATCCTGGACCGTGCTCAACAATCCCGCTTTCAGAATTTCGATCATGACATCACGCTCGCAATAGTGAAACGAACCTGGTCGCCCGGTTGCATCAGGCTCGAAGGATTACGAGCCGGATCGAACAGCACGACGTCGGTATGACCAATCAGGTTCCAGCCTCCCGGCGACTCGCTCGGATAGACACCGGTTTGCTCGCCACCGATGGCGACAGCACCCGCCGGCACTTTCATCCGGGGTTCCGCACGGCGTGGGGTGTGTAACGCGGCTTCCAGGCCGCCCAGATAGGCAAATCCCGCCTGAAAACCCAGGAAATAAACGGTGTAGTGGCCGCACGCATGCCGTTCCGCGAATTCTCCCGCCGACATGCCGCGTGCGGCGGCAATCTCGCTCAGATCGGGCCCGGCGTCGCCGCCGTAATGCACGGGTATCTCCACCACGCGCGACTGGGCGATTGCCTCGGGCTCGGGCGTTTGCCATGCGGCGCCCAACCGGGCCGTCAACGTTTCCACGTCCGCCCGGAGCGGGTCGAACACCACCGTCAGGTTATTCATGCCGGGCACGACGTCGATGACGTATTCCCAGCGGCGGGCACTGGCTGCGAGGGCCCAGATGCGTTTTTGACATGCAAGCGAGGCCGGAGGCGCGCAGTTCAGGACAAGCGCGCTATCGCCGAACGACTGGATTCGAGGATCGGACATGGGGCAAGGGCCTGTGTGTGGCTCGGGACCAGAGCCTCTCACAAAGACGTAATGAGTTATTGATGGAGTCATTCTACAATGCCAATAAAATGTCGATAATTTATATTTGTTTTTTTGCTTTTGACTCGGTGTATGCTGTCGATATGGTGAGGTTTTCGGTGTTTTTTATTGACATCGGGGTTCGTCCCGATGGACCTTCTTCCTCTTTTTTATTTCCCGAGAGGGCCCATGCCCAACACGAACGCGCCCATCGTTTCATCGATCCACTTGTTATCGCCGGTCAGTGCGGAATTGTCGGAGCTCGAGTACGGACTCATCATGACCAGCAACGCCTTTAACAAGTGGATGACGCGCTGCATGGCGGCGGCAGGCGTCGACGACATGACGGCGTTGGAAGTGTCACTGCTGCACCACGTGAATCATCGTGAGCGCAAGAAGAAGCTCGCGGACATTTGTTTTGTCCTGAACATCGAAGATACGCACGTGGCGAGCTACAGCTTGAAGAAATTGGTTAGTCGCGGCTATGTAACCACCGAGAAGAGCGGCAAGGAGGTGTTGTTCTCCACCACGGACGAGGGGCGGGCGTTATGCGCCAAATATCGTGGGATTCGAGAGACCTGCCTGATGTCGACGCTGCCAGAGTCCGGCTTGACGAATCAGCAGATCAGCGAGGCGGCACAACTGCTGCGCAATGTTTCAGGCATTTACGATACCGCCGCACGCGTGGCGGCGTCGCTGTAGTACGCCGAGGCGCGACAACGGCGCGGGAACAAGCGGTATCGCAATAAAAACGCGATGCCGTTGCCTGTGGCCGCCGGTGCATTGGCGGCATGAAGAGGCAGGGCATCGCTTGGGAAAAGCATCTGGTCCGATGACGGGCATTGACTCTATAAGGTATGCCACCGACAGGCGCTCGTGGCGCTGATGCTGCAACTGTCGCATACGGTCCGCGGCGTTCTGGGCGCGCGGATGGCCTGATTGGACGGACGACGATTTCGTCCGTGCCTTTGGTTTATGACGTGGTCGATGGTGCGTGGGGCATCAGGCCGTGGCGGTTGCTTTTGTGTCGACCGTCGTTACCTGTTTGACGAAGAACGTCGCTCTTACAGCCTTGTCGGCCCGGGCATAGGTACGATTGATGCCGCTGATGGCGGAACGAATCGACGCGGTCGTCAGGTTCGGGTTGATGCCAACGCCGAAGACGCTGCCAGGCACGCCGTCACAGGTCATTTCAGCGAACGCGACGGCAGTCGCATCGGCACCCTGGCCGGTTGCGCGTTCTTCATAGTGTTGAATGCGAACCGGCACTTGCAAGGCGTGCATCAGTGCATCCAGCGGACCATTGCCGCTACCTGTCAGCACACGGGTCTCGCCGTCGATTTTTGCGGTCAGCGTGATGGTTTCGCGCTCGCCTTGATCGTCGAGGTGATGTTTGACGTACTCGATCGGCGCGGCCACGCGGATGTATTCCTGTTGAAAGGCTTCCCACAGTTTTTCCGCGGTCACTTCGGTGCCGTTTGCATCGGTAATCTTCTGAATTGCGCTGCTGAATTCCACTTGCAGGCGGCGGGGCATTGCCAGGCCATAGCGGTTTTCGAGGAGATAAGCGATACCGCCCTTGCCGGACTGGCTGTTCACTCGGATCACGGAGTCATAGGTACGGCCAACATCACTCGGATCGATCGGCAGATAGGGCACTTCCCACACGCTTTCCGGCTTCTGCGCGGCAAAACCCTTTTTGATCGCATCCTGGTGCGACCCGGAGAACGCGGTGAAGACCAGGTCGCCCACGTAGGGATGACGTGGGTGAATCGGCAACTGGTTGCATTCCTCTACCACGCGCGCCACATCGTTGATCTGCGAGAAATCCAGGCCCGGATGCACGCCTTGCGAATACAGGTTCAACGCCAACGTCACCAGATCCACGTTGCCGGTGCGTTCACCGTTGCCAAACAGACAACCCTCGATGCGATCCGCGCCGGCAAGCACGGCGAGTTCAGCGGCTGCGATGGCCGTGCCACGATCGTTGTGTGGATGCACGCTGATCAATACGCTGTCGCGACGTGCGAGGTTGCGATGCATCCACTCGACCTGGTCCGCATAATGATTCGGTGTCGCCACCTCCACTGTGGCCGGCAAGTTGATGATCATCTTGCGCTCCGGCGTTGGACCCCAGGCCTCGATCACCGCATTGCATACTTCCTTCGCGAATGCGAGTTCCGTTGCAGTGAAGCACTCAGGGCTGTATTGGAAGGTCCATTCCGTTTCCGGATGCTGATCCGCGATTTCCCGGATCAATTTGGTGCCCGTCAATGCCAACGCCTTCACGGCGTCCTTGTCCATGTTGAACACGATATTGCGCCATGCCGGCGCCGTCGCGTTGTACAGGTGGACGATCGCGCGCTTTGCGCCCTCGACCGACGCCATCGTGCGACGGATCAGGTCTTCCCGCGATTGCGTCAATACTTCGATCGTCACATCGTCCGGGATATGGCCGTCGGTGATCAACGTGCGGACAAAATCGAAATCCGTTTGCGACGCGGACGGGAAGGCGACTTCGATTTCCTTCAAACCGATCTGCACCAACGTCTTGAACATCTTCATCTTGCGCTCACCGTCCATCGGCTCGAACAAAGACTGGTTCCCATCGCGCAGATCGGTACTCATCCAGATCGGCGGACGCGTCAGTGTCTTCGTCGGCCAGGTGCGATCGGGAATGTCGACTGGCGTGACGGGACGGTACTTGGTGGACGGGTTGTTCAACATGATCGGTTCGCTCGCAAAGACGTGTTCTGAAAGGTTCGTGAATTCTGTTTGCCATCCCCGGCCCACATGGTTTCAGATCATCTCGATCTGTCCTCGCTCCTTGGCAGGTCACCGGGTGGGGCGTGCGGTCGCTGTTATTCGCTACCGTTATGCATGCACCAGATGCGCCAAGACAACGCTGACTGCTGAAACCGTACGGCTTTACTACGATGGGAGGGAAAGCGATGCTACAAAAACCGAGGGGCGGGCGTCGGCGCAGCTAAAGTCGTGAAATCTGGGGCGTCGATCTGGTACTGCGAGGGTCGACTGGCCGGACTTTAGATGCGCGCTAGTAGGCCTAGCCGATCTAGTCGGGCTAGTAGTAGTGCGGAAAGAAGGGGGGTCTTGAATGCAGACATGCGTAAAGTATCGTCAACGGGAAGTGGGCTTGTCAAGCAGAAATTGCGCGTTCCGATGAAAATTGCGACGAATCGTCCGCGGTTGAAGCCAGTGCCAATCGATTACTTGCCGCAGGTTCCGCCTGCTTTAGGCCGCCACCGGTCCCGTGCATGGCCCATTGGGGCGGGGCAGGCCAGATACCGTCCGCGTACATGGATGGGCATGTCAATGTCGTCAGTCTTCATGGGTCGATAAGGGGGCGGCGATGCTTTCGAGTGACTTACCCTCGGCGGCGACGCCCCAACGCAGATGGACCGCGGCGGCGGCGATCATCCAGACCGCGCCGAACACATAGCCGGCGAATACATTGAGCCGTTGGTGGCTGTCGATCAGCCAGCCGAATAGTGCGGGTCCGGCAATCCCCCCTGCACCGGTGCCCACCGCATAGAAAAATGCGATGGCCAGTGCACGGATTTCCAGTGGGAACGTCTCGCTGACGGTCAGGTAGGCCGCACTGGCGGCCGACGAGGCGAAGAAAAAGATGATCGTCCAGGCGATGGTCTGCGTGCGTGCATCCAAAGCGCCTATTGAAAACAGATAGCCGGATACCGTGAGCAGAATGCCGGACATCGCATAGGTAAACGCGATCATCGGACGTCGACCGATGACATCGAACAGCCTGCCCAACAGCACCGGCCCGGCGAAATTGCCAAGCGCGAACGGCAGCAGGAACCAACCGACATGCGCGGCCGGAACGCCGTAGAAGTCGGTCAGCACCAACGCGTAAGTGAAAAAGATCGCGTTATAGAAAAACGCCTGTGCCGACATCAGCATCAGGCCGACCCAGGCCCGCTGGCGGTGCTGCACGAACAACGCCTGCGCCACTTCGCGGAGGCTGACATGGCTGCGGCGGCGCAGCTTGATCTTCGGCAATGGCGTGCTGTCATGAGGCGTACCGCCGACGACGTCGGCCTCGATCGCTGCGACGATTTCGCTTGCCTCCGCTTCGCGGTTATGGGTCAGTAGCCAGCGTGGACTCTCGGGCAAATGCCGCCGGAAGAAAACAATGATCAATCCGAGCAGCGCGCCAATGCCGAAACACACGCGCCACCCGATGTCGACGGCCAGCCACGCCGGATCGAGCAGCACGATCGAACCTGCGGCACCCAGGCCGGCACCAAGCCAGAAGCTGCCGTTGATGACAAGGTCGGTCCAGCCACGCACACGGGCCGGCATCAGTTCCTGGATCGTCGAGTTGACCGCCGTATATTCTCCCCCGATGCCGGCCCCGGTCAGGAAGCGGAAGACGACGAAGCTGGCCAGGCTCCAGGAGAAGGCCGTGGCAAACGTGGCCGCCACGTAAAGCAGCAATGTGATGAAAAACAGCTTGCGCCTGCCGAGCCGATCGGTAAGCCAGCCGAAGCCCAATGCCCCCAGCACCGCCCCGGCGATGTACGCGCTGCTGGCAATCCCGATATCGGCATTATCGAAATGCAGCGAGTCCGGCGATTTCAACGCGCCCGCCACCGCGCCTGCCAATGTTACTTCCAGGCCGTCGAGCAGCCAGGTGATCCCTAGGGAAAACACGACCAGCGTGTGGAAGCGCCGCCAGGGCAGTCGATCCAGGCGAGCCGGGAGGTCTGTCACGATCAGCGAGCGGTCTGGAGCGGGCGACGCGTCCGCGTTGGGAGGGGATGTCTGATGATCGGGCATGCCAGTGCGCTGGAAGGATAGGGGCGGTTGCCGCCCGCCCCGGGGTCTGCGATCGGGCCAACGGTCCTGGGGCGCCGCGGTGGCGCTCTTTCCGCCCCGGAGATCGCCGTGTCCGTGACGTTCATTGATGGTAAGCCAATTGCTGCGCCATCACAGGTGGGCCGCGTTTTTTCCACATGATCTCCGTCGTATTCGGAAAGCGAGCCCGGATTTCCGCGATCTTGTTGTCAGGAACACCACGCTTCGCCAGGGTAGGTAGGCGCGATGAGCGCTTCGTTCGGTCCGATTGCCGCAAATGCATCAGGATGTGCTAAAAAACAAGATTGACTTGCGTGCGCGTCGTCCTTGCCGAATGTTCGGCCAGGATTCCCGCGTGCATGCGTAGCGGACACGACGACCATGACTTACTGCGCGATCGATTTCGGCACGTCCAATTCCGCGTTGGCGCTGGCAAAGCCCGGCGCTGCCACAAGCGGGGGCGCATTCGAGGCGCCTCGCCTGATTCCATTGGAAGGCGGCAACCTGACCCTGCCCACGGCGGTGTTCTTCAATACCGACGAGCATCGGCATGTCTTTGGGCGCCAGGCAATCGCCGAGTACATCGATGGCTATGACGGGCGCCTGATGCGGTCATTGAAAAGCATCCTCGGCACCCATCTCGCCGACGCGTCGACCGAAATTGGCGACGGCGCATCGATGCCTTTCACCGAAATCATCGGACTCTTCCTGCGACATTTGCTGCAGACGGCGCAGCGCGAGGCCGGTGGCCCGGTGACGCAAGCGGTCATGGGGCGTCCGGTCTTCTTCGTCGATGACGACCCGAAAGCCGATGCGGCGGCGCAATCGCAACTGGAAGCGGCGGCACGCTCGGTGGGGTTGCGTGACATCGTCTTCCAGTACGAGCCGATTGCCGCGGCGTTCGACTACGAGTCGACACTGGATCGTGAAGAAGTGGTGCTGGTGGTCGATATCGGCGGCGGTACGTCCGACTTTTCGCTGGTACGCGTCGGGCCGGACCGGGTCCGGCAGGCAGCGCGTCATGACGACGTGCTGGGTCACTTTGGCGTGCACGTTGCCGGTACCGATATCGACAAGCGGGTTGCACTCGCCAGCGTCATGCGTGAACTGGGTTTCCAGGCACTCGACCCGTCTGGCCGGGAGATGCCGAACCGCATCTACTTCGATCTCTCGACATGGCATTTGGTCAATGCGCTTTACAGCCCAAAGCGGATGGCGGAATTCGATCAGATGAAGCACTTGTTTATCGACCCGGCGCATCCAACGCGGTTGACGCGTGTGTTGCGCAACCGATTGGGCCACGCGCTGATCGGACTGTCTGAAAAAGCAAAAATCGCGGTGTCGAACGGCGGCGAGACGATGATAGACATGTCGTTGGTCGAACCCGACTTGAGCGTGGCTTTTACGGAAACGGTGATGGCGCGAGCGGCGGCCGAGGATGCGGCGCGCATCGTCGCCGCGGCGCGGGAAACCACGCGGCAGGCCGGTGTGCGCGAGGCGGATGTCGCGGCGGTCTACTTCACTGGCGGGTCGACGGGGCTGCGGTTCCTGGCCGATGCCATTGCGACGGCCTTCCCCAATGCTCATGCCGTGCGCGGCGATCCGCTTGCCAGTGTGGCCAAGGGCCTGGGTATTCATGCGCAGCGGATGTTTGCTGTCTGATGTGGCAATGCCTGCGCGCATGTTGCGCGTGGGAATAAAAAAACCGCGCTCAGGGAGCGCGGTTTTTGTTCACCGTGCCATCGAAGGCACCGTGCTTACCGAATTTTGTGATCCGTTAAGCTAAACCTTGGTCGTTTACCAAGGTGATCGGGCCGAAACCCAATGCTTCTTTAGATCGGCTGGATGTTCGACGCTTGCAGGCCTTTCGGGCCTTGCTTT
This sequence comes from Robbsia andropogonis, assembly GCF_034047095.1. Lineage (NCBI taxonomy): Bacteria > Pseudomonadati > Pseudomonadota > Betaproteobacteria > Burkholderiales > Burkholderiaceae > Robbsia > Robbsia andropogonis. Next base: position 3,312,275 of record NZ_CP139170.1, on the reverse strand, counting down.
GCGTCATAGCTGACCTTTTGGTTCTCTTGCAGCGACTTGAAGCCTTCGCTACGAATTTCCGAGAAGTGGGCGAAAAGATCGTCACCGCCGCCATCCGGAGTGATGAAACCAAAGCCCTTAGCGTCGTTGAACCACTTGACGGTACCAGTTGCCATTTACGTACTTTCCTAACTATTTGTGTTGAAGTGGGCGAAAGCGCCCGGAGTGCATGATATCAAGGAGGTAGAAATGACGACAGAAGTACCGTGTTGAGGCAACTACGTGCAGACAAATGCTCACGCTTGAAAATCTTGCTCACTCTTTATACGGTTAAATCCGACAATCGTCAACCCCCTCAACACACATGATACACAGATAGATGCCTTCGTGTGCGTTACGCGACAACGATTCAAAAACTAATGAATAATCATATAGTTAATTTTTGGTTCCACCGCGTATTTTTGGCGTGATCCTGTTGTCGTGCGCAAAATAAAAGCCGCGCAGCGTCGTTTGGTGACGCTGCGCGGCTTACCACACACTGTTTGAACGGTCAGGCGGCAGTGAAGACCTGCTGCAATTCACCCGACTGGTACATCTCGGTCATGATGTCCGAACCACCGATGAATTCGCCCTTGACATAGAGCTGTGGAATGGTCGGCCAGGCAGAGAATTCCTTGATGCCCTGGCGGATTTCCGGGTCTTCCAGCACATTCACGGTGAACGGCTTGTCAACACCGCAGGCCTTCAGGATCTGCACGGCGCGGCCAGAAAACCCGCACATCGGGAATTGCGCGGTGCCTTTCATAAAGAGCACCACGGGGTGCTCGTCGACCAGTTGTTGGATGCGTGCTTGCGTGTCCATGACGAAAAACCTGAAAAACAAGAAAGGGGACGGCGCGCTCGCCGTCGCCACGGTGAAGCGGGCGAAGCGCCACGTTATTGGGCAAATGATAGCGGATTCCGAGGGGCCTTAGCGGATCGGCACCGTTGGGAAGGCGGGAATGCGCCGGATTATCCGCCAGGCGGACGACCACACGTTACCCGATCCTGACCACCCAGGTCCTGTGTTGTCCGGATGTCTTGCCACCCGGACGCACGGAACAACGCGCGCACCGATTCACCCTGGTCGTAGCCATGTTCGACTAGCAAGGTTGGCCAGGCGTGATCGATCTGCGACCGCGACGTGGCTGGGTATCGCGGCGTCGCATCGTGCACCGGTTCCGGCATGGCAGTCACCGGCGTGCCATCGGCATGCCGCAACCAGCGCATCGCTTGAGCCGTCAGGATGCGCAACGGTCCCAGGCCGTCCGCGTCGTCAGTCAACGCGCCACGTGGTTCGAAACGCAGGTCACCTTGCGACAAATGCGCATCGTCGCGGTGTATGTAAGGAGGGTTGCTGACGATGACATCGAAGAACGATGCATCGATCCCCGCCACTGACAACGCTTCGAACCAGTCTCCCTCGATAAAACGGATGGATTGGCGGCGGCGCTCCCCGAGCAACGCGGCAGCGTTTGCTCGGGCGATCGCCAAGGCGGCCGCGCTGCGATCCGTCGCGACCACCTCGACAGTCGGCCGTTCCGCCGCCAATGTGACGGCGATGGCACCGCTACCTGTACCCAAGTCCAGGACACGTACAGGCCGGGTGTCGGCGCGTCCGAGGCGCAGGTGACGGTCGATGACCGCCAATGCCTGCTCCACCAGCAGCTCGGTATCAGGGCGGGGAATAAGAACGTCGGGCGTTACCTGAAAATCACGTCCGTAAAATTCCCGTGCACCCACCAACTGGGCGACTGGTTCACCGGCATGTCGCCGCGCGGCCAGTGCCTGGAAAGCACGCAATGCATCGGGCTGTGTGACGTCGAGGCGTTCGTCGGCACGGGTGACCAGGAAGGCGCGTGGCCACCGCAGCGCATGACATAACAGCACCCGTGCATCCACATTGTCCAAGCCCGATGCACGCAGCACATGCGCGACACTGGCGCCAGCCGGCCCGGCATCGGCCCGCTTTTCAGGTATTGCGTCGTCGAGACCGGCATGTTTGTCTGGCCCGCTGCCGCTGCCGCTGCCGCTGCCGCTGCCCGTCACGCGTCCGCCTCGCCGAGTGCGGCCAGTTGTTCCGCCTGGTGTTCGGATGCAAGGGCGCCGATCATTTCGTCGAGATCGCCGTCCATGATCGCATCGAGGCGGTATAAGGTGAGGTTGATACGGTGATCGGTCATCCGGCCTTGCGGGAAGTTATAGGTCCGGATGCGTTCGGAGCGGTCGCCAGAGCCGATCAGGCTTTTCCGTGTGGCCGCCTCCGCCGCATGCGCGGCTTGATCCTGCTTGTCCTTGATTCGGGCGGCCAGGACCTTCAATGCACGATCCTTGTTCTTGTGCTGCGAGCGGTCGTCCTGGCATTCAACGACGATACCGGTTGGTAGGTGCGTGACGCGGACCGCGGAATCGGTCTTGTTGATATGCTGTCCTCCGGCACCGGATGCACGGAATGTATCAATGCGCAGCTCCGCCGGATTCAGCGTGACTTCGGCAACCTCGTCCGCTTCCGGCATGATCGCAACGGTGCAGGCCGACGTATGGATGCGGCCTTGTGACTCGGTCGCGGGGACACGTTGGACGCGATGGCCACCGGATTCGAACTTCAGCTTCGAATAAGCACCTTGTCCGACCAGGCGGACAATGACTTCTCGATAGCCACCCAGGTCCGACGCGTTTTCGGACATCGTCTCCACCTGCCAGCCCTGGCGTTCCGCATAGCGCAGGTACATGCGCAACAAATCGCCCGCGAACAGCGCGCTTTCGTCACCACCGGTGCCGGCGCGGATTTCGAGAAAGATATTGCGATCGTCGTTCGGGTCTTTCGGCAGCAGCATCGTCTGCAACTCGCGCTCCAGCGTCGCCATGCGGTCGCGTGCCTGATGCATTTCGTCCTCGGCGAAGGCCTTCATCGACGGATCCGACATCATTTCCTGTGCATCCCGCTCGTCGCTGGCGGCACTACGCCATAGGCCATATTGCGTGACAACTGGCGTCAACTCCGCGTGTTCGCGGCTCAGGCGACGGTATTGATTCATGTCGGACGCAATGTCTTCGCTACCTAGCATGACCGTCAATTCGTCGAGGCGGCTGACCAATTGATCGAGCTTGCCTTGCATGCTTGCTTTCATCGATGCGGACCTTGCTGTGGCGTCTGCTGCGGGGAAGGAGCAGGCGCTGTTCGTTCAGGGTGCCCGGTCGGTGTAATGCGCCGGGCGGCAGGGGGCGGCCGGCATACACGGGAGGCGAGGAGCGCCGGCGCGCGGGAACGTGCCTTTGAAACCTCGATTACGCAAGTGAGACTGATGTTGCGGTGGCCTTCCAACAAGGGCTGCCAGGCTGTCCGGTGCGCCGTGTTGCCGTATCGTAAGTCGTGGTAGCGGCGCTAACGTTCGGGCGGGCCGTGACGGAACAGATCCGGTAGCAATTGCACCAGATGCTCGCGATCCGACGCATTGGCTTGGTTCAATGCCTGGGTCGGGCCATGCATGAATTTTTTCGTCAATGAATGCGACAGGGCGTCCAGCACGGTCATTGGGTCTTCGCCACGCGCCAGCAATTTTTGCGCACGTTCAAGTTCCGCGCGGCGCATGGCGTCGGCCTGTTGGTGGATCGAGCGAATCACCGGCACGACCGACCGTGTCTCGATCCATTGCATGAAATTCGCAACGCGCGCCTCGATGATCTTTTCCGCCTCCGCGACGGCGGCCTGCCGCGCGGCGTTCCCTTGCCGGACCACGTCGCCCAGATCGTCGACGGTATAGAGGAAAACGTCTTCCATCTGCCCGACTTCGGGTTCGATGTCGCGCGGCACGGCCAGATCGACCATGAAGATCGGCCGGCGTCGCCGCGCCTTGATGGCGCGTTCGACCGCGCCAAGGCCGATCAGCGGTAACGTGCTGGCGGTGCATGAGATGACGATATCGAAGTCTTGCAGCCGGGTCGGGAGGTCCGCCAGGCCGATCGATCGGCCGTTGAAGCGCGCCGCCAGGCGCTCGCCGCGTTCCGCTGTCCGATTGGCGATGACGATCTCGCGCGGCGCGCGTGCGGCAAAATGGGCCGCGCACAATTCGATCATCTCGCCGGCACCGATGAACAGCACCCGCTGGTCCTGGATATGTTCGAAGATCCGCTCGGCCAGCCGAACGGCGGCGGCGGCCATCGAGACCGAGTGCGCCCCGATTTCCGTCTGGCCACGCACTTCCTTTGCGACCGAGAACGTGCGTTGAAACAATTGATTCAGATAGGTGCCCAGCGCGCCGGCCTCTGCGGCCGTACGGACCGCATCCTTCAGCTGCCCGAGGATCTGGGTCTCTCCCAACACCATCGAATCGAGACCGCTGGCGACGCGAAACGTATGGCGGACCGCTTCCGACTGCGGCAGCGCATAGACATGCGGCGCGAGCTCTTCGACCGGGACGTTATGGTATTCGGCGAGCCATTGCACCGCCAGATCCTGGCCGGCACGATTGTCGGTCGCACAATAGAGTTCCGTGCGGTTGCACGTCGACAGGATGGCGGCTTCCGGTAAGGCACCGCCAGACGGCTGTGCGAACAGCGCCAACGGCCCTGCGGTCGAACGACCCAGCCAGATCGATTTGAATGTCTGCAATGCGGGCTTGATTTGCTCGATCGAGAACGCCACACGTTCGCGCAAAGCGACCGGCGCCGTATGATGGTTGATCCCGATTGTGAGCAGTTGCATTTTTTATGACTCGCTGGTACGCCGCCATTATAGTCGCTTCTCTCTTACCCTTCCCGATTGCCCAAGGTCCTTCCGTCCTACAAGGCATTCCCGGTCGGAAATGACGTAAAGGCGCAACATTGGATGCCATGGCAGCTTTGCGGTGGCGGACGATGCGGGGATACGGCAGGGGAAAGCGTTGCCTGCCTTCAATGGGCATGTGTTCCGGTCGACGTTGCATGAAAACGATGCCGATGGAACGCGTAGGCGTTGGGTGGCGCCGTCGTTGATAATGCGCATGACGGCGGGGCGGGATTTGGTGATACGAGCGTGGAGACGGGCGATGGGGTGGCTTGGGACATTGATGATTGGCGCGGTGATCGGATGGGCGGGCACCTGGCGTGGACGCGCCGGCGCCACCCGGCACGCGCGTTGGATTGTCGTGCTGGCGTGTGCGTTGGCGGCAATGGTGATAAAGATGGCGGGGAATATTGTCGACGTGTTTGACGATGGTTCTATTGCGGAATGGCTCTGTTCCGTTGGCGCGGCGATGCTGATGCTGGGCGTCGTGCAGCAACTGCCGGCAGGGCGTCTACGTAACAAACGCGGCAGCGCATGACGGAATGTGTCTGTTGATAGTAGGGGCGTTCGTGTGAGCGGAGCGGTCGCATCACGGAAAAACGCGTCGGATCGGGCAAACGTACAAGGGGCGGCATGATGGGGAACGGGCAAGGCGCAGTCGATGCGGGAAGCGTTGTCGTAAGGCGGGCGGACGAAGCGGTGACGGCGACTGCCCAGCAGTCAGCGCTGGAACGCGTCACGCAGATTCAGGGCCGGATCGCCACTTTGCGAGCGGCGATGGCGGCAGCGGGACTGGCGGCCTATGTCGTACCGTCATCGGATCCGCACTTGTCCGAGTATCCGCCCGCGCGCTGGCTGGGCCGTGCCTGGCTCTCCGGATTCACCGGATCGGCGGGGACCCTGGTTGTCACGCCAACCCATGTCGCGGTATGGGCCGACAGCCGCTATTGGGTGCAAGCGGAAGCGCAATTGGCCGGCACCGGGATCGTGCTGGCGAAGTTGCAGGGTGGCCAGGTCGCGCCTCATATCGCCTGGCTGGCGGAGCATGTCGAGCGGGGCGGGCAGGTGGGAATCGATGCCCACGTGGTGGCGCTGGGCGCGGCACAGGCGATGACCACGCAGCTCGCGGACAAGGGTGTGACCCTGCGCACCGACGTCGACCTGCTCGATACGATCTGGCTCGGCCGTCCCGCGTTGCCCGACACGCCTATTTACGCGCATGCGTCGCCGTATGCGCCGCGCGCGCGTACGGACAAGCTTGCCGTCGTCCGCGAGGTGATGGCATCGTACGATGCACATTGGCATCTGGTATCCACACTCGACGATCTCGGCTGGTTGCTGAACTTGCGCGGCGCGGACGTCAGCTATAACCCGGTCTTTCTCGGCCATGCCCTTATCGGACGTGCAACGGGTGTCGATGGGCGAACGATAACCGGCGTGACGTTGTTTGTCGACCCGCGAAAGGTACCCGCGTCCCTGGCGGCCGAGTTGGAAGCGGACGGTATCACGCTGGCGCCGTATGACAAGGCGGAGGCCACCGTGCGCGCATTGCCCCCCGGAAGCCTGCTCCTGATCGACCCGAAACGGGCCACCCTCGGTATGGCGCAAGCGGCGCTTGATGCTGGCGCGGTGCTAGTCGAGGCGGCCAATCCGTCGACGCTGGCGAAAGCGTGCAAGATCCCGGAGGAGGCCGAGCATATTCGACGGACGATGGCGCGGGACGGTGCCGCTTTATGTGTGTTCTTCGCCTGGCTGGAGCAGGCGCTTGCGGCGCGGGCCGCCGGTGATGTGTCGCAGCCGCCGATCGACGAACTGATGATCGACGCCAGATTGCGCGCCGCTCGCGAGCAGCAGCCGGGTTACGTCTGTGAAAGTTTCGCGACCATCGCGGGATTCAACGCAAATGGTGCGATGCCGCACTATCGCGCCACGCCGGACGCGTTTTCAGTGATCGACGGCGATGGGTTGCTGTTGATCGATTCGGGGGGGCAATATCATGGCGGGACCACCGATATCACCCGGGTGGTGCCGATTGGTACGCCGTCGGAGGCTCAGAAACGGGACTATACGACGGTATTGAAGGGAATGATTTCCCTCTCGCGAGCACGGTTTCCGCATGGGATTCGCGGCCCGATGCTCGATGCCATCGCCCGCGCACCGATGTGGGCCGAGGGCATCGACTTTGGTCATGGCACCGGGCACGGCGTTGGTTATTTCCTGAACGTACACGAAGGGCCGCAGGTGATTTCGCACTATGCGAATGCCGATGCGGCCACGGCGATGTTGCCAGGGATGATCACGTCGATCGAACCGGGTGTCTATCGCGCGGGGCAGTGGGGCGTGCGAATCGAGAACCTGGTGATGAACCAGCCGGCGCCACGGACAGCGGAAGGCGACACGTTCGGACAGTTCCTGGCGTTCGAGACGTTGACGCTTTGCCCTATTGATACGCGGTGTATCCAGTCCGAGCGATTGACACCGGAGGAGCGTGCATGGCTCGATGCCTACCATGTCACTGTGCGCGAGCGGGTCGCGCCTTTGGTCGAGGGCGATGCATTGGCCTGGCTCGAGAAGCGAACGCAACCGTTGTGAGCCACGACGCGAGGCGCGGTGTTTTGCGCCTGCCGTGTCCGCATCGCCCAAGGGGGCTTTTCGCCGCATGCAATGCGAGAAGATGCTGCGACGGCGGTGCAAGGCTGTTCCGCACCACGCGCGGTGTAGGGTCGCCTGAGCGCGGCGCGCGCCGGGTTATTTGCCCAGCAACCCGCGTAGCGCGTCGCCGAGCCCCTTTGTCGTATCGCCGACGCTTCGAGCTACCCCTTCGGCATTGACGCCGAGGGCTTTCGCCAATCCCGCGATGATGCGGGTGGACAGCGTCTCATCCAGCGAAAACGACGGATCGGAGAGATTTCCGGAGAGCGTGAAATTCAGCGAGATCCGTCCCTTTTCGTCCTGCAGTGCGCTGATGACCGCCTCGCGCGGCAGCGTCTCCAACACCGATGTCGGGCCATGCCCGCGCGCGACCTGGAGTTGTGCGAGGGAAAGGGTACCGTTCGCCTGTAATTGTCGATTCTCGACCGTCGAATGCGCGCTCAGCGCGGCCCGGCCGTGCTCGAAAGCGATTGTCCCATGCGGATCGAGGTAGGGCGTCAACGTGCGGACGTCGACATTCTCGAAATGCGTGCGTATGTCGGATTGCTGCGTGGACAGCACGATCCATCCATCCATATGCACCGGACTGCTTCCGGTTGTCGCCTTCTCATTGTTCGCGGTGGTTGATGGTGATCCCGCCGCCGAGGATGACGCAGTGGCGGGCGCGCTTCCGGCGCTGCTTGGGCTGTCGGCGTCTCGGGCGTTGGCGGAAATCGTAAAGACCGTCTTGGCATCGCCGCTTGGGAACTGCATCGGGCCGATCTGCGCTTGCAGCCGATCGAAAGTCAGTCGATACGGTGCCGCATGGTCCCCTTCGCCAGCAAGCGTATCAATGCGTGCGTCTGGCGAGACGCGGCGATCGTAGAAATCCAGCGTGCCATCGCGGATCGTCACGTTATCCAGCCGGACAGGATAGCTGCGCGACGTGCCACTGCCGGTACTGCTGCCGACCGATGGCTGGGCTGTGCGTACGCTACTGGCTTTGTCCGCGACCGATGTCGTGGGAGCCATCCCGGGGGATGATGCCGGGGACGGCGCCGCCGCGCCTGCCGCTTCCGCGCCCCCGGTCGTCAACGTATTGGGTGGCGCGCCATTGACATCGTGCTTGGCGCGAAGGTTGGGAAGCAGCGTGATGCGCTTGTCGCTTCCCCGTACGATCGACAGATACGGGGTGTCGAACGTCGCGTCCCGGATCACCACCTGATGCTGCAACAGCGCCAGGGGTGCGAGCGACAGCGTGATTCGTCGCGCGCGCAATGTCTGTGGCGCGGGCCAACCGGGCGGGCCGCCGATCGTGACATCGTCGAGAATGATCTGACGTAGCGAAACATCGATATGGGCAGCATGGCCGGTGGGACCCAGCAACGCCACGACCTGCTTGCGCAGGGTATGCGTTGCCCATTGGGTCGCGACCAACGTGCCTATGGCGAGCACGGCGATGACGATGATGCCGCCGAACACGCGGCGAGCCTGGCGTGAGTGCATTCGGCGCTCCGGTTGACGCTGGCCCGAGATGGACCGGCACAGGACGAGAGGAGGGGCGATGTAAAACGGCGGACAGATCCCGCCGTTTTACCCTGGCGCTTAGCGGGTGATCGGCCGATAGCGCAGGCGTTTCGGTCGGCTGGCCTCTTCGCCAAGGCGCGCACGCCTGTCCGCTTCATACTCCTGGTAGTTGCCGTTGAAGAACGTAACCTGCGAGTCGCCTTCGAATGCCATGATGTGAGTCGCGATCCGGTCCAGGAACCAGCGATCGTGCGAAATCACCATGACGCAGCCGGCGAATTCGAGCAGCGCGTCCTCAAGCGCCCGCAGCGTTTCCACGTCCAGGTCGTTCGATGGTTCATCGAGCAGCAGCAGGTTGCCACCGGCCGACAGCGTCTTGGCCATGTGTAGCCGGCCTCGCTCACCGCCGGACAGCGTATCCACGCGTTTCTGCTGATCGCCGCCCTTGAAATTGAAGCGGCCGAGGTAGGCGCGCGCGGGCGTCTCGAATCGGCCAACGGTGATCAGGTCCGCGCCGTTGGCGATGGACTCGAATACGGTCTTATCGCCTTCCAGGTCCTCGCGGCTTTGTCCCACGTAAGCCATCTTCACCGTCGAGCCGATCTTGATGGTGCCGCTGTCCGGTGTTTCCTTGCCGGTCAGCATCCTGAATAGCGTCGACTTACCAGCGCCGTTGGGCCCGATGACCCCGACGATGGCACCCGGCGGCAATGTGAAGTTGAGGTTGTCGATCAGCAGCCGATCCCCGTAGGCCTTGCTGACATTCTCGAAGGTCACCACCTCGTTGCCGAGCCGCTCCGCGACCGGAATGAAGATTTCCTGCGTCTCGTTACGCTTTTGGTATTCCTGGCTGTTCAATTCCTCGAACCGGGCCAGACGCGCCTTCGACTTTGCCTGACGTCCCTTCGGGTTCTGGCGAACCCATTCCAACTCCTGCTTCAACGCTTTCTGACGGGCCGACTCGGTGGATTCTTCCTGCTTCAGTCGGTCCTGCTTCTGATCCAGCCAGCTGCTGTAGTTGCCCTTCCAGGGAATCCCGTGACCGCGATCCAGTTCCAGAATCCATTCGGCCGCATTGTCCAGGAAGTAGCGATCGTGGGTCACGGCGACCACGGTGCCCGGAAAGCGCAACAGGAACTGTTCCAGCCAATCGACGGATTCCGCGTCCAGGTGGTTGGTCGGCTCGTCGAGCAACAACATGTCCGGTTTCGACAGCAGCAGGCGGCACAGTGCGACACGGCGCTTTTCACCGCCGGACAGATTTCCGATCACGGCGTCCCAGGCCGGCAGGCGTAGCGCGTCAGCGGCCACTTCCAATTGCTGTTCGGGGTTTGCGCCATCCGACGCGGCGATGATCGCCTCGAAGCGTGCCTGTTCCGCGGCCAGCGCGTCGAAATCCGCGTCGGGCTCCGCATAGGCGGCGTAGATCTCTTCGAGCTTTTGCTGGGCGGTGAATACTTCGCCCAAGCCCTGCTCCACGGCTTGGCGCACGGTTTGGGTATCGTCCAGCTTGGGCTCTTGCTCCAGATAGCCGATCGTCAGATTCGGCATCGGTGTGGCCTCGCCTTCGATCTCCTTGTCGGCGCCGGCCATGATTTTCAGCAGCGTGGACTTCCCGGACCCGTTCAGCCCGAGCACGCCGATCTTGGCGCCTGGAAAGAACGACAACGAGATGTCCTTCAGGATGTGGCGCTTGGGCGGAACGATCTTGCCCACGCGGTTCATGGTGAAAACGTACTGTGCCATTTTTCAATTGAGGCGCGCGAGGTGGCGCCTGTGTTCGGAAGGGTTGACGGTGCAAAACGGGGTGCGCGAATCAGCCACGATAAACAGACCGCCGTTTGACGAAAGGCAATCGCCAAGGAAGCGACTGCCTGTGCATATCCGCATTCTACGGGATGTCGGGCGAACGACGGAGAGGCTTGAATTGCTTAGGATTTTTGCGAAGAGTCCCATAGCCCTCCCGATGAGGCATGACCGAGAATGGCCGCTTGCCATTACTCCCGAGACCCTTCCTATCATGACCTCTTCTCTTTTATCGCGAAGCACCTTGCTGATCGGATTGGCTGCAACTCTTAGTGTTCTGTGGTCCGTTTCTGCGATCGCCGAGGAACGGTCGCCGATCTATATTTTTGGTCTAGGTACCCTTGATCCGTCCAAGGTTACCGCCACGCCAGCCGCACAGCCTGGCAAGGAAGCCCAAGTCGGCGCCGCGGCGAACAGCCGTCGTGGCACGTTTGGTGGTGAACTGGGCGTGGGCTATCGATTTTCGCCCAATGTTGCTACCGAATTGAGCATCAATGCCGGACTGCCGCAGTCTGGTCGTTTTGGTGCAAATGGGGATTTCCGCACACATATGATGGGCGTGCGTGCCGGCGTACTCGGGATTGTGCCGCTGTCGTCAAATTTCGAGGTCTTCACGAAGGCCTCGATTGGATACGAATTCACGCGAACGCGTTTGAACTATGCAGGCGCGGTTGCCAATCAGCGTAAAGGACGCATCGTTCCTGCGATCGGGGTGGGTGTGACGTACTATGTAACGCCGAACTTGGCGTTCAGAGCCGAGTACGAATATCAGGTCAAGGTCGGCCGCAAGGCGCGTGCTGATGAGAACATAGCCGTTTCCTCGGGAGATGCGTCGGACGTGACGCTGCGGCGGCAAAACCTGGGCATGGTTAAAATCGGTCTGCAATATTCGTTCTGACCCAGGTCCGTTCCAGGGGGAAGAACTGCTTCCTGGTAAGTGCCCTGTTTCCCTTACCAAGCAAGCATGGGTCAAGCGCCGCCACGAATTCGTGGCGGCGTTGTTGCGTGGCACCAGCGAATCCGCGCGGCGTCAGTCGTTCGGGCCGCACTTCAAGTTACATCCGTCCGGATCGCCATAGTCGGCACGCTTGCGTGCTTCCGATGGCTTGCCGCGCTGGTACTTTGCGCTGGGTGCCGACGCCGCGAAGGGCATGTCCGGATGCTCGTTGATTTGGAATTTGTAGTCCAGGATGCCGCCTGGCACACCGGGCGAATTTTGCGCAAGGCAGGCTGGGCTTGCCAGTGCGGCGCATAACGTGGCCCCGGAAAGGGCAAGCAGCAACGGTAAGACGTGCGTGCGCCGTCGAGCGCGTTGCTTTATCGGCGAATCTGAAACGGCGGAGAGCAAGGAGCGGAACATGACAGTGCGGCTTTAAGGCGTTGGAACTCGCAATGTAACGCAAGTCGCGCCGAGCTGCTTCGTAAAGACCCCGCGCATGTGTTGCGATTGCTTACAGGGTGCAAGCGCTATCGGTAGGCAGCCAGGGTTTTCCGGGTTACGCTTCGGCTGCGGCAGCACGCCCCATGCAAGGGCGCCGCGCTGTAGCGCTTCATTTTCGGAAATTGTCACCCTCGAGATCGCAACGTTGGAACTGGAAGCTTTGAGCGTGGGCGTGCCACCTCTCCCGCACGATTGGGTGCAGCAGCGCGTGGCCATATTATTGTCGCCGGCCTTGGGCGATTCGCTGGTCACGATGATTATCGCGAATAATCTCGCCCGAGCGGGGGCGTGCGTGACCGTCTTCGGTAGCCAGACGATGGCGTTGCATGATTGGTTTGCGCACCAGACTGGTCTGACGCTGGCTCCTGCTATTGAATCCGGCAACGGCGTGACGGAACCTGCGTCCCGTGCCGCCATCCAGGCCGCGCTGGCGGTCTTCGACGTGGTGGTGCAGCTCCATCACCAAAAGCCCGTGCCGGATCTGGCCTCGGCGCATCGTTGCGCGGTGGTGCTGGAGCCGGTTTTCGACGTGCGTGGCGATGCCGCGATGGTCGATCGGATGCAGGCCGTCGCGCGGACTCTTTTCGGGTGCGTCGATGCCACGCGCGATAACGGCCTCCAGGCTCCGCGGGGCCTTCAGTCCAGGCGCCACGCGCGGCGCGTCGCGATCCACCCCATGGCCAGTACCGCGGACAAATGTTGGTTGCCGGAGCGGTTTCTCGTCTTGGCAACACGGTTGCGCGGCGCGGGTTTCGATCCCCATATGATTCTGGCATCACACGAACGCGCCGCGTGGGCACCGCGGCTGGCGCGAGCGGGCATTCCCGTCGCCGAGGTGGATTCGCTCTCGGCGCTGGCTTCCTGGATCTATGAAAGCGGCTGGTTCATCGGCAACGATTCCGGCATCGGGCATCTGGCGTCGAATCTCGGCGTGCCGACGCTCTCGCTGTTCATGCGCAAAGGCATTGCTCGGACCTGGCGTCCGTCCTGGGGGTCGGGACACGTCCTGATCGGCAGCCAGGGCATTCCCACCGGCAAGTTGAAAGAGCGTTTCTGGAAACATGCGCTGACCGTCAATCGGGTGTGGCAGGCATTTGCCGCGTTGCGTGCCCAGACGGCGGATGGGCGGGATGGGGCGTCACTTAAGCGCGTCCCGGTCAGGCCGCGATCCGAAGCGGCGGGTGTCGATGCGGTTCCGCATGGCGGCGTGGCTCGCGCCGACGCTGCTGGTTTTGACGTTGCCATGGCGAATGGCGCAACGGTTGCGGCGGGTCTCTCCCCGCAGGCCGGGGCGGTCGCCATATCGATGTCCGGCGCGATCGGCGACACATTGGTGATGATGGTGGTCGTGCGCAATTTGATGCAACACCGCATCCCGGTGACTGTCTTCGGCCGCACCGCGCATGCGTTGCGCACGTTGTTTCCTGATGTCGATATCGTCTTGCCGCCAGAGGATGAGGAGGCTTGCATCGCGGCATTACGCGACTATCCGACGGTGCTGCAGATGCACGATCATCAGCCGATTCCGCGGTTGACGGAGCACCTGCCACAAGCACGAACGTTGCGGGAGGTCGAATATTCCAAGCACGGCGCCTGCATGGCGGAGCGCTTTGCCGCGTATGCGCAGGCGACGTTCGATCTGGCGCATGCGAGCATCGACAATGGCCTGACGCCGCCGGTGAACAAGCGATATCGCTTGCACCGGATGCGCGTGGTCATCCATCCGGAAGCCACCACGGACGACAAGCGTTGGGGCAACGATCGATTCGTGCGTTTGGCGGCGTTGCTGCGCAAGAAGGGATACGAGCCGCATTTCGTTATCGCGCCGCACGAGCGCACGCGGTGGCCCGGTTTGGCGGCCAGCGGCATTCCTGCGCCGCACTTCGCGAATTTGCAGGTGCTGGCGGAATGGATCTATGAATCCGGCTGGTTTATCGGAAACGATTCAGGTATTGGGCATCTGGCGTCGAACCTGGGTATTCCGACCTTGAGCCTGTTCCGCCGCCGTGGTTCGGCGCAACGTTGGCGGCCGGCATGGGGACGGGGACAGGTGGCGCTCGGGTGGCAATGGTTGCCGGGGGCGTCGATGAAGGAACGGTATTGGCGGGAGACGCTGCACTGTCGCCGTGTGATGCGGCAGTATCTCGCCATGGTGGAAAACGACGGATAGCGGGGAGCGCGCTGTGGGAGTGAATCGGTTAACAGGATGTTTGACTCGGCAACGCGGTGCGTCGCGGCCTGCGATATGGGTTGTCGCGATCGTGGCAATCGGGTTTATCGCTAGTGTGTATGCAAGCCCGTGGTGGACGTTAAGGGCGATGCGCAATGCGGTGCAGGCGCGCGATGCGCAAACTTTTTCGTCGTATGTCGATTACGCGGCACTGCGTGAGAGCGTTCGCGCGCAGATGTTTCCGACGACCGAGGCACCGCCCAGCAGCAATGCGTTAGGCAGGCTGGGTCAAATGCTGGGACGCCAAGTGGGCGGTGCGGTGGTGAACATTGCGGTGACGCCCCAGACGGTCATGTGGGTAATGGAGAATGCACAGCCTTTGCCTGGTGTGCCATTGCCTCCCGCCGCGCCTCCGTCCGATGCGGCGGGTAGTGCCGCGGCGGGTGAGGGGGCGAGCGGTACGGCGGGAGCCGGGCCGTCATCGATGACCGGTACGCCGGGTGACGCGCATGCATCACAGCGTGACGATGTTCGCAGCGACGATAACATCGTCGATGGCAAACCGCTGCATTATGCGGTTCGCTACCGCGACATGTCGACGGTGGCCGCATCGGTCCAGCGTGGTGATGATCATCCGGTCGTTTTCGTGTTTCGTCGCGCCGGGTTGTGGTCGTGGCGACTGGCGGGATTGGAAATGGGGGCTGCGGGGCAGTGACCGTGCACGGGTTGCCGGTTCGTCTTTCATCGCACACGTCATGCATTTCCGGTGCGTGATGGAAGCGCCAGGGATAGGAATATCTGGCAAAAATTCGGGATAAAAAAAGCGACCCATTCGGTCGCTTTTTTTATCGACGTCTTTTTGAGAGCAAGTGGCTTAGACGTTAAACCGTAAATATTGGCGTGAAAGGCGCGTCAGTCAGTGATGTGTGGTTTGCGGTGGCGAAGTCATACCCGGTTTTATACCCGGTTTCGGTGGCGCTCACGCTATTTTTTCAGATTTAACATGCGTCTCGATGATCGCAATTGTGAAATGACATGGAGGCCGTATGCAGACTGGCACGGTAGTAGAAATTAGCCGGAGACGAGGGATGTTTATCGTGGAGATTGGCAACGGCAGCGGCGATTACGCCGTGTTCGAATTGCTAAGCGCCACGGAGGTCGAGGTGGGCGATAAGCTCCGTGGTGATCTAGATTCCCTGGGCGGCGAGAATCTTAGAAATCTTCGAACCGGCCAAAGTATCAGCGTGTACGGCCAGAGCGGCCCAAGTACCTTGCTTGCTTGTCGTCGCCTGATGTGATCGCACCCAGAGAATAGGGCTCAATGCACCAACCCCGCCAGATACCGCCACGTCGCCTCCAGATCCGCCGCCGCTCCATGCTCGGCAAAGTGCAGCATCCGGTCGCGATGCTCTGGCGTCCAATGCTGGCGGGTCGATACTTCCACCGCCAGCCGCGCTATATCGGTCCGTAGCGTCGCTTCTCGTTCACCGATCAAGTGCCGTAGCGCCGTAGCGTAATAGCCAGTCGGTCGCGCCAGGCTTGCGTAGGCTGCCATCAGGTCGTTTAGGTTCACTTGCATGGTGCGTCCCTCGTTTCGAGTCGCTAGGCGTCCGGGTGAGTCGTGATTTGATCGAGGGGCTTGATCGCCGGATTGGTGGCGGACAGAAACTTGATGATCCGACCACCCAAAACGCGCGCAAATTCGTCGTCGATTATTTTGCTGTCATGGTCTTCCACACTCATATCAAGCGGCATAGCGTTGCCGACTGCTTGGCGAACTTTTTGGGCATCGATTGCGTAGGACACAAACGCTTTTGTGTCGTCATCCCAAAATGAGACGACGCATTGGGGCGGGCGATTCGCTGTCATTTCAGTAGCCTCGACATGTTTGATAACGTTGAAAAGCGCGCTGGGTACACGCCGCGTATGCGCGGCTTCCCCGCATGGCTCGCTCGAATTGGCACATCTCCATGTCTACCTCATATTGGTCGTGGCACTCGGCCTCTTGTTGCTCGCTCACTCCACGGGCCGCAAGCTGCTGGGCGGGGGCTGGCGTGGCCTCGGCGCTGTCGCCAACCTTGACGGCCAATTTCTGGTGAACCGCCACCAGTTCGGGAAGCTTGGCGCATTTGCACAGGCACAGGTCACCACTTAGCGCGATCTGTCGTCCTGATATGGTCATCGGCAAGCGAGGGCCGTTCGCGATGATCTGGCCGGTTGTCTTGCAGGCTGGGCAGTAGACCGGATCTCCAATTAAAGCGGTCCCTTTACCGAAGGCCCCGTGCAATTGTTGCTCGGTGGTCAGCACCGTTCCATCCGTGGATGTCTTGTCGCCAACGTGGATGACGTATCGGGTCACCATATGTGCAGAAAGGGTTGTTGTACCGATTCGTATACTACCCGCCGCCGCATCGTGGTCAACAGGATCGCCGCTCCAGCGCCCGTTACGCGCGCACGCGCGTACTGCTCGCAAATGATGATGTGCGCCCCGTCGTCTCTATACGCCCGCCCGCGCGTTTTATGGACTCAAGAAATTGCCGATGTGCCGCAGGGTTCAGCTATGACCCCGCAGAGATTTCCTCAAATGGAGGAAAAGTCGATAGGTGCTTAGTCTCACATCCTCAAACTGAGGGTGTGAATATCCACCGTTGGTGGAAAAGTCCGCACATCTACGGCAGGTGGAGACGGCCGGCCTGGGCGCCAGACCTGGCCATCAGTACCTCCTTGCATGGGGGTGTGTTTCCACGCGCGGTCACCCGACGCCGATCAGGTGCCCCACCTGCTTACGCTCAGCCTCGCTCAACATCGCGAGCCGCCGCTGAGCATAGAACCAGTCAAACGTCAGTCGCCGAACCTCCTTGGGCGTCGATCCTCCCCGCTTGAAGCGCTCCCGCAGACTCGATTCATCGACGCCATACTCCCGCGCCAGAGAGCGCACTGATTCGCCTTGCACGGCACGCGCAAAAGCCTCGAATACCTGAATCTCGGTCATTTTCATGGGATTGAATCTGCGGGGTTATGCGGGGTCGCTAGGGCTGGCTGCCGTTTGAAGGGGGGGGGCGTTTTACTACCCCCTTGCAATCTCACTTGCGTGTACGGCCGCCTAGAGGGTAAGCCTCGTCCAGCGCCGCCATGATGCGGCGCACCTGTCGCTTAGCTTCGGCCAACTCCTTCCGGTATTGCGGATCGCCTCGACCACGCCGCATAGCGTTCAATGACGACACGGACTTTCCATTGTCGGTTGTTGGCCCTGTCGATTGCTCCCATGGTTTCCATCTTCTAATGGCTTCCGCTTGCTTTGCGCGCCGCTGCGGTGTCCAGCCGTTGGCCATATTGACTCCATTAGTTCGTTGTCTCGGCTATCAATCTAAATTCAGCTAAAGAGCGTGTTTTTCTGCGAATATCAGATAGACCAGGATCAGCGAATCATGCCGGCACTGCCTGGAGCATATAGCGGATGCTGACTGGGCTATGCAGCTGCAACAGCTGTACGATCTGCCACGCGATCGTGTGCGGCATGTAGTTCACGATAATGCGACCTTGCGGGTCGATGATCTGATACAGGGTCTGTGCGTCTGCCATGATTACCTCTGAATTTGGGGTGCCGGCCACGATGGCTGAGTAGGCCTCCTGCCGGCTGTCGGGGTTTTTTCTGCGAGCGGCACTCACCGACTAATCCGCTGATCACATCACTTCGGAAAAACACCGGCCGCGGCACCAAGGAGCTTGAGGAGTGCGCCCGCCGGTTGTCAGGGTTTTACGGACTGCGGCACTCGCTGACTAATCCGCGTACTGCTATGTCCGCCAGAAACTATCGAGCCCAGAACTTCCGGTGGATCTCGTTCAAATCTGCCGGTGCGGGCTTGCCGCTGGGGTACGGATCGGTGACGGTATTTTTGGCAATGCCAGGGTGATTTGAAGCCGCACGGTCGCTGGTTTTTGCATTGCGCGTCCGTTTAGCACCAGCGCCGTTTGCGCCCTGCGACGGTCGGACGATTAGCGCGTCGCAAGTGAATTTGCCAACCGTTTTGTTCATTTCAGGGCTCCCAGTTGCGCATTGGCATTGTTGGTGAGAGCGTCGCTGAAAGCACTCCATTTACGACCGGCGGCGGACTCATCCGTTTGCAGCGCCGCGTTCACCGCATTGGTGGCCTTCTGGGAAATCGGGACGCCGCGGTACCGAAGCGCGGAGATATGTGCCTGAACGAGAGAGGTCTCTTGCTTGAGCTCGTCGAGCCATTCCGCGAGTGTTTCCGCCTCGCTGCGCATGATGGCCTTGATAGCCGCGCCGCGCGCCGCTTCAGCCTCGCCAATTTCCTTTTTGATCGCGGTCGATTCCTTTTCCAGATGATCGACGGCGGCGCGCGCAGTGTCGCGTCGTGCCTCGGCATCCAGGATGGCGCTGCGGTTGAACTCGCTGCTACAGTCGTCGCTCACATCGCCGGACCGGAGCGCGAGGGCCAATCGTTCGCCGTCGATCGCAATTGCCTCGTCACGAGCGTCAGTCAGTGCATCCAGCTCTGATTGGCGCACGGTCAAAAGTTCGCGTGCGCGACTCAATGCGGTCTGGATCTGCTCTTCCGTGGTCGATGCGGCTTGACGCCGGTCGATCGCCAGCTTCAGCGCTTCGCGCTCGCTACCTGGCTCGATGGCGGTCAATAAGGCTGCCTCTGCCGCCTCTTTGATGGCCACTGCGGCGTGCGGCGGGAGCTCGGGAGCCGGCTCGTTATCCGGTTTGGTATGGAAGCCTGCGAACGGACCGCTCGTCACCATCGCATCGAGCATGGCATTCGCCTGGTTATACGTCAGACCCGTGTGATGTACTTTCCCCTCGCGGTCGACCACGCGCCAAGTCTGTGTGGTGTTGCCGAGTGCTGCGCCGATCATGTGTTGCCCCTATCTCGTTCGACTGCTGATTTGTCGAAGAATAGGGCGCGTTGCGCAGGTTGTCATTTGTGTAACCCAGGCGGGTTTTACAAATGACAGGGAGCGCCAGCAGCCTTACGTATGGCGTCGAGTTCGTCCTTCATTTGATAAAACCAGCCTACCAACTGTTCAGGCTCTGTGATCGTTCCATTGAATCGCTGCCACCGGCCGCAAAGCTCGTTGCGAATGGCAAAACGGTTCAGCATGTCGGCGCCCGATGCTGCGGCATCTTCAATGCTCGCCCCGGCGTCGTGCGCTTGCTTGACGATGTCGGCGCCAATGCGCTTATCCAACTTCGATCGGTTAGGGCGTCCAGGTCGCTTCAGGTGCAGCGCCTTGCGAGCGTCTACGCCATCCGTGGCAATCTGGTGCAAAGCGGCGAACAGGTATTCGCGGACGTAATCCGGGATCGGCGCGGGGTTGCGAGGGGAGATCAACATCGCAATATCGATCAGAGCATCGCGAGCCGCGTGCGTGTCTCCAGCCTGTGCGCGATTGAGGCGGTCTATCAGCGGGTCGCTGCGCAACAGTCGGTCGTATAGGTGATCGTCTACGGTTTCCTCGGTCATAGTGCCTCGCTCGCGTCCCGGACGCGTATGATGGTTTGTCGAGTGGTTCCGAAGTCACGAGCGATCTGTGACACCGTGGCACCAGCGGCGAGGCGATCAGTGACCTCGACTTTCTGAGTCATCGTCAAGGCGCCAGGGCGGCCCATTTTCTTTCCCTGCGCCTTCGCACGCGCTAGGCCGGCCTGAGTGCGCTCGATAAGCAAATCACGTTCGAACTCAGCGACCGCGCATAAAACCTGCATCGTCATTTTGCCGGCGGCGCTGGTCAGGTCGACGCCGCCGAGTGCCAGGCAGTGAACGCGCACGCCCATACTTGCAAGGCGTTCGATGGTCGCCCGAACGTCGAGAGCGTTGCGCCCGAGGCGGTCCAGCTTGGTCACGATCAGAACATCGCCCGATTCGAGCCGGTCGAGCAGCTTGGCGAAACCCGCGCGCTCTGCTGCAGCGATGGAGCCGCTAATGCTCTCTGTGACGATGCGACGCTTATCGACGGAGAACCCAGCGGCCTCTATCTCATGCAGCTGATTGTCGGTGGTCTGGTCCGCGGTGCTGACGCGGGCATAGATGAAGGTGCGGGACATGTCAGATACCTAACAAGGTGTACGAAAGTGGTGTACGAATATTTAAACATGTCCGTAACTGCTTTGCACTAATTTTCGTACACCTGTTTCCAGGTATGTCCTAAACCGGTCGTTTTCGTACAATAGGAGACCCAAACCTGCACGGAGCATAAAAATGATCGAGCCATACGCGATGGATAGCGAAGAGGAAATAACGGGGTATCTAAACGACTTGGTAAAAGGCGGCCGTATTCAAGAGGCCCCGGAACATCTCTCCCGTGTTGCTCCGGCATGGAAAGAGCGCTTTGTTCAAAGGGCGCGAGAATTGGGCTTAGACGCTTAATTCAGACACGATGGGGGGAGTCTGCTAGAAATTTAGCACCCCGTCGCCGGGGGCTGGCGTTCGACTATCGCTGCCGTCGGCGCGGTTCGCAAGCCTCACCTCGACTCCGCGCCTGCACCACGTGCTCGCGAAAGTAGTGGAGATTCGGCATAAGATCGGACACCGGACCGTTGACGGCGTGGTGCATCACGTCGTCCAGATCGCCCGGGCTCCACCACTCCAGATCCGCGATTTCCTCGATCAAATCAATCAATTCCGCGCGCCGATCGTGGAACTCCTGCAACGTCATCGGTGCACACCACGGCATAAACCTCGCGCCACTCTCAGGGTCTACCGGGTGTCGCAGCAGGTCAATGATCGCCTCTTTGTCCGCGCGCAACTGAGCCAGAAAATAAGCTGGCACGTTCTTCGGCGAAACGTAGAGGCGGCTTCCAGTTTCGTCCAAGGTGACGCGGAAACCGTCTCCATAGAGTCTGTCCAATGTGTCGAGAGCTGCCACTTCACACCTCACGTTTGTCGTCAGAGTGGTGGTTTTCGTCTCCATCTCCGCCAACACCGCCACTCTCCTGGAGTTGGCGGTGTTGGCGGTCTTGGCGGTCTTCCCTAGAATTGGCGGTCTTCGGTGTTTTTCCGTCTTCTGCTATTTCTGTAAGTCCTTGATTTTCTTGAACACCGCCAAGACCGCCAAGACCGCCACTTCCATGGGAGTGACGGTCTTGGTTTTCCCGGTGGCGGTCTTGCCCCGGCGGGTGCCACTTCCATCCTCCATGGCTCTCTTTTTTGGCTTGGATGTCGAACAACCGCTTTGCCCGTTCGATCGTCCGCCAGGCATAACCCGCGCCGGTGGCATTAGAGCGGACGTCCTTGCTGCTCATGGGGCCGTCAGCAAGCAATCCAAGCAGAAACTCGCCAGCCTCATCAAGCTCGCTTTTCGCGTCGTCGTCCGTTTCCTCAACGTCCCCCAGAATGTCTCGAGCGCTACCTTCGATCAGTGCACCCCAGACGACGCGGCTCGCCTCGATGCCGCTGGCGTCTACCTGTTCCAATGTGTACGCAATGCCGCCATCGTCGGGGGCGATATTGCTCTTCGCGCGAGCCAGGATGCGCCGCTCCGCCGCCTCGTCCTTGGCGGCCACCAGCACCATTCGAGCGAGCGCCACGAACGCCTGAGACCCGATCACGCGCTCCGCCGGGCTGGTGCCCTTGCCGCCCTTTGCGAAATGGCTGATGCCGAGCACTGCGCACCGGTAGGCACCCGCCATGTCGACTAGGGCCTGCAGATCCCGGCGCACGTCGTTGACGCGGTGCGCATCGCCGGCGACCGCCGAGACGATAGGGTCGAGGATCAGGAGCGTGGCTCCGCCCATCTGCGCCAGGCGCTCGCCGAGCAGGCCGATATCCCGCGCCGGATCGAAGGGCAAAATCTCGCCTTCCGGTCCGGCGACGTTGCTGATGAAGTGAATGCGCTTCAGATCAGCGCCGGCGGCGATCAGCCGCGGCACCAGCGTGTCGGCGGGGTTGTCCTCACTCGACCACATCAGCACCGTACCGGCACCGGTGTTCGGAGCGCCGTCCGGCCATACATTGCCCTTAGATACCATCGCAGCCAGAGACAGCGCGATGGTGGTCTTGCCGGTGCCCGGAGACCCCGCCAATAGCGTCAGCTTCCCCGCTGGCAGCCAGTAGCGCCAGAGCCACGATATCGCCTCTGGAACGACGTCTGAGGCGCACGTCAGCAGCACGCGAGAGGTTTGCGTAACCGGTGCGGTCGGCTTTATCGCAGCCAGGGCTTTGCGGACGACTTTCTGCCGCTCGTTCACGTCAGCAATCGCGTCGAGGTCAATGTCCTTCAAGTAGTCGGTATCGCTCATAGCGCTCCATTGCGTGCTTGCTCGTTCAGCCACGCACGCGCGCCGCAAACGACATGTTCAGTTACCCATTCGCGGTGCCGTGTCCATGCGGCCGGGCCCATGGCCCGTTCGCACCGTTGCAGCTCCCGCTCGATCATCCGATTGACGCGCGCCTTGAGGTCGGTGGCTTTGAGATTTGGGATCGTCATTTCTGCACCTTGACACCGTGCCTATCGACCCACTTTGCCAAGCTCTCTACGTCTGATGTCATAGATCGACATGCGTACTCAGCGACGTTCATAAGTGCCGACATAGTGAAACGGCTGACGGGAGGTTCCATCGGATCGCCCGAGTCACGCTCCCCGTACGCGTCTTCGCGAACAGCGTTCGCCTGATACATAGCGAGAATTTCTCCGACCCCCGACGAGACAAGCGCCATCTTATGCAGCTGCCGCAGCAGCGGCTCTGCGTTGGAAAGATTGCCGCACTCAGCCGCTTCGATGGCCGCTTTGGAGAAGTAAGACCAGTCTTCGTTTAGGAAATTTTTCTGGTTATCCATGACGCACCTCCGAACGGGAGACGCCGCAAAACGCAATTTCGCGTTCTGCTGACGAATCAGCAGCTTGCAGCCGTGCAATGCGCATCAAGGCGTCCCCGGCCACGTCGAGGAGTTCGTGGTCAGTGCGGGCTAGAGCGGCATCGCGGATTGCTTTGATGCAGATTGACCGGATATCGCTTGTCTCAAAAATCGAGAACGAGCGGCGCGGGATACGCTCATGTCCGAGATCGTCAGCGACGCTGGGCTTGTCGTGCCAGCGGACGGACACCGACTTGTCGCTATAGACGCGCGTGACGGTGCCAATGCGGCCGGCTTGGTGCGTGCTGATGACATCGCCAATGGATGGCGTGCCGTGGATATCAGCGGTAGCCGTCGAGTCGGCCAGAAAGCGCGAGACGCCTTGAGCGTTCGCTACCTCGGGCAGACTGGGATACGAGAACTTTTTGGATTGCGTTTGCTCAGAACGAGCGAGGTCTTTGCCATGCATGGCTTTGCTCCTGTACGTGAGACGTAACCTGCTTTTGAGACAGGCGGGCGGGAGCTCAAAACCGCGTACAGGCGGCGGGCATATTCCCCTTACGGGTCTTTTATTAGCCGCACTCCCGCCCATTGGAGCAAAACCAATAGACGAAATTATAGCCACGGACTGTCGGGGTGGCTTGACCGCTGTACGAGGTGTTTTGAGCACCGTGAAATCAGAATAGACCACTGGGTTTACGGTCGTCAAGCGGATTTCACTCATGCGCCCCTCCACTTGCCGGGATGCAACGCATACACGCCGACGCTATGCAGGTTGCCGGCCTCCGTCTCGCGCAAGAGCCGATGCGTCAGGATGTTCATTCCCTGGCCATGCCGTAGCTCGTGGATACGGGCGGCTGGCATTAGCACGTCGAGGTGGCGGCGAGCTTCGAGCGTGGTGATAGGGCCTAGCTTTTGAAGGGCGGTAACAAGGCGGGCGCGTTGCGCGACGCTTTCGTTACCAGGGATGGCCTTCATGATTGCAGCCAGTTGGGCATCGCGGTTCATGATCATCCTCCATTAGGCCGCTTGGCGCTCAGCTGCGCGCTTTTCGAGCCACGCGGATAGCTCGTCTTCCATAAACAGCGTCACGCGCGGCGACACCTTCACAGGGCGAGGGAAATCGGGGAGGGTCCGGGCGTAGCGCCAGAAGGTGGACAGTCCGATGCCAAGGTATTCGGCACCCTTGGACGGGCGCATGGCGCGCCCTTGTTGCATCTCTGCTGACATGACGTTTCCTCTTGGAAGTCTCGCAAGACGTTTATTCGTCTCGGTGTCAGCAGGTTATTTTTTTGCCCGTCAGATATTCCTAATTTGGATCTCGGACATCCTAATTAGGATCATTTAGCCTGGTTGTCGATGATCGCAGCATTGACCAGTTTGAGCTTCGTTGCCACGGTCTCTTGTTTCAACTGAAAACCGATCTGCTCGCCAAGCGCAATGATTTTGTTGGCTGCCGTATACGGCTCTACCGTGACATCAATCTTCGCGCCTTTCGCCAGTGCAGCAATGATGAGGAGGTAGTTATTTCGTTCGCGGGTTGAAAGTGGCTTCTCATATGTTGTCGAGGGAGTGGCAACGGGCTCTTCAATAGGCGTCGGAATCTTTGCCCGCAATGCCTCTGGAATATCCCAATTTATTGACGCAGCCCACTCAGCGAACTGGCTTGTATCGACTTCACATTCTTGGGGATTTCCCATGACGATCGACTTCAGCTTGATCGCATGATCGAGGTTTCTCTCGGCGATGAGCATACGGTCGTCAAAGTCTGGGCCCTCCGCGTAGACTACCTTTGAGGCCATCCAGCCGTCTTTTTCCCGCGTGATCACTGACGGCTCAATGTCGAGGGAAAGGGCGACCGCCTCCCATAGTTTGACCCTCGGAATGTGTGACCACTTGGACCATTTGGGCCGGCGCTTCTCGGATGTCTCCAGCAGAAAATGGTCGATATCGTAGTTCAATATCGTTTTCACATGATCTGGAGTGTTGCGCTCGTAGTGCTGAAGCTGCCGTATAGCTTCCGATTCCACCGCCCCCGACGCCCTTGCCCTGTCTATCTTTCGCTGCCGCTGCCTCCAAACTTCGGCCGCTTTCGAGTTGAAAAAATCGTCGCGGATTTCTTGTCCGACCTGTTTTTCTAGTTTGTCCATATGTGCCCCTCGCACATCCCCTAGGAATAGGTGCTGCGCCAGGCGGGTAGGGTGCCCGCTTTTCGATTGGCCGATCTAGGCGCAGCGTGAGACGGTTATGCGGTCTTGCGGAAGTTACCCGGGATCACCTTGCCGCCGGCCTGCAGAGCGTCGAGCAGGTCTGCCCAGGACTGCATCATGCCGCGGCGTTCATCCAAGTGTGTTGCCTGATTATAGGTCCGTCGCACCCTGTTAGGCTCCGCGTGCGCCAACTGACGCTCAATCCAGTCGGCCGGATAGCCCAGCTCGTTCAAGCGCGTGCTGCCAGTCGTCCGGGTCGCGTGCGGGCTGTACTTCGTCGACCAGCCTAGCGCCTTAATGGCGGTGCGCTGCGATGCGGTCGTCATGGGCTTATCGCGGTCGTCCCGATGGGGGAATACGAACTTCGACCGACGCGTCACGCCTTGGATGGATCTCAGGATATCGACGGCTTGGGTCGGCAGCGGGATGACATGTATCTCGCGCTTTTTCATCCGGGCCGCCGGAATGGTCCAGGTGGCGGTATCCAGGTCGAACTCCGACCATTCGGCCTCGATCGCCTCGGACGGCCGGCAGAGCGTCGTCCACATCAGCCGGAAGGCGGCCACGGTCTGGAAGCTGTTCTCCATGGTCTGGAGGTCCCGCAGAAACGCGCCGATTTCTTCGGCTGTCAGCGGTCGCTTGTGCTGCGTCTTGTTCGGGGGGAGGGCCTTGCGGACCGGGTACACCGGATCGGCTTCCGCGCGCAGAGTCGAGACAGCCAGCTCGAACACCCCGGACATCGACCGACGCGCCTCTGCTGCGACCGTGGGCGCTTTCTTGGCGGTTTTCTGGAGGATGGCCAGGACGTGGGCGGACGTGACGGACGATATGCCCAGCTTGCCGATCGCAGGGAATACGATGCGTTCCAGCATGTCTAGGCGTCGGGCCTTTGTCTCGGCCGTCCAATCCTTCAGGCCAAGCCACTCTTTGGCGACTTCCTCGAACGTGACAGCGTGCGCTTGCTGGCGCTTGATCCGCTCGAGCTGCCGGGCTCGCACGGGGCTATGGCCCTCTTTCACTTGATCGCGTGCGGCCTGGCGCGCCACTCGGGCATCCGACAGGCTGATGGCCGGATAGTCCCCGATTGCAAAGACGCTCTCCTTGCCGGCCACCTCGAAACGGTACCGCCAAGCTTTGGTGCCGTTCGGTTTGATTTCCAGGTACAGACCCTTGCCGTCCGTCAGCTTATAGGCTCGGTCTTTCGGCTTGGCATTGCGGCATTGGACGTCGGTCAGCATGGCTCTCGTTCCCGTATACCCGGTTTTTCACCGTACCCGGTTTTCGTATACCCGGTTTCGTACCCGGAAAAACCGGGTATGCCCGATCGTCTCGATGGATCATCAGAGACAAAAAAACCCGCTCGAAGGCGGGTTTATCGGGCTTGTAGAGATTCTACAAGACTTCCTGAGATCAATGGGTTCGTTTAGACGTTAAACAGGAAGTTCAGCACGTCGCCGTCCTTGACGACATATTCCTTGCCTTCGGCGCGCATCTTGCCTGCTTCCTTCGCGCCTTGTTCGCCCTTGTAATGAATGTAGTCGTCAAAGCCGATGGTTTGGGCGCGGATGAAACCACGCTCGAAGTCCGTGTGGATGACACCGGCCGCTTGCGGCGCGGTTGCACCGACGCGGATCGTCCATGCCCGTACTTCTTTCACGCCGGCCGTGAAATACGTCTGCAGCCCCAACAGACTGTATGCGGCGCGGATCACGCGGTTCAGGCCCGGCTCTTCCATCCCCATATCGGCGAGGAACACCGTTGCATCCTCTTCGGGCATATCCGCGATTTCTGCTTCCACGGCGGCGCAGACGGATACGACCGGTGCCTTTTCCGCGGCCGCATAGGCCTTTACCGCGTCCAGCAGCGGATTATTCTCGAAACCGTCGTCCTTGACGTTGGCCACGTACATCACCGGTTTCGACGTGATCAAGCAGAACGGTTTCAGCAACCCAATCTCATCATCCGACAGATCCAATGCGCGCACCGGCTTGGCCTCATTCAACTGCGCTTGCGCCTTTTCCATCACGGCGACAAGCTTTCCTGCTTCCTTGTCGTTGCCGGATTTTGCGGCCTTGGAATACCGTGTTAGGGCCTTTTCCACCGTGGCCATATCGGACAGCGCGAGTTCGGTATTGATCACTTCGATATCGGCGATCGGATCGACGCGACCGGCCACGTGGATCACGTTTTCATCCTGGAAGCATCGTACGACGTGCGTGATTGCATCGGTTTCGCGAATGTTCGCGAGGAATTTGTTGCCCAGGCCTTCTCCGGTCGATGCGCCGGCCACCAGCCCCGCGATGTCGACGAACTCGACCACGGCCGGGACGATACGCTCCGGCGATACGATGGCGCTCAAGGCCGCCAGGCGTGGGTCGGGCACTTCGACGATGCCGACATTCGGTTCGATCGTGCAGAACGGATAGTTTTCCGCCGCGATGCCGGCTTTCGTCAGCGCGTTGAACAGGGTGGACTTGCCGACGTTCGGCAAGCCGACGATGCCGCATTGGAGGCTCATGGAGGACCTTCGGTAATCTGGGATGTGGCCGCACGGCATACGCTGCGTGCGCAAACCGCGATTGTACCCCGAGCGGCAGCTGTTTCCGCTGCGACGGGATTCTGAGATTCGACTTTACAACCATTGCTTGCGCAATTTTAAGTTGCGCAAGCATACCGGCCGTG
Source organism: Robbsia andropogonis (assembly GCF_034047095.1). Classification (NCBI taxonomy): domain Bacteria; kingdom Pseudomonadati; phylum Pseudomonadota; class Betaproteobacteria; order Burkholderiales; family Burkholderiaceae; genus Robbsia; species Robbsia andropogonis. The sequence goes on along the minus strand of NZ_CP139170.1, from coordinate 3,284,200 downwards.
TAAACGCCCAACGGTATAATGCATCGATGTCCCCTCGCCCCCCACCGCATCCGATGCCAGCCCAAAAGCCTCTTCATGGCGCGCCGCACAGCCCCCTCCACACGTCTCGAAAAGCGGCATTGCCGCAGCATGCGATCGTCGTTGGCGGTGGTCTTGTGGGTAAAGCCGCTGCGCTTGCGCTGAGCCAGTCTGGATTGCGTGTTGCGCTGCTTGCGCCGCAAGCGGCGCCCCTGCCGGCGGACCAGCCATTCGACCAGCGTGTCTATGCCTTGTCCGCCAGTTCGCAGGCACTGTTCGAAAGATTGCGTGTCTGGCAGGCGTTGGACCCCGAGCGACTTGGACCGGTATCCGATATGCGCGTGCTGGGCGATGGCACCGGTGCATTGCATTTTTCCGCATTCCAGGCAGCCGTGCCGCAACTGGCCCATATTGTTGAATCGTTGCAGGTGGAAAACGCACTGGATGCCGCTTTGCGCTTCCAGCCGCAACTGACCTGGCTGAACGCACGCGCGCAGGGCTTGCAAATCGATCCGGTCAGGTCCGATAAACCGGCGTTGTTGACGTTGGACGACGGTCGAACGCTGGAAGCGGAATTGATCGTCGGGGCTGACGGCGCCCATTCATGGGTGCGGGCGCAGATTGGTGCGAGCGTCGAGCGTCGGGATTATGCGCAGACCGGAGTGGTAGCCAATTTCCGGATTTCACTGCCCCATGCGGAAACCGCTTGGCAATGGTTCCGGGACGGCGAGATTATTGCGTTGTTGCCGATGGCGGGCCCGTATGTCTCGCTGGTCTGGTCTGCCGAGACTGATCATGCGCAACGCCTGGTGGCGCAGGGCGGGGACGTGCTGGCTGCGGAACTGGAGCGGCTGGCCGGCGCGACCCACGGAACGTTTGAATGTGTGACCTCGCCAGTAGGTTTCCCACTGGCATTGCAACGGGTGGACAAGCTAATCGCGCCACGTGTCGCCCTGGTGGGCGATGCCGCGCATCTGATACATCCGCTGGCGGGACAGGGCGTGAATCTGGGCTTGCGTGATGTCGCCGCGCTGACCGACGTGCTGCGGGAGAAGGAAACGTTCCGGGACCTGGGCGATCGTGTGTTGTTGCGACGTTACGAGCGTGCGCGCCGGGAAGACATCGCATCGCTGACACTTGCCACCGATGGCTTGCACCGGTTGTTCGCGTTACCCGGAACGGTGGCGCAAGGATTACGGAACGTGGGCATGTCGCTCGTATCGGCACAGCCGTTTGTCAAGCGCTGGCTCGTCGAGCACGCGTTGGGTTGAAGTAGGAAGGGGGCGGGGTGCCATGGCGCCGCGTCGAATCAAATCTATCGTAGAGGAAGGTGCGCGATGACTGTTTTCAATCCAGGCCGCTTGGCCGCCCGTCGCGTGGGGGCTGCGCTGGTCCTGGCCTTGGCGACGACCATGTCGCTGGGCGCGCATGCCGAAACCGACGCCAAAGTCGAGGCGCTGAAAAAGACGCTCCAAGAGCGCCTTGGTAGCAAGGCCGAGATCAGCGAGATCCGCAAGTCACCCATCGCAGGTCTGTATGAAGTCGATGTGAATAAGCAGGTGTATTACGCCGACCCCACTGGCCAATATCTGATGCTAGGCGAGATCCGCGATACGACTACCGGGGCGAACCTGACCCAGGAGCGGACGGATCAGATCAATCGAATCGATTTCGCATCGCTGCCATTGCAAGATGCGGTGAAGGTGGTGCATGGCAACGGCGCGCGCAAAATCGCGGTGTTCTCGGATCCACATTGTCCGTATTGTCATAAGCTGGAAGAAACGCTGCAGAAGGTCGACAATGTGACGGTCTACACGTTCCTGTTCCCGATCCTGTCACCGGATTCAGTCGCAAAATCCAAGGCGATCTGGTGTGCGAAGGACCGGGGAGCCGCGTGGGAAAACTGGATGCTGCGTAAGCAGGTGCCGGGCAATGACGGAAGTTGCAATGTTGCGGTGCTGCAGCGGAACCTTGCGATGGGTCAGTCGATGAATGTCACGGGTACGCCCACGGTATTCCTGGTCGATGGCAATCGCCTGCCTGGTGCGGTCGACAGCGACAGTCTCGAGAAAGCGTTGAAGGCTGCCCAAGCCAGTAACAAAAACAGCTGACGCCATGCGCGCGTCGGGCTGAACCTCCGCGAAAGGGGGGAAATGTCCGCGCTGCGGCGTTACAAACAACGCCCGCGGTTTCTGAAACGCCGCCTGCCAGGCGCCGTTTTGCCACACAGGCCGGAGACGTGCATCATGAAGCGTGCCCTCGGTGCCCTCGCCGCGCTCCGGGACGCTCGCCGAATTTCGGCACGCGGGCTATCATGCTTTCATGAGCACGATACGTTACGGCATTCGCGCGGACCAGGCCGCCGCGCATCTCTTCGACGTCACGCTGACGATCGCCGATCCTGACGCCACGGTGCAGGCAGTCTATCTGCCGGCGTGGATTCCCGGTAGCTATATGATCCGGGAGTTCGCGCGCAATATTGTCACACTGCGTGCCGAGGATGACACCGGTGCGCCCGTGCACGTGAACCAGACCAGGAAGGATCGCTGGCTATGCGGGCCACTGGCACCCGGACGCGGGCTGACGTTGCATTACCAGGTCTATGCTTGGGATCTGTCGGTGCGCAGCGCCCACCTGGACCAGCATGTTGGTTTCTTCAATGGCACCAGCGTGTTTCTGGCCGTGGAAGGCCGGGAGACGTCGCGCTGTACCATCGATATCGCCCAGCCGGGCCGTGCCGCGGTCAACGCCCCTGTGTCTGGCGACAATGTCTCGAACACCTCATTCGAAGGATGGCGTGTGGCAACCTCTCTGCGGGAAGCCGAAGGGACGTCGCGATACGGATTTGGCTTGTACGAAGCGGATAACTACGACGAACTGATCGATCATCCGGTCACGCTGGGTGAATTTGTGCTGGCCAGCTTCGATGCGCATGGTGTGCCGCACGACGTGGTCATCAGTGGTGGTGTGCCACGACTGGACATGGACAGGTTGACCCGCGACCTTAAGCGAATCTGCGAGGCACAGATCGCTCTTTTCGAGCCGGAAACCCGTCGCGCGCCAATGTCGCGCTACGTGTTCATGACGATGGCGACCGCGGACGGTTATGGCGGACTGGAGCATCGGGCCTCCACCGCGTTGGTCGCGAAGCGCAGCGATTTTCCGATTCTTGATGAACCAGCGGATACGCCGATGTCCGACGGGTATCGCACGTACCTCGGCCTTTGCAGTCACGAATACTTTCATACCTGGAATGTCAAACGCATCAAACCCGATGTCTTTGCGCCTTATGACTTGCACGAGGAATGCTATACGCCGCTGCTGTGGCTGTTCGAGGGTTTTACGTCCTATTACGACGACCTGATGCTGGTTCGGGCCGGTGTGATCGGTCAGAAGGACTACCTGAAACTGGTGGGAAAGACACTGGGTGGCGTGTTGCGCAATAGCGGTCGCCTGAAGCAAAGCGTGGCGCAAAGTTCGTTCGATGCGTGGACCAAGTACTACCGGCAGGACGAAAATGCGGCCAATGCGATCGTCAGCTATTACACGAAGGGATCGTTGGTGGCGCTGGCCTTCGACTTGCGCATCCGGGCGCATACGGACGGCGAGAAGTCGCTTGACGATGTAATGCGGCTTCTGTGGCAACGCTATGGCAGGACGTTCTATACCGCGGATGGCGGCCGTGGCGTCCGGCCGGATGAGGTCGTGCCATTAATGCGCGAGGCAACCGGCGTCGATTTGACCGAATTGCATGCGTTGGCGGTCGATGGCACGGAGGACCTTCCGCTTGCGGCACTGCTGGCGCCGTTTGGTGTCACGATTTCGCCGGTCAAGGCGAAGCAATCGGTGTCGATTGGCGCGCGCGTCAAGGGGGATGCTTCCCTGGCGGTGGTGCACGATGGGGGGGCTGCGCGTCGCGCCGGCCTGTCGGCGGGTGATGTCCTGGTTGCACTCGATGGGTATCGTGTTACCGGGTCGAATCTGGATGGCTTGCTCTCGCGTTATCTACCCGGGACCACGGTCACGCTCCATGCGTTCCGCCGCGACCAGTTACGCATCTGCGAATTGACACTCGATGCACCGGATGTGACCGAATACGCGCTGCACGATTCCACGCGTGCGCCTGATAAGGTGTATTCGGCGGATGAAGGGGCGGCGAAGGAGCGCGCCGGGGAAGTGTCGGTCGACAACTTCCCCGGTACGATTCCGGAAACGGCCACCGGGGTGCCGTTCGATGATGTCTCCGCGCGGCGTTATTTCGACGCTTGGCTGGGAATTATCCGCGATTGAGAGGGGGCTCGATGGTTTCGGAGGCGGCGGGGCTGCCACCGAAATCGGGCATTGGCCGCATACGGTAAGGCTGGGCGGGCCGTTGGTCACATGACACGGCTGCATGGGTCGTAGCATCGATCACGGGATAGGGCGGTGCCGGGTCGGACAGCGTCACGCGTGGCGAAACGGGTTGGCCAAGACTGGCGCGTTCGATCGCGCGGCACATGGGTTCGATCTCGGTCACATATTCGATAAACGCTTGTGTCTTGCGTGGCACGAAACGCCGTGATGGGGTCACCAGATGTATCGCGGTAGTGGGGAGTTGCCATTCCGGCAATACCCGTTCGAGTTCATGCCGCTGCCGTTGTTCCCCCGTCATCGCATCCGGAAGTACCGAAATGCCTGCTCCCGCGGAAACCAGTTCCCGTACCATCGTCAGGCTATTCGCTTCCACGCGCCCGCGCATCTTGAGTTCCACGGTCTGCCTGACGCGGGTCAGTGTATCGCGATCGTGCACCTTGCGCGCCCCACGCAGCAGCACGAAGCGATGTCGTGCCAGATCGTCCGGTGTTTCCGGGCGGCCCGCGCGATCCAGGTAGGCGCGACTGGCATACAGGGAGCGTGTCATCACCCCCAGTTGCCGGGCAATCAGCGTCGAGTCCGTGAGATGACCCGCGCGAATGGCGATGTCGATTCGCTCGCCAATCAGGTCGACATGACGTGCGCTAAGATCGAATTCCAGCGTGACTTCCGGGTAGCGCGCGCTGAAACCGGCAAGCGGACCGGCGAGCCAAAGCTCGGAAAAATCCGGGGGCGCAGAGATACGGAGCAGACCTCGCGGACGCTGCGCTAATTGCGATGCAAAATCTCGCGCATTTTCAACATCCTCGAGAATCGGCAGACAGTGCTGGAGGTAGGCTTCCCCGACTTCCGTCAATTCCAATTTGCGCGTGGTCTTATCCAGCAGCCGGGTGCCCAACCGTTGTTCGAGTTTTGCAAGACGCCGGCTGACGGTGGTCTTGGGCATGCCGAGCACGGCCCCGGCGGCCGTCAAACTGCCCGAACGTGCCACCTCGGCGAATACCAGCATGTCGTTCAGATCGTCCATCGCGGCCATTGGCGGGCTCCTTGGCATTTGTCCCAAAAACGGGACAATGTTACCCAAATTTGCGACTTGTGCCAAAAACGGTGAAGTCTACAATGAAGCCATCACGATTACCGTGCACGCCTGGATGCCACGGCCTTGTCATGCAGGGTCGCCAAACCGCTCAGGTGACGGACGATCGATCTTCCATGTGACCTCCTTTTTTGGACAGGAACCACCATGACCGCGATTCTTCAAATCAATGGTGCCGCGCGCTCGCAAGGCGCGAACTCGACATTGCTGGCCAACGAAACCACCGCACATCTGAAAGCCAAGCATCCGGGCGCGACGGTTGTCGTGCGCGACCTGTTGTCGACAGGATTGCCGTTGCTGGGCGACGAAATCCTGGGCGCATTCTTTACGCCGGCGGAATCTCGCAGCGACGCACAGAAGGCGATCGTTGCCCGTAGCGACGCACTGATCGACGAACTGCGCGCAGCAGACATCGTCGTCATCGGCGCGCCGTTATACAACTTCGCCGACTCGACGCAATTGAAGGGCTATCTGGACTGGATTACACGTGCCGGCGTGACGTTCCGCTACACGCCGGAAGGCACGCCGGAAGGGCTGATCAAGGGCAAGAAAGTGATCGTCGCCGCGGCGCGGGGTGGCAAGTATACGGGTACGCCGATGGATGTGCAGACCCCTTACCTGAAGTTGATTCTGGGTTTCCTGGGCATGACCGATGTGACATTCGTGTATGCCGAAGGTTTCGCGATGGGGCCGGATGCAGCCGCGCTGGCGCTGTCGAGCGCGCGTGAGGCGATTGCCGCGCTGTAAATTGTTTTTTCTCGCGCAACGCGCGGCCTGGCACGGCCTCTAGCGGCACGATCGACCCCTGGTTCAACAGGGGAATCGTGCCGCTTTAGTGTGTGTGTGATGGAAAGTAGCCTTCGGGCGGACGCAGTTAAAACAGCGTGCCGTTAGCCTGACTTTCGACGATCGCCGCCGCTGGAATCGACCAGTCGATCGGGGCGAAACCGTGGTGCGTGAGAAAGCGATTGGCTTCCCCAAAGTGGCCACAGCCCAGAAAACCCCGATGTGCGGATAACGGTGAAGGATGCGGTGCTTCCAATACAAGATGATGCGCGTGCTGCATCAGCAATGCGCGTTTTGCTTGCGCATGGGCACCCCATAGCAGAAACACCAACGGCGTCGGGCTTGCACCGAGCCGGGCGATCAAGGCATCGGTGCAGCGCTCCCAGCCGTGCTTCGCATGGCTGCCGGCATTGGCTTTTTCGACTGTCAGGACCGTGTTCAACAGCAGCACGCCTTGGCGCGCCCAATGATCGAGGCAACCATGCGTAGGGGGGGGGTGGCCAAACTCCGCGCTGATTTCCTTGCAGATATTGCGCAGCGATGGTGGAGGCCGGACGCCTGGTGGCACCGAGAAGGCCAGTCCGTGCGCCTGTGGAATGCCATGGTCTTCACCGTGGTACGGGTCCTGCCCGAGAATGACCACGCGGACGTGATCGGCATCCATTAACGTCAAAGCCCGGAATGGGTCGGCCGGGTAGATCGTCTTGCCGGCTGCCCGCTCACCATCGACGAATTGGCAGAGCCGCGGATAGGTGTCACTGGCCAGGAAATCCGTCAGGCAGGCACGCCAGCCGTCAGGCAGCGCGTCGAAATGCCGCGCGAGCGGTGTCTGGTCGAGATGGTCGTGCGTCATACAGCACCACCTTGTGCCGAACCCGGAGTCGCGTTGCCACTGGACGATACGGGTAGCGCCTGCCGTGCCTTGAACAAGGCATAGCCGCGTGCTGCTTTCGACGTATCGTCCGCGCGCAAGTCTGGAAAGGTTGCGCGCAATGTGTTCGCAAAGTCGACTAACGCCGTTTCTCTTTCCTCGTCACTACCGTCACCGCCTTGCAACTCGAGCTCCAGCTCTTCAATCGCTAGCGAGGCGCTATCGGCGTGCGGCGCATCGTTGCGTTCATCCGGTACGAAAACCTTGCCAAGATCCAGCGCCACTTCGATATCGGCATGGTGATGCCGAATAGGCCAAACGGTCCGATCGAAGTCCGTACGGAACACCGGGATCAGTGCGATGCCCGCATCGTGGAATGCCTGCAGCGTGGTCAGCGCCGCAGGGTCATCGCAGGCGGTGCGCAATGCTTCCAGATCCAAGCTGGGGCCGGCCACCGGCATTTCCCATTCGCCGCGGGCATGCAGGCCATTGACCGACTTGCCTGCGGTTTTCAACGTTTGCAACCAGCCGTGCGGCGACAAGCGCAAGCGCAATGCGATCTTGCCGCGTGCCAGATCCAGTGCCGGCGTGTCGTAATAGATATTCCGCAACGCAAAGGTGGATGCCCTGCCGCTGCTGCCCACACGCTTGTCGCCTGCGCGCGCGCCGGGGGCGACGGCGGATGCCCTTTGCTGTAACCATTGCGTCAGTGCTTGCGGTGTCGTACCGCCAAGCGCCAACTTCATTTCCTTTTCGATGGCCATCCCGCATGTTGTCCTGTCAGCTTTGCGATGTGAAGAACAGTCGAGCCATTTCCTCACCGGGTTCCGACGCGCGCATGAATGCCTCGCCGACCAGGAATCCGGGCACGCCGCCGTGACGCAGCACTGCCACGTCGTCGTGGTTCGCAATGCCCGATTCCGTGATGACGAACCGGTCTTCCGGAAGATCGGCCAGCATATCCAGCGTCGTGCGCAGCGACACGTCGAACGTGCGCAGATCACGGTTGTTGATGCCCAGCAGGGGTGTTTTCAAGGTCAATGCCGCGGCGAGTTCGTCACGACCATGAATTTCGACCAGGACTGCAAGGCCGAGTGACAACGCCAGCGCTTCGAGATCGCGCATTACTTCCGGCGTCAGGATCGCGGCGATCAACAGGATGCAGTCGGCACCCATCGCCTTTGCTTCGTACACCTGATACGGATCGACGATGAAGTCCTTGCGCAATATCGGCAATGCGCAAGCTTCGCGTGCCTCCTCTAGATAGGGCACGCCGCCCTGGAAGAATTGCACATCGGTCAGCACGGACAAGCAGGCGGCGCCATGCGCGGCATACGAGCGGGCGATATCGGCGGGCACGAAGTGCTCGCGGATCACGCCTTTCGACGGGCTGGCCTTCTTCACCTCGGCGATGATCGCGGACAGGCCGGCTGCGCGTTTTGCGCGCAACGCACCAACGAAGTCGCGCGCATCGGCGGCATCGCGGGACTCGGCGCGCAAGCGCAGTGCCGCGAGCGGTTCCGCCAACTGCGCGGTGGCGATTTCCTGGCGTTTGACAGCGACAATTTTCTCGAGAATATTCGACATTTTTTCTTATCCTTTGCAGAATTGGGTAAAGTCCACCAGGTCCTGGACCTTGCGTTGGGCCGCGCCGCTCGATAAGGCGTCACGCGCACGATCGATTCCCTCGGCAATCGACGCAGCGAGGCCGGACGCGTACAGCGCCGCGCCGGCGTTGAGCAAGACGATGTCGCGCGCGGCCCCAGGCATATCGCCGAGAGCCTGGCGCAACATCGCTTGCGATTCGGTTGCGCTGCCAACGCGGATCGATCGATTCGACGTCATCTGGAGGCCGAAATCCTCCGGATGAATTTCGTATTCTCGCACCTCGTCGTCAATCAATTCGCCTACCAGGGTCGGCGCGCCAAGCGAAATTTCGTCCATGCCGTCACGGCTATGTACCACGAGGACATGCCTTGCGCCAAGGCGTTGCATGACGCGCACCTGGATACCCACCAGGTCTTGATGGAACACACCCATCAACTGGTTCGGTGCGTCGGCGGGGTTGGTCAACGGTCCCAGTATATTGAAAATCGTTCGGACACCCAGTGCCTTGCGCACTGGCGCGATATTCTTCATCGCGGGATGGTGATTCGGAGCGAACATGAAACCGATGCCGGTAGCGGCAATCGATTGTGCTACCTGCGACGGGGTCAGGTGCAAATTGACTCCCAATGCTTCGAGCACATCGGCACTGCCTGACGTGCTCGATACGCTGCGGTTCCCATGCTTCGCGACCTTCGCACCTGCGGCCGCGACCACGAACATGGACGCGGTCGAGATATTGAACGTGTGTACCCCGTCACCACCGGTACCGACGATATCGACGAAATGCGTCTTGTCGTCCACCGGAACGTGGAGCGCCAATTCACGCATCACGGTGGCCGCCGCCGTGATTTCGCCGATCGTTTCTTTCTTCACACGCAGGCCCGTCAGCAGGGCCGCGCACATTTCCGGCGCGATTTCACCGCGCATGATCAGGCGCATCAGATGCACCATTTCGTCGAAGAACAACTCGCGGTGTTCGATGGTCCGTTGCAGGGCTTCTTGCGGACTGATAGGGGTAGCGTGGGAGACGTCGTTCATGCCGATATCGGTTGCGGATGCGTAAGAGAGGGATGTCGCCAGCGATGCATGCCCGGGCGCCTATTGCCCGGGGGACCCGCGATTCAGCGCTGGACGAAGTTGCGTAACAGCGCATGCCCGTGTTCGCTGAGAATCGACTCCGGATGAAATTGGACGCCTTCCACCGGCAGCGTCTTATGACGTACGCCCATGATCTCGCCATCGGCGGTTTCCGCGCTGATGGTCAGGCAATCCGGCAACGTCTCGCGTTCGATCGCCAGCGAGTGATACCGGGTGACGATGAAACGCTTTGGCAGGGCGGTAAAGACGCCTTGCTGATCGGTTTCGATCTCGCTGACCTTGCCGTGCATCACTGTCTTGGCGCGAATCACCTTGCCGCCAAACGCTTCGCCGATGGCTTGATGGCCCAGGCAGACGCCGAGGATCGGCAGCTTGCCGGCAAATTCATGTAGCACTTGCAATGTCACGCCGGCATGTTGCGGATCGCTTGGTCCGGGAGACAGGCAGATCTGGTCGGGTGCCATCTTGGCAATGTCGCCAGGCGTGATTTCATCGTTGCGCACCGTTCGCACGTCCACGCCCAGCTCACCGAAATACTGCACGAGGTTGTACGTAAAAGAATCGTAGTTGTCGATCATCAGCAGCATGTCAGTACTCCCCGTCCAATCCGTCCTGCACCCGTTCGGCCGCGCGCAGCACGGCGCGCGCCTTGTTCTCCGTTTCCTGCCATTCGGATTCCGCCACCGAGTCCGCGACCACGCCGGCCGCTGCCTGCACGTACAGGTTGCCGTCCTTGATGATGCCGGTGCGAATCGCGATAGCAAGATCCATTTCGCCGGAAAAGGACAAATAGCCCACGGCGCCCCCGTAGAGACCGCGCTTGACTGGTTCCAGTTCGTCGATCAATTCCATGGCGCGCACTTTCGGCGCACCGCTCAGCGTACCGGCCGGAAACGTTGCGCGTAACACATCGAGGTTCGACAGACCCGGTTTCAACGTTCCTTCCACCGCGCTTACGATATGCTGCACATGGGAGTATTTTTCGATTTGCATCTTGTCCACGACCTGCACCGATCCGGTCTGCGCAATACGGCCGACGTCGTTACGGGCCAGATCGATCAGCATGACGTGTTCGGCGATTTCCTTCGGATCGGCGAGCAGTTCGGTGGCCAACTGTGCATCGGCCTCCGGCGTCGCGCCACGTGGCCGTGTGCCTGCCAGCGGACGAATCGTCACGATCCGTTCATCATTACGCGGTTCCTGGCGCACCAGTATTTCCGGCGACGCGCCCACGACATGGAATTCGCCGAAGTTGTAGTAATACATATAGGGTGAGGGATTCAGCGACCGTAGCGCGCGATACAGCGACAGCGGCGCGTCGCGGAACGGTTTCACCAGGCGCTGTCCCACCTGTACCTGCATCAATTCGCCTGCCTCGATCTGCTCCTTTGCGCGATGCACGGCGGCGAGATAGTCCGGCTTTGCGAATTCGCGATGGATAGCGGTCCGTACCGACGCCGACGTCACCGGTGGCTGCACCGGTTCGCGCAGGCGGTCGCGCAATTCGCGCAGGCGCCGCCGGCCGTTGGCATACGCTTCCGGCCGTGCCGGGTCGACATGAATGATCAGGTAGAGCTTGCCCGCGAGATTATCGATGACCGCGACTTCCTCGGTGAGCAGCAGCAGGATGTCCGGCATGTCCAGCGGATCCGACGTCGGCGCCGAGTGCGCGAGCTTGCGTTCCATGTAACGCACTGCGTCGTATGCGAAATAGCCTGCCAATCCGCCGACGAAGCGCGGTAGGCCAGGTCGCGGGGCAACGTTGAACCGCTGCTGGAACGTGGCGATGAAGTCGAGTGGGTTTTCCGTAGACGTCTCGACCACTTGGCCGTCGGTCACCACCTCGACGTTCACGCCGTGGGTGCGCAGTAACGTGCGTGCTGGCAAGCCAACGAACGAGTAACGGCCGAAGCGTTCGCCTCCGACGACCGATTCGAGCAGATAGGAATTCGCGCCATGTCGTTCGCGCTGTGCCAGTTTCAGATAGACGGACAGGGGTGTTTCCAGGTCGGCGAGTGCTTCAGCGACCATCGGAATGCGGTTATAGCCTGCGGCGGCCAAGGATTGGAATTCGATTTCAGTCATGGTTTCAGGTCTCTTTGTCCGGCATCGCCGCACACTCGCGCCCGCCCGGATGCGGCGGTTCCGGGATGGCAGCAACAAAGTGGTGCGGCGGTGACGCTTCGGTCGGACGCGAGGCAGCATGCAAGGCGCGGACGCGGTGCGACGACACGAGGTGCAGGCCACAACAGGCGAGCATGGTGTGCGTCAGATCACGCATCCGGCGCGGATACACCTCGGGAGGGTAACGGCAGGGGAACACGCTCCGAAACCTCGGCGCGCTGTCGGGGAACACGACTGGTCCGCGCTGCACCAGAAACAACGTGTTACTCGACAACCCAGGGCACGATACCTTTACCGACGTGTTGCTACGCTAGCTCCGCGTACCGGCCTATAGCCGGCGGCAACGTCAAGATACAGCAAAGGGGACAGCAAAAAACGGAAGCTGAAGCAGGGGGTGCTTCAGCAGCCTCGGGGCGAAATCACCAAGACAAGCGACGCCAGGGCCAGGCCCCCCGGTCAATGCCGCCATGACTCCGTTTTTTGTTCAGAAACATTGCAATCGATCGAAAATGTTCGAATCGTCGAAAAAACGCCCGGATGATGTACCAAGCGTCGTCTATATCGCCAGGGCAAGCAACGAAGCACTCGCCCACCAATCAGTTTATTGCATCGACTTCGCCTACTCGATAAGGTCTTACCCCTTGTCAGCGAACTTGATGGGAAGCGAATCCCAGTAGGCGCGCGGCTTCGAGCAGCGTTGAAACTATAGCATCGGTCGCCAGTTCCTGCACGGGTTTCCCGTGGTTATAGCCATACGGCACGGTCATGCTCGAGATGCCCGCGGCACGTGCCGCATGGAGGTCGTTCTCCGAGTCGCCGATGGCAACAGTCTGCGTTGGCGTCGTGGCAAGCTGCTCGCAGGCGGTCAGCATGGGGAGCGGGTCCGGCTTTTTACGCGCCACGGTATCGCCACCGATGACGACCGGAAAAAACGACAGCAGGTCGTGACGTGCCAGCAGGCCCCGCGCAAACCGTTCGGGCTTGTTCGTGACACAGGCGAGGGCGAGCCCGAGCGACCTCAGCGCCGTCAATCCGGATACAACGTCCGGGTAAAGCCGCGCGTACATACCGTTGATCTGCTCGTAACCCTCATGATAGGCGGTCAATGCGATGTCGAAGCAAGCGCGTGCCTCTCCCTCTGGCAGGCGTGCGGCCAGCACGTCGCGAATCAGCTTTTCAGTGCCTTTGCCGATATAACGCACCACCTCCTCGCGCGTGACTTGTTCCAGTGGGGTGGGAAGCGCGCGCAACATGATATTGAGCGCTGCGGTGAAATCGTCCGCGGTATCAGCGAGCGTGCCGTCGAGGTCTACGATGGCCGCGCGCACCGGTCGATCGAGAAAGCGGGCACCATGGTCACGCGATGCTGATGATTGATCGGTCATGATTATCGCGTCATGGGGTGGCATGGGCGGCTACCTCTTCGGACTGCGTGGCGAGCGCCGCGCGCATTTCCTCGATGACCGCCGCATAGTTCGATTGCCCAAAAATCGCTGATCCGGCAACAAAAGTGTCGGCGCCGGCCGCGGCGATCTCACCGATATTGCCGCTTTTCACGCCGCCATCCACTTCCAGTCGGATCGTGCGTCCTGTTCGTGCCGTGTACGTATCGATTCGCGCGCGGGCCTCACGCAGCTTGTTCAGCGCTTCGGGAATAAAGGATTGGCCGCCAAAACCCGGATTGACCGACATGATCAGGATCAGGTCGATCTTGTCCATTACGTGGTCGAGATAAGACAGCGACGTGGCGGGATTGAAAACGAGGCCCGCCGTGCAACCGTGTTCGCGAATCAGGCCGAGGGTTCGATCAATATGTTCGGACGCCTCGGGGTGGAAACTGATGTTATTCGCACCGGCCTTGGCGAAGGCGGGCACCAGCGCATCCACCGGTTTCACCATCAGGTGCACGTCGATGGGAGCCGACGTATGTGGGCGCAGTGCCTCGCAAAACATCGGTCCCATCGTCAGGTTCGGCACGTAATGATTGTCCATCACATCGAAATGTATCCAGTCCGCGCCTGCGGCCACGACATTGCGGACTTCCTCGCCCAGGCGGGCGAAGTCGGCTGACAGGATACTGGGGGCGATCACATAGTCTTTCATGATGATGGGTGGGGAAGCTCGATCCGTGATTGAAACGCACGCGCCCGGTCTCAGACGGGTCTTGGCGGCGGCCCTGGTGTGGCGCCGCGGCTTGGACCGGCGGTGGGCGCACGCCGGGCGTCGCGTGCTGCGCGTACCGTTGTATTTCCTATAGACGTTATTCTACCGAATCGGCATCTAAGCGACGCGCACAAGGCATTCAAGCCATCCGGCGCGATATGGTGTCGCGCGTTTGTGGAGAACGTTCGCCGGATCGCCGATCGATGCGCGGCTACGAGTTGCGGTTGACCGGTGCATGCCTCAGAATGTCCGGCGACCCGTTCGTCGCCTGCATATGTCGGCGGCCTGGGGCCTTGCGGGTTGCCCGCTGTCGTTTTCAGTCGGTGACCGCGCCCTTTACCTCCTTTGCCAATATTCCGCCGAATGAGCCAGTATCAGATGACGGTGACGGTGTCGCCGCGCTTTTTGCCGGACCAGTCCGAGCCGTCGCAACGGCAATTTGCGTTTGCCTACACGATCACGATTCGCAATACGGGCAGCGTTGCATCGCAGTTGATCGCCCGACACTGGATCATTTCCGATGCGAATGGCGACGTTCAGGAGGTCAAGGGTCTGGGCGTGGTGGGTAGCCAGCCATTGTTGGCGCCGGGCCAGCAATTCGAGTACACCAGTTGGGCCATGATCGCGACGCCGATCGGTACGATGCGCGGTTCGTTCTTCTGCGTGGCTGAGGACGGCGAACGTTTCGATGCGCCTGTAGCGGAATTTACCCTCGCGATGCCGCGAACCCTCCATTGAAGAACGGCGAACGGTTGATGATGGGTGTGTTGGGTGCGCTGCGGCGCGTTTCTTTGTGGCGTGGTGTTGCCGGTATGACAATGCATACGGCAGGCGCTTCGATGGCTTGCCTGGTTGCTGTGTTACTGGCGGCATGTTCCTCGGGGCCGTCGCCGTCCGTCCGTGGTTCTGCGCCTGACGCCGGTTACGCCACGCGTGGAACCTTGTCGCCGCTGTCCATGCCGAGTGTGTCGGACATCATTTCGGCGGATCGGCTGACGCCGGTTGGCTGGGACGCCGTGCAGGGTTGGCAGACGGATTCCTTGCTGGGCGCAACGGCATCGTTACGACAGAGCTGCCTGCGGTTGCGAACCTTGCCGGACTGGCGGACCGCCTGCGCAGCCGCCCAGCAGCTCGACGAGTTGGACGAGAGTGCTACCCGTGCCTATTTCCAGCAATATTTCCAGCCCTATCAATTAGCCAATCGGAATGGCACCGTGGATGGCCTGATCACCGGCTACTACGAGCCGTTGCTGCACGGCTCCCGTGTGAAGCGGGCGCCGTATCTGTATCCGCTCTATCGCTGGCCGATGGGGGTGCGTCGTGGTGCGCCATTGCCTGCGCGACCTGCATTGGAGCGTGCGGGCGTGTTGGAAGGAAACGAACTGGTCTATGTTGACGATCCGATCGAAGCGTTTTTCCTGCAAGTACAGGGGTCTGGACGTGTCGTCATGGACGATGGATCAGTCATGCGCGTGGGATTTGGCGGCACGAACAACCAGCCGTACGAGTCTATCGGCAGTTGGTTGCTGCGCAATCGTGAAATTACCCCGTCCCAGGCAACCATGCAGGGCATCAAGGCCTGGGCGCGGGCGAATCCTTCACGCGTACCCGCCTTGCTGGATGTGAACCCGCGTTTTGTCTTCTTCAAGGAAATGCCGCCGATCGTCGGCGACGATGCTGACGGGCCATTGGGCGCGCTGGGCGTGCCGTTGACGCCGGAGCGTTCGATTGCGGTGGACCCAACGTCTATTCCGCTGGGCGTGCCGGTGTTCCTGTCGACAACGCGCCCGTTTAGCGACACACCATTGAACCGGTTGGTATTTGCCCAGGACACGGGTTCGGCGATTCGTGGCGGCGTGCGGGCGGATTACTTCTGGGGGCATGGTGATGACGCCGGCGACCTGGCGGGACGCATGAAACAATCCGGCCGAATGTGGCTGCTCCTGCCGAAGCGTTAGCCGGTTCATTTTGCTGGCGTGTGACAAATGTCACAAAAGTACTTGCAGGTTTGCTGGGTGTGTCCTATTATTCGGCTCCCCGCTGCAGACAAGGCGAAGCGTTTGTTGTGGTGGTGGGGCGGTGGTGAGAGAAGGTACTTGATTTGAAGGGTCCTTTCTTGTTGCTGGTGTGGGTAGGCTTGGTCTGCAGGTGCTGAGACTGGGTGGTTGAGCGGTGTGTATTGTCAGGTGATGGTTTCTGGGTTGATGAGAGACGCGTTGCCGGGGGTGACAAAAAACTGCTTGACGAGATGGTGGTGGTGGTACATAATCTCGCTTCTGTTCTGCAGCAAAACAGCGCGGTGGAGCAAAAGTGGTGGTGTTTGCGGTGAATCGACGGGTCGCCTAGTGCGAGGGAATGCCCAGCCAGTCGTTAAACGGTTCTTTAAAAATTTACAGCCGATAAGTGTGGGCGCTTGGTGACGGATGCGCGTTTGTTGGTTTAGGCCGATGAGCGCAAAGCAAAAGTATCAAGAGCTCGCACAAGAGAAGAAGTAAGGGTATGAATTTCGGTTCGTACTACTTGTTGATTCTTGAGTTGAGCGACCTATTCGGAAGAATAGAAAACAGTAACAGAGATTAAACTTAAGAGTTTGATCCTGGCTCAGATTGAACGCTGGCGGCATGCCTTACACATGCAAGTCGAACGGTAACAGGGAGCTTGCTCCGCTGACGAGTGGCGAACGGGTGAGTAATACATCGGAACGTGTCCTGTAGTGGGGGATAGCCCGGCGAAAGCCGGATTAATACCGCATACGATCTAAGGATGAAAGCGGGGGATCTTCGGACCTCGCGCTATAGGGGCGGCCGATGGCAGATTAGCTAGTTGGTGGGGTAAAGGCCTACCAAGGCGACGATCTGTAGCTGGTCTGAGAGGACGACCAGCCACACTGGGACTGAGACACGGCCCAGACTCCTACGGGAGGCAGCAGTGGGGAATTTTGGACAATGGGCGCAAGCCTGATCCAGCAATGCCGCGTGTGTGAAGAAGGCCTTCGGGTTGTAAAGCACTTTTGTTCGGGAAGAAAAGGCGAGGGCTAATATCCTTTGCTGATGACGGTACCGGAAGAATAAGCACCGGCTAACTACGTGCCAGCAGCCGCGGTAATACGTAGGGTGCAAGCGTTAATCGGAATTACTGGGCGTAAAGCGTGCGCAGGCGGTTTGTTAAGACAGATGTGAAATCCCCGGGCTTAACCTGGGAACTGCATTTGTGACTGGCAGGCTAGAGTGTGGCAGAGGGGGGTGGAATTCCGCGTGTAGCAGTGAAATGCGTAGATATGCGGAGGAACATCGATGGCGAAGGCAGCCCCCTGGGCCAACACTGACGCTCATGCACGAAAGCGTGGGGAGCAAACAGGATTAGATACCCTGGTAGTCCACGCCCTAAACGATGTCAACTAGTTGTTGGGGATTCATTTCCTTAGTAACGTAGCTAACGCGTGAAGTTGACCGCCTGGGGAGTACGGTCGCAAGATTAAAACTCAAAGGAATTGACGGGGACCCGCACAAGCGGTGGATGATGTGGATTAATTCGATGCAACGCGAAAAACCTTACCTACCCTTGACATGGTCGGAACCCTTGAGAGATCAGGGGGTGCTCGAAAGAGAACCGATACACAGGTGCTGCATGGCTGTCGTCAGCTCGTGTCGTGAGATGTTGGGTTAAGTCCCGCAACGAGCGCAACCCTTGTCCTTAGTTGCTACGCAAGGGCACTCTAAGGAGACTGCCGGTGACAAACCGGAGGAAGGTGGGGATGACGTCAAGTCCTCATGGCCCTTATGGGTAGGGCTTCACACGTCATACAATGGTCGGAACAGAGGGCTGCCAACCCGCGAGGGGGAGCTAATCCCAGAAAACCGATCGTAGTCCGGATTGCACTCTGCAACTCGAGTGCATGAAGTTGGAATCGCTAGTAATCGCGGATCAGCATGCCGCGGTGAATACGTTCCCGGGTCTTGTACACACCGCCCGTCACACCATGGGAGCGGGTTTCACCAGAAGTAGGTAGCTTAACCGCAAGGAGGGCGCTTACCACGGTGGGATTCGTGACTGGGGTGAAGTCGTAACAAGGTAGCCGTATCGGAAGGTGCGGCTGGATCACCTCCTTTCTCGAGCTTGAAGCATAAGTTGCTAAAGCGCTCACGCTTATCGGCTGTCATACGACAGGCTGTAGGGTCTGTAGCTCAGTCGGTTAGAGCACCGTCTTGATAAGGCGGGGGTCGTTGGTTCGAATCCAACCAGACCCACCATCTTGGTCTGGTTGGTTGCGCTAACTGGTGTGGTTGGGTGACGAACTAAGGGATGTACCTACAGTAGTAGTGGTGTCTTGGGGGTTTAGCTCAGCTGGGAGAGCACCTGCTTTGCAAGCAGGGGGTCGTCGGTTCGATCCCGTCAACCTCCACCAATTCCTAAGCTAAAGGGTATTTGTTGCGTATCCGCGAGGATGTGCGCTGAGTGCGTTTTAGCTTAGGCTTGGCCTAACACTGATGGATTCGATGAGAATCTAAATCGGCTGTCGTTCTTTAACAATTTGGAAGAAGTTCAATTCAATGGTGGCGTGCTGTGCGTTAGAGATGGCGTGCGGGATGCTGCCGAAATTTGGGTTGAGATTGTATCGAGAAGTATCTCAAAGCAGTGTGTCTTGAGAGAGGCGCACGAAATTGGAATACGGCACAACACCGATACTCACCTATGGCGTGACGTGTGCAGCGATGCAGACGTACTCGTTATAGGGTCAAGCGAATAAGTGCATGTGGTGGATGCCTTGGCGATTACAGGCGATGAAGGACGCGGTAGCCTGCGAAAAGCTTCGGGGAGCTGGCAAACGAGCTTTGATCCGGAGATGTCCGAATGGGGAAACCCGGCCCGAATGGGTCATCCTTGACTGAATCCATAGGTCAAGAGAAGCGAACGCGGTGAACTGAAACATCTAAGTAGCCGCAGGAAAAGAAATCAACCGAGATTCCCAAAGTAGTGGCGAGCGAAATGGGAAGAGCCTTGTACCTTTTAGCATGTGAGTTAGCAGAACGCTCTGGAAAGTGCGGCCATAGCAGGTGATAGCCCTGTATGCGAAAGCTTATGTGTGGAACTAGGGGTACGACAAGTAGGGCGGGACACGTGAAATCCTGTCTGAAGATGGGGGGCCATCCTCCAAGGCTAAATACTCGTAATCGACCGATAGTGAACCAGTACCGTGAGGGAAAGGCGAAAAGAACCCCGGGAGGGGAGTGAAATAGATCCTGAAACCGCATGCATACAAACAGTCGGAGCCTCTTAATGGGGTGACGGCGTACCTTTTGTATAATGGGTCAGCGACTTACGTTCAGTAGCAAGCTTAACCGACTAGGGAAGGCGTAGCGAAAGCGAGTCCGAATAGGGCGCTTTAGTTGCTGGGCGTAGACCCGAAACCAGACGATCTATCCATGGCCAGGATGAAGGTGCGGTAACACGTACTGGAGGTCCGAACCCACTAATGTTGAAAAATTAGGGGATGAGCTGTGGATAGGGGTGAAAGGCTAAACAAGTCTGGAAATAGCTGGTTCTCTCCGAAAACTATTTAGGTAGTGCCTCGTGTATCACCTTCGGGGGTAGAGCACTGTAATGATTGTTGGGTCCATTGCGGATTACTTCGTCATAGCAAACTCCGAATACCGAAGAGTGCAATCACGGGAGACAGACATCGGGTGCTAACGTCCGGTGTCAAGAGGGAAACAACCCAGACCGCCAGCTAAGGTCCCCAAGATTGGCTAAGTGGGAAACGAAGTGGGAAGGCTAAAACAGTCAGGAGGTTGGCTTAGAAGCAGCCATCCTTTAAAGAAAGCGTAATAGCTCACTGATCGAGTCGTCCTGCGCGGAAGATGTAACGGGGCTAAGCCAGTCACCGAAGCTGCGGATGCAGATTTATCTGCATGGTAGGAGAGCGTTCTGTAAGCCTGTGAAGGTGTCTTGAGAAGGATGCTGGAGGTATCAGAAGTGCGAATGCTGACATGAGTAGCGATAAAGGGGGTGAAAAGCCCCCTCGCCGTAAGCCCAAGGTTTCCTACGCAACGTTCATCGGCGTAGGGTGAGTCGGCCCCTAAGGCGAGGCAGAAATGCGTAGCTGATGGGAAGCAGGTTAATATTCCTGCACCATTGTTAGATGCGATGGGGGGACGGATCGCGGAAGGTTGTCCGGGTGTTGGAAGTCCCGGTCCTTGTATTGGAGAAGGCGCTTAGGCAAATCCGGGCGCGGAATTCAAGGGTACGAGGCGAGCTGCTTAAAGCGGCGAAGCAATTGGAAGTGGTTCCAAGAAAAGCCTCTAAGCTTCAGTCTAACAAGACCGTACCGCAAACCGACACAGGTGGGCGAGATGAGTATTCTAAGGCGCTTGAGAGAACTCGGGAGAAGGAACTCGGCAAATTGGTACCGTAACTTCGGGATAAGGTACGCCCTTGTAGCTTGACAGGCCTGCGCCTGGAGGGTGAAGGGGTTGCAATAAACTGGTGGCTGCGACTGTTTAATAAAAACACAGCACTCTGCAAACACGAAAGTGGACGTATAGGGTGTGACGCCTGCCCGGTGCCGGAAGATTAAATGATGGGGTGCAAGCTCTTGATTGAAGTCCCGGTAAACGGCGGCCGTAACTATAACGGTCCTAAGGTAGCGAAATTCCTTGTCGGGTAAGTTCCGACCTGCACGAATGGCGTAACGATGGCCACACTGTCTCCTCCCGAGACTCAGCGAAGTTGAAGTGTTTGTGATGATGCAATCTCCCCGCGGCTAGACGGAAAGACCCCATGAACCTTTACTGTAGCTTTGCATTGGATTGTGAACAAATCTGTGTAGGATAGGTGGGAGGCTATGAAGCAGGGACGCCAGTTCTTGTGGAGCCACCCTTGAAATACCACCCTGGTTTGTTTGCGGTTCTAACCTTGGTCCCTGAATCGGGATTGGGAACAGTGCATGGTAGGCAGTTTGACTGGGGCGGTCTCCTCCCAAAGTGTAACGGAGGAGTACGAAGGTACGCTAAGTACGGTCGGAAATCGTGCTCATAGTGCAATGGCATAAGCGTGCTTAACTGCGAGACCCACAAGTCGAGCAGGTGCGAAAGCAGGTCATAGTGATCCGGTGGTTCTGTATGGAAGGGCCATCGCTCAACGGATAAAAGGTACTCTGGGGATAACAGGCTGATACCGCCCAAGAGTTCATATCGACGGCGGTGTTTGGCACCTCGATGTCGGCTCATCTCATCCTGGGGCTGTAGCCGGTCCCAAGGGTATGGCTGTTCGCCATTTAAAGAGGTACGTGAGCTGGGTTTAAAACGTCGTGAGACAGTTTGGTCCCTATCTGCCGTGGGCGTTGGATATTTGAAGGGGGCTGCTCCTAGTACGAGAGGACCGGAGTGGACGAACCTCTGGTGTACCGGTTGTCACGCCAGTGGCATCGCCGGGTAGCTATGTTCGGAAGAGATAACCGCTGAAAGCATCTAAGCGGGAAACTTGCCTTAAGATGAGATATCCCTGGGAACTTGATTCCCCTAAAGGGTCGTTCGAGACCAGGACGTTGATAGGCTGGGTGTGTACGGACAGTAATGTCCTTAGCTAACCAGTACTAATTGCCCGTGAGGCTTGATCCTATAACCAGTGCGTTTGTGTGTAAGACGGCCAGAGAAACAGGCCGCCACCCAGGCGCGCGAGGTGAGTGAAACAATCGGTGGACATGTGCCCGATACAGCTCAACCCAAAGCGGTAAGAACACAGAAGCGAACTTCTTCCAGATTGGTGCCGTGGCACTGCCAACGGCACAACCCTCTTTGCCTGATGACCATAGCGAGTCGGTCCCACCCCTTCCCATCCCGAACAGGACCGTGAAACGACTCCACGCCAATGATAGTGCGGATTGCCCGTGTGAAAGTAGGTAATCGTCAGGCTCCCAATGCTGAAATCCATACGCCCCGACTCACCTTATCGTGATCGGGGCGTTTGGCTTTTTAGATCAAGGTTCGCAGCAAAACCCGCCTTGCATCGCTACCACTCTCCCCCAATCTATCAACTTACCCATCGCCCCAGCGCGCTTCGGCAATATTCCTTCGGCCCTTCAGTCAAAAATCCGTTCTCTAGGCGATCTCCCATAGTCGACCTCGCTTCTTTTGTCGATCATCGAGGTAACTGGGCTTCGAGAGATTGAACGATGTCGATATGTGTCATGCACCCTTGCACCAACCGGATCGGAATCGGCTGCAGGCGTCAAATTCCCTTCAAGGTCAGGTTGGTTCGGCAATTGATCGTCGCGTTGCCATTGTCCATTTTTCGCCTCGCCGCAGCGTTCTGCTTTGAAACCGCGGGGCAGGTGCATCGTATCGATCCGCTTTTGCTGGAAGCCATTGCGACGGTGGAGTCGAATCTCCAACCCAATGCGATGCATCACAATGCCAATGGCACGCGCGACATCGGATTGATGCAGATAAATAGCATGCATCTTCCTCATTTAAAGGCACGCGGAATCGATGAGCGGCGGCTCATGGCCCAGCCCTGCCTTTCCGTGATGGTGGCCGCCGAGATCCTCGCAGCGCTGATTGCGCGACACGGTTACGGTTGGTACGCCGTAGGTGCCTATAACGCTGGCAGCGCAACTGCGAGGGCCTCCGCTCGTCGTCGTTATATCGATAAGGTATGGGCATGCTACGCCCATCTCCTCGCGACGAAGTCCGGCGTTCGGCCTGTTGCTTTCCGAGCTTATTGATGCGGCAGGGCACGCGTGGAGCAGGGTAAATCTGAAAAGATACTACAATACACGCGTGGCCAAGGCATGCGAAAGCGTGCGAGCGTTTGGCCTATTCATCAAGGCCAATCGGTCAGCTTCCCCATGGCGCGAAATAGGTCACGATGGCGCGGGAAAATCGCCGTGTCGTTTATTACATCCGCCTTTGAGGTTAGTGAGAGTCTGATCTATGTCCTCATCCGAACGCATCGACAGTTCCTCAGGGATCGCACACCCGGTCGTGGAATCGACAGCACACTCGGTGCGCGGCGTCTGCCCGCACGATTGCCCGGATACGTGTGCCATGCGCATCACGGTACAGGATGGAAAGGCGATCGCGGTGAAGGGCGACCCAGATCATCCACCAACACAAGGGGTGTTGTGCACGAAGGTGTCACGCTACACGGAGCGGACCTACCACCGTGACCGCCTGACGCAGCCGATGCGCCGGGTCGGGCCCAAGGGCAGTGGCCAATTCGAGCCGATCAGTTGGGATGTCGCCTACCAACTCGCGGCCGATAAGCTCCGTGAAATCGCCGCGCGTGACCCAGAGGGGATTTTGCCCTACAGCTATGCCGGGACGATGGGGTTGCTCCAAGGAGAGTCCATCGCGGCGCGACTGTGGAATGTGCTCGGTGCATCCCGGCTCGAACGGACGATTTGCGCGTCGGCAGGTGCGGCGGGACTGAAACATACCTATGGCGGTAGCATCGGTGCACGGGTCGAGTTCACCGAGGAAAGCGATCTGATCGTAATCTGGGGGAGCAACCCCGTTACGTCGAGTCTGCATTTCTGGACACGTGCGCAGGAAGCGAAGCGACGTGGTGCTACGCTTATCGCGATCGACCCCTATCGCTCGCTGAGCGCGGAGAAATGTCATGAGCACATCGCGTTGCGCCCGGGTACGGATGGCGCGCTGGCACTCGGTGTGATCCATCTCTTGATCGAGAATGGTGCCGTGGACGAGGACTACGTCGCACGTTACACCATCGGATTCGACGCGCTGCGGGAGCGTGCCGCAGCCTGGCCACCCGCGCGGGTCGCGGAAACGTGTGACATCCCTGTTTCCCAATTGCTGGGGCTTGCCAACGCGTATGGTGCGTCAAAACGGTCCATGATCCGACTGAATTACGGGATGCAACGTGTCTACGGTGGTGGAAACGCCGTCCGCGCGATTGCCTGCCTGCCGTCGCTGACGGGTGCCTGGCGGCACCGTGCGGGTGGCCTGCTGCTGTCTACATCGGGCTATGCACCGGTGGATGACGTGCGTCTCCAACGTCCGGACCTGCTGCCTGTCGGCAAGATTCCGCGCAGCATCAATATGAGCGCCATCGGCGACGCGTTGACCCATCCAGGTGGCATTGTCGCAGGCATGAACGATGGGCGGGACTTTGGCGCCAAGGTGGAGGCGATCATCGTCTACAATTCGAACCCCGTGGCAGTTGCGCCGGATTCGCGCAAGGTCGTCGCGGGTTTTGCGCGTGAGGATCTCTTCACCATCGTTCTCGAACATTTTCAGACGGATACCGCCGACTACGCGGATCTGCTGTTACCGGCAACTACCCAGCTCGAACATCTGGATGTCCATAAATCCTATGGGCACACCTATGTCATGGTGAACCAACCATCCATCGCGCCGCTGGCCGACGCGAAGCCGAATACGGAGATCTTTCGGGGTATTGCCGGCGCAATGGGGTTGACGGAGCCGGCATTGTTTGACAGCGACCAAGCATTGCTCGAACAGGCGTTTCGCTGGGACGATCCGTTAATGGGCGGTGTTGACGCGGCCCAATTGCAGCGTGACGGTTGGGCGCGGCTGACGCTGCCCGATGCGCCATTCGCCCAAGGCGGCTTCCGTACGCCGTCCGGTAAGTGCGAGTTCGTCTCATCAACCCTGGCCGCACTCGGACAGGACCCCCTTCCTGATTACCTGCCTCCGCGGGAGTCCCGAGAGCGAGATCCGGCACTCGCCCGGCGGTTTCCATTGGCGATGATTTCGCCGCCTGCACGTCATTTCCTGAACTCGACCTTCGTCAATATCGAAAGTCTGCGCAAGACGGAAAAAGTCCCGCGTATCGAGATTCATCCTGACGATGCGGCCGTGCGAGGCATCGTCGACGGGGAGCAGGTGCGAATTTTCAACGATCGTGGCGCATTGACCGCGCGCGCGGATGTCAGCGACCGTGCCCGGAACGGGGTGGTTGTCGGCATGGGCATCTGGTGGCGCAAGCTGGCCTCGGATGGACGTAATGTCAATGAATTAACCAGTCAGGCGCTTACTGACTTGGGCAATTCGGCATCCTTCTACGATTGTCTTGTCGAGGTTGCTCCCATGGCCAAATCGGCTGAGGTAAGTGCCTAGTGCGTGCCGGGCGCACATGTGACGTTCCGCGCGCGGGCTTTCACATTGCTCCTTAAAAGACCAACGCGATAAGGAGCGTGCAAGTGTGTGGCGCGAATAACGCCTGTGCGTGCCACGCAATTCTCCAAGTGCGATAGGGGCGGCGTAGATCCAGACCGAGGCCCGGATCTAATCACTTGCCCTGGGCCGAACGGCCCGTTACGATGCTGAAAACGAACGGTCATGCTAAAAAGACCGTCTTTCCAGGATCGTTGTTCCGGGACGCGGCTTGACGCCGGCGCGCGACGTTGTACGCGAAACGCCGCACCGCGCGTGGTTGATGCGACATGGGACCGATAAAAATGCGTCGACGCCGCCACAGCGCGACAACAATGTGACATGGGTCGGGTGGAGACAGAGATGGAGACTACGCAGTACGCAAATGTGGCTGGTGAGGCGCGGTCCGTCGAGGGGGCGCCTCCTGCTTCCGGTGCCGCGACGCGACCAGCGCGGCCGTGGGTCGCGCGCTATCCAAAGGGGGTGCCGGCGGAGATCTCGCTGACGCCAGGCGAGACGCTCGTCAGCCTGATCGAGGACAGTTGCCGGAAGTATGCCCAGCGTGAGGCATTCGTCTGTTTGGGACAGGCGATCAGCTATCAACGGCTTGCCGACGATGCGGAAGCGTTTGCAGGCTGGGTCCAGTCGCTTGGGTTGAAAAAAGGGGCGCGACTGGCGATCATGCTGCCAAACGTTTTGCAGTATCCGGTGGCGCTGTACGGCGCGATGCGGGCCGGATGCGTCATCGTCAATGTCAATCCGCTCTATACACCGCGTGAACTCGCACAGCAGCTCCGCGACAGTGGGGCCGAGGCGATCGTCATCCTCGAGAACTTCGCCGCCACGTTGCAGAAGGCGCTTTCGGAAACCGTGATTCGCCATGTGCTGGTGACGTCGGTTGGTGCGATGCTCGGGCCAAAAGGCAGGGTGATCGATTTCGTTCTGCGGCACATCAAGAAGGCCGTGCCAGAGTGGGACCTTCCCCAGCACAATGGCTGGCATGCCGCGTTGTCGATTGGCCGGCAGCGTGGTGCGGTGGCGGTGCCCTTGTCACCGGACGATATTGCCGTCCTTCAATATACGGGGGGTACCACCGGCGTGGCGAAGGGTGCCGTGCTGTTGCACCGCAACCTGCTCGCCAACGTGTTGCAGGCCGAGGCCTGGTTTGGCCCCGCGGTTGCGCAACTGACGGATCGGGGACAGGCTATGCCGATGGTGATAGCAGCGGCGTTGCCGCTTTATCACATCTTCGCATTGACGGTGTGCGGCATCTTTCCGCTTCGCATTGGCGGCAAGATCCTGCTGATACCCAATCCGCGCGACCTGCCTGCGGTTATCAAAGTCCTGCGTCGCCATCCCGTCAATATTTTCCCTGCCGTCAACACGCTATACAACGCGCTGCTGAATCATCCCGATATCGGTAAGGCGAATTTCTCGAATCTCATCGTGGCCATCGGTGGGGGAATGGCGGTACAGGAGGCTGTTGCCAAGCGATGGGAGGCATTGACGGGACGGGTGCTGGTAGAGGGGTACGGGCTGTCGGAAACCTCGCCGATTGTCAGTTGCACGTCCACCATCGCATCTGCCTTCAGCGGGTCGATTGGCATGCCGATGCCCTCCACCGACGTCTCGATTCGGGGTGCCGATGACGCTGAAGTGGCCTACGGCGAATCCGGCGAGCTGTGCGTCAAGGGGCCGCAGGTAATGGCAGGCTATTGGCAACGTCCCGATGAAACGCGCGCCGCGATGACGTCGGATGGCTATTTCCGTACTGGCGATATCGCGCGCTTCGATGCCGAAGGTAACTTGAAATTAGTCGACCGCAAGAAGGACATGATCCTGGTCTCCGGTTTCAACGTGTATCCAAATGAGATCGAGGATGTCGTGTCATCGCTTGACGGCGTGGCGGAAGTGGCCGCCATCGGTGTGCCGGACGCCCGTACCGGTGAGTCGGTCAAGCTTTTCATCGTTCGTCGTGATCCGCGACTTGATGAGGCTGCTGTGCTGGCATATTGCCGTGAACGCCTGACCGGGTACAAGATGCCGCGAAAGATCGTGTTCCGGGAGACGTTACCGAAAACGCCGGTTGGCAAGATTCTGCGGCGCGAATTGCGCGAACTGCCTTAGTCATCGGCGCTACACGCACCCGCTCGGTGTCACGCTGTCCTGGCGAACCTTTGTTACCATGCGCTATTGTCTTTCTCGCAGGGTGCATGATGTTCGACAACTGGATCGTCGAGTTTGATCGCGGGCTGCGTTCACTGACGGGTGTGACACGATCGGCACGTCCGGACCCCGCCGCCGCACATGTGGACAGCGACGCCACGCTGACGCCGGAAGAAAAAAAGCACGCAGCAGGTTTGATGCGTGTCAATCACGTAGGCGAGGTCTGCGCCCAGGCGTTGTACCAAGCGCAGAAGGTCGCAACACGCTCTGAGAAGCTGCGTAATGCGTTCGCCCATGCGGCGCGTGAGGAAGAAGACCATCTCGCCTGGACATCCGGGCGCCTGAAGGCGCTGAATTCTCGCCCGAGTGTGCTTAATCCCGTGTGGTATGCCGGCGCGTTGGCCATCGGTTTCGCCGCGGGGCGGCTTGGTGACCGCGTAAGCCTCGGCTTCATGGCCGAGACCGAGCGCCAGGTGGAAAAGCATCTGGAGGGGCATCTCGATACGCTTCCCGAAAACGACGCGGCGTCGCGCGCCGTGGTGGCACAGATGCGTACCGATGAAATGGCGCATGCGCGCAGTGCTAGCGAGGCAGGGGGGATCGATCTGCCATTCCCTATTACCGCCGCAATGCGTGCGGCGGCGAAAGTCATGACCAAGACCGCCTACTATCTTTAGCCATTTCGATTATCCCGCCGTATTGCGTCACGCATGCGGCGCGTGTTGTCCGAAACCTTCGCCCACTTCGCATCGCTCATGCGCTGCTCGCCCCAGGCCGCATGCGGGTAGCAACCAGGAGATCGCCTGTTAACGCGGCAATGGCGGCGGCGATACATCCGTTTGATACAGTTCTGTATCTAAATCAAATTTTATTCACATGACCGACTTAGCAGCCTTGTCGGCGTCAACCGCTGCAACAGTCAGGCAAGCGTAGAAGCCAGCGGCCGCGCCGTTCGTCTTCTTGCCGTCACGTTTGCGAAAAATTTTCCGGATCCTGCGCGATACTCGTAACTTCTACAGCTTTTTGGTGAAATTCACCGGCATCGTGTCGCCTTTTGTCGCCAATTTTCACGCACTGTTGCTGGTTGTTGCGTCGAAATGCCCCAGCGTTCTCACGCATCACTTTCAGAAGAATTCCTATCACCTTCATTTTATTGATAATTTTGCGTGAGTCTTGTCTGGTATCACCTGTAAGTCATTGTTCTGGCGGATAAAAATTATTCGAAATCGTTGCGGCGACCTTGACCGGGCAGGTTGCTTACTCTAAAGTGGGAAAAGGTGTGGGAAAGTGCATTTTTGTGTGAAATTTACCCGGAAGCGACAGTGAGCGCGACGGACCGCAGGTGGTGTTTTTAGGAAGGGCGAACCGATCAGACGGCGCGTCCAGGAGGCAAGGGCGTGTTCCAAGGGGCGTCAGCGCTGACTCTCGATGCAAAGGGGCGGATGTCGATTCCGACCCGGCATCGTGACGCGCTGCTTGGGCAGGCTGAAGGCCGCGTGACGATGACCAAGCATCCCGACGGTTGCCTGTTGTTGTTTCCACGTCCCGAATGGGAAGTATTTCGCACGAAGATTGCCGCGTTGCCAATGGATGCGCATTGGTGGCGCCGGATTTTCCTCGGAAATGCATCGGATGTCGAGATGGACGGGACCGGGCGGGTGCTCGTGTCACCGGAGTTGCGGATGGCGGCGAATCTGGAAAAAGAAGTGATGTTGCTGGGCATGGGCAGTCATTTCGAAGTCTGGGACGCGCAGACGTATGCAGCGAAAGAGCAGGCAGCGATGTCGCAGGGCATGCCTGACGCTCTGAAGAATTTCAGTTTCTGAGCCGCAAGGCGTGACGTGATGCCAGACGCGGCTAATAACGAATTCCTGCACCGAACGGTGCTGCTTGATGATGCGGTCGATGCCCTCGTGTGGCGTCGGGATGGCACCTACATCGACGGCACGTTCGGGCGAGGCGGTCATAGTCGGGCGGTGTTGCGCAAATTGACGCCGGGTGCGCGATTGCTTGCGTTCGACAAGGACCCGTCGGCCATTGCCGCAGCGGCGGTGGTCAAGGCGGAGCAGGCAGCACAGGCCGATGCCGCGGAATTCGACATCGTCCACCATAGTTTTGCCACGTTGGCAGACACGCTGGCCATGCGTGGTATGGCTGCCGTATCGGGCGTGTTGCTGGATCTGGGGGTGTCGTCGCCGCAATTGGACGACGCGTCGCGGGGTTTCAGCTTTCGAGCCGATGGTCCATTGGATATGCGGATGGACACCACGCGCGGTGAATCCGCCGCGCAATGGCTGACGCATGCGTCGGTCGAAGACATGACGAGGGTGATACGAGATTATGGGGAAGAACGGTTTGCTTTTTCGATTGCAAAGGCGATTGCTGCTCGCAGGGCAGCGTCCGATACGCTCGGCCCTCTCGCCCGAACAGGTGAGCTTGCCGCACTCGTGGCGGGCGCCGTCAAAACTCGCGAGAAAGGCAAGGACCCGGCCACCCGCACCTTTCAGGCTCTACGGATTCACGTCAATCAAGAGCTTGCGGAGCTGCAGGTAACGTTGGACGCGGCTTTGTCCGCATTGGAGGTGGGTGGCAGGCTGGTGGTGATCAGCTTTCATTCGCTTGAAGACCGCATCGTCAAACAGTTCATGCAAACGCACTCGACCACGCCCGCGCTCGACCGTCGTCTGCCCATTCGCGCGGACGCGCTGCCTACGCCGCCATTGCGCCGCGTGGCGCGTCTGCTTCCGGGTGCGGCGGAAGTGGCGGCGAATCCACGCGCGCGGTCGGCCGTGATGCGCGTGGCGGAGAAGGTCGGGCCGTATCACGCGCACGATGCGGGTGCGCCCACGCGCGCCGGGCACCGTCCGACCCGCGGAGCGCGCGGATGAGCCGCCTTGATGCCTTCCTCTTGCTCGCGCTGATCGCGTGCGCGCTGTCGGTCGTCAATTCGACGTACCAGCAGCGACGCGTATTCGTCGAGTTGGAGCGGGCGCAGGGGCAACAGCAAAGTCTTGGCCAGGACTGGACGCGACTGCAGTACGAGCAAAGTGCCTTGTCGAAGACGTCGCGCATCGAAGATATCAGCAGTAATCAGTTGGGCATGAGCGCGGTGACGGCTGGGCGTACCGAATATCTGAATGAGGATGGCAGCGCGGTGAGCATCGCGCCGTTGCCGGCGTCCGTGTCCGCCGTCGCGCCATCGCCCCGTTCATCGACGGCGCCTTCCCCCAGTCGTCCGGTGCAGCAAGCCACGGTAGCGAAACCACCGGTACAATCCGCTGTCAAAAAGCAAGTCCCCACTGCCGCGCTCAAGTCCGCGGCTTCGTCGCGTCCGGCGCGCGCAACGCATGATGAGCGCGCCGCCCAGGAGGCGCATGCCGCACGTGCCGCGCGGGACGATCGTGCCGCCGCGGCTGCGGCAGCGGCCATCATGTCCGGCAAGGCTGGCGCGAACGGCGGGGGGCGGCAATGAAGAAGCAGCCGGATACCCCGCTCCGAGCGCGGCGCAGCGACCGCGGCGTGCAATTTTCATCGAGCCCGATGTTGTCGGTCAGTCTGCCAATGTGGCGCTCGAAGCTCGTCGTGTTCCTGATTTTCCTCGCGTTCGTGGCGCTTGCCGGTCGGGCGTTCTGGATTCAGGGCCCGGGAAATGCGTTCTATCAGCGGCAAGGTGCGAGCCGGTTCGAACGGACGATCGAGCTGCCGGCAAGCCGCGGCAAGATCATGGACCGCAATGGATTGATGCTCGCGACCACGTTGCCGGTGCGGGCGATCTGGGCCGTTCCCGATGACGTGCCTGAAGACTTGCCCGCAAGCAAGCGGGACGCCTTGGCGAAATTGCTCGACGTCGATTCGAAGGAATTACGCGTGAAACTCTCGCGCAATTCAATGTTCGCTTATATCAAGCGGCAGGTGCCGATAGAGACCGCCGACAAGGTGATGGCACTCGATATTCCCGGTATTCATCAGAACGTGGAATACAAGCGGTATTACCCGGAAGGCGAGATCACCGCGCAATTGGTTGGCTTCACCGACATCAACGACGAAGGTCAGGACGGTGTCGAACTCGCGATGCAGAATCAACTGGTGGGCGCGCCGGGCAGTCGTCGTGTGATCAAGGATCGTCTTGGTCATATCGTTCAAGACGTCGATGAACTCACCGTGCCGCGCGACGGCAAGGACATGCGTCTGTCGATTGACAGCAAGATCCAATACATCACTTTCAATGAACTGAAGAATGCCGTTGTCGACAATAAGGCCGCGGCCGGCGCCGCGGTCGTCGTCGACGCACGCACAGGTGAAGTGCTGGCTCTAGCGAACTATCCGACATACAACCCGAACGACCGCTCGCACCTGACGGGCGAGCAGTTGCGCAATCGCGTGTTCACGGATTCGTTCGAGCCCGGTTCGATCATGAAGCCGTTCACGTTATCCCTTGCCCTCGATCTGCATCGGGTGACGCCGAATACGATCGTCAATACTGCCCCGGGGTCGTATTCGCTCGATGGCGCAAGGATCACCGACGATGCCGATTTTGGCACCCTTACGGTGGGTGGCGTGCTGCAGAAGTCGAGTAACGTGGGTACCAGCAAGATCGCGATGCAGTTGCGTCCGGAGGAGCAGTGGAATATGTACACGAGCCTGGGATTCGGCGTCGCGCCGAATATCGGGTTCCCCGGCGCGGTGGCCGGTCGTCTGCGTCCCTGGAAGAGCTGGCGCCGGATCGAGCAGGCAACCATGTCTTATGGCTATGGCCTTTCGGTGTCGCTGTTCCAACTGGCGCATGCGTATACGGTGTTCACGAACAATGGCCGCGAACTGCCGTTGTCGCTGTATAAGCTGGATGGGGCGCCGCAATCGGGGCCGCAGGTATTCGAGCCGAAGACGATGGCCGAGTTGCGCACCATGCTCGCATCGGTTGTCGGCCCTGGTGGTACGGCACCGTTGGCCCGTGTTCCAGGCTATACGGTGGGTGGCAAGACCGGTACGGCATACAAGCACTTTGCGCATGGTTATGACAAGTCGCGCTATCGCGCGTCGTTCGTCGGTATCGCGCCGATGTCGAATCCGCGGATCATCGTCGCCGTTTCGGTGGATGACCCGCGTGGTGGCAAGCACTTCGGTGGACAGGTGTCCGCGCCGGTCTTCTCGACGATTGCGGGCGAGATTCTGCGTGCGCTGAATGTCGCGCCGGACGCGCCGTTCAAGCAGACGGTTGCCGCCGTGTCGCCTACCGTCCAACCCGGTGTGTCCGGCCCGGCGCCGCGCGCAGTGGCGCAGGCGACGACGGGCGGGGCGCATGTCGTCCGCGCGGCATTGCACGATGGCGGCACGGTGCATGCGCCCCATGGCTATGCCGCGTCCGCGCATGAATCGTATGCGCGAAAGGTCATGCGATGATCGCCCGCACCGATCGCTCCGCCGCGATGTCCGCCGCCGCCCTCGTCAATGCCAATGTGCCTCGCGCCGGCGCGTTGCCGATGCCGGCCGCGGCACAGCGCGCAGTGGCATGGTTGCGTTCCGTGCTATCGGCAAGCGCGAACCTGCGCACCGATAGCCGTGCCGTCCAGCCGGGCGATGGCTATCTCGCCTACGCGGTGGAGGGGGCGGACAACCGGCCGCATATCGTTGATGCGCTTGCGCGTGGCGCGAAGGCCATCGTGCTGCAGCCGGCGGGAGAGGGGCGATCGTCCGTCGACGTGTCCGATGCGGCGGTGGTGGCAAACGCGCTGGACCAGGATGGCGTAGGAGCGGTGCAAGACGCGGGCGGCGGAACGCCGGCGCTGGCCGTGCGGGACCTTGATGTACTTGCTGGATATATCGCGAGTGGCTGGTACGGCACGCCGAGCGTCGCCTTGCGCGTGATGGGCGTCACTGGCACGAATGGCAAGACATCGACGACCCAGTGGATCGCGGCAGCGTTGGCGGATATGAGCATTCGCACCGCCGTTATCGGAACGCTCGGTTCGGGCATGCCCGACAAATTGCAGTGGACCGGGTTTACAACGCCGAATGCCGCGCAGTTCCAGCAGCAGTTGGCGCAGATGCGAGACGAACGTGCGGTGGCCGTGGCGGTGGAGGTATCTTCGCATGCACTGCACCAGGGGCGTGTCAACGGCACGGCGTTCGATATCGCCGTCTTCACGAACTTGACGCAGGACCATCTCGACTATCACGGTACGCTGGAAGGATATGAAGCCGCCAAAGCCAGGCTCTTCAACTGGCCCGGTTTACGCGCGGCGGTAATCAATGCGGACGACGCTGCAGGGCGACGCTTATTGATGCAATGGCCATTACCTGCCGGTGCCGCGCACCAGGTGCATGCACCATTGGTCATCGCGTATTTAGTCGACGATGCGATCGAGGACGACGAAGCTGCGAGCGCTGCACGCGCGGCTATCGAACACGCTTGTGCGGGCGCCGTGGGTGTCCTGAGTGCGGCTGCGTTGCGCGCCACCGCATCGGGTGGCACGGCACTGACGATCCGCTATGAACAACGCCCGTCGTCCCCCGCCGTGGGTGCCCCGTCCGATTCTATGCCGACCAATGTCGCGCGTGCTGATGACCGCGCGGTTGCACACGGGCTACTCGCCGATCGGGCCGCGCTCGTGCATACGGCGGTGATCGAAGTGGCGACAATGGGCGCCTTCAACGTCTCGAACCTGATGGCTGTGCTGGGCGCGGTGTTGTTCGCCACCTGTGATGTCGCCGCCGGTATCGATGCCGTTTCGTTCGATGCGGCTGTGCAATCGCTTGTGACCTTGCAGCCGGTGCTGGGGCGGATGCAGCGCCTGGGCGGCAATCCCCAGCGCGACGAACCGTTGATCGTCATCGACTATGCCCATACGCCGGATGCGCTGGACAAGACGTTGCGTGCATTACGGCCAGTAGCGGCGGCACGCGGCGGCGCACTGACGGTCATGTTCGGTTGCGGTGGCGATCGCGACAATGCCAAGCGGCCAATCATGGGGGGAATCGCCGAGCGGCTCGCGGATCATGTCGTGTTGACGAGCGACAATCCGCGTACCGAAGTTCCTGCATCCATCATCGATCAGATCGCCGCCGGCATGTCGTCGGACGCGTTGCAGCACCGGGTGCGTCGCATCGACGATCGGGCGAGCGCGATCTTGCAGACGGTGCGCGCCGCGGCGCAACGCGATGTGGTGTTGTTGGCCGGCAAAGGGCATGAAGCGACGCAGGAAGTCATGGGCAAGAAACGTCCGTTCCAGGATCAGGATCACGCGCTGCTCGCCTTGGCCACACGGGCGACGCAGATGCGCTCGGAAGCCCGATCCGAGTCTCGCGGTGGGGAGCACGGTGGCGACCACGGGCACGGCGGACAGGGAGAGCGGTCATGACGATGATGACCTTGGCGCAAGCGGCGCAATGGATCGAAGGCGCGCGGGTTGTCGGCGCGGCCGACGCCGCGGCGGTCGTGATCGACCGCATTGTCACGGATAGTCGCCAGGCCGGCGCAGGCGATCTGTTTGTCGCGTTGCGCGGCGATCGTTTCGATGCACACGATTTTCTCGATGCCGTTGCAACGCAGGGCGTCGCGGCAGTCATCGTCGCGCGGGCGCCAGCGTCATTTTCGCGGCCCTATCTGTTGGTGCCGGATACCCGTCGGGCGTTGGGTGAACTCGCACGCGGTTGGCGCCGGACTTTCGCCGCGCGCGTCGGGGGCACGGTATCGGTGGCGGCGGTGGGCTCAGTCGAGTCGGCCGTGGGCGGTTCGGGCATGCCGATAGTCGCGGTGACCGGGAGCAACGGCAAGACCACCGTTAAGGAGATGATCGCGTCGATATTCGCCGCTGCGGTGGGTGCCGATCATTGTCTCGCCACGCGCGGGAATTTCAATAATGACATCGGCTTGCCGCTGACGCTGCTGCGACTGCGTGCAACGCATCGCCTGGCGGTCATCGAAATGGGCATGAACCATCCTGACGAGACGCGTTATCTCGCCGGTATCTGTGAGCCGACGGTCGGACTGGTGAACAACGCGCAGCGTGAGCATCAGGAATTCATGCACACCGTGGAAGCGGTGGCATTGGAACATGCGAGCGTGATTCACGCATTACCGGTTGATGGCACGGCGGTCTACCCGGCGGACGACGCGTACGCCGCGATCTGGCGAGTGGCCGCGCATACACGACGCATCATCGATTTCGCACTGCTCGACGACGGGAGCGATGGTCAGGCCGGCCGTGGCGTGATCCGTGCCGCGGTGACGGGCCGGTGGCGTGCGGCGGGGGCGAGCGCCGATGGGCAATCGAATGGCCAGCTTGAGGTTGAAACGCCCATTGGTACATTCTCGGTGGCGCTGCGTACGCAAGGTCGTCATAACCTGCGTAATGCGTTGGCGGCCACCGCCGCGGCCGTAGCCACGGGTGTCGGCGTCGATGCGATCCGCTCCGGCTTGCAGGCGTTTGCGCCGGTCAACGGGCGTTTGCAGCAGAAACGGGCAACAGTGGGAGCGTTGGCCGGTGCGAGCGTGATCGACGATACCTACAACGCTAATCCGGATTCGATGCGCGCCGCGATCGATGTGCTGGCGCAGGCCGCTTCGCCGCGCGTGCTGGTGGTGGGTGACATGGGCGAGGTGGGAGATCAGGAAGCCGTCGCGCATCGTGAAGTGGGTCTGTATGCCTATGCGCAAGGCGTGGATGCGCTTTATGCGCTGGGCCGGGCATCGCGCGGTGTCTGCGATGCGTTCAATGCCGCGCGGGCGCAGGACGATGCGTCGAACCACGATCGTGTCGGTGGACGCAGTGCTTGGCATTTCGATAACGCCGATGCGCTGATCGCCGCGCTGCAGGGCGGATCGTCGTTGTCGTCCGCGCAGTCTGCTTCCGGTGTGACGGTATTGGTGAAGGGGTCTCGTTTCATGGCGATGGAGAAGGTGGTGGCGGCGCTGGTCGGCGAGACGTCGACCGCGCCACATTGAGGGCGGTGCCGTAGCGGGAGGTGCCTCGCGGTGCGGTAACGACGTGACGGACGCGCGACAGGGGCAGTAAGGCGGAACGGGCGCGTAAGTGCAGGGGTAACCTGGAACGCGCGGTGAGGAACACCGCTGCGGACCGGATTTAAGGGAAGGATTGTCAATGTTGCTGCTGTTGGCGCAATGGCTGCAAAGTGATGCAAGCTATTTGCGTGTCATCAATTACCTGACGTTTCGTGCGGTGATGGCCACCATCACCGCGCTCGTCATCGGCCTGGTCTGCGGGCCGGCTGTCATTCGCAAGCTGACCGCCCTGAAGATGGGGCAGGCAGTGCGCAACGACGGCCCGCAGACCCATCTGGTCAAAAGCGGTACGCCGACGATGGGCGGCGTGCTGATCTTGATCGGCATCGCCGTGTCCACGTTGTTGTGGGCTGATCTGACGAATCGGTTTGTCTGGATCGTCATGTTGGTGACGTTTGGTTTCGGCCTGATCGGCTGGGTCGATGATTATCGAAAGGTCGTGCACAAAGATCCGCGCGGGATGTCCTCCCGCGAAAAGTATTTCTGGCAATCGCTGATCGGCCTGATCGCCGCGGTCTATCTTGCTGTCAGCGTGTCGCAGTCCAGCAATGCGCATGTGTTTCAAGTGCTGATCAATTGGTTTCGTAATGGCTTGCCAACGGACCTGCCGGATCGCGCGAATCTGATTTTGCCGTTTCTGAAATCGATGAGCTATCCGTTGGGGCTGGCGGGGTTCATGACGCTGACGTACCTGGTGATCGTCGGGTCGAGCAATGCAGTGAACCTGACCGATGGCCTCGATGGCCTCGTGATCATGCCTGTCGTGTTGGTGGGTAGCGCGCTTGGTGTCTTCGCCTATGTGATGGGTAGTGCCGTGTATTCGCGTTATCTGCTGTTTCCACATATTCCTGGGGCGGGGGAATTGTTGATTTTCTGCTCGGCGATGTCGGGTGCGGGGCTCGCTTTTCTCTGGTACAACACGCACCCCGCCCAGGTATTCATGGGCGATGTCGGTGCCTTGGCGCTGGGTGGCGCGCTGGGTACCGTTGCCGTGATCGTGCGGCAGGAAATCGTGCTGTTCATTATGGGGGGCGTGTTCGTGGCCGAGACCGTGTCCGTGATTTTGCAGGTGGGCTGGTTCAAGTACACGAAACGCTTTCGCGGTGAAGGGCGACGGCTGTTCAAGATGGCGCCGTTGCACCATCACTTCGAATTGAGTGGCTGGAAGGAAACGCAGGTGGTGGTCCGCTTCTGGGTCATCACCTTGATGCTGGTGCTGGTGGGCTTGTCCACGTTGAAATTGCGCTGATATGACGCTTGATCTCTCCATCCTGTTCGGCGAAGCCGCGTATCCAGAGGATACGCGGCGGGCGCGCGCGCGCGCGGAATCGGCGACCGGCGCGATGGTGGACGAGCGTGGTGACGCCGCATGGGATTCCGAGACCGATGCAGACCGGCTGCGCGCACCGCATGTACTGGTACTTGGCCTTGGCGAATCGGGTTTCGCGATGGCGCGCTGGTGCGCGACGCATGGCTGCACGTTGCGGCTGACGGACTCACGCACGTCGCCGCCGAATCGTGATGCCGCCTTGGCATTGCCGTCGGGAGTACAAGGGCCGCATACGTTCGCATCGGCACAGGCTGATGTCGTGGATAGCGCCGATACGAGCGCCGGGCAGGTCCATGCCTTTGCGCCGAGTCTCCTCGATGGCGGCATCGATCTGGTGGCCATCAGCCCAGGCCTTTCGCCGTTGGATCCGTCGGTGGCGATGTTGTTGGCGGCTGCGCACGAACGGGACATTCCGGTCTGGGGCGAATTGGAGTTCTTTGCTCGCGCGCTGCGTGCGTTGCGCGCCGCGGGACAGCCATCGCACGTGATCGCGATCACCGGCACGAACGGCAAGACCACCACCACGGCAATGACGGGTCAGTTGGTCGCGCGTACCGGTTGCACTGTTGCTGTCGCGGGCAATATCAGCCCGGCCATGTTGACGCGCTTGCTTGATGCCATCGAGCAGCAGTCATTGCCGCAGGTCTGGGTGCTCGAACTGTCCAGCTTCCAGTTGGAAACGGCCCGCACATTCGAAGCCGACGCTGCCGCGGTGCTGAACGTGACTCAGGATCATCTGGACTGGCACGGCGGCATGGATGCCTACGCCGCGGCGAAATTCCGTATTTTCGGTGCACACACGCGGCCGGTGATCAATCGCGACGATGCGCGTGGTGCGGCATGGCTCGCGCAATGGCGCGGGATGCAGGCCGAGGTGGCACGCGAAGCGGGCACCGCGCCGCGCCGCGCCGCGACCTTCGGCATGGGTGCACCAACGTTGGCGGGTGACTTCGGGCTTGTCGAAGAAGGCGGCTTGACGTGGCTTGCACATGTCGTGCGCGCGGATGGCGTGGACGACGTGCCGCCGATGGCGGGGCTTGATCCGGTGCGGGGCGTTGTTGTTGCGCCGATGCCGCCGGAAACGGAAGCCGATGCTGATGCGGTCGTGACGTCGGATGTCGCCGAGGATGGCGTAGCTGATGGCGACACAGCCGATGTCGACGGGCATGCCGACCTGACGGATGACGTGGCGCTGTCATCGACACCGACCGATCCGGAGGCCTCGATGGCCTTGGCCAACGAGACCGATGCTGCTGATGTGGCCGAGACGGTCTTGGCGGAGCCGGTCGATAGCGAGGATGGCAAGACGCCGCGTCGGCGGCGCCGTAAAGCGTTTGTCGAACCGGAAGGCATGACGAAATTGTTGATGCCGGTGGACGCGTTGCGCGTGCGCGGCCTGCATAACGCTTGTAACGCGTTGGCGGCGTTGGCGCTGTGCCGAGGCATTGGCTTGCCGCTGGCGCCGTTGCTGCATGGTTTGCGTGAATACCGTGGCGAGCCGCATCGGGTCGAGGTGATCGCGACGCTGGAGGGCGTGGATTACGTCGACGACAGCAAGGCAACCAACGTGGGTGCGACCGTGGCGGCCTTGGACGGCCTGGCCGCGCCGACGATTCTGATTGCCGGCGGCGATGGCAAGGGACAGGATTTCTCGCCATTGCTGCCCGCGGTGGCACGGTGGTGCAAGGCCGTGATGTTGATCGGCCGGGATGGTCCGCAGGTACGTGCGGCGATTGAAAGCGCTGGCGTCGTGCTGGAGGATCATTCCACGTTGCAAGCGGCGGTGGATGCCGCGGCGGCGCATGCCGCACCAGGCGACGTCGTTTTGTTGTCGCCGGCATGCGCGAGCTTCGATATGTTCCGTGGTTATGCGCATCGCGCAGCGGTGTTTCACGAATGCGTCGCGGAGCGCGCCGCCGCGCAGGGAGTGATGTTATGAGTTTTATCGCCAAGATCGTTTCGCTATTGCCGGGTCGCAAGAACGCGATGCCCAGTGGTCCCGGTTCGAGCGCCTCGACCATGGCACCAGGCGCGATGCCGGGTATGCCGGTGGGCGGCAGGGAATTAGCCGGTCTGTCGAACGCCGTGAACGGCGCGCGGCCGAAACGCTCGAAAATGCTCGAGTACGATCAGGTGCTGTTGTGGATCATCATCGCGCTGTTGTCGCTGGGGTTGATCATGGTGTATTCGGCGTCGATCGCAATGCCGGATTCGCCGCGCTATTCGCAATGGAGCCCCGCGCATTTTCTGATCCGTCATCTCTTCTCGTTAAGCGTTGCGGGCACGGCGGCGTTCATCGCGATCCGCATCCCGATGCAGACGTGGTATCGGATCGCACCGAAGATTTTCCTGTTTTCGCTGGTGCTGCTGATCATTGTGTTGGTACCGCATCTGGGCAAGGGGGTGAACGGGTCGCGTCGCTGGATTCCGCTCGGCATCTTGAACATGCAGCCTTCGGAGTTGATGAAGTTCGCCGTGACGATTTACGCGGCGAACTACGTGGTGCGCAAGCAGGAGTTCATGCAGAGCTTTGGCCGCGGCTTCCTGCCGATGGCGATGGCGGTGGGTTTCGTCGGCGCCCTGCTGCTGCTCGAACCGGACATGGGCGCCTTCCTCGTGATCGCGACGATTGCGATGGGCGCGCTGTTCCTCGGCGGCGTCAATGGACGACTGTTCGCCGGTCTTGTGTTGACGGCCGTGGGGACTTTCAGCGCCTTGATCTGGTTGTCGCCGTGGCGCCGTGCGCGGATCTTCGCGTATCTCGATCCATGGAATGTCGAATACGCGCAGGGCAAGGCGTACCAGTTGACGCACTCGTTGATCGCGTTCGGGCGCGGCGAGTGGTTCGGCGTGGGCCTGGGCAACAGCGTTGAAAAGCTGAACTACCTGCCCGAAGCGCATACGGACTTCATTCTCGCCGTGATTGGTGAGGAACTGGGCTTTGTCGGTGTGATGCTGGTGATCCTGCTGTTCTACGGTTTCGTGCGCCGGGCGTTCGATATTGGCCGCCAGGCGCTGGCGCTGGATCGCACGTTCTCGGGGCTGGTTGCCAAGGGCATCGGCATCTGGATGGGGGCGCAGGCGTTCATCAACATCGGCGTAAACCTCGGCCTGTTGCCGACGAAGGGATTGACCTTGCCACTTGTCAGCTATGGCGGCTCCGGCATCCTGATCAACTGCATCGCCTGCGCGGTGTTGTTGCGTGTGGATTATGAGAACCGGCTGTTGATGCGAGGAGGCAAGGCATGACGGCCTGGCCGGTCACTGCTGGCAGCCACGACGACGCGACATCGCCGCGTCGTGGCCTGGCGTCGCCTGCGCAGAGGCCGTGGGCATCTGCCGATGCATCGGTCGCGACAACGCCGCGACCGATGTCTTCGCAGCAGGTGGATCAGGCCTTGCAGCCGCCTGGTACGCTGCTGGTGATGGCCGGGGGCACCGGCGGGCATGTTTTCCCAGGATTGGCGGTCGCGCATCGGATGGCGCAGGCGGGCTGGAACGTCGTGTGGCTGGGTAGTCCGAACGGGATGGAGGCCACGCTGGTACCCAAGCATGGCGTGCCGATCGCGTTCGTGCGATTTGGCGGTGTGCGCGGCAAGGGGCTGGCAACGAAACTGGCCGCGCCGTTCAAGCTGGTGCGCGCATGCTTCGATGCGGCTGGTGTGCTGGGACGGGTGCAACCGGACGTGATCCTGGGGATGGGCGGCTACATCACGTTTCCAGCAGGATTGGTTGCGGCGATCAAGCGCGTGCCGCTGGTGCTGCACGAGCAGAATTCGATTGCAGGCATGGCGAATCGCCTGCTGGCAAAGCTCGCGCGCAGAACGCTGGTGGCGTTTCCCCATGCGCTGCCCGACGCCGAGTGGACCGGTAACCCGGTGCGCGCCGATGTGGTCGGCGTGCCGACGCCTGAAACGCGTTTCGAGGGCCGTGGCGGTGCGTTGCAGCTGCTGGTCGTTGGCGGGAGTCTGGGGGCGGCGGCATTGAATGAAACGGTACCTCGTGCGCTGGCGCGTCTGCCGGTGGCATCGCGGCCGCATGTCGTGCATCAAGCCGGCGCAAAGCATCTGGATGCGCTGCATAAGCACTATGCCGATGCGGGTCTGTCGGTTGAACCGGGCTCCGGCGTGGAACTGGTGCCCTTTATCGACGACATGGCGCAGGCGTATGCCCAGGCGGATGTGGTGATTTGCCGATCCGGTGCGATGACGGTATCGGAAATCGCGGCGATTGGCGTGGCGGCGCTGTTTGTGCCGTTCCCCTTCGCGGTGGATGACCACCAGACGACCAACGGGC
Source organism: Robbsia andropogonis (assembly GCF_034047095.1). Lineage (NCBI taxonomy): Bacteria > Pseudomonadati > Pseudomonadota > Betaproteobacteria > Burkholderiales > Burkholderiaceae > Robbsia > Robbsia andropogonis. Next base: position 3,242,131 of record NZ_CP139170.1, on the reverse strand, counting down.
AATTTCTGTCCGAGCGGGGCGCGGCGGTGTTGATCCAGCAACGTGATTTGCGGGTCGACACATTGGCCGACTGGCTCGCCGGCCTCACGCGCGCGACGTTGTTGGACATGGCGTGCAAGGCGCGTGCGCTGGCGCGGCCCGATGCCACCGCGCAGGTCGCGATAGCCTGCGCCGAGACGGCGCGGCCGCGACGTTCGGGCCAGGGTAGAAGTACCCTCCGGGGCGACGGTTCGGCCTCCAATCGGAGCGGGACGCGGGATAGTAAGCAAGAACACGGCGTCGACGTCCACCACGGCCCTTCCGGGGCGCGGGGCGGCGATGCAGGAAGCAGATCATGAAACACATCGTCAAACGCATTCATTTTGTCGGCATCGGCGGCTCAGGCATGAGTGGCATCGCCGAGGTGCTGTTGAACCAGGGATACCAGGTCAGCGGTTCGGACTTGCAACGCAGCGCGACGACGGAGCGGCTTGCCGCTCTCGGCGCGACGCTTGCCTATACGCACGAAGCAGCCAATATCGCGCAGGCGGATTGCGTGGTGACATCCACGGCGGTGCATTCCGGCAATCCGGAGGTGCTGGCCGCACGCGCGAAGCGCATCCCGATCGTGCCGCGCGCCAGCATGCTCGCGGAATTGATGCGGTTGAAGCAGGGCATCGCCATTGCCGGCACCCATGGCAAGACGACGACCACGAGCCTGGTTGCGAGCGTGCTCGGGGAGGGCGGTCTCGATCCGACGTTCGTCATCGGTGGTCGTTTGAACAGCGCAGGAGCGAGCGCGCGACTCGGTACCGGTGATTTCATCGTTGCCGAGGCGGACGAATCCGATGCGTCCTTCCTGAATCTGTTCCCGGTGATCGAGGTCATCACGAATATCGATCTGGATCACATGGACACGTACGGGCACGACGTGTCGCGCTTGAAGCAGGCGTTTGTCGATTTCACGAAGCGCTTGCCTTTCTACGGCATCGCGGTGCTTTGCGTCGATGATGCGAACGTGCGCGAGATCCTGCCGTTCGTATCCAAGCCTATTGTCCGTTACGGGATGAATCCGGAGGCGCAGGTACGCGCGATCGACGTTCGTCCAGTGGGCCAGCAGATGCACTTTACGGTCGTGCGCGAAGAGATGGCGCCGCTGGATGTCGTACTGAATCTGCCCGGTGAGCATAACGTTCGCAATGCATTGGCGGCGATTGCCATTGCGACTGAACTCGAAGTGCCGGATTCCGCGATCTGCGCCGCGTTGGCAGGCTTTACCGGCGTGGGTCGGCGTTTCCAGCGTTACGGCGAAGTGCTCGTGCCGAAAGAGGCCGGCGCCGACACTGTCGACCAGACATATACGTTGATCGATGACTACGGTCATCACCCGGTCGAGATGGCGGCGACGATCGCCGCGGCACGCGGTGCGTTTCCGGGGCGTCGACTCGTGCTGGCGTTCCAGCCGCATCGCTACACGCGCACGCGTGATTGTTTCGAGGATTTCGTCCAGGTGCTGTCGACGGTCGATGCCCTGGTCATGACGGAGGTGTATGCCGCCGGTGAAGCGCCAATCGTTGCCGCCGATGGACGGGCGCTGGTTCGCGCCGTTCGGGTGGCGGGCAAGATCGAGCCGGTGTTCGTTGACGATGTCGCGAAGTTGCCTGAGGGCATTCGTCATATCGTCAAGGCGGGCGACGTCGTGATCACGATGGGTGCGGGCACGATTGGCGGCGTACCCGGCATTCTGGCAAGGGAGGGCGCATGAACGCATCCTCGGAAAATCCGATCGTCGGCGCGATGAGCGATCCGGGCAGGCTGGCCAGTAATCCGTTGGCCAGCACGATGCAGACGTCGTGGAAAGCGCATGCCCAACGCGACCCGGCACGCTTTGGCAAGGTCGCTGTGCTGCTCGGTGGCGAAAGCGCGGAGCGCGAGGTGTCACTGAAATCCGGTGGGCTGGTGCTGGCGGCGCTGCGGCACCACGGCGTGGATGCGCACGCCTTCGATCCGTCGGAGCAGTCTCTGCTGACATTGAAGGACCAGGGCTTTACGCGCGTTTTCAACGCATTGCATGGCGGCTATGGCGAAGACGGCCGCCTGCAGGGGGCACTGGACTTCCTTGGCGTTCGGTATACAGGTCCGGGCGTATTGGGATCGGCGTTGGGAATGGACAAGTTCCGCAGCAAACTCGTGTGGCAGCAGGCGGGTATTCCCACGCCGCCGTTCGAGACGGTGTTCCGGTTGCTCGGCGCGTCCGGCGCGCCGGCTGACGCGCCAGCCTATCAGCCGCGTGCGACGGAGATCATCGCGAAGCTCGGCCTGCCGTTGTTCGTCAAGGCCGCTAGCGAAGGGTCTAGCGTGGCGGTGTACAAGGTCAAGACGGCCGATGCGCTGGCACCGGCGGTTGCGGCGGCCGCGCTCGCGGACAAGATCGTATTGGTGGAGCAGAGCATCGAGGCGGGCGGCGATCCACTGACCAGTATCGGAGGGGAATACACGATCGCGATCGCTGGGGACATGCCGCTGCCGATTATCAAGATCGTGCCGCAAAACGAGTTCTACGATTACGACGCGAAGTACCTGTCGGATGCAACGCAGTACCTCATTCCGTCGGGTCTCGACGAGGCGCGCGAAGCAGCGTTTTCCGTGTTGGCGAAACAGGCGTTCGCGTTACTGGGTGGCGGCACCTGGGGCCGCGTCGATTTCATGGTGGATGCGAAGGGCGATCCGTATTTCCTCGAAGTCAATACCGCGCCAGGCATGACCGATCATTCGTTGCCACCCAAGGCGGCACGTGCGATTGGCGTGTCGTATGAGGATCTGGTCCTGCATGTGTTGTCGTTGACGTTGGATGCCTGACGGATGAGCGGCATGTGGCACAACGTGCGTCAGTTGAATGCGGCGGCAAGCCTGCTGACGGCACTGGCGCTGTTGGCATTATTGGGCGCGGCCGGTTATTGGTGCGCGCAGCGACCGATGTTCTCGCTGCGCACGATTGCGGTGGAGGGAGATGTCGCGCACGTGAACGCTCCGACCATCCGGGCGGACGTATTGAGCACGCTGCATGGCAACTTCTTTACGGTGGACCTGGAGCGTACGCAGGCTGCATTCGAGCAGATGCCGTGGGTGCATCACGCAAGTGTTCGACGCGTCTGGCCGAACGGGCTGGCGGTCTCGTTAGAGGAATACCGGCCGCTGGCGACATGGGGCGACGACCAGATGGTGAGTGTGGATGGGGATTTGTTTACGGTGAACCAGGACGAGGTGGATGGTGACTTGCCGGCGTTCAGTGGGCCGCCGGGTAGTGAAAAGATGGTCGTGCAGCGGTATCACGACTTCACGCAATGGTTTAAGCCACTGGGCGCGGTGCCGGAGTCGGTCACGCTGTCCGCCCGGTATGCCTGGACTGTGAAACTGAACAATGGGCTGGAGGTCGATCTGGGCCGCGAACGTAATCCGCAGACGCTCGATGAGCGCACAACGCGCCTGGTGAAGGCTTGGCCAGAGATAACCAAGCAGTGGGGGCCCGACATCGATCACGCCGACTTACGTTATCCAAATGGTTTTTCGATCCGGGCGGCCTCGATGCGGTTCGCGAAAGATCCGCGAGCGACCGGAGCGAACCGATGAAGGTTGCGGCAAGGGCGGCAAATGCAACAAAAAGTACTGCGGCGTTGGTAGAAGCCAGCGCACTGATGGCAGCAGTTTCAGCGACACACGATAACGCCAACGTTTTACACACACGCCATGAGTAAAGATTTCAAGGAACTGTTGGTCTCGCTCGACATCGGCACCTCGAAGGTGGTGGCGATCGTCGGTGAACTGCGTGGCGATGGGCGCTACGAGGTCATCGGCCTTGGCCAGAGCGAATCGCGCGGCCTGAAGAAAGGCGTCGTCGTCAATATCGAGGCCACTGTTCAGTCGATTCAGCGTGCGCTGGAAGAGGCCGAGTTGATGGCCGATTGCAAGATCACGAATGTGTTCACCGGTATTGCTGGCAGTCACATTCGCAGCTTCAATTCGAGCGGCATGGTGGCGATCAAGGACAAGGAAGTGACGCAGGCCGACGTGGCCCGGGTGATCGAGACCGCGAAAGCGATCAACATTCCCACGGATCAGCAGGTGCTGCACATCTTGACGCAGGAATTCATCATCGATGGGCAGGAGGACGTGCGCGAGCCCATCGGCATGAGCGGTATTCGCCTGGAAGTGAAGGTGCACATCGTGACTGGCCCGGTGTCCGCGGCGCAGAACATCGTCAAGTGCGTGCGTCGCTGCGGTCTCGAAGTCAACGATCTCGTGTTGCATCCCCTGGCGTCGAGTTTGTCTGTATTGACCGACGACGAGCGTGAACTGGGGGTCGTGCTGGTCGACATTGGTGGCGGCACGACCGATATCGCGATCTTCAGCGAAGGCGCGATCCGGCACACAGCAGTGATCCCAATTGCTGGTGACCAGATCACCAGCGACGTGGCGATGGCGCTGCGCACGCCAACGCCGGACGCGGAAGACATCAAGGTCGCGCACGGCATCGCGAAGCAGGCGCTGGCGGATCCGGACGAGATGATCGAAGTGCCCGGACTTGGCGAGCGCGGTCCGCGTACGTTGTCGCGCCAGGCTCTGGCGGCCGTGATCGAGCCGCGCGTCGAGGAATTGCTGTCGCTGGTCCAGCAGGTGGTCCGTGAGTCGGGATACGAGGAATTGTTATCGTCGGGTATCGTGCTGACCGGCGGTGCCGCAATGATGCCGGGCATGGTCGAGCTCGGCGAAGACATCTTCCTGAAGCCCGTGCGCGTAGGTGTGCCGGAGTATTCCGGAGGGCTGGCCGACGTGGTGCGTAATCCGCGCTACTCGACGGCGATGGGGTTGTTGCATGAAGCGCATGCGCAACGCGCGCGGGGACGCAAGGTGTCGCCGAAGACGGGATCGATGAACGGGTTCTTCTCGCGCATGAAAGAGTGGTTTGTCGGCAATTTCTAAACCGATGGTGTGGCGGTATCGAATCACAATTGCATTGGTGGTGTCATCGACAGGCAAGGGTCATGCGTTAGGTCATCGATATGCCAATGCGGGGCAGTTGCAAAAGGTTGCAGCAGTAGAGAGCAGGTTGCTGTAGAAGGGTAGTGAACAGTCATGATGGTTTTTGCGTCGCGCGGCGGCGGCGCACGTCGTGGTACTTGCCCGAGTACCACGACGCGATACAAAGCACGATTGCCGTGCTGCGTGAGCGCCGAGTCGAGGTAACGTTCTTAATTCAAGATGGAGGCAAACATGGAATTCGAAATGCTGGAAACCGAAACCAACGGCACCGTAATCAAGGTGGTGGGAGTAGGCGGCGCTGGCGGCAATGCTGTCGAGCATATGATCAATCGCGGCGTGCAAGGCGTGGAATTCGTCTGCATGAATACCGATGCCCAAGCGCTTGCACGCATGAAGGCAACCACGGTGATCCAGTTGGGCAAGACCGGCCTTGGTGCAGGCGCAAAGCCGGAAATGGGCAGCGCGGCGGCGGAAGAAGCGCGTGAGCGCATCTGCGACGCACTGCGTGGCGCGCATATGGTGTTCATCACTGCCGGCATGGGGGGGGGCACCGGTACTGGTGCGGCGCCGGTGGTTGCGCAATGCGCGAAGGAAATGGGGATTCTGACGGTAGGCGTGGTGTCCAAGCCGTTCGAGTTCGAAGGCGGCAAGCGCAAGCGCGTGGCGGAAGCCGGCGCGCAATCACTTGAAGAGAACGTTGACTCGCTGATCGTCGTGTTGAATGACAAGTTGTTCGAAGTCATGGGCGACGATGCCGAGATGGACAAGTGCTTCCAATGCGCCGACGATGTGCTGCATAACGCCGTGGCCGGTATCGCGGAAATCATCAATGTCGACGGTCTGGTGAACGTCGACTTCGAAGACGTGAAGACGGTCATGGGCGAGCAGGGCAAGGCGATGATGGGCACGGCGACGGTTGCCGGTGTCGATCGCGCACGCCTGGCCGCGGAGCAAGCCGTGGCAAGCCCGTTGCTGGAAGGTGTCGACTTGTCCGGGGCGCGTGGCGTGCTGGTCAACATCACGGCAAGCCGCTCGCTGCGCTTGTCGGAAACGCGTGAAGTGATGAACACGATCAAGGGCTACGCCGCGGAAGACGCGACGGTGATCTTTGGTACCGTGTACGACGATGCAATGGGTGATGCGCTGCGCGTGACGGTTGTGGCGACGGGCCTTGGTCGTGCCGGTAAAAAGGCACAGTCTGCACCGATGACGCTGTTGCGTACCGGTACCGACAACGCGATGATCCACATGCAACACGGTAATGCCACGCACCACGTCGGCAGTGGGGTTGCCGACTACGGTTCGTTGGATACACCGGCGGTGTGGCGCAACACACGTGAGACGGCGTCGGCGCACGTGGCGGCGTTGCGTGAAAAGGGCGTGGAAACACACGACATTCCGGCTTTCTTGCGCAAGCAGGCGGACTGACGTCGCGTGCCGGCCATGTCGTGACGGTGCGGTACGGGTTGATTTCGAGAGAGCAGGAGTGCGGATGCGCTAAAAGCGTGAGTCTTTTGACTCAAGATTGCGGAGTGATCGTCCGTTAGACAAGCTATGAGGACGGCGAGGCGTGCATCATTGTGGGTTCAGGACCCGCAGGGCACCGCGCCCCCCGGCGAAACGGACATCGGATGAAAGGAACCGACGAATGATCTGCATTCGGCGGCGCTGTCGGCACGGTTGCCGATGGACATCCGGCAAGATCGCCCGCTTTATCCGTAGTTGTCTCGAAAGTCGACCGTGATGCAGCGGCACGGCAGTATCCGGACGTGAGAGTGGATGTTCATTCAGACACCGATACCGCCGCCGATATGACGATTGGTGGCACGTTCCCAACCGATGAAGGGTGCGATTCAGGCCTGACATCGGGCTGTTTCAGGTTGGGGCGACACATCGTCATTACGCATCTCGGGCAGGATGCCGGCGGAATCGGAGCCTGAGCGTCGCTTAAACGCAACGTAAGTTGCACTTTCAGACAACGGCTCGACGGGATGGGGAATGCCTCCCCCCAACCTGTCGAGCCGTTGTGTCATTTGGCTGTCACGGTTTTTGCTATATCAAGCGAAAGGGCCTTGCGTAGCAAACGTTGTTGCAGGGATAACAAACCGAAACACAATGAAGCACGATGAAGCATCGTGCCTTAGCGTGCTTTGGTAGAATACGGACTATGGAATAAGAGCGTCCGATTAATCAAATCAATCGTTTGTGTGCTAAACGATGCGATTGATTGGACAGGCACCCCATCCAGGGGCACGCTCGACGTAATTTCCGTGGGTTGATTGCGCTGTGGCGCATCGGCAATCGCGGAAAACGCGCGCAGGACCACGAAGAGTGACGCTTATGTTGAAACAACGAACCATCAAGACGATCGTCAAGACCACCGGTATCGGCCTGCATTCGGGCCGCAAGGTGGAACTGACGTTGCGTCCGGCGCCCAAGGACACCGGCATCGTATATACGCGGGTCGACCTCGACCCGGTCGTCGAGATCCCGGCGCGGGCGCACGCGATCGGCGGCACGCGCATGGCCTCCGTGCTGGAGAAGGATGGTGTACGCGTGTCGACGATCGAGCACTTGATGTCTGCCTGCGCGGGCTTGGGAATCGACAATCTATATGTCGATATCACTGCCGAAGAAATCCCGATCATGGATGGCAGCGCCGCATCGTTTGTCTTCTTGCTGCAATCGGCGGGAATCGAGGAGCAGAATGCGCTGAAGCGCTTCATTCGCATCAAGAAGCCGGTGGAAGTGCGTGAGGGTGACAAATATGCCCGGCTCGATCCGTACTTCGGATTCAAGCTGAAGTTCACGATCGATTTCCAGCATCCGGCGGTGGATAAGACGGGGCAGGAGGTGGAAGTGGATTTCGCCGAGACGTCATATATCCGGGATATCGCGCGAGCGAGAACGTTTGGTTTCGCTTACGAGTTCGAGGCGATGCGCGAGATGGGCCTGGCGCGTGGCGGCAGCATGGAAAACGCGATCGTGCTCGATGAATACCGCATTTTGAACAATGACGGACTGCGCTACGACGATGAATTCGTCAAGCATAAGACCCTGGATGCGATTGGTGATCTGTACGTTGCCGGTCATCCGCTGCTGGGCGCCTATACTGCGTACAAGTCGGGGCATGGATTGAATAATTTGCTGCTGCGCGAAATGTTTGCGCATGAAGACGCTTATGAGATCGTTACGTTCGACGATATTCAAAAGGCACCCAAGGGTGTCGCGTTGGACCTGCAATCAGTCTATGCCTGAAAGCCGGCGCCTATTGACAACTGGCTGAGGCGCGTTGCTGGGCGTGTCGGCCGGAAGCAAAAACCTGCGTGCGTTCTAACGAACCACAGCAGGTTTTTTTACGCGTGCCACTTTGTTTGCTCGCGGCTTTTGCTACACGCGCATATTGCTCAACGATGTCTGCCATGCCGCGACACCATCGTTTCGAGTGCATCCTTTAGCGGCGACGGTTCCAGTGATGCGCGGAGTGCATCGAGGCAGGCAAGCCCTACCGGACTGATCCGTGCGGTTTTCGGCTGGGGTGGAGGCGTTGCGGCAACCGGACGAATGCGTACCTTGATCGCCTCGATCTGCCAACCGCGCGCCTGCAGTGCCGATACCAACGTTGGTGCGAGGTGCCGCAGGCGCGCGGCCAAAGCGTTATGCGGCGTCAGCAGTGTCAACGTGCCATCTTGCGTGCCTGCTGGCGAGACGTTGCCACACAGGTAGGCGGGCAAGCAGGCGCCGATATCGGTCTCCAGCGCCTGAAGTCGCGCAACGCCCTCTCGGAGTGCCGCAAAGGCATCGTTCGATGCCAGTGCATCGCTGATCGCTACCGGACGCCTGGCGCGGTCGCCGCGATCCGGTCGACCGTTCGGCCGAATGGTTCGCCGATCGGCGCCACGCCCGCGTGCTGGCGCCTGGCCGGACGGCTTGTCGGTGACGCGCTCGGGCGCTTGAGCAGGAGAGTCGGACCAGGGGACGGACGAGAAAGGCGGCATAAGCAGCGAGGAACGGACAGATAACCTGAACGAGATTCGGGTGGATTCCGCCAGATGGTCTAAGATACCACCGTTGCACGCGGCTGCGGGGTGTCGCGTGATAAAATGCCCAATTCACTTTACAAGCAAACCGACGCTGCCCGCTGCCTTTATCGCCGCGCCGGCGTCGGGCCGTGGCCCGGCCAGGGCGATCCATGCGTCGATCCGTCTGGGATCCCCGCTGCCGATCAACCTGCCGTCATAGCGCGGCGCGACGCATAGAAACGACCTGATGATCTCCGGAATTCTCCAGAAGGTATTTGGCAGCCACAATCAACGGCTGATCAAGCAGTACCGTAAAACCGTCGCCGTGATCAATGCGCTAGAGCCGCAGATCGAAAAGCTCAGCGATGCCGAGCTGCAAGGCAAGACGGTCGAGTTCCGCCAACGGATCGCGCAAGGCGATACGCTGGACAAGTTGCTGCCGGAGGCGTTCGCGGTATGCCGTGAAGCCAGCCGGCGCGTGCTGGGCATGCGGCATTTCGACGTGCAGTTGATCGGCGGGATGGCCTTGCATGACGGTCGGATCAGCGAAATGCGCACCGGCGAGGGCAAGACGCTTTGCGCCACGCTTGCCGCCTACCTGAATGCATTGTCCGGTCATGGCGTGCATGTGATCACCGTCAACGACTACCTTGCGCAGCGTGACGCGGAGTCGATGGGACGCCTGTACAACTGGCTTGGGCTGAGCGTCGGCGTCAACCTGTCGCAGATGGATCACGCGTCGAAGCAGCAGGCGTATGCGTCGGATATCACGTACGGCACGAACAACGAATTCGGCTTCGACTATCTGCGCGACAACATGGTCTATGAGGTAGAAGGCCGCGTGCAACGCCAGTTGAACTTCGCGATCGTCGACGAAGTGGATTCGATCTTGATCGATGAAGCGCGTACGCCATTGATCATTTCCGGCCAGGCCGAGGATCATACCGACCTGTACGTGCGGATGAATGCACTGCCGGCAGAATTGACGCGTCAGATCGGGGAAGAAAAATCCGACGGTACCGGCGTGGAAGTGCCGGGTGACTATACCGTCGATGAAAAACAGCGCCAAGTGTTCCTGACCGAAAGTGGTCATGAGAAAGCCGAGAAGTTGTTGTCGGAATGGGGCTTGATCGGTGAGGGCGAGAGCCTGTACGCACCACAGAACATCACGTTGATGCACCACGTGTACGCCGCGCTACGCGCACACACGTTGTTCCTGATCGACCAGCACTACGTGGTCCAGAACGGCGAAGTGGTCATTGTCGATGAATTCACCGGACGTCTGATGTCCGGCCGACGTTGGTCCGAGGGCCTGCACCAGGCGGTGGAGGCGAAGGAAGGCGTCAAGATCCAGAACGAGAACCAGACGCTTGCGTCCATCACGTTCCAGAATTACTTCCGGATGTACGCGAAGCTGTCCGGCATGACCGGTACCGCGGAAACGGAGGCTTACGAATTCAAGGAAATCTACGGCCTGGAAACGGTCGTGATCCCGACCAATCGGCCGCCGAAGCGGACCGATCGCCAGGACCAGATATATAAGACCGCGAAGGAACGCTACGATGCGGTCATTCGCGAGATCAAGGAGTGCAATGAGCGCGGGCAGCCGGTGCTGGTGGGCACGACGTCGATCGAAAGCTCGGAGTTGCTGTCGCATCTGCTGAACCAGGTGAAGTTGCCGCATCAGGTGCTGAACGCGAAGCAGCACGAGCGCGAGGCGGAGATCATCGCGCAGGCGGGACGTCCGGGCGTCATCACCATCGCCACGAATATGGCCGGTCGCGGTACCGACATCGTGTTGGGCGGCAACGTCGAGAAGCAGGCCGGTTTCGTCGAGGCAGACGACAGCATTGCGGCCGATGCCAAACCGGCGATGATCAAGAAACTGCACGACGAGTGGCAGACGCTGCATGAGCAGGTGAAGAGTGCCGGTGGCCTGCATATCATCGGTACCGAACGGCATGAGTCGCGTCGCATCGACAACCAGTTGCGCGGTCGCGCGGGCCGTCAGGGTGATCCGGGTTCGTCGCGCTTCTTCCTGTCGCTGGAAGATCCGTTATTGCGTATTTTTGCCGGGGACCGCGTTCGCGCGATCATGGACCGCTTGAAGATGCCGGAAGGCGAAGCCATCGAGGCGGGCATCGTTTCGCGGTCGATCGAGTCCGCGCAGCGCAAGGTGGAAGCACGCAACTTCGATATCCGCAAGCAATTGCTCGAATACGACGATGTGTCGAACGATCAGCGCAAGGTCATTTATCAGCAGCGCAACGAGCTGCTGGAAGCCAGTGACATCTCGGAGACGATCGCGGCGATGCGTGCGTCGGTGTTCAACGATCTGGTCCGCACCTACGTGCCCGCCGGCAGTATCGAGGAACAGTGGCAGCTCGAGGGGCTGGAACAGGTACTACGCGACGACTGGCAGATGTTCGTGCCATTGACGGAACTGGTCAAGGCGGCGCAGAACGTGACCGATGAGGACGTTCTGGAGAAGGTGCTCGAGGATGCTGACGCCACCTACGAAATGAAGGTCGGCATGGTCAGCCGAGAGAGCTTCAATGGTTTCGAGCGCTCGGTGATGTTGCAGACACTGGACTCCCGCTGGCGCGAGCACCTCGCCGCGCTGGATCACTTGCGTCAGGGTATCCATCTGCGTGGGTATGCGCAGAAGAACCCGAAGCAGGAATACAAGCGCGAGGCGTTCGAGTTGTTCGCGCAGACGCTGGATGCGATCAAGTCCGAGGTGATCCGCTTCGTGATGACCGTACAGATCCAGTCACCAGAGCAGCTCGAAGACGCGACGGAACGCGTGGAGGAGCTGGCGGCGGAAGAGCTGGCCGGCGTCGCCTTCCATTCCAGCGACGAGACTGGCGCGGAGATCGTTCAGCATGGCGATGTAGCCGTATCCGGTGTAGGTGTGCCGGGCACGCGGGCACCGATTGCAGTGGCGGCGGGCGCCGTGTCCAGCGGTTCGGCCGCGATGCTGGCCGCCGGCGTGCATCCGGCCGCGGCGTCGGCCGGGCGCTACGGGCAGACCGATGAATCGCCGATTGCCGCGCCGCCGGCCCATACGCCTGTGGCGGAAGATGGTGCGGCGGTGCCGCGGGTGGGGCGCAACGACCCTTGTCCTTGCGGCAGCGGCAAGAAATACAAGCAATGTCACGGCAAGCTGAGCTGATGCTGGCGGTGTTTTTCTGAAGATCTTTTTCGAGAGGGCCGCGCGATGGCCGTTAATTTTCCTGACATTCGTGCCGAACAACTGCATCCCGTCGCCGGCGTGACACTGGGGTGGGCCGAGGCGCATATTCGCAAGCCGAACCGCAAGGATGTGCTGGTGATGCGGTTCGACGAGGGCACGAGCGTGTCTGGTGTCTTTACGTTGAACCGGTTTTGCGCCGCGCCAGTGACCGTGTGTCGTGAACACCTGTCGGCGCAGCGCGAGGCGGGCGCGCCGGGCGTCCGGGCGCTGGTGGTCAATACAGGCAATGCGAACGCCGGGACCGGTGCGCCCGGCATGGCGCATGCGCGTCAGACTTGCGCCGAACTCGCGGCGTTACTGCGGTTGGATGCAAAGCAGATTCTGCCGTTTTCCACGGGCGTGATTCTCGAACCACTGCCGGTCGATCGTCTGGTCGCGGGTCTGCCGCAGGCGTTGGCGCAACAGTCGCCCGCGCATTGGCATGAGGCCGCTCAGGCGATCATGACGACGGACACGCTGCCGAAAGCGGCGTCGCGTGAAGTGACGATCGACGGGCATCGCGTGGCGATTACCGGCATCAGCAAGGGTGCCGGCATGATCAAGCCGAACATGGCGACGATGTTGGGCTTCATGGCGACCGATGCCGGCATCGCGCCCGCTTTGCTGGATGCATTGGTCAAGGACATCGCGGACCGCTCTTTCAACTGCGTGACGATCGATGGCGATACCTCGACGAACGACTCGTTCATCATTGCGGCTACTGGGCATTCGTCACTGCCGCCGATTATGTCAGCCGATGCGCCCGCCTATGCGGCATTGCGCGATGCCTTGCTCGCGGTGGCGCAGGAGATCTCGCAATTGATCGTGCGGGACGGCGAAGGCGCGACCAAGTTCATCACGATCCGCGTTGAAGGCGGCGCGAATCCGGCCGAGTGCCGAAAGATCGGTTATGCGATCGGCCATTCGCCGCTGGTGAAGACCGCGTTCTTCGCCTCGGACCCGAACCTCGGGCGTATCCTCGCCGCGATCGGTTACGCCGGTGTCGACGATCTGGATGTTGGTGGGATCGATTTGTATCTGGACGATGTCTGGGTGGCGAAGTCGGGTGGCCGCAATCCGGATTACCGTGAGGAAGACGGACAGCGGGTGATGAAGCAGAGCGAAATTACCGTACGTGTGGTCTTGGGGCGCGGCGACGCCAGTGCGACGATCTGGACGTGCGACTTGTCGCATGAATACGTCAGCATCAACGCCGACTATCGGTCCTGACCTGTCGACACGACGCTTTGCGGAGGAGGCCGCGCCCATGGAAAAGCTTGACCAATTTCTGACGCGGGCCGAGGCACTGCTCGGCCGGCTGGAGGCGCTGCTGCCGCCGACGATGCCCGAGGTGGCCTGGGAGCAGGCCATTGCTTTCCGTTGGCGCACGCGTCAGGGACGCGGCTATCTTCAGGCGGTACCGTCTGTTTCCTCGATCACGTTAGCGGACTTGCAGAACATCGACCGCCAGAAAGCGTCGATCGACGGCAATACCCGGCAGTTTGTCGAAGGCCGTCCGGCCAATAACGTGTTGCTGACCGGGGCGCGCGGCACAGGCAAATCATCGTTGATCAAGGCCTGCCTGAACGCATATGCCGCCCGCGGCCTGCGCCTGATCGAGGTGGACAAGGACGATTTGCACGACCTTGGCGATATCGTCGACCTCGTGTCGGCGCGACCGGAGCGCTTTGTGATCTTCTGTGACGACTTGTCGTTCGAGGACGGCGAGTCGGGCTACAAGGCGCTGAAGGTGGCGCTGGATGGATCGATCGCGGCGCAGTCGGACAATGTGCTTATCTACGCGACGTCGAATCGTCGTCACCTGCTGCCCGAATATCAACGGGACAATGAGACCTACAAGCACACCAGCGATGGCGAGATTCATCCGGGCGAGGTCATCGAGGAAAAGATCTCGTTGTCAGAGCGCTTCGGCTTGTGGGTCAGTTTTTATCCATTCAAGCAGGACGACTACCTATCGATCGTTTCGCACTGGCTGCGTCACTTCGGGTGCGACAACACCACCGTGGAAACGGCGCGTGGCGATGCGTTGGTCTGGGCGCTCGAGCGGGGCTCGCGTTCCGGCCGGGTGGCGTTCCAGTTCGCACGGGATTGGTGCGGCAAGCGTATGGCGTCGGCACCATGAGTGACATCCCGCAATCCCAGGTCAGTCGTGACGTTACCGAAGCGGTGGGCGCGTCGAATGACCGCGACGCGCCCACCCGCACGCTCGACGGGAGACCTGTTACGCGGGTTGCGGTGGGAGTGATGCTCGATGCGCAAGGACGCTTTCTGCTGGCGCAACGCCCCGACGGCAAGCCGTATGCCGGATATTGGGAATTTCCTGGTGGCAAGCTGGAAGAGGACGAGACAGTCGAGACCGCGCTCGCGCGGGAGCTTGAAGAGGAACTGGGCGTGCGCATTCACGGCAGCGTGCCTTGGCGCGTGCTGGAACATGATTATCCGCATGCCTATGTGCGGCTTTTTTTTCACAAGATCACCCGGTGGGACGGCGTACCGACCGGACGTGAAGGGCAAGCTTTTTTCTGGGCAGAAACGCCCGTGACGATCACGCCGCTGCTCCCGGCCGCCGAACCGATCATTGCCTGGCTGGCATCGGAGCGGGGCGGGGCCTGATGTACCTCCGCGGCATTCGCATGTGACACGGTGCGGTGCACGCCGCGCGGCTGTATGTGGGCCGCTCAGTCGCGTCAGTTGATACGTCGACGGTCGCTGCCTTCCAACGGCGGTCCTTGATCGATGCCGCTCTCGCCGTCCTGTGTCGGGTCCTGCGCATCGCTGCTGATGGTGTATTTCTCGGCTGCCCAGGCGCCAAGGTCGATTTGCTTGCAACGCTCGGAGCAAAACGGGCGGAATCGATTTTCCGGCTTCCATTCGACCGAAGCGCCGCATGTCGGGCATTTGACGGTAGTCATCGTAACGACGGTATTACAAACTGCAGAGACGTAGCTCGAACGGGACGTCATGATCGAGCGCGCGGGGTTTCATATCACCATCCTGGACGGTGAAGCGTACCCACAACATGTACTTATTGGCGCTGGCTTCCGGGATCGCTCCCATGTCGGGTTCCACCCATATCTGCATCAACTGATAGCTGCGGCCAGACAGCATTTCCTGATAGCTGCCTTGCGCGGCCATGACCTTTTTGCCATGACCTGATTCGCGTGCCAGGCGCAGCACCAGTTTGGCGGCTTCGTAAAGCGGCAGCACCGGACGAATCCAGTTGGTGATGTCCCTGCGACGTACGTCCGCCGGATGTTGCTGCCATGCGTAGAACGACGGCAGGTCAAACTTGCAGGTCCCTCCGGGCACAACCATGCGGCTGCGGATGCCGCTCAGCCATTCGTTTTCGATCAGATGCTGCCCTGGCTTGCCATGCAACTGGGTCAGACCGTTCAGAGCATCATCAAATCCGCTCAACAGGGACTCCAGACGGTTTTGCTCGATATCCGGGTTGTCGCGCAAAGGTGTCAACGCTTGCTTCTTGCGTTCGAGTTCCTTGAACAGGTCGGACTTCAGGTCGGTGCGTCCGGTGACATCGGCGATTTCAAACAGCGTCGTCAACGCGGCATGATGCATGCGTGGATCTTCCTGTTCGAGGAAGAACACAAATCGCTCGAACAGATCTTCCAGCCGCAGCAAGGTCCGGATGCGTTCGTTGAACGGATATTCGTAAAGAATATTCAAGCGGAATCGCCTTTAGGACAGGGTGGCGCAGCGGGTGCGAGGTTCGCCCGCCGCTCGCATGAAATTCGTCATTCTTGCCGCGTCGCGTTACGCGCCACGGCAAGTGAGGTCGGTAACGCGCATGTCGCGGCGTCAAGTGAAAACGGCGCAACGCGGCGCGCGGGCCGTGCCAACGTGTCATTCTAATGCGGGGTCATCCGTACCGCAACGCGCGATCTCCACGTAACGGCGATGGAGTGACGCAATTTCGGTGTGCAATGCATCCAAAGCGACATCCTGATTCAACAGCACATCGTCTGCAACGGCCAGCCGTGCTTCCCGGCTGGCCTGCGAGGCGATGATCGCACGCACTTGCACCTCCGGCAGTCCCCGCCGCGTAACGACCCGCGTCACTTGCGTCTCGACGTCGCAATCCACCACCAGAATACGGTCGTAGCGCTCGGTTTGTCCCGACTCCACCAGCAATGGCACGGCAAAAACCAGATAGGCAGGCGCCGGCGTGCGCCGCGCGGCGCTGGCGCTCTCAGCGTCGATGGCGGCGCGGATCAAAGGATGCGTGATCGCTTCCAGTTGTCGCCGGGCGTGCGGGTCCGTGAAGATCTTGTCACGCATCCGTGGCCGGTCCAGTGCGCCGTCCCCGTTGATGAAAATGGGCCCGAACGCATCCCTGATCGGCGCGATGGCGCTACCACCGGGCGCCGTAACCGCGTGTGCCACCAGGTCGCTGTCGATCACGTAGGCGCCAAGAGTGGCCAGTGCGTCGCTGACAAGCGTCTTGCCGCTGCCGATGCCGCCGGTCAAGCCAATTCGCAACAGGCGTGCCGGCGCGGCGGCGATGGTCTCGGGAGACAAAGGCATGAGGTTCCTTATGTTCGTGGCTCGCGGGTACGCATTGCACGGGTCGTCAGAGACCGATCGCCCAGGGCGTGACCAGTGACGTCATCAGATCGCCAAACAGCAAGGTGATGGCACCGGCGATGGCCAGATACGGTCCGAACGGTAACGGCTCGTCGCGGGCAACACGGCCCCGCGCCAGTGCGGCCATCCCGATGACGCTGCCACTCAACGCCGCCACCAGAATGATTTGCGGCAATGCCGTCCAGCCAAACCAGGCGCCCAGCGCGGCCAGCAGCTTGAAGTCGCCATATCCGATGCCTTCCTTGCCGCGTACCAGGCGAAAGACCCAGTACACGGCCCAAAGGAACAGATAGCCGACCGCGGCACCGATCACCGCTTCGGACAGGGGACAGAATAACCCTTCATGCATGCGTGGGGGAAAAGCGGCATCGGCGAGCAGGGACCCGATCCCTGAATCGGCTCCACCGCTCGCGCCCGCCGCGCCATTCGCATCGATCGCATCGGGCAGCAGAAATCCGGATCCGTTATCGGAGGCGCCCGGTCCGGTTGCTGGTCCATGCGCCGCCATCGCATGCCAGCCATGCGACCATATCGGCAGGTTCAGCAACAGGCCCACCCAGAGCAACGGCAGGGTGATCACATCGGGCAGGAACTGCGTGCGCGCGTCGATGCACGCCAGGACGAGCAACGTACTGAGCAGTCCAAAGCCCGCCAGTGCCTGCCACTCCGCGCCGAAACGCCAGAACGCCGCCAGTGCCAGGAGCAATGTCGCGGCTTCGATGGTTGGATAGAAGAGACCGATACCGGTGCCGCACGCCCGGCATCGGCCGCGCGCAAGCAGATAGCCCAGCAGCGGCAGGTTTTCATACCAGGTCAGCGTGTGGCCGCAATGCGGGCAATGCGAACGCGGCTGTATCAGGTCGAAGCGTTGATCCGTTGTCACGCTCCGGCGTCCGGCCTGGTCGTCGTTCACGTCCGAAGCCCCCTGTGCACTGACGGCTTGGCCCGCGAGGGCGCGCCCGCGTACGAGGTCATCGTCGACTCTAGCGGCGGGGCCGACCAGATCGAATGCGCGCTCTGCTTCCCACGCGCGCGCCATCATGATCGGAACGCGATGGATGACGACGGTCAGAAAACTGCCGATCACCACGCCGAACAGCCCGACGAACAACCATTGCAGCGGCAACGGCCAGGAGGCAAACGTTTGCCACGCCTCGACGGCTGCCATCGCGTTCCAGGTCTTGCCATCCATGCCTATATCCTCGATCCGAACGGGCCCCATCCTATATCACCTCGCCGAGTTTGATAATCGGCAGGTACAAGGCGAGAATAACAACGCCGACCACCGCGCCACACACCAGCAGCGCTGCCGGCTCGATCCAGTGGATACATTGCTCGATGCGGTCATGCACGGCGGCACGTTGCCGTCGCGCGAGGGCACCTAGCATCGACGCCAGCGCGCCGGTGCGTTCGGCGACCGCGGTCAAGCGTAGCGCGTCTTCGTTAAATGCATGGCTCGCTCGCATCGCTTGCGCGAGCGTCGCGCCGTGTGCGATCTTGCCGGCCAGGAACCGTTGCAGCATCGCCTGCGTGCCCTGTGCGCCACCTGGATCGCCGTCCGCCATCGCCCGCAATGCGTCGTGCAATGGGATACCCGCGTCGAGCAACGTGGCGAGCGCCATGCCCCACCCGGCAAAACGCGCGTTGCGGCGCCAGGAGGCCACGCCCGGCACGGCATCCGCGCAAGTCTAGAGGACCCGGCGCCCCCTGCCGCGCCACCGTGCGCAGGTGGCATCTATCGGCGTCCGCAGTGCCGGCGTTGCGCGCAACAACGCCAGCGTCACGCCGATCGCCGCGCCAAGGCCCACGCCGCGCAGTAGTGATGCGAGCCCGTCACGCAGGCCCGCGGACAGTGCGATGATCCATTGTGTCAGCACCGGTAGCGGTGCATCGAAGCTGGCAAACAATTGTGCGAAAGCGGGCACGCTCCAGATCATCAGGCCCGTCATCAAGCCGATGGACACGCAGCAAACGAAGATCGGGTAGGCTAGGGCGCGGCGGATCGCGATACGGTATGCAGCCTGGCGCTCGCACAGATTCGCGGCGTCGCATAGCGCCGTACCCAGCGTGCCGGCGCGTTCGCTTTGGCGGACCAACATTACGCTCGTGCGATCGAACAGCCGGGGATGGTCCCCCAGCGCATCGGACAACGATTTGCCATGTAGCAACTGCCGCTTCAGACGGAGTGCCAATGCTGCAACGCCAACGTTCGCAGTACTCGCGGATAGGACATCCAGCGCTTCGACAATGTCGATGCCTGCCGTCAACAGCTCGCCGAGCTGCCGCATCAGCGTGTGTGCTTGCGTCACGCGGACGGCCTTGACGCCCGTCATGCGCCGGAGGATGCCTGCATCGCCCAGGGTCTGCGGCCCCGCGCGTCGCGTGGAAGCACGTCTGCCCCGGTGCATCAGCCGATCTCCGGGATGGGCGCGACCCGGGAGGGCGGGAGGTGGGCCGCACAGGGGCCAAGCACACGACGCATCTCATCGCGAGTCGTATGTCCCGCGGCCACGTGCGCGAGCGCGGCATCGTGCAGCGTTGGAAGCGCATGGAGCACGTCGCGAATATCCCGTCCGCCGTGGCCGGCGTGCGGCGCGGGGACGTCGACATATCGATGCGGATGCCGATGCGCCGCTGCGATATGGGCGCGCAGGCTGTCACTCAGCTGCATCAACTGGAATGCCCCGATGCGGCCGCGATAGCCAATGCCGTTGCAGTCCTTGCACTCCCGATTGTTGCCGGCGACCCATTCCTGCTCATGCCGTGGGTCGGGGCGCCGGCATATGCCGCACAGGCGTCTCAGTAACCGTTGCGCGGCGACGAGTCGTACGGTGTCGACGATCCGGTAAGGGGCCACGCCGAGGTCTTCCAACCGCGCAATGGTCGAGGGCGCGTCATTGGTGTGAAGGGTCGACAGGACAAGGTGACCGGTTTGCGCTGCCTGGACCGCGATATCCGCGGTCCGTGTATCGCGGATCTCGCCGATCATGATGACGTCCGGGTCCTGACGCAGCAAGGCGCGCAGCACCGTCGGAAAATCGAGACCGGCTTTGTCCCGGATCGACACCTGATTTGCGCCAGGCAGGCGAATCTCCACCGGGTCTTCCACCGTGCAGATATTGATGCCGTCGTGCAGCAGGGTCTGCAGCATCGAGAACAGCGTCAGGCTCTTGCCGCTTCCGGTGGGTCCGGTCAGGACGATCATGCCGTGCGATGCGGACAACGCGGCGGTGACCGTCGCTACTTGATCGGCGGTGAGGCCCAGCAGTCCGATGTCGGAGGTGGGTGGCAACACATCGAGCCTGCGTAACACCAGCTTTTCACCGTGTATTGTCGGCAGGGTACTGACGCGAAACGCCTCCTCGCGCGCAGGGCCGAGCGGGAGGACGAGGCGACCGTCCTGGGGCCGGCGGTGTTCAGCGATATCGAGGCCAGCCAATGTCTTCACGCGGGCGAGCAGGGCGTCGCGCAAGTGCAGCGGCGGGCTGGGGACGTCGTGTAAAACGCCGTCTATCCGCAGCCTCAGTCGCCACCCACGGGCGCTACGTTCGAAGTGCAGGTCCGACGCACGGCGCAGTCTGGCATCCGCCAGTATTCGGTCGAGCCACTGCACGACGGGCGCATCGCTGGCCGCGGTACGGTCGTCTGGGTGAGTTGGTACGTAGAGCATCGCGGCATCGCATTCCGGCTTGGGAGCATCGATGATCGCCCGGTCCGCGGCGTATTGAACAGTCGACCGGATGGTGTGGGGCAACCGTGTGGTGTCCTGACGCGCCGCGCCTTGCGGTGCATTGCCATGCCGTACAGGTCTTCTTCCCGCCGGTTGTTCCGTCTGGCCGATGGCTGTTTAATACATTGTGGGGGCGACGGACGCGGGACGGAACAGCTTGACCGCGCGAATGGCCTGGTTGTCGATCTGGACGACTTCCACCAAGCAGTCGCCAATTCGCAGGGCGACGTTGCCTTCCGGAATTTCCGTCAGCACTTCCAATATCAAGCCATTCAAGGTTTTCGGGCCATCGATCGGCAAGGACAATCCCAACGTTCGATTCAACTCGCGTAACGGCGTCCCGCCCGACACCACGCAGTCGCCGGCGGCGCTCCACCCACCGCGAGACGCCGAGCTGCGTGGCGTCGATGTGGTGAATTCGCCGGTCAGCTCTTCGATGATGTCCTCGGGCGTGACCAGGCCCTGTACTTCGCCGTACTCGTTGACGACGATGCCGATGCGTTTTCGGTTTTCCTGGAAGTAGCGCAACTGTTGGAAGACCTGTGTGCCTTCGGGGATGAAGTAGGGCTCATCCAGCATGCCGCGAATCGTGTTCTTCGTCAGCTCCCGCGTATGCAGCGATGCCAATGTCTTGCGCACATGCAGCACGCCGACGATACGATCGATGTCGGTATCGAACACCACCAGCTTGTTATGCTGGCAGTTCACCAACTGGCGGACGATGAGATCCATGTCCTGATTGAGGTCGAGCCCCGCGATGCGGCGCCGCGGCACCATGACGTCGCCAATCTCGATATTGTCCAGGTCGAACAGATTCATCAGGATGCTGCGGTGCTGCAGCGGCATGAAGCCGCCCGATTCAATCAGGATATTGCGAATCTCCTCGGTGGTGAGCCGCGTGTCGCGCACGGCACGCGTGTTGATGCGTAGCATCCGCAGTGTCGTCAGCGCGAACAGGTTGACGAGCCATATCACCGGTCGTGCGACGCGCATCAATGGCGCCAGCACGGTACTGGCCGGTAGCGCGATTTTTTCTGGGAAGCTGGCGCCGACAATCTTCGGCGTGATTTCACAGAAAACGATGATCAGGAAGGCGACCACGCCGGTTGTGATGGAGAGCACGAGATTGTCATGCCCGAACATTACCAGCGTGATCGACGTGGTCACCACTGGGATGATCACGTTGATCAGGTTATTGCCGATCAGGATCAGGCTCAGCAGTTGCTCGGTCTGCGCCAGCAGCCGCTGCGTGCGTTTGGCACCGAAGGCATTCTTGCTCGCGAGGTACTTTAACCGATGGCGGTTCAGCGCCATCATCGCGGTTTCGGAGATTGAGAAGAAAGCAGAGAGAATCAGCAGAAGAACGATGATGCCGATCTTCGCCCATAAAGGAAGCGTGTCCACGCGTGCCGTGAGCCTGCGAGAAAAAGGAAAAGGGTCAGTTGCCTTCGACTATAGCAGAAGGTGCTTCTATGCCAATAGTTACCAAGGGATCGGCGAGAGGGTGACGATGAACGCTGGCAGGTGCGGTGCAAAGAGGACCGTTGTTGGTCGTCATCGGCCACGTATCGATATTGCGTGACGCGCCTTGCGCTGTTTTTTCGACCGTCACGCGATAAGCGGACCTGAGGTATTTTTCGATATCCCAAGACGAAAAAAAACCGCCGAGCGGACTTGGCGGTTTTTTCGCCCTGACTGATCAGGACTAAATTCTGGTCGGGGTGAGAGGATTCGAACCTCCGGCCTCTACGTCCCGAACGTAGCGCTCTACCAGGCTAAGCTACACCCCGTTTCCGACATTTCGCGCCTTGTTTTATTACCACACAAAGGTTCGCGCCGCGTCGAGAGGTGGAACTATAGCAAAGTTTTTTAAGAATGAGCAAGCTTTTTGCCGAAAATTTTTGCATCGGTCCGCGCCGTTCGGATGACCAGAAACACCAGCACGCCAATGCAGACCAGTGGCCCCAACCCCACGTTGTAATGCCGTGCAATCGAGTCCGCACCCACGGGCAGCATCCACGCCAGTAGCAGCATTTCTCGTTCGCCACGCAACCATCCATGCTGAAGCGCATGCTGCACGACGAAGGCAATCGGAATGGCCAGCCAGACCGCGTCATACAGGTAAAGGTAGGGGCTGATCAATAGCGTTGCCGTGACCAAGGCGGCCGCGCGAATCGCGTACGACGGTTGGCGGAACCAGATCCAGACCATGGCGGCCGTTGCGGCGACAGCGACTGCCGCATGCGCGACCAGCGCTGCGGTCACGGGCACGTGCAGCAGGCGCAGCGTCGCATAGAGCGTGGTCATCTGCCACCATGGAAAGGTGCCGTCGACGAGCGACTGTCGGGCAAAGCCATTTGCATGGATAAATGCGGCGAATGCGCCCGGTCCTACTACCCACATGGCGATGCCGGCAAATACCGCGGCGGTCACTGCCGCCGACACGAATGCGGTCCACATCCGTCCACACAGTAGTGCGATGGGAAACAGAATGGCCAGTTGCGGCTTGACCGACAACAGTCCGATACAGACACCGGCCCAGACCTGCCGATTCGCGCCAAGCAGCAGCAGCGCGGCCAGGCCCAGGCACGCCGTCATCGTGCCGTTTTGTCCGTGCAGCAGATTCGGCAGGAAACAGCAGATCGCCGCGATCGGCCAGCGTGCTGCATTCATGGGCAGCAGGCGGCGAAGCATCAGGCCGAGCACCGCCGCCGCAACGATTTCGAACGCGAGATACGACACGGGGAAGGGCAGCAACGCCAGCGGCCAGATCATCAGCAAATAGGTGGGCGGATACAGCCAGGGGCCGATGACCGACAGTTCCGGCGAGATCGTCACCGCCACCTTGAGCAGTGTCTTGTAGTCGTACGCCTGGATGGCTTGTCCATGCAGCGCGAGCCAGGATGCGCTCCAGAAATCGGCGAAATCATAACCACTGGGCACCGCGATACCGATGGCTGCATAGTAATGATTGTGTTGAAAAAGTCTTGTTTTGTCTTGAAACGCTGGAGTCAGCAGTACGTTTTCGAGTTGTGGGGATTGGCGAAGCGGCGAACTTGGACAGGGCAACGAGGCCCGTTGCCCGTCATGCGACTGCCTGGTTCATCTGCTGGCTTCCTAGCATGAGCCGCTTGGCCATTCTTCGCAGATTTTGCGCAGTTGCTGCCATCAGAAACTCATCATGGGCACCGCTCGGACCTCGCAGTCGCAGACGGTCCAGTTTCAGGATGCGTTTGAGATGGGCGAATAGCATTTCCACCTTCTTTCGCTCACGGCAAGATCGGTTGTATTCAGGGGTCTTTGCAATACGCCTCGTTTCGTCACGCGCAGCTTCATGGATGCTGCGGGCGATCTTGCGAAATGGTGTATTCGGGCAGCAGCGATCCTTCATCGAACAGCCCTCACAGTCAAACTGGCTTGCCCTATAGATGATCGTGTCAGCCTTCGTGACTCGCGAGCGCGGGTTTCTGAACTTGCGTCGATCACTGCGTAGTGCGTGCCCGGTGGGGCAGCGATATTCATTGGCCAGTTCATCCCATTTGAACTCGCTGCTGGACAATGTGTTGTCCTTGCGTGCGGTTTTATCCCAGACCGGAACATGTGGTGCAATTTCCTTCTCTTGGATCATCCAGGCAAGCATCGCCGCTGAGCCATACGCGGTGTCGCCTGCAAGACGTCGAGGTTTGAGATCATGCCGCCGCTCAACACGGTCAATCATCGTTCTGGTTGATTCCACTTCGTGCGTCCGGTTCGCGGGCGTCGCCTCGACGTCCACGATGATCCCCGCCTGCAGGTCAATCAGATAATTGGTCGAGTAGGCGAAGAACGGCAAGCCACCCTTCGCGGCTGTCCAGCTCGCGGCGGGATCCGTCAGAGATAGCCTCTTTGGAGGCGTCAATGTCTCTTCCTTCTCTGCCACTTCGGTGTTTGCCGAATTGGCTTTTTCCAATGCTTCCAGATACTCCCGCACTGCACGGCTTTGGCCGTTGACGCAGTCCCCGTCGATGGGATCAGAACCCGGAACAGCGCGTACAGAGCTCGCATCGGCTCTAATGATGCTCGCGTCAATCGCGAATCCTTCTCCCTTGACAAGCCCTTCGGACATGCATCGACCCACTACCGACTCGAACACATGGCGTAGCACATCGCTATCGCGGAAGCGACCGTGGCGGTTCTTGGAGAATGTCGAGTGTTCCGGTACGGTGTCCTCCAGACCCAGGCGGCAGAACCATCGATATGCAAGATTCAGATGCACCTCTTCGCACAGGCGGCGCTCTGACCGAATGCCGAAACAGTAACCGACGATCAACATGCGGATCATGAGCTCCGGATCAATCGATGGCCGTCCCATCGGACTGTAGAACGGCGCGAGATGCTGACGAAGATCGCTCAAATCTAGGAAGTGATCGATGCCTCTCAACAGGTGTTCGCGAGGGACGTGATTGTCGAGGTTGAACGAGTAGAAAAGTTTGTCCTGTTCGCTGCCCAGTTGACCCATCATGACGAATCACTCCCGTCGATCGATGTCCTCCAGAATACCGAACAATCCGCACGTCGACAGACTTTTTCAACACAATCTAATACAACCGGCCGATCGTGATCCCCGTCACCGCCAGCGACGCCCAGGCATACAGCCGCACCCGCTCCGGGGTGAGCCAGTGTCGTTTCTGCTGAGAGGGGGCGTGGGACACGGGCATCTCCAGATGCAGTGTTGCGTGATAGGGCGCTGCAAGGGGAAAAACCGGAGGGGGCGATGGTGGTGCGGGACAATCGCGTCACACGCCCGTGCGCGAACGGATCGCTCAGTCGCCGCGCCGTCCGTCTTCCACGGCAATCGTCGCGGCAGGCACGGCGGCGGCCCGACGCCTCAAGAGTTCCGGCCGGTCGAGTAGGTGCACAGCGCCATCAGGGCGGTCTTGTGGGGCGTGTCCGGGAAGCCGGCGACGGCGTCGGCAGCCGCCTGGGCTTCGCGTTGCGCGCAGCGCAGCGTGTAGTCCAGCGCACCGCTACGCTGGATGGCGGCGAAAATCGTGTCGAAGCGGTCCGTGCCTCCCTGCTCGATCGCGTCGCGGGCCAACTGCCGTTCCTCGGTGGTGCCATTTTCCATTAGATGGATCAATGGCAACGTCGGCTTGCCTTCACGCAGGTCGTCGCCGGCATTCTTGCCCATTTCGTCGGACGATCCGGCGTAGTCGAGCCAATCGTCCATCAACTGGAACGCCGTTCCCATGCGGCGACCATATTCGGTGGCCGCTTCCTCGAATGCCGGGGTGGCGCCCGCCAATACCGCCCCTAGTTGCGCCGATGCTTCGAACAGTCGTGCGGTTTTATAACGGATGACCTGGGTATAGCGTGCTTCGTTGACGTCCGGGTCATGCATGTTCAGCAATTGCAGAACTTCCCCCTCGGCGACGATATTCGTTGCCTCCGAGACGATCTCCATAACCCGCATCAGTCCGACATTGGCCATCATCTGGAACGAGCGCGAGTGCAGGAAGTCGCCAACGAGCACGCTGGCGGCATTGCCAAATACCGCATTCGCGGTTTTCTTGCCGCGTCGCAAATCCGATTCGTCGACGACGTCATCGTGCAGCAACGTTGCCGTGTGAATGAATTCGATCACCGCGGCTAGCGTATGGTGATGGCCCTTCGGGTCGTCGTAGCCCAGTGCGCCCGCAATCAGCAGTAGCAGCGCGGGACGTAGCCGCTTGCCGCCAGCGCCGATGATGTACTCGGAGATCTGGTTGATCAGCACGACCTCGGAAGCGAGGCTGGCACGGACCACGCGATCTACGGCACGCATATCGACTTCGATGGGCGCGAGCAGGGAGGCGGACGATGTCGTGGTGTGGGAAGCGGCAGTCAAGGACGGCACCGTAAGTACGAGATAGCGCGGATTATAGAACGAAGTAGGCTCGAAGTCGGTTACGGCCGCTCTCGACGCCTCAGGTGCCGGCGAACGATATTGTGTTGCGTCGCACGCACGATCCTGTCAACGACGACAGCTTATGCTGCGCAACTATTTGACCAATCTGGTCTTTTTGCTTATACTTCCTGGTTCTCGCGCATTGTGCGCGGAAAACATCAGTACTCGAGTGAGGTTTATCAATGTACGCGGTCATAAAAACCGGCGGCAAGCAGCATAAAGTCGTCGTCGGCGAAAAATTGAAAGTAGAACAGATACCGGCAGACATTGGCGCAGAAATCACGCTCGACCAGGTGCTCGCAGTGGGCGAAGGCGAATCGATTAAGTTCGGTACGCCGCTGGTCGGTGGGGCTTCCGTCAAGGTAACTGTCTTGGCACACGGCCGTCACGACAAAGTGACGATTTTCAAAATGCGCCGTCGGAAGCACTACCAGAAGCATGGTGGCCACCGTCAGAATTACACGCAGATCCGTATCGACGCCATCGAAGGATAATCCTTCCGGTCTCGTTCGGCACTTCTGACGTCACTGGCGCGCAGCGCCTCGGAGTTCAAACATGGCACACAAAAAAGCAGGCGGATCATCCCGCAACGGTCGCGATTCGGAATCCAAGCGCCTCGGCGTGAAGGTCTACGGCGGCCAGGCAATCAATGCAGGCGGCATCATCGTCCGTCAACGCGGCACGCGCGTGAACGCTGGCGCAAACGTTGGTATCGGCAAGGATCACACGCTGTTCGCGTTGACCGACGGTCACGTGCAGTTTCAAGTGAAGGGCGCGGGCAAGAAGCAATTCGTGACCGTGCTGCCGGCAGCAGCGTAATTTCGCTGATTCCGCAAGCAGTTCGTAGCGGGGCTTCGGCCCCGTGATGCCCTGGGTGTGATCGCACATCGCACCCGCTGGCATCGCGTCGAAGGCCCCGCGCTGAGCGGGGCCTTCTGCGTTTTTATGACGCATTTTAGATGACGCGCTTTTACGTGACGTGACCAGCGTGACCACCCGACTGCGTGGCCTGGTCCGGCGGCAACACCCGCTAGACGGCCGCCATTTGGCGGGTTTACGTGACGTAAGAGCGTGACCGCATTCATGGCGCGCCCCGCGTGCCCACACCGACGAGAACGGTACGATGAAATTCATTGATGAAGCACGGATAGAAGTGCTGGCAGGCGACGGCGGCAACGGCAGTGCGTCGATGCGCCGCGAAAAATTCGTGCCGTTCGGCGGCCCCGATGGCGGGGATGGCGGCCGTGGCGGCAGCGTGTACGCGGTGGCGGATCGCAACATCAACACCCTGATCGACTATCGCTATGCACGCAAGCATCAGGCGCGCCGCGGTGAAAACGGTCGAGGTGCCGATTGCTACGGCAAAGGCGGCGAAGATATTCATTTGCGCATGCCAGTGGGTACGATCATCACCGATCTCGACACCGGTGAGCTGATTGCCGACCTGACCGAGCACAACCAGGAAGTCATCATCGCCGAGGGCGGTGCGGGCGGACTGGGCAACATTCACTTCAAGTCCAGTACGAACCGGGCGCCACGGCAAAAGACGGATGGCGCCGTGGGTGAGAAGCGGATGGTGAAGCTGGAGTTGAAGGTGTTGGCCGACGTGGGGTTGCTCGGCATGCCGAACGCCGGCAAGTCGACGTTTATCGCCTCGGTCTCGAACGCCAAGCCGAAAATCGCCGACTATCCGTTCACGACGTTGGCGCCAAACCTGGGCGTCGTCCGCGTTGCACCGGGCAAGAGCTTTGTCATCGCCGACATTCCGGGCCTGATCGAAGGGGCGGCGGAAGGGGCGGGATTGGGGCACCAGTTCTTGCGCCATTTACAACGTACGGGCCTGTTGCTGCATATCGTCGATGTCGCACCGTTCGATGCCGCGACAGACCCCGTGGCGGAGGCGAAGGCAATCGTCAACGAGCTGCGCAAATATGACGCGTCGCTGCACGAAAAGGCCCGCTGGCTGGTACTGAACAAGGTGGATATGCTACCAGCGGACGTACGGGCGAAGCAGGTCAAGGATTTCGTCAAGCGCTTCGGTTGGAAGGGGCCGGTCTTCGAGATTTCCGCGCTGAGCGGCGAAGGCTGCGATAGCCTGGTGCTCGCGATCTATGAGCACCTGGTCGCCACAGGTGAAGCCGGACGCGAAGCGCATGCCGAGGAGGTCGCGGCCGACCCGCGCTTCCGTGACGTGCCGGACGCCGGCGACGCGTGACGCGTGACGCCACCGACGTGCAGACCAGGCGGCAACTGACGACAACCCACGTAGTGAAGGGCACAATGAAAGACGCGGTGAAGGGCCAGCGGAGCGAACAGGCGATTGCAGAGGTGGCGACGGGCGACGAGCGCGCGGTGCACCCGCGAGGCTCGGACCCGCGGCCCGTGATGCCCGCCGTTGATGCTGCGCCCGGCGTCGTGTCAGGGCGGTTTGCCGCGGATCTTGATCGTGATGCCGTCGACCAGGGGGACGCCGTGCGCTCGGTCATTGCCGGTGCGAGACGTCTGGTGGTAAAAGTGGGTTCCAGCCTGGTCACGAACGATGGCCGTGGCTTGGACCGCAGTGCAATCGCCCGTTGGGCCGAGCAGATCGCGGCGCTGCGTCAAGCGGGCAAGGAAGTCGTGTTGGTGAGTTCCGGGGCCATTGCCGAAGGGATGCAACGGCTCGGCTGGGTGCGCAGACCGAAGGAAATCGACGAGTTGCAGGCTGCGGCCGCCGTCGGCCAGATGGGGCTGGTGCAGGTCTACGAGACCAGTTTCGCCGCGCATGGCATCCGTACCGCGCAGATTCTATTGACGCATGCCGACCTGGCTGATCGCGAGCGTTACCTGAACGCTCGTTCGACATTGACCACGTTGCTGCGACTCGGGGTCGTACCAATCATCAACGAGAACGACACGGTGGTCACGGACGAGATTCGTTTCGGCGACAACGACACCTTGGGCGCGCTGGTCGCAAACTTGATTGAAGGCGATGCGTTGGTGATCCTGACGGACCAGCCCGGGCTTTATACCGCGGATCCGCGCAAGGACCCGCATGCGACGCTGGTGCGCCATGCCGACGCCGGCGATCCGGCGCTGGAGTTGATGGCGGGCGGTACCGGCACGGCGATCGGCAGTGGCGGGATGCTTACCAAGATTCTGGCGGCGAAGCGCGCGGCGCATAGCGGCGCGGCAACAATCATCGCGTCGGGCCGCGAGCCCGATGTGCTGGTTCGGCTCGCCCAGGGTGAGGCGGTAGGAAGCCAATTGGTTGCCCGTACCGCCCGGCTGGCGGCGCGTAAACAATGGATGGCGGATCATCTGCAACTGCGTGGGCACGTCGTGATCGATGCCGGCGCTTGCCGCAAGGTGGTGGACGAAGGAAAGAGTCTGCTGCCGATTGGCGTGGTCGCTGTCCAGGGCACGTTCAGCCGCGGCGACATCATTGCCTGTGTCGATGAAAACAACCGGGAAATCGCCCGAGGCATTACGCACTACGGCAGCGTCGAGGCGCAGCGCATTCTACGCCATGCAAGTCAAGAGATCGAATCGATCCTCGGCTATATGTATGAGCCGGAATTGATCCATCGTGACAATCTGGTGATTGTTTAAATCAGTGGATGGATGATTGGGGCCCAACGGAGAAGCGGGGTCGTGCCGACCCCATGGCGCTTAATTGCGGTACTGGCTTGTCCGCAGGCTGCGGTTGTAGCGGATGTACTCGATGATGGACTTCACGCTTGTGACGGGCGATTTGTTACTGCAGAAATAGTCGTTATACAACGCGTCCTGATAGCCGTTCATCGGATTTGGCTGAATTCGCATCCACTCGGTCGATGCATTATCCCAAGCGGTGCCATCTGAATTCGTTCCAGAGTAGAGGCGCCACGAGTAATTCGCGCAACGGATGCCCTCGTAGCGAATATTGCGCGCCCCGGCCTGGCTTTTGACCTCGACCGTGTAACGGACAACGCCGTCCTTGCCGATGGTGATCGACGTCTTGTCGATCAGGAAGGTCAATTCGGCCTGCGACGAAACCTGGAACGGCAGCAAGTTCTTGTCTTGCGGCAGCGGCGGCAACGATGCCACCGGCATTTCCTGCCAATTGTCATCGCGTCCCGTCACCATATCCATCAGGCTGCGACCTTCCGAGAGACCATCACCGTTATTCCCGGTTCCATCCGGATCAGCGGCATGCGCAATGCCGATGGGTGACAGGCCTGACAGCATCGGCAGCGAAGACACCGCACTCAATGAAGCACATGCCGCGGCGCAACACGCCGCGGCCATTGTGAACTGGACCGCTCGCCGCATGCGCGGCGCCACCTTCGAAAACATCACGCTGTCGGAATCCTGGTTATTTGAATGCGGCTGGACGACGCGGCAGCGGCGGAAGCGGCAGGCCGCTCGACACCCCGACGGTTAGCGCGCTGATCACCACCAGCGCACCACCTACCGTCGCCCTCCCGGCGATGCCAGCCTGACCGTCGGATGTGGCGAGAGGCGGCGTACCGCTGTAGCGCTCGGTGACCACGTCCTGGACAGGGGTTTGCATCGGCAAAGCGTCCGCTATCGTACCCGACAATGCACAACCCGTCGTTGTACAGTCCGCCGCCTGCGCATCCATGGCGTGTTTCGAACCGTTACGTCGGTGGTCGGCCTCATCCGCTTCACCGCGACATACCGCGTCGTTGCCGGTGCATGATGTGTCACTGTCGGCGCGCATATCGTCGGTACTGCCCGGCGCCGAACCCCCATCGAGTGGAAGGTCTTTGCCGGGCTTGGCCGTGGTGCGACGCACAAAGCGCGACAGCTCGGTCAATGCGAGGTGGTAGACATCGCGCTTGAACTCGATCACCGCGTCAAGCGGTACCCAATAGGTGTTCCAACGCCAGGCATCGAACTCCGGATGCGTGGTGGTTCGCAAGCAAATATCGCAATCGCGACCCACCATGCGCAGCAGGAACCATATCTGCTTTTGTCCGCGATAATGCCCACGAACCTCGCGACGTATGAACTTATCCGGCACCTCGTATCGCAGCCAGTCACGCGTACGGCCGATGACCTTCACGTGTTCCGGAAGCAGTCCGATTTCCTCGTGCAACTCCCGATACATCGCCTGGACCGGCGTCTCGCCGTACTTGATCCCGCCCTGCGGAAACTGCCAGGAATGTTCACGCAGACGCTTGCCCCAGAAGACCTCATTGCGCGCGTTCAGCAGCACGATGCCGACGTTCGGGCGAAAGCCTTCACGATCAAGCATACAACCACCTTCGAATCCTTTAAAATTGCTTTGATTATAAACAGATATGTGTGCGCTTGACACCCCGGGACGGTCCGGACGCCTTCGCGGCGCCGCCACAGGCCGTTTTCGGGAGCAAGGTGCGGTGGTTTGGAGCGGGCACGCGGTGCCTTTCCCGAACCGGCACATACGCCTGTCGACAAGCGCGGCGGGTGGCACGCTAGGCGCCTGACCGGTCTGTTGCCGGCGCTATTTAATTCGGAACCCTACTGCATGAAAGCATCGCGATTTTTCATCGGCACGTTGAAGGAAGCGCCATCGGACGCCGAGATCGTCAGCCATCAACTGATGTTGCGCGCGGGCATGATCCGGCGCGTGGCCGGCGGCATCTATGACTATTTGCCGATCGGCTTGCGATCGATCCGCAAGGTCGAGAAAATCGTACGCGAGGAAATGGACGCGGCGGGGGCGTTGGAAGTGTTGCTGCCGGCAATCCAGCCGGCCGAACTATGGCAGGAGTCGGGCCGCTGGGAGAAATACGGCCCGGAACTACTGCGCTTGAAGGACCGGCATGGCCGCGACTTCGTCGTCGGCCCGACGCACGAGGAGGTGATCACGGACATCGCGCGTAAGGAAATCCGTAGCTATCGCCAATTGCCGGTCAATTTCTATCAGGTGCAGACCAAGTTCCGGGATGAGATCCGTCCGCGTTTTGGCGTGATGCGCGGCCGCGAATTCATCATGAAGGACGCGTACTCGTTCGACAAGGACGTCGCCGGCATGAAGGTGTCGTACCAGGCGATGTTCGATGCCTACGTGCGTATCTTCAACCGTCTCGGCCTGACGTTCCGCGCGGTAGTGGCCGACAATGGCTCGATCGGCGGTACGGGTTCGCACGAATTCCATGTCATCGCCGATACCGGCGAGGACGCGATCGTCTATTGCCCGACATCCGATTACGCAGCGAATATTGAGGCGGCGGAGGCCGTGGCGCCAGGGCATGCGCGCGCCGCGGCGACCGAGCCGTTTGCAAAGACGGCCACGCCCGGTCGCGCCAAGTGCGAGGCGGTGGCGGAGCAGTTAGGCATCCCGCTGCAACGGACGCTGAAGTCGATCGTGATGGCCGTGGATGCGCCTCTTGACGAGCTGAACAACGGCGGTGGCCAACCCGCGACCATTGTCATGCTTTTGCTGCGTGGCGATCATGAAATGAACGAGATCAAGGTGTCGAAGCTGCCGGGCATGGCCAATGCGCGGATGGCGACGGAGGCCGAGATTGTCGATACCTTCGGCACGCCGCCGGGCTATCTTGGCCCCATCCAGGCCCTGAAGCCTTTCACGCTGTTCGTCGATCGTACCGTGGCGGCCATGCATGATTTCGTCTGCGGCGCGAACGCGGTCGACTATCACTTCACCGGAGTGAACTGGGGGCGCGACCTGCCGGTGCCGACCGACGTGCAGATCGCCGATATCCGTAACGTGCTTGCGGGCGATCCTTCGCCGGATGGCAAGGGCGTGCTGGCATTGTGCCGCGGCATCGAAGTCGGACACGTGTTTCAATTGGGGACGAATTATTCGGACAAGCTGCAGGCCACCTGCCTTGGCGAGGACGGCAAGCCCCAGTCGATGCAGATGGGGTGCTACGGGATTGGTATCACGCGGATTCTCGGTGCCGCTATCGAGCAGAACTACGATGCTCGGGGCATCATCTGGCCGGAATCGATCGCTCCGTTCGAAGTGGTGTTGTGCCCGATGGGATATGACCGTAGCGAATTGGTGCGATCGGAGGCGGATCGTCTGTACGAGACGTTGCGCGCCGCCGGCATCGACGTGATCCTGGATGATCGCGGCGAGCGGCCGGGCGTGATGTTCGCGGACTGGGAATTGATCGGCGTACCGCATCGGCTCGTGATTGGCGAGCGCGGCCTGAAGGAAGGGAAGATCGAGTATCAGGGCCGTCGTGATACACAGGCGACGCTGGTGCCGATCGAGGGTGCTGCGATCGTGACGATCGAGAGGGTCAAGCAGGCGCTGTCCTCCCGCTGATATCGTGGAATGATCATCTACCGCGCCGCCAGGGTGTTCGCGGCGCGGGCGATGATTTTATCGATGCCGTGGCGACGGCAATAAGGCATCACCCCGTGATGGCGGTTACGCGGTGGTCGACGCCAGGGCACGAATGGCCGGCAAGTTGCGCCAATAGCCTCTTGCATCCATGCCGCAACCGAAAACATAGCGGTCCGGTACTTCAAAGCCGCAGAAGTCCGGCTTTAGCGGCTTCGGCTTGTTCAATTTCTTCTCGCATAGCACCACGCTCAAAAAGCGCTTCGCCCCCATTGCGACAATGCGGTCGCGAATCGCCGCCATCGTCTCGCCTTCATCCAGAATATCGTCCAATACCAGCACCACCCGGTCCTTGACCGACTCGGCCGGGGAGACGCGCCATTGCATTTCACCGCCTTCGGTGGCATTGCGATAGCGGGTTAGGTGGATGTAGTCGAATTCGAGCGGAAAATCGAGCTTCGGGAGCAACATGCCGGTAAAAACGGCGGCGCCGCCCATCACCGACAGCAGCAACGGGAACTCGTTGCCCACGGCGGCGCGCACGGCCTCGGCCATCCGGTCAATGGCCGCATTGACGGCCTCGGACGGCACGATCTCCTCCGATTCCTGCAGTATCTTCAGCGCTTCTTCGCGATTCATTGCGGCTATCCTGCTCTCTAGACTAGGGTGGCATGCACGATCCGGCATGCATGAATGCGGATCGACATACGGGGCGTTCACATCGCATCTGCCATGCCCGTCGCGCTCCGGTGACACCGCCGCGACCGGCATGGACCAGAGGGGGCATCAGCGCATGCCGGGCAGCATGCCGCGCATGCCCCGCATCATTTTCGCCATATTGCCACCCTTCAATTTTTTCATCATCCCGCGCATTTGATCATATTGCGCGAGCATGCGATTGACTTCCTGGACCTGCACGCCCGCGCCAATCGCGATACGGCGTTTGCGGCTGGCTTTGATCAACTCCGGCTTGGCCCGTTCCTGGGGCGTCATCGAGTTGATGATGCCTTCCATACGACGCATCTGCTTCTCCGCCTGCCCCATGTCTGCCTGTCCGGCAGCTTGCTGGAATTGTGCAGGCAACTTGTCGAGAAGCGAGGACAGGCCGCCCATGTTCTTCATTTGCGACAGTTGCGCGCGGAAGTCGTTCAGATCGAAATCTCCGCCTTTCTTGACCTTGTCGGCG
Source organism: Robbsia andropogonis (assembly GCF_034047095.1). Taxonomy (NCBI): domain Bacteria; kingdom Pseudomonadati; phylum Pseudomonadota; class Betaproteobacteria; order Burkholderiales; family Burkholderiaceae; genus Robbsia; species Robbsia andropogonis. The sequence goes on along the minus strand of NZ_CP139170.1, from coordinate 3,207,105 downwards.
AGCTTCTGCGCGGCCTGGACGTCGACACCTCGCTGGGCGTCCTCGACGAGCGCAAGGATATCGCCCATGCCCAGGATTCGGCTGGCCATACGGTCCGGGTGGAAGACCTCGAGGCCGTCGAGTTTTTCCGCCACGCCGACGAACTTGATAGGCTTGCCGGTGATGTGGCGCACCGACAGCGCCGCGCCGCCGCGTGAGTCGCCGTCGAGTTTCGTCAATACCACGCCGGTCAGCGGCAACGCGTCGCTGAAGGCCTTGGCGGTATTGACGGCATCCTGGCCGAGCATCGCATCGACGACGAACAGCGTTTCGGCGGGATTCAAGACCTGATGGAGCGCCTGGATCTCCTGCATCATCGCTTCATCGATGCCGAGGCGACCCGCGGTATCGACGATCAACACGTCGTGATAATGACGTCGCGCCCAATCCAGCGCGCCCTTTGCGATCTCGATTGGCTTCTGGTCGGGCGTCGAGGGGAAGCACTCGGCGCCAACCTGCTCCGTGACCGTCTTCAACTGGGCGATGGCGGCCGGGCGATAAACGTCGGCCGAGACCGTCAGCACTTTCTTCTTGTGCTTCTCGCGTAGCAACTTGGCGAGCTTACCGACCGTGGTGGTCTTGCCGGCGCCCTGCAGGCCGGCCATCAGAATCACCGCCGGCGGTGTCACGGCCAAGTTCAGTTCGGCGGCCTTGCCGGAATAGTCGCCACCGATGACGGCGACCAATTCGCGCTGGACCACGGCCACGAGCGCCTGGCCCGGGGACAGGCTGGCGATGACCTCCTCGCCGAGTGCCTTTTCCTTGACCTTGGCGACGAATTCCCGGACGACGGGCAACGCGACGTCGGCTTCGAGCAGCGCAAGACGCACCTCACGCAGCATCTCCTGCGTGTTAGCTTCGGTCAGCCGGGCTTCGCCGCGCAACGTCTTCACGACGCGGGCCATTCTTTGGGTGAGATTGTCGAGCATGTCTGGCTGGAAAGTCTGATGTCGGCGCACCGCGCAGCGGGGCGGCCGTGGTGTAAACTCCGATCATGATCATTGTACTGTACGCGGTGACCGCGCTTCTTTATGGCGGGCTGTCGATTGCCGCCTGGCGTGCATTCAGGCAACAGCCCGAGCTCCAGACCGACCCAGAGTCGCCCGGTGGATTCGGCACGCCGCTGATGCAGGGCGTCAGTCCTGTGCAGACATCGGCTGCTGCTGCGCGCAACGGCATGATGCCGATTTCCGGGCGGCTGGCATTATTGGTCGCGCTGCTCGCGCACGGTTTGCTGCTGCATATAACGATCTTCCCATCCAACGGGATGTATTTCGGCTTCGCCCTGTCGTTGTCGTCGATGCTGTGGCTCGGGGCCGGTATCTACATGATAGAAAGTTGGTTCTTCCCGTTGGAAGGACTGGGCGTGCTAGTACTGCCGCTGGCGGCGCTCGCGTCGTTGCTGCCATTGCCGTTCAACGGCGTGCGGGTGCTCGACTACGCCGCGGATCCGTTGTTCAAGGTGCATTTCCTGATCGCCAACGTCTCGTACGGGCTGTTGGCGATCGCCGCGCTGCACGCGGTGCTGATGTTGTTTGTTGAACGACGGCTGCACGCGGCGCGTCGTGGCCGCGCCGCGGTCGGAGCCACCTATCCGCGTGCGCATGGCGCGCAAGGGGCAGGCACGATCAGTACTGGCGCGCCGGGGCGGTTTGGGGCGCCGATGTCCGCGTCGGGTAGCTGGTTCCGCAGTTGGGTGGACGTGCTGCCGCCGCTGCTGACGATGGAAAAATTGTTGTTCAGGATGATTTCGGCCGGTTTCGCGTTGCTGACGTTGACGCTGGTGTCAGGTGCATTGTTTTCCGAGCAGTTGCTCGATCGCGCGTTCAGTCTCGACCACAAGACCGTGTTCGCGGTATTGTCGTGGCTGATGTTCGGTGGCCTGGTCGCGGGACGTCATTTCTATGGCTGGCGTGGGCGCACTGCGTTGCGGTGGGTGCTCGCGTCGTTCGTGGCGTTGCTGCTCGCCTACGTGGGCAGTCGCTTCGTGTTGGAGGTGCTGTTGCACCGTCAGGTGGTTTGATGTCTCGTATGATTTTCTGGATCGTGCTGTTTGGCGCGGCGTGGTGGTTCTGGCGCCGGGCAAAGGCATCGATATTGCGGCATATGATGGACGCGCAGGCGCGTGCCGGTGGCGGTGGCACGATGTCCGGCGCGGGAGCCGGCATGGCGCGCCAGCGCGCCCCGGAGTTGGCCGAGCCGATGGCGCGTTGCGCCTGTTGCGGTGCCTACTCGCCACGTGGCGACACCATCGAGATGTATCAGCACCGTTTTTGTAACGCCGAGCATGCACGGCGTTATGCCGAGGGCGAACGGCCGTCCACGTGACGGTCTCTTTTTTCGACGGAACGAAGAGGCGACACGTGAACGATGTCGGGCGGACGCTGGCGATCGATGCACATGGCTGGCTCTGGCCTGCCGCCCGTGACCGCGAGGTCGTGCAAGCGGTGCTGCAGGGACAGGTGGCGGGACGTGCCGTTGGACCCGATGCCGTTGCGCATCAGCGCTCGCCGAATGCCGATGCGCGGCCTCGCGATACGGCGCCCACGCTGCTGGTGATACACAACATCAGCCTGCCGCCCGACGTGTTCGGCACGGGTGATATCCACGCACTCTTCAACAACACGCTTGATCATGCGTCGGACCCTTATTACGCCTCGCTGTCGGGGGTGCGCGTGTCGGCGCATTTCCTGATCGCACGCGATGGCGCCATCACGCAATTCGTTTCCACCCATGAGCGGGCGTGGCACGCGGGCGCATCGGCGTTTGCCGGACGCGCGCGTTGCAATGACTTCGCGATCGGCGTGGAGTTGGAAGGCAGCGATACGACCCCATTCGAGCCGGCGCAATACGCGGCACTGGCGACGCTGACCGATGCCATCCGCGCCCGCCATCCGATCGAGGCGATCGTCGGGCATGAGCATATCGCCCCCGGTCGCAAGACCGACCCCGGCCCTTATTTCGATTGGGCGGCGTATGCGCATGCGGCACGTCTGCCGACGTCGCTACTACCTATCTGACGCCGGGCATCGGGACTTTCCCGATCTGCCCGGTTAGCGCATTTCCAAGTTAATGGGCAAGGCCCTTGTTGCGCCTGGGCAACCCCCTCACCAGCGCGACTGTCAAGCTAATGCCGTAAAAAAATGGGGCGATAAATCATTTTGCGATGGCATCGTGTACCCACTATACTTAGTGCGGAGAGACGGGCCTGCACACTACATCTGGTGTTATTCTGGGGATAAGTGGTGTGTAACCCGGGGATAACCGGCGCCTAACCGTGCTGCTTCGGTACCTGAGTCTTGCGTGGAGGGCCGTGTGGGCAGGCGGTACAGGATACGGAGGGGATGCGGTCTGTTTGCGGGACAGTTTTCCACAAGGGGCATGCTTGTACTGCAAGCCACGTAAGGACGATGGACGCCGGTATGAGCGTGGCCCTTCGACACATTTTTTTATAGATGCAGTAACCGGGTGCCGCGGCATCGCAGGACGCAGTTCGGAAGGGGCGATAGAGAACGGGGCGTCTCTACACCCGCTATGCCCGGCACACCGTCCGCCTTTCGCATTGCTGATACAGCGGGGCGGCAAGTCTTCCATCTTACATTCGATTATTCGTTGCCCAGACCAGGAGTGTTTGTTTATGCAATCGACCGAGAACGTCGCGACTTCCGTACGCGAGACGCCGTTGCCCGGCGACCAGGGCGGTGTGGCCAGCCATGCGGCAGGTGCCGCACGTGCCGGGGCGCCAACCTACCCGGACCACAAGGTGATCCGCCGTAACGGTTCGGTTGTGCCGTTCGAGCCGTCGAAGGTGGCCATCGCGATGACGAAGGCTTTCCTGGCGGTCAATGGCGGGCAAGGCGCTGCATCGGCGCGCGTGCGCGAGCAAGTCGAGCAGTTGACCGGGAACGTCGTGCGCGCACTGCTGCGCAGTCGGCCAAATGGCGGCACGTTCCATATCGAAGACATCCAGGACCAGGTCGAACTGGCCTTGATGCGTGCCGGCGAGCACAACACCGCGCGTGCCTACGTGCTGTATCGCGAGAAACGTTCGCAAGAGCGTCTGAGCGCGGTGCCGGTGCATCCGGAGGTCACGATCAATGTCGTCGACGGTGAGTATCGTGGTCCGCTGAACCTGGTAGCGTTGCACGAACTGATTGCATCGGCATGCGATAACTTGGGCAGTGCGGTATCGGCGAAGCCGATTCTGGCCGAGACGATCAAGAACCTGTACGACGGCGTGCCGATGAGCCAGGTCTATGAGTCGGCCGTGCTGGCGTCGCGGACGATGATCGAGCAGGACCCGGCCTACAGCCAGGTCACCGCGCGCATCCTGTTGCATACCATTCGCCGCGAGATTCTCGGTGGTGAAGTCACGCAAGGCCAGATGCAGTCGCGTTACGCCGAGTACTTCCCGCAGTTCGTGCAACGCGGCGTGGATGCCGAGCTGCTCGACGAGAAGTTGCTGTCGTACGACTTGCCGCGCCTTGCCGCCGCGCTGAATGCCAGCCGTGACCTGCAGTTCGGTTATCTCGGTCTGCAGACGCTGTATGACCGTTATTTCCTGCACGTCGATGGTCGGCGCATTGAAATGCCACAAGCGTTTTACATGCGCGTGGCGATGGGATTGGCGCTGAACGAAACCGACCGTGAAGCGCGGGCGATCGAGTTCTACGACATTCTGTCGACGTTCGACTTCATGAGCTCGACGCCGACGTTGTTCAACTCCGGCACGCGTCGTTCGCAGTTGTCTTCATGCTATCTGACGACGGTTGATGATGATCTCGAAGGCATATACGAAGCGTTGAAGGAAAACGCGCTGCTGTCGAAGTTCGCTGGTGGCCTGGGTAACGACTGGACGCCGGTGCGCGCGCTGGGCTCGCACATCAAGGGCACCAATGGCAAGTCGCAAGGCGTGGTGCCGTTCCTGAAGGTCGTCAACGATACGGCCGTGGCGGTCAATCAGGGTGGCAAGCGCAAGGGCGCGGTATGTGCCTACCTGGAAACATGGCACTTGGACATCGAGGAATTCCTGGAGCTGCGCAAGAACACGGGTGACGATCGCCGTCGTACGCACGATATGAACACGGCGAACTGGGTGCCCGACCTGTTCATGAAGCGGGTCATGGAAAACGGTGAATGGACACTGTTCTCGCCGTCGCTTTGCCCGGACCTGCACGATAAGTTCGGTGCGGAATTCGAGAAAGCCTACGTGGCCTACGAGCAGCAGGCGGCCAATGGTCAGATGAAGCTGTTCAAGAAGGTGTCGGCCAACCAGATGTGGCGCAAGATGCTCGGCATGTTGTTTGAAACCGGCCATCCGTGGATCACGTTCAAGGATCCGTGCAACGTGCGCTCGCCGCAACAGCACGTTGGTGTCGTGCACTCGTCGAACCTGTGCACCGAGATCACGCTCAACACCGGTCCGGACGAGATTGCCGTGTGTAACCTCGGTTCGGTGAACCTGGTTGCGCATCTGCATGAAGTCGACGGCAAGATGCAGATCGATCATGCAAAGTTGAAGCGCACGGTCAGTGTGGCCATGCGGATGCTCGACAACGTCATCGACATCAATTATTACGCGGTGGAAAAGGCACGCAACTCCAACATGAAGCACCGCCCGGTGGGTATGGGGGTAATGGGGTTCCAGGATTGTTTGCACGCACTGCGTACGCCGTACGCATCGGATGCGGCGGTGGCATTTGCCGACGAGTCGATGGAAGCGGTGTGCTACTACGCTTACTACGCCTCCACCGAGTTGGCCGAAGAGCGCGGCCGCTATTCGTCTTACAAGGGATCGTTGTGGGATCGCGGCATCTTGCCGCAAGACTCGCTGAAACTGTTGGCCGAAGCGCGTGGCGGCTATCTGGAAGTCGACATGTCGAGCCGCATGGACTGGGCGCCGCTGCGTGAGCGCGTGGCCAAGTACGGCATGCGCAATTCGAACTGCATCGCGATCGCGCCGACGGCAACGATCTCGAACATCATTGGCGTGTCACCGTGTATCGAGCCGACCTTCCAGAACCTGTATGTGAAGTCGAACCTGTCGGGCGAATTCACAGTCGTCAACGAATACCTGGTGCGTGATTTGAAGTCGCGCGGCATGTGGGACGAGGTGATGGTTGCCGACCTGAAGTATTTCGATGGCATGCTGTCGCGCATCGATCGCATTCCGGCCGACCTGCGTGCGTTGTACGCAACGGCATTCGAAGTGGATCCGACGTGGCTGGTGGAAGCGGCGTCGCGCCGTCAAAAGTGGATCGACCAGGCGCAATCGTTGAATATCTTCATGGCCGGCGCATCGGGCAAGAAGCTTGACGAGACGTACAAGAAGGCATGGTTGCGTGGTTTGAAGACGACGTATTACCTGCGTACGATGGCGGCCACGCACGTCGAGAAGTCAACGGTGGCACATGGTGCGTTGAACGCGGTGCCAAGCGGCGACGGTGGCTTGTCCGCCAGCGCGGTGTCGGCCGCGCCAGCGGTTGCCGCCGCGGTTACGGCGACGATGCAAGCCGCTGCAGTGGATGAAGCCGATGGTCCGGTTTGCATGATGCGTCCGGGCGATGACGGCTTCGAAGAGTGCGAGGCGTGCCAGTAAAGGTAGTGGCCGGGTCGATCGATCCGGCCGCGATGTGCAACGGTCGTTGTCGACATTAGTGTCACTGAAGTAACAGTCGTAACGGGGTCGAACGTGTGGCGGGTAAATCGTGTCGAAGGTGAGACGATGCCCGCACCGTTCGACCTTTTTCTTCACCGTTGCCGTGACCTGTATGTATGACGAAGCGGCACGGCGCTGGTGGCGCACGTTGCATCATGTGGCGCGCGCACAGTGACCCTGTGTCGCTATATATGGCCCTTTTTGGCGATGGCGAGTACTATATTTAGTGGTTTTGGGTGGGCGATCACAGGGATGGGTGCTACACTTGGTTCCGCGACTTCGTGCAGGGCCTCGTGCGCCATCTACCCGTGACGTCGCAATGCGAATGCCGTGCGGGAACGTCCACAAGACAAGTGCAATGGCGGACGATCCAGCGGTGCGGCATGCATAACGCATCGATGGTCATGTGGGCAGCGATCGTGATCGCATTGCCATGCGTGTGATGCGGCGAATGTGGATGTCGTCCATCGGCACGCGTGTTGCCGCGTTGGTGCCATTACGATGCGGAGGCGTCGTGTGGATGATGTCGAGGCGAGGCCGTCCCATATCGCACGCGAAGTGCGCGACATATCAACGACGCTGCGGCGGCACTTGCTCGACGGTATCGCGCACCGCCGCATGGGGCGGCAAGCGACCGACGCATGATGGACGCCGAAAGATGTGAGCCATGAGGCAAATGACATCGCGTTCAGCACCCTGGATGGGTTTTGCGATCCAGATGTTGCTAATGTGCGATGCATGCAAAGACAAAACAGCTTTTTTGTGCAAGCGATGCTTTTATCGTTTGACAAAAAATGGTACAACCCGACTTGAATAAATGGTGAAAGCGAATGCTGAACTGGGATGAAGAAACTTCCGTGATGCAACCTGCCGGTGCGACGCAACGAGCAGGGGTGTCGTCGGTGCAGAATGCAGGCGGCGCAGTGACGGGTGCGACGTTGCCGCAAGCGATGCCGGAAGCCCAGGCCGCGTTCGCGCAAGATGTCGCGAAGGCACCGGCAGCGCCGCAACAGGCAGCGCCGAATCCGACAGCCCGCGTGAATGTCAGCGACAAGCGGATCATCAACGGTCAGACCGACGTCAACCAGCTGGTGCCGTTCAAGTACAAATGGGCATGGGAAAAATACCTGGCCGGCTGCGCGAATCATTGGATGCCGCAGGAAGTGAACATGTCGCGCGACATCGCGCTGTGGAAGGATCCTAACGGTCTGACCGAAGACGAGCGTCGGGTCGTGAAGCGCAATCTGGGATTCTTCGTGACGGCGGACTCGCTGGCGGCCAACAACATCGTGTTGGGCACGTATCGGCATATCACTGCCCCCGAGTGCCGGCAGTTCCTGTTGCGCCAGGCGTTTGAGGAGGCCATCCATACGCACGCGTACCAGTACATCGTCGAATCGTTGGGTCTCGACGAAGGCGAGATCTTCAACGCGTATCACGAAGTGACATCGATCCGCGACAAGGACGAGTTCCTGTTGCCGTTCATCGATACGTTGACAGATCCCGCGTTCAAGACCGGTACCTTGGAAACCGACCAACAACTGCTGCGCTCGTTGATCGTGTTCGCCTGCATCATGGAAGGTTTGTTCTTCTATGTCGGATTTACACAGATTCTGGCGCTTGGTCGTCAGAACAAGATGACCGGCGCGGCAGAGCAATACCAATACATCCTGCGTGACGAGTCGATGCACTGTAACTTCGGTATCGACTTGATCAATCAGATCAAGCTCGAGAACCCGCATCTGTGGACTGCGGAATTCAAGGCGGAGATCACAGGGATCTTCCGTCAGGCAGTGGATCTGGAGTATAAGTACGCGGAAGATACGATGCCGCGTGGCGTGTTGGGCTTGAACGCAAGCATGTTCAAGGGGTATCTTCGCTTTATATGCAATCGCCGTTGTCAACAGATCGGCCTGGACGCCATGTTCCCGAACGAGGAAAATCCGTTCCCGTGGATGAGCGAGATGATCGACTTGAAGAAGGAGCGCAACTTCTTCGAGACGCGAGTCATCGAGTACCAGACAGGTGGCGCACTCTCTTGGGAGTGATCGTAGGCAGTCCGTCGGTGGCGAGATGCGCGAGAGTGACGTGAAAGTGCATCGCATTGACACGGAATGCGGCGATTACGTCACATGGTGGAATGATGTTTGCTCTACTTTTGTCGTGAAGGCGGTAGCATGGCGCATGTGGTCGAGCCATGTGACCGCCAGCAGTGATACCTGATTCGAACAACGACGCATCGCAGCGACGTTGTCGCCAGTGACGCACTGGCAGGAAGCAGTCGGAGAAGACAGCATGGCAACAGACGTTGGTAAGCGCGTGATATGACGCCCCAACGGACAAGGCGGTAAATCGGAGTGTACTGACGGCGGTCCCGCGCGCAAACATCGCGTGAACAGATAGGACATCCTAGAAAGCGTGTGACCTCGACAGTACCGGATGGATAGTGCCAATTAACGAAGTGGGGAAAGTCGTCCTGATGCAGAGCGCTTCGTGCGGCCAATCGGCCCACCTGGATGACCGAGAGCTCTTTGCGATCCCTTCAGTGGGAGGGACCAACGCCCCTCCAAAAAAAGGACCCGTTTTCAAGCGATCCGATTACAAGTCAGGTTCCGAACTCTGCGCCGACGCCTTCGGCAGCGCGGAACCGCCTCATCAACCGTCACGATGCGATCGACCTGCCGATGGTGGCCGATCGCGTTACACGCGCATGCGATCGATTCCGGTCGCGTGCGCGTTGCCGCATTCGTCTGTTGGGCACCGATTATCGGTTCCCAGCGAACGAATAGCTCGTTTCAACGGCATGCCACGTCCCTGGCATCAAAGCCTGGGCGTCAAGCCGTCAACGGGTTCCCGACGTAGGGTGTTGTTGCTTCACATTTCATCCGACAACTGAAGGAGAAAAACATGGCTACCGCCAAAAAGAAACCTGCTACAAAGAAGGTCGCTGCAAAGAAAGCACCGGCTAAGAAAGCTGCTGCCAAGAAGGTCGCGGTCAAGAAGGTTGCCGCAAAGAAAGTAGCGGTCAAGAAGGTTGCCGTTAAGAAGGTCGCCGCAAAGAAAGCACCGGCGAAGAAGGCCGCTGCAAAGAAGGTCGCCGCCAAGAAAGTAGCGGTGAAGAAGGTTGCCGCGAAGAAGGCGCCGGCAAAGAAAGCGGCAGCGAAGAAGGTCGCCGTGAAGAAGGTCGCCGTGAAGAAGGTCGCCGCGAAGAAGGTCGCCGCGAAGAAGGCACCGGCGAAGAAGGCTGCTGCAAAGAAGGTCGCTGCCAAAAAAGTAGCAGCGAAGAAGACGGCCGCGAAGAAGGCGCCGGCGAAGAAAGCTGCCGCCAAGAAAGCCTCGGCAAAGAAGTCAGCGGCAAAGCCTGCCCCTGCGCTCGGTGCGACGACGCCTACGTCACCGGCGGTGAAGACCACGCTGAGCACCACGGGTGCCTGGCCGTTTCCCACCAGCCCGAAGCCGTAATGCGCTGCCGCGTTCGCGCGGCCTCACCGAAGGCAGGCACGACCGGTCATCCGGTGCGATGGTCAGGCTTGGCGGCAACCGCACTGCCAGCTTACCGAGCCCCGACCGGACCCTCGGCGTACGATCTTGCGATAAGCAACATCGTACGCGTCATCCGCTTGCCACAAAAAGAAACCCGCCCTCGCTTACGCGAATGCGGGTTTTTTTTACCGATACGTCGGTCGATGGCTTCATGCCATCCCGAACCGTCTTGACGCGCGGGGAAACGGCTTAGTGCGTCACACGCGTTATGCCACCGCTTGTCAGCAGCCTGACGCGCTGGCCCGCGGCGAACGTCTCGGCGCTTGGCGCTTGCGTGATAGCACGCAGGTCGCCGTTGTCCAGGCGTACAGTGATCTCGACGCCTTGCTTGGTGCCAATGCCTTTCTCGATCGCGTTGCCTGCCACGAGGCCTCCGAGACCGCCGAGGATGCCGGTCACCAGCGATCCGCGTCCACCACCGATCGCACTCCCTGCAACCGCGCCGAGGGCGCCGCCGCCGATCGCGCCGACACCGGTCGTCTCGCCTTCGCGAATCTGTACGGCCCGCACGGATTCCACGGTGGCCATGCGGACCGTTTGTTCGCGCTGTGCTTGGGACACCGTGTACGAGTCCGCGGAGGCACCGCCGGTGGCACATCCCTGCATGACCAACAACGTTGCTGTCATCGGTACGATGACAGCAACTTGCCATAGCGTCGTCTTGCTCATCTGCATTTTCTCCTGTTACCGCTGCCCACTATTACGTGATAGTCGCTGCAACGCCAGCCTGGTTTCCGCGCCACTTCGGCGAGGGGAATGGCGTTGCGTATCTTAGTTATATACGCCTAGACATTGATCTCAGCGCCAATGCGAACGCTACCGACGGTGGGCACGTCACGAGGCAGTGAGCGAGGTCAAGCCAATGCGTATCCAAACGCACGTTGGAATGCGGCGTGCAGTTCGTCCACGGTCAATGCATAGTTCTGCGGACCCTGCGTCGCGATCTTCAATGAGCCCATCAGGCTCGCCAGCCGACCGGTCGTAGGCCAATCCAGACCGTTTTCGATGCCGAACAGCAGACCGCCGCGGAACGCATCGCCGCAGCCGGTCGGGTCGACGATACGTTCCGCCGGCACTACGGGGATGTCATCCTGTTGGCCGTCGCGGTAAATCGTCGCGCCCTTCTCGCCACGGGTCACGATGGTGGCCTGCGTGCGTGAGACGATTTCGTCCCACGACCAGCCTGTCTTGTTCTCAACCAATTTGGCTTCGTAGTCGTTGACCGCCAGATAGGTCGCGAGTTCGATCATACGACGTAGCGTGTCCTGTTGGAACAGTGGCAGGCCCTGACCGGGGTCAAACAGGAAGGGAATACCCGCTTTTGAGAATTGTTCGCAGTGCGCAATCATCCCATCGAGGCCATCGGGGGCGACGATGCCCACCTTGATCGCCCCATCATCGTTGCATGCCCGCTCGACGTCGTTTTGATGCGATTGCATCATCGCGCCAGGATGGAAGGCCGTGATCTGATTATTGTCGAGGTCGGTCGTGATCATCGCTTGAGCGGTGCTCGCGCCATCAATCACGCGGACATGATGGGCTTTGAGATCCAGTTCGCCCAAGCGGTCGAGGTAGCGTTGACCATCGACGCCGCCGATGGTGGCCATGATGCGAGCGTCCCCCCCCAGCATGCGCAGGCTATACGCGATATTGCCCGCGCATCCGCCGAATTCCTGACGCATCGTTGGCACGAGAAAACTGACGTTCAGAATGTGCACCTGATCCGGAAGGATATGTTCGCCAAAACGCCCTTCGAACGTCATGATGTTGTCGTAGGCGAGCGATCCGCAAATGAGCGAGGCCAAAGTGTTTTCCCAGAAAAAGTAAATGTGCCATGAACCATCATGGCGGCTATGAGGTATTTTACTCAGCCCCCGCCATCATTGCGAACTGGCGTGCGCGATGTACTAAGCGCGGCGCGTGCCGCTGAGGCAGACCCACCCTTCGTGTTCACGCCAGACATGCATGTCGATCCACGGCGCATACGCCGCGGCCACTTCTTCGGCCTGGCGTGCCAATACGCCGGAGAGCGCGATGCGACCACCGGGCCGCACACGCCCGCATAGCATCGATGCCAGTACTTTCAACGGATTCGACAGGATGTTCGCGACGACGATATCGAACGTCGCTCCCGGTTCGGCCACTGCCTGCGCGCCCGTGGCGCTGCCAGGCGCCGAGGCCGCTGCGGGCAGGGCGTCTGGCAGGCCAAAGCGCAGCGCCTGGCCGGCTACACGATTGCGGGCCGCGTTGTCGTGCGCGGTCGCTACCGCCTGAGCGTCGATATCGATTCCTACCACATCGCGCGCACCGCACTTGACGGCGAGAATGGCCAGGATACCGGAGCCGCAACCGTAGTCGAGCACGGTATCGCCATTCTGGACCTGGCTTTCCAGCCATTCCATGCACAGCCGCGTAGTCGGATGGCTGCCGGTGCCGAAGGCCAGGCCGGGATCCAGTTCGAGGATCAACGCGTCGGGGTCCGGGGCATCGTGCCACGATGGCACGACCCAGATGTGTCTGCCTATCGCGATGGGTGCGAACTGGGATTGCGTCAGGCGGACCCAGTCCTGGTCCGCGATCTCACGCGTCTCGAACGACGGTACGGGCAACAGCAGGTGGTTCGCCGCCGCGCGCAACAGGACGTCCGGGTCCTGATCCGCAGATAGTAGCGCGACGACGCGTGAGTGATGCCAGCTGTGCGACTGCACGACCATGCCGGGCTCGCCGAAAACGGGCTGCTCGTCCGGCGTATCGGCATCGGCGTCTTCGATCGACACGGACAGGGCGCCCAGGTCCATCAGCGTGTCGGAGAGCGCTTCGGCGGTGTCACGCGCCGCATCAATGACTAATTCGCGGTAACTCACGCGGATACTCCTGTTCAGCCGTCCAAACCCGGATGATACGCGATGTCACCGGGTGTTCGACACCGCGCCCGTCGTGGTATCGAAGGGACGTATCGAAAAAAAGCGCGGGGCACCGGGGCGGCGCATGCACTGCGTCAGTCCCACGGTACACCCGCGCGGTGGTCCTTCTGGCAACGTTCCCGGCAGTGGTTCGGCTTGTCCACGAGGCGCAACCCTGCACGCGCCGGTTACGTTCAGGCCTGGTTGCCTTGCTCGGCGGCTTTATTTGCGGCCAGGCGTTCTTCCAGATAATGGATGCTCGTGCCGCCGGCGATGAATGCACCGTCGGCCATCAGTTCCCGATGCAGCGGAATGTTCGTCTTGATGCCTTCGACCACCATTTCCGACAGCGCGATCTGCATCCGCTTGATCGCCTGATCGCGGGTGGCACCATAGGCAATGACCTTGCCGATCATCGAATCGTAGTTCGACGGCACGAAATAGCCATCATAGGCATGCGAATCGACACGGATGCCAGGGCCGCCCGGTGGATGCCATGACGTAATGCGACCCGGTGACGGCGTAAACTTGAGGGGGTCCTCGGCATTGATACGGCATTCGATCGCATGCCCGCGCAGTTCGACGTCGCGCTGACGGATCTCCAGTTTTTCGCCTGCGGCGATGCGGATCTGTTCCTGCACGATGTCGACGCCCGTGATCAGTTCGGTGACGGGATGTTCGACCTGCACGCGCGTGTTCATTTCGATGAAATAGAACTCGTCGTTTTCGAACAGGAACTCGAACGTGCCGGCGCCACGATACCCCATCTTCTTGCAGGCCTCGGCGCAGCGTTCCCCCACTTTTTCGACGATGCGGCGTGCAATACCCGGGGCCGGCGCTTCCTCGATCACCTTCTGGTGGCGGCGTTGCATCGAGCAGTCGCGCTCACCCAGCCAGATGGCGTTCTTGAACGTGTCGGCAAGAACCTGGATTTCCACGTGACGCGGATTCTGCAGGAACTTCTCCATATAGACTTCGGGATTGCCGAAGGCTCGGCCGGCTTCCTCGCGCGTCATGTTGACCGCGTTGATCAACGCCGCTTCGCTGTGGACCACGCGCATGCCACGACCGCCGCCGCCGCCCGCGGCCTTGATGATCACGGGATAGCCCACGGCGCGGCCGATCTTGATGATCTCCTTCGGATCTTCCGGCAATGCGCCTTCCGAACCGGGCACGCACGGCACGCCGGCACGGATCATTGCCTGCTTCGCAGACACCTTATCGCCCATCATACGGATGGTTTCCGGGCGGGGTCCGATGAACGCGAATCCGGACTGCTCGACGCGCTCGGCAAAGTCGGCATTTTCCGACAAGAAGCCATAGCCGGGATGAATTGCCTCGGCATCGGTGACTTCCGCGGCGCTGATCAGCGCCGGCATGTTGAGATAGCTGAGATTCGACGGAGCCGGACCGATACACACGGCTTCATCCGCCAGCCGGACGTACTTTGCTTCCTTGTCGGCTTCGGAGTAGACCACCACGGTCTTAACGCCGAGTTCACGGCACGCGCGCTGAATACGCAGCGCGATTTCCCCGCGATTGGCAATGAGAATTTTTTCGAACATAGCTGAAAAGCCTAGCGGAATGTCGGACGATCGTTACCGATCGCCGGGATCAATCGAAAAGGCACGAAAACTGTCGGAACAGGGCGGGACGGCGTGTTCGCTGCGAATGTCGCGGTCCCGGCGCCTTCTTCTCGGCATACGCCATCACGCACGCGCAGGAGAACCATGCGGTCTTCACTCTGTCTCATCCGCCGAAACGCGTCTTCGTGCCGACGACGACATCGGCGCGGGCTACGCGCACCGTCCTGGGGACCGGGGGCGCGTGGCACGCCGGGCTGTCCGCCCGCGGTATCAGCCGATAACGAACAGCGGCTGGCCGTATTCGACTGCCTGGCCGTTGTCGACCAGTACTTCCTTGATCACGCCGCTCTTGTCGGCTTCGATTTCGTTCAACAGCTTCATCGCTTCGATGATGCAGATCGTCTGGCCTTCCTTGACCGTGTCGCCCACCTGGACGAAGGATTCCGCACCCGGTGAGGGTGCGCGGTAGAACGTGCCGACCATCGGTGACGTGACGATATGGCCTTGTGGCGCCGCCGGCTCGGCGGGTGCTGCGCCAGGCGCCGCACCGGCAGCGGGCGCACCCGCCGCCGGTGCGCCCGCTGCCGGTGCGTAATGGACCGCCGGCGCCGCCGCCGCGTACACCGGCGCCGCATTCTTGACAATGCGCACGCGGCCTTCGCCTTCCGTGATTTCGAGTTCGGAAATGCTGGACTCGGCCACCAGGTCGATCAAAGTCTTCAGCTTACGTAGGTCCATCGAAAAAGCTCCGTTTAAATTAATCTATGATCGGAACTACGACAGGCAGGCTTACCCCTGGCGCCCCTCGAACGGCGCCACGCACACGGCGGCCGCGCTTATGGAGACGACAATGGTCCGAGCCATTCGGTCACCCCTCGCATGTCGGATCTGTCACGATCGCGGGATCAACCCCACGGACGTCGGGGTCAATTCCTGATTAGCGTCAATGTAACCTAACTTCGTCCAATCTGCACGCTTTTTGCGAAAAATTCTGCTAATTTCAGCGTATTTCCAGGATCGCATGCTGTGACGCAAACATGTATTCTGTCGAGAAACAATTGACTGTCGCCTGGTTGCAACAAAGTGATGGTTCGCAGCAAAATTCGCGAAGTTGCGCGACTTTACCGCTATTTGAAAAAAACTGTCCAGTGAAAAATAGGACTCAGCTTATTTCAGCGGGGGCAAAGGCGCGTGGCGCCCTGATCCGATGGGCGTTACGCGCGACGTCGTTGTCTGTCGGCGCGGACGCCATAGGGCACGCCGGTCCTTTCGCATAAGACAGGCACAAAACGACAGCAACGGTAATGCGGACGATACAAAGCCCATGCTGCATTCCGCGACATCGCAAGCAGATCCTGGAAGAGGGCGCACGAAAGCAAGGACGCCTGGCCGGTCGATCGGACATCGTGTCTGTCGACACGATGTCGTGCCCGTCAGGTCACGTCTTTGGCAATGGGTCCTGGTGGCGCGGTCGTGGTAATGCCCTATGCGCCTTCCTGGGCATCGGCCTGTGCTTCGAGCATATCCGTCAGCATTCGCATGCTGCCGCGAATCGGTCGGCCGCGGGGGTCGTTGCGCGTAGCGCCGCGGAGGTCGTTCTGCGGGTACAGGGACAACTGGATGCCTACGGTGCCGTCGGCGGGCGCGCCCATGCCGCCTAAGCCATGCCGGCCGTCGGTATCGCCTGCCCGCGCGTCGCGCAACGCGGCATCGCGCACGACAAAGCTCAGCGTCTCTACCATGCCTTTGCCGCCCGCGTGACGGGTCTCGCCAGCGTCGTAGTCGATGCCGGCATTGAGCATGAAGATGGCAATGTCCTTGCTTGCATCGGAAAACAATTGCAGGTGGATGTCCGAGTGCGCTCCGGCCGTGCCATTCCAGACGGCGCCGGTCACGTACGGGTCGAACGCGGACAGGCGCGCCATCCATTCGAGAGCGATCCGTCGCATTGCGTGCAAGATTGCGGGCTGGCTGTCGGACAGGAAAAGCGACTGGTATTCGCGGACTTCATCCTCGATCATGTCGTTGTCCGGCAGCCATTCACCGGAAATCCGGGAGTCTCCGAGCAGTTGTCGCGCGGCCTTGCGCTTGGCGCTAGCGAAGTCGAAGCCGTCCTCGGCGATCAACTTCGCTGCCACCGCCGCGATTTCTTCGCGTACGCGCCTGGGATCGAGTGCGGGTTTACGTGCCATCGGGCCATGATACCTGAGATTCGAGGGGGGGCTAGGCGGCCCCTCGGGTACAATGCACCGGTTTTGATATCAGTCGTTCGGCACGTTCCCATGCATATTCATATTCTCGGTATCTGCGGTACGTTCATGGGTGGTTTGGCCGTGCTGGCCCGAGAAGCCGGGCACCAGGTCACGGGGTGCGATGCGGCGGTCTACCCACCGATGAGCACGCAGCTCGCCGCTCAGGGAATCAACCTGACCGATGGTTACGACGCCGATCCGGCCGTGATTGGCGCGGACCTGTATGTGATCGGGAATGTCATCACGCGCGGTAATCCGTTGATGGAGCGCATCCTCGATCGTGGCCTGCCTTACACGTCCGGGCCCCAATGGCTGTCCGAGCATGTCCTGGCGGACAAGTGGGTGCTGGCCGTCGCGGGGACGCACGGCAAGACCACCACGACATCGATGCTGGCGCATATCCTGGATCAGGCAGGCTTCGCGCCTGGTTTCCTGATTGGCGGGGTTCCGCAGGATTTCGGGATTTCGGCCCGCTTGACCGATTCGTCGTTTTTCGTCATCGAAGCCGACGAATACGACACCGCGTTTTTCGACAAGCGGTCGAAGTTCGTGCATTACCGGCCGCGGACGCTGATTCTCAATAACCTCGAATACGATCACGCTGATATTTTCCCCGATCTCGCGGCCATCGAGACACAGTGCCATCATCTGGTGCGGACGGTGCCGGGCATCGGACGTATCGTGTCGAATGGGACCGAAGCGGCGCTGGATCGCGTGCTGCAACGCGGTTGCTGGAGCGAGGTCGAGCGCTTTGGCGTGGAGAACGGCTGGGAAGCCCGGGCGTTGTTGCAACCCGTCGCGGCCGCAATGCCGCCCACCGCGACACCGGGCGATCAGGTCGCCGACCGAGCGAGCGACGACATCGACGCCGCGCATTTCGGCGTGGCGTGGCAGGGTCGCCAGGTGGCCGAGGTCGAGTGGGGATTGCAGGGCAGGCATAATGTCATGAACGCGTTGGCGGCGGTGGCGGCGGCGCATCATGTCGGCGTGCTGCCTGGCGTCGCCGCGAAAGCATTGGGCACTTTCCGGGGTATCCGGCGTCGAATGGAAAGGCGCGGCGATGTGATGGGTATCACCGTCTATGATGACTTCGCCCACCATCCCACCGCGATACGTACGACGATTGCCGGTCTGCGCGCGGCGATGACGCGGGGGGATGCTGCCGGGCGTGACGGTCGCATCCTGGCGGTGCTGGAGCCGCGTTCGAATACGATGAAGCTAGGGGTGATGAAGGCTGCATTGCCGCAGAGCCTCATGGGCGCGGACTTGACGTTCGCTTATCACGCGCCTACCGGTAAAACGGCGCTGGACTGGAATCTGGCAGACGCTTTGGCGCCGCTGGGCGGCCGTGCGCAGGCATTTGACGATCTGCGCGGGCTGGTTGCCGCCGTCGTGCGTGAGGCGCGTCCCGGCGATCAGGTGCTGGTCATGAGCAATGGCGGGTTCGGCGGCGTGCATCAGCTGTTGCTCGATGCGCTGTCGCAGCGCCCCAAGAACCGGGAAGCGCATTGATTCTCTATCTGCACGGATTCCGTTCCTCTCCGCGCTCCTTCAAGGCGCGGCGGCTTGCCGGACGCTTGGCTGTTCTTGGACAGATCAATGCATGGCGTTGCCCGCAATTGCCGGTAAGTCCCTATGAAGCAATCCGTCTGGCCGAGTCGATTATCGGTCAGACGCCCGCATCGGATTTGACGCTGGTCGGAAGTTCGCTGGGTGGTTATTACGCGACATGGCTTGCGGAGCGGATCGGATGCCGTGCCGTGGTGATCAATCCGGCGACGATGCCGGACGCGAGCCTGGAGCGCTTTCTGGGTGAGCAACCCTTGTGGCACGGCGGTGGCACGATCGTCGTCGAGCCACGGCATCTCGATGAATTGAAGGCATTGCGGGTCGAGCGGCTAAGTGACCCGGGTCGGTATTTTCTGCTGGCTGCCACGGGTGACGAGGTTCTGGACTATCGGGATATGCTGGTGCATTACGCGGGCGCAAAAACGACGCTTATCGAAGGCAGCAACCACGCTATCAGCGAATTCGACGATTATCTGGACGCGGTGCTGGCATTCTGTGGCATCGATGTCGCACCGCTGCCGGGCGCGGTGGCAACCTGTCCGAATGCCGATATCGTTGCGCAGGATGATGTCCCGGCATTGGCGATTGGTGGTGTACCGCCCGTGGTGACGGGAACGCGCCGCATGGCAAATTGAACATGTGTCGGTGGCGGCCCGATGGCAACCACCGACACCATCGCGTCATCGCGCACACGATGGGAACGACCGCAGTCGAATGCGGAGAAAGGGTAGAGCGTGAACGTTTTTTTTGAAGAATCCGGCAGTTTCAAGGCGGGCACCGTGCTCTCGCAGAACGGTGACGCGCTGCAGGTGGAGTTGCCGGGTGGTCGTCGGGCGAAAGTAAAGGGCCGGGACGTGATGGTGGAGTTTACGTCGCCCGCGCCCGCCGACCTGATCAAACAGGCCGACACTGAAGCGGGCGACATCGATCTGGATTTCCTTTGGGAGGTAGCCGGCGTCGACGAATTCAATTTCGCCGCGCTGGCGACCGAGTACTTTGGCGAGAAGCCGACGGCGGTGCAGCGCGCGGCACTGGCATTGCGTATTCACGGCTCGCCGGTCTATTTCCGGCGCAAGGGCCGGGGAAATTACCAGCGGGCGCCGGAAGAGCAATTGAAGGCGGCGCTGTCGGCATTGGCACGCAAGGCCGAGCAGGCACGCGTCCAGGATGGCTATGTACAGGAACTGATCGAAGGTCGACTGCCGGACGCCTTCAAGGGGCGGGTCGTGAACTTGCTGGTGCGGCCCGACAAGAATACGATCGAATACAAGGCGATGGAAGCCGCCGCCGCCGCGCGTGGCATGACGGCGGCGCAGTTGATGATCGCGTGCGGCGGCATCGAGTCGCCCCGTATGTGGCATGAGACCAAGTTTATCGCGGAATATTTTCCCGACGGTATCGGTTTCCCGGCGGTCAGTGTCGCTGCGCCGCTAGACGAACTGCCGGACGCCGGTGTGCGCGCTTTCTCGATCGACGACATCACGACGACTGAAATCGATGATGCCATCTCGGTGACACATCTGGCGGACGATCGGTTGAGGGTGGGCGTGCATATCGCGGCGCCATCGCTCGGCATCATGAAGGATGATGCGATCGACGCCATCGCACGGGCGCGTCTGTCCACCGTCTATATGCCGGGTGACAAGATCACGATGTTGCCCCCGGAGGTGGTGGAGGTCTTCACGCTGAACGAAGGCGACTTCCGGCCAGCGGTGTCGCTGTACCTGATCGTCGACAAGCAGACCTACGATGTGGTTGCCACCGAGACGCGCGTCGAGAAGGTCTTCATCTCGCACAATCTGCGTACAAATATTCTCGACCCGATCGTGACCGAGGAATCGCTGGCCGCCAATGAAGGCGACTACCCGCATCGCGACGACATCGTGGCATTGTGGCCGTTGGCGCAGGCGCTCCATGAGACGCGGCAGCAGACGCGGATCGCCAACGGCTTGCGCCGCGAGGTGCAACGCTCGTCCGATTTCAACTTCTACATCGAAGGCGAGCACGTCACCATCTCGCCGCGTCGCCGTGGCGCGCCGCTGGATCTGATCGTCGCCGAGCTGGCCATTGCGGCAAACAGCAACTGGGGCGCGTATCTGGCCGAACATGGCGTGCCGGGCATCTATCGGGCACAACGCGCCTTCGGTCCGAATCGCACGCGGATGCAGACATCGGCGGCACCGCATGAAGGTCTAGGCGTTGCGCAATATGCGTGGAGCACCTCTCCGCTGCGTCGGTATGTCGATCTGGTGAATCAATGGCAATTGGTGGCCATCACGCGTCATGGCGTGGCTGCAAAGATGGTCGCGCCGTTCAAGCCGAAGGATGCGGACCTTTATGCGGTGGTTCAGGGCTTCGACGAGACGTATTCGGCCTACGCCGAGCATCAGCACAAGATGGAAAAGTTCTGGTGCCTGCGCTGGTTGCGGCAGGAGGAGCGCAAGCAGATGGTGGCACAGGTCATCAAGGGCGATCTGGTACGTTTCGAGGAGATCCCGCTCACGATGATCGTTCCCGCGATCGGCGTGCACGCGCGCGGCACGCGCCTGCTGCTCGATATCGTCGAGATGGATGAACTCAACGTCGACTTGTCATGTCGACTGGTACAGGTGCTGGACGTGCCGCCCGTCGATGGCGCGGACACGGTCGATGGCGCCGACGCCGAGGAGACGGGCGAGGACGCGGCGGAGGTGGAATTGGCGGCCGAAGCGGGCAAGGCGGGCGACGGCGCCACGACGGAAGACGCTGCCGCGCCGCCGGACGGCGACACCGATACGGGGGCGCGGGACGACGACAACGCATTCGACCAGGAGGCGGCAGTCACGGAAAACCGCGATCAGGCCGCATTGCAGGGCACCGGGGACTTGGAGAAGCGAGCATGATCGCGAATACGTCGCATGACCAAGCGGGCGGGCAACCAATCATGGATGTCGATCGCTACCTGGTGGTGGGACATCCGATCGCACACAGTAAATCGCCGGAGATCCATGCGGCTTTTGCGAAAGCCACAGGTCATGCACTGCACTATGACCGTCTGCTGGCACCGCTCGATGGTTTTGCCGACGCGGTGCGGTCGTTTGCCGCCGCGGGCGGGCGAGGGATGAATGTCACCGTGCCGTTCAAGCTGGAAGCGCACGCCCTGGCCGATACGTTGACGCCGCGCGCCGCCGCTGCGGGCGCAGTCAATACGTTGCGCTTTTTGCGCGAAGGTGACACGGTGCGGATCGAAGGCGACAACACCGACGGCGCCGGTCTGGTGCAGGACATCGAGATCAATCTGGGTTGTCCGTTCGCGGGTAAGCGCGTCTTGCTGTTGGGCGCAGGTGGCGCGGCGCGTGGCGTGATCCTTCCGATTCTGGAGCGTGGACCCAGGCAGTTGCACATCGCCAATCGTACCGTGCAGCGCGCACACGCGTTGCGCGACCATTTTGCCGCTGATGCCGTGGCGCGGCATGTGGTGCTGGAAGCCCTCGAAGCGTCACAGTTGCTGCCGTTCGACGCGGCCGTCGTCCCGTCTGCTTCCGATCGTTCTCCGGCATCGATGACGGGCGCGACGGAAGCCGGAACCGCGGCGGCACTCGACGTAGCATCGGCATCGGCTGCGCGCTATGACATCGTCATCAACGGGACATCGAGCAGTCTCGGCGGCGCGTTGCCGGATCTGCCGGCCGGGGCGATTGGCGCTGGTACATTGGTTTATGACATGATGTACGGCGCTGCGCTTACGCCGTTCCTGCTTGCATCGCGGGCGGCCGGTGCCGATATCGCCGATGGTCTGGGGATGCTGGTCGAGCAGGCTGCCGAGTCGTTTCTGTCGTGGCGGGGGGTACGCCCTGATGGCCGCCCGGTGCTGACCGCGCTGCGCGCACGGTTGAAGGGATAAGTGCGATAGTGGCGACCCGCTCCCCACGCCGGCGATGGCTGACCTCCCGCGTCATGCGGGTGTTGACGCTTTTGCTGGTGGCGTGGTGCGCGACGCAGGTCTTTTACCTGGCGAGCATCGTCTGGTGGCGTTTCGTCGACCCGGGTTCCACCGCCTACATGCGGGCCGGTAGCTGGCGGATGGCGCATGACGGCGATCACCGTTCCCTGGAACATGAATGGGTGCCGTACGATGCCATCTCGATCAACTTGAAGCGCGCGGTGGTGGCATCCGAGGATGCCACCTTCGTCGACAATCCGGGCTTCGATACCGAGGCGATGATGCAAGCCTGGGATCGCAATCAGCGTGCGGGACGCGTGGCGCGCGGGGGGTCGACGATCACACAGCAATTGGCGCGCAATCTCTTTCTGTCGTCGGAAAAGAGCTATATTCGCAAGGGCCAGGAGCTGATCATTACCGGCATGCTCGACATGGTGCTCGACAAGCGTCGTATCCTTGAAATCTACCTGAACTCGGTGGAATGGGGCAATGGCGTGTACGGTGCGGAGGCGGCCGCGCGACATTACTTCCATGTTTCCGCGGCGCGGCTATCGGCGGCCCAGGCAGCGCGCCTCGCGGTGATGCTGCCCGATCCGCGCTACTACGACGCCCATCCTGGCTCGCCGTATCTGCGGCAACGCACCGGCGTCATTCAGGCGCGGATGAACGCGGTAACGGTCCCGCGGTAGGGTAGAATCGCGCTTGCGTTCCGATTCGCGTCCCGTTCATCTCATGTCTGCTCATTCTTCCGTGCCCCCCTCTTCCGCCACGTTTTCTTTCAACGGCATGCTGCGTGCCGCCTGGCAACGCACCGGTTCATTGCTGTGCGTCGGACTGGACCCGGAGCCCACGCGTTTTCCCGCCGCACTGGGTGGGAACAGGGGCAACGCCGATCCTGAGCACCTCTTCACGTTCTGTCGCGATATCGTCGATGCCACCGCGCCGTATGCGAGCGCCTTCAAGCCGCAAATAGCCTATTTCGCGGCGCATCGCGCCGAGTGGCAGCTCGAACGGCTGATTGCGCATATTCACGCGCATCATCCGGGGGTGCCGGTGATCCTGGATGCGAAGCGCGGCGATATCGGCTCCACCGCGCAGCAGTACGCGCGTGAAGCGTTCGAGCGTTTTCAGGCGGATGCGGTGACGGTGAATCCGTATATGGGCTTTGATACGATCGAGCCTTATCTCGCTTATCCGGGCAAGGGCGTCATCGTGCTGTGCCGGACATCGAATCCCGGTGGTTCGGATCTGCAGTTCCTCGATGTATCGCCCACCGACGGCGCGGCAACGGCGCGACCCTTGTATCAGGTCGTGGCGGAAAAGGCCGCCGGTGAATGGAACGCCAGCGGGGAGCTGTCGCTGGTCGTGGGCGCGACCTTTCCAGCGGAAATTGCGAGGGTCCGGGGCATCGTCGGTGACATGCCGTTGTTGATTCCAGGCATTGGCGCGCAAGGCGGCGATGTGGAAGCAACGGTGTCGGCCGGCAAGACCGCCGACAACACCGGCATGATGATCAATTCGTCGCGTGCGATCCTCTATGCGGGTAACGGCGCGGACTTCGCCCAGCGCGCGGCCGACGCGGCTCGCGCGACCCGTGACGCGATCAATGTCGCGCGCGGCGTTTGATTCGCACGGCGACCTGCTTCCGTGATGCGCCGTGGTTTGCCGCGCTTCATGTGCCCGTCGTAGTGTGCGAGACGAGCAGCGCCAGACCATGCAGTGCATGCCGCGCGCTTTGCCGCCGAACGGACGCACGATCACCATCGAAGTGACAGGTGACCGTGTGGACCACTGGCGCCGTATTTTCCGCCGATCGATAGGCCCACCCGAAGCAAACCGTTCCCACTGGTTTCTCGGCGCTGCCACCGCTGGGTCCCGCGACGCCGGTGACCGATGCCGTTATCCGAGCCTGGCTCGCCAATAACCCGCCACGCGCCATCGCCGCCGCCACCGGTTCGCTGACCGCGCCATGCGTGTCGATCAGCGCGGTGGCGACATCCACCGCGCCGGTTTTCGCGGCATTCGAATAGGTCACGAAGCCCCGCTCGAACCACGCGCTGCTTCCCGCCACTTCCGTGAGCGCAGCGGCGATCAAGCCGCCGGTGCATGATTCGACCGTCGCCACCGTCCAGCCGCGCTGAATCAGCTGCTGTCCTAATTGGGCCGCTTGCTGAGCCAGTGCGTCATACGATGGTGGTGGTGCAGCCTCTGCGATCGTCAAGTCAACAGTAAGCGTGTCTGAGGACATCGGCGTTTCCTCCTGGTAAGCGAGAAACAAGGGCGCACGGGACGGATCGTATCGGCCACGCTAGCCGAACAGACGATGTCCGATCGCCAGGACCAGCAACGCGAAAAACGCGGCCACGATATCGTCGAACATGATGCCGAAGCCGCCTTTCAAACGCTGGTCGAACCAACGGATCGGCGGTGGCTTGACCATATCGAAAAAGCGGAACACGGCGAAGGCAAGCAATTGCGCAGCGAAACCCGTTGGTGCGGCGAGCCACAGGACCAGCCATATCGCGATGACCTCGTCCCATACGACGGGTCCCGGGTCCGGCATATTCATGCGGCGCGCGGTAAAGCCGCAGAAGCCGATGCCGGCCAGGAAGCCGATCAGGATCAACAGCGCCCAGGCCGTGTTGGACAACCACGGCTGGAGCACGGCAAACGCGGCCCAGCCGAACAACGTGCCGCAGGTGCCGGGCATGATCGGCGAAAGCCCGCTGCCGAAACCCAGCGAGGCGATATGTACCGGATGAGACAGCATGAAACGCAGCGTCGCGGGCTGGCGCTCGACGCGTGCCTGTGTATCGGAGAGAGTAGGGTCAGGCTGCATCGAAGTGATCGAAACCGGTCAGCGAAAGAGAAAGAGGGGTACCGTCGGAGGCGACCCAGTGTACCTGACCTGCCTGATTCAGGGTGCCCGTCGCGAGTCGTAGCGGCGCGGTGGTGTCGCGTATATCCTCGATCACGGCACGGGATGCCAAGGCGTCCTCGGATGCGCCTGAGCGCATTGATTCATGATGCGTCGCGGGCATATCGCTTGGCGTGCCGGTTGGCGACGCCGCGGCGGTTTCCGGTGCCCGCATCGTACCGACCCGGGTGAGGGCGACACCATCGATCGAACCGTGAGCGTTCAGGGCTTCCAACGCCGCGCGCGATGCGATCGGTGCCGTGAAGCACAGTTCGTAATCGTCGCCGCCACTCAACGTGCAGACCTTCTGGATTTCGGGTGCGCACGCGGCCAACCATCCCGAGCGGGGCACGGCATCAACGTCGACGACGGCCACCAGGCCGGAGCGCCGCGCGATGTGTGCCAGGTCCCCGGCGAGGCCATCCGAGAGATCGATCGCCGCATGCGCCAGTTCGCGCAATTGCTCCCCTAGCGCAATGCGTGGTTGCGGCGCCTCCATCGCGGTGCGTACCGCTGCCAGCGTCCCGGCAGCGTCGGACGTGCCAAGCGTGGTCAGTGGCCAGTCCTGACGCATCAGCCCCAATGCCAGCCGTGCGTCGCCCAATGTCCCTGATAACCAGATGTCGTCGCCTGCGCGTGCCGCGTCACGCCGCAGTGCGGCACCATGCGGCAAGGCGCCGAAGATCGTGATGCTGATCGTCAACGGACCGGCTGTCGTGTCACCCCCGATCAATTCGCAGCCGTGCGGTTCCGCTAACGCAAACAGCCCTTCCGCAAAGCGATCGAGCCAATTCACATCGGCCGCGATCTCCGGTGGCAGAGCCAGCGACAAGGTGAATGCCATCGGAGTGGCACCCATCGCCGCCAAATCCGACAGATTGACCGCCAGCGCCTTGTGACCGAGCTTGCGCGGATCGACGTCAGGCAGGAAATGGCGGCCGCAGACCAGCATATCCGTCGACACCGCCAACGACTGTCCCGCAGGCAGGTCCAGCAGCGCACAATCGTCGCCGATGCCGAGGCGGGTGGAACGCAAGCGAGACGGCGCGGACCCGTCGCGGGCGGCATGCACTTCGGCGCGCACGCGCGCCGCACGCGCGCGGCGCAAGAAAATCTGATCGATCAGTTCGAATTCTGTTGGCATGCGGACTGGGGGACTCGCCCTGCGTGGGCGGTCTGTCGAAAGTGGAAAACGCGGATCGGCGACATGGACTGCCTCGCCCGGTATTGTGCCCGCATTCATGTCGCGGCGGACAGGGTGGTTGCGCCGGCGGTCTCCAGATGTCTTTGTAAGATCGCGTCCCAGGCGGTTTGCCGCACCGATGCGCGGCCCATGGCAATACATCGGGGAGGGTGGTGGGACGTAACGCGCAACGCGGACGATGCCACGGCGATCGCCCCTTACGCCTTATGTGAATCACGACGCTGCTGCGACGCAGCAATACCGCTTGCACGATGGTGCAATAGCGTATTTCACGCAGCGATGCTCATATTTGTTGGAACAATTGGCGCTACAATGCGCCGACGCGTCGATCTTTTGGCGTCTGCGCGCGGCCCGCTTTGGGTGGGGTGCCCGCGACGTCGGCGCGCTGTTTCTCCTGATGGCGCAAGGTTTCGATTACAGGATGCCGGATGCACGATGACGGGCAAGGAGCGGAAGTGTCAGTGACCGCCGTTGCAACGATCGTGGCAATATCGTCGGTGGCGATGCTGTCGCCAGGCTGCTGTTGGATCGTCTTTGCTTTTTGGTCGTTACGCGACCGCTTTCTGCCAGGTTCTCATGTCCACACCCGTCAATGCCAAACTGCGCGAAGCCGCGCTCGATTACCACGAATTTCCGACGCCGGGCAAGATCGCCATCGCCGCGACGAAACAACTGATAAACCAGCGTGACCTTGCGCTGGCGTACTCGCCCGGCGTTGCCGCCGCGTGTGAGGAAATCGTCAAGGACCCGTTGAATGCGGCGCGGTTCACGGCCCGCAGCAATCTCGTGGGGGTGGTATCGAACGGTACGGCGGTGCTGGGGCTGGGCAATATCGGTCCGCTGGCGTCCAAGCCGGTGATGGAAGGCAAGGCTGTTCTATTCAAGAAATTTGCCGGTATCGATGTATTCGACATCGAGCTGAACGAAATGGACCCGCATAAGCTTGTGGACGTGATCGCGGCGCTGGAGCCGACGTTCGGCGGTATCAACCTCGAAGACATCAAAGCACCGGACTGCTTCGTCGTCGAAAGCGAATGCCGCAAGCGGATGAAGATCCCGGTCTTTCACGATGACCAGCACGGCACGGCGATTGTCGTGGGCGCGGCAGTGACGAACGGCTTGAAAGTGGTCGGCAAGCCGATTTCGGAAGTCAAGCTCGTCTCGTCCGGCGCCGGCGCGGCGGCGCTCGCCTGTCTGGAGTTGCTGCTCGATCTCGGGTTGAAGCTCGAGAACATCATCGTGACCGACCTGGCCGGGGTGGTGTACAAAGGTCGCACCGAACTGATGGACCCCAAGAAGGAGCAGTTCGCGAGCGATACCTCGCATCGGACCTTGGCCGAAGCGATTGAAGGCGCCGATATTTTTCTGGGCCTGTCGGCCGGTGGCGTGTTGCAGCCGGAGATGGTCGCGAAGATGGCGAAGGATCCGCTGATCCTGGCGCTGGCGAATCCCAATCCGGAAATCATGCCGGAGGCGGCGCTGGAAGTGCGGCCGGACGCCATCATCGCCACCGGCCGCACCGACTACCCGAATCAGGTTAACAACGTCCTGTGTTTCCCGTTCATTTTCCGCGGTGCACTGGATGTCGGCGCGACCACGGTTACAAAGAACATGGAAATCGCCGTCGTCAATGCGATCGCCGAATTGGCCCGCCAGGAACAAAGTGACGTGGTGGCCACGGCCTACGGCATCGAAGACCTGTCGTTTGGTCCGCAGTATCTTATTCCCAAGCCATTCGACCCGCGCCTGATCGTGAAGATCGCACCGGCGGTTGCAAAGGCGGCCATGCTCGACGGCGTGGCCACGCGGCCGATCGAGGACATGGACGCCTACGAACAGCATCTGCAGCAGTTCGTCTATCAAAGCGGCACGATCATGAAGCCGGTGTTCCAGGTGGCGCGCGCCGCCACGCCGGAGCAGAAGACCATCGTGTTCAGCGAAGGGGAAGAAGAGCGGGTCCTGCGCGCGGTGCAGATCCTGGTGGACGAGAAGATCTGCTTCCCGATCCTCGTGGGTCGTCCCGCGGTTATCCAGCAACGCATGACGCGTTATGGACTGCGTCTGGTTCAGGATCAGGACTTCCGTATCGTCAATCCGGAGTTCGACGAACGCTATCGCGACTATTGGCAGACGTATCACAAGATGCAGGCCCGTAAAGGCACGACCGCCCAATCGGCCAAGCTGGAAATGCGTCGTCGTCCCACGCTGATCGGCTCGATGCTGGTGAAGAAAGGCGA
Organism: Robbsia andropogonis; assembly: GCF_034047095.1. Classification (NCBI taxonomy): domain Bacteria; kingdom Pseudomonadati; phylum Pseudomonadota; class Betaproteobacteria; order Burkholderiales; family Burkholderiaceae; genus Robbsia; species Robbsia andropogonis. The sequence goes on along the minus strand of NZ_CP139170.1, from coordinate 3,178,275 downwards.
GGCGCGAGGCCTGATTTGCGGCACGATCAGTACCACGCATCGCCATCTGCACTTTATCGACCAGGTAATCGGGAAACGGGAAGGTGCGACCGTCTACGCGGCGATGAATGCGCTGCTGCTGCCAGGGCGCCAGATTTTCCTAGTGGATACCCACGTCAACTATGATCCGACACCGGCGGAACTGGCCGAAATCACGATCATGGCGGCCGAGGAAGTGCGCCGTTTCGGCATCGAGCCGAAGATCGCACTGTTGTCGCATTCGAATTTTGGATCAAGCAAGGGTCCAAGCGCGCAGAAGATGCGCGATACGCTGGAGATCCTGCAGCAAACAGCACCGGATCTGGACGTGGACGGCGAAATGCACGGCGATGTCGCATTGGACGCGCAATTGCGTGCGGACCAATTGCCGGATTCCACGTTGCAAGGTAACGCGAATCTACTGGTCATGCCGAATATAGACTCGGCAAATATTGCCTATAACCTGTTGAAAGTCGCCGCCGGCAACAATGTAGCGATCGGTCCGATCTTGCTGGGTGCAAAGCAGCCGGTGCATATTCTGACGGCATCTGCGACGGTGCGACGAATCGTCAACATGGCAGCGTTGCTGGTGGCGGATATCGTTGCCGAGGAACTGCGGCATTGATCGCGCGCATGTGTCGGTTATTTTCGTGATCGACACGTTTCGCTTTACTCCCTTCCGTCCCCCGTCGTGCGGGGACAACCGTCACCTCATGGTGCGCGTCGCAATCGTCGTAAATTCCGATATCTGATTGATTTGCTTGTGCCTTCGGGGTAGGCTAACGCCTTGGCGCGTATTATTTCGCGGTTTTTCTAATGCGGCGATGAACTCGGCCGCCTGGCTGGTGTCTTAGCATGGGGAAGTGGGCGGCCCGTACCGCGGCAGCGGCGTTGATGGCGTTTGCCTGGTTAGGTGTTGGAACGGGGAGCGCCGTCGACGGTTTGCCGGCTGCCGGGTTTGGCGTGCATGGGCAGGGGTTGCGGATCGTTGCGGCCGCCGATGCGCGGCAGTCGCGCTACTCCGAAAATGGCGACGCGGGGGACCCGAACGGTGCGGCGACGTTCGCGGGGCCAACGCTCGAGAAGCACGCCTTACCCCTTGAGGCGCAGCGGGTATTGATCCAGATTCGTGATGGCGGGCCGTTCCGGTATGACAAGGACGGCATCGTTTTCGGCAACCGCGAAAAGTTGCTGCCGCGCGAACCCCGCGGCTATTATCGGGAGTATACGGTGCCAACGCCGCGCGCGAGGGATCGCGGAGCGCGGCGCATTGTGTGTGGCGGGCCACCGAGACAGCCAGATGCCTGTTTCTACTCGGACGACCATTACAGTAGTTTCAAACGAATCCAGGGATGACAACGGTATGAGCGGCAACCATTCTGCGCAAGAGACCGTGGTCGCAGTTGATCTTTTCGGGCGTAGCGACTTGAACCTGTTTCGGCGGGTCATGTCACTGCGCGATAGTGCGGTGGAGCGCCAGCCGGCGGCTCCGAGCGCACCCGACGACACGACGGTCGACATGTTTCGCACGGTGCGGTCAAACATCGTGCAGTCGATCCGCGCGTTCCGCATCGTCGATCTCGCCGAACAGGCGAAGCGCCTGGACCAGCATTTCTTCTATGCCGATTGCTCCGCGGCGAACACGAAAGCCGAAGTACTGGAAGCCATTTCACGCGCGTTTTATTTCCCGAAGCACTTTGGGAAGAATTTCGATGCGTTATACGACTCGCTGACGGATCTGGTTGCCAAGTCAGGACGTCAGACGGGTTTTGTGATCGTCCTGGATAGCTTGCCGGCTGTGCAAAAGTTCGACAAGGAAGCCCGTGAGAACCTGTTGGACGTTTTTCGCGAAGCGTCCGAGTTCTGGGCGGAACGGAGCGTGTCCTTCCGGGTGTTCTACTCGTTTATCTGATCTCTTGTTGCAACGCGGTGTCACCATCCGCCCCAGCGTCCGGCCAACGCGGCGAGGACGGCCATGCCGGCGGTTTCAGTGCGTAACACCCGCGGCCCGAGTGATAGCGCGGTGACACCGGCCGCGCGCGCGGCAGCCTCTTCTTCCATGGACCACCCCCCCTCGGGACCGATCCATAACTGGATCGGCGCGGCGGGGGGCGTGATTGGCAGTTCGGCGAACGTGGTTGCAGCGCGCGGTGATAGCAACCAGCGCAATGGCGTGAGCGCACCCTCTTGCGAGCCGCTTGTCTCCGCCGTGTTCCGCGTCGTTGCCTCCAACCAGCGATCGAACGGCTGCGGGACCCGCACCGTCGGGATCACATTGCGCCCACATTGCTCACACGCCGCCCGCACCAGTGCTTCCCAGTGGGCGTGCCGCCGTTCGAGCCGCTCGCCTTGTAGCTTGACGACGCTGCGGTGCGCGAGTATCGGCGTGATCGTGTCGACCCCCAGTTCCACGGCCTTTTCGATCAGCCAGTCCATCTTTTCGTTGCTCGCCACGCCTTGCACCAGATCGATCCGGTAGGGTGGCTCCGCGGCAGCGGCATTCACCGTTGCAGTCAGCACGGTGGCGTGCGCGCTGCGTTTTTCCAGGGCATCGAGCCGCGCGTCATAGGCGTTGCCGTCGCCGTTGAATACGGTCAGCAAATCGCCTTCGCGTAGTCGCAGGACTTGCAGATGCCGGACGGTTTCGGCGGGAAGCGTTAGCGATGTGCCGGTGCTGAGCGGCAGATCGACAAAGAATCGGGGGCTGGACATGCGGCCATTCTACACCGGGGGTTCTGATAGAATGGAGAGCCCGACTGGTGTGTGCTTTCGTCACGGCATGTGCCGCGAATCGTGAATGCAGGCAACCGGTGGGGACGTATCGTGGACGTATTCTCCATGCATCCCGCGCCGACGTCGGCCGGGGCGCGACGCGCACGGCGCGGCTTTTGCCGCCGACGGGCGATCCGCCCTGGCTCGCAGCGGCGCCAGCTCTCGACACCATGACTCTTCAGACCAGTAGCCCGACGACGCCCCTCGCCAACGCCATTCGCTTTCTTGCGATCGACGCCGTCGAAAAGGCCAAATCGGGTCACCCGGGCATGCCGATGGGCATGGCGGAAATCGCCGTGGCGCTCTGGCAGAAGCACCTGAAGCACAATCCCTCGAATCCGCTCTGGTTCGACCGTGATCGTTTCGTCCTCTCGAACGGTCATGGGTCGATGCTGCTGTATGCATTGCTTCATCTGACCGGCTATGACTTGCCGATCGGTGAACTGAAGCAATTCCGTCAACTGCATAGCAAGACGCCTGGACACCCGGAGTGGGGCATCACCGCGGGTGTCGAGACGACCACGGGTCCATTGGGCCAAGGCATCGCGAACGCTGTCGGGATGGCATTGGCCGAAGTGCTGCTGGCACGGGAATTCAATCGCCCAGGCCACGATATCGTCGATCACCATACCTACGCCTTCGTCGGTGACGGTTGCCTGATGGAAGGGATCTCGCACGAGGTCTGCTCGCTGGCGGGCACGCTGGGCTTGTCGAAGCTGGTCGTGCTGTACGACGACAACGGGATTTCGATCGACGGTCACGTCGAATACTGGTTCGGCGACGATACCCCGAGGCGCTTCGAAGCGTATGGCTGGCATGTCGTACGCGGTGTGGACGGTCACGACATCGATGCGGTCGACGCGGCGATCACCGCGGCCAAGGCCTCGGGCAAGCCGTCGCTTATCTGCTGCAAGACCGTCATCGGCAAGGGTTCGCCGAACAAGGCCGGTACACACGATGTTCACGGCGCTGCCCTGGGTGCGGACGAGATCGCGGCCACGCGCCAGGCGCTGGGCTGGCCATACCCGGCATTTGACGTGCCGGAGGAAATTTATGCGGCATGGGATGCGCGTGAAACCGGTAAGCAAGCGGAGTCCGAGTGGGATACGCGTTTTGCCGCCTACCGGGCCGCCTTCCCGACCGAGGCAGCGGAGTTCGAGCGTCGGATGCGTGGTGCGCTGCCGGCCGATTGGGCCGAGAAAGCCGCCGCGATCGTCGAAGGTGCCAATGGCCGGGCCGAGACGGTGGCCACGCGTAAAGCCTCGCAACAGGCGATCGAGGGCTTGGCTGCTGTGCTGCCGGAACTGCTTGGCGGTTCCGCTGATCTGACGGGTTCGAACCTGACGAACTGGAAAGCTGCCAAGCCGGTCCGCGGCAGCGCCGAGGGTACGCAGGGTGGCAACTACATCAACTACGGTGTACGCGAATTCGGTATGAGCGCCGCGATCAACGGCATCGCGGTGCATGGCGGCTTCGTCCCGTTCGGCGGCACGTTCCTGACGTTCTCGGACTATAGCCGCAATGCATTGCGTGTCGCGGCCCTCATGAAGGCACGGTCCCTGTTCGTGTTCACGCACGATTCGATCGGCTTGGGTGAGGACGGTCCGACACACCAGTCGATCGAACACGTTGCCAGCCTGCGTCTGATTCCGAATCTGGATGTATGGCGTCCATGCGATACGGTCGAGTCCGCGGTGGCGTGGACGCAGTCCGTTGAGCGCAAGGACGGACCTGCCGCGCTGATTTTCAGCCGGCAGAACCTGCCGTTCCAAGCGCGCAGCGATGCGCAGATTGCCAATATTGCTCGTGGCGGCTATGTGCTGCGGGATTGGAATGAAGAAATCCCGGCACGTAAGGTGATCCTGCTGGCCACCGGTTCCGAAATCGGTCTGGCGATGGAGGCTGTGGAGGCCTTGCAGCAGGTAGGCATCGGCGCCCGGGTCGTGTCCATGCCGTCGACCGATGTGTTTGACCGGCAGGATGCCGCATACCGTGAACGCGTGCTGCCGAAGGGCGTGGCACGGGTCGCGATCGAAATGGGAGTCAGCGACTTCTGGCGCAAATACGTGGGCCTCGAGGGCGGCGTGGTCGGTATCGACACGTTCGGCGAATCGGCCCCGGCGCCGGTGCTGTTCCAGCACTTCGGCTTCACCGTCGACAATGTGGTGAATGCCGTGAAGACGGTGCTCGACTGATTTTTTTCAATCGATAGGAGACGTACCATGACGGTTCGTGTTGCAATCAACGGGTATGGCCGGATCGGCCGTAACACCCTGCGCGCATTCTACGAAGGTGGCAAGAAACACGACATCGAGATCGTGGCCATCAACGACCTCGGCGATGCCAATACCAATGCGCATCTGACGCAGTACGACACGGCCCATGGCCGTTTCCCTGGAACCGTGTCGGTCGAGGGCGAGTATCTTGTCGTCAACGGCGACAAGATCAAGGTATTGGCAAACCGTAATCCCGCGGAATTGCCGTGGGGCGAGCTGGGCGTCGATGTGGTCTTGGAATGCACCGGCTTCTTCACGACGAAGGAAAAGGCCAGTGCCCACCTGAAAGGGGGGGCGAAGAAGGTCATCATTTCCGCGCCGGGCGGCAAGGACGTGGACGCCACGATCGTCTATGGTGTGAACCATGGCGTGCTGAAGGCCAGCGACACCGTCATCTCGAATGCATCGTGCACGACTAACTGCCTGGCCCCTCTGGTCAAGCCGCTACATGACAAGCTGGGCGTGGTCAGCGGTTTGATGACGACGATCCATAGCTACACGAACGATCAGGTCCTGACTGACGTCTACCATGAGGATCTGCGCCGTGCGCGTTCCGCGACGCACAGCATGATTCCGACGAAGACCGGTGCGGCAGCCGCGGTGGGTCTGGTGCTGCCGGAACTGAACGGCAAGCTGGACGGTTACGCGATTCGCGTACCCACGATCAATGTGTCGATCGTCGACTTGTCGTTCGTTGCGGCGCGCGACACGACTGTCGACGAAGTGAACGCGATCCTGAAGGAAGCGTCGGAATCGGGTCCGTTGAAGGGTATCCTTGCCTACAACACGGCACCATTGGTGTCGGTCGATTTCAACCATAACCCGGCGTCGTCGACGTTCGATGCCACGCTGACGAAGGTGACGGGCAACCTGGTCAAGGTTTCGAGCTGGTACGACAACGAATGGGGCTTCTCGAACCGGATGCTCGACACGACGGTAGCCTTCGCCACGGCAAAGTAAGTATCGGGCACGCCTGTTTGATCAGTGTGGTTGGGCGGGCGTGCCTCGGCCGGAAGGGCCAGCGCAGCAGTCGATTCCGGCGCAAGTGCTGCCGGATCATGGCACTGCCGCCGTTGCCGAGAGCGATAGGACCGTACAGAAAAGTCCATTGCCGTTAAAAAAGGGAAGGAATACCGGTCACGCCGGCGTTCCTTCCCTTTTTTAATTTTTCACCGTATTACGCCGCGAAGCCATGCGGTTGCCCGCGGTTGCAGGGCATTTCCGTGCTTAAGCCTTCCGATTCGGGCAGTGTTCGCGGGTGCAGGTTCCGTAAAGCGCCAATGCATGATCCTGCAACTTGAAACCTTTCTGCTCGGCAATGTTATGCTGCCGTTTCTCGATCTCTGCATCGAAGAATTCTTCGACGTGTCCGCAGTCGACGCAGACCAGGTGGTCGTGATGGTCCTTTTTCAGTTCGAACACGGCCTTGCCTGATTCGAACGTGGAGCGCGACAGCATGCCGGCCTGTTCAAACTGGGTCAGGACGCGGTAGACGGTCGCCAGTCCGATATCCAGCTCGTCATGGATCAGCTCGCGGTAGACATCTTCCGCCGTCAAGTGTCGGTCGCCGTTGCTCTGGAAGATGTCGAGGATCTTCATGCGCGGCAGCGTCGCTTTCAGTCCCTTGCTTTTGAGGTCGGATGGATTGGTCATCGCTGATTCTGCCTAGAGTACAATACGAGGCCCCAATAATAATGGGTTTTTCGTGTCGCCGGATGCTACCGGATGAAAAGACCGCAATGCGGGCTGCTGTCGGGGGATGATCGCAGGCGGAAGCGACCGATCGGCCGGGTGGTCGGGCGGACGGCCGCAGGCGACCGGATGGAACAAAACGGCTTCAATGATGAGGTTCAATGACTTCGTACAAGCATAAGATGCGCCTGGCGGCGCTGGCCGCTGCGCTGGGCGCTTCCGTTCTGGCAGGCTGTTCGGCGTACAACAGCGTGACGGCTCGGATCGTGCAGCATGTGACGCCGTATCGCGTGACGATCGTGCAGGGCAATTTCGTCTCCAGCGACGCGGCAGCCAAGCTGCGCGTGGGCATGACGCGGGACGAAGTGCGCGCCGCGCTCGGCACGCCGCTGCTGACGGATATGTTCCACCCAGAACGTTGGGATTACATTTTCTACTTCAAGCGGGGCTCGACGGCCGTTGTCGAACAACGTGATGTCGTGGTCAATTTCGATGGTGATAAGGTCGTCGGTTGGAGCGGTACCAGCGACCTGCCGTCGAATCAGGACCTGATCGAGATGATCGACAGCTCTCGAAGTGAACGTAACTGGCTGCGCGAGCGGCAGAGTCAGCGCGCCAGCGAGGCCAAGGCGCAGGCGGCCGCGGGGGCTTCCACCCCGGCGGCGGTCGTGCCGGCAAGCGCCGGTGCGGTGCCGGCCAACCAGCGTGCCGCCGATGCCGCGAACAACGCGTTGGCGGCATCGACGCCCGCCGTGACGGTACGGGCGCCGAACGTCCCGCAGTCCAACGTCGTCCGTGCGGGTCCGACGTCGCCGGTGCAGGCGACGCCGGAACCGCAATTTCATCTGACCACGCCGAACCATCTGCGGCCGGCGGGTGGGTCGTCGTTGCTGGCGCGTCCGCCCGGCGCCGATGACGCCACGCCAGCGTCCGGCACGTCCGCCAATTGACGCGATCACGGACTGACAGCGACCTTTCCAGATGAATATTGCCATTGCAGGTGCGAGCGGCCGCATGGGCCGCATGTTGATCGAAGCCGTCCTAGATGCAACGGATCTGACGTTGTCCGGTGCGCTGGCCTCGGGCGGCAGCGCCGCGCTGGGCCGCGATGCCGGCGCATTCCTGGGCCGCGATACCGGGGTGCCGATTTCGGCGGATGTCGATGCCGTTCTGGCGGTATCGGATGTGGTGATCGATTTTGCGCGCCCCGACGGCACGCTTGCGTTGCTGCAAGCGGCCACGCGGCTGCGGAAGGCCGTGGTGATAGGCACTACCGGATTCGATGCCGCGGGCAAGGCGGCGATCCAGCAGGCGGCGCGAACGATTCCGATCGTGTTTTCCGCGAATATGAGCGTGGGTGTCAATATCACGTTCAAACTGCTCGATGTCGCGGCACGGTTGTTGGCGACCGGCTATGACATCGAAGTCATCGAGGCGCATCACAAGCACAAGGTGGATGCGCCTTCCGGTACGGCGTTGGCGATGGGCGAGGTAATCGCGCAGGCGCTCGGTCGCGACCTCGACGCATGTGGTGTATTCGGTCGCAGCGGCGTGACCGGCGAACGCGACCCGTCGACGATTGGTTTCTCGGCCATTCGCGGCGGGGACATCATCGGTGAGCATACGGTGATGTTCGCCGGTATTGGCGAGCGGATCGAGATCACGCACAAATCGGCGAATCGGGTGGCTTATACGCAAGGGTCGGTGCGCGCCGCGCGTTTCCTGCAAGGCAAGCCGGCTGGTCTGTTCGATATGCAGGACGTGCTGGGCCTCAAGTAAGTCAAGCGTCGGCCGACCGTGCAAGCGGGCCGGCCGCTTCGGAGAGCGCAATGACCGCCATGTCCGGTCTGATGCAGTATTGGGAAGAGGGCGACGTGGTGACCCACGTCGTGGCGCTATTGCTGTTGGCCATGTCGCTGCTGAGCTGGATCATCGCGCTGTATCAAGCCTGGAATCTCCGTGGCGCGCGCCGCGGCGTGGACCCTGCGATCGCGCGGTTCTGGCGTGAAACGAGTCCCGAGGCAGCGTTGCAAACGTTGCAGAAAACCAGCGCCGATGCGTGGCTTTCCCCGCTGGCGCTGGCCGCGCTGTTTCCCGATCACGCGCCCGTCCCCGCGCCCGCGCCATCGGCGACCGTTGCAAATCATGCGACGTCGGCCGATGCGTCAACCGGGCCTGCGTCAGAGGCCGGCTCTCCCGCGATGCCGGTGCCCGCGGCCTCTGGCTCGCCGTCTCGCCCGCCTTCGTCGCTGGCCTCCCGTGCCTCGCATGCCGATCGCGTCACGCGCGCATTGCGAGAGGTCCTTCTGGTGCTGCAACGTCGCATCGACGCCGGTCAGACCTGGCTCGCGACGATTGCCGGCGCCGCGCCATTCGTGGGCCTGCTGGGTACGGTATGGGGCATCTATCATGCGTTGATCGGTATCGCTGGCACGGACCAGCCGTCGATCACCGCTGTCGCCGGTCCGGTGGGGGAAGCGTTGATCATGACCGCGTTGGGACTGGTCGTCGCCATCCCGGCTTTGGTTGCCTACAATTTGCTTGGCCGTTCGGGACGGTTGCTGCATGAGGTCCTGGACGGTTTTGCCGGCGATTTGCAGCGGCTGTCCGGTGTGAGCAGGAGCAGCTGATGGGGTTCGGTGGCTTCGATCCGCACGGCAATGGGCAAGACGGAGGCACCGAACAATCCAGTGCCTCGGGCCGCTACGGTCCGGGGCCGCTGGCGATCATCAATATGACGCCGCTGATCGATGTGATGTTGGTGCTGCTGGTAATCTTTATCCTGGCCTCGTCGCTGGCGCCACGTCAGATCGGACTGCAATTGCCGAAGACGGCGCTGGCACCACGGTCACCGGGCCCAGCGGAGCCGACGCCGCCGACGATCACCATTTCGATCGACGTGAACGGGGCGCGGCAATGGAACGGGGCGGCGGTTGATGCAGCGGGCTTGGATGCGCGATTGCGGGCGGCTGCCGCCCGAGATCCGCAGCCGCAGATCGCGCTGCAGGCCGATCAGCGCACCCCCTATGCACGCATCGCGGAGGTGATGGCGGCCGCACAACGCGTGGGCCTGACCCGATTCGGCTTCGTCGTCGACACGCCGACTGGTGGGGCGGCGGCTGGCCCTGGATCGACGCTCGACATCCACTCCGGCCCCGGACCAGCATCCGAGCTGCCATTGCAGCCGAACCACTGAGCGTCACGTGGCGCCGGTGCGCGCCTGACCCTACCCGGCTGGACCGGCCTGCAGACGGTGCTTGCGGGTACGGCAGGCACGGTATAATCCGGGTTTTACGCCGACAATAGTCATCAAGACGCCGCTCATGATGGAGCGGCGCTGATCCGATCGCCCTTGCGGCGCGCTGCCCGGACGCTGCCTGCAATGGCGTGTCTGGCCGGCGCGTTCGCCGCTTCGCCCGACCACACGCCATGCAAGAGAAATACGTTCCCGCCGAAGTCGAGTCCGCCGCCCAGCAGCATTGGCGCGACACCGACGCCTATCTGACCCGTGAAGACAACGCGCGCAAGAAATTCTATTGCGTGTCGATGCTGCCCTATCCGTCGGGGAAATTGCACATGGGCCATGTGCGGAACTACACGATCAATGACGTGATGTACCGCTATCTGCGGATGAACGGCTATAACACGCTGATGCCGATGGGGTGGGACGCGTTCGGCATGCCGGCGGAAAACGCCGCGATCGCGAACAACGTGCCGCCGGCGAAGTGGACGTACGACAACATTGCCTACATGAAGAAGCAGATGCAGGCGATGGGGCTGGCAATCGACTGGTCGCGTGAGGTGACCACCTGCAGCCCGGACTATTACAAGTGGAACCAGTGGTTGTTCCTGAAAATGCTGGAAAAGGGCATCGCGTACAAGAAAACCGGCACCGTCAACTGGGATCCAATTGATCAGACCGTGCTCGCGAACGAGCAGGTGATCGACGGTCGTGGCTGGCGTTCCGGTGCCGTGGTGGAAAAGCGCGAGATCCCGATGTACTACCTGCGGATCACTGACTACGCGGACGCCTTGCTGGACGATCTTGAAGGCCTCGAATGGCCCGAGCGCGTCAAGGTGATGCAGCAGAACTGGATTGGCAAGAGCTTTGGCGTCAATTTCGGTTTCCCTTACGAGATCGATGGCCAGAAGGCGCTATTGCGCGTCTTCACCACGCGTGCGGACACGATCATGGGTGTGACGTTTTGCGCCATTGCCGCGGAACATCCACTGGCAACACGTCTGGTGCGGGACAAGCCCGAATTGCAGGCATTCATCGACGAATGCAAGAGCGGCAGCGTCGCGGAAGCCGACATGGCCACCGCTGAAAAGAAAGGGATGGCCACCGGGTTCTTCGTCGCGCATCCGCTGACGGGTGCGCCGGTCGAAGTGTGGATTGGTAACTATGTGCTGATGAGTTATGGCGAGGGTGCCGTGATGGGGGTGCCCGCGCACGACGAACGCGATTTCGCGTTCGCGCGCCGCTATGACCTGCCGATCCGCCAGGTTGTACAGGTGGAGGGGCAGATCTATTCGGATACCGCGTGGCAGGAGTGGTATGGCGACAAGGGACAGGGCACGCTGATCAACAGCGGCAAATATGACGGCCTGACGCCTGGGCAAGCGGTGGATGCGATTGCGGCGGACCTGCAAGCGGGTGGTTTTGGCGATAAGCAGACAACGTGGCGCCTCCGGGACTGGGGTATCTCCCGCCAGCGTTACTGGGGCACGCCGATCCCGATTATCCATTGTGATCACTGCGGCGACGTGCCGGTGCCGGAAGAACAACTGCCGGTGGTATTACCCGAAGACTTGGTGCCGGACGGCAGCGGCAATCCGTTGGCGAAGTCCGCGGCATTCGTGAACACGACCTGCCCGAAGTGTGGCGCCGCGGCGAAACGCGAAACCGATACGATGGACACCTTCGTCGATTCGGCCTGGTACTTCTCGCGCTACACCTGCCCGGACGCGCCGACGATGGTCGACGCACGCACCGAGCAGTGGATGCCGATGGACCAATACATCGGCGGCATCGAGCATGCGATCCTGCATTTGCTGTATTCGCGTTTCTGGACGAAGGTGATGCGCGACCTGGGACTGGTCAGCTTCAATGAACCGGCAAAGCGATTGCTGACGCAGGGCATGGTGCTGAACGACACGTTCTTCCGCGACGATGCCACCGGCAAGAAGGTGTGGTTCAATCCGCTGGACGTCGACGTGATGACCGACGACAAGGGGCGCCCGACGGGCGCCGTGTCGAAGGTGGACGGCCAGCCAGTGCAGCTTGGTGGTGTCGAGAAGATGTCGAAGTCGAAGAACAACGGCGTAGACCCGCAATCACTGATCGATTCGCATGGCGCCGATACATCGCGGTTATTCACGATGTTCGCCGCGCCGCCCGAGCAGCAACTCGAATGGTCGGGCAGCGGCGTGGAAGGGGCGAGCCGCTTCCTCCGTCGCCTGTGGGCATTCGGTCATGCCACGCGCGACATCATTGCGTCGGCGGGTGCATTGGACGAGGCCGGCACGCTGGGCAATGCACAGAAGACGCTGCGTCGCGAGATTTATACGGTGCTTCGCCAGGCGGATTTTGATTATCAGCGGATTCAGTACAACACCGTGGTATCGGCCGCTATGAAGATGTTGAACGCGATTGATCAGGCGCGTGTCGACGTGCTGGCCGAAGGGGCGAACGGCGCGGCGGTCCTGCGCGAGACGTATGGTGTCCTGTTGCGCGTGCTGTATCCAGTGGTGCCGCATGTGACGCATGCGCTCTGGCAGGAAATGGGCTATGCACGGGAGGCTGGCGATTTGCTGGATGCGCCTTGGCCGCAGGTGGATGACAAGGCGCTGGAGGTCTCGGAGATCGAGCTGGTGCTGCAGATCAATGGCAAGGTCCGCGGCGCCTTGACGGTGGCGAAGGACGCTAGCCGTGAGTCGATCGAAGCGGCGGCGTTGGCACATGAAATGTTCGCGCGATTTGGTAACGGTCAGCCGCCGAAGAAAGTGGTGGTGGTGCCGGGTCGGCTGGTCAATATCGTCGCCTGATCCGCGTGCGGTGCCGTGTCCAATGACAGGCACCGCATCGGACGGGATCGGAAAGCGTCAACGTGAAGGGATCATTGTGAAGACAGCAGCAACGCAGCACGCAGCGGGCGGCATCTGGGGACGGTGGGTCGGCATGGTGGCTGGCCTGGCCATGTTATTGGCGGTGGGGGCCTGCGGTTTCCAATTGCGCGGGAGCCACAACTACCCGTTCAAGCATTTGTTGATTACCGGCAATCTGTCGGCGGAAATGCAGACGCGGATGAAGCGCCTGATCGAATCCGGTAGCGACACCCGGATTGTCAATACGGCAAAGGATGCGGACGCGATCCTGTCGGTGTCGCTGGGCCGCGGGCAGAACTCGCTCAGCTTTGATGTCAACGGCGTCACGCAGGAATATCAGTTGACGACGTCCGCCACGTATTCGTTGACAAGCACGAGCGGGGTCACGTTGATTCCGCAGAGTACGCTGAGCGTCAATCGGGCGATGGGCTACAACACCACTTACGCACTTGCGAAGTCGACCGAGTCTACGTTGCTGTACAAGGACATGGAAAGCGATATCGTCGACCAGCTGTTACACCGTCTGGATGTGGTGCAGTCGATGTCGCCAGCGCGCGCGCCGGCGCCGGGCGTGAATCAACGCGCACCGCTGCCGACACCGCCGTTGTGAGCGTGGTCCGATGCTGATTCGCGCCGATGCGCTGGACGCGCAACTCGCCCGCGGCATCAAGCCGCTGTACACGGTCTGGGGTGACGAACCCCTGCTGGTGCAGGAGTGCGTCGATCGCATCCGCCGCGCCGCGCGCGCGGCAGGTTGTTCGGAGCGACTGGTCTATTCCGTCGAGCGCGGTTTCGATTGGAGCACGTTGCTGGGCGAGGCGCAGGCGATGTCGCTGTTCGGTGACCGGCGCCTCGTCGAGTTGCGCATTCCTTCCGGCAAGCCCGGCAAGGAGGGGGCCGATGCGCTGAAGCGGCTGGCGTCATCGGCAGCCGACGCCCACGGCGCGGCGGATCCGGATACGGTGACCCTCGTCACGTTGCCGCGCCTGGATGGCGCGACGCAAAAGAGTGCATGGTTCACCGCCCTGAGCGATGCGGGGGTGGCGCTGAAGATCGACCCGATCGATCGCAGTCGTCTGCCGCAATGGATTGGTGAACGTCTGGCGATGCAACGCCAGCGTGTGCCAGGCGGCGAGGCCGGGCGGCAAGCGCTGCAGTTCATGGTAGAGCGGGTGGAGGGTAACCTGCTGGCCGCACACCAGGAAATTCAGAAACTCGGCCTGCTTTATCCGGAGGGCGAGATGTCGCTGGAACAGATCCAGGCAGCGGTGATGAACGTGGCGCGCTACGACGTGTTCAAGCTGAACGAAGCGATGCTGACCGGCGATGTCGCCCGTCTGATGCGGATGATCGACGGGCTACGCGGTGAGGGCGAGGCTGCCGTGCTCGTGCTGTGGGCGGTCACGGAAGAAATCCGTACCTTGCTCCGGGTGCGTCGCGGGATGGATGGGGGCAAGCCGTTGGCGACATTGTTGCGCGAATACCGTGTCTGGGGGCCGCGCGAACGCCTTATCGGGCCGGCGCTGCAGCGGCTGGATGCAACCACGCTGGAACAGGCGTTGACCATTGCCGCGCGCCTGGATCGGCAGGTCAAAGGCCTGCATCCGGACCGGGGAATGGCGCCGCATGCGGCGCTGCCAGGGGATGCCTGGGACGGTCTGTTCGAACTGGCGATGCGGATTGCCTCGCCGCGCCCCGCGCACCATGCGGCGCTCGCCGGTTGAAAAGCGGTGCCAAGGCGCAATTGGCTTACAATGACAGACTTGTTTTAAGTACGATCAACCGATATCACGCCGATGTCCACGCTCCTCTCCACACTCGTCCGTCCTCCCGAGATCGACCCGGCCGCGCCGACGTCCGCATCGGTGGCGTCGCCCCTGCCGGCGATTCCGGCAGCGGATTGTCCGGATACGGACGTCGTGGCCTATATGGCGGCCATCGGTAAGCGGGCGCGGACGGCCTCGCGGGCGATGGCGCGGGCGTCCACCGCATTGAAAAACGACGCGCTGCTGCGCATTGCCGCCAGCATCGACGCCCATCGTGACGCGCTCGCGGAGGCGAATCGGCGTGATGTGGCGCGTGCCGCATCGAATGGGATGGATGCGGCTTTCATCGATCGGCTGACGCTGTCCGAGAAAGCGTTGCGTACGATGGTAGAAGGTCTGCGCCAGGTGGCGGCGCTGTCCGATCCGATTGGTGAAATGTCGGACCTGAAGATTCGGCCCAGCGGTATCCAGGTCGGCCGGATGAGGGTGCCGCTGGGCGTCATTGGCATCATCTACGAGTCGCGCCCCAACGTCACGATCGACGCGGCGGCGCTGTGCCTGAAATCCGGGAACGCGACAATCCTGCGCGGCGGTTCGGAGGCCATCGACAGCAACACCTTGCTTGCAACGCTGATTGCCGATGCGCTGGCCGCCACCGGCTTGCCACGCGATGCGGTGCAGGTCGTGGGCACGACCGATCGTCGCGCCGTGGGCGCGCTGATCACGATGACCGAATACGTGGATGTCATCGTGCCACGTGGCGGCAAGAACTTGATCGCCCGATTGATGGCTGAGGCGCGCGTGCCGATGATCAAGCATCTCGACGGCATCTGCCACATCTTCGTCGATCGTCATGCGGACTCGGCCAAGGCCGTTAACGTCTGCGTCAATGCCAAGACGCAACGCTACGGCACATGCAACACGATGGAAACGTTGCTGGTGGATGCACAGGCGCCGGTCGCGTTGCTGCCATCGATTGCCCGCGCGATGCTGGAAAAAGGCGTCGCGCTGCGTGGTTGCACGCGTACGCTGGATGCATTGGCGGAAGCCGGATTGCCGGTGTCGCGCGGTGTCGATACGCGGGAAGTGGGCCCGGACGGTGCGGCGCGCATCGTCGCGGCCACCGAGGAAGACTGGCGCACCGAATACCTGGCGCCTATTTTGTCGGTGCGGATCGTCGACGACCTGGACGCGGCAATCGATCACATTCACACCTATAGCTCCGCGCACACGGAAGCGATCATCACCGAGCACCACGATCACGCCATGCGCTTCCTGCGCGAGGTGGATTCGGCCAGCGTGATGATCAATGCTTCTACGCGCTTCGCCGACGGTTTCGAATTCGGTCTGGGGGCGGAGATCGGCATTTCGAACGATAAGCTGCATGCGCGCGGTCCGGTTGGTCTGGAAGGGCTGACGTCGCTGAAATATATCGTTTTCGGACACGGTGAACAGCGCGCCTGAGGGCGCATTCGTGGTTCCCCTCTTTCGGATTGGAACGACCGGCTGCTGAAAAAAGGACAGCATGGCTTATCTCTGGGCGAAATCGCTGCATATCGTTTTTGTCGCATCCTGGTTCGCGGGGCTGTTTTACTTGCCGCGTTTGTTCGTGAACCTCGCGATGGAAACCGAGCCGGCGGCGGTGAACCGCTTGCTGCTGATGGCACGCAAGCTGTACCGTTTCATGACGATCATCGCCGTACCGGCCTTGGTCCTGGGTTTTTACCTGATGTTCGGCATCGGCATCGGCAAAGGCGCCGGATGGATGCATGCGAAACTGGCGGTGGTCGTGTTGATCCTGGTGTATCACCACCTGTGCGGTCGATTGCTACGCCAGTTCGAAGCCGGGCAGAACCGGCATGGCCACCGGTGGTATCGTATCTTCAACGAGATTCCAGTCCTGGGCTTGCTGAGCGCGGTCTGTCTCGTCGTTTTCAAACCTTTTTAAGACCCGCCCAACGCCCCCGGTATGCGACCGGTTCGCCGTCCGGCCGTGTGTTTTATAAAATTGGAACCGGTGCCGAAGGTGTAATCACGCGCTGGAAGCATGCAAACGGGCCACATGACGATGGCCTGTTGCCGGTATCCGACCAGGAGACAGAACCATGCCCACGATTCACTCGACGCTGCGCCAAGTCACGGAACGCGTGGTGGCGCGCAGTGCGCCCACGCGCCAGGTTTATTTGCAACGGATCGACAACGCGCAGGGCCATTTTCCGATACGCGGCGCGCTGTCGTGCGCGAATCTCGCTCACGGCTTTGCGGCCATCGAAGGCGACGACAAATTTGCGATCAAGGCGTTGAAAACCCCGAATATCGGCATCGTGTCGTCGTATAACGAAATGTTGTCGGCGCACGCCCCGTATCTGCGTTTTCCCGACATCATCAAGCGTGCGGCGCGCGAAGCAGGTGGCACCGCCCAGTTCGCCGGTGGCGTGCCGGCGATGTGCGATGGCGTGACGCAGGGCAACATCGGGATGGAGCTCTCGCTGTTTTCGCGCGAGACCATTGCGATGTCGACCGCCGTGGCGCTGACACATAATATGTTCGATGCGGCCCTCTGCCTGGGCGTCTGCGACAAGATCGTGCCAGGTCTGTTGATCGGTGCCTTGCAGTTCGGGCACCTGCCGACGATCTTCGTACCCGCCGGCCCCATGTCCAGTGGCCTGTCGAACGACGAGAAGGCGAAGGTACGACAACGGTTCGCCACCGGCGAGGTGGGGCGTGACGCGCTGCTGGAAGCCGAATCGGCGGCCTATCACGGCCAGGGCACGTGTACGTTCTACGGCACCGCCAACAGCAATCAACTGTTGATGGAGGTGATGGGGCTGCACTTGCCGGGCGCCGCATTTGTCCACCCGCACGATCCGCTGCGCGATGCGCTGACGGCGGAGGCCGCGCGTCGGGTGCTGGCGATCACCGCCGATGGCGGCGAGTACACGCCAATCGGCCGGGTAGTCGACGAGAAGGCGGTCATCAACGGCATCGTTGGCTTGCTGTCCACCGGCGGTTCCACTAATCACACCTTGCATCTGGTCGCCATCGCACGGGCAGCCGGTATCGTCATCGATTGGGACGATTTCGATGCGCTGTCGCAGATCGTGCCGTTGCTGGCCCGCATCTATCCGAATGGCAAGGCGGACGTGAATCACTATCATGCGGCGGGCGGCATGGCCTTCCTGATCCGCGAATTGCTGGATGCGGGTCTGCTGCACGAGGACGTCACCACTGTCGTCGGCGCGGGCTTGCGTCGGTACGCGCGTGAGCCGCGTTTGTCGGAGACGCCGGCTCGCGCGGCGGCAGCGGGGGCACCGATCGAGGCTTCGGCGGTAGTGGCGGCACCGATCGCATCGGATGGCACGGCGCGCCAGCCCGGTGCTGACGTCGCGATCGCCTCGCGCGTGCCGCCCGTGCCAATCTGGGTGGATGCCGTGGCGCAGAGCTTGGACCCGGCGGTGTTGCGTCCGGCGACGGACCCATTCTCACCAGATGGCGGCTTGCGTTTGATGCGGGGGCGCCTTGGCCGTGGGGTGATCAAAATCTCGGCGGTGGCGCCGGCGCATCGCAAGGTGCAGGCACCCGCCATCGTCTTCGACTCACAGGAAGCCGTGCAGGCGGCGTTCAAGGCTGGCGAACTGGACCGCGATTTCGTTGCCGTCGTCAGGTTTCAGGGCGCCCGGGCAAACGGCATGCCGGAACTGCACCAACTGACGCCGTTGCTCGGCTCCTTGCAGGACAAGGGGCGCCATGTGGCACTGCTGACGGATGGCCGGATGTCCGGTGCATCGGGCAAGGTCCCGGCGGTCATTCATTTATCGCCGGAGGCGTTGCTCGACGGTCCGATCGGCAAGCTTCGCACCGGGGATATGATTGTACTGGACGCCGAGGCAGGCACACTGGAGGTGGTCATGGACGATGCGCAATGGCAGGCGCGCGCCTGCGAACGGCCACCCGTGACCGATTCGGGCAAGCCAACCCTGGGTACCGCCCTGTTCGCCGTGTTCCGGCAGGCGGCGTCAAGCGCCGAGACGGGCGCCGGTGTCTTTGGCGCGATGCCGGGAAGTGCCTGACGACGCAGCGGTACGGAAAAACCGATACCCACGGTCACCGGGCGCGGTTGGACGACACCCTCTACGACGCGCATGATTAACGCCCGCAACGGGCCAAGGAGAGAGACAATGAGTGGCACTACGGCAGGCAAGGCATCGGCAACGCGTTTCACCGTGGACCAGATCGTGAAGATGGGTCCGGTGATTCCCGTCCTGAAATTCGACAGCGTCGAGGAAGGGCTGGCGGTCTCGAAGGCGCTGTACGACGGTGGCGTCAAAGTATTCGAGATCACGTTGCGGACCAAGGTTGGACTGGATGTCATCCGTGAGGCATCGAAGATTGCCGACGATATCGCGGTGGGCGTGGGGACGTTGACGCGCCCGGCGGAATGCGAATTGGCCGTGCGCGCCGGGGCGACATTCGGCGTGTCGCCAGGTTTGACCGTTGATCTGGACCGCGCCGCGAAGGATGCCGGGCTGCCGTTGTTGCCGGGCGTGATGACGCCGTCCGATATTCTTGCGACAATCGCCGCCGGTTACGAAATCGTCAAGTTTTTCCCAGCGGAACAGGCCGGCGGCGTGAAGATGTTGAGCGCCCTTCATGGGCCGTTCCCATCGTTGCGTTTCTGCCCGACGGGAGGGGTAACCCAGGCGTCGGCGTCGACATTTTTGTCCTTGCCGAACGTGGTTTGCGTGGGCGGCTCGTGGTTGACGCCCAAAGAAGCGGTCGCCGCGAAGGATTGGGCGCGGATCACCGAATTGGCGAAGGAAGCAACAACGCTCGGGCCGCTGCGCGAGAACGCATGAGGCACCGCGCGTGGCGACGCCACGCGCCGGGTACGCCGGTCTACGACATCGGAAAACAACAGAAGAGGGTGTGGCAATGATCATTATCGTGATGGGCGTGTCTGGCTCGGGCAAGACCAGCGTGGGGCAGATGGTTGCGCGTCGCCTCGGCTGCGGTTTTGCCGACGCGGATGCGTTCCATAGCGCGGCCAACAAGGCAAAGATGGCGGCTGGCACGCCTCTGACCGACGATGATCGCTGGCCTTGGCTGGATGCGATGCGTGCGGCCATTGCCGAGAACATCGCGAACGGCGAGACGCATGTCTACGCCTGTTCGGCGCTAAAACAGATCTACCGCGACCGTTTGCGCAATGGTGACAAGGACGTGTATTTCGTTTACTTGTCCGGCAGCTTCGCGCTGCTCGAACAACGGCTGGCGAAGCGGGCCAACCATTTCTTCGATCCGGCGTTGCTGAAGAGCCAGGTCGACACGCTGGAAGTGCCCGATGGCGCGGAGGCCATCACGATCGACATCACGCCGCCGCTCGATGAAATCGTCGACAAGGTCATGGCGGCGTTGCCAAAGCAGGCCTGATGCGCTGCCCGCCAGACGGGTCATAGTCGTTTTAATTTTTATCCGAACCAAGCGATACGATGCCTCAATTTGATTTTTTCGCACCGTGCCCGCGCGGCCTGGAAGGGCCGTTAGCGGCGGAATTGCGCGAGCTGGCCGGTGGCGTCGGCGCTGCCGCTGGCATCGTGCCGGGTGCGGAAACGCCTGGTGGGGTGCATTTCCGTGGGGGGTGGGCGGCCGCGTTTGCCGTCAACCTGCATTCACGCATTGCCAGCCGTGTACTGCTGAAAATCGCCACTGGTTCGTACAAGGACGAGCGCGACGTGTTCGCGCTGGCTCTCGCCCAGGCGTGGGAGGACTGGTTTTCGGCGCGCCAGACGTTGCGCGTGGACGTCACGGCGGTCAAGTCACCGCTGAAGAGCCTTGAATTCACGACGCTCCGGATCAAGGATGCGATATGCGACCGTCTGCGCGAGAAAACCGGCAGCCGTCCGGATATCGATACCGCGCACCCCGAGGTGCGCGTGTTCGCCTTCGTGACTGCCACGCATTGCACACTGTATCTGGATACCTCGGGTGAGCCGTTGTTCAAGCGGGGCTGGCGTCTGGACAAAGGCGCGGCGCCGCTGCGCGAAAACTTGGCGGCGGGCATTCTGCGCCTGTCGGGATGGGCGCCGGGGCAAACGCTCTACGATCCGATGTGCGGCAGCGGCACGTTCATCGCCGAGGCGGCACAAATGGCGCTCGGCGTGCCTCCGGGCAGCGACCGGCGTTTCGCATTCGAGAAACTGCGCGGCTATGACGTGGGCACCTGGCAGCAGATGAAAGTGGATGCGATGGATCTGCGCCGCAAGGCGAAGTCCTCGCGTGCGCACCTGGGCATCTACGGCAGCGATATTTCTGGCGACATGCTGCAGAAGGCGCGCCAGAATTTCGAGCGTGCCGGCTTGCCGATGCCGACGCTGAAGCAGCAGGACGCGCGATCGATGACACCACCGGTGAACGTGCCGGGCATTCTGATCGCGAATCCGCCGTATGGCGAACGGATCGAGGTGCGTGGACGCAATGCGCGCGGCGAGCGGATCGAGCGCAACCGCGACGGCAACGGGGATGACCGTGGTTTTTCCAGGGCCCAACCGAGCGCCGAGGAATCGGTCGATCCGGAATTCTTCCATGCGCTTGGCGATGCATTGAAGCAGCGCTTCACGGACTGGCGGGCTTTCGTGCTCACGTCGGACCGGGGGTTACCGGGTCTGATGCGCCTGCGCGAATCGCAAAAAACGCCGTTATACAACGGCGCACTGGAATGCCGGCTATTCCGTTTCGACATGCAGGCCGGCTCGTTGAAACCGTCCAGGGGACAACCGCCCGTGGATGCTTCCGGAGCAGAAGGATGAGTGACACCCCCATTTCGACGGGTGCGGATCCTGCCGGCGCGCCGGCCATCGTGACGCGTGCGTTCGAGAATGTGGGCCGTGGCCGGCGCGTGGTCGTCGGCATGTCGGGCGGCGTCGATTCGTCGGTGACCGCGTGGCTGTTGAAGCAGCAGGGCTACGACGTCGTCGGCCTGTTCATGAAGAACTGGGAGGACGACGATGACGGCGAATACTGCTCGACGCGGCAGGATTGGATCGACGTGGTATCGGTGGCGGACCTGATCGGCATCGACGTCGAGGCAGTCAATTTTGCCGCCGAATACAAGGACCGTGTATTCGCCGAGTTCCTGCGTGAATACTCGGCCGGCCGCACGCCGAATCCGGATGTACTGTGCAATGCCGAGATCAAGTTCAAGGCGTTTCTCGATCACGCGGTTGCGTTGGGTGCGGAAACCATCGCAACCGGCCATTACGCACGTGTGCGCGAAGTGGGCAACGGCGCCGCCGCCGGTCGTTTTGCCTTGCTCAAGGCGCTGGATGCGACCAAGGATCAGAGTTACTTCCTGCATCGACTGAACCAGCATCAGTTGTCGCGTACCTTATTCCCGTTGGGCGAGATGCCAAAGACCGAGGTGCGGCGTCTCGCGGCGGAAATTGGCTTGCCGAATGCCGCGAAGAAGGACTCCACCGGAATCTGCTTTATCGGCGAGCGACCGTTCCGCGAGTTCCTGAATCGCTACCTGCCGACCGATCCGGGGCCGATGCGTACGACCGATGGCGAGGTGGTCGGCGAGCATATCGGTCTGGCCTTCTATACGCTCGGCCAGCGCAAGGGCATCGGTCTTGGCGGGAGCAAGGACGGCAGCGGCGATCCGTGGTTTGTCGCCGCCAAGGACATGGCGGCCAACACGCTGTACGTGGTCCAGGGGCACGATCATCCCTGGCTGTTGTCGCATACGCTGGCTGCAGGGCAGGTGAGTTGGACCAGCGCGGCCGCCCCGGACGCGGCGCGTTATCCGGCGTTGGCGGCGAAGACCCGTTACCGGCAGGCCGACGCGGCATGCCGCCTCGATCCCGCCGCCGCGGCCCGGGCGGGACGGTCGGCACACCGCGACAACCCGGTCGCGGCTGGACTCGGTGCGTTCGCCGTGGCGGGCAATCCAGGCTACGCGCCTGCGGCGGTGCCATTTGGGTTGCATTTCGATACGGCGCAATGGGCCGTGACCCCCGGCCAGTCCGCGGTGTTGTATGACGGTGACGAATGCCTGGGGGGCGGGATCATCGAGGCGGTGGGCGACATGGATGGTAAAATCGCGGCCGCTAGTGATGCCGCCGCTGCCTGGGACGCCTTGCAGGCGTCCCATCGCGCCGCGAAGGCCGACGAGGCCCGTCGCCGTGCGGCCGGCCGGGCCCGGCATGCACAGCAAGCCGCCCGTCGTCTCTAACCGTTTCTATCCGATTTCCTCATGTCCACGCCCCAGATCGAATCCTTGAATGCGCTGACCGCGCTGTCGCCGCTCGACGGCCGCTACGCCACGAAGACCGAGGCGCTGCGTGATTGGTTGTCCGAGGCGGCATTCATGCGCCACCGCGTGACGGTGGAAATCCACTGGCTGATCGCGCTGTCGCAGGCCGGTCTGGCCGAAGTGCCGCCGTTCTCGGCTGCATCGGAATCCTTTCTATTGGCGCTTGCGGAACGCTTCAGCGTTCATGATGCCGCGCGTATCAAGGACATCGAGCGTGTCACCAATCACGATGTGAAAGCAGTCGAATATTGGCTGAAGGAGTCTGTCAAGGGGCAGCCGGAACTGGAAGCGGCGAGCGAATTCATTCACTTTGCCTGCACATCGGAAGACATCAACAACACGTCGCATGGCCTGATGCTGAAGGGCGCGCGCAAGCATGTGATGTTGCCGGCATTGCGCAAGCTGCACGGCAAGCTTGTCGCGATCGCGCAGGCACAAGCGGAACAGCCGATGCTTTCACGGACGCACGGCCAGCCTGCCAGCCCCACCACGCTCGGCAAGGAAATGGCCAACGTCGCGGCTCGCCTGGCGCACGCCATCGAGCGCGTGGAGGCGGTGAAGCTGCTGGGCAAGATGAATGGTGCGGTAGGAAACTACAACGCACACCTGTCGGCCTATCCGTCGATGGACTGGGAAGCGTTCTCGAAGCAGGTGGTCGAGCAACGGCTGGGTCTGACGTTCAATCCGTACACGATCCAGATCGAGCCGCACGACTATATGGCCGAACTGTTCGACGCGGTTGCCCGGGCCAACACGATTCTGCTGGACTTGAACCGCGATGTCTGGGGTTATATCTCGCAAGGCTATTTCAAGCAGAAGCTGAAGGCCGGCGAAATTGGCTCGTCGACGATGCCGCACAAGGTCAACCCGATCGATTTCGAAAATTCGGAAGGCAATCTGGGTCTGGCGAACGCGCTGCTGCGCCATCTGTCGGAGAAGCTGCCCATCTCGCGCTGGCAGCGTGACCTGACGGATTCGACAGTGCTGCGTAATATCGGCGTTGCGTTCGGCTACAGCTTGTTGGCGTACGATGCGTGCATGCGCGGCCTGGACAAGCTGGAGGTGAATCCACAGCGCCTGAACGACGACCTGGACAACTGCTGGGAAGTGCTGGCGGAGCCGGTGCAGACGGTGATGCGTCGCTACGGTGTGGAGAATCCGTACGAGCAATTGAAGGAGTTGACCCGCGGCAAAGGTATCACCCGGGACGCGCTGCATACTTTCATCGGCACGCTGGCCATCCCCGACGAAGCGAAACACGTGCTGTTGGCGATGACGCCCGGAAACTATATCGGCAAGGCGATCGAACTGGCCAAGCGGATCGGATAATCCGCCGCGGCGCGGTCAATCCGACGTTGCCGCGTTGCTCGGACAAAGGAGTACCGGTAGCGGCATGCTGCGGGCCGCGACGCCGGATGCCGTACTTCCCAAGCCCGCATTCGCGGGCTTTTTGCCGCTCGTACCCTTGCCGGCCGTGCCGCCTTTATCGGCACCGCCGATGGTATCGAGCGAATCCATCGGCATCCGTACCGGCTCGGCGCGTTCTTGCTGTATCGCGGCGCCAATGTCGTTCGCGACGCGGGCAAGCGCCTTGCGATGACCTGCGACCAGTGCGTCATAGCCTGATGCAACCGGCTGCGACACAATGGATTGGCAGGTCATCGTCAGGTGATCCGTCGAGCGCACCACGCTCCAGACCGCATCGATTGTCGCGCGTTCACCGGGGACCGATTCGAAACGTCGGATATTGACGGTGAGTTGATACACGGTGGCGCCTTTTGGCCGCGGTGCGCGGTAGACATCGATGGCGGGCAGCGCTTGCGTCAGCGATGTCGACAGCGCACCGCCGATCTCATCGGCGAGCGGGCCGGACCATCGGTGGTAGTCCTGGATGTCGACCTGCCCCTGCTTGGTGGACGTGACCAATTGCGGACGGGCCACCGCATCCGGGATATTGACCGGCGTCATTTCGATCATCAATGGATGCGCCGGATCCGCGGTACCGCAGGACTGCCCGTTTTGCGCGGGACGTTGCGCACCGCAAGTGGTGGCGATCGCGCCCGTTCCGCCCCCGGAAAGCGTGTAGTACTGGCTGTCCGGCGAATTGGCACATCCGGCCAGCGCCAGCCCCAGGAAGAGGGACGACCCCAGGGCCAGGCGGCCCCGGCGATAGTTCTGCGTACGGCGCATCGTCATTTGTCTTTCCCTGTTTTTCCGCGTATCAGCGCTTCCGGATGTCGTTCGAGGTAATCGGCCAGCACCGACAATTGCTGCGCGGTACGGGTCAATTCGCGCATTGCCTGGCGGACGTCCCCTTGCAGCGGCGAATCCGACGACAACGTTTGCTGTGCGCTGGCGAACGTCTTCTTTGCTTCTTGCAACGTTTGCGCGGCTTGCGGCGCCACCTGGGTGTTCAACTGGTCGAACAGCTTGTTCGCGTTGATCAAGGCGGTATTGACGTTCGCACCAATCTGGTCGAAGGGGATCTTGTCGATCTTCTTCGCGATATTCGCCACCTGCAATTGCAGCTCGTCCAACGTGTTCGGCAGCGTTGGCAATTCCGTCGGCTCGCTGTCGTAGTTGACCGAAACCGGCGGGGCGTTCGGGAAGAAGTCCAGCGCGACATACAACTGGCCGGTCAGCAAGTTGCCAGTGCGCAATTGCGCGCGCAGGCCGCGCCGGATCATCGTTATGAACATCTGGTGGCTACGGTCGGCATTGTCCTTGCGGATGGCGTTGGCGAAGGCTTTGCCCAACCGTTCCGGATAGATGTTCACCGTCACGGGCATCAAAATCTCCTGCTTCCTTGGGTCGAAGTCGACGCCGATATGCGTGACCTCGCCGACGGTGATGCCACGGAAATCGACGTTCGCGCCCACGGTCAGGCCGCGCAGCGATTGATTAAAGTTCAGGACGACCGGTACGGGGTCCGTGTCTGGCGGTTTCATCGCCGTACCCAGGTCGGCGTTCAAGCGGAATTCACGGTTGTCCGCGGCAACCTGGCCCGGTGCTTCGTTCGGGGGTGCCTGGAACGCCACGCCCCCTAACAGCACGGCCGCCAGAGACTGGGTATTCAGCTTGAAACCGCCCGAATCGAGGCGAACATCCACGCCACTCGCGTTCCAGAAGCGGGTATTCGTGGTGACGAATTGATCGTATGGCGCATTGACGAAAACACGCAGCGTGACCCCGCTGCCGTCGGGGTTCAAATTATAGGCAACCACCTGGCCGACCTGGATGCGCCGGTAATACACCGGTGCACCGATGTCGAGCGAGCCCAGGTCGCTTGCCTTCAATACATACTGATGTCCTTTTTGGTCACGGGTGACCGCCGGCGGGTTCTCCAGTCCGGTGAATTCCTTTTCGGAGTCGGGCGAGCGTCCCGCATCCACGCCGATATACGACCCGGACAGCAACGTATTCAAGCCGGAGATGCCATTGGCCGCCACGCGCGGCTTGACGATCCAGAAGCGGGTGTCCTTGACCGCGAATCCCTGCGCTTCCTTGGTGAGATCGACGGTGACGATCGCCCGGGAACGGTCATCCGCCAGTCGAACCGATTTTACTTCGCCGATGTCGACGTCCTTGTATTTGACCTTGGTCTTGCCACTTTCGATGCCTTCCGCGGATTTGAAGCTGATCGTGATGGTGGGCCCTTGCTGGACCACCTGCCGGACCACCAGCGAAATGCCGATCAGCGCCGCGATCAACGGGACCAACCAGACCAGCGACGGCAGCCAGCGGCCGCGTGGCGCGACCACCGGTTCTTGCCAGTCGGGCAGGCCGCCGGGGCCGGTCGCGGCGGTATTCTCCGTTCGAGGGGGGCCGGACACGCCGGTGGTACGGTCGTCGGTCCGAGGGGGCGTGTGCTGCTGATCGCTCATTTACGCGCGGTTCCAGATTCGTCGATAGGGTCCCAGATACGCCGGGAATCGAATTGCAGCGAGGCGAACATCGTCAACACGACGACGGCGCCGAACGCCACCGCGCCGGGCCCGGCCGTGATTACCGCCAGCGACTGGAAGCGCACCAACGCCACAGTCAGCGTGATCACGAAGATGTCGAGCATCGACCAACGGCCGATGGCCTCCACGACGTGGTAAAGCCGCGTACGTTGTTCCGGGCGCCAGTCCGAGCGGGTCTGGACCGAGTAGTTCAGGATCGACAGGGCGGCAAGCTTCAGCATTGGCACCAGGATGCTGGCAACGAACACGATGATGGCCAGTGCGTACGAGCCGGATGTCCAGAAGTACACCACGCCGCTCATGATCGTGTCGTCCGATGCCCCCAGCAGCGATGCGGTATGCATGACCGGCATCAGGTTCGCCGGGATATACAGCAGCACCGCCGAGACCAGCAGCGCCCAGACGCGGGCGGTCGCGTCGGGTTTGCGTGACAGCAACGGCGACCCGCAACGCAGGCAGTACTGCACGTCGATCGTCCGCACTCGTGGTGTGACCAGGCCACAATCGGTGCAACCGACGAGATCGCGCGTCCGGGCGCTGACCCGGTGATTTCGGTGACGTCGCTCACCCGCCGGCGCATCGATCTCCGGCAACGGTACGTCGTCGTACTCCATCAACGGCATGACGGCGCGTGGGTCCTGCAACGGGGAGCGCGTATCGGGGGTATCCGACGCATTCGATGTTTCCGGGGAGGGCGGCGTACCGTGCAAGGTCATGGCGAGGGGGGCGGGAGCATCGATTGTGCCATCGCGGTATCCGCGGCGCGCAACGCGTTCAGACGGCGGCGCGACCGGCGCCACCGCCCACACCGGGCATCCGCGACATCCCAAAGCGTGTGCGGGTCGAACGACAGCGTCAGCGCCGTCAGGGCTGTCAGCGCGCCAAAAGCGAACAATGCGGGCTCGGGCATCAATCGGGCAAGGCTGGACAATTTCATTAGCGTGACCAGCACGCCGAGCATGAAGACTTCGATCATGCCCCAGGGACGCACGGCGAGCAGCGCGCGGAGTACGGGGTCGAAATACCGGGGACGCCGGCGAAATTGTAATGGAATCAACAAATAAAGTAGCGCCAGCGTCTCAAATATCGGAAACAAGAGCGTGCAGCAGAGCACCATCAGCGCAATGATCCAGCGCCCGTCGTCCCAAAGCTCATAGACCGCCCCGACCAATGTCGTCTGCGTGCTGATGCCTTGTGCCTCCAATTCGACGATGGGGAAGCCGTTGGCGATCAGGAAGGCAATAAACGCGGTCAGTGCCACTGCCAGCAATTTGTCGACGCGACCGTCGGTATGCTGATACAGGATTGCGTGGCAGCGCGTGCACCGGGCAACCGAACGCCGAGGCAGCCGAACCTTGCGGTGCAGTTTGTCACAGTACTTGCAGGCGACGAGTTCGGTATAAGCCATGAGTATTGCAGGGGCAATGGTGCGATCCATCTTACCAAATCGGTTACCGGCGTGTGTCACCGCCACGGGGGCGGTGAGGATGTGCATGTCCCGGCAGGCCGGTGCTGCCGTGACTACGTAACATACGGTGTTTTTTCGGCGCAAACAAATCGCTTAAGGTACGATGACGCCCAAGGGGGAAGGATGGCCGCGGCACGCAATCGGCACCACGTTTCGGCTCACGCGCGCTCTTTTCGGGTCGCCGGGGCGCGAGATCTGTGCGGATGACGGGCCAAGGCTGCAAGGCAACAGCATCCGTCGGTCTCATGCGAGGCCGGTCGGGCACACTTGAAGGAATGTGATGATGTTTTCGATCGTAAACGCGCGGTCCGCGATGGCCCATAAGATCGTTCTGAAATCGGCATTGCTCGCGGCCGCGGCATGCGCGCTGTTTGGCGCCGCCTCGGCATCGGCGGCGCCGATCGACGTGGCGAAGAGCTCCGTGATCACGACGTCGAAGCAGATGAGCGTGGCTGTCGACGGCAAGTTCAAGAAGTTCAGCGGCGATGTGACGTTCGATCCGGCCAATCCGAGCGCGGGTTCGGCGAAGGTAACCATCGATATCGGCAGCTACGACATTGGCTCGGACGAGTACAACAATACGTTGAAGAGCGCTGAATGGTTCGACTCGGCCAAGTTCCCGCAGGCGACGTTCGTATCGACATCGATCGCCTCGGCCGGCCCGGGCAAGCTGACCGTCAAAGGCAAGCTGACGATCAAGGGTAAGACTCAGGACGTCTCAGTGCCGCTGTCGTACCAAGTGGCCGGCGCGACCCAGACCTTCGATGGTGTGACGTCGATCAAGCGCCTGGCCTACGGCATTGGTGCGAACGAGTGGAAGGACACCTCGGTTGTCGCCGATGAAGTGGACATCAAGTTCCACCTCGTCGTGACGAAGTAAGTATTTACGCCGGTCGGCGATCGGGTAACAGGATAATAAAAAAGGAGGCGCACACCAGTGCGCCTCCTTTTTTATTATCCGTGTCGTCCTGTGGCACCCCGCCGGGGCGCCGAGGATCCGTGGCGGCGGGTCAGACCTGCGCGCCGGCGTTCGGGTCGTTCGGATCGTGCGCGGTCTTCGATGACTTGATCAGATCCTCGCGTTTGACGCCCAGCCACATCGCCAGCGCCGCGGCGACGAACACCGACGAGTAGATACCGAACAGAATGCCGATCGTCAGCGCGATGGCGAAGTAGTGCAGCGTCGCGCCGCCAAACAGCAACATCGACAACACCATCATTTCCGTGCTGCCGTGCGTGATGATCGTCCGCGAGATCGTGCTGGTAATCGCGTGGTTGATCGTGCCGACGGTGCCGAGGTTCTTTTCCCTGCGGAAGGTTTCGCGAATCCGGTCGAAGATCACGACCGATTCATTGACCGAATAGCCCAGGACCGCAAGCACTGCCGCGAGCACCGACAACGAGAACTCCCACTGGAAGAACGCGAAAAAGCCCAGGATGATGATCACGTCGTGCAGGTTCGCGATCACCCCTGCCACCGCATACTTCCATTCGAAGCGGATCGACAGATAAATCATGATGCCGACCACCACGCACGCCAGCGCCAACAGCCCGTTGGTCGCCAACTCCTTGCCCACGGACGGGCCGACATACTCTACGCGCTGCAACGACACATCGCTGTTCTGCGCCTTCAGCGAATTCATCACCTGATCGCTTTGCATGGCCGAGGACAGCGGCTGGCCGTCCGGACCCTTCTTCAGCGGCAGGCGGATCAGTACGTCACGCGACGTCCCGAACGATTGGACCTGCGCATCGGCATAACCGATGGTGTCAAGGTTGCCGCGCACGGCTTCCAGATTCGCCGATTGGGTGTACTGCACCTCGATCACGGTCCCGCCGGTGAATTCGATGGACAGGTGCAACCCGCGATGCAACAGGAAAAACACCGCTAAAACGAACGTGATCAACGAGATCGTGTTCAGTATCAGCGCATGCCGCATGAACGGGATGTCTTTGCGGATACGAAAGAATTCCATGATGTCCTCTAGGTATCAGCGCGACTTGCCGCCGCGCTTGCCTTGGGCGGCCTTGTTGCCCGTGCCGCCGGCATTGCCACCGGCGCTGCTTGTATTGTTGTTCGCGTTGCTGCCGGCGTCCCCGACCGACGCGCTGCCCTGAGAACTGTCCCGTGCTGCTTGCGCGCGGCTCAGCTTGCTTTTCTTGGGCGTCGTCGTGTTCGAACCGATCAACTGACTGGACTTTGGTATCGGTTTGCCGGCCGTGGCGCCATGACCCAGCGCGCCCGCCGCTTCCGGGCCGGAGGCGGGGCGCCCCCAGACCTGGCCGATCGCCAGCGATTGCAGCCGGCGCCGACCGCCATACCAGAGGTTGACCAGGCCGCGTGAGAAGAAGACCGCCGAGAACATCGACGTCACGATACCGATGCAGTGCACGACCGCGAAGCCGCGCACCGGGCCTGAGCCGAAGGCGAGCAACGCCAGGCCCGCGATCAACGTCGTGACGTTGGAGTCGAAGATCGTCGCCCAGGCGTGCTGGAAACCGGCGGAGATCGCGGTTTGCGGTGGCTGGCCGTTACGCAGTTCCTCGCGGATGCGCTCATTGATCAGCACGTTCGCATCAATTGCCATCCCCAGTGTCAACGCGATGGCCGCGATGCCGGGCAGTGTCAGCGTGGCTTGCAGCATCGACAGGATTGCCACCAGCAGCAGCAGATTCACCGACAACGAAATCGTCGAGAACACGCCGAACAGCATGTAGTAGGCAATCATGAACACGGCGATGGCCACGAAGCCGTACGCCACCGAGTCAAAGCCGCGTTTGATGTTGTCCGCGCCCAGGCTCGGACCCACTGACCGTTCCTCAATGATGTTCATCGGTGCCGCCAACGCTCCGGCACGTAACAACAGCGCCAGGTCGTTCGCGGCCTGCGTGTCGGCGGAGCCGGTTATCTGGAAACTTTCGCCCAGTTCCGACTGAATCGTCGCCACCGTCAGCACTTCACCCTTGTCGCGTTCGAACAGGACGATCGCCATCGGTTTCTGGAGATTCTCGCGCGAGACGGTGCGCAGGATGCGGCCGCCGGCGGCGTTCAGCTTGATCATCACGGCCGGCCGCTGTTGCTCGTCAAAGCCGGCGGACGCGCTGGTGATCTGGTCACCGGAGAAGATCACCTGTTTCTTCAGGAACACCGGTGCGCCGCGACCTTGTGTGAACAGATCGTCACCCGGCGGCACCGGGTCGTTGGGCTGCGGATTCGATGGGGCGTTCGTATCGACCAGGCGTGCTTCCAATGTCGCCGTCCGACCGATGATGTCCTTCGCCTTCGCCGTGTCCTGGATGCCGGGTAGTTCGACGACGATCCGGTCCGCGCCCTGTTGCTGGATCACCGGTTCGGAGACGCCCAGTTCGTTGACGCGGTTATGCAGCGTCTGCATGTTCTGCTTGACGGCGTCGTCCTGCACCGTGCGGCGCGTTTGATCCGAGAAGGTACCGACGACCTGGGCGCCGTTGCCGCCGGCGTCCACGATCTTCCATTGCAGATCCGAGCCGCTCGCCACCAGTGCATCACGCGCCTGCGCCGCGACCTGCGGGTTGGCGAAATTGATGGTCAGCGTGTCGTTCACACGGTTGATGCCGCCATCGCGGATGTTCTTGCCACGCAGCAGCGTGCGTGCGTCCGAAGCGTCCGATTCCAACCGTTTTTGCAGCGCGCCGGCCATGTCCACCTGCAACAGGAAGTGCACGCCGCCGCGCAAGTCCAGCCCCAGGTACATCGGTCGCGCCATCAACGCCGTGAGCCAATGCGGCGACGCGCTTTGCAGGCTCAATGCAACGATATAGGTCGGGTTCGACGGATCGTCGTTCAACGCGTGCTGCAGCAGGTCCTTCGTACGCAGTTGCGTGTCGCCGTCGTGCAAGCGGACGTGGATGCTGGCATTGGTCGCGCTGTTCTCGAACGAGACGTCGGCGGCATCGATGTGATTGGCTTGCAGCGTCTGTTCGACGCGCGCCATCACCGATGCGTCCACCTTGACGGTCGCCTTCAAGCTTTGGATCTGGACCGCGGGGGTCTCCCCAAAGAGATTCGGCAACGTATACAAGAGGCCGATGGCGACCGCCACCAGCATCGCGATGTACTTCCAGAGGGGGTAACGATTCATGGCAGGCTGACGAAGAATGGCGCGGCGTTCCATTCGGGGATCGAACGGGCGCTCGCGGAGCCCAAGGCTCGTCGGGGCGGTCGCGCACTCAGGCGCAGACCCGCCCCCTCAAAACAGCAATGCCGCCCGAAGGCGGCGCGGACAAAACGTGCCACGAAATGTGCCTCGGCAAGTTTTGTCTCGCCCAAGCGCCGCCGCGCATGCGTCACGCGGCAGGGCGGGCACGGCGTTACAGTGACTTGATCGTGCCCTTCGGCAGCACGGTCGTGATCGCGCCCTTCTGCACGGTGATCTCGACGTCTTCAGCGATCTGAATGCCGACATAGGCTTCGCCGACCTTGCTGATCTTGCCAACCAGGCCGCCGCTGGTGACGACTTCGTCACCCTTGTCGACGGCGGCCAGCATGTTCCGATGTTCCTTTTGGCGCTTCATCTGCGGACGAATCATGATGAAGTACAGCACAACGAACATCAGGATCAGTGGCAGGAAACTCATCAGGCTGGATTCGCCGCCAGCGCCTTGTAGATTAAACACGTTACAGTCTCCGCGTGTGTCTGAAGCGATCTAAAAAAGAAAAGCAAAGAAAAACAAAAGCCAAAAAGAGCGGCGTATTCTAGCACCCTCGCGACCCGCCGCCGTACGGCCAAACCCGGGGAACGTGTCCAATTCCTGGAAAGCGTGGCGTGAGGACCGAAATCACGTGGCTTGGCGACGTGGTGCCGGATCGTCGAATGCGGTGCCCGGCGCGGTTTTGCGCACGCATCGGCACCGTGTCCATGTCAGGTCACGCCACGTGCACGGTCCGTCTGGAAGCGCTTTACGAATGCGTCGAATTGCCGCGCATCAATCGCGTCCCGGATCTCCTGCATTAATGCCAAGTAGTAATGCAGGTTGTGGATCGTGTTCAATTGCGCCCCGAGAATCTCGCCTGTCCGGTGCAGGTGGTGCAGATAGCCCCGCGTGAAGTTCTTGCAGGCGTAGCAACCGCAGGTCTCGTCCAGGGGCCGCAGGTCGTTCTTGAACGAGGCGTTCTTGATCTTCAAGTCGCCAAAGCGCGTGAACAACCACCCGTTGCGGGCATTACGGGTGGGCATCACGCAGTCGAACATGTCGATGCCGTTGGCCACACCGTTGACCAGATCTTCCGGCGTGCCCACGCCCATGAGGTAATGCGGCTTGTCGGCCGGCAGCTTCGGCCCCGTGTACGCCAGGATGCGCATCATGTCCGCCTTCGGCTCGCCCACGGACAACCCGCCGATCGCCAGTCCGTCGAACGGGATGTCGCGCAGCCGCTCCAGCGATTCGTCACGCAGGTCCTCGAACATGCCGCCCTGGACGATGCCGAACAGGGCGTTCGGATTGCCCTCGCGATCGAACTCGTCGCGCGAGCGCCGAGCCCAGCGCGCCGACATGCGCATTGATTCCGCCGCCAGTTCTTGCGAGGTAGGAACACCGTTGACTTGATAAGGCGTGCATTCGTCGAATTGCATGACGATGTCCGAGTTCAGCACCCGCTGGATCTGCATCGAGATTTCCGGTGACAGGAACAGCTTGTCGCCGTTGATGGGCGAGGCAAAGCGCACGCCGTCCTCGCTGATCTTGCGCAGATCACCCAGGCTGAACACCTGAAAGCCCCCGGAATCGGTCAGGATCGGCTTGTTCCACCCCATGAAGCCATGCAGTCCGCCGTGTTGCGCAATCGTATCCAGGCCCGGGCGCAGCCAGAGGTGAAAGGTATTGCCCAGCACGATTTGCGCGTTGATTTCGTGCAGGTCGCGTGGGGTCATCGCCTTGACGGTGCCGTAGGTGCCCACCGGCATGAAAATCGGCGTCTCGATGACGCCATGGTTCACGGTGATACGGCCACGACGGGCATGGCCATCGTGGCCGAGCAGTTCAAACTTGAGCATCGGAAGGAGCCTCGGGCGTGCGGGTCAGGAACATGGCATCGCCATAGCTGAAGAAACGATATTGCGCGGCAATCGCGTGGCGATAGGCGGCGCGGATCGGCGCCATGCCGGCAAAGGCCGATACGAGCATCATCAAGGTCGATTTCGGTAAATGGAAATTCGTGATCAGGCAATCAACGATCCGGAATGGGTAACCGGGCGTGATGAAGATGTCGGTTTCCGCGCGATGCGCGCGCAGTTGCGGCGCGGTTGAAGACCGGTCATCGACCGCGACATTGGCGGGCGTGCCCAGGTCCGATGCCCCTGTCGCCGTGGCCTGATCGCGCGCGGCGGATTCGAGCGCACGCATCGACGTCGTGCCTACAGCGATGACGCGGCCGCCGGCGGCGCGGGTCGTGGAAATCGCGTCGGCCAGCGCTGCTGGAATTTCGTATGATTCGCTGTGCATGACATGGTCGGCGATGTTTTCCGTCCGCACCGGCTGGAATGTGCCCGCCCCCACGTGGAGCGTCAACGTGCCGCGCTGGATGCCGGCGGCATCCAGCGCGGCAAGCAGGGCTTCGTCGAAATGCAGCCCCGCGGTGGGTGCCGCGACCGCACCCGGATGGGCCGCATAGACCGTCTGGTAGCGGGTCTCATCGCTTGCGTCCGGCGTGTGCTGGATGTACGGTGGCAGCGGCAAGCGGCCGTACTGCTCGATCAGGTCCAGGCAGGGGCCTGGAAACGTCAGCGTGTAGAAGGGCCCCACGCGCTCGCCGACGATGACATCGAATGCATCGGCCAGCCGCAACGTGGTGCCGGCGCGAGGCGATTTGCTGGCGCGAATCTGGGCAAGGGCGGTTGTGCCGCCAGCGCCGACCGGTCGCGTGCCGGGCGGGTCTTCGATCAGACGCTCGACCAGTACCTCGACGTGACCGCCGCTGGCCTTCGTTCCGAAAAAACGGGCTTTCAGGACCTTGGTGTCGTTGAACACCAGCAGGTCGCCGGGACGCAGGAAGGAGACAAGATCGGCGAAATGGTGGTCGGTCAGATGGGGGGATGTGCTGCCCGGAGCCGGTGGGCCGACGTGCAGCAGGCGGCTGGCGCTGCGTTCGGGCAGTGCATATTGCGCGATAAGCGCCTCGGGCAGATTAAAATCGAAATCGGAGAGCGTGTACATAAAGGAACGCATGCTTGACGGACATGCTGTAATCGCGCGCAAACGCGGCACCGGGAGCACGGCAGAGCGGTTCCGGGATGCCCTGCGGATCCTTACGAGCCGGGAATTCCGGCATCCGGACACGGAGGGCATGCGGGCCAGGGTGGCCCGGGCGAATGCGCAAAAGTCGTTATTGTACTGGTGAAGTGTACTTATGCCCGCGGAGAAAAAGGTTCCTGCGAAAAAAGCCGCCGGCAGCGATGCGGCCGCCAAGCTGAACAAGCTCGGTTTGGCGCGCGACATCGATCTCGTCCTGCACCTGCCGATGCGCTATGAGGATGAGACCCGGATCACGCCATTCGCGCAGTTGTTGCCTGGCATGCTTGCGCAGGTCGAGGTGCGCGTCGTGGATTCGGAAGTGTCCTATCGGCCCCGGAAGCAACTCGTCGTACGGGTGGAGGATGCCGCGGCGATGGGGGCCACGCGCGGCACGGATCCCCTTGAGGATACGCCGGGCGCGGATGTCGAGCGTCCCGTCGGGCACGACATGTCGGGGCGCCGTTTTGGCGAACCATTGAGCTTGCGCTTCCTGCATTTCTACGGGTCGCAATTGCGCCATTTCGCGCCCGGTACGCTGCTGCGGGTTCGCGGGGAAGTGCGCGGCGGTTTTCTCGGTCTTGAAATGGTGCATCCGACCTATCGCGCGGTGGAGCCGGACACGCCGCTGCCGACTGCATTGACACCGGTCTATCCGTCGACGGCCGGGGTCAGCCAGGCCTATCTGCGCAAGGCAATCGATAATGCGATGGCACGCACGCCCTTGCACGAAGTGATTCCGGCAAACGTGATGCCGACACACGAGATTGCCAGGGCCGGGCGGTTTGGTGACGGCGCGCGCGGCTTGCCCACCTTGGCCGATGCGGTACGGGCATTGCATCATCCGGCGAAGGATGTCGATGCGCAGGCCCTGATCGATCGCACGCATCCCGCATGGGTCCGGATCAAATTCGATGAACTGCTGGCTCAGCAATTGTCGCTGGCGCGGGCGCGTGCCGAGCGGCGCGCGCAGGCGGCGCCAGCCATGCCGGTGCCGCAACCATTGCAACAGGGCGAAGTGTCCCCCGCGACGAGGACTGCGGGACCGGCGCCTGGCGCACGTGCGGGTGTTGATGCCAACGCTCATGCCGGGTCGTTGACCGAACGCCTGCTGCGGGCCTTGCCGTTTCAACTGACGGAGGCGCAGCGCAAGGTGTGTGCGGAGATCTCGGGTGACCTGGCGGTCCGTTATCCGATGCAACGATTGCTGCAGGGCGATGTGGGGAGTGGCAAGACGGTCGTGGCGGCGTTGGCGGCCACGCAGGCGATCGATGCGGGCTATCAGGTTGCCTTGATGGCGCCGACGGAAATCCTGGCTGAGCAGCACGCGCGAAAACTGCGTGGCTGGCTCGAGCCCTTGGGCGTGCATGTCGGATGGCTCGCGGGCAGTCTCGGGGCGAAGGCGAAGCGGACGGCCATCGAGGCCGCGGCTTCCGGCATGGCGCAATTGACCATCGGCACCCATGCCATCATCCAGGACACCGTGACGTTCGCGCGGTTGGGTCTGGTCATCGTCGATGAGCAGCATCGCTTCGGGGTCGGGCAGCGCCTCGCGCTACGTCAGAAGGCGCGCCATGCGGGCACCATTGCGCATCGTGATGCGCGCATCGGCATGGACGCGGGCGCGCGTGACACCGCGGCGGGCCCGGATACGCCGATCGCCCGCCCGCCGGTACTTGCGCCGCTGGCGGAGGGGGTGCAGCCGCACCAACTGATGATGAGCGCCACGCCCATCCCGAGGACGCTGGCGATGACGTATTACGCCGATCTGGACGTGTCGACGATTGACGCTCTCCCGCCCGGCCGTACGCCGATCATCACGAAAACGATCT
Organism: Robbsia andropogonis; assembly: GCF_034047095.1. Taxonomy (NCBI): domain Bacteria; kingdom Pseudomonadati; phylum Pseudomonadota; class Betaproteobacteria; order Burkholderiales; family Burkholderiaceae; genus Robbsia; species Robbsia andropogonis. Next base: position 3,140,801 of record NZ_CP139170.1, on the reverse strand, counting down.
CGGACCTGCGCCGCGCCGAGGTGGTGGAGCGGGTGCGCCAGGCGGCGTTGCGTGGTGCGCAGATCTATTGGGTCTGCCCACTGATCGAGGAAAGCGAAGCGCTGCAATTGCAGACTGCGGTGGACACGCATGGCGCACTGGCCGCCGCCATGCCGGAGCTGCGCATCGGTTTGATCCACGGCAAGCTGTCCGCGGCGGAGAAACAGACGGTGATGGACGATTTCGCCGCCGCCCGTACGCAGGTATTGGTGGCGACTACGGTGATCGAAGTCGGCGTGGATGTTCCGAATGCATCGTTGATGGTGATAGAGCACGCCGAGCGGTTTGGCCTGGCGCAGTTGCACCAGTTGCGTGGCCGCGTGGGCCGGGGCAGTACCGCGTCCGCGTGTGTCCTGATGTACGCGCAACCGCTCGGGCAGATTGCCAAATCACGGCTGCAAACCATGCGCGACACCACGGACGGCTTTGAGATCGCACGTCGGGACCTGGAAATTCGTGGTCCGGGAGAGTTCCTTGGCGCGCGTCAATCCGGTGCCGCCATGCTGCGCTTCGCCGACCTGGAAGTCGACCGCTGGCTGGTCGAGCCGGCGCATGCGCTGGCACAGCAGCTACTGGCGACGCATCCCGATGCGGCTCAGGCGCATCTGGACCGCTGGCTGGGCACAAGGGCACAATTTCTGAAGGCATAAAGACTGCCACGACAAGAATGTCGTGCCGGCGCGGGTTGGCGGATGAGGACAACGCGTGTATAAACCACAGTGAGAGAAAAAATCTATCGCGTTCCCTTTTTCGATTGTCATGACGCTTACTGAACTGAAATATATCGTCGCAGTAGCGCGCGAACGTCACTTTGGCCGTGCCGCAGAGGCCTGCTTTGTCAGCCAACCGACGCTGTCGGTGGCGATCAAGAAGCTAGAGGACGAGCTCGAAGTGCAGATTTTCGAGCGCGGCACCAACGAAGTCAGCGTAACGCCAGTGGGCAACCAGATTGTCGCACAGGCGCAACGGGTGCTGGAGCAGACACTGGCGATCAAGGAGATTGCCAAACAGGGGCAGGACCCGCTGGCCGGTCCGCTGCGCCTTGGCGTGATCTATACGATTGGCCCGTATCTGTTGCCGGCGCTCGTCAAGAACATGATCGAGCTGGTGCCGCAGATGCCGCTGATGCTGCAAGAGAACTACACGTTGAAGCTGCTCGAATTGCTGAAGCAGGGTGAACTTGACGTGGCCATCATGGCATTGCCGTTTCCTGAAACGGGGCTGATGGTGCGCCCGCTCTACGATGAGCCATTCGTGGTTGCCGTGCCGCGTGGTCATGATTGGGAACGACGTCCGGCGATCGTCGCCGACGATCTGAAGAAAGAGACGATGTTGTTGCTTGGCAATGGCCATTGCTTCCGTGACCAGGTGCTGGGCGTATGCCCTGAACTGATGCGCTTCTCGCAGAACGCCGACGGCATTCAGAAGACATTCGAGGGTTCATCGCTGGAAACGATTCGGCATATGGTGGCGAGCGGCGTCGGAATCACGGTGCTGCCGCGCACATCGGTCCCCCAGATCTCCGAGCTGGATCGCACGACAGATAGCGGGCTGTTGTCCTACGTGCCGTTCACGGCACCCGCACCGGACCGTCGCGTCGTCCTGGCGTGGCGCAAGAGCTTCACGCGCAACGAGGCGATCGAAGCCGTATGCCAGGCAGTCCTGGCCTGCGAGCTACAGGGCGTGGAAAAACTCGACCTGCCCGCGGTCGCGCAGTAAGCCGATCACGCCACCATCCTGTGTGGCCATCGCGTGGCGCTGTGCGGACGTCTGGCCTGCACGGTCGAGAAGGGCGCGCGACATCTGATTTCCACCGGCCGATTGCAGATGGCACGTCCTCGGCCACAGAACTTGCCAACCCGCGCGTATTTCCAAAGAGCGGTGCGTATTAAATAAATGTCCGACCGGTGCTGCTGTCAGACTATCTGATAGATAAAAATAATCAATTTCAATTTTTCGATAGTTTAATGTAAATTCGTTTTCATGGCGTCACCCCGGGCGCCGCGTTGATAGATATTGCATGTAAGGAGACGAAATACCATGAGCACGAATCGCACTTCCAACGCCTCGACGACCCCTGCCGTTCGCCCGCAACATCGAAATCGCACGCCGATGTCGACGTTGACCCGCCTGTTTGCCCATTTCGCCCGCGCGCACTGAGTGCGCTTCATCGCGGTCACCCACGCCGGCATTGCCCCGCGCGGCACGATGACGGATGGCCGCGTGCTTGAGCAACAGACGAAATGAAGCAATCCTTGTGATTTTTAAAAGCTATCGAAATAATATAATAGATTAATTTTATTAATTATGTAAGCCGTTGTACACTGCGTTCAAGGGTGTCGAGGACGTTCTTGATAAGGGTTCTCGTCGCAAGTGAATGCGCGGGTGTCATGACGAGTGCGCGAGCGGAAAAGGCGCTTGGTATGCTATCTGCGCGCCTGCGCAAGACGCGCAGGATGGAAAAGGTTCCGATAAACTTGAGCGGACAATAACAGGAGTGCTGCAATGGGCAAGAAAGAGAAAAGCGTGGCGGTCAATATCGGCATTGGTGATGACGACCGCAAGAAGCTGGCGGAAGGCTTGAGCCGGTTGCTGGCCGATACGTATACGCTGTACCTGAAGACGCATTACTTCCACTGGAACGTAACGGGTCCGCAGTTCAACTCGCTGCACACGATGTTCGAGACGCAGTACACGGAGTTGGCTGTCGCTTCCGACGACATCGCGGAGCGTATCCGGGCATTGGGATATTTCGCGCCGGGCAGCTACAAGGAGTTCGCGAAGCTGACGACGATCGCGGAAACGGACGGCGTGCCGGACGCGAGCACGATGATCAAGGAACTGGTCGAAGGCCAGGAAGCCGTGGTGCGCACCGCGCGCGCCATCTTCCCGATCTGCGATGCCGCCAGTGATGAGCCGACCGCCGACCTGCTGACGCAACGCATGCAGACGCACGAAAAGACCGCGTGGATGCTACGCTCCCTGCTGGCGTAAAAAGCCGCGTCACGTGATCGGACTTGCCGTGACGCCGCGGACTTGACGCGTGAACCGGTCCACGCATGCTGCTCGTGCGAAGGTGGACCGTTGATTTTGGCGGGCCATCGTTTTCCCTTGATTTACCAGGGGGGGACGATGGCCCGCGCTACGTTTACCGTGCATGCCGCATCGAGGGTGCGCCATCGACGGCCTGTTCAAGTGAAGCGTGTATCATGCATTCACCCCAGCGAGGATGCATGATGCCGCACGTTTCACCTTCCCCTTCGTCCCCTCCGCCCGCAGGTTCGCCTGACGGCCCGATCGCGCGATTGCACGCGCGGCTGCCGCTGTATCTGCGTCTGATCAGGATGGACAAGCCGATTGGCAGCTTGTTGTTGCTGTGGCCCACGCTGAACGCATTGTGGATTGCATCCGATGGGCATCCGAAGCCGGGTATGGTGGCGATTTTCATTATCGGCACGATCCTGATGCGTTCCGCGGGCTGCGCGATCAACGACTATGCGGACCGCGATTTCGACAAGCACGTGAAACGCACCGCGAATCGCCCATTGACGTCGGGACGTATCCGCGCGTGGGAAGCGTTGGCATTGGCTGCGGGGCTTGCCGTGCTGTCGTTCCTGCTGATCCTGCCACTGAATGGGCTGACGAAGTGGCTCTCTCTCGTGGCTGTCTTCGTGGCCGGAACCTATCCCTTCTTCAAGCGCTTCTTCGCGATTCCGCAAGCCTATCTCGGGATTGCGTTCGGCTTCGGCATTCCGATGGCCTTCGCCGCCGTGCAAGATCACGTGCCACTGCTGGCGTGGGTGATGCTCGCCGCCAACGTTTTCTGGGCGGTCGCTTATGACACCGAGTATGCGATGGTCGATCGCGACGATGATGTGAAGATCGGCATGCGCACCTCTGCCATTACGTTCGGTCGCTATGATGTGGCAGCCGTGATGGCGTGCTATCTGGTGTTCCTCGCGACCTATTCGGGCATTGGCGCCGCGCTGGGCTTTTCGCTGCCGTACATGGTCGGCCTGGTGTTGGCCGCGGCGTGCGTGATCCACCACCACCGATTGATCCGGGATCGCGATCGCGACGGCTGCTTCAAGGCGTTCCTGCACAATAATTGGCTCGGCGCCGCGCTCTTCGCGGGTATCGTCGCGCAATACCTGCTGCGCGGCATCGGCTGACGAAAATTATTTTCACCTATTGCCATTCGCTTTTGGTTCGCCTAGCATCCGATCAGCGGTAATCGGGTATTTGGCTTTCTGGAGAGGATGCGATGCGTGAAAATAATTTTCAGTCACGAGCGCCGGTGTCGGCGTGGAAGGCGGACACGCATCCCATGCTCGATCGTTTCGGCAAGGGCCTCGGGGTGGAGATCGCCGCCGCCAGCGTCGCCGACGTCGCGCAAGCCGGCTGGCAGATTCTGCGCGAAGACGTCAGCCTGCCGGTTGCGGTGCTGCGCGAGGCACGCATCACGCACAACCTGCAATGGATGCAGGCGTTTATCGACCGCTACAGCGTCAAACTTGCTCCCCACGGAAAGACGACCATGAGCCCGGCGTTGTTCCAGCGCCAGTTGGCGCATGGCGCGTGGGGCATCACGCTCGCGACGGCGGCGCAGACGCGTGCTGCCTTCGGGCATGGCGTGCGTCGCGTGCTGCTGGCGAATCAGTTGATCGGTCGCGCGAACATGGCCATCATCGCCGCTCTGCAGCAAGCCGATCCCGCTTTCGAGTTCTGTTGTTGTGTCGATTCCGTTGAGAACGTCGAGGCCTTGGGTGCTTATTTCACGGCAGCCGGCCAGCGTTTGCGCGTGCTACTCGAATATGGCGTGCCGGGTGGACGCACCGGCGTGCGCGATGTGGCGCAGGAAGAAGCCGTGCGCATGGCAGTGCGTCGCTGGCCAGCGCTGGCGTTAGTCGGTGTCGAGTTGTACGAAGGCGTGCTGAATGAAGAGGGCGCGATCCGTGATTTCCTGCGACGGGTTTGCGCCCGGGTTCAGGCGATTGCCGATGCCGGTGATTTCGCGACGGGTGAAGCAACGTTTCAGCATGAAGGGACGTCGATGGCGCCGATCCTGTCCGGCGCTGGTTCCGCATGGTATGACGTGGTCGCCGAGGAGTTCACTGCCGGCGCCGCCACGATGGAACTGGTGCTGCGTCCGGGCTGCTACCTCACCCATGACGTCGGCATCTACCGACGCGCCAACGAGCGTATCCAGGCGGACAACCCGATAGCGCGCGAGATGCAGCGCAGCTTGCTGCCAGCGCTGCAATTGTGGGCGTATGTGCAGTCTGTGCCCGAATCGGGCAAGGCCATCGTTGCGCTGGGCAAACGTGATGCGGCGTTCGACGCCGGTTTTCCAGAGGTATCGCTGCATTACCGGCCGTCATCGCTGGCAAATGCGGCCGATGCGGTGGGCGAGCGACCGCCCGTGGCGGCGCCCGCCGACTGGAAGATCACCGCGATGATGGACCAGCATGCTTTCCTGACGGTGCCGCCCGGCGCCGATATCCAGCCAGGAGACATGCTGTGCTTCGATATCTCCCATCCCTGCTTGACGTTCGACAAATGGAAGCAGCTCTTGCTCGTCGATGAAGACTACAAAGTGACCGGCGCGGTAACGACGTTTTTCTAGGCGATGGCGGTCTGACGCGGAGACGCTGCGCCGCGCGTGCCGACCGCGCCGATGACCACGCCTGTCATCCAACCGATAGCGCCAGTCGCCTCACCCGCCTCTCGTGCCGCATTCTCTTCGTCCGATGGATCTCGTTTATCAGATCAGCGCATTGCGTGCGCGTTTCAGCGCGACCGAGCACCGTATCGCCGACGCCTGCTTGCAAGATCTGACCTTCGCCGCCTCGGCGACGATCGATCAGCTGGCGGCGCGGGCCGGCGTCAGCCGCTCGGCGCTATCGCGGTTCGCGAAAACCATGGGTTGCCAGGACATCCGCGATTTGCGAATGCAATTGGCGCAGGCCCAGACCGTAGGCGCGCGCTTTAACGCGCGTGCTGCCGCGCATGCCAAGGACGACGGCACGCGTTCCGGTGTATTTGGCGCCGTGGTAGCCGACATCGAGACGATTCTGCATGGGCAGTTGCGACAATTCGATTCACCGATGTTCGAGGCGGCCGTCGCATTGCTCGACCATGCACGGACGGTGCACAGCTATGGGATGGGCGGGGCATCGACGGTGATGGCGGACGAGTGCCAGCATCGGCTCGTCCGGCTCGGCAAAGCGGTGGCGGCATACCACGACCCGGTACTGATGCGGATGGCGAGCGCGGTTGCCGGGCCTGATCATCTGATCATCGCGTTGTCGCTGACGGGCCTGACCCCCGAGTTGCTGGACGCGATTCGCATTGCACAGGGCTATGGCGCGAAAGTACTGGCCATCACGATGCCGGATTCGCCGTTGGCGCACCTTGCGGATGTGACCTTGCCGTTGCGCGTGGACGAAACGGATTTCATCTACAAGCCGACTGCCGCGCGCTACGGCATGTTGCTGGCGATCGACATCCTGATGACGCAATTTGCCTTGCTGCACGCGGAGGCGAACCAGGAACGGCTGCGTCGCGTGAAGCTGGTGTTGGATAGCTACCGGGACGACGGCCGGCATGACAGGTTGCCGCTCGGTGATTGAATGGACAGGAGGCAATGATGACGGACCGTCACGAAGCGGCCAGAACGATGGGGAACGACAATGCCATGCGGCGTGTGCGTTCGGCCGAGGAAAAGCCGGCATATGACACGATCATCCACGACGTTGAAGTGGAAGATGGCAGTGGTGGACCGTCATATCGTGCTGATATTGGTCTAAGCGACGGCCGCATCATCGATATCATGGCGCCGGGCGATATGCTGCGACTGAAAGCCGTCGCGCGACACGACGACATCGACGGTCGCGGGTTGGTACTGGCACCGGGCTTCATCGACGCCCATACGCACGACGACACGATGGCGATCCGTTCACCGGACATGCTGCCGAAGGTATCGCAGGGCATCACGACGGTGATCGTCGGCAATTGTGGCATCAGCGCGTCACCCGTGCGCTTACGCGACCCGGCGGCGCCGGTGCCTGATCCGATGAATCTGCTCGGCACGCCGGACGCGTTCCGTTATCCGACGTTCACGGCGTATCGCGTGGCAGTGGATGCCGCGCAGCCCGCGGTCAACGTGGGGGCGCTGATCGGTCATACGGCCTTGCGCAGCAACCATCTCGACCGCCTCGACCGCGCCGCCACCGATGACGAAGTGGCAGCCATGCGCGCCGAGCTCGATGCCGCACTCGCCGATGGTGCGTTGGGATTGAGTACCGGCCTTGCCTACGGTAATGCGTTTGCGGCCACGCCGGAAGAAGTGCAAGGGCTTGCCGGGGTGCTGGCCGACCATGCCGCGGTGTACACGACGCACCTGCGCAGTGAGTTCGCCCCTATCCTGGAGGCGCTCGATGAAGCCTACGCCGTAGGTCGTCAGGCGCGCGTGCCCGTGATCGTCTCGCATCTGAAATGCGCCGGCGCCGGCAATTGGGGCCGCAGCGCCGAGGTGCTGGACAGCGTTGCCGGTGCCGCGCGCTATCAGCCGGTAGGCTGCGACTGCTATCCCTACGCGGCCAGTTCGTCGACGCTGGATATAAAGCAGGTGACCAGCGACTTTCCGATCAAGATCACCTGGTCGACACCGCATCCGGAACAAGCGGGACGGCACCTGGCGGATATCGCCGCCGATTGGCGATTGTCGCTAGAAGATGCGGCACGTCGGTTGCAGCCTGCCGGGGCGGTCTACTACAACATGGACGAGAACGATGTGCAGCGGATCATGCGGCATCCGTTGACGATGTTCGGATCGGACGGCCTCCCGGAGGATCCGCGCCCGCATCCACGCCTGTGGGGCGCCTTTCCGCGGATTCTGGGTCATTACAGTCGCGATCTCGCGTTGATGCCGCGGAGCATGGCGGTACACAAGATGACGGGCTTGCCGGCCGCGCGCTTCGGCCTGACCGAGCGCGGCGAGATTCGTTCCGGGTATTGGGCTGACCTGACCTTGTTCGATCCGGAGACGATCATCGATGTGGCGACGTTCGACGATCCGGTTCAGGCGGCGGCGGGCATTGTCGCGGTCTGGGTGAACGGAACCCTCACTTATCGGGACGGACAGCTCACGGGCGAGCGCAGCGGGCGCTTCGTCGCGCGGGGTCCGATGACAATGGGATCGACATCGCCGCTCGATGAAGGGTGAGGCACGACGCATGCCGATGCCTGTTGGATAAAACAAGGGCGGTGGGACGGTTGAAAGCATTTGCTTACTTTACTGATGCAGGAGAATCAACGATGACGGATATCAAGCGCTATGGCGTGGAGGGCGGCAAGGGCACGGGAGGACAAAACCTGCCGTTTGCGCGCGCGACGCAGGCGGACGGCTGGCTGTGGGTGTCGGGCCAGACGCCGATGGTCAATGGCGAGGTTGTCGAGGGCGGTATCGTCACGCAATCGCACCAGGCCATCCGCAACTTGCTGTCTATTCTGGAAGAGGCCGGCTATGGTCCAGAGCATGTAATGCGGTGTGGTGTCTGGCTTGACGATGCCCGGGACTTCATGTCGTTCAATCGCGTGTTCGCGGAATATTTCGGCGCGAATCCACCGGCCCGCGCGTGTGTGCAATCGAGCATGGTGATCGACTGCAAGGTCGAAGTCGACTGCGTTGCCTATAAGAGATCCTGACAATACGCCGCCGTAGCCTGCAATTTCAATACAATACACGTCCGATTCTAAAGGGGAAGTCATGACACCCGTTCATGGTGGAATGCTGCTGGTCTATGCGCTGGTGGCGGTGATCGCACTGATCGTGCTGATCGCCAAGTTCAAGCTGAATCCATTCATCACGCTGATGGTGGTGTCGGTCCTTCTGGCGTTGGTCGTCGGCATGCCGATCCCGACGATCGTCAAGTCTTTTGAGACAGGTGTGGGTGGCGCTTTGGGCCACATTGCCATCGTCGTCGGGCTGGGCACTATGCTTGGCAAGATGATGGCCGAGTCCGGTGGGGCGGAACGTATCGCCCGCACGATGATTAATACGTTCGGCGAAAAGAATGTCGAATGGGCGATGATGTGCATCGGCTTTCTCGTCGGTCTGCCGGTGTTCTTCGAGGTGGGTTTCGTGCTGTTGGTGCCGATCGCGTTCAACGTCGCGCGCCGTACCGGCGTGTCGATGATCAAGGTCGGTCTGCCGATGATCGCAGGTCTGTCCGTCGTGCATGGTCTGGTCCCGCCTCACCCGGCGGCCTTGCTGGCGGTCAGCGCCTATAACGCCGATATCGGTCGAACGATCCTGTTCGCGCTGATCGTCGGTATTCCCACCGCGATCTGCGCTGGCCCGCTCTGGGCGAAATTCATCGCGCCGCATATCACGCTGCCGGAGCACAATCCGATCGCCGAGCAGTTCACGGCGAAGGAGGACGGCAGCACACGGCAACTGCCGAGCTTCGGCTTGACGCTGGTGACGGTGTTGCTGCCCGTGGTCTTGATGCTAGTCGGCAGTTGGGCCGACCTGTTCACGACGCCGAAATCAACGGCGAACGACCTGCTACGCCTGATCGGTAACCCCGACATGGCACTTCTGTTGGCGGTGTTGCTGAGCTTCTACACGTTCGGCAAGGCACGCGGCTTTACGCGTGAAATGATTCTGAAATGGTCGAACGACTGCCTGGCGCCCACCGCGAGCATCACGCTGGTGGTAGGTGCGGGTGCCGGTTTTGGCCGCATCTTGATGGATAGCGGCGTATCGAAGGCGATCGTCGACGTGGCCACGGGCGCACATGTACCGCTGTTGGTGCTTGCATGGCTGGTGGCGGCGCTGATCCGTCTTGCGACGGGGTCCGCCACGGTGGCGATGACGACCGCTGCGGGCATCATTGCGCCGATCGCGGCAGTGGCTACCGGCACTCGTCCGGAACTGTTGGTGCTGGCGACCGGGGCAGGTTCGTTGATCCTGTCGCATGTCAACGACGGTGGGTTTTGGCTGATCAAGGAATATCTGAACATGACCGTGGCGCAGACGTTTAAGACCTGGTCCGTGCTGGAGACGATCATCTCCGTGGTGGCACTCGCGCTGACCTTGGGTCTGTCGGTTGTGATGTGATCCATCAGGCCGTGCCGGCGGGCGCGGCGCGAAAGCGGGTAGGTTTCAACCGTCCGGCATCCACGGCATCGCTATTGGGGGTGATCCCCGGTGCCGCCTTGGTCGAGCCCGTCATGGGGCCATGCCACGCGGCGCAATGACGCGTCATTGCATGGCACGGGTAACCAGCGTGCCTTGAAGAACGCTTCCGCCTCTGGAAAATCGTACGTATCGATGATCGGATGACCGTGGCGTTTCGCCAACGCCTCGAACGCGACGAAATCGCGCAACGGCACGCCGAAGACATCGTAAGGCAGCTTATGCAGCAACGTGGCGATCAGTCTGCGTTCGGCGGGATCTTCGCAATCGAGCAGATGGATATGCGCCGAGGTGACCGGTTCCGCGTCGAGATGCATCTCGTCCATTTCACGTAGCGCGTCACCTGAATAATGATCAATAGCGCGGTCGAGATAGCAAAAATTTTCCGCATTGGAGGCGCCGCGAATACCGTCCGCGCGAATTGCGTAGAGGCGGGGGATATCGTGCCCGGTGACGTTGACGATGCCGCGCGTGAACACGTACCGTGCGCCGCGTAACGATGCGCTGCCGATCAAGGGATCATAGGCGCCATCTTGTCCGGCGTCTTTCGCGCCGCGGGTAGGGTCGCCGGAATAAAGCATTGGATCGACGCCGAGGAAACATCGGGATCGTCCGAAGCCCGTGCGCAAAAGGACCTCGGCGGGTCGAATGTCGACACGGTACATGACAAAAAAATTTTCGCGTCCTAACAAGCCTGTCGCACAGCGTGTCAACGTTTCCGGTAACGCGATATCGTCATGCTCGGCCCGAAGCGCATCCAATGCTAAAGCCCTCGCGGCAACGATGTCGCCATCATGGGCATTGCTGGAAAATAAGTCGGTTTCCCACCCAAAGGTCGCTGGGCAAGGCGGTTGCGGCACGATGGATGGTGGCGCGCGCAGGCGAGACAAATCGAATGCTTCTCTCTCGGCTACGTTGAACGTGCGAAGGTCGAGATAGTCGGCCAGAGGGCCAGGTCTGGCCTTTCTTTCCGTGGTCGCCATCGGCTCCGATGAAGCGGTCGGTTTCTGGAAACGCTTCAGGAATCGACGCATCGCGCGCCTGGCATCAGCACTGGCCGGGCATCCCGTTTGTTCCACCTTGTTTGCCATCTGTCGTGACCGGCGTTCCCCCCACGCTCTGACGATCTCGAATCGGTTGCGCCTGGCGTAGTCGATGTCCTCGATATCGGTGCTCTCTTCCGCGCCATCCGCATGCGCCATGCCGACTGTGTTTTCGACCCATGAGGCGGTTCGCGCTTGCGCGTCATTCGACCGGGCTGCATCGTAAGGCTTGGCCGCCGTGAACGACGTATTGGTGGATGGTCGCCGGCGAATGGTTGATTCGCTGCAAATACGAGAATGCAACAAAGGCCCTCAGCTTGATAAGAAGCATCTTCCGCGCTTCAAGTCATGTTAATGCGGCGCGCGCGTGCCGACGACCTAACCGATGGATGTAGTGCCGTAGGCGCGATGTCCGAAGATCGCAGAGCCAATGCGCACCAAGGTGCTTCCTTCAAAAATGGCGGCTTCCAGATCAGCGGACATGCCGATGGACAGCGTGTCGAGGTCGATCCCTGCACCGCGTGCTTGATCGCGCAAAGTATGTAACGCACGATGTGGCGTCCGCTGCGCCTCCATGTCTGTCGATGAAGACGTGTCATTGCCAAGTGCGGCGGGAATGGCCATCAATCCACGCAGGCGCAGTCGAGGAAGCTTTGCAACCTCGCGCAACAGCGCCAACGTGTCCGATGGCGCCACACCATGCTTGCGCGCTTCGTGGCTGATATTGACCTGCACGCAGACATTCAGGGGCGGCAGATGCGCCGGCCGCTGCTCGGACAGCCGGTTTGCGATTTTCAGGCGGTCCACCGTATGAACCCAGTCGAACGCCTCGGCGACCGCGCGTGTTTTGTTGCTTTGCAACGGACCGATGAAATGCCATTCCAGCGATGCACGCAGATCACGCAGCGCTGCGATCTTTTCAAGCGCTTCCTGCACGTAGTTCTCGCCAAAGGCACGCTGGCCAAGATCATGCAACTGACGGACATCTTCCGCGGGAAACGTTTTCGAGACGGCGAGCAGGCCGACGCTGTTCGGTGGACGATGCGCAAGCCGCTCGGTCTCCGCGATACGGGCGCGCACCGCGTCGAGTTGCTGCCGCAGGCGTGTGCCGTCATTGGCGAGAGGCGTGGTGGACGATAGCATGGGGCGTTCTGGGAAACATGGAACAAGAGTCGTCAAGGTATCACTTTTGGCGAGCGCAGCGGTCGACGACGTTCAAATCGCCGCCCGCGATCTGCAAGGAACGCGCATGTTGCTCGAGGATGCGGCGTCCGCCACGTCGCTCCGCTTGTCAGTGGCCCAGCCAGCCGGAAAGCAGGGGCAGCAGAAAGGGGACGACAATAGCGGTGAAGAGGCCGTTGATACCCATGCCGAGGCCGGAGAATGCGCCCATCTCGGCGCTGGTTTGAAAGGCGCGTGCGGTGCCGATGCCATGCGCCGCCACGCCGATCGCGAAGCCGCCGGCCTCATGCTCTCGCACTCGCACTAGGCGCAGGATCGTCGGTCCCAGGGCGGCGCCGATGATGCCCGTGGCAATCACCAACACGGCGGTCAGCGACGGCAGGCCACCGATCTTTTCGGAAATCGCCATGGCAATCGGTGTCGTGACGGACTTCGGTGCCAGCGACGCCACGGTCTGCCAGGGCAAATCCAGGCAACGCGCCACGAACACGGCGGAGAGAATGGCGGTCAGCGAACCCGCCACGAGGCCGCCCAACAAGGGCAGTAAGGTGCGTCGCAGTTTCACCGATTGCCGAAACAAGGGCACGGCAAGCGCGACCGTTGCGGGGCCAAGTAGGAAATGGATCGTCCACGCGCCGTGGAAATACGTCGCGTACGACGTATGCGTCAGGGACAGCACGAGGACAATCAGGACAATTGACATCAGCACGGGATTGGCCAGGGGGTGCGAGCCGGTGCGCCGCGACACGGCCAGTGCGATCAGGTACACGCCAATGGTCAAGATCAATGCAAACAACGGCGATGCCGACAGCGTGATCCAGATGGCGGGCAGCGTGGTCGTCGTGGTCATTGCTCCACCTGTCCGCCTTTGGGCTTGTCACCCCTACCGTCACGCATCAGCGCACTGGTCACCAGCGCCGTTACGGCAATGGCAAGGACCGTGCTGACAAGCAGGGTGACAGCGAGGGCAGGCAGCTCGTCGCCCATACGGGCGCCAAAAGTCATCACGCCCGCGCCGGCCGGCACGAACAACAGCGATAGGTGCTTGAGCAGCGTATCCGCCGCAGGTTCCACGGACTTCGCCACGCTCGGACGCCACAACAGGAAAAGGAACAACAGGATCATGCCGATGACCGAACCCGGGATCGGCAGATGTAGCAGCAAGGCAAGCGCCTCGCCTAGCAATTGAAAGCCCAGCAGGGCCGTGAAGGCAGCAAGCATGAGAACGCGGGTAGCAATGAAAGTCAGCGGGGCCGCGCGACGCAACCCTGCGCGGCATCGTATCTGGTGGAGAACGGTGTCAGACGGATAACGCGGGCACCGTCGGTCCCTCGAAAGCGAAGATCTTGCCTGGGTTCATCAGGTTTTTCGGATCAAGCGCCTGCTTGATGGCGCGCATGACGCCGATGACATCCTCGCCATGCTCCTCCACCAGGAAGCCCATCTTGTGCAGGCCGATGCCGTGTTCGCCGGTGCAGGTGCCGTCCATCGCGATGGCGCGGCGTACCAGACGCTGGTTCAGCGCTTCGCCTTTTTCAAATTCGCCTTCGGTGTTCGGGTCCACCAGGATCAGGACGTGGAAGTTGCCGTCACCCACATGACCAACGATCGGACACAAGAGCCCGGACTCGGCCAGATCCGCCGCGGTCTCGTTGACACAGTCGGCCAGACGCGAAATCGGCACGCAGACATCAGTTGTGATGGCCTTGCAACCGGGGCGCAATTGCAGGAAGGCGAACAGTGCGTTGTGTCGCGCGGTCCACAGCTTGTTGCGCTCTTCAGGCCTTGTCGCCCACTGAAAATCGGATGCACCATGCCCGTCGGCGAGTTCGCGCACCGCCGCGATCTGTTCGTCGATCGCCGATTGCGAACCCTGGAACTCGAAGAACAGCGTGGGCGCCTCGGTCATCGACAGCTTTGAATAGTCGTTAAGCGCGCGGATCGCCAGCGGGTCGATGAATTCGACTCGCGAGATCGGAACGCCAATCTGGATCGTCTCGATTACCGTCCGCACTGCCTCGTTCATCGTCGGGAAGGTGCAGATTGCCACCGACAGATGTTCCGGTTGCGGGTATAGCCGGACCGTGACCTCGGTGATGATGCCCAGTGTTCCCTCGGAACCGACGAACAGGCGTGTCAGGTCGTAGCCCGCCGACGACTTGCGCGCGCGCGTACCGGTCTTGATGACGCGGCCGTCGGCCAGCACCACGGTCAGGTCCAGTACATTTTCACGCATCGAGCCGTAGCGGACCGCGTTCGTGCCCGACGCACGCGTGGATGCCATGCCGCCCAGGCTGGCATCGGCGCCTGGATCAATCGGGAAGAACAGCCCCGTGTCGCGCAGGTGTTCGTTCAGCCCCTTGCGCGTCACGCCGGCCTGCACTGTCGCGGTCAGGTCCTCGGCGTGCACCGACACGATGGCATTCATTTCGGACAGGTCGATCGAGATGCCGCCTTCGATGGCCAGCAGTTGCCCCTCGATCGATGATCCCGCGCCGTAGGGAATCAACGGCGTGCCATGATGCGCGCAGAGCGTGACGATGTCGCTGACTTCCTTGGTGGAATGCGCGAACACCACGGCTTCGGGCGGCACCGGGTCGTACGGTGATTCGTCGCTACCGTGGTGTTCGCGGACGGCATCCGCCGTCGTGACGCGGGTGCCAAAACGCGTTTGCAACGCGTCGAGCAGCGCGGGTGAGAGGGGCGGGCGGCGCGGTACACCGCGCGCGGCATGTGCGGACGGTGCGGCGGAAGGCGAATGAAGGCCAGACGTCATGATGGGAGGCGTGTGCCGAAGCACCACAGAAAGGTCGTGGGATGACCTGAATTCTACGCTTTATTGCTGCATTATCACGCAGAGGGATAATGCGATGTACATGATCCGGTATGTGCCTTCCATTCTACAATGCCAGGTGTTTGCCACATGTCTGGCGGCGCGATAGCGGCGCAAGGGTGGGTGGCGCTGCCGTGTAATGAGGGAACGAAATGAAAAATCGACTGACGAAAATCGTGACGCGCACGGGGGATGCCGGGACGACCGGCCTTGGCGACGGGCGTAGGGTTGCCAAGACTTCCTTGCGGATTGCCGCGCTTGGCGATGTGGACGAGCTGAATGCGACGCTAGGCGTGCTATTGACGCATGCGTTGCCGGAGTCGATCCGCACGTGCTTGCTCGCGGCGCAGCACGATTTGTTCGATCTTGGCGGGGAACTCGCGATGCCGGGCATCAGCGTATTTCCCGAAAAAGCAGTGTTGGCCGTGGAGCAATGGATCGAGGACGGCAATGCCGATTTGCCGCCGTTGCGAGAATTCATCTTGCCGGGTGGGACCGCCGCAGCCGCCGCTGCGCACGTTGCAAGAACCGTCAGCCGGCGCGCGGAGCGTAGTCTGTGGTCGTTGGCTGACGATCCGGAGGACGGTGGTTCGCGCGTGGGCTGCCTGTATTTAAATCGGCTGTCCGATTGGCTTTTTGTTGTTGCGCGGCAGCTTAATCGCACCGAGGGGCACGACGAAGTCTATTGGCGTTCTCCACGCGAGCGGGGCGGGCGTTAGAAGGAACAAGGGAACGAATAACATCGGCAGGTAAGGTCATGGGCTACGCAATCGTATGCGCTGTCACGCAACATGCCGTAAATACCCGCATTCATGAAAGTGTTCGCTCTTCTTCAATCCGCGGTGCAGCGTGACGGGCGATGTCGCCGCCGCGTGCAAGTTGAGCACCCGCTTCGGCTTGACCTCACACATCGATGCGGCTGCCTGGTACGCCGCGATGACTAACTGCGAACAGAACGCACCCTCACTCGCCCATGCCGGATGTGAAACAAACGCGTCCGCCGCGTGTTTCTCAGTTTCGGCTCTTGCCATCGATCCATAATGAGAAGACCGGACGACTGAGGTTGCCGCCCCTCGTTTGCTATAGGGAACGTTACCCTCGGCGCCCCACGCCGCCGCGACTGTTGCAGCCGTATGTGCCATGTCGTGATTATCGATCATTCGGTAAACGCGATAAAAGCCTGCATCCAACCGCGCGTTTCGGATTCTCAGGACGTCCCCGCCTGACATTTCCGTGACGTCGTGTGCACCATCGGACAGTCGCGTCCAAAGTAGTGCATGGACTATTCTCGAGTTGCCGTGGCGAGTGCGCCAACGTGCTAGTTGCTGCGGTAACTGCGCGATATGGATCAACAAGTGCGCGGCGGTCGTCGTCTCCGGTTCATCGATATATAGCAGGATGTCGCCTCGCTGTAATTGGTCGACTGTGACGGTTGCTGGCGGATAGGCGCTAGGCATGATGATGCTCCCTCGTGGATAAATCGTTTTGCCGATCGAATCAAGGGAAGCGTAGTGGAGGCATGCGCTGAGTCTCGTCTTTTTGACGGCGCATGTTATAAAAATACCTTGGATGCCTGTTAAGCTTCAAAAGATCCGATTGGCATTATCGTAGGCAGATCCTGTGATGTAAGACAGGTGTCTGCGTCCGACATTTGTGAACTGCTTTTTTCAGCGCCAGCGTTGATCGATATTCGATTCGCGTAATCTCCGTCGAGATGGGAAAGAAATAGCGGGATGCTTCCGTCCCTGCTTGCAATGCGTAAAGTCAGAAATTTGGAAGATATTGATAAATTATTTAGGAGAAGAAATAAAATGTATCAAGACAGCACGCAATCCGAGCCTCACGCCGTCAAGTCGAAGAGGTATGACCGGGCGCGAGGCACCATTGGACGATGTTCACGGCACGCCGACGCGGTCTGATGAGCAGGCGGCGCACGAGATACTCAAGCGTATAGAGCGTAATCTGGAGACGCACCGCCCGATCGACTTTCAGAACAACAGTCTGGATCGCGCCGTGTTGCCGGCGGACGACGTGGCTGAAGTCGTCCAGCACGAGTGGCTGAGTCCAATGCACACAATGGGGCTTCCTACCGCAGCGATTTATCACGATTTCTTCGGCGCGACGTTGCTTGATGCGTTTGACGCTATTGCGGCCCTGCATCGCTGTGTCATCGCCATGGGTCTTCAGAAACCACGGCAGGACTACGCGATGTTCTGTTTGTTTTTAGCCAGGAAAATGACGAGCGAGCAGACCGCGCGATGGCATCGTGAGAATCTTGACGCGCCGGCATCATGCATGGATTGGCCGACGGTGGTAAAGGCGGAGGCGTTGAACCTTCCGTCCGCATTTTACAAGCATGCATCGTCGTTGCGCCAGATCGGCGCGATTTCAGCGGACCGGCGCGATGGAGTGGTCGTGAACAAACGCAATGAATCACGCATGATGCGCGGTGGCAAGTACATGACACCACGTTCGGACGATCCGTCACGAAACCACAATGCGTCCATCCTCCATAAACGATGGGACTACGTGCGCCGCGCGCTTAGGACGCTGCCCGTGCAGCCGTAAAAGCGAGGTCAGTTACCGCGGCTACGCAGGAGGCGTCGTTGCCGGACCGCGGCGGCCAGTGTCTCCAGTACGCCAACGCTGTCTTCCCAACCGATACAGGCATCGGTGATGCTCTGGCCGTATTGCAATGCATCCAGCGTGCAGCCAGGCGTCAGGTCCTGGCGGCCGGCGACCAGATGCGATTCGATCATCACGCCTACGATCCGCTGCTCGCCACCGGCAATCTGTGCACCGATATTGGCGCAGACCGGGATCTGGTTCTCGTGCTTCTTCTCGCTGTTTGCATGGCTCGCATCTACCATCAGGCGGGCGGCCAGACCGGCTTGGCCGATCTGATTGCATGCGGCATCGACACTTGCCGCATCGTAATTGGGTGTCTTGCCACCGCGCAGGATGACGTGGCAATCCTCGTTGCCGGAGGTCGAGACGATGGCCGAGTGACCACCCTTTGTCACGGAAAGGAAGTGGTGCGGTTGCGATGCCGATTTGATGGCATCCACGGCAATCTTCACATTGCCGTCCGTGCCGTTCTTGAAGCCGACCGGGCAGGACAGTCCCGATGCCAGTTCGCGGTGTACCTGCGACTCGGTCGTCCGTGCGCCGATCGCGCCCCATGACACCAGGTCGGCGATGTATTGCGGGCTGATCATGTCGAGGAATTCGGTGCCGGCCGGCACCCCTCGGCGATTGATCTCGACGAGTAAATCACGCGCGGTCCGCAAACCTTCGTTGATCTTGAAGCTGTTGTCGAGCCTCGGGTCGTTTATCAGGCCTTTCCAGCCAACCGTGGTGCGCGGCTTTTCGAAATACACGCGCATGATGACTTCGAGTTCACTGCTGAAGCGATCTCGTTGTGCACGCAGGCGATCCGCGTACTCCAGTGCGGCCTTCGTATCATGAATCGAGCAGGGACCGACGATGACGATCAGACGATCTTCCATGCCGTGCAGGATGCGATGCAGTGCGGCGCGGGTATGGAAGATCAGTTGCGACGAGACATCGTCGCACGGGAATTCACGCAGCAGGTGCGCGGGGGGCGTCAACTCTTTCATTTCGCGAATCCGGACGTCATCGGTATTGTGCAGGCCCATATCGGTCTCCTAATTGTCTGTTGGTCTGCGCTCGGCCAGTGTTCCCTTCACATCCCGCGGAGGCGTTCGAGGAGCACATCAACCGCGGGCCCGGCCCGGCGGTGGCGGAGATGCAGCAAAAAGCGGTACCGCAAAAATGGAATAAAAAAAAACCGCCAGACTGGGCGGCGGTTCGTTTCGGTGTGTTCAGTGCGTCAGCACCCCTCTCCGTCCGCCATGGGCTCGAGATAAAAATAAAACGCAAAATAAAGGCGGGCAGATTGAGACATTGTCGTCACTGGCGATACATGCACATTCAGAGATGCGGCGAAAGGGAAGCGCTTTACGCGTTTTCGCCGTCCCGCGGCAAGACGTCGCGGGCGCATCGATAAGGAAACTTTATACGCCCTGGTTACGCACAACGCAAGTAGAGGGGGTGATTTCGCGGATAAGAAGCATAAAGCGCCGAATTTCTGCGAATAATCCGCGTTGATTCGACGTTTTATGCGTATCGCAGTCGTGGCGTTGTCTTATCGCATCGCCGCGATCAGGCCGTGCCGCCGACAGTCATCCGGTCGATCCGCAGCGTAGGCTGGCCCACCCCTACCGGCACGCTCTGGCCGTCCTTGCCGCAGACGCCTACGCCGCGGTCCAGGGCCATGTCGTTGCCGATCATGCTGACGTACTTCAGCGATTCCGGACCGCTGCCGATCAGTGTCGCGCCTTTGACCGGATAGGTGATCTTGCCGTCTTCGATCATATAGGCCTCGGATGCGGAAAACACGAATTTACCGTTCGTGATGTCGACCTGGCCGCCGCCGAAGTTCACCGCATACAAGCCCTTCTTGACCGATGCAATGATTTCTTCGGGCGTCTTGTCGCCGTTCAGCATGTAGGTATTCGTCATGCGGGGCATCGGCAACGCCGAGTACGATTCGCGTCGCGCGTTGCCGGTCACCGGCATGCCCATCAGGCGGGCATTCAGCGAATCCTGAATATAGCCTTTCAGGATACCGTCCTCGATCAGCGTCGTACACTGCGTCGGATTGCCTTCGTCGTCAATATTCAGCGAGCCGCGGCGGTGTGGCAGCGTGCCGTCGTCGACGACCGTGACGCCTTTTGCCGCCACGCGTTCACCGATCTTGCCCGCGAATGCCGACGAGCCCTTGCGGTTGAAGTCACCCTCCAGGCCATGCCCGACGGCTTCATGCAGCAACACGCCCGGCCAGCCCGGGCCGAGCACCACACTCATATTGCCCGCGGGAGCCGGCTTGGCGTCGAGGTTGACCAGTGCCGCGCGCACCGCGTCGTCGACATAGCTTTCCAGCTTTTCGTCGTCGAAGTAGCGGTAGTCGAAGCGGCCGCCGCCGCCGCCGCTGCCTACTTCGCGGCGACCATTCTGTTCGGCGATGACCGTTACGGAAATACGAACCAGTGGGCGGATGTCGGCCGCCATCACGCCATCGCTGCGCGCGACCATGACGATGTCATACTCGCCGGCGAGTCCGGCCATCACTTGCGTGACGCGCGAGTCGCGTGCGCGGGCCATCTTCTCGATCCGTTCGAGCAATTGCACTTTGGCGGTCGCGTCAAGGGAGGCCAGTGGATCTTGCGGCAGGTAGAGATCGCGCCCGTAGACACCGTGCAGCGCGTTGGCGGGCACGATGCGCTTGCCGCCGTTGCCATTGCCAGGCACCTTGCGTTTGCCGCTGCCCTGGTTGAACGTGCCGATCGCACGCGTGGCCTCGGCCGCCTGCATCAGCTCTTGAGGGGAGAGGTCGTCTGAATAGGCGAACGCGGTACGGTCGCCTGCGATGGCGCGGACGCCGACACCTTGATCGATGCTGAACGAACCGGATTTGACGATGCCTTCCTCGAGGCTCCACGCTTCGGAGCGGGTCGTCTGGAAATACAGGTCCGCGTAATCGACCCGGGCCTTGAAAATCGAGCCGAGCGTGCGCAGTAACTGGGCTTCGTCAAGGCCATGCGGCGCCAGCAACGCTTGTTGCGCGATGCTCAGGGATCGGATAGCGGAATCGGTCGGATGCATGCAGAGTCCTCGTAAAAAGGATACGCGCGTAACGGCAAGATTTACCGTATCAATGCGCGGGGGCCGACTGCTGCGTGGCGACTGCGTCGGCCGTTGGGGCAATGTTACCGCGATTGCCGTCGGCACGCCGAACCTGTGGTTTATCCCACGTTCCCTGCACCAGATAGTGTCGCGTCAGGCTGCGGGAAATTGGCTCGGACAGCGCCAATTGCGCGACGAGCGTCCCCAGCCCGATGATCGGGTTCAGCACCGCGGCGGCAACGGATGCCGTCACGGCATTCAAGTGCGGCACGACGGTCACATGAAAATCCTGCGTCTCGTCGATGATGTTCGCGGTACCGGACATCGTGAACAGCGCCGGCGCCGTCGATAGCGTGGCGTCCAGCGTGCTGGCCACCCCTTTGCGAACGGTGGTGGTGCCGGAGAGGCGGTTGAAGGCCAGACCCTTGCCGAATACGCTCTTGAAATCGAGCTGCAGGAAGCGCACCAGGCCTTGCAGGCTCAGCAAGCCCAGTAGCCGTGCCGCGCCGGGGTTGACCTTCAGGAACTGGCCGCGATGCAAGTCGAGCTTGAGCTTCCCATCGAGTGTCCTGACATCCGGCGTGCCGGGATTGCCTTCCCAATTCAACGCGCCGTCGAGTGTGCCCTTGCCGCCCTTGACGGTGTCAGGCATGCCGAGCGCGGTCAGCAAGGCACCGCTGTCGTGCAAGTTCAGTTGGAAGTCCACGCCGGTGTGCGCAACGTCGCCTGACTTGTCAACGCGCCAGTCGCCGCTGGCGTGAAGCGTGGCGGCGGGGTGGCTGAGGGTCAGATCGTCGACCTGCCATAAGGTGTCATCGGCGGTCGCCACGTTGTGCGCCAATAGCGACAGCTTGCCGATGGGCCGGCCATCGAAACCGAATTGATCGGCTTTCAGGTCGATGGCGGGGAAGTGCGTCGCCGCCTGTGGTGCCGTGGCGAGCACACGTGTGGTCCGCGCCGCTTGCTGTTGCGCCGCGGGCGTCGCGGTCCCGGTTTCGGTCGCGGCGTCGCCGGCGGGAATCAGCAATCTCGAAAAGCGTGCATGAACGGCGCTGCCGCCTTGCGGTTGCCAACTTGCTTCCCCTTTCACTTCACGCGCGTCGACGTTTGCGCGCCAGCCCTTATGGGATGTGCGGCTGCCGTTGAGACGGACATCGTGCCAGTGGCGCGACAACAGATGCAGGTCATCGACGGCGATATCCACGTGATCAGGCAACCAGCCGTCGCCCGGGCGATTCGCATCCGATGATGAGGCATCGGCAGGGTCCGGTGTGAAGTCGCGCCTGGTCGTGGTCCTGCCGGACAGGTCGACCTCCGCGAGGACCGCCCGCCACGCGTCGGCATCGAATTGCGCGACGTGCAATTCCCCCAGCACGCCTTGTTCTGGAAGCGCCGGCAGGCCGCCGAGCCCGATCGCGCCAGCGACGATCGTACCTGATGTGCCTGCGTTGCCGCCCATACCCGTCATGGCGGACGGGGTCGTCGTGCTGGCCCGTCTCAGATAGGCCGCATAGACGGGGCCGGCCACGAGATCGATTCGCTGCAATGGTTCCGTACTGCCCCGGGCGCCAGTGCCGCCGAGCGTGCGCCAATCCATCGACACCGTCATCGGACTGTCCGGCGCCTTGTGCAGCGGTGCGGGCAAGTCGATGCCAAGCCCTGCCAGATCGGAGCGTAGCGTCATGCGGATGGGCTCGTGACCTGTGCGGCGCACCTGCACCTGATAGGGTGCCGTGCCCGAGAAATGGCGCAATAGCGAGGCATATCGTGGGTCGCTCGCCGTCGCCACGCGCTCGGGCGCGACGCGGCCTCGAATCTGGATATTCAAGCCGCCGTCGGCTGTCATCGTGCCGTCCGCACGCACGTCACCGCCGAGGAATCGCCCTTGCAGATTGCGGGAGACGGCGGTGTGATTCGTGAAATTCACCTCTCCGGTCAGGTTGTCGATCGGCGGCGCGGCGCCATAGATCACGCGATTACGCTCGAAGCGCACGGTCCCGGAGGCCTTGACCGGTTCCGGGCGAGCCAGTGTCGTGCCCGCGGCGCCATCGGTCGAGGCGGTCGCGTTCCCGGTCGTCTGCTTATCCGGTGGCGTCGCCGGCGCGGTTGCGGTCGTGCTACGTGGCGCGCCCGCGACAATGGCGGTGCTGGTGTTTGTCGCGCCTTCAATTTGCTGCCGCGAGACATCGATGCGCAGCGCCAGCGTGGCATTGCCTTGCGCTTTCGCCGGCGCGGCGAGCTGGTTGCTCCAATAGCCTAGCGGGCTATGCCCGACGAAGTCGACGAAATCGGACAACGGCCCGCGCACCCGGCCCTCGATATGCAAGTCACGCTTACGGTCGCCAAGGTCCGGGATGCGGCCCTGCATCGTATCGATGCGCACTTGCCGGTAGTGGCCGCTGTCCACATCGAATCCCAACTGACGGCCATCGATGAAAAAGTGTCCGCCCAGTCCGTCGAACACTGGCCATTTTTCCGGCTCCCCGTTCGATAGTCGCACAGACGGGGGCGGCGAGATATCAGCCGAGGCATTTGCAAACGGTGCGCTGACCTTGAATGTGCTCGTGCCACCGGGCGGCGCGCCGTCGTCCGGTGAGTCGATCGCCGTGGTCGCCTGCGTTCTGCCTGCCTCCGACGGGGGCGTCGATGCGGCGCGCGACGTTGCAATGCGATAGGCGCCATGCGGATAGGGCAGGTCATTCAAACGGCCATGCGCTTCGATCGTGGCGCCGTGCGTGCTACCCGCTTTCAGCATGCGCGTCAGGTATTGCCGGACTGATGGGGTGATGGATGTCGGCAGGTAGCGCGGCACCATCGGCACGTTGGCGCTGTCCAGTTTTCCGTCGATATCGAGATAGCCGTCCTGTGCCGCATCGAGCAGCGCCCGGAAGCGTGCCTGCACCTGTCCCGCGGCATCGGTGTTCGACACGGTCAAATGATCGATATGGGCATCGATGCGCTTCGCATCCCCCTGAGGCACGATCCGCCATCTCGCCGCCCCGCTCAGGGTGTCGAACATGAGGGTTGGATCGTCGAACATGCCGCGAATCGTGACCGTGGCTTCCTTTGAATCAAGTGTGACCGTCCCGCCATCCTGATCCGCGTCGATCACGCCGCGTAGATTGGAGAAGCCGGGCTGTCCGATATGGGGATGCCCGGCCGCGTTCACACCGGGACGCGGTGGCATGGCGGCCAGCGTTACGCCGTCGAGCGTTGCATGCAGCTTGTAGCGGCGTAGCGGCACATCGCCTTGCACCCGCGCCGCCGATGCGGCGGCCGCGTCCTTCGGTGCCTCGCGCTCCCATTCCAACTGGTAGTTGGAGAGAACGCCGCTCGGATCGTAACGATCGATATTGCGTTTCAGGCGGCGTGGCAGCGGCAGCGTCCGTGAGAAATCCGCAAGCAGGCCGATGTCCAGCACGTCGCCGGACAAGGTGATCTTCTCGCCACGTCCAACGCGCGGCGTTCGATATTCGCCATCGAAGCGGGAGACATTCAACATGCGGCCCAGTGTCGTTCCGTCCGGTAGCGACGACTGATCGTCCAGCTCCAGCGCCAGGTTGCGTACGGATGCGCGATAGTCCCCGTCGTGCTGGCTCGCCGCGAATTGGCTGTCGACGGTGGGGATGCGCAAGGGCGGCAAGCCTTGTCGCAGTTGCAGCGCAAGCCCGCGGGCCGAAATCGCGCCGTGAACGCGCCCGACATCCCCGTGATCGAATTGCCACCAGCTTCGGATATCGGCATGGCCGGCACGGGCGCCGATCGTGTTATCCACATAGTCGTTCAATGCCGCCAGGTCCAACCGGGTGGCCCCCATATAGACTTCGCCGTGCCAGTTTCGTGGATTGCCGCGGCCGGCCCGGCCCGGCAACCACGCCCTGAAAGGCGCGCTCTGGAAACTGGCGCGGAGGTCTATCGGCATGGTGGCGCGTGGGGCACCGGTGCAAGGTGTCTGTGCGCAGCCCTCGGCGTCGACCACAAGGTTCCCCTGGAGTCCGGCGCGGTGATACCGCCCGCCGTTGATCAGGGCCAGGCGCGCATGCGTCAATTGGAGTGGCGGTGGCGGCGGCGCGCCATGTCCCGGACCCGCCTGGTCGACCCAGCTCAAGTCGAGGTCTTGCACCACGATCTCGCGCTGGCCGAGCAGCCAGCTCGGCAAGGCATACGGATTGCGCACGTCACCCTGACCGATCGCGATACCGGCAATCATGATTCGTCCGGTGCCGTCGCGAACCGCGTTCACCCGCGCGTGATCAATGACCAGTTGCGACAAGATGGGTTGCAGCCGCAGCAACGAGCGCCACGCGAGCGTCGCCTGTACCCGGTCGACATAGGCGTCGGCATCGGCGGTCGGGGCGGGGAGGGTGATGGTTGCCGGGACCATTGATGTCGACGCGGCCGCCGTGGCCGCGCCGGGCGTATCGCCGTTGCCGATGTGTAGATCCGTCACCGTGAACGACGGCTTGAACCCGCGCCACTGGGCCGAGATATGACCGATGCGTACGGGCGTATGCAATGCCGCGCTGGCTATCGCTTCCACCCTGGGACGAAAGCGGTCCACGTTCGGCATCACGACATAGCGTAGCGTCAATGCCACCGCGCCGAAGACAAAATAGATGATCAACGCGATGATCGTGACGACTGCCAGCACACGCTTCAGTACGCGCATCGAGTAATCGAAATATCGCGTGCGCCGGCCGCGCGCGTCGTCGCCTTGATCGTCACCGGGGCCATCGCCGCCGCCATGCCCCCCACTACCCATGCGGGGTTCGACACGCTCCAACAGGATGGGCGCATCGGTGCCGCTTGTCGTGACGGATGGATCATGCGCGGCGGCACTGACCACGTTTCCGGCACCTGCCCGATGTTCGCGGTCTTGCGATTGCGCTGACGACGGTGACGGGGCGACGGGTGCGCGGCGATCGAGCATACTGCGTGGAAGGACGGCTAGGTAAGTTTGGGGCGATGTCCCAATGTATCACAGTGATGCGACAGGCCCGAGACGGCGGGTGATGATGATACGAAGTGCCCCTCCTATTACCATGGCCCCGCGTTTTGGCATACGCTTCCGGTTCTATTCGCGTTTTGTGTGTTTGCTCCATGTCCAACGACTTTTCCGCGCTTCCCGCCACACCATCGCTTGCAGCGGTCGTGCCGCCTGGCCCGCTTTGGCACGGTCGGGCGGTACGATGCGCCGCGGCCTTTTCCGGTTTTGCCGCCAGGACCTTTGCCGCCTGGCCGGACGTGGCCGCGTATGTCGACGCAAATGTCGATCGGCCGGTGACGCGTGACGGCATCATGACGCGTTACAGTGCGCGCCGCGCCGACGCCGAGGCGGTCATACGCGCCGCGCATGGCTTGCAGGCGGACGCACCGCTCGACGATGATCAGCGCTACAACGCATTGTGTACCGCCCTGCGGCGTCTGCGGGCCGACATTTTCTGCACGGTGATGGCGCGTGATCTGGCGGGGCTGGCGGATCTCACCGAAGTCACCGATGCGATGAGTGACCTGGCCGAGGTGGCCATCGCGCAGGCACTGGATACGATCGAGCATGCGATGGTTCGACGCTTCGGCATGCCGCTCCGCGAATCCGACGGCGCGCCATTGGCGCTTGGCGTCGTCGGCATGGGTAAGCTGGGAGGGCGGGAATTGAACGTGTCGTCGGACATCGATTTGATTTTCGTCTACGAGGAGGCCGGCCAGACAGCGGGAGGCGAGCGTGCCGGCATCGACAACCATGACTTTTTCACGCGCATGGGCCGCAAGCTGATTGGCGCATTGTCCGAGCGCACGGCGGACGGCTATGTGTTTCGTGTGGATATGCGGCTGCGGCCCAACGGCGATTCCGGGCCGTTGGTATGCAGCATGGCGATGCTGGAGGCGTATTTCTTCGTGCAAGGGCGTGAATGGGAGCGCTACGCGTGGATCAAGGGCCGCCTGTTGCCTTGCGTCGATCAGATTGCCGCGCGTGAGGCGCAGGCGCGGCTCTCCGTGCAACTCGATCAATTGGTACGGCCGTTTGTATTCAGGCGTTACCTGGACTTCGGCGTCATCGACGCCATCCGCTCCCTGCACAAGCAGATCGGTGAGGAGGCGCGGCGGCGGGCGCTGCTGCGGCCCGACCTGTCCGATGACGTCAAGCTCGGCCGAGGGGGGATTCGTGAAATCGAATTCGGCGCGCAGGTGTTTCAACTGGTTCGAGGCGGTCAGGACCCGGCGTTGCGCGTACGACCCACGTTGCAGGTGCTGGCGATTGCGGTGCAGCGCGGTTTGATTGGTGAGGCGAATGTGACGCAGCTCCGCGACGCCTATGCGTTTCTGCGGCGCCTGGAGCATCGTCTGCAATATGCCGAGGATGCACAGACGCATGCCATGCCTGTGGATGCCGCGCGGCGCGCGGCCCTGGCAACGGCAATGGGCCATGTCGACGCCCGGGGGGAGGGTGACTATGCGGCGTTGCAAGCCACGCTGGCCGCGCACCGGGATGTGGTGGAGCGCGAGTTCGAGCAACTGTTCGCACCGCAGGACGCACTGGCGGCGGTGACGGTCAATGGATCGTCGGCGACGTCCGTGCCGCGCGCGACGGGGGAGGAGGTAGCTCTGGGGACGTTGCCGCCATCTCGCACCGCCGATGACGCCGCGAAGGCGTTGTGGCATGAAACGTCGGAGGAAGGGGCGTCCGATGGGCCGCAGGCGCGTGCGGTGTTGTGGCAGCATGCGGCGTGTCTTGGCCTTGTCGAGCCGGATCTTGATGCGGTGCGGGACCATGGCGTGGATACGGCGCGGCGTCCGGGCACTGCCGATGACGCGGCGCTCGATGATCTGATTGCACGGATGCGCGCGATGCATGTGGCGTCGCGCTATCAGCAATTGCCATCGGAAAGCCGTGAGCGCGTGGATGCATTGGTGCGGCGCGCGTTGGTGGAGATATCCGCCAACGCCTCGGCGGCATCGCGCGATGCGGCAGCGGCCGGCGAATCGGGACCCGCCGCGCGGCGTCTAGTGCTGGCGCGATGGCTCGATCTGTTGGAGCGCATCTGCGGGCGGCGGGCCTATCTCGCGCTGCTGACCGAGTTTCCCGTGGCGTTGCGTCGGGTGCTTGAGGTGCTGGCCGGTGCGCAGTGGGCGGCGACCTATCTGATCAAGCACCCCCAGCTACTGGACGAATTGCTTGATGACGAAGCGGTGCATGCACCGTTCGATTGGTCGGCGTTTGCACACGATCTGCGTGAAAAATTGCATGGCACGGCGAAGACCGGTCACGTCCGGGGCACGAAAGTCCATGCCGCGCCGGATGTCGAGCAGCAGATGGACCTCTTGCGGCACGCGCAGCATGCGGAAGTGTTCCGCATTCTGTTGCGTGATCTGTATGGTCTATTGAGCGTGGAGGCGGTCAGTGACCGCTTGTCGGAGCTGGCCGATACGGTGCTCGATGTGACGCTTGAAACCGTCTGGCGCGCGATCGCCGAGCGGCCGATGCTCGAAGGCGACCTGCCCCGGTTCGCCATCATTGCGTATGGCAAGTTGGGCGGTAAGGAGTTGGGCTATGGTTCCGATCTCGATTTGATCTTCCTCTACGACGATCAGCGCGAGGGCGACGATGTCGCCGAGCATTACACGCGGCTGGCGCGGCGTTTGATCAGCTGGCTGACCACTGCGACCGGCGCCGGGCAGCTCTACGATGTCGATCTCCGATTACGGCCGAACGGATCGTCGGGATTGCTGGTGACGCCGATCGATGGCTTTCGTCGCTATCAACAACGCGAGGCCGGCCAGGCAAATACCGCGTGGGTCTGGGAACATCAGGCGATTACGCGCGCGCGATACTGCGCGGGCGATCCGGCCATTGGCGCGACGTTTGAACAAATTCGCGAGGAGGTGCTGGCGACACCGCGTGACGCTCGGGCGTTGGCGGCCGAGATCGTCGCCATGCGGTCCCGCGTGCATGACGGGCATCCGAATCACAGCGGGTTGTTCGACCTGAAGCACGATCGCGGTGGCATGGTCGATATCGAATTTCTCGTCCAATACGGCGTGCTGCGCCATGCAGCGGCGCACCCGGCGTTGATTCGCAACAGCGGGAATCTGGCGCTGCTCGATGTGCTGGCGGGATTGGACTTCGCGCCGCTGGCGGATATTCAGGCGGTGCAGGCGGCCTACCGGCGCTATCGCATACTGCAGCATCGGGTGCGTCTGGACGGTGCGCTACATGCCAGGGTTGCCATGAGCCGGGTAGAAACCGAGCGTCACGCCGTCTGTCGACTCTGGGATCATGTGCTCGGAAACATCGCCGCCGCGGAAGGGCCCTCGGCATTGGGTGATCCGATGGCGAGGGGGTAGCGTCGCTATCGAATGAAGGCGCGCGGTCACGATTGAAGACGCCGGCGCGTGATCCGCCTTTCGGTGCGCGTCACTCGCCTTCGCCCGGCGTCACGCCGCCAGCATTTCCTTGGCGTGGCGACGAGTCGTCGGCGTGATGTCGATACCGCCGAGCATCCGCGCGATCTCTTCGACGCGCTCGGCGCCGTCGATCCGTGTGACTGCGCTGACGGTCTCGCTTTCCGTCTGCGCGCCGCCGTCCACCGGTTGCCCGGCCACGACATCGGCGCTGACATCCCGGACCTGTTTGGTCACGCGCAGATGACGATCGCCGCGCGCCGCCACCTGGGGCAGGTGGGTCACGCAAAGCACTTGCCGCATGCCGCCCAATTGATGCAGCAACCGGCCGACCACTTCGGCCACCGCGCCGCCAATGCCGGTATCCACTTCATCGAAAATCAGCGTGGGGGTCGGACTGGCCGCGCTGGCGATGACTGACAATGCCAGGCTGATCCGCGCCAGTTCGCCACCGGAGGCGACCCGCGCCAAGGGGCGTCGCGGCACACCCGGATGACCCGCCACCAGGAACTCGATCTGTTCGAGACCGTTCGGACCACCGACCACGTCGGGATGCTCCCCATCTCGCGTCGACTGGACGGGCGTCAACGCGACTTCAAAGCTGCCACCCACCATCGACAGTTCCTGCATGCCAGTGGTGACGCCTTCGGACAGGACGCCGGCCGCAGCCTTGCGGATCGTGGACAGCACGTGCGCCGCATCGCGGTACGCCACGGCGGCGTCTTGCTCCGCTTTTTCCAGCGCGGTGAAATCGGCTTCCGCGTCCAATGCCGCAAGCCGACCGCGGCGTTCGCCGAGCGCATCACCCAAGGCTTCGGGAGCGATGCGGAATTTTCGCGAGGCCGCATGCAGCGCGTTCATACGCTCATCCACTTGCTCCAGGCGCTGCGGATCGAGGTCAAGCCGCTGCGCATAATGCGTCAGCGAGTACGCCGCTTCCTGGAGTTGAATTTGCGCAGGTTCGAGCGCAAGTAAGACGTCGCGTAGATTTTCATCGATCTCGGCCAGTGCCTGAAGGCGGCTGGTGATGGCGGAGACCCGCCCAATCAACGCATCATCGGATTCCGATAGCGCGTCGATCGCCCCCTGCACGCCATCGATCAAACTGGCCGCGTGCGACAAGCGCTTATGTTCAACGCCGATCTCTTCCCATTCGCCCGCCTGCGGCGCCAGCGTTTCCAGTTCATTGACTTGCCAGGCCAATTGCTCTCGTTCGAGTTGGATCTGTTCGGCACGCTTGCGGGCATCATCGATACGCGCCCGCGCGGCGCGCCATGCCGCCCAGGCCGCGGCGGTGCGCGCGGCCGCCTGCGTCGCACCCGCATGCGTGTCGAACAGCAGACGTTGCGCATCTGGGCGCATCAATGCCTGGTGCGCGTGCTGACCATGGATGTCGACCAGCATTTCACCCAATTCGCGGAGCTGCCCAAGCGTCGCGGGCGTGCCGTTGATAAAGGCGCGCGATCGAGCGCCGGTCGCATCGATGACACGTCGAAGCATCACGGGCGGTGCATGCATCGCACTTGCCTGGTTCCCGGTCGCGCGGCTCGTTTTAGCCCCGCGCGATGACTTTGTCATGTCCTTGTCCCGTGCCGAGGATGCCGCTGTCGCGGCGAGAACCTCGGCCGCGTGGCCAGTGTCGTCGAGCGCGTGCTCATGCAGCCATTCGGCCACGTCCGGCGGCGCATCGAATACCGCGCTCAGGTCGGCTCGAACCGCGCCGTTCCGGACGATACTGCCGTCACCGCGCGCGCCGAGGATCAACGCCAGCGCATCGATCAGGATCGACTTGCCAGCGCCGGTCTCGCCGGAGAATACCGTGAAGCCGGCGTCGAACTCGATGTCAAGGCGGTCGACGATGACGAAATCGCGAATCGAAAGTTGTCGAAGCATGGTGGACGGCGTTTAGCTCTGCCGCGGATCGTTGGCCGGGTGGTCGTTCCAGTACAGCTTCTTGCGCAGCGTCGCAAAATAACTGTAACCCACCGGGTGAAGGAATGGCACCGTGTGTGATGAACGCCGGATCTCGATGATGTCGTCGAGTGCCAGCGCCGTGAAGGATTGCATGTCGAAGTTGACGTTGACTTCCCGCCCACCAATGACCTGCACGCTGATCTCGGATTTGTCCGGCAGCACGATCGGTCGGTTCGACAGCGCCTGAGGGGCGATCGGCACCAACACGATGCCGCCGACCTGTGGATGCAGGATTGGCCCCTGGGACGCCAAGGCATAGGCGGTCGAACCCGTTGGCGTGGCCACGATCAATCCGTCTGATCGTTGCGAATACATGAATCTTCCGTCCACCACCACGCGCAGCTCTGCCATGCCTGAGAACCCGCTGCGGTTGACGACGACGTCATTGAACGCCAGTGCGTCGTAGATCTGCTTGCCGTCGCGCATGATCCGCGCTTCCAGCAGCGTGCGTTCCTCGCGCTCGTAGTGGCCCGCCAACAGGTCCGGCACGACCCGGTTCATGTCGACGATGGGGATATCCGTGATGAAGCCGAGCCGCCCGTGGTTGATGCCGATCAGCGGCGTGCCGAACGGTGCCAGTTCGCGGCCAACGCCGAGCATCGTGCCGTCGCCACCGACGACGACGGCCACATCGGCGCGCGAGCCTATCTCGGCGGTGGTCGCGACGGCCGGCCTATGGCGCAGGGAACCGAGCTGGGACGTCAGGTCTATCTCGCTGGCCGTGGCGGCCTCGAAGATCAACGTGAAGCCGCGGGCTTCGATGGCGCGGGCCAGTGTCAGCAGCGGCTCGCCGATATTGGGCGTATTAGGCCTGCCGATCAGCGCGACGGTCTTGAAAGAGGTACGGGTTTCCATTTGCGCATTACACCACAGGCGACGGGGGAAACTCTACCGCTTCAGCCCGATTGCGTCCTAATGGCGGATGCGTGTGACCAGCCGCTGCGTCGGAACCCTGCGTCTATGGATGGGCCGACGCGAGGTGCATCGTGCCCCGGCAATGCAAACGAGGCAGCGGGTTCTCGCAGCGCAGTGGCGGAATTGCCGCCATGCGATTGTAAACAATGCCTTGAACGGCCTGCCCGGGGCGGATTGCGCTAGAATTCCTGAATGCTAGACCCGCGCGCCCAAACTCTGCTGACGACCCTGATCGAACGGTATATCGCCGAAGGTCAGCCTGTCGGCTCGCGCACGCTTTCGAAGTTTTCCGGACTTGCCCTGAGTCCGGCGACCATCCGCAACGTGATGTCCGACCTTGAGGAGCTGGGCCTGGTGACGAGCCCTCATACGTCTGCGGGGCGTATTCCCACCCCGCGTGGCTATCGGCTCTTCGTCGACACGATGCTGACATCCAAGCCTCTTACCGCTGATGGCGAGGTGGCTGATTTTGCGAAACGGGTTGCCGCGCAGCTTCAGCACGGCCAGCCGCAGAAGGTGGTTGCGGCGGCGGCGGGCGTGTTGTCGAACCTGTCTCAGTTTGCCGGTGTTGTCCTCACGCCACGCCGGAGTCAGACCTTCCGCCAGATTGAGTTCATGCGCTTGTCCGACAAGCGCATCCTGCTTGTCATCGTGACCCCGGAAGGGGATATCCAGAATCGGATCATGGCGACGCAGCGTGAATACAGTCCGTCGCAACTGATCGAAGCGTCGAATTACATCAACGCACACTTCGCGGGCCAGTCATTTGACGAGGTCCGGCGACGTTTGCGCGGGGAGATCGACGCCGTCCGAGCCGATATGACGCACCTGATGCAGGAGGCGGTGGAAGCGGGCAGTGAGGAAGCGTCGGACGATGGCGACAATCTGCTGATTTCCGGCGAACGCAATCTGCTGGAAGTCACTGATCTGTCGTCCAGCATGGAGCGGATGCGTCGCTTGTTCGACCTGTTCGACCAGAAGACCAGTCTGCTCCAATTGCTGGATGTGTCGAGCCACGCGCAAGGGGTGCAAATCTATATCGGTGGCGAGTCGAATCTGGTCCCCATCGAGGAGATGAGCGTCGTGACGGCACCATACGAAGTGGATGGCAAGATCGTCGGCACCCTTGGCGTCATCGGCCCGACACGGATGGCTTATGACCGTGTCATTCCCATTGTGGACATCACCGCGCGGTTGTTATCGAACGCGCTCAGTCAGCACTGACGGCGCGACAGTGGTCTGCACGCTGCCGCCCACCGTCGCGCTCGGGGTACACTGGTAGTACATCTGCCTTTGTGTCTCTCCATGAATTCACCGATCAGTCCATCCGACGCAACGATGCCATCCGGGCCAATCCTGTCGACGGCATCCGCCGTGCCGATGTCGCCAAATGCACCCGATCTCTTGGTCGATCCTGCGTCGCCCCTTGAAATGACGCCAGGACGATCTCTGGCGAGCGCGCCTCCCGTCGAGGCGGTCGGTTCCTCGGGCACGGCGGTATTACTGATCAATCTCGGCACGCCG
The DNA here is from genome assembly GCF_034047095.1 of Robbsia andropogonis. Lineage (NCBI taxonomy): Bacteria > Pseudomonadati > Pseudomonadota > Betaproteobacteria > Burkholderiales > Burkholderiaceae > Robbsia > Robbsia andropogonis. The sequence goes on along the minus strand of NZ_CP139170.1, from coordinate 3,106,978 downwards.
GATGCGCCGGAAGCGGGTGCGGTCGGCCGTTACCTGAAGCAGTTCCTGTCCGATCCCCGCGTTGTCGAGATTCCAGCGTTATTATGGCAGCCGTTATTGCGAGGGGTCATCGTCCCGTTGCGATCACGCGCTTCCGCGAAGAAATACGCTTCGGTCTGGATGGACGAGGGCTCGCCGCTACGGGTCTATACGGAACGCCAGACCGCGGCGCTGCGAAGCCGTTTCGCGGAACTCGGGATGAACGTGCGGGTCGAATACGCGATGCGATACGGCACACCTGATATCGCGGCACGCATCGACGCATTGCAGGCCGCGGGTACGCAGCGCATTCTATTGATGCCGATGTACCCACAGTACTCCGCATCCACGACGGCCACCGCTTTCGATGCCGCCTATGATCATTTACGCGGATTGCGCGACCAACCGGCATTGCGTGCGGTCAAGTCTTACCCGACCGATCCCAACTATATCGCGGCGCTTGCCGAGCAGGTCGCGCGCTTCTGGCGGGAACACGGTGCGCCGGATTTTTCCGCGGGCGACAAGTTGTTGCTCAGTTTTCACGGCGTCCCCAAACGGACGATTACATTGGGCGATCCCTACCAGGCCGAATGCCTCGCCACTGGCGCGCGGTTGGCCGACGTATTGGGGTTGGACGCCGATAGATGCCGCGTGACCTTTCAATCACGGTTCGGCAAGGCGGAGTGGTTGCAACCTTACACGGAGCCCACCGCGATTGCACTGGCCCAGTCCGGCACGCGCCGGATCGATGTTTTCACCCCCGGTTTTACCGCCGATTGCCTGGAGACGATCGAGGAAATCGGTCTTGAAGTGCGCGACGCGTTCCTGCACGCTGGCGGAGAGAGATTTCGCAGGATTCCTTGCCTGAACGATGCGCCGGCCTGGATCGCCGGACTCGCGACATTGTGCGCCGACAACCTCGGCGGTTGGCCGGGAGGGGCGCCGCAGTGAGTCGCGGACAATCGGGCCGCCGTGCAACCACGGTGGAGACGCTCGATAGGGACCGCCATTCGTCAAACGGGGATGCACCTGGTCAAAAAGCGCGCGTTGACAAATGGCTATGGGCGGCGCGGTTCTTCAAGACGCGATCGTTGGCGCAGCAGGCCGTTCAAAAGGGGCGAATTCTGATTGGCGACGATGCCGTCAAGCCGTCGCGCGACGTGCGCATCGGAGACGTGATCACGATCGATCTGGAAGCGGGACGGTGGACTGTCGTAGTGCGGACTATCAGCGAAGTGAGGGGGCCGGCGCCCGTTGCACGGCTACTTTATGAAGAAACCGTGGCCAGCGCGCAAGCGCGTGAGGCCGAACGTACCCGACGTCACCTGTTCCGGGAGCCCGCCGCCGGGTGGCATGGCCGGCCCACGAAGCGCGACCGGCGCGTCATTGCGCAAGCAGGGAGCCCAGGTCACGATCCTTCGTATGGCCCGCCTGATGGCTGGCCGGATAAGGATTGAGCCAATCGCGGGTCAGCGCCTTCGCGGTGCCGTACTCCGATGTCCGTGCACTGACTGCGCCTGACAAGCAAATGGTGGTGGTTCCAGCGATCAGCACGGACAGGATAAAGACGATTGCGAACGTCAATTTCATTTATTCACCTCTTTTTTTACGCGCTGATTCCGGAAGGTCAAGCCCCTTAGCACGGCTTGATTTTAATGCGGCCGCCGTCGCCGTGTCATGGCCCTAAGTCCCTGTTCTGGGTAAAGAATGTAACGAGCTGTTGCCGTTGGCATGGCAAGCGTGCGCGGTGAGCGCGCGATGTGCTCCACCCTGCTGTGACAAACCCTGGTCCTGGCGTTCCCTCCCTGTGTCTAGCCGCGCGTGGCGGCGAGCGGTGTTGTGTCGCGCGGGACAAGTGCCTTCACGGGCACAAATTTCTGAGATCTGGGCTTGAAAACAACGAAATCGTCTCCAAGTCGGGAACAGAGGGCCGTGCGCCGGATCAATCACACAGACTCAGACGGGAAACGAGCATGCAAGACAATCCAGCGAACCGCGATCAGCAGACGACGGACAATGCCGCGGCGGACGTGGTGAATCAGCAGGCAGCGCAGGCGGACGCAGCAGCGTCGGTGTCGAGCGACCAATTGGAAAGTAGAGGTCACGAAGCCGAAGCGGCATTGGCCGAAGCGCAGGCGCAGATCGCCGCGTTGAAGGAGGAATTCCTTCGGGCGAAGGCGGAAACGGAGAATGTCCGCCGCCGCGGCCAGGAAGAAAAGGAAAAGGCGCATAAGTTCGCGATCGAAAGTTTCGCGGAGCACTTGCTACCGGTGGTGGACAGCCTGGAGGCCGGTCTCGGGGCGGACGCATCCAACGCCGAGAAGCTGCGCGAAGGAATGGACCTGACGCTGAAGCAATTGCTGGCGGCATTGGAAAAGGGTCGGATCAAGGTGGTGGCGCCGGAAGCGAATGACAAGTTCGATCCGCATTTCCATCAGGCCATCTCGATGGTACCGGCCGACCAAGAGCCGAATACAGTCGTCACGGTCCTGCAAAAGGGCTATGTGATTGCGGAGCGTGTCCTGCGCCCGGCCTTGGTGATGGTGGCGGCACCGAAGTGACGCCGGGTTCTCATGGGCCTGCCGCTGGCGCGAAACCCTATTGCGGCGGCATATTGCGCGGCCCCGGATGGTCTGTGGATCGGCGTGGCATGGGATGTGCGAAGGAATGCAGCATTTTCGCGGTCAGGCTCTTGAAATCGGCGTGACCGGACCTATTTTTCGAACATATTTGATTTGTTGCGCGGAGCCGGGCTCCGCCTGACGGCTGACACAGCCAGGAGAAAGAACAAGATGGGCAAGATCATCGGCATTGACCTCGGAACGACAAATTCCTGCGTTGCGGTAATGGAAAGCAAACAGGCCAAGGTCATCGAGAACGCGGAAGGCGCGCGGACCACACCTTCGATCATCGGTTACCTGAAGGACGGCGAAATCGTCGTCGGCGCACCGGCAAAGCGCCAGGCCGTGACGAACCCGCGCGATACCCTGTACGCGGTCAAGCGTCTGATTGGTCGCAAGTACAGTGAAAAGGAAGTGCAGAAGGACATTGACCTGATGCCCTACAAGATCGTGTCGGCCGACAATGGCGACGCGTGGGTCGAGGCGCACGGCGAAAAGCTGGCGCCGCAGCAGGTGTCCGCTGAAATCCTGCGCAAGATGAAGAAGACTGCCGAGGACTACCTGGGCGAGCCGGTGACGGAGGCCGTGATCACCGTGCCGGCGTACTTTAACGACAGCCAGCGTCAGGCCACGAAGGACGCGGGACGCATCGCCGGCCTGGACGTCAAGCGCATCATCAACGAGCCGACCGCGGCGGCGCTGGCGTTCGGCCTGGACAAGAGCGAAAAGGGTGATCGCAAGGTCGCCGTGTACGACTTGGGTGGCGGGACGTTCGACGTATCGATCATCGAGATTGCCGACGTCGACGGTGAAAAGCAGTTCGAGGTGCTGTCGACGAACGGTGATACGTTCCTTGGCGGTGAAGACTTCGACCAGCGCATCATCGACTACATCATCAGCGAGTTCAAGAAGGAGCAAGGCGTTGACCTGAGCAAGGACGTTCTGGCCCTGCAACGGCTGAAGGAAGCGGCGGAGAAGGCCAAGGTCGAGTTGTCGAGCGCGCAGCAAACGGACGTGAACCTGCCGTACATCACGGCGGACGCCAGCGGCCCGAAGCACTTGAATCTGCGAATCACCCGCTCGAAGTTGGAAGCACTGGTCGAGGACCTGATCGAGCGCAGCATGGAACCGTGCCGTATCGCGATCAAGGATGCGGGCATCAAGGTCAGCGACATCGATGACGTGATCCTGGTCGGCGGTCAGACACGCATGCCGAAGGTGCAGGAAAAGGTGAAGGAAATCTTCGGCAAGGAACCGCGCCGTGACGTGAACCCGGATGAGGCGGTGGCCGTGGGTGCGGCGATCCAGGGCGAGGTGCTGGGCGGTGGCCGTAGTGACGTGTTGCTGCTGGACGTGACGCCGCTGTCGTTGGGGATCGAAACGCTGGGCGGCGTGATGACGAAGATGATCACGAAGAACACGACCATCCCGACGAAGTTCTCCCAGGTGTACTCGACCGCCGACGACAACCAGCCGGCCGTGACCATCAAGGTCTACCAGGGCGAGCGTGAATTGGCGTCCGGCAACAAGCTGCTGGGTGAATTCAACCTGGAAGGAATCGCGCCGGCCGCGCGTGGTACGCCGCAGATCGAGGTGACGTTCGATATCGATGCGAACGGTATCCTGCACGTCTCCGCGAAGGACAAGGCGACGGGCAAGGAAAACAAGATCACGATCAAGGCGAATTCGGGTCTTTCAGACGAAGAAATCGAGCGTATGGTCAAGGACGCCGAAGCAAACGCCGAGGAAGACAAGAAGCTGCGTGAATTGATCGATACCCGTAACCAGGGTGAAGCGCTGGTTCACAGCACGCAGAAGGCCTTGACCGAACACGGCGACAAGGTGGATGCCGAAACGAAGGGCAAGATCGAAGCAGCCATCAAGGATCTCGAGGAAGCACTGAAGGGCAACGACAAGGCCGCGATCGACGAGAAGGTAACGGCATTGGCAACCGCTTCGCAGCAACTCGGTGAGAAGATGTACGCCGATGCGGCGGCGGCGGGCGCAGCAGGTGGGCCGGCAGGTGCCGGTGCGGCAGGCGCGGCGGCGGGTGCGGCGTCTGGCGGCAAGGCTGAAGACGACGTCGTCGACGCCGACTTCAAGGAAGTCAAGAAGGACTAGGCGTCACCTGCAACAGGTAGTCTGCCGTATCGTGGCGGACGGCGTCGGAGCCTGGCTCCGGCGGCCGCCCGCCATCGGTTTTTTCCGCTGCTGCCTGACTGGATAACGCGTCGCGCGGCGCGCAGGGATAGGCTGACCGTCAAGAGGCGACACAAGGTACGACGATGTCAAAACGTGATTTTTACGAAATTCTGGGTGTGGCGAAGAATGCCAGCGACGAAGAGCTGAAAAAAGCTTATCGGAAGCTGGCCATGAAGTATCACCCAGACCGGAACCCGGATAACAAGGATGCGGAAGAGCGTTTCAAGGAGGCGAAACAAGCCTATGAAATGCTGTCCGACCCTCAGAAACGCGCAGCGTATGACCAGTATGGTCATGCCGGCGTGGACCCGAACATGGGTGGTGGCGCCGGTGCGCAGGGCTTTGGCGGCTTTGCCGACGCGTTCGGCGATATCTTCGGCGATATCTTCGGCCAGCAGGCCGGAGGGCGGGGGGGCCGTACGGGACCGCAGGTGTACCGCGGTGCCGATCTGCGTTACAGCATGGAAATCACGCTGGAGCAGGCGGCGCACGGCTATGACACACAGATCCGCGTGCCGGGCTGGACCGAATGCGATGTCTGTCACGGCCATGGCGCCAAGCCGGGCACAAAGGCGCAAACTTGTCCCACGTGCGGTGGCCAAGGCCAGGTTCGGATGTCACAGGGCTTTTTCAGTGTTCAGCAGACCTGTCCGAAGTGTCATGGGACGGGCAGCTATATTCCGGACCCCTGCACGAAGTGCCATGGCGTAGGCAAGGTCAAGGAAACGAAGACCCTCGAGGTCAAGATTCCGGCTGGTATCGACGAAGGCATGCGCATACGGTCGGCGGGCAACGGCGAACCTGGCGTCAATGGCGGGCCGGCCGGTGACCTGTATATCGAGATCCATATCAAGGCGCACACGGTTTTCGAGCGCGATGGCGACGATCTGCATTGCCAGATGCCGATTTCGTTTACCACGGCGGCCCTGGGTGGCGATATCGAAGTGCCCACGCTGAATGGTCGGGTGACGTTCCCGGTCCCCGAAGGCACGCAGTCTGGCAAGACGTTCCGCTTGCGGGCCAAGGGTATCAAGGGTCTGCGGTCCAGCATTGCCGGTGATCTCTACGTGCACGTGGGTGTGGAGACGCCGATCAAGTTGACTGACGAGCAGCGTGCCTTGCTGCAGCAATTCGAAGCGGCCCTGGCCGAAGGCGGCTCGCGGCATAACCCGCAAAGCAAGAGCTGGTTCGACAAGGTCAAGAGCTTCTTCGAGTAAGTCGCGGTGGATGCGGTGCGGACGCCACTTCGGGGGGAACCGTTTGCCTTGCTGGACGACGCCCGGCCCATGCCCACCGGACAACATGCCGCTCGGCCTTCGGTCGCGGCTGGACAGCGCGGTGGCGGCGCGCCGGCGACAGCGACCAGCCGGCTTTATACCGACTATCGACACACGCGTCATTGCACCCATCCCGCGACATTCGAGCAGACATGGCAGCAGGTTGAAGTCGATCTCGCCGCTGGATTGCATGCGGTCATCCTTGCCGACTACGAGTGGGGCGCCGCGCTGGCGTCGTCCGGCAGTATTCCCTTGGCGGGCGGCGCGTTTCGTGTCCTCTGCTTCGCGCACTGTTCGCGTCTGACGCAGGCGCAGACCGATGCATGGCTAAGCCAAGTCAACGCTGAACTCGCAGATGGCGACCTTGATGCGCCTGTACTACCGGATGCGATGCCTCGTTCCACCGCGGCATGCGTACCGTGCGCTGTATCTCCCGCCGCTGTTACGTTGCGTTCTCCCGATTCCCCTCGCGCTTCGCCGCGCCCCAGCGGCATTGCGGACCTGTCCGCAAGCGTCACCCGTGCGGCCTTCGATGCCGCAATCGACACCATTCATCAGGCGCTGCGTGCCGGAGACAGTTATCAGGTCAACTACACGTTCCGGTTGGCATTCGGTGTCTATGGCGATCCCGTTGCGCTGTATTGCCAATTGCGTCAACGGCAGCCAGTGGCATTCGGCGCATTGATCCGCACCCCTGCAAGCTGGGTGCTGTCTGTTTCTCCCGAGCTGTTCGTCCGCCATGACGATGGCGTGCTGTCGGCCAAGCCGATGAAAGGTACGGCCGCGCGCATACCGCACGATCCGGAGGCGGATCAAGCGGTGGCGCGTGCGCTGCAGGCTGACGAGAAAAATCGCGCCGAGAACGTCATGATCGTCGACTTGCTGCGCAACGATCTCGGACGTATCGCGTCCGTAGGCAGCGTGCGGGTGGATCGCTTGTTTGACGTCGACGCCTGGCCATCCGTATGGCAAATGACGTCAACGGTGCGTGCCGAACTGGCGCCTGGCAAGCGCTTCCCCGATGTGTTGCGGGCGTTGTTCCCGTGCGGCTCGATTACGGGTGCGCCCAAACATGCCGCGATGGCCCTGATTCAGCAGATTGAGACAACGCCGCGCGGACTTTACACCGGTGCCATCGGCTGGATCGATCCACTGTCCGGGCCGCCAGTGAATCTCGCGGATGCAGCGAAGCACCGATGTGGTGATTTCTGTCTTTCGGTGGCGATTCGCACCATCACCATCGATGACCCACAAACGGGTGACCGAGGCGCGAATGACGGCCTGTTGCCGGCCCGCGCCGGAATTGGCGCGGGAATCGTGCTGGACAGCCTTGCTGCCGACGAATATGCCGAATGCTGGCTGAAGGCGCGTTTTCTCACCGGTGCGGATCCGGGATTTGCGTTATTCGAAACCATGGCGTTGACCGTGGCGACTGACCTTGCCAAGACCGTCTCGCTTTTGCCTGGAAGGGACACCATCGCACGACCGGTAGCGGCACGCGTTGCGGCGCTGACTTGCGCCATGCCGTTTCTGCCGCGCCATCTCGCCCGACTGGAAAAGGCCGCGGAACGACTGGGGTTCGATTGGTCGATCGATCGGGTATTGGCGTCGATTGAGACGCAACTCAAAGCGGTCTTGGCGGTTGCGTCATCCGCACCGTCGCATACGGTATCCGCATCCGCATCCGCATCCGCGCCAACACCCAGGAGCACGTCCATGTCATTGGACCGCTTCGTGCCAGAGGAGACATTCGCGCCGACGCATCGTGTCCGACTCGCCTTGTCTAAGGACGGTACGCCGGTTTGCACGATCGCGCCGCTGGCGCCGTTGGGCGCGGAACCCGTCGGCTTGCTTCTGGCAGTCGACCATGGTCATGCACCGGTTCGCGCCGATGATTTTCTGTTGCGTTTCAAAACCACCGCACGCGGGCATTACGACACGGCATGGCAGGCCGCGGTGACGCAAGGCGCGTTCGATATGTTGTTCGAGAATACCTCGGGTGAGTTGACCGAGGGCGGCCGCAGCACCGTGTATGTGAAATTGGACGGCCACTGGTACACACCGCCCGTGCATTGCGGGCTACTGCCGGGCGTCTTTCGTGGCGCTATCCTTGACGGCGTTGTGCCGGGGGTGCCGCTCGTCCGCGAGCGGGTCCTCCGACGCGACGACCTGGCCCGCGCGGAAGGCTATGCATTATCGAACGGTCTGCGCGGCTGGATAACCGCATCCATCCAGCGTTGATGGCCGATGTGCGACGGCGCATGCCGTGGCGCGACGCGATCCAAGGCGGAACGATATTGCCCGGAAGGTCGGCCAATGGGTGCGGTGATCGGATTGATCTCCTCCGATCACCGCACCGGCGTATCAGAATGTATGTTCCTCAGCCGGAAACTGTATGTCCTTGACGGCTTGCACATACGCCGCAACGCCCGCTGCGATCGACGGTTCACCGGAGACGAAATCACGAACGAAACGCGGACGCTTGCCGGGAAACACGCCGAGCAAGTCATGCAGCACCAGCACCTGGCCGGAGCAATCGGGACCGGCGCCAATACCGATCGTCGGCACGGCGAGCGCATCGGTCAGTTCCGCTGCCAATACCGCCGGCACGCCTTCGATGACGATCAATTGCGCGCCGGCATCTTGCAAGGCCTGGGCGTCGTCCTTCATCGTCTGCGCCCCTTCGATCGTGCGGCCCTGGATCTTGAATCCCCCCATGGTATGTACCGATTGCGGCATCAGGCCGATATGCGCGCAGACCGGCACTGACCGCTCCACCAGAAAGCGCACCGTGTCGGCGAGCCACGCGCCGCCTTCCAACTTGACCATCTGCGCCCCTGCTCGCAACAGCGTTACCGACGATGCAAAGGCATCGGCGGGTGTGCCGTAGGTGCCGAAGGGCAGGTCGGCGATGATCAACGGCCGCGAGGCGCCACGGGCGACGCAGCGGGTGTGATAGGCGATGTCGTCGAGCGTCACAGGCAACGTGGTGGCATGTCCCTGCAGGACGTTGCCTAGCGAGTCACCAATGAGCAACACATCCACGCCCGCCTGTTCTAGCAGCGCCGCGAAGCTGGCGTCGTAACACGTCAGCATGGCGATCTTTTCGCCGGCGTCCCGCATGGCCTGCAGCGCGGGCACCGTGATGGCGCGGCGTTCGGTGGACTGTAGGTAACTCATAAGGACCCTTTGACAAAAAATTCGCGTGGCCCGCGCATCCGGTGGATATGGTCGAGCAGCAAGGCGAGATCGGCTTCATCCTCGGCGGGAGCCATGTTCTCGGCGTTGACCGTCAACAACGGTGCGGCCTCGTAGTGATAGAAAAACTGGTTATAAGCGTCACACAGAGCGCGCAAATAGGCATCCGACATCTGCAGTTCAACGCCGCTGCCGCGTTTCTGGATTCGCGCGAATAAGGCTTCGGGGCTCGCCTGCAGGTAGATCACCAGATCCGGCACCGGCGATGGGTTCGGCAATTGCGCGGCCAGTCGCTGGTAAAGGGCAAATTCTTCCGGATCGAGATTGAGTTCCGCATACAACGCGTCTTTTTCCGGCAGGAAATCGCTGATTACCGGCCCCAGTCCCGCCAGGGTGCCACTGGCCGTACCTATGATCGATCCTGACGTTCCCAACGCGGCGGCGCTGGACGTCATACCCTGCCCACCGCCGGGTCCCACACCCACCGCCGCGTGCTTCAAACCGGCAGCCAAACGGCGTCGCTCCAACAAGAAGTGCTGTTGTACAGCCAACGCATGCCGTGCCGGGTCACGATAGAAGCGTTCCAGGAACGGATTGGCATGCGGCTGTTCGAACACCGGTGTCATCGCCCATTTTTCGGCAAGCACCTTTGCGAGTGCGCTTTTGCCTACTCCCACCGGACCCTCGATCACCACATAGCCATAGCGGGGCCGCCCTTCGGCGTCTACCGGCCATTCTGGTGCCGTGACCGGCCGCGACGGCGCGGTGATCGGCAGGTCGGCAATACTGTTGACGCCGATGATCGTGTCCGGTGGCAGGGCGTCCGGCTCGAGGCTTGAATGCGCGCCTATGGGCTCACCGGCCGCGCTATCGGCACCGCTGGCGGAATAGGATGACAGTGGCGCTGGTGCAAATCGAGATCGGTTCATCGGCGACGAAAAGATGGTGGAAGGGTGACCGTCAGGCAACGGGGTCGGGCACCGGGTAAATGGGTTGCGGACAGGCGATCATGTGATCGAGCGGCGCACCTTAGACAGGGTCGGGCGGCGAACACAGCGAGGCGGACGGTATCCTGCACTGGCACGTCGCGACGATGTCGATGCGTTGGTCGCTCACCGCCGCGAGGAAGTCCGCCGCGCGCCCCTTGCCAGGCACGACGACATCGCCGTCGAGTTCCAATAAAGGCTGCAGCGCGAACGCCCGCTCCGTCAATCGTGGGTGCGGAATTGCCAGGTCCGGCTCGTCCAGGCATACGTCGCCGTACAGCAGGATATCGACGTCCAGCGTCCGTGGGGCGTTGTGATAGGGCCGTTCACGACCGAATTCGTGCTCGATGCCCTGGCACAATTCGAGCAAGAAGCGGGGCGGCAACAAGGTGCCTATCGCCACGACAAGATTCAGGTAATCGCCCCCGCTTGCATCGATCGGGGCGGAGCGATAGAGGCTCGACTTGCCGAGCACGATGATGCCCGGCCGTTGCGCCAGCGCAATGACCGCGTCTTTCAGCGACTGTCTCGCGTCGCCGAGATTGGCACCCAGTCCCAGATAGGCAACTGTCATAGCGTAAGACCGTTACAAAGTGCGTGTTACACCGTTGGGGTCGGGACATCGGCACTACCATCACCTTCCTGGCCGCCGTCCTGCCTGCCCTGCCCACCGCGTCGCCGCCGACGTCGCGGTCGAGCACGGGAACCGGCTTCACGCGGGCCGTTGTTCAGCAACGCCTCGCGTGCCTCGAAGTCGCCTGTAATGAAATCGGTCCACCATTGACCCAATGCAGCCTCGATCTCTTCCGATTCACACCGCAACAAGAAGAAATCATACGCCGCTCTGAATTTCGGGTGTTCAAGCAGTTTCAAGGCACTACGGCCGGCGCGCTTTTCCAGGCGCGGCTGCATCCCCCAGATTTCCTTCATATCGGTGACGAACCGCCGCTGGATCGCCAGCTTGCCGGTCTGCGCATTCATCACGTCGTCCATGGCGCGATGCAAGGCCGGGATGGGCAGTTCGCCCGCGGTTGTGTACTGTTTCCAACTGCGCAGCGTTTCATGCCATAGCAACGCCGCGAACAGGAAGCCCGGTGACACTGGTTTGCCCGCGCGGATGCGCTGGTCCGTGTTGGTCAAGGACAACGTGATGAATTTCTCGCTGACCGGCTCGGACAGTGCCGACTCCAGCATCGGCAACAGATGCTGGTTCAAACCTTCGGCGCGCAACTTCGTCAGGCATGCCAGAGCGTGACCGGACAGCAGCAGCTTCAGCATTTCATCGAAAATGCGCGCGGCCGGCACGTTGTTCAACAAATCCGCCATGGCCGCGATCGGCGCCCGCGTGGCGGGCTCGATATCGAAACCGAGCTTTGCCGCGAACCGCACCACGCGCAACATCCGCACCGGGTCCTCGCGATAGCGCGTCTCCGGGTCGCCGATCATTCGCAGCGTGCGCGCGCGCATATCGTCGATGCCGGCGTGGTAGTCGAGCACCGTCCGGCTCGACGGGTCGTAGTACATCGCGTTGATCGTGAAGTCCCGACGGCGTGCGTCTTCATGCTGCTCGCCCCAGACGTTGTCGCGCACCACGCGACCACTGGCATCCACGGCATGCAGGCGGCGATCCGGGTCCTCGCGGCGTCGACGGCCGCGCCGGTCGCCGCCGCGTCCACCTTGTGCCACCGGGCCACGCGCGCTGTCCTGCCCACGGTAACCGATCGTGTTCCCGTTCACATCGTCTGCATGCACGTCCGGATCGGCGTCGTCCCCATCATCCTCGGCCTGTCCGTGCGCGTCACCGTCGTCGTGTTCATGGTCGCTATCTACACGGCGCTTCGGCGCAACTTCGGCCCGGGCCATGTCGCGTCGTCCCGTCTCGGCGGCAGCGGCAACGATCGAGGCATCTGCTGCCGCCGCCGCGGCGCTGTCGGCGGCAGCGGTCTCGGGTGTTGTCGCCGGATCCACCATGGCGCGGAACGTGGATACCTCGATGATCTCCATGCCGAACTGCACGTGCACGATTTGGAAGCGTCGGCCGATGATACGGGCGCGACGGAACAAGCGCTGAACCTGCTCCGGTGTGGCGTCCGTGGCGACGTCGAAGTCTTTAGGCGCGACGCCGAACAACAGATCGCGCACGGCACCACCGACGATAAAGGCGCGGAAACCGGCTTGTTGCAGCGCATCGGTGACGCGTACCGCATTGCGGGAAATCAGCGACGGGTCGATACCATGGACGTCGGCAGGAATGACGACCGGCACATCCGGCGTGACGAGAGACGCGGGCGTATCGGATTTTTTTCGATCCCCGGCCGGTTGGACATCGCGGGCCGGTCTGCGGCTTCCCGCGCCGCCACGCGATATGGCCGCGGCGTCGGAGCGAGCGGCAGGCGCCAACACGGCGTCCGGGCGCGCGCTCATGAGGTGGCCACTGTTCGCGCGAATCGACCGGGCACGGCGAGCGACACCGGCACCGTCGCTACGCGTCGTGGCCGCCTGCGCTGCGTCGCCAGCAGCGCTGTCGGCGGTCTCGGTGTGCGCCACCACCTTGCGCGCGGCACGTTCGCGGCCGCGTGCGGCGGAGCCCGGGGCACCTTGCGCCGGAGCCGTGCCGCGCGAGCGCGACCGTGCCGGGGTGTCCGTCGATGCGGGATCGTGTGCCGGATCAGTCGGCGCCGCGGAATCCGCTTCCGCGGTGGTGGGCAGTGCGTCTTCCGGACGGCCCAGCAGTTTTTTAATAAATTTTGTAATCACGTCAATTAAAGAGTTCGAGGATGCGCCAGCCGTGAGCGGTCGCATGCGCGCGCAACGTCTCGTCCGGGTTCGTCGCAACGGGGTCGCTGACCTCCAGCAACAGCGGCAGGTCGTTACGCGAATCGCTGTAGAAAAAGGTCCGCGAAAAATCGCCAAGTGTCTTGCCTTGATCGGCCAGCCAGCTATGCAGTCGTGTGATCTTGCCCTCGCGGAAACTCGGCACGCCGACGATATCGCCGGTGTAACGACCGCGCGGCGCATTGTTTTCGGTCGCCAGATCGATGGCGATGAGGTTATCCACGCCCAGGGCCTGCGCGATCGGCCGGGTGACGAATGCGTTGGTGGCCGTGATCACGCAGCACAGGTCTCCCTGCGCCTGGTGCGAATGCACGAGTTCCCGCGCACTGGGTAGTAGCTGTGGACCGATCACCTCGGTCATGAAGCGTGCGTGCCAGGCATCCAGTTCATCACGCGAATGCCGCGTCAACGGGGCGAGCGCAACTCGCAGGTACGCGTGAATATCGAGGCAACCGTTCTTGTAGTCTTCATAGAATCGCTCGTTGTCCCGTTGGAATTGCACCGGGTCGACCAGCCCGAGCTGAATCATGAAGCGTCCCCACGCATGATCGCTGTCTGTGGGGATCAAGGTGTGGTCGAGGTCGAATAAGGCGAGTCGGGTCATGGAATGTGATTCTACTTGATGCGGCCCGTGCGAGTTCGCGCGGAATGGGGGGAGGGGGGCGGTTTTGGCGTCGGGACCGGCGTGTCGACGGTCGGCGCCAAGATGCCATCGGGTGCATCGGCCAGCATCGCGCGCAGCAGGGGCAGTGTGATGGCGCGCTTACGTTCCAGTGCGAATTGCCCTAGCGCGTCGAGCAGTCGTTTCAGGCTCGGCATGTCGCGCTGGTAGTGGTGCAGCAGGTGGGGCGGGACGTCGGGCGCCAATGCAAAGCCGCGGTCGCGGGCGGCAATCTGCAGGGCGGAGATCTTCTCGTCGTCGTTCAGCGGCGCCAGACGGTAGACCAGTCCCCACCCAAGCCGCGTGCGCAAGTCGTCGCGAATGGTCAGGCCGCGCGGCGGGGCCGCGCCAGTGGCGACAAAGGCGACCTTCGGGTCCGCCTGGATTTCGTTGAACAGATTGAAGACCGCGATCTGGCGTGCCGGCGGCAGCCGATCGCAGTCGTCGATCGCGTAAAGCAGCACGTGGGAGTCAAAGCCGAAGCTCGACAAGGGGCTTTGCGGGGTCAGCAGTCGTACCCGTTGCCGGGCCGCGCCTGCTGGCGCGTCGGCGGTGTCGATCGCATCGCACAAGGCATGCAGCAGATGACTGCGGCCGCTGCCGGATTCACCCCAGACGTAAAACACGCGGTCATCGGTGGCGCGGGCAAGCCCCGGCCGTTGGAGATCGAGTGTGGCAAACACGCTACGGCGCAATTGTTGCAAGCGACTGATCAGTTCCGCGTTCGGTCCGGCAATGAAATTGTCGAACGTCGCCGGTGGTGGTGTTCCCAGATCGAGCAGCAACTGGCGGCTGATGGGAGGCGATGTCCCCGAGGGGGAGATCGCGACGTCGGTCTCGCGAACGCCCGGCGTCGGCTGACGCGTGCCGGCCTGACCGGACGGCAAAGGGCGCGTCAAGACCCTTCTCCGGTCCGCGTGCGCGGACCTGCATCGGCCGCGCACAGGGCGCGGCCGCGGAGGCGGCGGCGAAACGACAGCAAATTCATCGGGGAATCCATCGGGCGGCAGCCTGCATGGGGTAAAATCCGCATTTTACCGAACCTGCCGCGAGCAGACGGTGTCCTTTCACGATGCCATGCGATTTTGCATGTGCTTTTCTCCCGCTTTTTCGTCATGAATGAACCGAAAGACCTTCCCGTGAACGCTTCCGCCTCTGGTCTGTCCTACCGCGACGCGGGGGTCGACATCGACGCGGGCGACGCGTTGGTCGATCGTATCAAGCCGTTGGCCAAGCGCACGATGCGCGAAGGCGTCCTGAACGGTATCGGTGGTTTTGGCGCGCTGTTCGAAATTCCGAAGCGCTACAAGGAGCCGGTACTCGTCTCCGGCACCGATGGCGTGGGCACCAAGCTGCGCCTGGCATTCGAGCTGAACCGTCACGATACCGTGGGCCAGGATCTCGTCGCGATGAGCGTCAACGATATCCTCGTGCAGGGCGCCGAGCCGCTTTTCTTCCTCGACTATTTTGCCTGCGGCAAGCTGGATGTCGATACGGCCGCACGCGTGGTCGGTGGCATCGCCACCGGTTGTGAGTTGGCCGGTTGCGCGCTGATCGGCGGGGAAACGGCGGAAATGCCGGGCATGTATCCCGACGGTGAATACGATCTGGCCGGTTTCGCGGTAGGTGCGGTGGAAAAGAGCAAGATCATCGACGGCCGTGGCATCCAGGCAGGTGACATCGTGCTGGGTCTTGCATCGAGTGGCATCCACTCGAATGGCTATTCGCTGGTCCGCAAGATCATCGAGCGCGCGCAACCGGATCTGGATGCGGATTTCGATGGCCGCTCATTGGCCGACGCGCTGATGGCGCCCACGCGCATCTACGTGAAGCCGGTGCTGAGCCTGCTGCAACAGGTCGATGTCAAGGGGATCGCCCATATCACTGGCGGCGGCCTGGTCGAGAACATTCCGCGAATTCTGGCGGAAGGCCTGACCGCTGAACTCGATCATCGCGGCTGGCCGCTGCCGCCGCTATTCGGCTGGCTGCAAAAGCACGGGGGCGTGGCCGATGCGGAAATGCATCGCGTGTTCAACTGTGGGATCGGCCTGGTGATAGTCGTCTCCGCCCAAGACGCGGCGAAAGCCAGCGCGGCGCTGTCGGCCGCCGGTGAAGTGGTCTGGCAAATCGGCGCGGTGCGTGCGCGTGCCGCGGGCGAGGCTCAGACCGTCGTTATTTAAGTCGGTCCGGGAAAAAAGGGGCGCGATGAGGTCTGAACTGACCCCATCGCGCCCCTTTTTTATTGGTTCGCTTCTCGTACCGTCGTCACCCTTGATGAGGGAAAGGCGGGTGGCATCAATGTTCCGCCGCGGCGACGCGTAGTCGACCCAATGCGTCGATCACGGCATGGCTTGCAACGTCCACGATATCATCGCGGACGCAGTCGATCACCGTGCGTTGACCTATCTTTCTGAGCCAGGTCAACTGACGTTTGCACAATTGGCGCGTGGCGAAGATGCCTTTGTCGCGCATAGCCGGCCAGTCGTCTCGACCCTCCAGGTAGTCCCACGCCTGTCTATATCCGACGCACCGCATCGAGGCCAGGTCCGGATGCAGATCACCCCGCGCGTGAAGCCGCCGTACTTCGTCAATGAAACCGTGTTCCAGCATCGCATCGAAACGCTTTGCGATGCGATCGTGCAGGACGGCGCGATCGGATGGCTCCAGCGAGATCACGGTATAAGCGTTGGCGGGCGCCGGGGGCGTGGCGCCGCTGCGGCTCGCATCGGCGTTTGCATCCGCTTTTTGCCGGGCGAGCCAGTAGGACATCGTGTGGCCGCTGACCATCAGGATTTCAAGTGCGCGCTGGATGCGCTGGGCATCGTTGGGCGCAAGGCGTGCCGCGGTGTCTGGATCGTGTTGCGCAAGGCGGCGGTGCATGGCTGGCCAGCCATCGCGGGCCGCATCGGCGTCGAGTTGCGCGCGAATCGCGGCATCGGCCTGAGGCAACGCGGCAAGTCCTTGCGTCAGCGCATGGAAATACATCATCGTGCCGCCAACGATCACCGGCTGCGCGCCACGCGCGCGGATTTCGGTGATCAGGCGCAGGGCGTCGTCACGAAATTCGGCGGCCGAATAGGCTTGCCGCGGATCGCGGATATCGATCAGCCAATGCGGGATGTCGGCGCGCTCGGCGATACTCGGTTTCGCCGTGCCGATGTCCATGTCCCGAAACACCAGCGCGGAGTCCAGGCTGATCAATTCGACCGCGCGACCAGATGCGCGCTCATGACGCGCGACGGCCAACGCGGTCGCGGTTTTGCCGGAGGCGGTAGGTCCCAATACGCAGACGACCGGGAGGGAGGCCGAGGCTGCCGTCATTGACCACGCATGAAAAGACGGTCCAGGTCACCGATGGTCAACTGATACCAGGTCGGGCGTCCATGATTGCACTGGTCGGCGCGTTCGGTTGCTTCCATCGCGCGCAGCAACGCGTTCATCTCGTCGAGCGTCAGGCGACGATTGGCCCGTACCGCGTGATGGCAGGCCAACGTGCCGAGCAACGTGTGTTGATGCTCGGTCAGCACGCGCGACCCGCCCCAGGCGTGCAGATCGGCGATCAGCGCCCGGGCGAGTGACGCCAGATCGGCTTCCTTCAGGAGCGCCGGGACCGATCGGATCGCCAGAGTGGTTGGCGAGATGGGGGCGATATCGAAACCAAGCGCTTCCAGCGTCTCCCGGTTTTCCTCGACCGTGCCCACCTCGACCGGATCGGCAGGCATCGATACCGGAATCAGCAAGGGCTGTACGGCAATGCTCCGGTTCGCCAGTGCGGTCTTGAATTGCTCGTACAGGATGCGTTCATGCGCCGCGTGCATGTCGACGATCACGAGTCCACGCCCGTTTTGCGCGAGCACATAGATGCCATGCACCTGTCCGAGCGCGAAACCGAGCGGATGGGCATCGTCATCGTCCCAGTCGCTGGCGTCACCGCCCACTCCGGCCAGTCCCGGACCCGTGTAAAGGGGCGACCCGGCTTGCGCCTCTGTGTCGGTCCGCGCGGTCGCCGAGCCTGCCTGGTAGGATGCCCCCGCCTCTCCTGCGAACAGCGGCGACGCCGGACGCCATCGAGGATCGTCGCCGTGTCCGCTGATGCCTTCCGCGCTGGCGCCGGTACGCGCGTCACCCGTGCCGTCGGCACCCTCGGTATCGTCGCGTCGGCCGAACAAGGCGCCGTAGTACGAAGCGGTCGCACCGGCGTCCGGCGTGCCGAAACCGCCTCGGACACCACCGGCGCCGCCGCCGTAATACTGGCCCGTGCCACCGCCTTCGGCGCCAAGGCGGCCGATCGGCAACGACGCTTGCCGGGTCGGTTGGAGCGGCGCGGATGACCGCCACGCCGGCATCGTCTGCGCGACATTACTGGCGTCGCCGCTGGTGGTCGCGTCGTCTCCCTTTGCCGCAAGGCCATCGGGGCCGATGACCGCGGCATGGCCACCGTGCGTCGTGTCGGGCGATTGTCCCGCGTGACGCGCCAACGCTCTCTGTACCGAATGAAAGACGAACTGGTGAATCGATCGCGAGTCGCGGAATCGTACCTCTATCTTCGACGGATGCACGTTCACATCGACGGCTTCGGGTGGCAGATCCAGGAACAGGCAGTACGCGGGAAAGCGATCACCGTGCAGCACGTCCTCGTACGCCGCGCGCACCGCATGGTTGAGCAGGCGGTCGCGGACAAAGCGGCCGTTGACGAAGAAATACTGTTGATCGGCACGCGTACGGCTGGTCGTGGGCAGGCCGGCGCACCCATAGACGGCGATCGGCCCGGCTACCTCGTCCACCGGCAGGAATGCGCGACTGAACGCCTCGCCCATCACCGCGCCGACACGCTGCACCGGTTCGGCGGCATTCCAATGCTCGACGGCGCGACCGTTGTGCAGTACCGAGATGGCGACGTCCGGCCGTGACAACGCCGCGCGGCGGACCATTTCCAGGCAATGCCCGAATTCCGTTTGCTCGCTTTTCAAGAACTTGCGGCGCGCGGGTGTATTGAAGTACAACTCGCGGACGTCGATGACGGTGCCCTGGCCACCTGCCGAAGGCGCGATCACGCCGGTATCGGCATCAATCCGCGTGGCGTGCGGGGCGGCGGCGGTCCGACTGGTGATGCTTACCTGCGCGACTGACGCGATGGACGCCAGCGCTTCGCCGCGGAACCCGAGCGTGGCGACGGATTCCAGCTCCGACAACGATCGGATTTTGCTCGTGGCGTGTCGCATCAGCGCGAGCGGCAGTTCGTCGGCGGCAATACCGCCGCCATCGTCGGTGATGCTGATGCGTTTGACGCCGCCGCCTTCCAGCACCACGCGCAGCGACGTAGCGCCGGCGTCGAGCGCATTTTCCAGCAGTTCCTTGACGACCGACGCCGGCCGCTCGACGACTTCGCCCGCGGCAATCTGACTGATGAGCTGATCTGGCAAGGCACAGATCGGACGGGCGGCTTGCCGCCCACGCCGGGGGCCGGGCGCCGTTTCGGCAACAGGCAGCGGTGCGCCGACGCCAAGGGAGTCGGCATCGAGATCGGGGGTGTGGGCTTGATTCAAGGTTAACGCGGTGTTAACGAACGATGCGGAAAACGAGGCAGGATCAGGTCCGCGCGGCGCGATGGCTGTGTGGCCGATAGCGCATCGGACTTTGACGAATTATAGCGACAATACCGGACGTCACCGGCGAATCCATCGGCGTGCAGGGTGATTCCGGTATGATGTTCTGCGCCAAGATGGCGTCAACCGACCCAACCACAAGGAAAGACGATTTGGATACCGTTCTGCAATTCGCCGGCATGATTCTTCATATCGACAAATTCCTGGGGCCTTTCATCGCGAACTACGGCGCCTGGGTCTATGCAGTCTTGTTCCTGATCGTATTCTGCGAAACGGGCCTGGTCGTTTTTCCCTTTCTCCCCGGTGATTCGCTGCTGTTTATCGGGGGGGCGTTCGCGGCCAGTGGTGCGATGTCATTGGGCACCCTGCTGGTGTTGCTGGTTGTTGCGGCGGTACTCGGCAATACCGTCAACTATATGATCGGCAGCGCGATTGGACCGAAGGTGTACGAGTCGAATTGGCGGTTCCTGGACCGTACGGCGTTGCAACGGACGCATGGCTTCTACGAACGCCACGGCGGCAAGACCCTGGTGCTGGCCCGCTTCGTACCCGTCGTGCGGACGTTTGCGCCGTTCGTCGCCGGTGTGTCGGGAATGAGCGTGGCGCGATTCCAGTTGTTCAATATCCTGGGCGCGCTGTTCTGGGTGGTGTTGCTGGTGGTGTGCGGTTATTTCTTCGGTAACCTGCCGTTCATCCGTCAGTATCTGAACGTGATCGCATTGGTGGGTGTCTGCGCGGCCGTCGTGCCGGTTGCGTTGGGTGGCCTGTACAAGATGCTGCGTCAAAAGCGTGGAACGCCGGGCGCGACCGACTCGTCGCGCAAGGCGTAAGCCTTGATTCGACGCATGACTGCGCGGCGGCTTATACCACGGTGTTCTTCGCCAACGGCGGGTGCGCCGCCAGGTATTTCTTGATGCCGCGCAGAATGGCCGAGGCCATCTCATCGCGATAGCCATCGGTCTTCAGCTTGGCTTCCTCATCCGGATTGCTGATGAAGGCGGTCTCCACCAGCACCGACGGGATATCCGGTGACTTCAACACGGCGAAGCCGGCTTGTTCGACATTGCGGCTATGGAGTTTGTTGATCCCGCCAATCTCATTGAGCACGTAATCGCCGTATTTCAGACTGTCGCGGATTTGCGCCGTCGTCGACATGTCGAGCAAGGCACGCGTCAGCGCGACGTCCTTGGTACCTGCCGGTACGCCGCCAATCTCGTCGGACGCGTTTTCCCGATTGGCCATCCACCGCGCCGCGGCACTGCTGGCCCCATGTTCCGATAAGGCGAACACCGAGGAGCCGTTTGCGGCCGGTGTCGTAAAGGCATCGGCATGGATCGAGACGAAAAGATCCGCGCCGACGCGTCGGGCTTTTTGCGTGCGCACGTAAAGCGGTACGAAGAAATCGGCGTCGCGCGTCATCATCGAGCGCATGTTGGGCTCGTTATCGATCTTTTGCCGCAGTTTGTGCGCGATGTCGAGTACCACCGTTTTCTCATGCATGCCGGTCTGGCCGGTCGCGCCCGGGTCCTCGCCGCCATGACCCGGATCGATGGCAATCGTCAGCAGTCGTAGCGTCCTGGGTCCCGCCTTGGCCGGCCCCTTGAAACCGTAATTGTCGCGTTGCGCCAGTTCGGTCGGCGGTGCCGACTTCGGCAACGCGGCCTTGCCGCCACGCGATGTGATCGTGGGATCTGCCCCATCCGGCGAAAGCGGTTTCGCGTTGGCGAACGTCGAGGCCGATGGCGCAGTGGGTGGCGCGTCCGGCCGGGCCTGGTCCGCGTACTGGCGGAAGAACGCCTCGGTGTCGTCGTTCTGCGGCGATGACGGTCCTGATAGCGGGGCGCGGGGCGGATTGTTCCGCTGCGCCAATGCCTGCTCTTTCCCCTGCGTTTGTTTCAATAACGCCATCAACGGGTCGGGTGGCACGGCGGGATACAAATCCAGCACGAGCCGGTTCCGATAATTTCCCACCGGTGCCAACGTGAACGATTGCGGTTTCACCGCCCCTTTCAAATCGAATACCAGGCGCACGACGCGCGGTTGGTATTGGCCGACGCGGACATTCTGAATCTGCGGATCATTGGGCTGGATCTTCGCGACGAGGTCGCGCAGCGGTCGATCCAGATCGAGCCCCTGGAGGTCGACGACGAGCCGATCCGGGCTGGCGAGAATCTGCTGTTGAAACTCGAGCTTCTGGTCCGATTCGATCGTGACACGGGT
Organism: Robbsia andropogonis; assembly: GCF_034047095.1. Taxonomy (NCBI): domain Bacteria; kingdom Pseudomonadati; phylum Pseudomonadota; class Betaproteobacteria; order Burkholderiales; family Burkholderiaceae; genus Robbsia; species Robbsia andropogonis. The sequence goes on along the minus strand of NZ_CP139170.1, from coordinate 3,085,354 downwards.
GTAGTCCTGCGCAGGCCAGACGCGGACGGCCAGCACGGACGACGCATGCGCGAGACGCGGCACGGCAAGTCCGAGCATGGCGGTGGAAGCGCCTGCTTGCAGGACCTTGCGGCGACTCCAGCCACTGGCAGCGCCGGCGGCGGACTCGATCGATCGGAAAGGCTTGATCAGCATTTGGAGAAGAATCTGAAGAAAAACGCGCTAGTATCTGTTTTGTAAGAAAACTTTATTGCGCTTGTTGCGGTTATCTTGCCAGAATCCAGCGAGAATGTGCGGATTGCGTGTTGCCCGTTCAGCCTGTCTGTGTAACGAAAAGTGACGTTTGGGCCGCGACTGATGCGATGTGAAGTTGGACGGGGGGTTGAGATGCGGGCAATCTGGCGTGGAAACATGGCGGGCGGGATCAACCCTTCGCGACGATAGACAGGCAGGCCGCTCCGAGCGGGCTCGTGGCCTGTGCATCAAGCGTCCGCGGTGAACCGTGATCCAACGGCGAGGCGTTGATCTCGCTTCTGTCATCGCTTATCGGGTCCGCATCGCAAGCGGCGGTATCCGGCGCAGCGGCCGGGTCGGTCTCGACGCGCAATGTCAGGATCAGGTCCGGAGTTGGCAGGACGCCCGCCGCCTGAGACGGCCATTCGATCAGGTTCAACGCACGGGCAGCCAGGTAATCATCGAAACCGGCTTCACGCCATTCGTCGGGATCGGCAAAACGGTAGAGGTCGAAGTGGTGGATATGCAACGTGTGCGGAACGGGTGTCGCGCGTGGCACGGCATACGGTTCGACCAGCGTATAAGTGGGGCTGCGCACCCGGCCGGTGTGGCCCAGCGCCCTTAGCACGCCGCGGACGAAGGCGGTCTTGCCCGCGCCGAGGTCTCCTACGAGATGCACCTGTAAGCCTGTCTCGGGCTGCAGCCCGCTGAACGCTGCCGATGCGTCGCCCGCGCTGCCCGGTGCATCATCGGTGATCGACATGCTCGGGGTGGGGCTGTCGTGCGGGGCATCGGTATCCGCCAGACCTGAGGCGGTAGTCGGAAGAGGGGACAAGGCGGTGGCGAAGACGGATGCGAAACGCGCGGCCAGCGCCGCCGTGGCGGCTTCATCGGACAAGACGAACCGGTGCGTGGATGACATGCCGGTGCGATCCGCTGGACCGGCGCTGGTCGCGGCACTATTCACCGGGTCGTCGGCCGCATTGGCGGGAAGGTGGGGTTTCGGATCTGGCACGGTGGGACGAGCGGGCATTGCGTAAAATGGCGACGATGAGTGCGATGGTAACCCCGCCCGGTCCGGGCGCAGAGAACGTGGACGCGATGCCAGGCGCGGCGAGCCCCGGCACGTCCGTCGCCGCCAACGGTCCGCCCGATGCTGCGGCCCTGGCGCGCCTTGCCGCGCAGGTCAAGACGTGGGCCCATGAATTGGGTTTCGACGCGGTTGGCATCAGCGATATCGATCTGCGTGATGCGGAGCCGGGTCTGTTGGCGTGGCTGGCGGCGGGGTTCCATGGGCAGATGCATTATATGGAAAAACATGGTCTGAAGCGTGCCCGTCCTGCCGAGTTGGTGCCGGGTACGCAACGGATCATCAGCGTACGACTGCCGTATCTGCCGGCAGGCCTCGGTGACGACTGGCGTGTGGAGGAGGTACGTCGACTCGACGATCCGGACGCGGCGGTGGTGTCGGTCTATGCGCGGGGCCGCGATTATCACAAGGTGATGCGGCAACGGCTGCAGCGGCTCGCTGACCGTATCGGCGAGGCCATCGGCCCGTTCGGCCATCGCGTCTTCACGGATTCCGCGCCGGTCATGGAAGTTGAACTGGCGCGTCGCGCCGGGGTTGGCTGGCGTGGCAAGCACACGTTGTTGCTGGCCCGGGATGCCGGCTCGTTCTTTTTCCTGGGCGAGCTGTATCTCGACATTCCGCTGCCGGTGGACCGCGCGACACCTGACGCCGACGACGCATCTTCCATTGATGGCGCGCATTGTGGCGCATGCCGTCGCTGTCTGGATGCCTGCCCGACCGGTGCTATCGTCGCGCCGTTTCGGCTGGATGCGCGCCGTTGCATTTCGTATCTGACCATCGAATTCGAGGGCAGCATTCCGGAAGCGATGCGCCCGGCGATGGGCAACCGCATTTACGGATGCGACGATTGCCAGACCGTCTGTCCATGGAATAAATTCGCCAAACGCGCCGATACGCCGGATTTCGATAGCCGTAACGGTTTGGACAGCAGTCGCCTGATCGATTTGTTTGCCTGGACCGAAACGGATTTCGACACGCGGCTGAGCGGCAGTGCGATTCGGCGTATCGGCCATGCGCGCTGGTTGCGCAATATCGCGGTGGCGCTGGGCAATGCGGTGCGCGTGACGCCCCCAGGAGGGGCGCGGCAGCGTTTGTGCGATGCGTTGGCGCGGCATGCCGACCATCCGGATGCGGTGGTGCGGGAGCACGTCGCGTGGGCCGCCGCGCAAGCGGACCTGCCGGCATCCATGGCAACGGCGGACGCGATCACGCGCACGACGGCGGCCCCGGCCGCGCAAGGAAAATGAGCATGGTGAGGACAGTCGAGACGGACGCCGCTAAATCAGTGTTGAAGAGAACGCCTAAGACAGCAACGAAGACAGCATCTGCAAAGCCGTCCGGCGATGACGTGGCGCCTCCGAGTTTGCCTGCGGCGCCGCGCAGTCTCGCGTTGATCGACGCGTTTTGCGATGCCTTGTGGCTGGAGCATGGGCTCGCAAAAAACACGCTCGAAGCGTATCGGCGCGATTTGCGTCTCTTCGCCGAATGGCTGGCCGCACATGGCGCGCCGCCGCTGGATGTCGCTGATGAGCCGGCGTTGACCGCCTATGTGGCCGCACGCGGCGATGGACGCGCGACATCCGCGAACCGACGGCTCGCGGCGTTCCGGCGATTCTATGCATGGGCGTTGCGAGAGCGGCATGTACAGCGCGATCCGACGCTGCGCCTCCGTGCCGCCAAGCGTCCGGCGCGTTTTCCCTCGACGCTGTCCGAGAAGCAGGTGGAAAGCTTGTTGGCGGCACCGGATGTCGACACCGATCTCGGGCTGCGCGATCGCACGATGCTGGAGCTGATGTACGCGAGTGGGTTGCGTGTCTCGGAACTGGTGAATTTGAAAACGGTCGAGATGGGACTGAACGAGGGTGTACTCCGCGTCTTCGGCAAGGGGTCGAAGGAACGTTTGGTGCCTTTTGGCGATGAGGCGCAGGAATGGCTGCAACGCTATCTGCGCTCCGCGCGTCCCGGTTTGTTGGGCGCCCGCAGCGCCAACGCATTGTTCGTTACCGCGCGTGGGGAGGGCATGACGCGGCAGGCTTTCTGGTATCTGATCAAGCGCTACGCGTTGCGCGCCGATATCCGCGGGCCGTTATCGCCTCACACCCTGCGCCATGCGTTCGCCACGCATCTGCTCGATCACGGCGCGGATCTGCGGGCGGTGCAGATGCTGCTCGGCCATGCCGATATTTCGACCACGCAAATCTATACGCACGTGGCGCGTGAACGCTTGCGGACGCTGCACGCGCGCCACCATCCACGGGGATAGCAGTGAAGAAGAAAGACCACGTATCGGAGACGCCCGCGACGCAGTTCCTGCGCAAGCACGCGGTGCCGTTCGAGGGGCATGCCTATGATTACGTCGAGCACGGCGGGACCGCCGAATCCGCGCGACAGCTCGGCGCCGATGAACACAGCGTGGTGAAAACGTTGATCATGGAGGATGAACGGGCGCAGCCGCTGGTGGTGCTGATGCACGGCGACTGCAAGGTGTCGACGAAAAATCTGGCGCGTCAGGCGGGGGCGAAGCGAATTGAACCGTGCAAGCCCGATGTGGCGTCACGGCATTCCGGCTATTTGGTAGGGGGCACCTCGCCGTTCGGCCTGCGCAAGGCCATGCCGATCTACGTGGAATCGAGCATCCTATTGCTGCCACGCATTTTCATCAATGGCGGCCGTCGCGGGTATCTGGTAAGCCTGGCGCCGTCGGTTCTTACCACGGTACTTGCTGCCGCGCCGGTCGAGTGCGCGCTGTACGACACGGACTGACCGATCGGGGGCGCCATCGCGGCCTGCATTGCGAAGGTCAATAGCGCGACGCCGAGACGTGGCTCGACGGTCCCTGCGCTGATCGGGCAAACCCTTGCGGGCCGATTGCTTGCTGCCGCCGACGCGGTACAATCGCGGCGGTCCGTGGTTGTCCGTCAGGCATGACCCGGTCCGTTTTCCAGATGCTCCAGCGAGATCCGTCTTGATCAGCCAACTCATTGCCGTCGTGCTCAGCTATCTGCTGGGCTCCGTTTCATTTGCCGTCGTCGTCAGTGCGGCGATGGGATTATCGGACCCTCGCTCCTATGGGTCGGGTAACCCCGGCGCCACCAATGTGCTGCGCAGCGGCAATCGGAAGGCGGCAATTCTGACGCTGGTCGGGGATGCGTTGAAGGGCTGGCTGGCGGTCTGGCTCGTGAGCCTATGGGTGCACACGCATGGTTGGACTGCGCCGGATGCCCAGTGCGCGATTGCCGCTTCCGGCATCGCGGTCTTTGTCGGGCATCTCTGGCCGATATTTTTCCGCTTCCAGGGCGGCAAGGGCGTTGCCACCGCCGCCGGCGTCCTGTTCGCGATTCACCCGTTGTTGGGACTGGCGACGTTGGCAACGTGGCTGGTGATGGCCGCCGTGTTTCGCTATTCGTCGCTGGCAGCGTTGGCGGCAGCGCTGGCGGCGCCGTTTTATCACGCCTGGCTCTCGGGCGGTGCAAACCGCATCACGTGGGCCGTCGCGGTGATGAGCCTGCTGCTGATCTGGCGCCATAAAGCCAATATCACCAAGCTGCTCTCCGGCACGGAAAGCAAGCTGGGCGGCAAGAAGAAAACGTAATCAGTCGCGGAAGTTGTTGAAGTCGAGGGGGGTGTCCGTGATTTCCTTCTTCAACAGGGCGATGGTCGATTGCAGGTCGTCGCGCTTGCCGCCGGACACACGAACCGCATCGCCTTGAATGCTGGCCTGGACCTTGATCTTGCTGTCCTTGATCGTTTTCACGATCTTCTTCGCCAAGTCGCCGCTGACGCCTTTCTTGATCGTGATGACTTGCTTGACCTTGTCGCCGCCCACCTTCTCGATCTTGCCGTAGTCGAGGAAGCGGACATCCACATTCCGCTTGGCCATCTTCGACACCATGACATCCTTGACCTGACCGAGCTTGAAATCGTCATCGGCATGGACTGTCAGTTCCGTGTCCTTATGTTCCAGGCGTGAATCCGATCCCTTGAAGTCGAAGCGCGTCGAGATCTCCTTGTTCGCTTGTTCAACTGCGTTCTTCACTTCGATCATGTTGGCTTCGCAAACGACGTCGAATGTTGGCATGGTGCTTTACTCCTGATAGCGCTGATAGGGCTACCCGCGTTTCGAGATCGCGGGCCGTTATAATCTCTGACCGCGTCATTTTACCGTTGTCGGCCCGCCGGGCGATATGGCCCCCCCGATCGCGCCGCTCCACTGATCCCGTTTCCCGCCGATACGCCAATGTCCGTCGATGCTTCGCTCACCCCTTCCGCAGCCACTTCCGGCCACGCCACCGGGACCGTGGCGTCCAGCCATCCGGTGACGGGGGGGGATGCCACCGGCCAGGCCACGGCCGAGCGCCATGCACCGGTGCGGGACTGGTTGATACCGGACGTTGCCTTACGGCAATGGAATACGTTCGGATTCGATGTGCGCGCCCGTTTCGGCGCGACCGTCGACAGCGCGGACGCACTATGGGCGGTGTTGCGTGATCCACGGGTGGCCGGCCTGCCGGTCCACGTTCTGGGGGGGGGCAGCAACATCGTGCTGACTGGCGACCTCGATGCGCTGGTCATCCGCATCGCCCTGCGCGGGCGGTCGATTGTATCCGCTTCGACTGCCACCGGGGTCGGGCATGTCGCGAGTGCGGCGTCGGCGCGCCCGCATGACGATCGGTCCGAAATCCATCCTGCGGCTGCCGACGTGGTCCGCGTCCGGGCCGGTGCCGGCGAGCCGTGGCACGCGTTTGTCGACTGGACGCTGGCGCAGCGGTGCCCCGGCCTGGAAAACCTGGCATTGATCCCCGGCACTGTGGGGGCCGCGCCGGTTCAGAACATCGGCGCGTATGGGGTCGAAATCGCCGACTTCTTCGACGTGCTGACCGCGATGGATCGCCATACCGGTGAAATCCGGGAATTCAACCGTGACGACTGCCGTTTCGACTATCGAGACAGCATCTTCAAGCAGACCGACGGTCAGCGCTGGATCATTCTCTCCGTGACGTTTGCCCTGCCTCGCCGGTGGACGCCCCGCCGTGCCTACGCGGATCTCGACCAGGTGCTGCAGGCGCGTCACTGCGCGATGCCAACGCCGCGGGACATCTTCGATGCCGTCGTCGCCGTGCGCCAAGCCAAATTACCCGATCCGGCCGTGATTGGCAATGCCGGCAGTTTCTTCAAGAATCCGGTGATCGACGCCGTGCGGCATGCCGCGTTGAAGGGCCGGGAACCGGACCTTGTGTCGTACGCCCAGGCGGACGGTGGGTACAAGCTGGCGGCGGGCTGGATGATCGATCGATGCGGGTGGAAGGGGCGAGGCCTTGATGCAGACAGTCCTGCCCGTGTTCATGACCGGCAGGCGCTGGTGTTGACCAACGCTGGCGGTGCGACCGGTAGCCAGATCATGGCGCTGGCCGAACGGATCGCCAACGATGTGGAGCGGCGTTTTGGCGTGCGCCTGGAGGCCGAGCCGCGGGTGCTCTAGGCACGCACGGATAAAAAAGTGGCCCGCCGACGCTACCGTCAGGCGGGCCTCTGCTTGTTCCGTGCCGGAATGCGTACGTGGTCAGAGCGCATGGGAATGCATCCCACGCCCCGACCGTCGATTGTCTTACCCGCGTTGACGACGGGCGTTTTCGGCGATCCGCATGCGCAACGCATTCAGCTTGATGAAGCCGCCGGCGTCAGCTTGGTTGTATGCGCCGCCATCGTCATCGAACGTGGCGATCGTCTTATCGAACAAAGTGTCCTTCGAATCACGCGCAACCACGGAGACGCTGCCCTTGTATAGCTTCAGGCGGACCCATCCGTTGACGTTCTTCTGCGTGTGGTCGATCAGCACCTGCAGCGCCACGCGCTCCGGGCTCCACCAGTAGCCGTTATAAATCAGCGATGCATAGCGGGCGAGCAGGTCGTCCTTCAGATGCGCCACTTCACGATCCAACGTGATCGACTCGATGCCGCGATGCGCCTTCAGCAGGATCGTACCGCCCGGCGTTTCATAGCAGCCGCGCGACTTCATGCCCACATAGCGGTTTTCAACCAGGTCCAGGCGGCCGATGCCGTGCTTGCCGCCCAGGCTGTTCAATTCCGTCAGGATCGCGGCCGGCGACAGGGCCTTGCCGTTGATCGCGACCGGGTCGCCGCCGACATATTCGATGTCGATGTATTCCGGTGCATCCGGCGCCTGTTCCGGTGAGACCGTCCAACGCCACATATCGGCTTCGGCTTCGTTTTTCGGGTCTTCCAGGTGACGGCCTTCGAACGAGATGTGCAGCAGGTTCGCGTCCATCGAATACGGCGCGCCGCCTTGCTTGTGCTTCATGTCGATCGGGATGCCGGCGTTTTCCGCGTAGGCGAGCAGTTTTTCACGCGACAGCAGGTCCCATTCCCGCCACGGCGCGATAACCTTGATACCCGGCTCCAGGCCGTAGTAGCCCAGTTCGAAGCGAACCTGGTCATTGCCCTTGCCGGTTGCGCCATGCGACACGGCTTCGGCGCCGGTGGCGCGAGCGATCTCGATCTGGCGCTTGGCGATCAACGGTCGAGCGATCGACGTGCCGAGCAGGTATTCGCCTTCGTAGATCGCGTTCGCGCGGAACATCGGGAACACGAAGTCGCGGACAAATTCCTCGCGCAGGTCATCGATGAAGATGTTTTCAGGTTTGATGCCGAGCTGCAGCGCTTTTGCGCGCGCGGGCTCCAGCTCTTCGCCTTGGCCGATGTCGGCGGTGAACGTGACCACTTCGGCATCGTAGTTGTCCTGCAACCACTTCAGGATGACGGAGGTGTCGAGGCCGCCGGAATAGGCGAGCACGACTTTCTTGATATCGCTCATGATGAACTCTTGACTGGCGCGGAACAGGAAAACCCGTATTCTGCCATTTTCCGCGCCTCTAGCCGGGGATTTTGCACGCATGACCCCGATGGCAGTACGGCGTCATGCGCGCGAAACGCCTCTGCCGGCGCGGCATTGATCAAAGGCGGGCCGAGCGGCTCGCCACTTGTATTAATGATTCAATTCGCCGAGCAGCAGGAATTCCATCAATGCCTTCTGCACGTGCAGGCGGTTTTCCGCCTCATCCCAGACCACGCTTTGCGGACCGTCGATGACCTCGGCGGTAACTTCTTCCCCGCGGTGCGCCGGCAGACAATGCATGAACAGCGCGTCCGGTGCGGCGACGGCCATCATTTCCGCGTCTACGCACCAATCGGCGAAGGCGGCCTTTCGGACATCGTTTTCCGCCTCGAAGCCCATGCTGGTCCAGACATCGGTGGTCACCAGATGCGCGCCACGGCACGCTTCCAGCGGATCGTCGATCAGCCGATAGCCGCCGACGGCGCCCGGCGCCGCCACGTCGCCGGCCAGCGCGGGGTCGAGGCGATAGCCAGGGGGCGTGGAGATATGGAGCGTAAAGCCGAGAATGCGCGCCGCATCGATCCAGGTATAGGCCATGTTATTGGCATCGCCAACCCAGGCCACCGTTTTGCCGCGAATCGTTCCACCGGTCTTCTCGTGGTAAGTGAAAATATCTGCCAGCACCTGGCACGGATGGTATTCCGTGGTCAGGCCGTTGATGACCGGTACGCGAGAGTGCGCGGCAAAGCGGTCGAGAATGTCCTGGCCGAACGTGCGGATCATGATGACGTCCACCATGCGCGAGATGACCTGCGCCGCGTCCTCGATCGGTTCGCCCCGGCCCAACTGCGTGTCGCGTGTGTTCAAGAACACCGCGTGGCCGCCGAGCTGGTGGATACCGGCCTCGAATGACAGGCGGGTACGTGTCGAATTCTTTTCGAAGATCATCGCCAGCGTGCGGTCGTGCAGCGGATGATAGGTTTCGTATCGCTTGAACTTCTGCTTCAACAGACGCGTTCGTTCGAGCAGATAGTCATACTCATCGTTCGTCAAATCCGTAAAGCGAAGATAGTGGCGCGGCGTTTTGTTGGTCATAAGATGGCGATGGCCCCGTGTCGGTTCATTCCGCGGCAGCGACGCGTGCGCGGAGTGCGCGGGTGCGTGCGGGGTGCATATACGAGGTTACCTACAAACAGACGTCTGATGTCAATCTCTGAGATTGTTTCAGATCGTATCGAAAGGATAGAGGATTATGCCTGTTTTGACGAGCATTGCGCAGGTTCACGGCGGCGGCGGTAGGCCGATCACGCTATAATTGGTCTTTGGTTCGACAGAACCCGGTTTGCATCCCTTCGGGCAACCCTTCTGTCCTGACTCTGCGGGTATCGCGTGTGCGGCAGGAACCAACGGCTGGGAAAGGGTGGGCGCCTGCTCACCGCTTTTCCACCAGTGGGAACCGTGTACGTCAGAGGCAGGACCGACGCTTCAACCTCATCGCTATGGCCGATACTCCACCGCGCGAATATTTCGTTCAGGGCATCACCTCGTCCGGTAAAACATTTCGGCCGAGCGACTGGTCCGAGCGGCTCGCTGGCGTGATGTCGGCGTTCGGCCCCGGTGCGAGCGGTCCCAACGCGCGACTGAAGTATTCGCTCTATGTCAGACCAGTGATCCTCGGCGGTATCAAATGCGTGGTCGTGGACGAACGGCTGCGCGCCAAAGAGCCGATGGCTTTCGATTTCGTGATGAATTTCGCCAAGGATAACGATCTGCAGGTTACCGAAGGCTGTCTGATGTTCGAAGATCGCCCACGCTAGCTAACGCACCAATACAAAAAGCCCGCTTGCGGGCTTTTTTTGAGTGAGCGCAGCCAGATAGGGATGCGGTCTACTCATGCATGCATCGATGAAATCACTTGATGCACACACGCTAAAAAGGGCGGGCCGGAGCCTCAGGCGGCTACGCGCTTACTGCGGGCTCGCCAAGGGACAAGTCCGCAGTAAGCGCGTGTTTCGCGACGCCTGATCAGGCAGCCGCTTGCGCTGCCGTAGCGGCCTTCTTCAGACGCGCCGACAGGCGGCTCTTCAGGCGCGCGGCCTTGTTCTTATGGATAACGCGCTTGTCGGCCATGATATCCAGCGTCTTGACCGAAACCTTGAACGCATCCGTCGCCTTCGACACGTCGCCAGACGTCAGCGCCTTCGCGACGTTCTTGATCGAGGTGCGCGCTTGAGCGCGTTGCGCGGAGCGCAGGGCGTTGCGTTGCTTGCTTTGGCGAGCACGCTTGATAGCTTGGGCGGAATTTGCCATGAAAAAGTACCTTGTCCTGTGCTTCGGCTGTTTTTTCAACCGTGCTTCGATTGTTGAAGCCAGACCGGTTGACGGGCAACCGAAAACAACCGGAGAAGCGAAATGGAATGATTCGGAACCGTCGATTGTAGCCTGATTCGATTCCAGGAAGCAAGCGTTGCGGCGCAAAGTGCGTGAGATCAGATGCTTTTCGACGTTGGTCCGTATAATAGGCGCAACATGAACTTACTCAAAGCGCTCCTGACGGTCAGTGGCTTTACGCTCCTTTCCCGTATAACCGGCCTTGCCCGTGAAACGTTGATTGCTCGCGCGTTTGGCGCCAGCGTCTATACCGACGCCTTCAACGTCGCTTTCCGCATCCCGAACTTATTGCGCCGATTGTCTGCTGAAGGTGCATTTTCGCAAGCTTTTGTGCCCATTCTTGCGGAGTTTAAGAACCAGCGAGGGCACGAAGAGACCAAGGCGCTGGTCGATGCCATGGCAACAGTGCTGGCGTGGTTCCTTGCCATTCTGTCGCTGCTCGGGATCGCCGGTGCCAGCTGGGTTGTCTATCTGGTTGCGTCCGGACTGCGGCACGAGGGGCCAGCCTTTCCCGAGGCGGTGTGGATGACACGGGTCATGTTCCCGTATATCGCCTTGATTTCGTTGACGTCCTTGGCGGCGGGCGTCCTGAATACATACAAGAATTTTTCCATGCCGGCGTTCGCGCCGCTGCTGCTGAATATCAGCTTCATCGTCGCCGCCACGTTCGTCGCGCCACACTTGCAGACGCCGATCTATGCGCTACCGTTTGCCGTCATCGTCGGTGGCCTGCTGCAGTTTCTGGTACAGATTCCCGCCTTGCGGCGCATTGACATGGCACCGCGTATCGCGCTCAATCCATTGAAAGCCCTCGGTCACCGTGGTGTCAAGCGGGTGCTTGCCAAGATGGTGCCGGCTACGTTCGGTGTCTCCGTGGCGCAGTTGAGCTTGATCATCAATACCAATATCGCATCGCATTTGCCCGCTGGCAGCGTGTCCTGGTTGTCTTACGCGGATCGCTTGATGGAGTTTCCGAATGCCTTGCTCGGCGTGGCGCTGGGTACCATTCTGCTCCCGAGCTTGTCGAAGGCACATTCCGACAATGCCCCAAAAGAATATTCGTCATTGCTCGATTGGGGTTTGCGCCTCACCTTCCTTTTCGCGGCGCCTAGCGCGGTTGCACTGTTTGTCTTTGCCGTGCCGTTGACGGCAACGCTGTTCGGCTATGGCAAGTTCGATGGGCTGGACGTCGCGATGGTGGCGCGCGCGCTTGGCTTGTACGGCATTGGCCTGCTGGGCTTCACGCTACTGAAAATCCTGACACCGGGCTTTTACGCGCGGCAGGATATCAAGACGCCGGTGCGCGTGGCTGTCGGCGTCATGATCTTTACACAGTTGTGCAATTATTTTTTCGTGCCATATTTCGCGCACGCCGGACTGGCGTTATCGATCGGCGTCGGCGCGACCGTCAATGCAGCCGTCCTGTTTGTCGTATTGCGAAAGCGGGGCGTCTACCGCCCGGAGCCGGGCTGGCCGCTATTCTTCGCGCAACTGGTCGGAGCGTGCCTTATTCTAGCGGGCGTCATGTTATGGTTCGCTCAGTCATTTGATTGGGTGGGATTGGGGCAGACGCCCTGGTTGCGTATTGCCTTGCTGGCGGCAAGCATAGTCCTCTTCATCGCGTTATATTTTGCGATACTGATGCTGATGGGTTTCAAATACAGCTACTTCCGACGGAGGGTATGACGTGACGAAGTCGACGGTTGTATTGGATTACTTCGGCGCGCTGGTCGCCGACGACGAGGGATTGCCGCTGACGGAAGCGGCATTGTCCCTTGCGCAAGACGCGTATCCGCAGTTGGACGTTCAGGCGGCCCTGGCCGATATCGATGGTCTTGTCGATAAATTGCGCAGACGGTTGCCGAAACAGGCCGGCGCGGCGCAGAAGTTGCATTTGCTGAACCGCTATTTCTTCCGGGAGCTGGGATTTGCCAGCAATCGGAACGATTATTACGATCCCGATAATAGCCATCTCAACGCCGTGCTGCACAAGCGCCATGGCATACCGATATCACTTGCCGTGCTCTACCTGGAGATGGCCCAGCAACTGGGTTTGAAGGTGAGCGGGGTGTCGTTCCCCGGGCATTTCATGCTGCGTGCGACGTTGCCTGCAGGGGAGGTCATCATGGACCCGACAACAGGTGATTCGTTGAGCGAGTCACAACTGATGGAGATGCTCGAACCCTATATGATCAGCGCAGGGCAACCGGTCGCCAGCGCGTTGCGCGCGATTTTGCAGCCGGCAACCGCGCGCGAGGTCGTCGCGCGGATGTTGCGCAACCTCAAGATGATTTATTTGCAGACCGAGCAATGGCCCTTGCTGTTAGCAGTGCAGCAGCGTCTAGCGATCCTCCTGCCGCAGAACATCGAGGAGCGACGCGATCGCGGTCTGGCATTTGCCCGTGTCGACGCGTATCGGCCGGCGATTGCCGATCTGCAGGCCTATCTCGAAGAACGGCCGGCGTCGGAAGACGCGACGATTATCGAAACCCAACTGACCGACTTACGGCAACGCGCCGGCGAGCGCCGCGGGGACGGCGAAGCGCGTCTCTGACCCTGGCGGCATGTCGGTTTTATCAGGCGGAGGTCGACGTCGGCATACCTGGTGATCGCGGTGCGTCGATCCTCCGCGATGCCCCTCAGTCTTTCAACGCATCCAGTGCCCGCTGGCGGATTTCGTCGACCGGACCCAGGCCCGCGATGCGTCGATACACCGGTGCGCCGGCGCTATCGGTCGATTTGGCCCATTGCTGGTAGAAATCGACCAGCGGCCGGGTTTGGGCGTTGTAGACCTCCAGGCGCTTGCGTACGACGTCTTCCTTGTCATCGTCACGCTGGATCAACGGTTCACCGGTGAGGTCGTCCTTGCCGGCTTCCTTCGGCGGCGCGAACGTGACGTGATAGGTTCGACCCGATGCGGCGTGCACACGGCGGCCGCTGATGCGGTTGATGATTTCGTCGAACGGGACATCGATTTCGAGCACGTGATCAATAGCAACGTGACTTTCCCGCATTGCTTCCGCTTGCGGGATCGTCCGCGGAAAACCGTCGAACAGATAGCCGTTCGCACAGTCCGGTTGTTGCAGGCGTTCCTTGACCAGATTGATGATCAGTTCGTCGGTCACCAGTTCGCCGGCGTCCATGAAGCGTTTCGCCTCCAGACCCAACGGCGTGCCGGCCTTCACGGCGGCGCGCAGCATATCGCCTGTGGAGATTTGCGGGATACCGAAATGCTCCTTGATGAATGCAGCTTGGGTGCCCTTGCCCGCGCCGGGCGCGCCTAACAGGATCAAACGCATGACGATTACTCCGTTTATATGGATCGGGTGCCGAGTCGTCGGCCCGTCCGGGGTGCCATGCCATCAGGGACAGCCCCCGTCGCGGGTCTACCGCGGGTGCGACAGCCGGGGCACCACGGCGGGCAGTTCACGCCGCGGTCCTGCCGACAACTCGAAATTGGGTGTGTAAAAAAGATGATCACCAACCCATGGACAACCATGGTGGACCAACGCCGGCGCGCCGACCCCGTTTCGTCCCATCGTCAGGACAACGGGATCGTCACGTTGTCGTCGCGGGTGCGTGTCGTGGTCACTGGAAGCGTCCGATATGGGTCACAAACAGGACTTGCCAGTCGGTCGATTACGCGTGTGAATCGCACGCGTTCTTCCAGCGCGAACGCTGATTATGCCATGGTTGTCGCCGATGAAACCGGCGCGCGACGATGGTTTGGCGGGCCAGGCATGAACGATGCTCACCGTTTATCTCAATGTTTTATTAAACGGAGCGCTTCGCAAATGCGTCACGCGCGCGGGCAAGATCTTCCGGCGTGTCGACACCAGGCGGTGGCGCATCGGCCGTCACCAGTACGGCAATCCGTTCGCCGTGCCACATCGCACGGAGTTGTTCAAGCGATTCCGCACGCTCCAGCGGCGCAGGCGACAGTGTCGGATAGCGGCGTAAAAATCCCACCCGGTATGCATAGATGCCTACATGCCTATAGACGGGTGCTGGTGCATTCTCGGACAATTGACTGCGACGATCGGCCGCGGCGTCACGCGAGGCCGCCAGCGCGCTCTCCAGCGTGGGCGCAACAGATGGCGCCCCGGTCTTGACAGCCGCGACCGATGCATTCGATGTGGACGTCGAGGCGGTATCGACGGCGTCGGTGAGCACTGACGATTCCGCTGCCACCGGGCGGGCATAGCCTTCGCGAAACCAGGGAATCGGCGCGCGCGAAAAATACATCGCCACCCCGTTCGCGTTGATGACCACTTTTACCGCATTCGGATCGAAGATCTCGTGGATCGAATGAATGGGGTGGGCGGCCGTGGCGATCGCGCAATCGGGATGTGCGGCCAGATGCGCCGCCACCCCCCGCACCAGTTCCGGTGCGATCAACGGTTCGTCGCCCTGGACGTTGACCACCACGGTATCGTCGCTCCAGCCGAGGCGCGTTGCCACTTCGGCGAGCCGATCGGTGCCGGAGGGATGGTCAGGGCGTGTCAACATTGCTTCGAAACCGTGCGCGATCACGGCGTCGTGGACGGATTGGGCGTCGGTGGCCACCACGACATGACGCGCCCCGGATGCTTGCGCACGCTCCGCGACGTGGACGACCATCGGTTTTCCGCCGATATCGGCAAGCGGTTTATTCGGCAGGCGGGTTGATGCGAGGCGAGCAGGAATGACAGCGACAAAGACGGGCGTGCTGTCGCCGCCGACGAGTACGGAGGTCGTTATGGACACGATCGGCAGCCGTTTCTCAGACGGTTCCGGCGCCGACGTCCGCGTCCGGACCATTCGGATTCACCCGATGACCATCGACGGTCGTACGCGCTTCTTCTGCCAGCATGACGGGAATACCGTCCTGGATCGGATACGCCAGTTTGTCGGTCGCGCAGACCAATTCCTGCGCGGCACGATCATGTTTCAGCGGTCCCTTGCACAACGGACACACGAGGATTTCAAGCAGACGAGCGTCCACGGACCTTCTCCACGACAAGCGCTATCAAACGAGGATCGAGCACGCCCTCTACCGGGACGGCCCAGATACGGGGATCATGCCAATCGCCGCATTTTACCGCATCCTTCTCTGTTACAAGGATCGTCTCGGCGGGGTCGCCGTGGAACGGGTTGCGATCGAACGCATGATGATCGGGCAGTGGCAATGTGCGTGTCGCGATCCCCAGGCCACGCAACATGTCGAAGAATCGTTCCGGTGCGCCGATACCGGCCGCCGCCAGCGTGCGTGATGCGTCACGGCCTGCAAAGGACGAGAGCGCACGGTGCGGTGGCGTTCCGGCTGCGCACACTTGCCATGCGTCACCGGGCACGAGCGTCATCGCGAACGTGTTGGACCAGTCTGCCGGGGCGATGGAGACAGGGGCGTTATTGATGACGGTGGCATCACGGCGGCGTGTCATCGGTTCCCGCAGTGGTCCGGCAGGCAAAAGAAACCCGTTGCCGCCCAGGCGGGCATCGAATACGACAATCTCCATGTCTCGTGCTAGGCGATAATGCTGCAAGCCATCGTCACACAGGATCACGTCAACGTCGGGGACGACTGCCAGCAGGGCCTGGGCAGCGGCCACCCGATCGCGTCCGACGGCCAGCGGTGCACCAGTGCGTCGGACGATCAGCGCCGGCTCATCGCCAATGTCGGCCGGGGTGGCGGCATGCATTGCATGGGCGTCGACGACAGTTGGGCGAGGGCGCCGGCTTGCCGCACTGCCATGTCCGCGCGATACCACGCCGGGCGTCAGCCCTTGCTCCCGCAGGGCCTCGACCAGTGCAATCACGGTGGGGGTCTTGCCCGCGCCGCCAACGGTCACGTTGCCGATCACGACAACCGGCACGGGCACGCGGATGCTGTGCCGCCAGCCGCGTTGAAAAGCCGCGCGGCGCAAGCCCGCAATGGCGCCGAACAACAGTGACAATGGCCACAATGACCACGCCGTCAGACCTCGCCGTTGCCACGCCGCCGTTATGCGCGCCTCCCATTTCCCCACGCTCATGCCGCCCTCCCAGCTTGCCGGAGCGCGCAATGTAACGCGCTGGTCTTCGCGCGGCAAGCGGGTTGCAGGGCTGTCATCCGCATGTCATCCACAGCTGCGCGCCGGAAGCCTGTGGGAAACATCAGAATCGTTTTCGTAAGTCATTGGCAGGTCTGCGCTTTTTGAAGGTGATGCATTTTTGGGCAGAGTCGATTTTTTGCCAGGTTCCCCGCGCCATGCTATCCCCATCGAACCGATGATTGCATGTGGACAACTTGGGGAGGGCAGCGCTAACCCAATGGCCGAACAGCTAAAATTGTGGGTGCGTAAAATTTAGGCAATTTCCGATGCCGCTTTGCCTCTTGATGGAACGGGATCGGTGCATTGCGACGCGTGCTCGGTTATCCACAGGTCCGGCCTTTACAGGAATGGCCCGGCGCGGTTTCGTCCCCAGTCTTGGCGGTCTTTCATGTGAACAACGTGGGGACGGCATAGGTAAACCCTGGTGCGGCTGGTCTTTTTTGTGCTTGATGCATTTTTGAGCACGATGGACCGGGCGTGACCATGGCGCGGGGAACGACGGGCCGCCGGGCCGCGGTCTCGTTCGGCGAAGGCGATCGGCAAGTACCGAAAAAGCGGCACGAGGCCGATGCCACGGGGTTTTCGCGGCAGCATATACGATATCCGTCGTTTGCGAGGGGGCGGTAACTACCCTACAATCGCCGGAGTGGTCAGAACAAGCCCTCGCCGCACGGCCGGACGGGGTTGCCCATCGTGTCGGCATTACATCGCGTGATGGTGGGTCGCGACAAACCGAACCGGTCGACGTAAGGTAAATATATCCCCGCAAACCAACATAAGGATGTCCTCGGCTATGGAACACCAACTGCCCCCGCTGCCGTACGCAAAAGATGCATTGCAACCGCATATGTCGGCTGAAACGCTCGAGTACCACTATGGCAAGCATCACCAGACGTACGTCACGAATCTGAACAAGCTGATTCCGGGCACGGAATTCGAAAGCTTGACCCTCGAAGAGATCGTCAAGAAGTCGTCCGGTGGCGTGTTCAACAACGCCGCCCAGATTTGGAACCACACGTTCTTCTGGAACTGCCTGTCGCCGAACGGCGGTGGCGCACCCACCGGTGCACTGGCGGACGCCATCACGGCGAAGTGGGGCAGCTACGACAAGTTCAAGGAAGCGTTTGCCGCCGCCGCGGCCGCCAACTTCGGATCGGGCTGGACCTGGCTGGTCAAGAAGGCCGATGGTTCGGTGGACATCGTATCGACCAGCAACGCCGCTACGCCGCTGACGTCCGATGCCAAGGCATTGCTGACGATCGATGTGTGGGAGCACGCTTACTACATCGACCACCGCAATTCCCGCCCGAACTTCCTGGCGGCATTCTGGAATATCGTGAATTGGGATTTTGCCGCGAAGAACTTCGCCTGATGACCCTGGTCGGCATGACGAATCGCTTTTTCCGCATGGCGATGTGATGCCGGGATAGACGGGCATCCCTCGCGGTTTGCTGGTCCGCGCCAGATGGCGCCAAGCCCCCCATTCGTGAACTGCATCTCAAAGGTCGGACGCGTGTCCGACTGTTGGAGCGCGGTTCACGCTGGGGGGGTTTTATTGGTTGACGGTGCCGAGACACCGCGCGTGATAACGAACGCGCACCGACGCTCGACATTTTTTCAGTGCCTTAGTCCTGCATCGGCTTCAACGCTTTCATGTCACGCAACAGCACCGCATGGAACTGATTGGGCTCCTGCATTTGCGGCGCATGGCCGGCATCGGGGAAGGTCTCCAGGATCACATTCTGGATGACCGCCGCCGCATGTTGTGCCAGCGCCGGATAGTTGCCCAGGGTCGGGCGGATATCGGCGGGGGCGTACTCCTTGCCAATGGCCGTCGTATCTTTTGCGCCGATCATCAACACGGTAGGCACCTTGATCTGCGGCAGCTCGTAGAACACCGGTTGATTCAGGATCATGTCATACAGCAATGCCGAATCCCACGCGACGACATCGCGCTGCGGACCCCGGTACATCCCGGCCAACATCTGCACCGATGGCTCGTAGTCCGCGCGCCATTGCCCAGCGAAATAGGTGTTTTTCTCATAGTTGCGGATGCGGTCCGCCGTGGTCTTCTGCTCCCGCGCGTACCAATCGTCGACGGAGATCGGAGGTACGCCTTTCGCACGCCAATCTTCTAGCCCGATAGGATCGACGAGTACCAACTGTTCCGTTTGCTTCGGATAGGTTAATGCGTACCGGATACCAAGCATGCCGCCGGTCGAATGACCGACGATCGTTGCCTTGTCGATGGAAAGCGACTGCAGCAGCGCCTGGGTGTTGCGGGCGAGTTGTGCAAAGGAGAATTGATAGGCCTGTGGTTTGTCCGATTTGCAGAAGCCGATCTGGTCGACGGCGATGACCCGATACCCGGCCTGGTGCAAGGCGCCGATCGTCGGCCCCCAGGTTGCCGCGCAGTAGTTTTTCCCATGTAGCAGCACGGCGGTGCGGCCATTCGCGGTTTCCGGGCGCGGTGCGACGTCCATGTAAGCCATGTGCAGCGTCTGACGTTGGGACTGGAACGTAAAGTAGGAAACGGGATAGGGATAATCAAAACCTTGCAGTTCCGGTCCATAAACAGGCCCGTCGGTTTCTGCCTGCGCCGTCATTGGATGCAACGACAGTGTTAACGCAGTCGCAAGCACCGTACGGATCGCCATTACCGTAAAACGTGGGAGTCGAGAGGACATTCTTAGCAAAGGGAAACATCGGAGAAGGCGCGGACGAGCATCGTCGGGCGCCCGGGTCCTTATTCACTCAGGTCACGGGCGCGGACAAATGTTGGTATACAACGGTACTCGCCACGGAGTGCGGGCAGACGTCCCGGCCTGTCAATATGCCACGATCTGGTACGCCGCCGCGATCATTGGAGCATCGATTGATGAATGTCAGCTTAAGCGCCGGGAGGTGACGGGCATCTGCGGTTGCACGGTATCGCGATGCCGTTGACTGGGCATCGCGAGTGGTCACGGACGGATGCCGCGCAAACCGTCGCACTTATAACGTTCGATGACATTGCCATCGGCATCCACGCTTTCCAGCTTTACGTCGAAGCCCCATAGCCGCGTCATATGGCGCAAGACTTCGTCGGTCGACGTATCCAGCGGACGATTATCGGCGCGAACGTGTCGCAATGTCAGGCTGCGGTCGCCACGCCGATCCACCGACCATACCTGAATGTTCGGCTCCCGATGGTGCAGGTCATACTGCTTGGACAACGCCTGCCGGACGTAACGATAGCCGCTCTCGTCATGGATGGCGGAAATCGCCAGCGCATCGTCGCGTTCGTCATCCAGCACCGAGAAGAAGCGCATGTCGCGAATGACCTTTGGCGACAGGTACTGCGCGATGAAACTCTCGTCCTTGAAATTGCGCATGGCGTAGTGCAACGTTTCCAGCCAGTCGGAGCCCGCCATGTCCGGGAACCAGTACCGATCTTCGTCGGTCGGGTGTTCGCAAATGCGCCGGATATCAGTCATCATCGAGAAACCGAGCGCGTACGGATTGATCCCAGTGTAGTACGGCTTGCTGACCGGTGGCTGGAAGACCACATTGCTATGCGAATGAAGAAACTCCATCATGAAGCCGTCTGTCAACTTGCCTTGGTCGTACAGGGTATTCAACAAGGTGTAGTGCCAGAAAGTGGCCCATCCCTCATTCATGACTTGCGTCTGACGCTGCGGGTAAAAATACTGCGCGACCTTGCGAACAATCCGGATGACTTCGCGTTCCCATGGCTCGAGTAATGGTGCCTTCTTCTCCGCGAAGTAGAGCAGATTTTCCTGCGGCTCTTCCGGGAAACGCTCTTCCATCGCGTCGATCGTTTCGATCTTCCGCGGCGGTAGCGTTCGCCATAATTCATTGATTTGCGACTGCAAGTACGCTTCACGTTCGCGTTGCCGCACGCGTTCCTTCTCGAGCGACAATTTTTGCGGACGTTTGTACCGGTCCACACCATAGTTCATCAAGGCATGGCACGAATCGAGCAGTTCCTCGACACGGTCCAGCCCATGCCTTTGCTCGCATTCGGCGATATAGTTCTTTGCGTACACCAGGTAGTCGATGATTGCGCTGGCGTCGGTCCACATCTGAAAAAGGTAATTACCCTTGAAGAACGAATTATGACCATACGCCGCATGCGCGATCACCAGCGCCTGCATGGTCAGCGTGTTCTCCTCCATCAAATACGAGATACAAGGATTTGAGTTGATGACGATCTCGTACGCGAGACCCATCTGCCCGCGACGATAGCCTTTCTCGGTCGATAGGAAATGCTTGCCAAACGACCAGTGACGGTAATTGACCGGCATGCCGATTGACGCATAGGCATCCATCATCTGCTCGGAGCTGATGATCTCGAGCTGGTTCGGATACGTATCGAGTTTGTATGCCTTTGCGGCGGCGGCGATATGGTCGTTGTATTGCTCGATCAGTTCGAACGTCCAGTCCGACGGATTTGGCAACGGGTCACGCTTTGTCGCCACGCCACTTGCGGTTTTCGATACGCGTTGCGCTACTTCATTTGCCTGGTCGATCAACGTATTCGTCTCGCCCATCGCTTTCCCCTCTGCGCTCCCGGCTGGGAGCGCGCAAACGGATCAATATCCCGGATCAGCCTTGCTTCGCATTCGCGCGTTTTTCAAACAGCTCGCGGAACACTGGATAGATATCCGCGGCCGTTTGCACTTTCTTCATTGCGAACTGCGGATGATCCACCGCCATCTGTTCGTATTCCTGCCATAGATTCTGCTCTTCCGGCGCGACCTGGATATAGGCGAAATACCGACAAGCGGGCAGGATGTCCTTGCTCAACAGTTGCCTGCACTTTGGCGAATCGTCATTCCAGTTGTCACCATCCGATGCCTGTGCACCATAGATGTTCCATTCGTTGGGCGAATACCGCTCCTCGATGATCTTCGCCATCAGTTCCAGCGCACTGGATACCACCGTACCGCCGCTCTCTCGGGAGTGGAAGAACGTTTCCTCATTCACTTCATCGGCGCGTGTATGGTGACGGATGAAAACCATCTCGATACGCTCATAGTTCCGCGTCAAGAACAGATACAACAGGATGAAGAAACGCTTCGACAAGTCCTTTCGTTGCTCGTCCATTGATCCTGAAACGTCCATCACACAGAACATCACCGCCTGGCTCGACGGCATGCTTTGCCGCGTGCGATTGACGTAGCGCAAGTCGAATGGATCGATAAACGGAATGCGCGCGATACGTCCTTCCAGCGCGATGATCTCCGCTTTCAACTTCTTGATCTCGTCCAACCTGGCGGGATCGGCCGGGATAGCTGGCGCGCGTTCCAGCGTTTGCAACCGTTCCTTCATCTCACGCACTTCCGCGGACAGCGGGCCGCCCAGCGCGATACGCCGGCCGAGCGCGCCGCGCAGTGAACGTACGATATGGATATTGTTTGGCGTGCCTTCCGCCGCATAGCCAGCCCTGACGCTTTTCCAATTAGGAACCGTCAGGAATTCATTCGCGATCATCCGTGGCAGTTCGAGATCCTCGAAGAAATACTGCATGAATTCTTCGCGACTCAATTCGAAGGCAAATTCATCTTCCCCTTCGCCGTCCTTGCTGGCCTGGCCACTGCCGGAACCCGCACCGCCCCCTCCACCATTGGGGCGCTGGATACGGTCACCGCGCATGTAGTCTGAATTGCCCGGGTGCACCATTTCGCGCGTACCACCGGGACCGTGTCCGAACACGGGTTCCGATACATCCCTGCGGGGAATCGTTATTTTTTCCGACTTCTCGATATCCTTGATGCCACGGTCCCGGATTGCTTCGGTTACCGCGCCACGGATATGACTGCGAAAGCGCCGCAGAAAGCGTTCGCGATTGGCGATGCTTTTGTTTTTGCCGGAAAGTCTGCGGTCGATAATTTGCGGCAAGATGCGTCTCCATCTGATGAGTCGTCGCGGGGCGCCCTCACCGCACGCGTGTACACGTGGATGGACTATTGGACACCGCCACACGCCGTGCGGCACTGCCTGCGCATTGCGCAGGCAGTGCCGATGGCATCACGACGCTTTGCGTACGCGCAGATACCATTCACACAGCAGGCGCACCTGCTTGGGCGTATATCCCTTTTCGACCATCCGATTGACAAATTCGTCGTGCTTGCGCTGCTCTTCCGCCGAGCCCTTCGCATTAAACGACACGACAGGCAACAGCTCCTCCGTGTTCGAGAACATCTTTTTCTCGATCACCCTGCGCAGTTTCTCATAACTGGTCCAGTGCGGATTGTTGCCCGCATTGCCGGCCCGCGCACGCAGCACGAAATTGACGATCTCGTTACGGAAATCCTTCGGATTGCTGATGCCCGCCGGCTTCTCGATTTTCTCGAGTTCGGCGTTTAGCGCAGCCCGGTCAAAACTTTCGCCCGTATCGTGATCGCGGAATTCCTGGTCCTGAATCCAGAAATCCGCATAGGTGACATAGCGGTCAAAGATGTTTTGTCCATACTCCGAATACGATTCGAGGTATGCCGTCTGAATTTCCTTTCCGATAAATTCAACGTAGCGAGACGCCAACTGGTCCTTGACGAAGGACAGGTACTTTTGTTCCTGTTCCGCCGGGAATTGTTCGCGCTCGATCTGTTGCTCCAGCACGTACATCAAATGCACCGGGTTGGCGGCTACTTCGGTCGAGTCGAAATTGAATACCCGCGACAAGATCTTGAACGCGAAGCGCGTGGACGTACCGTTCATCCCTTCGTCGACACCGGCAAAATCACGATACTCCTGATACGACTTCGCCTTTGGATCGGTATCTTTCAAATTCTCGCCGTCATACACCTGCATCTTCGAATAGATGCTGGAGTTTTCAGGTTCATGGAGCCGCGTCAGCGCCGAGAACTGTGCCATCATCTTCAATGTGCCCGGCGCGCAGATCGCATCGGCCAGCGAAGAATTACGCAGCAGTTTCTCGTAAATACGGACTTCTTCGCTCACGCGCAGGCAATACGGGACCTTGACGATATAAATCCGGTCGAGCATTGCCTCGTTGTTCTTGTTGTTGCGGAACACCTTCCACTCAGACTCATTCGAGTGCGCAAGAATGATTCCGTCGAACGGGATCGCGCCAAATCCTTCCGTCCCCTTGAAGTTGCCTTCCTGCGTTGCCGTCAACAACGGATGCAGCACCTTGATCGGCGCTTTGAACATTTCAACGAATTCGAGTAAACCCTGATTCGCCAGGCAAAGGCCACCGGAATAGCTGTATGCGTCAGCATCATCCTGGGAAAACTGTTCGAGCTTTCGGATGTCGACCTTGCCCACCAACGACGAAATGTCTTGGTTGTTTTCATCACCAGGCTCGGTCTTCGCAATGCCCAATTGACGCAGCACGGACGGGTAGCGCTTGACTACCTTGAACTGGCGGATGTCACCGTTGTATTCATGCAGCCGTTTGACCGCCCACGGGCTCAGGATGCTCTTCAAGTAACGGCGCGGAATGCCAAATTGTTCTTCGAGGATCGGCCCATCCTCCTCATAGTCGAACAGACCTAATGGCGATTCGTTGACTGGAGAATCCTTGATCGAATAGAAAGGCACGCGCTCCATCAATTGCTTGAGCCGTTCAGCGATCGATGACTTCCCGCCGCCCACCGGACCCAGTAGATAGAGGATTTGTTTCTTTTCCTCGAGGCCTTGCGCCGCGTGGCGGAAATACGAGACAACTTGCTCGATGACTTCCTCAGCGCCGTAGAATTCACGGAAGGCCGGGTAGATCTTCATCACCTTGTTCGCGAAGATGCGCGACAGGCGGGGATCATTGCGCGTATCGAGGGCCTCGGGCTCACCGATGGCCATCAACATGCGCTCGCTGGCGCTCGCGTATACCGATGGATCCTTCTTACAAAGCTCGAGATACTCTTCGAGCGTGAACTCTTCCTCGCGTGACTTGTCGAAACGGGTCGCGAAACTGCTGTAGATATCCATGCTTTCCCCTCGCCAACGTGAAACGAATACCCGGTAAAACGTAATGCTTCGCCGGTCTGTCCAGTTATTGCCAAGAATTGCATTTGATCCGGGTCTTTTCTCACCAGTCTATGTACCATTGTGCACTCAACCCGTGCCGATTGTTGTCGTAACACGTTACCGGATGCCATTGCATCTGGGTGATGGTTGCGCACCGGTGGTACCGCTCACCTTGTCTGGCGCACTTTACGCCAAATGTTACGAGCAGCGAGAAACGGACCGCATGAGTCACATGGTAAGCCAATGTCCGACGATGCGGGGCCGTAAAATAATGGCCCGAATAGGGGTGGGTGTTTTGCAACAGCCACACCCGTAGATCGTGGCGCCGTATCCGCGTACCGAGAAAAGCAAAGGCGAGCCCGGAATATCAAGCTCGCCTTTGATACAGCATAGGATTACTGCTTACGAATCAGAATGCATGTCGCAGACCAACACGACCTGAAATCTGGGTCTTGTTATCGGTGGGTCCAACACCGTTGATGAATGTGTCGCCGTCCTTCGCGTTACGTTGCGCGGCGACGGTAACATACACTTCCGAGCGACGCGACAAAGCGTAATTCGCACCTGCGGTCACCTGATGGAATTGAATTTTCTGTCGGGAATCGCCCGTATTATTCTCGTCGCCCCGGGTGAACGTGTAACCAAGACCAAGTCCCACGGCTGAAGTCACCTGATAGGTACCGCTGATTTCAGCAATATGCATCTTACGATCGTGGGAATTATCGAACGTTCCCAGCTTTGTCCGAACGTTGCTATATGTCGCGGCAATGCTCGCCGGACCGAACGTATAGGAACCGCCTACAGCACCTACCCGATAACGCGACTGTACGTTACCGATGTCGCTAGCCCCTAACTTTGTGGCCAAACCCTGCGCTGCCTCATTGCCAAGCCTGCGGTAAGACGTCAACAAAGGATTGAAATTCGCATTCTTGGAATCCGTATAGGCCAAACCGAACTTGAACGGGCCATTGTCATATCCGGCGCCTGCCGACCATACGAGATTTTCGCGGTTTGCGCCCGCTACACCATGAATGCTGACGGCTCCACCAAAGTAGAAGCCGGAAAATGACGGGCTGACATACTTGATTGAGTTCTGTAACTGGTTCGAATAGTCGAAATTATTCAGGTCATATCGCGCACCGCCCATGGTCCGCGCATACCGTGCAACCTGGCTGAACGGGGCAACGAAGTCGACCACCATGTCGGACTGACGACCAAACGACACGCTACCGAAGTCACGGCTGCGCAAACCCACCAAGGCTTTCCGATTGAAGATCGTGCCATCTTCCGCGAATTTACCGTTCGCGAGATTAATGCCACTCTCGACATTGAAGAACGCGCTCAGGCCAGCGCCCAGGTCTTCCGACCCACGAAGACCCCAGCGGCTGCCTTCCAGGCCACCTGCGGGGTAGAGCGCGACCTGCCGCCCTTGATTCTCGTTGACTCCTGAGACTTTCGACGTGTAGCCGACGGATTGGTCCAGCACGCCATACAACGTCACGCTACTTTGTGCCTGAGCACCTGCCGCGCAGGCTAGCGCTGCTACCGCGAAAAGCGTCTTCTTCATGTGTAATCTCCGATCCAGTTTTTCGTCGCGCCCTTGAATCGGCCTATCAAGGCCGGAAGGCGGGACATAAGCGAGAAGCTGGAACGGAAATTAACAACATTGTTTCGTCAAACGAAACAATGTTCGTCAAAAATAATTATTTGACGCTACAGATGCAACAATTGGCTGTGAGAGGTATTGCTGCGAAACGGACGTGACGCTAGCCATCGGCATGGGCATCGGCCTCGATAGTGCAAAGAACGGGCTATTCGAATGCCCCGCCACGCGACGTTCCCGAGATCGGCGCGGTGTTACCCACACGGCGACCGACAGGCGGCAAGGGGACGACGAGCGGTGGGGTATGCATGGCTTCCTCGGCATCAAGCCATTCCTGCAGCACCTGGAGCGGCATGGCCAGTTCGCGGGCAACAGCGTCCGGCGCCTTGCCTTCCAGCAGTACGCGTTCGAGCGCAGCCCGCTTGAATGCGTGACTGAAAAAACTTCGGGGAATTTCGTAGCCCGCCATGACCGCTCCCTCCTTCGATTTTACCGCGCTCGCTGTCGCCAATGAGCGATACCGAGGTGAATACCCCGGTTGGATGTTCTATGCGAGGAAGAAGGCGCGGACAAACGTTCGAACGCTAGAGGGCGCGGCATTCCTCGCACAACAGCTGCGGGAATCCGTCACGCCAGCACCGGACACGGAAGGACCGGGCGACGGCTCACGTCATGCAACGCGCAGCCAGTGGAGTGATCACGATACTCCGGATTGGTGAACGAAACATGACACCGCAGTGACAAATATTTTCAACGTATGACATAACGCAAAAAAAAGCAAAGACACATGACAAGAAACACGCCGCATGCCGCTTATTTCGTGCCTTTCGCGCTGATGATCGCGTCGGCCACGTTGCGGGGCGCATCCGAGTAATGCTTGAACTCCATGGTATACGTAGCGCGTCCTTGTGTGGCGGATCGGAGGGATGTGGAATACCCGAACATTTCCGCCAGCGGCACCTCGGCTCGAACAATCTTGCCACCGCCGCCCGGAGTGTCGTCCATGCCCTGGACAATGCCACGTCGGGACGACAGATCGCCCATGACGTTGCCCATGAATTCCTCGGGCGTTTCCACTTCCACCGCCATCATCGGCTCAAGCAAGCTCGGTTGCGCACGTCGCATGGCGTCCTTGAATGCCATCGACCCGGCCATCCGGAAGGCGTTTTCGTTCGAATCCACGTCGTGGTACGAACCGAACGTCAACGTGACCTTGACGTCGACAACCGGATAGCCCGCCAGGATACCGGCTTTCAGGGTGTCCTGAATGCCCTTGTCCACGGCCGGGATATATTCCCGTGGCACGACGCCGCCCTTGATTGCATCGATGAATTCGTAGCCCTTGCCGGCCTCGTTGGGCTCGAGGGTGATCACGGCGTGGCCGTACTGGCCGCGGCCGCCTGACTGCTTGACGAACTTGCCATCTACGTCCTTCGCCGTGCCTCGCACTGTCTCGCGATACGCCACCTGTGGTTTGCCCACTGTTGCTTCCACATTGAATTCGCGTCGCATCCGATCGACGAGAATTTCGAGGTGCAACTCGCCCATGCCCGATATGATCGTCTGACCCGATTCCTCGTCGGTCTGTACGCGGAACGACGGGTCTTCCTGCGCCAAGCGATTCAGCGCAATCCCCATTTTTTCCTGGTCCGCCTTTGTCTTGGGTTCGATCGCCTGCGAAATAACCGGCTCCGGGAACACCATCCGTTCGAGGATGATGACCGCGTTGGGGTCACATAGCGTGTCTCCGGTTGTCGCTTCCTTCAGCCCCACCGCCGCCGCGATGTCGCCCGCGTAGACTTCCTTGATTTCCTCGCGCTGGTTGGCATGCATCAGCAGAATACGTCCGAGACGTTCCTTCTTTTGCTTGACCGAGTTGTACAGCGTCTCGCCGGACGTCACCGAGCCGGAGTACACCCGGAAAAAGATCAACTGTCCGACAAACGGATCGGTCATGATCTTGAACGCCAGCGCCGAGAATTTTTCCGCATCCGATGGCTTGCGTTCGGCCTCCTGGTCGTTTTCGAGGACACCCTTGATTGCGGGGACGTCGATTGGTGACGGCAGGTATTCGATCACGGCATCGAGCATTGCCTGTACGCCTTTGTTCTTGAAGGCGCTGCCACATAGCATCGGCATGATCTCGCCCTTGATCGTGCGTGCGCGCAAGGCTTGCTTGATTTCTTCCTCGGTCAGCTTTTCGCCGCCAAGGTATTTGTCGAGCAAGTCCTCGCTCGCTTCCGCCGCGGCCTCGACCATTTTTTCATGCCACTCCTGCGCGAGCGCGACCAGATTCTCGGGGATGTCACCGTACGTGAACTTGACGCCCTGGGAAGCGTCATCCCAGATGATCGACTTCATCTTGACGAGATCGACAACGCCCTGGAAATGGTCTTCCGCGCCGATCGGAATCTGAAGAGGGACCGGATTGCCCTTGAGCCGGGCGATGATCTGATCGCGAACGCGGAAGAAGTTGGCCCCGACCCGATCCATCTTGTTGACGAACGCAAGTCGTGGGACACCATATTTATTGGCTTGTCGCCAGACCGTCTCGGACTGGGGCTGCACGCCCCCCACGGAGTCGTAGACCATGCAGGCGCCATCGAGTACGCGCATCGAACGTTCGACTTCGATCGTGAAGTCGACGTGTCCGGGCGTGTCGATGATATTAATGCGATGTTCCGGAAAATTCCCGGCCATGCCTTTCCAGAACGTCGTGGTTGCGGCGGACGTGATGGTGATCCCGCGCTCCTGCTCCTGCTCCATCCAATCCATCGTCGCAGCGCCTTCATGCACTTCGCCGATTTTGTGATTCACACCGGTATAGAACAGGATGCGTTCAGTCGTCGTGGTCTTGCCGGCGTCGATGTGCGCGCTGATGCCGATATTACGGTAGCGCTCGATGGGGGTTTTGCGGGGCACGGTGTCTCTCCAGAGAGGGGCCGCTGCCAGCCGAAGGGCGAAGGGGGCGAAACAATCAGATTACCGCCCCAGGCAGCGGTTCATATTGCAAGCGTCAGCATACTCCAAGCGCCTGGGGAACGTGCGTAAGCCCCATTGCGGGGCGGTGGCGTTGTCGCGGGTGCTACTGCGCGCCACCACTGGTAAGGCCATCGATCCGCATGCCAGGCTTGATGCCATGGCTGGCGAACCATCCTTTTTCCATCTCCAGCGCATAACGAACCGCGCGGGTCGGACAATGATTATTCTCGGTTTCCGCCTGCATCTCGTCGATATCGGTGATCGTGCCGTCATCGCCAATAAACGCGATCGATAGCGGGATGAGCGTGTTTTTCATCCAGAAGCAATGTCCCGCGCGATCTGGAAAGACGAATAGCATGCCGGCATTTTTCGCCAGTGATTTGCGATACATCAGACCTTGTTCGCGATCCGCATCATTCGCCGCCACTTCCGCATGAATGACATTGATGCCAGCGCTGAGTGTCACAGTCGGAAAGTCGCCCGGCTGCTTGATCGGCGGCGTGGCCCCAGCCAGCGGCTGGGCGACGGCGGGCGCCATCGGCAGCGCCAGGGCGGCCACCATGCCCGTGATCGCGACGGCAGCGGACAGGCCGGCGCGAGGCGGTAAG
Source organism: Robbsia andropogonis (assembly GCF_034047095.1). Taxonomy (NCBI): domain Bacteria; kingdom Pseudomonadati; phylum Pseudomonadota; class Betaproteobacteria; order Burkholderiales; family Burkholderiaceae; genus Robbsia; species Robbsia andropogonis. The sequence continues at coordinate 3,055,545 of NZ_CP139170.1, read as the reverse complement.
GGGTGCATTGCAGCCCGTCGCGTCAAACGCGACATGATCTGGTCGGCAATGTCCCGTAGGGACCGGCGCGGCGACAACCGCGGTGACAGAAGCTTCATCAGGCGATTCAAGAGGATCACTCCGTCTAAAGGAATGTGCAAGATGGTACTGCACAATTGAAAACAGGCGGATACCCGGTGGGTGATCCGCCTGCTTGGCGCGTATTGCGCAGCGAGAGCCGTCGGCCGCCGCTGTGTGAAGCCGGTGAGGCCTCCCGCGGCGCGGGCCTGAGCTGCTTACTTGGCAGCCGAAGCGGCCGAAGCCGAAGATGCCTTCTTGGCGTGCTTCTTGGCAGCGTGCTTCTTATGCGTCGACTTCTTAGCCGTCGAAGCGGCTGCCGGTGCAGCAGCGTCCGAAGCCGGGGTTTGCGCGAAAGCAGCGGTTGCGAACAGGCCAACGATCACGGCAGCGATCAGTTTCTTCATGACGTCCTCGATATCTCGAAATTTGGTTAAGACCGGCCGTCTTTTGCGGCCTGTCATAGCCAATAACGCACCCCGGCGACATCGGTTGACATCGAATGCAAACTTTTTTGCCAGACTGTCCCAGGTACGCGCACGTCGCTGTACCGGTCTGGGCTGGGCGCATGGGTTATCGTTTCCAGGGGGCACCGGGCGCCAGCGGGACGTAGGCACCCGGCGCAAGTCCCAGCGCGAACAGGTCCACGGCGCCAATGGCAACGCGAACCAGGCGCAGAGTGGGATATCCCACCGCCGCCGTCATGCGGCGCACTTGTCGGTTCTTGCCCTCGCTGATTTCCACTGCAATCCAACTGGTTGGGATCGTGGCCCGGAAGCGGACCGGCGGGTCGCGAGGCCAGAGATTGTCCGGAGTGGCAATGCGCCATGCCTTTGCCGGCGCCGTCCTGAAATCGCCGAGGTCCACGCCTTGTGCCAGGCGGGCGAGTGCCGCGTCATCGGGTTCGCCGTCTACCTGGGCCCAGTAACGTTTGACCAGCTTCTGGCGCGGTTCGGCGATGCGCGCCTGCAGCGCGCCGTCGTCGGTCAGGAGCAACAAGCCCTCGCTGTCGGCGTCCAGTCGCCCGGCCGGATAGATATCGGGCAGCGGGACATGCGCGGCAAGGGTCGGACGGCTGGGGTGAGACGAAAATTGGCAGATCGTGCCAAAGGGTTTGTTCAGGGCGAGCAATGACATAACGGGGTGAGAGCTGGCGCGAGGACGCAGCGAACGTCGTAGCGGCGGATGGCTGGCCGATAACGCCGCCGACTTCGGGAAAATCGCGCGATCAGAGCGTAAAATACCATGTCCAGGGCATCTAGCGCCCGTATGCCGTCGAGTGGAGTCGAACAATGCCGTACCAGCACATTCAGGTTCCTGCCGAAGGCGCACGTATCGTCGTGCGCGACGATCACACATTGACGGTACCGGATAACCCGATCATTCCGTTTATCGAAGGGGATGGTGTCGGCGTGGATATCACGCCGGTGATGATCAAGGTCGTCGATGCCGCGATCCGCGCCGCCTACACGGGGCGGCGCCGGATTCACTGGATGGAAATCTATGCGGGGGAGAAAGCGCATCGGTTATATGGCGATACCGTATGGCTACCGGACGAAACATTGCAAGCATTGCGCGATCATGCAGTGGCCATCAAGGGACCGCTCACTACTCCCGTCGGCAAAGGGTATCGTTCGTTGAACGTCGCGCTTCGGCAGAAACTCGATTTGTATGTCTGCTTGCGTCCCATCCAGTATTTCGACGGCGTGCCGTCGCCGTTACGTGAACCGCAACACACGGACATGGTGGTGTTTCGGGAAAACTCGGAAGACGTCTATGCCGGTATCGAGTGGGCGGCAGGCACGCCGGAAGCGCAGAAATTGATCCGATTCCTGCGCGAGGAAATGGGTGTGACGGGCCTGCGGTTTCCTGATACATCTTCCATTGGTCTCAAGCCGGTGTCCAGCGAAGGAACCAAGCGCCTGGTGCGCAAGGCGATTCAGTACGCCATCGATCACGACCGTCGGTCGGTGACGCTTGTCCACAAGGGCAACATCATGAAGTTCACGGAGGGGGCGTTTCGCGATTGGGGTTATGAGGTGGCGCTGGAAGAGTTTAGCGGCAAACTGATCGACGATGGTCCATGGGTCAGCATCCGGAATCCGCGCACCGGCGAGGATATTACGATCAAGGATGCCATTGCCGACGCATTTCTCGAACGCACGCTGTTGCGCCCACGTGAATATGATGTCATCGCGACGCTTAACCTGAATGGCGACTATGCGTCAGACGTATTGGCCGCACAGGTGGGAGGGGTGGGAATCGCGCCAGGCGCGAACATGTCCGACGACATCGCGATTTTCGAGGCAACGCATGGCACGGCGCCAAAATATGCAGGGAAGAACTATGTGAATCCGGGATCGGAAATTCTGTCCGCGGCAATGATGCTACGGCATATGGGATGGATCGAGGCGGCGGACGCCATCGTCGATGCAATGCGCAAGACGATCTCGCAGAAACGGGTGACCTACGATTTCGCGCGCTTGATGTCAGGCGCGGAACAAGTCAGTTGTTCGGGGTTCGGCGACGCCCTGATTGACAATTTGTAGCCAGGGCAATGCGTTTGCGCAAACGGCCCAACCCCTGTCTGACGCGCATCTCTACCGGGTGAGAGCGGGGCGAGAGAAGAGCGGGCGGTTTGCGTTCCCTGCTAGTAGCGAAGCAGGCGGGCCAGCAAACGATAACTTCGCTTATCCTGCCCCCACACCTTTCCTGTTAGAAAAGGTATCGCTTCTCTACAGCAGTACTGGCGTCATCGTCCTGTATCGTGGGCGTTTGCCGGCGTGAGGCAGGATGATCGAGCCGGATATCAGATCAGGCGGCTTCCTGAATATTGGACGCTTGCTTGCCTTTTGGGCCTTGCACGACCTCGAAGCTCACTTTTTGCCCTTCCTTGAGTGTCTTGAAGCCGCTCATCTGGATGGCGGAAAAATGCGCGAAAAGATCTTCGCCGCCTTCGTCCGGGGTGATAAAGCCAAAACCCTTTGCATCATTGAACCACTTCACCGTCCCTGTTGCCATACTGCATCCCCTCTGAAGCGCTTTCTCGCTCAACTGTCACTGAATACCGCCATGGAACAGCACGCGGTCCATTGGAATGGGGTCGCGGCCTAGCGGCAGGCCAAAGCACATTCCCCTGTAAGTACTGGTGTAAGGGAAGATGCTTTTTGATTTTTGAGGCTCTTTATTCGACTGTCAAGCGTTTTTTTGTCACGCGCTTATACGTAGTTCGCATGGCGCGCGAGTGCGCCGCGCAGGCGTTTCTCTCTAGGGGAAGACCCTGATCGGCAAACGTGTCTCACTATTCGTCGTCCCGACTTTTCCGCAGGGCGGTCGCGCCGTAAAAAATTTCCCTGATGGCGTGGCTGTCTGAAAACAAGACACAAATGGGATGTGTCCATTGTATGACGGGCATTCCCGGGCGCTTTTCCGTCTTCCATCGAGGGGTATTGTGATAACGCAGCGCTGGATCTTGAAAACGGCGATAATCGCCCAAGATAGCTGTCAAGACGCAATGTTCGCGGCAAGGCTGTTCAAGCGGTTTCGAGGTTGGAGCGCGCGACATTTCCGGCAGTTGAACGCTGCGTGCGATCTGAGTCTCTTCCCCATAGTGAGTGCAATGCGTTTGGCCTGCATGCCTTGCGCCTTGTGTTGTCGTGGTATCGGTCAGATTGCCCGATACACTACATGACGTCGGCGGCAACGTTCGACCGTTGCTGTAAACGCAAAGGCGCATTCCCGATCAGGTTCGGATTGCAGGGCGGCGCGAGATGTTTAGAATGGACGTATGGCGATCATCCCGAACAAGCAGGACGGAACCGTTCTAGAGCGGCAGGAGCAAAAGCTAAAGCCGCCGCCGATGTTCAAGGTCGTGCTGTTGAATGACGACTTCACGCCGATGGAGTTCGTGATCTTGATCATTCAGCAATACTTCAACAAGGATCGTGAGACGGCTTCACAGATCATGCTGAAGGTTCATCGCGAGGGCAGGGGAGTTTGTGGGGTCTATTCGCGAGATGTCGCGGCGACCAAAGTTGAGCAAGTCGTTACCCATGCGCGGCAAGCGGGCCATCCGCTGCAGTGTGTGATGGAGGAAGCATGATTGCCCAGGAACTGGAAGTCAGTCTGCACATGGCGTTTATGGAAGCGCGTCAGGCGCGCCATGAATTCATTACGGTCGAGCACTTGTTGTTGGCGTTGTTGGATAATCCGACCGCTGCCGAGGTGCTGCGTGCCTGCGCGGCAAATATCGACGATCTGCGTCAGAATCTGCGTAATTTCATCCACGATAATACGCCGACGGTACCTGGGACCGATGACGTCGACACGCAGCCGACGCTGGGTTTTCAGCGCGTGATCCAGCGCGCGATCATGCACGTGCAATCGACGTCGAACGGCAAGAAGGAAGTCACGGGCGCTAATGTGCTTGTCGCGATCTTCGGCGAGAAGGATTCGCACGCGGTGTATTACCTGCAGCAGCAGGGCGTGACGCGTCTGGATGTGGTCAACTTCATTTCGCATGGCATCGCCAAGACCGGCGCGGGTGATCAGGCCAAGGCGGCCGATGCGAGCGTTGAAGCCGAAGAAGGTGGCGCGCAGAAGGAAACGCCGCTTGCGCAATTCACACAGAATCTCAACCAGTCGGCGAAGGATGGCCGTATCGATCCGCTGATCGGCCGCGAGGCGGAAGTGGAACGGGTGGTTCAGGTGCTCTGCCGCCGTCGCAAGAATAATCCGCTGCTGGTTGGCGAGGCCGGGGTGGGCAAGACCGCGATCGCCGAAGGCCTGGCGTGGCGCATCACGCGCGGCGAGGTGCCGGATATTTTGTCCGACGCGATTGTGTATTCGCTTGACATGGGTGCGCTGCTGGCGGGCACGAAGTATCGCGGCGATTTCGAGCAGCGCTTGAAGACCGTGCTCAAAGAGCTGAAGGACCGCCCGCACGCGGTCTTGTTCATCGACGAAATTCATACGCTGATTGGTGCCGGTGCTGCTTCCGGCGGGACTCTCGACGCATCGAACTTGCTGAAGCCGGCGTTGTCCTCGGGCCAGTTGAAATGCATCGGTGCAACGACGTTTACCGAGTACCGTGGCATTTTTGAGAAAGACGCGGCGCTCTCGCGTCGCTTCCAGAAAATCGACGTGCCGGAGCCGACGGTCGAGCAGACAGTTGCCATCCTGCGCGGCTTGAAGTCGCGTTTCGAAGAGCATCACGGCGTCAAGTATTCAGCCGGGGCCTTATCGGCGGCGGCGGAGTTGTCGGCGCGCTTCATCACGGACCGCCATCTGCCGGACAAGGCGATTGATGTCATCGATGAGGCGGGTGCCGCACAGCGTATCCTGCCGAAGTCTAAGCAGAAGCGTACGATCGGAAAATCCGAGATCGAGGACATCATCTCGAAGGTGGCCCGTGTTCCACCGCAGAGTGTCTCGCAGGACGATCGCAGCAAGTTGCAGACGCTGGATCGCGATTTACGGTCGGTGGTGTTTGGTCAGGATCCCGCGATCGATGCGTTGGCCGCGGCAATCAAGATGGCGCGCGCGGGTTTGGGCAAGACCGACAAGCCGATTGGCTCTTTCCTTTTCTCCGGTCCGACCGGCGTCGGGAAGACCGAAGTCGCCAAGCAACTGGCTTTCACGCTGGGTATCGAGCTTATCCGTTTCGATATGTCGGAATACATGGAGCGTCATGCAGTCAGCCGCTTGATCGGTGCGCCGCCGGGCTACGTTGGCTTTGATCAAGGCGGTTTGTTGACGGAGGCCGTATCGAAGAAGCCACACTGCGTCTTGTTGCTGGACGAGATCGAGAAGGCGCACCCGGATATCTATAACGTCCTGTTGCAGGTGATGGATCATGGCACGTTGACCGATAACAACGGTCGCAAGTCCGACTTCCGTAACGTCATTATCATCATGACGACAAATGCGGGGGCGGAGGCAATGCAGAAGTCGACGATTGGTTTCACGACAAAACGTGAAACTGGCGACGAGATGGCCGACATCAAGCGGATGTTTACGCCGGAATTCCGGAACCGCCTGGATTCGATCATCAACTTCCGCGCGCTGGACGAAGAGATCATCTTGCGGGTGGTCGACAAGTTCTTGATGCAGCTTGAAGACCAATTGCACGAGAAGAAAGTGGACGTGCAATTCAGCGACGCGTTGCGCAAGCATCTGGCGAAACACGGTTTCGATCCGTTGATGGGCGCGCGACCGATGCAACGTTTGATCCAGGACACGATCCGCCGTGCATTGGCGGACGAACTGCTGTTTGGCAAGCTCGCAGCTGGTGGCCGCGTGGCGGTAGATGTTGACGAAGAAGGCAAGGTGCAACTGACATTCGATGACAGCGGTGCGCCGCGTAGCCCGAGTCCGGAAACGGTCGAGGTCGAGTAACGCGCACCCTTTCGCCGGGACGTGGCTGCGCGTGCAGCTGCGTCTTGTCTTCATCACGCGTGGCCACGCTAGCCTCCGCTTGAATAAAAAAACCCGTTCGTTTTCGACGAACGGGTTTTTTTATGGAAAGCTTATTCTTTGTTGTGAGCGCTGCTGCAGGATACGTAACGGCAGCCGGTCGTCTAGCGTGTACCGGTGCTGCCGAAGCCGCCCGTGCCGCGTTCACTGGCGGTGAATTCGTCGACGACATGAAATGTCGCTTGCACGACAGGGACGATCACCAATTGGGCGATCCGTTCCAGCGGTTCGATCGTAAAGGCAGTTTGACCACGGTTCCACGTCGACACCATCAATTGCCCTTGGTAGTCGGAATCGATCAGCCCGACCAGGTTACCGAGCACGATGCCGTGTTTATGGCCCAGTCCCGAGCGTGGCAGGATCATCGCTGCATAGCCCGGATCTTCGAGATGTATCGCAAGGCCGGTTGGAATCAGGGCCGTCTGTCCGGGTTCCAGCGTCACCGACGCATCCAGGCAGGCGCGCAGGTCAAGGCCGGCGCTTCCTGTGGTCGCGTAGGCAGGCAGGTGATCGCGCATGCGCGCATCGACTATCTTCAGTTGCAAGTTCATGGCTGAGGCACGGAAGGGGAGTGGGACCGGGTGACCCGCCGCGCGATCTCTTCGATCAAGCGTCGCGCGAGGGAGGCCTTGTCGCCGGGAGGAAGAGGGTGACGTCCTTCGTCGTCAAACAGCACGATCTCGTTGTCGTCTTTGCCGAAAGTCAGGTGACCCAGGTTGCCGACAAGTAGCGGCACACGCTTGCGTGCACGCTTCTCGGTCGCATGTGTGTCAAGGTCATTGGTTTCCGCGGCGAACCCGACGCAGTATGGCGGATTCGGGCCGTGCGCCACCTCGCGGAGAATGTCCGGATTTTCGACAAATGCCAGCGTCGGCGCCGGATCGTTGGAGCGTTTGATTTTTTCGGTCGCCGCGGCGGCGGGACGCCAGTCCGCCACCGCCGCCACCGCAATGAAAATGGGCCGACGGCCGACGTTCGACTGGTCCAGGCCACGGCGGTCGATATCGGACGGTCCTGCGTTCGTGTCCGGGGTATGCGTGAGCGCCGGGTGCTCCTCGTTGTCTTGCGACAGCAGTACAGCGTGCACCGCCGCGCGCATTTGCTGCGCAGTCTCCACATCGAGGCGACGCACGCCCCACGGCATCGGCAACGCGGTCGGCCCGCTGATCAGCGTCACATCGGCCCCCGCATCAGCTGCGGCGCGTGCGATCGCGTAACCCATCTTGCCGCTCGATCGATTTGTGATGCCGCGTACGGGGTCAATTGGTTCGAACGTCGGACCCGCCGTGATCACCACGCGGTGGCCCTGGAGGCGCTTTGGCGTAAACCACGCGACAATCGCATCGCGAATCGCGTCGGCCTCAAGCATCCGGCCATCCCCCACTTCTCCGCAGGCTTGGTCGCCGGCGTCGGGACCCCAGATCGCAATGCCGTCGTGGCGCAACTGATGGGCGTTTCGCTGGGTCGCCGGATTGCTCCACATTTGCCGGTTCATCGCCGGGACGATCGCGAGTGGGCAATCTCGAGCAAGACACAGCGTCGACAACAAGTCGTTGGCCATGCCGTGCGCGAGCCGCGCCATGAAGTCCGCCGATGCCGGCGCGACCACAATGCCGTCTGCTCGGCGCGACAGATCGATATGCGCCATCCCATGGCCATCCTGGGATGTCCATTCGTCGAGGAATACGGGGTGGCCGGTCAGGGCCTGCATCGTCAACGGTGTGATAAAACGCGTGGCGGCTTCGGTCATCGCGACCTGCACCGTGGCGCCGGCCTTGATCAACAGGCGCGCCAATTCGGCCACCTTGTAGCAGGCAATGCCGCCTGTCAGACCAAGCACCAGATGCCTGCCCGCCAGCGGCCCGTTGGGATGCGCCGTCGCCATGCCGGTGCCGCGCATTCAACGGCTCCCGCGCACACGGCGCAGTTCATCCCACACCAGCAAGATCGCGCCGATGCAGATGCCGCTATCGGCCACGTTGAACGCCGGCCAATGCCATGCATTCACGTGAACGTCCAGAAAATCGATCACGTGACCATGAATCAGTCGATCAATGACATTGCCCAGTGCGCCGCCCATGATCAGCGACAGGGCAGTACAGAAAAGCCGTTGCCCGCTGTGCCGGCGCAAGAGATAGCAAATCACGAGCGCGGCAACCACGCCCAGCGCCGTGAATCCCCAGCGTTGCCAGCCGCCGGCCCCTGCCAGGAAGCTGAAGGCCGCACCGGGGTTATACACCAGCACCAGGTTAAAGAAGCGCGTTACCACACGACCTTCGCCATAGGCGAAGGTCTGCAGAATGGCGACCTTCGACAACTGGTCGAGCAGGATCACGATGACGGCCAGTCCAAGCCAGGGCAGTAGCGAGCCCCCAGCGCGGCTGCCCACGGCCATCGTTCGTCCTACGGATTTGCTCATTGCGTTGCTCCTGCCGGCCATTGCCGCGTTGTGGCGTGAAACATCGTCGTTATGTGTTGATCAGGCCGCGTGACGATCTTCGCCGGCACCGAACAGGTTGCTGAAGCAGCGGCCGCACAAGGTGGGATGCGCGGCGTCGATCCCGACATCTCCACGATGATGCCAGCATCGCTCGCACTTCTGTGCCGCCGACGGCGTGACGGTGACCGATTGTTCCGCTTCGTCGGAGACACGGGTAACCACGGCTTCCGACGTGATCATTACGAATTTCAGATCCTCGCCCAGGCTCGTCAACGCATCGAAACGCGTGCCCGCCGCATGCAAGACGATGTCCGCTTGCAACGACGAACCGATCTGGCCCGCGGTGCGTGCTTCTTCCAGTGCCTTCGTGACCTCGCCGCGTACCGTGCGCAACACCTGCCATTTCGCGATCAGCGCCGCGGCGTCGTCGATCTCCGGGTACTGATGATACAGGCCCGTGAAAATCGTATCGCTGCCCGGATGCAGGACTTGCCACGCTTCCTCCGCGGTGAAGGACGCAAACGGCGACATCAAGCGCAGCAAGCCGTTCGCCACGTGCCACAACGCAGTCTGCGCGGCACGGCGGGCGCGCGAATCCGGCGCGGACGTGTAGAGGCGGTCCTTGAGCACATCCAGATAGAAGCCGCCAAGGTCCTCGGAGCAGAATGTCTGGATCGCGGCCACCACCGGGTGAAATTCGTAGCGCTCGTAATGGTCGAGCAGCTGCGCCTGCCACGCTGCCGTATGCGCCACCGCGTAGCGATCAATTTCCAGCCAGTCGGTGACCGGTACCGCATTCTTGGCGAAATCGAAGTCGGACAGGTTGGCCAACAAGAAACGCAAGGTATTGCGGATACGGCGATAGCCTTCCACCACGCGCTTCAGGATTTCATCGGAGATCGACAGTTCGCCGGAATAGTCCGTCGATGCCACCCACAATCGAATGATCTCGGCGCCCAGCTTGCTGGAGACCTGTTGCGGCACGATAACGTTGCCGACGGACTTCGACATCTTCCGGCCTTCACCGTCGACGGTGAAACCGTGCGTCAGCAGTGCCTTATAGGGGGCCCGGCCGTCCAGCATCGCGCCGCTCAACAGAGAGGAATGGAACCAGCCACGATGCTGGTCCGACCCTTCCAGATAGAGATCCGCCGGGAATGCCGATACTGCTTTGTGCGATCCACGCAGTACATGCCAGTGGGTCGTGCCCGAATCGAACCATACGTCCAGCGTGTCGCGGTTCTTTTCGTAGTGCACCGCTTCGTCGCCCAGCAGGTCTGCCGGTTCCAGCGATTGCCATGCTTCGATGCCCTGTTCCTCGACACGTTGTGCGATCAGTTCGAGTAGCGCGATCGTGCGCGGATGCAGCTCGCCGGTTTCCTTATGGACAAAGAACGCCATTGGCACACCCCATTGACGCTGGCGTGACAAGGTCCAGTCCGGACGGTTGGCAATCATGTTGAACAGGCGTTGCTTGCCCCATGCCGGGAAAAAGCGCGTCTGCTCGACGGCGGCCAGCGCGGACTCGCGCAACGTGGCGCCGCCGTCCGCGGGCGTCAAGTCCATGCCGGCAAACCACTGCGACGTGGCGCGATAGATGATCGGCGTCTTGTGGCGCCAGCAGTGCATGTAGCTGTGCTCGTGCATCTCGTCGTGCCACAACGTGCCAGCTTCGCGCAGTGTCTCGACGATCTTCGGGTTTGCTTCCCAGATTGTCAGGCCGCCGAATAGTGGCAGCGTGGATGCGAAGCGGCCGTCGCCCATTACCGGATTGATAAAATCCTCGTCCGTCATGCCGTGCGACTTGCACGAGTTAAAGTCCTCGATGCCGTAGGCCGGCGCCGAGTGCACCACGCCGGTGCCGGTATCCAGTGTTACATAGTCGCCGAGGAAAATCGGCGCGGTACGCGCGAAGCCGGCATCCATTTCGGCCAACGGATGATGAAAACGGATACCCGCGAGCTTTTCACCCGGTGTCGTTGCGACGATCCTGCTATGCGGCATGTCATCCATGCTGGTATCGCCATCGGTGGCAAGCGGCGCCAGGCCGTATTGCGCCAGCGCCGATGCCACACGGTCGGTTGCCAGTAGCAGGAGACCGGCCGCCGTGGCCACCAGGGCATATTCGATTTCCGGATGCAGGTTCAACGCCTGGTTGGACGGGATCGTCCACGGCGTCGTCGTCCAGATAACGATCTGGCCGGTCTGATCCGGGCGGCCGCCGGTGTTCGGCGGCAGCGCGTCGAGACCGAAGGCAGCGGCCAGTTTATCCGGCTCGGCGAACGGAAAGCCCACATCCACCGCAGGGTCCTTGCGATCCTTGTACTCGACTTCCGCCTCGGCCAAGGCCGAACCGCAGTCGAAACACCAGTTCACCGGCTTCAGTCCGCGATAGATGTAGCCTTTGTCCAGGATCTTGGCCAGCGCGCGCAGTTCGCCGGCCTCGTTCTGGAAATTCATTGTCTTGTACGGATCGTCCCAATCACCCAGCACGCCCAGGCGCTTGAAGTCGACCATCTGGCGGGTGATCTGCTCGCTGGCGTAGGCGCGCGCGCGGCGCTGCACCTCCGCCGCCGGCAGGTTTTTGCCGAATTGCTTTTCGATCTGGATCTCGATCGGCATGCCGTGGCAATCCCAGCCAGGCACGTAGGCTGCATCGAAGCCTGCCAACGTCCTGGCCTTGACGATCATGTCCTTCAGGATCTTGTTGACCGCATGCCCCAGGTGGATGTCGCCATTCGCATAGGGGGGACCGTCGTGCAACGTGAATTTCGGCCGGCCGGCACTGGCTTCGCGAATCTTTTGGTAGACACCGCGGTCTTCCCATTCCTGCACCCACATTGGTTCGCGCTTCGGCAGGTCGCCCCGCATCGGGAATGGCGTATCCAGCAGATTGACCGGATAACGCGACGGCGTGCTGTCCTTGCCACCCGGCTTTCCTGCCTTGCCCGCGTCGCGCTTGGCAGCTTTGTCGTTGCCGGCGTTCTGTTCGGGTGAAGTGTTATTGCTCATTGCAATCCTTGTGCTCTGACTTTGTACTTTTCTACGCGTCCGGAATTCGGCGCGTGGGCGACTCGGCGTCCAGACCGCGGCGGCCATCGACGCTATTGTCGTCGGTCTACCGGGTCGTTGCGCCGAACGCGTACTGAAAACGAATAGCGTCCATTGACGGGCTCGCCGGTCGTGGTGCGGGGTGATTACGGTGGCGTGTCAATGCTGCTGAAGTGCATTTGCCGATGCGGTACGGTAAAAAAACCGTGCACGAAGCAGGCATGCGCGTCGGCAGCTGTCATGCCGGGCATCGTTGGCGTCTTTCGGCGGGCCCGTGGTTCGGGAAAGCGCCGATCAGCTAATTCGGTCTGTCACGCCGGTCGCGGTCCCCCGTGACGCCGGTCCGGTGTGCGGCAGGCCGAAATAGGAACGCGCCTGGGCCACGTCGCGTGCGATGGCCGCGGTCAACGCAGGCAAGTCCACATACCGCGCTTCATTGCGCAGTTTCTTCATGAATTCGACGCGCACGATCTTTCCGTACGCGTCACCACGCCAATCGAAGAGATGCACTTCCAGCAAGATGCGGCCGGAATCATCTACCGTCGGTCGCAATCCCAGGCTTGCGACCCCCATCAACGGTTCATCGGCAAGACCATGCACCCGCACGACCATGATGCCCGCAAGCGCCAGGCGCTTGTGGGATATCCGGATATTCAACGTTGGAAATCCCAGGTCGCGTCCCAGCTTCTGGCCGTGTATGACGTGTCCGGAAATCATATACGGCCGTCCGAGCAACCGCGAGGCACCGTCGAGATCGCCCGCCATCAATGCCGCCCGAACAGCGGAGCTCGACACGCGCGCGCCTTCCGGGTCCGCCAGCGTCGTCATCTGCTCGACTTCGAAACCGAATTCGCAGCCCGCGGCCTGCAGCGCATCGAAATTGCCCGCGCGCTTCGCGCCGTATCGGAAGTCGTCACCGACCAATACCCAGCGCGCATGAAGGCCGTTCACAAGCGTGTCACGGACAAAGCACTCGGCCGGCTGGGACGAGAAGGTGTGATTGAAATGCTCGACGACGACCCGGTCGACACCGGCGGCGCGTAGCGCTTCCAGCTTATCGCGTAGTAACGCGATACGGGGCGGGGCACCGGCCGGATTGAAGAATTCACGAGGATGTGGTTCGAACGTCATGACACACAGCGGCAGGCCGCGCGCGTCGGCAGCCGCGCGCGCTAGCGCAAGCAGCGCTTGATGGCCGCGATGGACGCCGTCGAAATTGCCAATCGTCAGCGCGCAGGGCGCTTTGCTCTCGGCATTGGGGAGACCCCTGAAAACTCTCACGATACCTGTCGGTCGATTTCCAGAAAAGCGTTTGATTATAGACGAAAATGACGGGCTTCGGCGGCATTGGGCATCGCATCGGGCGAGAGGGTCGATCCAATGCAAATGCGACTGCGCGGAGCGGCCCGCAGGCGAGGGGCAATGTTAGAATCCGCCGGATGAAAAATATTGTCATCCTGCTGTCCGGTCGTGGCAGCAATATGCAGGCGATTGCCGATGCGTGCGCGACGCAAGGCTGGCCGGCGCGCATCGCGGCCGTCGTATCGAATCGCGCGGATGCGCCCGCACTGGCGTTTGCACGCGCACGGGGCATTCCGGTCGTGGTGCAGACCGCTGCCGACTTTGCCTCGCGGGACGCGTATGACGCGGCATTGCGGCAGCAGATCGACGCCTTTGCGCCTGACTTGCTCGTTTTGGCGGGATTCATGCGCGTGCTGAGCGCTGCTTTCACCGGGCATTACGCGGGACGGTTGTTGAATGTCCATCCGTCGCTGCTGCCAAGTTTCCCGGGCTTGCATACGCACCAGCGCGTGCTTGACGCAGGGCTGCCGTTGCATGGCGCCACCGTGCACTTTGTCACGGCCGAGCTGGATGCCGGTCCGGTGGTGGCGCAAGCGGTGGTACCGGTGCGCGCCGATGACGATGCCGAGACACTTGCCGCTCGCGTGCTCCGCGCCGAGCATGTCATTTATCCGAACGCAGTACGTTGGTTTGTCGAGGGCCGGTTGACGGTCGACGGTGCCCGGGTGCGTGCACGGCTTGATTATCCTGATACACAGTGGCTTTTCGCCACGGAGTTCGCATGAAATTGCATGGTTTCCTTATCGGTCAGACCGAAACATTGCTGGCCGAAGTGCTGCAGTTCAGCGGGCCCGCCGACGCGGCTGTCAGTCGTTTCTTCCGTACGCATTCCAAATTGGGGCACGCGGAGCGCGGCGTGATTGCCGAAGCGATCTATGCCGTGCTGCGCCGCAAGATGGAATTCGCCCATCTGGCCGAGGGCGGCAGCGGCTCACCTACCCGGCGGCTCACCTTGCTGGGCCTGATGCAGACCGTGGGTCGCGCGGCGTTGAAGCATGTGGTGGCGCCGCAGGAACGTGAATGGCTCGAACATGTGGCAACCATCGATCCGACGAGCTTGCCGCTCCGTATTCGAACGAACCTGCCGGACTGGATCTATCAAGCGCTGGCCACGCGCTTCAGCAACGAAGAGCTGGCGGCGCTGGCAGCGGCGCTGAACTATCCCGCACCGCTGGACCTGCGCGTGAATACACTGAAGGTCAATCGCGATAAGGCGGGCGAGGCGATGGTCGAATTGGGCCAGGAACTCGAGGACACGCCGTACTCCCCGCTGGGGCTGCGTCTGGCTGGAAAGCCCGCGTTGACAAAGATGCAACCCTTTCAGGACGGATGGGTGGAAGTGCAGGACGAGGGCAGCCAATTGCTGTGTCAACTCGTCGCACCGAAGCGTGGCGAAATGGTGGTGGATTTTTGCGCGGGCGCAGGGGGGAAGACGCTCGCGCTAGGCGCGATGATGCGCTCGTCCGGACGCTTGTATGCCTTTGATATCGCGGAGCGCCGCCTGGCGAAGATGAAGCCACGGATGGCGCGCAGTGGCCTGTCGAACGTCCATCCGATCGTGATCGATAGCGAAAACGATGTAAAGATCCGCCGCCTGGCCGGGAAGATCGATCGTGTGCTGGTGGATGCGCCATGTAGTGGCCTGGGAACTTTACGGCGAAATCCGGATCTGAAGTGGCGTCAATCGCCTTCGACGATTACCGAGCTTCAGCCGAAGCAACTGTCGATTCTCACGGCGGCGGCGCGACTCCTGAAGCCGGGCGGCAGACTCGTGTATGCCACCTGCAGCCTGCTGCACGAGGAAAATGAGGCAATTGTCGAGCGCTTCCTCGCGACACATCCTGACTTTGTCCTGGTGCCGGCAAATACCGTGTTGGCTGAGC
This sequence comes from Robbsia andropogonis, assembly GCF_034047095.1. Lineage (NCBI taxonomy): Bacteria > Pseudomonadati > Pseudomonadota > Betaproteobacteria > Burkholderiales > Burkholderiaceae > Robbsia > Robbsia andropogonis. Next base: position 3,040,278 of record NZ_CP139170.1, on the reverse strand, counting down.
AAAAAGTACCGTTGGACACAGGGTCATACCTGTCATTGTTGCCGCATCGCCACGCTACTGATGGTTTTTTCGCAGCGGTACTGACGCGCGTAAAAACCGTGGCGGCGGTTGCCAATGTTCCCCTGGAAGATGCCTCTGAAGTCTGACGCATTTGCCCCGCCCTGCGCTTCGAAGAGCGATCAAATGCAGGTCTATGGCTCGGGAAGGCCGTGTAATGGCCCCCTGAGGCCAGCGTGAATTCTTGCGGTGATTCCACCGCTTGCAACGTAACGCCAGCAGGGCGGTTTTTACGCTTTCTGGAGCGCGGTGGAATGGTCTGATTTTTGGAAGAACCGCACAGATAATGCGGTCATTTTGATGCGGCGCAATGTGATTTCTGCGTTGGAGGTTACAATTTCCTCTCAAGTTGGCGGGAACCGATGGGGTAGAATTGGCTCTCACCAGTGTAGGTTTGCCGTCAAGCACTTTCGTTGCTGCGGCATGGCGCGGCGGCCCTTGAGGGGCTTGTCGCGACGTCAATTGTTGTTGTTGTTCTATCCTCGTCTTCGAGATATATACCTTGGTTGATTCCCTGCTTCAATTCCTCGCGCACGGCATGCTTGATTGGCAATGGTGGCAGATCGTGCTTTACACCCTGGGCGTCACGCACGTGACGATTCTGGCGGTTACGATTTATCTGCATCGTTGCCAGGCGCACCGTGCGCTGGATTTGCACCCGTCAGTGAGTCACTTCTTTCGGGCATGGCTCTGGTTCACTACTGGCATGGTGACCAAGGAGTGGGCGGCCATTCATCGCAAGCATCATGCGAAGTGTGAAACCGAAGAGGATCCACACAGCCCGCAGACGCGCGGTCTGAAGAAGGTCTTATGGGAAGGTGCCGAGTTATATCGCGCAGAATCGCGTAATGAAGAAACGATGAAGAAGTTCGGTCACGGTACGCCGGATGACTGGATTGAACGCAACGTCTATTCACGCTATTCGATCATGGGCGTGGCGCTGCTGATGGTGCTGAACGTAGCAATGTTCGGGCTGGTGGGTCTGTCCGTCTGGGCAGTACAGATGGTCTGGATTCCGTTCTGGGCCGCTGGCGTGGTGAATGGCGTTGGCCATTACTTCGGTTATCGCAATTTCAATTGCGAAGATGCGAGCACGAATCTTCTGCCGATCGGCATTCTGATCGGTGGCGAGGAAATGCATAACAATCACCACACCTTCGCGACATCCGCGCGCTTCTCGAACAAGTGGTACGAGTTCGATATCGGCTGGATGTGGATTTGCGTGCTGTCGACGTTCAAGCTCGCCAAGGTGAAGAAGCTCGCACCAACGCCCAAGCTTCAACGGGGCAAGACCACGATCGACTTCGAGACGCTGCAGGCGGTTTTGTCCAACCGTTATGAGGTAATGGAGCGTTATGCCACGACGTTGCGCCGTGCTTACCGCCAGGAACTGCTTCATATCAAGTCGCTTGGTGCCAGCGACAAGTACCAGGTCTTCAAGAGTGGCCGGAAGTGGTTCCACAAGGATGAAGCGGTACTCGGTGAACACCAGAAACGGCAAGTACCGCAGATTATCGAAAACAGTACCGCGTTGCGTACCTATTACGAGTTGCGCACGGAACTGACGAAGATCTGGGAGCGCTCGAATGTGTCTCGCGAGCAGTTGTTGACGCAGTTGCAGGAGTGGTGCCATCGTGCGGAGCAGAGCGGCATTCAATCATTGCAAGAATTTTCAACGCGCCTGCGTCGCTATGCCTGATGTGATGAAGCGCTGCGTGGCATAGGGAAAGGGCGTCGGCTTGGTAAGCGGCGCCCTTTTTTATGGGTTGGGTGTAGGCGGCAGCGACCGACGTCCGCAGGGGATGGCGGACGACGAGCGATAGCGCTAAAAAGGCAACCATGTCGAGGTTGACCGGACGTGACGGCGATAACCGCCTATCGTCTGCGGCTGTCACAATACCCGACACGACAGTACTGTGCTGTCATCCATCCCGGGTTCCCATTGGCGCAAAAATAAAAAGCCCGGCACGGAAGTGCCAGGCTTTTTGGTATCTCGCGAGAATCGCGACGACAACGAAGCAAGCGAGGAGGACTGGCATTAACGCCAGTGCGGCACCTTACTTGATCTTCGTTTCCTTGTATTCGACGTGCTTACGAGCAACCGGGTCGAACTTGGAGATTGCCATCTTTTCCGGCATCGTCCGCTTGTTCTTGGTCGTCGTGTAGAAGTGACCCGTACCTGCGGTCGATTCCAGTTTGATCTTGTCGCGTGCGCCCTTGGCCATGAGAAATCTCCTTAAGCTTCGCCACGTGCGCGCAGGTCTGCGAGCACGGAGTCGATGCCGTTCTTATCGATCAAGCGCAGTGCTGCCGTCGAAATGCGCAGGCGCACAAAGCGATTTTCGCTTTCGACCCACATACGGCGGCTCTGCAGATTCGGCAGGAAACGACGCTTGGTCTTGTTGTTTGCGTGGGAAACGTTATTGCCGACCTGCGGCCCTTTCCCCGTCACGATGCATTTGCGTGCCATGAAGCACTCCTAGTACGCTAATTTTGCTGAATAGCCGGTCGATCACTCTACCGGACCCTGTCCGCGGGGCGCGTGCCGATCAACGTTCGGGAACATTCCGCCGTTGCCTAACGTCTCGTTGCGCCGCCTACCGCCCTTCGCGGGCCGAATCCGTACAACGGTCGAGGTGATTCCTCCTCGCCGCCGAGCAACCGTTTTACCAGCCGTGAACTCGGGTATCCGGGCTAGGCCGGAACACAAAGACGGAGATTTTAGCAGGCTTTCGGCAACGGAATCAAATACATTTGCGATTCAGGGCAGCATGCCCTGGTCGACAAATGAAAAATAGCCTTGCTTGCTGACGATCAGGTGGTCCACCAATGCGATATCCAGCAAGCCGAGCGCCTGTTGTAGTTGCCGGGTCAGTGCGCGGTCCGCGGCGCTGGGCAGCAGTACGCCGGACGGGTGGTTGTGCGCCACGATCAGTGACGTGGCATTCAGATCCAACGCGCGCCGTGCGATTTCACGGGGATACACGGCGCTCCTATCCACCGTGCCGTGCGCCATTTCCTCCGCGCGCAGTAGGCGGCAGTGGACATCAAGGAACAGCACGATGAACACCTCTCGCGATCGATCGCCAATCGTCAGCCGAAGATAATCCGCTACCGCCGCGGCATTCCGCAGCGTGGTGCTTTTGCCGCTGAGGGTTTCGCTGAGCGTGCGCCGTACGGTTTCCTGAATGGCGCGCAACTGGGTACGTTTTGCCAGACCGATCCCGGAAATCGACTGCAATGTCTTGTCGTCCGCCTGCAACACGCCGGCCAGCGAGCCGCAGCATATCAGCAGGGCGCGAGCGATGTCGATGGCGCTCCGGCCTCGGACGCCCGTGCGAAGAAACAGCGCCAGCAGTTCGGCGTCGCCCAGCGCCTGCGCGCCCAGTTTTTCGAGCCGCTCGCGGGGGCGGTCCTGTGCCGGCCAGTCACAAATCGCAAGGTGCGAATGTGGTGTGTCGACGACGGTGAGGGTATTCGTGCGCCGCCGCGGACGCGCGCGCCGGTCCGCATCCGTCGCGCGTCGGCCCGGCGCGACGTCGGTGACGATGGGTGCGGGCGCGCCAAGTGCGGGAGGAGGGGAAAGAAGGCTTAGTGTGGGGCATGGCATGGAGCAGCTCCGGATAAGGGCGGTCTACGAGCGGGAAGCGTTGGTGTAAAACGGGGGTGAAACAGTGTGTATGAGCGGACATGCGAGCGTTCGCGCGACCGGCGTGCCACAGTGGCTTACAATGGCGGTCTGTCACCCGGTGCGATTTCGCCGCGCATCTCGCCGGCCCACCGGACCGACCACGGTCGGACTGTTTCGGACATTCTCATGACGTTGATCGACCTCGCCCGCATCGAAGCGGGTTCCCATGTCACATTGCACTATCGTCTGTCGCTCGCGGACGGGACGGATATCGTCAATACCTTCGCCGACAAGCCAGCGACGTTGCTGCTGGGGGCGGGGCAGATGGCGCCGCCGCTTGAAGCTATATTGCTGGGGATGAAGACGGGTGACCACTCGACCATTCAGCTAAAGCCGGATGAGGCGTTCGGGCCACGCAATCCGGAATTGCTACAGTGGGTTTCGATGGCCACGTTGCGCGCCAACAGCATGGTCGGCGAGGATTTTTCACCGGGCGACCTGATCGAATTCAACGCACCAAGCGGTGGGCGGTACGCGGGCATATTGAAGCAGATCGGGGAGACGGCGGCCTTGTTCGATTTCAACCACCCGCTTGCGGGCCAGGCAGTGACCTTTGAAGTTCAGGTCATCGGCATTCTTTGATTTTCATACCCATTCTCGATATGGGAGTACCTACACGATGAACGCGGACACGAATGTAATGGAAGGCGCTGCACCCCAAGTGGCGCCCGTCGTCGATGGTGAGATCCTTTTGGCGCAACCGCGTGGGTTCTGCGCGGGCGTGGATCGCGCCATTGATATCGTCGAACGCGCCATCGCGCTGTTCGGCGCACCGATCTATGTGCGGCATGAGATCGTTCACAATGCCTATGTGGTCCAGGACCTGCGCCAAAAAGGCGCGATCTTCATCGAATCGCTTGATGACGTGCCTACCGGCAGTACCCTGGTGTTCAGCGCCCATGGTGTTTCGAAGGCCGTGCGCGCGGAGGCGGAATCCCGTGGCCTGCGTATTTACGATGCGACATGCCCGTTGGTGACCAAGGTGCATGTGGAAGTGGCCAAGATGCGTGCCGAGGAATACGAGATCGTGATGATCGGCCATAAGGGCCATCCGGAGGTGGAGGGCACGATGGGCCAGACGCCGGAAGGCATGTACCTGATTGAAAGTACGGACGATGTCGCGACGTTGACCGTTCGCGATCCGGAGCGGCTGGCACTGGTGACCCAGACCACATTATCGATCGATGATGCCGCGGAGATCATCACGGCATTGAAGGGGCGTTTCCCGAATATCCGCGAGCCGAAGAAGCAAGACATTTGCTACGCGACCCAAAACCGTCAGGATGCCGTCAAGTTCATGGCGCCACGGTGCGATCTCGTGATCGTCGTGGGCAGCCCCAATAGTTCAAACTCGAACCGGCTGCGTGAACTGGCCGAAAAGCTGGGTGTGCCGTCCTATATGGTCGATTCGCCCGACCAATTGCAGGAAGCGTGGTTCGACGGCAAGAAGCGCGTCGGCGTGACGGCTGGCGCGTCCGCTCCCGAGGTGTTGGCACAGTCGGTGATTGCCCGCATCCACGAATTCGGCAAGCGGGATGTTCGTGCGCTGGAAGGCATCGAGGAAAACATCTCATTCCCGCTCCCACGCGGTTTGACCTGAATCAGGCCGCGCGTCCCGAGTCGAGGCAATGTGTCGGCCAGGGACGGCAGGAATGCGGTACCGGGCAGCATCCTGGCTTTTCATACGCCATTTCGCGATGTACGCCAACTCCAGACGCATTGTGATAGCCGGAGGCCGCGGTCAGCGCGATCACCCGCAGCGAATGCGCACTTCCCCTTTTCCCTGATATGTCAGCCCAATTCCCGCACGATCGCGGAAATGGGCTAGACGGTTCCCTCTAAATGAGGCGGCGAAAATTACATCAACGTACGCCGTTCATTGGTTAATCGATGCACCTTGACGGGGCGTGGCAAGGCTGGCGCGCCATCCGAAGAGCGGAATGCTTACATGCCTCGTTGTTTTTTGATTTCACAACAACCACCGGCAAAGCCACTTCAGCACTTGCTGAAAGTATTTGTTCGCACCATGATTGTGCGTCGTCAGAAAGGCGGTGATGCACCGCGTTGGCGAAAACAGGTGCAACTATAGAACGCTATTGTCGCAACCTGGACCATTCGGGGTTGCAACGCATATTGCGCATCGAATAAATAACGGTACAATTCGCCCGACTTTGCAGCCCGACTGTTATGAAAGGCTGCCGTGGCGGGGATGTGGAGTAAGTCGATGACGTTGTGCAAGACCACACCGCGTAGTGATGTCACATGGGCATTCGCGTGGGTCGCGAATCAGCGATCGACTCCCCAACATGTGGGCAGTGGCCCGGGCCGGCAGGATAGCGCTCGCGCATGCCTTTGCAGGCCCGGTGCCCGCTGGCTGAACATACAGGTGGGCGTTGGACGTCGCTCCCGGAGACGCGCTGCGTGATTGCTGCGCGGTGCGGCGGGTGGACAAGCCTCGCGCCTCCTCACCGTTTCACAGTGTTTTAGATGCGACCCCGGTATGTGTGAGGGCAAGTTGCTCGCGCACCTACTGAATGTAGTGACATACCAAGCCAGGCGCACCGAGGGTGTGACTGGATCGTGCTGCAAGCAACCCCGCCGGGTCACCGGCACGACAGGCGCCGCCGTCCGCGGCGGTAACAAGGAAGGAGTAGCGAATGGATACCTTCATCCAGCAGATCATCAACGGGCTGGTGCTGGGAAGCATCTACGCGATCATCGCGCTGGGTTATACGATGGTGTACGGAATCCTGGGCATCATCAATTTCGCGCATGGCGACGTGCTGATGGTGGGGGCGATGGTGGCGCTGTCGGCCATCAATGTCCTGCAGGCGCACTTTCCGAACATGCCGGGCTGGCTGATGCTGGTCATCGCGCTCGTGATCGCGGCGGTCGTCTGTTCGATCGTCGGCTACCTGATCGAAAAGGGTGCCTATCGACCCCTGCGTCGTGCGCCACGGTTGGCGCCGCTTATCACCGCGATCGGCGTCTCCATCCTGCTGGAAACGGTGGCGATGATGATTTGGGGCCGCAACCCGTTGATGTTCCCGCAGTTGCTGCCGACGGACCCGCTGAACGTGATCGCGCCGACCGACACGACGCCTGGCGCGGTGATCTCGGGTACGGAAATCATTATCATCGCCACGGCATTCCTCGTGATGGGCGGCTTGTTGCTGCTGGTCAACAAGACGCGGCTGGGCCGTGCGATGCGGGCAACCTCGGAAAACCGGAATGTTGCCGGCTTGATGGGCGTGAACCCGAACTTCGTTATTTCCGCGACGTTCATGATCGGTTCGGCGCTGGCCGCGCTGGCAGGGGTGATGATTGCGTCCGAATACGGCAATGTCCATTTCTATATGGGCTTCTTGCCGGGGATGAAGGCTTTCACCGCCGCGGTGCTGGGTGGGATCGGCAATCTGGGTGGTGCGATGGTCGGCGGCATCGTCCTAGGACTGATCGAGCAACTGGGCGCCGGCTATATCGGTGGTCTCACGGGCGGGGTGTTCGGCAGTAACTACCAGGATGTCTTCGCGTTCATCGTGCTGATTGTCGTGCTGGTGTTCCGTCCATCCGGATTGCTGGGCGAACGAGTCGCGGATCGGGCCTGATCCAGGCATAAACGAGTTTAGGGAAGACACGAAATGGGCTCCATTCCTCCGATTCAAACAACCAACGAGCTGACGCCGTCGGCGCCAACGCCGACGCGTATCGGTACCTGGATCGTTGGCGCTGTTCTGGTGCTTGCATTGCCGATGCTGGTGGGTACCGCCGGTGGCGACTATTGGGTGCGCGTGCTGGACTTCGCGATGCTCTATGTCATGCTCGCGCTGGGGTTGAACGTGGTGGTCGGCTTTGCCGGGCTGCTGGACCTCGGGTATATCGCGTTCTACGCGGTAGGCGCGTACGTGGCGGCGTTCCTGTCATCGCCGCAGTTGTCGCAAAACTTCGCATGGATCGCGGCAATCTGGCCGCACGGCCCGCATTTCTCGATCTGGGTGATCGTGCCGGTTGCGATGGCGGTGGCTGCCATCTGCGGGTGCATCCTGGGCGCACCCACGTTGCGTCTGCGGGGCGACTACCTTGCGATCGTCACACTGGGCTTCGGTGAAATCGTGCGGATTTTCATGAACAACATGGACCGCCCGATCAACATCACCAATGGTCCGAAAGGCATTACCGATGTGGCGCCGGTTCACCTTTTCGGGATCGATTTCTCGAAAGGGCACGATATCTTCGGCTACCATTTTTCCGCGGTCTATCCTTACTACTACCTGTTCGTCCTCTTTTCGGTCTTCGTGATTTTCGTCTGCGTGCGGTTGCAGCATTCACGCATCGGCCGTGCATGGGCGGCAATTCGCGAAGATGAAATCGCCGCCAAGGCGATGGGCATCAACACCCGTAACGTGAAACTGCTGGCATTTGCAATGGGCGCGTCGTTTGGCGGCGTGTCCGGAGCGATGTTCGGTGCATTCCAGGGCTTCGTGTCGCCGGAATCGTTCACGTATTGGGAATCGGTCGTCGTTCTGGCTTGCGTGGTGTTGGGCGGCATGGGGCATATTCCGGGCGTGATCCTGGGTGCCGTGCTGCTGTCTCTGCTGCCCGAGGTCTTGCGCTCGACGATGGGGCCACTGCAACATTTCCTGTTCGGTCACACCATCGTTGACGTGGAAGTGATTCGTCAGTTGATTTATGGCCTCGCCATGGTACTGATCATGTTGTATCGCTCGGAAGGCCTGTGGCCGGCGCCGAAGCACGAGGACCGCGTGGCGAAGATCGCCAAGCGGGGCAATAAGACGATCCGCGCATGAGCTGGCGCAATCTGACGGAGCGGCTAGGAAATGACTGATAACAATGTGCGCCTGTTCATCAAGGGCGTGAATAAGCGGTTCGGGGGCCTGCAGGCATTGTCCGATGTCGGCATGACGATCATGGAGGGCCAGATCTATGGCCTGATCGGTCCGAACGGGGCGGGCAAGACCACGTTCTTCAACGTGGTCACCGGGCTCTACGAGCCGGATTCCGGCGAATTCGTACTGGACGGCAAGACGTACAAGCCGACCACGGTGCATGAAGTGGCCAAGGCGGGCATTGCGCGGACGTTCCAGAATATCCGCTTGTTCGGCGGCATGACAGCGCTCGAAAACGTCATGACGGGCCGTCATGTTCGGACCAAGCAAGGCTTGATTGGCGCGGTGTTCCGTACACCCGGCGAGCGGCGCGAGGAACGTGAAGTCAAGGAACGGGCGCTTGAACTGCTCGAATACGTCGGCGTGTTGAAGTACGCGGACTACACGGCACGCAACCTGTCTTACGGGCATCAGCGTCGTCTGGAAATCGCGCGTGCATTGGCGACCGATCCGAAGCTGCTGGCTCTGGATGAACCGGCGGCCGGGATGAACGCAACCGAAAAAGTCGAGCTGCGCGCGCTGCTGGACAAGATCCGTTCCGATGGCCGTACGATTCTGCTGATCGAACACGACGTGAAACTGATGATGGGCCTGTGCGACCGGATCACCGTGTTGGACTACGGCAAGGTGATTGCGGAAGGCGTGCCGCAAGACATTCAGAAGGATCCAAAAGTGATTGAAGCCTATCTGGGCTCCGGGGGCCATTGATGAGCGAAGCGATGTTGAGTATCAAGGGCCTGGAAGTGAAGTACGGCGGCATCCAGGCGGTGAAGGGAGTGGATCTTGACGTGCACCAGGGCGAACTGGTTACGCTGATCGGCGCGAACGGCGCCGGCAAGACCACAACGATGAAGGCCATCACCGGCCTGCAGGCAATCAGTGGCGGCGACATCCAGTACCTTGGCAAGTCGATCAAGGGCGTGCCGCCCTACGAACTGCTGAAGCGTGGCTTGGCGATGGTCCCGGAAGGTCGCGGTATCTTCGCGCGGATGTCCATTCTCGAGAACATGCAGATGGGCGCTTACCTGCGCCGTGACACTGCAGCGATCAAAAGCGACACCGAGCGGATGTTCAACTTCTTCCCGCGTCTGCGCGAGCGTCAGGCGCAATACGCAGGTACCTTGTCGGGCGGTGAGCAGCAGATGCTGGCAATGGCGCGCGCGTTGTTGAGCCGGCCGAAGCTGTTGTTGCTGGATGAGCCATCGATGGGGTTGTCACCGATCATGGTCGAGAAGATTTTCGAGGTGGTGCGCGAGATCTCGTCGGAAGGGTTGACCGTGTTGCTGGTCGAGCAAAACGCGCGTCTGGCGCTGCAGGCCGCCAATCGTGGCTATGTGATGGACTCGGGTATCGTTACGATAACGGGCGCCGCGAAGGACATGCTGAACGATCCAAAGGTACGGGCTGCGTATCTGGGCGAGTAGTAATTATTGCTTGTTTTGTGGGTCGTCCGGACGACCATGCCGGAGCCGCTACGGCCGCCAGCAGGGCGCGTAACAAAAACGCGGCGTGATGAAAAACACCCCAGAAGTCGGGCATCTGTCCGACCTCTGGGGTGTTTTTCTTGGCGGGGTATCGCCATGCCACTTTTTTGTTTTTCCGGCGGGCCAGCAGGCCACCGTACCGTCCGTGACGCGCGCCGTGCGCTTTGCGCCGCGGATGCGTCGTGGGACGGCGGGCCGGTACCGGTACCGCGAGTTACTTCTTGACGACTTTATCGATCGCCAGACGCAGCAGCGCGATCATCTGGTCGATCTCGTCGGTCGTGATGTTCAGCGCCGGCATGAAACGCAGCAGATTCGGTCGCGCGGCGTTGATCAACAGTCCGGTGGGCGTGAGCAGGCGCGCCTCTTCCACGATCTGCGGGCCGATATCGCTGCCCAGCAGCAACGCACGCAACAGGCCTTCGCCACGCTCACCCTGGAAACCGTATTCGTCGGACAGCTTCAGCAGTTGGTTCCGGAGGTAGTCTGCGCAGGCGCGGACGTTTTCGAGGAAACCTGGCGCGACCATCCGGCTGATGACTTCATAGCCTACCGCTGTCATCGGTGGGTTGCCGTTGTATGTTCCGCCCTGGTCGCCAGCAACGAATACCGAGACCGACTCCTTTGCGAGCAACGCTGCCAGCGGGAAGCCGCCACCGATGCCTTTGCCCAGCGTCATGATGTCCGGCTCGATACCCGACAATTGATAGGCGAACAGCTCCCCGGTACGGCCACAGCCGGTTTGCACTTCATCGACGATCAGCAGCAGGTTGTGCTTCGTCGTCAACGCGCGCAGTTGCTGCATGAATTCACGCGATGCCGGGATCACGCCCCCTTCGCCTTGCACCGGCTCCAGCATGACCGCCACGGTCTTGTCCGTGATCTGCTTTTCGACCGATGCGAGGTCGTTCAGATCCGCTTTTGGAAAGCCCGGGACCTGGGGTGCGAAGATCGTGTCCCAGCCGGGTTTGCCGCTAGCGGACATCGTTGCCAGCGTGCGGCCGTGGAAGCTATGGTCAAACGTAATGATCTCGTAGGCGCCATTCTTGTTCTTCTGCCCCCACTTGCGCGCCAGCTTGATCGCGCCTTCGTTCGCTTCGGCACCGCTATTGGCGAAGAATACCTTGTCGAATGCGCTGTGTTGCGTGAGCAGGCCCGCAAGGCGTGCCATGGGTGCGTTGTAATACGCAGGGCTCGGGTTGATCAGCTTGCGTGACTGTTCCGTCAGGGCGTTGACCATGCCCTCGTCGCTATGCCCAAGTGAGTTGACTGCCCAACCCTGGATGAAGTCCAGATATCGCTTGTCGTTGTTGTCATATATCCAATTGCCTCGGCCGTGCGTGAACACGATCTCGGGGCGGTTCGTGATGTACATCAGCGAGCTGGTTGGATATTCCTGGAAATTCATCTAAGGCTCCACGGGAAAAAACGGTGACTACTGAATGATGAGCCGTCATTGCGGCATTGCCATGACCGCGTGGAGGCGCAATGCCGTTTCGATCGAGACAATGGTGCAACGGGCCATTGCGATTTCCACCGCACTGGCCCGTTGCCGGACGCACCGCGCGGGGCGGTACGCGTTGAAGCAATGACGGGACAATCGGACAGATGCGCTGTCCGAAACCGCTGCATGCAGCCGTCGCTGCCGGCAAGCTGGCTGCAACTTTCGCCGCGTTACACCGCGTTGGCGAGGTCCGCTTCGCTGGTGAAGGCGTCCGCGTAGAATTCCTCGGCCGGCAATCCGTGGTGTGCGGTGAAGTCACGCACCGCGGACTCCACCATGACCGGCGCCCCGCAGGCATATACCTGATGGCCCGACAGGTCGGCAATATCGGCGATCACTGCATGATGCACGAAGCCGGTTCGTCCCGTCCAGCCATCCGTATCGAGCGGGTCCGACAATACCGGCACAAAGGAGAAGCCGGGTAGCGCGGTGACCCATTCCGCGGCCAATTTTTCGAGATACAGGTCAGCGCGTTTGCGTGCGCCCCAGTACAACGTAATCGGACGGGTGATCTGTTTGTGGATCGCGTGTTCGACAATCGCCTTGATCGGCGCAAATCCGGTCCCCGACGCCAGCAGCACGATCGGCTTGTCGCTGTCTTCGCGCAGGAAGAATGACCCGAGCGGTCCTTCGAAGCGCAAGATGTCGCGCGCTTTCATCGCGGAAAACACATGGTCCGTGAACTGGCCGCCGGGCAGATGCCGAATGTGCAGTTCGATCGGGCCCTCATGGTGCGGTGCGGTCGCGATTGAATATGCGCGCCGCTTGCCGTCCTTCAGGATAAATTCGAGGAACTGGCCAGCCATGTATTGCAGTCGTTCGTTGGCCGGCAGTTGCAACTTGACGATCATTACGTCGTCGGCCGCCTTTTCCAATTCCGCCACGCGGCAAGGGAGTTTCTTCGCCGGCATGTCGCCCGCGCCGGCAATCTCGCGGATCTGGATGTTCAGATCCGAGGTGGCTTGGGCGCAGCAAACCAGCACGTGACCGCGCGTCTTCTCGTCGTTACTCAGCGCCGACGACGAGTGCGGACCTTGCTCCACGGTCCCCTCCACCAGCAGACCCTTGCACGATCCGCATGCCCCGTTCTTGCAACCATAGGGTAGCCCGATACCCTGACGCAGCGCCGCGGCAAGGATGCTTTCGTCGGTATCGACTTGAAATTGGCGGCCGCTGGGCCGAAGCGTAACGTTAAAGCTCATGGATCAATAAAAATCGATATCGAAGGAAAAGGGGGGACGCGCACGGGACCGGCTACGGGCGGATGCAAGCGTTCGCCACGCGCGCGCTACAATGACGGCATGATTGCCACGCGTCTACTCCGCCGCCCCCGCGTCGTCATCGTCGGCTTCGGCGATGTCGCCACGCGCACTACTCCGCTGCTCACTCCCCGTTACCGGATTGTGGCAATGCGGCGTCACGCGGCCCCTATCGCACCGGTCGCCAGGCGCGGCACGGGGCCGGGCGATGCCGCAACGCCATCTGAAGGCGCATCGCCTCGGCACATGCCGTTACCAGCACTTGCATCATCGACTGCGCACGATGCGTTGACGCGGGTCTCGTACGTGGCCGGCGATCTGGACGCCAGACGGTCGCTGCGGCGCGCCGCAGCGTTGGCCGCGTCCGCCTTCGGTGTCCTGTACTTCGCCCCTCCTGCACCAGACGGCGAGGCGGATGCGCGTACGGCACGCTGGATCACCGCCGTTGCGTCCGTGGTCGCGGCGAGGCGTGCGCAGGGCCCGCACCGACGTCGTTTCGGAGGTATTGTACCCGACACTCCTGCCCCGGCGGCTTACCGCCGCGGCGACCGGACATTACGCGTTGTCTACGCGAGTACCAGTGGCGTCTACGGGGATTGTGGTGGTGCGCTAGTGCCCGAAACGCGCGTTGTGTCGCCCAGCAACGCCCGCGCGGTGCGGCGCGTCGATGCCGAACGAAAATGGCGCGAAACGTCCGGTTTGCGGAGGATAAGCAACGGTGCCAGCTTGCGCCACCGGGTAGCGATCCTGCGTATCCCTGGGATCTATGCGGCGGATCGGCTGCCTGAAGGGCGGCTGCGGGACCGGATGCCGGCGTTGCGCGAAAGCGACGACGTCTACACCAATCATATTCACGCCGATGATCTGGCCACCATCGCGGTTCGGGCGTTGACCCACGGTCGTCCGCAGCGTCTTTACCACGCGAGCGACGATAGCCGTCTGCGCATGGGAGACTACTTCGACAAGGTGGCCGATGCGCTGCGTTTGCCGCGCGCGCCACGACTGCCACGTGACGAGGCCGTGAAGGCATTGTCGCCGACGATGTGGTCGTTCATGCGCGAGTCGCGGCAATTGGATAATCGGCGTCTCCATCGCGAACTGGGTGTCCGACTGCGTTACCCGGATGTCGACGCTTTATTGGTCACGCTGGCGGCCCGCACTTGAGTCGCCCACGTAAGAGTTACTTGTTCAGAGGGGCGAGGCAGGCAAGGGTGTCTGTAACGCCGCGAGATCGTCCGACGTGAGCCAGCGCCATGCCCCGGGCGGCAGGTCTTCGGGCAAGGATAGCGTGCCGATCGCCGCGCGGTGTAGCGCCTCGACGCGATTACCGACGGCGGCGACCATCCGTTTCACTTGGTGATACTTGCCTTCGGCGATGGTGAGCATCAACCTGTGGGAGGATAGCGCCGCCGTGTCGAGTGCCCGGCTCGGCGCGGTCTCTCCGTGCAGCAGGACACCATCGTGTAACGTGCGCAACTGAACGTCGTCGAGTGGGTGTTTCACGGTGGCGTGATAGCGTTTTGGCACATGCCGTCGCGGCGACGCCATCGCATGCACGAAGGCGCCGTCGTCCGATAGCAGAAGCAGACCGGTGGTGTCCTGGTCCAGCCGGCCGACGCATTGCACCCCCCGTACCGTCAGTGGCGTTGGCAGCAGGGAAAACACGCTGGCATGATGCTGCGGATCGCGTGAACATTCCACGCCTGCCGGTTTGTGCAGCATCAGATAGGCTTTATCGCAAAAGGGCCAGACCTGGCCGTCGACCTCGAGGGTCAGACCAGCGGTCTCCCATTCTCCATCCGGGTCCGATTGCGCGATGCCGTCGATGACGATGGCGCCCCGTTCGACCAGGGCACGGCACGCTCGCCGCGCACCAAAGCCTTGCGAGAACAGGATCGATTCGAGATCCAGGATACCGGCTGCACGCCGGCGCGTATTACGTTTTGTCATTCCCGCCCGTCGGCTTTGCCTGGTCACCGTCTTGCCGCGCCGTGAACGCCGCGTTGTCTCCTGCATGCCGTTTCTGTACCAGCACCCAGGGCGCGACAACCACGGCCCAAAGCGATGCATCGCTGGCTTCGTAGGTGGCGGCCATGGCCGCGGGCATCCGTTCGAGTAGGCCGCTCGACGCCCATGCCGCCACTTGACGCGCGTCGTCGCCCGCGACCGCTTCGGCCACGCTGACCAGGTCGAGGTCACCGGCAATGTGCAGCAGGGCGCCGCGCAGGTGCAACGGCGCGAGTTCGGACCACTTGACCTGCGCGGTTTCCCCCAGCAGTTTCAGGTAGCGCTCGGACGGTTCGGTGGAATGCGGCAATGTAGACGGCACGATGACGTTGAAAGAATAGAGGAAGCAGGGACGATGCTGGGGGAAATCGCGGAGCCGGTCAATGGGGATCGAGTGTCGCGAAGTGGCTGACCAACGCGATGACCACCAGGGCGATGCCGATCTCGATCCATGTCAGCAGGGCGAATGCACGCTGCAATCGTTGAAGTCTGTCCCGGCGCGTAGTCGACGCAACGCGGTCTACGTCGACATGCCGCATGGCCGGGACGATACCATAGCGATTCACCAGCGCAATCGCGATCATCGCCGCGACAAGCACGCACTTTTCCATCAATCCATCGCGATAAGGCGCATTGGACATGGTGCCGGTCCAGGGAAGCGTGCCTAGAATCCAGGCAATATTCGCGATGCCGGTTGCCACCGCCAACGCGACCGCGATGTGGCCCGCAATGGAAAAACGCTGTAATGTGCGCTGCGCCTCGGCACGGTTATAGGGTTGTAACCGGGGCAACGCAGATGATGGCGTATGCGAGAGTTGCGACAGAATCGGTAACAGGAGGGGGAGCATGCCGGCCCATGCCGCGGTGGCGAGCAGATGCAAGGCGTGGTTCGTGCGTTGCAAGGCACCACCCCAGCCGCTCAGCATGGCCGCATGGCCTTCGAGGCCCAGCGTCATCAGCAGCGCGGCAGTGCCGGCCAAGGTGATAAGCGTGAGAGCGCGGGATCGCGCGAGCGCAAGAGGGGTCGTCGCCAGTACAAGTACCAGATGCAATCGCCAGACCGCACCGAACGGCGTGTCCAGCACGGCAAGCCACATCGATGGCTGCCAGGCGTCGTCCCACCCACCAGTCATCTGCGCCGTTTCAATCGGAACCAGGGCGTAGGCACTGAGTAGTGTCAGCACAGCCATCCACCATGTGGTGCGGCGCGTGACGCATATGAGGTGGCGTGCGGCGCCGGGCATGGCGATGATCCCGACAAACAGCGTTCGCCCAAACCACGCGAACAGCGCGGCGAAATGGAGGAACCGGCAAACGACGAGCGCGCTTTCTACAGACATCGGCAGGAACGGGAACAATAGGCAGATAACCGCGTGATGTTACTGCACCTGCCTTTCAACCGGCATCCGATCGCACCGGCGCCGCCGTGTCGGTGCGCATGGGCGCTGTATTCCTGCGGGTGTTTTCGTTCGGATAAGTCTTGCGTGCGCCTTTAGTGGCAGGTCACCCATGAGGTGAGCGCTGGCGGCATTGCACTATCCGACGGCTTGCATGCCGGATGACGCTATAGGCGGCTCGGCAGGCCCGACGACGTTCGCATTGTCCGAACGTTGATAGCGGGTGAAGCGTTCCGCATTCGGCAGCGCTTGCAGCGCGGCATCGATGCGCGTAATCAGCGCGTCGATGACAATGGGCTTGCGCAGCAGGATGGCTTCGGCGGGAAGATCCGCCCGGACCAGATCCAGGTTGATGTGGCCGGTCATGAAGAGGATGGGCAATCGGGGATGCATCGCCCCAAGGACCCGCCCTAAAAGCGCGCCGTTGAACCCGTGCATCGCACAGTCGCTGATGACAATATCCGGTATCGAGAGATCGATTTGCTGAAGCGCCGCCAACCCGCTTTCCACTTGCTCCACGACGAACCCGGCTTCCTCCAGCAAGGCCGCAAGCGCCGTGCGCAGATCACGCTGGTCGTCAACCAGCAAGACCCGGGGCGGTTGCGGCGGCGGGTCCGCGGATGGCGGGATGCCCACCACTATCGCGGGCGGCACGCCGTCCAACATCGCCTGGCTGGTTTCCGTCGATGCGACGAGGGCGGACATTTCGTCCGCCGTACTGATGCGCAACCACAAAGTGACCGTCGTGCCGGTGTGTGGCGAGGCATCGATGCGGGCTGTGCCGCCTGCTTTCAGCGCCGCCGCCTGGACCTGAGCCAAACCCAGTCCGGTCCCCTTGTTTGCCGGTTTTGTCGTGAAGAAAGGCTCGAATGCCCGGGCCGCGACATCCTCCGGCATTCCCGGTCCGGAATCCGAAACTTGCAACATGACGTAATCACCCTCGGCAAGCGGCGGGGTCATGGCGTCGCCCTGGGAAGGTGTTACATCACCCACCGCGCCGCCAGACACTGCCGTGCCGGCAATCGATGCGGATGCACCGTCGTGCGGGACCGCATCGACCCGTGTACGCATGGTCGTGATGCGGATGCTGCCAACGTTGCGCATTGCGTCGCGGGCGTTGATGACCATATTCATCATGGCGGCTTCGATCTGCGTCGCGGCGCAGTCGATACACGCCGTGCCCGCGTTCAATGCAAATGTCAGGCGGATTTCCGGACCCAGGACGCGGGCGAGGAGGTCTTCGATGCGCTCGATGGTGGCATCGACACAGCACACCGGCTGCGCGGCCTCGTGGTCCTCGCCGTCAGTCCGGTTACGCGAAAATGCCAGAAGCTGGGATACCAGGCTGGCACCGTGCTCGACCGCGAGCATGCCACTGTTTGCCCAACGTCGCACGTGCTCCGCCTGTTCAGCCTTGCGTTGCACCAGCTGCAGGCTTGTACTGATGGTCTGCAACAAGTTGTTGAAATCATGCGCGATACCACTGGCCAATTGTCCGACGGCGTTGACGCGTTGCTCATGCCGCAGTCGTGCGTAGAGGCCTTCGTCGGCGTCCGAAGCGTCAGCCAACGCCATTGTGATTTTCTGTCGCAAGGCATGGTTTTGTCGCGCGCGCGCAAGGCCGAGTTCGCGCAACTGGATAAGCGCCGTCGCTTGTCGGGCCAATGCTAGTAATCCTTGTTGCTGGGCGGCAGTGAACGGCGCCAGGCCGCTCTTATCGTCCAGCGAGCGAGGCTTGGTGTCGATGACGCAAAGGGTGCCGAGCGCGTGGCCGTCAGGGGAGCGTAGCGGCGCACCTGCGTAGAAACGGATCCCGGGTTCATCGGTCACCAGAGGATTGCCGCTGAATCGCGCGTCCGCGGTGGCATCCAAGACAATTGTCAGCGCTTCAGGCTGCAGAATCGCGTGAGCGCAAAATGCCAGGTCCCGATGCGTCTGCGTGGCATCCAGGCCAATCCGGGCCTTGAACCATTGGCGGTCCCGGTCAATGAGCGACACCAATGCAATAGGCGTATCGCACACCGTAGCGGCTAATTGGACAATGTCGTCGAACGCTATCTCGGGCTCGGTATCGAGTAGTGCAAGCCGCTCCAGTGCCGCGATGCGCGCAGCTTCGTTCGCGGGCAACGCGGCAGCTACGGCTTCTGGCGTGGTGACAGGGAAACGATCTCGCATGGGCGGTGCCGCGCAATGGTGCGTAAAAACGTGAAAAAGACCGATCTGTCGCGAATAGTTTGCAGCAGCGCCCGTGGGTATCGAATGATTGTGACACGTCCCTTCATAACGCTTGCCAGGCCTTGCAATCGAGCCAAGCGCACCGATAATGCGGGGAAAATTGTCTTGTCACTCACGCCACACAGGGTACATCACGGTACGTGCATCAAAGCTAAGCACGTCTCGTGCCTGGTGAGCATTTCAAAATTTTCATATGCTTGAGACGATTATGGAAAATCTTCATAGTCATTTGTAAGTTTAAATGTCTAGGTGTAAACCCGGAAATTGGGTCGAGATCGGCGTTGTCCGGTGATCTGTTCGATAAATTGGTGCTTTAATACGCGCCGTTTGCCACTTTAAAGTTGTATTGGCAATTGTTATAACCACATATCACGGTCATACGGACCAGTCTTTCGTTATCCTTTCATTTGAGCGATGACGGGTTCTCGGGGAATGCTTTGGATACGACGCATGCGATTGCCGCCAGCGCTTGGCTGCAGCACGATTCACAACTGATACTTGCCTGCGTGTTGGCACTGGCGACTGTCGTCACGCTAATCGCGGTGTTACGGATCGCGCCGTTTTTCGCGATCCTGCTTGGCACCTTCGTTGCCGGTGCCGTGGCGGGCCTGCCGATGGAGAAAGTCGCAAAAGCTTTCAGTCAGGGGGCAGGCGGCTTGCTTGGCGATGTCGGCGTCATCATCGCTTTGGGTGCAATGCTGGGCGCGCTGATGGCGGAATCAGGCGCGGCGGATCGCCTTGTCGACGCGATGTTGCGTCGCTCGACGCCACGTACGCTGCCTTGGTTGATGGCAGGTGTCGCGGTGATCATCGGCTTGCCGTTGTTTTTCGAAGTTGGCCTGGTCGTCATGGTGCCGATCATTTTCGTGATGGCACGACGCGCGAACCAGCCGGTGCTGCGAATCGCGATCCCGGCATTGGCCGGCATGACGACATTGCACGCGTTGCTGCCGCCGCATCCGGGTCCGCTGATTGCCGTCAGTGCGCTGCACGCGGACCTGGGCATGACGATTCTGCTGGGTTTTATCGCCGCAATCCCGGCCATCATCATCGCAGGCCCGCTTTACGGGATGTGGCTGGGTCCGCGGATCGCCGCGCAACGCGCACGCGATGGAGAGTCCGACGCGGCGGCGGTGGCGATTGGGGCAACCTTTGATGGTGAGCATGCCGCCGTGCCGGTTGCTGACGCGGATGCATCGCGGTATCGTCGCCCGAGTTTCGGTATGTCGTTGATCACGATCCTGCTGCCGGTGATCTTGATGCTGGGGCGGACCATCGCCCGGTTGTTGCTGCCTGCCGCGTCACCACTCACGCAGGCACTTGAATTCCTCGGCGAACCGATCATCGCCTTGAGCCTCACGGTTATCGTGGCGATCGTTGGTTTCGGTTGGGCCACGGGGCGTGGGAAGAACGAAGTGGGCAACATCCTGCGTCGCAGCCTTCCGCCGATTTGCATCTTGCTGCTGACTATCGGCGCGGGCGGCGGCTTGAAGCAGACATTGGTATTGGCCGGGATCAGCGACACGGTTAGCAAGGTTGCCACCGGTACGCATCTGCCACTAGTACTACTGGCCTATCTGATTGCAATCTGTCTGCGTCAGGCGACCGGCTCGGCAACTGTCGCCACCACGACCACGGCAGGCATTGTCGCGCCGTTGGCGATGGGAATGCCGGCAACGCATGGTGCTTTGTTGACACTGTCGATTGGTGCGGGTTCGGTCTTCTTCTGTCATGTGAACGATGCTGGTTTCTGGATGGTCCGGGAATTCTTCGGCCTGAAACTCAAGGAAACGATTTGGGTATGGTCGCTACTGCAGACCTTGGTTTCCGTAGTCGGCATTACGATGGTGCTTGTGATGTGGAAAATATTGACCTGAAAACAGGACCATGTCCTGTGTTGCGTCCGGCGCGCCATTCCTTCGTTTCTTCAATGACGCGATGATCAGGCCGAGCTAGTGTTTGAAGCTTAAGTTTGCTTCGATTAACCGCTTTACTTCGGTGGAAAGTCGGAAATGTCTATCCAAGTCGTCTTACTGGCCATGGGTCTGTTTGCGGTAACCTTCATGAGTCCAGGCCCTAATCTGCTGGTTGTCGTGCAGGCGAGTGTCACACAGGGGCGAACCGCCGGCTTTATCACGGGACTGGGCGTAGCCGCCGGTGATGCGCTTTACGCGGCGCTGGGCCTGTTGGGTATGGCGACGATGATCGCGAAAGGCGGGACGTTGTTTTCGGTTATCAAGCTTGCCGGCGGCATGTACTTGATGTGGTTCGGCTTGCGTATGTTCCTGGCCGGACAACGTGCGGCACGCAAGCGGGCAGGTGCCAATAGTGTTGCAGGGCGGGGCGCGGTAACGGCATCGGGATCTGCGCTGGCGCCGCGACATGTGCTCGACGCAGGAACGTCGGGCGATCCCGTGGATGGCGCACCTGCTGCCACACCAGTTTCGTTGTTCCGGCGCGGCCTGCTGACGGATCTCGGCAATCCGCAAACAGCATTGTTCTTCGCCAGCGTTTTTTCCGTCGTGCTGACGCCTGCGACGAATTGGGAAACGAAGGTGGGGACGTGGGTTGGTATCGTCATCACCTCGCTGGCTTGGCGTTGCGTGGTGAGTCAGGCATTTTCCCTGCCGGTTGTACGCCGGGCGTATCAACGCGCCAGGCTGTTGCTGGAGCGCATTACCGGGCTGGCGCTGGCGGGCTTTGGTGTACGGCTGTTCTATCAGGGTTGGCAGCGGACTTGAACCTGTACGCCGGGTTGTTTGCAGCTGTGTCGATCGTCGCTTTTATAACTGCTTTGCCATGAAGCAAGTGTTTTCCACCGGCGTTTCATAATAGGCCGGAATGTCGATGAAGCCCGCTTCACGATAAAGCCTTTGTGCCGCGACCATCGTTGTCAGCGTATCGAGCCGCATCTCCCGATAGCCAAGTTTGCGTGCGTGGTCGACAGCCGTGGCTACCATCGCCCGTCCGACCCCCATCCCGCGCGCATGTTCGGATACAAAGAGGCGCTTTACTTCGCACAGCCCTTGCGTTGCGGTGTCCGGCAGTGGGCGTAAGCCGATGCAGGCTAGCGGCGTGCCGTGCACCGTATGGCGCGCGAGCCAGAGCTCGCCATTGGGTGGCGCATACTTCCCCGGCATCGTCGCCATTTCCTCCTCAAACGACTGGTACGACAGATCGATCCCGAGCCAGGCAACGTACTCGCGGATCAATGCAATGGTGGCCTCCAGGTCGCGTTGCGTGCGTACCGGTACGATGGTGAACATGGGGGCAGAAGTGTCGGTTGGATCGCGGGGCAGGGACATGGAATCTTGTTTGGCCATCTCGAATATCGTACGGGCAAAGCGGTATTTTTACACGTTTTGTCTGCGGGCTGCTCAGGAGGGGCAGGTCACATCGATCAGATCGTTCGCTCGAAGTCTTCAGAATACCAGACCCAATTATTGCGACAGAACCGACGCGGTTCCGTATATCGGTCACGGTACCTATCGTGTGCCATGAACATATACGAAGGCGCGTCTTTCGCGGCTAGGAATCCGTAATGGTCCATACCGCATCGTCAACGGACCAGTGCACACATTTCCGCCCTCTGCAAGATTCCAAGACGGCGAATCCTCATCCAAGAAGAAATCTACACGAGCATATCGTTTTGGCTTAAACGCATTTGGGAGACGAATTTCCTGGCCCTGTAGCTTATCGAGCAACGCTTCGACGGGATCGAAGTGATAAGCATCTCGCACGATATCGCATATGAAGCTCCCCGCAATACGGGGATTCAGTTCTACAATGTGGGGCACGTCATGTGAGACGATGCAATCCAGGTGGACAGGTCCCCACGTTAGCCCTGCAGCTGCCACGGCTGCGCCACATACGGCAATCATGCGCTCAAGGGTAATATCCTGAAGATCCAGCTCAGCCGTGTATCCACGCTCTACAAATCTTAAACCGCTCGACTTCAGCTTCCGCATCGACCCTACATAGACGCCGTCAAAGAATTCGACGCAATACTCATGGCCGGAGAGGAACGACTCGACCACCACTTGCCCCTCTTGCAGTCCGCCATCGCTCTCGAACAGTAGCGCTACGTGTTCCACTGCATCCTTAATTGAATGGCATAGTCGAACGCCATTGCTAGCTGATCCTTCGGACGGCTTCACTACAACCGGGATCGCTAAGGCGGAAACCAAACTGCTAGTCTGATCACGGTTTTGATAGTCAATTACGGCATAAGGTGATGTTGGAATGCTAGCTTCCTCAAGTATACGTTTTTGTGCAGATTTCGAAATCGACAGCGTAACGCATTCCGCATCTGGGCCTAGACAGCCAAGCGAGGCGGCCACATTCGCAGCCAGTTTCGCATATAAGTCGTGGGCGGTAGTGACATACAATTTCGCTGCTTGATGAGAGAATCGTTCCTGAATCCAAGATATCACGGCCGATTCTCTGGTATCGACATTGAAAATCTCTGTTTGCTTTGGAAAAACATTCCTATCTAGCTCAACGCCAGACTCAAGCAAGATGGTAACCCCCATCCCTCTACGCATGGCCGCTTCAACGAGTGCGATGCTCGTTCCGGTCGCCCGGGCGCCAACGATAACGAGTTCTTCCGACATACTGGCCACGATAACGTCCTTTTGGGAAAGCGCAGTGCACGCCGGCGCACATGTAATGACCGGCGCTGCGCGTTGTATTACGCGAATGAAGGTTCCTGGCTTGCAAAGAAATCAGCTTCGATTTTTCGTATAGCTTGCCAATCTTGCGTCAATTGATCGAATTCAGCATCGAATACGCCAACCATGCCAAGTGCGGTTTGCAAGTCGGTCGTGACGTGAAGTGCATCGCCGGGTTTAACCCATCGTTTAACGCTGACAAAGGAAGGTAAAGCCTCTAAAGCGTGCCAAGGAAAATCGCCGCTGAGGGTGCCAGCTTTTGGCGAGACAAGGAGGATATGCCCACAAAAACCGTCAAAGCGTGGTGCATCCTCAAGCGTCTGCAAGAATCGGGAGGGGTTTACGAAGGCCTCAACGGTTGCAGAGATCTGATTTTCGCCAGTGACAGCCGTCGTGAGTCGGGGGTCGAGACTACCGTGCAAGCGGGAGTTCAATTCAACGATGGTCGGGCCGTCTGCGGTCACGATAAGCTCCATGTGCGACGGGCCGTAGTGTAATCCCACTGCGTCCAGCACTTGCTTCGCATACGCAATAATCGACTCATATTGCCGCTGTGTATGGTCGACGACTAACATTTTTTCGAGGCGGGGTGAGTGCCGGCGATCTCGTTCGACCTCCCATACACTGACGATTTTATGTTTGCCATCGTATGACACGGCGTCCACGATGTATTCTTGCCCCTCGCTGTAGGACTGGACGAGAATTTCGTCCTGCACCTCGTCGTAATAGGAAATTGAGTCGAGTACGTTTTGTGCAGCCTCGGCGACTTGCTCAAGGGATCGACAGATTTTGACGCCCTTCACGCCTGCGCCACGGGTCGGTTTCACTACCACCGGTAATGAAGCGCTGCTCAATACCCAATCAACAATTTCAGCGGGGGTTTTTGCTTGATATTGGCTTGGCGTATGAATGTTGGCACGTTTCAAGGCCTCGATTTGCTCGTACTTATGCCGGCGTGCCACAGCGAGTTCTCCAGGATTTTTCAATGGGACATCCAGCGCGTCAGCCAACCATGATGCAAGCTCAATTCCGCTACCTCCACCTGGCAAGACGACACTAATACCCAAATCGCGAATTGCATCGGCTGTTTGTTGAACGTTACCGCGGTGTACGATTGATCGAACGTAGTCGGACGGGTTGATCTGCGCTTGCAATCGCGATGGCAGTGACTCACTGCTAAGGATATGTACGCACTTTACGCCGTAAGAACGGAATGCCGGTGCGAGATAAGCGCTAGTAGATGCCCCATCGACGATGGCGACAGTATCAATCAGTTGCTTTGCCATGGATCTTTCCTTGATTATCGTGAAATTGTAGGCGAGCGCAGTCCGCCAAGATGGCCTAAACGTTTGCCATCAAGTCACTGACTGCTGGTGAGATTTGGAACAGTTAGAGATACAGTGCGGCGAGAAAAGCGCTAGCAACGCGGAGCACGGTGGATACGTCGAACGATGATGCGGCACCTGCTGCCATCTGCGCTGCAGACCCGACCATCTGCGCACCAAATAGCGCAACGCCGATCGCGCTACCCACTTGTCGCGCAGCATTGAAGATCGCGGATGCAGTAGCAGAGCGGGATTTGTCCACACTACCGATGATCGTGGATGTTAGCGCTGGTGTGCTTACGCCCGATCCGATAGCGAGTAGTAGCAAACTTGGCAAAATCTGGATGTAGGTTGTCTGTTCGCTTATGCCATGTAAAAGTGCGAAGCTGAGGGCGCATAGGAGACTACCTGCCACTGCCGGAACACGCGGAGAATACCGCTTCGCCAATTTCCCGCTCGCCACGTTCGCTAGCATGATCACCGTGAACGGCGACAAAGCGAAGCCGGTTTGGGTTGGGGTATAGCCTTTTACGTGCTGAAAATAAATGCTCAATACAAAAATCAACGCGTAGAAAGACAGATTCGAGACCAATCCCAATATCACCGAGATCGATAAGGTACGATTTTTGAACAAGGATAAGGGAATCATGGGATTCCCCACCCTTGCTTCATTGAACAGGAACGCTGCGACCGAACTCAGGGCGAATGCGAAGCCCCATAGCACTGCCGGATTTGCCCAACCGTTCGAACCGGCATCTATAACCGAGTGAGTGATGAAGAATAGCGCGCAAACCGCCAGTACCTGCCCAGCAACATCCAGTCGCTTCTCCGCTAGACGATTGGTTTCGACAACATACCGTTGGCACGCCCACCACCCGAATAGGCAGATAGGCAGATTTACGAAGAAAATTGAACGCCACCCGAACCCGCTGGTGAGTACACCACCAGCAACCGGGCCCAAGGCACTTACAGCCCCTCCAATCGCACTCCACCAACCGATCGCGTGCGCACGCTTAGCATGGTCACCGGCACACGCGTGCGACAGTAAGGACAGGGACGTCGGAAGAATCAACGCCGCGCCAACACCTTGAATTGCGCGTGCACTAATCAGCAATCCAATGGACGGAGCAACCGCACAAGCGAGCGACGCCAGTCCGAACAGTATCAGACCCATACTGAAAACGCGCTTGCTACCGTAACGATCAGCCAGTGAGCCCGCCGTTAGCAGCAACGCCGCAAACGCCAACGTATAGGCGTCGACGATCCATTGGAGGCCCGCAACGCTGGATCCAAGACTGCTACCGATTTGCGGCATCGCGACGTTCACGATTGTCACATCGAGTTGCACGACGACGAAGCCGAAGCTAGTTGCTGCGAGGGTCCATCCTATGCTGGAGACCGGTTTCGAGAGAGGCGAGTTACTGGCAGTGTTCACTGAAAACCTAAAATCGAATTCGTGGTTGTTACGAAGCCCAATAGGGCTTCAGTTCGCGGCAAGCAGCAGTGTCAGAAGTGAAAATCAGTCGGTCGATCGCTATCGTCCCTATCCCATGTCGACAATAGGGCGCGTTGCCACCTACCGCGATGCTGGTCAGCACGTATTACTGTGTGGTCAAGTCGAGAACACGCGGCTGGCGAACGCGGGCGATCGGATTTGCCTTCGGATCGAAAACACGGGCTTGTATTGCCGTAAAAGCACGGAAATTCCATAGATTTCGCGCTACAAATACACGTTGCACCCATCGCTGCGCTCGTCCATTCTCGTCAAATTGCGCTTCAAAACGGTCTCGGGAATGAAGTGCGAAGTGATTGTTGATCGCCAACAGTCGGCCCGGACTGACTCGTGCGCCGAAAGAGACTTCGCGTATTGCTTTGTATAAGTTGTCCAAGGCAGCCTTCGCCCGTGCATTGGCTGGCAGTACCATGTCTGGGTAGAACGCTACTGTCACACGCGGCGCAGAGTGAGGGCCAGATAAAATCGGACTGAGGTCCGTATTATCACGTTGCGTTTCCGTGGCACCACGCCATCTGTATGGCACACGGATGATGTAATGCTTACCGTAAAGGTAGTCGATATCCTCGTCGGAGAGCATTGCAAGCGCGCGCCGACAATCGGCCACGCGTGTGTATGGTCCGCCGCCGACTTCATCTCTGACACCAAGCAAGAGCAGCGCAAAAGGTGAGATGTCGCCTTCGGGCATATGCGCTTGTGCCGCGTTCTCGATGTGGAAGTCCAGCTCGACCTCGGAGCCGAGTCCCGTAAATTCCTTTGCGGTCTCTTTGTGAGGGGTTAGGTTGTTAACAAGCTCACGGCCCTCATGCGCGATCGAGTAGGGCTCTCCCAACACACTGCCAAAGCCGACGAGTACATTTTCGCTGAGCACGCCATCTTTGAATAGATGGCCTGTTTCTGTAAAACGAGGACTACCGTGAACGCCATAATCTATTGGCAGATTGTCGATCTGCAAGGAGCCTAATGCCTCCGCGGTGGGCCGCTGGATTTCTTCGATCGCGGACAGCACCCTGTCCGGGAAGTTCATATAGGCGCATTTTCTGACCGCGCTCAGGTACGCGGGCGACCCTGTTGGATCATAGTCGAGCATGCTGAAAGCTCGACGAATTTCGGATGACTCTGATTCTGTCAGAACAATATGCTTGTCTGCACCTACTACCATTGTGATTCCCCTCTGATTGGATTGAGAGACTTCCACTTGCCAATAATTTTCAGATGTCAAAAAAATAATAAAACAGAAACGTATCCTTGAATCTAATTTATATTTGTTCGGGCCATTAATTTTATTTATATGTAATTCCTATGAAAATAACCAGATTAAATTGAATAAGATATTTAGTGGCATACGAAAACTTTGTGGTAAAGGAATGTTCTCGATTTTAGGGGGCGCCTCAGCTGGACTTCCCCGGTATGGCGGACAAGTGGTTTTCTGGCTTTGATGACCTGCTCCCCGCGATTAGTACGCGAATGATGTAGAGTCCGCTCCAAAGGGAGCGGAGAGATGAAGAAGCGATTCACGGAAGAGCAGATCATCGGCATATTGAAGGAAGCCGAGGCGGGTCTGAAGGCGGCTGAGATGTGCCGTAAGCACGGGATTTCCGAGGCGACCTACTACAATTGGAAGGCGAAGTTCGGGGGGGATGACGGTCTCAGAGGCGCAGCGGCTGAAGGAATTGGAATCCGAGAATGCCCGGCTGAAGCGATTGCTGGCTGAGTCGATGCTCGACAACGCCGCCTTGAAGGACCTCGTGCGCCAAAAGTAGCAAGCCCGCAGGCCAAGCGCGAAGCGGTTCAGAAGTTGATGAGCGAACGCGCTATGGGCATCACCCGTGCCTGCGGGCTGGTTGGCATCTCCCGGTCCTTGTTTCTTTATAAGTCGACTCGCAAGAGCGATATGGCTTTGAACGAACGCATGACCGCTATCGCTGCCGTGAAGCGCCGCTACGGCTATGGCCGTATTCACGCGCTTCTGCGACGCGAAGGCTGGGTTGCGAACCATAAGAAAGTATGTCGGCTGTACAGCCTCGCTGGCCTGAGCGTTCGCCGACGCAAGCGCAAACGAATTGCGGCTGTCGAGCGAGTCCAAAAGCCCGTGCCCAGCGGCCCTAACCAGAGCTGGTCGATGGATTTTGTATCGGATGGCCTAGCGTATGGACGGCGCTTGCGAAGCTTGAACTTGGTCGGCGATTACACGCGAGAATGTTTGGCGATCGAAGTTGATACGTCGTTGCCGGGCTTGCGGGTACGGCAGGTAATGGAGAGGCTTTGCGGGCTTTTTTAATTTTGGTGGCGAATCAGGGACGTACCCGCCAAATCGCTCTAAACCGCTGTCTACAAGGGCCTGTCAGGTCGGAGGGCTGACAGGTGTCACGGTTTTTCCGTGACGCCGAGCTTATCACGTCCGCCACCAACGAATTTCTTCCAAAAAAAACTTGATTGCTGTGTTTTTATACAGTAGTCTGACCTTGTGTTCCCGAAAGTGGAACATTGACTTCCTTGAATTTCTGCCATAACATGTTCCCATATTGAGAACATATGGCTTATGCGGCTACTTGGAAGAAACCGGCTTCAAGCGCTGTACGGTTTGGACGATCACACGGATAAGTGGGTGATCGGCTGGACTTCGGAAATATTGCATGCCTCTTGGAAGGTTCCGGCAGACGTTCGGCACCAATTCCCTAACGCGGTAGTTCGCGCAGACAGCACGTTTCTTTTTCCTGTCGCGTCGCAACCGTTCGGGATCAAGATTGCGGTGGGCTTTCCGTCTGGAATCGTACTCGTCGCTGATTTAGAAAACTGGATTCATACCCATTGATGGAACTCAAGGTAATTCGCTCGGAAGAGCAGCACCGGCACTATCTGGCCGAACTACACGGGCTGATAGCAAAAGCGCCTGCACCCGGAAGTCAAGACACTGATAAGTTGGAGTTGTTGTCGGTGTTGGTCGAGGCATACGAGAATCAGCAGTACCCAGTGGAGGCCCCGGACCCGATAGATGCGATTACATTTAGGATGCACGAACAGGGTCTGAAGCAGGCCGATTTGGTTCCGTTCTTTGGCACACGAAGCCGAGTGTCAGAGGTGTTGAGCCGGAAGCGCCCTTTGACCGTGCAAATGATTCGCGCCGTTTCGCTGGGACTTGGCATTTCCGCCGAGACCTTGGTAGGCGTCACTGCTCAATCAAAGGATGGTGGCCAGAAGGACGAAGTCGACTGGACGCGATTTCCCGTGAAGGAAATGGTTGCCAGAGGTTGGCTGAGAAAAATGTCTGAGCTTGCAGCAGAGAGTACCGAGCAGTTGGTAAAGGGTTTCATTTCAAGTACTGGACTTCAGTTCGGCACCGCTGCATTTCGGCGCTCTGTAAATGGCGACGCATACTCGCCAGCAACAAAGTACGCGTTGTATGCGTGGCTGGCGCGAGTGATTCAGCGAGGACGTGAGCGCAAGCCTAAGCTTGGTCACTTCGATCCGAAGGTTTTCTCGAATGCTTTTTTGCGAGAGCTTGCTCAACTAAGCTGGTCGGAGCATGGCCCTGCGCTCGCTGTCGAATTTCTTGAAAGGCATGGGATCGCCGTAGTCATTGAGCCTCATTTGAAGGGCACGTTACTCGACGGTGCGGCTTTGAAAGACGATGATGGTATGCCGATTATTGGCATGACCATCAGATTTGATCGGATAGACAGTTTTTGGTTTACGCTTCTTCACGAGGTCGCGCACCTTTGGAAGCACGTGGGAATTGATGAGACGTTTTTGGATAATCTCGATACTTCGTCCGAGGATAAGCGTGAGTTGGAGGCGAATCGAATCGCTCGTGAGGCGCTGATTCCGAGGGTAGCGTGGAAGCGCAGCGACGCCTGTCTTAACCCCACACGTGCGTCGATTGACGAGTTATCTAGAGAGTTGCGAATTCACCCCGCGATCATAGCTGGGCGAATTCGTAGAGAGTCGGAAAACTACCGGATCTTTAGCGAATTGGTAGGCAACAACGAAGTTCGGCGGCATTTCAACTTGAACGTGGACACCGAGGCGTAAGATGAGTCCTTTTTATGTACCGATACTTAAGGCAAAGAAGGGCGAGTTTTCCGCCTTACGGAATCTCCCCACTGTGATCGCGTCAAAAATCTTGCCGGTTCTTGATATTCCGATGCCTGGAGAGAAGTCCACTAATACGTTTGAGGAGGCGATCACAAAAACGGCTTTTGCCATGGGTAAGGCATGGTTGGGGCGGCCTGCGTTGGTAGATATGTCCAAGTGGAAGCCGAATGCGCGTACCGGCGGCCGAGTGCAT
Organism: Robbsia andropogonis; assembly: GCF_034047095.1. Lineage (NCBI taxonomy): Bacteria > Pseudomonadati > Pseudomonadota > Betaproteobacteria > Burkholderiales > Burkholderiaceae > Robbsia > Robbsia andropogonis. The sequence goes on along the minus strand of NZ_CP139170.1, from coordinate 3,009,941 downwards.
GTTCTTGAATACGCAGTTTCTGCGATCGCTGATCAAGGCGTTCTTCCATATACTGTTGTCGCCTACGACCGATGGGATGACACAGTCTACAGCCAAGCGCTGCGATCTATTGGAACTACCTTTGGTCCAAAATTTTGCTTGAGGCTGAACACTGAAGCACTTGAAGACATGCTCGATCCAGATTTCTTCCAGGAACGCCTGGAAGAAATTGTTGACGGCCTTGGTATCGTTCCGGAAAGCTCTGTCGCAATAATCGACTTCGGAGACGTGGGGCACCGGTCCGTTCCTGATCTGCTCGATCGGGCCGACGTTGCGATCGAACAGCTTCGGGATAACGGATTTGGAAGTATTGTTATCGCAGGCGGCTCGATGCCCGAGTTCGTGAATGAAGCTGTGCGGAAGCCCAACGAGGCAGGCATGGTGCACCGGGTTGAAATGCTGCTTTGGAAGGCGATTTTTGCTGACCGGCGTAGCGACAGTATCGTGTTCGGTGACTATGGTATTCGCAATCCTAACGCCATGGATGGAATTATATCGAAGCACAACAACGGCAAAATTCGATACACGATCGACAATCAGTTTTTTATTCTGCGCGGCCAGTCCAAGCAACTGACCCGACTGGGATTGCAGCAAAAAGCGCTTTCCGCGCTCCTCGTCAATTCTCCGCACTTCATGGGCGAGCGCTTTAGCTGGGGTGATAGCACGATCGTTACTTGCAGCGATCCGAATTCGAAGTACATGGGCGGTCCTACAGAGTGGATCGGGATCGATACGAATCACCATATCCACGCGGTCCTTGCCGAGATTTTCGAACACCAACGCCGAGTTACGGGGCGCACAGTTCCTGGGGGGCGCTAAGATCTGCGCAGCAGGCTTTGCGTACGGTTTCCGGGTCGCGTCCTCCCGGAAGCGGGTGTGGGAATTAGGATGCGCGAGGTAGTTCCTGAGAGGATATCGACCATGGCACACAAGACATTTCCAAAAGGCTTGGATGATCGAATGCGCGATCACGACGGTGAGATTCGTAAAAAGCGCAGTGATACGAAGGTCGAGACTTTGCGTAAGACCTACGGCCCCGATTTTGCGAAGGGCTATCGATCGGACGCTGAGCTCGGAACGGTGATGAAGAAGGAAGGCGTCGATACACTCGATCAGCTCATTAAGAAAAAGATGTAGTGCTTATGATCCGTTCGCTTCGAGGCATACGCAATTGTTGCGTCGCCTCTAGCCGAGGTATTTCTTGGCATTATGTAAGGCGATTGAGGCGGCCTTAGGCGAGTCGTCTGTCCCACCACGTCGCACTTCAAACTGTTGTCAGGCTTGGTTTCGCCTGCAGGTGAGACAAGTGAGGCAAGTCAGATCATATATTCAGTCAATAGAAAAAGAGACTACGCTGCCATAGTGCAAGCACATGCATGCGTTCACTCGTCTCGCCTGACTCGTCTCGCGAAAACCGTTGCTCAGCTTGCCTGAGAGTGAGACGAGCCTGGTTCTCTTAGCTCGTCTCGGGGCGACTCACGCGTCCCGCTTCAACCGAGATCGACTTGCTGTGTCCAATGCTCGTAAGCGTCGACCCAAGGCATCTTTCGTCGCGACATGAACGTGCTCAGTAAGCGGCTGGTGATCCCATCTTGACGATGGTGGATGACGGGTTAGGTTGCCGTGGGCTGCCAGTTGTGCGGCAACAGGCCATCGATCTGCCGTGCCGGATGGGTTGGCAATCGATTTAGTACGTCTTTGAGATAGGCGTACGGATCATGGCCATTGAGCTTGGCCGACTGAACGAGACTCATGATTGCCGCCGCGCGTTTGCCTGCCCGCAATGAACCCGCGAACAGCCAATTCTTCCTGCCCAGCGCAATTTCCCGTTCATTCTGCCCATATCGGGCAGGAAGTCGAGATTCATTATCGTTGGCATCCGCTGTATGGGCGTCGCGTCAAGGTTAAAGACATCGAGCGTCGCGGCGGAGGTCAGGTCGTCCATGTGGAGGCGGACCCCGGTGTAATCAGGATGATCGCGGGATGGATGCTCGATGCCGCGATTTGTTCAGCGATGGTTCTCGGCGAACCGAGAGTTACCGTAGCGACACTGCATAATCTGCATCAATTGCTGGTCGATCTGCATTTGCGGGGAAACTCTCCGGACGGTTCCACCAACGTCCGGGAGAAACGCAATGGGCAATCTGCCAAACGTCGTTCCAGCAGGTCAACAGTTATCGCGGTCGATGCCGCCCCAGATGAACCTGATGTTCGACGCGGTCGAGCTTCAGGGGATGAACGCGGTGCAACGGGCAAACACGCTCAGGCATCTCGCATGCCTGTTGATGCAGGCGGCGGGCATCCCGACTGCGAAGGGGCGTAACGATGACGAATGATGATCGTTTGCCCGCAGATCTTCTTAAACGCAAGGCGGTAGTTTATGTCCGACAGTCCAGCCGAACGCAGGTCCAACTGAACCTCGAGAGCCGGCGCCGGCAGTATGACCTCGTGCAGGAAGCAAAGCGACATGGATTTCGCGACGTCGAAGTCATCGACGACGACCAGGGACGCTCGGCGAGCGGCACAGTTGCGAGACCGGGCTTTGATCGTCTGGTCGCGTTATTGTGTGCAGGCGATGTCGGCGCAGTGCTTTGCCTGGACGCCTCACGCCTTGCCCGCAATGGACGCGACTGGCATCATCTGCTCGAGCTCTGTGGTCTCGTTCAAGCGCGGGTAATCGACCTTGACGGTGTGTACGATCCTTGCCGGGCAAATGACCGGCTATTACTTGGCATGAAGGGCAGCATCAGCGAATTCGAACTCAACGTGCTTCGAACGCGCATGCACGACGCCAAACGAGAGAAGGCACACCGTGGTGAATTACGTATCAGCGTGCCGGTCGGCTATATCTGGCATCGTGATGTTGGTCTGGGTTTCGATCCAGACGCACGGTTGCAGGAAGTCATACGCCTGATTTTTACTCGTTTCCGGCAACTGGGCAGCGCGCGGCAGGTTCTGCTGTCGATGAACGCTGAACAGGTCCACTTCCCGCGCCCCTCTGACGGCCGGACGCTGACGCGGGTCGACTGGACTCCAATACGCTACCGTAACGTGATTTCGGTGCTCAAGAATCCGTTCTATGCTGGTGTCTACGCGTATGGCAAGAGCGGCAAGCAGATGACGATCGTCGAAGGCCGGGCACGCAAGAGCTACAAGCACCGCAAGCCGTTTGAGAACTGGGACGTCATGCTCCGGGAACACCACGAAGGCTACATCGACTGGGCGGAGTTTGAACGCAACCAGAAGAAGCTCGCGACAAATGCTTACGGCAAGGCGGGCGACGTAAAATCCGGTCGTGGTGGCCGCGCGCTGCTCGCTGGCCTGCTTGCCTGCGCACGCTGTGGACGTCGCCTGTCGGTGGCCTACGCTGGACGTATCCCGCAGGCCGTGTACCGGTGTGACCGCTTCGACACGTCAGCGCGATGTATGAGGTTCGGTGGTTCCCGTATCGATGCGACTGTCAGCAAGGAGCTTCTGCGCGTCGTGGAGCCATTGGCGATCGAAGCGGCACAACAGGCTGAGCAAATGCACATGGATACCCTGAACGAGCAGCAACAGATCGTGGAACTCGAACTGCAGCAGGCCCAGTACGAGGCCACGCTGGCTGAGCGGCGCTACGCCGCCTGTGATCCCGAGAACCGCCTGATTGCCGCGCAGCTGGAGAAGAACTGGGAAGCGGCATTACGTCGTGTACAGGCCTGCCAGACGCGCGTGGAGACGGTGACTGCACCAAAGGCGCAGGCTCCCCTGCCTGACTTTACGAAGCTCGCCGAAGATCTTCATGCTGCGTGGAATGCACCGAGCGTCGCCATGCGCACACGTCAACAGCTTGTTCGCGCGCTCATCGTCGATATCGTTGCCGACGTCGACGAGGCTACACGCGAAATCATTCTGACGATCCACTGGCAAGGCGGTCAACATTCCCGGCTACGGATTCGCAGGCCGCGAACTGGCGAGCATGGCTGCAGTACGTCAGACGAAGCGCTCGCGGTTATTCGCAGCATGGTAACCCGATGGTCCGACGAGGACATTGCTGCATCACTGAACCGCATGGGAATACGCACAGGACAGGGCAAGACCTGGACCGCACATCGTGTCAGCTCTGTACGGCATGTCCGCGATATCCACGCCTACAAGTCGGCAGATAAGGATGGCGACTGGCTGACGATGTCTGAGGCAGCGAAGGAGCTTGGTGTCACTCACTACATGATCCGGCGTTTGATCAACGATCGGATTCTGCCTGCCGAGCAGGTCGTGCCTGATGCCCCATGGCAGATTCGGACGATCGATCTGCACAGCGAAGCGGTTACCGCAGCACTGGCGCGCAAGTATCGCCCGTGTCGCAACGATGTCGAAGGCCAGATCCCAATGTTTATCCAGGTTTCAGAAGGAGGTGCACAATGAACGCCCCGTTGCCACGGCGCGCAACGCGCGTTCGACAGCGTTATTGTCAATTTCCGCACGGCCATCCTGGACGAATGTATTCAGCGCATCCCATCGATTGAGCGCGTACTGGATCGCACCGGCGAGCGCCGATTTGGTCGATAGCGTTGGGATCAGCGTGTCTAGCCAGGTTCGCATACTGTCGAGCAATGGTTTGCTGTGTTCGGTTCGTACTAGCAAACGCTTGTCCGGGGGCTCCCCCCTGATCTGCTCTTCAATTGCATACAGTGCCGCGATGCGGCGCACCGCTTCGCCTGCCGCCGGTGACGGATGCGACTTCGTGAGTTCGTAGAATTTGCGTCTGGCATGCGCCCAGCAGGCCGCCTGCGTTCGCGAGTCGCCATACAGCGCGTCATATCCTGCAAATCCGTCGGCGTGGATGATGCCGTTGAACTCGCCGAGATGTCGTTGCGGATGTTCGCCGCGACGATCGGGCGTGAACGCCATCCATAATGCGGGGGCATTCGCCGAGCCCGCTGGGCGTTCGTCACGCACATACGCCCACAACCGACCGGTGACGGTCTTGCCTTTACCCGGTGCCAGCATCGGCACAGGCGTGTCGTCAGCGTGCACGTACTCGAGCTGCTCGGCGACATCCTCACCGATTGGCTTGAGCGCACCGCCGCAGTCCGGGCAGTCATCGCCTGAGGGCAGATGCTCGAGCGTGTCGCGCGGCAGATCCTCCGGCAGCGGCTTGCGAGTGCGGTTTTTACGTTCTTGTTCGACAGGCGTGGCGGGCGCCGGATCTTCCCCGTTGTCGAGCAGCAATTCCTCGAGCTTGAGCTCGAGCTGACCGATCTCGGTCTCCAGCTTCTCGGACTTGCGGCCGTACATCTGGCGGCGAAGCGCCGCGATCTGAATCTGTAAATGCTCGATGAGCAACTCGCGTGCGCTCAGATTCGATTGGAGTTTGCGCACCTGGCCGGCGAGATCCGCGACCATGCGCTGAAGCGCAAGTGACCTGCCCCCGGCATTAGTCTCCAACGGCTGTAGAGTCCGTCGTTAAAAACCCTTTCTGACAGTACGCGGTGGCGAACTGTTCAGGCGTTAGATAACCAAGCGAACTATGTGGCCGCTCGGTGTTGTACTCGATGCGCCAGGCTTCGATGATTTCCCTGGCATGACGCATCGACGTGAACCAATGCTCATTCAGACATTCGTCTCGAAACTTGCCGTTGAAGCTCTCGATATACGCGTTCTCGACGGGCTTTCCTGGTCGAATGAACGACAGCGTAACCCCAGCCTCATAAGCCCAGGCATCAAGCACTTTGCCTGCGAATTCGGGCCCGTAGTAAATGCAGAATGGTGGTCAGCCAATCCCAGTGACTGGCATCCTTAGGTTTCTCGAGGACCACAGGAGGACACCGTGATGGCTGACACTTCCAATACTACGACTGACGTGCATTTCCTTGCAATCGATGTTGCAAAGCAATGGAACGCTGTGTTGATCGAAACCGCGACCGGTATGAAGCATCGCTTCAAGATGGCAAACTCCGCTCAGGATTTTGACCGGCTTATCCAATTCATTCAAAGCCTTGGAGGTCGGTGTAAAGGTGCACTGGAGCCGACCGGCGATTACCACCGCCCAATAGCTCATCGACTTTTGATGGCCGGTGTCGATCTTGTCAGTGTGTCTTCGGTCGCACAGGCTCGCTACCGCGAGGCCAAATTCAACTCATGGGATAAAAATGATCCCAAAGACGCCTCAGTGATTCTGGATATGCTGAAACACGGCATCGTGCAGCAATACGTTGACCCGATGATCGCTGGCAACCATGATCTGCAAGAGCTGTCCAAGACTTACTTCCAGATATCGAGGTTGCGAACACGCGTTCAGCATTCAATCATCAATCACCACGTCCCTCTGTACTTTCCGGAGATGTACAAGTACTGGAGCAGCAGCCGCAGTGAGTGGTGGATACGATTCATGCTGGAATTTCCGACGCCGGCTCATGTGCAACGGCTGACGCGAGAAGAGTTTGTAAAAGCGGCGTGGGACCTTGTCGGTCGCAAGGTCGAGAAGACCCAAAAACTAGGTGAAATCTGGGACATGTCACAACAGTCAGCTGCGCTGCCGCATCACCCAGACAGCCTAGCCGTAGAAACATTTCGACTGTCACTTCGGCAACTTCAGCACTTCAACGAAGCGCGTACGAGTTTGGAGGAGCGTGCCGAAGCGGCATTATTGAACAATGCCGACTACGAACGTTTGCGAACGTTGCCAGGTATTGGTCCGATCATCGCACTTACCATTCTCGCGGAAGCGGGTGATTTGCGCCGATTCCGCCATTATCGGCAATTCCTGAAATATTGTGGCCTTGATCTGGCCAAGCATCAGTCTGGAACGGCACGAGGTCGTGAGCAGTTGTCCAAACGTGGAAACGCGAGACTGCGCTTGGCATTTTGGATGGCAGGCACTGTCGCAGTTCGCCTACGTGAGAATTCATTTAAAGATAAATACGATCGATATATCAAGTCCGATCCTGGCAACGCCGACTTAAAGCGCAAAGCCCTCACTGCTGTTTGCGCGAAGATGGCGCGAGTCGCACACGGAATGATTAAAACGAACCGTCCGTATCAGCGGTTCTTTGAACAAAGCTTACCCAGCGGATCGATCCCTCTCTGCAGGGCCGTTGAGGCACAGCAGCAAGTGACCTCGTAGATAATGATTGGACCTTCCGCTGGGCCCTTATGCTGTTTTAAGTAACGTGAAGATCGAGGTGCGGGCATCTCGAATCTTGTTTCTACTATGGTGAGCTGGGCGAGCCCGTTACAGAGCGGAAGACCGCTAGGAATGTTGCAGGACGCGCTCTTTTAAATGTGCGACGAGCGAAATCTCGCCGCCAGGGGATGCTGTAACTTTTTTGTCTGAGCCTATTGCATTTAGTACGTTATCCACAGTGATAGATAACGGCAAGCCACGCATCTCGCAAAGCCTCTCCATAACCTGCCGTACCCGCAAGCCCGGCAACGACGTATCAACTTCAATCGCCAAACATTCTCGCGTGTAATCGTCGACCACGTTCAAGCTTCGCAAGCGCCGTCCATACGCTAGGCCATCCGATACAAAATCCATCGACCAGCTCTGGTTAGGGCCGCTGGGCACGGGCTTTTGGACTCGCTCGACAGCCGCAATTCGTTTGCGCTTGCGTCGGCGAACGCTCAGGCCAGCGAGGCTGTACAGCCGCCATATCTTCTTATGGTTCGCAATCCAGCCTTCCCGTCGCAGAAGCACGTGAATACGGCGATAGCCATAGCGGCGCTTCACGGCCGCGATAGCGGTCATGCGTTCGTTCAAAGCCACATCGCTCTCGCGAGTCGACTTATAAAGAAAAAAGACCGGGAGATACCAACCAGCCCGCAGGCACGGGTGATGCCCATAGCGCGTTCGGTCATCAACTTCTGAACCGCTTCGCGCTTGGCCTGCGGGCTTGCTACTTTTGGCGCACGAGGTCCTTCAAGGCGGCGTTGTCGAGCATCGACTCAGCCAGCAATCGCTTCAGCCGGACATTCTCGGATTCCAATTCCTTCAGCCGCTGCGCCTCTGAAACCGTCATCCCGCCGAACTTCGCCTTCCAATTGTAGTAGGTCGCCTCGGAAATTCCGTGCTTACGGCACAGCTCAGCTGCCTTCAGACCCGCCTCGGCTTCCTTCAATATGCCGATGATCTGCTCTTCCGTGAATCGCTTCTTCATCTCTCCGCTCCCTTTGGAACGGACTCTACATTATTCGCGTACCAATCGCGGGGAGCAGGTCACAACGACCTCGGTGGGGAGCGCACTGTTAGGGGATTCGGCCATGGCGACAGTTTACGCATTTCAGGCCACGTATACAACTGCTACGACTACGCTGCACGGGGTGTGGCGGTGCGCTGTGGTCGGCGCCAGTCGATGCCTTCAAGCAACATGGACAACTGCGCAGCGCTCAAATGCACGCTACCGGAATCGGCCTGCGGCCAGACGAAGTAACCGTGTTCGAGGCGCTTGCAGAGCAAACACAGACCCTGTCCATCCCACCAGAGTACCTTGATTCGGTCGCCGCGCCGACCTCGGAAGACGAACACCTGGCCGCCGTACGGGTTGTTGGCAAGTTTGGTTTGCACGACAGCGGCCAAACCGTCGAAGCCACGCCGCATATCGGTTACGCCTGCGACAAGCCACACTTGCGTGCCGGGAGTTAGCCCGATCATGCTGCACGTGAGGATGCCAAGGTTTGCGAGATGATCGTGCGCAGAATCTCGACCTCGACGTTCCCCCGAATGACGATCCTGGTATGGCCATGCAGCCACTCGAGCTCAGTCGGGGGAACTGTGGCTAGCGGAGCACGAGCGTATTCTGAAGCAGTGGATGCGGCGCTGACGATGGGCACGAAAGTGACGTGATCGGCACGCTGATGCTCTCGCGACACCAGCGTGCCAGTTGATTGGCGTTGACGCCGTTGGCCAAGGCCAGAGCTGCACGAGAAACCTCCGGCAGCATCGCTTGGCGCACAAGCTCGCGCTTGAATTCCTTGGTGAAACTGCGTCGCGCAGTGCGCGGCGTCACGGGTACCACTTGCTTACCTTCCATCGTCTGCATCCGTCGAAAAATCCGACAGCATGAGCACGGTAAGCGGCCGGTCATCCCATCTGGCATTCGGCATTAGCGCGTAAGAGCATACGTGTCCACGATCACATGGAAGCGGACACATGTACCCTATCGCAGAACAGCCCCGTAAAGGCCGAACCAAGCGTAGCTATTCTCCGGAATTTCGCGCCGATTTAGTTCGGCAGTGCCAGCAACTCGGTATGTCGTGTTCCGCACTCGCGATCTCGCACGGCATGAATCCCAATGTACTGCGTCGTTGGATCAAGGAAGCTGATCAGACACGAGCACCGAAGATGGCAACGCAGCACATTGATACGGTGCCGGCCTTCATCCCGTTGCCAATGGCAGTAACGTCACCTGCGCCCGAGAGCCCCTCGGTGCCGGTGCGCATCGAAGTGCAGCGCAACGGCATCACGATTGCCATTGATTGGCCTGCTGAGCGCCTGAACGACAGTGCCGCCTGGGTGCGGGAGATTTTACGGTGATCCGTATCGACGCCATCTGGCTCGCCATCGAGCCCATGGACATGCGTGCCGGCACCGAGACCGCACTGGCACGTGTGGTCAAGATCTTCGGCGCCGCACACCCGCACCATGCCTATGTGTTTGCCAATGGCCGAGCCAATCGGATCAAGGTGCTTGTGCATGATGGATTTGGCGTGTGGCTGGCAGCCAGGCGTTTGAACACGGGCCGCTTCGTCTGGCCGCAACGTGGCGTCGGGCAACCATTGCCACTGTCCTCGGAACAACTCGCAGCACTGGTACTCGGCCTACCTTGGCAACGCCTGGGAGAAGACGCGGTCGTGCGTGTCACCTGAAGGACAATCGGCACGTGCGCCAATAGGCGAGGTCCTCTTGCCCTGGCACAATAGCGCCTATGATCGATCCGACACAACTCCAGTCCATGAGCGCAGAAGAACTGCGTGCACTGGCCGTGCAGTTGATATCGGATGTGCGTCACAAAGAGGCCGTCAACGCGAAGCTCACCCACGAGATCGCGGTACTGCGGCGTTTGCAGTTCGCCGCCAAGAGCGAGAAGTTGCCGCCCGAGCAGCGTAGCTTGCTGGACGAGGCAATCGATGCCGACCTGATTGCCGTCGAACACGAACTCGCGCACATGTCCGGGCAGCCGCCGCGCGAGACCGAGGCGAACAAGCCGCGCCGCGCGGCGCTCCCAGCAGCATTGGCGCGCGTCGTTTTACACCACCAACCCGAGTCAACGCTGTGCCAGTGCGGCTGCCAACTCAAACGCATTGGCGAAGACATCAGTGAGAAGCTGGACTACACGCCGGGCGTGTTCACGGTCGAGCGTCACATCCGGGGCAAGTGGGCGTGTGCGAAGTGCGAGACGCTGATCCAAGCCCCCGTCGACGCGCACGTCATCGATAAAGGCATTCCTACGGCGGGGCTGTTGGCCCACGTATTGGTCGCGAAATACAGCGATCATCGTGTGTTACGAACACAGCCTCCATAGCAGGAAGGAGAACTGTGGTGCTTTATTGAAGATGAGGGTGGGCCCCTCGGAGTCGGTTTGCAGGAGCAGGCTCCAAACCACCTCAAGCTGCTGGGGTAAAGAGCTCTGGTGGTGAGCGTTGAGGAAAAGGCGCAGCAATGACTGCGTCAGGTGCGGTACAGAGAGACGAATGAAAATGAACCGTCGATGTGGTGTCGAAACGTATATAGATGGCGTCGAAACCGGGCCTTGGTGGTTAGCCCGGGATGAAGGTCGAGGGAAGCCTGCCGACTGCTCGACCGGCGCCCGGCATGAAGGCGGCGTGACTCTGTATCAGGCTTCAGTAAGGAACGTAAGAACCTGTCGTCCCGATGTTAAGGGAGAAGTTCAAGTGGAAAGCCTCTGCGAGAACGAGAGTACCGATGCGGGGCACAGGGACGGAGATGCTCGTAGTAGGGTAGAAGGCTCTGTAATGGAGCTGGACCGAAGGGGCGTCGTCGTTCGGTCTCAGCATGGACACAACCTGCAAGGGGATGACGTTCATGTCTGAGGCAAAGTCGTTTGATATTACCAAGCGTGAAGTTTGGGACGCGTACAAGCGCGTCAAAGCGAATCGTGGCGCGGCCGGAGTTGACGGGGTCGGTATTATCGAGTTCGATCGAGATCTAAGCAGGAATCTTTACCGGATCTGGAATCGAATGGCCTCGGGCAGCTACTTCCCGTCACCGGTCAAGCGAGTTGACATTCCGAAGGGGGATGGCAAAACGCGACCGCTGGGTATTCCCACGGTTGCTGATCGGATTGCACAGATGGTCGTTCGGCGACGGCTTGAGCCGTTGCTGGAGCCGGTATTCCATAAGGATTCTTATGGCTATCGACCGGGGCGCTCGGCACACGATGCCTTGCGCGTTGCCAGAAGTCGTTGCTGGCAACGTCCCTGGGTGCTTGACCTTGATATCAAGGGGTTCTTCGATAACATCGATCACGCCCTATTGATGAAAGCTGTGCAGCGGCATACCGACTGCCGGTGGACTGCGCTGTATGTTAGGCGCTGGCTGAGCGCGGATGTGGTGATGCCGGACGGAACACGGCAAATGCGCGATAGGGGCACGCCGCAAGGGGGTGTTATTAGTCCCTTGTTGGCAAACCTCTTCCTGCATTACGCGTTCGACAAATGGATGGAGCGACATCATCCTACGGTGTCGTTTGAACGCTATGCGGATGACGTCATCTGCCATTGTGAAAGCGAAGCGGAGGCGCAGTCGTTATTGACTGATCTTAAAGCTCGTATGGCACAGTGTCAGTTGGAATTGCATCCAGAGAAAACTCAGGTCGTATATTGCGTCGATGCGAATCGGCGTGGTGACTTTGCTGTGAAGCGGTTCGACTTCCTTGGTTATACGTTTAAGCCAAGACAGGCGATGAATCGGCGAGGGGAGTTGTTCACAAGCTTCTCGCCGGCCGTGAGCGACAAAGCGGCGAAAGCTATGCGGCAGGAGATGCGTGATTGGGGCCTATCTCGCCTGAGCCGATATGATTTGGGGGAGCTGCTAGCGCGGCTTCGACCGAAGATTGTTGGTTGGGTACGGTATTACGGGCTCTTCCATCCGTCGACCTTGCAACGTTCCCTGAAGGCACTGGACTTCCATCTAGTGCGATGGGCGCGACGCAAGTACAAGAAGCTTCGCGGCCATATCTCGAGGGCCTGGGATTGGCTGTCTGATCTTCAACATCGCGCTCCGACGCTATGTCCGCATTGGGGCGCGGCAATACAAGCGACTGGACGATAGGAGCCGGATGAGTCGAGAGATTCACGTCCGGTTCTGGGAGAGCGCAGGGGTGAGATTCCCCTGCGCCACTCACCTCCCGCTTTACCGCCAAGAGCGCATCTTCGAGCGCGCGGGCTTCGCCATCCCTCGCTCCACCATGGGCGCGTGGATTGGCGCATGCGGGGTGCAGTTGCAGCCGTTAGTTGACGCCCTGCGTGCGCAAATTGTTCAGCACCGCGTGCTGCAAGCGGACGAAACACCGGTCTCGATGCTGGTGCCAGGCAAACAGAAGACGCACCGATCCTATCTCTGGACTTACTGTCCTGGCGCGTTCGAGTCAATGAAGGGCGTGGTCTACGACTTCGCTGAGAGCCGTGCGGGAGAACATGCTCGTGCCTTCCTCGGCAACTGGCAGGGCAAGCTCGTTTGCGACGACTTCAGCGGATACAAAGCCTCATTCGCCCAGGGCGTGACGGAAATCGGCTGCATGGCGCATGCACGGCGCAAGTTCTACGAGTTGCACGCGAGCAATAAAAGCCAGATTGCCGAAGAGGCGTTGACTCACATTGGGCAGCTCTACGACATCGAGCGCGAAGTACAAAATCTAGAACCCGATGAGCGTCACGAACGACGACAGAAACGAAGTCGGCCCATTGCCGATGCGCTTCATACTTGGATGCTGCTGCACCGTCAGCAAGTGAGCGAAGGCTCGGCGATTGCCAAGGCGCTCGACTACAGCCTACGTCGCTGGGAAGCGCTCACGCGATTCTTGGACGATAGCCAATTGCCCATTGATAATAACTGGGCAGAAAATCAAATTCGCCCGATCGCAACGGGGCGTTCATTGTGCACCTCCTTCTGAAACCTGGATAAACATTGGGATCTGGCCTTCGACATCGTTGCGACACGGGCGATACTTGCGCGCCAGTGCTGCGGTAACCGCTTCGCTGTGCAGATCGATCGTCCGAATCTGCCATGGGGCATCAGGCACGACCTGCTCGGCAGGCAGAATCCGATCGTTGATCAAACGCCGGATCATGTAGTGAGTGACACCAAGCTCCTTCGCTGCCTCAGACATCGTCAGCCAGTCGCCATCCTTATCTGCCGACTTGTAGGCGTGGATATCGCGGACATGCCGTACAGAGCTGACACGATGTGCGGTCCAGGTCTTGCCCTGTCCTGTGCGTATTCCCATGCGGTTCAGTGATGCAGCAATGTCCTCGTCGGACCATCGGGTTACCATGCTGCGAATAACCGCGAGCGCTTCGTCTGACGTACTGCAGCCATGCTCGCCAGTTCGCGGCCTGCGAATCCGTAGCCGGGAATGTTGACCGCCTTGCCAGTGGATCGTCAGAATGATTTCGCGTGTAGCCTCGTCGACGTCGGCAACGATATCGACGATGAGCGCGCGAACAAGCTGTTGACGTGTGCGCATGGCGACGCTCGGTGCATTCCACGCAGCATGAAGATCTTCGGCGAGCTTCGTAAAGTCAGGCAGGGGAGCCTGCGCCTTTGGTGCAGTCACCGTCTCCACGCGCGTCTGGCAGGCCTGTACACGACGTAATGCCGCTTCCCAGTTCTTCTCCAGCTGCGCGGCAATCAGGCGGTTCTCGGGATCACAGGCGGCGTAGCGCCGCTCAGCCAGCGTGGCCTCGTACTGGGCCTGCTGCAGTTCGAGTTCCACGATCTGTTGCTGCTCGTTCAGGGTATCCATGTGCATTTGCTCAGCCTGTTGTGCCGCTTCGATCGCCAATGGCTCCACGACGCGCAGAAGCTCCTTGCTGACAGTCGCATCGATACGGGAACCACCGAACCTCATACATCGCGCTGACGTGTCGAAGCGGTCACACCGGTACACGGCCTGCGGGATACGTCCAGCGTAGGCCACCGACAGGCGACGTCCACAGCGTGCGCAGGCAAGCAGGCCAGCGAGCAGCGCGCGGCCACCACGACCGGATTTTACGTCGCCCGCCTTGCCGTAAGCATTTGTCGCGAGCTTCTTCTGGTTGCGTTCAAACTCCGCCCAGTCGATGTAGCCTTCGTGGTGTTCCCGGAGCATGACGTCCCAGTTCTCAAACGGCTTGCGGTGCTTGTAGCTCTTGCGTGCCCGGCCTTCGACGATCGTCATCTGCTTGCCGCTCTTGCCATACGCGTAGACACCAGCATAGAACGGATTCTTGAGCACCGAAATCACGTTACGGTAGCGTATTGGAGTCCAGTCGACCCGCGTCAGCGTCCGGCCGTCAGAGGGGCGCGGGAAGTGGACCTGTTCAGCGTTCATCGACAGCAGAACCTGCCGCGCGCTGCCCAGTTGCCGGAAACGAGTAAAAATCAGGCGTATGACTTCCTGCAACCGTGCGTCTGGATCGAAACCCAGACCAACATCACGATGCCAGATATAGCCGACCGGCACGCTGATACGTAATTCACCACGGTGTGCCTTCTCTCGTTTGGCGTCGTGCATGCGCGTTCGAAGCACGTTGAGTTCGAATTCGCTGATGCTGCCCTTCATGCCAAGTAATAGCCGGTCATTTGCCCGGCAAGGATCGTACACACCGTCAAGGTCGATTACCCGCGCTTGAACGAGACCACAGAGCTCGAGCAGATGATGCCAGTCGCGTCCATTGCGGGCAAGGCGTGAGGCGTCCAGGCAAAGCACTGCGCCGACATCGCCTGCACACAATAACGCGACCAGACGATCAAAGCCCGGTCTCGCAACTGTGCCGCTCGCCGAGCGTCCCTGGTCGTCGTCGATGACTTCGACGTCGCGAAATCCATGTCGCTTTGCTTCCTGCACGAGGTCATACTGCCGGCGCCGGCTCTCGAGGTTCAGTTGGACCTGCGTTCGGCTGGACTGTCGGACATAAACTACCGCCTTGCGTTTAAGAAGATCTGCGGGCAAACGATCATCATTCGTCATCGTTACGCCCCTTCGCAGTCGGGATGCCCGCCGCCTGCATCAACAGGCATGCGAGATGCCTGAGCGTGTTTGCCCGTTGCACCGCGTTCATCCCCTGAAGCTCGACCGCGTCGAACATCAGGTTCATCTGGGGCGGCATCGACCGCGATAACTGTTGACCTGCTGGAACGACGTTTGGCAGATTGCCCATTGCGTTTCTCCCGGACGTTGGTGGAACCGTCCGGAGAGTTTCCCCGCAAATGCAGATCGACCAGCAATTGATGCAGATTATGCAGTGTCGCTACGGTAACTCTCGGTTCGCCGAGAACCATCGCTGAACAAATCGCGGCATCGAGCATCCATCCCGCGATCATCCTGATTACACCGGGGTCCGCCTCCACATGGACGACCTGACCTCCGCCGCGACGCTCGATGTCTTTAACCTTGACGCGACGCCCATACAGCGGATGCCAACGATAATGAATCTCGACTTCCTGCCCGATATGGGCAGAATGAACGGGAAATTGCGCTGGGCCGCAAGAATTATCTATTTGCTGGCTCGGAGTCAGGGGGCGAACGTGCGGCCGCCATGTACAGCCTAATCGGTACGGCCAAACTGAACGGCATCGAGCCCGAAGCGTATCTGCGCGATGTGCTCACGCGCATCGCCGACCACCCGGTTAACCAGATCGACGACCTGCTGCCGTGGAACATTGCTTCCAGCAAACCCCGCTAAGCTTAAAAGGCTTATTAAAGTGCCCATTTATTTTTAAATGGGCACTACCGGCATGCCGCCAATCGATACCCGGCCACATGAAATACGCGGCTGACAAGATGCCTTCGGTCGACGCTTACAGACAATGTCGTGACACGGTCGGAGCTTCCCGGCAGAAGAGGTTACCGCTACTCAGTGAACCACCCAAGCATGTGGACCGGCAAAGCCAGCGTGCAAGAGAAAATGGAAATATTCCGAAAGAAACGACGCGATGAAAGCACTGACGGCGAAGATTTCGAGCCAGGGGATGTATTGCCGACTCGTTGGTGGGATAACAACAGACGGGTTGCTGATGTGAGCACCGAAAGTTGTTCGTCGAACAACGGCGCAGTTGTCGGCGCTACAACCAAAAAACAAAAACATACTAAAAAGAGAAAAGACAATTCTAAAGCTAGCGAGCCTTCATCCAACAAGGATTTCGCACGTTTCTGGGCAGCTTATCCGCGTCCGCGGGCCAAGGTTGCAGCCAAGGATGAGTACGCCGCACTGAAACTGGATTCGACTGCCTTTTGCGCGGTCCTAGACGGTCTCGAACGGGACAAAAAACGCTGGACAGATGAGGATACGCCCCCACAATTTATTCCCTTCCCGGGCCGCTGGCTTCGCGAGCAACGTTGGGAGGAAGACATCCCGGCTGACCGCCCAAAGGAAAATACGGGTCCATCGTGGTGGACATCAGCTTCCGGGCTAGTCAGCAAAGGCCAGGAGCTTGAGTTGAGTCAGGGCGAAGACGAAAGCTTCCCCGATTTCAAAATGCGAGTTTTGCGAGGCGCAGGAAAAGGTCCTTGGATCGATGAAATGCTAAAGCGTGTGCCAAGCGATAATTTCCAAGCGAGCGGGCTGAACTCAATACAGATTGACATGAAGAAATTTTCGCGTCAGCGTGATGACGAAGCGTAAAAAACGAATGTCGAAGGCATGATAGCCATGTTATTCGGTTTGGCGCAAGCGGCCCCTTTTAATCTCGGGAACGAAAACGAACCCGGTGGGGAGTTATTCCACGGGTATCAAGCAGAGCGCTGAAAGTAGTGCTCTAGGCTCCAGACTTGCGTTAGTTTTCAAGAGGGAAAAGCGCCTCAATTGGGGCGCTTTTCGATTGTGCTGACGCAATCAAAATGCGCAAATGCATTTCGATCGTGTACGGTTCTGAGCACAGCCTTGCAATCAGCAACGAGATTGGCGCTTGCAGGCACTCGCGCCGATAGAACGCCCTGGCCACTCGGCCTGACGATGGCGTTGGCAGGTATCGGCAGCTTTGCCTGTGCGCGGCTGTTGCTTCGATCTCGTCAATAGAAAGTCGCTAGGAAGCACGTTGGCTTTACACGCGGCCGAACTTTCTATCTGTGTCACATTTTTGTCCACAATTCGGTCGTAGCCGTCATTCGACAGACGCTAGTTTTGAACATTTATCCGCACTCGCAACATGGTGCACCATTGGTGCGCGAACGTGGAGAAGTCCGCCACTGGTCAGTTAGCTTGCATAAGTCTAGATCGCGACCTTCCGGAAGGTGATGGATATGCGTCGACCCCGACGTACTCCGCGCTCCGTGAGGCGTGTGGGGATCTCGTGATGCCAAGCACTCCGTGCCTCACCATCTAGAACCACTGCACTGCAGCGCGTAAGTGATTGAATGAATTTTTCGGTTTCCACAGCGATCTTCCGAGTGAAGACCATGTCCCATGTTTCCAGCAAGCTGATGGTGACGACTGGACCGCGGAAACAATCCTTGCAATCGATGTGTTTCGAGATACCCTGGTTGCCTTCGTAGTTGTTGACGATCACTTGGTCCGGTAACTCTGGAACGACGCCTGATGCGAGCAGACGTTCAGCCAAATCCTCAGCCCATCTCGGGAGCGGGCCAAGGTAGTTGGCCTGTGTGATTTGCCGAGCTTTGTAGTCATAGCGCCAGCCGTAATGCTGGACCCGACGCTTCATCAATTGATCCCATTCAACGGAGTCGATAATGGTGACCAACCGGTGTTCTTCGTCGTCGGTGATAAAGTTGGGCAGCACTTGCAGGCCAACTGGTCCAATAGCGCTCTTCGTGCTCAGCTTGGATGCCCGCTTGTTTGCAAGCTTCTTCGGTAAAGTGGTAGATGACGCTTGATTAGCAGAGGTGCGGGGCGGAAATGCATCACCATCCTGCCGAGGCAAAGTGCTTGACGGACGCACGAGGCGGCGAGTTATACCTGCAGTCGCCAGCCATTCCTTGAAGCGAGGCTGGTTTAGCCGACGTTCAAGTGTGACACCTTGACCAAGCGCGAACTCAATCCGGCCACTGACGGTCAAAGCGGATTCCTTCTGCACCTTAAAAACACCGTCACCGGAAAGCTGGATAGTTGCGTTTTCCACCACGACCAACTGTTCGAGTGAGTTAGGACATTCTTCAAGAGCAAGGGCCTGTGCCTCCAGCTGAACCGCCGGGTCTTCAAAGGCTGCTCGATACCAACTGCCTCGGGTTCCTAGCCTGTGCTCGGCCCACGTCTGCGAGTCCGCCGTCATCACGACTACTCCATCGTCGACACGCCACGCTACATTGTCTGGCGTAAGCGCATGCCAAGGCCCCGAGCCGTTCGTACCAGCCTGCTGCCAGGTCTTTAACGCTAGCAGCTTTCGGCACTCCGTGGATCCGCGAAACTGTGTCGGCAAGGACCCGTAGCCCTGCAGATAGCCAGCGAGTGTCATGCCAGTCCACCAGACCAGGGGTGGGATTGCGGGCCACCCCTCACGCCAGCTGGAAAACTTCTCGGGCGACGGCCGGAGTAGCAGCAGTTGAAGCGTAAGGGCAAGGAAGTCGTCGTGTGCTCCAAGGTCTTGCACCGTTCCCTTGTCGTTCAGGAGCGCCATCGCGCCCTCCGAGAGTTTCGCCAGTCGAGTCTCATCCTCGCCAAGACCTCGCGCTTTCTCACAGATGTCGGAGAGGATGGTCTTCGCCCGCCATTCGTTCAATCTTCCTGGTTGCGAGAACTGCACAACTATGGCCCGCCAGAGTCCTGGGAGTTGCTCCTGCTCCGCACTGTCGACCCAAAGCGCAACTCGCCACCAGGGGGCGTGAAGTTTTTCGACAGACTCGGAGTTCGCAACACCAGCGCAAAGCAGGTCGCAAAACAACTCGATCCATGGATCAATCACCGGAACAGCGAAAGCTGCCATCGCCGCAGCGCCTCGCAATGCGTTCCAGTTCGGAGGAGGCTGCGAAGTGCTGTTCCTTGGGGGCGCGTCCTCTGGCGGTGCGACTTGCGATAGCACGCCAACTTTGAACGGTTGGGACGGGACCTCCATGTCCGTGAAGTTGCGAGCCATTGCCAGAAGTTTCGCCTTGGTCGCCTCTGAACTCACGCTGAAATGGTCAACCGCAAACGCTGGCAGCGGGCCCTCCCATGACACAACGGTATCGCTGGCTCTCAAGCCGCGCAAAGTAGTCTCGGCCCAAGCGTCATCCCTCCATACCATGATAGCGCTGTCCGGAAGACTCTGGGCATCGAACCATATGCCGACGGATGAAGAGTCGCTGCTGGGATCGCTGCTACAAACCGACTGTGTGCCGAGAAGCAGGTGCCCTGTCGGCGGTATTATCCATTCGCTGCTGAGGAAGTGCAGAAAGGCTGTCTGGTCCAGGGCGAGGCCAAGCAGACGCACACTGCTAGCAGCTTGTTTTTCAGGTGCTGGCACGGATGCAATTAGCTCCAACTGGTCGCCTGACATAGTCGTCATCGGTCTAGGACCGGAGGAGGAGGAAGACTGGCCAATTGTGCGTCGATAAGTAGTGTTGGCCCATTGACGAGAAGCAAGGTGTCCCGAGCGCGGGCACATAGCATGTATAGGCGCCGTTGCTGGACCGGAAAAATCACTGGCAACGAGCGGTCCAGATCTTGGAGGTACACGGTGTCGAACTCAAGCCCGATGGCCGATTCGCCAGAGATGATGGTGATTCCAGCATCTCGTAGGCGAATGGCGGCCTCCGCCCGGGGTTCGATATTATTAGTGTACATGTCGACGCGGGCGTCAGGCAACCGGTCTCTAAGCAAGGTGTACAGGATACTGACGTCGTCCACGCGGTAAACGATTACCCCAATAGAGCCACCGCGGTTTTCGAATCTGATGGCAACCTGTTGAGCCAACTCCCCCCAGTTGGTTACCGTGATCATCCTAGGAGATTCGTTAGATCGCCCGCGCTGAGCCGGTGCTGGGGGAACATTGCGGTTCTGATGGAAACACTCAACCAGTTCAGCAATCTCCAGCGTGTTGCGGTGATTGACGGTCAGAAGATGCATTTCCGTAAAACCGGCGCTTTGCAAATCCGCAACGTGACAACCGCCGGCTTCTGTCGACTGGTTCTCGTCTGCAAAGACTGAGACGGCTAGAGCCCCAAAGCGGCAGGCCCAAACGAAGAATTCCTTCGGCAGATTCTGTCCTTCGTCGACGATGAGGTGATCGATCGACGGCACAACGTTGGCCTCTGTATAGTCTTGAAAGACTTGAGCCCAATTGAAATTGTACCGACAAATTTGAGGAATGTTGCGATTGAAGGTATCCCTGTAATGGTTCCAGACAAGCGTGTGCATTGTCGTGCTAATGACTGGCGCATTTCCCTGATCTTGGGAAATTTGCGTAGCAAGTGCGGCAAGCAGCCTGTTCTTGGTGACCACGGTCACCCGGCATTGGAATTCAGGCCCGGCAAGTATGTTGGCCTTCCAGAGAGCCACGGAGGTCTTGCCGGACCCAGGCGGTCCAACCACCAGGATCGACCGGTCGGGATCCTCCATAAATACCCGGCGCTGTTCGTCGAGCAAGGCGCTGAAGCTCGGTAATCTCATCGGCTAACCTCGCTTAGCAGCATCGTTAGTGGCGCCCGCGTGAAGAGGGCATAGTGGATATTGCGTGGCCTCTCGCCGTCTGTCAGTAATTCAGTGTCGACCGCCTCGCACTTAAAGCCGGCAGCCACCATACCGGCGTGAAATTCGGGGAATGCTATGCGCCGCTCGGCCTGCGCAGAGTTCGTGTACAGCACTGCGACCGGGCCTGGGCCGATACGGCCGCATGCATCAACGATCTCGCGTACGATCAGCCCAACATTGAGCGACGCGCTGGCCAGCAGGTAGGATAGGACTATGATGGTCCAGCCCAACCTCTGCTGCCCGAAATCAATGCCGCTTATTGAGTCGGCGAAACCCACTCCCGTCTGAAGGCTTAGCCCCCCAACCTCCCGCGCGGCCTGCGCGAGCTCAACGCCAAGGGCGCGCATTTGCTGGGAAGTGTCGACACCGAAATATCGGAAGGCAACGTCGTTGCCGGCCACGTTGGCGAGTGCTAGGCCTGCGGTGAACGGTCCGCACCCAATGTCGAGCATCGTGGCGCTGTTCAGGTGCTGCGGGAGATTCGCGAGTTTTTGGAATGCGTGGATCAGCTCGAGAACGTGGCCCTTTTGGTTGAAGAGCGCGTAAAGCATTACCCTATCTCTTGGGGACAGGTCTTCGAAGGGCTCATCAAAGTTCGCCTGCCCGCCGCCGATAGCGTGGTCGAAGATCCAACGGCTCGACTTCCCTAATCGCGTCCCATTCTGGCGCGTCTCCCTTCGGTCGTTGTTGAGCGGGTCGACGATGCATGTGCGGCGCACATGCTCATACCACGGGCTGACTGTAATCAAGCTGCCTCCCTAGCTTCATTTGTTAGCACATGTAACGGGCTGATTGTTGCCTATGCTTGCCAACGCGACAACTGGATTCGGTTGCCAGGGGTGCCGGAAAGGGCTGCTTGCATGCCTCGTAAGGCGCCATCCTAGCAAGTCCGCTGAAAGAATTGAGAGTTGCTGTGATGATCGGCATCATCGATGCGCTCGGACAAAATAGATAGCCGCAGCAGCGGGGCGCTATAGTCTGTTAACAAGGCGAACAATGGGCGTGTGGGTTATCTGGTGCTGGCGAAGGTTTTGCGAAAAAGATGCGCCTCTCTCTGCCACAATGTGCACGATGAGTTACTATTCAAAGGTACGCTTCGCGGACAGCCAACGTGTGTGGTCGGCATGAGCGACGCCATGGCAGTAGCGGCCGCAAGTTAGACAAGATGACCTTCGCGCCCTCTACAGCGGCCAGTCCATCAGCTTCATTGTCAAATCGCGGATGCAAGGTTCAAGTCATGCGTCGTGAACCTGGCTCCTGGCTGGGGATGGCGAGAATCGCCGCATGTCAGACATGGCCGGCAGCACGAATGGCGGCCATGGATCGATAGCCGACCTTTTTACCGGCGTTTCCCGCTTGCGGTCGCTACTGTCCGCTTTGCTGCCATCAACAGAGTCGGTGCCGCATGGCAGCGCCGGCCGAGAAAGCGCCGCCGTACTCGGTGTTTTTCAACTCTTCTCGAATTCGGCCCAAGTCGGGAAGCAGGTTGGCAACAAGTTAAGGTGTCTGAGCTTCTCCCAAGCTTCCAGAAGTGGTTCCTCGGGATACCATGTACTGCCGTAGGTTTTATCGCTGGCGTTCGAGTTGGCGTGACCAGTGAATTGGTTGGCAATTTCTCTCGCGACACCGCGTCGATTGAGTTCGTCTTGAAAGAAATGTCGGAAACTGTATGTTTTCTTCTTTTCATCCGTAATCTTGACGATTCTTTCCTTATAGATGCCGAGGTATTTTAAGGTTAATGCCGACCGACCTTCCTCTGCACTTGCCTTATTAGAAAGCTTCTCTCCGACGCACGGGAGCAGCCATTGGCCACGAGGTACTGACGCCAGATAGTCTTCAAAACCAAGTTTCGAAAACTCATCGGGGATCGGTAACTGCCGATATGATGCGTCGGTTTTCGGCTTTCGTTTCGGTCCATTTGGACTTAGCTTTTCAGAGTAAATGCGTATCCAATAGCGGCCAGCAATCTGTTCAATATCGTCCCGCATTAGCGTTGCCAGTTCCTCTGGCCGCATGCCGAAGGCAAATAAGAAAAGCGGGAACCAATAACTGACGGCTGGTCGGAGGTCTGCGCTATTGCGTAGGGCGCGTATGTGGCTGAAGTAACTGCGAACCTCAGCTTCCGTAAATGGCAAAATTTTGGTTTTCGATCGAGCACTGGCCTGCGCCGCCGTTCCGGCTAATTTAAGTATGCTGATATCGATGTTGTAAGCTGGATTCACGGCGATGTTGTCTCGCTGAACTGCAAGTCCAAACACTGCTGAGACGACTTGCTTGCGCTTCTTGAGCGTTGCTCGTGTAATGGCTTTCGCTTTCGCGCAATGCTCGAGCCACGCGATTACTCGACCCCTCCCGTCTACGTGAGAGAAAGTAAGTTCAGTGGCACGAGCCCCACCGCCGATAAAGTCGGTGAAATCTTCGAACACTTTGGCAAATTCTTTGACGGATTTTTGCTTTTTTTCGCCAGTCGATGCCCAGTCGTCAAACATCTCCTGCAAAGACATCTGGCCGCCGTCTTTGCTAGGTAAGGGCAGTGGTACACCGGGAGATACCGGATATTCGGCTTGTTCGCGAAGGTGTGCTTGTTCCGCTTGTGCGGTGAGGCGGGAGCCGGAGGTCCGCGGGGTAAACACGTCGCCGTTGAGTCTTCCTATGGCCTCATCCAATGCTTTTACTTCCTCGACGAGTACTCGCATTTGGAACGAACGCCGGTCCGGGCATTCGTCGTGAAGCCGGATCCGCGATATGTTTTGGAGATGTTCGTCAAGCTCCTCGATCCACTCGGCCGGAGGTTTCCCGGTTCGATAGCTTTTCTTCAACAGATCACGTCGGGCACACAAGGTACGCTTGGCACTTTCAGCTGCGTCATCTGACTCATAATCATCGCCCGTGCTCTCGAAATCGTCGACGGCCTCGTCACACCAGTTGATTGCAAACCAATCTAACTCTTCCCAGTCGTCGCTAGAGAGGTGTGTTAGCACCCGAACGGGTGCTCTGGGTGCGATGTAGGCCTCATACGCTTTGGCCTCCGCCTCCCACGCGTCGCGCAGTTGTGTCCATTCGCTGAGGCATTCAGCGTAATGGGAGTCAACTTTTTTCCTGTCGAGCCCCAATGACCTCTTGTAGACCGTTCTTCCATTTGCGAATGGACGAAGAGATTTTGGTACAACTGCTCGAAAGTAGGGTGCAGCGCTTCCTGCTACAAAAATAATGTACGGTCGCTTAGCCAAGATGTCGTCCATGCAAGCGGGTCCCTGAGCCCTTTTTGTCCTAGTGTTTTGTACCAGTTAGGGTTATCGGCCAAATCGCTAAGTTATTGAATTTAATTAACAATAATAGATTCAAGAACTTATGGACGAAAAAAAGCCCGCAGAAGCGGGCTTTTTTAATTTTGGTGGCGAATCAGGGATTCGAACCCCGGACCTGCGGATTATGATTCCGTCGCTCTAACCGGCTGAGCTAATTCGCCGAGAGACCGAATATTAGACAGTATCTTCCTGGTGGTCAAGCATTTTGTGCAAAAAGGAGACGATTGATACGTGTGGCGGCGCCAGTTTCGGCGCCGCCGCGTTCCCATTACTCAATCGCATCGATATCGCGGTCCTTGGTCTCTTTGACGAAGATCAGGCCGATAAAGAACGTCGCGACGGCGACGATGACCGGATACCACAGGCCCGCATAGATATTGCCGTTCGCCGCCACCACCGCGAACGAGGTGGCAGGCAGGAAGCCCCCCAACCAGCCGTTACCGATGTGATAAGGCAACGACATCGACGTATAGCGGATCCGGGTCGGGAACATTTCCACCAGCATGGCTGCAATCGGTCCGTACACCATGGCAACGTAGATCACCATGATCGCCAGGATGATGACGGTCATCGGTTTGTTGATCTGCGCGGAATCCGCCTTTGCCGGATAGCCGTCCCCTCGTAACGTAGCGCTTAGTTTCGCTTCGAAGGCGGCGTTCGCAGCCTTCGCGTCGCCGGTGCGTGCGTCAAACGACGGAATCACTTGATCGCCCACCTTGATCGATGCGATCGTGCCTGGCGCCGCAGCGGCATTCTCGTAGTTCAAGCCCGCCCGCGACAGATAGCTTTTTGCAATATCGCACGACGTCGTGAACTTCGAGGTACCCACCGGATTGAACTGGAACGAGCATTCGGCCGGGTCCGCGCTGACGACAATCGGCGCGCGCGATTGCGCCGCTTCCAGGGCCGGGTTAGCGTAATGCGTCAGGGCCTTGAACATCGGGAAGTACGTCAGCGCGGCAATCGCGCAGCCGGCCAGGATGATCGGCTTGCGACCGATCCGATCCGACAACGTGCCGAATATCACGAAGAACGGCGTGCCGATGATCAGCGCTACCGCCATCAGGATATTCGCGGTACTGCCGTCCACCTTTAGTGTCTGTGTGAGGAAGAACAGCGAATAAAACTGGCTCGTGTAGAACACCACGGCTTGTCCTGCCGCCAAGCCAAACAAGGCGATCAGCACGATCTTCAGGTTCTTCCATTGCCCGAACGACTCCGTCAGCGGCGCCTTGGACGTCTTGCCTTCCGCCTTCATTTTTTGGAACGTCGGCGATTCGCTCAACTGCAGACGAATCCAGACCGAGATGGCCAGCAGGACGATGGACAGCAGGAACGGCACACGCCAGCCCCATGCACCGAACGACTCTTCGCCCACCGCGGTACGAACGCCCAGGATCACCAGCAAGGACAGAATCAGACCTGCGGTGGCCGTGGTTTGAATCCACGACGTGTAGGCCCCGCGCTTGCCATGCGGGGCGTGCTCCGCTACATAGGTCGCCGCGCCGCCATACTCGCCACCGAGCGCCAACCCTTGCAACATCCGCATGACGATGAAAAAGACCGGCGCAGTCATGCCCAGCGTCGCGTAGCCGGGTAACAGGCCGACCAGGAACGTCGCGCCGCCCATGATCAGGATCGTGATCAGGAACGTGTACTTCCGTCCGACCAGATCGCCGAGCCGACCAAAGACGATGGCGCCAAACGGCCGCATCGCGAACCCCGCCGCAAAACTCAACAAAGTGAAAATAAACGCGGCGGTCGGATTGACGCCGGAGAAAAACGTCCTGCTGATGTAGAGGGCGAGCGAGCCCGCCAGGTAAAAGTCATACCATTCGAAAATGGTTCCCAGCGACGCTGCAAATATTACGCGGCGCTCCGCATGCGTCATTGCGTGGGGCGTTTGCGCGGGGCCCCCGGTTCCAATCGCTGCCATGCTTGTCTCCAGCTCGTTCAAATAATGTGGCGGTCCCAGCAGCACGCCGCCTGAGATCGTGCGGCATTATTGAAACGCTAACCTTACCTGGTGCTGACGCCAAACTGACGTGAAACTGACACGCGACGCCGTGTTTTGAATGGGGGGCGAAAAATAGCGGGCGATGGTCCGAAGCATTAGCGCGAAAGCCGCGTATTTACGATGTTTCAGTTGATTTGCGATCCTTACTAAAGACGAGTTGCCATAGGCTGATGGCGTGTCGCCAATATCACAGGCAAGGGTAAATCGGGAGGCGATGTGTCAGTAAAAGGTAGCGGCGTCCTGAGGCAGATCGGTGTCCTCTGTTGCAGAAGCGGTTCGGGGAAGCGTGACATGTATCAAGGTGCCGGCGCGATGCGGTACGGTCTGGTAGACATGGTCGCCGATGGTTAGCGTGCCGTCGTGCATCGCAACAATCTCTTGCACGATGGCCAGACCCAGGCCGCTGCCATCGCCATCTCGTCCCAGGATGCGGTAGAAGCGCTCGACGACATGCGGGCGTTCCGCTGCCGGAATGCCCGGACCATTGTCTTCGACCTCGATCAATATCGGATCCTGATCATGTAGGCGGACCGTGACGCGGCCCCCGGTTTGCGTATAGCGGACCGCGTTGTCGATCAGGTTCGCCACCATCTCGCGTAGTAAAAGCGGTTGCCCGACAATCGATACGCCGCTGCTTGGCCCCTCGTAGCCGAGGTCGATGCTTTTGTCGATTGCCGCTTGTGCCCAGTCGCGTACAACCTCTCGACAAAGCGTTGCCGCGTCCAGCGTGACGGCGGTGCGCAAGGGGGCCGCCTCCTCCGCGCGGGCAAGCGCCAAGAGTTGCGTCACCAATCGGGCAGCCTGGCGAGAGCTGGTCGCAATCTGCTCCAATGAACGACGCACATCCGGCGGCACCGGATGGCGCAACGCAATTTCGGCTTGCATGCGCAACCCCGCCAGCGGCGTTTTCATCTGATGTGCCGCCTGCGCGATGAAACGCTTCTGCGCGGTCGTGTTGGCGTCGAGCCTGCCCAGTAATTCATTGAATGAGGATAAAAGCGGCGCAAGTTCGGTTGGCGCGTCGCCGGGCATCAACGGCGATCGATCATCGGGATCGCGCTTCCTGATGCGAGTTTGCAACACGTGAAGCGGAGCCAAACCGCGCGTCAGGCCAAACCAGACCAGCAGGATCACGATTGGCAGAATGATCAACTGCGGCAGTATGACCCCTTTGATCACATCATTTGCCAGCGCGTTGCGCTTATTGAGCGTTTCAGCGACCTGGATCACCAGTATCCGTGTGCGAGCATGGGAGGCTACGCCAGCCACGTCGGGTGGGGCCACCAATCTCTCGGGCGTGCCGGTGGCGGCCGATGTGCGGGGCAAGGTAAGAACATCGTCCGCAGCCAGAGCCCGCGCGACCGCATGTCCCGACGGGGGGGGCGTAGCAGTAGCGGTATCGGGCGCGATGGCGCTCGTCCAGGCAAGCCGCATCGCGCGCCCACCCGCGACCACGTCTCGCATCCTTACAACACCGGGCATCGCACCAGTGCCGGTTGCATTCGCATCAACGAGTGCCTCATCGTCGGCATTGGCCATACCTTCCATGGAGCCACCTACCGGGCTACCTGCGGGGGCGGGGCGCGATAGTTGAGGGTCAGGTAATTGTGGTGAACCGGCAAGCACCCGGCCTTCGGTATCACGGACCTGGAATAGCACTGTGTCGTCGGGGTCGTCGAGCAACCAATCCGCGTCGATGGCGGGCAGTGGTGCCAACGCGACGGGGCCGGCCTGGTGTACTTGCCGCGCGAGTACCGCAAGCCGCCGTTCCAGCGCATGATCGAAAGGCGCGCCGGCAATGGATTTGGCGATCAACCAGGTGACGGCGATGCTCAGCGGCCAGAGCATCAAAAGTGGCGCCAGCATCCAGTCCAGGATTTCCGCAAGCAGGGAGCGCGCATTACGCGCAGCGGCGGGCGGGGTTGAGGGGAACGGGTCCTGCTCCGACGGAGCAGGCGCGTTGGTCCATGCCGGCGTCGGTGCGGTTTCCGCCGGGGTTGCCCCCTTATCCGCAGCATGGCGCATCGTCCCAGGTCCTTGGTAGGACATTAGCGGTATGCGTCGTTACGGGCAGGCGTGGCGGGCGTCGGTGCGGGCGACGACGATGCGGCGTCCGCTTGCGGCGGTCGATCCAGGCAGTAACCGATGCCGCGAACGGTGTTGATACGCACGCCACCCGGTTCGATTTTTTTGCGCAGCCTGTGCATATAGACTTCGATCGCATTCGTACTGACTTCATCACCCCATTCGCACAGGTGATCGACCAATTGCTCTTTCGATACCAATCGGCCGACGCGTTGCAGCAACACTTCAAGCAAGCCGATTTCACGTGCGGACAATTCGATCATGTTGCCGTTCAGCGTCGCGGTCCTTCCCACCTGGTCGAAAGCAAGGGGGCCGTGCCGCATGATGGCGGCACCGCCACCGGCACCGCGCCGGGTTAACGCGCGAATGCGTGCTTCCAGCTCGGATAAGGCAAAGGGCTTGGCCATATAGTCGTCCGCGCCCAGATCGAGCCCGCTCACGCGATCCTCGACGCTGTCCGCGGCGGTCAGGATCAAGACGGGCAAGGTGGCATTGGCACCTTGGCGGGCGCGCAAGCGGCGCAAGACCTCCTGCCCGGACAATTTTGGCAAGCCCAAATCCAGGATCAGCAGGTCGTAGGCTTGGAGTGCCAGGGCACGATCGACGTCACCGCCGTTATCGAAATGATCCACGGCATAGCCCGCCTGGCGGAGGGTCCGCGTCAGGCCATCGGCGAGTATGCTGTCATCCTCGGCTATTAGAATGCGCATCGGTCTCCTGGCGGCACGCGGTATTACGGATCAAGCGTACGAGACGGGCGCGGCGGACGGGTCGACACGCATTCATTGCGCTTTCGACTTGCCAGACGCACTGTTTTTTTATACAGTATCATTCATATCGACGCTTGCGGGCGGCGACACGTTGTACCCTCGCGGTTTTGCCCCGGTTTTATCCGGGCAGCGCGGATCGACGTGGCGTCGTCGCTGACGTCCCATCATAGCAAAGGACGATTCATGGAAGATAGCAAGAAAGGCTCGAACAGCATGACTGCCGATAAAAGCAAGGCGCTGGCCGCGGCGCTGGCCCAAATCGAAAAGCAGTTCGGCAAAGGGTCGATCATGCAGATGGGCGTGAACGATAAGCCTGCCGACATCCAGGTGGTGTCAACGGGTTCGCTCGGGCTCGATATCGCGTTGGGTGTCGGCGGTCTGCCGCGCGGCCGGGTGATCGAGATCTACGGGCCGGAATCGTCGGGTAAGACCACGTTGACGCTGCAAGTGGTTGCGGAAATGCAAAAGCTTGGTGGAACGTGCGCGTTCGTTGATGCGGAACATGCGCTGGATTCAATCTATGCGCAAAAGCTGGGCGTGCGCCTGGACGAATTGTTGATCTCGCAGCCGGACACCGGCGAACAGGCGCTGGAAATCACTGATTCGCTGGTGCGTTCCGGTGCGGTTGATCTGATTGTCATCGACTCGGTGGCCGCGTTGGTGCCGAAGGCTGAAATCGAAGGCGAAATGGGCGATTCGCTGCCGGGTCTGCAGGCACGGCTGATGTCCCAGGCGCTGCGTAAGCTGACGGGTACGATCCAGAAGACCAATTGCATGGTGATCTTCATCAACCAGATTCGGATGAAGATCGGCGTAATGTTCGGTAGCCCGGAAACAACCACGGGTGGTAACGCGTTGAAGTTCTATGCGTCGGTGCGCCTGGATATTCGTCGTATCGGCTCGATCAAGAAGAACGATGAAGTGATCGGCAACGAAACGCGGGTAAAGGTCGTCAAGAACAAAGTCTCGCCGCCGTTCCGTGAAGCGATTTTCGACATTTTGTACGGCGAAGGTACGTCGCGCGAAGGCGAAGTCATTGATCTGGGCGTCGCGAACAAGATCGTCGAGAAAGCCGGTGCGTGGTACAGCTATAACGGCGATCGCGTTGGACAGGGCAAGGACAATGCGCGAGAGTTCCTGCGCGAGAACCCGGCCATTGCTTTCGAAATCGAGAACCGCGTGCGTGAGAAGCTGGGCATCAAGTTATTGCCGGGTTCGGCGCCGGCTAAGACGGCCGCCAAGGCCGACGTGCTTGACGAAGAATAAATGCGCAGCGGGTTTTCACGTGGTCGGCGCACTGCCTCGACCACGACGTCTGGCGGATCGGAGCCATCGGGCATGTCGGCGGGAGAACCGCTCTCTGGCAACGTGCCCGATGGCTTTTCCGCATCCGATTTTGACGCTGCGGCGGACCCTTGCAAGTCGAAGCGGCCGCTGCGTAGTCTGAGGGGCCGCGCGCTGGAGTATTTGTCCCGTCGTGAGCACAGTCGCATCGAATTGACACGTAAGCTGGCGCCATTCGCGGCGGAAATGCAAGGGGACAACGAAGACGATCCGTTGCCCGTCCTCCTCGACGCACTGGAGCGAGAAGGATGGCTGTCCGACAGCCGATTCACCGAGAGCGTCGTGCATCGTAAGGCCGCCCGCTTTGGCACCTCAAGGATTGTAGGGGAGCTCAAGCAGCATGCCATCGCGCCGGATCAGTTGGCCAATGTCCGTGATGCATTGCGCGAAACGGAACCCGCCCGCGCCCGCGCCGTGTGGCAACGCAAATTTGGCACATTGCCGGATTCTCCGCAGGCTCGAGCAAAACAGGCCCGATTTCTCGCAGCTCGCGGCTTTTCGCTGGATGTTATTCGTTGCCTGCTCAATGCAGATGAAGATGATTTGTTGGAATAAGTTATTGTTGGTAATGCACTGATTTCGCCATCTGGTGACAAGCTTTCAGTGGTGTGACATCGCTACGACGAAATATCGCAAGCGCTTATTCCAGTTCGTTTTTTTGTACGGTGTTCACCTTACAGCGGCGCTTTGTCACATGTCACTGTTCTGGCCGGTGTGCAAAAATAGCGCGCTGATCTTATCGTGCGATCGCGGGTCCTGTGTTCTGGCCGGCCTTTGCTCGTCCGGACTCGGGATTGCCCTATGCTAGAATGCGGAATCTTTTGATCCCGTTTTCTGCCTACGCATGGTGCATTCCTGTACCGCTACGCGATGTCGTTCGACCCGAGGGACGGTTGCGGCCGTCCGGGTCGATCGCTGTCTGGCGATAACCGCTGCTGTGTTTTCAGTGCGTCGCGTTTCCAGTCCACATGGCCTGAACGCACCCATCAGCGTGCGACGGCGTCTTCGGGATCGACAGTCCGCGTCGATGATTTACCCGATTCATTCCGGGCAAGCGGCTCCTGGCGATCGCAATCGCGCGCCATCGTCCCCGGCGTCTGATCGCCAAGGATGGCATGTGCGCCGTAGTCCTTTATCGATTCGTTCCCTTTTTTCCGCCATCGTATCCGTTGCCGATTGGGCAATCGCGTTGAGCCGAGTTCACGTATTACACGTGAAACGGATCAGGGTCGCTATTCGCGCGACGGGTATCGGCGGACCGACTTTACATCCACTCTTAGACGGAAGGTAATCACGCATGAAGATCCACGAGTACCAGGGCAAGGACATTCTGCGCAAGTTCGGCGTCGCCGTGCCGCGCGGTGAGGCCGTGTTCAGCGTTGATGATGCAGTCAAGGCCGCCGAGAAGCTTGGTGGCCCGGTCTGGGTTGTCAAGGCTCAGATCCACGCCGGCGGACGCGGTAAGGGCGGTGGCGTCAAGGTGGCGAAGTCGTTGGATCAGGTGCGTGAGTACGCGGGCCAGATCCTCGGCATGCAACTGGTGACGCACCAGACCAGCGCGGAAGGCCAGAAAGTGCGCCGCCTGCTGATCGAAGAAGGCGCGGACATCAAGAAGGAACTGTATGTCAGCCTGATTGTTGATCGTGTGACGCAACGAGTTGTCTTCATGGCATCGTCGGAAGGCGGCATGGACATCGAAGAAGTCGCGGAAAAGACGCCCGACGCGATCCATAAGCTGGTTGTCGATCCAAAGACCGGTCTGACCGATGCCGACGCTGATGCATTGGCGACGAAAATCGGTGTACCGCAAGGTTCGTTGGCGCAATCGCGCGCGATCCTGCATGGCCTCTATAAAGGCTTCCTGGCGACAGATGCATCGCTGGCGGAAATCAATCCGTTGGTCATCACCGGTAGCGGCGACGTGATCGCCCTGGACGCGAAATTCAACTTCGACTCCAACGCGCTGTTCCGTCACCCGGAAATTGTTGCATATCGCGATCTGGACGAAGAAGATCCGGCCGAAATCGAAGCGTCGAAATTCGACCTCGCCTACATTTCGCTAGACGGCAACATCGGCTGCTTGGTCAATGGTGCGGGATTGGCGATGGCGACGATGGACACGATCAAGTTGTTCGGTGGCGAGCCAGCGAACTTCCTCGATGTCGGCGGCGGGGCAACGACCGAGAAGGTGACGGAAGCCTTCAAGATCATGCTGAAGAACCCGAGCCTGAAGGCCATTCTCGTCAACATCTTCGGTGGCATCATGCGATGCGACGTCATCGCCGAAGGCGTGATCACGGCGTCGAAGGCGGTGTCGCTGAAGGTGCCGCTGGTCGTCCGGATGAAGGGCACGAACGAGCAGC
Source organism: Robbsia andropogonis (assembly GCF_034047095.1). Classification (NCBI taxonomy): domain Bacteria; kingdom Pseudomonadati; phylum Pseudomonadota; class Betaproteobacteria; order Burkholderiales; family Burkholderiaceae; genus Robbsia; species Robbsia andropogonis. The sequence goes on along the minus strand of NZ_CP139170.1, from coordinate 2,977,192 downwards.
TCGGCAAGCAATTGCTGGCCGATTCGGGGTTGCCGATCATCTCGGCAGACAGCATGGAAGAGGCCGCGCAGAAAGTGGTCGAGGCAGCCAAGGGCTAATCAACGACGCGACCGACCAAGGTGGAACGCATCGCGTGTTTCACCGCGCAGGCCGACGTGCCGCGCGGGATGGTCATGCGGCGTGCGGACGCGGCGACAGGTTGAGCGACATATCGCGTACGCCTGCCATGCCGATGCCCTCGCCAATGCGATGTACCGGAAAACACCGCGTCGTTCCAGCCGATGGCTCGCACGAACAAACAGACAGAGGTCTTAGATGTCGATTCTGATCAACAAAGATACGAAGGTCATCACGCAAGGGATCACCGGCAAGACCGGCCAGTTCCACACGCGTACCTGCCGCGACTACGCCAACGGCCGCGCGGCCTATGTGGCGGGCGTCAATCCAAAGAAGGCCGGCGAGGACTTCGAGGGTATCCCGATTTACGGCAGCGTCGCGGAAGCGGCAAAGCAGACGGGTGCGACCGTCTCGGTGATTTACGTACCCCCCGCAGGTGCGGCCGCTGCGATTTGGGAGGCGGTGGAAGCCGACCTTGACTTGGCAATCTGTATCACGGAGGGCATCCCGGTACTCGACATGATGGAATTGCGCAACCGCATGAAGCGGGAAAACCGCAAGACGCTCTTGCTCGGACCGAACTGCCCGGGCGTCATCACGCCGGACGAACTGAAGATCGGCATCATGCCGGGGCATATTCACATGAAAGGCCGCATCGGCGTGGTGTCCCGCTCGGGCACGTTGACCTATGAGGCCGTCGGGCAATTGACGGCCCTGGGCCTCGGCCAGTCGTCGGCGGTGGGTATTGGCGGTGACCCGATCAATGGCCTGAAGCACATCGATGTGATGAAGCGATTCCAGGACGACCCGGAAACCGATGCCGTGATCATGATCGGCGAGATCGGCGGTCCGGATGAAGCGGAAGCGGCTTACTGGATCAAGGAAAACATGACGAAGCCGGTTGTAGGCTTTATCGCTGGGGTTACGGCGCCTCCCGGAAAGCGGATGGGGCACGCTGGCGCGCTGATCTCCGGTGGTGCGGACACGGCCGAAGCGAAGCTCGAGATCATGGATGCATGCGGCATCAAGGTCACGAAGAATCCGTCGGAAATGGGACGCCTGCTGAAGTCCGTTCTCTAAGCCTGACACGACAGGCGATGTCGTCACACGTTGTGACGCACCGACATTCTCCGATCTGACGCCTTGACGGCGTGGGCTGACCACGCGGGACATTTGCTGCTAAGATGCTGCAATGGTTCCGTAAGGTTCGCGTATAAAAAGCGCTCCTTCGGGAGCGTTTTTTTTATGTTCGATCGCCGCGCATGCGTCGCCGGCTTCGGGCTCAGACGATCGAGGTGCGGTAAGTGGAATGGATTGCGGACATTCACTGGGGAGCGGTTCTTCAGATCGTTATCATCGACATCCTGCTGGGTGGGGATAATGCGGTTGTCATCGCGCTGGCGTGCCGTAATCTGCCGGCACAACAGCGTGCACGCGGCATCTTTTTTGGGACGGCAGGCGCGATCATATTGCGTCTGGTGCTGGTCTCGTTCGCGGTATTCCTGCTGGAGATTCCGTTCCTCAAGCTCGCTGGCGGCCTGTTGCTGTTCTGGATTGGCGCGAAGCTGATGCTGCCCGAAGAAGGGGCGCACAAGGACGTCACTGCGGCAAATCAGTTGTGGGGCGCTGTGAAGACGATCATCATCGCGGACTTCGTGATGAGTCTTGATAACGTCATCGCGATTGCCGGCGCAGCGCAAATGGCGGACGCCTCCCATCAAATCTGGCTCGTTGCATTCGGCCTGATCTTGAGTATTCCGATTATCGTCTGGGGAAGTACGCTGGTCCTGAAATTGATCGACCGGTTTCCCATCGTGATTACCGCCGGTGCGGCGTTGCTAGGCTGGATTGGTGGTGGCCTGATCGTCACCGATCCCGTCACGGATGACTGGACATCGCTTGATACCCCCTGGGCGATGTATGGCGCGCATCTCGCCGGCGCCATTCTGGTGGTAGTAGCCGGATGGTTGTGGAAACGCCGCATGGTATCGCGCCGCGCGGCACACGAATGAACGCGTGGCCCCTACGATGTGCATGGACGCCGGTCGCGCCGCGCGTTGTTGGTTAGCACGAACATAGGGTGGGGGCACCGCTTTCTTTTACGTGCCTCCCTGCCAGCAGCGTCAGGCATACGCCGTTGGGCCGACTCGTTATCTTGCTGCATTTTCCGTACGCTGCATAAAGCGCTGGTCGACATAACCAACGCGTTACCGGCGGGAAGATGTGATGCTCGATACACCCTATTTGCGCAAACGCCAACGTCACACGGTTCTTTTGACGGTTTTCGGCTTTTCTTTGATCGAATTGATGATCGTGCTGGCGATCATCGCCGTTACGGCGGCGTATGCAGTGCCAGCGTATCAGGACTATGTCGCACGTGGTCGCGTTGGGGAAGGATTGTCGCTGGCCGCACCTATTCGCCTGGCGGTCGCCGAAAATGCCGCGTTTGGATTGCCATTCGACAGTGGGCATCAAAAGACTGCTGCCAGTGCAAATGTGGCAAGTATCGATGTCGCGCCGACGAGCGGCGAAATCACGATACGTTATACCGCACGCGTCGCGAGCGAGGATGCAAACGCGCTGGTGCTGATGCCTTCGGTCAATAGCATTACTGGTGCACGCGTCGCGTTGCGCGCGGGTGTACCGGCCGATGGCACCTTGGTCTGGGAGTGTTTCGCCGCCGGAAAAACGGCGGGGCGCCACGGCGCGGCGAGTACGGACGCCGATATGTCTGGCGAGGCAGGCAACGCCCCGGCGGGGCCCGCTCCCCTTGTGCCGGCGACGTTACCCGCGCGCCTGGCGATGGCGGCCTGCCGGTAAGGCAGCGGCGGCACGCCGGGGCGTGCGAGAAGTGCGGCGTGGCTTATATCGCGCCGCGTGGATCACCTGGTGTGGCGTCCGCCCGGTAGGCGTTCAATTGCCGTGCCGTACTGGTCTCGCTGATATCGGTCACTTCCGCCATGTAGGAGAGATCGAAGATGGTCTGGTTCGAATTCGACTCAATCGTATAAAGAAACCGTGGACCTAGCGATCCTGGATCGTGGATCACCGCCTGGATTCCAGCGTTGGCGGATGCCACCCGTTGTTGCCGGGAAACCGCATTGCCTGGCGCATGTTCGGCCATTGTTCGCATGGCCAGCAGGAGATCCAGGCGCTGGCGCGCCGGTGACTGCATGATGACGCGTTCCGCCATCAAGACCTTGCCAGTCTCGGCATTGTCCGCCATGCGGGCCAGCGCGCGGTCAAGGTCGTTACTTGCCTGCGATCCGTGCGAATCGGTCCAGTTCATCCAGGCATCACGGCGACTCGCCATGCTGCTCATGAAGTCGGACGGTTTGGCGAATTCCGTGTCGACGATCGTCGTTGGTGCGATCTTGCCGTTTTCCTGGGCAAATCGCACGGTGCTGCTCGTGGATCGCGGGACGATGACCGCCTGGGTGCTACCGAAGTTAAGCGCCGGAAAAATGAACGAGCCTACCGCGGGAATCGAGGACCCAGCTCCGGCGCTGGTCGTCACGCTGACATTGGCGCTTCGGTTTACTGTCTGCGTCGACAGCACACCGGCATGGTCTTTCGTTCGACGATCGACATATGACTGCACCGTCGTCGTCGCGTTCATCGCCAAGCCGCCGCGAGCGGCGCTCCGCGCTTTCTCGGCCTTGCCACGTAAAGCCGCGCTGGGCGTAATCGCATGGCCTATCGTGGTGGTACGCGTCGACATGGGGCCGAACGACAAATAGGGATCCGCGTGGTGGGCGTTGGCCAGTCGTTGCAGGAGGGCCGTACTATCGGTGGGGCGGGATACCGTGCCTTGATCCGCGCTGACGCCGTACATGGCGTCGAAGGCGCTTAACAGCGTGCGCGACCATAACGTAGGGTCCGTACCGTGTAGCCGGGTCCGCAGCGCCGCACCCTTGCCGGTTGTGTGGTCACCGATTGCCGGGACCAGTGACAGTCCGAGCGTCGGACTGAAGTTGCCTAGCCGCCAGGTCGCGATTGATCCTATTCCCAAGGTTCCCCCCATGCCCCGGGCCGATGTGACTTCGAACGCGCCAGCCAGCGCATTCGATCCGCTATTGACCGCCGCACTGCGCGTATGCACGGCCCGGACGATGGGTCCCAGTGCGACCACCGGTGGACCTTTCGGCAACCCTTTCGTCGTATAGGGATTGAAGTTGATGCCGCGTTGTTTGGTATCGGTAAAGCGAATCGGATAGGTCATGCGCGCCCCCGCGATCTTGTTGCGCAGCATCAGGATGCGATCGTCCCCGGTGTGCATCGTCATGTCGCCATCGCCACGGTTGACCATCCGATTCATGGTGCCGATTTCTTGCTGCATTGCGTCTACCATTCCCGCATCGTTCGCCCAGCGACGGAATGTGCCGGCAGACATCGTGCTGTCGTCCTTGTGGGTGGCAAACGCGGGATGTGTCTTGAGCGTTTCGACAGGCATTCCTAGCGCATCAGCCGCACGCTCGGCAATTCGATCCATCGCACCGTGGCGTAGCGGCAAGGCGTCGGTCAGCGGTCGCATCGGCATGACGTCGCGCCAGCCGTGCTGGCCGATCTGCTCATCCCATTCGGCCAGCGTGGCAGCCCGGAGTACCGTCCTTACCGTGTTGGGCGATGGGTTCGAACTGACAGGGGTGTTTTCCACGTCCAGGCGATATTTGTCGATCAACATCCCGATACCGGCATGGATATGCGCGAAATCCTCTTCTGGCTCGCGCAGCATTTGGCCCGCGGTACCGCGATTCAGCGCATGAAGCGGATTCTTGTGTCGTCCGAGCACGAAATCCAGCACGGACTTGAACGACGACTGCATGGGCGCGGCGGCGCGATCGGCATATTCGAGCACTTTGAAAAGGCGTTCGCCCACTTCGTGCAATTGACTTTCGTCAAAGACGTGATTACGCGCGGCCAGGAACGGTAGCTGAAGGTCTGGATGCCGCGCGAGATTGAACGAAGGATCGTGTTTTATCTGGTAGGCGGCGAGCAGACCTTTCGTGGCAATGGGATCACGGGCGAGCCGACTGTTCAGCAAGGCATCACAGAGGCGTCTGCTTTCGCTGTTTTCAAGCAGGCTGGCCCGGTCGTCGTGACGTTGCGGCGCGAGAAAATGTTCTGGAATATCCCCGGGTAATTGGCTTGCATGAAACGACTGATGGAGCGTGTTACAAACCAACGCCATTTCGTGCAGTGAGGCCGGCCGTTGCACGTCTGCAGGCCATTTTTCCAGCAACCGATGTGCCGCTTCATAAGCCGCGGTTTCCGCCTGGACCTGGAGTTCTTCGTGTGCCGGTGAAGTGGGTGGCACCGATGCGTCCGTCACGGTGTGTTTGCCTTTGATTTGGGATGCTGCAGGCGTGCAGAGGCGGCCCTCGTGCAAGACGTCCAGACCCAGACCGGACGCGGCCAGCAAGCGCTCCGTCGTAAAAAGGTCGTCCTTGGTCCGCGGCTCCAACCGGGGCCGTCGCGGATCCTGCACGGCGGCGCTGCTTGCGGCTGAATGACCGCGTGAGTGCCCGTCGTCGCCACGATCAAAAGCGTTCAGGACGCGCAATGCCCGTTCCGCGTCGCCTTGACAGGCCACCGAGAGCGATGCGCCCAGCAAGGCGCGCATCGGCAGCAGGCGTTCCGCGGCCGGGATCGCGTCTCCCGCGGCGCTTGACCCGGCCACCGCCGCAGCCTGGCCGTGTCGAGGCATTGGCGGGAACAGGGCGTCAATAAGTTGCCGATTGGGCGACGTCGTTTGCGATGCATCGACGTTGCCGAACCACCCGGACAGTTCAATTCGCACGGACTCACGGTCTGACAAATAGTGCTGCCCGCGCGCGATTTCGGCATCCGAGACAAAGTGACTTTTGACGTCGAACGGCTTCGCCATCGCAGCGTCCCGATGGAAGCTTGAAAGCGTATCGATGACTGCGTTGGCTTTTAGCGGGGGTGTGGCCACCGCGTCGGAGGTTGGTCCGTGCGCCGTGGTGACGTTATTGTCGAGTGCACCCGCCACCACGCCAAGCGTTCGACGGTCTGCGCGCGGCTGTAATTGCTGCAAGAGCACGTTCGCCTTTTTACGAGGTACGGATCCGGGTAGCGGTGGGATCGATACGCTTGACGTTGTATTGCCGTTACCCCTTTCGTTCTGGGTTCCCGAGGCGCCGCGTGCGTGAGGGTTATTGCTGTGCGTCCGCGAGTGCGATGGAACGGCGTCATCCGGATGATTCGACGCATATGTGGTCATCGCAACATCGGTCGCGTCAACTTTTGGTGGCATCGTGGTTCTCCAATCGGCGGCGGACCCATCCCGCCTTTGAGCGCCGATTGTCACTGGCCAGATCACGATGCGCGCCGGTGATACGAAGCACGGTGCGAAGGCGCGAAGCGCCCCATTACTGCTACAGCATTTCGATAAAGTCCTTGCGCCAATTTCGCGTGTAGCTGGAGCAGGCGAGCCGCGCTGCGTGCGCCGCGGCGGATACGGTGGGCGACGCTTCCACGGACCGGCACAACGAGACGACGATAGGCGGCAGCGTTGGCTTTAGCGGTAATTCGACAAACTCGCCGCTTTCCAGTTCCTCGGCCACGAACAGCCGAGGAATACCGGCGACGCCATAGCCATCACGTAACATTTGCACAATCGCAGCCACCGACGGTGAACAGGTCACACGGAGTTGATCGAGCGGAAAATGGTGTTCACGGGCGAGCGCCTGCACGATGCTGTCGAGCGCCACTTGTGGCGCAGTGCCGCGACCGAATGTCAAGATCGGCCGCTTTAATACGCGGCTCGCCAGGTCCTTCGCACGGGGCGATATCACGCCGCGCCTTGCAATCCAGCGCACCGGGTAGCTGGCCAGTGCGGTGGATACGATCCGGGTGCTGTCGATGCCTTCCACACGCAGCAGCAAGTCGAGCTCACCCGCAAGCAGACGACGCTGCAATACCGCGCTCGCATCCACGGTGAGGTCGATATCGATATCGGGGTGATGATTATTCAGGTATGCGATGTAATTGGAAAGCCAACTGTGCACGACGGTTTCAATCACGCCCAGCCGCAACCGACCACCGACGACGACTTCCTGGCCTGCCGCCATCCGTAGGGCGCGCGCTGCATCCACGACCGCACGGGCCGGCCCCAGCAGTGCCTGCCCGGCCGCCGTCAAGCGGAATACCGCCTGATCCCGATCAACCAGCACCGTTTTTAATTCGTTTTCCAGTGACTTGATCCGCAGCGACACCGCGGCGGGGGTGGCGTGCAATACCCGAGCCGTTGCGCGGAAGCTTCCGAGTTCCGACAACGTAACAAAAGTTTCCAGAAAACGCGTGTTCATGGCATTGATCCGGGCATCGCTTGGGGGATATTTTTCATTATCGTCAAATACGAGAAAGAAGTCTGACGACATAGGCATATAGCTGAAAAACCGCTACACAGCGAATTTTTTGATATTCCTGTTAAGAAAAACTTAACGGTACCGAGTGAAATAACTTGCTGGTCAACGCATTTTGACATTCTTACGCTGAAAGGAAATGCCGGGGATAAGTCGATCGATCCATGACGTTGTAACGGCCTTGGAAGCAGGGTAGTCGCATCGTCGTCAGCACCCAGTATCGACTTGCCCCGAACATCGCGAGTGCATCTTAAAAATATATTGCCATGTCACATGACCTTGATAAAGCGAGCACCGCTTCCACCGACAGGCGCTTGCGCGCGACCGCCATGTCGCCTCATGCGTTTCGTCAGCAAGTGCGGGACAAGCGGTTCCTTGCCCCTACCGCAGGCTATTGCGGGCCTTATGCACAAGCCAATCTCGCGATCATTCCAAGCGCTTTCGCCAGCGATTTCCTGCGGTTCTGCGTTCGCAATCCGAAACCCTGCCCGCTGCTGGGCGTTGGGGAACCCGGTCAGTGGGCTATTCCTGGGCTTGGCGAGGGCATCGACATTCGCCGCGATGTGCCGGGATTCAATGTGTATCGCGACGGTTTGCTGGTCGAGCAGCCGGATGATCTTACCGAGATATGGCGTGATGACCTCGTGGTGTTTGCATTGGGATGCTCGTTCTCGTTCGAGCAGATGCTGAGTGACGCCGGTATCGGCCTACGGCATGTAGACGAGGGCGTCAACGTGCCGATGTATCGCACCGCCATTCACAATCATCGAAGTGGACCGTTTGGGGGGCGCTTAGTCGTGTCGATGCGCCCAATGAGCGGCGCGGATGCCGTGCGCGCCGTGCAGATCACAAGTCGTTTCCCCGCGATTCACGGCGCGCCAGTTCATCTGGGCTGTCCCGAGGCGTTGGGTATCGCCAACCTCGATCAGCCTGACTATGGCGATGCCGTGACCATCCACCCTCATGAGGTCCCGGTGTTCTGGGCCTGCGGCGTAACGCCCCAATCCGCGATCGAGAGTGCCCGCCTGCCGTTTGCCATCGCACATCGTCCGGGGCACATGTTGATCACCGATATCCCCAATGCATCGTTGGCGGCGTGTTGACGCCGTTGTCCGACCCCGTGACGTCTGGCCCCGTTAATCACGATTTAATTTGGACGGAGATCCTCACATGAAGACCCCGCAAGATCACGCTGCATCGCTGACGCCGTACGCGGCAACCGCTGTATCGCACCGACCATCGGATACGGCGCAGGGTTTTGGTAATCTCGGCTCCGCGGCGGCCGCGGCATCCTCTGCCTCCGCGCACGACAACAACGATCCCGGGGCTGGCGGTTTGTTCGGCTGGTACAAGGAAACCAGCCCCAGCGAACGTCGCGCGTTCTGGAGCTGCAAGGTGGGCTATGCGCTCGACGCGATGGATACGCAATTCCTGAGCTTCGTGATTCCAACCTTGATCGCGACGTTTGGCCTGACGCAGGCCGGGGCCGGGCTGATCGGCACGGTGACGTTGCTGACCTCCGCCCTAGGTGGATGGATCGCCGGTGTCCTGTCTGATCGCGTTGGCCGCGTGCGGACGTTGCAAATCACGATCCTGGTTTTTGCCGTCTTTACCGTGCTGTGCGCTTTCGCGCAAAACTTCACGCAATTACTGATTTTCCGGGGGTTGATGGGCCTGGGCTTTGGTGGAGAATGGACGGCGGGCGCGGTGCTGATTGGCGAGGTCATCCGGCCGAAGGATCGCGGTCGTGCCGTTGGATTGGTGCAGGCCGGCTGGGCGCTCGGCTGGGCGGTCTCCGCCGGCCTTTACGTGCTGGTGTTTTCGTTATTCGAAGCGCACCTGGCATGGCGCGTATTGTTCGCCGTGGGCGTGCTGCCGGTGCCTTTTGTGTTCTTCATCCGGCGCTTGGTCGACGAGCCTGAAGTACATCGCCGGCAGCGCGCCACCGTGCAAGCCTCGCATGACGCACCGAGGTTCTGGGACATTTTCGGCCGTGATATCTGGTGGACCACGCTGCGAACTTCCGTGTTGGCAACGGGCGTGCAGGGTGGCTATTACGCGATCACCACCTGGTTACCGACCTATCTGAAAAAAGAGCAGCATTTGAGCGTGGTCGGTACGGGAAGTTATCTGGCAGTCGTCATTGCCGGATCGTACTGTGGCTATCTCAGCGGCGCTTATATAAGCGACCGCTTCGGTCGGAAGCGGGCCTTTATCGGCTTCGCGGTGATGTCATTGCTGATCGCGCTGATCTACACGCGCATGCCGATGAGCAACACTGTTCTGCTGGTGCTCGGTTTTCCGCTCGGCTTTTTCGCATCGGGCATCTTTGCGGGGATGGGCGCATTCATGACCGAGTTGTATCCCACCCGAATTCGCGGATCAGGCCAAGGTTTTTGCTACAACGTGGGGCGGGCGGTAGGCGCATCGTTTCCTTTTCTGATTGGTTATGTGTCTCAGAAAATGGCATTGGGTGCCGCCATCGGGATGTTTGCGGCCTGTGCATACGGCATCGTCATATTGGCGGCATTGACCCTGCCGGAAACCCGAGGTCGGGCGTTGCAAGCATGACCATGTGACGCGGTGCCTGTGCTGAAACCACGCGTGATCGCATGATTACGGGGAGGGCGCATGTCGTAGGCATGCGTTGTTTTGCGCCGCGCGTGGTGAATGGCTTAGGTATATAAAGAAAATTAGTTGCCTTGGCGTGAAAAATGATAAAAATCACGGCTATATGCAACGTTTTGTTGTGTAAAGGGCGCTGATTGCGCATTCGGGTCTTCCCGGGTATAGGAATTATTTATGCCGCGTATTTAAATTTTTGGCTCGACGCCAGGGGTATGACACTCCGACAATCCAGCGATCATTCATTAACCGCGCCTGGAGTGCTCCAATGCAATCGGCAGTCAACCTTTATCCGCTGCTCGGCGTCGCGGTAATCGTGGTGGGGTTCCTGCTGCGATTCAACCCGATGCTCATTGTGATGGTGGCGGCCATCGTCACCGGCTTTACCGCGCATTTCTCGATCAACCAAATCTTGTTCGCGATTGGTTCGGGGGCGTTGAAGACGCGCGTGATTCCGTTGATCATCCTGTTGCCGCTGGCAGTGATTGGTCTGCTGGAAAGACACGGATTGCGGGAGCGCGCGCAAATCTGGATCGCCGGCATTCGTGCCGCTACGCCGGGGCGTTTGTTGATCGTGTATCTATTCGTGCGTCAGGTCACAGCGGCATTGGGCCTGACCGGTCTGGGCGGCCATCCGCAGATGGTGCGTCCATTGGTGGCGCCGATGGCCGAAGGCGCGGCGATTACGAAGTTCGGCGGTATTAGCGAGTCGGTGCGGAATCGCCTGAAGGCGTTTTCCGCCGCTACCGATAACGTGGGTCTGTTCTTCGGTGAGGACATCTTCGTGGCGTTTGGCGCGATTGTGCTGATGGTGACCTTCCTCGAGAAAGCCGGTATCAGCGTACAGCCGATTCATGTCGCCGTCTGGGGTATTCCAACCGCGATCGCGGCCTTCGTGATCCACGCGTTCCGCCTGTACCGGCTCGATCGCTGGCTGGCTGAGAACGCCATGAAGGAAGAGGGGGATAAGACGGACGCGAGTACGGTCGCAGATGTGCCGGCAAACGCCGCGGCACGGGGAGGCAAAGCATGATTTCGTTGAATTGGTTTTTCGATATCGTCGGTATCCTCCTGTTTGTGATTGGTGGCATCATCATCAGTGACAAGGCGCATCCGAAACGATGGTTGGCGGGCGGGTTCTGGATTCTGTATGGCATCGTCTTCGTCGCCGGTGATCATATGCCGGAGATCGCGGTCGGGGTCGTTGTAGTGGTCATGGCACTGATCGCAGGGTTCGGCGGCGTGGTGGGTCGCAAACCGAAGGTTCGCAGCGACGAAGCACGGCACCAGAGTGCGGTGACGCTGGGCAATAAGCTGTTCATCCCCGCGCTTGCGATTCCCGTTGTGACCGTGATTGGCACGCTATTGGCACCGCACTCTTTTGGCCTTATCGAGGCGAAGAGCGCGACGATGGTGTCATTCGGTATTGGCTGTATCATTTCGTTGATTATCGCGTGCGTGATGACCCGCGACTCGGTGGGGCAATCCGTGCAGGAAGCGCGTCGTCTCACCGATGCCTTGTCGTGGGCGGTGGTGTTGCCGCAAATGTTGGGGATGCTGGGTTTTGTTTTTAACGATGCCGGCGTGGGCAAGGCGGTGGCGCATTTGACAACCGCGTACATCGATATGGACTACCGGTTCGTGGCCGTTGCCGTGTACTGCATCGGCATGGCGTTATTCACGATCATCATGGGGAATGGCTTTGCAGCGTTCCCTGTCATGACCGGGGGCGTTGGCGTGCCGATCCTGGTCGGGGTATTCCATGGTAATCCAGCCCCGATGGTGGCAATCGGCATGATGTCCGGCTACTGTGGCACGCTGCTGACGCCGATGGCCGCGAACTACAATATCGTGCCTGCGGCATTGCTCGAATTGCCGGACAAGTACGGTGTGATTCGTGCGCAGGCGGCAACAGCGTTTCCGTTACTTATCGTCAATATTGTTTTGTTGAACATTCTTATGTTTTGATCCGAGAGCACCTTGGCTGGGGCTTATGGGTGCCAGAGATCGATCGACTGCCCGGTTGCGATTCCGTCGCCTCCGGGCAGTTTGCATTCATACGAGAGTGGTTACCGTACGCCATGGTTATGGATCGATAATCCCGGGATTTCCATAGGGCAATAAATCGAATCGCGGTCGATTATTGCAATAAAGAATACATTGCAGAATTGAATTTAAAAAAATTTAATTATTGAATTTCCATTTAGATTATTTGAAACATGTTGAATTAATTCATGTGCTAAATTTCGGTGCGGAATACGGTTCCGAATGAGGTTGCCAGCAATACACGATGCCCGGTTCGACCGCGTGTTTTCCATTCCGGCGCCTGTTATTCCTGGCTTCGGCGCATGGCTCGGGCCCGCCTGATGCGTTGTGCGGTTCACACACGTTGCCGCGTTTCAATCCCTTCGATGTTCACGGTGACTTGACGAGTCAGGCCTTCCTCCGTGTAATGAATGTAAGCATCTATTCGCGTCACCTGGCGCCTGTTTTCGTTCCCGTGTCGGGCAAGTTTTGTCTTAAATATGTATTTGGAGTCGGGCCGTCATGACCCACCGTTCCGCGCCAGTGATCATTCGGGCCATTTTGTTGATTTCGCTGTCATGTGTGGCACTCGTTGGCTTTGATTCGTGGAGGAGTTTTAGCGAACGGACGGAGCAGTTGCGCGAGATGGACGACGCCACCCGTAATCTGGCACGCGCGATGGAAGCACATGCTCAGAACGCCGTGGATGGGGCCGATGTCGTGCTGGTTGGTTTGGTCGAGCGTATTGAGCAGGATGGAACGGGCCCTGATGCGTTGGCGAGATTGCACAGGGTCATGACGTTGCGCAAGGCCGAATTACCTCAGCTCGATGGTCTTTTTGTCTACGATGAAAGTGGCCGGTGGTTGGCGTATTCGCAGCCACCGGCGCCAGGCCAGGAAGCGAATAACGCGGATCGTGACTATTTTCTCTATCACCGTGATCATACGGACCTTGGTGTCACGATTGGCAAGCCCGTCATCAGTCGTTCGAGCGGGCGCTGGATCATTCCGGTATCGCGGCGGTTGAGTACGCCGGATGGTCGATTTGCCGGCGTCGCACTTGCAACGCTGAGTGTCGATTACTTCGCGGAGTTTTACGAGTCATTGGAAATCCGCAATGACGGTGCGGTTGCCTTGATTTCCACCGATGGCTATCTGATGGTACGCCGACCTTATGAGGCGCGCTTCATCGGCAAGAATGTCCAGCATACCGAGCTGTATTCGCTGTATCAGAAACTCGCGCCGCAAGGTACCCGCTTCGTCTTGTCGGCGCAGGATGGTGTCGAGCGTCTGAATACATTCCGCAAGGTCGACAACTATCCGTTGTTTGTCTCGGCGGCGCTTTCGAAAGAAGAGATTCTTGCTGATTGGCGAAAGAGCACCGTGGTGCATCTGTTGTCAGACGCGCTTTTCATTGTGCTGTTGTCGACACTCGGCTGGCGGTTGATTCGAAAAATACTCGACGATGCCAAAGCAGAAGAGCGGCTTGTGCAAGCGCACGATGCCTTGGAAATCATGAATCGTCGATTGGAACGATTGGCAATGCAGGACGGCCTGACGGGTCTGGCGAACCGGCGCCAGTTCGACCTGGCGCTCGAAAGTGCTTGGGCACGAGCGCCACGTGAGGGAAGGCGGGTCGCATTGATCCTGTGTGACATCGACTACTTCAAGCAATATAACGATAGGTATGGCCACCTGGGTGGCGATGATTGCTTGCGGAAAGTGGCCGAGACGATTAAAGCGGCAAATACCCGTGGTGACGATGTGATTGCGCGGTACGGAGGCGAAGAGATTGCCATATTGGTCGCAGGTGTGGAACGTCACCAGGTAATGGCAATCGCGGAAAGGTCGCGGCAGGCGGTCGCCGATCAGGCCATGCCCCACGATGCGTCACCGTTTGACATTGTGACGATCAGCATCGGTGTGGCCATCATGTCGTTGAGCGAAAAGCGCGGCGACCGACCCACACCCGCCAGTGCATTGATTTTCGCCGCTGACAAAGCGCTCTATCAGGCCAAGGCGGAAGGACGCAATACCGTACGGATGTTCGACGAATAAATGCGTCGGGTCCGATGGGTAAGCTCCGTGCAGGGGCGGATGCTTGAGCTCAAAGGAGCTGGTTGAACAGTCCAGATAGTAAGCCTGCACTGGCGGCAACGAAAGCGCCCCCGCAAAGGAAGAGCTTTGTGTTCAATTCCGGTGCCAACAGCGCAAAGCAACTCAACATCTTGGACCCCGTATTGCAGTAGAACTGCGCTATATATAAAGGATCGTAACGTTTCTTATCGTCGATCGCCATCGCGATGGTCTTGAGCAGGCATCCGACACCTGTCACGACAAGTTCGAAAAGGACGATGCCCTTGCGTAAAGCCTGAAAGAGCATGTTGCCGATTTCTCCCAGTGCGGGAGGTATGGCGATGACGTATTTCACGCCTTGGTGCAGCAGGCTCATCAACCAACCTACCCCTTCCAAGATGCCTGCCCATGCCGCCTTCGTACTGTTCACCAATGACGCCACGATATTGCCACCGGAAAAGAGGTGCGACAAGAAGCCAAGCGTCCACCCTGCCTTCTTCTTCCAGTCACTCTCCAGGGAGAGCTGCGGTGCGGGATCGGTCGCTGCAATGGCGCTGATGCTCAACAGTGTGAAGCTCAAAAATGTCGTGCCGACCGAGATGAGCATGCTGGCCATTGAGAATGTCTTGCTGGACTGCACCGCAACGGCGTCTCCTACCGGCAACTTGACCGCCGCCACCGCTTGTAGATCTTCCTTAGGGTAGGCGAGCTTGAAAGCAAGCGTTGTGAGCAAGGCAGGCGGAAGCAGTACGAAGTCGATGATCGAGAAAGACAGATCGACTTTCTCGCCAGCAATAAGTTCCCACAGTTTCTCAAGCAAAGGCGAACTGATGCGGGCGAACATGAGGGCCTTGAACGCATCTATCAACGCGGCCAACCCCTCGATCAACGTAAAAGACAAGGCTTTGCCAAATTGCAATGCACCTTCCGCAATGTTGAGTCCTACCGCCATCACCAGGCGCTTTAACGTCTCCAAGCTAATGTCGCCGATTGACGGACGGCCGTCTGGAAAGATGGTCTTGACGGCGGCGGCAATGTTGCTCGAGACGTTCGATAAAGCATTCAACCCGTCGTGGAAGGAACGAAGCAAGGTGCCGCCCACGTCACCTGTCTCGTCCATATCGATACGAATCAGTCCATTCGCCAGATTGTTGAACTGCTCCATGATCCATGATCCAGGCCCGCTGTTGACCGTGCCGTCTTTATTGTCACTGCCGCCCTTGCAAGCATCCTCTATCGCTGTATCCGCCACGGGTGGATTTGACTGCGGGAATCCATAATTCCGATTTGTTTCCTGTACCTTTGCAATTGCGCTGTCGAACAGACTGGCAACGATTGGTTTCAGTTTTAGTACATTGGTTTTCAGATAGGCCAGTTGATCTTCGGCATGGCGTTTCATGCTGTCCCGCACGGCGACGATGTCATCCCAACTGAATAGGAACTTCAAGAAATTCCATACATCTTCGGCAGCGGTCTTGATCGTGCTCCATAACCATTTGAAAAACGAGCCGATCTCCTCGAGTGTGCTCAGGATGAAACGGCCAACCTTGCCCGCGATCTCGCAGACGAATTCGACGACGTCGGCTACCTTGCGTATGACGAAGCGGACCGCTTGTCCGGCCGCGCTCGCGATCGACTCCCAGACGTCCGATAAGGACCATTCACGGTCCAGTAACGCGATCTCGCCGGACGACATGTGTGCCGCCGCGCCAAGTATCGCGGCATCTTGATGGTCCATCGCTTGGAGATCACCGTTACCGTCAGAGGCCAGTCCCCAACTGTAATCATCAGGGAGCGTATCCGCCAGGACCGCCGAGGAAGCATAGCTGTTCACCGGCACGCACCAGACACCGTTGCTACCCCCCGGCTTGCTGCGCACAAGGGTCGCTGCCTGTTTCAGTGATTTCACCAGTGCGTCCAAGGTACCGGACTTCCCAGTTGCGCGCGTCGCTTCATCAAGAAGCGGCTGACCGTCGGCCCGCTTCGCGTTCCGGAGTTCATCGGCCGTGAGGGTATCGAATCGTTGATAGAGACGCGCCGCTGGATTGATGTCGATCGCTTCGGACCAGTTGTCGACCTTGAGCCGATAGGTTGCCGGACTAAACGATAGTGCACGATTGCTGATCGTGATCTTTCCGTCATACGGTATATCGATGACGGCATCGCTGCCTGGGTAGATAAAGTGACTGTGCCCATTCAGCACGACCGTCGTCGGCACCGAGGCCGCCAATTGGACGCATCCTGATGCCGGATTGCCTTTCGCATTTTCCAGGGAGACGACGGTTTGAAACGTCAGTAGCCGAGTTGCCGCACCCGCATCGGCCACGGTGATGGGTTCATCCTGCCAGATGCCCTGCGCATCGCGCACCAAGGAACTGGCATGCCCCTTGTCGTAAATGACGAGCACCGAAGCACTCAAAAAGGTATCGCCCGGCACGGCGGCGATTTCGTGTACGCCGCGGCGTAACGTAATCGGCGCGCTCCAGCGCCCTGTTTCTGGGTGGCCGGACGCCGGTGCTGGACAATTGCTCATCAACAAGCGGCCATCGTTATCGAGTGCCCATACCGTCATGGCGCCATCGACTGCTTCCGCGACTACCAGGCGTTCGATTCCGCTTGTAGCGGTTTGTGCCATCACCTCTTCATACACCGCCTCTTCCTGCCTTGCAAATTCCCCGGCGCGCAGACGCTTGACGCCTTTCCCACCGATAAAGAGGTCGGCACCGTGCTGAGGACGATCCGGTCCCGTCGCCAGCACATTCGCATCGGCCGGACTGTGCAATGTCACGAATGGCGTAGGGACGGGGATGCCGTCCTGGTCCAGTGAAGGAATCTCCCGGCTTACCACAACCCGCTCGCCGGCGTGATTTGTCCCGAGTACATGGAGGGTGGGTGCACCGTTCACCGCGCCCACTTGGAAATCCACGATGTCCGGGAAGTCGATTGGCGTACTGTAGACCATGCCGTCGGATTGAAATGATGCCGCACGGTCTTGGCGCAATACATAGGCGTTGGCGAGCACGCCGGCACTGCCCGACATCAGTGTCATCCACGTGCCGTCCGCTTCTCGAAGCACGCGCATGGCGTCGATTCGGATCGCGCCGCGCGCGCCATAATTGATCCACGGTAATGTCGACCAATCGTTTGCCGCGGTGCTCACGTCGTAAGCGATCAGTATCTGGCTGGGCCCATTGTCGGCGTCGTTGGAAGGCGACGGTGCGTCCACGGCAACGGCCAGCGTCACCTTGTCGTCTGCCGTCCAGGCCGCCGCGAACGCGCGGACCTTGCCGGTGGCGATATCGGCGAATCCCGCTGATAAATCGACTGTCTCGAAATTAGCCGGTAAATCCGACAAGCCGTTACCGACGCGGCGCACCAGTTGCAGTTTCTGCTGACTCCCGGTGGTGAGGAGCATCGGCGCGAGCGTGGAAGGACGATGATCAGGGATTGCGATGATGGTCGGTTGATAGTGGCTCGATGTATTGGCTTCCAACAAATCGGCGGCACCGAAGGTGCGGGCAGGTTCGAGGTAGTCGAGCAGTTGGCTGTCTACCGTGAAGGAAACGGGCTTTCCGTCGATGTCTTTTGTTGAAAAGCGTTTGGCGCTGTTTTCGTTAGCGGCGGAATGCCCCTTTGCGTCGGCCGAGGCGGGTGAATGATGCAACGCAGTAGCGATCGCCGAGTGGGACGCATCATAGGTGAAGGCCTCTGCTGCGCGGCGTGACGTAGCCTGCTTGGCATTGGCGCGCGGAACGGCCGACGCGGGAACGTCGTCTACGCGAAGCGACTGGCGGTAGGTCAGATCCAGATAAAGATCACCCTGAAGACCCATCCGTGGCCGACCGAAGCCGAACGCCTCGTCGCCGGGAGGAATAATGGCGAAATCTTTCAGATGCAAATCGAGCTTCTTGAAAACCTCTTCCAGCATTCGCTTGATCGCGTTGCCGATGTCCTTCGAGAAACCGGTGGCTTGCGATTGGTCCCAGGCTTCATGGTTAAAGACGCCAACCAGGAAGTTACTGCTGGACGCGCTCGATGAGAGAACGGGGTCGCCAATCGTCAGCGCGATCCTGGGCTGGATGGTGCAACCCTTCGTAACACTGGTATTGGCTTCGAATATGATCTGACCGGAAATGGGGACGCGGTTTGTCGCTGAGGCCTCGGTGGCGCCAAATAGAACACTACGTGTGCGATTCAGGTCGATCTGGTATAGACCGTCGACGCGGTAACCTTCGTGTCGCACCGGCGAAAGGGTCAGCGACAACTGCTTCTTCAGTACGAAGTCGACTTCGTTTCCATCCTCCTCGCCTTTCCATCGATATGTATTTTGAGCGTCGCGCGATCTGATGCTTATCTGATTGGTATTGGCATCGAGTGAGATGGTCTCTGTCGCTAGTAACTGATATTCGGGATAGGGGTATTCGGTCTCCGGGTGCAGAACCTTGCGGCCCAGTGCGCGCTCGGCATCCGCGTTCGCTTTCTCCATACTTTCGTGTAAGGTCGGCAACACGCGCTGGAAGATGTCGGAGACGAGTCTGGCCACCTGTCCACCGCGCAATACCATCATGCCCGCTACGCTGGCCTCTGATGCATCAACGCGCGATGGCGTGAGCCAGCTTGCCATGCCGCCGAGCGCCTTTGCCAATGGCACTCCGTCCGCTGGCATCGCCTGCCCGTCAACCACCGTACAGAGGTAGTCCAACGAAGCAGGCCCGGCGGAAGCGCCGCCTACCAAAGCGGGAGTGACTTTAAAGCGGGTATCGTTGATGACAAGACTGGGTTCGGCGCGGGGCGCCCGCGGTCGCATTGTCGTATTCAAAAGAAACCGAGGTGATTGCTCGCCGTCCGGCGTCTCGCTTTCCGCGAAGAAGTCCCGCATGAAAAGCGCGAATTGATCCTGGAGTTCTTTGCCAAGTGCGGTCAGATTATCGGGTCGTGCCAGGAACTTTTCCGCATACCCTGCATGGGATAACCGTTGCGCGCGCTCATTCGTCGTCAGCGTGGGCATCTCGAAGCCCGTTACCACATTGATGTTGCTGAGGTTGAGAAACAGACATTCGATCGTGAAAGCACCGCTACCTTGCGCGCCGCTAAGGGCGGCGACTTTCGCAGCAGTCTTGGCATCGATTTTGTACAGTGCTTCTGGCGTGACGTGGTTTTGTACCAGCGCGGCCTTCAACGTGAACGCTTGGCGTGAGAGGTCCAGACACGCAGTGCGCTTGCCGACCGCTTTTGTAACCTTGCCTTGCGCTATGTCGAATGTGACCAACACCTCGTGGGGCGATACACTTTTGGGATCGACGGCAATCGCGGGCGCGCCTAGCCGCATGTCCAGGGTGTAGCGAATATCAAGGTCAGGATCACCATCCTCGTTTTCCTTGATGAGATGTCGCGTGACATCGGCTACATCATCGGTTCGGTGATGCCATTGTTTCCATGCATTTTTCAGTTGCGCGTTGATGCTTTTGATCGTTAACGACGCGACGATATCAAAATCTTTCAGAATATTATTGGTCGTGTCTTCGACTCTTTCAAATTTCAGCGCGTCGGTCATCGTTTTCCCCGGATGTGCTTTGGTAGTGGTAAGGTCTTCTGATTTTATTTTGGTAAACTAAGAATAAAAAGAAGTTTCGCTAGAGGACGTTTTATTGGAGATGCCTCACATCGCTTTAAAACGTTTGTTCATAATGCAGGCCACGTAAGCCCGGTCAAGCTGTCTTGCAGCCGTCGCGTTTCGCCCAACAGGGTGGCGAGTAAGACGTCCGAGCGAACGGCGTCGGTCTTATCGGCGCTCGTCTGCAGGAGATAAGCAAGACGGCCGGCAACGCGCGCGGCGGCGCCGCTCGAATCCCCAGGTGGGCCCGGCAATGCAAAAAGCGTCGTGGCGCAGTCCGTGCCACAAGACGCGTGCAAGCGCTGACTGAACGGGTCGAACGTCAGGCTGTTTGTTGTCTGCGCGATGGACAATGCGCCAACGCTGATGGTTTCGCGCAGAATTGCCGGCCAGGCCATGCCTTGTGGTTGTGCGCGGCGGAAACGCGGATACATGTTTCCTGCTGCCGTGACGGTCAGCACGTCTGCGTCCCGTAGCGATTGAATCGTGCGACACAGAGGCGTGTCCCGTAAGCTTGCATCGCTACGGTGATGAAATAGGTCTCCGAATGCGGCGCATACCACGACGGGTCCGAACTGATCCAGCCGTTCAAGGACCCAGGCAAAACCCGCATTGATCCTTTCCTGCGTGCCTAGCCAACCGTTATTGTCAATGATACGCACCACTGCCAGCCGTGCTTCCGGGCATTCTGTCAACACCGTTTCCGCCACGTGCGATCCGTGTGCATTGGTGCTTGACGCCCAGTCATCGGACGGGACGTCCCGTGTCAGATCGACTCCCGCGACAACGTGTCGAACCAGATCGCTGCCATGGAGCAAGCCGCTATCGAGCAAGCAAACCGTGACAGGCGTTTGTTCAAATGGCGGCATCTCGACTCAAGGCGTGGTGATACCAAGATCACGTAGGGCGATCGATATTGGCCTTGCAAAGCAGTGCCAATGCGCATCTTAACCGTGGAAATCTCAAGCTTTATGACATTTCCCAAAAACGATATCGCGAATGGTTATTAGTCGTCTCGAGCGAGTGAATCGCATCTCAAAAGGCTTTACTGACCATGAGCCAGGCCCTTACGGATGCTGGCGATGATACGAGCGTGGACGTATTGCCAACGCGCTTGGCGAGAGACAGGGTGGCGCGCCACAGTGCCGGACCCGTCCAGTTCAAACCCACGCCGGTGCCCGTGAGGGTGGCACTGTTGATGCCATTGCTCCAGGGATGACGGTTGACCTTGACAAAGGCGTTGTCGACAAATGCCAGGACTTGCCATTGCCCTGAAATCCATCCGCCAAGGTCATGCCTTAATTCCACGGTCGCGAGATAGCCTGTGTCGCCTGAAATGGCGCCGATATCATAGGCGCGAACGGAGTAGGGACCGCCCACGGACATCTTCTCGGCCGAATCGAGATTGGTGTCGGCCCATTGCATCGCGACGTTGACATACAGCGAGTCGCGAGACGTCAGACCCTGCAGGCGCGAAAAGTTGAGATTCCATTTCGAATAGCCACCCGTGGTGCGTGCCGTGGATGCATCGGATGCGCGGGCGGCGTCGTCGTCGAAGGTGTTTCGTCCATTCGTCCACGCAATGCTCCAGGCATTGATGCCCCCCACGAATAGCGTATCTCGCGTATCGCCATTCAAGCTCAACACCCAGTTTCCAAGGTGACGATCCGTGCGCAGATCACTGACGTCGATCCGGTCGCGCAGCCGCTTTTCGTCAAATTCCAACTGGGCATAGATGTTCGCTTCCCGGCTTCGCAGCAACGGTTGCTTGGCCCACAGGCTCGCGACCATCGCCGTGCCATGTGCATCGAGCGCCTTGGCGTTATCGCCGAGCTTGTAGCGCAGATAGGAATAGCTGCCGCCGAAGCGTGTTCCAAGACCATTGAGTAGCGTATCGTAGGCGAGGCGGCCGTAGTTCATCTCACTGCCCGTCGTGACGACGTTTGCGCTGAGAATGTCACCATGATGCAGTGGATTGACGATATTGACGTTCCCCGACAAACGCGCCCGACCTACATAACGGTTGCCGTAGTTATCGAGCGACACGTTCGCGAAAGTCATGGGCGTGGTCGTGGTGTCGACGTCGAGATCCGCGCTTCCAACCGCGCTTCCTGGCTTGAGCAGTGCGTGGACGCCTACCCCCGGAATATCGGATAGCAAGAGAAGCGTGCGATTCATCGGCGCATCCGCGATCGGGTCGCCCGAATGCAATCGTGAGAGCGTGGCATTGATGAGGCGACTGTTGACCTTGCTGCTGTTCTGCAGGTGAATCTCTCCGTAGCGCGCTTCGAGCACCTGGATGTGCACCACGCCATCCGTTATCGACTGCGGGGGAATGATCGCGCGCGCGAGAGCATAGCCGCGCTGCTGATAGAAAGCGGTGATCCGTCCCGCGACTGCGTCTAACTGCGGTAACGTCAGACTTTGCCCTTCCTGGTCGGCCACAATGGCGTGGAGGGTGTCGGTCGAAAATGCGGTGTTGCCCGTAATACGGATCAGCTTGACGGCAATGGGTTGCGAGGCAGGCGGATTGGCGGTGCTGTTCGGTTCTACTTGCAACGTGGGTCGATTCGCCGCGGGGGCGGGTGGAACCTGGGGTTGCAGCTGTTGAAGAAACGCCCCGGAATCGGGCGCGGCGACGGGACCGGGCAGGGTATCCGCACGCGTATCGAACGAAGCAAGTGCGAGTGCCGCAATCACGGCCTTTCGCATGGAAAAAGAAAAACGGGTCATCAAGTGCATGTGCTGGCGTGCGGTTAGCTGCATGCGCACCCGCGAGCGGGCGCGCGCTATCGTGTTGAACGGCTAAATGTATATCGATGCATTATTCCGTAGCGCTGGAGACCAGCGCGGGCAAGCGCATGCCACCATTTTGAATTTGCAAGGTGGGCGCCGGCGAACCGAAGCTGCCGCTCGTATTGATGAAGCGCGATGCCGTGTTCTCGCGCGATGACGTATTTGCGCCGCCATTCGATGCGCCCGCTTCATCCGTGCCGCCTTGCGCTGAACCATTCGTTTGCTGCACGACGATCGTCGAAGACAGGGTAAGCGATTGCGGTTGCGTTGCCGCCTGCGGTGGTTGCATCGCCGATTGCACCTGTGTGACCGCTGTCTGCGCCTGCTGGACTTGAGGGGACGTTGCGGAAGCGGTGGCGGCGGGTGCCGGTGTTGCGACTGGCAGTGGCGAGATGTTCGCAAACGTCGTGGTCTCGCCAGTCAGCAGATAATTACGAGCATCGTCGCCTGCGATCGTATTGACCAGATTGACGGTCTTGCCATTTCCGACATTGGCATCGAGGAAGCTGCCTGCCGAATTGAGAGTCACGTTATCCGAGCCGATCAGTCCAGCCAAGGTCGCACCCGATGTATTGGTCGTTGCCGCGCTCGATCCATCGTAGACCTTGTTGTTGGCTGTGATGCCGCTGACCGTCAGGGTTGCGGGTGTGATGCTTGCGACGAGACTGGCGGGGGTCACGAGTTGGTAGTTCGCCGCGTCGGCGCCGCTCAGCGTGTATCCCGAGACGCTAACCGCTTTATTCACGGCGACATTCTTGTCCGCAAAGGCACCGGCGCCGGTGCCGTTCAAGGAAACGACATCGCTGCCGATGGCGCTGATAGAGGCGATCCCGGTCAGCGTTGCCGTGGTCGTGCCGTCATACGTCTTGCTGGACGCGGACAGGCCTGAGATGGACAAGTCGGCTTTGTTGATCGAGGCTGTCACGTTGCTCGGTACGACCAGGGTGTAGTTGCCTGCATCCACGCCGCTCAACGTGTAGCCGCTGATGGTCACTTGCTTGTTCGTCCCTGCGTTCTTGTCGGCAAACACACCTGTGCCGGTGCCAGACAGAGAAACGGTATCGCCTTGTAGCGCGCTTACCGTCGCCGCGCCCGTCAACGTGGCCGCCGTCGTGCCATCGTAGGTCTTAGTCGCGGCCGATATCCCGGAAATACTCAGGTCGGCTTTCGAGATCGACGCGGTGACGTTGGTCGGTTCGACCAGATTGTAATTGCCCGCATCGGTGCCGCTTAGCGTATAGCCGCTCAGGGTGATGGACTTGCTTGTGCCGACGTTTTTGTCGGCGAACGTACCCACACCGGTGCCGCCTACGCCCACGGTGTCACCTTGCAAGGCCGTGACTGATGCCGTGCCCGTCAAGGTCGCGGATGTCGTGCCGTCATACGTTTTGTTAGACGCAGAGACGCCGCCCAGCGTCAGGTCGGCCTTGGCGATCGACGCGGTGACATTGGTGGGTTCGACAAGGGTGTAGTTATTCGCATCGGTGCCACTCAGCGTGTAGCCGCTTACCGTGACGGACTTGCTGGTGCCCGCGTTCTTGTCGACGAACGTGCCGATCCCGGTGCCGGCTAGCGAGACGGTGTCACCTTGCAAGGCCGTAACCGCCGCCGTGCCGTTTAGCGTGGCGGACGTCGTCCCGTCGTAGGTCTTGTTGGATGCGGATATGCCGCTCAGGGTCAGATCCGCCTTGTTGATCGTGGCGGTCAGCGAAGTGGGTTGCACCACGTCGTAATTGTTTGCGTCCTGACCGCTGAGGGAATAGCCCGTCACCGTGACGTTCTTGTTTGTCCCCGCGTCTTTAGTGGCGAATGTCCCCGTGCCAGTACCGGTAACGGATACTTGATCCGC
Source organism: Robbsia andropogonis (assembly GCF_034047095.1). Lineage (NCBI taxonomy): Bacteria > Pseudomonadati > Pseudomonadota > Betaproteobacteria > Burkholderiales > Burkholderiaceae > Robbsia > Robbsia andropogonis. The sequence goes on along the minus strand of NZ_CP139170.1, from coordinate 2,952,702 downwards.
CCCTATCGCGGCGACGGTCGCCGTGCCGGTCAAGCTGGCACTCGTGCCGCCGTCATAGGTCTTGTCGGATGCCGTTACGCCCGTGATATACAGCGCCGCCTTGGTCACCTGCGCGGTGAGATTGCCGGGCACGATGAGGTTGTAATTGCCTGCATCCGCGCCGGTGAGCGTGTAGCCGATCACCGTTACCGTCTTATTGACCCCAACATCCTTTGTCGCGAACGTACCGATGCCCGTGCCGGTCACGGACACGACGTCGGCGCCGATCGCGCTTACCGCCGCCGATCCTGTCAACGTCGCTGTCGTGGTCCCGTCGTACGTCTTGTCCGATGCCGAGATGCCCGACAAGGCCAGATTCGCCTTATTGATCGTGGCAGTCAGACCCGTCGGCGAGACGAGGTTGTAATTGCCGGCATCGGTGCCGCTCAAGCTGTAGCCGCTCACTGTCACGGCGTTCGTTCCCGCATTCTTGCTTGCGAAGGTGCCGGTACCGGTGCCGGAGACCGTCACGACATCGCTTCCAAGCGCCGAGACCGCAGCGGTCCCGGCCAGCGTCGCGCCGGTCGTGCCGTCATACGTTTTGTTTTGCGCGCTGACGCCAGAAACGGTCAGGTCTGCCTTACTGATCGAGGCCGTGACATTGCTCGGCATCACCAGGGTGTAATTACCGGCGTCGGTGCCGGATGCGGTGTAGCCAGACACCGTCACGCTCTTGTTGGTGCCAACGTTCTTGTCCGCGAAGGTGCCGCTACCGGCTCCGGCAAGCGTAAGGCTGTCGCCCGCCACGAGACCGGACAGCGTGACGCCGCTTGAGTTCAAGACAGCGTTTGCGGTGGCGTCGTACACCTTGTTGGCAGCGGTAATGCCGGTCACCGTCAGCGTTTTAGGCGTTACCGAGATCGCGCTATTCGTCGTGGACAGGGCGGTGTAGTTGCTGCTCAACGCGCCGCTGCTGCCCGTGCCCAACGAGAGTCCGGTGAGGGTGGCCAGGGTACCGTTCGACTGGACGTTCTTGCTCGCGAGATTTGAAGCATCGCCACTACCGGTTATCGTAAATGTCTCGCCGTTGACGCCCTGCGCGGTCAGCACGCTGCCGCTGACCGATGTCGTACCGTCATACGTTTTTGTTCCACTGACGGTCAGCGTGGCCTTTTCGATTGTGGCCGAGAGTGACGTCGTGCTACTCAGCGTGTAGTTGCTTGCGGCGGTTCCCTGCAGAGAGTAGCCACCTACCGTCACCGTTTGCAGGCCGGCATTGGCGCTCGAGAAACTGCCGCTGGCCGTTCCGGACAACGTGACGTTATCACTGCCCACGATGCCACCGCTTGCGATACCGGCGGTCCCGCTCAAGGTTGCGGTGGTCGTTCCATCGTAGGTTTTATTGTTCGCGGTCAGGCCAGAGATGGACAGAGCTTTCGGTGTTATCGTGCCGGTCTGGCTCGTCAGCCCATTCAGATAGTAGCTGTAGCCATTGACGGTGATGGTTGTGTCGTTGTTGCTGAACGTGACATTGCTCAGTGTGACGGCTTTCCCCGTGCCGGCGCTGGCGCTGGAAAAAGTGCCGGTCGCGCTGTCCTTATTGACTTGTACACCGCTGGGCAACGTTGACGGGGCGGAGACGGATACCGTCGCGCTCGTCGTGCCGTCATAGGTCTTGGACGCGACCGTTGCGCCGACGTTCACGCTCATATAGCCCGTGACATATGGCGAAAGATCGACACTGTTGGGGCTGAACAAGTAGGGCGTGAAGTCGATCGCCGTGTAGTTCGCGGAGGTATAGTAAATCTTGACCGCGCCCGAGACCGGCGTATTATCCAAGCCGATCCCATTGGCGTTGACCTGGTCGAAAATGATCGTTCCAGTGCCGGTTGCAGCGTTGTCCGCTTGCAAGACGAGTTTACCTTGGGCGTTGCTGCTGATATCGATAAAGCCCGCTTGACCGGTCGCGTTGTCCGACTTGAAATGGATATTGCGATAAGCGCTTAGCGTTAACGTGGTATTTCCGGTGTTCCAGTTGACGTACTGCCCGTTGCTGTCGGTCTGCGTGCCAATGGCATCCAGCAGGATGATATCGCCATTGCTGCCACTACCGGAACCGCAGGTCGCGTTTGTGCAGCTCACGGATGACTGGGTGGTTTTGATCGTGACGCTGCTGGTATTGAGCGCGTTGGTGAGCGCAACCGAATCCACGTCAATCGACGGTGCCCCTGCCTGGGTGCTCCAGAAGCTTATATTGCCGATCGTGATGTCAGCCGGGTCCAGTAGCCAATCGCCGGTGTTGCCGTGCGCCGCCGAAGTGTTCACCGCCGCGGCAGTGCCGACATGCAGCGTCTCGCCCGATGTTTCCACTTGGCCGCCGTCGCCGGCGTTCGCGCCACCGCGCGCGCTGATACTACCGTTGAACGTCGTGGTCTTATCCGACCATACCGCCACGTTACCGCCATTGCCCGTTGTCAGGGCATCGGCGTTGATCGTCGCGCCGGCGTCCACGTTCGTCGTGGTGGCATTGTGCTCGGTACCGGTGCCATGAAAATTGCCTCCCACAAGTGCCGTGCCGCCGCCCGCGTCACCCGAGACGTCGATGCTGCTGGTGCCTGTCGCGTTGACCGTATTGCCTAGAACGTCGACGGTGCCACCGGTTTCGCCACTGTTCTTGCCGGATGCATCAAGCGTCCCACTGTTGGTGCTGGTCCCGGCACCCCCGGCGTCGAGCACGATCGTGCCGTTGACGTTCTGGACGCTTCTGGCCTGGATGATGCCCGTATTGTTGACCACGCTCGCGAGCACGGCGTCTTTCGCCCCGGCGGACAACCAGACCGCACCGCCATCGGCTTGGATCAATCCGCCGTTTTCAGCGAGGCTATCGAGCGTGCTTTGGTTGACCTGCACACCGACCATGCTGTTTCCGGCGAACGACAACGTTACGTCATTACCTGCAGTCAGGCCGACGGCACCGCTGGGTGCAACGATATTGCCCTGGTTGCTGACCGTCTTGCCGATGAAGGCGACAAAGCCTCCGTTGGCAGTCGTGATGCTGCCCTGATTGATGATGCTACCGGTGCCCGTGCCGGTGAAATTACGTGCGGCCCCGCTTAAGCCCGTATCGCTGGTATCGAGTGTCGAGGCGACCAGGCCGCCGACGTTGATCTGTGCACCCGCACCGAACACGATGCCATTGGGATTGATCAGGTAGATCTGGCCATTGGCGTTCAGATGGCCGAGGAATTGCGTCGGATTCGTATCCGCGATGCGGTTGACCGCGATCGCGCTCGCCGAAGGTTGCACAAAATTGACCGTCTCCTGACTCGTTGTATTGAACGTCTGCCAATTGACGGAGAGATTCGCGCTGGACTGGTTTACCGTGGTGGTGGTGCCCGACTGGCTGATGCTTCCGCTACCGGCAGTGATTGCGCCCCCTGTGGGTGCGCCCAGCGCTGTGTGCGCGACAGCGAGCAACGTGGCCCCGAGCAGTTTGGGGCTGGCAGTCTTGCCACGCCCCCGCGCTCTTTCTGACACGGCGATCCAGGTTTGATGAACCTGACTCCACACCAGGCGGTAAATGTGGTTCACGGAAGCGTGGCGCATGATGACAAAAGGTTTCGTGAAGAGAGCTAAAAGCGATATGGTCGCGGTACACGGCGCTTCACGCGCACGTTACTGACGCCCGGTTTCGAGAATGAGGGGTGAGCCGTGCCACGCACGCTCGCAGGTTGTCGTCGCTTGCGTGCGCATGGCAATCCTATTGATGGGATGGTGATTCACCATGCTGCGCCAGATAAGCCTTGACCCGACGATCGAGATCGGGGCGCCACTGTGCGGGCATGACGGATAGCGTCAACTGCTCGATACGGTCCATCGTCGCGCGCTCTTCCGGATTGTGGTTCGTCGCTTGCGCCGCGCTATTCCACATATAAATCTTTGCAAGGACATCCGGTGGCAAGGCACCTGTCTTGGGGTCGACCGCACTGTTGGCATAGAGCACGGCAACGGGCAAATAGGCCGGGGCATAGCCCTCCGAAGCGGCTATTTCAAGCCAACCAAGTGCTTGCGGCAAATTGACATCGCCGCCGTCCCCCTGACTTAACATCACGCCGAGCCGGTACTGTGCTTCCACGTCATGCCGCTCCGCTGCCTGTCCGTACCAATAGCGTGCGGCCGACAGGTTCTGCGGTACGGACTTGCCCTCCCGATAGGCATCGGCAACGCGCCGCATGGCGGGCGTCGATCCCAATTGCGCGGCTCGGGCACATAAGGCCAACCCCTGCTGCGCGTCTTTTGGGACGATGTCCCCCGACAAATAAAGTTCGCCGGCGTCACACAAAGCGTAGAACACGCCGGCATCAGCGGCCTTCATGTACCACTGAACGGCGGCGTTGCCGTCGACGGGACGATCAATGCCTTGTGCATAGCAATCACCGAGAAACTGTTCCGCCGCCGGCACTTTGTTGTGAGCAGCTTGTTCGAACCAGTTGCAGGCTTTTACAGGATCCGCGGGGCGCCCCCAGCCATTGCGTTCTATCAAACCCAGATCGAATTGCGCCAGGCCGTTATGCGATGCAAGGTGGGCGTACTCCTTATAGGCGACATCGTATTGTTTTGCCGCCAAGGCTTTGTCGCCCCGCGCAAGCGTCGCGTCGGATGACCCCGATACGGCGTATGCCCCGATCGAGAATAGAAGGGCAGTCAGGCCTGCCAGCATGGCGACGAAGCGCAAGATGGTTTTACTCGGTGCTAAAGGTCAATAGACAATTGGATATCGTCCCGACACTGTGCGCCGCTTCCGGTCAGGCACTAGGCGGAAGCGGCGACGTGCATCAATAAGTGACGGTATCCGGATGCCGCATTAGTCATCCCTTGATGGATAAAGACCGTTGGTGGCGATGTAGTAAGAGAGCACGAGGTAGGGCGGCATGGTCGGCACGGCTTGACCGCCGCCTACCACATTGCTCACACCTGATACCGTTGCTGTCCCGCTGATGGTAGTGGTTGCGGTTGCGCTCATTGTCACCGGCGCCGTGGTACCGTTTGCCACGCTCACGGCCAGATCTCCTCCGATCGCACCGGCAGCAAGCTTGGCGTCGGGTGTTCCTGTTGAATAGGGTGCCGTCAAAGCGGTACTGACTTTCCCGAGATAACTACCCGACGGTGAAATCACGCCGGCTCCCGTACTCACCACATTCATGACCAATGCGTTGGCTTTCCCGGTGCTTTTGACATTAGACAGGTCTACCGTCCCGGTCAATCCGCTCAGCTTCGTTTCTGCTGTCAGATTGTTGACAGGGATGGGCGCGCTAAAGGAGAAAAAATGGGCGGGAAGTTGTGCCGTCGTCAATGTGACGCTGGCCTGGCCCCCCGTTTTACCAGCGGAGTAGGTTGTTGTGCCATCAGCACCGACGATGACACGCCCGCGCAGATCCGGCAGATTGAAACTCGTCGAATTTCCACCGTACGTAATGCCGATCAATGCATACAGCGCCGCATTCTGGTTGATTAACAGCTGTTGACCTGCGGCAAGCGTATAAGTGCGGTTAAACGATCCGAAGCTCGCCGGCGTGGCCATAATGCAAATGCTTCCTAAAACCGGTGTGTCCGAACACGCGAAGCTGTTCGTACTCCACGCGCCGGCGGCAGCGGCAATGCTCAAGGTCAGTGCCACTGTTTGTTTTTTAATCGAAATCTTCATAGTCGTGTATCCCGCCTCTTCTCTTCTGCCAACGTGATCAAAGAATGGTGCTTAAACGGGGGGCGGCGAAAACGCGTAAATCATATTCATACGCATGTGCTCATTCGCGCCATCCCGTCGCTCATCAAGTCAATAAAGACTGCAATCAACTAATGCTAATAAATGTCTGGAAATACAGGAAAAACGCCATCGATCACTTCGATGAATATTTTTGCCTCGAGCATTCACGCGATGATCCCAAAGTCGTTTTGTAGAAAACGCCACGCATACTTTTACAGAAAATCAATTGATTAGATCAAACGATCGTTTGATCTTAATTCTTGAGTGACTTTTGCTTATCCCCCGTGTCATCGGATACCTATGAATACTATTGCTCACGTAGAGATGAGAAGCCTGATCCATGTCATTCGCGGCACTGTGTATCCGGTGGATCGGACGATAAAGATGAACTAAAAGTGCGGGACGGCCGAATTAAAACGGTCGTTTCAATTACGGTTCCCAAACACATACATAATCTGACGACACGATTTGAAATTTTTTGAAATCTAACAGAAGGCTCTAACAAACGCGAGAAAAAATATCCGCGCTCATCACGCCTTTGTGTCGTAGTTGCTACGGTTGGAATTTTTTTAATTCGCTAGTAAAAAATATTCTGCTTAGGCAACAATCTGGTTGCCAATCAGTCTTTCAAAGCTGATGGTCGTTCATGCGTCTTTGGGATGCACTCTGTTTTTACTTATCGCAACGTCCGCCGCTTTTTCGTTGTGCGGTTTTTTGCAGTCGCATCACGGCGTTTGCTCGACTTCCAAGATTGTGAAAAGGTTTTAAAATTATTATGTTATTCTAAATATCATGGTGCTATTTATCGTTTCCATTATGCGGTTTAACGCCCTAATGATCGCATGCATGTGCCATGGAGAAAACGCGCAAGTACGGTTTCTGGTGTGAACTTGCTTCTGTTTGACCTGAGGTTTGTTCTTGTCGAATCGCGGCGGCCAGATTTCGGCCCAAGGCAATGTGTCATTAAACGTGCAGTCGTTAAGCAACGGCCCGATTGCCCCATCGCTGACGGCCACCACCTACACGTGGATCAATCAGAGTGATTATTCTGCGTTCCTGAACCAACTCGCGTCAATTGGCACGATTGCCGTGCGCAATGGCAGCGGAAGCTACAGCGGCCCCTACGACTGCTACTTTAACTGCAGTGGCCAACCTGACAGTTATGCCCCCGCGACGTTCTCGATTAATACCGGTGCTGCCGCGCCGACCGGCACTGGCACCACGACCTGGACAACGCCAACGGGCATGATCGCCGCCGGCAACAATATGACGGTGTCCGGTGGCAATTTGACTAATGCTGGTCTGCTCTATGCCGGTAATGACGTCTCGGTCACGGCACAAAGTCTGACGAACCAAGGTGGTACGCAACAGAACCAGGCTGCGCAGACGGGCTGTGCCTCGGGTGTGCCGAATGAAGGATGTGGCACAGCGGGCGCTGCGAAGGGCAGTGGCCCCACCACGGCGTCGTTCAACTACTCACAAAATGCAACGATCTATGCCGGCCATGATTTGGTCATCGCAGCAGGCCAGATAAACAATACGTTTGGCAGCTTGCTTGCCGGGCATGATCTGGTTGTCGGTGGCGTCGGGACCACGGCGACTTCAAGCACGGCTGCGAAGAGCTTGAACAACACGTCGGGTAATATCGTCGCGGGCAACGATATTACCTTGAACGTGTCCGGTGCCATCACGAACACGCTTCCGCCGCCAGTCCAAATCAGCGTCAATTATGGTTCGACCGAAGCCTACGCCGGTTGTATGGGATACAAGGACGGATGTTGTTCGGCGTATGTCGATCAGCAATCTGGAAGTTCATCGGTGATCAGCGCCGGGAACAACTTGCAGATCAACGCTGGCAGCCTGACCAACGTGGGGAGTTTGATTTCGGCGGGAACCAGCGCGACGATTAATGTATCCGGGCCGGTTATCAACGAAGCGCAAACGTTGAATGCGTATTGGCATTCGCACTGGATTCAGTCGACAGGCTTGTTCAGTAGCGATAAGTCGCATGATACGTGGGCATGTGGATCGGTGGCCGAATGCACGGCACTGTACGGGGATGCTTATACAAAGACCGGTGGTTCGATCGATCCCCCGCAGCCAGTGGGCAGTATTGCAGCCACGATTCAGGCACCAAACCTGACGATTAATGCGGGCGGCACGATTCAGAACGTTGGCAATGTCTTGGGTACGCCAATCTCGCTGACCGGTCAAAGCTTGATTAACGGCATCACAACGGCAAACACTTATACGCCACGAGCAAATAGTGCATCGCAGGTGATTTCGCTTAACCCGACCACTTTGCCAAGCTTGAATCTGTCGATTCCGCGTTCTGGTGCTTATACGTCAGTTGCGGTGGCAGGTACAGCATCCTACGTCGACTCGGCGATTGGCACGAGCAACGGCTTTACCCCACAAGATCTAATCAACAATTTACCGAACAGGTTGCAGCCTAGCACGACCCTGTTTTATTACAACCCGCAGGAAGAAGACCTGCTCTTACAGCAAGTCGCCCTGCAGCAGACCGGCAAAGCGAGCTTTATCGATGGGCTGAGCTATGACAGCAAAAACAACCTGTCGGTCACCGAGCAGGAAAAAGGCATCCTATATCAAAACGCGTTGACCTACGCGGAGAATAACAATCTTAAGCTGGGTGACGCGTTGAGTCAGACGCAGGTAGCGGCGCTTGATAAACCGATGTTGTGGTACGTCGAGCAGACGGTGCCGGACCCGTCGTGTACGGCGACGGGTACCAGTGCGTGTCCGACGATTACCGCGTTGATGCCACAGATATACCTGCCACAAGATACGAACGCCTTGCAAGCCGGCGGCACGATTTCGGGTACGAATGTCACGCTTGCGTTCAATAAAAGCGGTGGGTCGGTATTGAACACCGGCACGATCGCGGCGGCCAACACGTTGACGATCGATACTGGCACGTTGACGAACCGGGCAAACCAGGTCGATATCGGAAACGAGTGGTCGAGCGTCAAGGGAGGCTACGTCGACACCACGGGTACGGTGGTGCAGCCGGGCGGCTATATGAGCGCGGCGAACTATGCGTTGAATGTGGACCAGCTCACGCAGATCGGCGGTTCCTTGAATCTGTTGAACGCGGACGGTAGCGTGAATGCCGCGGGAACCGCTGCGCTGGTTACCCAGTTGCAGCAACAGCTAGGCAGTAATTTCTCGCAAGAGACAGTGGCGGACGCATTGCACACGCAGTTCGTCAAGGAGGGGGGACGCCTGGCTGGCTGAGCGTTGTGGCGATCGCCGCAGCGATCGCGGTTTCGGTGGTTACGTATGGTGCGGCTTCAGGAGCCGTCGGCGCGGCGGCTGGGGCGACGGCGGGAAGTACGTTTGCAGCCGTTACGGCAAGTAGCGCGGCTGTTTCGGCGGGGCTGGGCAATGTCGTCGTTTCTGCGGCGCTTGCAGGTATGGCGAGCAGCGCGACGAGCCAATTAATCAATACAGGCTCGCTTGACCTAAACCAAATCGGCGAAGCAGGTTTGGTCAGTGGTATTACAGCGGGTTTGCTGAACGGGATTACCTATAGTGCGGAGGGCGGACTGGGGTTCAGCACAGGCACGAATGTGCTTGGCAGCGGTTCCCAATCACTGGCGCAACTTGCAGGTCTGCAGAATCTGTCTAGTTTGATGTCTCCCTCTGCCACAGGAACGGGTGCGGCCCTGTCGACGCAACTTGCGGCAGCAGTAGGTAGTGCGGCGATTTCGGCTGGGGTACAAACGGCCGTCGAGGGTGGTAGCTACCTTCGTGCATTGAAGGGCTCACTTGTGTCAAACGCTGCGGCGATCGGCGCGTACGAAATCGGGCAACTTTCACAACCTGGCTCTTTGCTGGAACAGGGATCGGCAGCCTATGTGCTTGCGCATGCGGCACTAGGATGTGCGGCAGGAGCGGCTAGCAGTACAGGCTGCGAAGGTGGTGCGATCGGAGGCGCGACGAGCGCTATTGTTGCGCCGTTGTTGGTCAACGCGGCGGGGGGATCTGCTAACCTTACGAACACGCAGCGTGCAGAGATTGTTGGGCTTGCGACTTTGTTGGGTGGTACCAATGCGTTGCTGGGCAATGTCAATGGGGTTGGCGGGGCGACGTCTGCTGAGAACGAGGCTCTGAACAATTCGACACTTGACCACGAGTCGGAGTTTGAAAAGGAAAGGCAGGAGCTAAAGAAACAGCTTGACTCGGAGAAGGCAGCGCTGGGCGAGGCGGCGTTCGTTCAGAAAGACGGAGTAACAGTTGCGGCGGATACGCCTTTGGTTGCAGGGTTGGCGGGGGCGAAAGTAGGGGGGACTGCCTCTGGTGGTAGTGTTGCGACAAACACGGGCAACGCCCTCTTGTTATCATCGCCGACTAATTCCGAGCCGTGGATGGGGGGAACTGCGCTCAACTCGTACCCGTCGCCATCAGGTGGCATGTATATCCAGATGGCAATGGCGCCCGGACAGACAAACCCAGGCGGATGGGGAACTTTGGACTCGATAAGTAGTGTGGACTACGTGCGCAACAGCTTGGCCGTGACGCCGGCATTTAAGACTCAAATTGCAAGCGTTCAAGAGTTCTACATTCCCCAAGGGGTGCAAGTGCAAGTCGGTACAGTGGGACCCCAGACGTACAATGGCGTCATATATCCTGGCGGTGGAAATCAGGTGCAAATTCTGAACTACTCCGACCGTAGCAAGCTTGTGCCGATCGGCAGTCCACGACCCATTAACTAAGGTGAACATGTCAACACTCGCTGGTTACACTACGCACTATAAGGATCCGACCTATGACCGCGTTAACAATCCGCAGAGGCGCCCGATTGCCGAGTTGCTTCCTATTGCCGTCTCATGGGTGGATGGGCGCCGGCCCGTCCAAATAGATTTCTCAAAGAACGGAGTTGCGTGCCCGCTGGCAGATTTGAGTGGCGTCGCGATTGTTGAGAGCCCCTTTGAGCTTAATCAGAACTCGGCTTATGTGATCGACTTGGACGGTAGCAAGAGATTTGTCCTTGCGAGACCATCGGATGCCGGGAGCGATGCTGTTTTCTCCGACGTATTCTACGTGGACGGCACACTTAGCTTTTTTCTTTCTGGAAGCGATGGTGATAGGCGAGTTGAATGTGATGCTGAGACAGGCCGGATTCTGAGGGTTACACAGACTCGGTAAGCGTAATCTGGTTCTGTCGCAGTAAGAACTGAGTGGCGGAAGAATGTCCATATGTATAGGATTGCTTATGTAGTGGTCGACTCACGTCGGACACCGGGTTAAGTTTTTCCTCTGTGACTGCCGGTGGTACCCCGTCATTGAATTGATGTGGCCGAATCCAGTTGTACGGCTGCATCGGGTAATAGCTGATATGGGACTGTCAAATTTTTTGTGTGCGAGACGAGTGAGGCCGCCCGTGGTGTTACGGGGGGGCACTGTCACGATATCGCGCGAGGAGCGAAAAACGGTATTTCACTGCCTGCTCTTAACGCGCGGACGGATTTTGGCCGGCAAGTGTCGGGTGCTGCCATGAGGCTAGGCGAGCAAGAACTTGACCTCGATGCTCCGCCGCGCCAAGCCTTTCTCGCTTCAGCGCAAAATGCTGTCGAATCGGACCGAAGTTCGAGAGGAAACGCTGGGTTCGTTGCCGATCCCTCAATCCGCGCACGCGGCGCTCCCGCTCTCGGGTAGGTTGATTGCTGTTTTCGGCGCAATTATTCACACGCGCCGCAGCGCGTACGAAGATGTGCTTGTTCTTGGCAAGCACCGACACTCTGCCTTTGGCTGCCGTATAACTGCGAAGCTGATCCGTCACGATAGCCTGCGGGACAGGGTGGTTGCGCAATATCCTTCTAAAGAATCGCTGGGCTGCCCCGGTATGGCGGTGCTTTTGCGAAAGGATGTCAAGTTCGCGGCCGTGCTCGTCGACGGCGCGCCATAGCGAGTAAGGCTCACCACGCAAGCGCACGAACATTTCGTCCAGATGCCAAGTGCTGCTCTGACGCCTGGCGCCTGGTGATCTTCACTTGACGGGCAAAGTGATCGCCGAATTTATCGCACCATCGTCGGATCGATTCGTAGCTCACCACGACGCCGCGCTTCAGCAACAATTCTGCGATCTCACGAAAGCGCAACGAGAAGCGGAAATACTAGCGCACGGCGAGGCTAATGATGGCGGGTGGGAAACCGGGGCCGCATCAGATGGACGAGGATTTCATCTGGTTAGCTTAGCCGATCGCTTCGCTAACGTGGCAGTGCCCAGCGCTGACCACAAAAAGAAAAACCCCCGTAAATATTTGAATCTACGGGGGTTATCGATAAATATGGTGGAGGGCGTGGGATTCGAACCCACGGAGACCGCGAAGCCTCGCCGGTTTTCAAGACCGGTGCATTCAACCGCTCTGCCAGCCCTCCGAGACCGGGATTGTACATTGTTTTTCCGCGGCGTCGACTCTCTGTGGCGGCCTGACACCCAACAGGCGCCCCGAACCGCGCACTTTCGAGTTCCGGGCGTCAATCCGCCAGGAATATCTCTTGTAGATCGTTGAGGAAGCGCTGGCCGAGCGGCGTGGGCATGATCCGGAGGGGATCCGGGACCAGGAAGCCGCGACGCTCTGCTTCATCGCGCTGTTTGGACAACACCGTGGCAGGCAAGCCAGTGCGCTCGGCGAACATCTGCACCGTCACGCCTTCGTCCAACCGCAGCGCATTGAGCATGAATTCGAATGGCAGATCGGCATTGCCGACTTCGTGCGACTCCTGTACCGCCTCGCCGGCCATGGCCTTGGCCATATACGTCGCCGGATGCTTATGACGTACCTGCCGAATAATCCGTTCCGGGAACGACAGCTTCCCATGCGCGCCCGCGCCTATGCCGAGATAGTCACCAAATTGCCAGTAGTTCGTGTTGTGCAGGCTGCGCCGTTCCGGCTGCGCATACGCCGACACTTCGTAGTGCCGATACCCCGCGCCGGCCATCGTCTCTGTGATCCATTCGTGCATGTCCGCGGCATGGTCGTCATCTGGAAGCGCGGGCGGCGGAAACTTGTGGAACAGCGTATTCGGTTCGAGCGTCAGGTGATACAACGACAAATGCGGCGGCGCAAACGACAGCGCCGTATGCAAGTCCTTCTGACACGCCGTCAGATCCTGACCCGGCAACGCGAACATCAGATCCAGGTTGAAATTGTCGAATGTTCGCGCTGCGATCTGGACCGCGGCACGCGCTTCATCGGCATCGTGAATACGTCCGAGACGCTTCAACATGGTCGCATCGAAACTTTGTATGCCGATGGAAAGGCGATTCACGCCGCTATCGCGGTAACGGGCGAATTTCTCCGCCTCGAAAGTGCCAGGATTGGCTTCGAGCGTAATCTCCGCCTGCGGATCGATCTGGAGGCGAGCGCGCACGTCGGCCAGCAATCGATCCAGCCCCGCGGCACTCATCAAGCTGGGCGTACCGCCACCGATGAAGATGCTGTGTATCCGACGGCCCCAGATCAGCGGCAGGGCGCTTTCCAGATCCGCGCACAGCGCATCCAGATACGCTTGCTCTGGAAGCGCATCGGCACCTTGCCACTCGTGCGAATTGAAGTCGCAATACGGGCACTTCCGCACGCACCACGGGAAATGAATGTAGAGCGATAACGGCGGCAATGCGCTCAACCGCAGCCGTCCAGGCGCGAGAAAAGGGCGCGCCGCGTCCGCTGGTCCGGAGAACAGATGCTGTGACTGGGCCGCACCGGCAGGAACGAGCGGAATGGTCCTCCGGGCGGTCTTCGCCGTCGCAGGGGAAGCAGGGCGCTGGTTCTCGCGATCTTGCCCATCCGGATCATGCGACGATGTCATTGCAGCTTGGCCAGCAAGGCCCGCAACGCTTGCGCGCGATGGCTGACCTGATTTTTTTCCTCGGGCGAGATTTCGGCCGCGCTGCGTTGCATCGACGGGATCAACAGCAGCGGGTCATAGCCGAAGCCGTTCGCGCCACGTGCGCCATTCAGCAACACCCCATCCCAGCGCCCATCGGCGATCACCGGTTGCGGGTCGTCGGCATGTCTGACCATGACCAATACGCAGTAGAAATACGCATGTCGCGCGGTGTCGCCTTGATAAGGCGCCATGTCGGCCAACAACCGCGCATTGTTGGCGGCATCGGATTTCTCCCCGCCATTCATCTGCGCGTATCGCGCGGAGTACACGCCGGGCGCGCCGCCGAGCGCGGTAACGCAGAGGCCGGAATCGTCGGCGATGGCAGGAAGACCTGTCGCGCGTGCCGCGTGACGCGCTTTCTCCAAGGCGTTCTCGACAAACGTGCCAAACGGTTCTTCCGCTTCGCTGACACCCAACTCGCCTTGTGGAATCAAATCGAGGCCCGCTGCGCCGAGCAGCGCGGCGAATTCGCGCAACTTTCCTTTGTTGTTCGATGCCAGGACGACACGCCGGCGCGCCGATGCGTCGGCGGTGTGGTCGCCGGGGGCGTCAGCGGGAAGTACATCGCGATTCGTCATGATGGGATTGTCTGCAGGGGAGGGCGGAAAAGAGATCAACCGGGCGTGCGTTCCAGCGCCGCGCGTTGCGCTGCGATCAGTTGGGCAATGCCGGATTGCGCCAGATCCATCAGTCGATTCATGTCGTCACGCGAAAACGGCTCACCTTCGGCGGTGCCTTGCACTTCGACAAAACGGCCGTTGCCGGTCATCACCACGTTCATGTCGGTGTCGCACTGCGAATCTTCGCTGTAGTCGAGATCGAGCAGCACGTCGTCTTCGTACACGCCGACCGAAACGGCGGCAACGAAGTCGCGAATAGGCGTTTCCGTGATCTTGCCGCTGTCGAGCAGCTTGCGCACGGCATCATGTGCGGCGACGAATGCGCCGGTGATGCTGGCCGTGCGCGTGCCGCCATCCGCCTGAATCACATCGCAGTCGATGTGCAGCGTGCGGGCGCCCAGCTTTTCCAGATCGAAGACGGCGCGCAATGCCCGGCCGATCAAGCGCTGGATTTCCTGCGTTCGCCCGGTTTGCTTGCCGCGCGCTGCTTCGCGGTCACTGCGTGTGTGCGTCGCGCGCGGCAACATCCCATATTCGGCGGTCAGCCAGCCTTCGCCACGGTCTCTCAGGAACGCCGGGACGCTTTCCGCGACGCTGGCGGTGCAGATGACTTTGGTGTCGCCGAATTCGACCAATACCGAACCTTCCGCGTGCTTCGTGAACTGCCGCGTGATATGTACGGGACGTAATGCGTCCGCCGGCCGGCCATGCGCGCGTTGAATCGGTGAGTCCGATGCACCCGAGGCAGACGAGGAGGAAGCGGAAGAGGCGGAGGAAGTGGTCATGGCGGGTCCAAAAAAGCGAAACAGGTCGAAACGAAGTGAAACGGCGATCGAACGATACCCTGTTGATACAAAAAAACGGACGGGCAGCGTGCATCCCGACGATGCGCAAGTGTACCGCGCTCGTCGTGGCACCGTAATGTCCGTGGCGGACTACGTCAGCATTGCCATGGCCTGCTATTTTCGTCGTCGCGACGTCCGGGGTGCGATAATACGTTTTTTGCGTTGGCCCGCCTTTGCCCGGCGATACAGAGACTCCCAATGATTTATAGCATGACCGGCTTCGCCACCGCGAACCGTGCCGTGTGGCCCACGCCCGCCCAGTCCGGCCCGGGCGACGTGACACCGGCCAGTGGCGTAGCCGAGGTCGCGCGGCATGCCGCGCCCACGCATATCCAAGTGGAAGTGCGTACCGTCAATTCACGTTTTCTGGACATCCATTTCAAGATGCCGGACGAAGCGCGCGGCAGTGAGCCGGCGATTCGCGAAATGCTGATGACGTCGCTGTCGCGCGGAAAGGCGGAGGTACGCGTGGTGATCCAGCGCCCAGACCTGGCCGGCGTCGCGACGGCTGCGCCTGGCAGCGGCCTGCAAGCGACTGTTCTGGCGCAGCTGGCCGCGCTGCAGGCCGAGGTGCAGGCACATTTTCCTCATGCGGCGTCGCTCAACGTTGGCGAGATTTTACGCTGGCCCGGCATGCTCGGTGATGCGTCGGTGGACCCGGAAACGTTGCGCGACGGGATCGTTGCGGCCGCACGCGAAGCGGTCACGGAGCTGGTTGAGGTTCGTGCCCGTGAAGGCGCCGCGCTGCGAACGGTCTTGCTGGAAAAGACGGTGGAGATGGGGGCCATCCTGACGCGGATCACCCCGTTGGTGCCGGAACTCGTCAAGCGGCAGCAACAGAAAATTGTCGAGCGGCTTGGTGAGGCGCTTGGCGTCGTTCTGACGGACAACGCCGCCATCGCGCCTGCAGTCGCGCAATCAGAACCCGATCCTTCCGGCCCGTATGCAACGGCGTCGAAGTCCGCATCGAATGGAAATGCGGTCGGCGCGGTTTCCTCCACTTCGTCGCTGAGCCGAGAAGAAGTAGAGGAGCGCATACGTCAGGAGGTCACCGTCTATGGCGTTCGGATCGATATCGCCGAAGAGCTGGCGCGGCTTGAGGCGCATCTTGCGGAGACCCGTCACGTGCTCGACAAGGGGGGCAAGGTAGGCAAACGTCTCGATTTCATGATGCAGGAGCTGAATCGGGAAGCAAATACGATTGGCTCGAAGGCGGCCGCCAAGGAACTCGCCGATGCGGCCATGGCACTGAAATTATTGATCGAGCAGATGCGCGAACAAGTGCAGAATCTGGAGTAATCCCCCATCATGCAAAACCATACGAACGCATCGGTCCCGTGGCCGCACCAAGTGAATCCGCAGGGATTCGACCAACTTTTTCCGGGCAACCTGTTCATTGTGGTGGCACCATCCGGCGCCGGGAAGTCGTCGTTGGTCAATGCGCTGCTGAAAGACGATCGTGGCATCACGTTGTCCATCTCCTACACGACGCGCGCGCCGCGTCCTGGCGAAGAGGACGGGGTCCATTATCATTTCGTCTCGAAGGAAGATTTCCTGGCGCGGCGCGCTGCCGGGGAGTTCCTGGAATGCGCCGAAGTGCACGGCAATTATTACGGCACGTCGCGCGTATGGATCGAGGACCAGATGCGTACCGGCAACGATGTGTTGCTCGAGATCGATTGGCAGGGCGCGCAACAGGTCCGACGGCGCTTTCACAATGCTGTCAGTATTTTCATCCTGCCGCCGTCGCTGCAAGCGCTGGAGGAGCGCTTGAAGAAGCGTGGACAGGATGAAGCAAACGTCATCACGCGCCGTCTGCTGGCCGCTGGCGGCGAAATGGCTCACGCACCGGAAGCGGAATACGTCGTGATCAACGATGTTTTTGAAACCGCCTTACAGGCATTGCGGCAGGTGGTGGGCGCCACGCGCCTGCGCTTTGCTTCGCAGTATTCTCGCCACACAACGTTGTTTATCGAGCTTGGCATTCACTTGCCGAATATCGACTGACTGGACTACACCCAGGTTGTTGTAAAATACATCGACATCACGAAGGATTTTCGACCATGGCACGTATCACTGTTGACGATTGCATCAAGCGCGTCCCGAACCGTTTCGAACTCGCGCTGGCTGCTACGTACCGCGCGCGCCAGCTGGCACAAGGCCACACGCCGAAGATTGATAGCCGCGACAAGCCGACGGTCGTCGCGTTGCGCGAGATCGCGGCCGGCTATTTCACGGCGGAAGAGTTGTTGAAGAAGGTGCCGGTCTAAATACCAGATGCTTGGCATGCTCCGCGCAGCGCTGCCAGGCTCGCCGCCTTCCTTCTGACGGGTATCGAAACCGTTGTAACGAGAAGGACCGGCGACCGGCTGTCGCAGGTGCGGGAGACCATTGGACGCGGAGGCAATGCCTTGCGCGTCCTTTCCCGTTTTGGCACCCTGTCAGGTTATGGTGGCCGTTCGCGAAGTGACATGCTCGCGCCGCCGTTGACACAGCCCGTATCGGACACCCGGCGCCCCGTCGCAGGACAGGGCAGACCGGCACAACGTCAGGATTTCATCGCGGTACTCACCAGGAGGCGAAATGAGCAATACCCCAACGACCGCCTCCCCCGGATCCGTCTCCCACGAGACGCCCAGCGATGCCGCGAACGGCGATATGCCGTCGAGTCGGGCCCGTACCTATATCGATGCCGTGCTGGAGCAGTCGTTCCGGCACTTGTTCGGTCCGACCGCCACGCCGGAACAGCCGCGCAAACACGAGATTGTCTCGATCGCGCGCCTGACTGAGCGGCTGTCGGAATACCTGAGCGAAGCGGAGATCCGAGAGGTCAAGGCGGCGTTCCATTTCAGTGACGAATCCCATCTCGGCCAATATCGGCAAAGTGGTGAGCCTTATATCACGCACCCTGTGGCGGTAGCTGAGATCTGCGCGGGTTGGAAGCTCGATGCGCAATCGATCATGGCAGCCTTGCTGCATGACGTGATCGAGGACACCGGCGTTGCGAAGATGGAGCTGGCCGAGCGCTTCGGTCCGAAAGTCGCGGAATTGGTCGATGGCTTGTCGAAACTCGACAAGATGGAATTCCGGAACCGGGAAGAGGCGCAGGCGGAAAATTTCCGCAAGATGCTGCTGGCCATGGCGCGCGACGTGCGCGTCATCATCGTCAAGCTGGCGGACCGGTTGCACAACATGCGCACGCTGGGCGCCGTGCCACCCGAGAAGCGCCGGCGTGTCGCCCGCGAGACCAACGATATCTATGCGCCAATCGCGCATCGGCTGGGCTTGAACAATACCTATCGCGAGCTGCAGGATCTGAGCTTCGCGAACTACAATCCGGTCCGATACGCCACGTTGTTCAAGGCGGTGAAGGCGGCGCGGGGGAATCGGCGCGAGGTGGTGGGCAAGATACTGGAATCGGTGCAACTGGCGCTGACCGACTCGAAGATCCTCGCCGAGGTAACCGGCCGCGAAAAGACGATCTACAGCATTTATCACAAGATGCGCGAGAAACAACTGTCGTTCTCGCAGGTGCTGGACGTTTACGGTTTCCGTGTGGTCGTCAACGATCCGCTCGAGTGCTACATGTGCATCGGTGCGTTGCATGCCTTGTACAAGCCTGTGCCGGGTAAGTTCAAGGACTACATCGCGATTCCCAAGGTCAATGGCTATCAGTCGTTGCACACGACGCTGGTCGGGCCGTTCGGCACGCCGGTGGAGTTTCAGATTCGCACCCGGTCGATGCACGAAATCGCTGAATCGGGCGTGGCGGCGCACTGGTTGTACAAGAATGGCAGTGCCGATCTCAACGACGTTCAGGCACGCGCGCATCAGTGGTTGAAATCGTTGCTGGATCTGCAGTCCGAGGCAGGGGATTCCGCGGAGTTCCTCGAACACGTCAAGATCGACCTGTTTCCTGACGCGGTGTATGTCTTTACACCGAAGTCGAAGATCATGGCATTGCCGCGTGGCGCCACCGCATTGGATTTTGCTTACTCCGTGCATAGCGAGCTTGGCAACCAGTGCGTGGCGGTAAAGATCAACAACGAGTTGTTGCCATTGCGCACCGAGCTCAAGAGCGGTGACATCGTCGAAGTCATCACGGCACCGTACTCGAAGCCGAATCCGGCATGGCTGGGCTTTGTTCGCAGCGGCAAGGCCCGTTCGGCGATTCGGCATTATTTGAAGACGATGCGTTTCAACGAGTCGGTACAGTTGGGCGAGCGTCTGGTGGACCAGTCCTTGAAGCCGTATGGCTTGACGCTAGCCGCCGTTACGCCCGAGGTCTGGGAGAAGCTGGGCCAGTGGACCGGTAACACTACCCGTCAGGAAATCTACGCGGATATCGGTCTCGGCCGGCGATTTGCGGCGGTCATGGCAAAGCGCATCGAGTTGCTGATGAGTGGGCGTGATGGCGACGAAGATGCAAGCCGTGCGCCGGAAACGGCATCGAGCGACGGGGAAGCATCACCGGTGCTGGGGCCGGCGGGTGGCCCACCGGTTGTCATCACCGGTACGGAAGGCATGGCGGTGCAGTTGTCCGCGTGTTGTCGTCCGATTCCCGGCGATGACATCATGGGCTATATCGGTATTGGCCTGGGCATGGCGATCCATACCACGGACTGTCGGAACGCGCGACGTATCCATCATCGCGACCCCAGCCGCTGGATCGACGTCGCATGGGCACCGCAACCCGGCCGTCTGTTCGATGTCGGCATTCGCGTGTTGGTGAAAAACACGAAGGGCGTGTTTGCCCGGGTGGCCGCCGATATTTCGACGGCGGCGAATATCGTTCACGTGGCAATGGACGAAAACACCGATCAGGAATCCACGACCTTGCGCTTCCTGATTCAGGTCAATGATCGCCTGCATCTGGCAAACATCATGCGCCGGGTTCGTACCAATCCCGACGTCATGCGGATAGCGCGCGAAAAGCCGAGTGAGCAGCAGAGCGGACGGTTTGATGCCTTGGGTCTACGCGTCAATCGCGATGCGCAAGCGTATTAGGGAAGGCGGGATGCGTCCGGCACATGACGATCATGCCGGGGGCGGATAGCGAACGTCCAGGATGTCCAGATGTTCGATGCCCGCGGGTGTGTGGAGTGTCACCGTATCGCCGACCTTTGCCTTGATCAGCGCGCGGGCGACCGGCGAAATCCAACTGATGTGCCCGCGATCGAGGTCGACCTCATCCACGCCGACAATCGTGACCGTGGTTTCATCGCCGCTTTGGTTTGCATATGCCACGGTCGCGCCAAAGAAGACCTGATCGATATTCTCTTGCTTGCTGGCATCGACGACTTCCGCAAGATCCAGGCGCTTCGTCAAAAACCGGATTCGCCGGTCGATTTCGCGCAGTCGGCGCTTGCCATAGATATAGTCCCCGTTCTCGGAACGATCGCCGTTCGAGGCCGCCCACGAGACCAGCTTCACGACGTCAGGGCGATCCACGTCTAGCAGATGCAACAGCTCACTGCGCATTGCCTGATGTCCGGCCGGCGTCATGTAGTTTTTTGCACCGGCCGGAATCGGCGTGGCGCCGGTTTCCAGATCGTCGTTATCGTCGTTCGATGTTTCTTTTACAAATGCTTTGTTCATGATGGGTTCTGCCGACACCGGGTAGGGCGACACACGCGTGGCGCGGCCGCGACATTTTTACCAGATTACACGAAAGCGACGTTGATTGATGGCCGTAATGCCGCAAAACGGCAGAAATTGCTTTCCTTTTTTAACGACATCGCTATAATTACGTCTCTTAGTCGTGCGGCTGTAGCTCAGTTGGATAGAGTACTTGGCTACGAACCAAGGGGTCGTGGGTTCGAATCCTGCCAGCCGCACCAGTAATACCGCAGTCCACAAAGGCCTGGGTGTTGTTCACCCTGGCCTTTGTTCTTTCGCTGCAACGAGGTTCAAGTGAACAAGTTCGACATCGAAAAGAACAAGGGGCTGAAGCTCAATAATTCGTTGAAGCAAGCTGCGACGTCCAGTCGGTTCGGGCAAGGCGCGGCAGCGGTGCCCGATCGTCGTGAGCAGCGGCGGCTCGATCAGCAAAATGGCTTGTTACCATTCGCGTGCAAGCTGGATGGCAACCTGATCAAGCAGTTGCAGCAACGTGCGATGGCGCACGAAGGCGGGATGACCGCCGTGCTATCCGAATTGTTGATCGCCGGCGGTCTGGAAGCGAAAGCGTCCGACCCGTCCTGAAACGGATTGGCCTGATTGTTGTATGTTGCAAATGTAGCGCCCAGCGTGCGGCTGTAGCTCAGTTGGATAGAGTACTTGGCTACGAACCAAGGGGTCGTGGGTTCGAATCCTGCCAGCCGCACCACCAATATGAAGAAACCTGGATACGTTATCGTATCCAGGTTTTTTTTCGTATGCCTTCGCCGGCATGCCGTGCTGACTTCCTGTTTCAGCGTGCTGCGGGGACGCATTTCCCCCGAATTGCAACGGGCAGGCATCGGGTATGCAATATGCGTCGTACGGTGTCTCGCATGGTCCATGCGAGACGCTGACTACGATGAGGAGAGACTGCATGCTGGATCTGGAACGATTGACCGCGCATCCCGACGAAGCTACCCCCGACGACGTCCTTGAGCTGATTCGTCTACTGACGCTCGCGCGTGCCGGCCTACCCCATTACGGAACATCGGATGGTAGTGGCACGCCTGCTACGCCCGATGGTGAAATAGGTGATATCAAAAGTGTTGCGCGCCAATAGTGAGCAAAGGCGTATCGACGCATCGTGGCACGGGTGGCGAAGATAGGTCAGTGACAGCGAGTGCGAGACCCGCGCCGATGATGTGGTGCGATTCCGGTGCCAGTCCAGCGCGCGTCAGTATGCAGTGGCCCGCCCATCTTGAACGAAAAAAAACGCCCCGAAGGGCGTTTTGAGATTGGCAGGCTGCCGAAGCTACCTGCCGTTACTGACCGCCACGAGAGCGGTCAGCTTTGTCTTATGCTTGTTTAGAAGCGATGACGCACGCCGACAGCAGCAGCAACTTGGCGGTTCGACGAGCTTGCTGAGCCCGTCGTGTTGATCACTGCGCCACCCAGGAAGTTCGTGCCCGTGAACTGTTGGTACACGGCTTCCGCGTAGACGTCCGTGCGCTTCGACAGCGAGTACGACGTCATCAGCGTACCGGTGTGGAACTTCGGCGACGCCGAACCGGCTGCGAAGCCCGATTCGCGACCTTGCGTGTACGTGTACGAAGCCGACACGTTCCAAGCCGGCGTCAGGCTGTAACGGCCGTTGACTTCGAAGTTGTTGAAGCGGATGTACGAACCCACGGGCAGGGCGATTGCCTGTGTCACGTTGTAGCTGTCCGACGACGCATTGTCGTACTTGCTTTGCGTGAACACAAAGCCGACCACTGCCGGGCCGAACGCGTAGTTCAGGCCAGCACCCCAGATGCGGGTGCGAGCAGCCGTGATCGGCGCCGAGCCGATCGCGCCAGAGGTCGTGTTCGAGCTTGTGTTGTTCAGTTGCGTGTACGCGCCTGCGAAATTGAAACCAGCGTACTGGTACGACACACCGCCGCTGTAAGCGCGGTTGTTCGAGAAGCCGCCCGCGGCATTGCTGAAACCGTACTCGCCACCGAACTTCAGACCGTTGTAGTTGACGCTCGTGTACTTGATCGTGTTGTTCACACGGATCGACGAATTCAGATTGTCATTGTCGTACGGGTGTGCAGCCAGCGTGCCGCCGTAGCCGCCACCGGTCAGGGCCAGCGGTGCCAGGTAGTCGACCACGGATTCGTACTGACGGCCCAATGTGACCGTACCGAACTGGTTGCTCGACAGACCGACAAACGCCTGACGACCGAATTCGCGGCTTTGTTGCAGCATGGTGCCGTTAGCAATGCTGAAACCGTCCTCCAACACGAAGATCGCCTTCAAGCCGCCGCCCAGGTCTTCAGCGCCACGCAGGCCCCAACGGCTGCCATTGATCGAGCCGCTGTTGAGCGCGTACTTCGCGCCCGAACCGGTGTTGTTCGTGTAAGCCACGCTGGCATCGATCAAGCCATACAGCGTAACGCTGCTTTGAGCATGTGCTGCGGTTGCGAGCATACCGGATACGCCGGCGAGTGCTGCGACGATAAGAGTCTTTTTCATAATCGGGTTCTCACTCCATTGAGGAACGTTTGGCTGCCCCCGTGCTTCAACGGCAACGCCTGACAGTAGGCTTTCGCTGCGACATATCGCCGCACCAAGTGTTGCCGAGCGGCCTATCGGTCGCCTGGCGAGGCGCCAATGGCATTCGGCCGGGGTTGTTTCCAGACAGGGAGAGTGTAGGGATTCGATCCCGAACGGCCCATTCATTGTGGCGCAACAATATGTTGCTGTTTGTGGAATAAACTTTTGAATATTTAAAAATCTTAAAAAACATGCGGTTACATGTGTGTTTCGAAAGTGTAACATTCAGTATCAGCCGCGAACGTTGCCTTGACACCACTTTTTCTGAGTGCTTTCAAATTGAAATATCGAGATGAGGTGGTCATTTGTAGGACTTTTCCTACGACATGAAGCAATTACGTGGTCAAGACAATCTCAAAAAAAAGCCTGAAAGCACGAATTTTTGCTCTTTGATTCGATGGAGAAGTAATACAACTGAAATACCCAGTGATATCGATCATCGGCGGCGACCACTTCGGGGCACATCTATCCGTCACGTTTGTGGTACGGACGATATGTCACCGCGTGATGACGATTCGATAGGACGCAAGGGGGATATTGTGCGGGCGTGGTTTGATTGCAGGTGTCCGCTAGAGCGTCCCACATTCGTAATGGTGCTGGATAAGCGGGAGGCAAACGGCGAAGTGCGCACTGCGGCGGTAAGACGAGGCAGAATCCGAGACTGTCTATATAGCTAATAGGCTTGACACAGAAGGACGGTCGTGGGGCTGGCGTCCGCAGCCATTGATAGGGTTAGACGACAGCCCGAAAAGATTCAAATAAGGCAGGTATTAACTGAACGAACGCACCTTGCGGCCGGAGAAGGAATCAATGCGTACATCGTCGTCGACATCAGCGACGGTTTCGACGGTGTCATTCCAGTCTTCCAGGATGTAACGACGCGCGTCCATCGGCGAGGACAGCAGGTTTTGCCAATGATCACCGTGCCAACTTAACGCGGCTTCGTTGACATTGGCCAATACCGCGCCGTCGTACGCCGCGTCATCCGAAGGGCGGCCTCGAAATGCGTCAGCCAGATGTGAAAGCGCTTTATTCAGTCCGTTGATCATCGTCATCATTTACTCCTGATAAAGGCGGCGGAGGCGGTGCAGGATGCGTCATGAACCCATAGGCAAAGCGCGCACCGACTTCGCTGCTTTATCCCAAGTATAGGCTGCTAACACCTTGTTACAAGCCGTGGAAACCCCGAGCCGTTTCCCGTTTGTTATTCAGTGTTACAGCAAAGACTTTCAGGAAATATTTACTCGGTAGTGTGATAGGGACTTTTGCATCGGTAAAAGTGTTTTTTAGCAACGTCATTAAGATATTGCGTCGCACCAAAAGATCCACCATTATTGATATAAATTATTGTTTATAAAAGAGTATTTTGATTCGGTAAAAATTATCTCATTTTTTCTGAAGTCGGTGCTTGAAGTCCTGTGACGGATTCATGTATAAACGCAACTGGACGGTGTCGTCCTTCTTTCACTCTTCCTCGAGTACCGCCGTGTGGAAATATTTACTTGCGATTGTCGCGCTTCAACTGGTGTTGGCGTTCGTCAGTTTTGCAATCGTCCGCGCGGGTACGGATCTAGAGCTTGAGGACGATGATGTGATGGAAGGCGTGGACGCGAAGTCGGACGTTTCGGCTCGCGTCGCCTGATGGCAGGCACTGGGCTTCACGGGGCAGGGCGGCGCTGGGCCAGCGCCGTTCGTAGTCGACACTTGGCGGCGGCTTGTGCGGCCGTCATAGCATCCGTGACGTTCGGTATCAATATGCGGGATGCCAATCCCGATCGGCAATATGCAACTGCGGTTGCACGCACGGCGATCGTAACCGGGGTGGATGGTGCCTCCCGGGCGAACGCCGGATCGGATCTGGCGAATTACGCACAGTCAGGCGCACGGCGCGCGGTCGCGGAAGCTGCAGGTAACGCTCCCGTGCCCCGCACGCCGTCCAATTCTTTTTCCGCGCTCGGTTTGGCACAGGATGCCGCCGTCGGCGCGATAGGTGAGGTTGCGAATGCGGGTACGCCGCTTGAAGTAAATCGGCCAACCACTTATTTGATCCACGCCGCCGCGCAGCGAGCGAGAGACCTCCGCGAGCACCCGCTGAAGGGGTGGTGGCCGGTTATTGTGCTATCGCTGCTAATGGGGGCGCTTGTGCCGTTGTGGTTGATGACCGGGGCCGTCGCGCGCCGGTATCGGTAAAGTACCTGCGGATGCGCCGCGCGTCACCTCCTCCCTGAAACGACAAAGGGACTGCGCATCCGGACAAATGATGCCCACGCGTCAAGCCGTGGCGCCGATTCCGCCGTGGCATACATGCGCCAACGCGGCAGGCAAGACCTTACGTTGATCCGCCGATACCGACGCCATGTCAGTGGTCCATCGTGTGATTGCTTTCGACAACAGCATCGGGCAGTCATCTCGATCCCGGAAGGGTTGCACTTGGGTCAGCGCGCCCATCAGCGATTGAGATACGCGATACAGATCTCCGCGCGCAATTTGATAAGCAGGGGCATCGACGTGTGGTACTCCGCCGCCTTGTTGCCATTGGGCAAACAAGGTGCGTTGCAATTGTTCACTCGCAATGGTCTGATCCCGAATGATCGGGTCCGCAAAATCCGGCGCCAATCCGTAATGCGGCGCCATTTTCATCAGGCCTTGTTCGGTTTCATCGTCGCGTTGAACATCTCCCGGTGATTTCCCCGCATGTTGCTGCTGCCATGCCCATGCGGCGAATGTCTGCGAGAGTGCCAGTCGCGACGACACGACTGAGACGATATTGAGAAACGCCGCCTGGGCGGTATTGTCCCGATCTCCCCGTGGCATCGTTTCTTTGAGTTCTGGTGCCTGAGCCCTGGCTGGCGCGATGGGCAGCACTAACGCACTCATCACGAGCAGCAATGCGGCGAGTGCCGCACCTTGGCGCGAACGCGGTGACCGAAATTGTGCGATGGATGACGGCAATACGCCTCTGGAAGCATAGGCGGCGACACCGACTTGTCGTGGGACAGTCGGCGTTGAAGACGGAAGCGACATGAAGACCTTGCTTGAAACGCCCCGGCGGGACCATGAGCGTTAGCATACCTCAGCCGATGCGACTGTCGTTATGACGCCTGCTTGCCTCGCGTGGGCACTTGGGCCGCCTTCTGCGATTGCTGTTCCGCGAGAAAAGCCTGTACATGAAGCGGAAGCACGGTATCGAGAAACTCGACCGCGACAGGGTCGGGATCAGCCTTGTTGACCTGGGCAGGAGGAGGGGCGATCGGGCGAGCTTTCATGGCGGTCCTCGATGGCAAGCGGATGGTGTAATCGTATTATCTGCCTAGGTGTTACGATTTTCCATAATCATGCGCAAGTATTAAACGGTCGTCGTACATATGCGACAAGATGCCGCATGCGTGTGTGGCACGATGATGTCATCTTGAGGGTGCGAAGACGCGCTATGACGAGGCTCTTTTAGCGCCTCGGTGGCTTGGTCTGTTGGCGACGCCGACGCTTTTTGCCGGACGCAAAAAAGGCAGCCCGCGGGGGCTGCCTTTTTCACTTTTTTGGTGCCGCATGCCGGATTCGAACTGGCGACCTTTTCATTACGAATGAACTGCTCTACCAACTGAGCTAAAGCGGCGAAACCTAAAAAACACCAAAACACGTTTCGTCGGCCGGATTCACTGAAAGTGCTACCAGTCGCGAAGAACCAAAATTATAGCGTGCTCTTTCAATTATGCAAGAACTATTTTTTAAGACCAAGGTGGTCCTTCCGTTGGTCGCCAGCGTCAGCTATCGAGGTGGTACTGGGTCACCCGTTCGACTTCATGCTTCGACCCCAGGAATACGGCAACACGTTCATGCAGCTTGCTTGGGATGATGTCCATGATGCGACGCTTGCCGTCCGTGGCCACGCCGCCTGCTTGCTCGACCAGGAAAGCCATCGGGTTGGCTTCGTACATCAGCCGCAGCTTGCCCGGCTTCGATGGGTCGCGCTTGTCGGCCGGATACATGAAGATACCGCCGCGCGTCAGCACACGGTGGACGTCGGCCACCATCGATGCGATCCAGCGCATGTTGAAATCCTCGCCGCGCGGGCCGGCACTCCCCGCCTGCAGCTCGTCGATATAGCGTGTGACGGGAGGATACCAATGGCGTGCATTCGACGCATTGATCGCATATTCGCGCGTATCGACCGGAACCCGCATCGACGGATGGGTCAGTACCCACGAACCCAGTTCGCGATCCAGCGTGAAGCCGTTGACGCCGTCGCCGGTCGTAAGCACCAATACGGTCTGCGGGCCGTATACCGCATAGCCGGCGGCGACCTGACGGGTGCCCGGTTGCAGGAACGAGCCGGTGGTCGTGTTTTCACCGTCCGCTGATTCCAGCACGGAGAAGATTGTCCCGATCGACACATTGACGTCGATATTCGAGGAGCCGTCTAGCGGATCGAACAACAGCAAATAGCGGCCCTTCGGATATTCACTGGGAATCGGATGGATTTCCTCGAGTTCCTCCGACGCCATCGCGGCGAGATTGCCACCCCATTCGTTCGCTTCCAACAGGATCTCATTGGAGATGACGTCAAGTTTTTTCTGCACTTCACCCTGCACGTTTTCGCTGCCGGCTGAACCAAGCACGCCACCCAGGGCGCCCTTGCTGACGTTATAGCCGATTGACTTGCAGGCCCGGGCCACTACTTCGATCAGGAGCCGCAGGTCGGCGGGCAACTTTTGCGTCTTTCGTTGTTGCTCAATCAAATACTGGCTGAGCGTGGTGCGACGTTGCTGCATGGCGTGACTCCGCGATGGTTCAATTCCCTAGATTCTACCTTGGCGCGTCATCATGCCGCGCCAAGGGGCCCGGTCAGCCGTTGGCCAGGGCCTTTTCGATCACCTCTCGCACATCCTTCGAACGGGCCTTTGCGGCAACCCGCTCCAGCGCGAGCTTCATCTGTTCCTGCAGCGCCGGTGTGAACTTGCGCCACCGTTCCAGCGTGCGGGCAAGGCGCGCGGCGACTTGCGGGTTAAGGGCGTCCAGGTCGATGACCTGGTCCGCCCAAAACGCATAGCCGCTACCATCGGGTGCATGGAATTCCGACAAGTTGCCGGCGCAGAAGCTGAAGATCAATGAGCGGGCGCGATTCGGATTACGCAGATTGAATGCCTGATGCCGCAGCAGGGCGCGTACTGTCTCGATCGTCGCCGGCGCACCGGCGCGGGCCGGTTGCATCGCCTGCAACGCGAACCATTTGTCGATCACCAGGGCTTCGCGCTCGAAATGCCGATAAAAATCTTCGAGGGCGGTGCGGGCGGTATCGCCACCCAGGCGGACCAGCGTGGAAAGCGCCGCGAAGCGGTCGGTCATGTTGTTGGCCTGGTCGTACTGCGTCCGGGCCAACGACGCGGCGTCGCTTGGATCATCGCTCTCGGCGAGATAGCCCAACGCGAGTTGCTTCAACCCGCGCTTGCCTGACGCCGCCGGCGACGGGTCGTATTCGCCGGGCGTCCGATTCGCGTCATAAGTGGCCCGCCACTCGGTGTGCAGCGCGTTGGCCAGTTGGCGACGCAGTGCCTGCCGCGCGACGTGCACGGCGCGGGGATCGGCGCGATCCAACTGTTCTATCAGATAGGCTTCCGATGGCAACGTCAACGCCAGCTCACGGAATGCCGGTGCCAGCGCCGTGTCGCGCAGCACGCGGCCGAACGCGTCGACCACCGCCGAGTCGTACGTTGGCGTCTCGCCTCGCGCGGCGCTTGTGGCGGCTGTCAACAGGGCGCGCGTGGCCAGTCGCTGGCCCGCATCCCAACGGTTGAACGGATCGCTGTCGTTGGCCAGCAAATAGGCGAGCTGCGCATCGGAGTAGGCGAAGTCGACCACCACCGGCGCGGAGAAGCCGCGCAGCAACGAGGGGACGGGCGCCGCGTCGATCCCGTCGAAATGGAGCGTGGTCTCGCGATCGGTCAGTTCGAACACTTCGGTGATCCCGGCGGTATCGTCCTGCGGACGATGACGCGGAGCATCGCCTTGTACGCGCAGCGGCAGATCGTTGCCATCGGCACCGACCAGGCCGACCGCGAACGGCAACAGCAGCGGGTCCTTCGCGGTCGTTATGGCGGGATTGTCCGGATAGGACTGTGTGATCGTCAGCGAATAGCGGCGTTTGCCCGCATCGTAGTGATCGCGTACGGTCAACAGCGGCGTGCCGGCCTGGCTGTACCACCGTTCGAACTGGGCAAGATCGCGCCCGTTGGCGTCGGCCATCGCATGGCGGAAATCGTCGCAGGTGACCGCCTGGCCATCGTGTCGCGCGAAGTACAGGTCCATGCCGCGGCGGAAACCGTCGCGGCCCAGCAGGGTCTGGTACATCCGGACGACCTCTGCACCTTTCTCGTAGATCGTGACGGTATAGAAGTTGTTGATTTCCGCATAGCTTTCCGGGCGCACCGGGTGCGCCATCGGACCGGCGTCCTCGGCGAACTGGGTTTGGCGCAGGACGCGTACGTCCTCGATGCGCTTGGTGGCATAGGCGCTTGCCGCCGCCACCGGGTCGACATTGCCTTCCAGCACGCCGGCCGCCATGTCGGCGGAGAATTCCTGGTCGCGGAAAACGGTCAAGCCTTCCTTCAGGCTCAACTGGAACCAATCGCGGCAGGTCACACGATTGCCGGTCCAGTTATGGAAATATTCATGGCCGACCACCGCTTCGATGTTCGCGTAGTCGATGTCGGTCGCGGTCTCGGGACGGGCGAGGACATACTTCGTATTGAAGATGTTCAGGCCCTTGTTTTCCATCGCGCCCATATTGAAGTCGCCAACCGCGACGATCATGAAGCGATCGAGGTCCAGGCTTAGGCCGAAGCGGTGTTCGTCCCAGCGGATGGAATGGATCAGCGAGTCCATCGCATGCCGCGTCTTGTCGAGATCCGCTGCCTCCACCCAGACTTGCAGCAATTTTGGCTTGCCAGTGGCGTCGGTGATGGTTTCCTCGATCCGTTCGAGCTTGCCCGCCACCAATGCAAACAGATAACTCGGCTTGCGGAACGGGTCTTCCCAGCGTGCGAAATGGCGTCCATCGGGGAGGTCGCCGGCTTCCAGGAGGTTCCCGTTCGACAGCAGCACCGGGTAGGCGGTCTTGTTGGCCCGGAGCGTGACCGTATAGACCGACATGACATCGGGCCTGTTCAGGAAATAGCTTATGCGCCGAAAGCCTTCCGCTTCGCATTGCGTGAAGAAGTTGCCATTGGACACGTAAAGGCCTGATAGCGACGTGTTCCGCGCGGGTGCGCAACGGGTTTCCAACGTCAGCGTGAACGGTGTGGCGCTGTCGGGCAATGCGTCGAAGATCAGTTCGGACCCCGCTTGGCGCGGTGTGACGGCCTGTCCGTCGATCGTGGCGGAAAGCAGCGTTAACTGTTCGCCCGTCAGTGATAATGGTTGACCGGGTTTTGCGTCGGGATTACGTCGCAAGGTCATCCGGTTCGTCACGATGGTGTCGTCAGGTACCAGATCGAATTCCAGGTCCACCGTGTCGATCAGGAACGCCGGCGGCGCGTAGTCGCGACGATGAATGACAGGCGCGCCGTTGCCGGCGTCGGGTTGGTGCGTGGGAACGGAAGCTGCGGGAGAGATATCGGTCATGGCGAATCCGAGGATAAAATCCGAGGGCAGGAATGGTATCGCCGCCAATGCGGCAACACCCGCATGGCATCCATGTAAATGGTTGCCTGAGCGACGATGCAGCTGTTCCGTTCATTGTACAAAATCGACCGCACTTCCATCGCCATTACATAGGCGCACGAGGGATTTACAGCGATAATAAAGCGTAGGATTGCACGTTGTGCGGTCCGTCGGACGTGGAAGGGTGGGTGCAAATGGATGGGATGGAGAATAGCAAAGGCCGAATTGGCGTGAGGCATCGGGTGTCGCGCGCAAAAGGCAGGCTGGACCGTGCAATGGCGACGGCGGCGATGAACGAGGCGGTGCGAGGGGGCGGTCATGATGGCCGCCCGGTGTGGCGACGCGTGGCGACCGCGGGGCTGGCGACCGCGGTCGCATTGCTAGGTGGCTGCGCCAGCTACGTGACCAGCAATGTCACGGCCTTTCAGGACTGGCACGGCAGTGATGCGCAGCGCACCTATACGTTCCAGGGGGATGCGGCGCGCGAGGACGACCTGGAGCTGCGCAGTTACGAGAAATTGGTCGACGAGACCTTGTCGACATACGGGTTCTCGCAGGTGCCGAAGGATAAAGCGCATTACGCGGTGACGTTGGCATTCGGCCAGCGCGAAACGACGGGTTATGCACCGCAGGCGATTTATCCCGGCGGTCCATTCGGGTATGACCCCATCTGGCGCGGCCGCCGTGGCTGGGGGCCGGGACCTTACTGGGGCGCGCCGCCGACGATCGTCAACCTGCCTTATGCGGCCGGCTTATCGCAACTGACGATCCGGATCAATAGCTTGCCTGATGGAAAGGAAGTCTATAAGGTCACCGCGCAACATGTCGGGGACCCCACGCCGTTGCCGATCGTGATGCCGTATCTGGTACGCAGCGCACTGTTCGACTTCCCGATGCCAAATGGCACGGTGCGCACTGTGAAGCTGCCCGCGGATCGCCGCAATCCGGCCACGAACGCCGGACTGTAACGAACGCCTTGCCGCCGGGCCTGAACGCCGTTCCGCCGTCATCCGTGGCGGCCTATTGCCGCCAGTGCCTATCGACCGTGCCCAGCATGGTTCGGCGCGCGTCTTCGTCGATAAATGCCGCCTCGAATGCATTGGCGACAATGCGATGCAATTCGGTATGGTTTAACTGCAATGCCTCGGCGATGGCAATGTAGTTGGCATTAACGTAGCCACCGAAGTATGCCGGATCGTCGGAATTGACCGTCACGGCAACGCCGGCGTCCAGCAGCGTCTTCAGTGTGTGCCGCTTCAGGTCGTCGAACACGCACAACTTCAGGTTCGACAACGGACAGACGGTCAATGCGATGCGTGTGTCGGCAAGATATCGGACGAGGTCGGCATCCTCCACCGCGCGGACACCATGGTCGATACGCTCGACCTGCAACAGCTTCAGCGCCTGCCAGATGTAATCGGCCGGGCCTTCCTCCCCCGCATGTGCAACGGCGCGCAGGCCTGCCTGACGGGCGGCGGCGAAGACGCGCTCGAATTTGGACGGTGGATTGCCGCGCTCGGACGAATCCAGGCCGACCCCCACCAGCCGGTGTCGATAGCGGTCCAGAAGCGGCAATGCCTGCGCCAGCGTCTCGAGCGCCGACTCCTCGGACAAATGGCGTAGAAAGCACAAGATCAATCGGCTTGAGATGCCCTGTGTGCGTTCGGCTTCGGCGAGCGCGGCCTCCATGCCTTCGAGCATCGCCGCCATCGGGACACCGCGTTCGAGATGGGTCTGCGGGTCGAAGAACAACTCGGTATGGATCACGTTGTCGGCCTGCGCGCGCGACAGATATGCCGCCGTCATGGCATGGAAGTCCTCGGCATCGCGCAATACGCCGGCGCCGGCGTAGTACACATCGAGAAAGGACTGCAGATCGGTGAATGCATACGCCGCGCGCAATGCGTCGATCGACGGATAGGGCAGCGTGATGCCATGCCGCTGTGCCAATTGAAAGATCAATTCGGGCTCGAGTGAGCCCTCGATATGCATATGCAACTCCGCCTTCGGCGAACGACGCAGTGTGTCTAGCAGGATCGGGTCCATCGTTACTCCTAAGAAAACGTCAGGCTTGCGCGGCCGGCGGAGGAACGACCTGTTCGCGTTCCAGCAGCAGTTGCGCGACCGCCGACATCGCAATGTATTCGGGGGTATCGCCACGCAGGCCGTCGAGGCCCATCGGGCAGCGCATGCGCGCGATATGTCCCGGATCGATGCCGCGCATGGCCAGCCAATGCGCGAGTACGCGCCGCTTGGCTTTCGATCCGATCACCGCGAGGGACACCGCATCGCCGCGCCGCAGGACATGTTCCGCAATCGCCTGGTCCAGCGCGTCACTGTGTGTGACCACGAGGTAATGCGCCTGCGCCGGCGCATGGGCGACGGCGGCAACCGGATCGGCAATCGGCAACGTGGTCACATTCGGTGGATCGCCGCATTGGCTGGCATGGGTTTCCAGCAGTGCGGGGCGATCGTCGACCCAGAGTGCCTGGCAGGGTAATGTCGCCAGCAGACGCACGATGGCGGCGCCCACGTGTCCCGCGCCGAATAGCACGACGGGAAAGGGCGCGATCAAGAGCGTTTCCGTCAGCAAGGGACCCGCATCCCACAGCAAGCAATCAGGATGTGCGCCACTGCCGTCGGGCGGGTCCGACAGGGCAACGGGGCTGTTGTCGGCGAAGCTGACCGTGCGCACCGTTGCGAGCCCGGCAGGCAGCCGTTTGGCCAGCACGGACACCCAGCCGAGATCCGCAATCGTCAGGCGCTCGTAGGCGAGGGTTACGGCACCATCGTGGCGGGCCGTTTCGGTGGTGGTGGACTGTTCCGTCCGCGGGTCATCATGCCAACGCACCGTCGCGAT
The DNA here is from genome assembly GCF_034047095.1 of Robbsia andropogonis. NCBI lineage: Bacteria > Pseudomonadati > Pseudomonadota > Betaproteobacteria > Burkholderiales > Burkholderiaceae > Robbsia > Robbsia andropogonis. Next base: position 2,918,862 of record NZ_CP139170.1, on the reverse strand, counting down.
GGTGCCGATGCCGATATCGATGCGTTCAAGGTGACGCGTGACGGCGGCGGTACTGTCGCGCAGCATCTGGCGCGCGGTGTCGATGGCGTGGCGTTCGAGTGCTCCGCCGCCGATCGTGTCGAAGGTGCGATCACGTACGATTATCATCCGTGCACCGGGCCCGCGCGGGGTGACGCCTTCCGCGCGGGCCACGGTGACCAGGACGGCCGGATCGCCGTGGGTCAGGACCTGCTGCAGGTCGGTCAGCCAAGTGCGCGCACCATGCATCCGCCGTTACCTCCTATCAGCGCAAACGCGCGCGTTGCCGACGCAATGTACCCGCAACGCCGAAAAACGCCAACGCGAAACCGATCAAGGCCCATGCCGGCAGCGACAGGCCGAGCAGAGGAGGGTACGGCGTCTCGCACAGTCCTTGGGTTTTGAAGACGCCGGGCAGCCAGGTTGCGGGCGGCAAGCTGTCGACGATCGGTTGCAGGGCGTCGAAGCCGCAACTCTGCAACGAGGACAGCACATAGACGTGCTTTGCCGCGGCGGCGATGCCGCCGACCGCGGCAATTAACGTCAGCCACATGAATAATGTGCGCACGGCACCGCGCGGGCGCCCCGCCGCGGCGATGAAGGCGAACAAGGCCATGAACAGATAGGCATAGCGCTGCAGGATACACAGCGGGCAGGGGTCCTCGCCGCGAAAGTACTGCAGGTAGAGCGCCCCTCCCACGAGGGCCAGCGAGATGACGCCTAGCAGGATCAGCAAGCGGCGTTCGACTGGGGAAGCCTGGACGGAAAAACTGTTCGAGATCATGGGTTATGAGTTAGGTGACGCCGCGCTGCATGGCTGGGATCGGTCAGGGAATTAAAACCGGGGCACATACGAGATCCGTCGCGAAGGTGCCGACGCACGCATCGGCGTGCCGTGCGTTCGCGGTCTGGCCCCGCGCTCCCTGCGCATGGATTGTAGCGCGCCCGGTCCATTTGTGACGTGACCGTACCGTCCGGGCAGGCAATTCAGCGCGGGCCCGGTGCAAATTCCGGCGAGCGGACGCCAGCGTAACGAAACATACATTGTTTGCCGATGCCCTTGTATCATGGTTGAATATTTCATTAAGCTTTCAAATTCCATCGGGGGACCGCATGCATCACGAGGTGGGATTCATCCAGGATCTGGCCGTGATCATGGCGATCGCGGGCATCATCACGCTGCTGTTTCACCGCATTCGGCAACCGGTGGTACTCGGCTACATCCTCGCCGGGGTCATCATCGGACCGCACACGCCGCCGTTCAAGCTGATCAGCAACGAGCAGACGATTTCCACACTGGCCGAACTCGGCGTGGTCTTTCTACTGTTCTCGCTGGGTCTCGAATTCAGCATGAAGAAGCTGTTTCGCGTTGGCATGACCGCCGTGGTGGCCGCCGTCGCGGAAATTGCACTGATGCTGTGGCTCGGCTATGGGATCGGCCAATATTTTGGCTGGAGCGCGATGGATTCGCTGTTCCTTGGTGCAATGTTGGCCATTTCATCGACGACGATCATCGTCAAGGCGCTCGACGAACTGAAATTGAAGCGGGATCGCTTCGCGCAACTGGTCTTCGGCATCTTGATTGTCGAGGATATTCTTGCCATTGCAATGATTGCGCTGTTGTCAGGCGTGGCCGGAAGTGGCTCCGTCGATCCGTACGAAGTGGCGGTGACCTTGTGCAAGCTGGTGCTGTTCATGACCGTTTCGCTGCTGGTCGGTTTCCTGCTCGTGCCGCGTTTCCTCGATTACGTGGCCCGGTTCCGTAATACCGAAGTGCTGCTGATCACGACGCTGGGACTCTGTTTCGGCTTCTGCCTGATTGTGGTAAAGCTTGACTACAGCATTGCGCTGGGCGCCTTCCTGATTGGCGCGATCATTGCCGAGTCGCGGCAGGTCCACGCGATCGAGGCGCTGATTCAGCCCGTGCGGGATCTTTTCAGCGCGATCTTCTTCGTCACGATCGGCTTGATGCTGGACCCGGCGGTGCTGAGCCAGCACGGCTGGGCGATCGCAGTGATCACGGTCGCAGTGGTGGCGGGCAAGGTCATCGGATGCGGCCTGGGGGCGTTTGTCACCGGGAACGATGGACGGACCTCGATGCAAGTGGGAATGAGCCTGGCACAGATTGGTGAATTCTCTTTCATCATCGCCGCGCTCGGATTGTCGCTGCATGTCACCAGCGAGTTTCTGTACCCGATCGCCGTGGCGGTGTCGGCGCTGACGACGCTGTTCACGCCTTATCTGATTCGCGGCGCCGTGCCACTCTCCTCGTTCCTCGGTCGACGCATGCCCAGCGGTGCTGCCCGGGTGGGAAATACATACACGCGATGGTTGCAGAACCTGAGCCCGGGAAGCGGTCGGACGGTCTTGCTGCAGATGGTTCGGCGCATCATCTTGCAAATCGCGCTGAACCTGGCGTTGGTGGCGGCTATTTTTCTCGCGAGTTCGTATTTTTCGCCCTCGCTCGACCGTTGGCTTGGTGGGTGGATAGGTCCGGTACAGTTCCGCCATGCGGCGCTTTGGGGCGCAGCACTGATTGCCTCTATGCCTTGTCTGGTGGCCGTATACCGCAAATTGAAGACCTTGGCGTTGCTGCTGGCAGAGGTCAGCGTGACGCCCCGTCACGCGGGCCGATTCACGGGGGGACTGCGCCGCGTGATTGCGGAATGCGTACCGATTTTCGGAATGTTCGGTATCTTCCTGTTGATGGTGGCGCTCAGCGGTCGTATCCTGCCACCACGCGATCTACTGATCGTGGTGCTCGCGGCGGCGGCAGTGCTGCTGGGCATCACATGGCGTTGGTTCGTCCGCGTGCATGCGCATTTGCAGATCGCGTTGCGCGAGACGCTGGACAAGAACCGCGACGAGCACGCAGAGGAAGCCCACGATGCCGCAAGCGCGGGACGACGACACGAATCCCCGGAACGATAAGCCCGGCCAGGATGCAAGCGCCGCAACGGACGCAGCCGCTACCGATGCCCCATCGGGCATGGCTGCGCCCCATGCGACCGCGCCGCCCACCATGGATGCCCCCCCGGCACAGGCATCCGGGGCCCCAGACCTGAGCGGCCTTCATGCATCATCATCGTCGGCTGGAACGGTGATCCAGGGTGCTTCGCCCGCGCCGGCGACGCAGCCTGGGCCAGACACGCGCGCGGATTTTGTCGCCGCCTCGGAATCCACGGCGGCTGAAGCGCACGCCGCGCGCGACGCCGGCCAGGAGCAGCGGCCGCCGCGTGACATGCCGCAATACAATACGAAGCATTCGGAGCCGCCTTGGTCGGTCCTGGGGCGCGTGATTGCGGCGCGGGTGCGTGCATGGGCCGATCGTGCTGGCCACCGTGTGGCGCAGCGGACACTACGCATTGGCGTGTCCGCCCGGATTTTTCATCCGGAGCCTGACGGCAAGGGGCTTCGCGGCAAAACGCTGCAATACCTGGAAGAATCGATCTCGCACTGGGTGATGTCGCGTGACGTACTCGTGTTCATGGTGCCTACGGTAGGCAAGCAAGGCATGCTGCACGCCAGCAATATTCGCTTGCGTGATTATGCGAAGCACTTGGACGCGTTGGTATTGCAGGGTGGTGCCGATGTATCGCCGCAATCGTTCGCCGAACCGACCACGCGGCCGGAATGGCCCGGCGACCGGGTGCGCGACATGTATGAACTTGAATTGCTGCATGAGTTCATCGAGTCCGGCAAGCCGGTGCTTGGTGTCTGCCGCGGCTGCCAACTGATCAATGTCGCCTTCGGGGGCACGCTTTACCAAGACATCGCCACCGACGTACCTACGGCCTTGCCGCACGTCAACGACGAGTATGACCGGCTCACGCATGCGATCCGTTTTGCCGAAGGGGCGTCCTTTTCCGGCATGTTTGGTGGTCGAGGCGAGGCCCGGGTCAATTCGATCCATCATCAGGCGGTTGATCGCCTGGGCCGCGACCTGGTCGTCGAGGCAGTGTCCGCCGACGACGGCATTGTCGAGGCAATCCGCTACCAAAAGGCACCGTTTGTGGTCGGCGTCCAGTGGCATCCCGAGTTTCATCGTCCGCACAGCGACGCGTTGCTCGATTGCTCGCCTCTGCTGGACCACTTTCTCCGCGCCGCCCGCGAAACTCGGTTCTGACTTTCCCGTGCCCGCATTCGCGGGTGCGGGCGTCTCATCTTCATACCTTGTAAAGCACCTCCTTTATCAAAATGCGGCAAAACGACGCGGCGTGCCTTATCATTACGCAGTCGTTGACTAGTTAACTAATTCGCGGACGTCGGACGACCACGGCGACCGGTTGTTCGTGACGGTCCCGACAGGTAGGGGTCGCGCGCACCATCGTGGCGCGCGGTCTGGATTGCTTCCCCATAACAGGTAGACCATGAATCAATCACCAGAAACGCATCCGTCAGGGACGGCGGGCGTCAAGGCCGAAAGTAAGGCGCGCACGGTGTTCCGCGTCACCAGCGGCAACTTTCTCGAGATGTACGACTTCATGGTGTATGGGTATTACGCCAACGCGATTGCAGCGGCCTATTTCCCGAACCAGAATGCCTTTGCGTCGTTGATGTTGTCGTTGTCGGTTTTCGGCGTGGGTTTCTTGATGCGGCCGCTGGGTGCAATTTTCCTTGGGGCGTATATCGACCATCACGGTCGTCGCAAGGGCTTGCTCGTCACATTGATGTTGATGGCGGCCGGCACCTTGCTGGTGGCTGCGGTTCCCAGCTATGCAACCATCGGCGTGCTCGCTCCGTGCCTGGTGCTGGTGGGGCGGTTGCTGCAAGGGTTTTCGGCAGGTGTTGAGCTGGGGGGCGTTTCAGTCTACCTCGCCGAAATGGCGGGTCCCCGAAGCCGCGGTTTCTTCTGCTCATGGCAGTCCGGCAGCCAGCAGGTTGCCGTGATCTTCGCCGCATTACTCGGCGTGATCCTGCATGCGATATTGCCGGTCGAACAGATGACCAGCTGGGGCTGGCGCATTCCGTTCATTATCGGCTGCCTGATCGTGCCTTTCATCTTCGTGATTCGACGCTCGTTGCAGGAGACCGAGGAGTTCCAAAAGCGACACAACCGTCCGTCGGTATCGGAAATCTACCGATCGATGATCGTGAATTGGAAAATCGTCATCGCCGGCATGATGATGGTGGTGATGACGACAGTGTCGTTCTATCTGATCACCGCCTATACGCCGACGTTTGGTCGTAACGAATTGCACCTCTCGCAAGTCGACGTGCTCGTGGTGACCGTCTGCGTCGGCATATCGAACCTGATCTGGTTGCCGCTAATGGGCGCGTTATCGGATCGCATCGGACGGATGCCGATACTTGTCACCTTTACGGTGCTGGCGTTGCTCACCGCCTATCCCGCGATGAACTACCTGGTGCAGGCACCGTCTTTCGCACGCTTGCTCGGCGTGGAACTGTGGCTCTCGTTCATCTACGCCAGTTATAACGGCGCGATGGTGGTCGCATTGACTGAAGTCATGCCGGTGGAAGTGCGGACGGCGGGTTTCTCGCTTGCCTATAGCCTGGCCACCGCACTGTTTGGCGGCTTCACGCCAGCCATCTCGACCTGGTTGATCCACTACACCGGCAACCGTGCGGCACCGGGAATCTGGATGTCGTTTGCGGCGATCTGCGGTCTGGTTGCCACGTTCGTGCTGTTCCGTGAACGGCAGGCACGCGAACGTTACAAGCTGGCCTGATGCTGGCTTGATCACCCGGGCGGTGCGATTCTTCGACGGACGCACCGCCCATTTCGCTTTCATGATGCCCGCAATACCTCAGGGCGGTCCTGTTCCAACAGTGCCGCGACATGCTCGATAACGGTGTGCCAATCGCCATTGCGTGGCTGACGGACGATACGGATCGAGGGATACCACAGGCTGGTGTCCGGGATGCCGGTCGTGCCGGCGTCGCTACCGCTCCTGTTTTCCTGGGTGCGGCTCCCGCACCACCGCCAATCCGCGACACATGACAGCAATAAGGTCGTGGGCTTGCCCATCGCACCGGCCAGATGCGCGATCGAGGTATCGATCGTGACGACGTGGTCCAGCGCGGCAATGCGTTGCGCGGTGATCGCGAAATCCTCGGCCGGCCGCTCCGGCACGATAATCCGTGCATGCGCGGATAACGCGTCGAGCAAGGCGTACTCATCATCACGAATATCGGTTTGCAGCGGATGCCATTCCGTATTGGCCTGGTATAACAGCGGTGCCAGCTCATCGAGCGGAATGGCGCGCTTGTCGAAGCGTACCGGGGCATTGTCCTCGTCATCGCGTGACGGCGAAGCGGCGCTGTTCGGTCGACGTCCCGACCAGGCGAACCCGATTTTTCGCGGTTGGGCGGGGACGAGTGCCGTTTGCATCGCTCCTGCTTTTGTCCCGCGTAGCAGGACGGTCTTTGCCAGCGCCCCCCGCGACGGCCCGGTGTCCGCCTCGCGACCGGGCAACGCGGCGTGCGTAGCGGTGTCGACCTGGGGGGCGGCACGCTCGGCGAACAGATAGGGCGTGGTCCACGTGCCCGCATCGCCCGGGCGGGGCAAGCGGCCGAGCCGGAGGCATGCCGGGATGCTGCCGATATGGCAATACGCGTCCACGTTTGGTGGCGGCGTGTCGACATCTCGGGTGATGACGGTCAGGCGTCGGGTACGCATCGAATCGATGGCCGCCCCGTTGTGGGCGAGCAAGGGGCGCAGCGCCGGCTGCAAGGCCAGTACGACATTCGCCCCGCGCGCGGTCAGGCAACCAATGAAGCGCAGGAACTGCATGGTGTCGCCATAACCCTGCTCGGCGAGCACCAATAACGTCCTGCCGGGCAAACGCATGTAGCACGCTTCCGTGTCCGGATCGGATGGCTGAGGCTGCGTGGCCGAGTGGGCGTCGCTTACTTGTCCGGTGCCCTTTGCCCCGCGACGGGCCGGTACCGGCATTCGATGCTGGCTGACGGGCTCACCCAGCCAGCGCGGTAGCGGCCGACCATCCGCCCCCATCGGCGCGGCGACGCGACGATCGCCGGCACGCAATGCCAATCGCGCCTCGAAGTGCCGCCACCCTGCCGGACTGCCGCCGTCGCTGAGCAACAGACAGGCGCGGCTGAATCGGGCAAGTGCATAGACGGGCGCAAGGGCGACCGCCGGATCCGTGCCATCGTGGTATGCCACGGCGCGTTGCAGATCGGCCGATGCCTGGCCCTGTAGCGATACCGCCGCCGCGACGCGTGCGGGAAGGGGCGTCAAGGCAATGACACGATCGAATGCTTTCGCCGCGCCGGTGGAATCGCCGTTTTCAAAGCGTGCCGCGCCGAGGTTCTGCCATCCGATGGGACCATGGGGCGCGACGGCGACAGCCCGTTCCGCGTGATGCAGCGCCGCGTCATGCACACCCTGGGCCAGGAAGGCCTGGGCTAGCTCGCAGTGCACCAGGTCCAGGTCCGGCGCAAGTTGCGCGGCCCGCAGCAGCGGTGCCGTCGCCTGATCATATTCACCTTGCAGCGCAACCGTCTGGCCGAGGTTGATCAGGGCGGGGACGAAGGCCGGCGTGATGCGCAGCGCATCGCGGAATGCCGCCGCGGCCGCATCGAGTTGTCCCTGCGCTTTCAACGCGACGCCGATGTTATTGATGAAACCGGGATGTCCGGGCTGTCTTGCCAGCGCATTGCGATGCGCGGTTTCGGCATCCGCATATCGACCCAGCGCAGCCAGCACGAGACCGCGCTGGTCATGCGTGGCCGCAGCGGCGGTAGTGCATTGCAAGGCCATATCGAAACACGATAAGGCATGGAGCAATGTACCGAAACGGTCGGCGACACCCTCGCCGGCGTCCTCCATCTGCAATGAACCCAGTGCCGATAAGGCCGCAGCGGCAACGTTGCGATCCGGTGCGGCACTCCTGGGTGTGTCGGCATCCGAAGGCAAGGGCGGGGCCGCATTGATCGCCGATGTCGTCGCATCTGGCGCCGTGCTCGCACTCGGCGCATCCGACTCGCGTGTCTTGTGATGCCTTGCCGCGTCGTTGTTCCATGCCGGGTTGGCTATTTTCAATCCGCTCAGGGGAATACCGCACAAGGCAATCGCCGTGGTGTAGGCGGAGCATGCCGCATCGCGGTTGGCCTGTTGCCGATACACATGGCCACGATTCAGGTGTGCGGCAGGATGGGCCGGGTGCAATGCAAGCGCGGCATCGAATGCACGCAAGGCGATATTGAGCAGATCGATCGGCTTGGTGGACGGCGCGCGATCCCGTTCGCGGTGCATCGTCGCGGGGGCGGCTTGCTGCAAGGCCAGTACGCCACGGCAGTAAAAGGCGTCGGCACGTAACCGTGTGGGCAAGGTCGAATTCGTGCTCAGCGCGTCATAATGCTCGGCGGCGAGATCACACTGCCCGCGCCGATGTGCGTCGAGAGCGGCAGCCAGGAGAGCGTCGGACATCGGAAATCGGGATAGAGGATCGGGAGCTCAGAAGCGTGATGGCGGCCGTTTTGTTCTCACGCTCCGGGATCACGCTCAAGACGGTCTGATGGTGCGTAAGGTTGATCATACGAAATCGCACGTACAAACAACAACGGCCCCCGAAGGGGCCGCGTCCCTCTTCTGTTGCCAAGCCGGGAAGGCTCCGTAAGCGGATATTAGGCCGCTACAGCGTAATTGCGATCGTTTGCATTTACAAGATTGTGCGCTTAACGTGCGTCACCTTTCGAGCCGTCCGCTTCGGTATCCTCACCCCGTCGAAACCAGGTCGACCCCATCAGATAACGACGCCTCGTCTTTCGGCATCGGCATCTGGTGGAGCCGGGGGGAATCGAACCCCCGTCCGGAGCGCCCCAACGTGGCGGTCTTTGTACGACTATGCGCGCAGTGTAGCATGGTCGGCTGCCCCAATGCACATCCCCTCGCCGTGCGCACGGGCAAGTGTCAGCCTCGTGCGCGTTCCAGCAACGGCAACAACGCATCGGGGGTGTTGATCAACCGGTCCGCACCCCATTCGGCGGCCGGCAACGCATCGCCGCAATAGCCATACGCTGCGGCAACCGTCGCCATGCCCGCCGCCCGTCCGGCCTGGATGTCACGAAGATCGTCGCCCACATAGACAATGCGCGCAGGCGACACGTCGAGCAAGGTTGCGGCGTGCAACAACGGCGCGGGATGGGGTTTCGGATGCGCGGTGGTGTCTCCGCACACAAGGCAATCGTTTGTCGGATGCAACGGCAGTTGCGCCACCAGAGGAATGGTCAACCGTTCGACCTTGTTTGTGACAATGCCCCAGCGGATGCCACGCGTGTCGAGCGTTGCCAGCAGTTCAGCAATACCGGGAAACAGCGTGGTCTCCACGCACAGGTCGCGTGCGTAGTTGGCGAGAAACTCATCGCGCATGGCCGGGAAGTCGTCGTGGTCCGGTCCGATGCCGAATGCGACACCCAACAGGCCCCGTGCACCGGACGATGCGACACGGCGTAACGGGTCCAGCGGCAGCAACGGTAGGCCACGATCGCGGCGCATCGCATTGGCGGCGGCGGCGAGATCCGGCGCCGTATCCGCCAATGTACCGTCCAGATCAAATAGAACCGCATCGATCGCTGTCAGCGCGTGGGTATCGATTGGCGTGTTCGTGGGCAAAGGGAGGCCGATATCGTCTGAGGGGGCGTCATTCATCGTGGGGCGAGCGCACAAGGGGGAAGGTGTCCGCGACGCGAGGCGTCACGAGGACATACCGCAGCCGTGCAGTCCACGCAAGACGCACGGCGTTCGGAATCACGTTGGCCGACGGCAGGCAAGCATATAGTTGATGCTGGTGTCATCGGACAGCCCGAAACGCTGGCTGAATGGCCTATAGGTCAGGCCTTTGAAACCGTGCGCGTGCAGTCCGGCGGTGCGTGCGAACGCGGCCAGTTCCGACGGTTTGATAAAGCGCTCGTAGTCATGCGTGCCGCGCGGCAACAGACGAGCAATGTACTCGGCACCGATCACCGCGAACAGATAGGCCTTCACGTTTCGGTTGAGCGTGGAGAAGAAAACCCAGCCCCCCGGTTTGACCAGCGTCGCGCAGGCGCGGACGATGGCCGCGGGGTCGGGAACATGCTCCAGCATTTCCATGCACGTCACGACGTCGTATGTGCCGGGTTCCCGCGCCGCGAGATCTTCGGCGGCGATTTCCTCGTATTCGACAGGTACACCGCTTTCGAGCGTATGCAGGTCGGCCACGCCCAGCGCTTCATGCGACAAGTCGATGCCCTTCACCGATGCGCCCAGCTTGGCCATTGATTCCGACAGAATCCCGCCACCGCAGCCGATGTCGAGTACGCGCTTGCCGGCCAACTGGGCCAGAGAATCGATCCACCCCAAACGAACGGGATTGAGCTCGTGCAGCGGCCGGAACTCGGCATTGGGGTCCCACCAGCGAGAGGCGAGGTCACTGAATTTCTGCAATTCCTGCGGATCTGCGTTCATGGTGTGCGAAGCGTACTGAATGTCGCCAAGTATATCGTTCGAAAGCCGCCACCGCATCCGTCGCCCATTGATGCCAGCGGGGCCGGCGCAGCGTGCAGAAACGGCAAAGCCCCGCCTAGGCGGGGCTTTGGGTCCACGTCCATCATGCGACCGACCGGGGGAATGTCTCCCGGCCGATCGCATCGGCGACATTACTGCGCCGGCGTTTGGACTTGCTGCGTACCAACCACTTCCACTTCCACGCGGCGGTTCGGAGCCAGGCAGCTGATCAGCGCCTTGCGGTTCTTCTGGTTGCAATTCGTCACGACCGGGTTACGCTTGCCCTTGCCTTCCGTATAGATACGGTTAGCCGGCACGCCCTTCGTCACCAGGTACGACTTCACTGCTTGCGCACGGCGCATCGACAGGCGGTCGTTGTACTTGTCCGAACCGATACGGTCCGTGTAGCCCGTTGCCACGACGACTTCCAGGTTCAGCGCTTGCAGCTTCGATGCCAGGTCGTCCAGTTGTTGCTTACCGGCCGGCTTCAGTACTGCCTTGTCGAAGTCGAACAGTGCGTCAGCCTGGTACGTGACCTTCTGGCTGGAGATCACCGGTGCCGGCGGAGCGGGCGGTGCGACCGGAGCCGGTTGTTGTGCAACCAGTGCGCCATCGCACTTCGCGTTAGCCGTTGCCGGCGTCCAGAACGCGTCGCGCCAGCACAGTTCGTTCGTGCCGTTCATCCACACGTAGTCGCCCGAGCCGTTGACCCAGTTATCGTTCGTTGCTTGACGCGATGCCGGAACCGATTGTGCAAATGCCGACGCTGTGGTCAGCGCGGTCGCCGCGACGAGGGCGATCTTCGAAAACTTATTCATATTTCTCCTCTCGATTGTGAGATTACCGCAGCTTTCCTGCGAGCCTGATCACGAAGACAAGTCCTTTGACCGCGCGGAGTATATCACTGCCCCGGCCCGTTCCAGACGTGAGTCATAACGGAGGAGAGCGGCAATCTCGCCATGCAGATCGGACCTCTGAAAACCATTCTGCCACAGAGCGGAAAACCATTCGATAAATTTTTTGAACCTTCCGGAAACTTTGCTGTCGCGGATGTTGTTGTCCTGCCACAACATCCACTCGCTTTCTACGCGGAATCCGAGTCAAATAATTGCGGCGCGAAAGAAGTTGTGGTTCTTGTTCGCGCCGGAGGGGAGGGTAAGGGCCGTCTGAGACGGCGGCGTCTGCGGGCCATAAGGTGGCACCGCGGCAATCGGGTCGAGAAACCAGTGCGCGGCATGGTAAAATCGCGTGATTCGCAACCGACGGGCGGTTGCCGGACGCCTTTCTGGGCGTGCGGTGGTTCCGGGGACGCGGGGTGCGGGTCCGAATGTTGGTCTATCCATAATAATAGGCGAGCATGCGGCGCCGGGCCTGCGCGATAGCCGAAACGGCCGCCGTTCGCCAACGACATGGATAATGGATCAATTCGCGAAAGAGACTATTCCAATCTCCCTAGAGGAGGAAATGCGTCGTTCCTACCTCGATTACGCGATGAGCGTGATTGTGGGACGTGCCCTTCCAGACGTGCGCGACGGACTCAAGCCGGTTCACCGCCGCGTGCTGTATGCCATGCACGAACTGAACAACGATTGGAACCGTGCTTATAAGAAGTCCGCGCGTATTGTCGGGGATGTCATCGGTAAGTACCACCCGCACGGGGACACCGCTGCGTACGACACGATCGTCCGGATGGCGCAAACGTTCTCGCTGCGGTACATGCTGGTGGATGGGCAGGGGAATTTCGGCTCGGTCGACGGCGATAGCGCGGCGGCAATGCGTTACACCGAAATTCGCATGGCGAAGATCGGTCATGAGCTGCTAGCCGATCTCGACAAGGAAACCGTCGATTTTGTGCCGAACTACGACGGTTCGGAGCGCGAGCCCGCGGTGATGCCGGCGCGCGTGCCGAATTTGCTGATCAACGGTTCGTCCGGGATCGCGGTTGGGATGGCGACGAATATCCCGCCGCATAATCTCAACGAGGTGGTGGACGCGTGTCAGCATCTGCTGGCCCATCCGGATGCGACGGTCGACGACCTGATCACGTTTATTCCCGCGCCGGACTTTCCCACGGCCGGGATCATTTATGGCGTAACCGGCGTGCGCGAAGGCTATCGCACCGGTCGCGGCCGCGTGGTGATGCGGGCAAAGACGCATTTCGAGGATATCGATCGCGGCCAGCGGGAAGCGATCATCGTCGACGAGTTGCCCTACCAGGTCAACAAGCGCACGCTGCTCGAACGGATTGCCGAACTGGTCAAGGAAAAGAAGATCGAGGGCATTTCCGATCTGCGCGACGAGTCCGACAAGAGCGGCATGCGCGTAGTGATCGAGTTGAAGCGCGGTGAAGTACCGGAAGTCGTGCTGAACAACCTGTACAAGCAGACGCAGTTGCAGGATACGTTTGGCATGAACATGGTGGCCCTGGTAGATGGCCAGCCGAAGCTGCTGAACCTGCGTGAATTGCTGGAATGCTTCCTGTCGCATCGGCGTGAGGTGGTCACGCGCCGGACGGTCTTCGAATTGCGCCGTGCGCGTGAGCGCGGCCATGTGCTGGAAGGCCTGGCCGTCGCGTTGGCGAACATCGATGAATTCATCGAGCTGATCAAGGCCGCACCCACGCCTCCGGTTGCAAAGCAGGAGTTGATGGCGCGTGCCTGGGATGCGGGTCTGGTGCGCGATATGTTGTCGCGCGCTGAATCCGAGACACCGGGCGGGCGCGAAGCCTATCGCCCAGACAATTTGTTGCCGATGTATGGCATGGGTCAGGACGGTTTATATCGCCTGTCCGATACGCAAGCGCAGGAAATCCTGCAGATGCGTTTGCAACGGTTGACGGGTCTCGAGCAGGACAAGATCACCAATGAATATCGGGACATCATGGCGCAGATCGCCGATCTTCTGGATATTCTGGCGAAGCCGGAGCGCATTACCGCGATTATTTCCGACGAACTGATCGCGGTGAAGCAGGAATTCGGTGATGCACGCCGGTCGCATGTCGAGTTGAACGCGACCGAACTGAATACCGAAGACCTGATAACGCCTCAGGATATGGTCGTGACCATGTCGCATGGCGGGTATGTGAAGTCGCAACCGCTTTCCGAATATGCTGCCCAGCGCCGTGGCGGACGCGGCAAGCAAGCCACGCAAATGAAGGAAGACGACTGGATCGAGACGCTGTTCATCGCGAACACGCACGATTACATTCTCTGCTTCTCGAATCGTGGCCGTGTCTATTGGGTCAAGGTCTACGAGGTACCGCAAGGCTCGCGTAACTCGCGAGGGCGGCCGATCGTCAACATGTTCCCGCTGCAACCGGGCGAGAAGATCAACGTTGTGCTGCCGGTCCGGGAGTTCTCGGACGACCGGTATGTCTTCATGGCGACCGCGTTGGGTACTGTGAAGAAGACGCCGCTGGAGCAATTCAGCCGGCCGTTGCGCAAGGGCATCATCGCGGTGAGCCTGGACGAAGGGGACTATCTGATCGGCGCGGCGATCACCGATGGCAAGCATGATGTGATGCTGTTCTCGGATGCCGGAAAGGCGGTGCGTTTCGACGAAGGCGATGTACGCGCGATGGGCCGTGATGCGCGTGGCGTGCGCGGCATGCAGCTGGAGGATGGGCAATCCGTGATCGCGATGCTGGTGGCGGAAAACGATCAGCAGTCAGTGTTGACCGCCACTGCGAATGGCTTCGGCAAACGGACGCCGATCGAGGAATATACCCGTCATGGCCGGGGTACGAAGGGCATGATCGCGATCCAGACGTCGGAGCGGAACGGTAAGGTCGTGGCCGCGACGCTGGTTGAACCGAGCAGTGAGTTGATGCTCATCACGACAAGCGGCGTGCTAATCCGCACGCGGGTTTCGGAAATTCGCGAGATGGGTCGCGCAACGCAAGGCGTGACATTGATCAGCCTGGACGAGGGGACCTATTTGTCGGGTCTGCAGAAGGTCGTTGAGGCGGAGGTCGCGGCGGCGTTGGGCGACGTGGATTTGGATGAAGGTGACTTGGGCGACGAGCAGTCCGACGGCGCGACGGGTGACACATCTAGTAACGAGGATTCTGGCGAAAGTAGTGGCACGTCTGGCGGCGAGGAGTAAAATCCCGTGCGATATGGGCTGTCGGGTTTGTGAAAGCTATTCGCCGGGCGGGCATGATTCTAGCGTCGTGGCATTTTACGTTCACGAGCCCGGTGTGCGCCGCCCGCAAGGCGTGCGTCTCAGCAGTTATAACAATGGAGCGATGATGCAAAAACGTTTTACACATCTGGTGTTGGCTGCCCTGTTCGTGTCCCCGCTGGCAATGTCGCAGGCTTTGCAAAGCCAGCAACAAGCGCCTGTGCAGCAGGCGCCTGTTGCGCCGCCGGACGCAGCAAAGGCCGCGGCGATAGCCGATCTGTTGAAGGCGATCGATGCCGACAAGCTGGCCGGTGCAATTGGCAACAGCGCTCAGATGCAAGCAAAGCAGTTGGTTCCGGCGATCCTGTCCGATGCACTATCGGAAAACAAGACGCTGACGGACGCACAGAAGCAAGCCGCCGTGCCCGAGTTGCAACAAAACGAAGTGCCGAAGCTGGTGAACAGCGCCGGCCAAGTTTTCGCAACGTCGCAGTTCCGTAATGAAGCGGTGCAGGCTCAGAAGGATGCCTATAACCGTTACTACACGACGTCCGAAATCAAGGATTTGACGAAGTTCTATACGAGCCCGACCGGCAAGAAATTTATCGAAGTGCAGGATCAAGTCGGTCGTGATGTCGTCAACGGTCTGATGCAAAAGTACATGCCGCAGTCGATCCAGGCAACACGTCAGACCGCTGATGCGGATGTCGCCGCAACGAAGCCAGCAACCGGCTCGGCGACGAAGTCGAAGTAATGCCTTGGCGCGGCCTGACGGCGCCCGTGACCCCGGAGGGTTGATCACTACGTGATCACCGAAGGCAATTTTCGCCTTCGGGAGAAAGGTTGGTGAGATAATGGCCGTTTGCGCGATCGCGCAAACGGCCATTTTGTTTTTGCGGCTACCGCGTTTCGCACCGGTTTTCGCCCATATGTTCCATAAGGGCTAGGTCCGGGACGTAATGTGGTCGATCGCGCACAAGTCCCGTTGTCCTTCCTTGCTTGCAGGTTCACCATGCGCGTATTCAATTTCTCCGCAGGCCCGGCCACGCTGCCGGAATCCGTGTTGCGACAAGCTGCCGATGAGATGCTGGACTGGCGTGGCAGCGGCATGAGCGTGATGGAAATGAGTCATCGCGGCAAGGAATACATGGAGATTCACGCAAGAGCGCTGGCCGATCTGCGTGAACTGCTCGGGATACCAGAGAACTATCGGACGTTGTTTCTACAAGGCGGCGGCCTCGGTGAAAACGCGATCGTGCCGATGAATCTGCTTGGCGGGGTCGCAGCGGGACGTGAAGCCAATTTCGTCGTGACCGGATCATGGTCGACGAAATCACAAAAGGAAGCTGAACGGTATGGCGTTGCCCATATCGCCGCATCGGGCAAGGGCGAAGGTTTTATCGGTATCCCGGCGCCGGCGCAATGGCGTCTGTCGGCGAATCCGGCCTATCTCCACATCTGCACCAATGAAACGATCAACGGCATCGAGTGCAATCCGGACCATATCGGTGCGGCTAGCGCACGGTTGGGCGCCCACGTGCCGCTGGTCGCCGACATCTCGTCGCATATGCTTTCCCGACCGATGAATGTGGCGCAATACGGCGTGCTGTTTGGCGGGGCGCAGAAGAACGTGGGCATTGCCGGGCTGACGGTGGTCATCGTGCGCGAGGATTTGCTGGATCGCGCGATGCCGATCTGCCCGTCGGCGTTCGAATGGAAGACGGTTGACGCGAACGATTCGATGTTCAATACGCCGCCGACGTATGCCATTTATATCGCGGGTCTGGTATTCCAATGGATGAAAGCACAAGGTGGCCTTGCGGCCATCGAAGCGCGGAATATTGAGAAAGCTCGCCTGTTGTACGAGACGATCGACAACAGTGATTTCTATCGGAATACGATTCAATCCGATGCGCGTTCGCGAATGAACGTACCGTTTACGCTGGCGGACGAATCGCTGAACACCGCCTTCCTGGAGGGTGCCAAGGCGCGGGGACTGATTCAGTTGAAGGGCCATAAGAGCGTAGGCGGTATGCGCGCCTCGATTTACAACGCGATGCCAATCGAAGGTGTGCGCGCCTTGGTCGACTATATGCGTGAATTCGAGCAACGCGCCTGACGGGGTGGATGGGAGCGATGTCGTGCCCCAGGGGTGCGGTGCGGGGTGAAACGAAACGATCACGGTATCCGGCGTTTGGAGAGCGGCGGATACCGTGAAAGGTCTCAACGGAATGCATAGGGTGGAGCGGGAGATGGAAGGACAGACGGCACACGACGCCAGCACGGCGACAGATTCACTGGAGGCGCAACTACAGCCGTTGCGTGAGCGCATCGACCAACTCGACGCGCAATTGATCGGCCTGCTGAACGAGCGCGCCGCGGTCGCGCACGCCGTGGGTGAGGTGAAGAAGCAGTTTGACGCGCCGGTGTACCGTCCTGAGCGCGAGCAACAGGTGATCAGCCGGTTGCAGCGGATAAGCCAAGGTCCGCTGCGCGACGAGCATATCGCGCACATCTGGCTTGAGATCATGTCGGCGAGCCGTGCCTTGGAAAAACCGACGACGGTCGCCTTCCTTGGTCCGGCAGGCACGTATAGCGAGACAGCGGCGCTCGATTACTTCGGAAATTCGGCCAGTGGCTTGCCCTGTTCGTCAATTGACGAAGTGTTCCGGTCGGTGGAGACGGGCGCGTCGGAATTCGGTGTCGTGCCGGTCGAGAATTCGACCGAGGGCGCAGTGTCGCGCACGCTCGATCTCCTGTTGCACACCACACTGCCCATCATCGGTGAGATCGCCTTGCCGATTCACCATTCACTGCTATCGCGCTCCGGTGCCCTGGCGGATGTGGACGTGGTCTGTGCGCATCCTCAGGCGCTGGCGCAATGCCAGCAATGGTTGTCGACGCATCTGCCGAAAGCGGAGCGTCGTCCGGTGTCCAGCAACGCGGAGGGCGCGCGCCTGGCCGCCGAGGACCCGCGTATCGCCGCCATCGCCGGAGAGCGTGCCGCCGCGCATTACAAACTGCAGACCGCGGCGCCGATGATCCAGGATGATGCGCACAACCGCACCCGCTTCTATGTGTTGGGCGGCACGCCTCCGGCACCGACCGGCGCTGACCAGACGTCCTTGATCCTATCGGTGAAAAACGAAGCAGGTGCGGTATATCGGATGCTGGAGCCATTTGCACGTTATGGCGTGTCGATGACGCGATTCGAGTCGCGTCCGGCACGAAGCGGCAGTTGGGCCTATTACTTCTATATCGATGTCGAAGGACACCGCGACGACGCGAAGGTTGCCGATGCGTTGCACGCGCTGACGGACCAGGCCGCATTCGTGCGGATCGTGGGTTCCTATCCGCGGTCGAAATAGGCGCCAGGAGTGAGTAACCAGCACGATACCGATATCGCCCGTTTCGACACGCTGCTTGTGTGTGGCGTCGGTTTGATCGGCGGTTCCTTGGCGCGCGCCGCGCGCGACGCGCACCGGCAGGGACAGATTCGCGGCGCGGGACGGATCGTCGGTGTCGATCGCGACCCGGCGGCGCTGGCCCGTGCGTGTGCATTAGGCGTCATCGATGAAGGCGTTGTCTTCGATGGCGCATCGTCAGCGGCCGCGCCGGGCGTCACGTCGTCGACAGGCGGCCGCGCGGCCGCTGACAACGCGCCGCCCGCGATCACCGCGGCCGAGGGCACGTCGCTGTCGAAGCAAGTCGGGCAGGCGGACGTGATCGTCTTGTGCATGCCGGTGGCGGCCAGTGTGGGATTACTCCGATGCATCGCCGCCATGATGCGTGCGGACGCGGTGCTGACCGATGTCGGGAGCACCAAGCAGGATATCTGCGCGGCGGCGGCGGCGACACTCGGTCCGCTGGTCGGACGGTTCGTCGCCGGACATCCGATTGCCGGAGCGGCCAGCAGTGGTGTCGAGGCAAGCAGGGCGGATCTTTTTGTCGGGCGTGACGTGATCCTCTGTCCAATCGACGGACAGCACGCCGGACCAACCGATGTCGTCACCGCTTTGTGGCGGGCAATTGGCGCACGGGTGCATACGATGCCCGCGGCCACCCACGACGCGGTGTTCGCCAGTGTCAGTCATTTGCCGCATCTTCTTGCTTTTGCCTACATCACGCATATGCTGGAAACCACGGACCCGGCGCAGCGTTTCGCGCTCGCCGGCACCGGTTTTCGCGATTTTTCGCGGATTGCCGCATCAAGCCCCGATATGTGGCGCGATATCTGTGTGGCAAATCGCGACGCGATCCTCGCGGAGATCGATGCCTATTCGTCCGTATTGGCTCGCTTGCGCGCCGCGATCGATTCCGGTGCGACGGCGCAGACCCAAGCGTTGTTCGAACGGGCGCGGGACGCCCGCGCGGCATGGACGATGCGCGGGGATCAGACGCCCGCCAAGAACCCATAACCCTCACGTGGCAGGCTTGCCTGCCCGTCAAGTATCGTAGAGAGAACATGAAGCAGCTAGTACTGGGCCCCGCATCGGCAGCGCGGGGCAGCGTGGTCTTGCCCGGCTCGAAGAGCATCTCTAACCGCGCATTACTGATGGCGGCGTTGGCGGATGGTGAGACGCGCCTGCGTAATCTGCTGGATTCGGACGATACCCGCGTGATGCTCCAAGCCTTGCGTGTGCTTGGCATCGTCTGGCGCCACGAGGGTGATGCGATTGTCGTTCAGGGCAATCCGGCCGGATTCCCTGTTCGCGACGCCGATATCTTCGTCGGCAATGCCGGAACTGCCGTCCGTCCGCTCACCGCGGCGTTGGCGTTGAACGGCGGCGACTATCGCGTCAGCGGCATCAAGCGGATGCACGAACGCCCCATCGGCGATCTTGTCGAGGGTCTGGTCGGCGTCGGTGCGGCAATCGATTATCTCGGCACTCCGGGCTTTCCGCCGCTGCATATCCGCCCGGGCGATCTTGCGGGTGCCGGCACGACCCGTGAGATTCGCGTTCGAGGTGACGTATCGAGCCAATTCCTGACGGCCTTACTGTTGTCGCTGCCGCGGTTGTCCGAACAGGCGGCATCGGACGAGACCGTCCGGGTATTTGTCGACGGTGAGTTGATCTCGAAACCGTACGTGGAAATCACCACGGGGATGATGGCGCGATTCGGTGTGACGGTGACGCGCGACGGCTGGTCCGGGTTTGGCGTGCGCGCGGCCAGCCGTTTTCACTCCCCCGGCATCTATGACGTGGAAGGGGACGCGTCGTCGGCGTCGTATTTTCTGGCGGCCGGTGCGCTCGGTGGCGGGCCGGTGCGAGTGGAAGGCGTGGGCCGCGAGAGCATTCAGGGCGATGTCCGCTTTGCCGATGCGCTGACGCAAATGGGCGCGAACGTCATGATGGGCGACACCTGGATCGAGGTTCGCGGTGTATCGTCCGATGACGGTCTGCTGGAACCGATCGACATGGACTGCAACTTGATTCCCGATGCCGCAATGACGTTGGCGGTTGCGGCGTTGCATGCGCGCGGGCCATCGACGCTGCGCAACATCGGCAGTTGGCGCGTGAAGGAAACCGATCGCATCGCCGCGATGGCGTGCGAACTGCGCAAGGTGGGCGCGGCGGTGGAGGAAGGCCAGGACTGGCTGCGTGTGATCCCGCCTGAACGCTTGCTGGATGGGGCGGCCATCGATACGTACGACGACCACCGGATGGCCATGTGTTTCTCGCTCGTAAGCCTGCTGGGTGTCAGCGTTACCATCAACGACCCGGACTGCGTCGCGAAGACCTTCCCGGACTACTTTGACCGATTTGCCAAGGTGGTGGTCGCATGAACGGAACACAACGCGGACCGGACGATGCGGCGGGCGTGCCGGTGATCACGATCGACGGGCCTACCGCGTCCGGCAAGGGCACCGTGGCGGCCAGGGTTGCCGCGGCGCTCGGTTTCCATCTGCTCGACAGCGGCGCGCTATACCGGCTGGTTGCCTTGCAAAGCGTGCGCGGCAACGTGGCGGTGGACGACGTCGCCGCATTGGTGCGGATCGCGGAAAATCTGCCTATCCGTTTTACCGATAGTGAGATTCTGTTGGATGGAAGCGACGTTGCCGACGCGCTTCGCGCGGAAGCGATTGGTGTGCGGGCGTCCAGTATTGCCGTTCACGGCCCGGTTCGCGAGGCGTTGGTAACGCGTCAACGCGCGTTTTGCACCGCACCGGGATTGGTTGCCGACGGTCGCGACATGGGCACGGTGATCTTTCCAGAGGCGGGTGTGAAGATCTTCTTGACCGCCAGCGTCGAGGCCCGTGCCGAACGTCGATATAAACAATTGAACAACAAAGGCTTTTCTGTTAACATAGATGACCTGCTAA
Organism: Robbsia andropogonis; assembly: GCF_034047095.1. Taxonomy (NCBI): domain Bacteria; kingdom Pseudomonadati; phylum Pseudomonadota; class Betaproteobacteria; order Burkholderiales; family Burkholderiaceae; genus Robbsia; species Robbsia andropogonis. The sequence continues at coordinate 2,897,929 of NZ_CP139170.1, read as the reverse complement.
AGGATTTGCGGGAGCGCGACGCGCGCGACATGCACCGTATGGTCGCGCCGTTGAGGCCCGCGCCTGATGCGCATTTGCTGGATACCTCGTCAATGGGTATCGATGAAGCGGTCCAGCGGGTGCTGAATTGGTTCAAGGCGGCTTGCGCCGGCTGAACCCGAGGTAAAAGTGCAGTCAGTCGTACCTGGAAACACCGGCATAGGCCGGTCACTTGTTTTTAACCTTTAACCCCCCCGCGTCACGATGTCGCTGTAAGCCCGTGTCAGGATTGGATGGCCCTTATCCCGGTCGTCATGATCCGCACGTAGCGGCAAAAACCGGGGTGTCAAACCATTTTATGTCCGACCTCCAAACCGCAACCCCCAACACCGAATCCTTCGCCGCCCTGTTCGAAGAGTCCTTGACCAAGCAGGACATGCGCGCCGGCGAAGTGATCTCGGCCGAAGTCGTCCGTATTGACCACAACTTTGTTGTGGTGAACGCCGGCCTGAAGTCCGAAGCGTACATCCCGATCGAAGAGTTCCATAACGACGCAGGCGAAGTCGAAGTGATGCTGGGCGATTTCGTCTCGGTAGCGATCGATGCGCTGGAAAACGGCTATGGCGACACGATCCTGTCGCGCGACAAGGCGAAGCGCCTGGCATCGTGGCTGGGCCTGGAAAAGGCGCTGGACAACGACGAGATCGTTGCCGGCACGGTCACCGGCAAGGTGAAGGGCGGTATGACGGTGATGATCAACGGCATCCGCGCGTTCCTGCCGGGTTCGTTGGTCGACACGCGTCCGGTCAAGGACACGACGGCCTATGAAGGCAAGACGCTGGAATTCCGCGTCATCAAGCTGGATCGCAAGCGTAACAACGTCGTGGTGTCGCGCCGTGCCGTCGTGGAAGCGACGCAAGGCGAAGAGCGCGCGAAGCTGCTGCAAACGCTGAAGGAAGGCGCGATCGTCAACGGCGTGGTCAAGAACATCACCGACTACGGCGCATTCGTGGATCTGGGCGGTATCGACGGCCTGCTGCACATCACCGACATCGCGTGGCGCCGTGTGCGTCACCCGAGCGAAGTGCTGTCGGTCGGTCAAGACGTCACGGCCAAGGTCCTGAAGTTCGACCAAGAGAAGAACCGTGTTTCGCTGGGCATGAAGCAACTGGGCGATGATCCGTGGGAAGGTATTTCCCGTCGCTACCCGTCGAACACGCGTCTGTTCGGCAAGGTTACGAACATCACCGAATACGGTGCATTCGTTGAGATCGAAACGGGTATCGAAGGCTTGGTTCACGTGTCCGAAATGGACTGGACCAACAAGAACGTCGCGCCGAACAAGGTTGTGCAGTTGGGCGACGAAGTCGAAGTCATGGTGCTGGAGATCGACGAAGACCGTCGTCGTATCAGCCTCGGCATGAAGCAATGCAAGCCGAACCCGTGGGACGACTTCAGCCGCAACTACAAGAAGGGCGACCGTCTGCATGGCGCGATCAAGTCGATCACCGACTTCGGCGTGTTCATCGGTCTGCCGGGCGGCATCGATGGCTTGGTCCACCTGTCCGACCTGTCCTGGAACGAGAGCGGCGAGGAAGCGGTTCGCAAGTACAAGAAGGGCGACGAAGTGGACGCGATCGTGCTGGGTATCGACGTGGACAAGGAGCGGATCTCGCTGGGCATCAAGCAGATGGAAGGCGACCCGTTCAGCAACTTCGTGGCAATGAACGACAAGGGTTCCCTGGTCAAGGGCACCGTGAAGGCAGTGGACCCGAAGGGTGCTGTCGTGCTGTTGTCGGCGGAAGTTGAAGGTTACCTGCGTGCTTCGGAAATCTCGCAAGACCGTGTGGAAGATGCGCGCAACGTGTTGAAGGAAGGCGAGGAAGTGACGGCGGTCATCATCAACGTCGATCGCAAGTCGCGTGGTATCAGCCTGTCCGTGAAGGCGAAGGATTCGGCCGAGCAACAGGAAGCGGTCCAGAAGTTCCAAGCGGACAGCTCGGTTGCTGGTACGACGAATCTGGGTGCGTTGCTCAAGGCCAAGCTGGACGGCCAGGGTCAGTAAAGCAGCACCATAGCCATCAAGCGACTCAGCGAACGGGGTAAAGTAGGGAATGACGAGATCGGAGTTGGTGATCCAGTTGGCGTCGCGTTTTCCGCAACTTGTCGTCAAGGATGCGGACTTCGCGGTGAAGACGATGCTTGATGCGATGTCCGACGCGTTGGCGAGCGGACATCGTATCGAAATTCGCGGATTTGGCAGCTTTGCGTTGAATCGCCGGCCCTCGCGTGAAGGTCGCAATCCGAAGTCGGGTGAGAAAGTGCTGGTGCCGGAGAAATTCGTCCCCCACTTCAAGCCTGGTAAAGAGTTGCGCGAGCGCGTGGATAGGGGTGCCGATCAGCCTTTGAAGGCGTCGAAAGACGACGACGAGGTTTGAGTTAACTGCTTCGATTGTGTTTTTACCGCATGTTGCTTGAGCAGGTGCGATGTAATACGCGACACGGCCGGACTGCGGTGCGGCATCTGACGCGAACCCGCCGATAGCTGTTCCTGAGTCTCCGCCGGTAACACTTGACGCTGGTGGGAGCGAGCCAAAGAGGCGCCTTCGGGCGCCTCTTTGTTTTGGAGCGATGCGTTTGCGCGCAGGGCTGGCCATCATTCCAGGCCCTCCGCGGGCCGCTTCCTTTACAATAACGACGTCACACTGACTCACCTTCGAGGGCGCGGGTATATGAAGTTCATCGTCTGGCTGATTCGACTCATCATTTTCGTGGTGTTCCTGGTCCTAGCGCTCGGGAATCTGCAGGATGTCCAACTGAATCTGCTGGCGGGCTATGTCTGGAACGCGCCGATGATCGTGGTGGGCCTGCTGTTCTTCGTCGTGGGGGCATTGGCTGGTGTGCTCGCCGCGTTGCCGGGACTGATGCGGCGAGGACGCGAGCTGTCGCGGCTACGTCGCGAGGTAAAGACGCTCCGCGAGCAGCAGACCAGTACGGTTCAGGTACCGCACGACGTGCCGCCCATGCCGCCGATCATTTGATGACAGTCTGAGATATGGATCTTGATTTCTGGTGGCTGCTGGTCATCCCCGCGATGTTCTTTCTGGGATGGGGCGCTGCCCGCTTCGATTTGAAGCATTTGTTGTCTGATGCAGCTAATTTGCCGCGATCTTACTTCCGCGGCCTGAATTTCCTGTTGAACGAACAACCGGACAAGGCGATCGATGCATTTATCGAGGTCGTCAAGCTGGACCCGGAAACCACCGAACTGCACTTTGCGTTGGGCAGCTTGTTTCGTCGGCGCGGCGAAACGGAGCGCGCGATTCGCGTGCATCAGAATCTGCTGAATCGCCAAGATCTCCCGGTCAATGAGCGCGACCACGCGCTGTATGAATTGGGGCAGGACTTCCTGAAGGCAGGGTTGCTGGACCGTGCGGAACAGACCTTCGGCCAGATCGACGCCGGTCTCTACCGCACGGAGGCGGAAAAGGCGCTGCTGACGATTTTCCAGATCGAAAAGGACTGGCGCCGGTCGATCACGGCCGCGCACGCGCTCGAGGCGTCGGGCGTGCCGTCACTGAAAAGAGAAATTTCCCAGTTCCATTGCGAGATTGCGTTCGAGGCGTTGCAACGTGGCCAGCGCGACGCGGCGCGCGAGGCTTTGGGGCAGGCGCTCGATGTGAATCCCGCGAACGTCCGGGCAACCATTCTTCTAGGGGATCTGGCGGCCGCCGAGGGCCGTACCGACGACGCCATCGACTGCTACAGCCGCGTGGAGGCACAAGACCCGGTATACCTGCCGCTGGTCGCGGAGCCGATGATGAAGGCCTATGGCGCGGCTGACCGTGCCGCCGAAGGCGCGCGTCGTCTGGTGGGGTATCTGGACGCGCATCCAAGTGTGGATTTGCTCGATACCGCATACAAACATGTCATGGCGACCGGTGGGGTGGAAGAGGCGCATGCGCTGGCTCTGCGCCAGATGGAGCAGTCACCGAGCGCCGCCGCCACGCTGTTGCTGCTTGATGCGCAGATTGTCACCAGCGATCCGGCTCGCGCGAAAGAGCTGACGTTGATGCGAAACCTGATCAAGCAACGTACGCGCAATCTCCCGCGTTACACTTGCGGCAATTGCGGTTTCCGCGCGCGCCTGTTTTATTGGCAATGCCCCGGGTGCAGTCACTGGGAAAGTTATGTGCCGCGGCGTTCCGAGTCGCTTGCCGGTAGCGCTTGAAGCGCTGGCCGCTGACCATCCCTGATCGGATTGTTTGTCGATGTCCTCTACTACGTCTTCTTCGTTGTCCGTGCCTGGCGACCGCCCGGTGCGCCTTGATTCGCCCAATGCGGCGGCGGTCCTGACCGAAAGCGCCGTCACGTCGTCCGACGCGCCCGCGCCATCGGACACGGTCTCGGCAACCCGCGAGACCCTGGCGCGCGCGTCGGTATTGGTGGTTGGCGATGTCATGCTGGATCGTTATTGGTTTGGCGACGTCAACCGTATTTCCCCGGAAGCCCCGGTTCCGGTGGTGTTGGCGCAGCGCATCGAGGAACGGCTCGGCGGCGCGGCAAACGTGGCGCGCAATGTTGCGGCCCTCGGCGCCCAAGGCGGGCTGCTATGCGTGATCGGCAATGACGAGCCCGGTCAGCGCATCATCGAATTACTGGCCGAGAGCAAGGTCACCGCGCATATCGAACGTGATGCCGCCTTGCCGACGACCATTAAGCTGCGTGTTCTCGCCCGGCAGCAGCAGTTGCTGCGTGTCGATTTCGAGAGCAGTCCGGGGCATGAGGTGCTGCTGGCGTGCCTTGATCGTTTCGACGCATTGCTGGGGAATACCGGTGTCGTAGTGCTGTCCGATTATGCGAAGGGCGGTCTCACGCACGTCGGCGAAATGATCCGCCGCGCGCGCGGGGCGGGGAAGGCCGTGCTGGTCGACCCGAAGGGAAGCGACTGGGCGCGCTATCGCGGTGCCACGCTGCTGACGCCAAATCGCGCCGAGCTGCAACAGGTGGTGGGCGGTTGGTCGTCCGAAGCGGAATTGCTCGCAAAGGTCGACGCGTTGCGTGCCGACCTCGCGCTGGACGCGTTGTTGCTCACCCGCTCGGAAGATGGCATGACGCTGTTCACCGCGCAGCCGCCGGTCTCCGTGCCGGCGCAAGCGCGCGAAGTGTATGATGTTTCCGGTGCCGGCGACACGGTGATCGCCACGCTCGCGGTGATGCTGGGTGCCGGCTTGCCATTGGTCGAGGCGGTACGGATGGCGAACCGTGCGGGCGGCATCGTCGTCGGCAAGCTGGGTACGGCGACCGTCGAGTACGACGAATTGTTTCCAGTCTGATATTTTTGTCTTTTCTGAGCGCGAATTCCCATGACTTTGATCGTCACCGGTGCGGCCGGTTTTGTTGGCGCCAATATCGTCAAGGCGCTGAATGCGCGCGGTGAACGCGACATCATCGCGGTGGACAACCTGACCCGTGGCGATAAATTTCATAATCTCGTCGATTGCGAAATAAGCGACTATCTTGACAAGCAGGATTTCGTGGCGCGCTTCGCGAAAGGCGAGTTCGGCAAGGTTCGCGCGATTTTCCACGAAGGTGCCTGTTCGGATACGATGGAAACCGACGGTCGCTACATGATGGAAAACAATTTCCGTTATTCGCGTGCACTGCTCGACGCATGCCTGACGCAGCGCGTGTCCTTTCTGTATGCATCGTCGGCCGCGACCTATGGCGCCTCGACGACTTTCGTCGAATCGCGCGAGTTTGAGAAGCCGCTGAATGTGTATGGCTATTCGAAATTCCTGTTCGACCAGATCGTGCGCCAGAAACTGCCGCAGGCACAAAGCCAGATTGCCGGTTTCCGCTATTTCAATGTCTACGGGCCGCGTGAGTCGCACAAGGGGCGCATGGCGTCGGTGGCCTTCCACAATTACAACGAGTTCCGTGCAAATGGCTCGGTTCGCCTGTTCGGTGAGTACAACGGCTATGCAGCCGGCGAACAGACACGCGACTTCGTGTCGGTGGAAGATGTGGCCAAGGTCAATCTGTTCTTCTTCGACAATCCGTCGAAGTCGGGGATTTTCAACCTTGGCACCGGCGCGGCTCAGCCGTTCAACGATATCGCGCGAACGGTCGTGAACACGCTTCGCGCCAAGGACGGCCATGCTCCGATGAGCCTCGAAGAGCTGGTCAGCGCTGGCTTGCTTGAGTATGTCGCCTTCCCGGACGCATTGCGTGGTAAATATCAATGCTTCACGCAGGCTGACATCGGTGCATTGCGGGGTTCGGGGTACGATCAGCCATTCCTGACCGTGGAGCAGGGTGTCTCCCGGTATGTAGAATGGTTGTCGGCCACGGTCAAGTAAGGCACTTCGTTGTCTTGTCAGCACAAGCGCGCTTCTCCCGCGCGCGATGCTCGCGGTTATGCCATGCGCTGCCTTTTTTCAGCAGCACATCGTCTAGTGTGCATTGTCACACATGTCTTCATTCTCCCCCCTCGCGTATCGCCTTCGCGGCGCAGCCCCAAAGACGCGCGGTCCTTCAGCGTTTCTTCGACGGTTCCTTGTCGCATGATCATCATGCGGTGACGATGCTTTTTTGCGATGCATGTGTTGTCAATTCCTATGCTTTTTAGTTAGCTTTAGGCCTCACTCCACGCTCTGTAAAGTTAGAAATGCAGACTAATCGCTAATCCAGCGCTGAAATCTGCGTTCTTTACACGAGGAAAAGTCCATGTTGAAAAAACTGCTGGCCGCCGCCGTAGTGTTTGCATCCACCGCGTCCATGGCCTGGGCCGTGAATATGAATACGGCCAGTCCGGAGGATATTGCCAAGCACGTTACCGGCATTGGCCCGAAATTGGCGCAGGCCATCATTTCAGAGCGGGAGAAGCAACGCTTCGCCGACGCCCAGGATATGACGCGTGTACGTGGAATCGGCGATAAGATGGTCAACCGCATTGCGGAGTCCGGCGCGACATTCGATTGATATCCCGAACGGCTAAACAATCAGGTGGCGTGTTGACGCCACTTGGGTCTTAGCACCCTATCTCCCTATTCCTGGCAGGGGATTGCCTGTCAGGAATAGGAAAAAAGCGTGATTGGTCTAGCCAACCGATCGCGCTTTTTTTATGGGCGCGTCGCGCCGCCGGTCGACCGAGACTCAATCGGCTACAATCGTCGCACGGTGGCAAGGACTAATTTGAGCGTGATGATGGCCTACAAAACGATTGAAGATACGATCGGCAATACGCCGCTGGTGCAATTGGTGCGGCTGGTCGACGACGAGATACGCGCGCGCGGCAATGTCGTGTTGGCAAAGCTGGAAGGCAATAATCCGGCGGGATCGGTGAAGGACCGACCGGCATTGTCGATGATCAAGAAGGCGGAGGCGCGCGGCACCATCAAGCCGGGCGACACGTTGATCGAAGCGACGAGTGGCAACACCGGTATCGCGTTGGCGATGGCCGCGGCATTGCGTGGCTACAAGATGATCCTGATCATGCCGGAAGATCTTTCGATCGAACGGCGCCAGAGCATGGCCGCGTATGGTGCGGAGATCCAGTTGACGCCTGTCAGCGGGGGCATGGAATACGCTCGTGATCTAGCGGAGAAGATGCAGCGCGAAGGGAAGGGCGTGATCCTGGACCAATTCGGTAATCCGGATAATCCGGTCGCCCATTACGAGGGCACGGGTCCCGAGATCTGGCGCGACACCGAAGGGCGCATCACCCATTTCGTGTCGTCGATGGGTACCACCGGCACCATCATGGGGACATCACGATTCTTGAAGGAAAAGAACGATGGTATCCAGATTGTTGGCGCGCAGCCGGCGGAAGGATCGCGTATTCCGGGCATCCGGAAATGGCCCGAAGCGTATATGCCGACGATTTTCGACCGCGCGCGGGTCGATCGGGTTGAGTCGGTATCGCAGGTGGAGGCCGAGACGATGACGCGCAAGATGGCATCGGTCGAGGGCATATTCGCGGGTATCTCGAGCGGCGGGACCGCGCATATCGCGCTGAAGCTGGCGCGCGAGCTTGACAATGCGACCATCGTGTTCATCGTCTGCGACCGCGGTGATCGTTACTTGTCCACCGGCGTATTTCCTGCCTGATCCACGCGCCACCGCTTGCCGCCAATACGCGGGCGGCGCGATGGCACAAGGATCAACCGCCGCTCGCCAGCATCTTCGCCTTGATCGCTTGCGCCAATTGGTAGACCGACGTCGCGTAGAAGAAACTGCGGTTGTAGCGTGTGATGACATAGAAGTTGTTCAGGCCCAGCGCGTATTGCGTGGCCTGACCTGGCGTCGGAAGGTCGACGACCGTCACCGGCGTGCCTTGCATCGCGTTGATGTCAACGTCCGGTTCATCGAGCAGCATGCCCGCTTTCGTCAGTTGTCCCAGCGCCCAATGCGGTTCCGGCTTCCCGTCGGCAGCAGCTTGCGCGATGCCCTGACTGCCTGCATCCGCGCCGATGCGCCACATGACCGGCTGACCACTTTCCCACCCATTTTGCTTCAGGTAATTCGCAACGCTGCCGATCGCGTCCGCGGCGCTGCTGCGCAGATCGATCGAGTTCGAGTTGTCAAAGTCCACCGCATATTGCGAAATGCTGGAAGGCATGAATTGCGGAATACCGATGGCGCCCGCGTACGATCCCTGGACCGACGCGGGATCGATATTTTGATCGCGTGTCCAGATCAGCAGGTCCGCCAGATTCTTACGGAACATCTGCATCCGGTCGTTGCGATTCGGCGTGTTCGGATAGTCGAATGCCAAGGTCGTCAGCGCATCGAGTACGCGAAAGTTGCCCATGTATTTGCCATACAGCGTTTCCACGCCGATGATCGCGACGATTACTTCCGGTGGCACACCGTACTGTGCACTCGCTTTGTCGAGCCACTGGCGGTTTGCCTGCCAGAACTTCACACCGCCGTTGATGCGAATCGGTTCGATGAATCGGCGCTGGTAGACGCTCCAGTTCTTCGCCGATGGGTTTGGCGAGGGCGTGACGAGCTTGACGGCGCTGGCGGAATAGCTGACCTGGTTGAAGATCTGGTGCAACACAGCCGGATCGAAATCGTAGCGGGCGACCAGGTCGTCGATGAACGCGTTGACTTGCGGGTCGTTTTCAAACCGTTGCGGGACGATTTCCTCTTCGAACATCTGGCCATTCGCCGGTGTGGCCTCCGGTGCGCCTTGCGCATGCGCGGCTGCGCCGGCAAAGCTCAGCGCCGCTACGCCGCATGTCAGCATCAGGCGCATCGCGGTCAAGGAAAATCGGCCAGAGGAACAGGGCGCAGTTGTGCGCGCGAAGGTCCTCAACCCGCGGTGAAACGTCAAGATCATGGTCATGTATCGTTGCGGTGTTGTTTGGGAGTATAACGTACGACATCGAGTGTGCCCGGCCATGGACCGGCCGCGCCCCCTGGAGACCGCAATGCCCAGCGCTTTCTTTTCGCATCGCGACTGCCTCCGGCACCAGACGGATGCCGGACACCCCGAATGTCCGGAACGGCTGCATGCAATCGATGACCAGGTCATCGCGGCACGGCTCGACGCGTGGTGGCTGCCGCAAAGCGCACCGCTTGCGGATCGCGCCAGCTTGCTGCGCGCCCACGACGCCGACTATCTCGATCGGATTGCCGCGTGCGTGGCATCGCTGTCGGCCACGCCGCAGGGGCCATCATCGGCGGCAGCAGGGGACGGCGCACGGAAAACGTCACCTCGGTCCGCCATGGATGGGACGTTCGCCTACCTGGATGGCGATACCGTCGTCAGTCCGGGTTCCTGGCAGGCCGCGCTTCGGGCGGCGGGCGCGGCGGTGGCCGCGACCGATGCGGTCCTCGATGGCCGGTTCGACAACGCCTTTTGCAGCGTCCGCCCACCAGGACACCACGCCACCCGCAATCAGGCGATGGGGTTTTGTCTGATCAATAACGTGGCCGTTGCCGTACTCCACGCATTGGCGGAACGAGGTTTGCAACGGGTCGCCATCATCGATTTCGATGTGCACCACGGCAACGGCACCGAGTCGATCTTTGCCGGCGACGACCGCGTGTTGATGTGCAGTACCTTCCGGCATCCTTTCTATCCTCACTGCGGCGTGCCCGGACCGGCCTCGAACATCGTCAACGCGCCGTTGTCCGCCGGCGCCGATGGGGCGGCGTTCCGTGACGCCGTGCAGACGCACTGGCTGCCCAGACTGCAGGCTTTTGCACCGGAAATGGTGTTTGTCTCCGCCGGTTTCGATGCCCATCGGGAGGATGAGATGGGCGGGCTGGCGCTGGTGGAGGCCGACTACGCCTGGGTGACCGAAAAAGTCCGCGACATCGCCATGCAATATGCTGCCGGCCGCATCGTGAGCGTGCTCGAGGGTGGCTATGCTTTTTCGGCGTTGGGGCGTAGCGTGGTCGCTCATCTCAGGGCAATGGCCAATCTATAGACGGGTTCCCGGGGTATGGCCCGCCGATAAGGTCCGGATTGCAGCGTCAAATTGTCTCGGTTCATAGTTTTTGCTTATATGCTGATGGCGAACGTTTCTGATCGGTCAGGTTTGCGCAAGGTAGAATGCGGGTCTTTTACAGGCTGGCATGGACTTCGTCGGTCCCTGCCGCCGCCTGTGCCAATCCTGCATGACACCAACCCCATGCACCAATACGCTCCGGTGCCACGCCGGGTGGCACGCGGTGCGTGAAGCCTTGCCGGTGTCGCCAACAGACCGTTTCATGATCGACATATCGGACTTGACGCAACGCTTTCCCGGCTCAAAAGGCCCGGTGGAGGCGTTGCGCGCCATCAACCTGAAGATTGCAGCCGGCGAAGTGTTCGGCATCATCGGCCGCAGCGGTGCCGGCAAGAGCACGTTGGTGCGGACGATGAACCTGCTGACACGGCCCACCGAAGGACGGGTCGTCGTTGCCGGGCGTGACTTGACTGCGTTGTCGCCGGATGCGTTACGTGCCGCGCGTCGCGACATCGGCATGATCTTCCAGCATTTCAACCTGCTGTCCTCGCGAACCGTCTACGGGAATGTGGCACTGCCGCTGGAATTGGCCGGCATCTCGAAAGCGCAAATCGAAAAGACGGTCACGCCGTTGCTCGAACTGGTCGGGCTGAACGGTCATCGCGACCGCTATCCCTCACGGATCAGTGGTGGTCAGAAGCAGCGCGTGGGCATTGCGCGCGCGTTGGCGAGTCAACCGAAGGTGCTGCTTTGTGATGAGGCGACGTCTGCGCTCGATCCCGAGACGACGCGCTCGATTCTCGACCTGCTGCGCAAGATCAACAAGGAACTGGGACTGACCATTGTCCTGATCACGCACCAGATGGAAGTGATCCGGCATATCTGCGACCGCGTCGCCGTACTCGACGCGGGCCGCGTCGTGGAGAGCGGCCGGGTCATCGACGTGTTCCTGCAGCCGCACCACGAAGTCACACGCGCGATGATCGGAGACGTGATTGCGCAAGAACTGCCGCCGGGACTGAAGGCACGTATCGGCGAAAAACTGGTGGCGGGTCGCGATCACCTGTTCCGCCTGGCTTTTTCCGGCGACGGCGTGGGTGAGCCTGTGATTTCGGAAAACATTCGTCGCTTCGCGATCGATATCACGATCCTGCACGGTCAGGTCGCCGAGATCCAGGGCCAGGCATTCGGTTCGCTGGCGGTGCTGGCCAGCGGTGCACCGGGAACCGTGGCCGAAGCGATGGCGTCGCTGCGGACACGCGGCGTGATCGTCGAGGAGTTGTCGCATGCTTAGCCAAATGTATGACCTGTTCCTCTCGTCGTTCTGGGAAACGTTGTTCATGGTCGGTATTTCCGGCGTGATCGGTGCCGCGGTGGGCGTGCCCATCGGCATTGTGCTGTATCTGACCGACCGCCAGGGTGTGTTGTCGAATGCCGCTGTCAATGGCGTGCTCGGTGTCATCGTCAATGCCGTTCGCAGTACGCCATTCATCATCCTGCTGGTGGCGGTGATCCCGTTCACGCGCCTGATCGTCGGGACATCGATCGGGACCGCGGCGGCCATCGTGCCGTTGACGATCGCGGCGGCGCCTTTTGTCGCGCGTCTGGTGGAGACGGCATTGCGTGAAGTCGACCGGGGCCTGATCGAGGCGGCACAGTCGATGGGGGCATCCAACTGGCAGATCGTGACAAAGGTGCTGTTACCTGAGGCCTGGCCTGGCGTGATCGCGGGTCTGACGATCACCTTCGTCAGCCTGGTGGGCTATTCCGCGATGGCCGGCGCGATTGGGGGGGGAGGGCTCGGTGACCTGGGTATCCGCTATGGCTATCAACGCTTCCAGCCGGACGTGATGGTGGCGGTGGTGCTGATTCTGATCGTCTTCGTGCAACTGGTGCAGTCCGCCGGTGACTGGCTGGTGCGCCGCTTGAGCCATAAGTAATCCATTACCCATACGAGGCAAACCGCCCATGCAACGCCGTTCTCTCTGCAAGTTGATCGCGACCACTGTTTCAGCGATGGCATTGTCCACCGCCGCACTGCACGCCATGGCAGCTGATGAGACCATTAAAATTGGTGTCACGGCGGGACCACACGCGCAGATCATGGAGCAGGTCAAGAAAGTAGCCGCCCATGAAGGCTTGAATCTGAAGATCATCGAATTCAGCGATTACGTACAGCCGAACGCGGCGCTGGCGGCCGGTGATATCGATGCAAACAGCTATCAGCACCAGCCGTACCTGGACGCGCAAGTACGCGACCGCGGTTACAAGCTGGTCAGCGTGGCGCAGACGATTAATTTTCCGATGGGCATTTATTCGCGCAAGATCAAGTCGCTCTCCGAGTTGAAGTCGGGCGCGCGCGTCGCCTTGCCGAATGATCCGACCAACGGTGGTCGGGCCTACCTGCTGCTGCAAAAGGCGGGACTGATCAAGCTGCGTGCGGGGGCGGGCCTGTCCGCGACATCGATCGATGTCGCCGAGAATCCGAAAAAGCTGAAATTCGTTGAATTGGACGCCGCGCAGATCCCGCATTCGCTGGATGACGTGGATATTGCCGCGATCAACACAAACTTCGCGCTGGAAGCAGGCTTGTCGCCGGCAAGGGATGCGATCGAGCTGGACCCGCCAACCGGCCCGTATGCGAACGTGCTAGTCGTGCGCGCGCAGGACAAGGATAAGCCGTGGGTCGCGAAGTTGGTAAAGGCTTACCGGTCGCCGGAAGTGAAACAATTCGTGACAACCACGTTCAAGGGCTCGGTCATCACCGCGTGGTAATGTCGCGAATAGCACTGGAAAGCCCGCCTGGTGTGGGTTTCCGCCGTGGGATGTGTGACCGTGACCGGTGATCGCCCGATGGGTGCGGCAGTCTTATTCCGTAGTAAATCCCCTCACTAGAGTGCAGTATCAGTGACGGCGGTAGAATTTTCGAAGTTTTCCCATATAGAATAGAACGATCGTTCGTGATTGTTCTGAGCCGAGGAGCGTCTGCATGAAAATCTTGGTGCCCGTCAAGCGCGTGGTCGACTACAACGTCAAGGTGCGTGTGAAGTCCGATGGCACGGGTGTCGACATTGCCAATGTGAAGATGTCGATGAATCCATTCGACGAAATTGCCATCGAGGAAGCGGTTCGATTGAAGGAAGCCGGCGTGGTTACCGAGATCGTCGCCGTGTCGTGTGGTGTGACCCAGTCGCAAGAAACGCTGCGCACCGCGTTGGCGATCGGCGCGGACCGCGCGATCCTGGTGGAATCGACCGAGGAATTGCAGCCGCTGGCTGTCGCCAAGATCCTGAAGGCGCTGGTCGACAAGGAACAGCCGCAGTTGGTGATTCTGGGCAAGCAGGCGATCGATGACGATTCGAACCAGACCGGCCAGATGCTGGCGGCGCTGGCGAACCTGCCGCAGGCGACGTTCGCGTCGAAGGTCACCGTGGCCGATGGTCGCGTGACGGTCGCGCGGGAAGTGGACGGTGGCGCGGAAACGCTGTCGCTGTCACTGCCGGCGGTGGTGACGACGGACCTGCGCTTGAACGAGCCGCGCTACGTCACCTTGCCCAACATCATGAAGGCGAAGAAGAAGCCGCTCGAGACGGTGACACCGGATGCGCTGGGCGTGGATGTCGCGCCGCGCCTGAAGACGCTGAAGGTATCCGAGCCGCCGCAACGCAAGGCCGGGGTCACGGTACCCGACGTCGCCGCGTTGGTCGATAAACTGAAGAACGAAGCGAAGGTGTTGTAATCATGACGATTCTGTTGATCGCGGAACACGACAATCGTGACATTAAAAGCGCGACGCTGAACGCCATGACGGCGGCACAGCAGATCGCACAGGCCGGCGGTGGCGATATCCATCTGCTGGTGGCGGGTGCCGATGCGCGCGCTGCGGCCGATGCGGCGGCGAAGATTGCCGGGGTGGCGAAGGTGCTGTTGGCCGACGATACCTCGCTAAAGGACGGCCTTGCCGAAAACGTCGAGAAGACGGTGCTGGGCATTGCCGGGGCGTATTCGCATATCGTGCTGCCGGCCACGGCGTATGGCAAGAACATCGGGCCGCGTATCGCCGCGAAGCTGGACGTGGCACAGGTGTCTGACATCACGGCGGTTGTCAGCGCCGATACGTTCGAGCGCCCGATTTACGCCGGCGCGGCTATCGCGACGGTGCAGGTTGCTGATGCGGTCAAGGTCATTACGGTCCGTGGTACTGGCTTCGACGCGGCCGCAGCGGACGGTGGTACCGCCACGGTGGAAAACATCGCCGCCGGCGGTGATGCCGGCGTGTCGCAATTCGTTGGCCGTGAGTTGACGAAGCTTGAGCGCCCGGAACTGACATCGGCGCAGATCGTCGTGTCGGGTGGCCGGGGGATGGGCAGCGCCGAGAACTACCATAGCGTGCTGGAACCATTGGCCGACAAGTTGGGCGCGGCACTGGGCGCATCGCGTGCGGCGGTGGACTCGGGTTTTGCACCGAACGACTCGCAGGTGGGCCAGACCGGGAAGATCGTCGCGCCGCAGTTGTATGTTGCCGTGGGCATCTCCGGTGCGATCCAGCATTTGGCCGGGATGAAGGATTCGAAGGTGATCGTCGCGATCAACAAAGACCCGGAAGCGCCGATTTTTGGCGTGGCCGACTACGGTCTGACCGCCGATTTGTTCGAAGCGGTACCGGCCTTGGTCAAGGCGCTGTAACGTCGACGATGGTGGTTCGGGTGTGGCTGGGCCGTCACCACGGACAACAACAATAAAAAGACGAAGGGGCCCGTATGGGTCCCTTTTTTTATTTTTGAAGGAGACGAAGCATGGAGTATCAGGCGCCGGTAGAAGAAATGTTGTTCCTGATGACGCGTGTGGGCGGCCTGGAACGCATTGCCCGCTTGCCGGGATTCGGGGAAGCTACGCCGGATACCGCCGCCGCGGTGTTGGACGAGGCGGCGCGTTTCGCCAATGGCGTATTGGCGCCGTTGAATACCGTCGGTGATCGCACACCACCCGTTGTTCAGGGTGATCGCGTCAAGGTGTCGCCTGGATTCAGTGAGGCGTTTACGCAATTTTCGGAAAGCGGCTGGCAGGGCCTGCGTCATCCGGAGAAATTTGGTGGCCAAGGCATGCCGCGCGTGCTTGCCACCGCTTGCCTTGAGATGTGGAACGCCGCAAACCTGTCATTTGCCTTGTGTCCGCTGTTGACCGACGGGGCAATCGAAGCGTTGCTGGCGGCCGGCAGCGAAGATCAGCAGGCGCGCTATTTGCCGCCGCTGGTGGCGGGTACCTGGGCGGGTACGATGAACCTGACCGAGCCGCAGGCCGGCTCCGACCTGGCGCGAGTGCGGACCCGTGCCGAGCCGCGGGAAGATGGTAGTTATCGACTGTTCGGTACGAAAATCTTTATCACGTACGGTGACCATGACATGGCCGAGAACATCGTCCATCTCGTGTTGGCGCGCCTTCCCGATGCTCCGCCCGGCGTGAAAGGCTTATCGCTTTTTCTCGTGCCCAAGTTCCTGCTTACCGCGGACGAAGCGGTGATCAACGCGGAACCGGCCAGTGCCATGGCACTCGGCGATGGTGTGCGTAACGATGTGCGTTGCGTGTCAATCGAGCATAAGCTCGGCATTCACGGCAGCCCGACGGCAGTGCTGCAGTTTGGTGATCACGGCGGTGCATGGGGGGAAATGCTGGGCAAGCCGAACCACGGGTTGCAGACGATGTTCATCATGATGAACGCGGCCCGGTTTG
Source organism: Robbsia andropogonis (assembly GCF_034047095.1). Classification (NCBI taxonomy): domain Bacteria; kingdom Pseudomonadati; phylum Pseudomonadota; class Betaproteobacteria; order Burkholderiales; family Burkholderiaceae; genus Robbsia; species Robbsia andropogonis. Next base: position 2,881,754 of record NZ_CP139170.1, on the reverse strand, counting down.
GCGTAGGGGTGCAGGGCATCGGCCTGGCTGACCGCGCGACACAGGCGGCGCGCGCGTATGCAATGCAGCGCGTACAGGGGCAGCCGGTGGAGACACCCGCCGATGATGCGTCGAAGGCGGCTGCGCCGGATTCGCGCGCCGCGGCGACCGATACGCGCCACGCAGCCGCCACGCAGCGGACCATCATCGCGCACCCGGATGTGCGACGCAGCGTGGCGACCATGCGCGCGATGACCGAAGCGGCGCGTGCATTGGCGGTGTTTGCCGCCAGCCGAGGCGACCACGCCGAGCATAATCCTGATGCGGGCGTGCGTCAGGCCGCGCAGGTGCAATACGATTATCTGGTGCCGATCATCAAGGGCTGGTCCACCGAGATGGCCGTGGAGGTGGCCAATATTGGTATCCAGGTACACGGTGGGATGGGTTTTATCGAGGAGACGGGCGCTGCGCAATATCTGCGAGATGCCCGCATTCTGCCGATTTATGAAGGAACCACCGCAATCCAGGCAAACGACCTCGTTGGCCGGAAGACCGTACGGGACGAGGGCGCCGCGGCCGGGCACTGGCTGTCGTGCATCGATGCTTGCATTACGGCGCTGCATGCTGCCGGCGGCCGCGATGCCGGTGCGGCCGCCGCGGCGTGGTCGTCGATTGCCGCGCAGTTGTCGCAGGCACGCGACGCCTATGCCGCCGTTGTCGAATTCATCGTCAATGCCGCGCAGACGGATCCTGCCGCCGCCTATGCGGGAAGCGTCGCTTATCTGCAACTCGCGGGCGTGACATTGTCGGGATGGCAATTGGCGCGTGCCGCATTGCTTGCCGCGGGCCTCGACGATGGCTTCATGGACGGTGCCGAGAAGTCAGATACAGGACGGGACGCGCCGCTGGCGTTCGACGTGGGGCCGGCATTTGCCGAGACGAAGCGCGCGCTGGCGCGTTGCTTTGCCGAACAGGTCATGCCCCGGACATCCGCGTGGCGGATCGCCATCGTCAGTACGCGAGGCGATCAAGGTATCTACGCTTTGCCGGACGACTGGCTTTGATCGACCAGGCGAAAACCGGATCGAAGCCCGTGTCCTGCCGCGGTCCGTCGCGAAGGGCTGCCCAGGCCGCCGGCGAAAGACGTCAGGCGAAAGCAGGCCGGGGACGCGGTGGGGCGGGTTCGCGCAAGTAACGGAAGATCGAGAGGTCGTCGGAGGCGATTTCCGGCGTTTTCCCGCTGATCAGGTCGGCGAGCAATTGTGCCGAGCCGCACGACATCGTCCATCCGAGCGTCCCGTGTCCGGTGTTCAGGAAGAGGTTGCGTACCGGTGTCGCGCCGACGATGGGGGTACCGTCCGGCGTCATGGGCCGCAAACCTGTCCAGAAACTGGCTTCAGCGGTATTGCCGGCGCCGGGGAACAGGTCGTTCACGCACATCTCCAGCGTGGCGCGCCGTGCCGGCCGCAACGTGCGGTCATAACCGACAATCTCCGCCATGCCACCTACCCGGATACGGTCGTCGAAACGGGTGATGGCGATTTTGTAGGTTTCGTCCAGCACCGTCGATACCGGCGCGTGCGCGGCGTTGGTGATCGGCACGGTGATCGAATAGCCTTTCAGCGGATACACCGGCACGTTGACGAGACCACGCATGAAGCCGGTGGAAAACGCGCCCAGCGCCACGACGATCTTGTCGGCACGCACCAGTTCGTTCCCGCATTGCACGCCGATCGCCGTATCGCCGGCGAGCGCCAGGGCCTCGATGGGTGTGTCATAGCGAAACGTCACGCCGTGCGCTTCGCACATGCTGGCAAGGCGGGTCGTGAATAACTGGCAATCGCCTGTTTCATCTTTTGGCAAACGCAAGCCGCCCGTCAACTTGCCGATGGCCGCCGCTAACGCAGGTTCGGCTTGCGCCAGTGCGGTGCCTTCGAGCAATTCGAAAGGGACACCCGCGTCGCGCAAGACTTGAATGTCTTTCGCCGCACCGTCGAACTGCGCCTGTGTGCGGAACAACTGCAACGTGCCGCCCTGGCGACCCTCGTACTGGATTCCCGTCTCGTCACGCAATGCGCGGATGCAGTCCCGGCTGTACTCCGCCAGGCGGACCATGCGGCCTTTGTTCACGGCGTAACGATCGGCCGTGCACTGCGTCAGCATGTGCCACATCCAGCGCAATTGGGCGGCGGTACCGTCCGGGCGGATGGTCAGTGGCGGATGCTTGGCGAACATCCATTTAATCGCCTTCAGTGGCACGCCGGGCGCCGCCCAAGGGGACGCATAGCCTGGGGAAATCTGACCGGCATTGGCGAAACTGGTTTCCAGCGCCGGGCCGGGTTGACGGTCGATGACCGTGACGTCGTGGCCGGCGCGGGCCAGGTAGTACGCGCTGGTTGTCCCGATGACACCCGCGCCAAGAACGATGATTTTCATCGCGGCATCCGTTGGAGATCTTCCGCATGCCCTGCGGACGTCGAGGGGCATGGCGATTCATTAGTAATTGTCGCTATACTATTTCTAGATTCACGGATTTTGTTATTGAATAGTTGCCGGTTTTCAGCAATTATTCGCGCATTCCCGCTCTTCGCATTCCGACACCGCCCATGCGTACCCAACATAAAGCCGTTCGTACACTCGATCGGATCGATCGACGTATTCTGACGTTGCTGCAGGAAGACGGGCGCATGGCTATGAAGGACCTGGCGGAGCAGGTCGGACTGTCGATCACGCCGTGTATCGAACGCGTCAAGCGGATGGAGCGCGATGGCGTGATCATTGGTTACTTCGCGCGCGTGGACCCGGCGCAACTCGGTGCGTCGCTACTGGTGTTCGTCGAGATCACGTTGGACCACAAGAACGGCAATATGTTCGAGAAGTTCCGGCGCGAGGTGATGAAGGTGCCGGAAGTGCTCGAATGCCACCTGGTGTCCGGCGATTTCGACTACCTGATCAAAGCGCGCATAGGCGAAATGGCCGATTACCGGAAGATACTCGGCAATGTATTGCTGCAACTGCCGGGCGCGACGCAATCAAAGAGCTATGTCGTGATGGAAGAGGTCAAGGAGACGCTTGTCATTCCCATCGCCGAGCGATCCGAGTAAGCGCCGGATCGCCTGCACGGTGTCTTCAAAACAGGTTCATCTGAGGATGGACCAACGGGGCGATCGCGGTCGCGTTTGCTTGCGTTTGCTTTCGGATAGGGCGCTGGTGTTTTTCCTGCCGTGCCAGTGCGTCGAGTCGTGCGGGACTGCCGGCAAACAGATCACAGCGCAACGGTGGCCGCGACACATTCACACCATGGCGACGGCAAGCCATATTGAAACGTTGGGCCAGTAGTTCGGCGAACAACCCGGTACCACGCATTCGCTGACCGAAGGTCGCATCGTTATGCCGTCCGTCGCGCATCTGCTCGATGAGACTCAATACGTGTCGACGACGATCCGGGTAGTGCGTTTCAAGCCAGGCGATAAACAGATCCCGCACTTCCAGTGGCAGCCGCAACATGACATAGCCGGCATGCTGCGCACCGGCACGCGCCGCCTCCTGGATGACATGTTCGACATCGAAATCGGTCAGCGCGGGAATCACCGGCGCCACCACGACACCGCAGGGAATGCCACGCGCGTGCAACTGGCGAATGGCCTCGATGCGACGTGACGGCGTGCTGGCGCGTGGTTCGAGTTTCCGCGCAATCTCCGCGTCAAGCGTGCCTACGGACATAAACACCCGCACCAGTCCCTGTCGCGCCATCCGCTCGAGAATGTCGGCGTCTCGAACCACCAATGCGGATTTCGTCGTGATCGCGATGGGATGCCGATAAGCCTCGGCCAGCGCCAGTACTTCGCGCGTGATGCGGTAGGTGCGCTCGATCGGTTGATAGGGGTCGGTGTTGGCCCCGAGCGCCAGCACATCGGCGCGATAGCCGGGCTTATCGAAGGCTTCGCGTAGTTTCTCGACCGCGTTCGTTTTCACGTAGAGCTTGGTTTCGAAGTCGATGCCCGGTGACAAATCGAGGTAGGCGTGCGTGGGGCGGGCGAAACAGTAGACACAGCCGTGCTCGCAACCACGATAGGCATTCAGTGAGCGATCGAATGGCACGTCGGGAGAGGTGTTGCGGGCGATGATGGTGCGCGCCGTTTCCGTGGTCACCATCGTGTGCAACCGGATCATCGGCTTTTCACGAGAAGCATTTGCGGTGTCGCGAACATGCTTGATGTCATTGTCACCGTCCTGTGGTGCACCACCGCGGTCATGATGGTCGGTTGACGAAACGTGCGCCAACCGGGTGTCATGGGCAGCGTCGTCGTCGATGCCGCCTTCGGCCGCGTCCCACGGACGACCCTCGTCATCGTGCCGACAGTGCGCATCCGCCTCGCGTGACCAACCCTGAAATCGCGGCACCGGGTTACTGACGGCGCCTCGCCCACGCGCTATCGTGTTGCCTCTGTCTGGATGGAAAGGCGTGCCCCCCGTGCCGCGATGCGACGCAATGGCGTGAGCCGCATTCGCGCGCCCAGTCGGTACGGCGCGACCGATATCGTCTTCGGCCGTCTCCCGGCCCGCCTCGGTGTCGTACCGGATGGCATTTGAGCGGGGCGGCGTCATATGCGCGGGGCGATGAGGCATGTCTGATATATCGGTGATGGTAAGGCGCCGGTACGTGATAACGCGATGCCACCCTGGGATACCAGTGGTCGGCGGCATGTCCCAGGCTGGTCGCAGCGCTTCCGTGTTGAAAGGCATGAAACAATGCGCCAGCAATATGTCGCGGCCTTTTGAATACTGTATGGGTATACAGTATTTTTCGCAAGTCCTCGGTACGGCATCGGTCGTTCGGCCGGCGCGTTCCGCCTGGTCAGTGGGGATCGGCGACTGATGCCGCGGATCGCCGGAATCGCCATGAGACATGTGTCACCGCCGCAACATTTCGTTGTGACGACGCCAATCGTACGGTGCCATGCAGGCTGGCGGCGGCGGTCGCGACCTGGCCCGACAGCGCCGACATCACACTAAGTGTTTGGTAGCTAGCGAAATTCCCGCTATAATCGCGTGTTTCACGCTGCACACACACCAGATTTCTAGGAATTCAGTATGGTCATCATCCGCCTGTCCCGCGGTGGCGCGAAGAAGCGCCCGTTTTACAACATCGTTGCGACCGATTCGCGTAATCGCCGCGATGGCCGTTTCATCGAGCGTATCGGTTTCTACAATCCGGTCGCGCAAAAGGGCGAAACCTTGCGTATCGCGCAAGATCGCCTGACGTACTGGGTTGGTACCGGCGCACAGTTGTCGCCCGCAGTCGCGCGTCTGGCGAAGGAAGCCGCCAAGGCGACCGTCGCGGCAGCGCCGGCAGCAGCTTAAAGGCGAGCAGGTTTGACGTCGTCAGGATCGAATGCGCCGGGCTTCGGCGCTTTCCGCCCGCGCGCCCCAAAGGGGCGGGCGACGGAAAAGGCCGCCGATGAGCATCGCGAGGCCGATGTCGAGGTTGTCGCACAGGCCGATGCGGTGCCCGTTGAGCCGGTTGTTCTCCCGAACGACCTCATCGAGGTAGGGGTGATTGGCCAGGCGTACGGGGTACGCGGTCAGGTCAAGGTTTTCCCGCACGCTGGCGCCGCTGATGGCGACGCCGCGATGTTGAACGCCAAATATTGGTGGTTGCGCGGTCCACGCGAGTCGGCGCCGCGACGTACGGCGGTGCGGGGTGCCAAGGTGCACAGCGGTGCGGTCGCGGTTTCGATCGCTGGTTGCGACGATCGCGATGCGGCATTGGCGTTGAAGGGAACCGCGGTGCTGGTACGCCGCGCGGACTTTCCGGCGCTGCCTGACGGCGAGTATTACTGGGTCGACTTACTCGGCCTGGCGGTGGTGAATCCGGCCGGGACGGCGTTGGGCCGGGTTTGCGACCTGATGGACAACGGTGCGCATTCGGTCTTGCGGGTGGCGTATGACTCGCAGGAAGCCAACGGCCAGACGGTCGAGCGCGAACGGCTGATCCCGTTCGTCGATGCGTACCTGCGGGAAGTCGACCTGCCAGGCAAGCGGATTGTCGTCGACTGGGATGTCGATTATTGATACCCGGCAGCACGGTACGCCTGGAACCTCGTCAGGGGATCGGGGGCGACCGGCGGAGACGAGCATGCGGTTCGACGTGCTGACACTGTTCCCGGAGATGTTTCGGGCCTTGACCGATTGGGGCGTGACATCCCGGGCGGTCAAGCAGGGGCGCTATGCGTTGCACACGTGGAATCCGCGCGATTTCACGGTCGACTCGCATCGCACCGTGGATGACCGGCCTTATGGCGGCGGCCCCGGCATGGTAATGCTGGCCCGGCCGCTTGATGCCGCGATTACGGCGGCGAAAGCCGCGCAGCAGGCGGAGGGGCGCCCCGTGCCGCGCGTGGTGATGCTCTCGCCACAAGGCGCGCCGTTGACCCACAAGCGGGTCACGTCGCTGGCGGCGGAGTCGGGTCTGGTGTTGCTGTGCGGCCGGTATGAAGCGGTGGACCAGCGGTTGTTGGACCGATGTGTCGACGAGGAAATCAGTGTTGGTGACTTCGTGCTGTCGGGCGGCGAACTACCTGCAATGGCATTGATGGATGCGGTGATTCGTCTGCTGCCCGGTGTGCTGGGGGATGCCCAATCGGCGGTGCAGGATAGCTTTGTCGATGGTTTGCTGGATTGTCCGCACTACACGCGCCCTGAGGAATACGAAGGGGTGCGGGTGCCGGATGTGTTGTTGGGCGGTCACCACGCGCAGATTGTCGCGTGGCGTCGCCAGCGGTCTTTATCGAAAACCCGGGCACGCCGCCCGGATCTTATCGATGCGGCCCGTCGCGATGGATTGTTGAGCAAGGCCGATGAGGCCTGGCTCGCCAATCCGGCTTCATCGGACCCGGCGTGAACGATTGGTTTCAAGCCAATGACACGACGGGCGCGATAGGGCCGGACTACGGCGGCAGGAATGATTTCCTGCCGGTTTCCCCATCCTCTGCCGAGGCCTCGTGCATCAGCGCGGTATACAACGTCGGCAAGATGGTTTCAGGAGTAATCATGAATCTGATCGAACAACTCGAAAAAGAAGAAATCGCACGCGCTTTGGGCGATAAGACCATTCCGGAATTTGCGCCGGGTGACACGGTCGTCGTCAACGTGAACGTGGTTGAAGGTACGCGTAAGCGTGTTCAGGCTTACGAAGGCGTGGTCATCGCCAAGCGTAACCGTGGTCTGAATTCGTCGTTCATCGTTCGTAAGATCTCGTCGGGTGAAGGCGTCGAGCGTACCTTCCAGACGTACTCGCCGCAGTTGGCCAGCATCGAAGTCAAGCGTCGCGGTGACGTGCGTCGTGCGAAGCTGTACTACCTGCGCGCGCTGTCCGGCAAGAAGGCGCGTATCAAGGAAAAGCTGGTCCGCAAGGAACAGCCGGCAGCCGCGGCAGAGTAAGCCACGGTACCCTGGGATGCGATTCCCGGGGGGCTCCGTGCGGTGGCGCGTTTGATCGCGATGCTTGCACGGGGCCGGCATGCAGTATCGGTTGTTGACAAAGGCACCTTCGGGTGCCTTTGTGCTTTTGGTGTTCGCACCGCAATATGGTCGTACAGAACAACAGGAATCCGCACCGATGCCAGACCGCCCGCTGTTCGATCCCGCCGTGCTACCGATAGAGGCACCCCCGGTGGACCTGGCGCCGTTGCCCGCCGAGGTGATGACCGCCGACGCATTGCGCCGACGTTTTGCCATTGCCGATACATTGCAATGGGTTCCGGAGCAGTTGGAGCCGCAGGGTCGCGAGTCGAGCCTGCATGCATCGTTGCGGCCGGCCGCTGTGCTGGTGTCATTGGTGACGCGGCCGGAAGAGCTTACCGTATTACTGACACAGCGCGCGGCGCACCTGACCGATCACGCTGGACAGATCTCGTTTCCAGGCGGACGGTGTGATCCTGAGGACCGCGATGTCGTCGCCACGGCGTTGCGCGAAGCATGGGAAGAGATCGGGCTCGCGGCCCGCCATGTCGAACTGCTGGGTTGCATGCCGGAATACATAACTGGCACCGGCTACGCCGTGACGCCGGTTGTTGCTCTAGTGCATCCGCCATTCGACGTCAAGCCAGCCGAGCGGGAAGTAGCCGAATGCTTCGAGGTGCCATTGGCGTTCTTGATGAACCCTCTGCATCACCAGATTCGCCTTTACCAGCCGCAGAGCCCCCCACCGACGAGCCGGCAAGAAGCATCACCATTGTTTTCTCGTCGAGACGGGATAGCGTCGTCTTTCGCGTTGCCCAGGACAATGACAGATCCGCTTGCGGCAGCAGGCGCCTACGTTGCAGCACCTACGGCGCGCCGTTTCTTTTCCATGCCCTATCCACGCGTCGATGGGCATGGAGAGCACTTCATCTGGGGCGCCACGGCAGGCATGTTGCGAAACCTCTACCACTTCCTTTCGGCCCAATGTAATTGACGTCTTCGAGCGTTACATTTGATGTTATTGTTACAAGCACATTGGTAACGTGTTCCTCGGATGGCGAGGTGTAAACGGTGCTTGCCGTATCCGTATGCCAATGCTGTTCCGTGTGTTCCGTCTTTTGCTTTGTGCAGCCGATCGCATGACTTTCTTTTCTGTACTTCTCGCCTTGATCCTCGAGCAGCTTCGCGCGCTCGACTCGAACAACGTCGTCTCGCGATTGCTGCGGCGACACGCCGAACGCACTGGCCGCGGCATGGATGGTGGACGCGGCAAGCACGGCGTGTTGGCGTGGTTGGGCGTCGTCCTGCCTTGGACGGTAGGGGTTGGCGTCATCTATTATTTGCTGTGGCATGTCAGCTTTGTGCTGGCTTTCGCCTGGAACGTGGCCGTGCTGTATCTGACGCTTGGATTCAGGCAGTTCAGCCATTACTTCACCGATATCCAGGTTGCGCTCAATAACGACGATGTGCCGCTCGCACGTGAGTTGTTGCAGACCTGGACCGGCATTGAAACGCGAGACATGCCGGTCAGTGAGATCGTGCGTAACACGCTCGTCTATGCGGTGATCGCTTCCCATCGGCATGTGTTCGGCGTGTTTTTCTGGTTTCTGATTCCGATCGGTCCGGCGGGTGCAGTGTGCTATCGCATCGCCTCGCATCTGGCGGCAACGTGGACTGAGCCTTCGGCCGAGCACAGTCCGGCCTTCGCCAACTTCGCACGCCGCGCATTCTTCTATATCGACTGGATTCCGGCACGTCTGACCGCGCTGGGTTTTGCCATCGTGGGTAATTTCGAGGACGCGGTCTATGCCTGGCGCCATTACGGTGGTGTGTGGGCGGATACGAACGAGGGGGTGCTGCTGGCGGCGGGGAGCGGCGCGCTGGGCGCGCGCCTGGTGGAGCCCCAAGCGGAGCAAACGGCGACGGAGTCGTTCGGCACGTTCGATACGATGCTTGATCCTTACAACCGCCCCGCGCCGCTGCCGGTAGGGGATGATTGCACACCGAGAACGCTCCGTTCGGCGGTCGGGCTGGTCTGGCGTGCGGTCATCCTGTGGATGATTCTGTTGTTGATGGTGACGCTGTCGGTGTGGCTGGCGTGATGGTGTCGTCGTGCGGCGCGCACGAGGAAGGAATCAGCGCACGACCTGATTGGTCTCGTGTACCAATTGGGCGTACAGCGCATGCCGGTTCGGTGTGATTCGACCGTCGCCAAGCGCTTCGAGAATCGCGCAACCCGGTTCGTGCAGGTGACGGCAATTATAGAATCGGCATTTGCCCAGCAGCGGCCGGAAGTCGGGGAAGGCCCGCTCCAGCGTGCCTTCCGTCAAGTGGTGCAGGCCAAACTCCTGAAAACCGGGCGAGTCAAGCATGGCGCCAGGCGCGCTGTTTTCATCGACTGATGGCAAGGCGTAGCGACGTGTGAAGGTCGTCGTGTGCTTGCCTGCATGCAATGCTGCGGAGATTTCGCGCGTTGCCGCTTCGGCACCTGGTACCAGTACATTGATCAGCGTCGATTTCCCCATTCCCGACTGACCCAGCAGCAACGTCGTACGGCCGCTCAGCGCCGGCGCCAGCGTGGCGCGCGCGCCCTGCGGATCGGCCCCGGCCGACAACGCATGAACCGGGTAGCCCAACGCGGCATACGGCGCCAGTCGACCGCGCGCGTGGGCCAGCGCATCGGTGACATCCACTTTGTTGAGGATGATGCAGGCACTAAGACCGTGTGCATCAGCTGCCACCAGGGCGCGGCCGAGCAGGTCCTCGCTGAAATGCGGTTCGGTGGCGACGACGATCGCAATCTGGTCGAGATTCGCCGCGAACAGCTTCGACTTGTATTGGTCGGAGCGGTACAGCAGGTTGCGGCGCGGCAGCACTGCATCGATGACACCCTGGTCCGCGGACTGCCGCGCCACGCTGACACGATCGTTGACGGCGACGTCGCTTTTCTTGCCGCGTGGAAAACATTGCATCAGCGGGCTGCCGTCATCCGGTGTCACGACGTAGTGTCGGCCGTGCGCGGCGATTACCGTCCCTTCGAACATGTCCGGGTCTGCCGCGCGGGCAGGAGCTTGCTTAGGTTGCGCCACGAATACCTTCCAACTGCAGCAGGCGATCGATGCGCTGCGATGCGGGGGGGTGAGAATAATAAAATGCCGAATATACCGGATCAGGTGTCAACGTCGACGCGTTGTCCTGGTACAGCTTCACCAGCGCATTGACGAGGTCTTGCGCCCGCGTCTGATCGGCGGCGAATGCATCGGCCTCGAATTCGTGCTTGCGCGACGTCAGCGCACTGATCGGCCCGGCGAAGAACAGGAAAACCGGTGCGATCAGGAAGAACAGCAGCAGCGCCAGGCCGGCGTTGTTCGTGCCGGCACCGTCCGGGTGCACCTGCATTTCCGTATAGAACCAGCTTTGTTGCATCAACCAGCCGAGCAAGGCGAGCAGGGCCAGGCTGATGCCGAACGTTGCCACCATCCGCTTGATCACATGGCGACGCTTGAAATGTCCCAGTTCGTGCGCCAGCACCGCCTCTATTTCGTCGCCGGACAGGCGCGAGATCAGCGTGTCGAAGAAGACAATGCGCTTGGCCGCACCAAAACCGGTGAAATAGGCATTGCCGTGCGCCGATCGGCGACTGCCGTCCATGACGAACAGGCCCTTTGCCGCAAAGCCGCAACGTTGCAGCAATGCTTCGATCCGCGTCCGGAGCCCGTCGTCGTCGAGTGGCTGGAATTTGTTGAAGAGCGGTGCGATCCACGTGGGATAGAGCACCAGCACGAGCACGTTGAATCCGACCCACACGGCCCATGCGTATAGCCACCACAGCGCGCCGGCGCGCGCCATCAGCCATAACACGACAAGCAGCAGGGGCAGACCGAGCACCGCGCCAATAGCGGTGGATTTCGCGAGATCGGCGAAAAACACGCCCGGTGTCATCTTGTTGAAACCAAAGCGCTCCTCCACGACGAAATGTCGGAGGTAGTCGAAGGGCAGATCGACTAGGCTGGTTATCCCCACCACTACGGCGATCAGCAGGACCTGCTGCAGCATGCCGTCTCCCAGCCAAGCGGTCAGCAGCCTATCCAATGCACCGGTGCCGCCGCCCAGGGTCAGCAACGCCAGCACCACGGCGCCAGTGACCACCTCCGCGGCGCTCAGTTTCGCGAGGGCAACGGTGTAGTCGGCGGCACGTTGATGTGCGTGGAGCGGGATCGTATCAGCGAAACGCGTCGGGACGCTGGCGCGGTGCGCGGCGACATGGCGGATCTGGCGCATGCCGAGCCACAGCTTGGTGGCGACCATCGCGGCCAGTGCAATGGCGAACAGAATCGAGAACATGGTAAGACGTCCGGCTAAGTACGCAGCATCGTGCGCTGAAGCACCCCATCGCGGCTGCCGGCCGCGTGTTTTACAGGGCGGAGGTGGGCATATCGGAGACCGTATGGCACTATGCGGGAATTATCGTTTCTTCGCTACTGTCGCCGTCATGTCCGTTCCTTCGTCTGAAACGCCCGTCGTATCGTCGCCGTCCGCGCCTGCCGTCCTCCCTCGCAGTGAATTCAACCTCGTCTGGGTGGACATGGAAATGACCGGCCTGCAGCCGGATACCGACCGCATCATCGAAGTCGCCGTGGTGGTCACCGATCCTCAACTGCAGGTGATGGTCGAAGGCCCTGTCTTGGCCATCCATCAATCCGATGCTGCCTTGGACGCCATGGATGACTGGAACAAGAATACGCATGGTCGTTCGGGTCTGATCGATCGGGTTAAGGCCTCGACGGTGACGGAGGCGGACGCGGTCGCGCAATTGCGCACCTTCCTCGGACAATACGTTCCCCCCGGCAAATCGCCGATGTGCGGCAATTCGATCTGCCAGGATCGCCGTTTCATGGCGCGTTGGATGCCGGAACTGGAAGCGTTTTTCCATTATCGCAACCTCGACGTCAGTACGCTGAAGGAGCTGATGCGCCGTTGGCGTCCTGACCTGATGAAGGGTTTCCAAAAGCGGGCGCAACATACGGCACTCGCCGATATCGTCGAATCGATTGACGAATTGAAATATTACCGCGAGCATTTCATCCGTTCCGACGCCGATAAAGCGTAAGCGTCCACGCGCACCGCATCGGCCGATCGTGCCAGTACCGCCGGTGCGTCGGTCAGCGTCGCGCGACCCTCATGCCCCAGGCTGCGGGCGTCGCGCCGATTTGGGCCGGAAAGCATCGACGATGGCGGGATCGGTTTCGATGTAGGGGCCGCCGATCAAATCCACGCAATAGGGCACGGCCGCAAAAATCCCTGGCACGCGCAATGTCCCATCCTCCTGCCGCAGGCCTTCCAGCGTTTCCTTGATCGATTTGGGCTGACCGGGCAGGTTGATGATCAACGCGGCATGCGTCGGCGTTTCTCGAATCACCGCGACTTGACGTGACAGGATCGCGGTGGGAACAAAGGCCAGGCTGATTTGTCGCATCTGCTCGCCAAATCCAGGCATCGTCTTTGTCCCCACCGAAAGTGTGGCCTCAGGTGTGACATCGCGGCGTGATGGGCCCGTGCCGCCAGTGGTCAGCACGAGGTCGCACCCCACGTGGTCGACCAGTTCGACGAGCGTTGCTGAAATATTGGCGGCTTCATCGGGGATCAACCGTGTCTCGATCCGGAACGGGCTGGTCAGTGCCGTTTCGAGCCACTGTGCCAATGCCGGTATGCCGGCGTCCTGATAGGTACCGGCGCTCGCGCGATCGCTGATGGAGACCAACCCGATCACGACTTCATCGGGATGGCCCCGTGCGGTGCGTGTAGGCGATTCACCGGTGCCTGCGTGTGCCGCACGGGGTGCATCAGGCGTTTCAGGCGGGGTGATCGATGTCGTCATCGTGGTCCTCGTCTTCTTCGTCGCCACCGTCCTCGTCTCCGGATTCGGCGCTGGCCACGGTGCTGGCCGCCTTTACCCATTGGAACAATTCGCGGTAATAGCGCGGCGACCCCTCACGCTGGCTTTCCCGGCGAGCGTTGCGAATCAGGGTTCGGCCTTGCTGGACGTCCGCTTCCGGGTAGCGTTGCAGGAAATCAGTCAGCGCGTCATCGGATTCGAGCAGTACGTCGCGCCACCGCTCGATAGCGTGCAGTTTCACCGTTTCCGCACGGCTGATGCCGCGGATCTTGTCGAGCGTTTGCCGCAACGCGGTCACGTCGGCGTCGTCCAGGCGGCGCATCACCTTGCCGACGAACTGAAGCTGCCGTCGACGACCTTCGTGGTCGGTGATCCGGCGCGTCTCGGTGAGGGCGTCAAACAGGGCTTCAGGCAGCGGCAATTTGCGGAAGGCCTCCTTGGGCAGTTCCGCTAGTTCCTTGCCCAGCACCTGGAGCGCTGCGGTGTCGCGTTTGCGCTGTGATTTACTGGGCCGGTCGTAGACCGGTTCACCATCAGGTCCCAGCGGGCTTTCGGGGAGTTCATTGGGCCGGCCGGCTTCCCCTGCGCGGCTGGCGTTTCGTTTGCGAGTCATGCGCGAATTGTACAGACCCAGCGGGCCGCTGTGCGTGTTGGCAGGGTTTGATATGATCGGGCGATGGCCGCCTGGCCTCTATCCAGGCTTCCGAGGAGATACGTCAACCCATGCCCGCAGCTCATACGTCCAAGACCTCGCGTTTGTTTCCCCATTCGCAGGACCAGTTGAAGGAGATCGCCAGCGATATCCTGAAGTACGCGAAGGAAATCGGTGGCACCGATGCCGCCACCGAGATCTCGGAAAGCGATGGCCTCTCCGTCAGCGTACGGCGCGATCAGGTAGAGACCATCGAGCACAATCGCGACAAGTCCGTCGGCGTGACCGTGTTCATCGGCAATCGACGCGGTAATGCGAGTACCTCGGATTTCACGCCGAAGGCACTGCGTGACGCGGTGGCGGCGGCATACAATATCGCGCGATTTACCGCCGAAGACGACTGCGCCGGCTTGGCCGAGGAAGCGCTGCTCGAACGGTCTCCGCGTGACCTCGATCTATTCCACCCGTGGGACCTCGATGCGGAAACCGCCGTGGAGATCGCCCAACGTGCCGAGCAGGCGGCGTTCGAGACCGATCCGCATATCGAGAATTCCGACGGCGCGACGGTCGCGGCGCAACATTCGCAATTCGTCCTGGCCACCAGCCGTGGTTTCATCGGTGGCTACCCGGTCTCGCGGCATTTCGTTTCGTGCGCACCAATTGCCGGCTTGAATGGGCAGATGCAGCGCGATGACTGGCATTCGGTCAAGCGCGACGCCAAGCTGTTGAGCTCGGCCGAGAAAATCGGTCGCTATGCCGCCGAGCGTGCCTTGTCCCGCCTGGGCGCCCGGCCGATTGATACATGCAAGGCGCCGGTGCTGTTCGAAGCGCCGATCGCGATGGGGTTGATCGCGTCTCTGACGCAGGCCGTTGGCGGCGGGGCGTTGTACCGGAAAGCATCGTTTCTGGTCGACAGTCTCGATCGCCCGGTGTTGGCGGATCATATGAGCATTATCGAAGACCCGTTCGTGCCTGGCGCGATGGGCAGTGCACCGTTCGACGACGAGGGGGTGCGCGTGAGCAAGCGCGCGTTCGTCGAGGAAGGCGTGCTGCGAGGGTATTTTCTGTCGACGTACTCGGCGCGTAAGCTCGGCATGCCCACCACTGGTAACGCTGGCGGCGCGCACAACTTGAAGATCGTCAGCAAGCTGACCGATCCGGGCGATGACCTGGATGCGATGCTGCGCAAGCTCGATACCGGTTTGTTCGTGACGGATCTGATGGGACAAGGCGTGAATCTGATCACGGGCGATTATTCACGCGGCGCATCGGGGTTCTGGGTGGAAAACGGCAAGATCCGGTATCCGGTAGAGGAAATCACGATTGCCGGTAATCTCGGAGAGATGCTGCGCCACGTCGTGGCCGTGGGTGCCGATGAATTGGTTCGCGGCAATAAGACCTGTGGGTCGATCCTCATTGAACGGATGACGATCGCCGGGAAGGCATGAGCGGGCGGTGTGATGATGGTGGCGTGACTCGCATCATTGCGTCTGGCGACGTGGTGGGGCGTCAGGCGATGCGGTTGTCCATGCTGGTCGAAACCGCCACTGCTTAACGGCGGCGGTATTCGACAAATGCATAACCCAGGCGCGCCGTGCCGTTCTCGCGTGTCATCGGCGGATGGCTTTCCCGGGCAGTTTCTACCCAGATCGTCGGATCGGGGGCGGCAAAGAACGCATCGCCCTCGACATCGGCATCCACCTCGGTAATCAGCAACCGCTGCGCCAGACTCATCCCTTCCCTGTACAACTGCGCGCCGCCGATCAGGAACACCTCCGGCACGCCGTCCGACGCACACGCTTGCAGCGCTGCTTCCAGGCTGTTCACCGCGTCGCATCCGGCAAATTCGCGTGCGGGGTCGCGGGTGACCACGACATTTCGACGTCCCGGCAGCGGTCGTCTGATCGATTCGTGTGTCTTGCGGCCCATGACGACCGGCGCGCCCATCGTCGTTTTCTTGAAATACGCCAGGTCTTCCGGCAGGTGCCACGGCAACTGGTTGTCGCGTCCGATCACACCGTTGCGCGCGCGCGCGACAATGAGCGTCAATGGCGGTTGGGACAGCGGCTGTGCTGCAGGGGTCGGCTGGGTCATGGTGACGTCGGGTGGAAGCGGGCACGTCGACAGATCGATACATCGACCTGTCAGGTCGTTGGCCCGACATTGTATCGCTGTCGCTGTCGCGGCATCTTCCGGATCTGCCGGAATCTGTCTCGTCTGGATAAGGCGGAGTAAAATACGCGGGTCAGTCAATTCTCTACGAGTGTTCGCGCATGGACCAGCAGTATCTCGCCGTTCTGCGGCAGCTCCTCGAACAGGGGCACGTCAAGGGCGATCGCACCGGCACCGGCACGCGCTCGATTTTCGGCGTGATGTACCGGCATGACCTTGCCGACGGTTTTCCCTTGCTGACGACGAAGAAACTGCATATACGGTCGATCCTGCATGAATTGCTGTGGTTTCTGCGCGGCGACACCAATCTGCGCTACTTGCACGAGAACAAGGTCACCATCTGGGACGAATGGGCGACGCCGGAAGGAGAGCTGGGTCCGGTCTATGGCGCGCAGTGGCGCAAGTGGCCCAATCCGGACGGCACGTCAACGGACCAGATTTCAGCGCTTGTCGATTCCTTGATCAAGAAACCGAATAGCCGCCGCCATATCCTGAATGCGTGGAACGTGTCATTCCTGCCGGACGAGTCGCGTTCCCCTGTGGAGAACGCGGCGGCGGGACGGATGGCGCTGCCGCCGTGTCATGTGATGTATCAGTTCAATGTGACCAATGGCCGCCTGAGCTGCATGCTGACACAGCGTTCCGGCGACTGGTTCCTGGGCGTGCCATATAACTGCGCGTCGGTGGCGTTCTTGACGCATATGCTGGCGCAGCAGGTGGGATTGGAGCCGGGTGAGATCATCCACTCAATTGGCGATGCCCATCTTTATTCGAATCATGTCGAGCAGGCCGCGCTGCAATTGACGCGTGCACCACGTGCGTTACCGGCATTGAAGATCCACCGCAAGCCGGCGTCGATGTTCGACTATCGCTTCGAAGATTTTGAGATCGCCGATTATGATCCGCACCCGCATATCGCCGCGCCCATTGCCATCTGATTGCGTGGCCACGACGGCACCGCCGCGCCGGCGTGGCGCGCCATTGTTGGCCTGGATGCCGATTGCCATGGTGTGTGCGGCGAGTCTGGTGCTCGGCGGTTGCGCCGGAGGCAGCGGAGGGAGTGCGGGAAGCGCAAACGGTATTTCGATGTACGGCACGATCGACCAGGGCGTCTCGTTCCGTAGCCGCTGACAGTTTGCTTTTGCCACGCCCGCAAAAAGAACGGCCCATCAGGGCCGTTCCGTTTTTTCAAGCGGGCATTCGCCGGGGAAAGCAGCGCTGTTTCAGCGCTTGCCCACCATCTCTTCCGGTTTGACCCATTCGTCGAATTGCGCGTCAGTCACGTGGCCGAGTGCCAGTGCGGCCGCTTTCAACGTCGACCCATCCTTATGCGCTTTCTTTGCGATTTGTGCCGCTTTGTCATAGCCGATATGCGGATTCAGCGCCGTCACCAACATCAGTGATTCGTTCATCAAGGTGGTGATGCGTTCGCGGTTCGGTTCGATACCAACGGCACAGTTGTCGTTGAAGCTGCGTGCGCCATCGGCCAGCAGGCGCACCGATTGCAGCACGTTATGGGCGATCATCGGGCGGAACACATTCAATTCGAAGTTGCCGCTGGCACCGCCGAAATTGACCGCGACGTCGTTGCCGAATACCTGGCAGCACAGCATGGTCACGGCTTCCGATTGTGTCGGATTGACCTTGCCCGGCATGATCGAGCTCCCCGGCTCGTTTTCCGGTATCGACAGTTCGCCGAGTCCGCAGCGCGGACCACTGGCGAGCCAACGGATATCGTTGGTGATTTTCATCAAGCCTGCCGCCACGGTCTTCAGCGCACCATGCGCATGCACCAACGCATCCGCCGCCGCCATTACTTCGAATTTGTTCGGCGCGGTGATGAAGGGCAGTTTCGTCAACCGGGCGATTTCCGCCGCCACCTTGACCGCGAATTCCGGATGCGCGTTCAAACCGGTGCCCACGGCGGTGCCGCCTAGTGCGAGTTCATAGAGATGCGGCTGCGCGGCTTGCGCGTGTTTGATTGCCTGGTTCAACTGCGCGACGTAGCCGGAAAATTCCTGGCCCAGTGTCAACGGTGTGGCATCTTGCAAGTGGGTCCGGCCGATCTTGACGATATCGTCGAACGCCTTCGATTTCGCTTGCAATGTATCGCGGAGCAGGGCCAGCGCCGGTAGCAAGGTATGGTGGATCGCGTAGGCGGCAGCGATGTGCATCGCGGTGGGGAATACGTCATTGGACGACTGGCCGCGGTTGACGTCATCGTTCGGATGGACTTTGCGCGCTTCACCGCGCTCGCCGCCCAGCAACTCGCTGGCCCGGTTCGCCAGCACCTCGTTGAGGTTCATATTTGTCTGCGTACCGGAGCCGGTCTGCCAGACCGCAAGCGGAAATTCGTCCGGATGCTTGCCGTCGATCACCTCATCGGCTGCGGCGATGATCGCCTGTGCCCGATCCTCGGGCAGAACACCGAGCTGTTGATTGACCGCGGCGGCGGCGCGCTTGACGATCGCCAGCGCATGAATCATCTCGGGCGATTGTTTCTCGGTCGATATCTTGAAATTCTGTAGCGAACGCTGCGTTTGCGCTCCCCACAGTTTGGCGGATGGAACGGCAATTTCGCCAAAGGTGTCGCGTTCCATGCGGACCGCACCGTGATGGTCGGTGGGGCGGGACGAGGAATGCTGCGCGTCTGCTGTCATCGTGAACTCCAGAATGCGCCGTCGTGCGACCGGTCGTCGGGCTGCCGCAGTGGGGAGCGGCGCCTCGGGACGTTTGTCAGGGCGCGCGGCGGGGGCAGGTCATCGGCATATCCCTCTTGGCTGGGGGCGCATCGGGGATTTGCCAGCCCGAGAACCGTGTCGCGCGCGGTCGTTCGCTTCTTACAACTGGTTTTTCAACGGCAAGATGAAAAAGATGCCGGTCAGTACGTTACGCCATAGCCCGGCATCGGGATCGAAGTTGTACGTCACTACCTGACCGTGCTCGCGCGTGGTCCATACCAGGGGCGAGGGTGGCGAGCCGGACGCACCGGTCTGCGCCAAGGCGTCGCGATCGGCCAGCGTGACATGGTAACTCTCATCGGGCGACGCTGCTTCGCGGAACAATGCCGTCACCTGTTCCGCCAGTACCGGACTGTCCACTTCAAGCGCCATTTCCGTGTTCAAGCCGGCGGATCGGGGATCGAGATTCGGTGAGCCGATAAACAGAATCTGATCATCGAACACATAGGCTTTCGCGTGCAGACTGGCACGCGAATGCGAGCCGATCAGCCCGGGCTTGCGCTCCCCGGCAATCGGTTTGAATTCGTACAGGGCGACGCCTCTCTTCAACAGCGGCACACGTGCCGGGGCATAGCCGGCCTGTACGGCCGGTGCATCGGTTGCCGCCAGGGAATTGGTCAGGACCGATACTTGGACACCGCGCGCCACCATATCGCCCAACTTATCGATGCTGCCGTTATGCGGGACAAAATAGGGCGAGATAATGAGGAAACTTTTTTTCGACTGATCGGCCAGTTGTCCGATGCGACTGATCGGCGGGCTGACGTAGTCATCGGTCGGGGTAGTGATCTTGCGTGGCGTGTCCGCGTAGAACGTTGCCTTGGCCCAGACCAACGGTATCTGCCCGGTGCGAATCTGCCGTGCCAACGGCGGCTCGTCGAGATTGGCGCCGTCGGTCATGGCCGACATCTCGTCCCAATGCCGGCGGAGTTCAGCACGCACCTTGACGATTTTCGCGGCCCGGAAGTGCTGTCTGTTCAACGCTTTCAGCGGATAGCTTTCCTCGCTATTCCAGAACACATCGAAACTGCGCGAGATGTCCGGCACGATGGGCCCGACGGACAGGATGTCGATATCGCGGAACGTAATGGACGGACTGGCGTCAAAGTATTCGTCGCCAACATTGCGCCCGCCGGTGATGGCTGCCTGATTGTCGGCGATCATCGCTTTGTTATGCATTCGGCGGGTCAGCGTATCCAGGTGCGTCACGACGTTGCCCATTCGCGTCAGTGCACCTTCGTTCGCCGTCGCGAATGGGTTGAAGACGCGGATCTCGATATTCGGTGTCGAATTCATCACCGCCATGATCGAGTCGATATCCTTGAAATTCATATCGTCCAGGAGCATGCGCACCCGGACGCCGCGCTCCGCTGCCCGGACTGCCGCTTCGAGCAGCAACTTGCCGGTGTTGTCCTCGTTGGCGATGTAGTACTGAATGTCGAGTGTCCGGGTGGCCGACCGGGCCAGCGAAATACGCACCGCCAGTGCTTCCCGGCCTTGCACCAGCAAATGGAAACCGGACTCTCCCGGATGCGCCGCGCGCGCGGCGGCAAACGAGGCCGACAGCGGCGTGGGCGTGCTCGCGGGTAACGCCTGCGATGGCTGACGCACGAAGCTCGACGCAGCGGGCCGTGTCGTGGCACACCCCGCTAATGCCAACAGCGTGGCCGCCGCCAGCAACAGGCAAAAGCGGCCATACAGATCAGACAATTTCTTCAATCCAGGCGTTGCCGCCTGCCACTGGTACCCGTGCTGAAACCGCATGTTTTTATGTCTTTTTAAGGAGAGAGGGAAGCTGGGCGCGTGACCAGCGGGCCATCACATGCATTCTAGGAGAAATCCTGGCAATGATCGCGCGGCGCAAGGCCGCTTTCGATCGGTGGACGAAACGCACTAAAGCACGGTGCGTGCCGGGACGCGTGAGCCCAGGCTGCGCGGGCAATTGTTAGTCGGATGGGGCGCCGATGGATGATCCGGAAGGGGGGGCGTGTCTAAAAGCAAATGGATTGTCGGCGTTCGGCAACGGCGTGGCGCAGGGCAAACCTGTCTTCACACGTGACGGCGGGGTGCATTGTTGGTAGTATATGAAGTGACTACATTTCGTATATCACGGCACATCATGGGAATTATCAAGATATCCGATGTCATGCACGCAAACCTGCGCGCGACGAGCGGTGCATTGAGTCGATCGATCAACGCGCAGGCGGAGCATTGGATGCGGGTTGGGATGCTATCGGAGTTGTATCCGTCGCTGGCTTACGGGGAGATTTGCAGGATATTGATCCAGGCGGATGCTGATGGCACGGGACCGGCGTTGGTGCAGTTTGAAGGTGAACACGCTCAGCGCGGCGGCGTTGTATTGAATGCCGTAAACACTGATAGCCAGCAAAGAGCGACGGAGAGCGCGGCATGAGAGAAAATAAGAAAATCACGCTACGCTCCGAGGCGGAGATTGCTCAGGCGGCAACGGCGGGCGCACTTGCGGCGGATGTCTTGCGGATGATCGCGCCGCATGTGCAGCCGGGTGTGACCACGGACAAGCTGGACAGGCTCTGCCACGAATACATCGTTGACGAGTTGGGCGTCGTGCCTGCCAATGTGGGCTACCACGGCTATCCAAAAACGGTCTGCGTGGCCGTTAATCACGAAGTGTGTCACGGCATTCCGTCACCAAAGCCGCTGCGGGATGGCGACATCATCAACATCGACGTGGCGGTGATCAAGGATGGATGGTTCGGAGATACGAGCCGGATGTATTGCGTCGGCACACCGAGCGCCGCGGCAATCCGCTTGGTCCGCACGACTTACGATGCCATGTGTGCCGGCATTCGCGCCGTGCGGCCGGGCGCGACGTTAGGTGACGTGGGGTACGCGATTCAATCCGTGGCGCATGCCGCGGGATTCAGCGTAGTGCGGGAGTATTGTGGGCACGGGATCGGCAAGGTCTACCACGATGCGCCGCAAGTATTGCATTACGGCCGCCCCGGCGAAGGGGCGACGCTGAAGCCCGGCATGATTTTCACGATTGAACCAATGATCAACGCGGGACAGGCGGCCGTGCGGCAATTGGCCGATGGTTGGACCGTGGTCACGCGCGACCGCAGCCTCTCCGCGCAATGGGAGCATATGGTCGCGGTAACCGATGACGGCTATCGCGTGCTGACGCAATGGCCGGATGGGTTCGGTGACTATGCGGCGGTTTGATCTGTTTTCGCTTGCACTATGCATATCGTAACAAAGTATTTGCATCACCCGCGGTGCGGGGCGGGGCATGCGTCCCGACCGGAAATCTGCACCTCGCCTTTTACCAATGACAGGCAAGTTCTTTTCGATTAGTGTGCGGATTCGTAATACTTTGCGCGATTTAAGACTACGGAACTTGATGGTCGCTGCGTTGAGCGAGACTTCTCCGATGCCGACTTTGGCGGCACAGTTCGTACTGCTTTCCAGTGGACGAAGCAGCGCGCTAGATTCCGAAAAACTGGGATTGATCCCGTAGGTCCAGATTGACGTGTGTGTCACAGTTAAGCTTCTCAGCTGTCGCGAATACGGAAAATATCCGCTGTCAGTGTCTAACCGTGTTGCCAGCATTCGTCATCTTAGGAACCATTAAGAAATGGAAAATAAAAACATAGGCATTACCGCGATATTGCTAGCGACATGTTTAACCTTGTCGGGCTGTAGTGGATTCGAGATTTTCAAATACGATTCGGTTCCAGTTGTGCGTGCCGTTCTAACCGCAGGCGCAACGCGCGCATCGGTCGTTGCGGCGGGCGGGCAGCCGAATAGCGAAGTGAAGGTTCCGCAGAATGGAGGCGTGTGCCTGAACTACACCCTGTTGACAGACAAAGGGGCGACAACGCCATTTTTTGTCGTGCTAACGCGGGATAACCGCGTTGCCAATTACGGCTATGTGTCCTGTGCGACCGCGCTCAAGGACAACTACGCGATGCCGTCGGAGGGGATGAAGCAGGTGTATTGAGCGTCGACGTGATACTGATGGCGTCGGTCATGGACGACACTACCGCGCGTCTCCGAGCGCCATTTTACGAAGACGCGTGCTTCGGCGTGCAAGGTATAAGCGGCTCGGACCAAGGGGTGGCTTTGCGCGGGTTTTTAATAGCCGGAAGGCGGTATAAAGCCGCCGAAAGCCGCTTCATAAAGGCGAGCGAATGCGAGAGGCGTGCGGTCTTCTAGATAGGCACCTACGACTTGCGCGCCAATTGGCAAACCTGAGGCGTCAAGCCCGACTGGAAAACTCGTGGCAGGCAACCCCGGTACGACTGGCAGACCAGCCCAGTGAAATAGCTCGCGGAAATACAGCTCCCGTTCACCGTCTTCGTAGGAAACGGGAAACCGTCGCGCATCCTTTTCCGATGCCGCATTATGCGCGAAAGCGGGCAATGGGGCGACCGGCGTCAGAACGACGTCGATATGGTTAAATAGCTTTTCCCACTGCGCGCGCAGGGCAAGACGCGCTTCGTGCTGCAAGAGCCAGTCGCGGTGGCTGATCGAAAACGAACGTAACCATGTCGCGTCGGCGCTGGCGTCATTGTCAGCCAGCGCCGCAAGGCGTGCTGCCGCGCTTGCATCGAGAGGGGGCGGGCTTGCGAGCGATGCGCCCAGGAGCCCGCGATAAAGCGCATGCGCCGCAACGAGATCAGGCAGCACGGCATCTGGCGCGGCGCGCGCCAAAGTCTCGGGCGTGAAGACCGTAACATGATGCGCCCGCAGATTTCGAGCCGTACGCTTTATCACCTCCTGTTCGCTGATACTCGCGTCCGTGCCCGGCCACTGTGCCAATAGCAGTCCGCGAAAATCGGCGAGCTTTGCATGACGTGCCGGCGGTAACGACACGCGCCATGCTTTCTTCTCGACAGGGTCCTGGTTCACTAGCAGATCGAGCGCCAATTCGAGATCGGCGGCGGTGCGTGCCAGCGGACCCGCCACAACCAGATCACGGGTCGCGTGACGACCTTGCGGTACGCCGGTGCCGCGTAGCGAGATCAGGCCCTGACTCGGCTTGTGGCCAAACACGCCGGTGAAGTGCGCCGGGATGCGAATTGAACCACCGATATCGGTACCGAGTTCAAGTGAGGAAAATCCCGCGGCGAGGGCGGTGGCGGAGCCACCCGACGAGCCACCAGGCGTGCGAGACAAGTCCCACGGATTGCGCGTCAAGCCGTAAATCTCATTGAAACTTTGCAGGTCGGCCAGCCCCAACGGCACATTGGTCTTGCCGATCAAGATGGCACCGGCCGCACGCAGGGCAGCGACAGCGGGCGCGTCTTGTACAGCGAGATTATCCTGATAGCGCACATCACCGACGGTCGTCGGCCAGCCCTCGACATCGAAGGATTCCTTCACCGTGACCGGGACGCCCAGCAGGGGTAAGCGCACGCCTTGCTGCAATGCTGTGTCGGCCGCCTTGGCGGCCGCGCGAGCACCGGCCTCATCGATAAAGACCACGGCATTCAGCGTCGGATCGAGTCGATCGATCCGCGCCAATATTTGTTCTAGCAGTGCTTCAGCGCTGACTTCGCCACCGGCCAACGCGCGCGCTTGCTCGTGCGCGCCGGCATAAATCAAGCGCGGATCACGTGCGTGCGGTCGGGTCGTGCCATCGGCAAAAACCGGTAGTGTTTTGGTGCTTGCGTCCAACGCCGACACATTGCCAGTGTCACGCGGGATCGCAATTTCAAGACGGTCGTTCATTGCTGGCGCTCCTTTGGGTAGCGAGTCACGTGGGCGGACAAGACGTTATTTCTTTGCGTCGATCCATGCATCGGATGCATCGCCGGACAAAACATCCACACTATTGACCCAGTCGTGCAAGTACGTTCTGCTCACGGTCAAGGTGGGTACACTTGCCAGTGGTAGTACGGGCAAATCGCTGCCGACAATTCGTTGAATCTCGCGGAAATTGGCGGCACGCTTGTTGTCATCGACGGCCTCGGCGGCTTCGCTGAACAGACGATCGACCTCGTCATTCTGGTAATGCGAGGCATTGACCCAGATCAAGGGATGGGGGACGCCATCAGACCAGTAGATGCGTTGCACGCCGACGCTGGGGTCGTACAGTCGTCCCAGACCATTGATGTTCAAATCGAAATCGCGTGTTGTGTACACGTGCTTTAAATAAGTGGGCAGATCGCCGCCAATGATCGTCGCGGCAATGCCGATTCGTTTCAACGACGATCGGAGAAAATCAGCGGTATGGGCAAAGTTGATACCGGGGATATAGGTGATCCGTAGCGAGAAGCGTTCGCCATTGGCCTTGCGCGGATAGCCGGCCTGATCCAGCAGACGGTTGGCGGCGTCGATATCGAACGGATAGTGGAAAGTGCTGTCATCGTAATACGATTGCAGTACCTTCGGTACCGGCGAGTCGATACGCTGCGCACGACCAAAAAGTACGACCTTCACAATCAAGTCGCGATTGACGGCTTGAGCAATGGCGTGGCGGACTTCAGGTTTCGCCAGAATGGGGTTTTCAACGTTGAACTCGAGAAACGATGCATTATTGAGATATGCATCGGTCGTACTATCCACCCGCAATGCCGGATTTTTCCCGAGGCGATCCAGGTCGGGCAGCGCCACGTTTTCAGCGATATCGGCGCCCCCCGATTCCAGCGTCGTCGCGATCGCACTCGCATCGGGAATGATCTTGATGATGATCCGATCAAGGTACGGGTGACCTGTACGCCAGTAATGCGGGTTGCGGCGCAACTCGATGTAATCCCCACGCTTCCAATTGACGAGGATATATGGGCCGGTGCCGATAGGTGCGTTTGTATTCGGGCTCGACAATGGATCATCGGGGTTAGGATAGCGATGCCGCGGCACGATGGGTGTTTCAGCCGACGATAGCGCCTTGATCAGGTACGGTGCCGGCTTTGTTAATACGAGAACAGCCGTCAAGGGATCCGGTGTTTCTACCGTCGTCACATTCGCGAACGTGATCCGGCCACGCGGACCGCGCTGCTTTTGCTGCAGGATGGAGAATTTGACGTCTTCCGAGGTGAGCGCTTCACCATCACTGAACCGGACGTTGGGTCGCAGATGAAAGGTGTAGCGCAAGCCGTCCGCACTGATTTCCCAGGATTGCGCCAGCAGCGGTTGCGCAACAAAATGGGGGTCATAGCGCAGCAGCCCTTCCGTGATCTTTGTGCTGATATCGCGATCGTCGGTCTTGGTATCAAGGAAAGATACGAGTGCGGTCGGTTGTGACGCCGTGGCGAACGTCACGGTGCCGCCGCGTTGCGGCGTGACCGAGGCGCTTGACGAAGGCCCTGTTTCCGCCGCTTGTAACGGCGCTGTCGCGAGGAACCACGACAACAGAACAGGGAAGGCAGCGCGACGAATCATGAATGTTTTCTCCATGGCAGGCATGACGTCGACACGTTCATTGACAACGAGCCAGATCTTTATCTCACGACGATTGCGTTTTCTGCGCGTCGAGTGCGTGCGTACCGGCACCATCCAGAATGAGATCATTTTGGGGATGATGTATGCGGCTGCACAACACGTCGCGAAAGTGCCGTTCGAGAGGGTTATGCCGTGACAACGCGTGGTTCCCGCTTATTTCCACAGCCTTGTTGATGGCGGCAATGACATTTTGTGTCACTGTGTATTTCACCAGACCGAAAGACACCGATGGCGGGCCAAATGTATTGTCATTGGCGTGCCGGACACGGTCTTCGTATAAATGAACGTCGTATTGATGCCTTGCCTGCCAGAGCAGCAAGGCGTTGGTTTCGAGAAGGCCCGCAATTTCGCCTACGGCCTGTCGGATACGTGGTGCCGCGGATAGCGAGGTGCCGAGGCTCGAAGGCGTACGTGATGCGATCCAGCGCAGCAGCCAGGCATTTGCCGAGCGTGCAACGCCATCGTAAAGCGCGGCCAGAAGAATCGGCAGCCAAGCATTGAGTGGTACGTCCTTGCCTTTCCACGCATCGTTTGGACGGATATCTACCGCGTATTGCGTGGGGAGCGCGACGTCTTTGAAAATAACGTCGTGACTATCGCTGGCGCGCAATCCCAGATGGTCCCACGTTTCTTCCACGCTTACGCCGTCCGCATTGAGCGGCACGAGAAATTCTCCAACCCGTTGTGTTTCGTTGTCGGCCGTTGCCGCCCAGACGATGCCCCAACGCAATTGGCTCGATCCAGTGGAATAGCGTTTCCGGCCACTCAGACGCCACCCGTCGCGCGTGCGGTGAGCGGTGGTTGCCGGCACGCCGCCACGAGATGGACTACCTAACTCTGGTTCGACCCGTAATGCGTTGATCAATGCGCCATCGTGCAAGACGCTGCGCAATACCTCATCCTTGACAGCTTGCGGCCAGGTGCTTGAGTGTGCCACCGCGCGACTGTGATACAGCTGCATCGATAGAATCAACGCCGTTGCAGGATCGGCCTGAGCGATCGTACCGATGACATCGACGACTTGCGGCAAGGGAATATCTGGACCACCCAGGCGAGTGGGGACCGTGAGCGACGTTAGCCCGTGCGAGCGTAGTACATCGAGACTTTCTGAATTGACAACACCCGAACGGTCGTGGGCTTCCGCGCGCAAGGCAAACGATTTGGCCAGCTGCACGGCTGTGCCAACCGGGTCCCGATGGCCAATAGGTTGACGCTCAGGCAGGGTAATGGGGTTTGCGCTCATCCAGCGATCTCCGACAGGATCTGACGAGTATAGAGTCGGAGTCGATGCGGTTTTATATGGTTTTCGTATAAAGTTATCGGCGGTGGTTCCGTTCGTGCCGTGCACTGCGCGATGGTGTCGCACAGGCAGTCGTGGAAGCAAACCCTGGCGTTGTGTCCGGGGGCGGTTAGCCGCTATGGAATGAAATCACACCGCCCGTCTCCTCCGGCATTATCCTAGCCGCCAATGCGACTCAAAAAGCGCCGAACCTCTTCGGGTGCATCGTCACGGAAAAAGGTTTCGGGCGGCGTGTCGGATAGGACAACGCCGTCACGCATGAAAACGATGCGATCGGCGACATCACGGGCAAATTTCACTTCGTGGGTCACCACCAGCATGGTCATCCCGTCGGAGGCGAGCTCTCGCATGGTCTGCAAGACATCATCTCGAAGGGCCGGGTCCAGCGCGGACGTCGGCTCGTCGAAAAGGATCACTTCCGGCTCCATGGCCAGTGCACGCGCAATGGCGACCCGTTGCTTTTGTCCTCCGGACAATTTCGCTGGATAGGCGTCTGATTTATCGAGCATGCGCACCCGTGACAACTGTTGCCGTGCCAGCGCCTGCGCGCGCGAATGGGATATGCCTTTGACGAACCGCGGCCCTTCCATCACATTGGCCAATGCGGTCATATGGGGAAACAGATTGAACGATTGAAAAACCATCGCGCTTTTTTGACGCATTGCCTGAATCTGTTTGTGATCGCGACGTGAAAGGCGCGCATCCGGCCTGATCGTCAAAGGGATGCCGCAGATCTCGACCGTTCCGCTATCGGGCATATCGAGGAAGTTCAACGACCGCAGCAAGGTTGTCTTTCCGGAGCCGGACGGCCCCATGATGACAACCACTTCGCCCTTGTTCACCAAGAAGTCGATACCACGCAATACCCGGTTTGCACCGAATGATTTTACGATTCCGGTTGCCCGGACGGAGACTTGCGATGGGATAGGCGTCATTTCATGTGTCTCGAGAAACGCATTTCTACCAAACCTTGGATGATCGTCAGGACTTGGTTGATAATCCAGTAAATGATCCCGACGATCAGGAACATCTCCATGTACCGAAATGTGGCGGCTCCCACCTGATCGGCGACGCGGGTTATTTCGACCACGGTGATCGTCGACGCCAGGGACGTGTCTTTCATCAAGGCGATCAGGCGACTACCGACGGGCGGTACCGCGATCCGCAATCCCTGCGGCAAAATAATCCGCGACATCGCGCGCCAGTACCCCATGCCCATCGATCGTGCCGCTTCCCATTGCCCAGGATCGACTGCGTTGATACCAGCTCTGAAGTTTTCACTGAGATAGGAGGCAGAGAACAACGTCAGTGCGGTAATCGATGCCGGGATGGGGTCCATGTTGATACCGAAACTCGGTAAGCCAAAGTAGATCAATAACAGTTGCACGAGTAACGGCGTGCCACGGAATATCGAGACATAAGCAAAACCCAACCAGCGAAGCGCCGCAATGGACGAAATTCGGGCGAGTGCGATCAAGATGCCGAGTATTGAGCCAAGTACGAACGAACTCGCCCCAAGCATCAACGTTGTTGGAATAGCCGTTTCAAGAAGCGGCCAAGCACGTGAGAGTAACGCCCACATTTACTGTTCCTTCTTCGCGATCTCAATACTGCTGACCATGTCGTAGTCTGCACCGACCCAGCGCTTCGAGATATTCGCGAGCGTGCCATCGTTGATCATGCTTTGGATTGCGTAGGTGACCGCTTGTTTCAGCTCAGGCTGTCCTTTCGCCAGTGCCGGTGCGGATAGCTGATACGTCAAGGGCTCTCCCACTTCCTTTACAGGGAGATGGTTGACGTTTGCATACTTCAATCCGCCGAAATGGGAGATGATGACCGAGTCGACTCGCCCAATTGCCAGGTCGCTGAATACGAGTGCGCCATTCTCGTAACTCTTGATGGTCGAGTCTTTCAAGTTCGCTTTCGCCCATGCTTCGTTACTGGAACCGGTCGTAACACCAACGCTTTTCCCTGCAAGGTCGGCGCGAGAGGCGATGCGGCTCTCATTGCGTACGAAAATACGGAATTGTTCGACGCCGTATGGTGCCGCGAAGTCGATTTGCTTTTCACGCTCAGCGGTTGGCGTCAGGTCATTCATGACGAGATCGTATTTGCCCGTCTTCAAACCCTCGACAAAGTTTTTAAAAGAATCCGCCACGAATACTACCTTGGCAATTTTGAGGCGTTTTGCCAGTTCTTGGGCCACCGCGACGTCATATCCTTCGGGGCGGTTGTCCACGCCGAGCATGCTCCAGGGGGGCGTGCTCGGCGTATTGGCAATGCGGATCACGCCGGCGTTACGCATTTTCGTGAGGCTGTCCTCGGCGTGTGCCGCGGCGCTTGCGAGACACGCCGAGACGGCCATGACCCCAATAGTCACCGCACGGGCAAACGTCGGTGCAACCGGCGACAAAAACGATCGATTCATCTTCCTACTCCATCATCTGAGGCAGTGTGCGGAAATGCGGGATGCGGTTAAACCGCGGCGTTGAATGCGGACAATGCGGCATCCAGGTCGGCGATCAGTTCATCGGCGTCTTCGAGTCCGATGGAAATGCGGACCACGGGCTGATCAGTTAGCGGGAATGCCCGGTCACGTTGCAACGCTGCCGGATAGAATGCGGCCAGGCTATGCACGCCGCCCCAGCTTGCGCCTATCACGAACAAACGTAATGTGTCGAAGAAGGCGGTATAAGCTGCGTCTGTCGCGGGACGGAGGATGACGGACATCAAGCAGCCGTGACCAGAGAAGTCACGTTTCCACCGCGCGTGCCCCCGGCTGCTCGGAAGTGCGGGAAACAGAACTTCCTGGACCGCATCGTGTTTGCTGAGCCATTCGGCTACGCGTAGTGCGGAATTCGCCTGCGCTTCGAAACGAACTTTGAGCGTTTCGAGCCCACGCATCACCAGGAAGCAGTCGTCTGGACTGGTCTGTTGGCCGGTAATGCTTTGCGTTTCGCGGAGCGTCTCATAATGCGCAAAATCGCGCACCGTGATTGCGCCAACGAGCAGATCCGAATGGCCGCCGAAATATTTCGTGGCGGCCTGTATGCAAAAATCGATGCCGAGATCGAGTGGCCTGAAGGCTAGGGGACTGGCCCAGGTATTGTCGATCATCGTCAACACCTGTTTCTGGCGCGCAACGGCGGCGATGGCGGGTATATCGGCGACTTCCATCGTTACGGTGCCGGGCGCCTCAAGGCAGATCATTTTGGTATTCGGCTTGATCAAGGCGTCGATCTCGGCACCGATTGTTGGATCGAATTGCTCCACCTCCACGCCGAAGTGTGCCAGCCACTTCGCGGCGAACGTCTTCAGGGAGCCGTAGCAAGATGCTGAAATCAAGAGATGATCACCGCCGCGTATGAAGCCCATCACCGTCGTTATCAATGCCGAGGCGCCCGAGGGCACGACGATGCAATACCCGCCGCCTTCAAGCTCCGCGATACGGTGTTCCAGTTCCCGCGCGGTGGGGGTTCCCGTGATGCCATAACTGAAGCCGTCAGGCTGTCTGTCCTTGCGGCGCGCAAAATCATCCAGGGAATCGAAGACGACCGTCGAGGCGCGCACCACCGCTGGCGACAGGCTGCGAAAAGGTTGAGGCGTGGATTGAATGGGTTTCATGATCGAATCTACGAAAACGACGTTGAGAGCACTTTTTCTGAGATGCAGTCTATCGGCTGGTATGATTTCTGAAACACCGGAAATAATTAGGTCTATAAGCAGAAGTTATGGGGCGTGAGACATGGGAATACGGGAAATCGAGGTTTTTCGGGCCGTCATGACGTCGGGCAGCACCAGCAAGGCGGCGGGTCTGCTAAATATTTCCCAGCCGGCCGTTAGCCAATCGATTCGCAAATTGGAGGAAAGCGCGAAGCTGCGGTTGTTCGAGCGCGTTCGTGGTCGTCTCTTGCCAACCCAGGAAGCACTGGCGTTGATGAATGACGTCGATCGCTATTTCGTTGGCTTCGAGGTCATCGAACACCGTATCCGTAGCTTGGGGACATATGGCCTGGGGAGATTGGCTATTGCCTCTTTGCCCGCGCTGGGAACGGGATTCATCCCCCGAGTGATTTCGCATTTCGGTGCCGAAGCGCGGCAGGTGCAGATATCCCTGCAAATCATGAGTTCACGCGAAGTACATGAGCGGGTCAGCGCCGGGCAAGCTGACTTTGGCCTGATGTCCGATGAAATGTCATTCTCGGGCCTGGAGCACTCTCCTTTCATTAACATGCCCGGTGTGGCGGTGATGAATGCCCAGCACCCGTTGGCGAAGTCGCCGGGTGTTAGAACCAGTGATTTGAATGGCTTGTCGTTTATCGCGCTGAACCCGGAGGATAGTATGCGTCGCCGGCTCGAGGCGCGGCTCGACGAGATGCACATCAAGATGCGCCCGGTCGTGGAGACGCCTTATTCACATACGGTTTGCGAACTGGCGTTGGCCGGGGTCGGCGTAGGCATAGCGCATCCGATCGTGGCGATCGACTATCTGGCGCGTGGTCTGGCGATCAAGCCAATCGAGGTCGAAACGGTTTTTACAAGCGTCCTCGTTTTTCGTGCGGGAAGTCCGCTGTCTGAAAACGCTAAACAGTTTTTACGGAGCATGCGCGTGCAGTTGTCCCGCGACGAAAAGGTCGTCGAGAAGGCGCTGAAGGTGGGCGCGTCGCGTGTAGGTGGGGGCGTTTGAGTGCGCATCGTCGGTGATAGGTCTGTCGCGAACATCACCAATCTAGTCTTTCGTTTTTCTGGAAGCGATTTTGTCGAGTGATGACAAGACATTTTCTGGCAGATGAAGATTCACGCTGTTGATGTTCTGCTTCAGATGCTCGGTGGAGGAAGTTCCCGGTATCAGGAGAATGTTTGGCGAGCGTTGTAACAACCATGCAAGCGCTACTTGCATCGGTGCTGCGCCGCATTGCTCTGCGGCGTGGATCAGCGCATCGGATTGCAAAGGAGAGAAGCCGCCAAGCGGGAAAAACGGGACATAGGCGATGCCATCTTCTGCAAGGCTGTCAATCAGCGCGTCATCGTTCCGATGGGCGACGTTGTACATGTTCTGCACGCACACAATGGGCGTAATCGCGCGTCCCTGGGCAACCTGTTTTGCAGTCACATTACTTAGCCCGATATGACGAATCAAGCCTTTCATCTGCAACTCCGCAAGTGCGGTCAAAGGCGCTTCGATATCGCCCTCGGTGGGTGCCGCGACGTCGAACATCACGCGAAAATTCACTACATCAAGTGCATCGACACCAAGATTGCGCAGGTTCTCATACACGGCTGATTCCAATTCGGCCGCGGATGATGCGACGTTCCACGAGGCATCGCTACCCCTGCTAGCACCTACTTTCGTGACAATGGTGAGCGCGTCGGGATAGGGGTGGAGCGCCTCGCGGATAAGCTGATTTGTAACGTGAGGACCATAAAAATCACTCGTGTCGATATGCGTGATTCCGCTTTCAACCACGGCACGTAGCACGGAAATCGCTGCTGCCCTGTCTTTGGGTGGTCCGAAAACGTGAGGACCGGCTAGCTGCATCGCGCCATAGCCCATGCGTGTAACAGAAAGGTCGCCAAGTTGAAAAGTACCCGCCCGCGTAACGTCAGTCATTTATCCACTCCTTCTTTCGGCTGTTTATTTCTATAGACACAAGATGTTCGGATAGAATACGAATAATTATTCATATTGTGAATTCGCATATGCCCACAGAGAACGGCCGGGGACTGAACGCCCGCAAACAGCCGCAACAGGCGCGTTCTCAGGCGACAGTGGACGCGATTTTCGATGCAACTATTCAGGTTTTGCTGGTTGACGGGTTGCAGCGACTTACCACGATTCGGGTGGCAGAGCGAGCTGGCGTATCAATCGGAACGCTTTACCAGTACTTTCCTCAAAAACAGGCCCTTCTTTTTGCCGTGCTGCAGCGACACCTGGAAAGGGTGGTGCGAGCTATCGAGGACGCCGCGGCGTCAGCGCATAACGCTTGTTTGTCGATGATGGTGAAGGAGGTTATTGCCGCATTCGTGAAAGCGAAGACGGAGAGCCTGGAGGAATCGCGTGCCTTATACGCGGTTGCCTTTGAAATCGACTCGCGCGAATACGTTCGCGAAATCGAGGCACGCAACCGCGCGGCGCTAGAGGCTATGCTGAATACGGCTTCCGATGTGCATTTCGACGACCTTTCCATGACCATTTTCATGTTCATGGGAGCCTTGGTTGGTCCCATACGGTTGCTGCTTGAAGGGAAGCCACAGCCCTCAATGATTCGCGCGTTTCGCGGGCAACTTGAGTCGCTCTGTCTGGGGTATCTCGAACGCGAGGCACGACCAAGATTTACGGCGGACTAGTTGCCACCGTTGCAGGAAAATAGGATACGCCGGTTGAGCGACTGCGAGGGAGCGGCCCGACTTGGATTTTCGTTTCGTGGAAGGGTGCTCGACTGTCGCGATTTTTTAAGCTGACACGCACGCGTGAACGCGTTTGCCGAGCCTCCGCCCGTACAATACCAGGCGTAGGCTTGATTCCAGCATCATGGCGAACAGGGAAATGATGCGCTGTGGCAGGGCAAGAAGTTGAGGCTGCATTGCGGCCATGCTCGGCATGGCCGCAGCGTGCTTAGTTCCGATGCTCCTCTCGATGTTCGTTCCCTGGCTTGTGCTCTGCCTCATGAGGCTGCGGCCGAGCGTGTTGCGCCTCTGCATGCGGGTGTGCCGGCTGCTGTGCGGGGCGCGGCTCCTCGCGTGGTTCGGCTGCTCTTTCCGGATGCGGCTTCTCAACGGCTCTTTCATTATTCGGCGCTTCGACGCGTGTTGGCGCGTGCGGTTCAACTTGCCTGTGTTGTTCCACTGCGTGCGGGGCCTCCACTACATGCTGCTCCGGTTGCGCGTGCTCGACGGCTTCTCGTGGATGGGGTACACCGTTTTCATGAGCCTGGATCGCGTGCGGCGGTTCGGCGTTTTGCGGCCGAGGCGCTGCGGGATTCGGCACGGTTCGTGGTTCCGGTGCGCGCACCTGCGGTTGAGCCGGCGCGGCGGAATGCGCTGCTGGTGCTTCAACATGGTGGCCCGGCACCCCCTGTGCGCTCACCGGGTGTACTTGTGCGCGATTGATGACGCGAAATCCCGCAGGCGTGGCCACCGCGCCTGGCGTGCGAGCGGCGAACGCTGCTGGCGCAGTCGTACGCACTACTGGATTACCGGCTCCGGGCACCTTGCCGCCGCTTGCCGCGAATCGTTGCGCCAATGTATCGTGGAATGCTGCGGGGACGACCGGCGCGCGCGTTGCTACCACCTGACGCTGTGCTAGCGCTGCTGGTGCGCCGATGTTTGCCGGTCGCAGCGCGCCGGCAAAGCTCTGCTGAACCGGTGCGATGGCCGGGGCGCCGGCGCCAATCTGTGCATGGGCCAGCATTTGCGCATTGAAAGGACGCGCGGCCTGTGCCACGGGTTGACCTCGCAAGAAGGCATTGGCGGGCACCGCCGTGATGGCACCAGGCGCGCTCTGGTTGATGTAGGTGTTATGGATGTTGGTGACGTTATTGACGATCGTCGTATTGTGAACATTGGTAATGTTCACGTTGTTGATGCGATTGTAATAGGCGGGACTGTAGTGGTAGGCCGGATGCCATGCCTCCCCGGGTCCGAGTGCGAACCAAGCGACGCCCGCGCCGACGGTTGCGCCAATTGCAAGATCGACACCCCAACGTGGTCCGCCGTTACCGCCGCCCACGAAGGCCACCAAGGCCGGGGCATAGACAGGCGGCTGAGCGACGATCGGTCCCGGTACCCAGGCCCACGCATGGCTGACATAGGCCCAACGACCGTAATGGAAGGGTGCGAAGCCCCAGGGCGCATCGTCCACCCACGTCCATCCCCAGGGCGCAATCCACGCCCAGTGTCCTTCGTGATAGGGTGCCCAACCGGCCGTCACTGCCACGGTGGGTACCCACACTTCGCCATAGGTTGGATCACTGCGCCACGTACCATTGGCGTCGAGGTCTTCGTACCCCGGTATCTCACGCGATACATAGCGCGCGGAGATCGAGTCGTCTTCCGCGCGATCGCGACTGGCGACCCATTGGTCGAACGCATCGAGTCCTGGCGCCGCACCGCCTGCTTGTTGCTGTAGGCCCGTGCCGACAAATTGGATTTGCTGACCGGCGCGCATCTGGAATGAACCACCGTCGCCATACAACGTGGCATTGCCTGCGCGCAGCGTCACCGTGGTCGAACTGCCGTCGGCGGCGACATCGATGCGGAACAGACCCGGTGTTGTCGCGACGAGTGCGACGTTCGGCGTATCGATCTCGAAGCTCTGACCCGCGGGCAGCGCGCGAACGTGTGCAGACAGCGTGCCTTGTGTCACTTTCAATTGGGTAATAGTGTCATTCAGATTCACAATGTCGAGCGCCGTCTGATGATCCAGTCGTAATGCCGTCGAACCTGTATGCAATTCTGCGCGGGCGTTGGCATCGGCCCACAACTGATCGCCCGTGGTGAGTGGGCGATTCAACACGGCATAGGACCATTCGGTTAAGCCTGCTGGTTCCAGCGTCACCGTCCCGGCGAAGTAGTTCAGACGCGCGACACGGGAGGGCGGATCACCCGCCGATGCCGCAGGCGATCCCGGCGACGGTACCTGTTGTGCCTCGCTGGAAAGAGGCGCTAAAGCAAGGAAAGCGGACGCCGCGATGGCAATTGCACGGACGCGGTGAAGGGATGTCGTCATGACGGGCTGCTCCGAGAGTCTCGATATTGTCGTTTTTGGAAGGCCGGAATCGCGCCTTTTGTTCGCTGCTGAGCGTACTAACGCGAAGAATAAGCCTGCGGATGACAGTGGCGGTGCAACCTTTCATACGAATTTGCTACAAAATGTGAGGATAATGAGTTCGTCTAAAAAAACTTTGTCGCGTGGACAAGTTGATTGGCAAACGTGGGAATGCCTGATCTCGTCATGCAGTGCGATGCAAAAGACGTTTGCCGGAAGCAACCTTTCATTCGGTAAGGGGGCGATCGCGGTTTTGATTTCCGATCCTAATAAAGTGATTGGTATGCTAAATCGCTACGGATGGCGTGTTTGATGGCATGCGTGGCGTGCCGTATGTCGTGGATGCGGAAATGCCATCCACCGACATCAAATTTTATCGAAAGCAGATTTCGGTGGATGCGGATTTCTTTTTTACTACGTCACATTACGTAGTACTTTCGATTATCGATGTCGGCAACAGCATGCGTTTGGAAAAAAATGGCAAAACGTAAGGAAAATGCGATGGCTGCACGAACGCTGGGTTGCAAAT
Source organism: Robbsia andropogonis (assembly GCF_034047095.1). Taxonomy (NCBI): domain Bacteria; kingdom Pseudomonadati; phylum Pseudomonadota; class Betaproteobacteria; order Burkholderiales; family Burkholderiaceae; genus Robbsia; species Robbsia andropogonis. Next base: position 2,844,826 of record NZ_CP139170.1, on the reverse strand, counting down.
CATAAGAAGATATGGCGGCAGTACAGCCTTGCTGGCTTGGGCACTCGCCGACGTAAGCGCAAACGAATCGCAGTTGTGCGAGATCCGCTGATTGACCTTGTCTATAAACGTAAACACCGGGCCGGAACGTGCGGGCAAGTGCTTGACGCCTGCGCTTACGAATCAGGCGTTATGCTGTCGTTCATCCGACCAGGCAAGTCCGTTGAGAAAGCGTATATCGATACCTTCAACGGAAAATTTCGTGACCCTACCTGTCGTTGTCTGAAGCCTGCGCAGGAGCGTTTTCTCGCTCATCGCTGCCACTTTGGCCAGGTCGGCTATCGGTGGATACCGACGCTGTGGTTAGTCGGCATGGCGCCAATGCGTCGTCGCGCGCTGCCGGAGATCGCAAGCGGTTTCATGTCAGTGCCGTGGCAGCGATTGGATGAATTGCTGCAACTGCTGTGCATAGAACTTCGCCATGCCGGTGGTGCCGTGGCCGCGCGTCTTGTCGCTGGCCGGGATCAGCAGCACGCGCGCGTTGGGTAGATGCTTTATGGCGGCTTGCAGTACGCCCGTTTGCGGCGGGTTGCGTTCGTCGTCGGCCGAGTTGATCGCCAGTAACGGCACCTTGATGTTGGTCAGCGTCGGCATGGCGTTGTAGTCTGCCGATGATCCCCATTGATAGATGAAGTCGTTGGCGTCCGCCGTCACTGGCGCTGCCAAGCGTTCGTCCACCAATTTGTCGGCCTGGGCGTGCGTGCCCGCGATTTTCTGATAGCCCAGCGTGCCGCCCGTGGTGGCGAAGATGAACATGTTGTTGGCCAAGCGCAGCGATGGGGGTTGCGTGGTGTAGTTGCCGTTGTTCCAGGCCGGGTCCTGCTTGATCGATTCCACCAGCATGCGGCGCATGAGCCAGTTTCGGCTGGCCATTTCAGTGGGTTGCGAGGCCATCGGCACCAGGCCGTCGGCGAAGCCTGGATAGTGGCCGCCCCACAGCCACGTCTGCATGCCGCCCATCGAGTTGCCGATGATCAGACGCAGGTGTTTGACGCCCAAGCCTTCGGTGAGCATGCGGTATTGCGCGACTACCATGTCGTCATAGTCATATTGCGGGAAGGCGGCGCGCAGGCCATCCGAGGGCTTGCTGGATTTGCCTACGCCGATGCCATCCGGAATGATGATGAAATATTTGTTGGCGTCCAGCGGCTGGCCGGGTCCGAACAGCTGGCCGCCGAAATCTTTGGACAGCATGGCTTGCGCGGTTTGATAGGTGCCGTGCAGGACCAGCACTGCCGGGTTGTTGGGTTCGCCAAGGGTGATGTAGTGCAGGCGCAGCTTGTCTTGCGTCTGACCGTCATGGAAGGTGAAGCTGGCGGCGATCCAGTCGCCTTCGACCGGCGCCGGTTGGTCGAAGGCGTGTGCTGAAGCGATCGGGAGCAGCAGGGCGGCGCAGGACAGCAGCAGGGTGGCGGTGCGAGAGGTCAGACGCATCAGGCTTGGCATTCGATTTTTATTTTTCAGGGGCGAGAACAACATGTTAGCCGTCCTGGAAAAAGCGTGCAAAGTTGCAGCGGGGCAGGGAGACGCGTAATCGATCACATCAGATACGAGGTGGGGAGAAATTCGCGCTTACGATTGGTCTAATCCGAAAGTCGCCTAAATACGACGTGAACCTGGACCTCGTCCGCCAAATCCGCTTCGCGAAAAACGCAGTGGCTTCGTTTCGTCACAGAGCGAACACAAAGTTCATCTTACGCTGCGGGGACATTGACTACATCTCAAGGAGGAACGACGCGGCATCACGAACCGCTTCCACGCCGAGCACGCTGACCGCGTGCCGCGGGCATGGTTGGCGGTAGCGCGCAAAGCGTACGCTACCGCCGTGGTTCCCTTGTCGACGTCGGCGAACGAAATGCCATCAAACGACATGCAAGTGAGAGACACAGGCGTACAGACCGACTGGCACGACCCGCTGCCGGGCGGTAACGCATCCGAACCGGGCAGCGTTACCCAATCCGCGCCGCGCGACGCACGCCCCTCGCCGCCCGCAGCATTGCAAGGCCTGCCATCGACCAACAGCGCAGCACGCCAGTCCGTGGATCGCACGAGCACGCAACGCAGGCAATCCGTCCGCGCCAGCACCGGAGACGCCAGTGCCCTGCCCGGCTATGCGCGCGCGACACAATCCAGCCAGAACCGCAGCGCGCAACAATTGCAGCAGATTCGAGTGCGTCACCAGCGACAGCATTCGATCGCGGCAGCCGAAGCGCGCGAGGCCAGGGAAGAAAGCGAGGCCGGCGGCGAGGCGCGCGGCTCGGATGCGACACCGAAACCGCGCTACGTCAGCGCCGAGGTCCAGACCGGCATCATCCCCCACCACGATATCCACAATCATTCGATCGGCCCTGGCTATTCGCATACACAGATCGAGGATTTCACGAAAACGCTTGCGCAGAACGCCTATTCGCAGCTGCAATACTTCGACAAGGCCGGCGTCAAGCGATTCGTCTGGGCCCCCATCCCCACTGTCATCGTGCACGGGAAGGTCATGCTGCTCGACCCTTGTGGCAACCATGATCACGAGCATGACCATGCCCACGGCGCGGGAGGCGAAGGGTCATCGTCAACGGCGGCCGTCGGTTCGGACAGCACGGCACCGCAGCCTCACGGTGCGACGCACGCCGATGGCAAGCCAAAGATCGCCACCAGCACGTACTATATGAATGAGGAATACCGCGGCGGGAAAGAGATGACCGGCGAAGCCTTCGACCGAATCACGTCGACGGGCGTACAAGCCTACAACACAAGCGTGGATTGGCAGGTAGGGAAGGCGCACGAGGAACTCGCCCGCGAGCATCCCGAAGCGGCGAAGCGGATTTATCCGTCCATCACCGGCGTCAATCTCGCGGACGCGAACTCCGTGCACTATGTGTTGCGCCTCAAAAAAGAATTCCCCAACCGTTTTTTTATCGTCGGGGAAGCCACGTCGTACAAGGAGTTTGTCGACAAGCAGAACGTCAATTACAAGCATATCGATTTCAGTCCCGAAGCGCCGTTGAACGATTTACTGCGTTTCCTAGGTCGGGCAGGCATGCCGTTTGAATGGCACTGCGACTCCAGCGACGCCGAGCGATGTATCAAGGAAGGAATTCCGGGTCAGGGCGAGCATCGCGCGGGAATCGAGGCGATGGTCGAACGCCACGGCGATACCTCCTTTATCCACGCGCACGTGGGTGGCCTCGGGAAATACGGGCCGCCGGGCGACGATCACGAAGAATGGATCGACGCAATGATGACCAAGCATCCCCATTACAAGGTGGATATTTCGTGGGACGTCGTCGCGGAAAACTATTCACCCCACTCGCGGTTGCCCGACAATCACCCGGGCAAACCGGCCGACGAAGCAGCGCGCAAGGCGCGTATCGAACGACTGGCCACGGTCATTCGCAAACACCCGGACCGCTTCATCATGGGTAGCGATGCCCTGGTGACGCGCAACCCGGAATCCATCTCGGCGACATACAACTTGTATGCGAATCGGCCGGGCGGCGGCATGGATCCCGCTGGCAAGCTCGGGTTGTTCGACTACCTGCCGCCGAAGATCCTGACGAAGGTGTTGAGCGGGAATTTCGAGACGGTTCTGGACAAGGCGGAAGCAGATGGCCGTCGCTACGAAGCGGAGGTCATGCCGGAGGATATGCGCTCGATGCAGGCGGAGATCGTCCAGAACAGTCGGACGCCGAACGTGTGGCCTGCAGTGTAGACCCCCGCCGCGTCACACGCCTCGACATCGACCGAAACAGAAAACGTCTGATTTACCGGCGTATCGGCGTATCGGCGCGGCGTTCACCGCGCGCCGTTTCTCAAATCAAAACGGCTCCCTCGGGCGGGACTGCGTTGATTGGGTTCTGTCGCAATAAGTGAGTTTGGTATTTTGAAGACCTCTAACCCACCCCTGAAAATACCCCCCAGGTACCCCCGGAACGTACGGGAATGAAAACCCCTCGGAAGCTAGGCCTGTCGGGGGTTTCGCGTATTTCTTGGGAACACGCTGGAATGATCTATGGTCCCCGACAGCTATCACATTAATGATGCAGGGCATTGATTATTAAGGATGGTGTGGTGTTGTAATTTCAAATGTACCCCCAAAAGTACCCCCAGGTGATACTTGCTTGCCGTTTTTAAACCGGCACGATGAACAAACTGCACGTAGATCTCGACGCCGCCACAAGCGGTGTTGCGGAGGTGAGACGCAGGCGCGGTCGCTTGGCTAAGTAAGTGAGCCGCTACCATCGCCCACAATCATGCCGTCCACCGGAAAAACCAATGGCTGCATCAGCTGTACGCCGCTGGCATCCGGGGTAATCCATCCATCGGGCTGTGGCCCCGCGCCATTGAAGATCTCGTCGAACATGGGTGCGTATGGATCGTCAGGATTAATTGGCGGGTGCGTGTACCGTATATGCGCCGGCTCAAATTCTAGCCGGTACTTTTCCCATGCTTTCTGCGTCATCGCAAGAAGCTGCGGCACTCGTACTTCCCGAAGGTGATCATCTGCATCGAAAAGAAACGGATCGCCCGCTGCCTGCGGCACCAGTGCCACATGCGCAGGCAGACAGCCGCAATGTGACAAGCCGTTGCGAACGGTCTTTTCTAGCGACAGAACCTGTTTGCTTTCGATGATGCACTCGAACTGCGGCTGTAATAGCACGTCGAGCCTTACGCTTTTATTTATCGTCTTGCCTTTTTCGTTCAACAAAGGTGGCAGTACGGCGTTCGCGATTGCATCGATTACGCTCAACAACAACAGAGTTGCGGGGTAGCCAAAGGTGCGCCTGCGATTGATGCATCGTCTTGCGACGAATAGCATTTCGTCAATCGTAGCCATCGCCTCAGCACTACGGGTTTGATTTATCACCTGACCTCCAAAGCTTTTGTAGCGAAACGATAATGTGTCGTGCCGCAGTTAGTGCGCTAACCCCGCCAGATACCGCCACGTCGCCTCAAGATCCCCCGCCGCGCCATGCTCCGCAAAGTGCAGCATCCGGTCCCGGTGCTCTGGCGTCCAATGCTGACGGGTAGCCGCTTCCACCGCCAGCCGCGCTATCTCGGTGCGTAGCGTCGCTTCCCGTTCACCGATCAAGTGCCGTAGCGCCGTAGCGTAATAGCCAGTCGGTCGCGCCAAGCCTGCGTAGGCGGCCACCAGGTCGTTTAGGTTCACTTGCATGGTGCATCCTCGTTGTGCCAACTAGGCTTCTGGATGCGGCGTGATGCGATTGATTGGCTTGATTTCCGGATTGGTAAGCTGCAATAACCCAACCGCCAAAGCTCCAAGCTGACGTGCGAATTCGTCATCCACACCATTATCCAGTTCGCTGACGGCGAGCGGCACTTTCATAGCTCGTCCGGACAGTTCACTGATCTTGCTCGCCTCAAGCGTATTAACGACAAACGCGGCTTTGTCGGCGTCCCAGGTGATGACGACGCAATGTGGCGACGGCGATCTTCGCATGAGCTTTGCCTACCCAGCGTCCGGATGGGGGGTTATTTGATCCATTGGCTTCAATGCAGTGTTGCTGAGAGCAAGCAGTTTGACCACCGTCCCCCCGATTTGACGGGCGATTTCGTCATCAATCACGTCATTATGGGTTTCGGTTGGCACCTCAAGCGGAAACGCTTTCGCAAGAATGTTCTCCATCCTTTCCGTCTCGATTGTGTAGTGAACTATGGCGCGCTTTTCATCATCCCAGGCGGTTACGACGCAGCGGGGGGGCTTGGAAGCATCGGACATTTCAGTATCCTCGGCATTGTTGATAAAGTTCGAAGGCTCGTCGTGCACACGCTTGATAAACGGCGGGGTTGCGGCCGCGCATCGCGCTAAGTACGCCGCACTCCTCCATTGACCGCTCATACTGTGCATGGCACTCGGCCTCTTGTTGCTCGCTCACTCCACGGGCCGCAAGCTGCTGGGCGGGGGCTGGCGTGGTCTCGGCGCTGTCGCCAACCTTGACGGCCAATTTCTGGTGAACCGCCACCAGTTTGGGAAGCTTGGCGCATTTGCACAGGCACAGGTCACCACTTAGCGCGATCTGTCGTCCCGATATGGTCATCGGCAAGCGAGGGCCGTTCGCGATGATCTGGCCGGTTGTCTTGCAGGCTGGGCAGTAGACCGGATCTCCGATTAAAGCGGTCCCTTTACCGAAGGCCCCGTGCAATTGTTGCTCGGTGGTCAGCACCGTTCCATCCGTGGTGGTCTTGTCGCCAACGTGGATGACGTATCGGGTCACCATATGTGCTGGAAGGGTTGTACCGATTCGTATACTACCCGCCGCCGCATCGTCGTCAACAGGATCGCTGCTCCAGCGCCCGTTACGCGCGCGCACGCGCGTACTGCTGACAAAGGATTTGCCGCCCCCCCTTTTCCCTATACGCCCGCCCGCGCGTTTTATGCGGTAAAGAAATTGCCGATGTCCCGCGACGCTCGAAGGGCGCGCTTTCCGTGCGAACCTGGGTGACAACCATCGGCTTGGCAAGGGCCGGGATCGTGGATGCCGCCCCTGTTTGTCTAGCGTTGCGCCACCGTCGACGTTAGGTTTTATAAGGTACTCAGACGCGGTAAAGGGTCGCGTTTCAAACGCGACTTCGTAATGCGATGTACGCACCAGATGTCCGACCGTCCGACTGCACGTCGGGGCGTGCTTTAGAGTGGATACCGGAGTGAATGCCGCCGACCCGGAAACCAGGGAAGCCTACCTCATGGCGGGAAATCTATCCCGCCGTGCGGATGCCGGCAACGGCCAATTCGGCGGAGCGCCAGCCGCCATCCTTTGATTGCCCCATGCTGACGAATAGCGATCAGCGCGTACTTGGAGCAAGAGGGCTCAAAGCGGCAGCTATTGCGAAGACGGTTGGGCGCGACGTTGCGATAAAGCCCAATGAACCACTCGCTTAGATCAATCAGGATACCGGAAGGTGACGACATAGTAGTGGGTCGTGGTTGACTTTGCGCCGAACAGAGCCGCGAGGCAACTGGTAGGAACGTCAACGCCGAAACTATCCGTCCGATAAAACTCCCACCCCGCTTGGGCCTGCTCATTCACAATGGTTTCCAGATAGGCAGCTGCTGCGCGCCCTTTTGTTTTTTCGACATTTCGATATTTGGCGGAACCTGCAGCATCTTCTACTGATAACCCATATGCTCCCCGTTGCTCAGATGCTGCTTATTATTCGAGCCTTGATGGTCTCGTATTCGGAATCGCTGATTAGTCCTTGTTCAAGCATTTCCTTTGCTTGTGCCAAGCGTGCGGTCAAGCCAGACGCGGTGTCTATGTCCGTGCCAGTGGCCGTGCTGGACATTTGGAACCCGCCAGCCTTTGCCCGAAGCTCCTCAATCTCACGCAGCCGTCGCTTTTCTCGCCATGCCTGTTCCTGCGCCTGACAAATGCGATATACCGCTTGCGCTTGGACCTTTCGCAGGCCCGTGAATTGAAAGTCTTCACGAGATCCCATAATGGCGAGATCGGGGCTGCGTAAGGCGCTAATGGTCAGCGTCGATCCGAAAATGCCGACCTTGATCCTGGCTTGCTTAATGTCCTGCCACCGAATGTCGACGGGGTTATATCCGGCGATTAGGTTGCGCGAGACCGCGATAAAACGCCCGGAGGTAGCGCTGACAATCGAGCGACGGTGAAATATGGCAAAGATTCTGCGTTGGACGGCGAACTCTTGAAGCGTTTCACCAGGAACCATCATCGATCGGATGTGCGCGACGGCCTTGGTAATACGTGGCTCGCGGTCGGATGCCTGGTGAACCACGATTTCATCTGACATTGCGGCTAATCCTGTTGGGTGCGATGCGGGCGATCATCAGTGCCGCTTCTCGTAGTGATCGCCGGTACGCGCGTTCTTGTAGGTGCCGCCCTTATGCGACGATCCGTGGCCGCCAGCGTAATGGCCGCCGCGTGCGTAAGCAGCGGTGGTGGCGAACAGCGCAATAACGAGAAGCGTAATTATTTTTTTCATGGTCTGACTCGAAGCCCCGCGCTTGATGGCGCGCGGTTTGCCGTCCAGCGGATTGATAGCTATGGCAGGTATGCAGACGCCATTACGACAGATTCCGTAACATCTTTAGGTACGACTTTAGCATTCGAGCACTAAACGCTTCGATAACGCAATATTCTTGCGAGCCCCTGCGCGATCTCTGGTAAATCAAAAATCCTGAAATCGTTTATCGACGTGCTTTTGGGGTCAAATAAATTGCTGTCCATCAACGCCCCATTAGAGCACCCATTATTCAATGAGGGAATGCGCCAGCGGGGCAAGGGAACCCCGTTTTCGGCTGGCCGGCCTATGCGCAGTCTTTTAGCTTGTGTCATTGCTTGCGATGTCTGGGCGAACGTTGTGAAGACTGGAATACCGCGCGAACACGCTGCAAGACGCGCTTGGCAGTTTCACGCACGCCGCGGGCCTCGATCTCGCGAAGCATGGCCACAAGGTGATGCGCCTCGACCTCGGCAATTGGACGATCCCCGATCTTTGGGAAGGCGTCGATCTCCAGGGAGGCAATCACCTTCTCCCCATACACCTTGGGCCATCCACCGGCCTGCTGCTCAAACCACTCGCGGGATAATGCCTCGAAAGACGTTGCCGCAGCCAGGGCGCGCAATCGCTTTTGCTCCTTTTTATCCGCGCCTGGATCGCCGCCAGCAGCGAGGATCGCGCGCGGTAGGTCGTGCCGCTTCCGCGCAGCCGCAAGTCAAAGCTCTGGGTAGACTCCGATCGCCAGCAACTTCTCTTTCCCAGCGAAGCGGTACTTCATTCGCCAGTATCTATAGCCGGTCGGCGCGATCAATAGGAATAGGCCGCCGCTGTCGAATGGCTTGATTGGCTTATCGCCTGGCTTGGTGTTTTTGATTGCGGTGTCGGTGAGCGCCATAGCTTTGTACCCCCGCGATTAGGGTATCTACACGAAATCCCCGGCGAACTCTGGAAAGCGCCGTTTGACGTGCTGTTCCCGCTGCCCTGGGGGTACAAATTTGGGGGTATTTTCCTATCAATGGCATTCGGTTAAGGCTTCGGCGCGGCACCAAACGAATTCCATCGCGTGCGGGGCTTGAAGGAGCGTCGCGGGTAGCGCCGCCCCGGGCGATTGCGTTGCCTGATTCGGGCCACTGCCGCCATCGCCTTATCCAGCCAGTCCGCAACAGTACGCCCTGCCATCAGAACAAGATTTTCCAGGTGGCGTCCGACAACAGACAGGCAATGCTTGAAATTGATCTTCAACGTCTTGCCGGATTGAGGCCATGAGATCGTGCGGCAGGATTCCTCTGGCCGGCCATTGGAAGGTAGCCGGTTGCGGGTATCTATTTCAAACAGTCGGGCAAGGTTGATCAGCAGGAAATGCCCATAGATCTCATGCTTTACACCGCGCTCCGTTTGCGAATGAAAGTCCTCCATGCCGATGATCTCTTTCGAAATCTTGTACAGCTCTTCGATGCCCCAGCGCCCGTGATACAGATCCGGAAAACAGTCTGCAGGATAACCGGCCTGATCCATCAGGGTCGTGGCATACACGTGGGTTTCATCCTCGATACGGCACTTCACCAGCCTGACTGAAAGCGGCTGAGGACCCACGGTGTGTCCGCGTTTTTTGAGCCCATGTTTCACTGCGGGCGACGGGACGTACTCGATAATGGCGTCCCTGCGCTCACTCCCCCAGAACGCGGCCACTTGCGAATTGGTGGTCCCCTGCTGCAGGCGGAACACCGCGTATTGTCCGCTGGCCAGAACCTGATGCAGCATCAGGTAGCTGAAGTAGCCCCGGTCGAAAATGACCAGATCTCCCTCCTCCAGTTTTGCCAGATGGTCAGGCACACAGCGGCGTTCATCGTTGTGGGGTACCAGTACGAAATCGTAGATCAGTTGTTCCTGCAGGTTGTACAAGCCGCTCACCATGCCGCAAGGGTAATGCCGGGTCGTCTCCCGCGGAGTTTTATAGCCGTATTCCAGCAGGCCGCGGGGCGCATTGATTTTCGAGCCGTCTATGGCGAAAACGCGATGCCCTTTCCAGTTCGGGGTATCCCGGTGAGCATGCCACAGTGAAATCAGTTCGTTGTTGAGCGTTTTAAAAATGGCTTCTGGAAGCTTTTGCCGGGCCTCACACAGCGACGAAGCCGCAACAGCATCGGTACGGGGCAGAGTGATCCCTTTGTCCGAACAGGACTCCCAGAGTGCGCACAGACTGCTGCCATAGCCCTGCCGGTTTCTACTCAAAACCAGCTTCAGGATGAATACGACCAGCAGCCGGGTATCGATCACGCGCTTACGTTTTCGCCAGATTGGATCCATGGCTTGACAGGTTTGCTCAAACAGTTCGCCGGCTTTTGTCCAAAACACTGATATTTCTTCATGAGGCATCGGGAAGAGGAACCTTGCTCGATTTTTTGAGAAAACTAGCATAGCGCTTAACCGAATGCCATTGATTTTCCTATACCCCCAAAAAGTCCCCCAAATTGCGTGGCTGCCAATGGGCAAACCTTATGAAGGTGGGCAATAAAAAGCCCCGCAGTACGGGGCTGGAGGAGGCTAACTTGGCGTTGCTTGCAATCGCTAGAGTGTTCTATGGTCCCCCCGACAGGAATCGAACCTGTATCTAGCGCTTAGGAGGCACTTGTTCTATCCATTGAACTACGGGGAGACGCGGAGGCAGAGTATAGCAGAGGGGAAGGGGGCATTCCAGGCGGGTGGGGGTATTGGCAGGCGAATGTGAGCGAACCGGCCGAACGGCCGAACCTCTTTTCCCCCATAGAATCACCTCTGCCCTATCCTGTGAGCATGGTCTCTGTTGTTCAGCCGCATCGCCGGGGCCGTAGTGGAGAAAAATTGATATCCGCTGTATACAAACCTCAATTTTTTCGCGCTAACGTAGTCATAGGGTTCTATGTTTTCCGTGACAAAGGTCGGGGGAAGAAAATGGGCGTTGAATGGTTGGCGGGTGGGGCGGCGGTATTCGGCCTGGCGGTGGTCACCCTGTTTCATGAGACGTGGCGCAACGTGCGTTTGAAACGGACATTATCTACGGTCATGTCCCGCAAAAACGAGGTTTGATCCACCTGATTTGTCCGACATGGCTTGGTTGATTCGCGACCGAAGAGCACGCTTGGCGCCAGTGATACCTGCCGGACGCCCAGCTTGTTAAGCGCGCGAAAAACGGTTTGCCACTACGGCAACATCGCTTCGCTGTGGGCCGTCCTCGAACCCATCACCCAATCCCCCCACTCGCCGCTCCGCCGCCTCCGTCCCGCTCCTTCCCCGCGTGTGGCACGTTCCTGACTGCACCCGCCCATTCCCCAAAAAACGACTAAGGCCTGACTTTTCAGTCGTATTCACCGCCCGATCAGCCTCATTTCCGCACTTCGCGAGCCGTGTTACGCACAGCCGGTACAATAGCGCCCAACCGATTTCCCCTTTTGCGGCGGTCATGGTGCCGGGATCGCTTGATCCTGCCTAACCGCTGCTGGACAGCCTTCTCATGTCGATGTATTCCATTACCGGCGCTCAACTGGCGTTCGGTCACGTGGCTTTGTTGGACCACGCCGATTTCTCTATCGAGCAGGGTGAACGCGTTGGCCTGATTGGCCGGAACGGCGCCGGCAAGTCCTCGCTGCTCAAAATTGTCGCGGGCCTGAGCCGTCCGGACGATGGGCTCGTCTCGCGTCAATCCAATCTGAAAACGATTTTCGTCGCCCAGGAGCCCGAGTTCACCGAAGGTGAGACGATCTTCGAGGCCGTCGCCTCCGGTCTCGCCGATGCCATGCGCCTTCTCGCTGAATACGACGAGGTCTCGTCCCAACTGGGCGCGGAAGGCAGCGATTCCGATGCGCTGATGGCGCGCCTCACCGAACTGCAAGGCGCGCTCGACGCGACCGATGCGTGGTCTTGGCGCAATCGCGTGGAAACGACGCTCGAACAACTGGGTCTCGATGAGACGATGCGCGTGGATGACTTGTCCGGCGGCATGCGCAAGCGGGTCGCCATCGCGCGGGCGCTGGTCAGCGCCCCCGACCTGCTGCTCCTTGATGAACCGACCAACCACCTCGATTTCGATGCCATCCGGTGGCTCGAATCGCTGGTGATCTCGTTGCGCACCAGCCTGCTGTTCATCACCCACGATCGCCGGTTCCTGGATACTGTTGCCACCCGTATCGTCGAGCTCGACCGCGGGCGCTTGCTGTCCTATCCCGGCAATTTCGCGGCGTATCAGATTCGCAAGGAACAGCAACTCGAGACCGAGCGCATTGAAAACGCCAAATTCGATAAATTGCTGGCACAAGAGGAAGTCTGGATTCGTAAGGGCGTGGAAGCGCGGCGGACTCGAAGCGTCGGCCGTATCGCCCGCTTGGAAGCCATGCGTGGCGAGCGCTCGGAGCGGCGAAACGTCCAGGGCAATGTCAAACTGGACGTCAGCCAAGCCGATCGTTCGGGCAAGATCGTTACCGAAATGATCGATGTCTCCAAGGGCTATGAAGGCTGGACCTTGATCAACAAGCTCACCGCCACCGTGATGCGGGGCGACAAGATCGGCCTGATCGGTCCGAATGGCGCGGGCAAGACCACGTTGATCAAGCTGATGCTCGGTGAGATTGCGCCGGATAGCGGCTCGCTGCGGACCGGATCGAATATCCAGGTGGCCTATTTTGACCAGATGCGCGCGCAACTGGACCCGGAGCGGAGCCTCGCGGACACGATCGCCCCAGGTTCGGACTGGGTCGAGATCAATGGTGCCCGCAAGCACGTCATGAGCTATCTGGCGGACTTCCTGTTTTCCCCGGAGCGGGCCCGCTCCCCGGTGAAGTCGCTGTCCGGCGGTGAGCGCAATCGCCTGCTGCTGGCGCGTCTTTTCGCGCGGCCATCGAATGTGCTGGTGCTCGACGAACCCACCAACGACCTCGATATTCCCACGCTGGAACTGCTCGAGGAACTGCTGGCGGACTACCCGGGCACCGTCCTGCTGGTGAGCCACGACCGCACCTTCCTGGATAACGTCGTGACGTCGGTCATTGCGTTCGAAGGCAATGGCGTCTGGCGCGAGTATGTGGGGGGATTCTCCGATTGGCGGACGCAGTCGGCGCGCGCGCAACATACCAGTGGCGATGCCTTGCCGGCCACCCCCTGGTCCGCCGGTGGCAAAGCCGCAAAGCGCCAGGACGCGTCCGCGAGTAGCGTGTCCGGCGCCCATGCTCCCGCCGCTGCTTCCATGCCTGCGCCTGCCGGCTCCACCACGGCCACCCCCACGGTGCCGAAGGGCAAGCCGGTCAAGTTGTCTTTCAAGGAACAACGCGAACTGGAGACGCTTCCGGCGACAATCTCCGATCTCGAAACAGAGCAGAAACACCTGTCGGCACTGATCGAGGACGGCAAGATTTTCGTCGACAATCCGGCCGAAGGCACCAAGGTGACCGATCGATTCGCCGAAATCGACGACGAACTGATGATCGCGCTGGAGCGCTGGGAAACGCTGGAGGCGAAGTCCCGCGGCGAAGGCTGACCGGAAGGGAACGGCGTGTGCCGAACCGCCATCCGACTTGTCGCGCGGTGGGCGCCGTTCTTGCGGCGGTGCCTCGGGATGAGAGCCGGGTGTGCGGTACCGTATCACCGACCGGGACCTCCCAAGCGGCCAATTACACGCGCGCAAGGTACACTCGATCGTCCTACACAGTAAAATACGCGCGGCCATCGCGGTTTCTGCCCTGTTTTCGCGTCTGAACACCGGTTGCGGGTTGCCCGTGGACCGGCGTCCGTATCCGATGTGTCGGCCGTGACGGGCGGACGGACGGGGAAATGCCCGTGCCGACTACCTGGCGCGACATCGTCATTTGTATTTTTTGTGGCCGGACGGCTGTCGTCAGACGCGCCCGGCCCGATGCTGAATTTCGAACCACATGTCCAAGAAACCGACGAATCCTGCCTATAGCGAAGCCTCGATCAAGGTGCTGAAGGGCCTCGAGCCCGTCAAGCAGCGGCCGGGCATGTACACGCGGACGGAAAATCCGCTGCACATCATCCAGGAAGTCATCGATAACGCGTCTGATGAAGCGCTCGGTGGCAACGGCAAGCGCATTTCCGTGACGCTGCATGCCAATGGCGCCATCAGCGTCGAGGATGAGGGCCGTGGCATCCCGCATGGCATCCATCCCGAGGAAGGCGTCAGCGTCATCGAGATCGTTTTCACGCGCTTGCACGCGGGCGGCAAGTTCGACAAGGCGTCCGGTGGCGCGTACTCGTTTTCCGGAGGCCTGCACGGCGTGGGCGTATCGGTCACCAATGCGCTGTCCACGCATCTCGACGTCACCGTCTGGCGGGACGGCAAAGTGGCCGATATCGGTTTCGAGCACGGAGTGGTCACGCGTGCGCTCACCGTCCGTCCGGCCAACCGTGGCGAAAAGCGCAGTGGTACCCGTGTCACCGTCATCCCCGATGGGAAGTACTTTGATTCGCCCGCCCTGCCGCTAGCCGAATTGCAACGCCTGCTGCGCTCGAAAGCGGTGCTGCTCGCCGGTGTCGAAGTCGAATTGACGATCGAGAAGACCGGAGAGCGCCAGGTTTGGCAGTATCAGGACGGCCTGCGCGGATACCTGAGCGAGGGCCTGAACGGCGCGGAGCCGCTTGTGCCGCTGTTCGAGGGCGAGCGTTTTGCCGATCCGGCCCGCAACGGCGAAGAAAATTTCGCGCCGGGCGAAGGCGCGGCGTGGGTGGTGGCATGGACCGAAGAGGGCGCGCTACTGCGTGAATCGTATGTGAACCTGATCCCCACTCCGGCGCACGGTACGCATGAATCCGGACTGCGCGACGGCCTGTTCCAGGCGGTGCGGAGTTTCATCGAACTGCGAGGCCTGTTGCCGAAGGGCGTCAAGCTACTCGCTGACGATGTGTTTTCTCGTGTTTCGTATGTACTTTCGGCGAAAGTGCTGGACCCGCAGTTCCAGGGCCAGATCAAGGAGCGCCTGAACAGTCGCGACGCGGTCAAACTCGTGTCGTCCTTCACCCGGCCGGCGCTGGAGTTGTGGTTGAACCAGCACGTCGAGCATGGCAAGAAGCTGGCGGACCTGGTGATCAAGCAGGCGCAGGCGCGGACCCGCGCCGGCCAGAAAATCGAAAAACGCAAGAGTTCCGGCGTGGCGGTGTTGCCCGGCAAGCTGACCGATTGCGAATCCACCGATCTGAGCCGCAACGAGCTGTTCCTGGTCGAGGGTGACTCCGCGGGCGGGTCGGCCAAGATGGGGCGGGAGAAGGAATTCCAGGCGATTCTGCCGTTGCGCGGCAAGGTCCTGAACACCTGGGAAACCGAGCGCGACCGGCTGTTCGGCAATAACGAAGTACACGATATCTCGGTCGCGATTGGCGTCGATCCGCACGGGCCAAACGACCCGGTCGACCTGTCGAACCTCCGCTACGGCAAGATCTGCATTCTGTCTGATGCGGATGTCGACGGCTCGCACATCCAGGTACTGCTGCTGACATTGTTCTTCAAGCATTTCCCGCAACTGGTCGCGCGGCAGCATATCTACGTGGCACGGCCGCCGCTGTTCCGCGTGGATGCACCGGCGCGCGGCAAGCGTCCCGCGCAGAAGCTCTATGCGCTGGACGAGGCCGAGTTGGAGTCGATCCTCGACAAGCTGCGCAAGGACGGCGTGCGTGAGACCCAGTGGAGCATCAGCCGCTTCAAGGGCCTGGGCGAAATGAGCCCCGAACAATTGTGGGATACGACGATGAATCCCGATACCCGACGCCTGTCACCGGTTACGTTGGGTGAATTCGACTTCGACACCACGGTCACGATGATGACGATGCTGATGGGCAAGGGCGAAGCCGCCGCGCGCCGCAGTTGGTTGGAAGAGAAGGGCAACGAAGTCGAAGCGGACATTTAAGGCAAGCAGGACATGGTCATGGAATACGACACTATCGAGACGCCCCCGCCGGATGGCGATGCGTTGACGCTGGGCGTCTACGCGGAACGGGCGTATCTGGATTACGCGGTCTCGGTTGTGAAAGGGCGCGCGTTGCCCGACGTCTGCGATGGGCAGAAGCCGGTACAACGCCGCATCCTTTACGCAATGAGCGAAATGGGCCTGGCGTCCGACGCGAAGCCGGTGAAATCGGCACGTGTGGTCGGCGACGTATTGGGTAAATACCACCCGCACGGCGACCAATCCGCGTATGACGCATTGGTGCGCTTGGCGCAGGGTTTCTCGATGCGCTATCCGCTGATCGACGGCCAGGGTAATTTCGGCTCGCGGGATGGGGATGGCGCCGCGGCGATGCGATACACCGAGGCGCGCCTGACACCCATTGCGAAGCTGTTGCTCGATGAAATCGATATGGGGACCGTCGATTTCATGCCGAACTATGATGGATCCTTTCAGGAGCCGAGGCTATTGCCGGCGAGGTTGCCGTTCGTATTGCTGAACGGGGCGTCCGGTATCGCGGTAGGCATG
The DNA here is from genome assembly GCF_034047095.1 of Robbsia andropogonis. NCBI lineage: Bacteria > Pseudomonadati > Pseudomonadota > Betaproteobacteria > Burkholderiales > Burkholderiaceae > Robbsia > Robbsia andropogonis. Next base: position 2,828,351 of record NZ_CP139170.1, on the reverse strand, counting down.
GCCACTGAAATTCCGTCGCATAATTTGCGCGAGACGGCCGCCGCAGCGGTGGCCTTGATTCGTAACCCGAAGATGGCGCTCGACGAGTTGCTGGCGTTGATGCCCGGACCGGACTTCCCGGGCGGTGGTCAGATTATCTCGAGCCCTGCGGAAATCGCCGCGGCCTACGAGACCGGTCGCGGCTCCCTGAAAGTGCGTGCACGCTGGAAGATCGAAGAACTGGCGCGTGGGCAATGGAATCTGGTGGTGACCGAGCTGCCGCCGAACACATCGGGTCAGAAAGTGCTCGAGGAAATCGAGGACCTGACCAATCCGAAGATCAAGCTGGGCAAGAAGGCGCTGACACCGGAGCAGCTTGCAGGCAAGCAGACGATTCTCGGACTGCTCGACGCGGTGCGCGACGAATCCGGCAAGGACGCGGCGGTGCGGCTCGTATTCGAGCCGAAGTCGAGCCGTATCGATCAAACCGAGTTCATCAACACCTTGCTGGCGCATACCAGCATGGAGTCGAATGCGGCGATCAACCTGGTGATGATCGGCGGAGACGGCCGGCCGCGGCAAAAAGCGTTGCCGGAGATCCTGGGTGAATGGGTGGCGTTCCGCCAGGCGACGATGACCCGTCGTACGCGGCATCGCCTGGGCAAGGTCAATGATCGCATTCATATCCTGGAAGGACGCTTGATCGTCTTCCTGAATATCGATGAAGTGATCCAGACCATCCGCGAATCGGATGAGCCGAAGCCGGCCCTGATCGACCGTTTCAAGCTGACCGATCGGCAGGCCGACGACATTCTGGAAATCCGGCTGCGCCAATTGGCGCGACTGGAACGCCTGAAGATCGAACGCGAGTTGTCCGAGCTGTCCGACGAGAAGAAGAAGCTCGAGGAGTTGCTCGGCAGTGACTCGGCCATGCGTCGTCTGATGATCCGGGAGATCGAGGCCGATGCAAAGCAATATGGCGACGATCGCCGTACGCTGATCCAGCAGGAAAAGCGTGCGAGCGCGGAAGCGCGCGTGGTTGACGAACCGGTGACGGTCATCGTCTCGGCACGTGGTTGGGTACGGACGCAGAAGGGCCACGGCCTTGATAGTGCGATGTTCACGTTCAAGGCGGGTGACTCCCTCTACGGTGCCTTCGAATGCCGTACAACCGACAACCTGATTGCCTGGGGCAATAACGGCCGGGTGTATTCAACCGCCGTCGCGGGTCTACCGGGTGGCCGGGGTGATGGCGTACCGGTGACGTCGCTGGTCGACCTGGAGTCGGGTACGCGATTGCTGCACTACTACGCCGCCGCGCCGGAGCGTCTGCTGTTGCTGGCAACCAGTGCCGGATATGGTTTCCTGTCGAAGCTGGGTGACCTTGTCAGCCGGAATCGTAGCGGGAAGTCGTTCATGACGATCGAAGGCGAGGGCGATACGCAACCCGTACCGCTGATGCCTACGCCGGTGCTTGATGGCGCGACGGAAGTCGCCTGTCTTGCCAGCGACGGTCGGTTACTGGTTTTCGGTATCGATGAAATGAAGACCATGGCCGGTGGCCGTGGCGTTACGCTGATGTCGCTGGAAGACGGCCAGTCACTGTTGCAAAGCGTTGCCTTCACGCCGGTTGGCCTGGTGCTGCAGGGGGAGCGCGGCGGCAAGCCGGTGGAAGCGGTATTGAACAACGATGCGCTCGATCCACACCGCGGCAAGCGTGCGAAACGCGGCAAGGTGCCGGCAAATCGGTTGAAGCCGACGGGCTTGCGCCCGGCAATCCGCTGAAGTCGATCTCCCGGCGTTCGCCGCGCGTATCGGGCGGACGCTATCTGGAAAGGATGTTGTCGAGATGAATCATGTCGTGGAAGTGGCGCTGTTTCTGCATTTGATCGCGGTTGTCATCTGGGTAGGGGGGATGTTTTTCGCGCACATCTGCCTGCGTCCGGCGGTCAGCGAAATCGCGCCGCAAATGCGGTTGCCGCTATGGGAAGGGGTGCTGCGGCGTTTCTTTACCTGGGTCAGTATCAGCATCGGCCTGTTGCTGATTTCCGGTGGCTATTTGATGGGACGCTTCGGCGGTGGTCAGGCGCCTTGGCCGGTACACGCCATGACTGGCACCGGCGTGGTCATGATGCTGATTTTCGGCCATATCCGGTTTGCGATGTTCCCGCGTCTGCAGCGCGCGGTGCAGGCGGAGAAATGGCAGGATGGCGCAAAAGCATTGGTCACGATTCGAACCATGGTCAGTATCAACCTGGTGCTTGGCGTTATCACCATCGCCCTCGGTGTGATGGGGCTGGTGTAACGGGCACTCACCGTATGTAATGTCTCCGGAGCGTACGCGTCCTGTCGCGATCGACAGAAGGGCGCGCCCTATGGGTTGAGGGCGTCCTTCGGCGGCAGTGTCGCCTCGGCGCCAGACACGCCCACGTTCCGCAGCGCTTCGAGCGCCGCTTCGGCACGCAGCGGGCGCGAGAACAGGAAGCCCTGCGCATCCAGGTTCCCAAGACGCGACAACCATTCCGCCTGTTCGTCGTTCTCGATGCCTTCGACGACAACCGTCAGACCGAGGGACATCGCCAGACCAACGATGGCGGAGATCATCGAGCAGACGCTGCGATCGTTCGGAATGGCGTGAACGAATGAGCGATCGATTTTCAGCGTATCCACCGGGAAGCGATGCAAATACGATAGGGACGAATAGCCTGTCCCGAAATCATCCAATGCGATTCGTACGCCGAGCGCCTTCAATGCGGTGATCTTGTCGGACACCAGCTCCGGATACTCGATCATCGCCGTTTCGGTGATTTCCAGTTCCAGTTGTTCCGGCGGAACAAGGTGTTTGTCGAGCGCGCGCCGTACCGTGTCAACAAGGTCGCCACGCCAGAATTGCACTGACGAGACATTGACCGCCAAGGTCAATGCATTGAATCCTTCTGCGCGCCAAAGCGCCAACTGACCGCAGGCCGCATCCAGGGCGAAGTCGCCAAGTGGCAAGATCAAGCCGGTGGATTCCGCGATCGGAATGAAGTCACCGGCGAGAATCAGCCCCTGATCCGGATGGTGCCAGCGCAGCAACGTCTCGAAACCGCGGATGCGGCGATCCTGCAAGTTGTAGATCGGTTGGTATTCGACAAAGAACTGCTTCTGGGACAACGCCACGCGCAGTTGTTGCTCCCACTTCATCAAACGGTCCGCGCGACGTGCCAGGTGAGGCGAGTAAAACTGATAGCAGGCCTTGCCAGCCTCCTTCGCACTGTACATCGCGAGATCCGCTTTTTTCAGCAGATCGGCCTCGTTCTCGCCATTTTCCATGTAGAGCGCGATACCCACGCTGGCGTTCAAGACCAGCGGAATGCCGCGGACCGTGAACGGCGGTTGCAGTGCCTCCGCGATCGCCTCGGCGAGCAGTGCCGATTCCTCGCGTACCGATGGTCCCTTTATGGCAATCAGGAACGCATCGCCGCCGCTGCGCGCCAGGATTAGCGCCTCGCTGCTCAAGCGTGCCGCCAGTTCACCCAGCCGCGCCGCGGTCTTGATGAGGACCTGATCACCGGCGGCGTGACCCAGGGAGTCGTTGATGGTCTTGAAGTTGTCCAGCCCGACCATCAGCAGTGCGATGCGGCCCACGTTCTCCAATGGCAGTACTTCCCGTCGCAGGATGCGCAAGCTTTGATAACGGTTGGGCAGACCGGTTAGGATGTCCGTCTCGGCGAGCAGACGCATCTCCCGTTCGCGTTGCATGAGCTTGCGCATCAGCAGCCAGACATAGAACAGAAAGAGGATGATGGCGACCGACATGAAAGTCGTCATCATCAGGTAGACGTTGCGCGTGTGATTGAACGCGGCCAATTCGTCGCTGACGGCGAGCCCTGCCATGACTCCCAGCGGATAATCGGCGATATGCCGATACGCAACCTGCCGTGTCACGTTATCGATCGGATCGTCGATCTCCCCCGCAAGATGCTGCGGTTCCGGATAGCGTACGCCTGCGGTGAATCGATGCTCGGGGTCGTGGCTGCCGGTCTGCCGCGACAGCACAGTGCCGTCGTCGCTTATCACCGCGATAACGCCGTTGTCGCCGAGTGCCGCGGTGTTATAGAAATCCGAAGTGAAATAGCGGGGGGCGACCGACACGACGACGATACCGCCGAATTGGCCGCCGGGGCTGTTCAGGCGCCGTGTGAATTGCAGCGTCCATTGACCTGATGCACGCCCTAGCACCGGCTTGCTGATAAACAACTCGTCGCTGTCATGCGCGGTGTGATAACGGAAGTGTTGGCGGTCAGAGACATCCACCGGGGTCGTCGCGCCAGACGTTACGGTGATACCGCGTTGTCCAGGCCGTGTGCTCACCGCTTCGACCATCTTGCCGTCGGCACCAACCAGGGAAACCTGCAGCAGTACGTCCGCCGGTACGAGACCCTGTGAGAATGCTAGATCCAGATTGAAATGCGCCGGGTCTTTTTCGTATTCGAACTTAATGAAACGTGTGATCTGATCGATCTGGTGAATGGCCTTGACCGTATGCTGTTCCAGCGCGGAAGCGAGGATATCGGCCGATGCCGCGGAATCGGCGCTTACGGTACGATGCTCGACCGAGAGCCGCGTACCGATCACGGTCCACAGAATAGCCAGCAAAATGAGTCCAAGCGCCGGAATGGCGAACAAGGCCCATTTGCGGGAGTCGCGATAATCATCTTGCGGATCGAACGGCCGTGTTGCTCCATCCCCCGACGGCAGTAGCTGAGTCATATATCGTTCAAAGGCGTGTGCCGTGCCGCAACGCCAGCGCATCCAGGAAGGATGCCGCAGTAGCGCCCATGACAGACAACGAAAGCAATGGCCGCCACACATGCGAGGCACGTCCGCTCATATCGAGTGATGGCGTCCCATTGACCAATGCCAGCGGCTACGGCTGAGAGATAGTAACCCAAGCCTATAAATTTTAGGAGTTCGTCACGTAGGTGTTCGACCGACCAGACAAGGCCGGCAGAACAGTCCTCATAGGGGCAATAGCGACGTGCCGGATGCTTTGCGCGTCGCGCCCGGAAGAATGTCTTGGAATCGAACGGGATGCGCGTGGAGTCGGCGCACCGACGCATGAAGCACGCGTAATCATTGTCTGGCCCGATCTCGGCGAATTCATCTCGTCGCGCCGCGTTGAAAAGGCATCGGTTCCATCGGCAGAGGGGGCGATGGAACCGAAACAATCGTTCGATTGTTAGGCATCCGCCGCGGCGTACGCATGGTGCGCCTATTGCCGTTGCGCCGGTTGGATCTCCGACGAAGCCGGCGCATTGGGTGGCGCGATGACGAGGGTGTCGTGATTGCGCGACGAAATACCCGATCAGCGGTCGGGTATGCAGGCACTGCTAAGGGGCCGTCAGTTCGGCGATCATCTCGATTTCCACGCATACGCCGAATGGCAACTGCGCGACGCCGAATGCGGAACGCGCATGCTTGCCCTGGTCGCCGAATATTTCGACCATCAATTCCGATGCTCCGTTGGTGACGAGATGCTGTTCTGTAAACGTCGGCGCCGAATGCACCAGGCTCACCAGTTTGACGATCCGGGAAACACGGCCAAGGTCACCGGTGTGTGCGTGCAGCGTTGCCAGCAGATCGATTGCAACGCTGCGTGCCGCGGCCTTGCCCGTTGCCGTGTCCAATGAATCGCCAAGGCGTCCAACCCACGGTTGACCCTCCTTGCGCGCGATGTGCCCGGAGACATGCACCAGGTTACCGGACTGCGCCGCCATCACATAGGCGGCTGCCGGCGCATTTGCGGCTGGTAGCGTGATACCGGCAGCGTCAAGGCGTTGATAGACAGCGGATTGCGACATCGTGATCTCCAGTTGATAAAGCGGTCCGCGCCGACTAGGGTTTGGGCCAGCCGGCGATCAGGCGGCCTAGTATAGCGATGCCTTCGTCGATGCGCGCCGGCGGCACCGTCGAAAAACACAGGCGCATCGAGCGGGACGCTAGTGGATCGGTGCGGCCGTCCGCATAAAACGGCTCGCCCGGCACGAAGGCCACACGCTCCGCGATGGCGCACTGCAGCAGGGCGGTTGCATCGATATGGCCCGGAAGCGTCAGCCAGACGAACATGCCGCCGGACGGTGCGTTCCAGCGCACACCATCGGGCATCTCGCGTTCAAGCGCGGAGAGCATCGCATCGCACTGGCCGCGATACAGCGTCCGCACATCGGGCAGGTGGCGCGACAGCAGGTCGCCCTTTATCGCTTCATGGACGATGCGCTGTGTCAGGATCGGCGTGTGCAAGTTGGCCGCCTGCTTCGCCTGGACCAGTTTCAACAGCAGCGGTTCAGGCGCGATCACATACCCCACGCGCAAGCCGGGCGCCAACACCTTCGAGAATGTCCCGAAATGCACGATGTGGTCGGGTGCCATCGATAACAACGTGGGTAATGGCGCGTCGCGGTAATACAGCTCGCCATACGGGTCATCCTCGATTACCGGAAAACCGCAGCGGCGTGCGAATTCGGCCAATGCCAGACGACGCGCCAAAGGCATGCGGCGGGCCGTGGGATTTTGGAAGTTTGGCTGTGTATAGAGCAGCCGTGCCTCCCGCGTCAGCGCGGGGGTCAGTGTCTCCGGTTGCAGACCGTCGTCATCGGATGGGACGGACACGAACGTGGGCTCGAACATCGAAAATGACTGCAGCGCTCCCAGGTAGGACGGTGTCTCCACGAGCGCGCGGCTGCCTGGATCGAGCATGATCTTGCCCATCAGGTCGAGTGCCTGTTGCGACCCGGTGGTGATCAGCACCTGCTCCGTCCGGATCGTCACGCCATTGCCCGAGTGATGCGCCGCCACCCATTCACGCAATGGCCGATAGCCTTCGGTCGGCGAGTACTGCAGTGCACCAACCGCGTCGTTCGTCAGGACGCGTTCCGCCGCGGCGCGCATGGCTTCCACCGGAAACGTCGCCGGGGCGGGCAGGCCGCCGGCGAACGAAATGATTTCAGGGCGCTCGGTGACTTTCAGGATCTCGCGGATCGCCGAACTGGTCAGGTTGCGCGCGCGTTGCGACAGCGGCCAGTGTTGCGCGGCAGTGGCGGCGCTTGCCAAGGAAGACGGTGTGCCGGAGGCGGTGTTTTCCAATGACATGGTGGTAGCAGCGTTGGATTTCATGCGGGAAGGTCGATGTCGATCAGGATTGGCGGGCGATCAGCGTGATATCGCCTCGCGGCCCGACGCGTTTCTGGTGCGGCAGGGTTTGCGCCAGTTCCAGCACGGTGGGGAAATGGTCCGCACTCAGCCATAGCCGTCGTTCCGCCGGGACTGTGAGCGATGCGCCGGCCTCGAGCCAGTAATCGGTCGCATCACCTTCCATTGTGACCCACAACACGCCGCGCGTGACGGAGAGCGTCGTGCGCGCGGTCGTCGTGTGCGCGATGGCAGTGTCGTCGGAAAAACGGAAGTGATGGATCTTAAACATGGTCGGCTCCCCGTTGCAAGGTCAGATGCGTCTGGAGGATTATATTAAGCAAATGTACCAATACAGTCTCGATACAGTTGAATAGATAATTTATGATACAGTTGCATAAACAACTGAAGCGATTGTCGTGGAGAGCACGCTGTGTCGACAATTCTGGAACAGATTCCGTCGCCGATGGGCTCGGATCAACTGACGCTGGTCGAACAATTGGTGCTGTGGGCGCGACGTCGTATCGACGAGCGTGTCTTTCGGCCCGGGTTGCGGATGCCCTCGATTCGCCGGCTTGCATCGGAAAAAGGGGTGTCCCCGGCGACCGTCGTGGATGCGTACGAGCGTCTGGTCAGTCAGGGGTATCTGGAGGCGCGCCGTGGTTCAGGCTTCTACGTTCTGGAGCGCCTTAATGAACAGCCTGGAAGTGCATATCACATGGGCACGGGACCGTCGGCTGCGACAATGAATGCGGCTGTCAGGAACGGTTCGGGCGCCGCCCCGGGTGCGACAGTACGGAGCGCCAATACGCCCTCTGGCAGTCGCGCGCGATCGGCTGGGGCGACGGTGCCGTCGGCGGCGGCAATCGACGTTCCCTGGCTTTTGAACAACATCATGCATAACTCCGCGCCGGAAAAGGCGCCGGGTCTAGGCTTTCTGCCAACCGACTGGCTCGACGCCGAGATGCTGGCGCAGGCGGTCAAGCGGATAGGCCGCCAGAACGGCGGTGCGTTGTTGCGATATGGATTGCCGCAGGGGTCGTTGCCGCTGCGGCAGCAATTGCAAATTCACCTGGCGGGACTCGAGATTGGGGCGACACCGGAGCAGATCGTCACGCTGTCGGGAATTACCAATGCGGTCGACCTGATATCGCGTCTGTATCTGCAACCGGGCGATGCGGTGCTGGTTGGCGATCCGGCATGGTTCCAGATGTTTGGCCGTATTGTCGGGCAGGGCGCGCGTTTGCTGGGCGTGCCTTATACCGCGAACGGCCCCGATCTGGATGCGCTGGAAATGCTGGCGCAGACGTGGCGGCCTAAGCTGATGGTGATCAATTCGGTGCTGCACAATCCCACGGGCACGTCCTTGAGTGCCGCGCAGGCCTACCGGATCTTGCAGATTGCCGAGCGTTATGACTTCATCATCGTAGAAGACGATATCTATGGCGATCTTTGCCCACCGAACCACCCGGCCGTGCGTCTGGCCAGCCTGGACCAGTTGCGGCGGGTCATCTACGCGGGGAGTTTCAGCAAGACACTGGCACCGAACCTTCGGGTCGGCTATGTCGCGTGTGACGCGGTGCTGGCAAAGCGGATTTCCGACCAGAAACTGCTGGCCGCGTTGACCACGCCAGAGCTGGGCGAGCGCATTATCTACGGTGTGTTGACAGAGGGGCATTATCGACGCCATGTTGAGCGGCTGCGGCACAAGCTGGACGGCGTCCGCGCGCCCGCGATTGCCGCCTTGAAGCAGGCTGGCGCGACGTTGCTCTGCGAACCCGAGGCGGGAATGTTCGTCTGGGCAAATGTGCATTCGGACAGCAGCGCGATGGCTGCCGCCGCCCACGAGGCCGGTTTCCTGTTGGCGCCGGGCGCGCTGTTTTCGCCGTCGCAAACGCCGTCGACCTATTTGCGGTTGAATATCTGCAGCAGCACCCATCCGGATTTCCTCCTCTTTCTGACCGATTACATCCAGCGCCACGGGCAGTGATCGAATCGTGGCGGTCGCCGTAGGCGCCTGGGCGCCGCTGCTTGCCGTGGGAGGTCGGCTACGGCTGGTGGTCGGGCCAATGGGCCGACGGTGCGGCGCGCAGGCGGGGCGCGCGCCAGCGCCACCCGATTCGCCCTCTTGAATTTGTCGATCGCGCCCCGATATAGAAGGGACTACGGTTTCCGGCCACGGCAGCGTGGCGGGAAAGCAATCGGGGCCCATGGCGCCTGGGTTGGAAGGGCGGCGATGACATCGCCGCCCTTCCGGCATGCCGGCAGGCTTTGGGGATCGTGAACGACACTTTTGCATCGGGAATTGGCATGACGCAACAAACAATGAGTTTTCAGGCAGAAACGAAGCAACTTCTGCAATTGATGATCCATTCGCTGTACAGCAACAAGGAAATCTTTCTGCGCGAGCTGGTCTCCAACGCATCGGATGCGGCGGACAAACTGCGCTTCGAGGGGATTGCCGATGCGTCGCTCTATGAGAATGACCCCGATCTGAAAATTCGCGTCACGCATGATGCGGAAGCCCGCACGATTTCGATCGAGGATAACGGCATTGGCATGAGCCGCGACGACGCTATCGCGCACCTCGGTACAATCGCCAAGTCGGGTACGAAGGAATTCTTTTCCAAGCTGTCCGGTGATCAACAGAAAGATGCAGCGTTGATCGGTCAATTCGGCGTGGGCTTCTATTCGGGCTTTATCGTCGCCGACAAGATGACCGTGGAATCGCGCCGTGCCGGCCTGCCGGCATCCGAGGGCGTGCGGTGGGAAAGCGCCGGTGACGGCGAGTTCACGGTGGACAACATCGACAAGCCGACGCGCGGCACGAAGATCACGCTCCATTTGCGTGAAGATGAAGATGAGCTGCTGTCGTCGTGGAAGCTGAAGTCGATCATCCAGAAGTACTCGGATCACATCGCGCTTCCCATCCTGATGCAAAAGGAAGAGTGGGATGCCGAGGCGGGCAAGATGGTCGTCAAGGACGAGTTCGAGACGGTGAACCAGGCCAGCGCGCTGTGGACCCGTTCGAAGAACGACATCGACGAGGAGCAGTACAAAAGCTTCTACAAGCATCTGGCGCATACGCAGGAAGATCCGCTGGCGTGGACGCATAACCGTGTCGAAGGTCGCAGCGAGTACACGCAGTTGCTGTATGTCCCGGCCAAGGCGCCGTTCGACCTGTGGGATCGCAACCAGCGTGGCGGCCTGAAGCTGTACGTCAAGCGCGTATTCATCATGGACGATGCCGAGCAATTGCTGCCGTCCTACCTGCGCTTTATTCGCGGCGTGGTGGATTCGAGCGATCTGCCGCTGAACGTGTCGCGTGAGATCCTGCAGGAAAGCCGCGATGTGAAAGCGATCCGCGAAGGGGTCAGCAAGCGTGCGTTGCAGATGCTGGAGGATCTTGCGGAAAACCAGGCCGAGAAGTACAAGACATTCTGGAGTGAATTCGGCCAGGTGTTGAAGGAAGGCGCGGGCGAGGACTTCGGCAACAAGGATCGGATTGCCAAGCTATTGCGCTTTGCCAGCACGAACGGCGATACGGACGAGCAAAACGTGTCGTTGGCCGACTACGTATCGCGGATGAAGGAGACGCAGACGAAGATCTACTACGTCAGCGCTGACAGCTGGCGCGCCGCGCGTAACAGCCCGCATTTGGAAGTTTTCCGCAAGAAGGGCATCGAAGTGCTGCTGCTGTCGGATCGGGTTGACGAATGGATGCTGTCCTTCCTGACCGAATTCGATGGCAAGCCGTTGAGCAGCGTGGCCCGTGGTGATCTGGACCTGACGCCGGACGATGAAGAAAAGGCCGCGCAGGAGAAAGTGGGCGACAGCATGCAGCCTCTGGTTGAAAAGGCCAAGGAGCTGCTGAAGGACAAAGCGAAAGACGTGCGTCTGACGTTCCGCCTGACTGATTCACCGTCTTGTCTGGTGGCTGACGATGGCGCAATGAGCGGCTATCTGCAACGTATGCTGAAGCAAGCCGGGCAGCAAGCGCCGGATGCGCAGCCGATCCTGGAACTGAACCCGGATCATCCGCTGGTCAAGCAATTGCAGTCTGATTCGCCGCAGATCGATGACTGGGTACATCTGCTGTTCGACCAGGCGTTGCTGGCGGAAGGCGGTAGCCTCGAGGACCCGGCGGCGTATGTCCGGCGGACCAACACCCTGCTGTTGGGCGCAGCCGGGCGTGCCTGAAGCCGGGCTGCGGGAGGCACGACGTCGAACGCGGGTATCCACGCGCCGGGCGCCAACGCGCGCGGGCGCACGGGCGGGGCGGATGTCCGGCACCGATGATCCGGTCGCGCGCGGCAAGCGCCGCCGGTGGCGCGTATCACCTGCGGCGTCCGTGCCGCGTGATCAGCGGCTCTGGTTGACGGCGGGTGGGGCGCTGACCTCGCATCTCGCGCGTTCGATCGCGAGGATGGATACGGTTGAACGCGCAGGGACACCAGCCTGTCAGGTCACTGTCCAGGTGCTGAAAGAGCGGCGTGAAAACCCGTGGGCCGATGAGGCACCGCTGCTGGGCACACCGGCGCGCGGCATGGCGTGGGTGCGGGAGGTCGTGCTGGCGATTGACGATATTCCGTGCGTCGTCGCCCATAGCGTGACGGGACTGGCACACAGCCGAGGTATATGGCGAGCGATGCGAACATTGCGGACGCGTCCGCTCGCCATTTTGCTTTATCGCGATCCGATGGTGCGGCGATCGATGTTGACGTCGCGGGTAGTGCCGCTGGCAGGCGGCATGCGGGCGCGTGGTTCCGACCCCGTGCTACGGTTGTATGCGGGTCAACGCATGCGGATAGCCGCCAGGGTGGGCAACGTCGGCGAAGCGCGGGAAGCGCATCGTTCCGGCGCTGACAGCCTGCTGGAGATGCCGGCGGATGTCCGTATGCCGTTGGTCGCACGTCGTTCCGTTTTCGAACGGCACGGCGCGCCATTGATCATCACTGAGTGTTTTTTGCCAGCGTTTTGGACGTTGTTGGATCGCACTGACGGTAGATGACGGCAGGCGCGCGGCCGCGGCGAAGGAGGTCGCACCTCTCCCAAGCATTCGCAAGTACCTGCTTTTCAATGAATCCTTCCTCATCATCACCCCTCCAAAGTTTCCCCGCCGTCTGCAATGCGCAGACGCGCATCATGATTTTTGGCAGTCTCCCCGGCGTCATGTCGTTGTCGGCGGCACAGTATTACGCGCATCCGCGAAATCAGTTTTGGGATTTGCTGGGCGATGTGATTGGCTCACCATTGCGGCCATTGCCGTATGACGAACGCCTGGCCACTGTATTGGCCCATGGCGTGGGTCTCTGGGATGTCATCGCCGAAGCGCAACGCGACGGCAGTCTCGATAGTGCGATCCGGAATCATATGAGCAATGACTTGCACGCCTTGCTGGCAAGTCTACCGCTTCTTCATACCATCGGTTTCAACGGCGGCACGGCCGCAAAAATCGGCGAAAAGGCCTTGGGTGAATGGGCGCGACGTTATCGGATCCTTCGCCTGCCTTCAAGCAGTCCAGCGTACGCCGGCATGCGGTATGCGGACAAATTAGCTGCGTGGAGCGCATTATGGGTGTTGCCCGGGGGCGTGTGACCGTCCGGCGTGGCGATGGCGCTGAATCCATGCGTGCTGTAAAGGCGCAAGGATCCCTGGCGATCTACAAGTAAACGTGTGTTTGAAAAAAGATAAAGAATTTCGCGACAGTGCCGTTAAGCGGTAGCCGCCTGGTAGTTCGCAGTGGCAAGTGAAAGCTTCCTGGAAAAATTAGAATAACAACGGATAACACCATGTTCCCTAAATTTCGCGATCTCCGTATTGGCGTGCGTTTGTCTGCCGCGTTCTTGCTTGCCGCATTGTTGACGGCGGTACTTGGATTCATTGCCTATGCACGATTATCGGCGATCAGCACGGATTGGGAGCGCTACGAATCGATAACCGTTGCGAAGATGCAGGCGTTGCAACATGGCAGGGATGCCTTCGGCGACGCCGTGCATAGCTATAAAGACTATGTGATTCGAGGTGGTGATTACCGAGCAAAATTCTTGTCCTATCTCGACGAGATTGACAAGGCGGCACAGACTTCTTTGCAACTAGGCGTATTCTCGGCAGATGAGCCGGAAGCAGTCAATAAATTGACTGCCGCGGTTGCCGACTATCGTGCGTCACTCGCCAAGCTCGACGCACTGTTCGCATCTGGTGCGTCCGTGGACACGCGCGATCGGAATATTGCTGGTGCGGACAAGCCGATCGGCAAAGCACTCGATGCACTGATCGCGATCGGCATGCAGCGTACGCATCAACAAGGTGCGGCTATCACGCATCTTGCCGCGCTTGCGGAGCGCACCATTATCGTGGTGACCCTTGGGGCGATGATTTCTGCGGCGTTCCTGGCGTTTTTCATTACTCGCAGCATCACCTTGCCGATCAGTGCGGCGGTGTCCGCCGCCGAGGCGGTGGCGCGAGGCGATCTTACTCAGCAGATTGCCTCCGACCGCCAAGATGAAACGGGCCGCCTTTTGCGCGCATTGACGGATATGAAAGAAAGCCTGCTGCGTGTGGTGGGAAAAGTTCGCAGTGGCGCGGATAATCTGGCTTCGGCAACGAGTCAGATCGCAGCCGGAAATCAGGATCTTTCTTCGCGTACAGAAGATCAAGCAAGCTTCCTTCAGGAAACGGCTTCCAGCATGAACGCGCTCACGGCCGCGGTGCGTCAGAACACCGAGAACGCGCAGCAAAGCGCGGCATTGGCATCGGGTGCGGTCAACATTGCACAAGAAGCAAGTGCCGCGGTTGGGAAGGTGGTCAGCACGATGGACGAGATCACGGACTCGTCCAAGAAGATTGCCGATATCACAGGCATTATCGAGGGAATTGCTTTTCAAACAAATATCCTGGCGTTGAACGCTGCCGTGGAGGCCGCACGCGCTGGTGATCATGGGCGTGGTTTCGCGGTCGTCGCGTCGGAAGTGCGGAACCTCGCTCAGCGTTCGGCGAGCGCCGCAAAGGAAATCAAGGATCTGATTGTCGCATCGGTTGCAAACGTCGAGGTTGGTGCGCAGTTGGCGTCGGAAGCGGGCGAGACGATGCGCCAGGTCACGCACGAGGTATCGCGAGTCAGCGGCATCATCAACGAGATCGCAGCCGCTTCACTAGAGCAAAGCAGCGGAATCGAGCAGGTGAACCAGGCCGTGGCGCAGATGGACCAGGGGACCCAGCAGAACGCCGCGCTCGTGGAGGAGGCGGCCGCCGCGTCGGCATCGGTTCGGGAGCAAGGGCAGCAGTTGATAGATGTCGTCGCATTTTTCCGGCTGCGCGCGGGGCCGCCGTTGCTGAGCGGTCCCGCCACTTCCGTTTGACCCGGCCGGAACCCCGGTGCGTCAGACTTGCTACCGGGTATCCCCGAAGCACCGGTTGTTCGTTGTGGTGTTACGTATGTAGTACCCAAAAAAAATCGATCGGGTGCGGCTTTTGATAGACATGCACGGCGTGGCGTATCACGATAGCGGAATCACGCCCAAAGCAATGGCAACCCCGAGCAGCGCCAACGAAAATGCCCACATCGTTGGCAACGCAAAACGGATGTAGCGTCCCATATCCAATCCGGCAAGACCCAGTCCGAGCCACAACGCTGGTGAGAATGGACTGATGAACGTGCCGGCGATATTGCCAATACCGAGCGCGTAAACAGTCGACGCGGGCGATACGCCGTGCGCGCCAACGATTTCGCTGACGATCGGCAGCATCGCGAAATAATAGGCGTCGGTCGACAGCAGTAATTCCATCGGCAGACCCAGCACGCCCAACACCAGATGCAGATGCGGGACCAAGGCGTGAGGCAGCCAGCCGACGATTGTCTGCGCCAGCGCGCGCAACATGCCGCTGCCGTCGAGGATGCCGAGGAACGCACCGGCCGACAGAATGATGGTTGCCATCACCATCGCATTAGGCGCGTGCTGTTTGATACATTCCAATTGCGCGGCCTGGGTACGGTGATTCAATAGCAACGCTAGCGCGACGCCGATCATGAAGACAAACGCGGATGGCAATATCCCCGCAACCAATGCCGTGAAGACCGCCAGACCGAGAACGGCATTGCCGATGAAGCGCCAGCGGGGGATCTCTTCCCCCGCGATCTCGGATGCGGCGCCGTGGTTCGCCGTCACCGTACCGGCGGTTCGGCCCGCGGTCTCGGACGCGGCGCCCGGCAAGCCCGGCAATATCGCGGCGTCATCTAGCGCGGATATGGTGGGAACACGCGCGGTATCCATTGCACACGCGCGCGCAAGGCGACGTTGCTCGCGCCATCCAAGCAAGCCGGCCAGGCTGAGAAGCAACAAGGCTCCGATGGCTTGCACCGGGATGAGCGGATGCCAGAGCGCCGTGGCGTCCATTCCGGTCACGGCGGAGGCTCGTCCAAGCGGACCTGCCCAGGGGGTCATATTCATCAGTCCGGCGCCGATGGCGATCAGCATCAGCATCAGGTAGGGACTGACGCGAAGTTTTTTATAGACCGGGATCAGTGCAGGAACCGTCAACAGAAAGGTCGTCGCACCCGCTCCGTCGAGATGGGCTGCGAGCCCCAGCGCCGCGGTCCCGACGCACACGGCAATGACATTGCCACGCGTCAATCGCAATAGACCATCGACCAACGGTGTGAACAGTCCGGCTTGTTGCAGGATGCCAAAAAACAAAATAGCAAATACAAACATTGTCGCCACCGGCGCGACCTTCAGAACGCCTTTTGCATAAAAGCCCGCGATCTCGTCAACCGGAAATCCCGCTAGCAAAGCGCCGATAAAGGGTGCCAGTACCAATCCAATCAGTGGTGCACTTCTTCCAGAAAGCAACGTTCCGATCACGACAAAAATGATCAGCATTCCAAATAGCGTCAGCATGCAGGTGTCCCCGGCCGTTTAGGCTGTTATGTATATTGACTACAAAGCGCGTAAACATTCTGCGGTCAAAGATAGCCGGGGTCTATGGGACGACGGAAAGTTTGGCGGTAGGCGCGGCGTCTGATGCGAAGCCAAAAGCGTTAATTTCGGCTGCCATGCACCAAATACTTAGGTGGGTGCTGCCCTGCATAGCGGGCGGTAGCTGGCATTTCTACCGTGGACTGCTGCTCACATGCGCGCCTTGATGGCATGCGATCGGCTTTTGAGCCGAGTGATACCGGGCGGTTTATAAATGGCGCTTTATTTTGGTGAGCGGCGTGGCCGCAGGCTTACGCTGCGTCGGCGTGTGTTGTCAGCCCAAGCATGTCGCCGTGTCCGGCCGTGACTGTGTCAACGTTGCCGCCTGACGCGCATGCGGCAATATCGCCGGAACAAAACGCCTCGGCCATACCGATTGCCCGACCTACCAGAATGACGGCGGGACTTTGCAGTCCTGCAGCATGCGCGAGGTCTGCAATCCTGCTCAGCGTGCCGACGCAATGCCGTTCACGGGCAGTACCGGCCCATTCGACAACCGCTGCGGGGGTGTCCGTTGGCAGGTGTTCCGCAAGCGTCGCGCAAATGCGCGCGATCCGGTGCATGCCCATATAGATGGCGAGGGTCGTGTTACTCGCTGCCAAGGCGCGCCAGTCAGGCTCATCGTGGTCTTGTTTGTGCGCGGTGACAAAGGTCACGCCATCACAATGCGCGCGATGGGTCAACGAAATGCCCAGACCCGCCGCGGCGGCAAAACCCGACGAGATGCCGTTGACAATATCGACCATGATGCCCGCGGCGCGCAGACTGCTTATCTCCTCGCCGGCCCGGCCGAACAGGAGGGCATCGCCGCCTTTTGCGCGCACGACATGCTGGCCACGCGCCGCGTAGCGGCGCATCAAGCGTTCGATGAACGCTTGCGGTGTTGAACGGCAGCCACCGCGTTTGCCCACGCGAAGCACACGGGCCTGCGGTGCCAGCGTGACGATATCCGGATTCGCAAGGTCGTCAAGTAGCAGCACATCGGCCGATGCCAGCACGCGTGCCGCGCGCAGCGTTAGCAAGTCGATCTCGCCCGGTCCGGTGCCGAGCAAGGTGACACGCCCGCGACGGCCAGCGTCTGTGAGTGAAGTACGATCGATGGTCATGGCAAAATTCCGTACCGCGTATTCGTTCGATTGTCCATGCAAGCAGCGCGGAGGTCGTGCCGCTCACTCTTTTGGTTGCATAAGGAATGTGAAATGCGTGGCATGGCCTCTCAGGCAATGCCAAACAGAAAGGCAAACGGCGTCCGCTCGCGGTGATGCGAGGGGACGCCGTTGTCCTGTCCTGCTTGTCCTGATGATTTTCGCCGACGCACGCGATCGATCCTTATGTCGATAAGGCGCGCCGGTATCACCCGCGGTGTTATGCAAAAGGCAGGCCATGTGAATCAGTACGGCCAGTCGGGGTCATATCGGGAAGACAGGTCTTATCTTCCGACACATAAAGGTGCATCGCACAGGCGCTCGCACTATCGCAGTGCGCGCGTGCATCGAAAAGGGGCTGTCGCCGTAGTGCAAACCATCTGAAGTCGCCGCGACAAAGCACGGTAATCATTTGCAACGGCAGCGGCAAACCCCCGTCCCGCCGGACTTTGTATGTCTTTACAGGAGAAAAGTGTTCTCGCTGGCACACACTGTGCATAGGGGTAATCGCGGATCAACGGCGATCTCGCGGAAAAGTTTCTTCATCGGTGGCAGCGACGCGTGCTGACATCGATAAAGACTGAAGACAGTCAGACGCGTTACGCGTCTACGGACAAAGGCGTCCCACGGAACAGCAAGCTTGCTTGCGCGGTTCCGGGGACGCCTTTTTGTTTTGGTGTTGCGAGAACAGGGCATAGGAGCGATCCGGCATGAGGATCATCGTTATCGGGAACGGCATGGTGGGCCACAAGTTCGTCGAGTCATTGATGGCCGCCGAACACCAGGGACCGCGTGCAAAGGGTCCGTTGCGGGTCACAGTGCTCGGCGAGGAGTCGCGCGCCGCTTACGATCGCGTGCAACTCTCGTCTTTCTTCAGTGGCACGACCGCCGACGAATTGTCGCTGGTGACGCCGGGCTATTACGATGCGACGCACGCTGCCGGTACGGCGACGTTGCATTTGAATGCCCGGGTTGCACGCATCGATACCGCATCACGCCAGGTATTTCTGGAGGATGGTACGGCGTTGCAGTATGACAAGCTGGTATTGGCAACCGGCTCCTATCCTTTCGTGCCGCCTATTCCCGGAAAGGACGCAGGCGATTGCTTCGTCTATCGTACGATCGATGACTTGGAGGCGATGCAAGCGTGCGGTGCTCGTTCCCGCACCGGTGTGGTCATTGGTGGCGGCTTGTTGGGTCTGGAGTGTGCGAAGGCGTTGCGCGACATGGGTCTGCAGACCCATGTGGTTGAATTTGCACCGCGGCTCATGGCGGCGCAACTTGACGATGCCGGCGCCCGGATGCTGCGCGGCAAGATCGAAGCGCTGGGCGTAACCGTGCATACCGGCAAGCAGACGATGTCGATCGACGCATTGGACGTCGAGCAGATCGCGGACGCAACCGGATCGTCGGTGGCAACGCCCCGTCGACGGATGAGGTTCGCGGACGGCACGTCCCTGGACACCGACATGATCGTGTTCTCCGCCGGGATCCGGCCACGCGACGAGCTGGCGCGCGACGCAGGCTTGACAATGGGCGCGCGCGGGGGTGTCGCGATCGACGACCAGTGCCGTACCAGTGATGCCGACATCTATGCCGTTGGCGAATGCGCCGCGTGGCAGGATCGTGTGTATGGTCTTGTCGCGCCGGGGTATCAGATGGCACGTGTGGCTGCCGCGCATTTGCATGCGCTGGCCGCCGATCTCGATGACACGTCCCGCCTTGAAGTGTCGCCAGCGATGGCATTCGCGGGTGCCGACATGAGCACGAAGCTCAAGCTGCTCGGCGTTGATGTGGCGAGCATAGGCGATGCCCACGGCGCCATGCCGGGCGTGCGCAGCTATCAATACAGTAACGAACGCAGCGAAATCTACAAGAAGATCGTCGTCTCCGAATGCGGGCGTTATCTGGAAGGCGCGATCCTGGTGGGGGACACTGCCGAATACGGCGCTTTGCTGCAAATGATGTTGAACCGCATTGCATTGCCGGAGGCGCCGGAATGGTTGATCCTGCCGGCGGCCGATGGTGCGTCCCCCGTAGGAGGCATTGGCGTGGACGCGCTGCCCGACACGGCGCAGGTGTGCTCTTGCAACGACGTATCGAAGGGAGCGATCTGCGCGGTGGTGCGCGATGGCGCGACGACGATCGGTGCGGTGAAGTCGGCGTGCAAGGCGGGCACGACGTGCGGTGGTTGCGTGGCGCTGACGACGCAAGTCATGAAGGCCGAGATGAAACGTCTCGGCCTGGAAGTGAATAATCACCTCTGCGAACATTTCGCATTTTCGCGACAGCAGTTGTATCACATCGTGCGTGTGGAGGGCATTCGGACGTTCAGCGCCTTGTTGGCACGGCATGGCAAGGGCTTGGGCTGTGATATCTGCAAGCCGACCGCGGCAAGCATCTTTGCGTCGTGCTGGAACGATTTTGTGCTGCAGCCTGACCATGCGCCGCTACAGGATTCGAACGACTACTACCTGGCGAACATTCAGCGTGACGGTACGTATTCGGTCGTGCCGCGTATGCCGGGCGGCGAAGTGACGCCGGACGGCCTGATCGCGGTGGGGCAGGTTGCCAAGCGATATGGCCTTTATACGAAGATCACCGGGGGGCAGCGCGTCGACCTGTTCGGCGCACGTGTCGAACAATTGCCGGTGATTTGGGAAGAACTGATCGCGGCGGGATTCGAGTCCGGCCATGCCTACGGCAAATCGTTGCGTACCGTCAAATCATGTGTGGGCGCGACATGGTGTCGCTATGGCGTGGGCGACTCGGTGGGCCTCGCGATCGAATTGGAAAATCGCTACAAGGGGTTGCGTGCGCCCCATAAGATCAAGTTCGGCGTTTCCGGCTGCACCCGGGAATGCGCGGAGGCACAAGGTAAGGATATCGGCGTTATCGCAACGGAACGCGGGTGGAATCTGTACGTGTGCGGCAATGGCGGCATGAAACCGCGTCATGCAGAGCTGCTGGCCTCGGATCTCGACAAGGAAACCCTGATTCGCTACATCGACCGTGTGCTGATGTTCTATGTGAAAACGGCGGATCGCCTGCAACGTACGAGCGTATGGCGCGATAACCTGGAAGGTGGCTTGCCGTATCTGGTGGATGTCGTCGTCAACGATGCGTTGGGTGTTGGCGCGGAACTGGAAGCGCAGATGGCCCATGTCGTGGACACATACGAATGCGAGTGGCGCAAGGCGGTCACGGACCCGCAGACGCGCAAACGCTTCCGGCATTTCGTCAACAGTGATGTCGCCGACGACCGCGTGCTGTTCGTGGAGGAGCGTGGCCAGATTCGTCCGGCCACGGCGCAGGAACGCGCCGGCCGCTCGACCGCCTTGCAGGGACAGGACGAAAACGCTGACGATCTGGCAAGCAGCGTGGTTTGAGCCGCCTTGCATGTCACTTACCGAAAGATACGCCATACGCGCAAGTCGATACAGGAGTCGCCCATGCAGATGAACGAAACCGCCCAACACGCAAATGCCTTCGCGGTGCCCGGGACCGTCGGCACCGAAGTCGCCGCCGCTGCATGGCAACCGGTTTGTTCGCTCGATGCCATCGTACCGGATACCGGTGTCTGCGCACTTATCGGCCGGGAGCAAGTCGCCGTGTTCCGTGTGCAGTTGCGTGGCGCGGCAGCCGATGCAGGGTGTCCCGTCATCGATGCCGTTGATGCGTCGGCCGTGGCGCAGACCGGCGGTGAGGCGTTGTTCGCCATCGGCAACGTGGATCCCCACTCCGGTGCGTCGGTGTTGTCACGTGGGGTAGTGGGAAGCCTCGGCGAGCGTATCGTCGTGGCGTCGCCGCTATACAAACAGCATTTCGATCTGCGCACCGGTGAATGCATCGAGTCGCCCGAGCATCGGGTGGCGGCATATCGCGTTGCACTGAAAGACGGTCAAATCTGGATTGCCGCGTAAGTTTCGCCGACGCGTTGTCGCCTCACTACGAGGCACGCTAACCATGCCACGGTGGCATCGATTTCGGAGTCCTTATTGGATAACGAATAGGTACACCTTTTCCGACAGGTCCGATGAACGATTCATTGAACGCGCCGATGGCGTCCGTGAACGGCGCCGCAGATAACGCGCAGAGCGTGCGCCATGTGCGGGGTGCCTGTCCGTATTGCGGCGTGGGCTGCGGCATCGTCATGCAAGTAAAGGGCGAGAAGATCGTCCGTATCACAGGCGATGCCGAACACCCAACCAATCGCGGACGTCTCTGCACAAAGGGGCAGACCGCGCACATGGTGATGGGTGACGGTGGGCGTCTTGCGCATGCCTATGTACGGCACGAGCGCAGCGCGGATCCGACGCCGTTGCCAATGTCGCGCGCCGTGGCCGAAACGGCGCGGCGCCTGCGCGCGATCATTGATCGTGACGGACCGGGCGCGGTGGCGTTCTACCTTTCCGGGCAGATGTCGATCGAAGCGCAATATCTGGCAACCAAGCTGGCGAAGGGTTTTATCCAGACCCCGCATGTCGAGGCGAATTCCCGACTCTGCATGGCGAGCGCGGCGACCGGTTACAAGCAGTCGCTGGGCGCCGATGGGCCGCCGGGATCGTATGACGACATCGATCATGCCGATGTGTTCCTGGTAACCGGTGCGAATATGGCTGATTGCCATCCGATCCTGTTTCTGCGGATGATGGATCGGGTAAAGGCCGGTGCCAAGCTGATCGTTGTCGATCCACGGCGTACGGCCACCGCCGAGAAGGCGAACCTTTATCTTCGGCTTCGTCCCGGCACGGATCTGGCCTTGTTCAACGGGCTGCTCCATCTGCTCCATCGCAACGGCCATACGGACAGCGCGTTCATTGCTGCGCACACGGAGGGCTGGGACGCCATGCCGGCCTTCCTCGCGGATTACACGCCGCGCCATGTGGCCAGCGTCACGGGTATCACCGAAGCGGATTTGCGTCAGGCGGCACTTTGGATTGGCGAGGCCGGCGAGTGGAGCAGTTTCTGGACAATGGGATTGAACCAGAGCACGCATGGCGCCGATCACACCACGGCGTTGTGTAACCTGCATCTCGCCACCGGGAAGATCTGTCGTCGTGGCAGCGGGCCGTTCTCGCTGACCGGCCAGCCCAATGCCATGGGGGGGCGTGAGATGGGCTATATGGGGCCTGGCCTGCCGGGACAACGTGCGCTGCAGGACGGTCGCGACCGGGCCTTCGTCGAAACGTTGTGGGGTCTTGCGCCGGGCACGCTGCAGGCCCTGCCCGAGACGTCAATGCCACCGTCCGGCGGCACCATCGATCTGTTCGAACGGATGGGAACCGGCGAGATCAAGGCCGTCTGGATCATCTGCACGAATCCGGTGGCGTCGGTACCGAATCGTCAGACGGTGATCGATGGATTGCGCCGCGCCGAATGCGTGATCACGCAAGATGCTTTCATGGATACGGAGACAAACCACTATGCCGATATCCTGCTGCCGGGGGCGCTCTGGGCGGAAGGCGATGGCGTGATGATCAACTCCGAGCGCACCTTGACGCTGACACCGAAGACGGTGCCGGCGCCCGGCGATGCGCAACCCGATTGGCACATTATCGCCAGCGTGGCGCAAGCGATGGGATATGGCGCGGCTTTCGCGTACGCCAGCGCTGCCGATGTGTTCGACGAAATCCGTCGCAGCACGAACCCCACCACCGGTTATGACCTGCGCGGTGCCGATCATGCGCGACTGCAATCAGGGCCGGTGCAATGGCCCTGTCCACCGTCGGCATCGACGGATCGTCATCCCATCCGTTATCTCAACGATGGCGTCAGCCAGCCTTTGAAGCGCGACCCTGATGGCACGTCCCCGGCCCTGGTTTTCCCGACGCCGACCGGAAAAGCACGTTTTCATACGCGTTCGTATCGCGCGCCGGCGGAGCATCTGGATGCGGAATTCGGATTTGTTTTGAATACCGGCCGCGTACAGCATCAATGGCACACGATGACGAAGACGGGAAAGATCGCGACGCTGAACAAGCTGAACGCCGCACCGTTCATCGAAGTGCATCCCAAGGACGCCATCGCGGCGGGTATCGTCGACGACGACCTGGTCGAAATCCGGTCACGGCGTGGACGCGCGACCCTGCCCGCGGTGGTGACGGATCGCGTGGCTCCTGGGGAATGTTTCGCCCCCATTCATTGGAACGATGTCTTCGGCGATGGATTGTGTATCAACGCACTCACGCACGATGCGGTTGATCCTGTCTCACTGCAGCCGGAAATGAAATACAGCGCGGTGGCAATCAAGCGCGTGGTCACGCCACAAGCCGGACCCGGAAACAATGCGACGTCGTCGGCAAGCGGGGAAGCGGCTCGGCAGGCGACGGGTGACGGCGCGTCCGCGTGGGAAAAAATCATCGCGGAGGGCGGTGCGTTGGCCGGAACAGATGCGCCCAGCCCAGGCGTGGCGGCGCTGGCCGCGGCCTGTGGCCTGACGTCGATGCTGGCGGCGAGTGGCCCGCCGATATTGAGCGATATGGAGCAGCGCTACCTGGGCGGTTTTCTGGCCGGCTTGGATGCTCGACTGGCTTTGCAGCATGGGGGTGGCACTGCACCTGCGCATGCCGCGTGGGGGGCTCCCGCTGATCAGAACGCGCGGCGATTGCCGCCGATGTTGCCGCCAAACGCACCGCTTGATCCACTGCACCGCGCGTGGGTGGATGGCATGTTGGCCGGTGGCTTCGGTGCATGGTCGCGTGACGCTGATACGCCGTCGGATACGTCGGCGCCGATGTCCTCAGGCGTGGTGCAGGCCACGGGCATCACCGCGCGGCCACGTCCGAAAGTGACGTTGTTGTGGGCATCGCAGACCGGCACCGTCGAAGGCCTGGTCGAGCCTTTCGCCATGCGATTGATGGGCGCGGGCTGCGAAATCCGTACCGCTTGCATGAGCGATGTCATGCCCGCCTCGTTTGCCGGCAACGTCGCGGGATCCGGCGGATTGACATCGGTCGAATCGGGGCGTTACCTGCTGGTGATGAGCAGCACGTTTGGCGATGGCGAGGCACCCGATAACGGCCAGGCATTCTGGGAAGGGCTGAACGGAATGGCCGACGGCAGTTTCGCGCATGTCGGTTTTTCGGTGCTGGCATTTGGCGATCGGCATTATGACCAGTTTTGTGGTCATGGCGTACGCCTGGATGCACGGCTCGATGCGTTGGGCGCACGACGGCTGCACGCCCGCATCGAATGCGAGTCCGACGACCTTGCACTGGCCGACCAGTGGCTGGATCAGGTGATCATCGCAATCAAGCGGGATCATGCGTCCCCGGCGAGCGCGGCCACCGATGCCGCGGAGGGTGTGGAGGGTGTGGCGGCGGCCGGGGGGGCTCCGGCGATCAACGCCGTGCCAGCGGGTGCACCTGGCGTCGTAAAAACGGCGCCTGCCACGGGGCGGGCGCCAGCGCCGATATCGGTCGTGCCCACCAAGCTGCGCCCGGTCACGGTGCCCGTGAGCGCCAACATCCGCTTGAACGGAGAAGGCGCGACAAAGGACACACGCCGCATCGCGTTGTCCATCGCCGGTACCGGCCTCCAATACGAAGCGGGCGATGCGCTCGGTATCTGGCCGACGAATTGTCCGGCCCTGGTCGATGAGATCCTGGCGCTCACCGGCGCCGATCCCGATGCAATCGTCGCGGTGACGGGGCCGATGCCGATGCTCGCGTATGGCGCGCCCACGTCGGTGCGCTTCGCGGATGCACTGCTGCGCTATTTCGAGATCGGGCGGCCGCATGCGGCGCTGCTGGAGGTGATCGCCGAACACACATCGGAGCCGGGCCGTACGGTGTTGCGCAAGATGCTCGAGCCGGGCTGCAAGACTGAATTGCAGGCCTGGTTGTGGGGCCGGCAACTGGCGGATGTATTGGATGCGTTTCCGGTTCGCCTGGAGGCATCCGCGCTTGCCGCGGTGTTGAAACGATTGCAGCCGCGTCTGTATTCGATTGCGTCGAGCCCGCTCGCACATCCCGATGAAATCCACCTGACAGTGGGCACGGTGCGGTATTTGAGTCAGCCGCACGGCATGCGGCCAGTGCGCGACGAACAGTTGATATTCGATGGTGGCGGGCACGCGCACGCGACCGCTTTTACTGCCGCAATTTCCACGGCCCCGCTCGTCGAGGGAGGGCGCGATGCGAGTGGAGCGGCGGGACACAACGGCACCGACGAGCGCGTGAGCGGCGGCGGTATTGATAACGTCTCTTCCGGCGTGCGTTGGCGTAAAGGGGTGTCGTCAACGTTCCTGGCCGACCGCGCGGCGGACAGCGGCGTGCCTGTATTCGTCCAGTCGTCGCCGCATTTCCGTCCGCCGCGCGATGCGTCGGTGCCGATGATCATGGTAGGTCCGGGCACCGGCATCGCCCCATTCCGAGGCTTCCTGCAGGAGCGTCGTGCAAGGGGGCATACCGGACGCAATTGGCTTTTCTTCGGGGAACGGAATGCCGAGACCGATTTCTACTACCGGGATGAACTCCAGGCGTGGCGGGACGAAGGGTTGTTGACGCGATTGGATACGGCGTTCTCCAGGGACCAGGCCGAGAAGTGCTACGTCCAGGATCGCTTGCGCGAGCACGGCGCGATGCTGTGGTCATGGCTCTGTGACGGCGCCGTGTTCTACGTCTGCGGCGATGCGAGCCGAATGGCGAAGGACGTGGAGGCGGCACTGCGCGATGTGGCGATGCGGCATGGCGGTATGGATGAAACGCAAGCAGGTGCCTTTCTCCGTGACCTGATGCGCGATAAGCGGTATTTGCGTGACGTGTATTGATATCCGTTGGCGGATGACCCGCTCGGGAAGCGATTTCCCTAGGGCATCCGGGAACGGACGCGGTGAGCGTTGACGTGTTGCTTGCAAGGGCACGGTGGCGGGAAGGGCGGTAATGCGAGTCGAGCGGAACGAGGTAGGCAGACGTGAACGGGTGGGGATGTGGGGATGCGTGTTTCAACACCTTCCGCGATTGTTTTTAAGACATTAATGTGAGATACGGCGATGAAAAATGTCCTGGCGTCCTTGCGCTCGGGTGACTGGCGAGCGTTGCTGGCCTGTTTTCTGTACTTCGATACCGGCTTCACGGTGTGGGTCTTGTATGGGCCGCTGGCACCTTACATCGGCAAGAGTATTACGATGACTCCCTCGCAGCAGGGCTTTCTGGTGGCTGTGCCGGTGTTGGCTGCAGCCATTCTGCGGGTAACCTTGGGCAATTTGTACCAGAGCGCGCCGGGCAAGCAGGTGGCGTTGCTGGGGGTGGCGTTGTCGGCGATTCCGGTGGTGATATTGCCGATGATGGGCGCGATGGGGATCACCGCGACGGTACCGGTCTTGATGGTGCTCGGCGTCTTTCTTGGCGTAGGTGGTGCGAGCTTTGCCGTCGCGCTGCCGATGGCAGGCAGCAACTATCCGCCGCGTGTACAGGGTCTCGTCCTGGGACTGGCTGCCGCCGGGAATATCGGTGCGGTGCTGGACGGTTTCCTGTTTCCGCGATTGGCCAACGCCTATGGTTGGCAATTGGCCGTGGGCGGTGCGTTGCCATTGCTCGCCATCGCCGCGCTTGCCCTCTACGCCTGGGCAAATGACGGAAGCGCGAAGTCCGGCAGCCCGAGGCGCGCGCTGATGGGCTTTGCGGTCACTGTCGTGGGGTTGATCGCGCTGGTGCTGCTCGTGGAAGAGGGGGCGTTTGGCTCGGGCAAGGCAGGCGTGCTGCTATTGCCAGTCATGGGGGCCGCGCTGGCCATCGCCGTGTTGCCGCAACGTTATCGTGCCGTATTGGCCGAGCGTGATACCTGGGTGGTTATGCTGGTCTATAGCATCACGTTCGGCGGTTTTGTCGGCATGTCGTCGTATGTGGCGTTGCTGTTGACGAACCTGTATCAGATGTCGAAGGTCGACGCCGGTCTGTTCATGGCCCTGCTGGCGGCAATAGGCGCGCTGGTCCGCCCGATCGGTGGCCTGATCGCCGATCGCGTGTCTGGGGTGCGGGCGTTGACGGTATTGCTCGCGGTGATTTGTTGCGCCGACATGGTGTTCGCCTTGACCATGCCGGGCGTGACCGCCGGCATTGCCGTGTTGATCGTGTTGTATGTGGCCTTCGGTTTGGGCAACGGCGCCACGTTTCAGCTCGTGCCGCATCGCTGGGCGGGCCGTACCGGTTTGTTGTCGGGCATCGTCGGTGCCGCGGGCGGGATCGGCGGCTTCTACCTGCCGGTCGTGATGGGGATCGCGAAGGAAAGCACGGGCAGCTATCAAATGGGCTTTGCGACTTTCGCGGTGTTGGCGGGCCTGGCTTTCCTTGCCGTGGTCGCGCTGCGCCGCGCCTGGTTGGGCTGGTCGATGCGTGCGCATGAAAGCGGCGCGCCGCACGTTCACGCCACCGAGTAACGATGCGACGTCGCCCGCGCGGCGTTGATGCGACCCCTCTGGCGAAAAACAACGAGGCCTTGCTGAAAGTGACACGGATCGGAGTGTGTCGGAATGCTATCCTCTCGGTCGCGCATCGCTGTGACCGCGCATTGCCCTGTTCCGCCCGAGAGGTCTTGTACCGCATGAATCCCCTGATCAAACGCGCGTCCGCCGAAGCACGCGCCTTCTCCCGCGCCGGGCGCAAGCCCCGCAAAGCGATGCCTGACGATCTCGCGCGCGCCGACCTGTCGATGCGCCACGCCACGCCGCGCACCGAGCCGCGTTTCGCCCCGGTGACGTTCTCGGAAATGGCCGGCGTGCGCTTTCTCCATTTCGGTACCGAATGGGTGCAGGGCGCGATGCGGCTGCGCAAACCGTACGATCTCGAGCTGGAATACGCGCAGCAGATGATGGCCTGGCTGTTGTTCCTCGACGCACCGGCGCACATTACCCAGCTCGGACTCGGCGCGGCGTCCCTGACCAAATGGTGTCATCGGTTTCTACCGGCGTCGCGGGTGGAAGCCGTCGAGTTGAACGCCTCGGTCGTGGTGGCCACGCGCAGCATGTTCGGCCTGCCTGACGAGGACGACCGGCTGCACGTCGTGCATGCCGATGCCTGGGATTACGTTCATGACGCCCGTAACGGCGGCCGTATCGGGGTGATGCAGGTCGATCTTTACGACGCCACGGCGCGCGGCCCGGTGCTGGATACCGCCGCGTTCTACCGTGCGTGCCGTCTCTCGCTGTCATCGCCGGGTATGTTGACGGTGAACCTCTTCGGCGACCATCCGAGTTTCGCGCGCAACATGCGCAACTTGTCGGCCGCGTTCGACGGACGCGTCATCGCCTTGCCGATCATCCATGATGGCAATCGCATCGCGCTGGCGTTTTCCGGGCCGCCGTTGTCGTTTCCGTGGGCTTTTCTCGAGGAAAGGGCGAAACTGTTGCAAAAAACCTATCGTTTGCCCGCTATCTCGTGGGTCCGAGCATTACGGGAAGCGTCTGGCGACAGTCAGGGTATCGAAAGTTTCTCGATTTGATTTAGAATGCATCCCCGATAGGGATGCTTCACAAAACTGTCCCGCCCCGTCGTTTCCCCGCCGCGCGGGGCGCCACCTTACCGGTAGGCGTTTCGCGCCCAACTGGCACCGGATCGGCACCGAACCGGTGTCGGCCTCGTTGTCGGCTGGCTGGTTTTGCGCCCTCGACACCCAGGCCACGAGCCCCGGCAAAAGTGCGCCATGATCGTGGGCAAACCGATCCCCGCTGATTGTCGCGTTGCGATGAGGACCGGTGAAGCGGCGCGCTAGTCGATTGCCACGCGCCCGTGCCCAGATGACGATCTCGATCGTCGATCGGCTCATTTTCATACTGTTTTGCGGTCTCGACGCTGCCGCGCCACGCGGCTGCCCTGCGTCGTTGCCGTTGGAGAATTCCATGTCGCGCCCGGACCCGTCCGCTGCACGAGCCAAGCATTGGCTGTGGCTTCTGCTGGTGCCCTATATCGCATTGATGTGGGTGCCGTTCTACAACAAGATCGAACCCACGCTGTGGGGCTTTCCTTATTTCTACTGGTATCAACTGCTGTGGGTGGTGCTGAGCGCGACCATCACCGCCATTGTGTATTTCAAGACGAAGCGCTATTTCCTGAGCCGGCGTCAAAAGGGAGAAGGCGCATGAATGTCATTGCAACCGCGGTATTCGTGCTGTTCTTCGTCGGCGTCACCATCGTCGGTTTCATGGCCGCGCGGTGGCGTCGCGGGGATCTGGCGCTGCTCGATGAATGGGGTCTGGGCGGTCGCCGTTTCGGGACCATCGTCACCTGGTTTTTGCTGGGCGGGGATCTCTACACCGCCTATACCTTTGTCGCGGTGCCCGCCTTGGTATTCGGTGCCGGCGCGATGGGTTTCTTCGCGATCCCGTATTCGGTCCTGATCTATCCGTTTGCCTTCGTCGTTTTTCCGAAGTTGTGGGCTGTCGCCAAGAAGCATGGCTACATCACCGCAGCGGACTTTGTCCATGCGCGCTTCGGTAGCCGCACGCTGGCAATGCTGGTTGCCGTCACCGGGATTGTGGCGACAATGCCGTACATTGCGTTGCAACTGGTCGGGATCGAAGTCGTCATCGGCGGCCTCGGCTTGCCCACGCATGGCTGGGTGGGTGAATTGCCGTTGTTGATCGCCTTCCTGATCCTGGCGGCGTACACCTATACCAGTGGCCTGCGCGCGCCGGCGATGATCGCCGTGGTGAAGGATGTGTTGATCTATATCGTGATTGCCGCGGCGATTATCGTGATTCCGGCGCAATTGGGCGGTTTCGGGCATATCTTTGCCGCGGTTCCGGTTGAAAAGCTGATCATGAAGGCGCCGGACACGACGAGCTTGAATGGCTATAGCGCGTATTCAACGTTGATGATCGGCTCGGCCGTGGCGGTATTCCTGTATCCTCACTCTGTCACGGCACTGTTGAGCGCCTCGTCCGGTGGTGCGATTCGCCGTAACATGGCGATGTTGCCGGCGTACTCGATCGTACTCGGTCTACTGGGCTTGCTGGGTTTCATGGCTCTGGCATCCGGTGTCAAGGATATGCCGGAATTCGCGCCGTACTTCAAGGTCTACGGGCCGAACTTCGCCGTGCCGGCGCTGTTCCTGCATTATTTCCCCTCGTGGTTCGTAGGCGTGGCATTCGCGGCAATCGGTATCGGCGCGCTGGTGCCGGCCGCCATCATGTCGATCGCGGCGGCAAACCTGTACACGCGTAACATCCATCGTGTGTTCATCAATCGGAACATGACGGGCAAGCAGGAGACCGACGTGGCGAAGCTGGTGTCACTGGTCGTCAAGATCGGTGCGGTCGCCTTCATCGTTTTCCTGCCACTGCAATTCGCGATTCAATTGCAGTTGCTCGGCGGTATCTGGATCATCCAGACCTTGCCGTCGATCGCGCTGGGCTTGTTCACGCGTCTGCTCGACTATCGTGGTTTGATTCTCGGCTGGCTCGCCGGCATCGTGACCGGTACGTCAATGGCCGCGTCGCTGCATTTCAAGAGTACGACGTTTATATTGCATATCGGCGGCATGGATGTCCCGGGCTATGCCGCGGTATGGGCGCTGATTGTCAATCTGGTCGTCTCGATTGTCGCCAGCATCGTGATTCGCGCATTGAAGCTGAAGGGTCCAGAGGATCGGACCCGCCCGGAAGACTATCTCGAAATGGCGGAGCATTAAGCCAAAAAAACCCCCGATGCGTGGATTGCGGTCCAACGCTCGGGGTGTCGTGCAATCGCCGGCGCCACGCTAGCGATTGCAGGCATCACTTCTGGAGTTCGACAATCAGCTTTTCCAGTTTGACCGCGTCGGCGGCGAACTGACGGATGCCTTCAGCCAGTTTTTCCGTTGCCATCGCGTCGTCATTCAGTGCAAAGCGAAACGATGCTTCGTCGACTTTGACGCGAGCGATATCGGCCGATTTCGACGCCGCCGGGTCCAGCTTACGCGCCACGGGCTCGTTCGAATCCTGCAGTTTCTGCAACAAGTCCGGGCTAATCGTCAGCAAGTCACAGCCTGCGAGTTCGGTGATTTGCGAGACGGTACGGAAGCTGGCGCCCATCACCTCGGTCGGATGGCCGAACTTCTTGTAATAGCCATAGATGCTCTTTACCGAGCGCACGCCCGGATCGTTCTCACCGCCGTCGCGTGCTTCATCCCAGTTCGAACCGGCGCTCTTCTTGTACCAGTCATAGATCCGGCCGACGAACGGCGAAATCAGCTTGGCCTTTGCCTCGGCGCAGGCAACCGCTTGCGGGAGCGAGAATAGCAGGGTCATATTGCAGTCGATGCCTTCGGCCTGCAGCTTTTCCGCCGCGCGGATGCCTTCCCAGGTCGAGGCGATCTTGATCAACACGCGCTTGGGATCAACCCCATAACCCTTGTACGATTCGATCAGCGAATGCGCCTTTTTAATGGTCCCTTCGGTATCGAACGACAGGCGCGCATCTACTTCGGTCGACACACGGCCCGGAATGATCTTCAGGATTTCCTGCCCGAATGCAAGGATGAGCTCGTCGATGATTTCCGGCAGCGGCTTGTTCCGATGGTCGCGCACGGTTTTTTCGAGTAGCGGCCGGTATTCTTCCTTCTGCACGGACTTCAGGATCAGCGACGGGTTGGTCGTGGCGTCCTGGGGTTGGTACTTTTCGAGCAACCGGAAGTCCCCTGTGTCGGCGACCACCGTGGTGTACTGCTTGAGCTGGTCTAACGATGTCATGATCAGGCCTCCTTGTTCAGTGCTGGCGAGTGCGCCGGACAACGGCACACCGGATGATGTTCTACTGGCGTAGGCGCGTCGTCGGTATTCAACGACGCGCGGTGATCTGCTGCGCGGTCCGGCCGGTGGTCTACGCCACCGACATGGCTGGATGACCACGATCTACTCCCACTATTGTATGCCGCAACGGAGGCTGGCGCATGACGGGCCGCCCGAAGGGATTTTCAGGAACCCGCTCCGGCGCAGCGCGTAAGGTCATCCAAGCGCCGCGCCGCGCGCTCAGTGCCGGCTGGCGCGTCTATGGATGCGCTGGAGGTAGGCGGCGGCGTCCATTTCCGTGCGGTTGCGCTGTGCTTCCCAAATCGTCTCGCCGAGGCAGTCGATGATCTCGTGCTGCGCCGCGTGGGGATCGTCCAGACGCGAGGTCAAGGCGTTGTAGGCGGCGCGGATTCCCGGCGGCTGGTCAATCGATAACTGCTCGGATACGGCCAGATGCAGCGACAAATGCAGGAAAGGGTTGGCTGCCCCGTTTTCCGGCGTATAGTCGCGCGACACGGCCTCTGGATCTTCAAGCGCGGGGTGTGTCTCCGGGTGGTCGAGAATCCAATCGGCGGCGATCGCCTCCATGGGCGTGAGGATTTCGCCTGCGCGGCGCTTACGCCAGGTTTCGCAGAAAAAACGGCGAACATCGTCTCGGCTGGGGTCGAACATGGTGGTACCCAGGATCAAACCGATATTTTACGCTTCGCGGCGATTTGCCGCGCCTTTGCGCCGGCTTCTCCGGAAATGCTGATTGCTTGGCGTGGCACCGCTGATTTTTTGGGCGCCGCTTGCTTGGGTTTTACCGTTTTCGCGGTTGGGGTTCCCGCTGTTGCGGCGGTTGTCGTTTTCCCGGCACCGGTCGTGGCGGTCTTCGCGGTTTTCTTTAAAAGCTTGTCGCCCTCCAGGGCGGCCGCCATTTGTTCCGGGAGGGTCAGGCGCGGCAATGTCTTGGCCTGATTGGCCACTTTCATTACCTGACGCATGTTTGCTTCGTCAGATGGGGCAGGGGTCTTGTCGCGATATTCGCAGAGAGGCTCGATTGCACAGTGCCAGCATTCCGGCCTGCGCGCCTTGCAGACGTAACGGCCGTGAAGCAGCAGCCAATGATGCGCGTCGTGCAGGAATTCGTCCGGCGTGAATTTGACCAGCTTGGTCTCCACGACAGTGACGTCCTTGCCGGGTGCCATGCCGGTACGGTTGGCGACACGGAAAATATGGGTATCGACGGCAATGAGCGGATGCCCGAACGCCGTGTTCAGGATCACATTCGCCGTCTTGCGTCCTACGCCGGGCAGCGCTTCCAGCGCTTCACGGTCTTGCGGCACCTGCCCACCGTGCTTTTCCAGAAGCAAATTGCACAGCGCGATCAGATTGCGCGCTTTCGTCTTATACAGACCAATTGTCTTGATGTATTGCGTCACGCCGGCTTCACCCAGGGCGAGTATCGTGGCCGGCGTGTTTGCCACGGGGAACATCTGGCGCATGGCCTTGTTGACGGAGACGTCCGTTGCTTGCGCGGAGAGCATCACCGCCGTCAGCAACTCGAACGGCGTGTTGAATTCCAGCTCGGTCGTCGGATGGGGATTCAGTTCGCGCAGGGTTTCGTAGATTGCACGGCGCTTGTCGGCGTTCATTCTGATGGTTCCTGAAGGGCGAGGCAGACAGGGGTAAGCAGCGGGAGTCGGCAGGTAAGAACGGCGGTCCGGCGCGAAAGCTAGGCGCCGGGAGGTTTGGGCGTCGTTGCGGCGTCGTCGGGTTGTCCCGACGTACGCCGGGCACGGGCGCGCTCCAATGCCGCCTGAATGATTGCCTGCTTGCGGGCCCGTTCGTGTGCTTCTGCCGCGGCGTTCTCATCGGCCGCAGCGTTTCCGGATCGGTCCGGGTCGGCGGACGCCGACAGGTTGCCACTCACGGCGGGTGGGGACCCTGCCGCGAGCCGCGCCTGCTGTAGCCGCCTTGCCGCGCGGTCATCGGCGGCTTGCTGCTCGGTCACCAGGCGCGCATTGCGCCGCGCATGCTGATCGCGTGCCGCGCGCGCTTGCGGTGCGGACCATGCATCCCAGCCAGTTGCCTCGCCGGTTACCGGAATCATCGCGATACAGTCGACGGGACAGGGCGCGACGCAGAGGTCGCAACCGGTGCAGGCCGCATCGAGGACCGTGTGCATGAGCTTTGCCGCACCGACAATGGCGTCCACGGGGCAGGCCTTCGCGCAGAGCGTGCAGCCGATGCACAACGATTCGTCGATGATGGCGCGGGGCCGGGGCCGCTCAACGCCGTGCGAGGTATCGAGCGGCTTTTCAGGGCGGCCGAGCAATCGCGCTAGCCGTGCGACGCCTTCCTGACCACCCGGGGGGCATTGGTTGAAGTCCGCGCGGCCTTCGGCGATCGCGCGTGCATATGGCATGCAGCCGTCAAAGCCGCATTTCGTGCATTGGGTTTGCGGCAGCAGGTCGTCGATGCGCTGCGCCAACTCGGGTATCACGGGGTCTGTCCTGGAAATTATCGGCGTGCGCGTCGTACGGTCGCGCGACGGGGGGCGCTTTTATCGCGGCCTTCCTGCGCCGCCTGTTTATGGGCATATTATCCGCTATTTGTGGGACCCCATGCAAA
Organism: Robbsia andropogonis; assembly: GCF_034047095.1. Taxonomy (NCBI): domain Bacteria; kingdom Pseudomonadati; phylum Pseudomonadota; class Betaproteobacteria; order Burkholderiales; family Burkholderiaceae; genus Robbsia; species Robbsia andropogonis. The sequence continues at coordinate 2,793,753 of NZ_CP139170.1, read as the reverse complement.
AAGCCATACGTTCCTCCGGGTGCGCGGCTTGGGAGTGCAGCATTGTCGCTTCATGCCGCATCGGCGCAGCAAATCATCTCTGTTGCGCGATCCCAGGACGCCTGGTGCATGGGTCGAAACGGCCGAAACCGGATCATGCATAAGGCTAGTCCTAACCGTGCATGCCATAATCGGCTCTTCATGATGAAGATAAGTGATACGAACGAATGGTTTTCGGGAAAGCGGGCGAAGCAATGATCGATGCTGCGGCTGCGAGAATGGGCTTTGCGTGCTTTTAGGCATCAACTTGCTAAAAAGGAGGAGACCATGACGCATGGGCTTGCGTTACACAATAATAGCCGGCGCGACCCGGCCGGAACGCGACATCGCATTCTGACAGCCGCGATCGAAGAGTTTCGCTGTGGTGGCCTGGCGGGTGCAAGGGTGGATAGCATTGCGCGGCGGGCGCAGACCAATGAAAGAATGCTGTATTACTACTTCGGCAATAAAGAGCAACTGTTCGTTGCCGTCGTGGAAGATGTGTACCGGAAATTCGCCGAAGCGCAGGCCGGCATGGATCTCGGCCATGAGGCGCCAGAACGCGCGATGCGGCGTTTCGCGCGATTTGTTTGGGAGTACTGTTATTCTCATCCAGAGGTGGTGCGGGTCATCAACAACGAGAACCTGCAGGAGGGCGTCCATTTGCGCGCGTCCGGCGCACGCAATGCGATGCGGCCGGTCATCACGGCGTTGCGGGCCTTGCTGGATCGGGGCGCCGCGGCAGGCGTATTTCGTCCTGGGGTCGATGCACTGCATTGCTATCTTGCGATCTCGGGACTCGGTTATTACCTCGTTTCAAACCGTTTTACGCTGCACGCGGCCTTTGATCGAGACCCCGCCGATCCGGTGGAGCGCGAGCATTTGTTGACACTGCATCTCGACATGCTGCTGGCCTATCTTCGCTGCGGTGTCGAGGTGTCTTTCGAGCGCGCGACAGGTCAAGCGCTGGATCCAACATATCATGTGCCGCCACGTGCGACGCCGCTCGCAAATGCCGATGACGAGAGGTCGTCCATCGCCCATACCGCCATGCCGGCAGGCGATGCGCCAGCGATGGTGGCGGAGCAAGGAATGGGGATCACCACGGCGGCTGCGTCCAGGTCGTCGAGTGCGTCTTTTTTCCCGGGTATTGCACAACGTGGAGAAATGATGGGCGTGGGAAATGGCGATGTATCGCGCGTTGCCATGATCGGGCGGGCGTCTGGCGCCTTATCCCCTTCCGCGCATGCCGATAGGGCGGCGCCAGCGGATTCGACGATGATGAAGGAGGCCGGGGGCATGACCGGGCCGACCGCCACGGCGTCATCTATTCCAGCGGGTGATGCGACTTGCCAGGCACCGTCACCCTCTCAGCCGCCGGCAGAGCCGGCGTCCGTTGCAGACGCCGCGGCGGGGGGCCGAACCGGGGTGTTCTGGCCTAAGAGTCGCTTCCCTTCGTTGTAGCACGGGGGGGCTTGCCATTGCCTGACGCAACGGCGGTCGACCCATTCGAGGGACGTGTCGTCTTGCGTGCCGTACGAGCGGGCGCCACCGCCACGTCGCCTTCATCGTCGATGCTGGAAGACCGATGGCCGCCTGACTGGGGCGGCGTGCCCTCATCGTGCGCCTCGTCTTTGCGGCGCTGGATTTCCGCTTCCGCGATGAAGTCTCGAATACGGGGATAGACTTGGCTACGCCAGCGTCGTCCGGAAAAGATGCCGTAATGTCCGGCCCCTTCGGCGGTGTAATGATGCTTCCGCGAAGCGGGGATGCCGCTGCAGAGTTCATGCGCCGCGCGCGTCTGGCCGTCGCCGGATATATCATCGAGCGCCCCCTCGATGGTCAGCAAGGACGTGTGCCGGATTGCTGCAGGCCTTACGTGCTCTCCGTCGACATCCCATGTTCCCTCGGCAAGCCCGTATTCCTGGAACACCACCCGGATGGTCTCCAGATAGTATTCGGCGGCCATGTCGAGCACGGCGTTGTATTCGTCGTAAAAGCGGCGGTGGGACTCGGCGTCCTGCTCGTCTCCCCGCACGAGGTCCAGATAAAAGTCCCAGTGTGATGCCAGGTGTCGTTGCGGATTCATTGCGACGAATCCGGTGTGCTGGAGGAATCCCGGATACACTTGCCGCCCGATGCCGGGGTAATGTGCCGGCACGGTCCAGATCACATTCGTTTCAAACCATTCGAGGCTGTGCTGGACGGCCAGCGAATTGACGGCGGTGGGGGATTTGCGTGCATCGATCGGACCGCCCATCATCGTCATTGTCAGCGGCGTGTCCTCGCCGCGTGCCGCCATCAGCGAAATAGCGCCCAGAACGGGCACGGTGGGCTGGCACACCGAAATCACATGCAGCTTGCGTGCGCCGATGAAACGGATGAAATGCTCGATGTAGTGGACATAATCACTGAGATCAAAACGGCCTTCGGACAATGGCACCATCCGTGCATCGGTCCAATCAGTGATGTAGACCTTGTGGTCGGCGAGCAGTGTCAGCACCGTATCGCGCAGCAGGGTCGCATGATGGCCTGATAACGGCGCACAGACCAGCACCGAAGGATCATCCTTCAGCTCGACGATGGTGTCGTGATCGTCCGTGTAACGCTTGAACCGCAACAGTCGGCAGAACGGCAATTCAAGGACCGTCTGCTGCACGACGGGGATCGCCCGGCCATCGCGCATAATATGATCGATACCGAAAGCCGGTTTTTCATACTCCTTGCCGAGGCGGTGCAGCAGCTCGAAACCGGCTGATGATCGACTGGCACCTGGTACGAAAGCCAACGGATTGGCCGGATCGGCGAAAGCCTTTGACGCCATGTCTGCCCATGAACTGAGCGGTGTCAGCAGCGCGCGCTGCCATTCAACGAGTTGATACAGCATCGTTCGGCCCTCCCTGATCCAGCGCGGGCCGGCCGAGGCTTGCGCGCAGTGTTGATTTCACACCGCAACGGGCGGCGTGTGCCGGATAATCCGGCGAGATTCCGGCAGCCATGCAGCATGGCTAGGCCGCCGACGTTTCCTTATCCGATGAATCGCGATGCGCCGGCGCGTCCGTGGACGCTCTCGTTTCCGCGCGCTCGGCGGTTGTTCCTTCTGTCGCGGCGTGCTGGCCCGTGACGGCTTGCACGAATGCTTCGTTATGCTGCATTAAATTCATGCCGGTATGCACGAGCGCCACGTGCGAAAACGCTTGTGGGAAATTGCCGACCTGGCGTTGGGTTTTCGGGTCGAACTCCTCGGCCAGCAGGCCGACGTCATTGCATAGCGATAATAAGCGTTCATAGAGCGCGACGGCTTCTTTATCGCGGCCCTGCAAATGATAGTTGTCCGCAAGCCAGAAGCTGCAAGCCAGAAAGGTGCCTTCGCCCGGTGGCAAGCCATCGGCGGTTTCATGTGTGCGATAGCGCTGTACCAAGCCGTCCACCGTCAGGTCACGCGCGATGGCGTCTACGGTCGAGACGATCCGCGGATCGTCCGAAGGGAGGAAGCCAAGGGTAGCCATCAACAGCAGGCTCGCGTCCAATGCTTCGCCACCATAGACCTGCGTAAAACTTCCCACCTTCGGGTTATACCCTTTCTCGCATACATCGGCATGTGCCTGGGCGCGCGCCGCGCGCCATGTATCGAGCGGACCTTCCAGTTGGAATTCCTCCGCGGAACGAATCGCGCGATCGAACGCGACCCACGCCATCACCTTGGAGAAGGTGAAGTGCTGGCGACCACCGCGCACTTCCCAAATTCCTTCATCCGGTTCGCGCCATACCAGTACCAGGTGGTCGACCAAGGCCCGTTCGACAGCCCAGGCGGTATCGTCGGCAGGCAGGCCGCCCACGCGGGCAACGTGCAAGGCGCTGATCACTTCACCGAATACGTCGAGTTGCAATTGGTCCACGGCCCCATTGCCCACTCTCACCGGTTTGGCGCCTTGATAGCCTGGCAGCCAATCCACTTCCCATTCCGGCAGGCGGCGTTCACCGGCAATGCCATACATGATCTGTAATTGTTTCGGAGAGCCGGCAATCGCACGCGTCAGCCAGGCGCGCCAGGCCGATGCTTCGTCATAGTAGCCGGCACGCATCAACGCCAACAGGGTAATCGTCGCGTCGCGCAGCCAGCAATACCGATAGTCCCAATTACGTACGCCGCCGAGTTCTTCCGGCAGCGACGTGGTGGCGGCGGCGACGATCCCGCCGGTGGGCTCGTACGCAAGCGCCTTCAATGTGATCAGCGAGCGTCTGACGTGTGCGGCCCAGGGCCCCGTCACATTGCATTGCGCGGCCCAGTCGCGCCAATACGTCTGCGTCCGGGCCAGCGTCGAGCGTGGATCGCTTGCCGGGGGGAGCGGATGGTGCGATGGCGCGTACGCCATCACGAACGGCACGGTGTCGCCCTCGGTGACCGTAAACGTCGCACGGGTCCGCAGACCTTCACCATTCATCTCGACCGGGGTGCGCAGGACGACCATGTCCGGTCCGGATATGGCGCGCACGCCGCTACCGTCTTCCAAACGACTCATCCATGGAACCGCATAGCCGTAGTCGAAACGCAGGGTCAGATCCATCTGCATGTCGACCGAGCCGGATTGTCCGACCACCAGACGCACGATCTCTGACCAGCCGTTGTGCATCGGCATGTAGTCGATGACGATCACGCTGCCCGAAGGGGTGTGATATTCGGTCTCCAAGATCAAGGTGTCGTCACGGTAACGGCGGGATTGTGCACGCAGCGTTTCCTTCTGCCCGGCTACGGCATTGTCTTGTGTGATGGCGTGGCCCGATATCGCGGCAAGTGGCGCGATCTGCCACCGGCCGTGCCGTGGCTCGCCCAGCAGGGCGGCAAAGCAGGCAGCGGAGTCAAAACGCGGCCAGCACAGCCAGTCGATCGACCCGGTGCGATCCACCAGCGCGGCGGTCTGGCCGTCGCCGATCAGCGCGTAATCTTCAATATTGGATGGCATTCAATATCCCAATGTCAGAAAGGTGGATGCCTTTGTCGTACGGGCAGCACCATGCTCCTACAATCGTGGAACGTGATGACGCCGCTATGACGCATTCCTCTCAGAATACGCTTTTGCTGCAATGCAGTGTCGGTTGCGTGTGCGTTTCCGCAACGGCTGTAAGGAATGCTTTGGGCAAAAAAAACGGCCCGCATCGGTTTCGATGCGGGCCAACGGCCGCCGTCTCACGGGGGCTTGACGGCGGTAAACCTGAAAAGCCACCACACGGATCGCAATGGGGGTTGCGCATCATGTGGTGTAAGGCACAGGCGCTTTCCAGGGAGAAAAGCGCCTGTGCCTACCGTTATAAAAGCAATCTGTGTGCCAACGTAATGCCTTGCAACGATTGGAAAGAAATGGGGCGCGTGGCTTATTGTTTATGGCGGCGCGTTGGCGATTCTGGCTGCGGTTATCAAGGGAAAGTGACTAAATTTTGCATGGGCTGCGCACTTTTTACCTGCCTGGGCTGTCTTTTGTTCCAGGAATGAGCGGGTACATGTCACGTCTGTAACGGAACATCCTTTTGGGTTCCCCTGTTCACGTTCATCTATGCAGCCGTGCGCGGCACGATCCGGGAGCGGCTGGGCCCCACAACCAGCCGACTGCGACCACGTGGCTGACAATGCGCTTGCAAACAAAAGTCCCGCTATTCTGGTGATGAAAATAATGCAGGCGCCAACAGGCGCGTCGAAAGGTAAAGGAAAGCAAGTATTCATGGAACAACGGGAAGAACAGCGCCACCGTGCCACCGGCATGTCGTCGCAACCTGAGGTGCAGGTGCATTCCGCTCCGGAGGGGTATGTCTGCGGCTATATTTTCGAACAGGGCCGGGCCACGGCAATGCAATGGCCGGAAACGCACATTTTGCCGGGTACCCCGGATAAGCCGGTATGGATGCATTTATCCGCGGCCGACGATGCCGTCAACGGGTGGTTGCAATGCCGAGAGGCCTTGCCGATGTCGGTCCGCGAGTTTCTCTGCGGGCGCGATCGCCGACCGCGAGTGCATGTAGGGAGCGCTTACTTTTTTGGTGTCATATCTGACTTTGAATTGGGCGGCGGCGCCGATATTGATAAGGGCACCAGTGCGCTTCGGTTCTATATCGATGGATCGCGATTGATCACTGTGCGTACGGTCCGGATGCAATCGACCGACAAGCTGCGTCATGCGGTGTTGGACGGTGATACGTTTCGCGATACCACCGAGCTGTTCGCAACGTTGATCCGAGGCCTGAATGAGACTTTTGCGGAAAAGGTCAATGACCTTGGCGACCGGCTGGATGATGTGGAGGAGGGGGTGCTCGATGGGCGTCATTCCGATCAGCGCGCCGGGTTGGGCGCCATTCGCCGGGATCTTGTGGAGTTGAAACGTTACGTCGATCCAGAGCGAACGGCGTTGGCGCAGTTGATCGCGCCGCGATTGGATTGGGCCGATCCGCGTTCCGCGGAAGCCTTGGTGCAGGCCGTGCAGACGATGAACAGCATCGGCGCATCACTGGAGGCGTTGTACGAGCGCGCCAAGCTCCTTCAGGACGAACTGGCGTCACTGCTGGCGGAGGACATCAATCGCAAGCTGTTGGCACTGGCCATCATGTCGGCACTGCTGTTACCCGCCTCACTGATCTCGGGCATCTTTGGGATGAACGTGGCCGGCCTGCCGGGCATTCATGAAAAGTATGCATTCTGGATCGTGACCTCGGCCATGGTGATCCTTGCCGGATTGACGATAGCGGTCCTGAAGCGTCTACGCCTCTGGTGACCCTGCGCCAACCATAGAAAAAGGCCCTTTCAGTTTCCTGAAAGGGCCTTTCTTGCTACTTATTCTTTGGCTCCTCGACCTGGGCTCGAACCAGGGACCTACGGATTAACAGTCCGGCGCTCTACCGACTGAGCTATCGAGGAACAGCAGAGAAGAAAGATTATAGAGACGACATCTTCTTCTGTCAAACTATTTCTGCAGCGTTATCGGCGTTCTTACGATAACTACGTGAAATGAACGGCTTCTCACGTGTAATGCTTCATCATCGGCCAGATACTTATCCGTTTCCGCGACAAGTGTCAGCCGCGCCGATAACGAAATCTGGACGTGCGAGATCACTTTCTCCTACGCCCGCGGCGAGTAAAAAAAAAGGATCTTGGCTGACCAGGGCAACAATATTATCGGCGTTCCAGACAAGGCGCAAGCAATTTTTAGCGCTCGAGCAAATCGAGTTTGCCTTCCTTGTCTTTCCAGTCGTCGGCGTCGGGCAGCGCTGCCTTGGTCTTGGTGATGCTTGGCCAGATGGCGGCCAGTTCGGCATTCAGTTGGACAAAAGCTTGCTGGTCGCCCGGCACGTCTTCTTCCGCATAAATGGCGTTGGCAGGGCACTCCGCCACGCAGACGGCGCAGTCGATGCACTCGTCCGGATCGATAGCGAGGAAATTCGGGCCTTCACGGAAGCAATCGACTGGACAGACGTCGACGCAATCGGTGTAGCGGCACTTGATGCAATTTTCGGTCACGACGTGCGTCATGTACTCACTCCTACGTCTTTGCGCCAAACGGCTGTATACGAAAGGCGTTATTGTAACCGAAGGCCACCGCCGCCGCGATGATCACTGAGCGGGTCGATCAGATAGATGTGTAATGTCGATATGACGCGACGTTGTCCGTATGGTCGGATATCCGCCTTGAGTACCGTACTTTGGGCTCCATTGGCGAATTTCGGGTACCATCGACGCCACGCCGCGAGGTAGGGCAAATTGACGCGGTGGCGCGGTTGCATCGCCGGGGCGCGCTGGTGGCCCGCTTTGCATCGTGCGGATAGCCGGAGCCCATTCCTGGCGTAACGCGACGTCCCATGCGTTCATATCCTTGGGAAGATGGCGGCTGAGACGAAACGTCCACGCGACATGTGGTCCATATAGTGCCTTCGATGATCATCACCTCGCTACTCGACACCGACCTCTATAAATTCACGATGATGCAAGTGGTGCTGCACCACTTTCCCGCCGCGGAGGTCGAATACCGTTTTCGTTGCCGTACCCCTGGCGTCATGCTGGCGCCGTATGTCGAGGAGATCCGGCAGGAGATCGATCACCTCTGCGCATTGCGTTTTACGCAGGCAGAGCAACAGTGGTTGCGCAAGCTGCGCTTTCTCAAAAGCGACTTCGTGGATTTCCTGGACTTGTTCCATTTGAACCAGAAGTACATTTCGGTGATGCCGTCGGGCGAGCATCACGGTGAAATCGAGATCACCATCAAGGGGCCGTGGCTGCACACGATCCTGTTCGAGATCCCCGTGCTGGCGATCGTCAACGAAGTCTATTTTCGCAATACGCAGCGCGTGCCGGACTATCGCGAAGGGCGCGACCGTCTCAAGAGCAAGATCGCGATGCTGGGTGCAAGCCCCGAATACGCCGAATGCAAGATTGCGGATTACGGCACGCGGCGGCGTTTTTCCAAGCGCTGGCATGAAGAAGTGTTGCTGTCGCTGAAGGATAACCTCGGGCCGCAATTTGCCGGCACCAGCAACGTCCTGTTCGCGATGCAGCATGATGTCCTCCCGCTCGGCACGATGGCGCACGAGTATCTGCAAGCGTGCCAGGGGCTTGGGCCACGTCTGCGCGACTCCCAAATCTATGGCTTCGAGATGTGGGCAAAGGAATACCGTGGCGATCTCGGGATTGCGCTGTCCGATGTGTACGGCATGACGTCCTTCCTCAAGGACTTCGACATGTACTTTTGCAAGCTATTCGACGGCGCGCGCCACGATTCCGGCGATCCGTTCGAGTGGGGCGAGCGCTTGTTGAAGCACTATGAAGACAATCGCGTGGACCCGCGTACGAAGATCATGGTGTTCAGCGATGCGCTGGATATCCCGAAGGTGTTGCAACTGTATGAACGCTTCCAGGGGCGTTGTCGCCTCGCGTTTGGCGTGGGCACGAACCTGACCAATGACCTCGGCTATACGCCTTTGCAGGTCGTGATCAAGATGGTCCGTTGCAACGGACAGCCGGTAGCGAAGCTGTCGGATTCGCCAGGCAAGAATATGTGCGACGACGAAGCGTATCTCACCTATTTGCGGCAGGTGTTTGGTATCAAACATTTGCCCAGTTGAGCGTGGCGGATGCGTCGTTGTCCGATTTCTCCGGGCGCGGCGCATCCGCGTTATGCCAAACGGCCAACGCGCGTCCGGGAAGGGTGATGCGCCGCTATAATTCCAAGGCTACTGTCCCCTTGGAATCCTATGCAAAGTCAAACAGTTATGCGGCGGCTGCCGGTCGGTCCGCAGGGTATGCAATGGTGCCCGGCAGGCGATATTTTGCCGCGTGGCATGGGACGCCTGAGTTTCCTACTCTTCTTCTTGATGGTACCCGGCATGGCGCACGCCGCATCGGCGGTGCCGTCGTTGGCCTTGATATGGGGGCTGCCGTTTGCGGGCCTGCTGCTGTCGATCGCCGTGTTCCCTTTGGTCGCGGGCGCGTTTTGGCATCACCACTTCGGCAAGGTTGCCGCTGCTTGGGCCGTGGTCTTCCTGTTGCCGTATGCCTGGCAGTATGGCGCAAGCAGCGCGATTGGCCTGGTCATCCACGCCATGGTGGCCGAATACCTGCCGTTCATCGCCTTGCTAGCGGCGTTATATACCGTCTCGGGCGGCATCTGCCTGCATGGGCGTCTGCCGGCGACGGCACTCAGCAATACCGGGTTTTTGCTGCTCGGTTCCGCATTGGCGAGCGTGATGGGCACGACCGGAGCCGCGATGCTGTTGATCCGACCGCTATTGCGCGCCAATGAAGGGCGGCGGCATCGTGTGCATCTTGTTGTGTTTTTCATCTTCCTGGTGGCGAACGCGGGCGGCTCGCTGACGCCGTTAGGTGATCCGCCGCTGTTCCTTGGCTTCCTCAAAGGTGTCAGTTTCTCGTGGACGACGCAGCATCTGCTGCTGCCGATGCTGTTCCTATGCGGGGTACTGTGCGTCGTCTTTTTCATGGTCGACCGTCATCTGCTACGTCGTGAGGCCGCGGAGGCCAATCGATTGACCGTGCCGGGCGCGGCGCGCCAGGCGGCGGTGCTTGACAGGGCATCGGGCGTGGACGGCATTGCAATAATGCCGCCACTGGATACCGCCATCGAGGTGCCCCCAGCTGGCGCGCGCGTCGCGGGCGCGGTGGACGCTGCCGCCGGACCGCTGCGAATCGATGGCAAGCGCAATTTCTTCTTGCTGTTTGCCATTATCGGTCTGGTGCTGATGAGTGGCTTCTGGCGACCCGGTATTACGTTTGATATCGCCGGCACCCCCCTGACGTTGCAGGACGCCGTACGTGATGTGCTGCTCGTGGTGGTTGTGGGGCTGTCGCTATGGATCACACCGGCGTCGGCGCGGCGGGGCAATCAATTTGACTGGGGGCCCATCGTCGAGGTTGGCAAATTATTCGCTGCCATTTTCGTCACGATCGCCCCGGTGATCGCGATGCTGTCGATGGGCGACGATGGGCCGTTTGCGAAAATGCTGGCGCTCGTCACCCATGCCAACGGCACCCCGCGCGACGCGGTGTATTTCTGGGCCACCGGCCTGTTATCCGGGTTCCTGGATAACGCACCGACTTATCTGGTGTTTTTCAATACGGCGGGCGGCGACGCGCGTCTGCTGATGACCGACTACGCCTCCACCTTGCTGGCGATCTCGGCGGGTTCCGTTTTCATGGGTGCGCTAAGCTATATCGGCAATGCACCGAACTTCATGGTCAAGGCGATCGCCGAGGAGCGGGGTGTGGCGATGCCCAGTTTCTTCGGATACATGCTATGGTCGGTGCCGATCTTGCTGCCGCTGTTCGTGGTGATGACCTGGCTCTTCTTCTGATGCCCCTGTGACGTCCGCATTTGTGCGTCACAGGCGTCAGGGCCAGCTTGTCGACGGCAGCGCGGAGCGGGACGGATCGGGCACACGACAGCCGGGCACCGGCGCGGGCTTGGCGAACGTGTCACCGGAGCCGCCAGAGAGAGGAAAGGCAGGATGACGATGATGGAAGTCGCCGTCGTATTGGTTGCGATGGCGTTGGTGACAATGACAGCGTTGGTCGTGGCAGGCGTGGTGATCGTACGCGGGCGCACGGGCGGCGACGCAGCCGATGGATACACGCGAGCCGCCTTCGACGAGCGCTTCGATGCGGTCGGAGACGCGTTGCACGGATCGAGCGAACTGTTGAAGCGCGAGCTTGAACGGGTCGAGCGCACATTGCGAGGTGATGCGGCGGAGACCGCGCGCATCGCGCGCACGGAATCGCACGGGGTACTGACACAGTTTCAACAAGCGGTGGCCGCACAATTAAGCAGCGTGGCCACTTTGCAGAACCAGAAAGTCGATGGTTTCGCGCACGACCTCGCGCAACTGACGCAAAGCAATGCGACGCAGTTGGAAGCCGTGCGCGCGACATTCGCCGATCAGGCGAGAATCGCCCGCGAAGAACAGACGGTGGGATTACGTCATGTCAGCGAGACGCTGGAGCGCCGTTTGCACGACCTGGCGATTGGCAACGATCTCCGGCTTGCGGAAATGCGTACGACGTTGGAGCGCAAGTTGCAAGATCTGGAGAAGGGCAATGCCGCAAAGCTCGAGGAGATGCGTCAGACCGTCGACGAGAAGCTGCATGCCACGCTGGAACATCGGTTGGGCGAATCATTCAAGCTGGTGTCGGATCGGTTGGAGCAGGTGCATCGTGGCTTGGGTGAGATGCAGTCGCTGGCGGCGGGTGTCGGCGATTTGAAGCGGGTGCTGACGAACGTCAAGACCCGCGGGACCTGGGGCGAAGTGCAACTGGGCGGCCTGCTGGAGCAGATGTTGACCGTGGAGCAGTTTGCCCGCAATGTGGCTACGGTCCCCGGCAGCAACGACCGGGTTGAGTTCGCGATACGCTTGCCGGGTCGCGCCGCGCTGGCCTCGGCTGAACGCCATACCCTGGTCGCGTCCGAACGCAGCCCTACCGATCGATCGGAGAGCGACGGCTCAGTCGTCTGGCTGCCGATCGACGCAAAATTTCCGCGTGAGGATTACGAACGGCTGGTTGAGGCACAGGACCGTGCCGATCCCGTTGCCGTCGAGGAGGCGGGGAAAGCCCTGGACGCGCGCGTTCGGACCGAAGCACGGCGCATTGCCGAGAAATACGTCGCACCACCGCATACGACCGACTTCGCGTTGCTGTTCCTGCCTACCGAGGGGCTGTATGCGGAAGTATTGCGGCGACCAGGGCTCAGCGATGCACTACAACGTGATTTCCGTATCACGATCACCGGGCCCACCACACTGACCGCGTTGTTGAACAGCTTGCAGATGGGGTTTCGAACGCTGGCTATCGAGCAGCGCTCCAGCGAGGTCTGGCAAGTGCTTGGCGCCGTGAAGACTGAGTTTACGAAGTTCGGTGGCGTACTGGCGAAGACGCGGGCGCAGTTGGAGACCGTGACGCGTTCGATCGATCTCGCGGAACAGCGTACACGGGTCATGCATCAGAAATTGCGTCAGGTGGAGGCACTACCCGGTGACGCGGCGGCGGCGGCGCTGGGCCCGTTGCCAAGTCTGGACATGCAGTACGCTCCAGCAGAGTCCGGCACGCCAAACCACGCGAATGCCGATACCGCCGATGCAGCCGCACCGTCCGTCAGCGGTGATCGTGCTGTAGACGAGGCGGGAGGCGCCGAGAAATAAACGACTACACGTCCTTTGGCGGATCGGACAACGTGATCTCGATACCGCCGAAGCGCGAGGCCACCCAGTTATAGGCGCGGCAGGCGATCCACAGCAACACGAAGCCAACGATGCCATTCAGGATCAAGGCACCGAACAACGCGCCGAATGCGCCACGGACATCCATTTCGCCGCCGTTGCGAACCAGGCCGAGTATCAACGCCAACAACACCAGCGGAACACTGAACGTCAGATAGGCGAACATCAACGCCTTCACGGTCTGGCCCGGCGCGATATAGGATATCTGCTTCTTGACCTCGGTGCCCGGTACCGAATGGGCGAACAGCATATGCGATAAATCGTGTCGATGATGGCCCTGGGCGCCTGCCACCGGCCCCATGGGTCCGGGCGTCGCCGCCGGCACGGCGGTGCCGCCGTCCGTTGTTGTCCCCGTGGCCCCGGTGTTCCCCGATGGCGTCCCCGTCTCTTCGACGAGTGGCGCCGATGCCCGCGCGGACTCCTTCGACGCATCGTCGGAGTGCGGAGTCGTTGTCATATCTCTCCCTCAAAGAAAACAATATCCACCCAGTCGCCCGTCTGCAGGTCAGCGCGCTCGTGCGGCAGGATGATAAAACAATTGCCCTTGCTCATCGAGCTCAGTACGCCCGATCCTTGCGCCCCGGTCAGGGTAACCTGCCATTCGTCATCCCCCGGCATGGCTGCCGGGGTGTCGTCGCTCGACGCATCGACGAAGGGCGCGAGCGTGTTGCCCCGGACCATGGACGTTTCGTGGCGGTGCGCGATCCCGCGGGCGAACTCCGTTCGGCCGGGCCGCTTTCGTATTGGCATCGTGACGCGGGCGCGCACGTGTGGTGGACGGCTAGGCGCGGCACCCATCGCGGCAAGCAACGCATCGCGGACGATGTGATGGAAGCTGGCCACGACCGCTACCGGATTACCCGGAAGACCAAAAAACGGGATCGCGGTATCGGTGTCGGCGTTCGACGGGCCGATCAGCAGGCCGAACGCGAAGGGACGCCCCGGTCGCATTGCAAGCTTCCAGAATACGATATCGCCGACCGACTTGAATACATCGCGTACAAAATCCGCATCACCGGCGGAGACGCCGCCGGAACTGATGACGGCGTCCGCACATTCGGCGGCGCGCGCCAAGGCTTGCGCGAGCGCGGCGGGATCGTCGCGCACGACACCCAGGTCGATAGGCTCGGCGCCGAGCCGTGTCAACATGCCATATAACGTGTATCGATTACTGTCATACAAGCCGCCCGGCGGTAACGCGTCTCCAACCGGATGGAGTTCGTCACCCGTGGAAAAAAAAGCGACGCGCAGCTTGGCACGGACCTGCACCGTGGCAATGCCCAGCGATGCGAGGATGCCGAGATCGGGGGCGCGCAATATACGGCCTGCTTCGAATACGACCTGGCCACATCGCACATCCTCGCCGATCAATCGACGGTTCGCGCCTTTGCGGAAGTCCGCCGTCGACAACATGACCTGGGGCAAGCCCGATGCCGCGGCCGGGGACTTGATTGCGTGGCCGGAGACCGCCAACGACGACATTGACTCCGACGTCGCCGGGGTGGCGTATTCGTGCGGGATCAGCGTGTCGGTGCCCGGCGGCATCGGTGCACCGGTCATGACACGGGCACATTCGCCAGGCGACACCGTCCGTGAGAGCGGATGGCCCGCATGGACGTTTCCTATGACCGTCAATGTCAGCGTCCCGGGTGTCGGCGTTGCTTCGAGCAGCGTCCCGTCGAACGCATAGCCGTCCATCGCGGCGTTATCGAACCGCGGTACGTCCATGGGCGCGAGGATGGGCGCGAAAAGCGTGCGGCCGAGGGCCTGCAACAGCGGTACCGTGTCGATCCGTGCCACCGGCCGCATCAGGTCGCGCAGCAGCACGCGCGCGGCATCGACGTGCAATGCATCGGCGTCTTCCGCGCTCAGGCAACTGGCGACATACGTCGCCAACGTACCGGACGCGCTGGCCTTCAGCGCGGCGATGGGGTCAGGGACGGGGAGAGCAGAAGGCACGTCGGATCGCAAGAAGGAGGCGAGGGAGGTAGCAGTTACGCAGCATGCATCGTGCCGCATGTTTATCCGGTACCGCGGCCGGCGGCGTCCAAGGCATCGCGCGTATTGATATTGTAAAACGCCGCGAAATCGGCAAAGTCGACGGTTCGCGCATTGTGGCGTGCGAGCCACGACATCATACGACGTTCGCCTTGATGCAGCCATGCCTCGCTGCTGTCGAGGATGCACCGGTCCATTAATGCGCATACCGGATGTACCCGCCGCATGCCCTCTTCGACCGTGGCCGCGACGGACAAGACCGCGTGTGCGCCAGGCGCGTGTCTCGCCGTGGACCGGTCGTCCATGCGTTCTCGCATCGGTATCGAGGTCGCGTCCGCGTCAAAAGCCGTACCCGCGGTGTCGACATCCGGGCGCATCAGCCCGTGGGATAGGCGCTCGACCAAGTCCTCCGGCAGTGCGGGAACATCGCATGGAACGCAGGCAAGGTAACGCGTCTTTGTTGCCCGCAGCGCCGCGACCACGCCCGCCAGAGGGCCGGGATAGTCAGGTAGTGCATCGGTCACGACCGGGGCCAGCGCCGCATAGCGCGTGATATGTCGGTTTGCGCTGATGATCAGTGATCCGACTTGCGGGGCGAGTCGGGCGCGGGCGTGCTCGACCAGCGGCTGTCCATTGAGCATCACCCAGCCCTTGTCGATGCCGCCCATCCGGCTGGCGCGTCCGCCACAGAGAATCACGCCGGTGATGTCGTCGCGTGGAATGGACAGCGTCGGACCCGCCATCGCTTATCCGCCGATGTAGGACATTTCGACGCGGCGAGCATCGGTGGGTCCGCCAGCGGACGGCGCATGTTGACCGCCACGCAATTCCGAGTAGCGATCGTCACGATCTTGCCAGAGGCCCGCCATCACGGCGGTCAACTGCGCATCATCCACCATGGTGTCGCGCAACAGTGCCCGCAGGTCGTGTCCGTGGGTGGCAAACAGGCAGTGGTAGAGCTTGCCCTCGGTGGAGAGTCTCGCGCGGGTGCAGTCGCCGCAGAAGGCATGCGTGACGCTGGAGATCACGCCAATCTCACCACCACCATCCACGTAGCGCCAGCGCTCTGCCGGCTCGGACGCATGATGCCGCCCAATCGGCATCAGGGGCAGGACGGCGCCGACCATGTCGATGATGTCGCGTGAGGCAACCGTATGCGCACGCTGCCAGCCATTGGTTTCGCCCACGTCCATGTATTCGATGAAACGCAGTATGGTGCCACTGCCGTGGAAATAGCGTGCCATCGGGATAATCTGTGCCTCATTGACGCCGCGCTTGACCACCATGTTCACTTTTAACGGCGCGAGACCCGCCTTGCGTGCGGCCTCGATACCGTCCAGCACGTCCGCCACTGGGAAATCGACGTCGTTCATCCCGCGGAACGTTGCATCGTCCAGCGCGTCCAGGCTCACGGTGATCCGGTTCAAGCCCGCATCGGCCAGACTGCGCGCCTTGCGGCGCAGTAACGCGCCATTGGTCGTCATCGCCAATTCAAGGGCGCGACCATCGGGCGTGCGAATGGCTGCAAGCTTTTCGATCAGACGCTCGATGTGCTTGCGCAGCAGCGGTTCACCGCCAGTCAGCCGGATCTTGCGCACGCCCAACGCTGCCCCGGCGCGTGCGATTCGCTCGATTTCCTCGAAACGCAATAACGAATGCTGCGGCAGGAAAGCAAAATTCTTGTCAAACGTGGCTTTCGGCATGCAGTAGACACAGCGGAAGTTGCAGCGATCGGTGACCGAGATTCGTAAATCGCGCATGGGCCGATCCCGGCGGTCCCGTGCACCCTGTTGTGCGATGGCGACCGACAACGGCACGGCGCGGTCCAGCAGCGCCGTAGACGATGCCTTCGTTGTATCGCCGGCGTGTCGCGAAGGCGATTCGCCAGAGGAAATCGGTTGGATCGGAATAACCTTCTGCACTGTCTGTCTCGGCTGTCTGACGCCCGGCTAGCATACGTACTGCAATCATTCATTCTACGGTAAGCATTTCCGCAGCGGGTTTCGACGGTTTGCACGGGAAACTGTATATGACGAAAAGCCCGATACAGCAGGGCGCTGTATCGGGCTTTTTAGACCGCTGCCTACGTCGCGATCCTAGGCGGATCCGCCGACGTGGTGGCGCGCGTACGCGCCGTCAGGGGTTGTCATTTATCAACTGAATGGATCTCACTCGCTCACGGTCCCGCGGGTTTCAACTTGCACCAGCGGTTCGGTGGAAACCGGCGCCTGCGGCTTGCGCAGACGTGGAGGGTGTACGACTGGCGCCACACTCGCCGCCGCGTCCGCGGCTGCACGCCACTTGTCCGCATCAGTATTGACCCAGGTCAGACCGGCCTCGGCCAACATCGGCGCGAAGTGCTGCGGATCGATGCTGACCGGCGTTGCCGTGCGCGCGCCGTGCGCAACCGTGTCCGGCAGCGCGGTGGCCGCGCCAGCCGGTTGCGGCGCAAGGGCCTCGACTGGCACCGGGGACGTCGGGGCGGGGTCTGCCACCACCGCTGCGGTCTCGGCGCGGATGATGGCCTCGGCCGGTGTTACCGGCAATGGTGCCGCTGCGGGCTCCGATGCGGCATCGGACGATTGCACGTCCCGCGACGGTGCCGAGACGATCGGGACAGCGTGCGACGGCGCAACGATATCGACGACCGGTGGCGTCGGCGTCGGCGCGTCGGCGTGTTGCGTGGCAGGCGTTGCCACGGTGTACGCCGACGTGTCAGGGATAAGCTGTGCCACGGGCGTCTGGGGTGTCGCAAGCGCCTCACCAACCGCCGCGGAGGCCGGGTTCTCGGTTTCGGCAGCGTGCGCTGACGCCGTGACCGGTGCCGCTGTCTCCACCGGCGTCGCACGGGTCGATGCTGCATGCGTCTGAACCGGTGACGTCGGCACCAGATGGCCGTCGCCCTCCGCGACATCGGCCGCGTGATTGACGTTCACGGGTACACCGTCTTCGGAGCCGGCTTGACCGCTCTGGCCATCCCGCTCGGCCTGATCTTCTTCCCGCTCACGGCGCCCGCCACGTCTGCCACGGCGACGACGGCGACGCTCTTCACCATCGCGTGCGCCGTCGGTACGTTCGCCTTGCACTGCTTGGGGATCGCCCGAGACGGATGTCGGATCAAGCAAGCCGTCAGCCGCGATGGCCACCGCACCCAATGCTTCCACCGGTTCGGCCACGACATTTGGCGTACGGGACGCAATAGCCGGGTCGTGCGCGGTATGCGCCGCCACGCCTGGTTGCGTGAGTGCCTCGACGGTTGCTTCGGCGCCTGATTCGGCGCGTTCCGCCGCCACCGCATCGGACGACCGGCGTTCGCGACGTTCCCCGCGTTCGCCACGCCCCGATGCCGAACGTTCGCCGCGTTCCGGACGTTCGGTCTTCTCGGCGCGCTCGCCTTGTTCGCCACGCTCCTGGCGTTCACGGCGCGGCCGTTCCGCTGGCGCACCTTGGGTAGCCATGCGTTGTTCGCGACTTTCCCGGCCGTCCCGATTGTCACGACCTTCGCGGGCTTCACGCCCTTCACGCCCTTCACGCGGTTCCCGGTTTTCCTTGGTGTCGGCCGCGACCACGTTGCCGTTCGGCGCGGCGCCCGCCGTGCGCTCATCGCGGCGGCCGTTCCGCGGCTTCTGGCCGTCGCGAGCGACGCCATTGGCCCCGTTTGCCGACGCACGGTCGCCGCGCTCGGTGCGCTCGCCGTTACGGGCCGTGACGCGCTCGGCGCCGTCGGCGCGATTGTTGCCGCGCGCACCGCGCTCGCCGCGCGCGCTACGGTCGCCCCTTGCATTGGCACCCGCCGCCGATACCGGCTTGCTCGCCGATGTGGACGAGCGCGAGGCATCGGTCGCCGCGGTCGAACCGGGTGCGGTGCCGTCGGCACCGGCCGAGGTGCCCAAGCCGAGCACGCGCTTGATCCAGCCGAAGAAACCGGCTTCGGCCGGGGCTTGCTTGGACGTGGCCGATGTCGGCGCACTTGCCTGAGTCGATTGTTCGAGGCTTTCGCGACGCGTCGAAATCGGTGCCGGCTGGTCCGGCGTGATGCCCTTGACGGCGGCTTCCTGGCGTGGCTTGGTTTCCGCCGTGCGGCGGCTGACCGTGCTTTCTGCTTCCAGCGCCTGTGCGGCTTCCATCGCCATCTTGTAGCTGCTGCGGGGTTCGTCGAGTCGCGCGTCGTCATGACGAAGGCGCTCCAGCTTATAGTGCGGCGTATCCAGATGCTTGTTCGGGATCATCAGCACGGCAACCTTGAACCGCGACTCGATCTTGTGGATTTCCGAGCGCTTCTCGTTCAGCAGAAAAGCCGCCACGTCCACTGGTACTTCGGTGTGGATCGCGGCGGTGTTTTCCTTCATCGCCTCTTCCTGGATGATGCGCAGGACTTGCAGTGCCGATGACTCCGTATCACGGATGTGGCCGGTGCCGTTGCAACGCGGGCAGGTCACATGGCTGCCTTCGGACAAGGCTGGACGCAGCCGCTGACGCGACAGTTCCATCAGGCCGAAACGCGAAATCTTGCCCATCTGCACCCGCGCGCGATCGTGGCGCAGTGCATCCTTCAGGCGTTGCTCGACTTCACGCTGGCTCTTCGACGACTCCATGTCGATGAAGTCGATCACGATCAGCCCGCCAAGGTCGCGCAGGCGCAGTT
Organism: Robbsia andropogonis; assembly: GCF_034047095.1. Lineage (NCBI taxonomy): Bacteria > Pseudomonadati > Pseudomonadota > Betaproteobacteria > Burkholderiales > Burkholderiaceae > Robbsia > Robbsia andropogonis. Next base: position 2,774,330 of record NZ_CP139170.1, on the reverse strand, counting down.
GCCGGGCAACTTCGTCGGCGGCTTCCAGGTTCGTGCGGGTCGCGGTTTCCTCGATGTCCGCTCCCTTGGTGGCGCGGGCCGAGTTGACATCGATCGAGACAAGGGCCTCGGTATGGTCGATGACGATCGCGCCGCCGGACGGCAGCGTTACCGTGCGCGAGTACGCGGTTTCGATCTGATGTTCGATCTGGAACCGGGAAAACAACGGCACATCGTCGTGATAGCGCTTGACCTTGCCCATGCTGCCGGGCATGACCACGCTCATGAAGGCACGGGCCTGTTCCTCGATTTCCTGCGTATCGATCAGGATTTCGCCGATATCCGGCTGGAAGTAGTCGCGTATCGCACGAATCACCAGGCTGGACTCGAGATAGATCAGCAACGGTGCCTTCATGCTTTCGGCGGCACCTTCCACGGCGCGCCACAGTTGCAGCAGGTAGTTCAGGTCCCACTGCAATTCCTCGGCGCTGCGACCGATGCCTGCCGTGCGCGCGATCATGCTCATGCCTTCCGGGCAGACCAGTTGCGCCATAGTCTCCCGCAATTCCTGCCGGTCGTCGCCCTCGATGCGACGCGACACGCCGCCGCCGCGCGGGTTGTTCGGCATGAGCACCAGGTAGCGCCCGGCCAGCGAGATGAATGTCGTCAGCGCCGCGCCCTTGTTGCCGCGTTCTTCTTTCTCGACCTGGACGATCAGCTCCTGTCCCTCACGCAATGCGTCCTGGATACGCGCGGTGCGCATATCCACGCCTTCCCGGAAGTACTGACGGGCCACTTCCTTGAAGGGCAGGAAACCATGGCGGTCCTCGCCGTAGTTCACGAAGCAGGCTTCTAGAGACGGCTCGACGCGGGTAATGACACCCTTGTAGATATTCCCCTTGCGTTGTTCGCGACCAGCGGTCTCGATGTCGATGTCGATCAGTTTCTGGCCATCGACGATCGCGACGCGCAGTTCTTCCTGCTGCGTCGCATTAAACAACATGCGTTTCATAAACGACTCCAGTGCGGCACTGCGGGCTGGTGTCCGAATAACGGACAGCCGCGTGCCGCGCTTTTTAAACTGCAATACACGCGGGAGTCGAAGCGATGGCGGAGAATGGCGCCGGCGCCGGGGACGGTGCCCCGGACAGGCCCGGTGCAGTCCGCCGGAGGAGGCGGTGCACGCGGGGCCTGCCACGGCCGAAGCGCACGTGAAGTGGGAACCGTACCGGTGTCGTGGGCCGCTGCGCCGCGGTGTCTTGCGAACGCGCGGCATGCGCCGACAACGGCCGCCGATGGGCGACGCGATGCCGGGTGCGGCTGTACACGGTCAAGATGCACGGGCCGCGCGCGATGAAACCGGCGCGGCGGCGCGGAAGGGGAAGCCGTCGCGTGCCACCACGTCATTTCGCGGCGGAACGGACTGCCGCACATTGTCACGCGGACACTGGGTGGCTGACCACCTCGCGTCATGCGGTACACAGATGCGGCTGCCCTGATCCGGGCAGGCGTCGCCGGCGGCCACCGCGTACAGGGCGGGCGTTCCGGCGCCGCAAGGGCGAAGAGGAGCGAGCGGAAGCAGGGGCGCCGTCGTGACGTTCGCGGCCGCATGGCGACCTGTCCGGGAGCGCTTCCCCCTTTACCGCATGGCGTCCGACCCGAAGATTCGGGGCCGGTGCTTTCGCTCGATCGACCTGGTGGGCCGCTCTCCGCTAGCGCATTCGTGTACCGTTGCGTACTTCGTGTACAACGGCAACACCTTCCATTGCAACTTGTTCGCCGGCGGCGATGCGCTCGAAGAGGCGCGTCGGCCACCGGTCCCAATCACTTCACAACCGGCCAGCGTGCCGTCATTGATCGCCGAAGTCGGGGCGAGACGTCACGCTGGCCGGGAAAATTCTTTCATGCCACAACCCAACGCCCATCGGCGCGAGACGATGACCGAACCTGCCTGTGGGCAAAGTCCTTGCCGGTCTCTTGCGACGTGCGTGCTACGTGTTACCCGGTATTGACGGGTGGGTAACCCCCCGTGGTGCGGTAAAATGCCGATTGGTCGCACCAGGGCAAGTCCGGTCAGGGATGTATGCCGGACAGACGCCGTCTGGGTCGGGAAAGACCTCGGGCCGTGAGATAGTACCTCTATTCCACGCAGCGTCTGCACCGTCAGGTCTCCGCAGACGCGACTTGCTGGGCAAATTATAGGCAGAATGAAAGAGTTAGGCAAAATGTCCCGGCAACAGGCTTTCGCGGATCGTGTCGCGATGATTGAAATCGACGACGAGGATGCGGGCCAGCGCATCGATAATTTCTTGCTGCGCGTCTGTAAAGGCGTGCCGAAGAGCCACGTTTATCGCATTTTGCGTTCCGGCGAGGTCAGGGTAAACAAGGGACGCATTGACGCAACATATCGTCTGGTCTGTGGCGATATCGTGCGCGTGCCTCCCGTGCGCACGGCCACGAACGGCGGGCAGGACGGAGTCGACGCGACACTGCGTAATGCGTACGTCCCCCCTGCGCAGTTTCCTATCCTGTTCGAGGACCCGCACCTGCTCGTCATTGATAAACCGGCCGGCGTGGCAGTGCACGGCGGCAGTGGCGTCAGTCACGGTGTGATCGAGCAACTGCGCGCGGCGCGGCCCGATGCCCGCTTCCTCGAGCTGGTACACCGGCTGGACCGGGAAACGTCGGGCATTCTGATGCTGGCCAAGAAGCGGGCCGCGTTGACGCATCTGCACGCGCAATTGCGCGAGAATCAGACCGACAAGCGTTATCTGGCATGCGTCCGCGCTCCCGAAGGCGGCTGGCGCGATATGAAGCGCGTGGTGAAGGCCCCCCTGCACAAATACGTGAATGCCGAGGGCGAACGCCGTGTCAGCGTGGATCCAGAGGGGCAGGCCGCGCATACCGTTTTCACGCTGATGGAGCGCTTCCGGGGTCCTGACACCCGGACGGGCGACGCTGATGTACGCCTGCCGGCGATAGCGGGCGCCCCAGACGGTTTCGTGCTGGTGGAGGCGCAGTTGAAAACCGGACGGACGCACCAGATTCGCGTGCATCTGGCGCATCTGGACGCGCCCATCGCCGGCGACGACAAATACGGGGATTTTGCGTTGAACAAGGCATTGGCACGGGCGAATGCCACCCCGGGCCTCAAGCGTATGTTTTTGCATGCGGCAAAATTGCGCATTACTCATCCGGCCAGCGGCGAAATGCTCCAGTTGGAGGCGGCGTTGCCCGCCGAATGCCAACGATTTCTGGTCCAATTACGGGCTGCAGACTGATTTTTATTTATACGCCGATGGCCAGAGACCGATACGATCTACTTGTGTTCGACTGGGATGGAACGCTCAGCGATTCGACCGCCCATATCGCGCATTGTCTGCAATCCGCCTGCCGTGACCTGCGTCTGCCGGTGCCGGGCGGCGATGCCGCGCGTTATGTGATCGGCCTCGGGCTGCGCGATGCGCTGGAAACGGTCGCACCGACGCTCGACCCGTCCGACTATCCTCGTCTTGTCGAACGATACAAATATCACTTCGTCACTGGTGAGCCGCATCTGGCCTTGTTCCCCGGTGCGCGTGACATGCTCGAAGGTTTACGCGAAGCAGGCTATTTCATTGCTGTGGCAACAGGAAAAAGTCGTGTCGGCTTGACGCGCGCTTTGGCGCAGACGCGGCTGGCGACGTTATTTGACGCCACGCGCTGTGCCGACGAGACGTTTTCTAAGCCGCATCCGGCGATGCTGCAGGAATTGATGCGCGAGTTGGGACAGGATGTGGATCGTACCGTCATGATCGGCGATACCACGCATGACCTGCAAATGGCGATCAATGCCGGCGTGGCCGGTATCGGTGTGACCTATGGGGCGCATCGGCCGGAGCCGTTGCGGGCGCTTGCGCCGGTTTTCTGCGCCGATTCGGTCACGCAACTGCACGAATGGCTGGCGTCGAACGGATGAGGGCTTGCCACGCTTGTCACGCATACACGATGTAATCGAGCAGGAATCGATCCGGATTGGATCAGACTAGGGGCGCCAAAGAAGATGAATGTGGATGACAACGGCCGGACCACGGCCGAGCAGGAACCCGTCTGGCGTGCAGGCGGCGAGGTAGTGACCTCAACATCGGCAGGCGGGTCGACAGCGGGCGGAAACGGTGGTGCCGGGCATGGCGGTAGCGGGGGGTCAGGGCCGCGAGACAGCGGTCCGACGGGACCACAGGGGCCGTCCGGGCCCCGCGGCGAAGGCTGGGCCTGCGAGGCGTTGGCCAAGGCGGCGATGGCGGCAATTCGTGAGCAGCGCGCCGCGCGGCGCTGGCGCATTTTCTTCCGTTTTCTGTGGTTGGCAATCGTGCTTGGCGTGATCGTCGGTGTTGTAAGGTTACGTGGGCCAGGCAAGCCGGTTGTCGATGCCGATGCGAAATTCACGGCGGTGGTCACGTTGAGCGGCGTCATCGCCGCGAATACGCAAGCCAGCTCTGACAATATCAACGCGTCGCTCAACGCCGCGTTCAAGAATCCGAGCACGGCGGGGATCGTGCTGAAGATCAATAGCCCGGGTGGCAGTCCGGTGGAGGCGGGGATCATCTATCGCAATCTTCAGCGCATGCGCAAGGACCATCCGACCATTCCCGTCTATGCCGTGATCGGTGATGTGGGTGCATCGGGTGCGTACTATGTGGCGGCGGCGGCGGATAAGATTTACGTGGATCCGGCCAGCATCGTCGGTTCCATCGGCGTGATCATGGAGGGGTTCGGTTTCCCGGGCCTGCTCGAAAAGCTGGGCGTGGAGCGACGGGTCCAGACCGCCGGCGTCAACAAGGCGATCGGCGACCCGTTCTCGCCGCAAACGGACGATCAGAAGCAACGTCTGCAGGTGCTCCTCGATTCGATCCACCAGCAATTTATCGCGGCCGTCAAGAACGGACGCGGGAATCGCTTGCATGAAACGCCGGATATGTTCTCCGGCGCGTTCTGGAATGGCGAGCAAGCAGTGCAGATGGGTTTGGCCGATGCGACCGGCGACACCGGCGATGTGGCGCGTAACGTATTCAAGGCGCCGCGCATCCGTGACTTCACTGTCAAGGACAGCCTTGCCGATCGCGTGGCGCGTCGACTCGGAACATCCTTGGGGGCATCGATGGGTGCCGCCGCCGTCGGTGAATTGATCGACAGTTCCAATAGCGTGCGTTGAACGCCAAGGCGCATGGAACCGCGGGGCGCACGTGCAGACGTTGCCCTCTCGGCGTTTGATCCGCGGCACGTGTCGCGGCGGTGCCCGCTAGCGGGCCAACATCAAAAAGATGGCGGGGCGCTTGCCCATGTCTGGTCGTTGCGCGGCCGGCAACGCGCGCCACTGTGCGAGCGTCAGCGTGACGATCTGCTCGCCCGGCAGGCTCAGGTCGGCGGCAAAACACAGATGCGTCTGTGGCGCGCAGGCCGCCAGCAAGGCATCCATCATCGCAGCGTTGCGGTACGGCGTTTCGATAAAAAGCTGCGTCTGTTTCTGCGCCCGCGACTGTTTCTCCAGTTCTCGCAGGCGTTGCGTCCGTTCGCCGGCGTCGGTTGGCAGGTAACCGTGAAACGCGAAACGCTGGCCATCCAGACCGGATGCCATCAGCGCGAGCAGGATCGCGCTCGGCCCCACCAGTGGCACTACCCGGATACCACGGGCGTGCGCGCGCCTGACCAGCACGGCGCCCGGATCGGCGACCGCTGGACAGCCCGCGTCCGACACGAGGCCGCCGTCGTGGCCATCGAGCAGGGGCGCGAGCATTGCGTCGAGAACGGCATCCGAGGGGGTCGCTTGCGTTCGGATATTCAGTTCGCTGATCTGAATCTCCTGGATGGGAACATCGGTCCCCACCCGTTTCAGGAAGGCGCGCGTCGCCTTTGCATTCTCGCCGACGACATACCGCAGGCGTCGTGCGACGGCCCGTACCGGATCAGGCAGGACCTGGCGCAATGCATCGTCGCCGCCCTCGCCAAGGGTATTCGGGATGAGGTACAAGGTGCCCGGTTGGGTCATGACAGTTCTCGTGCGTAAATACGGATGCGGCCCGAATATTAGCCGCAAGCGGCCGATGCGAACAATGGCGCGCCGGCCTGGCGTAGCCAATGACTGACGGTGATCAGCGGCAGGCCGATCAAGGCGGTCGGGTCGTCGCTGCGAACATTTTCCAGCAGGGCGATGCCCAGGCCTTCGACTTTGGCGCTGCCAGCCACGTCATACGGTTGCTCCGCGCGCAAATAGGCGTCGAGCGTCGCATCGTCGACATCGCGCATCGTGACCGAGGTCAGGACGTCGGAGGTAAGGCAAGCCGTTGAAGTCTGGGAGCCATCCGTTCGTGCATCGGTGGATGGCCGCGCCGTGACCCGGCCATCCAGCAAGCAGACGGCAGTATGAAAGACGATGCGTTGACCCCGCATTCTCTGCAATTGCGCGAGCGCCCGGGCGTGATTGCCTGGTTTGCCCAGTTGCACGCCGTTGCAGACCGCGACCTGATCGGAGCCAATGACCAGTGCGTCAGGATGCCGCACCGCTACCGCGTGGGCCTTGGCGATGGCAAGACGCATCGCCGTCTCAGCCGGTGCTTCGCCCGCGCGCGGCGTTTCGTCTACATCGGGAACGTCGCAGATAAACGGCAGGCGCAAGCGGGATAACAGCTCGGCCCGGTAGCGGGAACTGCTCGCCAGGACGAGCGTCGGCGGGGCGGCGTACAACGGATTGGACATGATAAGTACTTGACGGGAAACAACTCGCATCTTACTATTTTCTGTTTTTCGCCGGGCAGGGCAGGCGCGGGAGGCTGTGATGAATGCGAACGGCACGGGAAACGGGGCAGCAGGTGTCGGTGGCGGATCGGGGGAAGCCGGCGCTGAGCAGGGCTCCGGCCAAGCGGTCAGCCACGTCGATGAAACAGCGGTTGGCCGGTCTCGCGCGGACGCCTTGCACGCCTTCGACCTCGACGGTTTCATCCGTACTGCCCGGGAAACGCGCGGCGTGATCCACTTGGGTGAGTTGCCGCGCATGCGCGATCTGGTTCCCGCCGATGCGCCGGCAACGGCCGCCGATTCGCCGTTGCGCTGGCAGGCACGAGGAGAGATGCGCAAAGTCATGCGCCGGCGCGATGCGCTGCTGCCGGCGTCGAGCGCCGCGGCGCGGCCAGCGGGGCATGAGGAGGCCAACCATTCGCGCGGCGCGTTTCAATCGATGCAACCGCATTTGACGCTGTCGATCGACGGCGCGGTGTGGCTGGAGTGCCAGCGTTGCATGCAGCCGTTTTCCTGGCCTGTATCCGTGGAGGCGGGTTACCGCGTTGCGCGCGATGAATACCAGGCGGATGCGTTGGCAGGGGACGATGCGGACGAGGATGTGATCGTGGGGTCACCCGCCTTCGATCTGCTGGATCTGATCGACGAGGAAATCGTCCTGTCGCTGCCGATGGTGCCTAAGCATCGTGTATGTCCTGCCGTGCATGTGAGCGTTGTCAGCGGGGCCGATGGGGCATTGGGCGTCGATCGTGTCGAGGATATCGAGGCGCGTCTGGCGGATGAGGCGGGCAGCGATCCCGCTCCGTTGCCGGGTGAGCGCGCGGCCGATGTCGAGGCGGATGCGGATGAGGCGCCTGCCATGACGGGGGTGCCTGTCGCCGGGGCGGCGTCGCCCACGCGCAAGCCGTTTGCGGCGGCGCTGGCCGGCTGGCAGCCGGCCAGCAAGCATAATGCATCCGCAAACGCCGATGCATCGGCGGCCCACGACGTCGACAAGGCTGATCGTACCGGCAAAGCACGCGAATCAGACAAGTCCGACGCTGCTGAGTAAGACAAGAAAGTGATGTAAGAGGGTGGATGGTCGCGCGATTTCGGGCAATCGGCAGGGTTGATCACGCCGAGTCGGCCTGGAGATCGCCGGTGATCCACACGGAATACGAGGCGGCCGCACGTGCGACCGCGTTGTCGCCATGTTGCATCGATGCAGCATTGGTTATCCCGATGCGGCGTGGTCGACTGGCAGGTCGCCAGCGGCGCGCCGAGTTGTGTTAAAATTCGCACCCTATTTAGGAGCATTTCATGGCAGTCCAGCAAAACAAGAAGTCGCCGTCGAAGCGCGGCATGCATCGTTCGCACGATTTCATCGACGCCGCACCGCTGGCTGTCGAGGCAACGTCGGGTGAAACGCATCGCCGTCACCACATCAGCCCGAACGGTTTCTACCGTGGCAAGAAAGTCGTCAAGACCAAGAACGACTGATTGTCTTGAAGGCGCGAACCCGCGTTCGTCCGCGTCGGCCCGCGCCGTGGTGCAGTACCACACAGGTCCGGGCGGATGTGCCGCAGGGCTTTGCGTGCGGCCTGTCAATGGCTGATGCCTGTTGTTTCATGCCCGCGGCGTGGCGGGTGCCTGCGGACACGGCATGCATTACGCGACGTTGGAATAATTTTTTTATTCCGTCGGCATTGTCCAGTGCGATGATGCTCTTGATGCCTTCATTTCGATCGAAGGAGCGTGTAGGCGATGCTGCGTGCTGTCGTCGAGTCGCGTATCGTAATTGGCAGGCTTCCCCGACTTTTCGTAACGTCTCCCGTTGGTTGTGCGGGCGGCCCGTCAGGTCCCTGACCGGCTGCACCCTGCTTTCGGGCACGATGTCCGTACCGTTGTGTGCGGTATCGCGCTTGACGTGGTCCGGTAATTCCTCGCGCTTTTCCTCCGGCGCGGTGCACGCATGACCGTAAAAATCACCATCGATTGCATGGGCGGCGACTTTGGTCCGTCCGTTACCGTTCCGGCTGCGGTTGAATTTGCCCGTAGCCACGAAGATGTCGAGCTGATCCTGGTTGGCCTGGAGTCGGCGGTTCAGACACAGCTGGCGAAATGCAAGGCGGTTGACGCACCGCGTTTGCGCGTGGTGAATGCGACCGAGGTAGTGGGCTCCGACGATCCGGTCGAGGTTGCGCTACGGCGCAAGAAAGATTCGTCTATGCGCGTGGCGTTGAATCTCGTCAAGGAAGGGCAGGCGCAGGCCTGTATTTCGGCGGGCAATACCGGTGCGCTGATGGCCGTCTCGCGGTACGTGTTAAAGACGCTGGCCGGTATCGAGCGGCCGGCGCTTGCCACCTTGATGCCGAACGAGAGGGGTTTTACGACGGTGCTGGATTTGGGTGCCAACGTCGACTGCGAACCGCAGCATTTGTTGCAGTTTGCCGAAATGGGCCATGCGCTCGTGTCGGCTACCGAGAACAAGGATCGACCCACGGTCGGCTTGTTGAATATCGGCGAGGAAGTGATCAAGGGCAATGATGTGATCAAGCGTGCCGGCGATCTGTTGCGCGCCAGCACCTTGAACTTCTACGGCAATGTCGAAGGCAACGATATCTTCAAGGGCACGACCGACATCGTGGTCTGCGATGGCTTTGTCGGCAATGTCGCGTTGAAGACATCGGAAGGCCTGGCGCAAATGCTCTCCCGTATAATAAAGGAAGAGTTCAGTCGTACAATTTTTACGAAACTACTGGCGATGCTGGCATGGCCGGTATTGTCCCAGGTGCGCAAGCGCGTGGATCACCGCCGCTACAGCGGCGCCGCGTTGCTCGGACTGCGGGGCATCGTGATCAAGAGCCACGGCTCGGCCGACGCTTACGCTTTCGGCTGGGCGCTAAAACGCGGGTATGATGCGGTAAAGAACGGCGTGCAGGCACGGCTTGAGAAAGCGCTAGAGGAAAATGTCGATCCGCTCGGTCTGCAAGGCCAGGCGTCGGCTTCCCAGGCGCCCGCCAACGCCATACCCGCCGCCGTGACTGACCCGCTTGCCATACCCGGCGAAACGCTTTCCGCAAAGGCATGATGGCCTCAACCAGCGATTTTCTTCATTCGTCCCCTCGTTATGCCCGCGTGGTCGGTACGGGCAGTTATCTACCTGCGAACCGCGTCTCGAATCAGGCGTTGACGGAACAACTGGCGGCGCGCGACATTGAGACCAGCGACGAGTGGATTGTCGCTCGCACCGGCATTCGCGCGCGTTACTTCGCGGCGTCGGAGCAGCGCACCAGCGATCTGGCCGTCGAGGCCGCGAGGCGCGCCATTGCCGCGTCGGGTATGGATGCCAACCAGATTGATTTAATCATCGTGGCAACGTCCACGCCCGATTTCGTGTTTCCGAGCACCGCCTGTCTGGTGCAACACAAACTCGGCCTCACGAACGGATGTGCCGCTTTCGATGTGCAGGCAGTCTGTTCCGGCTTTGTCTATGCCTTGTCCACGGCGGATAGTTATATTCGCAGCGGTATGCATAAGAACGTGCTCGTGATTGGCGCGGAAACGTTCTCGCGCCTTCTGGACTTCAACGACCGCACCACGTGCGTGCTTTTTGGCGACGGCGCCGGTGCCGTGGTGCTATCCGCGTCGACCGAGCCGGGCATTCTTGCCAATGCACTGCATGCGGATGGGAGCCAGTCAGACATTTTGTGCGTACCGGGGCACGTCAGCGGGGGCGCTGTTGCCGGTAATGCCTTCCTGCACATGGATGGTCAGGCCGTATTCAAATTGGCGGTCAACGTGCTGGGCAAGGTCGCGGTGGAGGTGCTCGAGAAGGCCAACGCGACCGCCGCCGATATTGACTGGTTGATTCCACACCAAGCCAATATACGCATCATGGAAGGCACATGCCGCAAGCTGCGCCTACCGCTCGACAAGATGGTCGTCACGGTCGATGAGCATGGCAATACCTCCGCCGCATCAATTCCGCTTGCACTCGATGTGGCGGTGCGCGACGGCCGGGTAAAGCCGGGTCAACTGGTGATGGTCGAGGGCGTGGGCGGCGGATTTACCTGGGGTGCCTCCCTGTTACGCATGTAACTGTCTACAATGGCGTCGACGACGTTCGGTCGCGCTTGATGTCGCCGTTTTTGTTCGACCATGTCGCACCTCTCGCGGTTGTTGTATGGTGCCAGTAGCCTGAAAGAAGCGAGCGGCGTGCCGACGTTTGCGCGGATCCACCCACTTACAGACGCATATGACTTTCGCCTTTGTTTTTCCTGGCCAGGGATCGCAATCCGTTGGCATGCTCGACGCGTTCGCCGATCACGCCGTGGTACGTGAGACGCTGCAGGAAGCTTCCGACGCGTTGGGTTTCGACATGGCGACGATGATCGCCACCGGCCCCGCCGATGCATTGAACTTGACGACGAACACACAGCCCGTCATGTTGAGCGCGGCCTATGCGATCTATCGCGTATGGCAAACGGCGGGCGGTCCGGCGCCGAGCGTCGTGGCCGGACACAGCCTCGGCGAATATACGGCGCTGGTCGTTGCCGGTGCCTTGAACTTCGCCGATGCGGTTCAGCTTGTGCGCTTCCGGGCCGATGCAATGCAATCGGCGGTACCAGTGGGCGTAGGCGGCATGGCGGCGATCCTGGGTCTCGACGATGAGACCGTTCGTACCGTATGTGACGAAGCCGCGCAGGCGGCCGGTGCCGGTGAGGTGGTCGAGGCGGTCAATTTCAATGCGCCTGCGCAAGTGGTGATCGCCGGGTCGAAAGCGGGCGTGGAAAAGGCCTGTGAAATCGCCAAGGCACGGGGCGCCAAGCGTGCGTTGCCACTGCCCGTTTCAGCGCCATTCCACTCGTCATTGCTGAAACCTGCGTCGGATCGCTTGCGCGAGCGGCTTTCTGACGTTACGATCCGCACGCCGGCCATTCCTGTCGTCAATAATATCGACGTCGCGGTGGCCAGCGACCCGGATGCCATCCGTGATGCGCTGGTCCGCCAGGCATCCGGGCCCGTGCAATGGGTTCGATGCGTGCAGGCGATTGCGCGGATGGATGTAAGTACGATCATCGAGTGTGGTCCGGGCAAGGTATTGAGCGGGCTGACCAAACGCATCGACGCGGAGCGTGCAGGTGCGGGGATCAGCGATCCGGCCTCGTTGAGCGAGGTGTTGGCGGCGTTCGGCGCGCAAGCCTGATTGCGGTCCGACGGCACGCTGTTGGGGCTAAAAACGAGTCACGGAAGGGTTCAGGCGAATTTTCATGGAAAAGATGCTCGATAATCAGATCGCATTGGTCACCGGCGCATCACGCGGCATCGGTCGGGCCGTCGCGCTGGGGTTGGCCAAGGCCGGTGCCACCGTGATTGGCACCGCGACCTCGCAGGCAGGCGCGGACGGTATCTCGGCGGCGCTTGCCAAAGCGGGCCTCAAAGGCCGTGGCGTCGTTCTGAATGTCAATGATGCGCCGGCTGCCGACGCGTTGATCGATACGATCGTCAAGCAGGATGGGCGTCTCGACGTGTTGGTGAATAACGCCGGCATTACCCGCGATCAATTGATCATGCGGATGAAGGACGAGGACTGGGACGACGTCATCGATACCAACATGAAGGCGGTGTTTCGTTTGTCGCGTGCGGTGATCCGACCGATGATGAAGGCCCGGACCGGTCGTATCATCAATATCACTTCCGTCGTGGGTGCCGCGGGCAATGCCGGTCAGGTCAATTATTCAGCCGCCAAGGCGGGCGTTGCCGGCCTGACCCGCTCGTTGGCGCGCGAGGTGGGTAGCCGTGGCATCACGGTCAATTGCGTGGCGCCGGGCTTTATTGAAACAGATATGACCGCGGAACTCGGCGAGGCGCAGCAGACCGCGCTGAAGGCGCAGATTCCGTTGGGGCGACTGGGCAGTACCGACGACATCGCGCATGCGGTGGCGTTCCTGGCATCGCCGCAGGCGGCATATATCACTGGTACCACGTTACACGTCAACGGCGGTATGTTTATGGGGTAGGGAGTCCGATTGGCATACGTCTTCTGGCCGGGGGCTCGCCTTGAAGACGTAGTTCGATCGCCCGTCACGCGCACGCGATGCTTTCAGTGGGGACAAACCTGCTAAAATGCGCGCACTCGCAATTTGAACTTATATTTCCTCTTGGAGGCCTGAATGGACAACATCGAACAGCGCGTCAAAAAGATCTGCGTCGAGCAACTCGGCGTTGCGGAGCCAGAAGTCAAGAACGAGGCTTCGTTCGTCAACGACCTGGGCGCGGACTCGCTGGACACGGTGGAACTGGTGATGGCACTGGAAGACGAATTCGGAATGGAAATTCCGGACGAAGATGCCGAGAAGATCACGACCGTGCAACAAGCGATCGATTACGCTCGCGCGCACGTGAAGGCCTGATTTCCGGCAAGTTGGCATTCCGGATCTATCGGGAATGCCACACGTTTCGATCGATGATCGGCGTGTGGCACCCCTGAGCGAGCCGCCAGAGGGATGTTACGGCAACGGAACGCCGTTTCGACACGAGTCTTGATTTGAGGACCGCAGTGTCAGCGGAAAACACGTCCCGGGCCGGATCGAACAGGGCCACGATAGTGACAGGGCGTGTCCTGTTACCGTCGTGGCTTTTGTTTTTATCACGTGTCATGAAACGCAAGAGGTCAATGTGAGTCGCCGTGTCGTTGTTACGGGCCTTGGGCACATTTCCCCAGTAGGCAATACGGTTGCCGACGGATGGGCCAATCTGGTCGCCGGCAAGACCGGCATCGCCAATATCACCAAATTCGACGCGGAAGCCGTCGATGCAAATGGGAACAAGAAGTACAAAACCCGCTTTGCAGGTGAAGTGAAAAATTTCAACGCCGAGGATTACATCCCGTCGAAGGAATTGAAGATGATGGACACCTTCATCCATTACGGCATTGCCGCCGGGATGCAGGCGATGCAAGACAGCGGTCTGGTGGTTACGGAAGCCAACGCTGAGCGCATCGGTGTCATCGTGGGTTCCGGTATCGGCGGTTTGCCGCGGATTGAGGAAACCCAGATGGTGCTGGCCGAGAAGGGGCCCGGCCGGATTTCGCCTTTCTTCGTGCCGGGCTCGATCATCAATATGGCTTCGGGTCACCTGTCGATCAAGTTTGGCCTGAAGGGGCCCAACATGGCCGTGGTCACCGCCTGCACGACCGGTACGCATGCCATTGGCGACGCGTTCCGCGCGATCGTCTACGGTGAAGTGGACGCGATGCTGGCCGGCGGTACGGAAGCCACCGTGTCACCTCTCGGAATCGGCGGTTTTGCGGCGGCGCGCGCGCTGTCGCAACGCAATGACGATCCGGCGACGGCGAGCCGTCCCTGGGATAAGGACCGCGACGGTTTTGTGCTGGGTGAGGGTGTCGGTGTGCTGATGCTCGAAGAGTATGAGCACGCGAAGGCGCGGGGCGCGAAGATCTATTGCGAGGTCGTTGGTTATGGCCGCAGTGGTGATGCGCATCATATGACGGCACCGCCGGAAGATGGCGATGGCGCGCGGCGAGCGATGGTTGCGGCGCTGCGCGATGCAAAACTCGATCCGAGCAAGATTGACTATATCAATGCCCACGGTACCTCCACCGGACTGGGCGATGTTGCCGAGACAATCGCGATCAAGCGCGCGTTGGGTGACCATGCAAAGAAGGTCGTCGTCAATTCGACGAAGTCGATGACAGGTCACTTGCTGGGTGCCGCCGGCGGTATCGAGGCCGTGTTTTCGGCCCTGGCGGTACACCATCAGGTATCGCCGCCGACCATCAATATCCTCAACCAGGATATCGAAGGTGGCTGTGATCTCGATTACTGCGCGAACACCGCGCGGCAACTGCAGATCACCTATGCAATGTCGAATTCGTTCGGCTTTGGCGGAACGAACGGCACACTCGTCTTCGCGAAGATCTGACGAATGGTCAGATCGCGTTCCGGCATGGAACGCGATATCGTCCGTGCTGTCTGACACCGGCGTTCCGCCCAAGCGGACGCCGGTGTTCGCATTTTGGCGAACGGCACGGAGCAAAGCGAATGCGGGTGGATATCGGATCGTCACGCATGATGCAAGCGGGGACGGTTGCGGGTTGGATGCTGGGTGCCGCAGGGTGGGTGCAGATCGGAATGTTGCGGGGTGAGAGCCTGCTATGGGGGTGCGCTGCCGGGCTGGGGTTTATCGTGCTAGCCGGGATCATGACGCGGTTGCTTGCCGATGGGGCGGTGCGGGCGTCGCGTGACCGGTGGGGCCGTGTCGTCCGGCGTCGAGGCAGGCGCCGTGTCGCCCGCCTGGTCTTGCTGGGGCATGCCGACGCGCGGCTGTACTGGTGTACCGAACCGTTCTGGCGATGGCACAGTGCGCGCCGCGGCGGCGGGCGCGCCGCCGTTGCACCGCCCGCCGCCGACGCATGTGGCCCGGATGATATCGACGAGGTGTGCATTGTCGAGGTAGTCCAGTGGGGGGGTGTTTGTCTTTGGCTGACAGTCTGTCCGCGTTATCCTGACCTGTTGCCTGGCGGCCTTCCGCGCGGCGCCGTACGTGTGAAACGTCCGCGGACGAGGCGACTTTGCATTCCCGCCGATGCGGTGGCGTCCGACCGTTTCCATGCGCTGTGCGCGCGTTGCCAAGCGATGCGGCGCGGTGCCGGTTTCCTGTCGCCCTGGTGAATCGGGCGTCCGCGGCGGCGGGCAATCATTAACGGCTACAATTTGCGAGAGCCGCCGGGGCGAACCGGCGGCCGTACAGGACGTGGACGCACGGTGAGTGAAAAAGATATCGATCAGGAACTTGTGGAACGCGTGCAACGCGGCGACAAGGTGGCTTTCGAGCTGCTGGTCGGCAAGTACCAGCGCAAGATCGTGCGTCTGATTTCGCGTCTTGTTCGCGATCCGGCCGAAGTGGAGGATGTCGCCCAGGAAGCGTTCATCAAGGCCTACCGCGCGATTCCGCAATTTCGCGGGGAATCGGCGTTTTATACCTGGTTGTATCGGATCGCGGTAAATACCGCGAAGAATTATTTGGCGAGCCAGGGGCGCCGTACACCGACGTCGACCGAAACAGATAGCGAAGACGCGGAAACTTTTGACGACGCGAGCCTTCTAAGGGATATCAACACGCCCGAGTCGGTGTTGATGAGCAAGCAGATTGCCGAGACGGTCAACGCCGTGATGGCGAGTCTGCCCGAGGAGTTACGCAACGCGATTGCGCTTCGCGAGATTGACGGTTTGAGCTACGAAGAGATTGCCGAACTGATGCAGTGCCCGATCGGCACGGTCCGATCGCGCATCTTCCGCGCACGGGAAGCCATCGCCTCGAAGCTCCGGCCGATGCTGGAGCGGCAAAGCGGAAAGCGTTGGTAGAATAATGGAGCCGTGGGCTGCGGGTTCGTGCACAATGCGCGATAGCTGCCCGCCCGGCGCAATCCGGAGAGTGCGGCCCGGTGCCGCGACCGCGACGTGCTGGCGTGACGTTCGCGGCGTGGCGCCGGGACAGGACACGAGGAGTGTCGATGAAGCAGGATGCGATGAGAGCAACAGGAATGAGCAACGACGGACAGGTCGGACGCACTGAATTCGGTACGACGGATGCGCGCCAAGGCGGTGTAAGTGCCGAGGGCGCGCGGCCGGGCGTTGCGGCCGGCGCTTTTGCCGCGATGCAAGAAGCCGATGCGGATGGCGATCCTGCCGCACGCCGGTTCGCCGAGCGGCTCTCCGCCGCGATCGACGGCGAAGCGCCGTTGTGCGCAGGCGGCAGCGGTGTCGGCGCATCGACCTTCGCGGCCTGGACAACGCGGCAAAAGCAGGATTGGTCTTTGTACCACCTGGTGGGAGACGCGTTACGTTCGGATGATCTGGCACGTTCGCATCATGGCGGCTGGGATTTTGCCGCGCGCTTTGCCGCACGCCTGGCCGACGAGCCAGTAGTGGTTGCGCCACGAAGGCGCGACGACGGTGCCTGGAGCGACGCGAACGGGAGTCGCGCGGCACCTGTTCCCGGCGATGCGTTCCGGCATCTGGAACGGGGGGCCGGACAGCGTGGTGGCCTGGGGCAACTGGCCGGGTGGCTTGGCGGGCGTCGTCGCATGCCTGCCGCGGCGGCCGCGGCGGCTGCCGTCGTCACGCTTGCCTGGGCACTGACGCCGGGTTGGCACGCCGGCACCGAGAACACCAACGCCGCGCCGACGACGCTGGCGTCCGCGGGTAATTGGCAACGGGTCAATATCAGCGGTGATCGGGATCTGGACCCGTACCTTGCCGCGCATCAGGAGTTCGCGTCGGATCGCGGCAGCCTGGGCTATGTAGCGTACGCTGGCGCGGGGCATTGATCGGATGATCGGTAGCGGTCGGGGCTCGCGCGACGGGCTGATTCACCACATGGTCCGTCGGGCCCGCCTGGCCTTCCCGGCGCTGCCTTGTGCATTGGCATTGGTTTTGTCCGGCGCGACCGGGTTGGCGGAGGCGGTGCCGGCGACACCGACCGGCACGACCAATCCACGCAATGCGACGTCGGCAATCGCGCCCGCTTCGGCGAAAACGCTTGCGTTGCTGGCCGGCTTGAACGGCGCGGCGAAGCAGCGTCCTTATGAGGGCACATTCGTCTTCCAGCGTGGCGCGGCGGTTCGATCCTCGCGCATCGTTCACGTGGCCGACAGCCAAGGCCAATTTCAACGTGTCGACAGCCTCGACGGCGAGGCACGCTGGGTCATCGAGCACGATGACGACCTCTATACCTATCTGCCCGGGAGCAAGACGGTGGTCGTCGACCGTCGGCGCAAGGGGCAGGACAATTTTCCGGCGATGCTGTCCACCGACAGCGCCCAGGTGCTTCAACACTACGCGCTGTCCCAGGATGGCACCGACCGCGTTGCTGGCGTTGCGTGTGTTGTCCTGACGCTGACGCCGCGCGATGCGTACCGCTTCGCTTACCGGCTATCCGTCGATCCTGTCACCGGTTTGCTGATCAAGGCACAGACCCTCGATGCGCAAGGCCAGGTGCTGGAGCAGGTGGCCTTCTCGCAAATCCAGCAAACCACACCTGACAAGGCGACGATACAGTCTTTGCACGCCGCCGTCGCCGCCATGGCGCAAGGGGACGCCGGTACCGGATGGAAAGTCGTGCGTGCACCCTCGGCGGACGTCGACCTGGCAAAAGCCGGATGGTCGCTCGATCCCGGTGTCGCCGGCTTTCGCAAGATGCTGGAGCTGCGTCGGCCAATGGCGGCGCGCCAGGCCGGCGCACCGCCCGTCCCGGTCGATCAGGCCGTCTTCAGTGACGGCGTTACCGCGGTATCGCTGTTCATCGAACCGGTGGGCACCAGCGACCGCAATCCGGGGCAAGGGCAATCCGGGGCCACGCACCTGCTGGCGGAGCGCCATGGTGACTTCTGGGTCACATTGATCGGAGAAGTGCCGGCGGAGACACTGCGTCGTTTTGCCGATGCGATTCAATTCACGCCTGTCGCCGTGGGCGGCGCAAAACGCGGCACCGTTGCGCCAGGATGATATGCTGCGACGTTTGCGCGGTCATCAGGACTGCGCGCGCCCGATTCACGTCGCCCTGCAGGCCCCCGGTTCCGGCATTGCTTGTTGCATCCCGTCAGCCGCCCGTTCCCTCGCCGTTCACGACTCGCCGATGAGCTGTACGTCTTCTATCGCTTTTGGGCACCGCCCGAGACCACCGCATGCGTTGCTGTCCCGGAGGCTCGCGTCCTGTCTGTGCGCGTGTCTGCTGGGGCTGTCCTCGTTGCTGTCACAGGGGGTGTTTGCCGCGCCGGAGACGCAATCGGGAATGAGCCCGGCGCCAGGCACGTCCCGGTCCCCTGATGCATCGGGAGCGACGCCCCGAAAACGACAGGCATCGGACAGTGGTACGGCAGTCGTGCCCGACGCGGCAGCGTCACGTACCGGGCGAGGGGCGGTGCGTGCGGCCGCGCCAAGCGCGTCGGCTTCCGGCGCAATTGCCGTGCGTCCCGGTGTGCCCGCCGCTGGTGGCACCGGCGTGCCCCAGGGGACGGTGCTGGTGCGGCCTTTCGTGGCGCCGCCGCCGGCCTTGTCGCCATTCAGTACCGTGGTGCCCCCGCTGGCGGCATCGCAGGCCGGGCAGCAGCCTGTGCCGTCGGTCCAGGTCGCGCCCAGCGGTGCCGTATCCCCAACGATCCCCGGAGCCGTTGCCGTGCCGGGCATTGCGGGCGCACGACTGGTGCCGAACGTGATTCCTGGTGCGCCTCCGATGCTGTTGCTGCCGGATTTCGCATCGCTCGTCGACCGCGTTGGTCCGGCAGTCGTCAATATCCGCACGACCCAACGCGTTCCGGTCAATACGACCGCTCGCCGCTCTCGTCGCGGGAGTGCCGATGACGGATCAAGTGGCGACGGCGGCGATAGCGCCGCCCGCACGAGTCCGTCGGATGACATGTCGGAATTCTTCAAACGCTTCTTCGGTATTCCTCTGCCGCCGGGCATGTTCGGCAACAATGGCGGGCAGGGCGCTGCGCCGGGCGACAACGCGCCGTCCGAAGTCGAGCGCGATAATGGGGTGGGCTCGGGCTTTATCCTGTCCGCCGACGGCTATGTGATGACCAATGCGCACGTTGTCCAGGGCGCCGACGCGATTTATGTGGCGTTGACCGATCGACGCCAGTACAAGGCGCGACTGATCGGCGTGGACAAATTGACGGACGTTGCAGTGGTCAAGATCGATGCAAAGAACTTGCCGACCGTGGCGATCGGCGATTCATCGCAGGTGCGCGTCGGGGAATGGGTGCTGGCGATCGGTTCACCTTTCGGACTGGAGAACACCGTCACCGCCGGTATTGTCAGCGCGAAAAGCCGTTACACGGGGGAATACCTGCCATTCATCCAGACCGACGTGGCCGTGAATCCCGGCAACTCCGGTGGCCCGTTGATCGATTTGCAAGGCAATGTCATTGGTATCAACTCGCAGATTTACAGCAATAGCGGTGGGTTCATGGGCATCTCGTTCTCGATTCCGATCGATGAAGCGATGCGCGTGGCGAACCAGCTCGAGAAAAGTGGCGTGGTGACCCGCGGGCGCATTGGTGTGATGATCGGTCCGGTGACGTCCGATGTCGCCGAGGCGCTGGGTCTGCCGCGTGCCGAAGGGGCGCTGGTAACCGGCACGGTGCCAGATAGTCCGGCGCGTAAGGGCGGCCTGCTGCCGGGCGACATCATTCTCAATTACGACGGACGGGCCATCGACCAGTACGGTGAGCTGCCGCGCATGGTAGGCGCGGCCACGCCGGGCACCGATGCACCGCTGACCGTCTGGCGCAAGGGCCGTACGCGAACCCTGACTGTGACGGTGGCGCAACAGGAAAACGCGACCGTGGCCGAGGGCGCTGCAACCCGGCCGGACGCCTCGCAGTCCCGCTCCCTGACGTCAAATCCGCTTGGCCTGCGCGTTGCCGATCTCACCGATGCCCAGGCACGTACGATCGGTTCGCACAACGGCGTGCAGGTGTTGTCGAGTGAAGGGCCATCGCTTGCGGCTGGCATCATGAAGGGCGACATCGTGCTGCGCGTGGGCGACACCGATATCACGGACCAGCAGCAGTTCGATGCGCTGGCGCTGCGGCAATCGGGGGATCGCCCGGTGGCGCTGCTGGTGCAACGCGCGGACTTGGCCACCTTCGTCCCGGTTGTGCCGCGCGCGCCCCGTCGCTGATGCCAGGGCGTTTGTCGCATGGCGGCGCTCGCCGCCCTCGCCGGTGGGGGGGAATTGGGCTAGAATGCCGGGATTCCTTCCAGCGCACGCGCGCCCGGCTGTGGTATGCGGTAGCGTGTCCGGGACCGCTCGGCGGCCCACCGCGCTCGGTCGCCCGCTCGCTCCCCGCGATGTGTTTGTAAGCGCGGCGTGCGATGCCCTGTTTGTGACGCCCAGTTTGACGCGTATCAGCCATGTTCGCCCGGCCGACCCGATTTCAGCGCGCTTGCGGACGGATTGCGATGTGCTTACCACGCGCTTGCAATCGGGCCGCCGCGTGCCGGAACGCCTTTCTTTTTGACCCGTCCGAATGGATCATATCCGCAATTTTTCGATCATCGCGCACATCGACCACGGTAAGTCGACGCTCGCGGACCGTATCATCCAGCTGTGCGGTGGCTTGTCCGACCGTGAAATGGAGGCGCAGGTCCTCGACTCGATGGACCTCGAACGCGAACGAGGCATCACGATCAAGGCCCAGACCGCCGCGCTGAGCTATCGCGCACGCGATGGCAAGGTGTACAACCTGAACCTGATCGATACGCCGGGACACGTTGACTTCTCCTATGAAGTCAGCCGTTCGCTGTCCGCCTGCGAGGGCGCGTTGTTGGTGGTGGACGCCAGTCAGGGCGTGGAAGCGCAGACCGTGGCGAATTGCTACACGGCAATCGAGCTTGGCGTCGAGGTCGTGCCCGTCCTAAACAAGATCGACTTGCCCGCCGCCGATCCGGAGAGCGCGATCGGTGAGATCGAGGATGTCATCGGCATCGAGGCCACGGACGCCGTCCATTGCAGCGCGAAGACCGGCCTCGGGGTGGAGGATGTGCTGGAATCGCTGATCGCGAAGGTGCCGCCGCCGCAGGGTGACCCGGATGCGCCATTGCAAGCGTTGCTGGTGGACTCGTGGTTCGACAACTATGTTGGCGTCGTGATGCTGGTCCGCATCAAGAATGGCACCTTGCGGGCGAAGGACCGTATCGAGTTGATGGCCAACGGGGCGCAGTACCCGGTGGAATCGGTCGGTGTCTTCGCACCGAAGTCGCGGCCGCTCGAATCGCTGTCGGCCGGGCAAGTGGGTTTCATCATCGCCGGTATCAAGGAACTGGCGGTTGCCAAGGTCGGCGATACGATCACGCTGGCCAACCGCCGCGCGGCGGCCCCGCTGCCGGGTTTCAAGGAAGTCAAGCCGCAGGTGTTCGCCGGCCTGTATCCAGTGGAATCGAACCAGTACGATGCATTGCGCGAGTCGCTGACCAAGCTGAAACTGAACGATGCGGCGCTGCAGTTCGAACCGGAAGTCTCGCAGGCGCTAGGATTTGGTTTCCGTTGCGGCTTCCTGGGGCTGCTGCATATGGAAATCGTTCAGGAGCGGCTCGAGCGCGAGTTCGACATGGACTTGATCACCACGGCACCCACGGTGGTCTACGAAGTCTCGAAGCGCGATGGTGAAACGATCATCGTCGAGAATCCTTCGAAAATGCCGGATCCGACGTTTATCGAGGAAATTCGTGAACCGATCGTCACGTTGAATCTGTATCTGCCGCAGGAGTACGTCGGCGCGGTAATCACGCTATGTACCGGCAAGCGCGGCATGCAGATCAATATGGATTATCGCGGCAAGCAGGTCCAGCTGACCTACGAAATGCCGATGGCCGAGGTGGTGTCGAATTTCTTCGATCGGTTGAAGTCCGTGTCGCGCGGCTATGCGTCGATGGACTACGAATTCAAGGAGTATCGTGCCTCGGACGTCGTGAAAGTCGACATGCTGGTCAACGGCGAACGTGTTGATGCGTTGTCAGTCATTGTGCATCGCTCGCAATCGCAGTATCGCGGTCGCGAAGTGGCCGCCAAGATGCGTGAGATCATTCCGCGCCAGATGTACGACGTGGCGTTACAGGCGGCGATCGGACCGAACATCGTGGCCCGGGAAAATATCAAGGCCCTGCGCAAGAACGTCCTGGCCAAGTGCTATGGTGGCGACATCTCGCGAAAGAAGAAGTTGCTGGAGAAGCAGAAAGCCGGCAAGAGGCGGATGAAGCAGGTGGGTAGCGTTGAAATTCCGCAGGAGGCGTTCCTTGCCATCCTGCAGGTGGAAGACAAATAACGGAAACGCCGCATGAATTTCGAGTTGATTTTGCTGTTGTTGGTCGTGCTTACCGGTTTGGCATGGATCGCGGACAAGGTCGTGTTTCAGCCGTCACGTCGTCGACGGGCCGATGCGGCGGTGGTCGAGTTCGACCGCCAGCAGGCCGCTGCGGGTCCGGCGGGTGCCTTGTCCTTGTCGGACGCACCGGCGGAGCGCGCGCGTCGCCATGACGAAAAGTTGCGACAGCCCTGGTGGCTCGAATATTCGGCAAGCTTTTTCCCGGTGATTCTGGCTGTCTTCGTGGTTCGCTCTTTTATCGTCGAGCCTTTCAAGATTCCGTCGGGCTCCATGATCCCGACGCTGCTGGTGGGCGATTTCATCCTCGTCAACAAGTTCGACTATGGTCTGCGGCTCCCGGTATTCGACAAGAAGATCGTACCGTTAGGGGAACCGAAGCGCGGTGATGTCGTGGTCTTCCGCTATCCGAAAGATCCCTCGATCGACTACATCAAGCGCGTGATCGGCGTGCCGGGCGATATCGTGTCGTACGAGAACAAGCGTCTGAAGATCAACGGCCAGCCCATCTTGCAGACCGCCTTGCCGGATTACTTCGATTCCGACCGCGTCTCTTACTCGAAGCAATTCGAGGAAACGATCGATGGCCAGAAGAACGCGATCCTCAATTCGCCGCAGATCCCGCCTTATATCCTGGGCGCCGATGACTTCCCGTTCAAGCAGAACTGCCAGTACGACAGCGCCGGCGTGACCTGCAAGGTGCCGGCCGGGCATTACTTCATGATGGGCGATAACCGCGACGACAGCGCGGACAGTCGTTACTGGGGCTTCGTGCCGGAACGCAACATCGTGGGCAAGGCGTTCTTTGTCTGGATGAATTTTTCGGACTTGAAGCGGATTGGTCCGTTTCATTGATGGATCAGGTGGATGAGATGCGGTGGGGCGGTTGCCCGGCTGCGGGAGACGCGCGATGATTCGGGCATCGTCGCCGCTGGACGCGATGGCGCAGCGGCTTGCGCATGTGTTCGAACAGCCGGCGTTGCTGCGCCAGGCGTTGACGCATCGCAGCTATAGTGCGACCCATAACGAGCGGCTCGAATTTCTCGGGGATTCGGTGCTGAATTGCGTGGTTGCCACCTTGCTGTACCAGCGATTCCCGGAGTTGGACGAAGGCGAACTGTCACGGGTGCGCGCCAATCTGGTGCGGCAGGAAACGCTGCATGGCATCGCGCAACGGCTGGACGTATCGGGTGCGCTGGCGCTCGGCGAAGGCGAGTTGAAAAGCGGCGGCAAGCAACGACCATCGATCCTGGCGGATGCGGTGGAAGCGTTGTTTGGCGCCATCTACCTCGACGGAGGCTTCGTGGCGGCGTTCAACGCGATCGCGCGCGCCTACGACCCCGTGTTTGCGGCGCTCGATCCGGACATGCTGGGCAAGGACGCCAACAAGGACGCGAAGACGCTATTGCAGGAACGCCTGCAGGGGCGGCAGATGGCGTTACCGGTGTATACGGTGGTGGCCACCATCGGGGCGGCGCATAATCAGGAGTTCGAGGTGGCTTGCACGGTCGAACCGCTGGGGATCGCGGCGCATGGGCATGGTACAAGCCGTCGCGCGGCCGAAATGGCTGCCGCGAAAGCGGCACTTGCGCTGATGCCGGCCGAGGGAGCAAGAGGAGCGAAAGCGGCGGCGGTACGCAAGGACTCCGCGCGCGGTCAAGGCCGTCCGGCGAAAGCGGGTGCACCGGCTGCCGACGGCAAGCAGATCAAACCGTCGCACAAGACATTACGTGTCCTTCGAGCGCCCGCAAGCGGGTCTTCATCGGGTAACGCGGACCGTCCAGGCGCTGCTGCCGACGAGGCCCTGACGGTCGAGCGTACCGGTGAGACTGCCGGACGTGCCGACCGACCGACCGGGGGCAAGCGGCCTGTGCGCCGTGCCGGTCCTGCCGCAAAATAGGCTGAACCGCAGTAATTTTCGAAATGTGACCACAATGACCGTATCCGCGAGGAACGTCGCCATGACCGCCAGCCCTTCCGATCTTCCCGACGCCGACGGTGTCAAGCAAGGCAACGCCCCGCAATCCGGCACCGAGGACGCGTCCGCTCGCCGGGTTGCACGAGGCGAAACCACCGGTCACGACCATCAGGCCGGGGACGGTGAGGCCGGCCATGTCGCGGCCAGCCGGCACGCCGATGATGGCAAGGACGTGCACGAAGACGCCGACGAGGGTGATGAAGACGACGATGCCGACGGTCTGCCGGCATTCGATTGGTCGCAAGCACCGAAAGAGGCCGTGGCCGGTTTCCGTTGCGGCACCGTGGCGATCATCGGTCGCCCGAACGTCGGCAAGTCCACGCTGATGAACGCGATGGTGGGCCAGAAGGTCAGCATCACGTCGCGCAAGGCGCAAACGACGCGCCATCGGATCACCGGTATCCAGACGTTGAATGACGCGCAGTACATCTTTATCGATACGCCGGGTTTCCAGACGCGTCACAGCAATGCGCTGAACCGCACATTGAACCGGACGGTGACATCGACGCTCGCCACCGTGGACGTGATTTTGCTGGTGGTGGAGGCCGGGCGCTTCCAGCCCGAGGACAAGCAAGTGCTGGACTTGATTCCGCCCGGCGTCAAGGTCGTGCTGGTCACGAACAAGATCGACCGGGTAAAGGACAAGCAACAATTGTTGCCGTTCCTGGCCGAGATCCAGCCGCTGCGCGACTTCACCGAAGTGGTGCCGATGTCGGCAAAAGACCGGGACGATATCAAGCGGCTGCTGGGCGTGCTCCGCGCGCACCTGCCGGAAGGCGAGCCGATCTATGACGAGGAAGCCTTCACTGACCGCAGCGAGCGCTTCATGGCGGCCGAGATTGTTCGCGAGAAAGTGTTCCGTTGGACCGGTGATGAAATCCCTTATACGAGCACGGTCGTCATCGACAAGTTCGAGACCGAAGGGCGTCTGCGCCGGATCTTCGTGACGATTCTGATCGCGCGCGACACGCACAAGCCGATGATCATCGGGCAGAAGGGCGCGAAGCTTAAGCAGATCAGCACCGACGCCCGTCTGGACATGGAAAAGCTGTTCGATGGCCCGGTGTACCTGGAGGTCTGGGTCAAGGTCAAGTCAAACTGGGCCGACAACGAAGCCGGTTTGCGCGCATACGGATATGACTGATGCCGCCTGTGTCCGCGGAGCCGCAACGTAAGGTTGCCGACCAACCGGGCTTTGTCCTGCATAGCTACCCTTATCGGGAAACCAGTCTGATCATCGACGTGCTGACACGTGACCACGGTCGTGTGGCCCTGGTCGCGAAGGGTGCGAAGCGGCCGCATTCGGCCTTGCGCGGCGTTCTGCAGACGTTTCAGCCGTTGTCGCTGCGATGGAGCGGGCGCGGCGAAGTCCGTACGTTGACCGGCGCCGAATGGGTGGGCGGCATGCTGCCATTGGCCGGCGACGCGTTGGTCTGCGGCTTCTACGTCAACGAGTTGATTGTGCGCTTCTGCGCGCGCGAGGACCCGCATCCGGCTTTGTTTCACCACTACGCGGTGACGCTGGCGCGGCTGGCGCATGACGAGCCGGCCGCGCTCGTATTGCGGTCCTTCGAACGGATGCTGTTGCGCGAGACCGGTTACGCGGTCACCTTCAATCCCGGCAGCATGGGCGAGCGCGCCGCACCGCCGGACGCGGCCGGTGCCTATGTGTTCGATCCGGAGAGGGGTGCCCGCATTGCACGCGACAGCGATCCGCCGGAGTGGCCGCGCGTGGATGGCCGCACGCTGCTGGATATGGATGCCGACGACTATTCGGCGCCGCGAACGATTGCGCAGAGCAAGACCTTGATGCGTTTTCTGTTGCACTACCATCTGGGAGGCGTGCCTTTGAACACGCGCCAGATCCTGATCGACCTGCAAAAGCTCTAACGGGCTGGAGGCTTGTTTTATGAATCCCCTCGCGGCATTCGGCGCGGCGCCGGCCTTTATCGGACTGGGCGTGAATATCGACCACGTCGCCACGCTGCGCAACGCGCGCGGCACGACCTATCCCGATCCGATCGCCGCTGCGCTGCGTGCCGAGGAAGCGGGGGCCGATGCCATCACATTGCATCTGCGTGAAGACCGGCGCCACATTCGTGACGCGGACGTCCGCGCGATCCGGCCAGCGTTGCGCACGCGGATGAATCTGGAATGCGCGGTGACTTCCGAGATGATCGATATCGCCTGCGAGATCGCCCCGCAGGACGTCTGCCTCGTGCCCGAAAAGCGCGAGGAAGTGACCACGGAAGGGGGGCTGGATGTCGTCGCGCACTTCGACGCGGTACAGAAGGCCTGCGCCACGCTGGCGCGTGCCGGCATTCGCGTGTCCTTATTCATCGATGCGGACCCTGCGCAGATCCGCGCTGCCCGGCAGGTGGGGGCACCGCTGATCGAATTGCATACCGGCCGCTATGCCGAAACGGAAGGCGCCGCACAACAGGTTGAATTGGCACGCGTTGCCGAAGGGGTGGACCTGGGCGTCTCATTAGGTCTGATCGTCAATGCCGGCCATGGCTTGCATTATCAGAATGTGCAGCCGGTTGCCGCGCTGCAGGGCATCACGGAGCTGAACATCGGCCATGCGATCGTCGCGCATGCGGTCTTCGCGGGTTGGGAAAACGCGGTGCGCGAAATGAAGGCGATCATGGTGTCGGCGCGTTTCGGCGCGCAAGGCATCGGAAGGTAATCCGGCGCGCCAGCGCCGTGCTGGCCGGATATGCGGGTGGCGCCAGGGCGCGCCGCGCGACGATGATAGTATCCTCGATACCTACGTGTGTCCGGCATCGGCGACAACGCACGAAGGAGGGCCAATGATTTTTGGGATCGGCAGCGACATTATCGATATTCGCCGCGTGGCCGCCACGATGGAACGCACGGGCGGGCGCTTCGTCGAGAAAGTGCTGGGTCCGCAGGAGATCGCGATCTACGAAGCACGCCGGGCACGATCCGCCGCGCGGGGCCTGGCGTTTCTTTCCACGCGTTTCGCGGCGAAAGAGGCTTTTTCGAAGGCCATCGGCCTGGGGATCCATATGCCGATGACCTGGCGCGCGATGCAGACCCTCAACCGTCCGGGTGGCGCGCCGATCGTACAGACGAGCGGCGCGTTGAGCGAATGGGTCGACGCTCGCGGACTGACGTTCCACGTGACGCTTAGCGACGAACGCGATTACGCGATCGCGTATGTGATTGCAGAACAACGAGACAAGGAGCAGACGACACACCGATGACCGAACAACGTACTGGCAGTTGGATTGAACGTAGCCCCCTGGACCTGACACGCCGCGGTCCCGGCCCGGTGATGATCGATGTCCCCGGCCTGGTTCTGGACGAACACGACGCGCGGCGCATTGCACATCCGTTGACGGGTGGCGTGATTCTGTTCGCACGCAACTACCAGAATCGCGCGCAACTGAGCTTGTTGACGCACCAGATCCGGTCACTCCGTCCGGACATCCTGATTGCCGTCGATCAGGAGGGGGGGCGCGTACAGCGCTTCAAGACCGAAGGCTTCACGCCGCTGCCATCGATGGCTCGACTGGGAGCCCGGTGGGACGAGGATGTGCTGGGCGCCATCGAGGACGCTACATCCGTGGGCTTCGTTCTCGGCAGCGAGTTACGCGCAAGCGGCATCGATCTCAGTTTCACGCCGGTGCTGGACCTGCATTATGGCGCGTCGAAGGTTATCGGTGATCGCGCGTTCCATCATGATCCGCGTGTCGTCACGCTGCTGTCGCGTGCACTGACTCACGGGCTGTCCCTGGCAGGCATGGCGAACTGCGGCAAACATTTCCCCGGTCATGGCTTCGTCGCGGCGGATACGCATCTGCACGCCGCAATCGACGATCGCCCGCTGGCGGAAATCATGACCGCGGACCTGCTCCCCTATCTGCGTTCCGGTGCAACGCTCTATGCCGTGATGGCCGCGCATGTGTTGTATCCGCAGGTCGACCCGTCGTTGCCGGCCTGTTTTTCGCGGATCTGGTTGCAGCGGATATTACGTCGGGAAATGGGTTTCCATGGCGCGGTCTTCAGCGACGACTTGTCAATGGAAGGCGCGCGTGTGGCGGGTGATGTCGTGCGCGGCGCACAGATGGCGCTCGATGCGGGATGCGATATGGTGCTCGTCTGCAATGACCCTGAACGGGCGGACCTGGTGCTCAACAACCTGCATCGCAGTGCGACCCGCGCGTCGATGCGTCGTATCAAGCGTTTGCAGGCGCGCGGCAAGCCGGTGATCTGGAGCAAGCTGTTACGGCAGCCGGAGTATCTTGCCGCGAAGGCAAAGGTCGCATGTCTGACGGCCTTGCATACCGGGCAGTAGCAGGCTGGCGCAACGGAGGTATCGCAATAGCGCAAACTGATGGCGATGCGATGCGATGCGATACGCTTACGAGACGAGACCGCCACGATTTTCGGAGGGTGCCACGGTGGGGGAGGTTCAACCCTTGCCGCGGCGTCTCTCGTGCTTAGTCTTCCATCTTCATCCGTTGCAGCTTGTTGTACAACGTCTTGGGACTGATGCCGAGCATCGATGCCGCGCGATGGCGCGTCCCGCCCACCGCTTCCAGCGTGGCGCGGATCAGCAACTCTTCCACATCATCCAACGGCATGCCGACGGTGATCTCGATGCTACCGGGCCGTATTTTCTGGCCACTGCTGGCGGGCGCTAGCGATTCGATCGTCGTCTCTAGCGGGCCGGTCTGTTTGTAGGCAGCTTCCACAGCGTCCTGCAGTTCGCGTACGTTGCCGGGCCATTGGTACTGTTCAAGCCCGCGCAACGCCAATGAGGCCAAGTACTTTGGCACGCTCGGTGGCGTCGTGCCGTCGGTGTTCTGGGCATTGGTGGAGAGCTCGGACTCGTTGAGCTGGTCGACGAAATGCTGCGCGAGCATCTCGACGTCTCCCAGGCGTTCACGCAATGCCGGCACGGCGATGGCTTGCGGTACGAGCAGGCGGTACAGGTCATCGCGCAAACGCCCTTCGCCGAGGGCCTGCATCGGGTCCTCGTGCGATGCCGCGACCAATCGGAAGTCCGCCGGAATATCGTGTGTGCCGCCGACGCGCCGGAATGTGTGCTGGCTCAGCACGGCAACCAACTGGCGCTGCTGTTCGACCGACAGGTGCGTGATGTCATCGATATACAGCGTGCCGCCGGTTGCACGCTCGCAGGCACCCAACGTACGGCCTTCGCCCATGACGGCTTGCAGCGGCGCGCCGTTGCGCTCCTGGCCGAACAACAGCACGGATGCCGGTCGCGCGTCCGGATCGCCGACAGTACCGCAATCGAACGTGACGAACGGTGCCTTGCGTCGGCGGCTGCCATGATGAATCGCGCGTGCGACCGTTTCCTTGCCTGTCCCCGTTTCGCCGACAAGCAAGACCGGGCCTTCCGTTGCCGCGATTCGTTCGACGTCATCGTACAGACGCTGCATCGCGGGCGAGCGGCCGACCAACGGTCCGTAGCGGCCAAGTTGCCGTAGCGTCAGCTTCAGCGTCTGAACTTCCTCCGTCAACTCGTACGGACGGGGAATGCGTGCGAGCAGGCTGCGAAGGCGCGGGATGCTGACCGGCTTCAGGAGATAGTCCCAGATACCATGACGCAATCCCGCTATCGCACTCTCCACGGTTGCATTGCCGGTCATCACGATGACCGGCACATTGCCGTCGGGCGGCTGCACTGGAAGGCTGGGCAGCAGGTCGAGACCTTTGCCGTCCGGCAGGTTCAAATCAATCAGCACGACGTCCGGAATAAAGCGCGTCAGGGCTTGCCGCGCTTCTGCGAGCGTCATCGCCGTGTCGACGGAAAAGCCGTCGGCATCAAGGATTGCGGCCAGGCCGGACAAACTATTCGGGTCGTCTTCGACGATCAACGCGTGCGGCATTGGGTTACTCGGAGCGAGAAGGTTTGGGGGAATCGGTCTTGGCCGATTCGCTAATGGAAAGCGCGTTCGAACGCGATGCCGAGATCGGACGCAGGTGCAAGTCACTTTGTACCGCCTGAACACCACCGACGGCACGTACCGCCGCCAGCGCATCCGACATTTGCCTGGCGCTATCGACATTGCCCAGCAGTGTCACGCTGCCATGCAGCACCCGAATGCGAATCCTGCCATTCTGCAGTGCCTCGGCAGTGGCGGGATCGACGGACATCGCCTGATGCACCCGATCGGCAATGGCCATATCACTGTCATAGGCCTGCGCACCGTCGCGCGCCGCACCGGTACAGCTTGTCAACGTGGCGGTCATGCAAAGCAGCGTGGCACCCAGGAGCACGCCACCAGGCGCACGCACACGCGACAAAAACGACATGTGGTTTCCCCGATCAAAATGACATACGTCACACCGATGCGGTGCCTGCAAGAGGCGCTCGCCGTGACGGCCGCTGATACACGTCGGCCAATCGACATCAATCGCTTCGTTGGCGTGACAATCTTACGGTAAGCATAAGCCATGCCATGCGTTTGAATGGCAAAACTGACGAATCAGGCGGAAGAATCGATACCAAAAAACGCGGCTTTTACCGGACAATCTTCACGACGCGCCGCGATTAACCAATCCGGGGTACGAATCGAAATCGGTAAAATGGTAGGACCAAGGTAAATTTTGCGGTAACAAAAAAGAACAAGCCCGTCGTCTCAGCCGAGAGGACGGGCTTTTAGCATCATGTTGCGTGGCCGGTTCGACAGGGACGTCAGCCTATGCCGGCCATGCCTCCCCGTTCGCCTGTAACCGATGGGGGCGGCAGTACGCCGAGCTTACGCCCGGCTACGGTATTCGCCGGTACGGGTATCGATTTCGATCTTGTCGCCAATGTTGCAAAACAACGGCACGGGGATATTTTTGCGATCATTGATCTTGGCCGGCTTCATGACCTTACCCGAGGTGTCGCCCTTGACTGCCGGTTCCGTGTACAGGATTTCACGGACGATGACGGTCGGCATGTCGACGGCGATAGCGCGTTCGTTGTAGAACACGATTTCCACGGCCATCGCATCTTCGAGGTAGTCGAGCGCGTCGCCCATGCTTTCTTCGTCGATTTCGTACTGGTTGTAGTCTGCGTCCATGAATACATACATCGGGTCCGCGAAGTACGAGTACGTGACTTCCTTGCGTTCCAGTACCACGACGTCGAACTTGTCGTCGGCCTTGTAGACGGTTTCCTGCCCCGCGTTCGTCAGCAGATTCTTCATCTTCATCTTGACGACGGCGGAGTTGCGGCCCGACTTGTTGTATTCGGCCTTCAAAATAACCATCGCATCGCTGCCGACCATTACGACGTTACCGACACGGAGTTCTTGAGCTGTCTTCATAAAAAAAATAGTCCTGTGCAAAAAGCGTCGGCCTGTAAGTAAGGCCGGTCCGGTTGCCAACCCGCCTACGCGTCGGGCGCGTCGGCACGCAGACGCCGGCCTGCTGACCTGCACCGTCGCCGGGCGCTGCATTGCCACTGTTTAAAGTGGGCGCAGCGGGGTTCGGCAAACGGGCGTCGGGGCGACAGCATCATACGTGCACCACACGACCAGACGATGACGGCGTTTCGGTCCGAAACCGACGACATCCCGTATCCGCCGTGGCACCGTGAGAGCAAGGGTAAGGCAAACCGTTCATTTTACCCGAGATTTCCGGCGCTGCGGTACCGTTTGCAGGGGTGGCCGCCCTAATGCATGCCACGTTTTCCGGCGTAGAAGCGCACCAGATTGCCGGCCAGATCGCCCGGCGCTTGCAGGTGCTCGGCCCATCGCACGCCACCGTGCCGCAGCATCGACCATTGTCCGACGTAGTCGCGCCACGTTTGAAGCCAGTCCAGATCCATCGCTTGGGTAAGGGAAGGCGCATCCGCGAGGCCACCCAGCCTGTTCCATCGATACCAGATCGCACGCATCGCCGCGGCCGCGCCAGCTGACAGTGCGGCGCCGGTGCAATACGCTGTCAACGCCGCATCGAGTTTCGGCACATGCGCCGCGCCTTCCTGAGGATAGATATGCCAGACAAACGGCCGCCGGGCCCATTGCGCCCGCACGAACGAGTCCTCGCCTCGTACGAAATTGAGATCGGCCAGCCATAGAAGCCGGTCATAGTCGGGCTGGGAGAGGAACGGAATCGCGCGTACCGTCAATGCGCCGCGTTGTAACGTTTCGCCGATACGCAGCGTGTCGCGTTGGAAAAACGCCGCCGCTTGCGAGGTGATCCGGCCGTGCGGCACGAGGACCGTGATGCCGTGCCACGCCGAACCAGGTGTGTCTTTCGCATGCCACCACGGATTCGACCACGCATGCAGCAGGCCATCCAAGGTTGGATTCTCATAAGCGAACAACGTGATGACGAACTGATCGGTAGCCGGGCGATCCAGTCCCAGCGTCCGCCAGAACGTTGTTTGTGCCTCCGGGTCATCCAGGAAGTTGCGCCGATCCGCATCAAGGTCGCGCTCGCGCAGCACGCCGCCGGTTCCCGGCTGAAGGCCTGGAAAGAAAAACGTTTTCTCCAGGCCGTGCCGTGGATGCCGAGACGGCATCAGGTGACAATCCGTCACCCAGTCCTCGGCGCTCAGGTATTCGAGATTCAACCAGACCGGCGGTGTCGCGCGCGCGGCCATTGCGGTCAGCACGGCGTCGGGCAGCTCGCAGGCAAAGGCCTCGATGACGATGTCGCCCGGGTCGGCACCGTCGGGCCAGACGACGCCATCGGGGCGGGGAGCACCATCGATGCCCAGGCCGGGCCAGCACAGGATGGCGACACCGTCGATTGTCGCCAGGGTCGGCAACGCGCTTGCCTCACAGGGATTGCGCGGTAGCGCCGCAGCCGGCCCGTGCATGCCGGTATCGGATGCCTCGCTTTCTCGCTGCGCAAGCGCTTCTCTACCGTGCCCTTCCGCGAACGCCGGCGCATCTGGCAGGAATGCGCGCAAAACCTCGGGTAGGTCGATATAGAGCCGGACGCGCCAGCCGTACTCGCGTCGCAGTTGCCGGGCAAGACGCCAGCAAACACCCGCATCGCCGAAATTGTCGACGACACGGCAGAACAATGCACAGGATGTCTCCGTTGCCGGCGTGATTTGTCGGATGGCGGAAGCGCTGGCGGGATCGGGAACGTTGCACATCGAGTGAGTGGGTGGCGATTGCTCTAGAATCGGGATTTTAGTGCAATCGTCCCGCCCGCTCCGCATGCCTGTTTCCGATCCCCCCGCTTCCGCCGCCGCCGCTGGTACCGCCGGCCATCCGCCGCGCGACCGCGCCGAGGACGCCAACATGCCCGCGTCCACCACCGCATCGCCACCCGGTGCATCGTCGCCGGATGGGGCACCATGCGACGCTGCGCCCTTCGATGCCAAGGCAGCGCTGGCGCAGTTGCCGAATTTACCTGGTGTCTACCGATATTTCGACGCCGGGGGAAACGTGTTGTATGTTGGCAAGGCGCGAGATCTGAAGAAGCGGGTATCCAGCTATTTCGTGAAGACGCTTGCCTCGCCGCGTATCGCGATGATGGTGTCGCGCATCGCCCGACTCGAGACGACGGTCACCCGCTCCGAGGCCGAAGCCTTACTGCTGGAAAACAACCTGATCAAGGCGCTGACGCCGCGGTACAACATTCTGTTCCGTGATGATAAGTCGTACCCCTATCTGAAGCTCACCGGGCACGCCTTTCCGCGGATGGCGTACTACCGCGGCGCGGTGGATCGCAAGAACCAATACTTCGGCCCCTTTCCCAGCGCATGGGCGGTCCGGGAAAGCATCCAGATCCTGCAGCGTGTTTTCCAATTGCGTACGTGCGAGGACTCGGTCTTCAATAACCGCACGCGTCCGTGCCTGCTGCATCCTATCGGCCGTTGCACGGCGCCTTGCGTGGGCGAAATCAACCAGGAGGATTACGCGCGCGACGTACGGAACGCATCGCGCTTTTTGCTAGGGCAACAGGGCGAGGTCATGCGCGACCTCGAAGCAAAGATGCAGGGATTTGCATCGGAGCTGAAATTTGAGCAGGCGGCGATCGTACGCAATCAGATGAGCGCCTTGTCAAAGGTGTTGCATCAACAGACCGTCGAGACCGAGGGTGGCAGCGATGTCGACATCATCGCCGTGGTGGCGCAAGGCGGCCGTGTCTGTGTGAACCTGGCGATGGTTCGCGGCGGCCGTCATCTGGGCGACAAGGCTTATTTCCCGACGCAAGTCGACAGTGGTGTGGCGATGGCCGTGGCGGAGGGCGACGTGCTGGACGTATCGGCACACGCGGAGGGGGCCGACGTGGACGACGTGACGTTGGAAGTGGAGGTATTGGAGGCGTTTATCGGCCAGCATTACACCGGGCAGCCGGTGCCACCGATTCTGATTGTCAGCCATGCACTGGCGAATCGCGAGTTGATCACGATGCTGGGTGAGCAGGCCCAGCGTCGCGTCACGGTGTTGCGCCAGCCCCAGGGACAGCGCAAGGTCTGGCTGACCATGGCCGAGCATAATGCGCGCCTGGCGCTGGCGCGAGTGTTGTCGGAGCAGGGTGCGCAGCGTACCCGCACACAGGCGCTGGTGGATACCTTGAAGATGGGTTTTGACGACCTAGATACGCTGCGCGTCGAATGTTTCGACATCAGCCATACGATGGGCGAGGCCACGCAGGCATCGTGCGTCGTCTATCACCATCACAAGATGCAGAACGGTGAGTACCGAAGATACAACATCACCGGGATTACGCCGGGCGACGATTACGCGGCGATGCGGCAGGTGTTGACGCGCCGCTACGAGAAGATGGTCATGCAGGACCGCGGGGATGAAGACGTTACAGTCGTCGATGACGAGACGCCGCGGCTCGATGCGATCGATGCCGCGGAAGCCGCCGACGGTGATATGCATGACGCCGTATCTGAAGCATCCGATGCCGGCGATGATTGGCGTGCCGGCGAGGACGTCGATGTCGCGCGGGAAGACGTGCCGGGCAGTGCGCCCGCGCGCCCGGCGTCACGGTTCCCGAATATCGTGTTGATCGATGGCGGCAAGGGACAGGTTGAAATGGCGCGACAGGTCTTCAGCGAACTGGGACTCGACATCGGCTTGATCGTCGGTGTCGCGAAAGGCGAGGGCCGGAAGGTCGGCCTTGAAACGTTGGTTTTTGCCGATGGCAGGCCCGCGCTGGAATTGGGCAAGGACAGTGCCGCGTTGATGCTGATTGCGCAGATCCGCGACGAAGCCCACCGTTTCGCGATCACGGGTATGCGTGCAAAGCGGGCGAAAACGCGGCAGCAGAGCCGACTGGAAGAGCTGGATGGCGTCGGCGCGAAACGGCGGCAGCGTCTGCTCGCGCGCTTCGGCGGGCTGCGCGGCGTCATGGCCGCCAGCATTGATGAGATCGCCAGCGTAGAGGGGATATCGCATGCGCTGGCGGAACAGATCTATCAGCAATTGCACTGAACCACGCGCCGCAGCACAATTTGAAGCGCTAAGGTGGAGGCGGGATGCATCCGCTGCGGAAAGGCGACAGCCGCTTGCACCGATGGGTGCCGCCCTCTTGTTCAATCAACGTTATGATTCGCTTGTTCGTGCTCGTTTCGGGTTCCCGCGTGTATTACCTTTCGTCATACTGATGCCGTTCAATCTTCCGATTTTCCTGACCTGGTTGCGCATTGTCGCCATCCCGCTGGTGGTGGGGGTCTTTTATTTGCCAGACAACGTCATGCCGCCGGTGACGCGGGATGTGGTGGCATGCGTGCTGTTCGTCGTGGCGGCATTGACAGATTGGTTTGATGGCTATCTGGCGCGCAAGCTGAATCAGACCTCGGCATTCGGCGCGTTTCTCGATCCGGTCGCCGATAAATTGATGGTGACCGCGTCATTGCTCGTGCTGGTGCATCTGACGCGCGTCGACTCTGCCATCGCGTTGGTTATCGTGGGTCGGGAGATCACGATCTCGGCGCTGCGTGAATGGATGGCGCAGATCGGTGCATCGAAGAGCGTGGCCGTCAACTCGCTGGGCAAGATCAAAACGGCTTGCCAGATGGTGGCGATTCCGATGCTGCTGTTCCATCAGGTGCTGGTAGTGGGGCCGGTGTCGATCGATATCCAGAAGTGGGGTACATGGCTGCTTTACGTGGCCGCGGTGCTGACGATCTGGTCGATGCTCTACTACATGAAGCTGGCATGGCCGCAGATTCGTGAGAAGACGGAAGCGGAAGCGGCGCAGAAACGCTTGTGACCGTGTGCCGTCGATACCGTTGTGATGGCAGCCGCAATGGTTATGACGGGTATCCCGGCGCGTTAGAAATTTTTGCAAAAGCGGTTGACACGCCATAGGCGTTTGGACATAATCTCGTTCTCCCGCAACAACTGCCTGGCAGCGACGGTAGCGGGAAATAAGTGTGGTGAATAATGCGGGAGTAGCTCAGTTGGTAGAGCGCAACCTTGCCAAGGTTGAGGTCGCGAGTTCGAGCCTCGTCTCCCGCTCCAGATTTGAAGTCGTTATCCGATGGTGTGTGTCATCGGGAACGTATGCAGAAAGCGCAGGAGTGATGCCGGCGCAAGTAGGTGCAGTACCTGTTTTGCGGGAGTAGCTCAGTTGGTAGAGCGCAACCTTGCCAAGGTTGAGGTCGCGAGTTCGAGCCTCGTCTCCCGCTCCAAACAAAAAGGGAAGCAGGGCTTCCCTTTTTACTTCCATCACCATCGGTGCAAAAGCAGCTAGATGATGGATCCAATCGGACGCATCACGCTGCTGAAAAGTTCACCGATGGCTTGTTGTCTTATGGCGCGGTAGCAAAGCGGTTATGCAGGGGACTGCAAATCCCTCCAGGCCGGTTCGACTCCGGCCCGCGCCTCCATATCTCGTAGTACATGTAGGAATCCGGCCTCGCACCCTGCGACGCTGGATTTTTTCTTTTGGGACGCCAAATCGGTTTTTCGGTAATGTGTGCCATTGCAATGCAACGAATCAGGGTTTGCGATAGCATGACAGTCCATGACGGTGTTGGCGGGGAGCAAGCATGATCGAGTGGTATTGCAAGCGCTTTGACGAAATGACCGTCGAGGAATTGTACGGCGTGTTGGAAGCCCGTTCGACGGTGTTTGTCGTGGAGCAGCGCTGCGTGTACATGGATATCGACGGCCGAGACCGGAAGGCCTGGCATTTA
The DNA here is from genome assembly GCF_034047095.1 of Robbsia andropogonis. Taxonomy (NCBI): domain Bacteria; kingdom Pseudomonadati; phylum Pseudomonadota; class Betaproteobacteria; order Burkholderiales; family Burkholderiaceae; genus Robbsia; species Robbsia andropogonis. The sequence goes on along the minus strand of NZ_CP139170.1, from coordinate 2,736,602 downwards.
TTCGCGCTTGACACCAGCCTGCCGGATGCGCCGCTGGTGGCATACGCTCGCCTGTTTGGCCCCGACGACGAAAGCACCGACGCCCGCATCGGCCGCGTGCTGACCGTGTCCGAATTCCGGGATAGAGGGCTCGGCAAGACGTTGATGCAGAAAGCGTTGCAGCATGTGCAGGATGTGTGGCCTGGCGTGCCGGTGCGCTTGAATGCGCAGCAATACTTGCGCGCCTTCTACGAGTCGTTCGGGTTTTCGAAAGTCAGCGGTCCGTATCTGGAAGACGGCATCCCGCATCTGGATATGCGCCGCGCCTGACGCGGTCGAACGTCTTTTCCCCCACCTTTCATGGTGCACCAGCCGTCCGATCGAGACGCGCTTCGCGATGCATGCATCGCTGCCGGTTTGATCGATACGGTGTCTCCGGCGGACGTGCGCCGCCCCATTGCCTTACTGCAAGCGAGTGGGCGGGCCGACCGTCATCGATACGACGATCGTCTGACCGTCGGCCAGACGCAGTCGCAGTGACACTTGCTGTCCCACCGCGATCGGATGGCTGGGCCGCATCAGCATCCAGTGATAGCCATCCGCCGCGCCTGGCGCCATCCGGACTGTCGCGCCAGCAGGAATCGTCAGCGCTATTACCGCCGTCATCGTGTCGTGATCGTGCGTGTGGACAGTCTGATGCAACATCACCTCGCCGTAATCAGGACTGCTCGCGCCAATGAGGGTGATGGGGCCACTGCGTCTGTTCGTCACCGTCATGTACCCGGCAGCCGGGAGCGCCCCCGGTAGCCACCTTACCCAAGCATGGTTGACGTCGACCCCCTCGCCGGATCGATATGCCGATTCGGATGCGGCCGAGTGGGTCGCGGAAGGGATGGGGGCTTCCGTGTAAGCCTGCGTAGTCGCCCCAGACGCGGCGTTGGCCGGCATGACCCCCGCCAGGGCTGGCAACGTGCAAAGCGGCCACGGCGTCAATAAGACGCCCAAGGCCATGAACATGCTTGGCCACCGTGCGCGGCGATTGCGGAAGAGAAGGCAGGTTGGGCGCATGAGCGAGAGCGTAGGGTGTGGACGTGGCGTGATGGGGCAGATGACAAGGTAGCGACGCGATGCGCGGAGGCGCCGCCGTGCTGACAGGGATGCATCGTATGCCCGTGTTGTCGCCAAGTGTAACCGTGGAGCCCGCTTGTTACGATCGCGTTACCCATTCGCGGTGCCGATGCCATGGCACCCCTTACACCCCATTGTAAGATGCGAACGATGTGCATGCAGCCGCACGCGCCGTACGCACGGTGGCACGCGGCGCGTGTATGGGGCCCATCCCCATCCCGCACGGACCCGACGGACATGCGATGCCCTATCGGCACGCCCCTTGCCTATGCGGTGTGATTCACCTGTATCCCGGGCGCCCGATCCCCGGACCTATTCTCACGGAGCAATTGCGCGATGCTTGATTCCTCTACGCTGCCGCGTCTTGGCGATACCGCTTTTTTCTTCGACTTCGATGGCACGTTGGCGCCGCTGGCTCCCACGCCTGACGCCGTACGAGTTGCTGATGGTGTGATCGATGCACTCGCGACGCTTCAACGTGCCACTGGAGGGGCGGTAGCGATCGTCAGTGGCCGGCCGATTCATGAGATCGATCGATTCCTGGCGCCGCTGGCGCTTCCGGTCGCCGGGTCACACGGCGCGGAATTGCGCTACGGTGCGAGCGTCGATAGCGAGGTCATTCGTATCGGTTTTGGCGATCCGCGCCTCGAAGCCATGCGGGCGCAACTCGCACCGATCGTCACGGCCCAATCGGGACTGTTGCTCGAGGTCAAGGGTGCCGGCCTGGCCGTGCACTATCGAGCGGCGCCGCACTTGCAATCGTTGGTCGAGCAGGTGACGACCGACGTCGTGCGAGCGGCCAATGCGACGCAGGAGGCGTTTGTACTGCAACCCGGCAAGATGGTCGTGGAGATCAAGCCGCACGGCGTGGACAAGGGCAAGGCCATCGAACGGTTTCTGGAGCACTCGCCATTCGCGGGCCGCAAGCCGTTTTTTGCGGGAGATGACCTGACCGATGAGAAAGGCTTCAAGGTCGTCAACGCGCAGAATGGGGTGGCCGTCAAGATTGGTGAAGGTGATACGATCGCGGCACGTCGTGCACCATCGGTCGAGGCGTTTGTCGAGTGGCTGGTTCGGGTTGCCAACCAGTAGAATGCAGGCAGGCAACGGCTATCTCGACAGCCGGACACACGCAAACGAAAGCGGGATGAGGTGATGGGACGTTTGATTATCGTATCGAATCGGGTTGCCCCGATTTCGGAGGGCGGCCCGGCCGCGGGTGGTCTCGCGGTGGGTGTCTACGACGCGCTGCGTGAGACCGGTGGCATGTGGTTCGGATGGAGCGGAGAGGTCATCGAGGAGGACGATCCGGCGCGTTTACACGTCGGTGTCGAGCAACACGGGCCGGTCACTTTCGCGACGATCGGCCTGACGCGGCGCGACTATGACCAGTATTACCGTGGCTTCTCGAACGCAACCTTGTGGCCCACGCTGCATTACCGGACCGACCTCACCGAATACGATCGCGCTGAGTATGAAGGCTATAAGCGAGTCAATGGCTGGCTCGCGCGCCAACTGCTGCCGCTGCTGCGTGACGACGACGTGATCTGGGTCCACGACTACCATTTGATGCCGTTTGCCGAAACTCTGCGGGCGGCGGGGGTCCGTAACCGTATCGGCTTCTTCCTACACACACCCTTTCCAGCCGCGCAGGTTTTCGCGACGGTGCCGCCTCATGCGGACCTGGCGCGCGGTCTGTGCGCCTACGATCTGGTCGGCTTGCAGACGGATCCGGACTTGCGTGCCTTCATCGACTATATCGAGCACGAAGCAGATGGTACCGTCGATGCCGACGGGACCGTGCGGGCGCATGGGCGGACCTTGGCCGCCCATGCCTATCCTATTGGCATTTATCCGGACGAATTGGCCGCGCTCGCCGAGGCCGGTAGCCAGAGCGAGGTGCTCGGCAATCTACGCAAGACGCTGCTGGATACCAACTTGATCGTCAGTGTCGATCGACTCGATTATTCGAAAGGGTTGACTGCGCGTTTCCGCGCATTCGAGTCGCTACTGGCGACGCATCCGGAAGAGCGTCAGCGCGTGTCATTCATGCAGATTGCACCGCCCACGCGTAGCGATGTCCATGCCTACCAGAACATCCGCGATCAATTGGAATCGGAGGCCGGGCGGATCAACGGTCGCTACGGCGAGATGCATTGGACGCCGATCCGCTATATCCATCGGCAGTATGATCGACCGGTATTGGCATCCGTATTCCGGCTCGCGCACGTCGGCTTTGTCACGCCTCTGCGCGATGGGATGAATCTGGTGGCGAAGGAGTACGTGGCGGCGCAGGATCCGGAAAATCCGGGCGTGCTGGTCTTGTCACGGTTTGCCGGCGCGGCTCGGCAGATGACCGGCGCGTTGATTGTCAATCCGCTGGATATCGAAGGGATGGCAGATGCACTGGCCCAGGCGCTGCATATGCCACTGGACGAACGTCGTGACCGTTACCAGGACATGATGGACATGATGCGCCGTGAAAGCGTGTCGATCTGGCGGGATACTTTCCTGCGCGATCTGGGACGGGTATAGCGGGAAGGAACCGCCTGCCGCCGTGCCCGCGTCACGCCGCGCTGAATCCGTCGTGACCGGCCCGCCCGCGTGGTGCGCCTGGCGCAATCAGCGGCTGATGGCGGCCAGTTCGTTTTCCGGGACTTCGCCATCTAGCGCGCCCGGGTTGCTTTGGCGGCTCAGCAATTCCCGATAGAGGCCAGGACGGGCGCGCAGCTCGCCAGGCGAACCATCATCGATGACCTTGCCCTGATTCATGACGACGATCCGGTCAAAGCCCTGCAAGGTCGACAAGCGGTGTGCGATGGCCACCACTGTACGGCCACGCATCAGGCGATCGAGCGCCTGCTGAATCGCGACTTCCGACTCGCTGTCCAGCGCCGACGTTGCCTCGTCCAACAGCAGGATCGGCGCGTTTTTCAAGATGGCGCGTGCAATGGCGATGCGTTGCCGCTGACCGCCGGACAACTTGACACCGCGATCTCCAACGATCGTGTCGAAGCCTTCGGGCATGGCTTCGATGAATTCGGTGCAGCGGGCTTCGCGCGCGGCCGCGTGCACTTCCTCCGGGGTGGCCTCCGGCCGACCGTACTGGATGTTCTCGTACACGGTGCGGTGGAACAACGAGATGTCCTGCGGCACCAGCGCGATGGCATGGCGCAGGCTCTCCTGGGTCACTCCTGCGATACTCTGACCGTCCACCCGGACTTCACCGCTTTGCGGATCATAGAAACGTTGCAGCAAGGCCAGCACCGTTGATTTGCCCGCGCCGGACCGGCCGATCAGGCCGACCCGTTGGCCCGGCTCGATCGTCAGATTGAAATGTTCCAGGATAGGATCGCGACGAGGATAGGCAAACGACGTATTGACGAAGTCGATGCGGCCGCCTTTTTCCACCAATTGCTTGGCATCGTCGGTATCCGGCATCCCGTGCGGCTGCAGCAGCGTCTCCACGGCTTCCGCCAAGCGTGCAACGTGTTGTGTGACGTCGACCAGCGCCACCGCCAGATCGCGTGTGCCGTGCAAGATCGTGAACCCGAGCGAACTGACCAGCACGATGTCGCCCGACGTGGCCTGGCCTTTCTGCCACAGGATCAAGGCCCAGCCCAGGAGACCGGCCGACAGCAGGGCGGTCACGACCGCGTGCAGCAGCCGCAGCTTTTCGAGGTAGATCAAGCTGGCCGTACGGGCCGTCATTTCGTCACCGACCGTCGTGGCGAATCGGTTCTGTTCGCGGAATGTCGCGCCAAAGGCGCGGACCAGACCCATATTGCCAATGACATCGACCAGTTCGCCATCGACGGAGGCGGCGCGGCTGGCAAACGCATGGTGACGCTTGGTACCACGCCCGGCAAGCTTGTAGAGCACGATCGACAGAACGGCTGACGAACCGAGCAGGCCGGCGGCCATCAGCGGGTTCACGGCGATGATCATGACGATCGCGCCCACCACCGCGATGCATGGCGGCAACACATTCCAGGAGAACGTGTTCTCGGCAATATAGCTGGCGTTGGACGTGGCAGTGATGCGGCTCGCAAGCATGCCGGGCTGCTTCTCGGCGAAGAAGCTGGGCGAATGACCGCTCAGGTAACGGAACAGGTCGCGCCGCAGGTCGCCGGTAACCTGGACAAAAGTGTGGCCGGCAATCCAGCCTCCCACACGCCAGGACAGGTTATCCGCGGCAATCAGGGCGACCAGAATGCCAAAGGCACCCCAGACGGCCGTATTGTGGGCACGGCCTTGCCCGAGCACGTCGATCAGGTGTTTGATCGCATACTGCGATGCCAGCGCGCAGCCGACGGCGACGAACACGCTGACGAGGACCACCAGGTGAGACACCGGGCGGCGTTTGATATAGCTGAACAAGAACGCCAATGGGCGCTTGGCATAGCTCGCCATGGCCGCAAAGTACGCATTGCGTTCGGCCGGCGAAAGTTGCTCGAAAGCGGTATCGGTCGGACCGTTATAAGAATTCGACATATTTCTGGACCAGGTACGGATCGAGGCGGATCAAAAGTGCAGTTCGAACGGAAAGTTACGTCCGGCGCTTGCGCCAACGGACCGCGGAGCGGGCAGGGGAGCAAAGATATGAAACCCGCTGCAAAAATCGTCTACCGCTCTAAAACAGTCTGCCATCGATCGTTGTCGGCTGCCGAGGGTGCGCTTCGTTTTCCCGAAAAGGGCGAACGGCGCATGCCCCCCGGCAGGCGGACAAGTCACTGTACGCGAGCGTCGTGTACGCGTGATTGTCTTAGTGTTTCATTAATGTAACAACGTAAATAGTTTGAAATTTGCCAAAGACACTACCGAGGTGGACAGGGATAATCCGCCGTGCACACCTGTCAATACCGTTTAATGTGCCGTGCGTCGCTGCCTATGGCACACTTCGGTGAAGCAGGAACCGCATACCAGTCTCGCATTTCCCACGGCGCCTGTTTTATTGGACCAGGACCCATGTCGAGCGTGGTTGTATTGTTGGTTTTTAGCGTATCCCGATATATTCCGAAAGGGGAATTGCAATGCGTATCGCCCAGATCGCCCCGTTGCACGAGGCCGTCCCGCCGAAGCTCTACGGCGGCACGGAACGGGTCGTATCTTATCTCACTGAGGCATTGGTGGAGCTTGGCCATGATGTGACGCTGTTCGCCAGTGGCGACTCCGTGACCACGGCGAAGCTTGATGCAGTCTGGCCGCAGGCGTTGCGCCTCGATCCGACAATTCGGGATACGGTAGCACCGCACATGCTGCTGGTAGAGCACGTCCGCCAACGGGCGGAAGAATTCGATGTGCTGCATTTCCATATCGATTACTACCCATTCGCGTTGATGAGCCGTCAGTCGGTGCCCCATATGACGACAATGCACGGCCGGCTGGATTTGCCGGAACTGCAACCGATCTTTCGGGCGTTCCCGGGCGAGTTTGTCAATTCAATCTCCGATCACCAGCGCCAGCCGCTGCCGCAGGCCAACTGGCTGACGACCGTGTTGCATGGTCTGCCGGAGAAATTACTGATGCCGCGCAAGGACATCAAGCCAAGCTACCTGGCGTTTTTGGGACGGATCTCACCGGAAAAGGGCCTGGACCGGGCGATCCGGATCGCCGCGCGTGCCGGCATGCCGTTGAAAATTGCGGCAAAGCTCGATAACGCCGATCGTGCCTACTACGAGCGCGACATCAAGCCGTTGTTGTCGCAGGCACATGTCGAATTCATTGGTGAAATCGGTGAATCGCAGAAAGCCGAGTTCCTCAGTGGCGCGCATGCACTGGTGTTCCCGATCGATTGGCCGGAACCGTTTGGCCTCGTGATGATCGAAGCCATGTCCTGCGGTACCCCGGTGATCGCGTACAACCGCGGTTCGGTGCCGGAAGTGATCGAGAACGGTAAGTCAGGCTTTATCGTCGAGGATGAGATTGGCGCCGTGGCAGCGATCAATCGCTTGCACTTGCTGCCGCGTGACGGCGTGCGGCGCTGTTTCGAGCAGCGCTTCACGTCTAGGCGGATGGCCATGGAATACGTGGCGGCCTACGAGCAATTGATCGAGTTGCAACGGCAGCAGCGCCCCTCGTTGCGTGAAGTCGGCGGCGCCAAGTAAGCCCTTCGTGGGGCGTGATACCCCTGGATGAAGCAGGGCCGTTGTGTGAAAATACAACGGCCCTGTTTGCATTCCGGTCGTCCTCGGGATCGATACGTCTGCAGTGATCTCCGTGGCGCGATCGGTCTCCGTCGGGCGGGGCTTTCCGGAGAAGGTGGCGATTCCGTCAAGATTGCGCGGCGCAGTGTTGGCTGATCCCTATAATGCACCACAAGGTTCCCGCGATCGATCGGAGAAGGAGCAGTGCTGAGCTCGCAGCAAGAAATAGAAGACGCCGCGCCCGGAAGCGGTGCAATGGTTGCGTTACGCGCGATCGGATTGTTGTTTGCCGCACGCTGGCTGCAGGCCATGTCGGAGACCGGTTTCGCGGACGTGTTGCACGATATCGGTTCGTCGCCGGTCGCGTTGTTGCATCTGTTGTATATCTTCCTGTTGATTGCCTTGCCAGGGGCGCGTCCGGGTCCCGCCCATCCATATCAACCTTTACCGGCCTGGTTGCGGCAAATCCTCCGGGCGCTGTCGTTGTCATGTCTGGCGCTGGCATTGGCGTCGATTATCGTTTTCACCTTGAAGACCGGCTTGGCCGCGTTGGTGGAGGCGGTGAAGACATCGAATGGCTGGCTGGTGATGGCGCCGGTGCTGTATATCCTTGCCAGCTGGTTATGCCGACGTCGCGCGTTATGGCGCACGCGGGCGACGGCGAACCGATTCGCGATAGGCTCGATCGGTATCGCGCTGGATCCCGATGCACGGACGGTGATCGTCTGGGACCAGAATCGGCAGATTGGGCAATATCTGGCAAGTGAACTCGGCCTGCATCAGAAGCGTGCTGGTTTGTTCACTCGGATCGAGCTGATCTGGTCATCGCTGGCGGCGGCTGGACACAATCGCAAGCGCGTGTTCAGGATTCGCACGTGCAGCGCCCGCGACCGTGCATCGGCGTTGGCGCTGGACACCGCTCTCAAGCGACTTTAATCGCGCGACGCGTCCCGGTACACCAGCAGGCGTTCACCGGTGTCGCCTTGTCGTGCGCCATCCCAATAGAGAATCCATTTTTTGTGCCGCGTATCGATGTTCATGTCGGTCGGTGGCGTGTGCGTCCCATGTTGGACGATGACCCAGCGGCAGGCGTTATCGGCGAGTGCCTGCACGCTGCCGGCAGGGTGGGGAGTGCGTCCCGTGAAATATTGCAGCATCGGCGCTTCCGATTCTCCTAGCTTGATTGAGGAGACGCAGTCGCCGGCATGCCAATCATGCTGCCATCGCACGGCTAACGTCTGATAGACCGGCCCATAACCCTTTGCGCGATCGAGCCAGGGCAGTAGCAACGTATTGACAAGACCCCACACCAGGGTCAGGCCGGCACACCAGGACATGACGCCGCGCCAGGCACCAGTGCAGCGGACATGGCGCAGCAACAGCAGCCAGCACACGGTCAACATTATCGCTGCGGCGATGATGCCCGGCGGAATCGCCAATGGAAAATCCAGCGGTAGCCATCGGCCAAGCCATTCGGTGGCATCGACACTTCGGCGGGCCAGGTAGGCGAGCGACGCGTGGCTGCCGATGTGGGTGGGGGCCGCGGTCTGCGCGGGCCCGATCAACCCCATCGCGCTGCCAACGCTCCGCGCTGCCCAGACAAACCATATCAGGATGGCAAAAGCGCCGAAGAGCACGCGGCTCATCCAGTCCCATCCGACCGTCGCGAATTGCGTGGCCACGCGCGCGGCGGCGACGGTGCGATTGGATCGGGGGTGCCAATTGGCTAGGCGATACAGCGCATCGGCCGCCAGCAGCGCCGCCGGCACCGTGAACGGCAGCAAATACAACTGCCGTACCGTGGCCGACTGCCCTAGCATCACGAGACCGACGCCACAAAACAGCGTTGCCACGCCCAATGCCGGTTCGCGCAGTCGCTTCCAGCCGCCGAGCAGGAGGCCGGCGAAGGCTAATGGACCCACCGGAAAGCAAACGCCGAACATTGCTTTCCAAACCAGGCCGGGCTCATTGTGGGAGCCCAGTTGCGCGACGGAGAAGCCGAGGAAGCGGCCAATGTTGTTATCCCAGAACCAGACCATGAACAATGCGGGCGAGGCACGATACAGCAACGTGGGCCAGATCAGGATGAATGGCGCGCTGGACAGTAGTGCGATGCCGATTGCCGTCCAGTAGCGCCGTGTCCTGCAACCGCGATAGCACAGCGGCAGCGTGAGTGTCGTTAGGAGGAAAATGCCTGGAACGAATACACCTTTCGATAGAAAGGCGATTCCCACGCCGATACCGAACAGCACGGCTTCGCGGTGCCGTGCGCTGTGTGCGGTACTGCCCGCGCACGCCGCGACGATACGGCAAAGCGCGGCGAAGCCGATCGCGGTGCCGGCGATGAGCGCCACATCGGAAAACAGATCGTGCAGATGTTTGACCACCAAGAACGTGCCTGCAAGCAGGGCGATCGTCGCGGGAACGGTGAAGCGCCGTGTGGCGAGCGCGTATGGGCCAGGCAATGCGGGGGATGCTTTCGCGGGAAACGACACGCAGGCCGCGGCGCGCACCGTGAACACCAGCGTCAGCGCGGCGTAGAAGAGCGTTGCAAAACGTGCGGCGTTGTAGAGCGCTAACGGCGGGTGCATGAGCCACGCAAAGAACGCCGCGGTCCACATGAACAGGGGCGGCTTCTCCATGAATGGCTGGCCGGCGTTCGTCGGAATCAGCCATTCATGCGTGTTCAGAAAGTGGGTGATGATGCCAAACGTATAGGTCTCGTCTTGCTTCCACGGTTCATGCCCCACGATGCCCGGCAGCAAGTAAGCAACCAGCCATGTCGCGCACGCCGCCATAAACCACGCGTACCGCGCGTCGAGGGAATGGAGGCCGGCATTACCCGGCCACCACAACGCCGTGCCGGCGCGTATCGCCAATTTCTGTGCCGACGGGATATCTTCCACATCGCCGCGGCTGCGGCCACCCAGCCAGCGAGGGAACTTTGGCATAACAATAAATGTAGAATTACTGATTACTTTCGATGCGGTAAGGTAGCGCCCTCGGACCACGTTTCATCCTGCCAAACATCGCAGGGGATACTAGCTTACCAGTGCTTCGGGTCGGGATGGGAATCAGCGAGTAAATTTCAGATAGACAGACTTGTTTGGTCGGGGCGATGCCGCTTCAGCCGGCCATTCGTAAGGTGATATTTATGCGTTGACGGCCCCATTCCCGGTGATGAGCGTCCTTGACGGGAAGGATGCCATGAAAGCGGAGTCGATCCACGCCACCCCAGACCACCACGTCGCCGTGCATCAATGGTATGCGCTGCGTCGGGTCCCCCCGTTTCATTCCACCGAACTGGAACACGGCCGGAATGCCGAGCGACACCGAGACAATTGGCCGGCGCATGTTGCGTTCGTCCTTGTCTTGATGCAAGGACATCTTGGTGCCCGGACGGTACTGGTTGATGAGGCAGGCATCGGCAAGAAAATCCGCGAAACCCGCCGCATGCGCGGCATCGTGTCCGAGCGTACGGATCACGTCGGGCATGGACGGCCACGGTTGCCCCGTTTGTGGATCTACTGACGTGTAACGATAGCCGCGCCGGTCCGTGACCCATCCCAATGTGCCGCAATTGGTGAGCGCGACCGACATCGTATAACCCCCGGGTGTCGCCATGCGGCGCAGGGGCGCGCTTTCGATGATCGACGTGACGGCATGCAGCAGTTGGTCGACGACGGGTAACGCAAAGCCACGCAACAAGATCGTTTGCTCACCCACTCGCACCCGTTCGAGGAGCGGAATGGCGGTGCCGTCGTCGGTGAAGAGGTCACGGGTATGCATTCGGATATTCTACGCTGTATGGACGACGTATTTCGCATGCGCCTCGCAGTGGAATCGGTATGGCCGATTGATTCCACGCAAGCGCCGGATGCCATGCGCGATATGCTTACGTGGCCGTCGATGGCGTTCCGGACACGTCTCGCCTTCGGAGCATGTATGTCGTCGTACAGATAATCAGGATTGCCATCAAGATCGCTTCAGCAGTCAGTGTCGCGATAATGGCATGCAGGTATTGCCCGTTGCTCGCGTGCAGCGCTTGCGCGAAAACACCTCCCAGCAGCGTTGCGCCTAATGCGAAGGCTGCCTGTTGCAGCGTGCTGAGCATGGCGCTGCCGCCGCCGGCAAGATGCGTCGGGACATCGGAAAGGCCGATTCGGAAAAAGTTGCTGACGATAAATGCCTGGCCGAAGCCGATCAGGATGCTGGCCGGTATCAACTGTAATAGCGTCGGATGTGGCCAAGTATGGGCGAGGGTGTAAATCAGAACGAGCAATCCCAGGATCTGGATGATCGATCCGCCCAACAGGGTTGGCAACTTTCCGAAGCGTTCCACCATCCTCGAGGTCCATAACGCGGAGATGAAATAGGCTGTTCCCAAAGCGATAAACGCATTCCCCGACTGCAAGGCGGTCATGCCCACCCCTACTTGCAGGAATAAGGCCATCGCAAACATGAACCCGGCCCAGCACGAGAAGAACAGGATACCTAGCAGCAAGGCAAAGCGAACGCTGCTCAAGCGCATCAGTGATGGTGGTAACAGGGGAGCCGGAAACGGTGACACGTTGCCCCGTGCATGGGTGTGCAGCACAGCGGCGGGATGCGTTTTGGCAAGATCGGCGACATGCTGCGCACGTCGTTCCTGGCGCATTTCGACGCGCCATAATGCCCAGCCCAGGACGGGGACCAGCAGCAATGGCACGATGCTTTCCCACGGCCAATGATGCACCGGGCCGATCGAAAGCGGTACGAGCAGGCACAGGATGACCAAGGACAACAAGCTCGTGCCCGGCCAGTCGATCCGTGAGGCTTGCGGCGCGAGGGTTTCCGGCAGTGCCCGGCGCATATTCCACAGTACGGCCACGCAGATCGGCAGGTTGATCAGAAACACGTTGCGCCAGCCGAGCCCGGCAATGTCCATTGTCACCAGCAGGCCGCCCAGGACCTGGCCGATCACGAATGCCAGACCGCCGACGCTGCCATACAGTGCCAATGCTCGAGAATGTTCCCGGCCTTTCAGCGTGACGTGAATGATCGCGAGAATCTGCGGCACGATCAGCGCGGCGCCTACGCCTTGCAACACCCGTGCCGCCAGCATCAGCGTTACGGAGCTGGACAAGCCGCACAGCAGCGAGGCTATTCCGAAAAGCGCCACCTCCCAGCCGAATATGCGACGCCGCCCGAGCCGATCTCCCAGCCGGCTACCCATGGCAAGACAGACGGCAAACGCCACGCCGTAGACGGCGACCACCAGCTCGAGTTGCGCTTGATTCGCGCCCAGTGCGCGGGCGATAGGATCGAGCGCTACGTTGACGATCGAGAAATCGATCAGCGGCAGCAATTGACCGGCCAGGAGGATATACAGGCCGGAGCGGCCAAGCCGCGGGGTATCGTTTTGCATGAGGGAAGTCGTACAGCGAGAAGGCCACTTTTGCGGCAAGGTGGCGGTCGTTTCGGTTGTATTTAAAAGAACGCCATTAATCGGGATGCAGGCGTTGCGCGTTGCAGGCGCATGATATGCCCATTAGGGAAACTGCGTAGGCGACCGTGGCAAAAGGCGTGACCGCAGTACGGGTAAAGGCAGCCGTGTTCGCGTTACGCGGCGGGAATCATCGCGGCGCAGCGCGCCATTTCCCGGGTGACCCAGTCGGCGAAACGCCGGCATTTCGGGTCGTCGTCGAGTGCATAAGTCGATAGAAGGCAATACGCGGAACCGTCCCGTACAAACCCGTGCGGGGCGATGAGATGCTTGCTCGCCAGTTCGTCCTGCACCATGAAAAACGACGACATCGCAACGCCCAGGCCTGCCACCGCCGCCTGGATACACAGGTAGAAATGCTCGTAATCAATGCGTGCATTGCTCCCCAGGGTCATACCGCTGGCGATCGACCAATGCTTCCAGGCGTTCGGTCGCGATTTCGTATGCAGCAACAGCAAGCGTGCCTCCGGCGCGGCAAAGGTCTCGCGGCTTGCCACCGGTCCGACCCATTCATCGCAAATCGTCAGCGCGTGCACGCTGGTGTCCCAGGTGAAGTCGTTTCGTCGCAGTGCGAGATCGACGCCCGTTTTCTGAAAATCGATCGGACCGCCGGCGGCCGATAGATGCAGCTGAATGTCCGGGTGCGCGTGCTGAAACGACGGCAGTCGCGGAATCAGCCATTTCATCGCGATGGTCGGCTCGCACGATAGCACCAGTGTGTTCTCGTGCGCCTGCTGCCGCAGCCGATGCACGGTGCCTTCCAACTGGTCAAAAATAGACGTGGTGGTGGCTTGCAACGCGCGTCCCGCCGCCGTCAAGAACACCGCGCGATTACGTCGCTCGAACAGCGCCACCCCTAGTGCTTCTTCCAACTGCCTGACTTGCCGGCTCACGGCGCCATGCGTGACATGCAACGTTTCCGCGGCTTTTACGAAACTTTCCGTCTGTGCGGCTACGTCGAATACTTTGAATGTGCCTAACGGTGGAAGCCGCATGGTGTGGTCCTTAATCAACCGTTCGTTTGAAATAAGTATGAGAAATACTATCAGATGACTCACACTATAAATCGCTTTTTTGAATCGTCAAAGGCCCTAATAATCTCCTGGCGCTGCAACGTTCCATTAAACGTTCCGGCAAAACGATACCTACATAATCCAGGGGGCGTAATGATGGAGCAACTGTTTGAACACCGGCCGCGTTCGATACCAGAGCCTCATGCGCAAGTCTCGCTAAATCGCGAGGCGGCCAGTTTGTGCGAATTTATTGCACAGAAAGATTTTTGCTTCCTGCCTGCCGGCAAGACGCGCCGTCTGCTCGGCACGGTTGCCGACGTGGGAGCTGGCGAGTGGCAGCAATTCGCCGAGAGTTGGAATCGTCTCGAGCTCGATACGTTCATGGGCGACGGTGGCCGTTATCGCTATCGTCGCCATGCGGTCTACAGTGCGTTGCCAGGCGGGCGCCGGGCCTATCTGGAAGCCCAGCAGCCTCATTACCAAAGCCTGAACTACAACCATTTGAACGGTGGTATTCCACGCTATTTCGCGCCGCTGGAGCCGGAGATCAGCGGTAGCGATGCGATGAACGCGGTGCTCGCGTTCTGCTGCGAGATTTTTGGCCGCCTGGCGCCGTACTATGCATGGCACATCGAAGTCCACCAGTTCCGCATCAACGCGACGTCAGGGGAAGGTTTGCCCACGCCCGAGGGCATGCATCGCGATGGCGTGAACTTCGTTTTCATGATGTTGATGGATCGGCAGAACGTTTCAAACGGTGAATCGAAAATCGCCGATCGCCATGGCGAGCGGCTTGCCGCATACACGATGGTGTCGCCATTCGACGCGGCGATCCTCAATGACGAGAGGGTGGTGCATGGTGTCACGCCGATCGAACGTATCAAGGCGGATGTGCCCGCGTACCGCGACATGCTCGTAGTCACGTTTTGCAAGAAATAACGCATCGATGGCACGGCCGCATAAGGCGCAGTAAGCCCAAACGACCCGGCGGCAAATCCGTCGCTCCGACGATTTAAAGCGTCCAGAACGACCCGGTAAAGGGTCGAACCAATGCGGAGACAGGCATGAATGAATTGTTCGCAGTAGCGTTGATCACTGTGTTGGCGGTGATCAGTCCGGGACCAGATTTCGCGATGGTGACGCGCAATAGCTATGCGTTTGGCCGCCGCGCGGGCTTGGTCTCCGCATTGGGCATCGCCATTGGCGTTCAGGTGCACGTGATGTACACCGTCTTCGGTGTGGCCGTCATCATCGCCCACTCGCCAATGATGTTTACTGCGATGAAATTTGTCGGTGCCGGGTATTTGATCTACATCGGCTATAAATCACTGACGAATACAAAGAAACTTTCGTTGGACTTGGAGCAGGGAGGGGGCATCTCGATGTTCGCCGCTTTCCGTACCGGCTTTCTGACCAATGCGTTGAATCCGAAGACGATGCTGTTCGTCGTCAGCTCGTACACCCAGGTGGTGAAGCCAGGCAGCCCGTTGTTCGTCGACTTCGGCTATGGACTGTTCATGTCGTTCGCTCACTGGGCGTGGTTCAGTCTCGTCGCGGTGTTCTTTTCGTCCGAAGTATTGCGTCGCACGATGCTCGACAAGCAACGTGCGGTGGACCGGGTGATTGGCACGGCGCTGATGGGCTTGGGGGTGTCACTGGCGCTGTCTGGCGTCGCGCATTGACGGAGATCATGGATGGACAAGATTGCCTGTATCGATCTGGAGGGCGTGCTGATGCCCGAGTTGTGGCCTTTTCTGGCGCAGCAGACCGGCAACGACGCCTTCTTGGAAACGACCCGGGAGACTCCGGACTATGAATGGCTGATGCGCAAACGAATCGACGCATTGCGCAAGCAGGGGCTGCGCTTGAGTGATGTGCAGGCGATTTTCTCTTCGCTCTCGCCGCTTGAAGGGGCTGAGGCTTTTCTGGATACGCTCCGGGCGCGGGATTACGAGATACAAATCGTCTCGGATTGCTTTGTCGAATTGGCGACACCGATTCTTGACCAATTGGGAAGTCCGCCGGCGCAGTGTCACCGGTTGGAGGTCGACGCGGCGGGCTTCGTCACCCGCTGTGCTTTTGCGCCGCGTCGCGGCAAGGAAGATGTCGTCCGGAAATATTTGAATGAGGGTGCGACCGTGCTCGCCGTTGGCGATGCGTTCAACGATCTTGCCATGCTGTCTCTGGCCACTCACGGTTTCCTGGTCCGTCCTTCCGAGTTGACACGTCTCGCGGCGCCGCATCTGCGCACGGTCGAACGACTGGATGAAATCACCGAAGCGCTGTGTGGCGAGGAGTTGATGCACTTCTGTGGTCCACCGCATGCGGTCCGTAATGCCGCGGTAGCGGGCTCCGGCTTGCATGTGGGTTGAACCGATGTGGCATGACGCACAGTCACAGGCCATGCAGCATCGAGCAGTACCTGTTTTTTCAGCACGTTTTACGGCAACGACTTCTCGTTGATCCGGAATGTTTTACTTTTTATTCTGAAGGGGTATGCGATGAGCCATGCGATGAAGATGTTGGATCTGTCCCAGGCAAAGGTAGCCGTCCTCTCCGGTGGCATCGAGTCAGCGATGTTGCGCGCGGACGGTGCGGCGTTCTTTGTAGAACTGGAGACGCGTAATGCGGGAGCGGCTGTACTGGTGACATCGAATCGCCGGCGGCCGCGCGCGTTTCGTAACCCGATGAAGGCGCTGGAAGTCATCATGCGTCTGGGTTTGGAGGTAGGGCAGTTTTCGCTGGGCGGCTGGAAGCCGGAGCAGGCCGAGACGGAGCGACGTAGTCGTCCGGATCGCGCGATGGCTTTACGTCAAACATATGCCAACGCCGCAACCTACGACCGGTGGTTGCGCGAACAGCAACTGGATGACGCGATGAACGAGCCGATCGCTGGCGAACGCGGACATGCGGGTGATCGTTCGGACGTGATGGTGGCCCAGCCGCGCATGGCATCGATGCGTAATGGTTGATGCGCCAGACTGATCGGTCGGTCTATTTTTGAGATGGTACGGAACCGTATGCGAGTGTTGACGGAGCTTTCCGAGACCTTGCGTGCCGTTTCAGTGATGTGCCAGTGTTCTTCTTTTGTGCATCAAAAAGCGTTAAAGAAGTGTGGGATGTGGCCCAGATTGTGTCAAAACGCATTTTGGATGCGTTAAAATTTGCCATCCGAAAGCGAGGATGAGCAACATGAAACGGTTCGTTCAAGGCGACAATCGTACACAAAGCTCTCTCCTTCCTGAAGCGCTCGATGACTACGTGACGGACACCAATCCCGTGCGCGTAGTTGATGTCTTTGTCGATGAGCTTGATCTTCGTAAGCTTGGGTTTGAAGGCGTCGAACCAGCGTTGACTGGTCGGCCGTCGTATCACCCCGAGGTGATGCTCAAGATCTATATCTACGGGTACCTGAATCGTATTCAGTCGAGCCGCCGCCTTGAACGCGAGGCTCAGCGCAACGTCGAACTCATGTGGCTTACGGGCCGCCTGGCACCAGACTTCAAGACCATTGCGCGGTTCCGTAAAGACAACGGCAAAGCGATCCGTAGCGTCTGCCGTCAGTTCGTCGTGCTGTGCCAGCGTCTGGACCTCTTCGCCGAAGCGATCGTTGCGATTGACGGCAGCAAGTTCAAGGCGGTGAACCACCGCGACCGTAACTTCACGAGCGCGAAGCTTGAACGACGCATGCGCGACATCGAGTCAAGTATCGCTCGCTATCTCGAGGCAATGGACACAGCGGATCGTCAGGAGCCGGCAGTCGCGAAGGTCAGGACAGAGCGACTGCAAGACAAGATTGCGGCCTTGAAGGAGCAGATGCGAAGCCTCAAGGAGATCGAGGTGCGACTGAACGCGACACCTGACAAGCAGGTTTCGCTTACCGACCCGGACGCGCGTTCAATGAAGACGCGTGGGACCGGAGTTGTTGGCTACAACGTCCAGACGGCAGTGGATACGAAACACCATTTGATCGTCGCGCACGAGGTAACTAACAACGGCATTGATCGTGATCAACTGACGTCGATGGCGAAGCTTGCCCGAACGGAAATGGGTGTAGGCAAACTCACTGCGATCGCGGATCGAGGCTACTACAAGAGCGAAGAGATACTTGCATGCCACGAAGCTGGCATCACCGTATTCGTGGCAAAGACGGTGACATCAACCGCCACGGCGCATGGCCGTTTCAGCAGGGATGATTTTATTTACAACCCGGAAACGAACGAATATCGGTGTCCGGCCGGTGAGCGGCTCATCTGGCGATGCTGGACCATAGAGCGTGCTCTGAAGCTCGGCAAGTATTGGAGTTCGAATTGCCAGCAGTGCTCGTTAAAAGAGAAATGTACGCCGGGCACTGAGCGGCGTATGACCCGCTGGGAGCACGAGACCCTTGTTGAGGAAATGCAGGCGCGACTTGATCATGCTCCTGAGATAATGCGTACCCGGCGAGAGACAGTCGAGCATCCCTTCGGCACGATTAAGGCATGGATGGGGGCCACTCATTTCCTCACGCGGACCATCGAACGAGTGAGCACTGAAATGAGCTTGCACGTGCTGGCGTACAACATGAAGCGAGTGATCCGGTTACTCGGTTCAGAAACGCTTATGACAGCAATGCGGGCGTGATGCCCGCATGGGGTTGTTGAACCTTTGCAATCTGTTCGCCGGGTTTCGTTCGGCTTGTCGCAATCGAAAAGCTGCAACGTCCGATGAGACCGGTTTCGTTATTTCTTGTGGCCGCCCGTTTCGACACAGTCTGGGCCGTAAACAAACGTATGACGATTCGCCCACGCTCCGCCGGTGCGTCGTCTGCAGCGGTCCCCAGCGCAGAGTGTCCCACGCGTAGTCGACATGGAAGGTCAGGACGAGGTCGTTGAAAACGCCGCGGCGCCCGGTGTTGCCGACACTCGCCCATACCCATCCGCATCTGCCGCCGTATCGCTTTCGCCTCAGACCGCGTCGTCCGGGGTGGAGGGTGTGCGTGGTGAGCCAGTGGACGGAGGGGCGGCGACCAAGCCGCACGACGCTAGTGCCGGTGTGGTTGTCGATACCGTGTCGGACGGCGGAATCTATCAGCGGTTGATCCAGGGTATCGCCGAATACGCGATCTACATGTTGGACACCGAGGGGCGAATCCGTACATGGAATGCCGGTGCGCAACGTGCGAAGGGCTATACCGCCGAAGAAATCATAGGCTGCTACTACGGTTGCCTCTACACGCCCGAAGACCAGGTGAACGGCCTTCCCGCATCGAATCTTCGGATCGCACGGGACGAAGGCAAATTCCAGGCCGAGGGTTGGCGCGCGCGTAAGGACGGCTCGAAATTTTGGGCGCACGCGGTCATTGATCCTATTTACGACGCGAATGGCGCGTTGTTCGGTTTCGCCAATGTGACGCGTGATTGCACGGAGTTGCACCATCTGCTCATCCGCGCGCAGGAGCAGGAGCAACGGTTCCGCTTGCTGGCCGAAGGGATCACCGACTACGCGATTTACATGCTCGATCCGAGTGGTATCGTTACGAGCTGGAATGCGGGCGCCGAACGGGCCAACGGCTACGAGGCGGCCGAGATCGTCGGCAAGCATTTTTCAATGTTTTATACGCCGGAGGATCAGGCGAAAGGCATCCCCGCGTTGGGCATAGACACGGCGCGGCACGTTGGCAAATTCGATGCCGAAGGGTGGCGCGTGCGCAAGGACGGCAGCCATTTCTGGGCGCACGTGGTCATCCAGCCGGTCTATGACGATGACGACGCGCTATTCGGCTTCGCCAAGATCACGCGCGATTGCTCCGAACAACGCAAGAATGCCAACGCACTGGCGGCCACTTCCCAGAACCTGAATCTGGCGCTGACGAATATGCGTCAGGGCTTATGCTTGTTCAACCAGCGTGGCGAATTGGTGCTGTCGAACCGCCGTTTCTCCGATATTTTCGAATTGCCTCCCGACGCATTGACGGCGGGCATGTCGCTTGAAACGGTCGTGGAACGGATTTCGCAGATCGTGCCACTGTGGGAGCAGCCCGAGGCCGCCGAGCATCTGCGACAACTGACCGTGTCGTTGTCGGATCGGGACAGCTGGATTCGCGAGACGATGGAGCTGGAGTTGTTGTTCCGGCTGCGCCATATCGCGGTCAGTACGCGGATGCTGGCGCACGGCGGCTGGGTCTCCACGGTCGAGGACGTGACCGAACAGCGGATGACGGAACAACGCATCCAGCATCTGGCGCATCACGACACGCTGACGAACCTGCCCAACCGCACCAGTTTTCAGAATCGTATCCATCATTTGCTGAACGCCACTGGTGTCGAGCGCGCCGGTTTCGCGCTCTTGTATCTGGACCTGGATCGTTTCAAGCCCGTCAATGACTCGCTTGGACACCATATCGGCGATTTGTTACTGAAAGCGGTCAGCCAGCGCTTGCTCAACATCCTCGGCACGGGTGAGCAACTGGCGCGGCTCGGGGGCGACGAATTCACCATCGTCACCACGTCGTGCCGGACGGTGGCGCAGGCGCGGGCGTTGGCGCAACGTTGCATCGATCAACTGGACCATCCTTTTGAGATTGCCAGCAACGAGATCAGCATCGGAGTAAGTGTCGGTGTGGTGCTGCACGCGGACAACGCGACGGATGCCGATCATCTGCTGCAACAGGCGGATTTGGCGTTGTACAAGGCGAAACGCGAAGGGCGCAATCGTTTCTGCCTGTACGAACCAGGCATGAGCGATCCGCTGCGCACCCGTAACGAGATCGAGGACGACCTGCGGCGTGCGCTGCGCGGCGATGAGCTGACGTTGCATTACCAGCCGATCATCGATGCGGTCACGGGGCGCGTGACCGCATGTGAGGCGTTACTGCGTTGGCGTCACCGACGGCGGGGCGTGATGGCGCCCGCGCAATTCATTCCGGTGGCCGAAGAGCGTGGAATGATGCATGAGCTGGGGGCGTGGGTCATGAAGCGCGCCTGCATGGATGCCATGGCCTGGCCTGAGGACGTGCGGTTGAGTCTAAACGTGTCGCCGTCGCAACTGCTGTATCACGAATTTATCGGCGCCTTGTCGATTGCATTGGAGGAGTCGCGCTTTCCCGCGTGTCGGCTGGAACTGGAGATCACCGAGACCGCACTGCTGGAAAATGCGGAGATACCGCGCCAGATTTTGAAGGAAGTGCGGGCGATGGGAATCGGGGTGGCGATGGACGACTTTGGCACCGGTTATTCGTCCCTCAGCTTGCTGCAGAGTTTCCCATTCACGCGGATCAAGGTCGACCGCAGTTTCATCAAGGAACTGGGCCGCAATCCGAAATCGATGGCCATCGTGCGATCGGTCATGAGTCTGTGCCGTAGCCTCGGAATGGCGACGATCGCGGAAGGCGTTGAGACACAGGCGCAGCGGGAGACCTTGCTGGCAGAGCACTGCACCGAGCTGCAAGGGTTTCTTGTCTGCCGTCCGATGCCGCCAGCGGATGTGCTGCGTTGGCTGAACGCCGTGCGCGTTCCGGGCCACGGTGACGCGACATCCGGCAAGCGTGGGTTTACCGCGTAGCCGAGCCCGGGCTGGGCGTCGGGAAGCGCGTCGGATGCTGACCTGGCGGGCGTGCTGGTGGCCGCTGCATCCAGCGTGGCGTCATGCGCTAGGCGTCGCGTTGGCGCGGCGGTGTCGCAACGGGCGCGTGTACCAATCCCAAGCTTTCCAGCGTCGCGGCTACCCGCAGCACATGATCCTCGCGCCACGGCGCGCCGATGATTTGCACGCCTATCGGCAGCGTAGGATGCGCGTGCCACACCGGCACCGTGCAGACTGGCAGACCGATGCACGAAATAGGTTGCGTCAGGATACCCATGTTTGCACGAACCGGCAGCGTGTGATACCCGACCTCCATCATTTCCTGGCCCACAAGCGTGGCGACCCGCGGCGTGGCCGGCGCCAGCAGGATGTCGTAATCACCAAGCAGTCTTGCGACGGCCTGGGCATACACGCGGCGTACCCGATAGGCGCGATGTATCCAGGCCGCGGGCAATAGCGCGCCGGCAAGGAAGCGATCGCGCGACAGGGGTTCGAACGCATCCGGTTGCGTGCGCAGATCGGGCAGGTGCAGCGCGGCGCCCTCGGCATTCGTGATCAGGAAC
Organism: Robbsia andropogonis; assembly: GCF_034047095.1. NCBI lineage: Bacteria > Pseudomonadati > Pseudomonadota > Betaproteobacteria > Burkholderiales > Burkholderiaceae > Robbsia > Robbsia andropogonis. Next base: position 2,714,725 of record NZ_CP139170.1, on the reverse strand, counting down.
GCCGCCGCGCGCCCTGCCTCGACCAGGGGCAATGACACGGCGTGATGGACATCCAATGCCTCGGCGATGCGGTCCACGGCGGCGAGGCTTTCCGGCTCGGCGTACTCTCGGAACCAGCCGTTCAACATGGCGATACGCAGATCGCCGCGTCCGATGTCGTTTCCGGCATGGCCGGCAAGTGTCGACAGTACTTGCTCCGCGGTCGTTTCGACCGCGCGTCCGGCGCAGCCACCGTCGCCCGTCGCGGGCGCGCGCTGCATCACGTCGTAACTCAACGCCAGATCGCGCACGCTGCGTGCAAATGGTCCGAGATGGTCGAGGCTGTCGACGAACGGATAGGTGCCGGTGCGAGGGAGACGGCCGAAAGTCGGTTTTAGCGCAAATGTGCCGCAAAGCGACGCAGGCACACGGATCGACCCGTTGGTATCGGACCCCAGCGATAACGGGACTTGGCCTGCCGCGACGGCGGCAGCGGAACCGCCGGACGAGCCGCCGGCAATCCGATCGATATCATGAGGATTGCGTGTGACGCCGTAGTGCGAGTTTTCCGTCGTGAAGCCATACGCGTACTCATCCATGTTGCAGGCGCCAACAAGTATCGCACCGGCCGCTTCCAATGCGGCGACCAGCGGCGCATCGTTGGCGGCGGGGGGGCGAGAGGCTTCGATGCGCGAACCGGAGAGCGTCGTTACACCGGCGATATCGAACAGGTTCTTGACGGCAAAGGGTACGCCGGCGAGGGGGAAGCGTGCTAACGCATCGGGATCGCGTGCGCGCAGGGTGTCGAGTTCGCTCGCGCGCTGTCTGGCGCGTGCATCGACGACCGTCGTGAAAGCGCGTAAGGCGCCATCGGTCTGCGCAATGCGTGTCAGCGCCGTCTCGACAAGATCGCTTGCGCGGATTTCACCTTGTCGTACCGCCGCGGCCATGCCAGTGGCGTCACCCAGGAACAGTTGGGTCGCGGGAGAAAGCGATGATCCTGTCATGCCGCACCTGTCGGGTCGCGTCTCGCGGGACGAGGTACCGCGGCGACGGGCTCGAACCGGCTAGCCGGTTCGTCGCGCTCGGAAAGCGGGATGGCGTCGAGTTGCCGTGCCATCGTCGCGGCAATATCGAGATAGCGGAGCACGCCGGGACGAAAGGCGGGATCAATCGGCAGGCCGAGCGTGACAGCGGCAGCTTCCATATATGCCTCAAGCGCTTCGGCAGACAGCACTGCGCGGGGCGGCGGCGTATTCACGTCAGGGGCATGCTCAAGGCGCGCACCGGGTGTGCCGAGTGGCACGGTGGGGTCAGGGGTGACCGTTTCCGTCGGCCAGGAAGATCGGGACGTCGAATGAGGCATCATCGGCATGGGCTTCCGGCAATCGTCGGCGTGACAGGGGTTCCTGCCACGATTTGCTATGCAACCATGGTACGCATCATAGTCGTTGCCGGCCGCGTATCAAAATTCGATGTCGCTGAAGACAAGTCATCGCCGGGAGGAGGCATGTCGCGGTGTGCGTCGGCACAATGAAAAAGGCCCCACGATATGTATCGTGGGGCCTTGTTTCTGCGACGAATCGGTTGTCATCGCTAATTCTGGTGGGTAGTACAGGGTTCGAACCTGTGACCCCTGTCGTGTGAAGGTACAATAAAATATAGATTTGACGGTGTGTGTGCGGTCGTCGTAGTATTTTTTGGGACAAATTTGGGACAGCGATGGATGGGCACGATTACCAAGCGTGGGGAGCTGCAGTGGCAGGCTAAGGTGCGGCGGAAGGGGTTCCCGCAACAATCACGCACCTTCATGTACAAAGAGGACGCCGAGAAGTGGGTGCGGGCCATCGAGCGCGAACTCGAGACTTCTGGGTTTGTTGATCGGCGGGAGGCCGAGAAAAACACGCTTGGAGACGTGCTCCGGCGGTACCAGAAAGATGTTACGCCTCTCAAGAAATCGGCGGAGATCGAGTCCATCAAGATCAATGTGCTGCTCCGCGACAAGGCGCTGGTCGATTTGAAGATGTCCGCCGTCAACAGCAACGCGTTGGCGAAGTGGCGTGATCGCCGACTTAAAGAAGTGGCGGGCGCAACCGTCAACCGGGAAATGAACGTGCTTTCGGCGGCGCTGAACCATGCGCGGCGCGAATGGGGGATTCACGTCGAGAATCCGATACCGTATGTGAAGCGACCGGAGCAGGCGCGCGCACGGGAGCGCCGGTTGTCGGCCGAAGAGGAGCGCTATCTGCTTGCCGCGCTCACAGGTGGTGAGCGGCGTGAGGATGGAACTTTCGGCAAAGGCGCGCGAAATCAGTGGTTACTACCACTCGTTGAGCTTGCCCTCGAAACGGCAATGCGACGCGGCGAGCTACTGTCTCTGCAATGGGAGAACGTCGACATCGAGCGGCGTACCGCGCACTTGCCGTATACAAAAAATGGAGACGCGCGTACGGTGCCGCTTTCGACACGGGCAGCCAACATCTTGAAGGCGCTACCGTCGTATGTCGCCGACGGAACTGATGAGCGCGCTATCGGCCCCGTCTTTGCAACGACCGCAATGGCGCTTCGGAAGGGGTTCACGCGAGCGATCGAGAGAGCCCAGCAGCAATATGCCGCGGATTGCGAGGAAGCCCGAAAGAAACCTCTTCCCGGGTTTCTCAGTGACTTGCATTTCCACGATACCCGTCATGAGGCGGCGTCGCGGCTGGCTGACAAACTCTCCAACGTGCTGGAGCTGTCGGCCGTGACCGGCCATCGTGATTTACGAATGCTGAAGCGCTACTACCACCCTCGTGCTGAGGATCTAGCGAAGAAGCTGGATTAGGTTGTGGACAACCGCGATCAGGAATCGGGATAGCGTTCCGCCTCCATCGGGATAGCATTCCGGGGTGTCGGGATAGCATTCCGGTTTCTCGGGATAGCGTTCCGCGCCTTGTGCGGCGAGCCTTGCTGGGAAAGGCTCTCGCGACCGCGACGGAGCCTCTACCTTTCTTCTACCTTTTTCTACCATCGTCTGGCTGTGGAAAAGGAGGCGATCCACTCGTATATCGCCGACACCGACGAGTCGCTTGATCCGCGAGAAGCTTTCAGAAGACTGAAAATTCACATTAAACTGTCGAATCCCAACGCGACAATCCCACCAGGAGTATCGATGACCTCAAGCGACTACGCTGCAGAATGGGCCGTTGCGGTCGAACGGACCAAACGCTTCGGCCTTGAAGTCCCCAGCCATGAGGTGCTGCTCACGCGCCGTTACTTGGGGGATGCCCAATTGGCCGAGTTTCCCTACGTGGTGCAGCGAGGCCTCGGCGATCTCGATTTTCACGACGTGGTGGCGCAGTGCATGGCCATTCATTTCCGACTGGTCCCGGTCATACAGGAATGGCTCAAATGTCCGGTCCTATTTACCCTTGGTTGGATTGACGACGGCACCCAGAGGGGTATGTTCAAATTCGACGACGGCTTCATTGCCAGCAAGCTCAAGGACGGTCACGCCGTTGGCACCGTGAATCTCCACGCGTGGCTGACGTTGCCCAGCATGGAAGTGATCGACGTGGCACTTGCTACCACCATTGCCGTGCTCAACAAGATGCCGAATGGGCACGGTGGCGTGTTGGCTGGACCTGCCAACAGCTTCAATGGCATTGCTTACAAGCCTATGCTGGTCGGTTCTGATTTTCTGCGGAAGACCGGGTTGCTGGTCGAGGGGGCCATCTATATGTTGGACGACAATGCGCGTAACGGCTGAATCAACTTCGAATAGTTGAAGGTGCTCGGCGTAATATGGTTCGAGTATCAAAATGCCTCGAATCTTGGACATGATCCAAAAGGGAATTGGTATGCAGCTTGATATTTCTACCTCTGTTGTCGTTGCGTTTATGGGATGTCTGGCTTTGTTCTGGCTTTTCCTCGCGCGATATTACTGGCGGCGGATGCGCACCTTCTCCTACACCTGCATCGGTCTTTGCGCCGTGATGCTGGGCTACGTGAGCGACGGAATGCAGTTCGAGGCTTTGGCGCGTGGTGCTTTCGTGGTCACGGTTATCGCAGTTGGCTTGCAAATCGCATGGGATGGATACAAGGCTCAGAAACGAGCTGGCGAGGGTGGTCGCCAAGGCCGATAAATCGCGTCCTGATTAGGTTGAGAATTTTTCGGGTCGTAGTAATAGTAGCGTTATTACTATTACTACTACTGCATATAAGCCGCAGGCGGCAGTGTCATCTCGATGAGCCGCCGGCGGGGTGGGCTCCTGGCTAAGGGAGTTTCGGCGTTTTGTGCAGCTCAACCCAGTACTCGTTAATCTCGTCGTCGGGTATGTTGAAGCGCTGCAACCATGTCTCACTTGCCACGCTGGTATTGAGCAGCGGCGCGGTACTGCTCGCGGTGCCGCTCTGCAGGCTGTTGATCTTGTCGGCGACGATCGCGCGCAACGCATGGTTCAGCAGCACATACGCGGCGGGAGGCGCCGGCGGGATTCCCTTTCCCAAGGCGACGCCGGCGACCGGATCTACGCCGGCCTGAATGATCAGGCCGCCATCGCCGAACGGTGTCTTTCGGTACCAGTCTGGCGGGAGCATCAGACTATCAGCGCCGCCCGCTCGTTGAACGAGGTCGGCATTCAGCGCGACCAGCCAGTCGACGGTTTTGATCTTCTCCACCAGGTCGCGGAGTCCAGTCCGCATCGGATCGCCGAGGTCGATGCCGGGGCCGTACAGGCGTCCCCAGAAATATTCGCTCGCTTCGTTCGGCCGACGACCCATCGGCGGGACGTTCACTCCGTAGCCAGCATGCCCGTGGACGGTCGGCACGGCTGCAGCAAACTCGGCGAACAGCTTCTCGAACGTGCCTGGGCTGATCTGCAGGAACCGACGAGGTACCGTGAACACCATCACGTCGAGGCCGCGGGTACCCATCGCTGCTTGCCAGTCCTCGAGGCAGAAGACAGAGAATTCGTAGAAACCTGCCGCGAGCTTGTGGTCGGCGCTCGTCGTCGAGGAAACGAGGATCGATTCGCTTGGCAGATCTTTCGCCAAATGCGGGAATCCCGGCGTCTTGTCGAAGGCGACAGGCTTTGCGCCCTCTTCGTAGAACCAGCGCATCGGGCCGACTTTCGGTACTTCGATTCCGGCTTCCTTTGCGGAAGCTTTCTCGTACTCGGTGATCGCCGTGAGGTAATGGTCGTAGCACTGGACGAGCGCTCGCCGCACCTTGGGGGTGTATCCGCCCTTGAAGTACAGTACACCGCGCACGACGAGCGCAGCGCCCACGATCCCCTTCTGGTAGGGCTCTTCGTACAGGCCGAATGGCAGGGTATCTTGCCGCTGCGGATCTTTGGCCCACGCAATCAGTTCGTCTTTCGTCATGGCCTTCAGAGGATCGGAATGGGCAATGGGGCTGGCGGCAAACCGAGGGGCGTGCGGTTCAACCCGCTCGGGGTGTCGCCGAAAAGCTCTTCGGTTTCGGAATGCGTCTTTGCCGATCGAGCGGGCTGTTTCTCACGCTTCTCATCCCCACATCCACAATCGGCGCGGCCGAGCGGGGCATATTTGCCGTCGTCGCCGGCAATCCGTCGATAGGCGTCTTCCTGACCGGGGCCGAAATCGTCGTCGAACTTCATTTCGACGACTGCTCGAATGTTCGATTGTACTGGCGGCTGTGAGGGGTCGTTTACGACCACTACGTCAGGTCGGCGAGTTTGTATCTTTCCGGCCCGCTTCCCCTCTAGGTAGCCGGCCATACTGCCCGGCCAACTGTTGCGAATATAGTCCAACAGGTTGTCGTGCGGCACCAGAGGATCGGCGTCGGACATGATTGGCGACGGCGGCTCCTTGGTCATGTCGTAGCTGACTTCGGGGACGTACGGTGTCTTTTCCCCGGTCGCCTCGGCCGATCTAGCATTCTCCGCGTCAAGCCGTTCCTTGACGCACCGCTGGCGCTGAAGGCGACCGCCGCCACGCGTCCATACACCCATCGAGTTGCATTTACACATGATGGGGCAAAGCATGGCCTTGTCGGCCGGCGTTAAGCCTCTCCTGGCCCCCACCACGGTAGTTTGGCCGCCGGGCTTTGAGCCGCCCGATGCCGATCCGCCCGAGTACCCGGTCATGCCGGCCCCGTGCTGGAGCTGTCGTGACTGAATGTGAGTGAGGCGGATTGGCTGCTGTTCAGCCAATCCGTGTGGCCGCTGGCGTCTGTCGTGCCCTGGATCGTTTGGCCGTCGGAAGAGGTGGCGGTGTAGGGGTGATTCGCCAGCGGCTCGCGTGTCTTGTCGTCGACGAGTTGGAAGCGTCCGCGATAGGCCCCGTCGCGCTGCGCGATTACGCTCTTTCCGCCGCCGACCGGGGCGCCCGCTCCCGACGTTGGGGAGGCCGTTGCCGTGTTTTGCGATGCGATCAGGGTCGCGCCGCACGCAGTCATGTCGCCGTCGGATGCGACTGGGACGCCACCGAACGTCATATTGAGTTCGCGCTTTACCTTGACGATGGGGAATATCCCGCCGCACCTAGGACATGCAACCATAGTGCCAAGCAGCGCTAGCGCTTTGCCGTCGACGGTATTGCTCGGATCACAGGCGAGCACGCGCCCGCCGTGCGAGGTCGTGTCGCCCTCGCGGATAAATGCAAAACCCATATGCAAATCGCCTGTTGGATCTATCAGGTCGTCACGTTATTTCGCGAAGTCGCTCGCTTCGATCCAGCCGTCGCTTGCCAGCACGAGCATCGTGCGGCCCTTCTGGTGGTCGGCGAGCTGGGAGGCGAGTCCCGTATAGACCTGGCGCACTTCGTCAGACTTCGCCCACGCCGGCACGTCCACGGTGCTGAACGTATATGACACCTCCGACATGGTGGAGCCAAGCGCATTCGAAGGCTGTGTGAACCTCACCACTTCATCCACCTTGTAGTGGCCGGCGCACAAATCCGTGCCCTTGCCATTGGGGTTAGCCAAGGCCTTTTTGCCGTCATCCGTCAGGTCGTAGATCTTCGCTGGCACTTCTTTGGGGGTAGCAACAAACGTCCGCGAAGGCTTCGTGGTGCCATCCTTGACGTTCAATAGACCGGCCTTCACGAGCACGTCAAGAGGGCGGGTGTTGTCGGTGTTTAGCTTGTCGGCTTGCTGCTGACTGCGGTAGTTATTCGGTGACTCGAGCGCGATCGCAATCGGATATGCGTTGCCGACCATGAAACCGCCTGGTTTGATCGAAACGCAGGTTTTCGCCAGATGTGTGTTGATCGCCTTTTCGAAGTTGCTGTTGTTCGCGTCTTTAGAAGAACCGCAGGCGGTGAGAAGAACGGCGAGTGCTAGCGAGGAGAGAGTAGATTTTTTCATGAAATCGTTTTTCATTTCATCAGCGGAATGGGCCCGCCGAAAATGTACCGCATAGTTGCCTGCACAGGCAACTTGCTGTCGTCTGTCAATCGGTTTGAATACCATCAGTTTTTAATGCTTAGTGCATCGCCAATTAATGTCGCACTCCGACCGTATATTGATCGATGATCGCCTGCATTGCGCCCGTATCTTGTCGATGCCATCTGAGCAGCCGGCGATCGTCGTTGCACCGTCTCAGGATCTTCTGCAGCTCTTCGATGGATGCTGCATTTGGCTCGCGCTCCGCGCGCCCTTTCAGGATGCGTTTCCATACGATGCTGAACATCGTGTCGATCAGGTCTTCAGCAAGCTGCAGATCGCTTAGCTGATCGTCCGTCAAAGCGCCGGCCAGGACGCTGCCGGCTCGATCCATCATGTTCATCGTCGGGTTTCCTGAAGGTACTTTCGAAGCGTCGGCGTAGCTTCATCGAGGCGTTCACCTCGCAGCACTTCGTTGATTCTTTCCATCGACATTCCGCGTGCCTTCAAAGTTTCCAGCTCGGCGCGGAGAATCGCCACGTCTTCCTGCTTTTTTCTGTCCGCTGCCCTGCGTTTTTCACTGACCTTGTTGGCCTCGATTTGCTCGCTTGTGAGGGGTGGAAACTCGGCATCGAGCTCGGCAAGCATCCCTTTCACCTGGCCGACCGTGAACCTTTTTTCGTTTGTCATTGCTGTTGGCTTTTCGGATGCCGGCGAAATGTCGGCGAAATACGATTTCGTCTTACGTTTCAAGCTTCCTGAATGGTATCGCTTAAAACGGCGACGTGCTATACCATCTGCACCACGGTTGAGTGTAACAGGATGGCCCTTGTCTGACACATGGAACTTCGTTCCTGTGCCGCCAAGGGACGCCAGCCCGTTCGGCGCTTCGCTTCTCACAGGCCGGCTCATCCTGCCAGGGCGCCGCCCTGGACCCGTTGACCGGCGCGCAGCGCCTATTGGAGGACCGGCTATGCCGTTCGCAGTGAAAGGCGCGGAGGCGCTGACCGAGAAAATCGCCGTGCGGCTAACGCCGGACGAGAAGACGCGTTTGCGTGACGACGCTGAACTCGCCGGCGTGAGTGTTTCTGAGCTCGTGCGCCGTCGCTACTTCGGGCGGCCCATTGTTGCCAACGCCGACATGGTGATGGTGCGGGAGCTGCGCCGCATTGGCGGCCTGCTGAAACACATCCACAACACGACGGACGGCGTTTACAGCCGCGAGACTGCGCAGGCCCTCGTGGAGATCACGGGGCAGATCAAGAAGCTGAGCCAACCATGATCTTCAAGAAGGTGCCGGCGGACCGCGTGAAGTCGAAGGCGAAGCATGTTCGCGATCTGACTGACTACATTCGCGATCCAGCCAAAACCAAGCCGCACGAAAAAGTCGGGTACACCGGCGCACGTGGGTTCCTCTGCGACGATCACGTCGGCCAGCAAAGCGAGATGATCGCGTTGGCGATGGATGCCCCGCGTAGCGCGAACCCGATCAATCACTACATCCTGAGCTGGCGTGAGGGCGAATATCCGACGGCAGCGCAGGTGGAACAAGCGGTCAAGATCCTGCTCGCCGAGTTGGGCCTTGACGAGCACCAGGCGCTGTATGCGTTGCACCAGGACACCGACAACATGCACCTGCACGTTGCGGTGAACCGAGTGCATCCGGATACGCTCAAAGTCATCAAGCCGAACAAGGGTTTCGACAAAGAAGCTGGCCACCGCGCGATCGCCAAAATCGAAGCCGCCCAGGGTTGGTCGAGCGAGCAAAATGCCCGCTACAAAGTCGACGCCAACGGCGAGGCTATCCGGGAGGCTTCCAGCAACCCTAGAGCACCATCGCAGAAACGGCGCGATATGGAGGTGCGGACGGGCGAGCAGTCCGCCGAACGCATCGCCATCGAGACCGCTGCGCCAATCATTCGCGCGGCCGCGAGCTGGGCCGAGCTGCACGCCGGCCTGCAGGCGCAGGGCTTTCGCTACGAGCGCAAGGGCAGCGGCGCGATCATCTGGATCGGCGACGTGGCGGTGAAGGCCTCGAGCGCGGATCGTGGCGCGACGCTGGCCGCCCTGCAGAAGCGTCTGGGCGAGTTCCAGCCGACCGCGCCGGCGGAGGCTTCAACTACCCTTCAGGCCAAACCAATCAAGGCCAGTGCGCCGCGCTGGGCCGAATATATCACCGCGCGTCGCGCGCATTACCAGGCCAAGGAAGCCACGAAGACCCGTTTGAGCGAGAAACACGAGCTCGAGCGGCAGGGGGTGGACAAACAACAGCGCGCCGAGCGGGGCAGCGTGACGGCCGGCACGTGGCGCGGCAAGGGCGATCTATTGAACGCACGGCGCAGCGTTTTGGCGGCCGATCAGGCCGCCATGCGTCTTCGGATGCAGGACCGGCAGCGCGAGGAGCGCCGACGCTTCCAGGAGCGTTTCCGGCCGTTTCCGAGCTACGAGGACTGGATCAGGAGCGAGCTGTCGCCTGAGGCGGCCGACCAGTGGCGCTACCGCGACCACGAGCCCGACGAGATCCCGGCGCGGATTGTCGGCGATATACGAGTCAATCCAGTTGAGACTCAACGCCGCAAGGACCTGCGCGACTTCGTGGCCGAGATCCGCGGCGATCGCGTGGCCTACCATCTGGCCGGCCGGGTTTCGCCAGCGTTCGTTGATCGGGGCGACCGGATCGATGTGCATGACGCAGCCGACGAAGCCGCCATTCTGGCCGCGCTGCAGCTCAGCGCTGAGAAGTGGGGAACCTTCCAGGTGACTGGTAGCCAGGCCTACAAGGCCCGCTGCGCCCGTCTGGCGGCCCGGTATGGCTTCGTGATCACCAACCCGGAGCTGCAGGCCGTCATACGGCAGGAGAGCGACCGTCTGGCTGCGCAGCGCGGTCAAGCTGCTGGCCAGATCGGACGACCGGTCGACGGCGCGCCGAAGCGCTCGCCCCGCCGGATGTCGTAATTGCACCCGCGTGGACAACGAGGGGGCGCAGGACTATAGTATCGCTAGGTATCACCCATTGATAGTGGAGGGCCGACATATGGCAACGTCACTCAAGATCGAGGACGAATTGAAGAGCCGCGTACAGCACCTTGCCAGCATGCGCGATCGGTCGCCGCATTGGATCATGTGCGAGGCGATCAAGCAGTACGTCGAGCGCGAGGAAGCGCGCGAAAGCTTCAAGCAGGAAGCAGCGGCTTCGTGGGCGCACTACCAGGAAACTGGCCTGCACCTGACCGGTGAAGAGGTTCGCACCTGGCTGAAAACGTGGGGCACGGACGATGAAACGGGGCTGCCTGAGTGCCACACGTAATTATCACGCCCCGCGCCGGTCAGGGATTGGAACGCTGCCGGCGCTTTCTGGCCGACAAGAGCGAGACGGCCGTTCGACGCGCAGCTCAGGCGATCGAGCGGCGATTTCTGTTGCTGGAGACGACGCCGGCCGTTGGCCGCCCTTTTCCCGAAAATCCGGTGTGGCGGGAGCTGGCCATCCCGTTCGGCGACTCGGGCTATGTGGCCCTGTATCGGTACGAACCGGCAGATGACGCCGTCTACGTGCTGGCCTTTCGGCATCAGAAAGAAGCGGGGTATTGAGGTGACTGACGACGAAGCCAGCGCCCGAATTGCTGTCCTCCATGACGAGGCGGCCGCCATTCTGGCCGAGCAAGGGCTGTCGCCCCTGCAGGCTTACTGCCTGATTCTGGAATGGGTCACGGTTCGACACGAGCCTACGTTGCAGCTGCTTGCCGACGCGGCAGCCTACGACCAGTGGTTTCGAGATAAGGTCAAAGAGAGCCTTGATTACCCCCGTGAATCGGTATCTGACGAAGAAGCACGAGCTTTCTTTGCCAAGAAGTGAGCCGAGCTACAAGCACGGATCAAGAACGGCAATGAGTGAAGATAACCGCAGGGAGGTCCATGAGCGATGAGCGACGATTACGACGCTTGGTTCCAGAGACAGGTCCACCAGGGCCTGCAGGAGGCTGACGACCCGAAAACGGAGTGGGTATCGCACAACCAGGTGAAAGCCGATATGGCGACCCAACGAGCGGTGTTGCAGCGTCGCATCGAAGGCGGTGATTACACCCGCTGCGCCACGCCACTGGTCTACGCCGGCCGGCTCGAGCTGCAACCTGAAATTCTCGTCGAACTCGGCGAGCAGAAGAAGCCGGACCAGGAGGCTCCCCCTACCTGATCCGGGTCAGGCGACCCGCCCAGGTGTTGACGCACCCGGACGGGACTTCCACAACACCACCTGTACAAGAGGTGATGGCATGGCCACTAAGTATCCTATCAGCCCGGATGCAATCCGGACCGAAATCGCACGCATGCAGTCGGCGAAAGCCCTCATGCGTGCGGCCAACAAAGCGCTGGCGAAGGGCGATGACGCTGCTCTGGTCGACATGGGTTTTTCGCCCGAACACGTCGACGAGCTGCGGAAGAACGGCGGTTTTCCGTCGACGTCGATCGGCAACAACACGCGGATGATCACCCATCTCAGATCGATTGGAAAGCCGCATGTACGCTGAAATTGCCCGGCTGCTGTCGATCACGGCCGCCGTGTTGACGCCGGCCGCCGTGGCCGGTGTCAACACGATATAGATTGCAGGCCATAGATGGAGGAATGCATATGTCGATCCCCCGGATCCCGATGGATTGCTTCTGGCGGGCGGATTCGTGGTCGATCCCAACAGGCGAGGAAATCCGACAGGTGATCGAAGTGAGTCAACTGTCTGCGGAAGGTGCGACGGCACTTCTCGGCTTAGCGGACAGCAGTCACGTGGAGAACTGGTTGGGCAATGTATCACCTATTCCATATTCGGCATGGGCGGTGCTATGTGCCAACGCTGGATTTGGTTCGATATGGAATTCTGGGCCAGGGCCGGAACTGGCACTAGAAGACTATTTTTGGTCGCGTGAGAAGAAGGCGCGACGCATCTACGGGAACTTCGAAGTCACGGCGACCAGCGATCCTATCTCATGCGTAATCGAAGTTAACCTGGCGCTTCTCAGCACCGCGATGAAGGGCGACTCCATCTGGGCGGCTAATCCTTCTGAACGAAACAGGGAGACTTTTCGGCCGGATCGGTACGCACGGGTCCATCAAGAATTTACTTTGGGTGAGGCCGTTTACATGCCGTACCTCTCCTTTGATCGTGGCCGGACTGAGATCACGGATGGCCGCCATCGGTTGTATGCGTTGATCGACCTTGGCTATACCCACTGCCCTGTCGTGTCGGATTCGGACCATGTCGCGGCCATCGCGACGTTGGTGCGGGATGAGCCGTAGTGGACCGCGTGTCGTACCGTCATGGCTTAGAGCGTTGACTGCACTACGCAACAGGCGATGTGGTAGATGGCGGGGTTTGAGCAATGCCGGCATGGATTGGCTGAGCGTGAAATCTTTGCGTTGCACGAGGTCGGCCCGAACCTTATATGGAAAAACCGGGCCGACAGGCCCGGTGGGTTGATTTTATCCAGCCGCTATGCGGCGTGCTCCAAGGCATAGCGAATACGAGCGCCGGTATCTTCGGCTCGAAGCCTGTTGACGCGGATCTGCATCGAGGGATTGGCAAAGTCCCGGAAGCTGAACGTGAATGCGGAATGGATTGCGTCGCCGGCGTCGCTAACTTCGGCGCTTTGAATGTAGGCGAGCGGCTCGCATTTTGCGACGTTCTTCTGACGATCAATGACAACCGCTTTGCCTGTCACGGTATCAAGGCCGACATACCGCGTGTTGAGGTAGTCGACAAGCTCGACTTGCGGCCGGAAGCTCGGTGCAATCGACGCGATAAGCTTTCGCATGTCGCTGTCGCGCGATCGGCGCCATTTCGATAGAAGCAGGAGACCGCCCGCGACCCAAGCGACATATGCAACCATTGTCACAAGGGCCGCGCCTGAGTGCAGGAATCTGCCGCCCCATACCGAATATACGAATGCCGGGAGCGCGGCCAGCACGGATGTCGCGATATAGAACAGCTCTGATGCAAGTCTCAGCAATCGCATTGCGTTCTCCTATTCTCTCATGCCATCAGTCTTGGATGAAGGATTTGTCCCACCCAGCGGGCGTTTGCCACCTCTGCCAGACGGACGAATATCGAATTTTGCCAGCACGGTATTGAGCGCGGCCTTGGTTCTCTCGCTGTGGTCGCCACCGATCATCGCTGGCGCGCCGCCGCCCACCCAGTTGATCACCTTGTCCGGGACGAGGAAGATCAAGTTGAAGCAGCTATGCACAAGGTTGAGGCACATCGAGAAGTAAATAGCACAATACGCCAAGATCGAACCGATACCAGTCAACGAGTCGAACTGCGCGTTTGCAAGGGCAATGCCGAACAACTCGTTTAGCAATGTTCCGCCGGCGATGATCCCCGCACCTCCGAGGAAGAAACCGATCACCATGAGGATGGGACGCACCATCATCTCAAGAAGGAAAATGTAGCCGTGGGCGGTCTTGTGGCCCACGCCGTCGCCCTCCCCGCCCAAATGCGTGATCGCCCATAGCGGAGCCGCGATCACTCCTTCCCCGACAACGACGAGCCAGTTCACTGCCGCACCGAACCACACAACGAATGGCACCATCGGCAGGTAGGTTGACAAACCGAGACCCAGCAGCAGTGCGGCGATGATGATCATCATGATAATCGGTCCGGCTCCATCCAATGCACCTTTGACGAAGCTGATCGCGCCACTGGCGTCGGCTACCCGTGATGCCAAACCTGCGATGCTGAAACTTTCGCTGGTCGCTTCGAGACCCTTGGCCGTCAGGTATCCGGCAAGACCGATTTCGGCGACGCCAGTGAGGTGGTCGCCAAGGTTTTTCATCTTGATCAGCGGGTTGATTTGACCGCGCGATTCGCCACCGTCGTTGATGTAGGTGATTGCCTCCGTCAGTGCTTGACCCGGTGAGCTGAACAGCTTCGCGAGGATGTTGCCGCCGTCGTCTTGTCGCTGCGTACCGAGTGGAGTGGCGTGCGTCGTCGTTGCCCGGCCCTGTTGCGCCTGATACGCAGTCAAAGCAGTCGTGTAGACACTCATCACGGCGGGGTCGCCGGCTATCGACGGACCGAATGTCGTTGCTTTGCCGGCTACGGCATCGGAAAGCTTCGTGTTGGCCGCAGCAAAGGTCTGATACCACGCGCCGAGTGTCCACCACCCACCGTCCTTGATGGATGCCCCGAGCTGGCTGGCGAGCTCCTCAATGTTGCCCTGTTTCGTCGCTGCGATTGAATTGACGGTGTTTTCGTACTGCTGCGCCGCTGCCTGGATCGCCACTTCGACGTCGGTGACCGTGCTGCTGCCGTCGGTGCTACGCATCGTCACGGCATTGACGAACTCGCGCGCTGCGGTGCTCAGCGATTTTTCCATGCCAGAGAGCGCTTGGAGGTGAGCTCTGCGGATCTCTGTGACATCGATCGTGCTCGAGAACCAGTTCGTCGAGCTCGGCTGGGATTCGAGATTTGGATCGACGTTGGCACCTCCGCATGCGAAGCTTTTGTTAGCGAGCATGAAGCCGGTATCCGTCGATTGCGTCTGCACGTAGCCGCTATCGTCAACCAACGCTCCTTCGCTAGACGCCGTGGCCAAGCCCGCGTTAATGCCGTGGCGGCAAAGCTCCATTTCGAAAATCTTGTGGGCCAACTCGGTGGTGCTCGGCATGACCGGCTGCAGCACCATTCCCTTTCCATCGCTAAACGCCTTGACGGCAGCGTCGACGCCCATGTTTGCCACGCCGACACCCATCACCGACGCGGCCCAAAGCATCAGCAACTGTGAGAGGGACCAGCCGTTTGCGGTCGGCACGAGCGACGCGAGACCCCATACGATCCGAAGCGGCCCCCACATAGTGTGCTTTTCGCGGTCAAATACGGCACCGTCGTGCGCTGTCTGCGACACTTTCCGGAACATCACATAGCACGCGAAGAACGCGCCAATGACCAGCAGCGCACCGTTCGCGACTTGGAAGATGCTGGCGAGGATCGTGTCACTGCCGCCGGCACCGCCGGTCGCAAAGGGATTGTTGACGACGTTTCCGTAGATGGTGACGAGCGCCTGGCGCGACTTGTCGCCGGAGCGCTGCGCTGCCTGCGTGATCTCACCGAATGTCGTACCTTCGGCGAACGCCGGCATGGACATCCAGCAGCCGACGATTAGCAGCAAAAAGGCGCGCGTAATCTTGATGCGGTTCATTGCTGTTCCTCCCGTTGGTCGCTCTTGGTCCACCAGAACCGAATCTCGTGATCAACGATGCGGGCCCACCAGAACCGCCGTCGGTAGTAGTCGATACACGGCCGGTCGGGGTGGCGTGCGCGCCACAGCCGTTCGTCCGCGGACCAGGCGAGGACTGTTGTGATGACCAATAGGATCGACCACACAAGTGGTTGAAAAAGTCGCCCGGTGACGACGCCGAAGAGCGACCCGAGGGCGAGAAAGAGGAACCACCGCTTCAGCGCCAGTTGTGTGGCGACTTCTTGTTCATCGGGATTTGGCATTTTTGTTCCTTGTATTTGTACGTACATACGTATGTATTCAATTGCGACGATTCGACGAACCGCGCAGAACAGGGGGCTCGCATGGCTACAACTTGGTCCAGACTGCTTGCTCCGAGCCGCGTGTGCTGGTTCCGATGTGCGCGGCGGCAATGACTTCAACGCGCTCCAGCTCCGCGAGTGCGGCGCACAAGGCACTTCGGAACTTGCGAAGGGGACTGGTGTATTGCAGCTTGTCTTTGAGCCAATCGAGGCCGTATCGCTGCACCTTGTCGGCAGAGGTAGCGACGAGGCGCTGCAACGTTTTGGCCATGTCCTGGCCTCGCTTGATTGCTAGGCGCTTTTCCCAATCGATGCGCGCGAATTCCTGGTTGCTATACATGGCGACCCATCGAGGGTCGATTACGAGCGTGTATTGCTTGCGCGTTGCGTCGTATATGAATCGATCGATCATTCGTATCCCGTCGCCGTCGGAATCGCCGTCGCCAATGCGGTACTTGTTGACGACGTCGATGATCAATGTGGCCTTGTAGAGCGCTTCCACGGCCCGTCGAAGCCATCGATACTCGGCTCCGCCGATTTGTCGGCCCATCGCTTCGAGTATCGACGCACTGCGCACATCGAACGGCTCGCCTAGTGGGGAGGCCGCCGCGATATGCATGAGCTGCATCCAGACGTCGGCCTGGCTTTCGTCGAGTTGGATGCCCGTGAACCGGATCACCACGTCGCGGCGGCTGATTAGGATGTGGTCGTTGAGAAAGCGTCGCCGATGGGTTTTCGACAGAGGGGCGAACAGGCTGCTTCGGGCAATGTGATTTGGCATTGCCCGCATGGTCGGCTCGAGGCCGGGCAGGAACATTTGGCGAGGCCGTGCGAGCTCGCGTGCCGCACGCTCTTGAATTCGCGACCACATCTCAGTGCTTAGGACGCTTGGAGGCTGCGGCGATTCGAGCGCCCTCTGCGAGCGGAGCGCATCTTTGCCTTGCGAAGCATTCATCGCTCGACCCCCGTGCTGTAGTCGTAACTGGCGGGGCATGGCGTCATGGCTCGGCCGGTTTCGCCGGCCTCAAAGCCAGCCCGCCAAGCATCGGAATGAATCGGCGGGCCGATGTTCATCGCGCCCCCTGGGCTGGCGACCGAGATTCGACCGTTTGGCACTGCCAGGCTGCTTGCTGCGCTTTTGTTGGCCGGCCGCGCGGGCGTCGGGCTGCAGGGGGTGGTGGTTCCCGACTTGCGTTGATCCAAGCAAGAACGTCACTTTCCCACCAGCACAGCCGCCGGCTGTTGGGCATCTTGAAAGGGCGTGGGATCAGGTGGAGGTACTTGGTGTTCGTCGCGCAAGTACGAATGGTCGTCGGTGCTTTACCGATCAGCCGGGAGAGTTCTTCGATGAATAAGACGCGTACTGGCGCGTCTCCCTGGACGGGGAACGGGGCGGACATGACACCTCACACGGGCTCGAAAGCGCGGTGAGGGGTAGGTGTCAACAGTCCTCACGTGTGTGGGCCCCGCGTGCGGGTGTCTGGCGGACATCGGGCAGGACTGTAATGAACGTTTGCGCTTCGTGCATTACTGTCTTTGCCCCCGACGCCTTCGTTGTTCAAAGGCGCAGCGTTTCGTGTCGAGCTATCCCATACACTGACTTCGCTCGACGCTCCAGCGTCATCGCGGCAGCGCAGAACGTCGCCGCAAATCCAGCATTCCTGGCCATGATTCTGGCAGTCATGAATGCCGACGTGGGAGAAGATAGTACAAAAGAAAATGTCCCGTCAACTGACGGGACATTCTTGGGACAACCAGAGGTAGGATTTACTCTAACTCGGCATGCATATCGAGTTGTACGAGCATCGATAAGCCCCTGCTTCTTCCGGAATTCTTTGGTGGGTAGTACAGGGTTCGAACCTGTGACCCCTGCCGTGTGAAGGCAGTGCTCTACCGCTGAGCTAACCACCCTGGGTCGTATTCGACAGCACCGCAGAGCGATTGATGCTTGCTTGCGCTGTCGAGGAACGAGATTATAGCAGCGATCTTTCGCTTTGCAAGCGTTTTTCACCGACGCCGGGCCAATGCATGCACGAGCGATGCATCTCGCGACAGCTCACGCCGCTGTTGGCGCGGCTGCTTCTGCGGCGGGCTCGGCCAACCAGACGCATTTCCCTTTTGATGCCTTGTCCAGTTCGGCGAGCAGTGCGCCATGCGACGCCGCTTCGTCGTCGGTTGCCCGCAGGACGGGCAGCGAGAGCGATGCGAAGGTCGCGGCGGCCGTTTTTGCTGCCTGGGCGTGGCCGCTGCTCGCATGATCGGTGTGATCGTCGCCACCGTCGATGACCAGGCTCTCCTGGCCGCGCGTCAGCGACAGATACACTTCCGCCAGCAATTCCGAGTCGAGCAGGGCGCCGTGCAGCGTACGGTGCGCGTTGCTGATGCCGAAACGGTCACACAGCGCATCCAGTGAATTCCGTTTGCCGGGAAACGTGGCCTTCGCCATGGCCAGCGAATCGATGATCTCGCCCACGTGCTCGACGAACGGTGGCCATCCCAGCCGGGCAAATTCGGCTTCCATGAAAGCGACGTCGAACGGCGCGTTATGGATAATCAGGTCGGCGCCTTTCACGTAGTCGCGCAGGGCTTCGGCGATCTCTGCGAACTTTGGCTTGTCCGACAGGAAGTCGGTGGTCAGGCCGTGTACGGCCAACGCACCCGGATCGCTGTCGCGTTCCGGGTTGACATAGAAGTGCAGGTTATTGCCGGTCAACCGACGGTTGACCAGCTCGACCGCACCAATTTCGATAATCCGGTCACCGGTCTTGGGGTTCAGTCCGGTGGTTTCGGTATCGAATACAAGTTGTCGAAGCATCGTCTGTCAATAAATAGTGGGAGGGCGCCGCGAGACGAAGGCTAATCCGCGCGGAATTCACGCCCTTGCATATTTTGCGCTGCGTCGCGTAAGCGCGGTAACGCGCCGTGACCAGGATTTCCGCATATCTTACGCGATCGTGTCGATCGACGAGCCGGCATTTTTCGTCAGGTAAGTGCACCAGCCGGGCAATGCGACATCGATCACGACGGCCACGCTTTCCGGGTCCCGGTTCGTCTGACAAAAGTGCGTCAGGAGTACGTCCGGCAGTGCGTCGGGCCGGCGGGCGTTGTCAGTCAGAAGGGTCGTCACCAAGGCGAAGTGCGATTACACTAGTCATTTTTATGTCGACCATGGGCCGCAGCACACATACCGAACCTCTTGTCGCAGATCTTATCGCCGCCGCGCGAACATGGTATGAGATGCCGAACGGCATTACTGAACGTGCGTTGCGCGTGGCGATCGAGGCATTGCGTCAACCGGATGTGGGAGGCGCCGCGTCGAAAGGTAAGGTTCCAGCGGACAATGCGCCGGGACAGACTGACGCCCCGCTGACCCCTCCGGTGGAGCCCGGTAGCTTTGTCATCTATTCGGACGGTTCGGCATTGCGGAATCCCGGGCCGGCGGGGTGTGGATGGGTGGTCCTGAGTAGCGGAAAAGTTGTCTACGAAGGATTCGAGTCGATCGGGCACGCCACAAATCAGGTTGCCGAGATACTGGCGGCAGCGCACGGGTTGAATAATCTTCCGGCCAACTCGTCCATTGACGTTCACACCGATTCGCTGTACGTGGTGCAAACCATGAAAGGCGCCTTCAAGAAGAAAGCAAACATCGAGCATTGGGTGTTTCTCGATGAAGCCGTTCGCCGCCATGCATCCGTGCGATTTCATCATGTCAAGGGACATGCCGGACATGACATGAACGAACGCGCCGACGTGTTGGCGAACAAGGGCTCGGAATTGTCGCGGAAGCGCCTGGCGGCCGGATCCTGAAGCACGAATGCACAAAGCCGGGCCGCCGGTGCCAAGGATCGGTCCTCGACGCTGTCTCAGGAGCGTGCGATTTTTTGAGGGTACGCCAATCGGGCGAAAGGGCTGCGTGACCACCCTCCCTGTTGTCGGCGACCTTGCATCGGGCCGTTCCTACAATCGCGATGCCGAGGTGGGTGTCGGCGCCGCCGCAGGTGTCAGTGCCGAGGGCACCGCCGCTGTTTTCTTCTTCCAACTCGGACCCACCAGTCGCATGCGTCGTTCGCGCTTGACCGCGGTGATCAAGTACACCGCGCCGAAAATCGGCCACCAGCGGTCGCCCGCCGCCTCCATGAAGCGGCAGCGTTCGAGCCACTTCGCGTTTGTCAACGGCGGGCGGTAGCAGCCAAACCTTCCTCGGCTCAATTCGAATCCGAGCAGCTTGATCCAGTCCTTCAGCCGCGTAAAGGCGATCAGGTCGGTATCCGCCGGCACGAACGGCCGCTGCGTCCGGCGGCCGACCGATTGCCGGACCCCCCACAAACTCAAGGAATTGAACGCGGTAATGACCAGCTTGCCTTCCGGCACCAGCACGCGTTCCGCTTCGCGCAGCAGCGCATGCGGTTCCACCGTGAATTCCAGGGTATGCGGCATCACCAGCAAATCCAGACTTTGACTCTCGTACGGCAATTCGCCGAAGTCGGCCCAGACCGTTGTCCGGTTAGGCGGCGCATGCAGCAGCGGCACGTCCGTCTGCGCATCCAATATCGCATTTCCGGAACGTCGACGCGGTTCGCGGCCACCTACGTGATGTCCGTGCTGGCCATGCAGAGGTGGCTGGCCGGCGTGCATCAAGCGATCGGCGCCGGGACGGGTAGGCGGGAGCAGGTAAGGCGAGCTGAGCGGGCTTTGCGGGTCGAGTGTCAACACGCGGCTAGGCATCCGGTTCTCCCGCAACGCATCAAGTTGCGGCAGTCCCAGTTGCACGGCGCGATAGCCGAACATGTCACTG
The DNA here is from genome assembly GCF_034047095.1 of Robbsia andropogonis. NCBI lineage: Bacteria > Pseudomonadati > Pseudomonadota > Betaproteobacteria > Burkholderiales > Burkholderiaceae > Robbsia > Robbsia andropogonis. The sequence continues at coordinate 2,694,081 of NZ_CP139170.1, read as the reverse complement.
ACGACACGATCCGCCTGGGCTTGCTCCCACGCCAGGACGTATTGCCCCGGCGGGGATTGCGTCCAGTCGGACCAGTCTATAATCGGTCGCTCAGCCATGCGCCCCCAATCAAATACATCGGCAGCCTGTCGCGCTGCCCCCAATTCATGCCCATGATGCCGCCAGCCTCGTCTTCCGTCGCGTCCGCTCCCAGCGAGACATACGACGTTTTCCCATTACCTGCATTCAATGACAACTATATTTGGATGCTGGTGCCGCAATGCGAAGCCGCCCTCCCGGACGCGATCGGCGTGACGGTCGTTGATCCGGGGCAGGCGGCGCCAGTCATCGCTTATCTCGAGGCCGGCAACCATTATCTGAGCGCTATTCTACTCACGCATCACCATGCGGACCACGTCGGCGGTGTGGCCGAGTTGCTTGCTTACACCGAACGGCAGATCGCCACAGGCAGGGCATCCGCCTTGCCGCCCGTCTACGGGCCCGCTGGCGAGGACATCGCGACGGTCACGCAGCCTATTCGAGGCGGCGATATCGTGGCGACCGCCTCGCCGCGAGCGCATTTTACGGTAATCGACGTCCCCGGCCATACACGTGCGCATATCGCGTACTTCGAGGCGGGGGCAGGCGATGAGGAGGGCACCCCGTCGCGCGCGTCGGATAGCACGTCGTCCCGTGAAGGTCGTGCATCGGGAACAGGGGGGAGCGAACCCACTGCCGCCCCAGCGACTGCGGTTGCCACTATCGATCGGAATCGGCCGCCGCGGGTTTTTTGTGGTGATACGCTCTTCGCCACCGGATGTGGCCGTTTGTTCGAGGGCACGCCAGCGCAGATGTTGGCGTCGCTGGACCGGTTGACGGCATTGCCGGCGGCGACCTTGGTGCATTGCGCACATGAGTACACGCTATCGAATATCCGCTTTGCATTGGCGGCCGATCCGGAAAATGCGGACCTGCAAGCCTGGTCGGTGCAGGCCGACGCGCTGCGCGCGGCGGGTACGCCGACCGTCCCTACAACCTTGGCGCATGAGCGCCGCGTCAACCCGTTTCTGCGTGCCGATGCGCCGGCCATCGCACCGCAACTGCGGGCCGTGATGGCGGCACGGCAGGGTGAACAGGCAGCGGAAGTGCCTCTGACACGGCTCGCCGCTTTCACCCAATTACGCGCGTGGAAGGACCGTTTCTAACACCCGTTACAAGGGGTATCCATGCTGTTACTTTAAAAAAACCTTGCAGCCCCTCGATTTCATTGAGATTTTTTTGTAACGGAGGTTGACGGGAGGGACGGGTTTCCTTACCATCCTGACACTACTTCCGCCCTGGTTACTGGCTATCGAGACGCCTCCTTCATGCGATTGATCCTTTGTGCGCTGCTGGCGCTGATGCTTTCCGCTTGTGCCGGCACGGCGAGCAATATGGCGAATGGCTCCGATGGCTATACCAACGCCTACGCCACCAATCAGGACCAAAACAAGGAAACGGCGCAAAGCAAGGCGCTGCGTCGTTCGACGGCGGGCAAGACGATTGATGTGGACCATGGGTCGGTCGATGCACTGGCGACGCAGGATACGGATCTTTGGGCCCGTATTCGCCGCGGCTTCCAAATGCCCGACCTGACTGGCGATCTGGTCGACGCCCAAACGAACTGGTACGTGACGCGTCCGGACTATGTTCAGCGTATGACCGATCGTTCGCGGCTCTATCTCTATCACATCGTCGAACAGCTCGAAGCGCGTCATATGCCCACCGAGCTGGCATTGCTGCCGTTTATCGAAAGTGCCTACAACCCTCAGGCGTTGTCGGTTGCCAAGGCGGCCGGTATGTGGCAATTCATTCCTGGTACGGGCCGAGACTACAATCTGGCGCAGAACATGTTCCAGGACCAGCGCCGCGATGTGCTGGCGTCGACCGATGCCGCGCTCGATTACCTGTCCCGGCTGCACGATATGTTCGGCGACTGGCAATTGGCACTGGCCGCGTATAACTGGGGGGAGGGCAATGTACAGAAGGCCATCGCTCGCAATGCCGCCAAGGGTTTGCCGACCGATTACGCCAGCTTGAACATGCCGAACGAGACGCGTAACTACGTCCCGAAACTGCAGGCGGTCAAGAACTTGATTGATGACCCGGCGAAGTATGGTCTGACGCTGCCAGAAATTCCGAATCACCCTTATTTCGTGACAGTGACCACGTCGCGGGATATCGACGTCAAGGTGGCGGCGCAATTGGCCGACATGAAACTCGATGACTTCAAGGCGTTGAACCCGTCGTTCACGAAGCCGGTCATCCTGGGTTCGACGCAACCACAGATTCTGTTGCCATTCGACAGTGCCGAAGTCTTCGCGCGTAATCTGAAACACTATACGTTGCCGCTGTCTAGCTGGACCACGTATCAGGTCACCGCACGCGAACGTCCGAAGGACCTTGCCGAGAAAATCGGCGTTGATCCGAAGACGCTGATGGCAGTCAATAAAATTCCGTCCGGAATGCGCCTGAAGCCGGGCTCGACGATCCTGGTGCCGAAATCCGATGATGGCCCTGCGGTGGGCGATATCAGCGCGACTGTCGCGGAGAATGCGGTGCTGGCGATCGAACCGGACAAACCGATCTACCGTCGCGTGTCAGTGCGGGTGCCGCAGCGTGAAACAGCCACGGCATTGGCGTCGCGCCTGGGCGTGTCGGTAGCGGAACTGCGTCGCTGGAATCGCACGCGCGCCACGTCGTTCCGTGCCGGCACGCAGCTGGTCGTGTATGTTCGTGAAGATGTCGATGGCGGTGCCCGTCCGATGCAATTGCAGACCGTATCGCTGCGGGACGACGACGCGTCACGGGGCCGCGTGATCCGCGCCTCTGACAAGGTCGAGCAAGCATCGGAACCGGAACCGAAGTCGTCGCGCAAGATCGTAACCACGCGCGCTCAGGGCAAGGTGCGCCCGGCTGCAGGCAAGCGCGAAGCGGTGCGTGAGAGCAAGCCCGCGAAGAATGCGGTGGCTTCCAGTCGCCGCGCCGTGCCCGAAAGGCAAGCCAAGGCCGAAAAAGCGACGCCGAAAGTGGCGTCCAAGGCGGTTGCGAAGCCTGCCAAGACTTCGGGCAAATCGTCCTCGGCCCATCGCGTCGCGTCGCGCTGATCGTGCAAACGTCGCGGCATGCTTGACGGGTTTGCCGGTGAAGCGTGTCGGTGTCCCGCGTTCTGGGATCATGCATCGCGACTGCCGCCCGCGAGCAGCGCGTTAATTCAATGACGCTGTACTTGCTTCCCGGAATTCGATAGTCAGGCCATGACGGTAATGCATCGTATTGAGCCAGGTGCGGTCAACCCTTGATACGAGATCGGGATTCGCGCGACCCGATGCCCGCACCTCCCTCGGGGCCACGATTGTCAGCAAGCGTAGCGTGGGGAGCCGTTGGGGTGGTATGACCGACGGCGTAATGATCTGTTCGATCCACGCTCGTGTCAGTGGCAGATGCTGAAGTGTCAGTGATTCAAGATGCGGGTTCTGTCCCAGCGCCACTGCCGCCGTTTCGTCGAACGCACCTCCGTCCAGCGTAAGGTTGCGTACGGGCAGGTGCAACAACGCATCGGCGGCATTGTGGCGGTCACTATGGGGCGCATCGACGTCACATTGACAAAGAAAGGTATCGAGCGGTTGTTCGCGCTGCATCAACGGTAGCGTATTGAGGTGCGAGGGGAGCAGGGCACCCCGCACGTCGAGCCGCTGCAAGTGCGGCGAGCCCATGAGCATCGATATCGCCCCGGACATCAACCCCGCCTTTGCGTAAATCATCGTCTTGATCTTTTGCGCATCCAGGGCCATGGCATCAGGCAGGATCATGTTGGTGTAATAGATCCGCTTGACGGGCAGCAGCATCAAGGCGCGCACGAATGCGAAATTCACGCGCGGCGGAATGTCCACGTGAACCAATTCGAGCGACGCCAGATTGGGAAAGCGCATCAAATTGTGAATCGCTGAATCGTCGAGTTTTCCTCCTTGCAGCGTCATGTGACAGGTATGTGTATCAAGCCGCGACAAAGCGTCCGGGCTCCAATTAGGTTGCCCCTGCCACCGTGTCGTATCGCCAGCGTAGTTGAATGCCGGCGGACCGTTCAGTTGATCGAAAGCTGGCTCCGCGTTAATGCGACTGAGTCGGAGCAACGCGCATGGGTTACTCGAATCGGGGGCGACCGGGGAAAGCATGAGGCGTCTCCAAGAGCGCTGCCGATATCGCAGCGGGTCTTTCTTGGTGACGCACATGCGTGACCGTTCCGCATGGTGCGCGTGGAACGGCATCCATCATCGTCGCGGCGACGGGGGATTCGGATGGATGTCTGTACTTTGGTCACAGGCCGTGCATGGGGTCCATGCCGTCTGTGCCTTGACTCCGGTATCAGTCGGCGGCGGGAGAAATTCAGCGGGAAATACGACTTAGTCTATTTTATTGCGAATACTAAATATGCCATTGCAATATATATACGTTTCGAAAGTCGAAGAAGGTTGCCAAGCCCGCCGCTGAGTCCGACTGCACCGCACCGACGCTGGTCGCCAAGCGCGTTACAAAGCCAAACAAGTCGGTAGCCAAGGCGGCGCCTGCACGTCGGGTCCGCTTCGCGCTGATCTTACCGTACGGTGCGGTGACGGCCCTGTCACCGTAGCCGTGTCGCGCTGCACGGGCGAACCGCGCGCCGTTTGCATTGCCTTACGTATCGCGCGTGGACGCTGGAGTCTAAAGGCGTGCCATGGTCCACCCAAGGTCGATCCGTTTCGTGGCCTTATCCATCACGTCTTTTTCGTGCGCCGTGGACGCGGTTGATGTTGGCGGGTGTGCTGGACTAGGTGCCGTGGGAGTTTTGGCATTGGTCTGTTGTGCGAACGACGGCCCTGCATGGTTTTCCCGCGTCGCCTGCTCGTCGGTCTCTTCGTAGCGGATGTCGATCCAGGTTCCACGACTTACGAAGTCCAGCCAGGACTTGTCGACGAGCGGCGCGCGCATCGACTCCGGGTATCTTGAATGCAAGGCGGCGCGAGGGCGGACAAGGGTCAACGAACGGATTGAATACGATTTCAGGATCGTGAGCGTCCACTCTCTCGTCAATTCAAGATCGACCAGTGTGACGTCCTGCAAAAAGCAGTCCGCCGCAAGTGCGAGCGCCGTATAGTGCGTAAAGTCGCCGCCGACCAATGTCAACTCGCGCACCCGGATGGCTGATAGGCTGCGATTGAATCCGACATAATGCCGCCCGGATGCGGGCGTATCCACAAGATGGAGCGCAATAAGGTCGGTCAGTCCATGCAGAGCGCTGACTAACGATCGGTCCATCGCACAGCGTAGCAAGGTCAGGTGAGCGGTGTCGGTCGGCAGGCGGGTCAATGCGTCGATGACTTTTGTTCCGACGTCGCGAAGAGGATGAGGGCGTCGCGCTCCGGTCGCTTTACATCAGCGCACGTGGCAGCGACGCCGCGGGAGGCATTGGTTTCAGCAGCCTGCGTCGACGTTGATGAAGGGCAATACGAGAGATCGCAGATACGCGTATCCATGGACAGGTTCCTGTGAGGAGTAGAGGGTGCTTCGGCGTCTCGATCGCGACGGCTGTCTTCGGGTACGAGGATCTCCGCGGTCTTTCCGGGGTTGCGTTGCGCCCTGTCCGGCCAGGCTATGCCCGCTGCGCGCGAAGCCATCTGTTTGGTGACGTCCGGGTATGACGGTTCCATCCGGAAAATGCCGTCGGCAAGCGCTCGTCGTTCCCGCGGCGGGCGATTCGTAGCGTCTCATGCGTCGTGCGACTGTCGTGCCAAAGCCATCGGGGTGTCGCTGGGGTGTCATGAGCAGGCGTCTTAGGCTATAATTTGCAGGTTTAGCCCAATCAACACCTAGCCCTAGCGCCTACCTCCTCCCTCTATCGCCACCCCCCGTCGTTGCCGACTCAGCTTCCAAGTGGTCCGGCAATACGTGTGCCGCCGCAGCGCCGTTGTGTTCAAAAATTGGCCACGACCCGAGCGCGCGATGGTGCAAATGCGGGAGACGGCAGGTCGGCCAGGGCAATCCACCAGGAGCTCCCTGTGCTGCCGTCTTTTCCTCCTGCTTTGCTCGCGCTTGCCGACGGCACGATTTTCCGTGGCTGGTCGATCGGGGCCGAGGGCCATACGATCGGTGAAGTGGTGTTCAACACCGCCTTGACCGGTTATCAGGAAATTCTGACCGATCCTAGCTACGCGCGTCAGATTGTCACACTGACCTATCCGCATATCGGCAATGTCGGCACCAACGACGAGGATGTCGAATCCGCTTCCATCGCGACTGCCGGCCTCGTAATCCGTGACCTGCCATTGGTGGCGTCGAATTTTCGTTCGCAGCAGACGTTGAGCGACTACCTGCGCGGCGGCAATGTCCTCGGTATCGCGGGCATCGACACGCGCCGTCTGACCCGGCTGCTACGGGACAAGGGTGCGCAAAACGGCGCGATCCTGGCCGGGGAGGACAATACCGCCCGAGCAATCGAGCTCGCGCGCTCCTTTCCGGGATTAAGCGGCATGGACCTGGCAAAGGAAGTGTCGACCAAGCAGTCGTATGTGTGGACGCAGCGGGAATGGCGACTCGGCGTCGGGCAGCCCGAGCAGGCGGCACCGCGTTTCCATGTGGTCGCCTTCGACTATGGTGTCAAGTACAACATCCTGCGAATGCTGGCGGAGCGGGGCTGCAAGGTCACCGTCCTGCCGGCGCAAAGCACGATCGACGATGCGATGGCATTGAACCCGGATGGCCTCTTTCTGTCCAATGGCCCGGGAGATCCGGAGCCATGCGACTACGCGATCCGGGCGACGCGCGAGGCGATCGCCCGCGGCATTCCGACGTTTGGTATCTGCCTGGGGCACCAGATCATGGCCTTGGCGGTTGGCGCGAAGACGGTCAAGATGAAGACTGGCCATCATGGCGCAAACCACCCGGTGAAGGATCTCGACGACGGCCGCGTGGTCATCACGTCGCAGAACCATGGTTTCGCGGTCGATACGGATTCACTGCCGGCCAACGCCCGGGTCACGCACGTCTCGCTGTTCGACGGCACGCTGCAGGGGTTCGCACTGACGGACAAGCCGGCATTCTGCTTCCAGGGACACCCGGAAGCGTCGCCGGGCCCGTCGGACCTTGCGTACTTGTTCGATCGCTTCATCGATTCGATGGCCTCGAAGGGGCAGTCAGCGCAGCACGCGCGCTAAGCTCGACGTGGCACCGTCGACGCGGGACGGGTCGCGTGGGGAAACCCGCACCATCGCCCGGCCTGCTTCAACCGGGATGCAGCGTCGCTTGTTGCATCGATTCGATGCACGCGTTCCGCACCTTATTCAGTAAAAAATATCGCCAGACATGCCAAAGCGCACAGACATAAAGAGCATCCTCATCATTGGCGCCGGTCCGATCGTCATCGGCCAGGCCTGCGAGTTCGACTATTCGGGCGCGCAAGCGTGCAAGGCGCTACGCGAGGAAGGCTATCGCGTGATCCTGGTCAACAGCAATCCGGCCACGATCATGACGGACCCGGACACGGCTGACGTGACCTATATCGAGCCGATTACGTGGGAAGTCGTCGAACGCATCATCGCGAAGGAAAAGCCCGATGCGATTCTGCCGACGATGGGTGGCCAGACGGCGCTGAACTGCGCGCTGGAGCTGCATCGCCAGGGCGTACTCGACAAATACAACGTCGAACTGATCGGGGCGAAGCCGAAGGCCATCGACATGGCGGAGGATCGCCTGAAGTTCAAGGAAGCAATGACCCGCATCGGCCTGGGCTCGGCGAAATCCGGCATTGCCCATTCGATGGAAGAAGCGTTGAAGGTACAGGCCGAGATCGCGGTGTTGACCGGCGGTAGCGGTTATCCCACGGTGATCCGTCCGTCATTCACGCTGGGTGGCTCCGGTGGTGGTATCGCCTACAACCGCGAGGAATTCGAGGAAATCTGCAAGCGTGGCCTCGACCTGTCGCCCACGCACGAGTTGTTGATCGAAGAATCGCTGCTCGGCTGGAAGGAATACGAGATGGAGGTCGTGCGTGACACGGCCGACAACTGCATCATTGTCTGCTCGATCGAAAACCTCGATCCAATGGGTATCCACACCGGCGATTCGATCACCGTTGCCCCGGCGCAGACACTGACGGACAAGGAATACCAGTTGCTGCGTAATGCGTCGCTGGCGGTGCTGCGCGAAATTGGCGTGGATACCGGCGGTTCGAATGTCCAGTTCTCGATCAATCCGAAAGATGGTCGGATGATCGTCATCGAAATGAACCCGCGCGTTTCGCGTTCATCGGCGCTGGCGTCGAAGGCCACCGGTTTTCCGATCGCCAAGATCGCCGCGAAGCTGGCCGTGGGCTATACGCTGGATGAGTTGCGCAACGAAATCACCGGTGGTCAAACGCCGGCTTCGTTCGAACCGTCGATCGACTATGTGGTTGTCAAGGTGCCGCGCTTTGCCTTCGAGAAGTTCCGCGAAGCAGATTCGCGCTTGACCACGCAGATGAAGTCGGTGGGCGAAGTGATGGCGATCGGCCGCACCTTTCAGGAGTCGTTCCAAAAGGCCCTGCGCGGGTTGGAAGTGGGCGTGGACGGTCTCGATGAAAAGTCGACGGATCGCGACGAAATCATCCAGGAAATCAGTGACGCCGGTCCGGATCGGATCTGGTATCTGGCCGATGCTTTCCGGATTGGCCTGAGCGTGCAGGAAGTGTACGAGGAAACGGCGGTGGACCCCTGGTTCCTCGCGCAGATCGAAAACATCGTGCAGTTGGAAAAGGGCCTGGCTGGACGTGCGTTGTCCGGGTTGAGCGTGGACGAGCTGCGTTTCCTGAAGCGCGCCGGTTTTTCGGATCGTCGCTTGGCGAAGCTGCTCGGGACCACGCAAACGGACGTCAGGGCACGCCGGATCGCTTTGAACGTGCGTCCGGTGTACAAGCGCGTCGACACCTGCGCGGCGGAGTTCGCAACCGACACCGCCTACCTGTATTCGACCTACGAGGAAGAGTGCGAGGCCGAGCCGACGAACAACAAGAAGATCATGGTGCTGGGCGGCGGCCCGAACCGGATCGGACAAGGCATCGAATTCGACTACTGCTGCGTGCATGCGGCCCTGGCGTTGCGAGAGGATGGCTATGAGACGATCATGGTCAACTGCAACCCTGAAACGGTCTCGACCGACTACGACACGTCCGACCGACTGTATTTCGAGCCGCTGACGCTTGAGGACGTACTCGAGATCGTCGACAAGGAAAAGCCGGTTGGCGTCATCGTGCAGTATGGTGGCCAGACCCCGCTGAAGCTGGCGTTGGATTTGGAGGCGAACGGTGTACCGATTGTCGGCACGTCGCCGGACATGATTGACGCCGCGGAAGACCGTGAGCGTTTCCAGAAACTGCTGCAAGATCTGTCGCTGCGCCAACCGCCGAATCGCACGGCGCGAACCGAGTCTGAAGCGCTCACGCTGGCGAACGAAATCGGTTATCCGCTGGTCGTACGCCCGTCTTACGTGCTAGGCGGGCGCGCCATGGAAATCGTCCATGAGCCCCGTGATCTTGAACGCTATATGCGTGAAGCGGTCAAGGTCTCGCACGATTCGCCGGTATTGCTGGACCGTTTCCTGAACGATGCGATCGAATGTGACGTCGACTGTATCTGTGACGGCGAAGCGGTCTTCATCGGTGGGGTGATGCAGCATATCGAACAGGCCGGCGTCCATTCGGGCGACTCGGCATGCTCGCTGCCGCCGTATTCGCTGTCCGCGGCAACCGTCGAGGAGTTGAAGCGCCAGACCGCGGCCATGGCGCGCGGCCTGAACGTCGTGGGATTGATGAATGTGCAGTTCGCCATTCAGCAGGTCACGGATGCCGAGGGCAAGACTTCCGACGTGATCTACGTGCTGGAAGTGAACCCGCGCGCCTCGCGAACGGTGCCGTATGTGTCGAAGGCAACCGGCCTGCAACTTGCGAAGATCGCCGCGCGGGCGATGGTGGGTCAGACATTGGCGCGGCAGGGTGTGACGAAGGAAGTGATCCCGCCGTACTTCAGCGTCAAGGAAGCGGTGTTCCCATTTACGAAATTCCCGACGGTCGACCCGGTGCTCGGACCGGAAATGCGTTCGACCGGCGAGGTGATGGGCGTGGGCCGCACGTTCGGTGAGGCCTTGTTCAAGTCGCAACTGGCGGCAGGGTCGCGCCTGCCTGCGTCCGGCACGGTGTTGCTGACCGTGATGGACTCGGACAAGCCGGCGGCCGTCGAAATCGCACGTCGTCTCGACCAGTTGGGTTATCAGATCGTCGCGACGAAAGGTACTGCGGCAGCCATTTCTGCCGGCGGTGTTCCCGTCCGCGTGGTCAACAAGGTCAAGGACGGCCGGCCTCATGTGGTGGACATGATAAAGAACGGCGAAATCGCGCTTGTCATGACCACGGTGGATGAAACCCGTACTGCCATTGCGGATTCACGCTCTATCCGGATGAGCGCGCTCGCAAACAATGTGACCTACTACACGACCATCTCCGGCGCGCGTGCGGCGGTCGAAGGTTTGAATTCGTTGCAGCAGCTTGAGGTCTATGATTTACAAGGACTGCATGCTCGCCTAAACTAAACGCTTCGTGTGTGCGTTGGCGCTGCCGGTAACTGGCAGACGCCGACATGCGCCACTGGATGCAATGAGCCGCGGCTGGGCGGTATCGGTGCTGTGTCGTTACGAGCGGCGCTGGTCTTTCCGGCTGCGGCGATTTTTTTGTGCGCGATTTTTATGCGCAAACTTTGTATGGGCAATTTGCTATGAGCACCATTCCTCTGACAAAACGTGGCGCGGAATTATTGAAGGAAGAGTTGCATCGGCTCAAGTCCGTCGAGCGTCCGTCGGTTATCAACGCGATCTCCGAGGCACGCGCGCAGGGCGACCTGTCTGAAAATGCCGAGTACGACGCCGCCAAGGAAAAGCAATCGTTCATCGAAGGACGCATTGCCGAACTGGAAGGCAAGATGTCGGTCGCGCAAATCATCGATCCGAAAACGCTGGAAGACAGCGCCGAGGGCCGGGTCGTGTTCGCGTCCACCGTCGATTTGCAGGATGCGGAAAGTGGTGAGAAGGTTACCTATCAGATCGTTGGCGACGATGAGGCGGACCTGGAGCATGGTCTGGTGTCGATCAGCTCCCCGATCGCCCGTGCCTTGATCGGCAAGTACGAAGGTGACACGGCGGCGGTCGTCGCTCCGGGCGGTACGCGCAAGTATGAGATCATCGGCGTGCGCTACGTGTGACGTAACGTCGTCAGGCCCGTGATGTATTGTCCTGGGTCGATAAAAAAACGGACCGTTATCAACGGTCCGTTTCGTTTTTCTCAGGTAGCGCGTTACGGCGGTGTGCGACGTGGGCGTGGCGTTTGCCGCGCCATTGCGCTCAGTCGCTCTGATGCATGCGCTTGACGCTGACTTTCCGCTTTTTCGCGCGCTTTATGTTACCACCGGCGGTCACGCGTTCGTTGCCGCGTACCAAGACATCCTTGGGACGTGCCCGGCGGCGTTCATTGCCAGTGGGCTTGATCACCTTGACCATGCGCGGCGCGGCGCCCTTGGCCTTGCCAGGTGCGTTGCCCGAGGCGGGCAGTTCGGCGACCGCACGTGCGGCTGCGGCACGGGACACGGGGCCCGTCGCTCGTTTGGCATCGTGTTGCGGCGTGTCGCGCGACGGTTTTGCCGATGGTGCCGGGCGATACAGCACCAGTAGTTTGCCAATGTGTTGCACCAGCCCCGCGTTGAGTTGATCGCACAGCGTGGTGGCGGTTTCGATCCGCGTTTCGCGTTCGTCACCGAATACACGTACTTTGATCAGTTGATGGGACGTCAGGGCACGGTCTGTTTCTGCCAATACGGCATCGGTCAGGCCTTCACCCCCGATCAGGATGACGGGCTTCAGGGCGTGCGCCTGCGAACGGAATTCGGCACGGGCAGCGGGGGTCAGGGTCAGGGCGGGCATCGCGATACAGATCAGAAACAGACAGGGGCCGCCGGTAGGGCGGAAAAGCAGCGTATTATCCCCCAAAACAGGGGTATTCGATTAGTTTCATGGCAAAGAACCGTTTTAGTCACGCGTGGTTGCACGACCACATCAACGATCCGTACGTGAAGATGGCTCAGCGTGACGGCTATCGCGCACGCGCCGCGTATAAGTTGAAGGAGATCGACGAGCAGGACAAATTGATCCGTCCGGGGATGGTCATCGTCGATCTGGGCGCCGCGCCCGGCAGTTGGAGCCAGTACGCTCGGAACCGGCTCGGCATGCTGTCACGCAAGAAAAGTGATGTGGGCACGCAACAGGATGGGCACGCCGTGGCAACAGATGCGGCGTCAATGCGCAAGACCGCGGAGCGTGCGCAGCCAGCTTCCCCAGCGCTATCTCCGGACCAACCGTCCACGGCATTGAACGGCAGGATCATCGCGCTCGATATGCTGCCGATGGCGCCCATCGCGGATGTCGCGTTCCTGCAAGGTGACTTCCGGGAAGACGATGTGCTCGAAAAGCTGGAAAAAATGTTGGGTGGGTGTAAGGTTGACCTTGTGATCTCGGATATGGCCCCCAACTTGAGTGGAGTTGCCTTGGCCGATGCCGCGCGGATCGAACATGTGTGCGATCTCGCACTGGAATTTTCGCAACGGCATTTGACGCCGGACGGCGCATTGTTGGTGAAATGCTTCCACGGCAGCGGATATAGCCAGATTATCGAAAAGTTCAAGCACCAGTTCCGGGTCGTGGCGCCGCGCAAGCCCAAGGCGTCGCGCGACAAATCGTCGGAGACGTTCATTTTGGGAAAGAAGTTGAAGCATCCGGGATGACGTGCAATGGGTGTTTTGCCTGATTTCCGCGCCAAGCCGCAACATTCTGAAACATATTTTCAGCGTGTATGGGCTTAGGATCGTAATGAAAGGTGCCGCGCGGTTGCAAAGCCGCAGGGGGATGAAGCGGGAAGAGCCGAAACAATGACGGGAAAACCCCCGGAAGGCCATTTCGACGATTACGGACCTGCCTGGTGGATCCGGCCGCGCGTTGCGGTCGCGTCTATGGCGGGGGTTGTCGGAGTGGATTAGAATGCGCTGGAACAGCTTGGACATGGCATTGGTGTCCCGGCAGGCCGGCGATATCAGTGAAGGAGTGGTGCCTTGAACAACAATATGTTCTCGAAAGCGGCAGTGTGGCTGGTCATCGCACTGGTGCTGTTTACGGTGTTCAAGCAGTTCGACAAGCCTCGGGTTCAGGAAGGCGTGCCGTACTCGCAGTTCATGGACGACGCGAAGAACGGCAAGATTAAAGCCGTGACGGTCCAGGGACGCACACTGAACGTGACGCCGACGGACGGTCAGAAATACACGATCGTCCAGCCGGGCGACATCTGGATGGTCGGTGACCTGATGAAGTATGGTGTTCAGGTCAGCGGGAAGCCGGAAGACGAGCCGAATCTGTTGCTTTCGATCCTGACGTATGTAGGGCCTTCCATCCTGTTGATGGTGTTCTGGTTCTATATGATGCGACAGATGCAGGGTGGGGGTAAGGGCGGCGCCTTTTCCTTCGGCAAGTCGCGAGCGCGTCTGATCGACGAAAATAATAACGCTATCAACTTCACCGATGTCGCGGGTTGCGATGAGGCGAAGGAAGAAGTCAGCGAGTTGGTGGACTTCCTGCGCGATCCGCAAAAGTTCCAGAAGCTGGGCGGCCGTATTCCGCGTGGTGTCCTGTTGGTGGGCCCACCGGGAACGGGTAAGACATTGCTGGCGCGGGCGATTGCCGGCGAAGCCAAGGTGCCATTTTTCAGCATCTCCGGTTCGGACTTTGTCGAAATGTTTGTTGGCGTGGGCGCGGCGCGTGTACGCGACATGTTCGAGCAGGCCAAAAAGCATGCGCCTTGTATCGTATTCATCGACGAAATCGACGCCGTGGGTCGCCATCGCGGTGCCGGCATGGGCGGCGGTAACGATGAACGCGAACAGACGTTGAACCAGATGCTGGTCGAGATGGACGGCTTCGAGGCGAATTCAGGCGTCATCGTGATCGCGGCAACGAACCGTTCGGACGTGCTGGACAAGGCATTGCTGCGTCCAGGCCGTTTCGACCGGCAAGTGTATGTCGGCTTGCCGGATATCCGCGGTCGTGAGCAAATCCTGAAGGTTCACTTGCGCAAGGTGCCCATCTCGGGTGATGTCGATGCGGCGGTGATCGCGCGTGGCACCCCGGGTTTCTCCGGCGCCGACCTGGCGAATCTGGTCAACGAATCGGCCTTGTTTGCGGCACGCCGTGGCAAGCGCATCGTCGAGATGCAGGACTTCGAGGATGCGAAGGACAAGATTTTCATGGGTCCGGAACGTCGTTCGGCAGTGATGCGGGAGGAAGAACGGCGCAATACCGCCTACCACGAGTCCGGCCATGCCGTGGTGGCGAAGCTGCTGCCGCTTGCGGACCCGGTGCATAAGGTCTCGATCATGCCGCGTGGCTGGGCCCTGGGCATCACGTGGCAGTTGCCGGAACATGATCGCGTGAACCTGTATCGTGAACGTATGTATGAAGAGATTGCGATTCTGTTCGGCGGTCGTGCGGCGGAAGAAGTGTTCTTGAATTCGATGTCGACCGGTGCGTCGAACGATTTCGAGCGCGCAACAAAGATGGCGCGTGACATGGTGACCCGCTACGGTATGTCCGATGTGCTGGGCACGATGGTCTATGTCGATACCGAGCAGGATGGTGTGTTCGGACGGATGTCCTCGAAGACTGTGTCCGAAGCAACGCAGCAGAAGGTGGATGCGGAAATCCGTCGGATACTCGACGAGCAGTATGCGCGTGCACGAGGTCTGCTCGAAGAACATCGTGCCAAGGTGGAAGTGATGGTGACGGCGCTGCTGGAATGGGAAACCATCGATGCGGATCAAGTCGATGACATCATGTCCGGCAAGAATCCTCGTCCGCCGAAGAATCTGCCGCCGCCGTCAGGGGGTAGCCCGACGAATGGTGGTGGCGGTTCGGACGCAAAGACGCCTACGAGCGTAACGGCGCCAGCTTAATAAGCGGATACACTAACGGGCCGGTGCATATGCACCGGCCTTTTTGTTTAGTGGTGCGTCAACGTTGGTGCGATGCGCAGGCATGGTGTGTCGCCCACGCTTCAACGTCGTTTTTACGCTGTATCCCTTGATGCAAGAGCAATACCTTGACTTCTTCCCCTTCCACACCCGGCCTGTCGGGCTTGCCCCTGTCGTCCGCTTCGGACGTGTCGCCGTCTGTCTCGGCGCAGGATAACGTTGCTGTTTCGTCGGAATCCGTGGTCTCCGCGATGCCGGTGGTGCCGCATGCACCGCGTTCAACATCGATGTTCGATGTCCTTCCGTCCGGACTTGTGGGGGATCACGGCATTTTCCGCTGCGGCCGGTTTCGGTTTTCATTGGCGCAGCCTTTGGTGATGGGTATTTTGAACGTCACGCCTGACTCTTTTTCCGACGGCGGCAAATATCAAATGCGCGATGCGGCCTTGCGTCGCGCCGAGGCCATGATCCGGGAGGGTGCCCATATTCTCGACATTGGCGGCGAGTCGACGCGTCCGGGTGCGCTTGAAGTCTCGCTGGGAGAAGAGCTGGACCGCGTTTTGCCTGTTGTCGAGGCATTGCGTGACTTCGGTGTGGCGTTGTCCATCGATACATACAAACCGGATGTGATGCGCGCGGCGTTGGAAGCCGGAGCCGACATGATCAACGACATTCGTGCGTTTACCGAAGATGGCGCATTGGAAGTGGTGGCGCGAAATCAGTGCGGCGTCTGTGCGATGCATATGCAGGGTGCGCCGACAACGATGCAGGATGCGCCCTCGTACGAGGATGTGGTCGACGAAGTGCGGCATTTCCTGGAGCGTCGCGTGATCGCGTTGGAATCGTCGGGCGTGGCACGCGAACGGATTGTCGTCGATCCGGGTTTTGGCTTTGGCAAGTCTGTCGCGCATAACTTCCGGCTGCTGCGCGACCTGCCGATGACGTCTCCTGGTGGCTTGCCAATTCTCGCGGGTATGTCGCGCAAGTCGATGCTTGCCGCGGTGATACCGTCGCAAGAGGGTGAGGTGCCACCGGCATCACGGGTGATTGCCAGCGTGGCCGCCGCGGTGTGCGCGGCGGAACGGGGCGCCGCCATCATTCGCGTGCATGATGTGGCCCAGACCGTGGAGGCGTTGTCGGTATGGAGCGCGATCGGACAAGACGACCCGGCAGCGCCGCAGCCGCGTGGCGCCATCGTCGAAATGGCCGACGGACGCGCTGTTGACGCTGACGGGACAGCATCGGAGAGGGCGGATGCCGTTGAGGGCATGGCCGATGCTATTGTGCCGGGCGGTGATGATGCCACGCCGGAACGGCGCGGCGACTGAGCCCCGCACCCGCGTAAGACGTGGCTGCAGGTGCAGGGCAGGAATAGCTTTGTGAAGCAGCCGGACGCCGTGCGGCGAGAGGTACCTCGCGCGCGTTGCGCGGGTCCGGGACGACGAGTAGAGGAGATGTCATGGCAGGCCGGCGATATTTTGGAACCGATGGGATCCGCGGGCGGGTGGGCGAGTCACCGATTACGCCCGATTTCGTCCTGAAACTGGGCTATGCGGCGGGTGAAGTGCTCGTGCATGCGACGGATTTGGCGCCTCGTGCGCCAGAACCTCGTCCGTTGCCGGGGGCGGCGCCGCGGACGGCATCGTACGACGATGAGGCCGACACGCTTGCCGCAATGGCGCATCAGGCGGCTCAGGCCACACAGAAAGGCGGTGACCAGCGTGTCAGCCAGCGTCCATTGGGCAAGGACGGCGAGCGGCGTGGCCTGTTCCGCTCGGGCCGGCCAACGGTGTTGATCGGCAAAGACACGCGGATCTCGGGCTACATGCTCGAAGCGGCATTGGAAGCGGGCTTCGCGGCCGCCGGCGTCGATGTAATGCTGGCAGGGCCGATGCCCACTCCGGCCATTGCCTACCTTACCCGGGCATTGCGCTTGTCCGCGGGCGTGGTGATCAGTGCATCACACAACCCGTATTACGATAACGGCATCAAGTTCTTCAGTGCCGACGGCAACAAACTGCCTGACGATATTGAACGGCAGATCGAAGCGCGGCTGGAAGCGCCGCAATCGTGCGCGCCGTCGGAAAAACTGGGCCGCGCGCGACGACTCGACGATGCGGCGGGGCGGTATATCGAATTCTGCAAGAGCACCTTCCCTGCGAGCTATGACCTGCGTGGCATGCGCCTGGTGATCGATTGCGCGAACGGCGCCGCGTACGATATCGCGCCGCATGTGTTTCATGAGCTGGGCGCCGAGGTGATTCCGATCGGCGTTCGCCCGAACGGCTTCAATATCAATGATGGCGTCGGCGCCACGGCGCCTGAAGCGCTGATCGAATCGGTGAAGCAAAACCAGGCGGACCTGGGCATCGCGCTCGACGGTGACGCGGACCGGCTGCAGGTCGTCGATGCGACCGGCCGTCTCTACAATGGCGATGAACTGCTCTATGTGCTGGTCAAGGATCGGATTGCGACGGACGGCAACGTGCCGGGGGCAGTGGGGACCTTGATGACGAATCTTGCGGTCGAGCAGGCACTCGGTCGCTTGAATGTCGGTTTTGTCCGGGCCGCGGTGGGTGACCGCTATGTGCTGGAACAATTACGCGAGCACGACTGGCAGTTGGGCGCGGAAGGTTCCGGTCATATCCTGTCCTTGGATCGGCATACCACTGGCGATGGCATTGTCTCGGCGTTGCTGGTGCTTGCGGCGATGCGCCGCAGCGGCAAGACGCTGGCAGAACTGCTGGAAGGGCTGACCTTGTTCCCGCAAAAGCTGATCAATGTGCGGATTGCCGCTGGTGCTGACTGGAAAGCCGATGCGTCGATCGGCGCCGCCATCGACAAGGCCAATACGGCGTTGTCGGGTACCGGCCGCGTGTTGATTCGCGCCTCCGGCACCGAGCCCGTGTTACGCGTCATGGTGGAGGCGGAAGACGCCGGGGCCGCCACCGCACAGGCTGAATCGATCGCAGGGGCGGTCCGTCTCGCTTTCGCCTGATGCCCGCCCGATCGCTGGCATGGCGTGAAGCTGATCGCGCCTCGAAGGCGCGATCGGCATGACAACGCACGCCTCCCGTCGATCCACGTGCTTGACGCAACATCCCTTCCCGTACGGTCACTCGCGTCGTCTTTCGGTCATTCTGACCTGTCATTGTCATTACAGCGGCCGATTGCGACTGTCACATGACTGTCATGTTATTGACTTAAGCTCCGTTTTGTCCTGCGGGACTGTCCGCATTTCACTTCAATGGAGAGGTCATGAACTTGATGAAAACCGCGATCGCCGGCTTGGTCACCGCCCTCGTCGCTACCGCGGGCCATGCCGCAGACATCACGGGTGCAGGCAGCACGTTCGCCGCGCCGGTCTATGGCAAGTGGGCAGCCGAATATCAAAAAGCGACCGGCAACAAGGTCAACTACCAAGGCATCGGCTCTTCCGGGGGCATCAAGCAAATCCAGGCAAAGACGGTTGATTTCGCTGGCTCCGACGTACCGATGACGGACGAAGAGCTTGCAAAGAACGGTTTGGTCGAATTCCCGACGGTCGTTGGCGGGATCGTCCCCGTGGTGAATATCCCGGGCGTGAAGCCGGGCCAACTGGTGTTGTCGGGCGAGGTCCTGGCGGACATCTACCTGGGTAAGATCACGAAGTGGAATGCGCCGGAAATCGTCGCGCTGAATCCGAAGGCCAAGTTGCCGGATACGGATATTGCCGTGGTCCGTCGTGCTGACGGCTCGGGCACGTCCTTCATCTTCACGAACTACCTGTCGAAGGTCAGCGCGGACTGGAAGTCGAAGGTCGGCGAAGGCGCGACGGTCAACTGGCCGACGGGTACGGGTGGCAAAGGCAACGACGGCGTGGCGGCATTCGTGCAACGCTTGCCGGGCGCGATTGGCTACGTGGAATCGGCTTACGCGACGCAAAACCACATGACCTACGCTGACATGAAGAACGCGGCGGGCAAGGTGGTCGCACCGACGGTCGACACGTTCAAGGCGGCGTCGGCCAGCGCGGACTGGAGCAAGACGTTCTACCAGATCCTGACGAACACGAGCGGTGCCAATGCATGGCCGATCGTCGCGGCAACGTATGTGATGGTCCATGCATCGCAAGACAAGCCAGAACAAGGCGCGGCCGTGCTGAAGTTCTTCGACTGGTCGTTCAAGAACGGCGCGGCCGGTGCCGCTTCGCTTGACTACATACCGTTGCCGGCATCGGTCGTCACGCAAATCCACAATGCGTGGAAGAACGTGAAGGACGGTTCGGGCAAGGTTATCGCGGCCGAGTAAGAAGCGATCCACGGTTGGCTGGCAAGCCGGCCGTGATCAGACAGTTAAAAAAAACCACGCCGACGCTCACGCGACTTCTCGCGACACGGCAGTGGTAAATGACAAGCAGTTGGCGGGACGGGGTACCCATCGGCGGCAGCACGCGCGGCGTGCTGGCGTTGAAGGGTGCCCTTAAATGTATCCAATGCCATTCGATGACAGTTTGGTGACATGAGGGTGACTATGGTAATGGCCATCGTCCCTGGCGTCGCATGCTGTAGGCGAGTGGTGAAGTGTTAGCTCTTCGGACGGCAAGCGAATCGGTTTGATTTCGTTTGCCATCGTGCCCTCGGGCACTTGTGCCATCGCGACTCGACATCATGTCAGATATCTCTTCCGCAGCGTCTCAAGGCGGCGCCGATTCCGGCGCGATGCCGCCGGGCGCATCGTTGGCGGCGCCGCGTGCACCTGGTCAGTTTGGCGACGTGGTCTTCGGCCTGCTGACACGGGCGAGCGCCTTGATCACGTTGGTGCTGCTGGGCGGCATCATCGTTTCGCTCGTGATTGAATCCTGGCCGTCGCTGCGCCAGTTCGGTTTCAGTTTCCTCGTCAATAGCGAATGGGACCCGCCGAACCAGCAGTTCGGCGCATTGGTGCCGATCTACGGCACGATCATCACGTCGGTGATCGCGATGGTCATTGCAGTGCCGGTGAGCTTTGGCATCGCGTTATTCCTGACGGAACTGTCGCCGGCGTGGCTGCGTCGCCCGCTGGGTATCGCGATCGAACTGCTCGCCGCGATTCCTTCGATTGTTTATGGAATGTGGGGGCTGCTGGTCTTCGCCCCGATCTTCTCGACATGGTTCCAGTTGCCATTGAAGCATCTGCTGGGCGGTCTGCCGATTGTCGGCGCATTGTTCCAGGGGCCACCGATCGGGATCGGCCTGCTGTGCGCCGGCGTGATCCTGGCGATCATGATCATTCCCTACATCTCTGCCGTGATGCGCGATGTGTTCGAAGTGACGCCGGTGCTGCTGAAGGAATCGGCGTATGGCATCGGTTGCACGACGTGGGAAGTGATGTGGCGAGTGGTGTTGCCCTTCACGAAGACCGGCGTGATCGGTGGCGTGATGCTGGGTCTCGGCCGCGCGCTGGGTGAGACGATGGCGGTGACGTTTGTTATCGGCAACACGAACATGTTTTCCGGCGTCTCGCTATTCGCGCCAGGGAACAGTATTACGTCAGCGCTGGCGAATGAATTCGCCGAAGCACAGCCAGGTTTGCATACGTCGGCGCTGATGGAGCTGGGTCTGATTCTATTCGTCATCACGTTCATCGTGCTGGCGTTGTCGAAACTGATGCTGTTGCGTCTGCAAAAACAAGAGGGCCGCAAGTGAGCGATCAATCGATGAGTCTGCAACGTCCCCAAGCGCGCGAACAACGCGATGCGATCATCAAGGAAAGGCTGCAAGCCAAGCGCCGTCGTGTCAATGGCATGGCGCTGACCCTGTCCCTGTTGGCAATGGCCTTTGGTCTGCTGTGGCTGCTGTGGATTCTCTATACGACGATTCACCTCGGTTTGCGTGGGTTGAGCATCAACCTGTTCACCCAATCGACACCGGCGCCGAATTCCGGTGACGGCGGGTTGGCGAACGCGATCGTTGGCAGTTTCGAGATGGTCGGCGTGGCCACGATGATCGGCACGCCGCTGGGCGTGATGGCCGGCATCTACCTTGCCGAATACGGTCGCGCCAGTTGGCTGGCTAGCCTGGTGCGCTTCTTGAACGATGTGCTGCTGTCCGCGCCGTCGATCGTGATCGGTCTGTTTGTCTACGCGATTGTCGTGGCGTCGATGGGCCATTTCAGCGGCCTGGCCGGTGTCATCGCCCTGGCGCTGCTGCAGATTCCGATCGTCATCCGCACGACCGAGAACATGCTGAACCTGGTTCCGGTGGCGTTGCGGGAAGCGTCGTTCGCGCTGGGGATTCCGAAGTGGAAGATGATCGGTTCGATCACGCTGCGCGCGTCGATCGGCGGGATTATCACCGGGGTGCTGCTGGGGGTGGCGCGGATCGCCGGTGAAACGGCGCCGCTGCTGTTCACGGCACTGTCGAATCAGTTCTTCAGCACCAGCCTGATGCAGCCGATGGCCAGTTTGCCCGTCACGATATACCAGTTCGCGATGAGTCCGTTCGCTGACTGGCAGTCGCTGGCATGGGCCGGTGTCTTCCTGATCACGCTCGGCGTGCTCGCCCTGAACGTTGCCGCGCGTCTGATTACGCGGAAAAAGTAAACAAGGATAGGTGTTGACCATCATGGCAATTGTTCAAACGAGCGATATAGCGACGAAGCACGCAGACAATGTGGCGACGTTGTCCGCGCCAAGCCCGAATCCAGCCGCCATGCGCGGCCGCGCGAAGATTCAGGTACGCGACCTGAACTTCTACTACAGCGGTTTCCATGCGTTGAAGCATATAGCGCTGGATATCCCGGAAAAGAAGGTAACGGCCTTCATCGGTCCGTCCGGCTGCGGCAAGTCCACGCTGTTGCGCACGTTTAATCGGATGTACGCGCTGTACCCGGAGCAACGCGCCGAGGGAGAGATCATGATGGACGGCGAGAACCTGCTGACCACGTCGATGGATATCTCCCTGCTGCGCGCGCGCGTCGGCATGGTGTTTCAAAAACCGACGCCGTTTCCGATGTCGATTTATGAAAACATCGCGTTCGGCGTACGGATGTTCGAAAAGCTCAGCCGTAGCGAGATGGACGATCGCGTGGAATGGGCTCTGACAAAAGCGGCGCTTTGGACCGAAGTAAAGGATAAATTGCAACAAAGCGGTTACGGCCTGTCCGGCGGCCAACAGCAACGTTTGTGTATCGCACGTGGCATCGCGGTGCGCCCCGAAGTCTTGTTGCTCGACGAGCCATGCTCCGCGTTGGACCCAATCTCGACCGGCCGTATCGAGGAACTGATCGACGAATTGAAGCACGACTATACGGTCGTGATCGTTACTCACAATATGCAGCAAGCGGCGCGTTGTTCCGACTACACGGCCTATATGTATCTGGGGGAACTGGTCGAGTTCGGCGAAACGCAAAAGATTTTCGTGAAGCCGCAGCGCCGTGAGACGGAAGACTACATCACCGGCCGTTTCGGTTGATACCGCCAGTCGTGCGGTTCCGATAGCGTCACAACCCAATAGGACGGGCCATGCCACAGGAAAAACAACATCTTTCCAGCCAGTTCGATGCCGATCTGAACTTGCTGTCTTCCAAGCTTCTCGAAATGGGCGGCTTGGTGGAGTCGCAGATCGTCAACGCGATGGATGCATTGAATAACTACAATGAAACCGCCATACGTCACGTTGCCACGGCCGAACGCCGTGTCAATGAGATGGAAGTGGAAATCGACCAGCAATGCAACGACATCATTGCGCGTCGACAACCCGCTGCTCGTGATTTACGACTGCTTATGGCGGTTTCCAAGGCGATCACCAATCTGGAGCGTGCCGGTGACGAGGCGCAGAAAGTCGCCAAGCGGACGCAGCGGATCATCGACGACGGCGCGGGCCGTGCGATCAATACCGCCGAAATTCGCCTATCAGGTGAAATGGCGGCGTCGATTCTGCACAATGTGCTGGACGCGTTTGCGCGCCTGGACATCAACGCCGCCTTGCAGATTGTCCGTGATGACAAGGCCATCGACAGCGAATTCGATGCCTTTGTACGCAAGCTGGCCACGTATATGATGGAAGATCCACGGACGATCTCGGTCGGACTGGATTACCTGTTTGTCGCAAAAGCGATTGAACGGATTGGCGATCATGCAAAGAATATCGCCGAACTGATCATCTACATCGTCAAGGGCACCGATGTGCGCCATATGCCGCGCGAGACGATGGAGCGCGAAGCGTTGAGCTGATCGGATCACGTGTGTGCCGACGTGGTGTTTCCAGCAGGCCTGCGAGCGGCGCGCGATTGACGGCGGTGAATTCATATCCGCCGCTGTGTAGTTGACCTGTGTCGCCAGCAGGGTTTCCCCAGGAGAGTTTTCAACATGCCCAGCAGTATCCTTGTCGTCGAAGACGAGCCGTCGATTTCGGAACTGATCGCCGTCAACCTCGAGCATGCCGGCCATTACGCGATACGTGCTTATAACGCCGAGCAGGCGCAGCATCTGATCGGCGATGTGCTACCGGATCTGATCCTGCTCGATTGGATGCTGCCGGGAAAATCCGGCATTGCGTTTGCGCGTGAGTTGCGCATGGATGAACGTACCCGCAGCATTCCGCTGATCATGCTGACGGCACGCGGGGAAGAAGCCGACAAGGTAGCGGCACTGGAGACCGGTGCCGACGACTATGTGACTAAGCCGTTTTCGCCTAAGGAATTAATGGCGCGCATCAAGGCGGTATTGCGCCGTCGCGCGCCGCAATTGACCGAGGATGTGGTGGCGATCAACGGCCTGCGTCTGGATCCGACGACGCACCGCGTCAGCGCCAAGCGGCTTGCCATTGCCGGCGAGGTTGCCGCGGACGGCGTCGAGCTGAACGAAGATATCCGCTTGGAGCTGGGGCCAACGGAATTCCGCCTGCTACACTTCCTGATGACGCATCCGGAGCGCGTGCATAGCCGCACCCAGCTGCTTGACCGCGTCTGGGGCGACCATGTGTTTGTCGAGGAACGGACCGTGGATGTCCACATCAAGCGGCTACGCGCGGCGCTGAAGCCGGCGGGTTGCGACTTGATGATCGAGACGGTGCGCGGCAGCGGTTACAGGCTGTCCAAACACGCGTAATACAATACGGCCAGGCGTTTGGAGGCAGTCGGAGCCCCGGTGATCGCCGCCGGGTGCGCAGGATATCCAGCGCACCGGGCGGATGTTGCAGGCGGCGCTGCTCCTCAAGGCGCGCGGAAGAGGCGGCTTCGGCCGTGCTTCCGCGCGTTTGTTGTTTTCGGAGCGACAATATGAATGTGATCTGGGCGCGGGCGACGGCGTCGCTGGTGCTGTTTCTGCTGCTGATCGGCGTGATAAGTGTGGTATTCGGCATCACCGCGGGGCTGGCCCTGGGCGTTGTCGGCATGCTGCTGCACTGGGCTTTCGCCACGTACCAGGCACAGCGCCTGTGGCGCCTGCTGGATAAGCCCGCCTACGGCACGGTGCCGAGCGCGCCGGGCGTCTGGGGCGAAATTTACTATCGGCTGTTTCGTTTCTCCAAGCGGTGGTATCAACAGGTTCGCGATATCGAGGCGCAGCACACGCGTTTCATCGAGGCGATTCAGGTCTCGCCGAACGGCATCATCCTGCTCGACCGGGAACAGCGCATAGAGTGGTGCAATGCCAATGCCGAGCGCCATTTCGGCGTGGACGCCGAGCGGGATGTCGGCCAGCACATCACCCATCTGATACGGCAGCCGGAGTTCATTCAATATATCGGCTCGCCACGGGAGGGCATGGATCTGCGGATGAGTGGGATGGGCCGCAAATTTCATAAAATCCTGTCTGTCCAGGTGCTGCCTTATGGGGACCAGCGCAAGGTCGTGATCTCGCAGGACGTGACAAAGCTGGAACGCACGGATTCGATGCGCCGCGACTTCGTCGCCAACGTGTCGCACGAGTTGAAAACGCCGCTCACCGTGCTGTCGGGCTTTCTCGAGACGATGCGGGAGTTGCCGTTGAGTGAAGCGGACCGTGCCCGATACCTCAGCTTGATGGAGCAGCAGTCGCTGCGTATGCAGAACATCGTCAATGACCTGCTGGTCCTGGCGCATATCGAGGGCGATCCGAAGCCGCCGGGCGACCAGCGAGTGGACGTTCGCACCTTGACGCAGCATTTGCGGGATGAAGCCATCGGCTTGTCCGGCGGCAAGCATACGATCCATCTCGACATCGACCCGACCGTGGGCATCACCGGTGCCGAAAACGAGATCGCGAGCGCGTTTGGCAACCTGGTCAGCAATGCCGTGCGGTACACCCCGGAAGGGGGCGTCATCGACGTCTCCTGGCGTGCCGAGGATGGCTATGGGGTGTTTACGGTAACCGATGACGGTATCGGCATTCCGGCTGAACATATTCCGCGGTTGACCGAACGTTTCTATCGCGTGGACCGGAGTCGTTCACGCGGGACGGGGGGGACAGGGCTGGGACTTGCGATCGTCAAGCACGTATTGCAGCGCCATGAAGCGCGCCTGAGCATCCGCAGTCAGGTGGGACGTGGGAGTCAGTTCGCCGTGCACTTTCCCCGGCACCGGACTGTGCTGATGAACGCCTTCATCGAGGACGATACCGACGACGACATGGGGGAGCTGGATGCCGCGATCGACGTCCCCCATTCACGTCCGCTCGCCTGAGCGGTCCGCCCGACGCAAGCCGTCAAACGCAGAACTTCTGCAGCAAACTCAGCTGCGCACTGCGCGTGGTTTTGCCGGGGCGGCGGCGGTGATATTCGCCGTCGCTTTGCATGACCCAGGCGTTCTGGTTATCGCCAATAAAAGCAGAGAGCCCTTCGGCGATCACGCGCCGTTTCAACCGGCGATCCAGTATCGGGAACGCGACCTCGACGCGGCGGAAGAAATTGCGATCCATCCAGTCGGCGCTGGACAGGAACACGTCCTCGGCACCATCGGCATAGAAATAATAGATGCGATGATGTTCGAGGAACCGGCCAATGATCGATCGCACGGTGATGTTCTCGGACAATCCCGGCACGCCGGGCTGCAGTGAGCAGACACCGCGGATGATCAGATCGATTTTCACGCCTGCCATCGATGCTTCGTACAGCGCGGTAATCGTCGTGGGTTCCAGCAATGCATTCATCTTGGCGACGATCCGCGCCTTGCGGCCCGCGCGCGCTGCGTCCGCTTCGCGGTTAATCGCTTCCACCAGCTTCGTGTGCAGTGTGAACGGCGATTGCCAAAGATAATTCAGCGACAACTGGCCATTGATCCCGGTCAACTGCTGGAACACATGGTGAACGTCTTCACAGAGGCCCGGATGGCTGGTCATCAGACCGAAATCGGTGTAGAGGCGCGCCGTTTTCGGGTGATAGTTCCCGGTGCCCAAATGGACATAACGGCGCAGCGTCGCCTGCCCATTGATCGTGCTGCGGCGCACGATCAGGATCATCTTCGCATGGCATTTGTGGCCCACCACGCCGTAGACGACGTGGGCACCGGCCTGTTCGAGGCGCTCTGCCCAATTGATATTGGTTTCCTCGTCGAAACGCGCGAGTAGTTCCACGACCACAGTAACAGCCTTGCCATTGCGCACGGCGAGCATCAGCGCATCCATCAGCGCCGAGTCGCTGCCAGTGCGATAGATGGTCTGCTTGATGGCAACCACGTGCGGATCTTTTGCCGCCTGCAGCAGCAATTCCAGCACCGGTTGGAAGCTTTCATATGGGTGATGCAGCAGGATATCGCCGTGATCGATCGCATCGAACAGCGTGGCCGTGGGCGGATTCAATTGCGGCGAAGCCGGCACGTGCGGTACGAACTTCAGGTCGGGGCGGTCCACCAGATCCGGAAGTTGCATCAAACGAACCAGATTCACCGGACCATCCACCCGGTAGCAATCGCGGTCCGACAGACCGGATTCCTCTCGCAGGCGGCGCAGCAGTTCGGCGGGCGTGTCCGCGGACACTTCCAGCCTTACCGGGCTGCCAAAATGCCGTGCGCTCAGCTCACCCTGCAAGGCGACGCGCAGGTCGGTGATCTCGTCCTCGTCCACGAACAGTTCACTATTACGTGTGACGCGGAACTGATTGCAACTGCGCAGTTCCAGACCGGGGAACAGGTCTCCCACGAAGCGCTCCATGAAACTGCTCAGCAGCACGAATCCATATGGATGTCCGGACAGTTCCGTCGGCATGCGCACCAGTCGCGGCAGCACGCGCGGCGCCTGGACGATGCCGAGCACGGCGTCACGTCCGAATGCATCCTTGCCGGCCAGTTCCACGGCGAAGTTCAAGCTCTTATTCAAGACGCGAGGGAACGGGTGCGCCGGGTCGAGGCCGATGGGCGTCAGCACCGGCGTCAGTTCGGTATGGAAATAGTGCTGCGCCCATGCCGTTTGTTCGGCGTTCCACGATTCCGGCTCGTGAAAAACGATGCCTTCCTTGCCTAGCGCCGGAAGCACGGTATCGTGCAGCATCGAGTATTGGCGTTTCACCAGACGGTGCGCACGCTCCGCAATCACCGTGTATGCTTGCTGCATCGACATGCCGTCAGGGGTCATCAGCCCCGGTGTGTCGCGCATTTCCTCCTGCAGTCCCGCCATCCGGACTTCGAAGAACTCATCGAGGTTGCTGCTGGTGATGCAGAGGAAGCGCAGGCGCTCGAGCAGCGGTACCGCTGGGTCCGCCGCCTGCGCCAGGACACGCTCGTTGAATGCCAGCACGCCCAGTTCACGGTTCAGCAACGGATAGTGCGAACTGCCTCTGCGTACGCGAATACCGGTTGCCAGTACGGCGGTGCGGGGCGCGGCGGCGCTTTCGGTGGTCAATTCTTCGTCGAAGCTCGACGGGGGGAGGGGAGCGGATGCATCGGTGGGCGCCATAAGTCGTGCTGTAGGATCATCCCCGTGGCGTACCGGGTGTGCCTCTGCGTGAAAATGGCAAAGACGCGGCATCGCACGAAGTTGATGCGTTTAAGAATGGCATGCAGCGTACGGGACCGACAAGACGGTTTTGTCTAAGTCGTATGTGATCGAGCGGGTCCGCGCGCCGTCGGGAATTGCCGATGCATATATTTTTACATATTCTGATGTCAATAATATGACGGTGATGTGACTGTCATATTGGGTGCGCGTTTGCATGCGTGCGGCGCACTCGATGGCAGTCGATTGCCGTGGTACCGCGCTCGGTGCGCGGCTGCACGAACGGGTACACCGACCCCTGCCACGACGGCTGTCCACGGTGCGTGGCGATGGACAGGGCTTTGCAGCAAGCGCGTGTCTGGCTAACATGGCAAAATTCGCCACCTCGGCAGGTCTTGGCGCGGCGCACGTCGCGCCAGGTCAGCCCCCTCATTGCGGATCGAAGACGATTTTATGGCGGATAACCCCACCTTGTTGGCAGCGGTCGACATGGGCTCGAACAGCTTTCGGCTGATTGTCGGTCGCGTGGAGACGACTGCGGCGGGCAGTCAGATTCAGCAGATTGATGCCATGCGTGAACCCGTTCGGTTGGGCGCGGGGCTGACGACCGACAAGATCTTGGATGAAGCCGCGCAGCGGCGTGGCCTGGAAGCATTGGAGCGTTTCGGCGAACGCCTGCGCGGTTTTCCGCATAAGCGGGTCCGCGCGGTTGCAACGAATACGTTGCGGGTTGCAAAGAATGCAAATGAATTTATCGACCGGGCGCATAAGGCGCTTGGATTTCCGATCGAGGTCATTGCCGGTCGCGAAGAGGCCCGGCTGATCTATGCCGGCGCCGCACATACGGTGCCGCCGGCGCCCGACAAGCGTCTCGTTGTCGATATTGGTGGTGGATCGACGGAATTCATCATTGGTCGGGAGTTCGAGCCTCTTCTGATGGAGAGCTTATATATCGGTTGCGTCAGTCACAGCCGGCTGTATTTTGCCGACGACGTGGTGACTGAAGCAGCGATGCATCAGGCCATCCTTGCCGCGCGACGTGAAATCGAGTTGATCGGACATATCTATCGCGATGCCGGTTGGGAGCAGTCGATCGGATCGTCCGGCACCGCGCGGGCGCTTGCGGAGTTGATCGAGGATAACGGCTTCAATGACAGTGGTATCAGTCATGGGATTACCCGCAATGGTCTGGAGCGGTTGCGGCGCGCGCTGGTGAAAGCCGGCAGCGCTACCAATGCCAAGCTGATCGGTTTGAAGCCGGATCGGGTGCCGGTGCTGCCCGGTGGCTTGTCCATCATGATTGGTGTTTTCGAGGAACTGGGCATCGACTACGCTGACGTCACCGACGGCGCGTTGCGTTTAGGCGTGCTGTACGACCTGATGGGGCGCGGCGCGAAGCAGGACGTACGCGCGGTGACTGTAGAGTCGTTCATGCAGCGCTATGCGGTGGACCGGCGTCAGGCGGCACGTATTGGCGCACTGTCCACGGCGCTGCTTGATCAGTTCTTCGAGGACGAAGTGCAAGCGTCGCCGAAAGAATCGAAAGGCAAGGAAGCCAAGGCGCGTCGACAGGCCACCGCCGACGATCGCGACAATCTTGCGGCCACGGTGGCTTCGGGCAACGGACATGGCGGCAATGGCAATGTGGACTATGGCGACTCGCCGCGTGAGGTTGGCCGGACTTTTTTAGGTTGGGCGGCGTCGCTGCATGAGATCGGCCTGTCGATCGGTCATGGTGGCTACCACAAGCATTCCGCGTATATCGCCAGCAATGCCGACATGCCGGGTTTCTCGCGCACGGACCAGCAGCGGTTGGCGACATTGCTGCTCGGGCATATCGGCAAGCTTGGCAAGTTCCAGGCGTCCAGTGACATCGATTGGGACTGGTTGTTCTGCCTGCGTACGGCTGTCCTGCTGTCGCGGCGTCGTACCGACGATGCTTTGCCCACGCTACGGGCGCGCCGCACGCGTCAAGGCTATGAATTGGCGTTGCCGCGCGAGTGGGTCGATGCACATCCGATGACCGAATTGAACCTCGCGCGCGAAGCGGCCGAATGGACCCGCGTGGGCCGTGCGTTCAAGATCGTCTACGCTTGACGCGCCGTCCCTTATCGCGATCATATCCATGTTGTGTCACAGCCCCGCGGCAACCGGCGGCACCAGCGTGCCGCCGTAAAGCTTGTCTTCCGTGCCGGGAAGACGCTCGCCGCTACCGTTGTCGCGCCGTACCTGCGCCAGTGCGAGCGCAGCTTCCACGGGACGACCGAAATAATAGCCCTGCATCAGTCGACATCCGGCCTGCTGCAGCATGTCGACCTGCGTGGCGTTCTCCACGCCTTCGATGACGCACTCCAGGTGCAGGTTGGCGCACAGGTCGGCAATACTTTTGACGATTTTCTGACACTGCGGCTCGGTTTCCAACTGGGCGATAAAAGCACGATCGACCTTGATCTTGTCCAGCGGCAGCCTGTGTACCCTGCTCAAGCTGGAGAAGCCGGTGCCGAAATCGTCCAGCGATACCTGCGCACCGATGGCTTTCAATGTCGCCAGGGCCTCTGACGCGCGTTCGAAGTCGTGAATGATTGCTGTTTCGGTGATCTCGAATTCGATCCGCTCAGGTGCCACGCCACTTTCGCCAACGATATCGACGATACGGTCCAGCGCGCCATCGGAGGTCAGGTCCAGGGACGACAGGTTGAAAGAGATCCGAATCGACTCCGGGCATTGCAAGATGAATGCGAGCGCGCGGCGTAGTAGCGACTGGGAGATCACGGTGATCATGCCGGTACGTTCGGCGATACCGATGAATTCACCCGGATCGACGCGGCCCATCGTCGGACTATGCCATCGCGCCAGTGATTCGAACGCGACAATCCGGCGCTCGTTAGCGTCGAAGATCGGCTGGAACACCAGCGTCAATTCATCCTTGAGTGATTCGGTCCGCAACGCTTGCTCGATGGCGGCGACGTGACGGATTTCCGTTTCGTGTTCAGTGGAGAAGACCGCCGCGCTGCCACGACGCTGTTTCTTCGCGAAGTACAGCGCGTAGTCGGCTCGTTCGAACAGCTGCTCCGGCGTGTCGCCCGCCTCCGGGCACATGGCCAATCCAAGCGATGCCGACATGCGCGCCACCGCCTCACGGACCGCATGCGTGTGATGCAGCGCCGCGCAGACCGTGTTGCCCAGATCGATGGCGGCTTGCCGGTCTTTTAAATGCATCAGAAT
Source organism: Robbsia andropogonis (assembly GCF_034047095.1). Taxonomy (NCBI): domain Bacteria; kingdom Pseudomonadati; phylum Pseudomonadota; class Betaproteobacteria; order Burkholderiales; family Burkholderiaceae; genus Robbsia; species Robbsia andropogonis. The sequence goes on along the minus strand of NZ_CP139170.1, from coordinate 2,662,908 downwards.
CAGTCCGAATTCATCGCCACCCAGCCGTGCAAAGAACACGTCTTCGCGATCGAAGTGGAGCAATCGCTTGCCGACTTCGGCCAGCACACTGTCGCCAAAGCGGTGTCCGTACAGATCGTTGACTTGTTTGAACCCGTCCAGATCGAGTACCCCGACGGCGAACGGACGGGACAATTGACCATCGTGCGCGCGATTGGCCAATAATTCGTCGATGATCGAGAAGAAATGCCGCCGGTTGGGCAACTGCGTCAGGAGATCGACGTTCGCGAGGCGGAAATTTTCGTCGCTCAGCCGTTGCATGTCGCTGTTATTGCGCAGCAATTGCTTTTTCGAGTCGATCAGACTACGGAAGTCGCGATAGTGATTCCAGAGAATCAGCGTCATCGACAACAGCACGAGCACAACATTTATTGCGATGGCAATCAGAACTTGATTGCCTGTCCAGAAGAAATAGCAGGTGTACGGGACCAGCACGATGGCCGTCAACAGCATCGCCGCGGCGCGAAGATGGGTCAGGCAGCAAATGACGGTAATGACCGTAACGGCCATGTAGAAGGCTACGTGGCTGCGTTGGTAAGCATCGCCATATTGGAATAACGTAACGCCCCACGTGGTGAACAGGATGCCGAGGACGGCGATCAGCTTGATCACGTTACGGATTCGGCGTTCGATGCCCGCGTCGCTCAATGTCTCATGGCGGCGCACATACCAGGTTGCCATGCGCGCAATGCAACCGATGATCAGCAAGCCGGGCGCGTAAAGTGTCAACCACGCTGGCGCAGCGCCTAAGTGGGTGTATGAGACTGTCGCGGTGTTGACCGTCAGGACGAAATAGAGCAACGGTACCTGACGTGAAAACGCGAGGTACTGCGAGCGAACGAGGTCCTTGTCTTTATGTCGGAGCAACGTCAACAAGTGTGCCAATGCGGGAATTGCGCGCATGGCGTAACGCACTGCATGAGACATATGTTTAGTCAAACCGATACCGCTGCGGCGGCAAATATTCGGGAGGCATTTCTTCTCCCCTTGTAAACGGTCGGGGAGCAGAAAAGTTGAGGCGGAAAGCAATGATGGGAGGCGTTGCAATGCGGTGTTGCGCCGGTTTTGCAGTGACCAAAAGAAAAGGGTGGGCATGCCTCGGCATGCCCACCCTTTAATATCCTATGGTCGGAGCGAAAGGATTCGAACCTTCGACCCTCTGGTCCCAAACCAGATGCGCTACCAGGCTGCGCTACGCTCCGAGCAATCCGTGATCGTACGCATCTAAACGTTCCGCGTCAATCGATGATGCATTGTTTTGTCGTTGTTGCCAGTATCGCGGTGCGGATATGGTGTTCTACCAACGCGAATCTGCCCTCTACACATTGGATTGGAATCTGCAAATCTCAAACATGCGGCCGATAATGGCATTTTAATCCACCATTTTGACGGGGACATGCGATGCAGTTGATCCTCTGGCGGCATGCGGACGCATTCGATGCCAGCGCGGGCGCAGGCGATGCACGCCAGCGCGATTTGGCGCGCGAATTGACGACGAAGGGCGAGAAACAAGCGCGTAAGACCGCGGAATGGCTGAGGCCGCGCTTGCCTGCCGGGACGACGATATTGGTCAGTCCTGCCGTAAGGGCGATGCAGACTGCCCGGCAATTGACGGCCGAAGGCGTACGCTGCGACGCCATTGCACCGGACATGACGCCGCAGTCGATGCTGGATGCGGCCGGCTGGCCTGACGCGACGGATCGAGTCGTGGTGGTGGTCAGTCATCAGCCGACTTTGGGACGGGTCGCCAGCCTGTTGCTGACGGGCCGGGACCAGTCGCTCGGTTTTGGTAAAAGTGCCGCTTGGTGGTTGGAGCCCGCCGCCGGTGACGGTCCGGGACAAGCGAAACTGCGCGCGGCCTTTGACGCTGCGCTGTTGTAGCGGCATCGACGTCACGTGGCGTGCGCCGGCGCCATGTCACACCTGGCCGGCGTGGCAACAGTATTGCTTGCGCCACGCTGTCATGTTGCTGACGTTTTTCTGTCATGCTCATGCCTCGTCGCGTCCCTAGCATCGGTTCCGCCAACCACTTTGGACGGAACGCGCATGCTCGATTCGACTCTCACTCCCATCGACGCTCACCAAGACCGTCACGACAGTGCCTTCGACGGCGACCGCCAGGCCCTGCGTCAAGGCCGGACGGAGCGGCCCCAGGCACAGCGTCGCAACGACAAAGGCCTGCTCTTGAACTGGGTTCACAGCGAAAGTGATCTGCGTGAAGCGCAGCGGTTGCGCTATCGCGTATTCGCCGACGAGATGGGCGCACGCCTGAAAGGTCCGGAGGGGCTCGATGTGGACGAGTTCGATGCCCGGTGTGAACACCTGCTTGTCCGCGACCGTGAAACGCTGCGGGTAGTGGGAACCTACCGGATTCTGCCGCCCCAGGCCGCGCCGCAGATCGCGCAGCGATACTCCGCCCAGGAATTCGATCTGCGCCGCCTGGCGGTGCTGAACAGCAAGATGGTGGAAGTGGGGCGCGCTTGCGTGGACCCCGACTACCGCAGCGGTGCGGTGATCATGACGTTATGGGCCGGCCTGGCGGCGTACATGCGTCGCTGGGGCTTTGAAAGCATGCTGGGCTGCTCCAGTGTGTCGATGAGCGACGGTGGGCATCACGCGGCCAACTTGCATATGCGTCTGGCGCAGACGCATACGGTAGCGCCCGAATACCACGTTTTCCCGCATACCCCGTTGCCGGTTGCGGCCTTGTGTGACGGCGGCGATGCCAGCGCGCCGCCCTTGCTGGCCGCGTATCTGCGCCTGGGAGCGCGTATCTGCGGCGCACCGGCCTGGGATGCCGATTTTCATACCGCTGACTTTCTGACGCTGCTGCGTCTCGACGACCTCGATATGCGTTACGCGAAGCGCTTCATCGGCTGACCGTATGGCCCGCGGCGTGACAGGTGATGCGTGGCGTTCGGCAACTAGCCGCCTACCGCCAGTTCGCCGATCCCGTCGTTGGCGGCAAGTATCTCTTGCGCTCGATCGTGCGGGTGCGCCACCGTGCGGTTGCGTCCCTCGGCCTTCGCGGCGTAGAGGGCATTGTCCGCCCGTGCCATCAGCATTTCTAGGTTATCGCCGGGGCGGAATGTCGCGATCCCGGCGCTGAACGTGAACGGTATCGACCGTGCGCCGATCCAGCAGGGGGCGCCGAGCAAGGTCGTGCGCAGACGGTCCACGACATCGGTGGCCGCAAAGACATCGGTTTCCGGCAACAATAACGCGAATTCCTCCCCGCCGATTCGACCGCAAATATCGTTGGCGCGCGTGGAGGACGACAACAACTGGGCATAGTGCGTCAGGACGTTGTCCCCTACCGCATGGCCGAGCCGATCGTTGATTTGCTTGAAAAAATCGAGATCCAGTATGGCGATGGCCAGCGGCCGGCCGAAGCGTGCGGCCCGCTGGCATTCTTTTTCCGCCATTTCGACGAACGCACGGCGTCCCGGCAGATCGGTCAGAAAGTCGATGTTGGCGTGCCTTTCCAGCGCAGCCGACATCCGGTCATGGGCCATCATGACCATGCCGATTGTCAGGGCGGGCCCGCCTAGCGTGCCGATGGCGAGGAAGAAGACATGGATTGGCGTGGGTACCATTGGTGCCGTGTCGGGGACGAAGCCGGCGGCGTAGACACCGCCCCGTATCAGGTTCAACAGCATCGCAGTGGCGCAGATGCCCAGCATGTAGTAGTACGCGTATTTCGGACGATTCGGCGGGCGATGCCGCAGCATCGTCATGGTCGTAAAGATGTGAAGTGCACCGTGATACAGCGAGAAAACAATGACGCGTGCGGCGAAATCATCGCGGCCGAAGCGAAAGTAGCCGATGCAAAAGACCATTACGAGCCAGCCGGTCACCACGACCGATATCGGCGTGTAACAACGGAAAAAACGCCGCATGCCGATCAACTGCAGCGCGGTGGCGCCGCCGGTGCAGGCGTTGGCGAGTATCACCGTCAACACCGCGGGCAGCACACCTTGCTGGATTGTCAGGATCATGCCGAGCGCGGCGAGCGCGTTCGCCCAGCACCACTCCACGGTTCCGGGCAGTTGATTTCGCGCGAGCGAGCCCATTACGATCAGCGAGAGGATCGCGGAGAGAGAACTGATGCCGATAATGGTGATCGGATCGCTCATGCGAGCACGTCCATCGGAAGTAAAAGGGTCGGATTCGCTGTGTGGGAATTCCCTTCACATCCGCCCGAGCCCCGTTGTTCAGTGGCGGGCCAACTGCGTCAGTTCCCTGACCAGGGCATCGCATTCGGCATCGGTGCCGATCGAGATACGCAGAAAGTCAGCGATTCGCGGCTTGTCGAAACGACGGACGATGATGCCTTTCGCACGCAAACCGTCTTGCAGCGCGGCACCGCTGTATGACGGGTGGCGCGTAAAAATAAAATTGGCGGCCGACGGCAGCACGTCGTACCCCGCGTCCGTCAGTTGCGCGATCACGCGCTCCCGGGTGGCGATGATGGCGTTGGTGCGGTCCCGGAAATACGCCTCGTCCTCGAACGCGGCAAGGGCGGCCGCCTGCGCCAGGTGATCGAGCGGGTAGGAATTGAAGCTGCTTTTCACCCTTTCCAACGCCGTGATCAGGTTCGGTTGCGCGATGGCGAATCCGGTTCGCATGCCGGCCAGGGAGCGGGATTTCGACAGCGTTTGCACGACGAGCAGGTTCGGATACTTGTTCACCAAGCCGACGGCCGACTGCGCGCCGAAATCGACATAGGCTTCATCGACCAGCACCACGGATGTCGTGTTGACTTCTAGCAATGCTTCAATTTCCGCGAGTGGCAGCGCACGACCCGTGGGGGCGTTCGGATTGGCCAGCACGATGCCGTTGTTCGGCCGACGGTAGGCCGCGAGATTGATGGCAAGCGTGCCTTCTTCCACCGGCACACGTTCGAAGGCCACGCTATACAAGCCGCAGTAGACCGGATAGAAGCTGTAGCTGATATCGGCGAATAGCAAAGGTTTGGCCGGGTCCGGCGCATATTGAAAAAAGGCGGGAAAGGCGTGTGCCAAGACCTCGTCCGAACCATTGCCGACGAAGACGTGGGCCGGCGTCACATTGAATCGCGCCGCGATACCCGCTTTCAATTTGCTTGCATCCGGATCGGGGTAGAGCCGAAGCCGCGCATCGGATGCTTGCCGAATCGCTTCCAGCACGTGCGGCGACGGCGGATACGGATTCTCGTTCGTGTTCAGCTTGATGAGGTTGGCGATCTTCGGTTGTTCGCCCGGCACATAGGGATCGAGCGAGCGGGCGAGAGGGGTCCAGTATTGATCCATGGCTTAGGGCGGAAAAGGCGGGATGGGGAGGGCGATGTGCCGCACGTTGCACGGCGGATGTTGTTGCGACAGCACAAAAGTCATGTTTATAGCATGGCCCTGTATCATTAGTCACCACACCATGGTCGACATCTGCTCGCCACCACAGCCGTTGTGGCAAGGGGTCGCACCTGGTGGACTTCCTTCCCCCTCCCTCCTTGCCCCCATCGTGATCGTCAGACCGAAACTGAGCTGGTTCAAAATGTTGTTCATCTGGCGCGGGTCCGTGTTGCGGACCGTATTGCCGCCATTGGGGCTCGTGCTGGCAGCCTCGCTGCTGGCGCTCGCGTGGCATACGTGGCATCCGGCCTCGTCCCTGCGCCTGGACCTGCATCTGGATTCGCGGCCGTTTAGTCTGATCGGTATCGCGCTGGCGATCTTCGTCGGTTTTCGCAATACGGCGAGCTATGACCGATTCTGGGAGGGGCGCAAGCTATGGGGCGCATTGCTCAACGACACGCGTTCGCTGGCGCGCCAGGCGAGTAGCCTGACCACGCTGGCGGCGGACGATCAACGCGTGCGGGGTTTTGTGATGTTGCTGGTCTCCTTTACCTACAGCCTGAAGCATCAGTTGCGCAGTTCGGATGATCGATCGGATCTGAATCGCCTGCTGCCACCGGTACTGGCGGACCGCATATCAGCGGCGGAGTATCGGCCCGCGATGGTGCTGGTCTTGCTTGGCGAGACGTTGCGGCAATGGCGCGATGATGGCGTAGTGAGCGAATGGATGGCGGCGCGGATCGATGAAAAGCTGAGCAGCCTGGCCGACGTTGTCGGCGGCTGCGAGCGGCTGAGCAACACGTTGATACCGTTTTCCTACGATGTCTTGCTGCACCGTACCGTGTATTTTTATTGTCTGTTGCTGCCGTTCGGGTTGGTCAGCACCGTTGGCATCTTCACGCCGGTGATCGCGGTATTCGTCGGCTATGCGTTCATGGCGCTGAACGCCATCGCGAGCGAATTGGAAGAGCCTTTTGGTGTGGCGCCGAACGATCTGGCGCTCGATGCCATGAGCCGCACCATCGAACGCTCATTGCGGGAAATGCTGGGCGAACGGGACCTGCCGTCACCAGTGGCGGCGCGGGGCGGCTACTGGTTGACGTAAGCGCTGCCGGGGGCGGACGGCGTCCGGCCACACCCCGCGCTAACGTGATGTGCCGTCGTGCCAGCTCATGGCTGTTGCGCGGCACGTACCAACCATGCAGGCATCCGGATGTCAGGCCGCGCCTTGCATGGCGGTATCTGCGTGCAACAACGCGTCCACTTCCGCGCGCGTTGGCGCATGGGCACCGGTATGCATGCACGCGCAGGCGGCCGTGGCGGCGGCAAAACGCACATGGACAGGGAGCGGCTCTTCCGGGTGTAGCAGCAAGCTGGCGAGCAGTCCTCCAATGCATGCATCCCCCGCGCCGACGGTATCGGACACCGCCACGGTGATCGCGTTCTGCACGATGCGTTGTTTGCCCGAAAACAGCGTCATCCCTTCCGCGCCGCGGGTGTAGAGCACCATGCGGTCGGCCGTGGAGAAGGGTGAATGGCCGGCGGCGCGCGCTGGCGGGGGCGCTTGCATCATCGCCAGCACTGCATCCAGCGACGTTTGCGGCTCGCGGTGCGGATAGATGCGCGACAGGTCTTCGTCGGAAACCTTGACGATATCCGCATGCGCGACCATATCCTCGAAGTACGCAGGGTAGTCCGGTCCCATCAGATTGCGATAGTTCGCGTCAAAACTAATACGGGCGCCCCCATCCCTGAGGCGCCGGGCAATGGCCGTCAGCCGTGCGCCCAATGGCTGGCGCACCAAGCTGATGCAGCCGAAATGTGCCAGCGAGCACGCCGCTTCCCAGCCTGCGGGCAAGAGGCTTTCGTCGAATGCGAGGTCTGCGCTGTCGTTTCCCAGAAAACCATATTCGGGCGGGTTCGTCCGATGCACCATCGCAATCAACGGGGCTTTGTCGACCACCTGCAGATAGCGGGCGTCCAGATTCGCCCGCGCCGACAGGTTGATGATCTCCTGGCCAAACGGGTCGTTGCTGACGGCACCACCCCAGCCGGTGTGGATGCCCAGCACGGCCGCCACGCGGGCGACATTCCAGCAGGCGCCGCCGGCCGCGCTTTGCCATTGGCCGTCGCCACGATGGACGAAATCAGTCAATGCCTCACCAAACACGAGCAGGCGCGGCAAGGCGCGCGACGCGTCGTTGGACCACATGGACGCCGATGGCTGCGTGGGAACGCTCGGGGCTGACTGACTACCCGATAGGGAAGCGCTGGCCGTATGCGTCATCGGGTGCTTATCGGAATCTTGGACCATGTATCGAAGTATTGCGCAAGGCAAGCAGGGAAAGCTTGATCCTATCAATAGTCGGCGCTTGCTGTGTATCGGGATGTATCCGTGTTGCATTGCAACGCATTGCTTTTCATCGCAAACAGGTGGGAAATGGTCAATGACGCAAAATATGCAACTAACAGCCCGTTGGTGACGGGATGTAAGCGTAAAGGTCTTGGCAATGGGGGAGCGCCGGTGCTGCGGCAAAAGAAAAAGGCCGAAAGGTTTCCCTTTCGGCCTTTGGATGCTGTGTCGCGTTACCGTACCGGGATCAGTACAGCTTCGGGGCCAGCATGTCGCGGCTCAGGCGCTTGCGCGTACGGCTCTTGGCCGCTGCCTTCTTGCGCTTGCGCTCGGTCGTCGGCTTTTCATAAGCTTGACGAGCACGGAGTTCGGCGATCAGCCCTTGGCTTTGCATACTCCGGCGAAAACGCCGCAACGCAACTTCGAACGGCTCGTTTTCTTTGATAACGATACAGGTCACAGAGCTTCCTTTAAGGGATAGTGAGTCAGTTTTACGGTTCCCCAACCGTAAAACCAAGGCAGATCGGCAACAGCATGCACGGCTCACCGTACATTGCACGCCCTCCGGCGTGCCGCTGTCCAGGCGGGTTTTCAGGACGCGTTACCGCGACATTCGACATGCAATGAATGCCACGGCACCGTCACAGAGACCACGCCTTTAGCGGCTTGCACGAGGCAAGGCCAACCCACCCTGGAAACGATAATTCTCCTTTTTACGCGAAATGACGTCCCCTGTCAATCATTCCGTCCGCATCTGACATAGTGCCGTCCGTTGCATCCCGATGTCTCCGTTGTTGCTTCAGCGTGCAGTAAGTCGTGTGTGGGCCGATTGCAACGAACCATTGCGCACCGCTCGAAGAAAAATAGGATTCATCTCATCCGTCGTCGTCGCGTCTGCTGCTTATCCTTGTCAGGAAAACCAAAGGGGAGTCGATGAAGACCAAGACCAGAATCGTGACGCTGGACGACCACCCGGTGATCCAATATGCGCTGGCGCTGGAATTAACGCTGCATCCGGATCTTGAGTTGATGGCGCAGGCGAACAGCCCGGCACAATGGGAGTCAATTTGTTCACGGCACGGTGAGCCGGATGTGTTGATTACCGATCTGTCGTTCCGCGGTGCCGAACTGCAAGACGGTTTGCGTTTCTTGCGCCGCCTGCGTGCCACCCAATCGCAGACGCGCCTGATCGTCCTGAGTGAATACACGAGCCCGGCGCTGATCCGTGGTGCATTCGGCCTGGGCGCGTCGGCATTTGTTGGCAAAAGCGACGCGGCCGGATGTATCGTGGCGGCGCTGCGCGCGGCCATGCGCCGCGACCGCTATCTGAGCGACGGCTTGCGCTTGCCGTTCGAGCAGGCGCGCTCGCGCCTGTCCCCGTCGGCCCGCGCCGCGCGTCTTACCGCACGAGAGCGCGATGTGCTGCATCTCTATGCGGGCGGATGCGATATTCGCGACGTCGCCGCGCGCCTGTCCCGTAACGTGAAGACGATCAGCGCGTTACGCAGCAACGCCATGCGCAAGCTTTGCCTGACGAGCGATGCCGAGTTGTTCGAATACGTGTCGCTGGGCGGATGCGAAGATTGGCTCGACGACGGTTGCGCCAGTGATGCCGACGATGCGGCGTTGGCGCCGCCGGATCGACTACCGTCATTTCGTCTGCCGGCGTCCGATGATCGATGCAAGACTACTTTTTGCACTGGATGACCATCGATCGGTTTTTGATATTGGCACCGAACACGCCGATGATCGAGCCGCCTGAAGCGGCGCCTTTTTCGTCATCCTTCGATACCACGTCGTAACCGTACGCACCGCATGCATCGCTTGCCTGCTTGTAGCAGTCGCCCCATCCGGAACTGGCGTCGCTGCCGCTGCAGTTGATCGCGAAACCGGTATTGCCGTTAGGTAAATAGGTGAGCTTTGCGGAATTCGCGCAGCCGCCGAGGGCGAGGAGCACGCCGGCGGCGGCAAGGGCGGAAGTCCTCCGCGAGAACAGGGATTGCCCTGGCAGGGCGGCGGCAATATGAGAAAACGCGGGCTTTTTCATGGCTTTCCGGGAAAAGATTGTTGCGGATCAACGGGCACGCCGTTGCAGCGTAGCTCGAAGTGCAGCATCGGTCGGCTCGACTCCGTATGTCCCATTTGCGCGATGGCCTGGCCCGCATTCACCGTCTGCCCTTCGCGGACCGTGGCGCGCAGAAGATGTGCATACGAGGTGAGGTAACCGTTGCTGTGCTTGATGATCAATAGATTGCCATAACCGCGCAGCTGTCCCACGAATGCCACTTGACCGGTAGCCGCCGCGACTACCGGGTTGCCATCGGCGCCGCCGATATCGATGCCCTTGTTACGTCGTCCGTCGAACGTGCCGATAATCGGACCGGACGCGGGCAGCCGCAAGGACACGGGGCCACATTTCGCCGGAGCGGGGAGGGGCGCTGCGGCGCTTGCACGCGGCGCCGTATTGCCTGTGCCGCGTGGTGGCGGTGATGTCGTTGTCGTTGTCGATTGCGGCGCGGTGCGCAACGCGCCGCTGGCGCTGGCACTACCGGACGGCGGCGCGACGCGCAAAACCTGGCCAACTTCAATCCGATTAGGGTTGTCGATATTGTTCCATCGGGCAAGTTCCGCGACGGAACGGCCGTTGCGTTGCGCGATCGCCGACAGACTGTCGCCGCGCGAGACCCGATAAAAGCCGGGTCCCACCGGTGCGGATGAGCACGCGGACAATGTCAAGACTACGGCCAAGGCGACGCCGCATGCGCCTGGGGCGAAGCGTACACGATGGAAACGCCCGCGTTGGCGTGGCTCCGGCGGCACGAGTGCCGCTGACACAGCCTTTTGAATGGACGAACGCAAGGACCGGGACAAACCTGTGTACTCCCTTGAATAAAACGCGAAAGACGATTGTTGCGCCAGAAGGCGCACCGGCATGCCGGACGCTGGAAACGAGGCGCATCATTCTACCGTGCCGCCCGGCGGCACGGTCTGATCCACCCGCTCAAAGTGGTGTGACTTGCAGTCGGCAGTGCGCCACTTCGTGTGCACCGGGGGCCAGCTGGCGCAGGCCGGCGCCGTGATGGATGGCATTCGGCAGGCCGAGCCAGGGCTCCACGCAGTAAAAGTCCGATTGATCTGATTCCGTCCACGTCGTGATGGCGTACCACGGCGCCGTTTCCATGCGGGGTACGGTATCGAGATCCAGGACGATCGCGCGGCGCAGTGTCGGCATGGCCAACCGCGCGGCGGTTCGCGTGCGCGCTGTATCGCCCAGCAGATGAAATACGTCCTGTATTGCGGGGTCCCCTGGCGTATAGCACATCATCGCGGCTTGCCGGTCCACGGTGTTGGTGTCATCGGGCAACGGTGTGATGCCGCCATCCGCTGCTTGCCGCGCGCGATCGTGCGTGGGCAGCGTCAACGTGCTTTCACCACGCATCTCATGGGGTAAAGCGAAATAGAAGTGGTGACCGGCGTAATAGGGCAGGGGTACCAGGCCACTGTTATGGGTGGTCAGCGTGACATCCAGCGTGTCACCGTCGAGTCGATATCGCGCGGTGAATACGAAATCATAAGGATAGCCCTGTCGATCGGCGGCGCTGAGCATCGACGGCGTCAAGGTCATTGTGATGCCCTTGCCATCGTCGTCGACGCGGTGCGTGAATGGTGTGTGTCGCGCAAAGCCATGCTGGGGCAAATCACGAACGACGCCGTCGTTCGGATCACGCCATTGGTTTGCGTGATCGCCCACACGATGTCTTCCGATAAAGGGAAACAGCAGTGGGTTGCCCCCGCGGAGTTTTGCTACCTTGGCCGGGTCGGACAACTCCTCGGGGGACACACCGCTTGGCCAGTAGAGCAATTCCTGCCCGTCCACCGCCCAGCGCATCAAGCGTCCCCCCGCACCCGGCGCAAAGACCGCTACGCCATGTGCGTCTTGAATCGTGACGACGCCACTGGCGCCAAGCCAGGGTGAAGACGATGACAAAGCGGATGGGGGCGTTGATGCAGTGGTCGAGGTGTCGACGGCATTGACGGCGGGGTCGAGCGGGCGATCGGTCATGGGTCGCGTGTCATGCTTAAAAGAGGTGGCATTCAGTATGACGCAAAAGACGGTTCGGGATTCTGGACGACCTTGCGCGATGTCAATCGATGCCGCGGATCATGCCGATTCTGAAAGGAAGTGTTGTAAGCCGTCCGGCGGGTGATGGCAAAAAAAAGCCCGCTCCAGATAGAGCGGGCTTCACAATCCCCGTAGCTTCCTCTGTTGCCGGCCCACGTCTTGTGGTGAGCTCAGGCTGTCATCATTAGGGTGGCTCAATCGTAGTGCGCGCGATACGTGTAATCACGTCCGAACCGCCTCGAGAGTGTCCCGCCGGGCCTTCTAATACCGCGGTGACGACGGATTGGATTATCGGGTTAATTGCATCGTTGTGTTGAAAAAAGTTGCACGAAAAACGATAAAGTGTCGCGCCTTCACAACTTGCCGTTTTCGAGCGTAAGTCGGGCCGTGAAAGTGCGTCGCCGGAGCATTCTGAATCGTTCTACGGTCCGCCTTTCATCTCCATTCGAAAATCAAAGCAATCCTTACGAAATGAAAGTATCGTAATAATCTACAGGTAAATCCGGGTGGATAAGCCGATGGGGTGGTCGGATCGGTCTCGTTTGTTCAATGCCGGATAAGACTGAGCGTGATTTCATTCGGTTGCGCCGCGTCGCAGCAAATGACATGTAGAATTTTCTCTTTCTTCCATCATTCCAGATAGAGCGAACCTCGTGAGCCTAGCCTTTCTCGTTTTCCTCAGCGTGCTGCAGGGTGTGACCGAACTTTTTCCTGTGAGCAGCCTTGGTCATACGCTGCTTGTTCCCGGCGTGCTCGGCATGCGGATCGACGAGCATGCACCGCAGCTGATTCCTTTCCTGGTGGCGTTGCATCTGGGAACGGCCGTGGCATTGCTGTGGTACTTCCGGACTCGGTGGGCGGCGATCATACGCGGTTGGTTCGGTAGCCTGGCGGGCCATCGAAGCGATGACGGTCATTTGGCATGGGCGTTGATCATTGGCACGATCCCTACCGGCCTCGTCGGCTTACTGGCGAAAAAGCATATCGAGACGATCTTTCATGACCTGCGCATCGTCGCCGTGGCGTTGATGATCAATGGGATATTGCTGTGGTTCGGCGACAGGATTCAGCGCAGGCGGGACGCACAGCCTCGTGCAGCGTCCATGGAACAACTGACCTTCGGCCGGGCCGCCATTGTTGGGTTGGCCCAGATCGGTGCATTGATTCCCGGTTTCTCGCGCAGCGGCCTGACCATGATCGCCGGCGTGAAAGCCGGGATGAACGCGGAAAAGGCCGCAGAGTTTTCCTTTCTGCTGGGAACGCCGATCATTTTCGCCGCGGGCGTTTTGGAAGTGCCCAAGCTGTTCCATGCCGGTGGCCAGCAATTGACCGATGCGTTGCTGGGTGGGGTATTGACCGGCATCGCGGGGTATCTCAGTATCCGCTTCCTGATGCACTATTTTGAAGGGAAAGGGCGCCTGGCGTGGTTTGGCGTGTATTGCGTGCTGGCCGGTCTGGCATCCCTCATCTGGCTGCAAATGCATCCAATGACGGCCTGATTCGTTGGAATCCGTCCGGATGTATTGGCGCGGTCGGGTAAAGTTGATGCTCCGTATGGACGGAGTTTGGTAGAATTGCGGTCTTTGCTGGACCGGGCCGCCCTTAGCTCAGCCGGATAGAGCACTCGCCTTCTAAGCGAGCGGTCACACGTTCGAGTCGTGTAGGGCGGGCCACTTCTTTTTTGTTTTCTCGTCTTCTGCGAAAAAGGTGTTGCTGTGTTCGTGCGCCATGGCGTGCGAGATACCACCATGCACGCCTGCGCTCCTCTCCACACGCAAGTGCCATCCCGCTTTATCATGGGATGAACCCTCTCGTTACCCGCTGGGCCGTCGCGGTTTCCTTTGTCGCGCCAAGGACGGGTATCGGCCCCCTTATCGCGTTTTCTTCTCAAAGGAGATCCGCACGTGTTCTCCCGACATGATCTTCCCGCTTTGCGGCGCCTGGCGCGCTTCGCGGCGCAGCGTTGTGCCCGGGATCGGGTTCCGCAGGTCGCGGGTAGTCTGACCTTCACGACGGTCTTGTCGATCGTGCCGTTGATTACCGTCGCGTTCGCGATTTTCACGGCTTTTCCGATCTTCGCGTCGTTCCAGGATGCGGTGCAGAACTTCCTTTCCGATCGGCTCATGCCGCCCTCCGTCAATCAGCAGATCTTCGAGTACCTGAACGAGTTTGCGGCCAAAGCAAAAGCATTGACCACCGCGGGCATGGTTTTTCTCGTGCTGACATCCCTGATCACGATGATGACGATCGAGTCCGCGCTGAACGTGATCTGGCGGGTGCGCAAGCCGCGCCCGCTCGTGCAACGTCTTTTGATCTATTGGGCCGTACTGACCCTGGCGCCCGTGATCTTCGGTATCAGTGTCTCGTTGTCGACGTATTTGCTTACGCAATCCATGTCACGTGTCAGTGGTGCGCTGGAGGTCGAGCCGACATTGAAGCAGTGGGTACTGTCATTCGCCGCCCTGCCGATTACCGCCGCGGGCTTCACGCTGCTGTACGTGTTCGTGCCGAATTGCCGGGTCGCATGGAAAGATGCCTTGATCGGCGGATGCGGCGCGGCGTTGGCTATCGAAGTGACGAAGCGCGGCTTCGGCCTCTATATCCGTCATTTTCCTACCTACACGGCGGTCTACGGCGCGTTTGCCGCGATTCCGATCTTCCTGATCTGGGTCTACCTCAGTTGGTTCATCACCTTATTCGGTGCGACGTTGACGTCGGCCTTGCCGGCCATCCGTGCCGGTCATTTCTTCCGGCCACGGTTCACCGGTAGCGACCTGTTCGACGCCCTCGCCATCCTGGCGCGCCTGGTGCGTGCACGGGACATGGGACGTTTCGGTTATAACGAGGGCGAATTGACGCGAATGCTGCGCCGCGATCTGGACACGACGACGCGGCTTTTGGCCGCGCTGGAGCAGCGGCAATGGATTGCGCGTCTGCATCGCGACGGCACGCCTGAGCGCTGGCTCTTGATCGCCAATCCCGCCACCATCACATTGGCGGCGTTGATCGATGCGTTTGTGATCGATCGCGACGAGCTGGCGTACCAGGCCAGTCTGGAGAGTTCACGCGTGGACGCGGATCTGCTGCTGTCCGCCTTGCATCACGAGGGTTTGACGGTGACGTTGCGGGATTTGATGCATGCCAGGGAGCAGCGTACCGGGGAACGGACGACTGGGCGGGTGGAACAAAAACACGCAGACCTCGCCCGGTTGATAGATCAACGTATCGGCGAGCAAGATGTTGCAATGCAAAATCGCTAAACGCGGCAGGAACATGCTGTGATTAGTCGTGATTTTTCATATTAGGCGGATGCCGGATTGCTTTTCTTTTCCAGCTCTTTCCGCTAGGATCGATTCATTCATCGATAGCTTCGGGTGGTCATCATGCGAGTCAAGGACATACTGCGATTGAAGAACGTGCCGGCGGCCGACGTGCGGTTGAACGACGCCCCGGCGGGAGTATTGCGCAAACCCTTGCCAGAGGGGGCGGCGGATGACCTCGAAGCATTGAAGGCAACGGCTTTGTACACGGTTTCAGCGGACCAGAAACTGTCCGTCGCGACCGACTTGATGGCAGAGCATGACATCGGGTCCCTGGTCGTGCTGGAAGCCGGGGAAGTGGTCGGCATGCTGACCTTCCGTGAGGTGCTGAAAGCGCTCAAGGCCAACGGTGGCACGGTGGGGGATAAGACCGTGCGCTCGGCGATGGACACCGCATTCATCTCGGGCACGATGAACATGCACATCGATCAGTTACGGCAGTCCTTTCTGGAGCGACATGCCCGTTACATTCCGGTGATCGATAATCGCATGTTGATGGGGGTGATTTCCCTGTACGACGTTGCCCGTGCCGTGGTCGAAGCGCAAGGTTTCGAAAACCAGATGCTGAAGGCCTATATCCGGGACTGGCCCCACGAGGACGTGGTCTCGGATGACCTTCGGATCTGATCTCGCCCGAGCCGCGTTGCGTAACGGGGTCGGGCGGTTGGCAATGGTATGCGGGCTGCCGCGACGGGTGGGGTAAAATGCCGGCTTCACCACGTCCTTCTGCAGGCTTCCCGCATCATGTCCGGAAATACGCTCGGCACCTTGTTCACCGTCACCACCTTTGGTGAATCACACGGCCCTGCTATCGGTTGTGTGATCGATGGCTGTCCTCCCGGCATGGCGCTTGCCGAAGCCGACATCCAGATCGAACTCGATCGACGCCGTCCCGGCACGTCACGCCACGTGACGCAGCGCCAGGAAGCCGATCAGGTCGAAATCCTATCAGGGGTGTTCGAGGGCAAAACCACCGGCACGCCCATCGGCCTGCTGATCCGCAATACCGATCAGCGTAGCAAGGACTACGGCAATATCGCGCAGACCTTCCGGCCCGGCCACGCGGATTACCCGTACTGGCAGAAATACGGTATTCGCGATTTTCGTGGTGGCGGCCGTTCGTCTGCGCGGCTGACGGCGCCACTGGTGGGGGCGGGAGCGGTGGCGAAGAAATGGCTGCTGGAGCGCTATGGAATTGTGGTGCGTGCGCATATGAGCGCACTCGGACCGATCGATATTCCCTTTGCATCCTGGGAAGACGTGCCGACCAATCCGTTCTTCGCGCCGAATGCGGGGATCGTGCCGCAACTTGAAGCCTATATGGATGAATTGCGTCGTGATGGCGATTCGATCGGCGCGCGCATCCGCGTGGTGGCCAATGGCGTGCCTGTAGGCTGGGGCGAGCCGCTGTTCGACCGGCTGGATGCGGATATCGCTCACGCGCTGATGGGCATCAATGCGGTCAAGGGCGTTGAGATCGGCGATGGGTTCGACAGCGTTCGCCAACGCGGCTCCGAGCATGGTGACGAAATCACCGCTGCCGGATTCGCTTCCAATCATGCTGGTGGTGTGCTTGGTGGTATCAGCACCGGGCAGGACATCGTCGCCTCCATCGCGATCAAACCGACGTCGAGCATTCGTGTGCCGCGTGAATCGATCGATCTGAATGGCAGCGGCGCGACGGTGGAGACGTTTGGACGTCACGATCCGTGCGTCGGTATCCGGGCAACGCCGATTGCTGAGTCGGTCATGGCATTGGTTTTGATCGATCACGCATTACGCCATCGCGCACAGAACGCCGATGTGCGGACCGATACACCGCGCGTTCCGGCCGCGAAGCCCTGATAGCCCGTTTTGGGCACACGAACGCGATGTCCGCGGCCGGTTTGTAATGGAATCATTCTGATATTGTCCCGTGGTCACGGACAAGCCTCTCTTGTGACGCACGGGCGTGCTATTTTAGCGTTTTCGGTGATGGCGCAAAGGAGAGAATTCGATGGATGATGCAAGCGAGCGGCGCGAGCCGGTAATGCCCAAGGTGGTAAGCACCGGGCGAGATCTCGCCGCCGTGGGTGCGGCACCTTCAGCCGGTGACTCCGGTGCGGCGCTCGATAGCGAATTCCAGCAAGTGTTCCAGACGGTGCTGACGATTCGGTGGGGCGATATGGACGCATATGGCCATGTGAACAACAGCATGTATTTTGTGTATATGGACCAGTTGCGCATCCTGTGGCTCGAATCGCTCGGCCTGCAGCGGCCTGTAGGCCAAGGCCCTGCCGTGGTCAATGCGTTCATGAATTATCGCCGGCAGTTGATCTACCCGGCGGATATCATCTGCACCCTGTACGCGAAGCCGCCTGGCCGCAGCAGCATGAATACCCGCTTTGACGTGCGCCGCCAGGACCAGCCGGACGTTGTCGTATCGGACGGCGGAGCCACCGTAGTGTGGACAGACTACGCATTAGGGCAATCCGTTCCGTTACCGGATGCCTTGCGGGCGCGATTGCCGGCACCATTAGCCTGAGGGCGTGGCGGGGGAGAGCATGTGCCGCACGCCTGCCTCGCCCTACGCTACCCCGCCTCCTATTAGGGTTTTCCTGTAAACGCTCCGTAAGTCATGTTTTCGCATGATCCGGCAGCGCAGTGGTCTGCTATGCTGCACCGAACAATAGCACTTGCGCACTCAAACAGGCGCACGCGAGCTTTATTCGTCGCGCCAACGCGTGGCGAAGAGGCGCATTTCGGTTGCCGCATCACAGGCGAACCGGCCGTGACGGTCTTGCGGACGGGAAGATTCTGAATGGCGTGGTGGCCTATCTCGAACGCTTCAGTCGTGGGGGGAGGCAGATGAACAAGGTGTATCCGAGCGCAGCGGCGGCACTGTCCGGCGTTGTGCAGGACGGACAGTTGCTGGCCGTCGGCGGTTTCGGTTTGTGCGGTATTCCGGAGGCCCTGATCGCGGCCTTGCGCGAGAGTGGCGTCAAGGACTTGACCTGTATCAGCAATAATGCCGGTGTCGATGGTTTTGGCCTGGGGCTATTGCTGGAAAGCAGGCAGATCCGCAAGATGATCTCGTCCTATGTGGGCGAGAACAAGGAATTCGAACGGCAGTTCCTCGCGGGTGAACTCGAATTGGAGTTCACGCCCCAGGGTACGCTGGCCGAGAAGCTGCGCGCCGGTGGCGCCGGCATTCCGGCGTTCTTCACTCGGACCGGCGTCGGCACGATGGTTGCCGAGGGCAAGGAAGTGCGCGCGTTCGACGGTATCGATCATGTGCTGGAGTCGTCCCTGCGTGCGGACGTCGCGCTGGTCAAGGCGTGGAAAGGCGATCGCGCTGGCAACCTTCTCTTCCGCGCCACCGCGCGCAACTTCAATCCGCTCTGTGCAATGTCGGGCCGCGTGACCATCGCGGAGGTCGAGGAACTGGTCGACGTCGGGCAATTGGACCCGGATGCGATTCATACGCCCGGTATCTTTGTGCAACGGATCGTCGTCAATGCGCATCCGGAAAAGCGCATCGAGAAGCGCGTCGTTCGTGCGCCCGCCAGCGCCACCTGAATCCTGGAGAAAATCGAGCATGCCTTGGACACGTGAACAAATGGCGGCCCGCGCCGCCCAGGAACTCGAAGACGGCTTCTATGTGAATCTCGGTATCGGTCTGCCGACGCTGGTGGCGAATTATGTGCCGCCGGGCGTGGAGGTATGGTTGCAGTCCGAGAATGGTTTGCTTGGTATCGGCCCGTCGCCAACCGAGGACCAGATCGACGCGGACCTGATCAATGCCGGTAAGCAGACGGTTACGACGCTGCCCGGCTCGTCGTTTTTTTCGTCGGCGGATTCGTTTGCGATGATTCGCGGCGGTCACGTCGATCTGGCGATTCTGGGCGCCATGCAGGTCAGCGAGAAGGGGGACCTGGCCAACTGGATGATCCCCGGCAAGATGATCAAGGGGATGGGCGGTGCGATGGATCTGGTTGCCGGCGTACGGCGAGTGGTGGTGCTGATGGAGCATGTGGCGAAAGGGGATGAACACAAGATCCTGCCCGCTTGCCAATTGCCGCTGACCGGCCTTGGCGTCGTGAATCGGATCATTACCGACCTCTGCGTCATCGACGTGACCAACGACGGTCTGCACGTCATCGAACTCGCACCCGACGTCACGCCCGAGACGGTGCGGGAGAAAACCGGCGCGCCGGTGCATTTTGACGACACGGTGACCGCCACCACGCAAGCGTTACCGCGCGACGCGGACGCATGAGCGCGGCGACGCCACGCACGGGCACGATTCTCTGCGCCGGTACGAGGGGGCCGCACAGGATGGCCTATGTGGAATGGGGCGATCCCCACAACCCGCGTGTGCTGCTTTGCGTTCACGGCCTGAGTCGGACGGGGCGGGATTTCGACGTGCTGGCCGCGCGCCTGGCGCAGACACATCGTGTCATCTGTCCGGATGTCGTCGGGCGGGGTAAATCGGACTGGTTAAGCGATCCCGCCGGCTATGTTCTCCCGCAGTACGTCGGCGATATGTTGGCGTTGTTCGCACAATTGCATTTGACCCGGATCGATTACCTGGGAACGTCGATGGGTGGTTTGATAGGCATGCTGCTGGCGGCAATGCCGATCACGCCGATCCAACGGATGGTTATCAACGATGTCGGGCCACATCTGGAGCCGTCATCGCTGATTCGGCTGCGTGCTTATCTGGATGAAGTGGCTGCACGGGGCGGGACCGTGGCGCCGATGTTCAAAAGTGCGCAGGAGGGTGTCGACTACATCACTGCGCACAGCGCGGGCTTTGGCGCCCATACGCCCGAGCAATGGCGCGCCCTGAATGCACCAATGCTCAAGCGCGTCTACGATGACGGCGGTGCCGTCGTCGGCTACGCTTTGCGTGCGGATCCCGGTATCGCCGAGGCGTTCCGGATGGCCGCCTCGCTCGACGCGGCCGCTCTGGATGCCGCCGAGGCAGGCATGTGGCATGCCTTCGAATCGATACGCTGCCCCACACTGATCGTGCGTGGCGGCGATTCGGACTTATTTTCGGCGCAGACATTAGAGCGGATGCTGGCGTGCGGCGCGCGGTTTTCGAGCGCAACCGTCCCGGGCGTCGGACACGCGCCCACCTTCGTCGATCCGGCCCAGACCGTGCTCGTTACGCAGTTTTTGCACGCGTCGTAAACGGAAGGGGCGTCACCTCGCTTAAAATATCCACTGAGCGGGTATCATGCATGCTTGCACCAGAAATGTGCAAGGCGTGTTGCTTGGCATTGGCGCGGGCAAACGCGTCGGCACTTCGGGATAATCGTGTCCGCCCTCACTTTTTAATGGATATATTGCATGCCGATCGTTCGTCACCACGTTGGCGCGCGTCTCTCGGAGACCGCGATTTTCAACCGTACCGTATATCTGGCTGGACAGATTGCCGAGGACACGACGGGTGATGCCTACGCACAGACTGTCGAAGTCCTGGGTCATATCGATCGCTTGCTGGGTGAGGCGAACAGCGACAAGGAACATCTGCTTTCAGTGCAGATCTATATTGCCGACATGCGCGACTTCGCTGAAATGAACCGGGCCTGGGACGCCTGGGTGGCCGCCGGCCATACCCCACCGCGTGCGACGGTGGAAGCCAAGCCGGCGAATCCGGCTTGCCTCGTGGAAGTGGTCGTGGTTGCCGCGCAAAAGGATTGATCGCGGACAGTACGGCGGCGCATCGGTCTTGACGAATTTCATGGAAACAGCAAACGACGCATCCCTCCCGGAGCCCGCCGGGTCTCCTGACGCCTCGCCCTTATTGGACGCGGCGCGCGCGCGCGTGCGGGAAGTCGCGTCGGAGATGACGATGAAATCCGGCGAGTCCCTGGTCGATCACGGGGCCGGGACCGCCAGGATTCTCGCTTCGCTCGATGCGGATTTGCCTTCGCTGCTGGCCGCCATCCTGTATCCGATCGCCGACCGGACCGACGATATCACGGCGTTGCTCGGCGACGCGTTGGCGGCGGAAGTGCTGCATCTGATTGCCGACGTGCGCAAGCTGTCCCAGCTCGGCGTCGTCGGCGTGCGGGCCGCGGAGCGCGGCAGCAAGGGTCTGGACCGCGATGCCGAGGCGGCGCGCCGCCTGCATGTGGAATCGTTGCGCAAACTGCTGTTGGCATTCGCGCAGGACATCCGGGTCGTGCTGATTCGCTTTGCATCGCGTCTGCAGACGCTGCGCCATCACGCGGCGACGAAAAGCGCGCCTGCGCCGGACCTCGCACGCGAGACGCTGGAAATCTACGCGCCGTTGGCGAATCGCCTGGGTATCTGGCAGGTCAAGTGGGAATTGGAGGACCTGGCGTTCCGCTTCGAAGACCCGGACACCTACAAGCGGATTGCGCGTCTGCTCGATGAAAAGCGGGTCGAGCGCGAAGCCTATGTCAGCGCCGCAATCGCGCAACTACGCGAAGCGCTTTCCGAGGCGGATATCGTTGCCGAGGTCAGCGGCCGGCCAAAGCATATCTACAGTATCTGGCGCAAGATGCGCGGCAAGGACCTCGATTTCTCCGAGCTGTACGATGTTCGCGCGTTTCGCGTCATCGTGCGCGACGTCAAGGATTGCTACTCGGTGCTGGGAATTGTCCACAACATGTGGCAACCGATCCCGAAGGAGTTCGACGATTATATTTCCCGCCCCAAGCCGAATGGCTATAAGTCGCTGCACACGGTTGTCATCGGTGACGATGGTCGGGCGTTCGAGGTGCAGATCCGTACCCGTGAAATGCACGAGTTCGCCGAATATGGGGTTGCCGCGCACTGGCGCTATAAGGAGGCCGGGCCACGCGGTTATGCGGGACAGTTCGCCGCCGACGAACGCTACGACGAGAAGATTGCCTGGCTGCGGCAATTGCTGGCATGGAAGGACGATATCGCCGGCGAGCGTGGCGAAGGCGTCGACGACGGCACCGACGGCAACGCCCCCCGGTTGGACCGTCCGGAAAGTGCGTTGCAGGCGTGGGAACAGATCAAGCAGACGCCGGTCGACGATCACATTTACGTATTGACGCCGCAGGCACGCGTGATTGCGTTGCCGCAGGGCGCCACGGCGGTTGATTTTGCTTATCATCTGCATTCCGACCTGGGTCACCGCTGCCGGGGCGCTCGTGTCGACGGTGCGATGGTGCCATTGAATACCCCGTTGCGCAATGGCCAGACGGTTGAGATCATCGCGGTCAAGCAAGGCGGCCCATCGCGTGACTGGCTGAATGCAAACCTGGGGTATCTGCATAGCCCGCGTGCGCGGCAGAAGGTGCGGAACTGGTTTAACGCGCTCGATTTGCAGGAAAGCATCGCCACGGGTCGGGCGATGGTCGAAAAGACGCTTCAGCGGGAAGGGAAGACGTCTGTCAACCTGGATGACCTGGCCAATAAGCTGGGTTTCAAGAACCCGGATGCCTTGTTTGTCGTCGTCGGGAAAGAGGAGTTCAGCCTGCGGCAGGTTGAACAGGCATTGCACGACGGGCCGCCGGTGGTGGAAGAACAGCCGGAGATCGTCGCCAAGTCGAGCAGCGGGCGCAGTGTTGCCAGTGGGGCATCCAGCGGCGTATTGGTTGTGGGCGTGGGTGCACTGATGACGCAGCTCGCGCGCTGCTGCCGCCCGGCGCCACCGGATGCCATTGCCGGATTTGTCACGAGAGGCAAAGGGGTGTCGATTCATCGTGCCGACTGTCCGACGTTTGCGCGGATGGCCGCAGAAGCGCCGGAGCGCGTGCTTGAGACGGCGTGGTCCGACGAAGCGATCGGCGGTCGCGGCGATACCGTGTATCCCGTTGACTTGATGATCGAGGCGACGGATCGGCAAGGCCTGTTGCGCGACATCTCTGATATCTTCGCACGCGAGAAGATCAACGTCGTGGGTGTCAAGACGGTATCGAAACGCCACCATGCCTATATGCATTTCACAGTGGAGGTGCGCAGCGCCGAGCAATGTCGTCGGGCACTACTTGTTTTATCCGAGATTTCGGGTATGATTCGGGCCTCGCGTCGGTTGTGAAGCGAAGGCGCGGTGGGGCAGGTGAGGGAAGTGCGGTGGTATGTGTTAAATAGCGCTTGCAACTTTCGGTAGATGCTCTATAATCTTGCTTCTTTAGGCTCGTAGCTCAGTTGGTTAGAGCACCACCTTGACATGGTGGGGGTCGTTGGTTCGAATCCAATCGAGCCTACCAACGAATTTGCAGTCAGTAGGCATATCCGGGTTGAAAGTACAATTCGGAAGCGGTGCCCGATAGACGAACGTGACGAGGAAATACGATGTTCCTGCGAACGCTGACCGGTACGACTCAGGAATCCTGATAGGGACCGGTTCAGTTCGTTTATCGATATCGCGAAAATGAAATGCGGCCCCTGGTGGGCCGCATTTTTTTTATCCGTGTTTTTGTGTGGCCCGCTTGTCGATGGCGTGGCGGGTACCGTCTGGGTGCCTCGCGGGAAGGCGCGTTGTTGCACAGTGGGATTCAATTGATCCGCGCCAAAAGGCGGGGTGGGAGAGCAGCATGATTTCGGTACGCTTGCCTGATGGTTCCGTGCGCCAATACGAGCGCCCGGTGACCGTGGCGGAAGTCGCCGCGTCGATCGGTCCGGGGCTGGCAAAAGCGGCATTGGGCGGAAAGATCGATGGTCAGGAGGTAGATACCTCGGCGCTGATCGATCGCGATGTGGCGCTGTCGATCATCACCGACAAGGACCCGGAAGGCCTCGATATCGTGCGTCATTCGACCGCGCATTTGCTCGCCTATGCTGTCAAGGAGCTGTATCCTGAGGCGCAGGTCACCATTGGCCCGGTCATCGACAATGGCTTCTACTATGACTTTGCCTATTCGCGGCCGTTCACGCCGGAAGACTTGGAGCGCATCGAGAAGCGCATGCAGGAAATCGCCAAGCGTGACGAACCGGTGTCGCGTCGTGTCGTCTCGCGCGATGAGGCTGTTGCCTATTTCGCTGGCATCGGCGAGAAATACAAGGCTGAACTGATCGCCGCGATTCCGGGCGACGAAGACATCAAGCTGTACTCGCATGGTGGCTTCACCGATCTGTGTCGCGGTCCGCACGTGCCTAGCACCGGCAAGCTGAAGGTATTCAAGCTGATGAAGGTGGCCGGCGCGTATTGGCGCGGCGACGCGAACAATGAGCAATTGCAGCGGATCTATGGCACGGCCTGGACCAGGAAGGAAGACCAGGACGCGTATCTGACGATGCTCGAGGAAGCGGAAAAGCGTGACCACCGCAAGCTCGGCAAGCAGCTCGACCTGTTCCATCTGCAGGAAGAAGCGCCGGGCATGGTGTTCTGGCATCCGAAGGGCTGGGCCCTATGGCAGGCGGTCGAGCAATACATGCGGCAGCGCTTGAATGCGTCCGGGTACAGCGAGATCAAGACGCCGATGGTGATGGATAAATCACTATGGGAGCGCTCGGGTCACTGGGACAACTACCGTGAGAACATGTTCGTCACGGAATCGGAAAAACGCGAGTACGCGGTCAAGCCGATGAATTGCCCGGGTCACGTCCAGGTCTTCAATCACGGATTGCGGTCGTATCGCGACTTGCCGTTGCGTTTCGCCGAGTTCGGCTCCTGTCATCGTAATGAGCCATCCGGGTCATTGCATGGACTGATGCGGGTGCGTGGTTTCGTCCAGGACGACGCGCATATCTTCTGTACCGAAGACCAGATCAATTCGGAGGCGATCGCCTTCAATGAATTGACGATGCGGATCTACAAGGACTTCGGCTTTCACGAGGTGGCGGTGAAGTTGTCCCTGCGGCCGGAAAAACGTGCCGGTGACGACGCCCAGTGGGACCGTGCCGAGGAGGGGCTGCGCGAGGCACTGCGCAAGTGTGATCTCTCCTGGGAGGAATTGCCGGGCGAAGGTGCCTTCTATGGCCCGAAGATCGAGTATCACATCAAGGATGCGATCGGACGGTCATGGCAATGCGGTACGCTGCAGCTCGATTTCGTGCTGCCGGAGCGTCTCGGCGCGGAATACGTCGCCGAGGACAATGCGCGCAAGCGACCCGTCATGTTGCACCGTGCGATCATCGGTTCGTTCGAGCGATTCCTGGGCATGTTGATCGAAAACCATGCCGGCGCCATGCCTTCCTGGCTCTCGCCGGTGCAAGTGGTAGTGATGAATATTACCGGTGATCAGGCCGATTACGCGCAATCTGTTGCCCAAACGTTGCAAAAACAAGGGGTTAGGGCAGAGGTTGATTTGCGAAATGAAAAGATAAGCTATAAAATACGCGAGCATACTATGCAAAAGATTCCTTATCTGCTCGTTGTGGGCGGAAAGGAGCGCGAATCGCACACCGTCGCGGTGCGTGCGCGAGGCAATGTGGACCTGGGCACCATGGCTCTGGACACGTTCTCGGCTCGGCTTCTGGAAGAAATCCGGACCTACCAATAAGCCTGCGTACGGCCGCATCGAATATCAACGATCATAGGGGAAACCTAACATCGCTACGGAAAAGTCTCATCGTCTGAACGGTGAAATCTTCGCACCTGAAGTGCGTTTGAACGGCGTCGAAAACGAGCCGCTGGGCATTGTGAAGTTGGCTGAAGCCATCCGACTGGCCAGCGAGGCCGATGTCGACTTGGTGGAAATCGCACCGAACGCCGCGCCGCCCGTGTGCCGCCTGATGGACTACGGTAAGTTCAAATACCAGGAGTCGAAAAAGGCGCACGAGGCCAAGCTCAAGCAAAAGATCGTCGAAGTCAAGGAAGTCAAGTTTCGTCCGGGTACGGATGATGGCGACTACAACGTCAAGTTGCGCAATCTGACGCGGTTCCTCGACGAAGGCGATAAGGCGAAGATCACGCTGCGGTTCCGCGGTCGCGAGATGGCCCACCAGGAAATTGGCATGCGAATGCTCGAGCGTTTGCGCACGGACCTGGATGAAGTGGGTCAGGTCGAACAGATGCCGAAGATGGAAGGGCGTCAGATGGTCATGGTGATCGGTCCGAGGCGGAAGAAGTAACCGTGGTTAAGAGCAGTAAGGCGCTGGTTGGACGCGGTTGAACGGACGGAGCGGTACCTAGGCGATGGGGGTTTTGGACCCATGGCGGTGATGCCGTAACGTTGGCGTGCAAGCGGCGTGCAGGGCTCCGATGATGCAGTGTGTCATTGGGGGCGGTATGGACACGGTGTTGCCGTCCCATGTCGCGAAAACAAGTGATGTCGGGTCAAGCAAGGACGGCGGAAGCCGGACACCTGGTGTCATGCCAAAGAGTTGGAGTAGGTTCTCATGCCGAAGATGAAGACGAAGAAAAGCGCCTCCAAGCGCTTTGTCGTGCGTCCGGGCGGTACCGTCAAGCGCGGTCAAGCCTTCAAGCGCCACATCCTGACCAAGAAGACGACGAAGAACAAGCGTCATCTTCGTGGTACGGAAGGTGTCCACGCATCGGACGTTGCGTCCGTGCGCGCGATGATGCCGTACGCTTAACCCTGCAAATAGGAGCATTCCATGCCTAGAGTAAAACGCGGGGTCACAGCGCGGGCCCGTCACAAGAAGATCATTGTCAAGGCCAAGGGTTACCGCGGCCGTCGCAATAACGTCTACCGTATCGCTAAGCAGGCCGTCATGCGTGCCGGCCAGTACGCGTACCGCGATCGTCGTAATAAGAAGCGCGTGTTCCGTGCGCTTTGGATTGCACGTATCAACGCGGCATCGCGTGAGCATGGTGTTACGTACAGCGTGTTCATGAATGGCTTGAAGAAGTTGGCTATCGAACTGGACCGTAAGGTGCTGTCCGACATGGCGATTTTCGACAAGCCGGCATTTGCTGCAATCGTTGCTCGCGTGAAGGAAGTGCAGGCAGCGTAAGGAGAACGCGCGTGCCGCGCAGGATGGCGTGCACGCGTTTTTTTCGCCGTCGCCCAGGCGAGGGCAAGCGCGGCAACATCGCGCTGTAGTGCGGGAAAGGGGGCTGGTGGCCCCCTTTTTTGTTGATATTGCATGATGGCGAGATGTGACCCATCAGGCGACGAATATTTCGCTGACGTGATAGTCCGCTGACTGCGTGCGTGCGACATTGGCAGCAAGGCAATGTCGACACCTTGGTTGCGCTCGGTACGAGCGACCCGGATGGCGGTGACGGCGGCGCATTAAAAAGAGATTTATGGACCTGGACCAGATTGTGACGGTCGCGCTCGACGGTTTTGCGCAATGCAATGACGTTGTGGCGCTCGAAAATGAAAAGGCCAAGTATCTCGGCAAGGCTGGGCAATTGACCGAGCTGCTCAAGGGCCTGGGCAAGCTCGATCCGGACGTGCGCAAGCAGGAAGGCGCACGAATCAATGTTGCGAAACAGGCCATCGAGGATGGCTTGAACGCACGCCGCCAGGCATTGGCGGACGCATTGCTGAACCAGCGCCTCGCAGCCGAAGCGATCGACGTGACATTACCGGGGCGTCGGGCGCAGACCGGCACGCTGCATCCGGTGATGCAGACCCGCGAGCGCGTCGAACGCATCTTCGCGTCGATCGGCTTCGATGTGGCCGATGGTCCCGAGATCGAAAACGACTGGTTCAATTTCTCCGCGTTGAACAGTCCGGAGAACCATCCCGCACGCTCGATGCAGGACACATTCTATATCGAGGACAAGGACGAGCAAGGACGCCCGTTGCTGCTGCGCACGCATACGAGCCCGATGCAGGTCCGCTATGCGCGTGCGCATACGCCACCGATCAAGGTTATCGTGCCGGGCCGGACCTACCGCGTGGACAGCGACGCCACGCATTCTCCGATGTTCAACCAGGTCGAAGGGCTGTGGATCGACGAGAACGTCAGCTTTGCCGATCTGAAGGGCGTCTACACGGACTTCCTGTGCCAGTTCTTCGAACGCGACGACATCGTCGTACGTTTTCGTCCGTCGTATTTCCCGTTCACGGAGCCGTCGGCGGAGATCGACATGATGTTCGAACGCGGCGCGAATGCGGGGCGTTGGCTGGAGATTTCGGGTGCGGGCCAGGTGCATCCTGCCGTCGTGCGCAACATGGGGTTGGACCCGGAGCGCTTTGTGGGTTTTGCATTCGGTAGTGGACTGGAACGGTTGACGATGCTGCGTTATGGCGTGCAGGACTTGCGGCCGTTCTTCGAAAACGACCTGCGCTTCCTGAAGCAGTTCGCGTAACGTCAGCGGAGCGGGCATCCCGGGTGGGGCGCATGCGTGAGCATGGGTTCGCGCGGTGGCGGTACCGCTCTCGGATAGGTATCGGGCATCGGATCGCGCGACGCGCGGCGACGTCCGGTACGGTATCTGCGCGACAAGGCGCCGCGCCGACGGTGTAGCACACCGAGGCCGTCGAATGGATCGCGCAGAGAAGGCAACAAGGAAACGAACAAGATGTTATTCCCGGAATCCTGGCTTAGAACAGTCGTCAATCCGCCGCTGTCGACGGATGCGCTTGCGCATGCGTTGACGATGTCCGGTATCGAGGTGGAAGGCGTGACACCGGCCGCGCCGCCGTTCACGAAGGTCGTGGTCGCGCAGGTGATCGACGTACAGAAGCATCCCGACGCGGACCGCTTGAACGTCTGCCGCGTGGACGTGGGTCACGGCGAGCCGCTGCAGATCGTCTGTGGCGCACCCAATGTGGCACCGGGTATCAAAGTACCTGCGGCGTTGGTCGGCGCGGAGCTGCCTCCGGCCGAGGTCGGAGGGGCGCCGTTCAAGATCAAGTTGGGCAAGCTCCGGGGGGTGGAAAGTGCCGGCATGTTGTGCTCGGCCAAGGAACTGAAGTTGTCCGATGACAGTGTGGGTCTGATGATCCTCGCCGAGGACGCGCCGGTTGGTGAATCCATCCGGGCGTATCTGGATCTAGATGATCAGGTCTTTGAGGTGAAGCTGACGCCGAACAAGGCCGACTGTCTCTCCGTGCACGGCATCGCACGTGAGGTAGCCGCCATTACCGGAGCGCCGTTGCAGCGCGAAGCGTTTACGCCGGTGGCCGTGACGTTGGATGAACTGCGCCAAGTCAAGATCAGCGCGCCCGATTTATGCGGACGCTTTTCCGGCCGGGTCATTCGCGGTGTGAATGCGCGCGCCAAGACACCGGAATGGATGGTGCGACGTTTGGCGCGTTGCGGCCAGCGCAGTGTATCCGCACTGGTCGACATCTCGAATTACGTGATGCTTGAACTGGGTCGACCCACGCACGTGTTCGACCTCGACACGATCCACGGGGATCTGGATGTGCGATGGGCGAAGACCGGTGAGACGTTGAAGCTGTTGAACGGCAATACGGTCACGCTCGATGAACAGGTTGGTGTGATCGCGGACGGTCAATGCGTCGAGAGCTTGGCGGGCATCATGGGCGGCGACAGTACGGCAGTCACGCTTGACACTACGAACATCTACGTCGAAGCGGCTTTCTGGTGGCCGGACAGCGTGCGCGGACGTGCGCGGCGTTATAACTTCTCGACCGATGCGACGCACCGTTTCGAGCGTGGCGTGGATTATGCGACGACGGTCGATCATCTCGAATGGATCACGCGTTTACTGGTGGATGTATGTGGCGGCCAAGTCGGTCCGATCGATGATCAAATCGTCAATCTGCCGCAACGCAAGCCGGTGGCGATGCGCGTGTCGCGGGCCGCGCGGATCATCGGCATTCCCCTCAGCGACGCGATCGTCAGCGACGTGTTCACGCGGCTGGGGTTGCCGTTCACGCAGGAGGGTGAGGTATTTGCGGTGACGCCGCCGTCCTATCGTTTCGATATCGAAATCGAAGAGGATTTGATCGAGGAAGTTGCGCGCATCCATGGTTTCGAGAAGATTCCGTTACGTGCGCCGATAGCGCTGAACCGGATGCGCGGCACGGATGAGACCCATCGTTCCGTGCATGACATCCGGCATCGCGCGGCGGCAAGGGACTACGCGGAAACGGTCAGCTTCGGCTTTGTCGATGCGCAGTGGGAAACGGATTTTGCCGGGAATGCATCCCCTATCAAGCTGTTGAATCCGATCGCGAGCCAGTTGTCGGTGATGCGCAGCACGTTGATCGGCAGCCTGGTCGATGTGCTGAAGCATAACTTGAGCCGTCGCGCGGATCGTGTGCGTGTTTTCGAGTTGGGTCGTGTGTTCGTTCGCGATGCGGGTGTGTCGGCGGGACCGATGACGATTGCAGGGATTGCGCAACCGGTCAGGCTGGGCGCGCTGGCCTACGGCGGCGCTGCGGACGAGCAATGGGGCGAGACGGCGCGCCAGGTGGACTTCTTCGACGTCAAGGGGGACCTGGAGGCGCTGTTCGCGCCGGTGGTGCCCCGCTTTGTGCGGGCCGCGCACCCAGCCTTGCATCCTGGGCGTAGTGCCCGTGTGGAAGTGGACGGCAAGGTGGTCGGCTGGCTGGGAGAATTGCATCCGAGCTGGCAGCGTAAATACGACCTGCCGCGGGCGCCGGTGGTGTGTGAGGTGGACGCTTCGGCGCTGTCCGATCGTGCGTTGCCGGACCCGGTGCCGGTGTCGAAATTTCCGCCGGCACGACGCGATATTGCCGTGGTCGTGGACCGCGAAGTGGGGGTTCAGGCACTCCTGGATGCACTGCGGGATGCGCGTCGTGATCCAGCTTGCCAGATTGTGCAACATATTGCTTTGTTTGATGAATTTCGACCGAAGGATGGGCAATCGGGCGGTCTGGCGACCACCGAGAAAAGCCTTGCTTTCAGAATTGGCTTGCAAGATACTGGCGGGACGCTTCAGGAGGGTGCGGCCGACGCGGCCGTGCAGATCCTCGTCGACCGATTGGCGCGTGATTTCGGCGCGCGGCTTCGTGGTTGATGACGGGAGAACGGCACAGTGCGATGTGACCATGCGTCTTGCCTGAATGAATCCGTACGGATTTAGGACATGGGCGAGTTGGTATCGGTGCTGCGGTCATACAGGCTTGCATCGGCACGCGGTGCGTGGCTTGCCCGACATGTTTCCGACCGGATTCTGAGCATCCCGATAGGGAAACGACTACGGCGAGGATGCCTGGTGGCATCCGGTATTTGATATGAATGAAATGGACTCCAGTGAATTCGAGGCCTTGGTGTCGGCCCAACGCAGCACGCTAACGCGCGAAGCGGTAACCGTGACCAATACCAATGTATCCGAGACGCCGACGTTGACGAAGGCGGAATTGGCCGAATTGCTGTTTGACAACGTTGGATTGAACAAGCGTGAAGCAAAAGACATGGTCGAGGCGTTTTTCGACGTGTTGCGCAGCGCGCTGGAAAGCGGGGAATGCGTGAAGTTGTCGGGTTTCGGCAACTTCCAATTGCGGGACAAACCGCAGCGCCCTGGCCGGAACCCGAAAACGGGCGAAGCGATTCCGATCGCCGCGCGGCGGGTGGTGACGTTCCATGCGAGTCAGAAGTTGAAGGGGCTCGTGGAAGGCGGAACGTCCAAGACAGCCCTCGTTCGCTGAACGGTGGCGCCATGGATGCCCAGGCTCATTGCCGCTGACCTATTGCGCTGACCCTGACCATGGATAAAGCTGCAACTGCCGCCCTACCTCTTCCGCCGATTCCGGCGAAGCGCTATTTCACGATAGGTGAGGTGAGCGAGCTGTGTGGCGTCAAGCCACACGTGCTGCGGTATTGGGAGCAGGAGTTCACGCAACTCAAGCCGGTCAAGCGCCGCGGCAATCGCCGCTATTATCAGCACCACGAAGTATTGCTGATCCGCCGCATTCGTGACTTGTTGTACGAGCAAGGATTCACGATCAACGGTGCGCGCAACAAGCTGTCCGGTGGGGCCCATGCCCATGACGAGGAAGAGGACCTGCATGTTGCGGGTGGGGTATTGGCCGAAGGGGAGGCAAATGGTCCCGATGGCAGTGACGTCCTCTCGATTGGCGAGCGCCAGGCGAACCCCTTCGACAATGCGGCAGTTGATTTGAGTCGACTGCGGGACGACCTCGTCGAGGTACGGGATGCGTTGCGTGCGGCGGTATCACAGGCAACCGCGAAGGGGACTTCCTTGGTTGCACGTCCGTCGGCTGAGGCAAGGCTACAAGGGAGGGGCAGTACCGGTTCTGCGTCTGCCGCGATATCAGCCGCCGAACGTGCGCAAGAACAAGCGTTGGAATTCGACTTTGGCGACGAAGCGAATCCGGAGCATTCCCCGGAACAAGAGTCCTGAACCGCCTACTGGCGGTGGTGCTGCGTGATTTTCATTGTCGATGGATGACGATCTGATCGATTGGATACGTTGACTTGAAGGCGTCGTGCATCGGACCGCTTCCAATATCAGATGGCCCCATATTGCATCTGCCAAAACGAAAAGCCCGCATAACCGAATGATTATGCGGGCTCAGTCTTGGTCGGGGCGAGAGGATTTGAACCTCCGACCACCTGCACCCCATGCAGGTACGCTACCAGGCTGCGCTACGCCCCGAAAGAACGCAATTATAACCATACCGTGCGATTCGAACAAGCTTCGTGAATGAAGCCGTACCTTGGCGGGAGAGGGGGATGGCGAAGGATGTCATTCCTCCTCCTGTTCATGATGCGATCGCGTGCCTGCGGAAATGCACATCGCCTGGTGCGGTGTCGCGATGTGGCGGTCAGCCCGTGTTGCGATACCACGCATCTTCCTGGTGTTACTCGTCTTACCGGACAACGTTCCAGAGGATCAGTCATCTGCGGCAGGTGTGCGGGAATGAACCTGGTGCGCGGCAAATTTGTCGCATGTCGTGCGAATCGACAACATACGGTTGCCGCCCTTGCCGTGCCGCAGGGCAGCCTCGTCCATCGTCCACCGTGCATCGTTCACGGCTGTTTTCTGCTATCGTCGGGCACCCACTCATGCGAACGATAAGCAAGATGGCATTGAATCTCAGGCAAATCGAAGTGTTCCGGGCGGTGATGACCTCCGGTTCCATCAGTGCTGCTGCGCGGGTATTGTGCGTGTCACAACCGGCGGTCAGCCGCCTGCTTTCCTATACGGAGTCCCGTCTGGGCTTCCCGCTGTTCCAGCGGACAAGGGGCCGACTCTATCCCACTCCCGAGGCGCGTGAATTATTCCGCCGCGTCGACGACGTCTATCAAGGCGTGCGTCGTGTCAATGAGTGCGCGCAGGAACTGGCCGAGTTGCGGCACGGGATCGTGCATGTGGTGGCCAGTCCGAGTATCAGTCATCAGATCGTGCCGCACGCGATTACCCGCTTTCGTGCGCAGCATCCTGACGTCAAGGTGACATTGCGGGGGCAAAACTTCGGCGCCTTGGTCGACAGCCTCATCTCGCATGAAGCGGAGCTTGGCATCACCATCATGCCGGTCGCGCATCCCAATTTAACCGTTACGCCGTTGCGCCAGGGGCGGATCGTCTGCATCATGCCGGAGGGACATCCGCTGACGCATCATGCCCATCTGAAAATGACGGACTTGCGCCCGTTTCCGTTGATCGGCTATCCGCCGGGCACGCCTTTCGGGCGGCTGGTGGAAGCAATGTACCAACAGGCTGACGAGCCGTTGCGTGTGGCCGTGGAAGTACCGTCGCCGCAGAATGCCTGCTCGATCGTCGCGGCTGGGGCGGGGGTCGCGCTGGTCGATGAGTTTTCGGTAAAGAGCCGTACGGGCGGTGAATTCGTCGTGCGGCCGATTGACGAGGGTGCCGAACTGACGGTCAGTCTGGTTCATTCCAGTGTCGAGCCGCTGTCATTGCTGGCGCGCGCATTTGCCGACCGTGTGGCAGACGTCCTGGAGGAACAGGGTTTCGCGAAACCGCCGGACGCCTCGTGATGTCCGAAAACAGCGAGTTTGTTCTCGGCCCTTACGCTAGAGTGTCGGTATGGAACTCGACCCCGACATCTGCTACACCAGCTTGCTTGCCAAGGATCGCCGTTTTGACGGCTGGTTCTTCGTCGGCGTGTCATCGACGGGGATTTATTGCCGTCCGGTGTGCGCGGTGCGTGCGCCGCAACGGCGGAACTGCCACTTCTTTGGCTCCGCCGCGGCGGCGGAAGATGCTGGCTACCGTCCCTGTCTGCGTTGCCGTCCAGAGCTGGCCCCGGCGCGCGGAGCATTGATCCGCGCGACAGCGGACCCGGTCCTTGGCGTCGCCTCCGCACCGTCACATTTGGCCGATGCGGCCGCGGCGTTGATTGTCGAGGGCTTCCTGAATCATCGCGATGTCGAGGCACTGGCGGCCCGGATGGGCGTGACGCAACGGCATCTGCGCCGGCTGTTTCAGGCGGCGTATGGCGTGTCGATCGTCGCGTTCGCACAAACGCAGCGCTTGCTGATGGCAAAGCGCTTGCTGACCGATACTGCGCTGCCGGTCACCGCGATCGCGCATGCATCCGGTTTTGGCAGCGTGCGGCGATTCAATGACCTGTTTCAACAACGGTATGGCTTGAGTCCGGGACGCTTGCGCAAGCAGGCGCCGTATGAGCGCTCGCCAACCGTTGCTCGTACCACGGCCATACAGGCAGCGCCGCCTTTAGTGTTGCCCCTTGCGTATCGGCCGCCCTATGCATGGACCCATCTGCTGGGATTCCTGCGCCGCCGTGCTATTCCCGGGGTGGAATATGCGGATGGCGAACGCTACGCGCGCACGCTATCCTGGCCCGCGCCGGGGCGGGCCGATTCCGCCGTTGGCGAGAGGAATGCGGGTGGCGATGCGCAGGCAGGCTCGAAACGCGCGGCGATGATCGATGGCTGGTTCAGTGTGACGCACGCACCGCATGCCAACGCGATCATCGTTCTCCTGTCGCCGTCGCTGACGCCGGTGTTGACGCAGGTATTGCCGTGCATTCGCAGAGTGTTCGATCTGGATGCGCAGCCGGATCGCATCGATGCGCATCTCGGAGAGTTGGCGCACGCTTTGCCCGGTATACGGGTGCCCGGCGCGGTGGACGGATTTGAAATGGGGGTGCGCGCCATCCTGGGACAACTTGTCAGTGTCGCCCAGTGCGTGGCGAAGCTGGGGCGGTTCGTCGATGTGTTTGGCCATGCATTGCCCGATGACCCGCATCGACCGGCGGCGCTGACCCGGCGCTTTCCCACCGCGGCCACCGTGCATCATGCGTTGCACGGGTTGTCCTCCGATGCGCAAGCGGATCGGCTCTGTCCCATCGGGATGACTCGCATGCGGGCCCGCGCGATCGTGGCGTTTGCGCGGGCGCTGACCGATAAAGCGATCTCGGTGACCCCGTTGTCCCTGAGCGGTGCCCCGTTGCCCGATACGCTGGCCGCGTTGCAGGCATTGCCGGGTATCGGCGCATGGACGGCCCAATACATCGCGATGCGGGCGCTTGGCTGGCCTAACGCCTGGCCGGAAGGCGATGGCATTTTGTTGAAACAAACCGGCTGTTCATCCGCGGCGGCCTTGCGTGAACACGTCACGCGATGGGCGCCCTGGCGTGCTTACGCGGCCATGCACCTGTGGCGTCTGGCGGGTGATGGCGATACGCCGTCCACGGGGCCGTCCGGCGCCATGAAAACGCATCGACCGACGCGGACAAGCCGGTCAAGGGAAGCGCAATCGTTGACGCCGTTCGGCGCGGCGCAGGCGCTGCCCATCGATGGAGAAGAAGATGCAACGATATGATTCGACCGAAAGCGCCGTCGCGCCGTCATGCACCGCGCAACCATCGGTCAAGCGCCGTGCCGCGCATGCGCCGGACAGTCGCCCGGGATTTCTCCTTCCCAGCCCCTTGGGTGACGTCGTGCTGCGCGGAGACGACCGTCATCTGAGTGGACTGTGGTTCGCCGGGCAGAAGCATTTCCCGGCGCACCTCGCGGTCGTGTCTTCCGCGCACACGTCAGCGCCGCGATTGCCGGACGCCGTACGGCAAGGATATGAGGAATTGATGGCGTATTTCAGCGGGGCCCTGCAGGCTTTTACGGTGCCGTTGGCGTTGTCGGGAACGCCGTTCCAGCAACACATATGGGCTATGCTGCTCGATATCCCGTTTGGTCGGCAGGTCAGCTATGGCAGTCTGGCGAACGCCGCCGGCCTGCCGCCGGGTGGTTCGCGGGCCATCGGTAATGCCGTGGGGCGCAATCCGGTCTCGGTGATCGTGCCCTGTCATCGTGTCATCGGGAGTGGCGGCACGCTGACCGGTTATGCGGGCGGGCTGGACCTCAAGCAGCATTTGCTGGCGCTGGAAGGGGGCATTGCCGGTAATCGTGGCCTGTTCGACGCCGTGCCGATCGTCTCCGGCCTCACATGCGCTTGAAATTAACTCAATAGGCAAGGTCTTCGGGCTGGGCTACGCTTGCATCTTTACCCTTAACGACAGAAGGAACGAGATGAAGCTGATTGGCATGCTGGATTCGCCGTTTGTACGCCGCGTGGCCCTATCAATGCGTGAGTGGGGGATGCCGTTCGAGCACGACGCGTTGTCGGTGTTCCGTCATTACGATGATTTCAAAAGGATCAACCCGATCGTCAAGGCACCCACGCTGGTCCTCGATGACGGGCAATGGCTCATCGACTCCACGCTGATCCTCGATCATCTTGAGGGGCTGGCGGCAAGTCGTGGTTTGCGCAGTCTGATGCCGGCCGATTTCGCCGCGCGCACGCAGGCACTGCGCGTTATCGGTTTGAGTCTCGCCGCCTGTGAAAAGACGATGCAGATCGTTTATGAACGCCATCTGCGGCCGGAAGAGAAGCAGCATACGCCATGGCTCACGCGAGTAAGCGAGCAGCTACAGGCCGCTTACCAGACGCTCGAGGCGCAGGTCATGGCGCATCCCCTGGTCGGCACGGATACGATAACGCAGGATGGCATCACCGCGGCAGTCACGCTGGGCTTCACGCGCCATATGCTCGGGGATACCGTGCCAGGCTTCCGTCTGGATGACTACCCGGTGTTACTGGCCTACTCGCACAAGGTCGAGCAACGTCCGGCTTTTTTGCAGACGCCTGTCGCATGAGCATTCGTGTGTCGGCGAAGCGTGTCGCCCACCGCAGCGTGTGGCGCTGACGCCGGGGTGGTCATTGCCGCGACGATGTCCGCCGCTTGCCGGCCGGATGTATCGCTGCCGACGTTGCCCCGGGATCAGTCGGCGGTTAGGGCCGTCACCGAGATTTCCACCAGAATATCTGGCAGCGCGAGCGTCGACTCCACGCACGCACGCGTTGGTGCGTTGCCAGGCGACACCCACGCGTCCCATATTTCGTTCATGCCGGCAAAGTCGCGCGTGATATCGCGCACCCAGACTTGCGAACTGAGCAGGCGCGTCTTGTCGATGCCGGCCTGCGCCAGAAAACCATCGATCTTTGCCAATACCTGCGCAGTCTGGCCCTTGATGTCCTGCGATCGGTCATTGGCGGTCTGGCCGCCCACGAAGACCAGGCCCGCGGCCTTGACGACGCGGCTGCTGCGCTGCGTCTGTTCGATGCGAACGATATCGCTCATGTTTTGTTCCGAAAGAAAGTGATCGACCAACCCGATGCCGGTGGCCCGAACCCGGTGGGCGCATCGACATCAGGTCGCGAGGGCGAATTGTAAAGCACCGGCCGACGTCTTCCATGAAAGAGTAGGTGTTGCACGACGGCGAAGTCCGTCCCGTGCGCCGTGACACACGTCACGGCTTGGACACATTGCGACTTGATAATCGGGGCGTCCATACCAGCGATCATAAAAAAGGATTCGATCCCGTCATGACGATTCGACACCGTATCACGCTGCTGGTCACGTTGATGTTTATCGCGCTGTCGGCCATCGGGGGCTATGCGGCCTATCGTTCACATCGCAGCGCGGCCGCCGTGCGCGAGGTTACCCAAGGCGTTGTGCCCAGCGCACTCGCGTCGGCTGATCTCGTGGCACAGTTGAAGGACGTGCAACTGGCGACGATGACATTGGTCTACGCGACCGATGCCGAACTGATCCAGCAGGCGCAGGCACAACTGAAGACGGCGCAGGCGGCGGTACAGACCCAACTGCTGCTGCAGCGGCGCGACGCCCATACGCAGGCGCAGAAGGGACTGATTGCCCAGGCCGATGAAAGCCTCGCGAACTACTATGCCGCGATCAGCGACACGGTAAAGATGAAGGCGGCGGGCAAGGATGCCTTGGCACAGGCCTATCTGTTTGCAAACGTCGCGCAGTACCGCGACGAGCTGGAAGGCATCGTCAACACGCTGCGCGTCGAGAAGAACCGCGACAAGGATCAGGCCATCGATACGTTGAACGGCAGCCTGGCGACCACTGTCACAGCGATTTCGGCGGTAACCTTGTTCGCCGTATTGCTGTTGACGACCATTGGCATCGTGCTGTACCGACAGATTGCAGGCCCGTTGGGCAAGATGCAGCAGATGATGAGTGAGATCGCGGGTAGCCAGGATTTCACACGCCGTCTGCCGGTTGAGCGCATGGATGAGGTCGGGCATTCGATCGTCGCGTTCAATGGCATGATCGAGCGTATTCAGCAGGGTGCCGCCCAACTGAAGCAAAAGAACGCGGATATCCAGGCGATGCTGCAGAACATGCAGCAAGGCATCTTGACCGTTATTCCTCATGCCTCGATAACCGGCGAAGCACACGGCCGTCCGGTTGTGCATCCGGAATATTCGGCACACCTCGAATCGATTTTCGAGACGGAGGATATTGCCGGCCGTGATGTGATGGAACTGGTGTTCGCCAACACGGCATTGGGTGCCGATGCCTTGTCGCAAGTGGAAGCGGCGATGGGCGCCTGCCTCGGCGAGGATATGCTGAACTTCGCGTTCAACCAGGACTTGCTGGTCAGGGAAATGGAAAAGCGCATGCCGGACGGCCGGGTGAAGATCCTCGATCTGAGCTGGTCCGCGATCACCGACGAAGACGATGTCATCTTGCGCCTGATGCTCTGCATCCGCGACGTGACCGAATTGCGTCAATTGGCCGCCGAGGCTTCCGAACAGAAACATCGGCTGGAAATCATCGGGGAAATCCTGGCGGTCAGCCAGGAAAAGTTCGACCATTTCCTGGAGAGCGCGAATACGTTCGTCAATGAAAACGAACGCATTATCCGCGAGACATCCCACGCCGACAGCACGGCGATTGCCGAGTTGTTTCGCAACATGCACACGGTCAAGGGGAATGCGCGGACATACAATCTGCAGCATCTGACAAACGTCGTGCACGAGACGGAGCAGACATACGAGGCGCTGCGCCGTACCGAGACGGCCACGTTGTCCCAATGGGACCAAGACGCATTGATGTCGGAGCTGGGCCGGGTGCGTGCGGCGTTGGAGCGGTATGAGTTGATCAGTTCGACCAGTTTGGGCCGCAAGTCTGGCGCGAGCGACACGACGAGTATCCGCGGTGAGGATGCAGAGTGGATCGCACAGAGTCTGCAACTACTGGAACAGACCGATGTGGCGGATATGGACGCGGCCATCGCGATGCGCGACGCCGTGCGCCATCGCTTGCGCCTGCTCTCGACGTGCTCGTTCAACGATGCACTGTCTGGCGTGTTTGCCTCGCTGCCTTCGTTGGCGCGCGAATTGGGCAAGGCGCCGCCTGCCGTGCTGGTGGATGATAACGGCTATCGCTTGCATGGCGACGGCTTGGATGTGTTGCGCAATGTGTTCGTGCACCTGCTGCGTAACAGCATCGATCACGGTATCGAAACGTCAGAAACGCGTGCGATGCTGGGCAAGCCGGTGCACGGGGTGATCGAGCTGGAAGTGAGCACGGATGGCGAGACGGTGCAATTGCGATTGAGCGATGACGGCCGGGGCCTGGCACTCGGACATATTCGCGACAAGGCGGTCGAGAAAGGCTGGCTTGATGCCGACGAGGTAATTGACGACGAGGACCTCGCCGCGGTGATTTTCCGCCCGGGTTTCTCCACAGCCCCTGTTCTCACCGACGTGTCTGGCCGGGGTGTGGGCATGGACGCGGTACGTGATTTCGTTGCGCGGCATGGCGGCACGATCGCGCTGCGTTTCACCGATGTCGATCCGGGTGCGCCGTTTCGGGCATTCGAGACGCTCATTCACTTGCCGCGTCGTTTCGTGGTCGACGGTCTGCCGAAACCGACCGTAGCGGGCAAGCAAGCAATACCGGCTTCGGCCGGTGCTGACAGTGCCTTGTCGCCGCCGAAGTCGCGTGCCGCGGATAACGAGGAAGCGTTAGCGTAATCCCATCGGAGAAGGTGGGTGCCGGGCAGATGTGGCATCGGACCCGTGGACCAAGCAATGTTGACCGTGTGCATTGACCAACGATGCGCACAATAGAGCTTGGTAGGTAAGTGATGGGCTATATCTTGATTGCGGCGTTTATCGGTGTCGGCATTACCACGGTAGCGGCATGGTGCTTCCATGCGATTTTGCGCGCGCGTATCTTGCGTGATGTCGCCACGACGCGCGAGCAGCTTGACGCCGCGCAGCAGGCACGGCAGGAAGCCGATGCGGCGCAACTGGCACGCAGCGAGGCAATGAATCGGGAGCTGGCCTTGCGCAACGAGGCGTTGTGCAAGGCCGCTGCCGACAATGAACAATCGGTCGAGACATTGCGTGATGCGCTCGTGCGTGCCACCGACGAGCGGGAAGCGTGGGCCTTGCAGGCGGCGCGGCTCAAGGGTGAGGCCGAGCGGCTGGCGGGATTGAAGACGACGTTCGAGCGCTGGCATGAACAGATGACGTCGCTGATGACGCAGAACCAGGACATGCATGCGAAGAATGCGTCGCTGTCGTCGATCGTGCGGCACGTGGTCATCGTGTCATTGAACGCGTCGATCGAAGCGGCGCGTGCGGGTGAGGCAGGGCGAGGTTTTGCGGTCGTGGCGGGCGAGGTGCGGTCGTTGGCGGCGCGTTCGGAAGCCTTGTCCAAGGACTATAGCC
This sequence comes from Robbsia andropogonis, assembly GCF_034047095.1. Lineage (NCBI taxonomy): Bacteria > Pseudomonadati > Pseudomonadota > Betaproteobacteria > Burkholderiales > Burkholderiaceae > Robbsia > Robbsia andropogonis. The sequence continues at coordinate 2,621,948 of NZ_CP139170.1, read as the reverse complement.
ACAGTCTGCACCGTAACGATCTGACGACGACGGCTACCTTCCAGGACATTCAGGCCGGCGGCAAGATGATCGCCGCATCGTTGGGTGCGCTCGGCGCCATGGCGCAGACGTTTCAGGCGACGCTATTGCAGGACGCATCGTGATCAGCGAGCGTGCAGCGGAAAGTTTTCGGCGGATTTTCGAGAAAGCGGCCATCACGCGCCTGGTCGTCCACGATGGAGACCGTTGTGATGTGATTTCCCACGGAAGCGCGCCGCACGCCCACGGCGCGCAACGCGCTGTGATCCTGACCATCTCGTCGATGGTCTTTCGCCTGATGCTGGTGTTGCACGTGGAGGACAACGAAGGAAGCCGCGCGTATTACCTGCGCGATGGCAGTATGGTGTCGTTCGACGATACCTTCCTGGAAGTCGCCAACTTGTGCGCGGGCGCGATCAACCAGGAGTTGCTGCGCGACTTTCCGGACCTTGGCATGTCGACCCCGTATGTGTTGGGGCCCCAGTGCGAGTTGCATTTCGACAGCATGCGGCCGGACTACCTGTGCCGCTTTACCGTCAAGGTGGGCGGAGATGTGGAAGGCATGGTAGCGCCGGTGCCGATAGCCGCCACGCTCTGCGTATGCACCGACGCCGTGCTGGACTTCGTCACTGAAATAGAAATGGCGGAAGAAAGTGGTGGTGAACTCGAATTGTTTTAACGCGTGACGGGTCGGGTGACTTGCGCGCTTCTTTCTGAGATAGGGACAATCATGTCGAAGATTCTGGTGGTGGACGATTCCGGCACCGTGCGGGACGAAGTGGCGGGCTTCCTGCGGAAAAACGGACTGGAAGTGGCAACCGCGGTGGACGGCAAGGATGGTCTGGCCAAGCTGAAAGCAACGCCTGGCGTGAAGCTGGTGATCAGTGATGTCAACATGCCGAACATGGATGGTTTGACGATGGTCGAGAATATCCGCGGGGCACTTGGCAACAAGACCGTCAATGTGATCATGCTGACGACGGAGAGCAGTCCGGCCATGAAAGAGCGGGGCAAGGCCGCTGGTGTGAAGGGATGGATCGTGAAGCCGTTCCGGGGCGACGCGGTGCTTGAGACGTTCAAGAAGCTGGCGTCCTGAAGTGGTCCCGTGCCCGGTGATTCGCGGGCGATCAGGCGACGTTTGATACCGCGTTGGCCGTATGGACAAAACCCCGGCATGTCTTGATGACATGCCGGGGTTTTGTTGATTACGCTGCCCGGTTCCGCAATCGGTAACGATCAGGCCTGTGCCGTTTCCACGGTGGCGATTTCCGATTCATCGACATCCGAGTGGCGGATCAGGTAGTCGAATGCCGACAAGGCGGCCTTCGCACCTTCACCCACCGCAATCACGATTTGCTTGTACGGCACGGTCGTTACATCGCCAGCAGCGAACACGCCCGGTACCGATGTCTGTCCCTTTGCATCCACCTGGATCTCACCGTGCTTGGACAGCGCCACGTTTTCCTTTATCCACTCGGTGTTCGGCACCAAGCCAATCTGCACGAACACGCCTTCCAGCGCGATGTGCTTGATCTCGTCCGTTGCGCGATCCTTGAACGCGAGCCCATTGACCTTGGTGCCATCGCCTGTGACTTCGGTCGTCTGTGCCTCGGTGATGATCGTGACATTCGGCAGACTGCGCAGCTTCTTTTGCAGCACGGCGTCGGCACGTAATTCCAAACCGAACTCGAGCAACGTGACTTCGGAAACGATGCCGGCCAGATCGATGGCCGCTTCCACGCCCGAGTTGCCACCGCCTACCACCGCCACACGCTTGCCCTTGAACAGCGGCCCGTCGCAGTGTGGGCAGTACGCCACGCCGCGGTTACGATACTCGCGTTCACCGGGCACGTTCAACTCGCGCCACCGGGCGCCAGTTGCGAGAATGACCGTCTTGCTGCGCAATACCGCGCCGCTTTCGAGCGTGATATTAACCTTCTTGCCATCGGTGTCCAGATGCGCCGCGCGCTGCATGTCCATGATGTCCACGTCGTACGCCTTGACGTGTTGTTCGAGCGCGGCGGCGAACTTCGGCCCTTCCGTCTCGGTCACAGAGATGAAGTTTTCGATCGCCATCGTGTCGAGCACCTGGCCGCCGAAACGCTCGGAGACGATCCCCGTCTTGATGCCCTTGCGCGCTGCATAGACGGCCGCCGCCGCGGCAGCCGGGCCGCCGCCAACGATCAGCACGTCGAACGTGCCTTTTTTCGCTAATTCCGCGGCCTTGCGTTCGGTGGCGCCGGTATCGAGCTTCGCCAGGATTTCCTCGATGCTCGTACGGCCCTGGCCGAAGACCTGACCGTTCAGATAGACGGTGGGAACCGCCATGATCTGCTTCTGTTCGACTTCGTCCTGGAACAGCGCGCCGTCGATGGTCGTATTGCGGATACGTGGGTTGATCAGTGACATCACATTCAGCGCCTGCACTACGTCCGGGCAGTTCTGGCATGACAGCGAGATATAGCTGTCGAATGTGTAATCACCGTCCAGGTTGCGGATCTGCTCGATCACATCGGATTCGAGCTTCAGCGGGTGTCCGCCAACTTGCAACAGCGCCAGGACCAGCGAGGTGAATTCGTGGCCCATCGGGATGGCCGCAAAACGGATGCCGGTTGGCTCGCCCGGGCGGTTGATCGAAAACGAAGGCTTGCGCTCCGCGTCGTCTGCCTGCTCGATCACGGTGATGTGCGTGGACAACTCCGCGACTTCGCGCAGCAGACCTTGCAACTCGAACGACTTCTCGCTGTCGTCGAGCGATGCGACGATCTCGATCGGCTGTGTGACGCGTTCGAGATAGCCTTTCAGTTGCGTTTTGAGATTAGCGTCGAGCATGACGGTTTCCGTGAAAAAGAGTAAGCGAGGCACACGACGCGACCAAAAGGGGCGTCTCGGCACGAGGTCAGGGGGCTGACCGATGCACCGCGCCTTTCGACCATTCCGATGTATCACGTGGAACGGCGGAGACACGGTGACCGGCAGGCCGGTTCCACTACCCCGGCCGATGCCGTCTCACGCTATGAGGCTGCGTGAAACCGGCGTTACAGTCATGTGCGATCCTGCCATGACTGCCTGATGCGAACCGCCGATACGGCACGTGAGCGCCGGAATACTGGCGGTGTCAGATCTTGCCAACCAGATCCAGCGAGGGCGACAACGTAGCGGCGCCTTCCTTCCACTTCGCCGGGCAAACTTCGCCCGGGTGTGCTGCAATGTATTGTGCCGCTTTCGCCTTACGCAGCGTTTCCAGCGCTTCACGGCCGATGCCGTTATCGTTGATTTCGGCGAACTTGATCTTCCCCTCTGGATCGATCAGGAACGTGCCACGATAAGCCAGGCCTTCTTCTTCGATCAGCACGTCGAAGTTGCGCGCCAGAACGTGCGTCGGATCGCCCAGCAGCGGGTACTTCACCTTGCCAATGGCCGGCGACGTTTCAGCCCAAGCCTTGTGCGAGAAATGCGTGTCCGTAGAGACGCCGTACACTTCGATACCCAGCTTCTGGAATTCAGCGTAGTGATCCGCAAGGTCTTCCAGCTCGGTCGGGCAAACGAACGTGAAATCGGCCGGGTAGAACACGAACAGCGACCACTTACCCTTCAGGGTTGCTTCAGTGACTTCGAAGAACTTGCCGTTTTGGTAGGCTTGCGACTTGAATGGCTTGACTTGCGAATTGATGATCGGCATGTCTTTTCCTTTGTGGTTGAGGTTGCTCGTGAGTCGATGGAACAGAGTATGTGCCATCGCATGCTATTTTAAAAGTTAATTAAATAAAAGGGAATGATTGTTTTTAACTATCGATGTTAGAAAATTTGCAATCGTGTTTCAATCGTTCCCGGCACCGTTGTGGTACCGGACAAAGCCGTGATACAAGGTGACAAGGCATGACATATCAGCAAGCAGGTAATACACCCGACACCCAGGCACAACCGGGCGTCACGTGCGATGACATCGCGGACCGCGGCACGCGGGTTCACGATGCGGCCGCCGAGGCGGCACAGGGTGCCGCCGCCACCGGTCGATCGCAGCATACCGCGCTTTTATGTCTATATGGCGTCTTGACGCTGTTGGCGGTATGGGTTGTCCATTCCTATGTCCCCGCCGTGCTGTGGGCCGGCGTGCTGGCGATTGCGCTGTGGCCGGCGTTGGAAAAGGTCGAACGATGGCGCGGTCTGAATGGGCGGCCACGACTGGTTGCGGCGCTAGTCGTTTCGTGCGTGGCAGTCGTGTTCGTACTACCGTTGATACTTGCGTTATCAAATATAGGTGGCGATACGCACGCTCTCATGGACCAGGTGCGCACCGTCCAGGAAAATGGCTTGCCGGCACCGGCCTGGCTGGGCCGCCTACCATTCGCCAGTGTGCAGGCAACAACCTGGTGGAACGACAATTTGGCCGATCCGCACCCCGGCAAGGCACTGCTGTCTCATGTTCCACATGGATCGTTGATGACAGTGGGCGGCGTGTTCGGCAAACGGCTGCTGCATGCGCTGATTACGTTTGCTTTCATGTTGCTGGTATTGTTTTTCATCTTCGCGGCCGGCACCCCATTGCGTGAACAAGCATTGCGAGGCATTGGACGCTTCTTCGGGCAGGAAGGGAGGGCCCTGGCCACGCAGATGGCGGTGTCGGTACGTGGGACGGTCAGCGGTCTGGTGCTAGTGGGGCTGGGAGAAGGCGCGTTGATGTGTATCAGCTACTTCATCGCCAAAGTGCCACATGCGGTTCTGCTGGGGGCGCTTACCGCCGTGACGGCGATGTTGCCATTCTGCGCGCCGGTATTGATCGCCGGGGTCGGGGCCTATCTATTGGTGCAGGGTGCGACGGGGGCCGCAATCGCGGTGCTGGTCTGGGGAGGCATCATCGTGTTTGCAGCCGAGCACTTTGTCCGCCCGGCGCTGATTGGCGGGGCTGCACGACTACCGTTCCTGCTGGTGCTACTGGGTATTCTTGGCGGCGCCGAGACGCTCGGGTTGTTGGGCATCTTCATCGGACCTGCCTTGATGACCATCTTGATGGTTTTGTGGCGTGATTATGTTCAGGGATAGCGCTTCGCAATAGCTTACGGCCCCCGCTGGCGATTTCAAAAATCGCCAGCGGGGGCCGTTGTCAAACTTGCCTGGAAGACTAGCCGCCGCGCGGTCCCGGCCCTGGCCCGCCAGGACCATGGTCAGGGCCGCCCGGGCCAGGGCCCCCCGGAGGCGGGCCCCACCAGCAACCGCCGAGCGATGCTGCGGTAATGGCAATCATTGCCGCCATAATGAGCTTGCGCATTGTGCTTTCTCCTATTTTTATCGCAACGTCAAATGTGTCTTCGGATCACGGGACCCGAGGGGGCGTGTCGCAGTCATGCTGCGCGACTTCCTTGCACTCAAGGTAACAGGGTCTCCTTGCATTGATTGCTAGTGAATGTAACAATTGTTAGTGGAGCAAGGTGTCTATTTCCCTTGCTGCCTCTGTCAGCCATGGCGCGGCGTGTCTCACGATACAATCAGATAAAGAAACCGTTGTCGCGTAATGGATCGTAACGTTGCCGATACATCTCTAGGCCGTTTCTCGTTCGACAATGCAGTCATGGCGAAGGGCGTTGGACACAGCCAGATCTGAAAGGCTGGTACATCCCGAAGCGCAGTTTGCGTGGCCTGTCTCAAACAGGTTGCGTATTAGGAGGAAATGATGAAAAAGATCGCAGTGGCCGCGTTGTTGGTGGGTGGCATTGCAATGGCGGGTCAGGCCAATGCACAGGGCTGGGGCCATCATGGCCCAGGTGGCGGCGCCATCGCAGGTGCGGCCGTATTAGGTGCCGTGACGGGCTTGGTCATTGGCTCGGCCGTAAGCGCGCCGCGCCCGGCGGTGGTTTACGAGCAGCCGGTGTATGCGCAGCCGGTATATGCCGCGCCCCCAGGATACTGCTATGACGCCTACGGCCGTGCCTATGCGTGCAGGCCGGCCCCGGTGTACGGGCCGCCTCCGCCGCCTCCGGGTTGGTAAGCAGTGGCCGGCGCGTGTACCGGATGTCATGGTGAACGCGCAAGCCTGGAAACGACAAGGCCGCACCCTGGATGATCCGGGTGCGGCCTTGTTGCTGATGCGGACCGATGTCCGCGTCGGGGGTGCCAGCCTATGTGTTGTTATCGTGCGGGATTAATGAAAATGCTGCTGGCCGGCCGCGGCGTCTTCCGGCATTTCCGCATGGACGATATCCCCATGTGGATCAGGGTAGAGCGGTACGCCGCAATCCTCGCAATACTCCGGATCGAAGCGTTCGTTCAAACGACGGATATCGGTGATGCCGCATTCACGCAGCAACGTCACGATCGTCTCGAGCGGCGCATTGATCGCTTCTTCGCCAACCTCGCTTTCCTCCTCGCCGTCCTCCAGGTCGCCGTTCTCCCGTCCGTAGAGGGGCCAGATCACGCCGTACAACACGTCGTTGGCGCCACGCAGGGTAAAACCAATGCGATATTCATCGATATATTGCTCGCCGAAACCACCGATGACCGCACGTAGTGCCTTGGCCTCGGTTTGAAGCGTGTCTTCGAGGTAGCGCACGGCAGTGCGGATCGTGTGCGGCCGAATCCGTTCATCCGCATCGCGACACGCGGAGTGGTACGCGTCCGGCAACAAACACTCGAATTCACAGCCGGCGAGGATCGACGCCAGCACCGGACTGGCTTGCGCACGCCACTGTTCGAGGCAATGCGCGCGTTCGATACGCTGGCCGCGCGGCGCACTGTCGTCGGTGTCCTGCCAGCGGAACAGCGCTTCGCCAGACGGGGCGGCAATCACGGCGAGCAGGAACCGTGGATCGGCAAGGATCGGGGCGCTTTCGGGCAAATCACCCCAGCTCAGTCGCGGCGCCACGCCTTCCACGGTCGCCTTGGCCAACTGATGCGACAGTTTGAATGCCTCGGCATGCGCTCTGGGCAGTTGATCGATGCTGTAGAGATAGGGGACCAGCGACACTTTGCTGCCGGACGCCGCCAGATGCCCCTCGAACTGGTTACGCAACGCGTCCAGCGGCTCGCCCTTCAACGGACCGGAGGGGATCAGGAAACGCGTCCAGACCAGAATGGGTGCCGCCACCAGCACAACGTCCCACGATTGGCCGTCGTGTTCGATAACGACGGATTCACTTTGCGTTTCCGCAAGATCGGCCAATGCGCCGTATGCCGGCGCGTAATGCGCCTGCAAATGGTCGAGTGCGGCATCGAGCGCGGCTTGATGACCCGCGCGCAGCATTCGTGCGAGCAGGGTGTCGATCTTCTGCTCCCAGAAACGGTCTTCGATCCGGCTGCCCGAGGCATACAGGGCGAGCGACAGGCCGATGAGTTTTTCCGCGTCGGCGGGGAGACGTTTGGCAACAGGGCGCGATCGCATGACGTAGAGCGTAGTCCCGATAAGCTAACCGTGTATTTTAAACCTAACGATGCGCACGAGGGCCAAGAATCACGGGCAATGTCGACAGTGCCTCGGCGAGCACGCCAATAGGGCCGTGGGAATCGCACGTAAACCAGACAATGTCGCGAGGGTAATACGCAGTGGATGGCGAACAGGATCGCGTCGTCAGATGCGATTGCCACATCCCGATCATCCAAAATGGCACGACCCGGACAAGCCGGGTCGGTGAAAAGGGAGCGTGATCAGTAGCGGCCATCAGGGGCAACGCCGGGAGTGCGGTGCATGCAGGCCCGGGCCTACCCCGATTGACGTGACGCTGATCGCCGCGACAATCTTGCCTGGATGCTTACGCCGCCAGCAACTGGCGCAACACGAACGGCAGAATGCCACCATGTTTGTAGTAGTCGACCTCGATCGGTGTGTCGATGCGCAGCAGTACACCAACACGGTCCGTCTTGCCATCGGCGCGATGGATCACCAGCGTGACCTGTTGTTGCGGCTTGAAGTCGTTGCCCAGGTCTTCGATGTCATACGTCTCGTCGCCGGTCAGGTTCAATGAGGCAGCGCTGTCGCCGTCCTTGAACTGCAACGGCAAGACGCCCATGCCCACGAGGTTCGACCGGTGGATTCGCTCGAAGCTACGTGCGACAACAGCCCGCACGCCCAGCAATTGCGTACCCTTGGCCGCCCAGTCACGCGAGCTGCCCGTGCCGTATTCTTCGCCGCCGAATACGATCGACGGAACGCCGGCATCCACATAGCGCATTGCCGCGTCATAGATCGACATCTGTTCGCCGCTCGGCTTGTGGATCGTGAGGCCGCCTTCGACACGGTTGCCATTGGCGTCCAGCGGGATCATCAGGTTCTTGATCCGCACGTTCGCAAACGTGCCGCGCATCATGACTTCGTGGTTGCCGCGGCGTGACCCGTAGCTGTTAAAGTCGGCCTTCTGCACGCCATTGGCCTTCAGCCAGACGCCGGCAGGCGACGTTTCCTTGATCGAGCCCGCCGGGCTGATGTGGTCGGTGGTCACCGAGTCACCAAAGATACCCAGCGCGCGCGCGCCCTTGACCGGGGTGATCGTGGCGGCAGGGGTCATGCTGAAGTCTTTGCCGAAGAACGGGGGCTCGGCGATGTAGGTCGACTTCGGCCAATCGTACACCTGGCCTTCCGCGCCTTCGATCTTGCTCCACAGGTCGCCCTTCTTCGTCAACTGCGAGTAGTTCTTGCGGAAGACGTCCGAGTTCAGCGCGAACTTCAGCAGCGATTGCACTTCTTCGCTGGTCGGCCAGATGTCGCCGAGGAACACGTCCTTGCCGGCGGCATTGCGGCCGACAGGTTCGGTCATCAGATCGCGCGTGATGTTGCCGGCAATGGCGTAAGCCACGACCAGCGGCGGCGATGCCAGGAAGTTGGCGCGGATGTTCGGATGAATCCGCGCTTCGAAGTTCCGGTTACCCGACAATACCGCCGCGGCGACGACATCGTTCGACGTGATGGATTCATTCAGCGCCGGTGTCAGATCGCCTGCGTTACCGATACACGTCGTGCAGCCGTAGGCGGCCAATTCGAAGCCGAGCTTCGACAGGTAGGGCAGCAAGCCGGTGGCGGTCAGGTAATCCGTGACGATACGCGATCCAGGGGCCAGCGACGTCTTGATATGCGGCGCCACCGTCAGGCCGTGCTCCACGGCTTTCTTGGCCAGCAGACCAGCCGCCAGCAGCACGCTCGGATTCGACGTGTTCGTACATGACGTAATGGCGGCAATCAGGATGTCGCCGTTATGCAGCGCCACGCCGTCTTTCGTCGTGTAGGTCTCTTCCAGTTGCGCGGCTGTCTTGGCAAAGCCGTTTTCCGCGACCGGCTTCGTGAACAGGTCCTTGAAGTTCGCCTTGACGTTGCCGATTTCGATCCGGTCCTGCGGCCGCTTCGGGCCCGCCAGGGAAGGCGTCACGCTGCCGAGGTCCAGCTTCAGCGACTTCGTGTAGTCGATCTCGCCGGTCTTGGGCACGCCCCACAGCTCTTGGGCCTTGAAGTAGTTTTCGAACGCGCTGATTTCCGCATCGGTCCGTCCGGTGCCCTTGAAATAGTCGATCGTCTTCTCGTCGACCGGGAAGAAACCCATCGTCGCGCCGTATTCCGGTGCCATGTTGCCTATCGTGGCACGGTCGGGTACTTGCAGGGATGCCGTGCCTTCGCCGAAGAATTCAACGAATTTGCCGACCACTTTTTCGCGGCGCAGCATTTCCGTGATCGTCAGGACCAGGTCGGTCGCCGTGACGCCCTCGCGCAGACGGCCCGTCAGCTCGACGCCGACGACGTCCGGCGTCAGGAAATAGACCGGTTGACCGAGCATGCCCGCTTCGGCTTCGATACCGCCCACGCCCCAGCCCACCACGCCGATACCATTGATCATCGTCGTGTGGCTGTCCGTGCCGACCAGTGTATCCGGGTAGTACACGGTATCAGCGCCTTCGGTACGCTTGTGGACGCCGCGCGCAAGATATTCCAGGTTCACCTGGTGGACAATGCCAATGCCCGGCGGCACGACCTTGAACGTGTCGAATGCCTGCATGCCCCACTTCATGAACTGGTAGCGCTCGTTATTGCGCTGGAATTCCAGTTTCATGTTCAGGTCAAGCGCGTCTTTCTGGCGGAAGTAATCGATCTGCACCGAGTGATCGACTACCAGATCAACCGGAACCAGCGGTTCGATCGACTTCGGATTCTTGCCGGCACGCTCGGCGACGCCACGCATGGCGGCGATATCGGCCAGCAGCGGTACGCCGGTGAAATCCTGCAGCACGACACGCGCCACGACAAACGGGATTTCGTCGGTACGCTTGGCGTTCGGCTTCCAGTTCGCCAGTTGCGTGACGTGCTCTTCGGCTACCTTCTTGCCATCATAGTTGCGCAGCACCGACTCGAGTACCAAACGGATCGATACCGGGAGCCGTGACACATCGACACCCAGCGCCTTGCCGAGCTGGGGCAGTGAGTAGTACTTGCCAGTACCGGCGCCGCTTTTGAATTCCTTCAGCGTTTGGTGCAGATTGTGGGCCATGGTATGTCCTTGGTTTTTATCGCGTCGTTGCCGCGTGTCTCGGGGGAGAGGACCGCCTTCCCGTGACCGTCTTTTGCGCGGTCTCGTGAAGGCGGTCCGTGATGATGCTTAATCTACCAACATGCACTACCAAAACAAACCCATCGATACGTGAGCAATGCGCTGTCTGCGCAATTAGTTACGGATCAACTCGTTCGATTGCGTTGGTGCGGGCGTACCGTGTTCACGCATCTCGGTGGTCATGCATTCATCGGCCAGGCGCGTTTGATCGCCTTTGTCCATGAACAACATTGCTTTCGTCGGGATCACGACGAGGTCCATGCCCGATGCCGGATCGTAGAAACGGTCCGCGCCCGTTGTCGTGGCTTCACGCGGCAACTTGTAATCGCGACCCTTCCAGAACATCGTCAGGATCTGGTCGCGTTTCATGTTGCCAGCGAGAAACAGCGACTCGCCCTCGGCACATGCCCATTTCTCGGCACCCGGAGGAATGGCGGCGGCCGCTGCGGCTACCGGCACGGCCTTGCGAGCCGTCCGGCGCCGCGAGGATGCACGTTCGCTACGTTTCGCGGGAGCCTTTTTCGCCACCGGTTTCTTTGCCGGGGCCGTGGTCGTCGGCGTCGTGGACGTCGTGCCTTGTGCAAATACCGGCGCCGACACGGCACCGGTAACCAACAGACCGCAGGTAAGCAGCGCGGCGGTCAAGTTTTTCATCTTCGACATAAAAACCTTTCAGATCAACGTGAGAGAGTCAGCTTACGAGGCAACAACGTCGCGGTCGGTTGGTGAGCCACCCAGCACTGTCTGCCGTGTTGCGGGATTCCCGCCGAAGGCAAAAGGGGCTGGCACCGGCACGAGCCGACCTGCGCCGGTCCTGCGCGCGCAGACGCTATTCTGGCGCATTCCGCAGCGCCTCTCTCAAATTTATCCGTTGGGGAAAACGACGGGGGCAACCGGGCGTTGTCATCGCGCATCGGGCAAACGCCTGCGGGCCCTTATGGCCGGGGATGATGGCCGGGCAGGGTGCTGCGAATGACGCCGTATTGGGCATCGAACCGAAGTCGTCCATCGTCGTGAAGAAGGGGGGCTCTCGTTACCGCTTTTTGTTACGGTGCGTTATTTTGCCGCTTTGCTTCGCGCGCTGGTTGTTCGCGCAAGCGGCACGGCCACGGGCTCCGGCGCGGCGATCGATGCGCTACGCCGGAGCGACGTGATTTACAGCAGGTGCTTGACGCCGTCGCGCTCTTCCTCGAGCTCCGCCAAAGTCTTGGCGATCAGCTCCTTCGAGAAGGCATCGATTTCCAAGCCTTCGACCAGCTTGTATTCACCGTTTTCCGTGGTGACCGGCAGACCGAAGACGATGTCCTCCGGCACGCCATAGACGCCCGTCGACGGGATGCCCATCGTGACCCACTTGCCATTGCTGCCCAGCACCCAATCACGAACGTGGTCGATGGCGGCATTGGCCGCCGATGCCGCCGACGAGAGGCCGCGTGCCTCGATGATCGCGGCGCCCCGCTTCCCAACCGTCGGGATGAATGTGTCGGCAATCCAGGCTTGGTCGAGCGATGCGTGCAGGGCCTTGCCGGCGCTGGTCGCAAAACGCGTATCCGGGTACATCGTCGGCGAGTGGTTTCCCCATACGACGAGCTTTTCGATGCTGCCTACCGGCACGTTCGATTTTGCCGCCAACTGGGAGAGGGCGCGATTATGATCAAGGCGCAGCATCGCCGTGAAGTTCTTCTTCGGCAGATCGGGTGCCGACTTCATTGCGATATAGGCGTTGGTGTTTGCCGGGTTGCCCACGACCAGTACCTTGACGTCCCGGCTAGCCACATCGTTCAGGGCCTTGCCTTGGACCGTGAAAATCTCCGCATTCGCGCTCAGCAAATCCTTGCGCTCCATGCCCTTGCTGCGCGGACGGGCACCCACGAGCAACGCGATGTCGGCGTCCTTGAACGCAACCTTCGGGTCGTCCGAGGTGACAACGCCTTCCAGCAGCGGGAACGCGCAGTCTTCCAGTTCCATCACCACGCCCTTCAGCGCGTTCTGGGCTTGCGGCAAGTCCAGCAGCTGCAGGATGACGGGCTGGTCCGGACCCAGCATCGCGCCACTGGCGATGCGGAACAGCAGGGAATAACCAATCTGACCTGCGGCGCCGGTAACGGCGACGCGCTTGGCGGCTTTAGCCATGGACGACTCTCCTATTTATTCGATGTCGACAGATCTCGCGATCTGCATCTTTTCGGGCCATTCCGGGGTGCGCCGGATGACCGGCCCGCATTTGCGCGCGCCGTGCCGTACCACGCACGGCAGGGGTTCCCCCGCTGCCGTTTCACCGGTCGTGACCGAGTCTCGCTATTGTAGGCGCGTGCAGGCGCTTTCCGCCATTGCGGCCGTTCTCCACTGAATCGCGAGCAAGTTTAGGAGTCGTTGCGACGAAAGTCAAACCCTATCTTATGTCTTATATAAGACATGATATTTTCTGGACAAAAGGATGGACGGAATTTGACGGGTTGTGATGAAATGTCGGCCATGCGTACTGTCCCGTCCTTGCCGTCCACGATGTCCAGCCCGTCCGGTCCCGCGGAGGCGTCCCGCAGCACGTCGGGGGCGGCAGCGCCCGCATCTCCCGAGCGCCCCGACGACGGGGCGCCCTCTCATCCGACGGCATTGCCGGAGCCGATGAAGCGCGAGGGTGACGGGGCGCCGGGGATCGCCGGTTTAGCGACGGCCGCCGTCGTTCCAGCATCCGCCGCCGCGGCGCCCACGCCGGCGTTTACGCCCCCTACATTCAGCCCGTTGTATCGTCAGATCAAGGGCCTGATCACACAGAGCCTGGAGAGCGGCGAATGGCGGCCCGGAGACGTCATCCCCAGCGAAATCGAACTGGCTGCGCGCTACGGCGTTAGCCAGGGAACGGTTCGCAAGGCAATCGACGAGCTGGCGGCCGACAACCTCGTCGTACGACGTCAAGGTAAGGGTACGTTCGTTGCTACCCACAATGAGGACAGGGTCCAGTTTCGCTTCCTCCGGTTACTGCCAGATGACGGTACCATTCGTCCGCACGTCAGCGACGTGCAGCAGTGCCGTCGCACCAGGGCACCTGCGGACATCGCACGCCAGCTCGACATGAAGCCGGCCGAGAGTGTCGTGCAAATTAAGCGCGTGCTGCGTTTCGATGGCGAGACCCAGCCCACGGTTTTTGAGGAAATCTGGTTGCCGGGCGCGATATTCAAGGGTTTGACGATGGAGCGACTGGCCGGCTACAAGGGGCCGTTCTACGCGATGTTCGAGAGCGAATTCAATACGCGGATGATTCGCGCGAGCGAACGGGTGCGTGCGGTGGCGGCTGTTAGGGAAATAGCCGCCCTTCTCGAGGTCTCGGAAGGCACGCCGCTTTTGAGCGTCGAGCGCCTGTCCTACACCTATGGCGACAGGCCGGTGGAAGTGCGGCGGGGCTGGTATCAGACTGATCGCTTTCATTATCAGAACGATCTAAGCTGAGGAATAGCGATAATCTAGGATGGACGACGCGCCAAGATTGCGCGCGACCGGTGGCAAACGATTACAATGCCCGCGATCATTGTTGCTTACATCGCGCAAGGGCGTGCGCTGATTCGCCGCGGCAATGAGACGAAAAAGCGCTAAAATTGCGAATTCGCGTTCTAACGAGGGGTCTAGCAATGGCTGAAGCAGTAAAGAAACCGAGGCCGGAATTCCGGAATATCGGGATTGGGCAATTAGCGGGATACCGGCTGCCGCTGGCGGGCAAGGTTTCCATCCTGCACCGTATCAGCGGTGGGCTGTTGTTCTTATTGATCCCTTTCGCGCTTTACTTGTTTGAACAGAGCCTGACATCGGAGCTCTCGTTCGGCCAATTGAAAGCTTTCTTCGCGAACATTATCGTCAAGCTTGTCATTCTGGCGCTGTCCTGGGCATTTGCGTTCCACTTCTTCGCCGGCCTGCGTTTCCTGCTCGCCGATACCCACAAATATGTGAGCAAGGAAGGCGGACGCAATACCGCCGGTGCCGTTCTCGTCCTGTCGTCGCTGTTGACGATCGTGATCGCGCTGAAACTGTTCGGGGCTTTCTGAAATGACAAGTAAGAACAATATCGGCGCAAAGCGCCTCGTCGTGGGTGCCCACTACGGCATGTTCGATTGGCTCGCGCAACGCGTGACCGCCGTGATCATGGCCGTGTTTACCGTCGTCCTGCTCGTCTGGTTCTTCGCGGCATCGAATTTCTCGTATGAAGGCTGGGCATCGATCTTCGCGCATCAGTGGATGAAGTTGCTGACGTTCGTCACGCTGCTCTCGTTGTTCTATCACGCGTGGGTCGGTATTCGCGACATCTGGATGGATTACGTGAAACCGGCGGTTATCCGGCTGCTGCTGCAAGTGTTGACGATCCTCTGGCTGGTCGCCAGTGCCGGTTACGCTGTACAGATCCTGTGGAGAGTTTGAGCATGGCTGCAATCAAGAATTCGCTTCCCCGTCGCAAGTACGACGTTGTCATCGTCGGCGGCGGCGGCTCGGGTTTGCGTGCCGCGCTGCAACTCTCCCGTGCCGGCCTGTCGGTCTGCGTCCTGTCCAAGGTTTTCCCCACGCGCTCGCACACGGTGGCGGCGCAGGGTGGCATTGGCGCGTCGCTGGGCAATATGAGCGAGGATAACTGGCACTACCACTTCTACGACACCATCAAGGGCTCGGATTGGCTGGGTGATCAGGACGCGATCGAATTCATGTGCCGCGAAGCACCGAATGCGGTGTATGAACTCGAACACATGGGCATGCCGTTCGACCGGAATGCCGATGGCACGATTTACCAACGTCCGTTCGGCGGCCATACGGCAAACTATGGTGAAAAACCGGTGCAACGCGCCTGTGCGGCCGCGGACCGTACTGGTCATGCCTTGCTGCACACGCTGTATCAACAGAACGTCGCCTCGAAGACGCACTTCTACACCGAGTGGATGGCGCTCGACCTGATCCGCGATGCCGAAGGCGACGTATTGGGCGTGACGGCGCTCGAAATGGAAACGGGCGACATCTATATCCTCGAAGGCAAGACGACGCTGTTCGCCACGGGCGGTGCGGGCCGGATCTTCGCGGCATCGACCAACGCGTTCATCAATACCGGCGACGGACTGGGCATGGCCGCGCGTGCGGGCGTGCCGCTGCAGGACATGGAATTCTGGCAGTTCCATCCCACTGGCGTGGCGGGCGCGGGTGTGCTGATTACCGAAGGTGTGCGCGGCGAAGGCGGCATTCTGCGCAACTCTAACGGCGAGCGTTTCATGGAGCGCTACGCGCCGACGCTGAAGGATCTGGCGCCGCGCGACTTCGTGTCCCGTTCGATGGACCAGGAAATCAAGGAAGGTCGCGGTTGCGGTCCGAATGCGGATTACGTGCTGCTGGACCTGTCGCACATCGGCGCTGATACGATCATGAAGCGTCTGCCGTCGATTCGCGAAATCGCGATGAAGTTCGCGAATGTCGATTGCATCAAGGAGCCGATCCCGGTCGTGCCAACGATCCACTACCAGATGGGCGGTATTCCGACCAATATCTACGGTCAGGTCGTGGGCAAGGGCAACGACTACGATGCGCCGGTCAACGGTTTCTACGCCGTGGGTGAATGTTCGTGCGTGTCCGTGCACGGTGCCAATCGCCTGGGTACGAACTCGCTGCTGGATCTGGTGGTCTTCGGTCGTGCGGCAGGGAATCACATCATCAAGCATGTGGGGGAACTGGGGCGCGAGCACAAGCCGCTGCCCGAGAACGCCGCCGATGCGACGCTGGCGCGTCTGGCGAAACTTGAAGGCACGACATCCGGCGAATACACGCAAGATATCGCCAACGATATCCGCAAGACGATGCAGACGCATGCCGGCGTGTTCCGGACTTCCGCGTTGATGTCCGAGGGCGTGGACAAGATGGCCGAGCTGATCGAGCGCACGAAGCATGTGCATCTGAAGGACAAGTCGAAGGTGTTCAACACCGCGCGCGTTGAAGCGCTCGAGCTGGATAACCTGATCGAAGTCGCGAAGGCGACGATGATCTCGGCCGAAGCCCGCAAGGAAAGCCGCGGCGCGCATGCGCATAGCGACTTCGAACATCGTGACGACGATAACTGGATGAAGCACACGCTGTTCTACAGTGACGATCAACGCCTCGAATACAAGCCGGTGAAGATGAAGCCGTTGACGGTCGAATCCGTGCCGCCGAAGGCGCGGACGTTCTGATCGGCAAATCGAAAACACCCCCACGATAAAGGCATGCCTGGTCGGATAAAGGGGTCGGAGGAACAGGAGGGCGGGAGCAACGGTTTCCCGCGCGCGAGACAGGCGGGTGCGCCGGCGCGGCCCCCGTTCTGAAATGCAGGGAACCTGTTCTTGCCACGGACCCCACCCGGAGGCAGCAGAGGAAAACGAGATGAGCAAACGAATCTTTGAGGTGTATCGCTACGATCCGGACCAGGACGCGGCGCCGCGGATGCAACGCTACGAAATCGAAATCGGTTCGGGCGACCGCATGCTGCTCGACGCGCTGGTCAAGCTGAAGGCCGTTGATGAGACGATCGGTTTCCGCCGTTCGTGCCGTGAAGGCGTCTGCGGTTCCGATGCGATGAACATCAACGGCAAGAACGGCCTGGCCTGCTTGACGAACATGAACGATCTGCCGGAAAAGATCGTGCTGCGCCCGTTGCCGGGCTTGCCGGTCATCCGTGACTTGATCGTCGATATGACCCTGTTCTTCAACCAGTATCACTCGATCAAGCCGTATCTGATCAACGATACGCCGCCGCCGGAAAAGGAACGCCTGCAGACGCCGGAAGAACGCGATGAACTGGATGGCCTGTACGAATGCATCCTGTGCTCGTGCTGCTCCACGGCATGCCCGAGTTTCTGGTGGAATCCGGACAAGTTCGTCGGCCCGGCCGGGCTGTTGCAGGCCTATCGCTTTATTGCCGACAGCCGCGATCAGGCAACCGGCGAGCGCCTGGACAACCTGGAAGATCCGTACCGCCTGTTCCGTTGCCATACGATCATGAACTGCCTGGACGTCTGCCCGAAGGGTCTGAACCCGACGCAGGCAATCGGCAAGATCAAGGAACTGATGTTCCGCCGCGCGGTATAAGTGAGAAAGGAGTCAGACATGGTTTCCACTTTCGAAGCCGGCGCCGGCACCGGGTCCACATCGGAGGCGACGCTGGCGACAGTGCCGGCCGCGGGCTCGCCTGCATGGCAGCGTGCGCCGGAGGCGGGAGCCGTGTCAGAGTATCAGGACGATCACGCGCATCAGGCGGATCCGTTACGGCGTGCACGGCTGCGTTGGCGCGCGCGACGGGGCCTGCTGGAAAACGATCTGTTTCTGCAACGTTTCTTTGACCGATATGAGCATACGTTGAGTGATCAGGACGTGGCCGGGCTGACGCGCTTGCTGGACCTGACCGACAACGACCTGATGGATCTGTTGCTGGGCCGGCGTGAGCCGGACGGCGAGTTGGCTTTGCCCGAAGTGACAGGGCTGCTGGGGCGGCTGCGGGAAGCGTGATCGCCGCGGCCCCGCCCTGACAAGACGGTGAACGCGGGCGTGATCAGAAGTGGATCGCGCGGCCGCGCTCGATTAATTCAATTCGATTACAGGAAGAGACATATGACACCGACCACGTCAGACGTAAAAGCCACGCTATCGTTTTCCGACGACTCGCCAAGCGTAGAGCTGCCGATCTATAAGGGTACGCTTGGTCCAGACGTCATCGATATCCGTAAGTTGTACGGCCAGACCGGCAAGTTCACGTACGACCCGGGGTTCATGTCCACCGCGTCCTGTAATTCGGAAATCACCTATATCGACGGCGATAAGGGTGAACTGCTTTATCGCGGCATCAAGATCGATGATCTGGCGCAAAACGCGGATTTTCTCGAGACCTGCTACCTGCTGTTGAAAGGGGAATTGCCGAACGTGGCGCAGAAGGACGAGTTCGTCGACACGGTGACCAAGCACACGCTGGTGCATGAACAGATGCAATTCTTCTTCCGTGGCTTCCGTCGTGATGCGCACCCGATGGCCGTGCTGACCGGTTCGGTCGGTGCGTTGTCCGCGTTCTACCATGACTCGCTCGACATCACGAATCCGCAACACCGTGAAGTCTCGGCCATCCGCCTGATCGCCAAGCTGCCGACGTTGGTCGCCATGGCGTACAAGTACTCGATCGGCCAACCGTTTGTGTATCCGCAGAATGACCTGTCGTATTCGGCAAATTTCATGCGGATGATGTTCGCCAATCCGTGTGAAGAGTATCAAGTCAACGACGTGCTGGTACGTGCGCTCGACCGTATTTTGATCCTGCATGCGGACCACGAGCAGAATGCGTCGACGTCGACGGTGCGGCTGGCCGGTTCGTCGGGCGCGAATCCGTTTGCGTGTATCGCTGCAGGTATCGCCTGTCTGTGGGGTCCGGCGCACGGTGGTGCGAACGAAGCGGCGTTGACCATGCTGGAAGAAATCGGCTCGGTCGAGAACATTCCGGAATTCATCAAGCAGGTCAAGGACAAGAATTCGGGCGTGAAGCTGATGGGCTTCGGTCACCGGGTGTACAAGAACTACGACCCGCGTGCGAAACTGATGCGCGAGACCTGCCACGAAGTGCTCGAAGAGCTTGGCCTTCACGATGACCCGTTGTTCAAACTGGCGATGGAACTGGAAAAGATCGCGCTCGAAGACGAATACTTCGTATCGCGCAAGCTCTATCCGAACGTCGACTTCTACTCGGGTATCGTCCAGCGCGCGCTCGGTATTCCGACATCGATGTTCACCTGCATCTTCGCAATGGCGCGTACCGTCGGCTGGATTGCGCAGTGGAATGAGATGATCGCTGACAAGGACCAGAAGATCGGTCGTCCGCGTCAGTTGTATGTGGGGGAATCCGTGCGTCCGGCACCGGAGATCACAAAGCGTTGATTGTAGCGCCAAGCGCCGCGCGGTTCGCGGTGCTTGGACCGACTTGGCGCGTTGGCGAAGCGGCCCTGATGGGCCGCTTTTTTTTGGGAATTGCACGACGGGGCTCGGGTACGAGTCCGGAAAGGCGTCATCGACGAGGTTTCACATCTTGGAAAGCTTGTTGAAAGTCGTACCCAGCCCTATCCGAAAGAAGATGTTTTCCCTCGTTTTCCAGGGGGGGAATTGCGCCGTGGGCACTGTGTACTATGGCATAATGCGCAATACAACCCCCAATATGCAGTAAAAATGCCCGGCAGCGGCGATCCGTGCGGATTTTACCCGTGCGGTTTGGACGCCGGGGTGTCCGCGCCGGCGACGGCCGGCAGTTTCGAGATAGAAACAAGATGGCTCAAACTCTGTACGACAAGCTGTGGGACGCGCATGTAGTTCGCACAGAAGAGGACGGAACGGCGACGCTGTATATCGACCGTCAACTTTTACACGAAGTGACGAGTCCGCAGGCGTTCGAAGGGCTAAAGCTGGCAAATCGTCCGGTATGGCGCTTGAGTGCCAATCTCGCCACGTCGGATCACAACGTGCCGACGCTGGGGCGCAAGGACGGCATCACCGATCCGATTTCGAAACTGCAGATCGATACCCTAGATGCGAATTGCGACGCGAGCGGTATCACGCAGTTCAAGATGAATGACCTGCGCCAGGGAATCGTTCACATCATCGGGCCGGAACAAGGTGCGACGTTGCCGGGCATGACGGTGGTCTGCGGAGATTCGCACACGTCCACGCATGGCGCGTTCGGTGCGCTGGCGTTCGGCATCGGCACGTCCGAGGTCGAGCACGTGCTCGCCACGCAGACGTTGTTGCAGAAGAAGAGCAAGAACATGCTGGTGCGGGTGGAGGGTCCATTGCCGCGCGGGTGTAGCGCGAAGGACGTCGTGCTCGCGATTATTGGCAAGATCGGCACTGCCGGTGGTACCGGCTATGCGATCGAATTCGGCGGCTCGACGATCCGTGCACTGTCGATGGAAGGCCGGATGACGGTCTGTAACATGGCCATCGAGGCGGGCGCGCGTGCCGGCATGGTCGCCGTCGACGATACGACGATCGATTACGTGCGCGGCCGCCCGTTCGCACCCACTGACGCGGAATTCCCATCGGCTGAGCGCTACTGGCGCACGCTGGTGTCGGACGCCGATGCGACGTTTGATCGGGTTGTCGAGTTGTCCTCGGCCGATATCGTGCCGCAAGTAACGTGGGGCACGTCGCCGGAGATGGTGTTGCCGATCGACGGTCGCGTGCCGGATCCGGATCAGATCAAGGATCCGGTCAAGCGCGATGCCGTCGAGCGCGCTTTGAAGTACATGGGCTTGACGCCTAACACGCCGATGGAGTCGGTCAACATCGACAAGGTCTTTATCGGTTCCTGCACCAATGCGCGGATCGAAGACCTGCGCGCCGCGGCTTATGTCGTGAAGCGGCTGAATCGCAAGGTGGCGCCAACGGTGCGGCAGGCCTTGGTCGTCCCGGGCTCGGGCTTGGTCAAGGCGCAGGCTGAGCGTGAAGGGTTGGACCGCGTGTTCATCGATGCCGGTTTCGAATGGCGTGATCCCGGTTGTTCGATGTGTCTGGCAATGAACGCGGACCGGCTCGAACAGGGTGAGCGTTGCGCGTCCACGTCGAATCGGAATTTCGAAGGCCGGCAAGGCGCGGGTGGTCGGACGCATTTGCTGAGCCCGGCCATGGCGGCCGCGGCGGCGATCGAAGGGCACTTCGTCGACGTGCGGAAGATGGCCTAACTGGATCAGCGGGAAGCGAATACAGATGGAAAAATTTACCGTCCATAGCGGCTTGGTCGCGCCGCTCGATCGTGCGAACGTGGACACCGACGCGATCATCCCGAAGCAGTTCCTGAAGTCGATCAAGCGGACCGGTTTTGGTCAGAACTTGTTTGACGAGTGGCGTTACCTCGATCATGGCGAGCCAGGGCAGGATTGCTCGACGCGGCCGTTGAATCCCGATTTCGCGCTGAACCAATCGCGTTACAAAGGGGCAACGGTGTTGCTGGCGCGCGAAAACTTCGGTTGCGGTAGCTCGCGTGAGCACGCGCCGTGGGCCTTGACGCAATATGGTTTTCGCGCGGTGATCGCGCCGAGCTTCGCCGATATCTTCTTCAACAACTCGTTCAAGAACGGGCTGTTGCCTGTCGTCCTGACTGAACAGCAGGTGGATAGGTTGTTCCAGGACACGGCCGCTTTCGTCGGATTCAAGCTGGTGATCGATCTTGACGCGCAGCAAGTGCGTACAGAGGATGGCAGCGTTGCCTATCCGTTCGAGATCTCGTCGTTTCGCCGTTATTGCATGTTGAATGGCTTTGACGATATCGGTCTGACGTTGCAGCACGCGGATGCGATCCGAAAGTTCGAGGCGGAGCGCCTGTTGCGTCAACCCTGGCTGGGCAAGCGCGTACTGTAGGAACCTGCCGCGCCGCGTGCCGCGGCGGCCAGAGATCCGTCTTGCCCGCGCCGTGCTTTTCGTAGAGAGATAGAGATGAAGATTGCGATATTGCCCGGTGATGGCATCGGGCCGGAGATCATTGCCGAGGCGACCAAGGTTTTGAACGCGCTCGATGAGCGTTTCGAATTGGAAAGCGCACCAGTTGGCGGTGCGGGCTACGAGGCGAGCGGGCATCCGCTGCCGGAAGCCACGCTGTCCCTGGCGAAGGCTGCCGATGCGATTCTGTTCGGCGCCGTGGGAGATTGGAAATACGACAAGCTGGACCGTCCGTTGCGTCCCGAACAAGCCATTCTCGGCTTGCGCAAGGAACTGCAATTGTTCGCGAACTTCCGGCCAGCGATCTTGTATCCGGAATTGGCGAGTGCGTCCACGCTGAAACCGGAAGTGGTTGCGGGTCTTGATATCCTGATCATTCGCGAATTGAATGGCGACATCTATTTCGGTCAGCCGCGAGGGCGTCGCCAGGCGAGCGATGGTCTGTTCCCGGGCGCGCTCGAAGGCTTCGATACCATGCGCTATAGCGTGCCGGAAATCGAACGGATCGCGCATGTGGCGTTCCAGGCGGCGTCTAAGCGTGACAAGAAGCTGTGCAGTGTCGACAAGTCGAACGTGCTGGAAACGTCGCAATTGTGGCGCGACGTGATGACCGACGTATCGAAGCAGTATGCCGATGTTGCACTGTCGCACATGTACGTAGACAACGCGGCAATGCAGCTGGTGCGCGCGCCGAAGGCCTTTGATGTGGTGGTGACGGGCAATATGTTTGGCGACATTCTGTCGGATCAGGCGTCGATGCTGACCGGATCGATTGGGATGCTGCCGTCGGCGTCGCTGGACAAGGCCAACAAGGGCTTATATGAGCCGTCGCACGGTTCGGCGCCGGATATCGCGGGCAAGGGCGTGGCCAATCCATTGGCGACGATCCTCTCGGCGGCGATGATGCTGCGCTTCACGCTGGGTCTTGCCGAGCAGGCCGATCGCATCGAGGATGCGGTCAAGCAGGTGCTGCGTGATGGCTTGCGCACGGCCGACATCTGGGCGGCTGGCACGGAGAAGGTAAGTACCGCGCAGATGGGTGACGCGGTGGTGAAGGCGCTGCGCGCATAGGGCGTGCGGCGGTACTGTGACGAGTGGGTGACGCGATGAAGACGGTAGGTCTCGTAGGTTGGCGGGGAATGGTGGGGTCGGTCCTGATGCAGCGGATGCAGACGGAAGGCGACTTCGCGCTGATCGAACCGGTGTTTTTCAGCACCAGCAATGCGGGCGGTGCCGCGCCGACGTTCGCCAAGAACGAGACACGCCTGAAAGACGCGACGTCGATCGACGACCTGAAACGTTGCGACATCATCATCACGTCCCAGGGTGGCGATTACACGACCGAGGTCTATCCAAAGCTGCGTGCAGCCGGGTGGAAGGGCTATTGGATCGACGCCGCCTCCACGCTGCGGATGAAGGAAGATGCCATCATCATCCTGGATCCGGTCAACCGTTCGGTGATCGACCAGGGGCTGCGGGACGGCATTCGCGACTACATCGGCGGCAACTGCACCGTCAGCCTGATGATGATGGCGCTCGGCGGCCTGTTCCAGCATGACCTGGTCGAGTGGATCAGTGCCATGACGTACCAGGCGGCGTCCGGCGCGGGCGCGCAGAACATGCGCGAACTGCTGTCGCAGATGGGGACGTTGCAGCAGGCCGTCGCGCCGGCGCTCGCCGATCCGGCATCCGCGATCCTCGATATCGATCGCAAGGTTGCCGAGACGATGAATGGTCCGGACATGCCCATCGCGCAATTTGGCGTGCCGCTGGCCGGATCATTGATCCCCTGGATCGACAAGGATCTGGGGAACGGCCAGTCGAAGGAAGAATGGAAGGGGCCGGCCGAAACCAACAAGATTCTCGGCAAGATTGCCGGACAGGCGGGTTCGATCCCGGTCGACGGATTGTGTGTACGCATCGGCGCCATGCGCTGCCATTCGCAGGCACTGACGATCAAGCTGAAGAAGAATGTGCCCTTGTCGGACATCGAGGGCCTGATGGCGCAAGCCAACGATTGGGTGCGGGTGGTGCCGAATACCCGCGAGGCGTCGATGCGCGACCTGTCGCCCGCCGTGGTGACCGGAACGCTCGATGTACCGGTGGGGCGCCTTAAGAAAATGGCGATGGGCGACGACTACCTGTCGGCGTTCACGGTAGGCGACCAATTGTTGTGGGGTGCCGCCGAGCCACTGCGTCGGATGCTGCGCATCCTGCTGGAGGCCTGACCTGGTTCGCTTCGGTTGGTGGAAGGGTCGCGCGGGCCGGACGAAATCGGACGACTCGCCAGAATCGGCCGCTGCGTTGGCGCGCAAGCGTTTGGTCAGCGAACGGTTGATGACGGCTGCTGCCGTTCATCGACACACGCCGGACGGCTATTCCGGTGCCCAGAAGCGGGACCGGCCTGTCGGACAGGGCGCGGCGCCTGCCGTTGAAGAGGCTGCGGCAGGGGTGGTGGCCGTACCAACCGCAGTCGTCCCGCTCATTCCCGCACCTACGATACCGTCATCACACGGGCCGTCGGCGCGCCATCATGCCATCGACGAAACCGAGACGGACGGGCTCGAGGCCGATGACACAGGTCGCACGCCGGCCGGTCAGGGCGCGGGGAACGAGGCAAAGCCAGTGGCACGCGCCTTGCCGCGTGGCTTGCCCGCCGATATTCTTGCCTTGGACCTCAATTTGGACGATGCGCTGGACCTTGGCGATGCCGAGCCCGCGCATGACCCGCTGCGCCCGGACCGTCGGCGATGAATACGGCTCTGGTTCGTATCGCGGCTGGCGTCGAATACGACGGTTCGCGGTTTCATGGTTGGCAGTCGCAGCCGAATCGGGAAACGGTCCAGGGGGCCGTGGAAGCCGCGTTGTCGACCTTTACACAGGCGCCGGTCAAGGTAACCACGGCCGGTCGTACCGATACCGGCGTGCATGCGCTGAATCAGGTGATCCACTTCGATTCGGCCGCCCGGCGCAGTGATTTTTCCTGGGTCCGAGGGGTCAACGCGCATCTGCCACCGGGCGTGGCCATCCAATGGGCCAAGCCCGTTCCCGAGACGTTCAATGCGCGATTTTCGGCATTTGAACGCAGCTATGACTACGTGATTTTCCAGCATGCGGTGAAACCGACATTGCTCGCCGGGCGTGTGGGCTGGGTGCATACGCCACTGGATGTGGCGGCCATGCGCGCCGCCGCGACACGGCTTCTGGGCGAGCACGATTTTTCGTCTTTCCGTTCGTCGGAATGCCAGGCCAAGTCGCCGATCAAGACGATGAAACAGGCCGACGTCGTCCAGCACGGTGATTTCATCCACTTTCGCTTTACCGCCTCCGCCTTCTTGCATCATATGGTGCGCAATCTGGTCGGCAGCCTGGTGGCCATCGGTCGCGGCCGCTACGCCCCCGAATGGGTCGACGAACTGCTCGTGGTGCGTAATCGCCAATGCGCGGCGCCGACTTTCATGCCCGATGGCCTGTATCTGACGCGTGTCGGTTATCCTGCGGAATTCGAAATGCCTGCGCCGAGTGTGGCGGCGCGGCCGGGAGCATGGCGATGGCCGGATTGAACAATACGGCGGGTGACCCACGGGATGCGTCGGCGCACCGAACGCGCATCAAGTTCTGCGGCATGACCCGCGAGCAGGACGTCGACCTGGCGGTGGCGTTGGGCGTCGATGCCATCGGCATGGTGTTTTACCCGAAAAGCCCGCGCGCGGTCAGCGTCACCCAGGCTGCCGCCTTGACCCGTCGCCTGCCGCCTTTCATTACGGCGGTCGGGCTCTTCGTCAACGCCGACGAAGCGGACGTGGTGTGCGTGGCGCGGGAAACAGGCATTCAACTGCTGCAGTTCCATGGTGATGAAACGCCGGAGCAGTGTCGGCATCTGGCTGCTGCTGCCGGGCTTCCCTGGCTCCGCGCGATACGCGTGGCACCGACGTTGTCCCCGGCCGAACTTGATGCGCTCGCGGCGTCCTATGCGGGTGCACGGGGGCTGATGCTCGACGCGCTGGTCGACGGGTATGGCGGGGGCGGCCATGTTTTCGATTGGTCGGTGATTGCGCCGGCCCTCGGGCATCGGGCCGTCCTGGGCGGGGGACTGCATCCGGAGAACGTCGCGGCGGCGGTGCGCCGGGTTCGCCCGTTTGCCGTCGACGTGTCGAGTGGCACAGAGGGGGTGGGTTCCGCTGCCGTAAAGGGTGTCAAGGAGGCGGCACGGATGCGTGCGTTCGTTGCTGCGGTACGTGCGGCCGATGGCTGAGACAAAAGCGTTGCGGAAGGGTCGGCCCATGAGACGAATCACTTGGTCGGATGGTCTGTTCCTGACGCGAATGCGGTAACCTTTTGGCAATTTGCTAAAATGACGCGCTTGTGGCGTAAGACCGCGCATGAGCGGTGCCGACAGGTGGCGAAGGCGCGATCGGACGCAGGCTGATGACGGCTGGCTTATCGCTCCGCGATGGTTTCGACACGCGCGGCCGGGCACGAATGACGCATTTCCTTGGACGGGCTATGCATTCTCAGAGATTGCGGGCATCGGGACGATTTGGATGGTGGATCGGGCGCGCCAAGCGGCGCTGACCGTCGGCCACCCGCGCCCGTCCGCTACGACCGCGACGGCGGGCGGGTGCCTTTGTCTCCTTGACCGTCGTCGCGCTAGCGCATGACGGTCCGACCCAGAGCGAATTGCTTCGAGGTGTCCGGCGCTTGCCGGTGCCACAGGATAGAAAATGTACGATTTTCCCGATATCAATGGCCATTTCGGCACTTATGGCGGCACCTTTGTCGCTGAAACACTGGTGCATGCGCTCGAAGCGCTGAAGCAGCAGTACGACAAGTATCGCCAAGACCCCGCCTTTCTTGCGGAATATGCCTACGAACTGAAGCACTACGTCGGCCGGCCGTCACCGATCTACCACGCACAGCGGTGGAGCCGTGAGCTGGGAGGCGCGCAGCTCTTTTTCAAGCGTGAGGACCTTAACCACACCGGCGCGCACAAGGTCAACAACGTGATCGGCCAAGCCTTGCTGGCGCGCCGGATGGGCAAGCCGCGCGTCATTGCCGAAACCGGGGCGGGGCAGCATGGCGTGGCCACGGCGACCATTGCCGCGCGGTTCGGCATGGAGTGCGTTGTCTACATGGGTGCCGAGGACGTGCGGCGCCAGGCGGCCAACGTGTATCGGATGAAGCTGCTGGGCGCGACGGTCGTGCCGGTGGAGTCGGGCTCGCGCACGTTAAAGGACGCGTTGAACGAGGCCATGCGGGATTGGGTCTCCAACATCGAAGATACGTTCTATATCATCGGCACAGTGGCGGGCCCGCACCCCTATCCGATGATGGTGCGCGACTTCCAGCGCGTGATCGGCGACGAATGCAAGGTGCAAATGCCGGAGATGACCGGGCGTCAGCCGCATAGTGTCATTGCCTGTGTCGGCGGTGGTTCGAATGCCATGGGGATCTTCTATCCATATATCGATCACCCTGACGTCGAATTGATCGGTGTGGAAGCGGCCGGTGACGGACTGGACACGGGGCGTCACTCTGCCTCGATCACGGGCGGCACGCCGGGCGTGTTGCACGGCAATCGCACCTATCTATTGCAGGACGGCGATGGCCAGATCATCGAGACCCATTCCGTTTCGGCCGGCCTCGACTATCCGGGCGTGGGGCCCGAGCACGCCTGGTTGCACGATCTGGGCCGCGCGAAGTACGTGACGATCACCGATGACGAAGCGCTACGCGCCTTTCATGATTGCTGCCGCATCGAGGGCATTATTCCGGCGCTTGAGTCGAGTCATGCCATTGCGCACGCGGTGAAGATCGCACCGGCGCTGCCGAAGGACAAGCTGCTGCTCGTCAACTTGTCAGGCAGGGGCGACAAGGACATGCACACGGTGGCCGAACGCGGGGGCTTGGTCCTATAGTGGGCACGTCGCTTTTCCTGAAGCCGGCCGGGACCGGCGCCGCCGGCGAGTCCGGTGGCACGGCCCTGGCTGCGGACGCCGTGTCGCCTGCCCCGGTGCGCCCGAGTTCGTCGATCGTCATCGAGAATCTCGATTACTGCACGGCGCTAGACAATATCGCACCGGGGTCGATCGACCTGGTGATCGCCGATCCGCCGTACGGGCTCGGCAAGGACTACGGCAACGATTCGGACAAGCTGGACGCGGATGCGCATCTGGAATGGACCGAGCACTGGCTCGAACGGACCATCCCATTGCTCAAGCCTACCGGCTCCCTCTACATCTTCTGCAGTTGGCAATTCGCGCCGGAAATCTTCAGTTTCCTGAAGCGGCGGATGACGATGGCCAATGAGATCATCTGGGACCGGCGTGTTCCCAGCATGGGCGGTTCAACGCGGCGTTTCAGTTCGGTACACGACAACATCGGCCTGTTTGTCCGGGGCAAGCAGTATTATTTCGACCTCGACCCGGTCCGTATTCCCTATGACGCGGCGACGAAAAAGGCCCGTACGCGCAAGCAGTTTGCCGGTAGCCGATGGTTGGAGATGGGCTATAACCCCAAAGATGTCTGGTCGGTGTCGCGACTGCATCGGCAACATGCCGAGCGGGTGGCGCATCCGACGCAAAAGCCGCTCGAAATCATCGAGCGGATGGTGCTGGCAAGTTGTCCACCGGGTGGGACCGTATTGGACCCGTTCATGGGCAGTGGCACCACGGCGGTCGCATGTGCACGTCAAGACCGGCATTTTCTGGGGTACGAGATCAATACAGCATATTGCGACGTGGCGCGCGCACGGTTGCATGCCTTGCGCGCGGTGCAACATGCACCGGACAGCGACGTGATGCTGACACCGATGCGCCAGAGCGTCATGGCCGCGCAAGGCAACCCTGTGTCGACCAACGGCTTGATGACTGAAACCGATGAGGGCGCGGCGCCGGCAGTCGCGACGACCGCCGATGCCACGGAGCGGGATATAACGCATGTCGCGCGCGTGAACAACGGGCCGGACACGCCTTCCGAAGAGAACCATACACATGTCTCGTATTGAAAAACGTTTTGCGGTGCTGACCGCGGCCGGTCGCAAGGGGTTGATCCCGTTCATGACGGCGGGCGACCCCGATCCCGCGCGGACCGTCGAATTCATGCACGCGCTGGCCGAGGGTGGCGCCGATGTCATCGAACTCGGCGTACCGTTCTCGGACCCGATGGCCGACGGCCCGGTGATCCAGCGTTCCTCCGAGCGGGCGCTGGCCCGGGGCGTGCGTCTGCGTGACGTGCTGGATAATGTCCGCACGTTCCGGGGGCGCGACGACGAGACACCGGTTGTCCTGATGGGCTATGCGAATCCAATCGAGCGCATGGGGCTGGCGACGTTCGCCCGCGCGGCTGCCGAGGCAGGCGTGGACGGGGTGCTGGTGGTGGATTACACGCCCGAGGAAGCGGGCGAATTCACATCGACACTGCGTGAGGTCGGTCTCGATCCCATTTTCTTGCTGGCCCCCACGTCGACCACCGAGCGCATCGAGGCGGTGGGCAAGATCGCCAGCGGCTATGTCTATTACGTGTCGTTGAAAGGCGTCACGGGGGCTGGAAATCTGGACGTGGCCGCGATCGCAGGTAGAATGCCGACCATTCGCGAGCGGGTATCGGTGCCGGTGGGTGTTGGTTTTGGTATCCGCGATGCCGAGACGGCGCGTGCCGTTGCGCAGGTTTCGGACGCGGTCGTGATCGGCAGCCGGATCGTCCAGCTGCTCGAACAGGCCGCGCCGACCGACGCCGTCGCTGAGCTGACCCGTTTCATCGCCGACATCCGTCGTGCGATCGACGCTTGAGAGATTGATAGGAGCGCCTGATGAGCTGGCTCGACAAACTGCTGCCCCCGAAGATTCAACAATCGAATCGCGCCGCGCGCCGGGGTATCCCGGAAGGGCTGTGGATCAAGTGCCCCTCTTGCGAGGCCGTGCTGTATCGTAATGACGTTGATGCGAACCTCTATGTCTGTCCGAAATGCACGCACCACATGCGCATAGGCGCGCGGGCACGGCTCGATTCGCTGTTGGACGCGGAAGGCCGTTACGAAATCGGCAATGAAGTGGTGCCGATCGACGCGTTGAAGTTCAAGGACAGCAAGAAGTATCCGGATCGCATCAAGGATGCGATGGACGACACCGGCGAAACCGATGCGATGGTCGTGATGGGCGGTGCGATTCATACGCTGCCAGTCGTGGTGGCCGCGTTCGAATTTGCGTTCATGGGGGGCTCGATGGGCTCCGTCGTGGGCGAGCGCTTTGCCCGTGGCGCGCAGAATGCGCTCGAGCAGAACGTGCCGTTCATCTGCGTGACCGCATCCGGCGGCGCCCGGATGCAGGAAAGCTTGCTGTCGCTGATGCAAATGGCGAAGACGACGGCGATGCTGACCCAGTTGTCGGAGAAGAAGCTGCCATTCATTTCGGTACTGACGGATCCGACGATGGGCGGCGTGTCCGCCAGTTTCGCCTTCCTGGGCGATGTCGTCATCGCCGAACCCAAGGCGTTGATCGGTTTTGCGGGCCCGCGCGTGATCGAGCAGACAGTACGTGAGAAGCTGCCGGAAGGCTTCCAGCGTGCCGAGTTCCTGTTGCAGAAGGGCGCCATCGACATGATCGTCGATCGCCGCAAGATGCGCGACGAAATCGCGCGTTTGATCGCGTTGCTGGGGCGCTCGATGCAGGACCCGGTCATGACGTCGCCCGTCTGACGCCGCTTCGCGACAAGCGATAAACCCCACTTCCGAATCGATGACGTCCGATCCCACCGCACCTGTTCCTCCCACGGCGCCCTTGCCGGTTGCCGCCGCCTCTGTGGTGCCTGCTGGCGCGCAAGGCGATTTCTCGACGCTCGATGCCTGGCTAGGCTGGCTGGAAACTGCGCACCCGGTAGGCATCGACATGGGGCTGGGGCGGATCGGCCGCGTGCGTGAGGCGATGGGGCTGCGGTTCGCCTGTCCGGTCATCACGGTTGGCGGGACGAACGGGAAGGGCTCGACCTGCGCGATGCTGGAAGCGATCCTGCTGGCGGCCGGATATCGCGTGGGTTGTCACACCTCGCCGCATCTGCTGACGTTCAACGAACGCGCGCGGATCAATGGCGAGCAAGCGAGCGATGCCGAACTGCTGCCGCACTTTCAGGCGGTCGAGCAGGCGCGGGCCGGTCTGCGCGAGCCGGTTTCGCTGACGTATTTCGAATTCACCTTGTTGGCGATCCTGCATCTGTTCGCCTCGCGCGGACTGGATGCGGTCATTTTGGAGGTTGGCCTCGGTGGCCGGCTGGATGGCACGAACATCATCGATGCGGATGTCGCGGTCATCACCAGTGTCGACATCGACCACACTCAGTTCCTGGGCACCACGCGCGAGGCGATCGGCCTGGAGAAGGCCGGTATTTTCCGCGCCGGCCGTCCGGCGATCATCGGCGATCCGCTGCCGCCGGAAAGCATGCTGCGCTATGGCGATCAACTTGGCGCCGATCTCTGGCTGGTCGGACGGGATTTCCGCTTGCAGACGATCGAGGGCGATCGGCAGCAGTGGTCGTATCGGGGGCGTTCGGTCAGTCATCGCGCATTGGCCTATCCGGCGCTGCGTGGCGCGAACCAGCTGTTGAACGCCTGTGCGGCGTTGGGCGCATTGGAGGCGTTGCGTGATCGGGTTCCGGTCACGGCGCAGGATGTACGCATGGGGTTGGCGACCGTCGAGTTACCCGGTCGATTCCAGGTCCTGCCGGGTCGTCCGAGTGTGATCCTCGATGTCGCGCATAATCCGCACGCCGCGGCGGTGCTGGCGCAGAACCTCGGTAGCATGGGCTATTTCCCGTTCACCTATGCCGTGTTTGGTGCGATGGAGGACAAGGACATCGTGCAAATCGTCGCGACACTCAAGAACGACATCGACCACTGGTGCCTGACCGACCTGCCGACTTCGCGCGCCGCGCGCGCGGAATCGCTGGCGTCGATCGTGCGCGAGCAGATCGGCATGGATGGCGAAAACCCCGCAACACAGCGTTCGACCGCGCCGGACACGGTCGCGGATGCGCCTGCGACTGCTGGACAGCCAGCGAGTGGCCTGGCACTGGGCGGTATCGGGCGTAGCGTCAAAGCAACGCCGGACGAGGCGCGTTCCGTGCGGACGTTTCACTCCCCCGCGTTGGCCTATCAGGATGCCGCTAGCCGGGTCACGGAGAATGATAGAATTATCGTCTTCGGGTCTTTCCTGACCGTCGCGGGTGTACTGGCACATCGGCGTCTGCAACAGCACTGAAGCGCGCGGGCGTATCGGTCACTGCGCAAGGCGTCGGCGCATTGCCGGAATCGAGGATTCAACCGGGTTTTATGGGCATTTTTTCGTTCGGCAGCAAGCGGGCAGGATCGTCGGGTCGAACCGAAGGGCGCAGTCGTGCGTCCGGCAGCCGATCACGCCGGATGGAACCAGGGCTCGACGTGGGCGGCGCCGAGAGCGAACGGGTCGCGAGCCGGTCTCGCCGCGCGCGCGGGGTGGGCCAGGAGGCGATGCTCGATCCGACCTTGCCCGAGAAGCAGCGCGCGCGCCGCAGACTGGTTGGGGCCATCGCGTTGGTACTCGCCGCCGTGATCATTTTACCGATGGTGCTGGACGCCACGCCGAAACCGGCGACGGGTGATATCGCCATCGACATTCCGGAACAAGGTCAAGGTGGCACGCCGCCTGTCCGCACGCATGCGGCGATCGATAGTGGTGCCGATGCGGTGCATCAGGATGTGGTGGCGGGCGCAAAAGCGGCAGCCGACGCAGGGACCGACGGCACGCGTCATGCCGCCGCCACGGCGAGCGGCACGGACAAGGCCGGTGCGGTCACGTCGACGAGCCAGTCGGCTGCCGGCAGCGGGCAGCAACGTTTCGCGGAAGTCTTCAACAGCGCCTCCGGTGCCACCGATAATAGCACGGCGAAGGGCCGGGCAGGTGGCCATGCGACGGCGGCGGGTGGCGCTGCCACCACGGCCGCGGACAATGATCTTGCGACCCGTGTGGCTGCCTTGCCGCCTACGCCCGCGACACCAGGTGCGCGCTACGTCGTGCAATTGGGCAGTTTCGAAAGCACGGCGAGTGCCCAGGAATGGGTGAAGAAATTGAAACGGATCGGCGTGCCTGCCTTCGTCAACACCGATAAAGGGAGCGACGGCGTGATGCGCGTGCAATTGCGCGCCGGTCCCTTTGCGGATCGGACCACGGCACAGGCCGCCGTACAGAAAGTACGGCTTGCGGGTCTGACGCAGACGGCTGATGCCGGTAACGGACGCTGACGACAATGCCCGACACCCAGGCGGCGGCATCGCGCACGGTCGACGACGCACACGATCTGGCGCATGACGTCGGAAAGGTGGCACGAGCGGCCGGTGACGATGCGACACATGCCATGTCCGGCGCGGTAACCCACTCATTGAACGCGGCGCAAGCGTGGGCCGGCCGACTGATGCGCCCGGCGTCATCGGCGCAGGCGGCGTCCGACGGCGCCTCGGGGGTGGCCGCGCCCGCCTACGCGTCGTCGGCCGTGGTGCGTGCCGATGGTGCCGACATGGCGGCGCCGGACATGCCTGGCACGGTGTTGACGGCATTCGATTACGTTGTCATCGCCGTGATCCTGTTATCGGCGCTGCGTGGTGCATGGCGCGGTCTGGTGGGCGAGCTGTTCGCATTGGTCGGCTGGGTGGTGGCGTTCATCGTTGCCGCACGTTTTGCCGACCAAGTGGCCGTGTATGTGCCGGCGAATTGGCCGGGCGGGGCATTGACGCAGTGGGTCGTGGGGTTCATTGTGATTGCCGCCGCGGTACTGGTGATCAGCACCGTGGGCAGCGCGCTATTGAGCCGCTTGACGGAAATCGGTGGATTGCGTTCCGTGGATCGCGGCCTGGGTCTGATGTTTGGTTTGGCGCGCGGCGTGGTGATCGTCGTACTGTTATTTGCAGGGGCAAAGTTCACCGAATTGCCGAAGACGGCGTTTTGGCGACATGCGATGCTGCGGCCTTATGTCGCACAGGTGGTGGCCTCGGTGGCGCCGCATCTGCCGGTGCAGATGCAGGCCTTGTTGTCGCGATAGGCGTTCCTTCGGGCGTCGTCGCGGGTTGGGGCGAGCCGCGCGATGGTTCGGATACCGGCGTCCCCCGCCGGACAATGCTATGGTGGCGCGCGCCAGGGCTTTCGAGCCGAAAAGGTAAAGCCGCGGCTACGGCCTCTGCCGCACCAGCGTGTGGCGCGTGGGTGGTAGCGCGAATAGGTTGCAGTCGACCGACGGGGGACGGAAGAACGGTGCCCGTCATCCCTGGCCGGTTGAGTGGATGTGTCCCGCATTCCGGCGTGCAGTGTCGTTATCGGACAGTCGCTGGTGTGTCGTCGGTTGCGGCGTCCACGAGACGCCGATGGCGGCGTGCACGGCGGATGCGGTATGTCGGTTTTTATTTTATGGATGGTTCCTGCCATGTGCGGCATCGTCGGCGTAGTGTCGAATTCTCCGGTCAACCAGCTGATCTATGACAGCTTGCTGCTGCTCCAGCACCGCGGTCAGGATGCCGCGGGTATCGCCACCCTCAACGGTCGTACGTTTCACATGCACAAGGCCAACGGCATGGTACGCGACGTGTTCCGCACGCGGAACATGCGCAGCCTGCCGGGCACGACCGGGATCGGACAAGTGCGCTACCCGACGGCCGGTTCGGCAAGCAGCGAGGAGGAAGCCCAGCCGTTCTACGTGAATGCACCGTACGGCATCATCCTCGCGCACAACGGCAATGTGACGAACACGACGCAGTTAAAGGACGAGCTGTATCGCATCGACCGTCGTCATATCAATACCAGTTCCGATACGGAAGTGTTGCTCAACGTGTTCGCGCATGAGTTGCAGACGGCGAGCGATGGCTACACCCTGGAGCCGGAAGCGCTGTTTACCGCGGTCAGCGGCACGCATCGCCGCGTGCGTGGTTCGTATGCGATCGTGGCGCTCGTGGCAGGCTTTGGCCTGCTCGCGTTCCGCGATCCGAATGGTATCCGCCCGTTATGCCTCGGCCGCAACGATGGTCCGGACGGCGTGGAATGGATGGTGGCATCGGAGTCCGTGGCGCTGGAAGGCATCGGTTTCACGTTTGTGCGCGACGTTGCGCCGGGCGAGGCTGTCTTCATCGATCTTGACGGGCAACTGCACGCGCAGCAATGCGCGGAAAACCCGAGCCTGAATCCCTGCATCTTCGAATACGTGTATTTGGCACGGCCGGACTCGGTGCTGGATGGCGTGCCGGTGTATGACGCACGTCTGCGCATGGGGGATTATCTTGCCGACAAGATCAAGCGCACCTTGCCGCCAGGCTTGATCGATGTCGTGATGCCGATTCCGGATTCGAGCCGTCCGGCCGCGATGCAGGTCGCCAATAAGCTGGGCGTCGAGTACCGCGAAGGCTTCTTCAAGAACCGCTACGTGGGCCGGACCTTCATCATGCCGGGGCAGGCGGTTCGGAAAAAGTCCGTACGCCAGAAGCTGAACGCGATGGGCGTTGAGTTCAAGGGCAAGAACGTACTGATCGTCGACGATTCCATCGTCCGCGGCACCACCAGTCACGAGATCGTACAGATGGCGCGCGACGCCGGCGCGAACAAGGTGATCTTTGCATCGGCGGCACCGCCCGTGAAGTTCCCGAACGTCTACGGTATCGACATGCCAACGCGCGGTGAACTGGTTGCGCATGACCGCACGCATGAGGAAGTGGCCCAATTGATCGGCGCCGATGGCCTGATTTATCAGGACGTCGAGGACATGAAGCAAGCGGTGGCGGATATCAATCCAGCGCTGCGTAATTTCGACGCCTCGTGTTTCGATGGATGCTATATCACCGGCGATATCACGCCGGAGTATCTCGATGAACTGGAGCGCGCCCGCCTGGCGCCTTCGGCGCAACAGGACCGCAACAACGACGACCCCGAGGGTCGCTATTCCCGCGATCACAATGCGACGGTGCGTAATGACGACGGCCAGGGCCGTTCGCAATTGCATCTGCAACTGGCCGGCGACTGAGCCGGACGTTGGCGGCGCGCGGGCTGTTGGTGGCCCTGCGCAAGGCCGCATTTCCACGGACGGACATCGGAAAACATGGCAGACGACAAGACGCTTCCTTCCGCATCCGGCAATGGTGCCGGACAGCAGGCTTCTCACGCTTCAGAAGCGCCCTATTTCCCCGGTCGCGCACGCGTGCCGTCGGACGAGATGGTGGCGCAATGGGATTTCGACACGCGTGCAGTGCGTGCGGGCTCCCTGCGTAGTGAATACAACGAGCACGGCGAGGCGATGTTTCTGTCGTCGAGTTTCTGTTTCGGCAGCGCCGCAGAGGCCGCGCATCGCTTCGCGAACGCCGACGACGGTTTTACCTATTCCCGCGTGACCAACCCCACCGTGTCGATGTTCCAGACACGGCTCGCGGCGTTGGAAGGGGCCGAGGCATGTATCGCCACCGCTTCCGGCATGAGTGCGATCCTGTCGATCCTGATGGCCGCATTGCAGGCAGGAGACCATATCGTCAGCTCGCGCAGTATCTTCGGTTCGACGATGCAGTTGTTCAGCGGCATCATCAGCAAGTTCGGCGTGACGACCACGTTTGTCGATGCCACTGATCTCGCTGCCTGGCGCGAGGCGGTGCGTCCGGGCGAGACGAAGTTGTTCTTTCTCGAAACCCCGTCGAACCCGTTAGGCGAAGTGTCCGATATTGCCGCCATCGCCGAAGTCGCGCATGCGGCCGGGCTCATGCTAGTGGTCGATAACTGTTTCTGCTCGCCGGCATTGCAGCAGCCACTCGCCCTGGGTGCCGATGTCGTGGTGCATTCCGCGACGAAATACATCGATGGCCAGGGCCGGGTGCTTGGCGGCGCGATTGTCGGTTCGCATGCCTTCGTGACCGACAAGGTGTTCCCGATCGTGCGCAGCGCCGGTCCGACGTTGTCCGCGTTCAACGCCTGGGTGCTGCTGCGCGGGCTGGAAACGTTGAATCTGCGGATGCGCCAGCAGTCAGCCAACGCGCTGGCGATTGCGCAATGGCTGGAGGGTCATCCTCGCGTGCGGCGTGTGCATTACGCCGGTTTGCCATCGCATCCGCAGCATGCGCTCGCGATGCGTCAGCAGACGACCGGCGGTGCGGTGCTCTCGTTCGAAGTGGACGGCGAGACGCCTGACGTACAGCGCAAGCATGCGTGGCATGTGATCGACGCGACGCAAGTGTGCTCGATCACCGCGAACCTGGGCGATACCCGGACCACGATCACGCATCCTGCCAGCACGACGCACGGTCGTGTCAGTGCCGAGGCGCGGACCAGCGCGGGTATCACGGAAGGTCTGATGCGGGTCGCGGTGGGGCTGGAGAACCCGGACGACATACGTGCCGATCTGGCGCGCGGTCTGGATTCTCTGCCGAAATAAGCGTGGCAACAGACGACCCCGGTCCGTTATGTGTGTGGCGGATCGGGGTAAATTTTTCTTATTATTATGAAGGAATGCGAAGCATGAGAATAACGTGTTATTTATTTCGTAATACGTATTAAATAATCATGCTGGATTTCAGCCCTTTTCGTGCGAGAGGGGAGGCAAGACCGCTGCGGCTGGACAAAAGGGTCGTTATTTGCTATGCTTTTGCTTCACAATCGTTAAAAATACCGGCCGCAATAGGGTTTTCATCTTAATAGATAATGCCGCCGGGGTGCTCGAAGACGTGAATTGCGCGCGATACCGTGCCGTCATGCTGGTTGCGTGAGGGCGGCCGTTCCAGGTATTCGTCTGCCGCAATGCTGTCGACAGGGCTTGGCCGACGGGCTCTGGTCTTACGTGGTCAATAGAACGTCACGGTCGAATCTAGTCTTACGCATTAGATGATTCGTCGTGCGCATGTGTAATCAACCTATATAACGTCTGTTGCAGACCCTTCATGGAGGGTGCCACGGACCGTCAACGCTGTGTATCCGCGGCTTCGCTATTGATGTCATGCCTTGATCGGTGGCATGCGACATCGTGATGCCGCATGCTAACGTGTATGCGGGTATTGCAGCACAGTGGCCGGGCCGGGTCTTGAAGTTCGGTGCTCGGCGGCACAGATAATGCTTGAGTCGCGCATTGCGATTCTATCCATCAGTTCCTCGCCTGCCGTATCGCGATATACGGTATGGTCGGCGCCGACATCGCGTGGCATAACGTCACGTGATGTCGGGGTCTTCGCGCACGGCCAGGCGCCGTGCTTGCAATGTCGCACATTCGGGCTATGGGCGTTGGCGGTTACGCGCCTTCGCTTGCTGTCGGCGGCAGGTCCGCTGTCGACGCGTTTTTGAAACGTGCGCTGCCCGGTGTTGCCTACGGAAAATACGATGACAACAAACCACATCGCTAGCCAGTCTCAATCGTCCATTGCGGATAGGCGCGACAGTCGTCCGACCCGGTCCAACGATTCCCGGTCCCTGGGCCGTTCTCGCGTGAATGGCCCGGCCGCGGACACGTCGGCTGCCGATGCCGCTGGCACGACGGACAATCGTCGCGACGGCTTTTCCTCCGCGCCATTGCTGCGCCGCCTGGGTGCCGCCGTGATCATCGCCGTGCTGCTGGTCTGGTGGATCGGCCCCGCCACCTTTGTGACGTACCGTGGCGAGTTGATGTTCGACTTGGGTGCGCACTTGCAACTGGTCGGCTGGTCGATGCTTGCCGCGATTGCGACCGGCGTGCCGGCGGGCGTCGCACTGAGTCGTCCATCGGTGCTACGCCATGCGGAGCGTCTGATGCAGATTTTCAATGTCGGCAATACGATTCCATCGCTGGCGGTACTCGTGCTCTCACTCGCCGTACTGGGTATCGGCGACGGTCCTGCGATCGTCGCCCTGTGGCTCGCATCCGTACTCCCCATTACGCGCAATACCTACGAGGGACTGCGTCAGGTGCCGACGTCGCTACGTGAGTCGGCGAAAGGTATCGGCATGACAAAGCAGCAGTCGCTGCTCCAGGTCGAGTTACCGAATGCGTTGCCGATGATCTTCGGTGGCGTACGCACGGCGCTTGCCGTCAATGTCGGCAGTGCGCCGCTTGCGTTCCTGATCGGCGCGGACAGTCTTGGCACGCTGATCTTCCCCGGCATCTATTTGAACAATCAGCCGCAACTTTTATTGGGTGCGGCTGCAACGGCGGTATTGGCGTTGACGCTGGATGCGATCGTCGCGGGAATGGCGCGATCGATCTTGCAGCGCCGTGGCTTGTCGCAGCAGGCGGGGGCATGAGTACACGGATGAAATCAATGACATTGCGGTTCAAGAAGCTGGGAATCGTCGCGTGCGTCGCGATGTTGACGGGATGGCTGGCCTGCGCGAGCACGGTCGCGCTCGCTCAGGGCAATCAGGGTCGTATTGTCGTCGGCGGCAAGAACTTCACCGAGCAGCTGGTCTTGTCCACGATGACCGCGCAGTACCTGGATGCGCTCGGCTACGAGGCGGTCCTCAAGAACGGCTTGGGAAGCACACTGATGCGTTCGGCGCAGGTAAATGGTGAGCTCGATGTGGTCTGGGAATATACAGGTACCTCGTTGATTCTCTATAACCACGTGACGGACAAGCTGTCACCGGAGCAGACGTACGAGCGGGTGAAGACGTTGGATGCCAAGAAGGGACTCGTCTGGCTGAAACAGTCTGGTATCAACAACACCTATGCCATCGCCTTGCCGGCGAATGGCGATCCATCGATCAAGACGATTTCCGAGTATGCGGCATGGATGGCGGCGCGGCCGAAACAGACACACCTGTTCGCGTCAGACGCCGAGTTTGCCGGCCGCTCCGATGGTTTGAAGCCGATGCTGGCGGCGTATGGTATCCCTTTCAAGCGTCGCAGTCTGAAGCAGATGGACCCGGGTCTGGTCTACACGGCATTGAAGAACGAGCAAGTGGAAGCGGGCGTGGTCTACACGACGGACGGCCGGGTGGCCGGCTTCGATCTGCGCGTACTGCAGGACGACAAACACTACTTTCCTGTCTACGGCGCGACGCCGGTCGTCAGGGAAGCTGTCCTGAAGGCGCATCCGCAGCTTGAGAAGCAATTGGATGCATTGGCGGCGGTGCTGGATACGCCAACGATGACGGCTTTGAACAAGCAGGTGGATATCGATCAGATACCGGTTGCCAAGGTCGCGCATGATTTTCTGGTGAGCAAGCACTTACTGCCGCAATAAAAAGTGGCGAGGACCTTCCAATGACGGTATTTCAATTTTTACAGGCAAATTGGCCCGAGTTGCTGCGCTTGTCACTGCAGCATATCGAACTGGTGGGACTGGCGGTAGGCGCCGCCATTGTCGTGGGCGTTCCGGTGGGCGTGCTCATGAGCCGGCATCGCTGGCTGGCGTCGTCGATGCTGGCGGTAGGTACCGTCTTCTTGACGTTGCCATCGATCGCGCTTTTCGGGCTGATGATCCCGGTGTTCTCGTTGATCGGCCAGGGTATTGGCACGCTGCCGGCGGTGGTGGCGGTTTTCCTGTATTCGCTGCTGCCGATCATGCGTAATACCTATCTGGCATTGATCACCGTGGATGCCGGCATCCGTGAAGCGGGTACCGGCATCGGCATGACCTTCTGGCAGCGTTTGCGGTATGTGGACCTGCCGCTGGCGGTACCCGGCATCTTGAGCGGCGTCCGGACCGCCGTCGTGATGAATATCGGCATCATGACCATTGCCGCGGTGATCGGGGCGGGCGGGTTGGGGGTGCTGATCCTGAACGCGATCAGCCAAAGCAATATGATGAAAGTCGCCGTGGGCGCGGTGTTGGTGAGCATACTCGCCATTATCGCGGATCTGCTTTTGGCGCGGCTGCAACGGGCGCTGACGCCCAAGGGGATGCAACGATCATGATCGAACTCGACAAGCTTTCAAAAACGTTTCGACAAAAAGACGGCACTGACGTCAAGGCAGTGGATGCCGTCAGCATGAAGATCGAGGAAGGGGAAATCTGTGTGTTCCTCGGCCCATCGGGGTGCGGCAAGACGACGACGCTGAAGATGATCAACCGTCTCATCACGCCGACTTCCGGTCGGGTGCTGGTCAATGGCGAAGATACCTCCGGCGTGGATGAAGTGACGCTGCGCCGCCATATCGGCTACGTTATCCAGCAGATCGGTCTGTTTCCGAACATGACGATCGAGGAAAACATTACAGTCGTGCCACGTCTATTGGGCTGGGACCGCAAGCGGTGTCGTGAGCGGGCGCGCGAATTGATGGCGATGGTGGCACTCGATCCGAATCGCTACCTGACCCGTTACCCGCGTGAGTTGTCTGGTGGTCAGCAGCAGCGTATCGGCGTGATCCGGGCGCTGGCGGCGGACCCGCCGGTGTTGTTGATGGATGAACCGTTTGGCGCGGTGGACCCGATCAATCGGGAAACCATCCAAAACGAGTTTTTCCAGATGCAACGGCAATTGAAGAAAACCGTGCTCATGGTGAGCCATGACATCGACGAAGCGATCAAGCTGGGTGACAAGGTCGCGGTGTTCCGTGCCGGCAAGCTCGTGCAGTTGGATCATCCGGATACTTTGCTGGCCCATCCTGCCGATGATTTCGTCAGCCAGTTCACCGGGCAAGACAGTACATTGAAGCGCTTATTGCTGGTGAAAGCCGGCGATGCCGCCACGCGGCCTATGACGGCCCATCCGGGGACCAGTGCGATGGAAGCACTCGCGATGATGGACGACGCCGACTCCCGTTACCTGATGGTAACGGACGGGCAGCAACAAGGGCTCGGGTATGTGCGTCGTCGTGACGTGCGCGCTGCCGTGTCCGATACGACACGCGCGCAAGGCGATATCGGGGCGATGCTGCAACCGTTCACGGCGACGGCAACGCCGGATGAACACTTGCGGATCCTGTTGTCGCGGATGTATGAATTCAATGCCTCCTGGCTACCTGTACTCGATGCCGAAGGGGTGTATCACGGCGAGGTGACGCAGGATTCCATCGCCGAATATCTGAGCTCCGGCCGTTCGCGCGGCCGCAGTGCCGGCGCGATCGTGAGCCCGGCGGATATCGCGGCAGCTGCTGCATGATAATGGATGTCTCGGCACGCCTGCGCCTTTCGTTTTAAGTCTCAATTCATTCGGCAACGCGAATCGGCGCATCGATACGCGATACACCAGCATGCCTGGTGCCCATCTTCTCGGCATCATGCCCTTGGCACGGTTTTCTAGCGTGTTCCAGTAACCGGGTTATCGTCGGCCGTATTGGCATGACATCACCGTGAGGGTGGCAAAGTCGAGTGGAGAGCGATGATCGATCGCGATAATGGTGTTGGACGATACGATGGGACTGTGACTGATCCCGCCGCGGCGTGTGCCGATGCCACACCGTTGACGGTGGCATCGACGGCAGATGGTCCGCACGGCGCGGAAAGTGAGCGCCCAGGCGCCCAGACGACGTGGCTAGCGTTATCTAAGCTGCCATCGGACATCCAGCGGCTCGTTTTCACAGCCTTGCCGTTTCGGGCATTTGCTTGTGTGCTAAGGGTCTGCAAGGCCTGGAATGCTACCGCGCTGACATACGGTCCGGTGGGAGAGAGGATCATGGAAATGGGTCGGGCCATGACCGGCCGGGACATATGGACCGTCTTGCAGCGCAATGCTGCGGATGCAGCCATGCCGCCGGAATGGGAAGCAACGCTGCTTCTGTCCTTTGCAAGCAAGGTCGCGCACGTTGAATTGCATGATCATGGGC
Organism: Robbsia andropogonis; assembly: GCF_034047095.1. Taxonomy (NCBI): domain Bacteria; kingdom Pseudomonadati; phylum Pseudomonadota; class Betaproteobacteria; order Burkholderiales; family Burkholderiaceae; genus Robbsia; species Robbsia andropogonis. Next base: position 2,579,238 of record NZ_CP139170.1, on the reverse strand, counting down.
ACCTTACCGCCGCTTGGATGCAGCGCCTACAGACGTTAAAAGCCATTCCGTCCGACGGGTTCGCCTCCGACGTCGTCAGCGAAATCGATGCACTGCAGTGGTTTGCGCAGCCACCGGGTCTTCGTTACACCCAGTGTGACGGCCTTGCGCCGGAGTTGTTTATCGCCTCGGGCTACATAGCTGCGCACGTTCTTTCGTCAAAGGGCATGACGAGGATCCTGGAGTCGATATCGCCTTATCACTTCCATCCGATAAGATCGTATTGTGCATTGTATCGGATGGTGGATTCAGCGGCGAACACGCTTTGGGTGGCAGCATGCGAAACGCAACCGTCACTGGACGGAACGAAGGTGTCTTTACCCTTGCTGCGCCTGTATGCATGGTCGTGGCTTATGAAAGACGATCTGACGGTAAGCGTCAGCGACGTTCTTCGCGACAAATTCGGGATAGCGCTCGATTGCCAACGGCGTGAACTGGATCCGGTTATTGCCGAAAGAATCGCGGTTCTCGCTGCAACGACGCATATGTCGGTAAGTCACGCATGCGACCGCTGGCGCACGGAAGATGATGATTTCCGGGATGTGGTGGAGCAGCATTGCCTGCGCCAAATTCCACTCAAGATGGTAAGAGGCCGCGATATCTACGATAGGCTCGACACGCTGCCGCAATGCAGCGCGGATCTTGCGCGGCGCATCAGGGACCGCCTGTGGCATGTCGAGACGAACAATGACGATATCTTCGCAGGGGATGCGGTGCTCGCCGCGGATTTTGCGGATCTTTATTGGGCGGTGGCGCAGGCGCATGACATGGAGGCGTGGCGGTGCGTGCTGGATAAGTCCGCGCTCATGTCTTGGCGTGTGGCGCCAGTGTTGATGCAACAGCTTTCCAAGCGGCTTTTTGTGATTACGCAGATGGCATCTCCACTGAAGTGTACGGGGTTCAACATCCAGGCGTTGTTTCAATACTTTATCGCGTGGCGTGATCGTGTCTTGCCATGCTGTCTGGCGGAGCGTGAATTCGATTTGGCCGCACGTGCTTATGCTGCGCCCATCAACGTGTTGTGTCAGGCGCAGAATGCACGCACGGGATTCAGAGAGCGATCACGGTGGGCGACCTATCCCGCGGAGTTGATGGATACCGCGCACGCCGGGTTCGCTAATTTATCGCCAAGATACTGGTACGAGATCCTGGAAAGTTTATACGTCCGGGTGTTACCCCCTACCTGTAGTGCACAGAAAGCGGAATGGATGGAGCAATTTCTCCGCTCGCCCGTCGCCACGGCGCGCTATCCCAGCGCTGAATTCGCGTCCAATATCATTGTGCATGCGTCGCGGATCTGGTTCACATTGCCAGACGCTGCAATAGATACGAAGACCCGTCTCGATGTTTTTTGCGAACGGTTTGACCTAGACGGCATGCAGCGTGACCAGTTGCGCATGGCGATACTCGAAGCGATTGGCACGCGCGTTTTGACGAACGATTGCCCACTCGATGATGCACTACGCGAGTCGGGCTTTCAGGACGATGTGGATGCGGTGCGGCTAGTGGAGCATAAAATCTGGCATCGCGCCCTGCGCGTTGCCATGCAGTACCCCGACGAAGCGCGGGATCAGCTTATTCGAGATACCCGTGGGTCGGCTTTCCTGAGAAATCACGCGGCTATTTTTCTTGCTGGAACGACTGGCGTCGTGGCGTTTGAACAGATGTAAGGCGCGCGGCGAAGCGCGTGCGTGACTTGTCGGGTCAGCGCAGGACGTCGATGCGCTTGCCTCCGACATAGCCTTCCAACAAGTGAAGGGTATGGTCGAGCACGACGATGTCGGCAAGTGCGCCTACTTCGATTCGGCCACGTTGCGTCTCCGCCAGATAGTCCGCGGGATATTGAGACAGACGACGCGAGGCATCGGCAAGGGATAAACCAATCTCGACGAGGTTGCGCAGCGCCTGGTCCATCGTCAGGGCGCTGCCGGCGAGCGTACCGTCTGCCAGCCGCACCGCGCCGAGGCACTTGTTGACCGGCTGACTGCCCAACCGGTAGTCGCCATCGGGCATGCCGCAGGCCGCCGTGCCGTCGGTGACGCAGTAGAGGCGGGGAATCGCGCGGAACGCCGCCCGCATTGCGCCCGGATGCACATGCAGCAAGTCGGGGATCAGTTCCGCGAAATCCGCATGTGCCAGCGCGGCACCCACCACGCCGGGTGCGCGATGCTGTAGTGGCGTCATCGCGTTGAACAGGTGCGTGAAACCGGCCGCACCGTGATGCAATGCGTCGCAGGCCTGCTCATAGGTGGCGAGACTGTGACCGAGTTGCACACGCACGCCCCGGCTCGCCAGTTCGGCGATGATGTCGAGGCGGTCGTGGATCTCCGGCGCCAGTGTCAACACGCGGATGGGCGCAAGACCGAGGTAGTGCAGTACTTCATCGCGTCGCGCCATCGTCGTCGCGTCCGGCTGGGCACCGAGCTTGCCGCGATTCAGATAGGGGCCCTCCAGATGCAGTCCCAAGGGCGTGGCGCCATCCACCGCCCCTGGAAGGCAGCATTCGGCTAGCTCCGGCAAGACGCGCTCAAGCACCGCGCGCGGCGCCGTCATCGTCGTGATCAGAAAACTGGTCGTGCCATGTGTTGCGTGGGTTCGTGCAATGGTCCGCACCGCGTCGGCACCTTGCATCGCATCGGCGCCCCCTCCGCCATGTACGTGCAGATCGATAAAACCGGGCAGTATCCACCGATGCGGATCGCCCCGCGTGAGCGCTGCGGAGACCTCGGCGTCCGAGACCGGTATGCCCTCGACGGCAACGAGTGTGCCGGGCGCTGCCGACGCGGCGGCAGGCGCCCAGTGGAGCACCCCGTCGATCCAGCCGGCGGGGGTGAGGATACGGCCTTGCAGCATGGTGACGGACATCGGGTCGGGCGCCGTGTGGCGCGATGTTGTCGCCGGTCGTGTCAGACGGCGAGCAGTTCCACTTCAAAGACCAGCGTCGCATTCGGCGGAATCACGCCGCCCGCGCCACGTGCGCCGTAGCCCAGTGCCGCGGGGATCGTCAGCTTGCGCGTACCGCCTACCTTCATGCCGCGCACGCCTTCGTCCCAGCCGGGGATGACCATGCCGGCGCCCAGCGAGAATTGAAACGGCGCATTGCGGTCTTTGCTCGAATCGAACTTCTGACCATCGGTCAGCCAGCCGGTGTAGTGGACGCTGACGTTCTGGCCAGCCTTGGCCTCGGCGCCTTCGCCGACGATCAGGTCTTCGTATTGCAGACCGGATTCGGTCGTGGTCTTATTGTTTGACATGCGGGTTTCTCCTTGTAAGACTTTGCTGATCCGACAGTGCGTTGGTGGCGTGCGGAGGGCACCGGTGCCGGTGCCTGGTCGCTAACCGTATCGTCCGTCATTCTACCCGATGCCGATGCCGCCGATTTGGCCGGCAACCGATTCCGGCGCGCGCGCATATAATGAATCGAACCCCTCCATGGGGTGTCCCTCCTTGCGCGTTGCGCCCGTGTTCGAATCGAAGTTGTCCCTTGTAGTGGAGCGTTACCTTGTCGACACCGCCTCGGGGCAATGATGCCCCTTTTTCCAGTGCCACCACCGTCTCCGGTGTCGGAGCGGATGCACTCGCCACCGGAGGCGCCGATGCGGTCCTTGCCCGTGAACATGCCGCGCGGGTCTGCGCGGAGGCATTGGTGTTCAGCCGTGATCGCGTGCTGTCGTTGGTATCCCATGACCTGCGCGGCCCATTGAATGCGATTCATAGCTGGGCGCATGTGCTGGAGCGCAAGCTTGCGGTGGACGATCCGGGCATTGCACGGGCGATCGCCGGGATCCGCACCGGCGTCGAACAGCAAGTCAAGCTGATCGAGGAGGTGATCGACCAGACACGCAAGGAAACCCGCCATTTGACGTTGTCCTTGACGGCCGTGCCGCTGTTGCCGTGCGTCGCCGGAGAGCTGGATTCGATCGAGCGCACGCTGCCGATCGAGAGCGCGGCCGGAATTCGCCGCGGCTTCGCGCTGGAAGGCGTGACCGCCACGCTCGATGCGCCGCGTTTTGCCCAGGCATGGTGGACCGTCGTCATGTATGCGTTGGCGCAACGGGTGATCGGAACGGTCGTGGAAGCCAGTGGGACGGTGGATGGCGATCGGATCGAGGTAGCGGTGGTGTTCACGCCGCGGCCAGAGGATGATGCTGGCGCAGTCGCGACTGGCACGCCATCGTCGGTATCCGCGGACCGCGACGGAGGCACGAAGTCACTTGCCGCTTACACCGCATTCCTGAATGCGCCGAGGCAACTTGATAATGGCAAGTTGCCGTTGGCTTTGGCACAGCGGGTTGCCGTGGCGCATGGCGGTGAGCTGATCGACGAAACGCTGGCCGACAGCCGTCGCCGTCTTGCGCTTCGGCAACCAGCAGTAGCGCGTCCGCCCCAGTATTGAGGCGAGCGCAAGACCGTTTTATCTGGATAATGTGTCGTCAGAGATCGGGCGCCGGTCAGTGTCAATGACCTCACCCCCTACGTCAGCCAAGAGCCGAACGTGTGGGGTTCTTCTCCTATACTATGTCCGCCAAAACGGCCACCGGAAGGTGCGCCAGCAGTGCCGCCACCGGCAGCGAGATTGAACTCCCCCGTTCATTTCCGGCCGATCCGGCTGCCAGATTGCCGGTTGTTTCGACGGCATGTTCAGTCGCTGCCGATGTGCTGTCCGCACCAATCAGCGCGGTTTCAGTTTCCGCGATGCCGCGCGTCGCATTGATGTCTTCCTCGGCGGATGGAACGATCACGCGCACTTGAGTAAAGATATCCTGCAGCACCACGTTCGATAACGCGGCAGGAAGTACGATTCGTGTGTCTTCCCAAACCGATGGCGCCACGCGTGGTAGTCGTGCGGCGTCGGATACCGTCAATACATCGTCGTCGCCCGAGGTTTCGATGCCGAGCAAACCGGTCGCCAGGCGTGTGGCCACCGTAATCGACCATTGCGCGCGTATCGCGGCACCATTGGTGTGGTTCGACGTTGGCATATGCCGAGCGAAGGCGATGATAGAGCGGGCATGCGGGCCTTCCACCCGCAGTGGCATGTAGTCGCCGCGCGTGAATAGTCCGGGAGACTGCTGGCGCAAGGCGAGCAGGCGATGGATGATCCACTGCTTGACACGGCCATCGCGCCATTGCGCCAATAACGTATCGCACAGCGTCGCACGACTTCCTTCCTCGACGCCGTCCCCCGCTTGCGCATGCATGCCAGCCAGTGCCGCGGCGTGTTCCGGATAGTCTACCGGACGGCGATTGTCGGGATCGACGAGTGACCAGTCCCACGATTCGGTGCCTTGATACAAATCTGGCACGCCGGGTGATGTCAGCCGTAACACGGTCTGTTGCAAGCTGTTGATGACCCCTGCTGGCGCGATACGCTCGACGAAGCCATGCAATTGCGCCAAGAATCCTTCACGTCTATGCGGTGCGAGGATCTCCATCAGAAACGCGCGGCTTGCCGCTTCGTAGGCGCTGTTCGGGGCAAACCAGTCCGTTTCCAGTTTGGCTTCGCGCAACGCCTTTTCCTGCCATCGCGCAACGCGTTCGGCTAATTCCGCCACCGCGTCCGCGTTATCGGCGTCAAGGCTGGATGGCCAGCAGCCCACCAATGTCTGATACAGCATGGCCTCCGGTCCCGGTCCAGGAGCAGGCGTCGTCCGCGTGTCCGACCCCTTTCCGGTCACCGCGCCGCTCGCATGCGGTGCGTTCAGCATGGACCAGCGACGGCACGTACGCGCCCATGATTCAGGCATTTCAGATAGCACGGCCAATCGCGCCCTGACATCTTCCCCTCGCTTATGATCGTGCGTGGCGGTGGTCAGCATGGCATTCGGGAAACGCTGCTGGCGCTCGCTGTTCGATGCATGGAAAGCCTCTACCGACATCGAGAAGTCGTCCGGGTCGGCGCCCACTTCGTTACGGGACAGCAAGCGACCGTATCGATAACACCCGGTATCTTCCACGGATTTGGCCGCCACCGGGGACGTTAGTTGGGAGAACAGCGTCAACGCGAGTCGTCGTTGCGCCGCGCGCGCCTCCTCGTTACGGTCCGCGCGCGTTGCACGCGCCGCCGCCGATGCGCGCGGCGCGACTGCCGTGTCATCGCTGATCGACCGGGACGGCACCGGTCCTCCCAGCCATTGATCGATCTGGTCGAGCAGCAGATGGTCGCCACGACGTAGTGATGCACGCGCGGCCTCTCGCGCGGCGGCGAAATACGGCTCGTCGACTGCGCTACGCTGTCCTTCCACCGGATAGATTCGATACACCCCGTAATGCACGACCAATTCCGTTAAAACGCGACGGATCGATGTCAACGGCCAATCGCGCGTTTGCGGCGTGTCCCGGGCAATGCGGTGTAGCGCGCGGGCCGCGCGATCGAGTTCGGCGGCCAGGTTTTCCGCAAGAATCTTTCGCCGTGCCGGCAGTGCTTCCTCGGCAAAATTCGCCGGCCGGCCGGATAGAGATGCCCACAGCGTCGCCAGTGGGGCCGCACCAGCAGGATCATGCAGCAACGCGCCGACATCGTTCATGAAGTCATAACCGGTCGTGCCGTCGATGCGCCAATCGACGCGCATGGGCTCGCCGCGCGCCAGAATCTTTTCCACGACCAGATAGGGTGGGGCGTCGCGCAACGCAGCGGGCCGTTCGGCACGGGCCGCCTCGAGGCGGGTTCGCAATCGATGACAATACTCGCGCGGTTCCGCCATGCCGTCGACGTGGTCGATACGTACCCCATCGATCAACCCTTCCGCATAAAGGCGCAGGATCATCGCATGCGCGGCATCGAACACATCGCCGCGTTCCATGCGCATGCCGGCGAGGGAGCTGATGTCAAAGAAACGCCGCCAGTTGACCTCGTCGGACGCGGTGCGCCAACTGGCGAGACGGTAGTGCTGCCGCTCCAGCAAACGATGCAGCGCATCCCGGGCCGCGACGCGTTTCGCGACGGCTGCGCTACCTGCCCCGCCGTCCACCGCGGACGACGTATCATCCGATTCTGCTTCCGCGGGGACATGGAACGCCTGCAACGCGGCGTCGATGCTTTGCCGTCCTTCCGATGTCATGGCATAAGAAGCCAGCCCTTGTTGTGCCGCTGCCGCGCGGATGTGGTCCTCCGGCTGTGACGTCAGGCCGGCGAAGCGTGCCGTCACGGCCTGCAGCGAAGTCGATGTCGTTTGCGACAGCACCATCGGGTAGTCGACAGGGCAGACGGGAAACCGATGGTCGTAATATGCAATGTAGAAGCGGCCTTCGTCGGCTTGGAGAACGACCGACACCTTGCCGCTGTTAAGCGCGTCGCCATACGACTCGCCGAGGAACGGCGCAAGGACCTTGCCTCGTAACGCCGGGTCCGGCGAGTGCCAGTCGACGTCGAAGAAGCGTGCGTGCGCCGCGTGGCGACCCCATTCCAGGATGTCACGCCACCAGGCGTTGGCGCTACCGCCCACGCCCATGTGGTTCGGCACGATATCGGCGATCAAACCCATATTGCGTTCGCGCAATGCGGCCACCAATGCACGCAAGCCGTCTTCGCCGCCCAGCTCGGGATTGACCCGCGTGTAGTCGACCGTGTCATAGCCGTGTGTCGAACCGGGTTGCGCCGTCGTGATGGGGGAAGCGTAAAGGTGGCTGATGCCGAGCGCTGCAAAATAGTCGACGTGCCGCAGCGCGTCGGCGAACGTGAAGTCCTTGTGAAACTGTAGTCGTAACGTGGCGAGTGGGCGAGTCATGTAGGCGGATGTCTTGTTGGTTGATTGCGCTCAGGATGACGACGGGGACGTCATGGGGGCCGAGATGTGCGTCGAGCCTGCCGCCGCGTCCGCACGCGTCTCTGGGGCCATGGCGAACGATGTCTCGTCAATCGCGCGGGACATGCGTCGGCGCCAGTTGGGATGAACGGTGGATGGGCCAGGCAAGTTGGGCTGCTCGGACTGTCCTAGCACGTCTTCGAGCGGAAACAAGGTGAGCGGCGCCCCTGCGGCGGCGACGAATCGCAGCATGGCCCGTACCGGCGGTGTGTCCGGTACGAGCTCGTCCGCGCGGGCGGGCGCGGCAGGCGCTTGGTCGTCCGCGTCAAGCACACCCGCCTCGTGGAGCGCGGCCCACAGCGCCGCCCGGTCGCGATGGCGGGCAGCCATGTCCTCAGGCTTGCGCGCTTTCGCTTCGTCCAGGATGGCCGTCAGTGAACGCGCCGCGTCGAGGGACGCCCCCGTCTCCTGATCACCATCAGCGCCGGGGTGAGCACTGGCGTCATCTCCGTTTGTCGCGCGGGCGGCGCGGGCTTCCGCTGCTTCGATGAGCACGCGCCAGCCAATATCATCACCCCGCCACCATCCGGCCAGCGTCGGCAGGTCGTGCGTTGATGTCATGGCGACCGCATCGCGTGACCACCGGGAGGGCGGGGTGAAGGGGGCGGCCATGTCTTCCGGTGCGACGCCATCGGCGCATGCGGTGTTCTCTTCACGCTCGAACCAGAGCACACGCATGCCGAGCAAACCGGCCTCCGCCAGCGTTTCACGCAGTCCGGGCGGGACCGTGCCGAGGTCTTCGCCAATGATAATGGCGCGGTGCCGCCATGATTCGAGTGCCAGAAGACGCAGCAGGTCCTCCAGTGGGTAACGCAGATAGGCGCCGCGTGCCGCGGACTCGCCGTCCGGGACCAGCCACAGCCGGCGCAGTCCCAGGATATGGTCGACGCGCAGGCCACCGGCATGGCGCAATGCCGCGCGCACCATGTCGATGAATGGGGCGAACCCCCGCGCCGTCAGCGCCCGTGGCGAAAATGTCGTCAATCCCCAGCGTTGCCCGTCGCGGTTGAACACGTCGGGTGGGGCCCCAACGCTCAAGCCGTTGAGCATGGCATCGGGGTCCGACCACGTCTGGCTTCCAGCGCTGTCGCAGCCGACGGCCAGATCCGCGATCAAGCCGATCGGCATGCCGGCGGCGCGTGCCGCGGCTTGCGCGCGTGCCAACCCCGCTGCTGCTTGCCATTGGAGAAACAGTTGGAAGTCGATGTCTTGGCGATGTGTCTCCGCGAATGCGGCAATCTCGGCGCTGTCCGGGTCACGTAATGCGTCGGGCCATCGGCGCCAGTCATGGCCATGCGCCGCGTCATCGGCATCCGCGTTGGCGATCGATGCGGCATGCAACGCTTCAAAGCGGGCGTGACGTTCGAGCGCGATACCGCCGGCTTGGCGGAACGCATTGAATTCGGCCCGCGCGGCACGGCGCTCCGCAGCCACCGCCAGCGTATCGGCTGTCACGTCGGCGGGCGCACGCCGCACGGTATCCCCCACGACACCAGGGTCGGACGATGGCCGCGCCGCGTTGGCGCCCTCGGCGAAGTACGTATCGAAGAGGTGACGCAGAATCGCGAGGCGCGCGCGCACCGCCGTCGGCCAATCGATCAACGGCGCACGGCCCAGGGCGTCGAGGGTTGGGCCGAGTTGCAGTGCCCTTATCGCGTCCTCACATGCAGCGGCACCGACGACGGCGGCGGGATCGATATGCCAGGCGTTCAGGAACAAGCGGCTGGACGGCGAGTAGGGGCTGTACTTTCCGGGGTCGGCATTACACATCGCGTGAAGCGGACTGATGGCAAGCGCCCCGGCACCCGATGTTGCGGCGGTCCGCGCAAGGTCTGCCAAGGTGGAAAAATCACCGAGCCCCATATCCCGTGCGCCAGTGTCGTGCGACGTGCCGGAAACGGTGGAACGCGAGGCAGGTCGCAAGCCATAGACCTGCGCGCACACGCCCCAGACATGCACACCGCCTGCGCCCCCGTCCTCCGCGATTGCATCGCCTGCGGTCTCCGTCTTATCGGCCGGTCGCGCCGTTAGGACGGACGCGTCGAGCGGCCATTGCGTGGCCAGCGCGTCGGCCACGCCGAAGCAGCGCGTGGGCGCGATGGCCAAGGCGACCTGGGTCTGCGCGTCGTCGAATAATTGCAGCGTGTGATATCCCGGGTAGTCGATCGGCTCGATCGCGACGTAGGCATCCGCAGGCGCGTCGGCGGGCATCGCGTCGCCTGGTGACGCGCAACGTGCAATGCGTCCGCGCAGCGTGCGTAGATGCGTCTGCGCCGGTATCGACACGTCGTCGCCCACCGTGCTGCCGACGATCTCGGCGGCGCCGGATGGCGCCGGCGCATGCGTCGACAGGCGGGTATCCGGGTTCGGCGCCGACGGGTCGGGCTGCCGCCCGTACGCACGATCCCAGGCACCGGGCGGAATGCTGCCATCCAATGCAATGCTGTAGGTCATGCCAGGGCGTAGCCAGCCCTCGGGTAGCACCAGTTTTTCGCCAACCGTTCCAGTCAGCAGTGGCGGAGCCCGGTGGCCGAGGGACTCGGCATCGAGTAGCGCAAGGCTTTCCTCGCATTGCGCCACGGTGTCGGACGGCAATCCGAGACGCGCCAGCAGTACGGCGAGGACATCCGCCGGCACGCGCTGTGGCTGATTGGTCGCATCCTGCCAGTCCACGAGGAAACCGGCGCGTGTCGCCAATGCGGCGCGGCGTTCGGCGAGGGCATCGTCCAACGGGGACCGGGCCTGCTTGGAGGCCGACATCATGTAGTGGCTCCAGGCGTGGCGGGTGGCGCCATCGTACCAATGCGTCCCGAAGGCAACAGCGCGCCGTCGGGTTCGCACACCATGGCGACAAAGCTGCGCGCCAGTAATCGGCCCTCGCCGAACGCTTCGGCGGCACCCGGTAACGTCTCGAAGATCGGCGTATCGAAGCACGGTGGCGTACCGCCAATCACGGCCGCGACGTCGCTGTCCCGCGCATCGACGCTGGCATTCCGTGATGCGCCGTCAAAGCAGGACGCGGCTATCGGCTGCCCTCTGGCATCACGCGCGGGGCACGCTGGCACGCTGGCGTCCCGCGCGCTCAGATTGAGGGCCAAGGTCAGGCGATTGCCGTTGGTCAGGCGCCAGCACGCCACGATCGCACCGTCGATCACTTGCGCGCCCAACGCGTGCGCCCCTCCTTGCAGACCGGGGATCACGTATTGACGTCGCGCGGCGAGCGCATCGTGATAGAAGCCGCGCCATGCCGCGATGTCATCGGCATCCTGATCGATATGCGGTCCAAACGGCTTGGACAACGTGAAAGTCCCGACATCATTCGGATCGGGAATCCGCTTGCGTTTTTCGGGATCGTTAAAAGCATCGAACTTGGCGAATTCCTTGCGTCGGCCTTCACGCACCGCGTCGGCAAGATCGCCGGTGTAGCCGGTGAAGAAACAGAACGGTTGCCGTGAACCTGTTTCCTCGCCCATGAACAGCATCGGGATTTGCGGCGAGAGCAGCATCAACGCCGTGGCGGCACGCAGACTGTCATCGTCGGTCAGCGCGCGTAGCCGTTCGCCAAAGGCGCGATTGCCGGTCTGGTCGTGGTTTTGCAGGAAAAAGACGAATGCCGACGGCGGCAGCGACCCGCTCGGTTCACCCCGAGGCGCGCCGTCGTGAATCGGCGAGGGCTCGCCTTGATAGACGAATCCCTCGCCGAGTACCCGGGCAAGCTTCTGCAGCGGGTCCGTGGCAAACGCCTCGTAATAACTTTCCTTTTCGCCAGTCAGCAAGACGTGCAGCGTATTGTGCGCGTCATCGCTCCACTGCGCCTGAAAGTGATGGACCAGAAGGCTCGACGTATTGCGTTCGTTTTCCAGCACCAGATGCACGTGACGCCCTTGCGAGACAGTGGAGTGCACGCGCTCCGACAACTCGCGGAGCCAACCGTCGTTATCAATCGCGTGAACCGCGTCGAGACGCAAGCCATCGAAGCGGTATTCCAGCAACCAGTACAACGCGTTTTCGAAGAAGAACTCGCGCACTTCCGCGCGATCGAAATCGATCGCCGGGCCCCATGGCGTATGCGTGCCGGCCTTGAAGAACGATTCCGCGTATGCGTGCAGGTAATTGCCGTCGGGGCCGAAATGGTTGTAGACGACATCGAGGAACACCATCAAGTCCAGCCCGTGCGCTGCATCGATCAATGCCTTCAGCTCTTCCGGACGTCCATAGGTGGCATCCGGGGCAAATGGCAACACGCCGTCGTAGCCCCAGTTTCGCGCACCCGGGAAATCGTTCAGCGGCATCAATTCGATGGCCGTGACGCCCAGCGCCTTGATCTCCGGCAGCTTCTCGATAACGCCACGATAGCCGCCGAAGCTGCCCACGTGCAATTCGTACAGCACGGTTTCCTCCCACGGCAGGCCGCGCCATTCCGGATGCTGCCACGCATAGGCGGTCGGCGCGATCACCTCGCTGGGTTCGTGTACGTCGTCGGGTTGAAACCGGGAGGCGGGGTCGGGCACATCCAGTACGCTGCCATTAGGGTCTTCCGGATGCACGCGGTACAGGTAGCGCGTGCCGGCACCGCACTCGGCTTCGAGCTCGAACCATCCGCCTTCCGCCGTCCGCATCGGCATGATTGTGGCGCCGGTCGATTGGGCCTCGGAGGCAGAGGGCGCGATCACGAGTTCCACCCGCTCCGCCGTGGGTGCCCATAGCCGGAAACGCGTATGGTCGGACCCGGTGACCTGGGCTCCGAACGGTAGCGTGCGCGAAAAACGTGCACCGGGCTGCAGGCCGGGTTGCACGCTGAACCGCGTGGTTGCATCGGGCACCGGCGACGCCGTGGCGCCGTGGATGCCGCTCGCCGGCGACTGCGTCGACGCACTCGCGGCGTGACGGGTGGTGGGGGTGGTCGTCGCGTCTCGCGAAGCGCTGGCGTCGATGCTGCGTGCGGTCATGGCGGTCGTCCTGTATCGATGACAGGACGCTTACGCAAGAACCGGGCCATCCGCCGATTGTCGCGCAGCCAAGGCGAGGACCGATAACGATTGGCCAGGACACCGGTAGCTTTGACATATCGGTGTGTCGAACGGCATCGAAGACGGTGGTTCCCCGGCGGCCATGGCCGCATCCGGCGGCGTGGCGCCTTGGGTGTGCCATGCCGGGTCGACGCCCGTCTCCAGCACCGCGTGCCACACCTCCTGCCCCGGCAAGGCAAACGTGCAGGCGTCGGCGGCGCTGTTGATGATCAGCAGCAGCCCCATCAGATGACCCTGCATATCGATACCGGCGCGGCGACACAAAAGTCGCTTGCCCGCAGGGTCATTCCAGGCGTCGATCGACATCGGCGTGCCGTTTTCGTCAAACCAGTCGACGTCATGCCAGTCCGTTCCGGGAATCGGATGCGTGCCATCGAGGAAGCGCGTATCGCGCAGCAAGGGCTGCGACCGGCGTAGCGCGGTCAGTTGTGCAACGTAGCGGCATAGCGCCTGGGCGTGCGGAAGCGCCGCGTCCTGCCAGTCGAGCCATGAGAGGGCATTGTCCTGGCAATACGCATTGTTGTTGCCGTGCTGGGTGCGACCGAATTCATCGCCGGCCGCCAGCATTGGTGTGCCGAGCGAGATAAACGGCATTGCCAGTAACGCGCGCAGTACCCGCAGCCGCTGCGCGACGATGCCGGGGTCGTCGGTGGGTCCTTCCACGCCCCAGTTGGCGCTGCAATTGTCGCTATGTCCGTCGCGATTTTCCTCGCCGTTGGCCTCGTTGTGTTTTTCCGCGTATCGCACGACGTCGGCGGCGGGGAAGCCGTCGTGCGACGCCACATAGTTGATCGAGGCCCACGGTCGCCGGTGGCGTCGATTGAAAAGGTCCGCCGAGCCGGTGATGCGGGCGGCGATTTCCGGGCGCTGCCCATCGTCGCCACGCCATAAGCGTCGCGCGCCGTCGCGGAATTTATCGTTCCACTCCGCGAAACCGGGTGGGTGGGCGCCAAGTTGATAACCGTCCGGGCCGATATCCCACGGTTCGGAAATCAATTTCAGTCGGGAGAGCACCGGATCCTGGCGCACGGCATCGAAGAAGCCGGAGCCGGGATCGAAGCCATGGCCTTCGCGTCCGAGGGTGACACCCAGATCGAAGCGATAGCCATCGATGCGAAAGGCCTCGGCCCAGTATCGCAGCGAATCCATCACCATCTGCAGCACGCGTGGATGCGACAGGTTGACCGTGTTCCCGCAGCCGGTTTCGTCGATGTAGTGCCGCTCGTCTCCGGGGATCAATCGATAGTAGCTGGCGTTGTCCAGCCCGCGCCAGGACAGCGTGGGGCCCAAGGCATTGCCTTCGCAGGTATGGTTGAACACGACGTCGAGAAGGACTTCAATCCCGGCGTCGTGCAACTTGCGTACGGCAACGCGGATCTCGTCGAGTTCGCGCAGCGGCGAGGACATCGACGAGAGCGCCGCGCGCGCACCGGCGGCGGACCCGCGCGACAGATAGCCCGGTTCCGGCGCGAAGAACGAGAGCGTGCTGTAGCCCCAGTAGTTGCGCAGGCCGCGCTCCACCAGGAAGCGATCCTGAGAGAAGGCATGCACCGGCATCAATTCGAGGGTGGTGACACCGAGTTTCACCAGATGATCGATGAAGGCGGGCGACGCGAGTGCCGCGAAGGTGCCACGTTGCGGCGGCAGCACGTCCTCTCGGGTCATCGAGATGCCGCGTACATGGGCTTCGTAGATCACCGTATCAGACCACGGACGATGGGGGCGACGGTCATTGGCCCAGTCGAATGACTCGGTGGTCACCACGCATTTGGGCATGGCCGCCGCGCTGTCGCGGCGATCGAAGGCCAGGTCCGCGCGCCGCGACGACAAGCGGTATCCGAACAGCGCGTCCGACCAGCGCAATGGTCCGGCGAGTTGCTTCGCATAAGGGTCGAGCAACAGCTTGTGTGGATTGAATCGGTGGCCGTGCTGCGGTTGCCAGGGGCCATGGGCGCGCAATCCGTACAGCATGCCTGGTTGCGCATCCGGAAGATAGCCATGCCACACTTCGTCGGTGCATTCCGGGAGCCGCATGCGCGCGATTTCACGGCGTCCGGAGGGATCGAAAATACACAGGTCGATGGCGACGGCATTCGCGGAAAATACCGCGAAGTTGGTGCCCAATCCATCCCAGGTCGCACCCAGGGGATAGGGTACGCCGGGTAAAAGCCGGTCGGCGATCATGCGCAGTCCTGTCGGAAAAGGTGGCTGATCAAAGGGAGTGCTTACAACATTTGATTCAGGCACTGCCGTCCGGGGTAATCGGCCGTGCCTGGGACGGGCGTGACGCCCGGCGTACCACACATTGAACCGTATCCATCACACTACGTCATGCACTCGCGGCCGTGATCCGGGCGCCGAAGCATGTGCGGCATCAGGCGCTTGTCAGAACGCGGCCAGCACGATGGTGGCCAAGGGTGGCAACGTCAATGCAATCGACCATCCATGGCCGTGTGAGGGAATCGCCTGTGCCTGAACGCCGCCACTGTTGCCGACATTGCTGCCGCCGTAGATCTCCGCGTCCGTATTGAGCATTTCGCGCCACCAGCCTTCATGTGGCACACCGATCCGATACTGTTCACGCGGAACAGGTGTCAGGTTTACGGCTGCCAGGACCGTGCGTTCCCCATGGCGCCGCGCGAACACGTAGACGCTGTTGAGCGCGTCGTCGCCGACCAGCCATTGGAACCCGGCCGGATCGCTGTCACTCGCATAAAGCGCGGGTTCATGCGTGTACAAGCGATTCAAGTCACCGACGACCCTTTGCACGCCGGCATGCAATGCATCATCCAGCAGGTGCCAATGGGGCGAGGCGTCATGATTCCACTCGGCGTACTGCCCAAGTTCGCCCCCCATGAACATCAGTTTCTTACCGGGGTGCAGATACATGAACGCAAAGTAGGCGCGCAGATTGGCAAAGCGTTGCCAGGTATCGCCCGGCATCCGGCCGAGCAGCGAGCCCTTGCCATGCACGACTTCATCGTGTGACAGCGGCAGCACGAAACGCTCGGAGTAGGCGTAGACCATGCCGAACGTCATCTCGTGATGGTGATGCGGACGATAGATCGGGTCACGCTGCATATAGGCCAGCGTGTCGTGCATCCACCCCATGTTCCATTTGAAGTCGAAGCCCAGCCCCCCTTGGTCTACCGGCGCCGTGACACCAGGCCAGGCCGTGGATTCCTCGGCGATCGTGATCGCGCCGGGCGCGTGATGGTGAACCTCGTTGTTCAAACGGCGCAGAAAGGCGATCGATTCCTCGTTCTCCCGGCCGCCCCATTGATTCGGCACCCACTCGCCTTGGCGGCGGCTGTAGTCCCGATACAGCATGGACGCCACCGCATCCACGCGCAGCGCGTCGATGTGGAAGCGCTGCAACCACGCCAACGCCGAGGCCAGCATGAAGCCGGATACTTCGTTGCGGCCCAGATTGAAGATCCACGTGTTCCAGTCAGGGTGGTAGCCCTCGCGTGGGTCGGCATGTTCATAGAGCGGTGTGCCGTCGAAATGAATCATGCCGTGTGCATCATTCGGAAAGTGCGCGGGCACCCAGTCGACGATCACGCCCAGGCCTTCGCGGTGCGCGCGATCGACGAAAGCGGCGAATTGCGTTGGCGTACCAAAGCGCGCCGAAGGGGCGAACGGACTCAACGGCTGATAGCCCCACGAGCCCCCGAACGGATGTTCGGCCAATGGCAGGAATTCGAGATGCGTGAAGCCGAGGGACTTTGCATAGGGAATCAGGCGGTCACCCAGTTCCTCCCAGTTCATCGCGCGGTTGCCTTCCTCCGGCACGCGCATCCACGATTCGGCGTGTACTTCGTAGATCGCGATGGGCGACGCCGCCGTTTGCCGCGCGCCACGCTGCGCCATCCACGCCTCGTCGGTCCAACGGATCGCGCTATCGTCGGCAACGATCGATGCGGTGGCTGGCGGGCGTTCTGTTTGTCGTGCCACTGGATCGGCCTTCAGGGGCAGCGTTTGTCCGTCAGGGCCGATCAGCTCGTATTTGTATCGCGTCCCACCGCTCAGGCCCGGGATGAACAGCTCCCATACGCCACCATGGTGCCGTACGCGCATTGGATGACGTCGGCCGTCCCAACTATTGAAGTCGCCCACCACCGAGACACGTCGGGCATTCGGCGCCCAGACGGCAAACAACACGCCGATGACGCCATCGACGGTCGTGATGCGTGAGCCAAGGCAGGTGTTTACCGCCGACGGATCACCCCATGCCAGTCGATCGAGATCGCTGTCGTGTAGCACGGGGCCGAAGGCGTAGACATCGGCACAGTCCTGCGTGGCACTGCCCCAGTCGATCCGTAATCGATACTCCGCGGGTCCTGGTTTCTTTGGCAGCATGCCAACGAACAGGCCGTCGGCGCCTGGTACACCTTGCATGGGTGCCAGCGTCTTGCCGGACGCATCCGTCAGGGTCACGCCGCGGGCGCCTGGCAACAGCGTGCGGACAAATGTATCAGTGCGTTCGGGCACGCCATGCGGGCCGAGTACGGCAAACGGGTCCCAATGGCGGCCTTGCAGCAACGCATCGACATCGTGGTCGCCGAGTCCGGCGCGCAACTGCCCTTTGCCCTCGCGCGCCGCTTGCGCGGCATGGCTTTCGAGGGGCAGGGTCGGTTCAGTCATGAGTGGCTCCGTATCGGATATCGTTATCGGTTTTAAACATCGCTGCCTCGATCGAGATTTTCCGCGCCTGCGACATCGGATGCCGCATTGGTGTCGGTGTCGCCCAGCAGTCGCGCGGCCAACGCCGCGAGGCCACGCAGCGGCAAGGCAAGCCAGGTCGGACGATTCGCTGCTTCATAGCGGATTTCGTAGGCAGCCTTTTCCACCAGGAACAAATCGATCAATGCCGCTTCGGTTCGTGCGTCCGCCAGAGGTTGCGCGGCGCTTGCGATTGCCGTGCGATACGCTTCCAGAAAACGATCGCGCGCGCGGGCACTGAATGCTTCCAGCAACATTCGGCGCCGGTCGTTCGACGGCAGTTGCGCCGTCTCGTTTGCCGTTGCCGTCAAGGCGGCAGCACCGGCGTAGGACAGTGAACGCAGCAAGCCTGCCACATCGCGATAGGGACTCATCTTGCGGCGCCGATCAGCCACGCTGCGCGCCGGTTCGCCCTCGAAGTCGATCAGATAGGCGTCGAGTTGCGCCACCAGGATCTGGCCCAGGTGGAAATCACCGTGAATCCGGGTGCGCAATGCAACCGGCTTGTCGCCGACGATGTCCTTGACCGCGCGGACCAGGTCCTTGCGGCGCGCAAGCAGGGTAGTCGCCAGCGCGCGTGCATCGTCATCGAGCGCATCGACATGGCGCGACAATGTGTCGAGTGCATCATCGAGCTGCGTCACTGTCTCGCTGATCCAGCCTTTGACGTCGCTTGCGCTCGCGACTTCCGGCGAAAACGCCGGATCGTCGCTCGGGGCCGCCAGGATCACATGCAATTCGCCCAGGCGCGTGCCGATCGTCGCGGCCATCGCGCCATAACCTTCGATCGATTGCGCGTAGTCTTCCTCGCGAATCGACTGGCCCGGGTCGGGCTGCTTGCCTGTCTGTTTTGCGGTCTTGCCGGCCGTGGCGTCGTCCAGACCGACGGTCACGGCTACCGCGAGATCGTCGGTGGCGCGACGCAGATAGTCCAGGACCCAGTGCCAGGCATCACCCTGGTTTTCGATAAAGCCTTGCAGGATCGCCAAGGTATGAGGCTCGCCCGAGGCATCGGTACGCACCACTTCGCCAAGCAGCGCGGCGGTATTCGCGTACGCACGCTCGGTCAGGTATCGCGTCATTTCCGCTTCGGGATGGATGCCCGGCACGACCCGTCGCACCAGTTTCAATACGGCGGCATCGCCGATCACTAGCGAGCTGTTGCTTTGTTCCGCCGCAAGCCAGCGGATCTCGGGCGCGTCATTTCCCGTCTGCGTCGTGGTCTCGGCAGGCAATACCTGCTGCAAGGCGGCGGATGGCAGAAAGGTCACCTCGCCTTGCGGCGTTTGCACGCGCGCTTTCTCATGCAGCATGCGAATCATCGCGTGCGGCAGCGCGGACAAGGAGAATGCA
Source organism: Robbsia andropogonis (assembly GCF_034047095.1). NCBI lineage: Bacteria > Pseudomonadati > Pseudomonadota > Betaproteobacteria > Burkholderiales > Burkholderiaceae > Robbsia > Robbsia andropogonis. The sequence continues at coordinate 2,560,286 of NZ_CP139170.1, read as the reverse complement.
TCGGTCAGGTAACCGACGGTGCGACCGCTGCGTACGCGGGCAAGGGCGAGTTGCTGCGGCAGCGGCGACGCCGTGGCCGAGTTGTCCCATGAGACGGCGAGCGGCAGGAAGTAGCGTTCGGTTCTTACCGCGCCGCTGACATCATCGCTGGCGGACAGGTCGGCTTCCACTTCGGCCAGCAGGATGTTCTCCACGCCCGGCGTCATCAGTGAGTAATACGCCAGCCGTACCGCGCGCAGTGTGGCGTCCTTCGCGGCAAACCAGCGTCGCATGCCGAGATAGGTCGGCAGTACCTCCGTTTCCAGCGTCCGCTGTTGCGCGGTGGCGCTTGGCAATTGCACGCCCTTGCGAACGACAAAGGTGACGAATTCCGGCAATTGCTCCGATGGCGCAACGCTCCAGGACGGCCGCACGCCATCGGCGCACAGCGTGAACCAATAGAACCCGTAGGGCGGTAGCGTCAACAGATAGGTCAACTGTCCGATAGGTGGAAATGCAGAGTCAGCGGTCATTTCAACCGGCACGCTGCCAGCGAATTCGGACAGGTCGAGTTCGACGGCCTCCGGCGCGCGGCCGAGATTGGCCACGCACAAGACCGGCGATTCACCGTCAAGTTCGCGCAGATACGCCAGGACCTTCCGGTTCGACGGGCGCAGGAAACGGATGCGGCCGCGGCCGAAAGCCTGACGGGCGCGCCGGGTGACCAGCATGCGCCGCATCCAGTTGAGCAGCGAATGCGGGTCGCGGCTTTGCGATTCCACATTCACCGCGTCAAAGCCATAGAGCGACCCCATGACCGGTGGCAGGACGAGTTGTTCCGGATCGGCGCGCGAGAAACCACCGTTGCGGTCGGACGACCACTGCATGGGCGTCCGCACGCCGTCGCGGTCGCCCAGATGAATGTTGTCGCCCATGCCGATCTCGTCGCCGTAATAGATGACGGGTGTACCGGGCATCGACAACAGCAGCGAGTTGATCAGTTCGATACGTCGGCGGTCACGTTCGAGCAGCGGCGCCAGCCGACGTCGGATGCCCATGTTGATACGCGCACGCCGGTCGCTTGCATAGGTATTCCACAGGTAATCGCGTTCCTTGTCGGTCACCATCTCGAGCGTCAGCTCGTCGTGATTGCGCAAGAAGATTGCCCATTGGCAGGTTTCCGGGATATCCGGCGTCTGCCGCATGATGTCGGTGATCGGAAAACGGTCTTCACTGGCGATGGCCATGTAGATGCGTGGCATCAGCGGGAAATGGAATGCCATGTGGCATTCGTCGCTGTCGCCAAAGTACTCCTGCACATCTTCCGGCCATTGATTGGCTTCGGCCAGCAGCATCTTGTTCGGGAACGAGGCGTCCAGCGATGCACGGATCTTTTTCAGGATCACATGCGTTTCCGGGAGGTTCTCGTTGTTGGTTCCCTCGCGTTCCACCAAATAGGGAATCGCGTCGAGGCGGAGTCCGTCAACGCCCATCTCCAGCCAGAACTTCATGACGGACAGCACTTCCTGCAACACGCGCGGATTGTCGAAGTTCAGGTCCGGCTGGTGCGAATAGAAGCGATGCCAGTAATACGCCTGCGCAACCGGATCGTAAGTCCAGTTGGACGTTTCCGTGTCGTTGAAGATGATGCGCGTCTCACCGTACTTCTTGTCGTCGTCCGACCAGACGTAGTAGTTGCGATGATTCGACCCAGGCTTGGCCTGGCGTGCGCGCTGGAACCAGGGATGTTGGTCCGATGTATGGTTGATCACCAACTCGGTGATCACGCGCAGGCCGCGTGCATGTGCTTCGGCGATGAAGCGCTTGAAGTCGGCAAGCGTGCCGTAATCGGTATTGACACCGCGGTAGTCGGCGATGTCATAGCCGTCATCGCGGCGCGGAGAGGGATAGAAAGGCAGCAGCCAGATCGCGTCCACGCCTAATTCCGCAATGTAATCGAGCTTGGACAACAACCCCGGAAAGTCACCGATCCCGTCGTGGTTGGCGTCGAAGAATGACTTCACGTGCAGTTGGTAAATGATCGCGTCCTTGTACCACAGCGGATCGTCCTTCAACAGCGCGACTTTTTGATGTTTCATCCGTGCGCTCCTTCATGATGCGTGCTGCCGCCGGGTGCGGCGTCAGTGCTGCTGCCGGTGTCGGGCGGCGCCGAGAGCGGGGGTTGCCAGCCCGGCGCGCTGACGCGACGAATCGCAAAGGGCAGTACTTGCGGATCGAGCCGGACAACTTGATGCTTGCCTTGTATCTGGAAGTGTTCGCCGCTGACCAGATCATGGGCGTCGAGCACGTCACCATCTCCCCGACCCCAGCGCCAGAGCGGGATCTCGACGGCCGACTCCTGGATGTCCCATGGCGTCATGCTGACGGCAATCAGCAGTACGTTGTCACGGTTCGGCGTGGCTTTCTCGAAGAACAGCACGTTCGGATTCGATGACGGCAGGAAGGTCACGTTGAGGTGTGTCTGCAGCGCGGGGTTCGCGCGACGGATGCGGTTCAGCAACGCTATCTCACTAATGATGTTGCCGGGACGTTCCCAGTCCCATGCGCGGATCTGGTACTTCTCGGAATCCAGATATTCCTCGCTGTCTGGCAATGCCGCGGCTTCGCACAATTCGAAGCCGCTATAGACGCCCCAGACGCCGGACAACAGCGCCGCCAACGCTGCCCGGATCATGAAGCCGGCGCGGCCGCTGCGTTGCAGAAATCGGGGATTGATGTCCGGGGTGTTGACGAAGAAGTTCGGACGGAAGTATTCGCGTACCGCCGTCTGCGTCAGCGTCTCCATATACTCAGTCAGGTCGTCCTTCGTGTCACGCCACGTGAAATACGTGTACGACTGCGAGAAGCCGACCTTGGCAAGCCTGTTCATTACCTTGGGCCGCGTGAAGGCCTCGGAGAGAAACAGTGTTTGCGGGTGACGTCGGCGCACCTCGGCGATCATCCATTCCCAGAAAGGAAAGGGTTTGGTATGCGGATTGTCCACGCGGAAGATATCCACGCCCTCGCGTACCCAGAACAGTACCGCGTCGCGCAGTTCGAGCCAGAGGTCCGGCATCGATGCGTCGGCATAGAAATCAGGGTTGACGATGTCCTGGTACTTTTTCGGCGGATTCTCCGCGTACCGCAAAGAGCCGTCCGGACGCCATGCGAACCAATCGGGATGATGCTTGAGCCAGGGGTGGTCGGGCGAGCATTGGATCGCGAAATCGAGGGCGAGTTCGAGACCGTGCTCGCGTGCGGCATGCAGCAGCGTGCGGAAGTCGTCGAGCGTGCCCAGCTCCGGGTGGATCGCCGTATGCCCCCCGGATTCCGCACCGATGGCATACGGGCTGCCGACATCGTCGGGGCCGGCGTTCAGCGTATTGTTGGGGCCCTTGCGATTGGCCCGGCCGATTGGATGTATTGGCGGAAAATACAGCACGTCGAAGCCCATTGCCCGAATGGCCGGCAGCCGGGCGATGACATCGATGAACGTGCCATGGCGTTGCATGTCGCCGGAGGCCGAACGCGGAAACAACTCATACCATGAGGCAAAGCGTGCCGCGCGCCGTTCGGCTTGAATCGTCAGCGTCCGAGGGTGACGTACGCGGAAGTCGCGGTGTCCGGTAGCGCGCACGGCCGCGGCGGTTTTTGTCGAGAGGACGATATCCAGCCGCCTTGCCGCGTTGGCATCCTGGTAAGCCGCTGCAATCGTGCGAAGCGCATCACTGCGATGCGCAAGCCGCGCGTTGCCGCCGGCCGTGCCTGACGTCGGCAGGGCCGCCGTCGTACTGGCGCCGACACTGCTGGCGGCGCTCGACTTGGGCTTGGCGGGGGTGTCGCCGGACTTGTCGGCCTTGGCGCGCTTCGCGGGCTTCGTGTCGTCCACGGCCACGACCTCTGTCTTGCCTTCCTTCGCCAGCAGGGCACTGGTCTTGGCGTCCTTGGCCGCCTTGGGGGCGTCGCCGCCGCTCTCCCGAAGGATGCGCGTGAAAAACTGGGCGGCTTCTTCCAGTTCAAGGGTCACGTCCTGCGCGGCGGCACGCTTCTTCTGGATATGGTCGACGAGGGTATCAAACGTATCGCGCCACGCCTCGATCGTAAATTCGTACGTTCCCAGGCGCCGCAACGGCAGCGTGGCGTGCCAGCGGTCGTTGCCGCTTGCATGCATCGGAATCTCGCGCCAGCCGTCGTTGGTGGCGGGGGGGCCGTCGACGGCGGCGGTCGCCCAGTCCGCTTCGCGCCATAGCACGACAGCGGCAAGATGATCGTGCCCGTCGATGAACGCGTCGGCTTCGATCGTGACCGGTTCGCCCACCACGCGCTTTGCAGCAAAGCGGCCGTCGTCGACGTTCGGCGTGACGTTCTCGATGGCGATGCGCGGCACCTGGATCGCGTCGAGGGCCGCTTTGCGGTCGCTGGCGGAGGGGCGTGCCGCTTTCTTCGTGCCGCCGGTTTTTGGCGCACCTTCATCCGGTTTCAGGACAACGGCGTCAGGTCGCGTTGCGTGCAGCAAGCGCACTTCGGCAGGCGCCAGCGTGACTACGTCCGCCGGCGGCGAGGGCAGCGCCGGAGCAGCGTTGGCGTCGTCACCGCCGGCAGATGTCGACGCGCGCAGGAGTGGCAGCGTCTCGTAGTGGGTGAAGCCACCGGGCATTCCATCGCGCCAACGTTGCAGGTCGGCAAGCGCGGGCCGGTACAGGTCCGGATTGACCAACATGAGGATCGCATCCCGCGCGCGACGCGGATCGATGCAATCGGTGCGCAGCAACGCGGTGGCGCTGGCATCCGGGCCTGTCAGCGGCGTCAGCGCACAGCGGCTTCGCAGGATGGGCCCGATGTCGGCGCCGATGGCGTTCAATCCGGTTGGTGCCGCGCCACGTGGCTTCGCGCTACCCGATTTCCGGGGTTTGCAATAGGCATTCAACGCGGTGATGGCTTCGCGTACGTCGATGCGCGGTCCAACATGCGCGCCCCCCGTGCGTTGCTCGCCATCGCGCGTCGCCTCTTTGAAATCCGAGCGGGCACCGGTCAGCGGCGTGCGCGTCAGGGGACGGTCGACACCGAATTCGAAACCCATCGGCATCAGCCATCCGGTCCCGGTTAGCGCGGCAATCTGCAGCGAGCGTTGATAGGCCCGGGTGATCGCCGCATGGTCTGCCGGGGACGCCAGCGTCGGCAGGTCCGATACCAAGCGTGGCCCGAATGGGGTTTCAGGAAAAGCGATGGGCGGTGCGATGCGCGCCAGTGCCTGCACTTCGTCGGCAAGCCAGTCGGCGCGTGCATCCCACCAACGTACCGATGAGAACACGCCATCGAACGCTGCGCTTTCCAGGTCGCGGAGGGCATCGCGCGTGGCGCCAGGCGTCCAGGCCAGGAACCGTTGCGCCGGATAGACCTCGCGTACGCCGGCGGCGAGCCGGCGCCACACGTGGGGCGCGATACCATTGATACCGTCGAACCGGAAACCGGCGACGCCCGCCTTCGCATAGCGGCGCAACTGCCGAATCCACCAATCGATCAGAGGCGACTGTGTATCCGGGTGGCCGAAGTTCGCATGGGCGATCAGGTCCGCCCGAGGGTCGTGGCGCGGGTCGATCCGGCCATGATGCGCGCCCGGCGGATGAAACCAGTCGGGGTGGTCGCGGTATAGACCCGCATCATTGCCAATGCGGTCGATGACGACGTCGAGCAACAGCGTCAGCCCGTGCGCCTGGCTGGCCTTCGCGAGCGCGGCAAGCCAGTCGAGCGCGTCCGGTTCCTTCACATCGCTCGGCACGACCGTCTTGCCGTCCGGCGCATCCCCGCCATCGGCGGCGTGACGATCCGCGGCGCCTGGCAATAGGGATCTGCACAAGCGATGGTGATCGGCCGTGATGAAGCAATCGTTCGCGCGGCCGGGCAGGAAGGGCGGGGCGATCAGCAGGTGATCGAAGCCCATCGCCGCGGCACGCGTGAGCGTGCGCTCCCACTCCTCGCTCAACGTGTCCTTGACTTCATGCAGCGGCCCAAGTAAGGACGGCTGTACATAGTAGATGCGCGGCGCGAACAAGACGGTGCGGGAAGCCGCGGCATGGTTGCCGTGCGGGAGCGGGGGAGGCGCCTCACCTGCTGAAGTGGGTGAGACAGTGTGATCGGTGGGAAGTCGGGTATCAGAATCCATCTGCTGCGTGTCTCCTTTTTTATTAGGCCACGTCCGACACGCTGGACGATCTGACCGGCCCAAGGGAGCACGCATGAATGGCGCCGCATCCGGCGCCTGGTCCCTGATGGTCCCGCTGGCGCCGTGCCCGTGTTCGGGCAGGATACCGGGCACGCGTGTGGACCGGTTTTAAAACGATGCCCGGCACGTCTGATCGTGCCGCAAGCATCCGTACTGCCTAGTGCAATTGACGTGTCATGCCAATAATTGTTCCTGCGTTGCGATATCCGCCCCGATGTCACTGTTGGCGACGATGGTGCCCGCTTGCGATGCGGCCGTTGCCACGTTGCGTTCCGGCGCACGATCGTTTGCCGCCTGGCGACGACGCACGGCGGCGCGGACTTTCGCAACGTTCGCACGAACCGCGCGTTTGCCACTCAATACAGCATACAGTGCGGTGTAACGTGCCGCTGGCGCCTGCCAGCGGAAATCGCTCAGCATTGCGTGCCGCTGCAGTTCACGCCAGGCTTGTGGACGCATATAGGCATCCACCGCGCGGCACGCGGCAGCTGTCATCGCTTCCACGGTCTCTCCGTCGAACAGGAACCCGGTGCCGTGCAACGGGTCGTCGCTCGCATCGATGATGCTGTCCGCCAGACCGCCCACACGCGAGGCGATCGGCAATGTGCCATAACGCATCGAATACATCGGCGTGAGGCCACACGGCTCGAAGCGGCTGCCATGCAACAACATGTCCGCGCCGGCATGCAGCAAGTGCGCACGTCGTTCATCGAAGCCGATATGCACGGCGACGCGATCGGGAAAGCGTTGGGCCAAGCGGGCCATGCCCAGTTCGATGCGGCCTTCCCCCTTGCCGAGGACGATAACCTGCAAACGTGGATAAGCGTCCATCAGGGCGGGGATTGTCTCCAATGCCAGATCGGCCATTTTTTGCCCGGTCAGGCGACTACCCATGGCGATCACCGGCACGAACGGATCGGACGGCAGCCCGAAAGCGTGTTGCAGCTCGCGCTTGCAAGCGTGTTTGCCGCGCATCTCGTCTAGCGAAAAATGACGCGGAATCATCGGGTCCTGTGCAGGGTCCCAGGCGTCCACATCGATGCCGTTCATGATGCCGACCAGCTTGTGCGCCTCGGCTTGAAGAACCCCTTCCATCAGATGGCCAAAGCGTGGCGTGGTGATTTCACGCGCATACGTCTCGCTGACCGTGGTAATCCGATCGGCGTACCGGATGGCCGCCTTCATGAAACTCAATTGCCCGTAGAACTCGATGCCGGGCGCATCCTGATTGCACACCAGCAGCTCGGCCGGGATGCCAAGTCGCGGCGCGAGATCCATTGCATAGTTGCCCTGGAACGCCAGATTATGGATCGTGAACACCGAAGGTGTGCTCAGACCGGCAAGCTTCATCAGCATCGGCGTCAGCCCCGTATGCCAATCGTGCGCATGAACGACATCGACCTTTTGCACGCCTGCTATGCCTTGCGCCACCCGTACTGCCGCAGCGCTCAAGGTCGCGAAGCGGATCGCGTTGTCATCGAAGTCAGCACCGCTTGCATCCTGGTATAGGCCATCGCGTGCATAGAGCGCGTCGCACTTGACCAATAGGACGGGAATGCCGCTGTCCGGCATCGTGCCGCTCATCAAGGTCGCGCTTCCGCCAGGAAGGTCATCGAGCGTGGCAATCGCGTGCAGCGCGTGGGTTTTTCCCAATGCTTCCGGATAGCCGGGCAGCATGATCGTCGTCGCCACGCCGCCTTCCTGCAACGCGGAAGCATACGCACTGAGCATATCGCCCAACCCGCCGGTCTTGGCAAGCGGCAGGGCTTCGGAGGCAACCAAAAGGACGTGAAGGGACAAGATAGACTCCGGGGGCGAAAGGTCCGCGATGCCGGTCAAACTTTGACTGATCGACCAGTGCGATCGGCATCATTAAAAAAAATCACTACACACTGCGTCGGCGCCGTTACATCGCGGCGTGAATCATTGGCAATGCAAATTCATGTCGGTGAGGCTGCTGGAAATGCGGTGTCCACTGCGTTTTACAGTGACCTTCCATATGGAAGTCACCTCATGAGGCCAACGATGTTGACCGGTCTTGTCGCTGCAGGCATCGTTTTGACATTCGCTTGGCGCTGCGCGATGGACCGCGAATTGCGTCTCATCCGGTCGCCTTATGTGACGATCCTGTCCGGTCGATCCATCGCATCCAGCCCAAGTGACTAACCCACAACGCCTAAGTTCATGCAGGGTTCATGCCTATATAAGCAATGGCTGTGCCAGTGCTAGGCGCACGGATTTCCCGCGCGTTTTTATCTGTTTTTCGGGCACATCCGTTCGGTCAAATGGATGCCCGAAACGCGGCAAGGCATGCGGGACTTGGCACTGACGCCGATAGATGAAATCGGCGACGCGATGCCGGCCAATGCTTTCTTGACGGATACACGCACCGGAATGTGGCTCGCTTTTGCGGCGAACGCCTGAAATCGGTGCCAATCCCGTGCTGTCGGCGTCTCCCCGTTTTTTTGCCACGCACCGTTGCGGCGCGAAGTGTGTCTGCGGCGAGACAGTTTCCGCTGTTTCGTAACGTTTTGTTCAGATCGCCCAGGCGGCACGGGGAACGACAATTGCTCCGCGTTTTGTGACGAATGTCCGTGTGAAGGGAGCAATCGAGGTGACGCGTTTGCCGCGACATCGTCGGCATAACCGCATGGTCGTTCGCGAAATGTGGTGTGGCACCGCGCGGTAAAAGTGACATCCGGCACACGGCTTTTACATGCAGTTACAGCGGGCCTTCAATAGCGCTTTTGGGGAAGCGGGGGGCCGAGCAAGAGGGGTGTTTTGCGCAAGGCGTATAGATCCATGACCTGCAGAGAATCAAATGACTAGACGACGGCGCGTGGTCCTGCGGCCGCAAGCCGGGGTTGGCCGGGATTGATGGGAGAGGCACTGTGCAAAGGCAAGTACATCGTACGGGGAAGGCGCGGCAGCCTGCCGCCAAGAGGGGGCAGCGCGAGGTAGCAACCGATGCCCGCGCGTTGAAACATTTGAACACACAGGGCACCGCTACTCCGGTGCGATCGCGAGAAAGCGCGTCACCAGGGACGCGCCAGGCATTGCTCACCCCGCGGTCAGTCGACAACGAGAGCGGCACTGCTGTTTATGCTGCCGGGGACGATCTGGCGGGTGGCCTCGTATATGCCGATGGCCAACGCCCTGGATTCACTCGTCGTCGTCGCGGCAAGGCGTTCCAGTATCTCGATCTGACTGGCCAGACGATTCGCGACCCTGTGGTGATTGCGCGAATCCGTGCGCTGGCGATTCCACCAGCGTATCAATCAGTATGGATTTGTCCGGATGCAAATGGCCACCTTCAGGCACATGGTCGTGACGCACGTGGGCGAAAGCAGTATCGATATCATGCGCAGTGGCGCGTCACGCGGGACGCCACGAAATATCACCGGACGAAGGCATTTGGGGAAGCGCTGCCGCGTATCCGGCACTGCATCCGGCGCGATCTGGCCCTGCCAGGACTGCCGAGAGAAAAGGTATTGGCGACGGTGATCTGGTTGCTGGACAGTACATTGATAAGAGTAGGCAATGCCGATTACGCGCGCGAGAATAAATCCTATGGTTTGACAACGCTTCGCCATCGCCATGTCGCGACGGCGGCAGGCACGTTGCGTTTTCAATTTCGTGGAAAGAGTGGCGTCGAACACGACGTGCCGGTCGAGGACCCGAAGATCGCTCGCATTATCCGCCGCTGCATGGCCTTGCCGGGACATGATCTGTTTCAATATCGCGATGCGCAAGGTATGCGACATGGCGTGAACTCAACGGCTATCAACGATTACCTGCGCAGGGCAAGCGGTGGCGATTTCACGGCAAAGGATTATCGGACATGGGCCGCAAGCGTGCTTGCGCTGGCGGCGCTGCAGGCTGCGGAGCCGCTGGCTGACCCATCGGATGGTGGCATCAGCAAGACCGAACGGCACCGCCGGTTGGTGGCGGTGATTCGGGAAATCGCGGCGCGTCTCGGCAATACGCCCGCGGTGTGCCGCACATGCTATATCCACCCGGCCGTGGTGGAAGCATTCGAGTCCGGAGTATTGGGTTGCGTAGCGCGGGTGCCGGCATCGGAAGACCCGGAGCGGGCTCTGACGCCAGGACAGCGCCGCCTGCTGAAACGCGACGAGCGCGCGTTTGCCTGTTTTCTTTTGGCGCAGCCCGTGGGCTGCGCCGTTTCTGCCTAGATGTGTCCTGTCAGGACCAGTATGACCACAATGATGACGATGATCCCAACGAAGCCAGAAGGACGATAGCCCCAGGACCGGCTATGCGGCCAGGTAGGAATGGCGCCGAGCAGCAGCAGGATAAGAACAATCAGAAGTATGGTGCCCAACATGGCGCGCTCCTTGTCGTGTAGTTGTGATTCTTTTGTGGTCGTTTTGCACACCGCTGAACGCAACCCTCATGCGACGACGCTTGATCCATTGTCGCTGCACATGATCGACGCCAGCCTGCCAGTTGAGCAATACGCGTGCCCGATCAGCGGCGGGATTGTGCTGTCAGCTCGTCCAGACGATAGTCAAATTTAATTGATAATAAGAATCGTTATCAATTAAGATCGTGCTTTCCCTGATGTTTTGCGAGATCGATCATGGTGGAAGACCTACGTGCCGGCCCTGTCCTGCAACTGCTGCAAGGCATGAGCGGGGCCGTGACGACGACCTCAGTGCCTACACGCGGCACGCGGGGACGGCGCCGAGGGCGCCGAAAAGGCTTGCCATCCCTGTCCGTTGCTGTGGCGCCCCTGGTCCATTGGGTCCCTGGCGCCGCGCGTGATGGCGATGCTTTCCGGTGGGCGGGAGCGATGTCCACGCTAGTGAAGAAGGGCGATCCGTTTGTTCTGCTGCTCCATGGCGGCCTCCGATCCGGCGGCATGTCTGCCGCCGGATCGGAGGCCGCGGCGGCGTGGCGACCTTATGCCGCCTGGGTCGCGCGCCATCAGGCCGCCTGGCGTCGCGTCTGTCGGGGCGTCATCGTGATTACTCCGGAAATCGCGGCGCGGATAGAGACACGGAACGATGCGCAATGGCTGTTTGGTAAAGGGACCCGGGTCGTGGCGGTATCCCAGGAGACGCTGGCGTGGCAGTTGGCACCTGTCTTGATGGCCGAGCGTACCGGTGGGCGCGCCGGGAACGACGCGGGTACGGATGTCGTGGTTCGAGGTTTGATGTAGACCTAGATCCCGCGCGGCGCATAGGTGGAGCGGTCATGCCGCGTCCAGTCGACGTCGGCGCACAACACGCGCATGCCGTCCGCGCCCCGATAAGCTACCGAGAGCGTGACGCAAAGGTGCGCTTCATTGATCGACAGGTAGGGGCGAGTCGCCTGCACTTCGCCTGAGTCGGCGATTGCCCGGCGGAAATACGGCCGGCGATCCCACCGCGCTCCTTCGGAATTCATCAACGGCATGAAGCGGCGCGCGCGGGGACGCAGCGGCCTTGGCGGCAACAGGTTGTCCCCGCACTGGCGGCCGCGCTCGTCCAGCACGAAGCATCGGGCCGCGTCCGGCAATTGAAGGAAGGCGTCGCAGGCCCGTTCGATCGGGTCGCCATTGGCCAGAATCCTGGCCGCGGCCGCTACCGCGTTGACATAGGGCGCCAGTTCGGCTGTGTCATCGCGTTCGCGCGCTTCCACCCGAGCGCGATAGTGATCGATCAGCGTATCGAAGCATTGATAGCTGGCGGCGGCATCCGCCGGGCTGACACTCGGGCGGGCAAAATAATGTCCCTGGACGAAATCGACATTGGCTTCAATCGCGATCAAGGCCTCCTGTTCGCTGGCGATACCTTCCACCAGCACCAGCCGCCCCGACTCGTGCAGCAAGGAGACGAGGCCGGGCAAGATCCTCGCGACATGCGCCTGTTGCGTCGCCTGGAACAACATGCTGCGATCCAGCTTGACGATATCGGGCTGTACTTTCCAGACGCGATCGATGTTCGAGTGGCCTGCGCCGAAATCGTCGAGCGCGATCAGGAAACCGTGCCGGCGAAAAAGCTGGACCGCTTCCAATACGCGGCGCGGATCGGTATTCGGCTGCTCCAACACCTGCAACACGATACGTTGCGGTGAGATCTCGAGCCGACGCAGTTCCTCGATCAGGGCGGCACCATGCCGGAAGTCGGCGATGGCCGCGGGATGGATGTTGAGAAATAGCCAGCCATGGTCTTGCCGCAGCCCTTTGAAATTTGCCAGGTGCAGTGATTGGCTCAGGCGGTCTAGTTCAAGCAAGTCGCCTAACCGGGCGGCCTGGCTGAAAACCGAGAGCGGTGACACGCTCTGGTTCAGCTCATCGTGCGCCCGCAACTTGGCTTCGTAGCCCGCGGCGCGCATGTGCGACACGCTGAAAATGGGCTCGAATGCGCTGAACAACGTCAAGTTGCCATAGCGTACGGTCCGTCGCCGGCCATCGTCATCGATATGCGGGCGCGGGGGCAGCGGGGCATCATCGATCAGGGCGCTGTCGTGTCCTTCGTACATGTCGTGCGGATCCTGCGCGCCGGCATCCGGTTGGGGTGTCGGCGCGTCGTTCGTCGGGTGGTCCGAGGTAATGCCCGCCGGGGCATCGCGCGCACTGCGCGACTCGGTCATGTCATCCCCTGGTGGCCCGCTGGTGGACGGAGGGGAACGTGTTCGGCGTGGCGCGGTGGCGCGAGAATCGGGTCGATCGCAACGGCATCATCCGTCGTCGCGCTTGGCGCCACATCATCAGGCATTCGCCGGTTGCAGATGATAAAGCAAGCTTTGTGCGCGTGCGAGGCTTACAGGCGTTTGTGCGGCGCATATTGCCGATTGACTGGCCCGGCGCCCCGCATCAAACGTACTTTCTTCCGATTCATTCGCTATTTATCCGTCATTTGTGCCGGTGGCGCGCGGCGGCGCCGGTGCATGGCCGCGCTGGTGTCGAGCCGCCGTCCCCGCGCGCGGGGGACGCATCGTCGAAAGACGTCTCGAACTGGTGCATCGATGTCGTATCCCGGTGCGTCGGCACGGTGCGTCGAGCATGCAATCGCTTGACAGTCCACTATTGGCGCGCGGCAATGCACACTGGGAGTCATCGGCGGGACAGCGTGGACAGAAGCAGACGTGGAGGCGAACCATGGAACGATACAAAGGGCGGCGCGACGCCGTACGGTTTCTGGACGAGTGGGCGCCCGATCTCGGCGGCCTGCTGCTGATGGGATGGCCGATGCTTCGCTTTGCCGGACCCCGGATGATCAACGATGTTCCGGGGCTGCTGTTGACCGCGCCCCGTAATCACGCGGCCCGATTCGATGCGCCGCTGAATGCTTTCCTTGCCTTGTCCTCCGAAGGCCTGGGCGCGTTCTTCCGTGACGACTTGCTCGGCTATGCCCGATTCAATGCGTCGGTCGGCTGGCTGGCCACGTACTGTCTTCGCTATGACGTCGATCTCGCCGGCGGCTCGCAACAGGGGCCGCGGACGCGGATCGTGCCGTTGGACCCGATCTTCGACGCGACGCTCGACCCTGCACGCGCGGCCGCCGTGGCGGCACCGTCGGGCGAGGCGAAAGCGGGAACGTCGCCGGATTCGGCCTATCGACGCACCGATGAAACCTCTGGTAACGCGATTTAAGGCCGAATCGTGGTCCGTTTCGCCAAGTTTTTGGCACTGACGGGGGCGACAGCGGTAAAATGCCCCGCTGATCCCGCGGAAACAGGCCGTGGCGCCAGCAAAAGGATTCCATGAAACGTCAGTCAGTGTCTTCCCAGCCGTTCCCGCCGTCTCCCGCCACCATTGAAGGTACGTCGTCGCTGTCGTCGCCGCGCCGAAAGGGCGTGCTCGTGGCGGGCGCCGCTGTCATCGCCGCCGGCTATCTGGGGGCGTGCAGCTCGCCTGACCCGCAGGCCATCGACTATAAGACCAGTCGCAGTCTGCTGGCACCGTCGAAGAAATCGACGGCGCCGTCGCTGGCCGCGCCACCCGACTTGATGATGGAGCCGCGCACGCGCGCCGATGCGCCCGTTGACGGTGACGCTTCGGTGACCGGTTACCAGACCAGCACGGGCACGCCAGCCACCCCGACAACCGTATTGCCGCCGACGCCCGGCCTGGCATTGCAGGTTGACGGCAGTCAACGTTGGCTGGTCGTATCGGGTTCGCGTTTTTCACGCGATCAACTGTGGTCGCGTCTGCGTGTGTTCTGGCAGGAGCAGGGTTTCTTCCTGACCGAGGACAGCGAATCGCGCGGCATCATGCAGACGGACTGGCAACAAAGCCGCGCGGCGCTGAATCAAGGGCTGATCCGCGATACGCTGTCGATGGCGGTGGATAATTCCTATGTCAGCGCCGAGCGTAATCGCTACCGGACGCGCTTGCAGGCCGGCCCGAACGGGACGACCTATGTTTTCATCAGCCAGCAAGGCCTGCACGAAGTGCTGACTGGCTCAGCCAATGATTCGACGCAGTGGCAAAGCCGTCCGAATGATCCGGGCCTGGAAGCCGAATATCTGGGCCGGCTGCAACGGGCATTGGCGCAAGGTCCGAGTACACCGGCTGTCGGACCGGAGGCCGTAGCCCAGGCGAAGGCGAACGCGGCAAAGAAAACGGCGCCGCCGCCCTCGCCGATCATGGAGGATCGGCCGCAGCCGAATGCGACGCCGATGTTGCCCGCGGGGGCATCTCCGGCACCGGACGGTGCGCTGGATCTGAGCGAGGACTACGATCACGCCTGGGCCCGTGTTGGCCGTGCACTGGATCGCGGTAACTTCACTGTTGATACGCGTGACAAGTCGCGTGGTCTGTACGAGATCCGTTATGCCGATCCGAATGACCTGGGAACGGCGGCGCAAGGTTTCTGGAACCAGGTGTTCCACGGCAAGAAGGAGAAAGTGGCCACGACGTATCACATCAATGTGAAGGCGTTGACGGAAACCCAGACCCGTGTCGCCATCGTCGACAATAACGGTCAGGTGGTCTCAACGCCACTGGCGCAGCGGATCATGCATCTAGTTGTCGGCGACATGTAGGCGCGTGTTTTCATGTCGTCGTGTCGTTGTGAACGCGTACGGCGATCGTGTCCTCATCACGTGAGGTCGGCGATGCCAAGTCAGGTCGGGTAAGCCCGCCGTGATAGAACGAAATGGCCCCTGACACGGATCTCGTGTCAGGGGCCATGGTGTTTGCAACGCTCGGTTCGTTCGACGAATGCACGCCGCATGCGGCCAGGGTTATTCCGGCAGATCCAGGATCAGCACGATGCGCCAGTCGCCACCATCGCCATCTTCATGGTGATATTGCCGCTCGACGACGATAAACGGCTCCTGGTTTCCCTTGGGTCCCAAAAACAGGACATCTCCTTCCATTGGCAGGCATTCGATGGGCGGAAGCGCCAGCAGTGGCGCATCGGCATTTGGGCCGTTCTTCACACCCATTAACCGCTGGATCTTTTTCAACGCGAGTTCGGTCCACTCGATTTCAAGTTCGATATTAGTCAGGATGTTCTCCTCGGTCTGTCTGTTGACGGCATGGCCGCATTATCGCTCAGCGCGTTGCTTGCGGGGGAAACCGCGATGCCGCGCACGGGGCCATGCATGGCATATCCGCCGCCTTCAGTACTTGCCAATGGCGCGGTAAAGATGAAATACCACGGTGCCGATGATTTCATGCAGCGCCGTGGCGGATAATGCGAGGCTGTCCAACGACGGCCAGAGGGTCATCCGGGTGGCGTGCCATGGAGGCGTGATTGGCGTGGGCGACATATCGAAGCGCGCGAAATTGAGAAGGCTCCGATGCATGTGCAAGGCAGTGGTAATCAGGTACAACGCATCCGGATCGGCTTTTCTCACCATTGGTGCGACGAATTCCGCATTCTGGTAGGTATTCCAACTGCGATTCTCGACAGACAGGTCCGCGGCGGAAATCCCTAACGACAGCAGGTCCGGCGCATAGACATCGCCTTCCGCCATTGGATGGCGTTGCGGATTGCCGCCCGTGACGATCACACGCGGGTGTGCGCCATCGGCTTTGGCGCGCGCATAGCATGCTCCCGCCATCGCGATCTTTTCGATCGAATCGCCTTTCGGTCGCAGCGTACGATGGGGGCCGGTGAAGTCGGTGCCGCCGCCGAGCACGATGAACACCGGATGGGATCCGGGTGCGAAGGGCGCGAGGGCGTGGCCCGTCGATCCTGGCATGCACGTGAAGCCGTGCGTATCGAGGATCCGATTATAGAGGGGCTGCAACCAGCCGCAGGCATTCACCCACACGCAGAGAACGGCAGCGGCGAACGCCGGTCGCAGCCACGCCGCGGTGCCCAAGCGCCCGCGCCGCCAGCGCGGTATGCATACAAAAATGAGCAGCACCGCGACGAGCGGCAGCGCGGCCAGTTGGAAAACGATCATGGAAAGGCCGAACGGGTTATCGGCCGCGATTGTACTGTAAGCGCCGTGCGGAAGGCCACGGTGCGAGGTCCCTATTCGTCATTCGTGCGACCCCTACGCGGCCACTGTAACGATGCCGTGTTAATGGCCGCTAAACGTCGTTCGAGGGCCGGCGGCACGATTTGCGTCCGAGATATCCTTTCGCAGATCGCCCCGCGGAATGGCAAACGTGCGGTCAGGGCCAGCCGTGGGGGGGGCGTCATGCGCGGCCTGGGACGGCGACGCCGCCGATGCATCGTGATCGGCGACATGCATCCAACGCGCCGTGGCATGATTGGTATGATATTCAGTTGCGCGCGCCGCCGATGCCGGGGCCGAGGTCGTCAACGTCGCGGAGCGAAGGTTTGTATCGGCTTGCCAATGCGCGAGCGTCGGCGCGGCCCACAAACCGACGGCGATGCCGACCATGACACCCGTCACGGATGCCGAATGCGCGAATCGGGACCATGCCTCGGCACTCGGCAGGGCATTGCGTACCGCCATGCCAAGCGGGAGTGCCGACGTCGCACGGACGGTCGCGCGCAGGTGGCCGTCGCGGATCACGGGCGTCGCATGCGACGTGGATGGTCCGGCGGATGCCGCTGAATGCGTCTGGCGAGGTGTAAACATCATCCCCTCCTTGTTATGTTCCGCGCCATGCCTGGGATATGGTGAGTCAGCAACGCTGGGCACCGGGGCGAGGCGAGGCGACACGCATCGTTCGGCACCAGCCGATTGAACGACGCCGCCGCGCATGATGACAAGAAATGGCCGCCTGGCGGTGACCGCATTCCGTCAGGACGCGGAGCAGGTGAAGGAGATGAACCGAAGGTTCAGCGTAAATCCGTGTGGGCCTTCGATCCAGCGCGTTCACGCGTATCGATGGTTACACTATATGAGCGCCAGTTGTGCAGTGCTGTAAAGCTTCGTGAGGAATTGTATCGATGTGCCCTGGATAGCGCGATCGGTGCGCTATGAGTGCGGGCAGAGGTGGACGGCGATGGTGTCAAGCGGGCGGCATGCCATCACCCTCACGGTCAGAGCCCGGAAGCAACCACGCCAGGCAGATGCCGCTCGAGGGATTTGCCGGGGGGGTGGTCTGTCAGCCTGGTAACGATGGACGATGAGGGGATGCTCAAACCATCTTCACGGGCGCGCGCCATGATTCGGGGTTGGTCCAGAACGCGCCGCGCAGACGATCACGGCTCGGCGGTGCGGGCGGCTTCGCCGCCATCGAACCGGCGCTGCCACGGAGCGACACACTGCGACCCGAACAGGCCAGCAGCTTTACCATTTCGGCCAGCGTGCCGTCTGCTTGCCATTCGTCGAAACGGCGGCGGCAGGTCGGCGGCGACGGGTAGCGGCCTGGCAGTTTCGACCAGCCTTCGCCAGTGCTCAACACCCACAAAACAGCGTTCACGACAGCACGTGGTTCAACACGCGGCCGACCACGCCGCTCGCTGCGTTTTGGCTCATCGTTGAACAGCATTTCGACAAGTTCCCACTCGTGATCTTTCAGGTCGTCAAACAGCATGTTTCACCTCAATAAAACGCATTCGGGTAAACCGTTGTCGTTTGGCGCCGCGTTCAAGTGTGTCACGCGCGCCCCCGTGTCGTCCGGCCTAACGCCTTTGTCGCTTTTTCGATGGTAACTTTTGCCACCATCGTCCCCGAGTTACCAGGACCGGACTGCTTCTGCGAGCTATAAAGCATCAGTCGTGCCATGTGACATGGGAGCGCTCGCTTACCTTGCTAAATCACTGATCTTAAAAAATTTTAATTGTGAAAGGGTATTTCAAGATATTGGTGATGTGACTAGTTGATTAATCCCCAATCTCGTGCATGCACCGAAGCCGTGCGTAGGAATCCGCTGATATTGCACCAAGGATAGTCCTGACCCTCATGGCGAGCACACGCCGCGGCGTGATTGACGTCGCTTGAAAAAAAGGTGTCTGGTCACACAGGCCGACGCCGCTTGGCGGTCATGGTGGCGCCGGCAACGTAATGTTTCATGCGGCCGCATGACGCGGTGATCGAATGCCAGGAAACTTGCATTACTATCGCTCATCAATAAAGTTTTTGAATCCGAAAAAAACATGAATGTCACGCTGCGTCAGCTTCGGGTGTTCATTGCCGTCGCGCGGCACGGCAGTTTCAGTCGTGCGGGCGACGAGATCGGCTTAACGCAGTCCGCCGTCAGTCGCGGGATGCGCGAACTGGAGACGGAGCTGGGCCTTCGCCTGATCGACCGCACCACGCGCGAGGTGCGGTTGACTGCCGCGGGCGCCAATTTGCAGGCGAGCGTCGGTCGGCTTCTCGCCGACCTGGATGGCGCGCTGCGCGAGATCAAGGATATCGGGGAGCAGCGTCGGGGGCGGGTGGTCGTATGCGCAAGTCCCACTGTTTCCGCCAGGATGATGCCACCTTGCGTGGCTGCCTGCGAGGCACGTTATCCCTATGTGACCCTGGTCTTGCGCGACGATGTTCAGCGTGACGTATTGACGAAGGTCCGATCGGGTGAAGCCGACTTCGGCGTGGTGATCGGTCCGCTGGATGCGGATGACCTGGTTGTCGAGACGGTGTCGCGTGATCCGTTCGTTCTTATCTGCCGGGCCGATCATCCGCTCGCGGCGTTTCCGGAGGTGCACTGGCGCGCGCTGGAGCGGATGCGGCTCGTCTTGCTCGATCACCAGTCGGGCAGTCGGCCGGTGATCGAGCGGCTGATGCACTACCACGGCGTTGCGCCGATAGTGGTGCAGGAACTCGCGCACTCGACCACCGTTTTTGGTCTGGTCGAGGCAGGCGTGGGCGTCAGCGTATTGCCTTCCTTGTCGTTGCCGCTGCCAGCCGAGGGCTCGCTGGTCGTCCGTCCGCTGACGCCGCGTGGTGAGCGCACTGTCGCGCGGGTTCGCCGCCGCGGCCGCTCGCTATCTCCAGCGGCCGATGCTGTCTGGGCGCTGGTGGGTGACGTCCAGACGTCGTAGCGGGGACCTCTCCCGTGCAGCACGGGCCTTTCCTAACAGGATAGGTGGGCGCTACACTGCACCTGTCGCGTCGATCGCCCGTCCCGTGTCGGGGATGCGTTCCCGTCGTGCCCGGTCCAGCAGGCACCGCGTCGCGATACTCGCCGTTTCTCCCATTTCGCTCCCATCCTTACCCATGTCCAGCGCTTTTACTCCTGGTTTTGCCCATACCGATGCATCCATTTCCCCGGTCTCGTCCCTCGACCTCGCGCGCTCGCCGGTTGTCGCCCGGGCTGCGGTAGCCAATCTGCGCGCCTCGAAGATTCGGGAAGTTGCCAATGCGGGGCTGGGTTTGCCGGATGTATTGCCATTTTGGTTCGGTGAGTCGAATCAGGTGACGCCGTCTTTTATCCGTGAAGCGGCAAGCGCCGCGCTGGCCGATGGACATACTTTTTATACGCATAATCTCGGCATCGCGCCGCTGCGTGAAACCTTGTCGGCGTACGTGTCGCGGCTGCACGGTGAAACGCGCATGAGTCAGATCGCGGTGACCAGCGCAGGCGTCAACGCCTTGATGGTCGCCACGCAGTTACTGGTCGGGCCGGGAGATCGCGTGGTTGCGGTGACACCGTTGTGGCCGAATCTTGTCGAAATGCCGAAGATCGTGGGGGCAATGGTCGAGACGGTATCGCTTGATTATGGCGACGGCGGATGGGCGCTCGATATCGACAAGCTGCTCGGCGCACTAACGCCCGGCACGAGAATGGTGCTGGTCAATTCGCCAAACAATCCCACCGGGTGGACAATGCCGCGGGTGCAACAGGCGGCGCTGCTGGCACATTGCCGCGAGCACGGGATCTGGATTCTGGCCGACGAGGTTTATGAGCGCCTCTACTATGGCCCCTCCCAGACCCCGGGCGTCGCGTTGGCGCCGCCGCCGTTGACGGCGCCTTCGTTTCTCGATCTGGCGTCGCGTGACGAGCGCGTGGTAGTGGTCAATTCCTTCTCCAAAGCCTGGCTGATGACGGGATGGCGGCTCGGGTGGATTGTCGCGCCGGAATCCGTCATGGACGACTGGGGCAAGCTGGCGGAATACAACACCTCCTGCGCGCCGGACTTCGTGCAGCGTGCGGGTCTCGTGGCTGTCGAGCAAGGCGAGGCGGTCACCCATGCGTTGCGCGCGGATCTGTTGGTTCGACGCCAGCGTTTGTTCGACGGGTTGTCAGGTATTCCGGGCGTGGATGTCAAGATGTCGGACGGCGCGATGTATCTGTTCTTCCGGATTGCCGGGCAACATGACAGTCTCGCCTTGTGCAAGGCGCTGGTACGTGATGCGCGGCTTGGGCTTGCACCGGGCGCCGCATTTGGCGATGAGGGGGAAGGCTTTATTCGCTGGTGCTATGCAGGAGATGTGGCGATGATCGATGAGGGGGTGCGTCGCTTGTCGGCGTATCTGCGATGACAATATATCGATCATGCTCCTTTACCCGTCCGAATTTTATTTGTAGAATGGTTTGAACTCCAGGCGAAGGTTGTTGTGACCCGCTCTCTGGCGTTATCGGCGTGATGATGCAAAAAAACAGCGTGGCGTGAAATCGGTGACGGTTTTACATCGACGCAGCGTCTTTGGGACGTCTGCGTACCGGCTGACACGAAAGCCGGGGTATCTTGGCTTGCTTGATGATGTGCATCGAAGGTAGTCTGAGGTGCGCAGCTTCTAGTCTGATGTACCCCGTCAACGGGTACACGCCGTTCAAGCCGGTCTGATGCGTAGCGCCTTCGCCTCCAAGAGGCTCCGCGTATTTCGCTGCTTACTCGCTGCATGAGATGGTTTCCCGCGCGCACGACGCTGCCGCTTTTCAGAACATCATTTGCGTATACGGTCCGCAGCTCACTCGGCACCCAGCCAGTGCAGTGGTGTAAACCGGTGCGTATGTGACCCAAAGGGTCAGACCTTGGTTTCATGAATACCCAAGAGGCGACAATCGTCCTCGAAACCGCGTTGATCTGTGCGCATGAGCCATTGCGGCTCAATGATTTGCGTAAACTTTTCGACGACGATATCTCGGCCGATACGATCAAGTCCTTGCTCGGCGTAATCAGTGAGCGCTGGACGGGCCGTGGTGTCGAACTGGTCGCGCTGGCATCGGGGTGGCGCTTCCAAAGCGTGCCGTCGATGCAGAAATACCTCGACCGGTTGAATCCGGAGAAGCCGCCGAAATATTCGCGTGCGGTACTGGAGACACTCGCGATCATTGCGTATCGGCAGCCGGTGACGCGCGGCGATATCGAGGAAATTCGAGGCGTTACCGTGAATACGCAGGTCATACGGCAACTCGAGGAGCGAGACTGGATCGAGGTCATCGGACATCGCGAGGCACCGGGTCGCCCGGCGCTCTATGCGACCACGCGCTCTTTTCTCGACGACCTCGGATTGCAGACGCTGGGCGAATTGCCTCCATTGGCCGACCCAGCCGATCCAGCAAGCGGTTTGCAGACCTCGCTGGCTTTCCCGTTGGATGCGGCCGCGGTTGCACAAGCGGCGGCGGAGGCGGATGAAGCTGAAGCCAGGATGCCCGCGGACGGGGTGCCTGATGTGCAACCTGCATCTGATGTGGCCGATACAGATGGCGCGCGAGACATGCGACAGCGGGATGAGTCCGCGGGCGTATGTGATGCGGACATCGTGCACGAACCCTCGCGGCCGGCCCTTTGAGGCAGCCGCGTACCAACCGATTTTCGACATGGCACACGGGAACCGTGTGCCCATGCCGGCGAAACGCAGTCGGCCCGACATGCGGTGGCGGAAACGCCGCATATGGACCGGGGAGCGTCGTCAAGATGCGCCATCCGGGCGTTTTTGGCGTCGTGTCTTTGGGGCAGCGTTGAACGCCCGGCACTTTACTTGAATTCAGAGGTGCTTTTGAAGCAGACCCGTGATAGCGCCGCGCCCGAAGGCGTGGACGATGCCGGTGGCGCACGCCGCACAGCCGTGGCGGACGTTGGGACCGACGCCGCTTTGCCCACGAACGACGTCGCGGCGGCAGGCGACGAGCGACCGCGTCGCGGGCTGCGTCGCGGTCCTCGTAGCCTGATTGCGCGTCGTCGGTCCGGAAAGACCAAGACAGGCGAGGGCGCGGACGAGGTGCCGGGCGTATCGCCGGATGCCGTTGTCGGTGGCTTCGATGCCGATGTCGCTGCCCCGCCGGCCCCACGGGCGCGCGCACCGCGCAAGCCGCGGGTAGCCAAGGCGGTTGTGGCGGACGGTGCAGCACAATTCGACCTGCCGCTCGATCAAAGCGATGTGTCGAGCCGAGACGTCGATCGCGCGCTGGGTGATCCGTTGTCCGGTGATGATGACGCACCGGTGGCCCGCCGCGCCCGGGCACCGCGTGCACCGCGTGCGCCACGTGCGCCACGTGCGCCACGTGCGCCGCGCCCTGTCGATGTCGCAGGTGCCGATGCGCTTCCGCTCGCGTACGAACATGACCCCGTGCAAACGCATCAAGGCATGGGTCTCGACGAGACGTTGCCTGATATCGACGCGCGACCCACGCCGGCGCGTCCACCACGCCAATCGCGCGCACCGCGTGACGCTTCGGACGGGGTCCGTGCCGATAATAATGTGCGGGCGCCACGTGGTGGCCGGAACGGTGAGCGTCGCGGGCCGAATCCCGGCCGCGGACCGTCCACCGCCGCGCAAGCGGGCGGTGTCGACGCAACCGCGTCGCGCGGTCCGAAGCGTGGTGCCGACGACGCGCTGCCAGGCGATACGGCGGACGTTTTTGCCTATGTCACGTCGCCCGCATTCGACGCGGACAATCACGGGTCTTCGTTGCGTGCGCCCATGTTGCGTCGTGGCCGCAAGCAGCAAGCGCCCAAACGCGTGCTGGCACCGGACGATGACGCGCCGAAGCTGCACAAGGTGCTTGCCGAGGCGGGCATGGGTTCGCGCCGGGAGATGGAAGAATTGATCGTGGCTGGCCGGGTCACGGTCAACGGCGAGCCGGCGCACATCGGTCAGCGCATCCTGCCCGCCGACCAAGTGCGAATCAACGGCAAGCCGGTGCGCAGAAAGATTCAGAGCAAGCCCCCGCGCGTGCTGCTCTATCACAAGCCGGCGGGCGAGATTGTCAGCCACTCGGACCCGGAAGGTCGCGCGTCCGTGTTCGACAAGCTGCCGACCATGAAGACGGCGAAGTGGCTGGCGGTCGGCCGGCTGGACTTCAACACGGAAGGTTTGCTGCTGCTGACCACGTCCGGCGACCTGGCCAACCGCTTCATGCATCCGCGCTATGAAGTCGAGCGCGAGTATGCGGTACGCGTGGTCGGGCAACTGACTGAAAGCGCGCGTCAGCAATTGCTGACGGGCATCGAACTCGATGACGGTCAAGCGAAGTTTCACAAGATCGTCGATGGAGTCGATGATGGTGAAGGGTCGAACCGCTGGTATCACGTAACGCTCTCGGAAGGCAGGAATCGCGAAGTGCGTCGGATGTTCCAGGCGGCAGGCTTGCTGGTGAGCCGACTGATCCGCACGCGTCATGGCCCGATCACGCTGTCGCGCGCGGTGCGCCGTGGACGCTATGAGGAGCTTGACGAGCAACAAGTGCGTGCGCTGATGGCCGCCGTCGGCATGAAGAACCAGGTGGAAAAGCCGGGCAAGGGGCCTCGTGGCGACGAGCCGAAGCGCATCCAGCCGGACCCGATGCAGTCATTCCTCGGTGTCATCGTGCCGGAGAATGGTGCGATGACGAATTCCGGGCGTTACAGCTACGGTGCGCAACGCCCACCCCGCCGCGGTGCGCCGACGCCGGGCGTGCAGCGGCCAAAGGGCCATATGAGCGCCACTTTCCTGATGCGTGATACGCCGCGTCCGGATACGGCCCGGCCGGTACGTGAAGTCAATGGCAACGTGGCGCGGGGCAATAAGCCGAACCCACTCGGCAACGCCGGCGGGCCGGCGGGTAAGGGCCGGAGTGGGCCGCGTCGCGGTGCCGGGCCGGGTAATGCGGCGACGGAAGGTGAGCGCGGTCCGGGCAATCGCGCACCGGGCCCGCGTGGCCCTCGTGGGCCGGGTCGTGGCGGTCCCCGCGGTGCGGGTGGCCCCGGCGGCGCATCGGGTGGCGGCAAACCGCGCGGCCCTGGCAATCGCGGTCGCTGAATAGAAGGCGATACAGGAAAGGCGCGATCGGAAATCCGTGGAGAAGCCCCCGCGGTGCCTGTGTTTTTACGCCGTGTCGGGTTTGCCTTTGTCAAACGCTTCGCGTACAATTGCGAGCGTCGCTGGTGTCGTAGGGTTCCTTGCTTGTTTTGTTGAGCATGGGGTCGACGCACCAGCATCGTCGTTTTCGTACGATCCGTATGTGGGTATCGGCGTCATCGCGACTGCCGGGATGCCGTGTTTTTGATGGCGTCCGATGGAAATGCGTGCTGTTTTCAAGCCGATTTTCGTCTGCCGACGGTGCGGCCGTAGGCGGCGCGTACGCGGTGGGTGGCATGCGCGTTGGCGGCGTGGCCGCAGGATTGCAGGGTAGCGGCGAAGAGATGGGCGTGCGCCCATTTTTTTTTGCGCGGACGTTTTGCACGCTGTCTGGCGGGCCGCCGCAAAGCGTGATTGGGGTGTATGTGCAACTGACCGAATTGATTGAAACGGCTCTGGCCGGCATGGGCTATGAGCTGGTCGACCTCGAACGGTCGGGCCGTGGGCTGCTGACCGTCTATATCGACTTCCCGTCCGGCGACGCGCATATCGCGATCGAGGATTGCGAAAAGGTGACACGCCAACTGCAACACGTTTTCACTGTCGAGAACATCGACTTTGAACGCCTGGAAGTATCGTCGCCAGGCCTGGACCGGCCGCTGCGCAAATTGGCGGACTTCACCCGGTTCGCTGGCGCCGAGGTCACGGTGACGTTGAAGCGGCCGCTGGACGGCCGCAAGCAGTTCCGGGGGATTCTGCAGGCCCCGGAAGGCGAAAAGATCGGTTTGGAATTTGAAGGGAAGACCGGCCCCGCAGTGCTCGATTTCACATTGGCGGAAATCGATCGCGCCCGGCTGGTGCCTCACGTGGACTTTAGGAGCCGCAAACAATGAGTCGCGAAGTATTGACGCTGGTGGACGCGCTCGCTCGCGAGAAGAACGTGGACAAGGACGTGGTCTTCGGCGCGCTGGAAGCCGCGTTGGCCTCCGCCACCAAGAAGCTTTATGACCGCGACGTCGAGGTACGAGTGGAAATCGACCGGACTACCGGTGAGCACCAGACGTATCGTCGTTGGCTGGTCGTACCCGACGAGGCGGGCCTGCAGGAGCCGGACAAGCAGATCCTGTTGTTCGAGGCGAAAGAGCAGAGCCCGAATATCGCCCTCGAGGATTTCATCGAGGAACCGGTGGCGTCCATCGAATTCGGCCGGATTGGCGCGCAGGCCGCGAAGCAGGTGATTCTGCAGCGTATCCGCGATGCCGAGCGCGAGCAAATCCTGAACGACTTCCTGGCGCGTGGCGACCAGATCATGACGGGTTCCGTGAAACGGATGGACAAGGGCAACCTGGTCATCGAAACGGGCCGGGTCGAAGCGTTGCTGCGCCGTGACCAGATGATTCCGAAGGAAAATCTGCGGGTGGGCGACCGCGCCCGGGCGTTCATCACGAAGGTTGATCGCACCGCACGCGGGCCGCAGATCGAGTTGTCGCGGACGGCGCCGGAATTCCTGATGAAGCTGTTCGAGATGGAAGTGCCTGAAATCGAACAAGGCCTGCTGGAGATCAAGGCGGCAGCGCGGGACCCGGGAATGCGCGCGAAGATCGCGGTCGTGGCGTACGACAAACGGATCGATCCGATCGGTACCTGTGTCGGCATACGCGGGTCGCGTGTGCAGGCCGTGCGCAATGAGTTGGGTGGCGAAAACGTCGACATCGTGCTATGGTCGGAGGATCCTGCACAGTTCGTCATCGGGGCGCTTGCGCCGGCGGCGGTGCAGTCGATCGTTGTCGATGAAGAAAAGCACTCGATGGACGTCGTTGTCGACGAAACCGAGCTTGCCATCGCGATTGGCCGCAGCGGCCAGAACGTCCGCCTTGCCAGCGAGTTAACCGGTTGGCAAATCAATATCATGACGCCGGACGAGTCTGCTGCAAAGCAGGACAAGGAACGCGCGGGGCTGCGCGACCTGTTCATGGCGCGGTTGGATGTCGATGAAGAAGTTGCGGACATCCTGATCGACGAAGGCTTCACGAGCCTCGAAGAAATCGCATATGTACCGCTGAACGAAATGCTTGAGATCGAAGCGTTCGACGCGGACACCGTTCATGAATTACGCAACCGTGCACGCGATGCGCTGCTGACTCAGGCGATCGCGAACGAGGAGAAGGCCGAGAACATTGTTCCCGAGCTGGAAACCCTCGATGGCATGACGCCGGAACTACTGGCAAAGCTACGCGAAAATCAGATCCAGACGCGCGACGACCTGGCCGAACTGGCCGTCGACGAAATTGTCGAATTGACCGGATTGTCGAACGAAGCTGCCACGGAGTTGGTAATGAAGGCCCGCGAACATTGGTTCACGTCCGAAGAATGACACCGATGTACGCGACGATCGATGCACGGGAATCGGACGGATTCTCGTCGCCGGCGCAACCCATGCGGGCCGCATGATGCGCAGACGAATACGCATGACGCACGGTAACGTGCACGTATAACCGCAGGGAGCGCCGCTCCTTGCTTCCAAGAGGGATGAATGGCGAGTAACAACGTAGCCCAATTTGCCGCTGAACTGAAGATGCCTGCCGGCGTGCTCCTCGAGCAATTGCAAGCCGCAGGGGTGCAGAAGCGTAGCGCTGACGATGCCGTATCCGAGACGGACAAGGCCCGCTTGCTAGAGCACCTGCGCCGCTCGCACGGCTCCGATGCCGAAGGCGACAAGCGCAAGATCACGCTGACGCGTCGGCAAACATCGGAAATCAAGCAGGCGGACTCGACAGGGCGGGCTCGTACCATTCAGGTCGAAGTGCGGAAAAAGCGCGTGTTCGTCAAGCGTGACGACGAAGCCGGCGAAGGCGCGCAGGCGTCCGTGGCCCAGGAAGACGAGATCGACGCGGCGCAGGCGGCGGAACTCGCACGTCGCGAGGAAGAGGCGCGCCGTGAAGCGGAGGCGCTGGAACGTCAGGAAGCTGAGCTGCGCGAACGCCAGGAAGCGCTGGAGCGTGAGGAAGCGGCTCGCCGTGCGCGCGAAAGCGCGGCCGAGGATGTGCGGCGTCGCGCGGAAGAAGAAGCGGCGCAACGTGCCGCCGAGGCCGCCGCCGAAGCGGCACGTCTCGAGGCGCATCGTAAGGAAGCGGGCGCTGCCGCGCGTATCGAATCAGCGGCGCGTGCCGCCGAGCAGGATACGATCAGCGTGGACCACGTCAGCCGTGAGGAAGAGGCGGCAGCAAAGCGCGCCGCCGACAAGAAGGCTGCGGATGAAGCGCGTGCCGCCGCTGAACAGGCCGCGGATGAAAAACGTCAGGCCGCGCGTGCTGAGCAGGACGAAATTGCACGTCGTCGCGCACGCGCCGAGGCGGAAGCCGCGGCCATTCGCGAAATGATGAACACGCCGCGCAAGGCGAAGGTCATCGAGCCGAAGCCAGTCGAACAGCCGGTCGCCAAGGTGGTCGCGCCAGCGGCGGATGCTGCCGCGGCGCCTGCTGCCGCAGCGCCGGCCGGTGCGAAGACCGGTGACGGTAAGGGGACCTTGCATCGTCCAGCACGTCCGGAAGGCGCGGCTGCGCCCGCGGTCAAGCGCGAAACGCGGCCGGCCGCGACGCCGGCCACGGCCGCGCCTGCAGCGGGTGCCGCGGACAAGAAGAAAGGCAAGAGCGGCGGCTGGCAGGACGATGCGTCAAAGCGCCGTGGTGGCTTGAAGACCCGCGGCGATGCGAGCGGTGGTGCTGATCGTAACTGGCGCGGCGGCCCGAAGGGGCGCAACCGTCACCAGGGTGACAACACGTCGTTCCAGGCGCCCACCGAGCCGATCGTCCGCGAAGTGCATGTACCGGAAACCATCACGGTTGCCGATCTTGCGCACAAGATGTCCGTCAAGGCGTCCGAAGTCATCAAGATCATGATGAAGCTCGGCCAGATGGTCACGATCAACCAACCGCTGGACCAGGAAACGGCGATGATCGTCGTCGAGGAACTGGGCCACACCGCGGTTGCGGCAAAGCTGGACGATCCGGAAGCATTGTTGACCGACGAAGGCGATGTACACGCCAATGTCGAGGCGTTGCCGCGGCCGCCGGTGGTGACGGTGATGGGTCACGTCGACCACGGCAAGACCTCGTTGCTGGATTACATCCGGCGCGCGAAAGTGGCGGCGGGCGAGGCCGGTGGTATTACACAGCATATCGGTGCATACCATGTCGAGACGCCGCGCGGTGTGGTGACCTTCCTTGATACCCCGGGTCACGAAGCCTTTACGGCAATGCGTGCGCGCGGTGCGAAGGCGACCGACATCGTCATCCTGGTGGTGGCGGCCGATGACGGCGTGATGCCGCAGACGAAGGAAGCCATTGCCCATGCGAAGGCGGGCGGTGTACCGATCGTCGTCGCGATGAACAAGATCGACAAGCCGGATGCGAACCTCGACCGCGTCAAGCAGGAACTGGTCGCGGAAGGCGTCGTACCGGAAGAGTACGGTGGCGACGCACCCTTTATCGGTGTTTCGGCGAAGACCGGTCAGGGCATCGACGACCTGCTGGAAAACGTCTTGCTGCAAGCCGAAGTACTGGAATTGAAGGCGCCCGTGGAAACACCGGCAAAGGGCCTGGTCATCGAAGCCAAGCTCGACAAGGGTCGCGGCGCGGTGGCGACGATCCTGGTGACATCGGGTACGTTGAATCGCGGCGACATGGTATTGGCCGGCTCGGCGTATGGTCGTGTCCGGGCAATGCTGGATGAGACGGGCAAGTCGGTGAAGTCCGCCGGTCCGTCGATTCCGGTGGAGATCCAGGGTCTGTCGGAAGTACCCGCGGCGGGCGAGGAAGTGATCGTCATGCCGGACGAGCGGAAGGCTCGCGAAATCGCGAACTTCCGTCAGGGCAAGTTCCGCGACGTGAAATTGGCGAAGCAGCAAGCGGCCAAGCTGGAGAACATGTTCGAAAACATGGGCGAAGGCGAGATGCAGTCGCTGCCGTTGATCGTCAAGGCCGACGTGCAAGGTTCGCAGGAAGCATTGGTGCAGTCCTTGCTCAAGCTGTCGACATCCGAAGTGCGTGTGCAGATCGTGCATGCGGCCGTGGGTGGCATCAGCGAGTCGGACGTCAACCTAGCAACCGCCTCGAAGGCCGTCATCATCGGCTTCAATACGCGGGCCGATGCGCTGGCAAGGAAGCTGGCCGAATCCAACGGTGTGGATATCCGTTACTACAACATCATCTATGACGCGGTGGATGAGGTGAAGGCGGCGATGTCCGGGATGTTGGCGCCGGAGAAACGCGAGGAAGTCACGGGCACCGTGGAAGTGCGTCAGGTCTTCCGCGTGCCGAAGATCGGCGCGGTGGGCGGCTGCATGGTGCTCGACGGTGTCGTCAAGCGGACGTCGTTGGTCCGCGTGCTCCGCAACAACGTGGTCGTCCATACCGGCGAGCTGGATTCGTTGAAGCGTTTCAAGGACGACGTGAAGGAAGTTCGCGGCGGTTTCGAATGTGGTTTGTCGGTCAAGAACTTCAACGACATCGCCGAAGGCGACCAGTTGGAAGTGTTCGAGATCACCGAGGTCGCCCGGACGCTGTAAACGGCGTTCCGTCCCCACCCGGACTCATCGGCGGGGCGAACAGTCTACGAGGGTGGAGTCAGGAGGGTGCTTGAAAAAGCGCGGTATCTCTCCCTGACTCCACCCTTTTTCTTTTGTCTGCGCGGTGGATCGCTGTGCGCATGTTCCCAGGGCGGGGCATCGGCAGCGTTGTCTGGCCGCGTCGATACGCAGGAGGCACACGATGCCAAGCAAAAAACGTAGTGGTGGCGATCGCGCCACGAAGATCGCCGATCAGATCCAGCGAGACTTGTCTGAACTGATCATGCGCGAGATCAAGGATCCGCGCGTGGGCCTGATCACGATCCAGAGCATCGAGCTGTCGCCGGACTATGCGCACGCGAAGATTTATTTCACGACGCTTTCCGAGGATACGGCCGCGACGCAGAAGGCGCTGAACGACGCGTCGGGCTTTTTGCATAACCTGCTGTTCAAGCGCCTGCACATCCATACCGTGCCGACGCTGCATTTCCATCACGACAAAACGCTCGCCAACGCGTTCGAGATGTCCAAACTGATCGATCAGGCGAATGCGACACGCGCAAAGGAATGACGGTATGGTGAAGCGTCCGGCGCGCGGGCCAATGCGGCCGCGCCTGGCACTCGATGGCGTGCTGCTGATCGACAAGCCGCTGGGCATGTCGAGTAACGACGTGCTGATCAAGGCAAAGGGCATGCTGCGGGCGAAGAAAGCCGGGCACACGGGCACGCTCGATCCGTTGGCATCGGGACTCTTGCCGGTGTGTTTTGGTGAGGCCACGAAGTTTTCGCAGGATCTGCTCGATGCTGACAAGACGTATGAAGCGACGATGCAACTGGGCGCGAGGACGGACACCGGCGACGCCGAGGGCCTGATCATCGATCGACGCCCGGTCGCTGTTGCCTTTGCCCAGTTGACGCCTTTGTTTGACCGCTTCACCGGCGTCATCGCTCAGGTGCCGCCGATGTATTCGGCATTGAAGCGCGATGGCAAGCCCTTGTACGAATATGCGCGTGCGGGC
Source organism: Robbsia andropogonis (assembly GCF_034047095.1). Lineage (NCBI taxonomy): Bacteria > Pseudomonadati > Pseudomonadota > Betaproteobacteria > Burkholderiales > Burkholderiaceae > Robbsia > Robbsia andropogonis. Next base: position 2,528,947 of record NZ_CP139170.1, on the reverse strand, counting down.
CAGGAAGTCGAGCGGGCCGCGCGCGAGGTGCATATCCACGCACTGACCGTGCTATCCGATGAGGCACAACTGACACACTATGCCCAGGTGCGCTTTCGCGTAACGTGCAGCAAGGGCACCTACGTTCGTACACTTGCCGAGGACCTCGGCGAGGCGCTCGGATGCGGGGCGTATCTGATTGCACTACGTCGCACCGGCGTGGCGACGTTATCGATCGACGACGCGATCACGCTCGATGCATTGCAGGCACGCGTCGATGGGATTCGGGGCACTGGAAAGCATGCCGATGCCGAGAGTGGCGGCGATCGACAATCAGCGCCACCTCCAGCGCGGCACGAGGGTGGTGCGGGCTGCGACGCTGCCGCCGCCGGTGTCACGGGGGGGGTGCCAGACGACGCGGCATTGGTAATAATGGCGGCATGGCTGCAACCGGTTGACGCCTTATTGCAGCGCCTGCCGCGCGTGACGTTGGATGCCGTTTTCAGCGCGCGCTTTCTTCATGGGCAGCGTTTGCGCGTGGACGCAACCGCCGTGGCGGCGCTTCCCGACGGCTATGCAGGATTGGTACGGGTCTACGGTACAGGCAAAAGCGAAAGTGCCCCAGGCGCGGCCGAATCGGTCAGCAGCGAGGCGGATGCACCGACCGATCCGGGGCGTGCAAGCGCACTGGGGACGCTGCCCCTCCGATTGCTGGGGACGGCGCAGTGGACCGATGGCTTGCTCGCTCCGGCACGCCTGATCGGCACCGGGGGCTAACACGATTGCATGACCGCATGGCGGGTCAATGCGCGCCGGATGCCGCGGCGTCGGCGCCTGCCGACGCGCGCTGGCGTTGCGTGATCCAGACAAGGCCGATCAGCACGATGAAAATCGCGGCGGACAGGTAGAACAGGTCGTTGACACCCATCGTCTGGGCCTGCTGATTTACAAGCCGGTCGAAAGTCCCCAGCGCCTGGGCGTGCGACATCCCCATCGATTGCATCTGGTCGACGCTTTGATTGAACAACGGATTGTAGACGTTGGCCTGCTCGGTCAGTTGTGCATGATGCAAATCCGTACGCCGTTCCCACGCTGTGGTGAATACCGACGAGCCGACCCCCCCCAGCATGATGCGAACGAAATTCGAGAGACCCGACGCCGCGGGCATTCGGCTGCCCGGTAGGCCCGACAACGTGATGGTTACCAGCGGAATAAAGAACCCTGCCAGCGCCGCGCCTTGCAGCAGCGTGGGCAGCATCAATGAAAACGTATCGACATCCACGGTGTAGCGTGAACGCAGCCAGAACACGATGGCGAAAACGATAAAGGCGGCGGTAGCGATATAGCGGGGGTCCGTTTTTGGCAGGTACTTGCCGGTCAGCGGCGACAACAGCACCGCAAACACGCCGACGGGCGCCATCACCAACCCCGCCGCCGTCGCGGTATAGCCGATGGTGGTCTGGAGCCATAGCGGCAGCAATACCAGGTTACCGAAGTACAGCCCGTAACCCACGGCCAATGCGACGGTGCCGCCGGTGAAGTTGCGCGACGCGAACAAGGAAAGATCGACGATCGGATGCGTGGCCGTCAGTTCCCATATGACGAACACGACCAATCCGAGAACCGCGACGATCGCCAGCACGACGATCGTCGTCGAACTAAACCAGTCCAGATCCTTGCCCTTGTCCAGCATGACCTGCATCGACCCGACCCAGATGATCAGCAAGCCGAGGCCGACGGTGTCGATGGGCAGGCGTCGCGTCGCGGACTCACGTTTGCGATAGATCGCCCAGGTCACGGCGGCGGCGATGATGCCCACCGGCACATTGACGTAGAAAATCCAGGGCCAACTATAGTTATCCGAAATATAGCCGCCGAGAATCGGGCCGGCGACTGGTGCGATCAAAGTGGTCATCGACCAGAGCGCCAATGCCATCGGCGCTTTCGCGCGGGGATAGCTGGACAGCAGCAACGTCTGCGAGAGCGGAATCATCGGTCCTGCCACTGCCCCTTGTAATACGCGGGCGCCCAGCAGGAAGGGGAGGGTGGGCGCCAGGCCACAGAGCCAGGAAGCGATCACGAACAGCATGATCGACCAGAAGAACAGCCGCACTTGCCCGATTCGTTGCGTCAGCCAGCCCGTCAAGGGCACCGAGATGGCGTTGGCCACTGCAAACGACGTGATGACCCAGGTCCCCTGGTCCGATGCCACGCCGAGATCCCCTGAAATCGCCGGGATCGATACATTGGCGATCGACGTGTCGAGCACGTTCATGAACACTGCCAGTGACACGGCGATCGTGCCCAGCGCCAGCGTGCCGCCGGTCAGCGGCGGGTGTGCCGCGCCAGGCGTGCCGGGCGCGGGGGATGTGCCGCTTGATGCGGCGGGAGAAGGGGAGGATGCCATGCGTGACCTCGGTGCCGTGACGACGACCCACTACGATGGGTCGCCACAGCGAGCTAGGACAGTGCGCCGTGCCTTGAACCGCGCCGGCGCGCCGGTCTTTGTTGCTACGTTCGATTACTTCGACTTGGCATTGCCCGACATCGCGACGTTATCGGCGATGATCTTCGCGATTTCCGCGTCCGCTTGCGCGCCATATTGTGCGAACACGTCAGTTTGGTAGACCGTGTTTTTCGTGCTGGCAAGCAAGCCGCCATTCTGGTCATGCGTATCGACGTCGACGTCCATGGACAATCCTATCCGCAGCGGATGGTCCTTCAATTCGTTCGGATCGAGGGCGATACGTACCGGGAGGCGTTGCACCACCTTGATCCAGTTACCAGTGGCATTCTGCGCCGGCAGCAGCGCGAAGGCGCTGCCGGTTCCGGCCGAGAAGCCTTGCACGTGGCCGTGATAGACAACACTCGAACCATAGGCATCGGCGGTCAATTCAACCGGTTGACCAATGCGCACCTTCCGCAGTTGCACTTCCTTGAAGTTGGCATCCACCCAGACTTCATTGAGCGGCACGATTGCCATCAGCGGTGTTCCCGGCGACACGCGCTGCCCCACTTGCACCGAGCGTTTTGCAACAAAACCACTTACCGGTGCCGGTAATGTATTCCGGGCATAGTTCAGATAGGCATCGCGGACCTTCGCCGCCGCCAGCTTGACGTTCGGATGATCCGATACCGTCAGGTTGTCCGTCAGTGCGCGGTTCGAGGCGAACTGCTGCTTCGCGGCGTTCAATGCGGCCTGCGCGCTGCTGACCGCATCGCGGGCATGCGATATTTCTTCCGCGGATACCGCACCGGTCCGCGCGATGGCCAGACGACGGGTCAGATCTGAGCGGGCCTTCGCGAGATCCGACTCGCGTTCGGCGACGGTTGCCTGATATGCGTTGGTGTTCGCGTACAGCGTCCGTACCTGCCGCACGGCCTGCGCCAGGCTGGCCTCGGCTTGCTCCAGCGCGACCTTGGCATCGGCTTCATCCAGGCGTATCAGCGGATCGCCTACCTTGACCGTCTGCGTGTCGTCGGCGTTGACGGCAACCACCGTGCCGGTAACCTGGGGGGTGATTTGCACAACGTTGCCGTTGACATAGGCGTCATCTGTTTCCTCGTGGAACTGCGCTACCAGGAAGTAATAGAAGCCGTACGCGACGGCGGCGGCAATGACGATCAGCGCGACAATCGTCAACCAGAGCGCGCGACGCCCCGACGACGGTTGTGGCGGTTGCGGTCCCGGTCCCTGATGCGGTGTTTGGTTGGGGGCCTGATCGGGCGTCCCGGCCGCCGGTTGATTCGAACTCATGCTTGACTCCCTCAAGACGTCGTGTGGCGCACGTTGTGAGATTGACGTACGCGTCCATGTTTTATAGAGCGGGCTTGCTGCCGGGCATGTCGGCGTTGGCATCGAAGCCACCGCCAAGCGCCTTGATCAAGCCGATTTGCTGGTCTCGACGTTGCGCATCCAGCGTCACGACCGTCTGGCGTTGTTGCAGCAGCGCCTGATCCGCGCTCAGCACCTGCAGTTGTGTCGACAGGCCGCCTTTGTAACGGATCACCGCCAGGTCATAGGCCTTCTGCGCGGCATCGTACGCGGATTGCGCATCCGCCTGCTGATGTTCGGTCGAACGGATCTGCGCTACTTGCGTGGCAACGTCGTTCAATGACTGCACCAACGTGCTGTCATAGCTTGCCACCGCGTTGTCGAACGACGCATACCGGTCCTTCAACTGCGCGCGTAACGCACCGGCATCGAAGATTGGTAGATCGATGGCGGGGCCGGCCTGGATTTGCCGGCTACCAAATTTCAGGAAGTTGCCGAAGCCGAACGCGTCGAAGCCAAAAGCCGCGCTCAGGTTCAGATTCGGGTAGAAGTTCGCCTTCGCCACCTTGATGCCGGACATTGCCGCCTCCACGCGCCAGCGCGCGGCGACAATATCTGGACGGCGCGAGATCAGGTTTGCCGGCAGGTCGGCCGGTAGCGCATAGGCATCCGACGTGCCGATGGTCGCCAGCGCCGGCACGGCGATTTGCAGACCGCGATCCGGCCCTTTGCCTAGCAGGGCCGCCAACTGGTAGCGGGTCACGACGATCGCGCCTTCGAGCTGGCTGATCTGCGTGCGCGCGGTGGCCATATCGGCTTCCGACGTCCGCGTTTCCACCTGCGTGTCGAGCCCCGCGTCGAACCGCGTTCGACTGATCGAGCCGATGTCCTGGCGCTGCTGTAATTCCCGCTTGGCCACGTCGAGTAACGCATATTGACGCGCCAGCGCGCTATAGGCCTGCGCGATCGAGACGGCCAGCGTCAATTTGGCTTCCTGGGTTTCGGCGAGCGCCGCGCGTTCCTGCGAAATGGCCTGCTTCAGTCCGTTGCGATTCTTGCCCCATAGATCCAGTTCGTACGATGCGGTAGCGGCCAGATTGTTCTCGGTGTACCAATTGCCGCCATACGGGGGCGGATACAATGCCTTGCCCGAGTACAGCTCACGCTTCAGTGAATAGTTGGCATTGACATGCGGTAGCAACGCCGCGGCCGCGTTCCCTGTGTAGGCCGCGGCCTGATTCAGCCGTGCCTGTGCCTCCGCGATCGTCGGACTATTGGCGATGCCTTCGTCAATCAACGCTTGCAACTGGGGATCGCCGAACGTGGTGGCCCATTGCATCGTCGGCCAGTTGCCGCCCTGGAGCGGCAGGCTCTGGGCTGTATCGAAGTGCGACAGGGCGGCAGGCTGCTTGTCGCTGTGAATGCCCGCATAGTTCGCGCAACCCGATAGCGTCAGGCTGGCGACCGTGCTGGCCAGCAGCGCGACGCGCAACACGGGGCGCGTGAAACGAATGGCTGTCATTGCCGGTCTTCTTTGGATGAAAAATAGTGGACGTTGCAAGCGTTTTGTCATGATTTGTCTCTCCCCGAGGCACGGCCGGCATCACCTTGGGAGGGCCGTGCCGGTTTCTGGGAAGTGGGCATGCCGGGCGACGCGGCAGAAGGTTCGCGCGGCTGTTCGCAATTGATGATGATGCGCCGCAGCAAGCTCTTCAGGAATCCGGCCTCCTCGTGCGTGAAGCCGGCAAGCATGCGCTCGAGTACCTTCGTATAGAGTGGCCCCAGGCGCGCCACCATCGTCCAGCCATCGTCGGTCAATTCGAGGTTGACGACGCGGCGGTCGGCCTGGCTGCGCACCCGGCTTACTAGGCCGCGTTTTTCCAACTTATCAAGCAGGCGGGTCACCGCGCTGGCATCCAGGCCATATTCGCGTGCCAGTTCGGCACCGCTCAAGGCGCCGTGCCGGAGCAGGAGCAGCATACTGGACTGGGTGCTGGTGAGATCGAGTTCCGCGACCGTAATTTGATTAGTCTCATTGGCCATTTTCGATCGGACGCGCGCCATCAGGTAGCCGACGGACTCGTCGGCACACCATTCGAAATCGTCGGAGGTGAGGCGATCCGACAATGTCGCAGTGGATACGGACGTCGGCCCCGCGCCGTCCGGCCGATCGTTCGACGGTGGCATGGCATGCGAATCGTCCTGATCGTCACGGGAACGGTAGGCTTCTTTAGAAGGCGGACGGGCAGGAGCGGAAACCACGGGTCGATATCGGCAAAAGGCATCTTGCACGCCACGCCATGCCACGGCACGAAAGCGGATTCTCCCTTTCGGATGCGGTTAGCGTCTTTTCAGTACTCGGTTTTTACCAAAAAGCGTGCAAATGCAATCATTGAGTAAGCATCGATTATAGGCGTGTTCCATAGCCTTGGCAACGAGCTCGGTGAAGCCTCTTTCCCGGTAAGCAATGTGTGGGAATTAGGTCACGGTAAGAGGTACGAAAGTCGGGCCGGCAATGGCAAAAAAGCCGCATCGGTACGCATCGCGGCGCAAAAAGACCTGGTTGCAAATGGGAATGAGGGTTTATGCCATGTCCTGGTGATATACTCGCGTGTTCTAGAAAATGCGCAGAGCAGGCTGGTGCGATACCGAGATGTGGCAGGTATCGCACACAGGCCCGGTCTGGCCCCTTTTTTAGGTTCGGTTCAGGCCGAAGCGTCCGGTGATGTCGTCAACTCATCATCGCCGTCGACGCGGACCCCATTTTCGTGCATCCGAGTTCCCTCCGAGTTAACCAATGACCCGCGCGCTACGCAATATCGCCATCATCGCCCACGTCGACCACGGCAAGACCACGCTGGTTGACAAACTGCTCCGTCAATCGGGCACTTTCCGTGAGAACCAACAGACCGCCGAGCGGGTGATGGATTCGAACGATATTGAAAAAGAACGCGGCATTACGATTCTCGCGAAGAATTGCGCGGTCGAGTACGAAGGCACGCATATCAATATCGTCGACACCCCGGGCCACGCCGACTTCGGCGGCGAGGTCGAGCGCGTGATGTCGATGGTCGACTCCGTGCTGCTGCTGGTGGATGCCGTTGACGGCCCGATGCCGCAAACGCGTTTCGTGACGATGAAGGCATTGGCGATGGGCCTGCGCCCGATCGTCGTGATCAACAAGATCGATCGTCCAGGCGCGCGTCCGGACTGGGTCCATGGCGAAACCATGGACCTGTTCGACAAGCTGGGTGCAACCGAAGAGCAATTGGACTTCCCGGTGGTCTATGCGTCGGCGCTGAACGGCTATGCCAGCCTCGACCCGGAAACGCGCGAGGGTGATATGCGTCCGCTGTTCGACGCCATCCTCAAGCACGTGCCGGTACGTCCGGCCGACCCGGATGCGCCGCTGCAGTTGCAGATCGTGTCGCTGGACTTCTCGACCTTCCTCGGCAAGATCGGCATTGGCCGTATCAACCGCGGCCGGATCAAGCCGGGCCAGAACGTGACGTATCAATTCGGCGTCGATGACGAGCCGAAGAGTGGCAAGATCAATCAGGTGCAAGGCTTCTCGGGCGTGGACCGGGTGCAGTTGCCCTCGGCCGAGGCGGGCGACATCGTCCTGATCAACGGTATCGAGGGCATCAGCATCGGCGCAACGATCTGCGACGTGGGAACGCCTGAACCACTGCCGCTGATCAGCGTCGACGAACCGACGTTGACGATGAACTTCATGGTCAATTCCTCGCCGCTGGCGGGCCGGGACAAGAAGACCAAGTACGTGACGAGCCGTCAGATTCGTGACCGCCTGCACAGCGAACTGCGTCATAACGTGGCGTTGCGCGTCAAGGATACGGAAGAGGAAGGATCGTTCGAGGTGTCGGGTCGGGGTGAATTGCATCTGACGATCTTGATCGAGAACATGCGCCGGGAAGGCTATGAACTGGGCGTGTCGCGTCCGCGCGTGGTTATGAAGGAAATCGACGGCGTGAAGCACGAGCCGTACGAAAACCTGACCGTGGACGTCGAAGACGAACACCAGGGCGGCGTGATGGAAGAACTGGGTCGCCGCAAAGGCGAACTGTCGAACATGGTGTCCGACGGCCGTGGCCGGACGCGCCTGGAATACGTTATTCCGGCGCGCGGCCTGATCGGTTTCCAAGGCGAGTTCCTGACGCTGACGCGTGGCACGGGCCTGATCAGCCATACCTTCAATGGCTTCCAGCCGGCAAAGGAAGGCAAGATCGGTGAGCGCCGCAACGGCGTTTTGATCTCCCAGGACGACGGCGATGCCGTCGCGTACGCCTTGTGGAAGCTGCAAGACCGCGGTCGCATGCTGGTCGAACCGGGCGATCCGCTGTACGAAGGCATGATCATCGGCATTCACAGCCGCGATAACGATCTGGTCGTCAATCCGATCAAGGGCAAGCAGTTGACCAACGTGCGTTCGTCGGGCACCGACGAAGCCGTGCGTCTGGTGCCGTCGATCAAGACGACGCTGGAATACGCAGTCGAATTCATCGATGACGACGAACTGGTGGAAGTGACGCCTGAGTCGATCCGCATTCGCAAGCGTTATCTGAAGGAACACGAGCGCAAGCGCTCATCGCGCGAAGGCTGATTGCCGCGGGCATCGTGCCCGTTACTGACTGTCGTACTGGTCTGAAAAACCGGCTGCCTCGTGAGAATGAGGCAGCCGGTTTTTTATGGGCACGTGTCGGAAAGTGCGATCGGGTGAATAGTTGTAACCTCGCGTTTCGTGCGACAGCGCCGTGGGAGCGGCGCGTTTAAAGATGCGCATCGCGCTTTGCCCGTCGGATCAAGGGTTCAGTCATATTTATTGGCATGTCAATAGGTGCAGAAACCGAACAGACGCCGCGCGTATCGTGCGACTGCATGACGCAGGGCATTGGCCATCCGTGCTATGCTCTCGAAATAAGAAGCTCGGTCCTTCCAAGCACAACTTGATTCGCAATCCGCCAAACGGTCAGGCCGTGTCGCGGAAGGTTTTTGCAACCCGCTATTTCTCGAGAAACTCGAAGAAAAGTGAGCGTGAAAAAATGATGAAGCAATTCCAGTCGAACTCCTACCTGTTCGGCGGCAACGCAGCGTACGTTGAAGAAATGTACGAGCTGTATCTTGACAACCCGGCGTCTGTTCCGGATACGTGGCGCGATTATTTCGATGCGCTACAACATGTCCCCGCGGTGGATGGCAGTGCCGCGAACGACGTAGCCCACCGTCCCATCGTCGAATCTTTCGAGCAGCGTGCGCGCGGCAACGGCTTTACGCCGCGGACTGGCGAAAGCGGCTTGGCGACGGCCGGCAAGCAGGTATTTGTCCAATCGTTGATCGGTGCATACCGGTTTCTGGGTGCCCGTTGGGCCAATCTGGACCCGTTGAAGCGTCAGGAGCGTCTGCCGATCAAGGAACTCGAACCCGGTTTCTACGACTTCACTGAAGCGGACATGGACCAGAAGTTCAGCGCGAACAGCCTGTACTTCGGTTATGACACCGCCACGTTGCGGCAGATCCTGCAGGATCTGCGCGACACGTACTGCGGCACGATCGGTGTCGAGTACATGTATATCAGCGACCCTGAGCAAAAACGGTGGTTCCAGAAGAATCTGGAAGGCTCCCGTTCGACGCCGAAATTCGATACGAAGAAAAAGACGCGTATCTTGGAGCGCCTGACAGCCGCCGAAGGCCTGGAGCGTTATCTTCATACGAAGTACGTCGGTCAGAAGCGCTTCTCGCTGGAAGGCGGGGAGAGCTTCATCGTCGCGATGGATGCGTTGGTGCAGCGCGCCGCATCGGTCGGCGTGCAGGAGGTCGTGATCGGCATGGCCCACCGCGGCCGCCTCAATGTCCTGGTGAACTCCCTCGGCAAGATGCCGTCGGACCTGTTTGCCGAATTCGAAGGCAAGCACGTCGACGATCTGCCCGCGGGTGACGTCAAGTACCACAAGGGTTTCTCGAGCGATATCGCGACCGAGTCCGGCCCGATCCACTTGTCACTGGCGTTCAACCCGTCGCACCTGGAAATCGTCAACCCGGTGGTCGAAGGTTCGGCGAAGGCGCGTCTGGACCGCCGTGGCGACCTGGAAGGGCGCGAGGTGCTGCCGGTGCAGGTGCATGGCGATGCGGCCTTTGCCGGTCAGGGCGTCGTGATGGAAACGCTGAATCTCGCGCAGACGCGCGGCTACGGCACGCACGGCACCGTGCACATCGTGATCAATAACCAGATCGGTTTCACCACGTCCGATCCGCGTGACTCGCGCTCGACATTGTACTGTACCGATGTCGTCAAGATGATCGAGGCGCCGGTGCTGCACGTCAACGGTGACGATCCGGAAGCGGTCGTCTACGCGGTCGAGTTGGCGGTGGACTATCGTGCGACGTTCCATCAGGACATCGTCATCGACATCGTGTGTTTCCGCAAGCTTGGTCACAACGAGCAGGACACGCCCGCGGTGACGCAGCCGCTGATGTACAAGAAGATCGCGCAACACCCCGGTACCCGCGCGCTGTACGCGGACAAGCTAGTGGCGCAGAAAGTGTTGGAATCCGATGGCCCGGACGAATTGGTCAAGGCATTCCGGACCGCGATGGACCAGGGTCATCACACCGTCGATCCGGTGCTGTCGAACTACAAGAGCAAGTATGCGCAGGACTGGGCGCCGTTCCTGAACAAGAAGTGGACGGACGCGGCCGACACGCAGGTGCCGCTGGCCGAGTTGAAGCGCCTGGGCGACGCGATCACGAAGTACCCGGAAAATTTCAAGGTCCACCCGCTGGTCAATCGTGTCATCAGCGATCGCCGCGAAATGGCGGAAGGCAACAAGCCGCTGGATTGGGGCATGGGTGAGCACCTCGCCTACGCGTCGCTGGTGGCATCGGGCTTCGCGGTGCGGCTGACGGGTCAGGACAGCGGTCGCGGAACATTCTCGCATCGCCATTCGGTCTTGCATGATCAGAATCGTGAGCGTTGGAACGACGGTACGTATATTCCGTTGCAAAACGTGTCGCCGAATCAGGCGAACTTCACCGTCATCGACTCGGTGCTGTCCGAGGAAGCGGTGCTGGGCTTCGAATACGGTTACTCGACCGCGGAACCGAACACGTTGGTGGCATGGGAGGCGCAGTTCGGCGACTTCGTCAACGGCGCGCAGGTCGTCATCGACCAGTTCATCTCCAGTGGTGAAGTGAAGTGGGGCCGTGTGTCGGGCCTGACGATGTTGCTGCCGCATGGCTATGAAGGCCAGGGTCCGGAGCACTCGTCCGCGCGGATCGAACGCTTCCTGCAATTGTGTGGCGAGTCCAACATGCAAGTGGTGCAGCCCACCACGCCGGCACAGATTTTCCATGTGCTGCGCCGCCAGATGATCCGGCAGTTCCGCAAGCCGCTGATCGTCTTCACGCCGAAGTCGCTGTTGCGTCACAAGGAAGCCATCAGCTCACTGGACGAGCTGGCAAGCGGTACGTTCCAGCCGGTCATCGGCGACCGCAGCGATGTGACGGACAACAAGGCGCTGGATGCCGGCAAGGTCAAGCGGATGATTGTTTGCTCGGGCCGTGTGTACTACGATCTGGTCGCGCATCGCCGTGAGACAAATGCGCAGGTCGCCATCGTGCGGATCGAGCAGTTGTATCCGTTCGCGCACAAGGCGTTCGATGCCGAAGTCAAGAAGTACGACAATCTGGCCGAGGTCGTCTGGGTGCAGGACGAGCCGCAAAACCAGGGGCCGTGGTTCTATGTCGAACATCACCTCTTCGAGGCGTTGAAGGACGGGCAGAAGCTGGCATACAGCGGCCGTCCGGCATCCGCATCGCCGGCGGTCGGCTACTACGCCAAGCATTACGAGCAGCAGAAGGCGCTGATCGAAGGTGCGTTCGGCCGTCTCAAGGGCGCAATGACCAAGTAAGGCAGCAGCGGCGCGGGACGCGCCTTGCACAAACGTGTCACGAAGATCTGCCAGCATCGATGCGGGCACGGTGACACCGGAGGGCGGGGTGGTTCGCGCGCCGTGCCGCGTGCGCTCGATGTGTCCGTTGTGCGTTCGCGCGGCTCCCGTCTATCCATTTACCGTATTGTCCAGGAAGCGTTATGGCTATCAAAGAAGTCACAGTTCCCCAGTTTTCGGAGTCGGTCGACGAAGGCACCCTGATCAGTTGGAAGAAGAAAGTCGGCGATGCCGTCACCGTTGATGAAACGTTGATCGAGATCGAGACGGACAAGGTCGTGCTGGAAGTGCCGGCACCGGCGTCGGGCGTGTTGAGCGAGATCCTGCTCCAGGATGGCGCAACGGTGAAGTCGGAACAAATTCTGGCGAAGATCGACACGGAAGGAAAGGCGGGTGCCGCCGCACCGGCTGCTGCCGCACCGGAAGCGAAGGCTGCCACGCTGGCGCCGTCGCCGGCGGCACAACCGGAAGCCGCACCGGCATCGTCGTCGGGCCCGGCTTCTCCGTCCGCCGCAAAGATCCTGGCCGAGAAGGGCGTACCGGAATCGTCGGTCGCCGGCACCGGCCGCGACGGTCGTGTGACGAAGGGCGATGCCTTGTCGGCGCAGGCCGGCGCGGCGCCAAAGGCGGCCGCACCGCTGGCACAGCCGAAGGCACCGGCGGGCGTGAGCGAAGCGCTCGACGGCCGTACCGAACAGCGCGTGCCGATGTCGCGGCTGCGTGCACGTATCGCCGAACGTCTGCTGCAATCGCAGCAGACGAACGCGATCCTGACCACGTTCAACGAAGTGAACATGAAGCCCGTGATGGATCTGCGGGCAAAGTACAAGGACCAATTCGAGAAGGAGCACGGCGTAAAGCTCGGCTTCATGTCCTTCTTCGTGAAAGCCGCCATCCACGCGCTGAAGAAATTCCCGTTGGTGAATGCGTCGATCGACGGTAACGACATCGTCTATCACGGCTACTTCGACATTGGTATCGCGGTTGGTTCACCCCGCGGCCTGGTGGTGCCGATCCTGCGCAATGCCGATCAAATGAGCGTTGCCGAGATCGAGAAGAAGATTGCCGAGTTCGGTCAGAAGGCGAAGGAAGGCAAGCTGTCGCTCGACGACATGACGGGCGGTACGTTCTCGATCTCGAACGGCGGCGTGTTCGGTTCGATGCTGTCGACGCCGATCATCAACCCGCCGCAGTCAGCCATCCTCGGCGTGCATGCGACGAAGGAACGTGCGGTCGTCGAAAACGGCCAGATCGTCATCCGCCCGATGAATTACCTGGCGATGTCCTATGACCACCGGATTATCGATGGCCGCGAAGCCGTGCTGTCGCTGGTCGCGATGAAGGACGCACTGGAAGATCCGGCGCGCCTGTTGCTCGATATCTGATCCAGGCCCGATTCCCTTCGGGAATCGATCGGCATCGGCCCGGACCCGGTGGTGGGTGTGCCCGCGCTTCGCGCGCGTGTCATCGTGCCGGGTCGGCCTCAAGGAAGAAACCATAGAGGAGCGTTATGTCCCAGGAATTTGACGTTGTCGTCATCGGCGGCGGCCCCGGCGGTTACATCGCCGCGATCCGTGCCGCGCAGCTTGGCAAGAAGGTTGCCTGTATCGAAAAGTGGAAGAACCCGAAGGGCGATCTGAAGTTGGGCGGCACCTGCCTGAACGTTGGCTGCATTCCGTCGAAGGCGCTGTTGGCATCGTCGGAAGAGTTCGAGAAGGCGTCGCATCATCTCGGTGACCACGGTATCAATGTCTCTGGTGTCTCGCTGGACCTGGCGAAGCTGCATGGGCGAAAGGACGGCATCGTCGAGAAGATGACGAAGGGGATCGAGTTCCTGTTCCGCAAGAACAAGATCACCTGGCTGAAGGGCCATGGCACTTTTATCGGGAAATCCGACGCCGGCTATCAGATCAAGGTCAGCGGTGACAGCGAGGAAGCGGTCACGGCGAAGTACGTCATCATCGCGACCGGCTCGAAAGCGCGTCACCTGCCGAATATCCCGGTGGACAACAAGATCGTGTCGGACAATGAAGGTGCACTGGCGTTCGACAGCGTACCGAAGAAACTGGCCGTCATCGGTGCCGGTGTGATCGGGCTGGAACTGGGTTCGGTATGGCGCCGCCTGGGCGCCGACGTTACGATCCTCGAAGCATTGCCCGCATTCCTGGGTGCCGCCGACGACGCGTTGGCCAAGGAAGCCAGCAAGCAGCTGACAAAGCAGGGTCTGAAGATCCATCTCGGCGTGAAGCTCGGCGAGGTCAAGGCCAGCGACAAGGCCGTGTCGATTGCTTATACAGATAGCGACGGTAAGGCGCAGACGCTGGAAGCTGATCGCCTGATCGTGTCCGTCGGGCGGGTGCCGAACACCGATAACCTGGGGCTGGAAGCAATCGGCCTGAAAGCAGACGAGCGCGGCTTCATTCCGGTGGATGACCATTGTGCAACGTCACTGCCGAACGTCTATGCGATCGGTGACGTGGTGCGTGGCCCGATGCTGGCCCACAAGGCGGAAGATGAAGGTGTGGCCGTGGCGGAGATCATCGATGGCCAGAAGCCGCACATCGATTACAACTGCATTCCGTGGGTGATCTACACATCACCCGAAATCGCATGGGTCGGCAAGACCGAGAAGCAGTTGAAGACGGAAGGCCGCGAGGTCAAGGCGGGGCAATTCCCGTTCATGGCGAATGGACGTGCGCTGGGGATCGGTCAGTCGGATGGTTTCGTCAAGGTCATCGCCGATGCAAAGACCGATGAGATCCTGGGCGTGCACATTGTCGGGCCGAATGCATCGGACTTGATCGCCGAGGCGGTGGTCGCAATGGAATTCAAGGCGGCCGCGGAAGATATCGGCCGCATCTGCCACCCGCACCCCTCGCTGTCCGAAGTGATGCGCGAAGCAGCACTGGCAGTCGACAAGCGTGCATTGAATATGTAATGCGTCCTGCCGACATGCTGTTTGCAGCGTGGCGGCTGACGGCAGTGGCACATGCCGGCAGTGCGTGCCGTCGTCGCGGTTCGGATACGATATGACGATGGCGCTACTCGATGGGGGCGGTGCGGAAAAAGGCGGTCGGGGGCAGCTCCCCGGTCGCCTTTTTCCGTTTGCACTACAATCCGAGCTGCCGTTGAGCGCAGTGGAAAGTGGCGACCTGGCATGCAATGACGCATGTGATACAGCAAGACGAAACGAGTCTGGGGCCGATGAACGTTACCGAATACTATGAACAGGCGCTACAGGAGCGCGGCTATACGTCAGACGAAGCACAGCGTGCGGCGGTCGCCCGTTTGCAACGCTGCTATGACGACTGGGCAGCATACAAAAGTCGGCGTACCAATGCCCTGAAGCGGCTGGTCAACCGGCCGGCGCTTCCGAAGGGCGTGTATATGTGGGGCGGAGTAGGTCGTGGTAAAAGCTTTCTCATGGACAGCTTTTTTACGGTCGTGCCATTGGCGCGCAAAACGCGGCTGCATTTCCACGAGTTCATGCGTGAAGTGCACCGCGAACTGGAAACGCTGAAAGGCCGCGCCGATCCGCTGGACGAGCTTGCGACGCGGATCGCGAAGCGATTCCGGCTTATTTGCTTCGACGAATTTCACGTATCCGACGTTGCCGACGCCATGATGCTGCATCGGTTGCTCGATCCGCTGTTCGCACGTGGCGTGCAATTCGTGATGACATCGAATTACCCGCCGGATGCGCTCTACCCCGATGGTTTGCACCGCGATCGGCTATTGCCTGCCATTGCCCTGATCAAGGAAAAGCTCGACGTCATCAATGTGGATGCTGGCATCGATTATCGGCGGCGCACGTTATCGCAGGTAAAGGCTTATCACGTGCCGGCGGACGCGGCTGCGGACAAGGCGATGCGCGATGCATTCCAAAAGCTGGCCGGGGTGCCCGATGAAAGTCCGGTGCTGCATATTGAAAAGCGCGAGCTGAAGGCGCAGCGGCACGCTGGCGCGGTGGTGTGGTTCAACTTCGCCACGCTATGCGGCGGTCCGCGGTCTCAAAACGACTATCTCGAATTGGCCGCGCGTTTTCATACGATCTTTTTGTCCGACGTCCCGCAAATGCCCCCGCGCATGGCATCCGAGGCACGACGCTTTACGTGGTTGATCGACGTGCTCTATGATCATCGCGTCAAATTAATCATGTCCGCGGCTGTTCCAGCTGAGTCGCTTTATCTCGAAGGACCAATGGCAAACGAATTCGCACGCACGGTGTCGCGTATCACTGAGATGCAATCGGAGGAATATTTGCAGTCCGAACGGCGTATTGTAGATACGTCGCTTACCTGAGCGGATTTGTTCCCTGGCCTAGTCTTTATATTCCTCATTTTTCTTCTCAGCCTATCCCGTTTAACGCGCCTGCTTCGAGGCGGCAGGTGCAAAAATCTCGTTTTCATCCAATATAGGCGAAGCATTGTCGTACCATCGGTAGTTTCCGACGCATCCTATTTATAAAATTTCGGCATCCCGATAATGTTTCTCGGACAGATTGCCGCGACAGGTTACGGAATCAGTGCTGTCGCGCATCGGTACCAGCGTGCGCCAACCGTGCGCGTATTTAGGAGACAGGGATGAAAGCGTTTCGGGAAATAACCGACCAGGAATGGAATAGTGTCGAGCCTTTGCTGCCAGAATGCAGGCCGCAATCGAACCGCGATCCGCGGGGCCGGCCGATGAAGAACCGGCGCGCGTGCATGAACGCGACGCTGTTCGTCATGTTAACCGGCGTATCGTGGCAAATGCTGCCGCGCAAGTATCCGTCGTATCAGACCTGCCATCGCTGCTTCAAGGCCTGGTATGACGCCGGTGTGATGCACAAAGTGGCAAACATGCTGTTCAGCCAGGACGCGCCGGAATTCCTTGCACTGGTAGCGGCACGTGTACGCATCGCGTTGCGGGAAACGCGTGGTGGCGTTGATCGCGCTATCAAGGGCAAGGCGGCACCCGATGGCGTGAGAGGTGGATCTGGCGACAAGGCGCCGAGGGCACCGGCCCGGCCGGCGGCAAAGCCGATCGTCGTAAAGGCGCGCGCGCGGGCATTGCCGCAGCCTTTATCGACACCCGCGCGCAAATCGCCAAAGGTGATGAAACCGGTAAAGGCGCAAAAGGCGTTGGCGCCGTCGAGTAAACCGTCTTCGTCGCGAACCAGGCAAGCGAAGCGCGCAACGCCGCAAAAGGCCTCGGTCAATGCGACTCCGAAGTCGGCGCCCAAGCCGGCCTCGAAATCCGGCGTGAAGGCGATGGCAAAGGGTGCTCCGGGCCGTGTCGCAAAACACGCGACGCCGGCAGCACCGGCGGCGCGAAAGACGGCTGTGAAGTCTGCGGCCCGAGGGGCAGGGGTAAAGGCGGCCAAGTCAAAGGGCAGCGCCAAGCCACTGGTGGCAAAGCGTGTGGAAAATCGCGGGCCCGGTCGCAACGGCGCGACCCGGGAGCGGGTCGCCCATGCAGATGTCGTGCGACCGCTTGCCGGCGCAACGCATGCGACTGGCACGCGTCAGGGGCATGCCAGCGCCGCACCGCGCCGCCGGAAGGCCGTGGAAAAGGCGGTGAGCGAAAGACGCGGCGCCAAGCCTATCGCGGCGTAGGCGCGCCGTAGCCGGGCGCCTTGCTTGGCGGCGCGGCACCGCATACCGTGGATCGGTTCTGTGCCGTGCAATGCCGGTTTTGCCCCGCTTTATTCCTCGCGGAACCAGGTCTGTGAGCGCCCTAGCAGCGACACACCGATATACCCTCGCACGATGAGCTTGCGTCCGCCGTCTTCCAGTGACATCTTGCAGCGGTAGAGTTTGCCATTTTCCGGGTCGAGAATGCGCCCCTGATCCCATATCGCACCGTTGGCGCGCATCTTGTCGATGATGCGCAGGCCTTGGATCAATTGGTTCTTTCGATCATCGGTGCATTCGTCGCAGCGTTTTTCGGGATTGGCATCCTTGTCGAGCACCTTGATGATCTTCCCGGACAATGACCCGTCCGGTTCCGTATAGATGCGAATCAGCGCCCGCGGTTCACGCGTTGCGTCATCAATCGTCTTCCAGATTCCGATCGGCGTCGCAGTCGCCGAAGGGGCGGCGGCCATGGTAGGCGCCGCCGTTTGCGCTTGTGCCGATGGCATTGCACCGGACAATCCGAACACGATGAGCGCGGATAGCGCGATGCCGGCGGTCCGGCGCTGCGATGGGTGCGTGGTGGCGGGAAGGGAAGGGGCGGCCATGGCCGACGAGGGCGAGACGTGGATCAAGGACATACCGCTGTGCTCCTAAAGGCAGGCAAACGAGAGAAAGCATACGACAGAACGGTGCCCGCGGGTCGGCGCGGCGTCCCGCGATTGGTCTAGAAACCTTTCCGGTCGATCCAGGCTAAGGGTTTGTCCCGCGAAATTGTCGACGTTACACTGCCTATTCAGCGTCATCGCGCAACGCGCATGCCAGCGAGACGGCATCCGATACGTGGTTCGATCCGATGCAGTTCCTTCAATCGATAGGGAGAAAGACGACGATGGTGTTGTTGGTAAAATCTGGCGGGCAGGCCGCGCTTCCCGAATGGCAGGCGTTGTTTGCCGAATGCCTTCCTGAACTCACGGTGAAGGGTTGGGACGATCCCGATATCGATCCCCTGGCGGTGCGTTACGTGCTGGTCTGGGAGCCGACGCCTGGTCGTCTGGCGCAGTATCCGAACCTGCAACTGGTTTTGAGCACCGCTGCCGGCGTCGACCATATCCTCGCCGATACGGCCCTGCCGGCGCATCTCGACATTATCCGCATGGTGACCGGGGAAACGTCGGCGCGCATGGCGGACTTCGTCACCATGGCCAGTTATGCGCTGCTGCGGGAACTGCCGCAACTGGTTTCGTCGCAGCGCGCGGGGCGTTGGGACGAAGCGCGATTGGGGACACTCGCGAGCGAGACGCCGGTGGCGATGCTGGGGCTGGGCGAATTAGGTAGCGTCGCCGCGGCACGCCTGGTCGCCAACGGTTTTCCGGTGCTGGGCTGGTCGCGTACGAAAAAAACCTTGCCTGGCGTGGCGTGCTATGACGGCGAGGACGGATTGGACCGCGTTTTGGCTCAGGCCCGGATTGTCGTCAACCTATTGCCTGACACCGCGCAAACCAAGGACATTCTTAATGCGGCGTTGTTGGCCAAGCTGCCGCGCGGCGCGGGGTTGATCAATGCCGGACGCGGCGCACAACTCGACACCGGTGCGTTACTGGCGGCACTCGATAGCGGTCAGGTGGGCGCGGCGATACTCGACGTATTCAAGGTGGAGCCGCTGCCGTCGGACGATCCGCTGTGGTGCCACCCGAACGTGATCATCACCCCGCATGTGGCATCCGATGCTTCGCGCAAGGCCAAGGTCCGGCAGGCCGCGAAGACGATTCAGGCGCATATGACAGGTGCGCCGATGGGGCATCGCTTCGACCGTTCCCGGGGTTACTGACGGAGCAGGCGGCGCCACCGTCGCCTTCTAGGTTTAATCTGAGCATTTAATCGTTCTCAGGCGCGGTGGGCTGCGAGACAATAGCTGCTTTTTGCGCATCGTCCTCGCGTTGGGAACCGACGTCACCGATGCGCCAGCAAGGCGGCACACGATGACGAATGGGCAGACACGCACCGATAAGACGGCGCCGTCACTTCACCGCGGTTTAAAAAACCGCCATATTCAGCTGATTGCCTTGGGCGGTGCGGTGGGAACCGGGCTTTTCCTGGGCATTGCGCAGTCGATTGCACTG
Organism: Robbsia andropogonis; assembly: GCF_034047095.1. Classification (NCBI taxonomy): domain Bacteria; kingdom Pseudomonadati; phylum Pseudomonadota; class Betaproteobacteria; order Burkholderiales; family Burkholderiaceae; genus Robbsia; species Robbsia andropogonis. Next base: position 2,509,491 of record NZ_CP139170.1, on the reverse strand, counting down.
GCCGGTCCCGCTGTTCTGCTGGGTTACGCGATTGCCGGGCTCGTCTCATTTTTCATCATGCGGCAGTTGGCCGAGATGGTGGTCGACGAGCCGGTGTCGGGGTCGTTCAGTCATTTCGCCGGTAAGTATTGCGGCGATGTGGCCGGCTATATCGCCGGGTGGAATTACTGGACGCTGTATGTTCTCGTCAGTATGGCCGAACTGAGCGCCGTGGGTGTCTACCTGCACTACTGGTGGCCGCACCTACCCACCTGGGTGGCCGCCGCGATCTGCTTCGTCCTGATCAACGGACTGAACCTGTTGCACGTGAAGGCGTTCGGCGAGGTGGAGTTATGGTTCGCATTGATCAAGGTCAGCGTCATCCTCGCGATGATTGCCTTTGGCGGCTGGCTGCTGTTCAGCGGGCAGGGGGGGCCGCAGGCCAGTGTCGCCAATCTCTGGCGCGACGGTGGCTTTTTTCCGCACGGCGTGGGCGGCCTTGTCGGTGCGCTGGCGATCATCATCTTTTCGTTTGGTGGTCTGGAACTCGTCGGTATTACTGCCGCGGAAGCCGAGGATCCGGGTCGCAGTATCCCGAAAGCGACGAATCAGGTGATCTATCGCATTCTCGTGTTTTACGTCGGTGCGCTGGCTATTCTGCTGGCACTTTATCCGTGGCGTCGGGTTGCCATCGGCGACAGTCCCTTCGTGATGATCTTCGGCGCGCTGGGTAATCGCTACCTGGCCGATGTACTGAACCTCGTCGTGTTGAGCGCCGCCTTGTCTGTGTATAACAGTTGCGTGTATGCCAACAGCCGGATGCTGCACGGCATGGCGGGGCAAGGGCGGGCACCACGCTGGTTCGGCAGCGTCGATCGCCGTGGCATTCCGTTCGCGGCACTGGGCGTGTCCGCGGCGGCCACCGCGATCTGTGTCGTGTTGAACTACGTGATGCCCGGCAAGGCGCTGGCGCTGCTGATGGCGCTCGTTGTATCGGCGTTGATGATCAACTGGGCGATGATCAGCGTCACGCATTGGCGTTTCCGTCGATGCAAGGCCGTCCAGGGGAAGCGCACCACATTTCGCAGCATCGGTTATCCGCTGACAAATCTCGTCACCCTGGCATTCATGGCCCTGGTACTGGTTGTGTTGTGGCGTGATGCGCAGACGCGTTTATCGGTCTGGTTGATCCCGCTGTGGCTCGCGGCGTTGACGTCGGCCTATCTGATTCGACGCCGTCGCCGGCACGCAAGCGGCGTGCATCGTTCGTAGCTGACCGCGACGAAGTTACCGCCGTGGCAATTATTTTGTCCATGGCGCGCACGATAGAAGCATCTGCGATACCATTCTGTCTTGGCCCGATGCCAGACCTTTTCTGACATTGCGATGGCGGCTTGGTACGTAATCAGATGGAAAAACTTTTCATGTCGCGCAAGGCGGTGATCGCGTGGCTGATCGAGATTCGCCGTAAAACGTTCGATGAATCCCCGGCCGGCCGCCAAGCGATGGCGAACGGGGAGTTGGCGGTTTTGGATCGGCTGATCCTGGATGTGCGTGCCGCACGCGTCGACACGTTCGCCATGCGGCACCCGCGCGAGTGCCAGGTGATGATCGCCGCGGACTGAGCGCGCGACGCGTGCGCGTCAACGATGAAGGCGCGCCTATAATGTGGGCTCGTCGGCGCGCTTGCAGGCACCGTCTGCTTGGAGGCTCGGGGGCTGTCATGGTGCTTGGGCCGGGCCAACGCCAGGGCAGACATGCCGCGTCTGGGTGGCGTGCGCCCGTATCGACCTCGGACCAACGTGAATCTCAAATTCCTGGAAACTTTTATCTGGGTCGCGAAGCTGCGCAGCTTCAGTCTGGCCGCCGATAAATTGCATTCGACGCAGGCCGCCATTTCCAGTCGTATTTCCGTGCTGGAACAGGAGTTGGGCAGCAAATTATTCACCCGCGATCCGAAAGGCGTCAAACTGACCCGTGCCGGTGAACGGGTGTTATTGCATGCCGAGCAGGTTGCCGAATCGATGACGCGCCTGCGTGCGTCCCTGCATGACGAAAAGCAGGCATTCGGCACGATCCGCGTAGGCGCGATGGACAGCGCGGTGCATTCCTGGTTTGTCGATTTTGTCGCGGATGTCATGGCGCATTATCCAAATCTCGATATCGAGGTGACATCGGATACCGCGCTGACACTCAACGAGCAACTGCGGCGCGGCATGCTTGATATCGTCATCCAGACCGATATGTTGCGCGATGAAACCATTCGCAGCATGGAATTGTTGCAATTACCGGTCAGTTGGATCGCTGCGTCCCACAGCAATGTCGTGACCGATGTCGATACGTGGCTGCGCGGTGTCGGCGCGATGGACGCTGCGGGGGCGCCTGCGTTGGAAGGGCGGCGGAAACGGACCGCGGCGGGCGCGCCACCAGATCCGACCGCTGGTCTGCGTATTCTTGGCCGTGAGCGACTCATCACCTATTCCCGGCACTCGCGGCCACATCAGGACCTGCTACGACTGATGCAGTCATATGGCATCAGCGAATCGCGTGTCAGTTGCGTCAATTCGGTAGCGGCGATGATCCAATTGACGCAAGCCGGTTTCGGCGTGGCCGCCATGCCACCTGTCCTGGTGCAGAGTCGCTTGCAGAGCGGTGAATTGCGGATGCTGACCGGATTGACGGCGCCTCCACCGTTGCCGTTCGTCATTGCTTGGCGTTCCGGTACCGATTGGACCGAACGTCTTGTCGAAATCGCGCGGGAATCGGTCCGCAACTATGCGGAAAAACTCGGTGCCGAGCTGGTGACGCTTACCGTCTGACCCGTCAGGTCAACGGCCGATACCTCATATTCCACTTGACGCGTGATATTTGTATACAAATGATATGCATATCATATGCATTTGTAGAGAGTATGCCGTCATGGCTCATACCGCGTTTCAAGGCACGTACACCGTCCTGATCACCCCTTTTACCGAGGACGGTCGACAGGTTGACGTTCCGGCACTGCGCAAGCTGGTGAATTGGCAGATCGAAGAGGGCATTCACGGTGTGATTCCGTTGGGCAGTACGGGCGAATTCCTGTCGCTGAAGGACGATGAGCGCATCCTGGTGGCGCAAACCGTGATCGATGCCGCGGCAGGACGGGTACCCGTTCTGTTAGGTACCGGCATGGAGTGGACCGACGATGCGGTCGCGCGCGCCAAGGAAGCACAGGAACTCGGTGCCGATGGCGTGATGGTGATCCCGCCGTTCTACAGCACGCCCACTGAAGACGAATTGTTTGCACACTATCGCGCGATCGGCGAGGCGATCGACCTGCCGATCATGATCTACAACAACCCCGCCACCGCGAATGTCGACATGAAGCCTGATCTGGTATCGCGGCTCTCCCGGATCGATAACGTCTGCTACATCAAGGAGTCGACGTTGGAAGTCACGCGGGTGCGCGACATCGTGGAGGCTTGCGGAGATCGGATGACCGTGTTCGCCGGCATTCTCGGTTACGAGTCCATGTGCGTGGGCGCGCGCGGCTGGGTGGCGGTATGTTCGAACTTGCTGCCGAAGCTGTCCGCCGAGTTGTTTGAACGGACAGCGCTGGACAAGGACATCGATGCCGGCCTGGCGATTTACCGCAAGATCCTGCCGATTGTTCGGTGGGTGGGTGGCCATCGGTATGTTAGCGCGTCGAAGGCCGGGCTGGAGATGATGGGGTTGCCGTGCGGCAATCCGCGCGCGCCGAGGCTGCCATTGACGGAGGCCGACAGGCTCGCGCTGCGTGACGACCTCGACGTATTGGGCGTGATTGGCTCGCTACGCGATCGATGACGGGCGCTGATCTCGGACCACAGCAGCGCCGCAAAGGATGTGGTCGTCGTGGGTCGGTACAGGGCTGATGCCGCCAGGCAGGATCGCGGCGGATGATGGGTGGCCCGGAATGCATCTTGCATGCGTGGGTGATGGATCTTATCGTAAGGATTCCTCTTAATAAGGAGTGGATGATGCAGCAGCGGACATGGAGTGAAAGCGCGGGCCGGATGTGGCGGGTGGCGGTGAAGGGGAGCATGGCGGTTGTGGTGGGGTTCATCGGTGCGACCGCGCAGGCGGCCTGTGTGTCGCCGGTGCCGGCCGACGCGCTGATCAAGGCGGGTACGTTGGTCATGTCGACGAACCCCACGCTGCCACCGCTTCAGTATATCGACGGTAACGGTGCATTGAAGGGCATGCGAATCGAATTGGGCGAAGAGATTGCCAAGCGCCTGTGCCTGAAGCCGGAGTATGTGAAGATCGATTTCGACGCGATGGTCCCCGGGTTGCAGGCCGGCCGATGGGACGTGATCAACACCGGGATCTTCGTCACCGATGCGCGCAAGAAAATCATGCAGATGATTCCTTACGAGAACCAGGCGATCAGCCTATCCGTGGCAAAGGGTAATCCGTTGAAGATTGTGAAGACGGATGACCTGTCGGGCAAGACGGTGGGCGTGGAGATCGGCGGTTTTGAAGAAGCGCAGGCGCGCAAGATGATCAAGGACATGCAGGATCGCGGCCTGTCCCCCTTCACATTGCGGACATTTGACTCCTATGCGGTGGCGTACCAGGCGTTGTCGGCGAAACAGGTGGACGCCGTCGTGTCGATCGATGCGGTGGCGGGCGGTTACCAGCAGAAAGACGGCTTCACGCGAGCGTTGAGTGGTATCGCGCCGACACCGGTTGCACTGGCGGCAAAACAAGCGGTATTGGCGCAGGCTATCACCAAGGTGCTCGACGAGATGCAGCAGGACGGCAGCTATGCGAAATTGTTTTCCCGGTACGGCATGCAACCATTCACCACGCCGATCGCCATCGCCCAGCCTTGAGTCCTCAAGGCAGGCTTTCGATGGATGCACGGTCTTTTTCGTGCGCATTCCGCTCGAGGATACGGCACAATGACGCGATACGACGGTGTGCCGACACGAGAGCGGAAAACGATGGCTGGACGGGAAGGGCTGATAAAAGCACGACAGCAGGTGGGCGCGGCCACACCGGATGACGTACCGGTGCCCGGGACCGATTCCCGGCGTGTGCAGCGGATGATGCGCGCGGGTGCCGAGTCGGACGTGCCTGATGCTTTCTCGGGTCCGTTGGGCGCGGTTGGGCGCATCAGCCTCAGTGAGCGTGCCTATCGGCAGCTTCGGGACATGATTCTCGACAGTCAATTGAGCGCTGGGGACCTGCTTAACGAGCAACGGGCGGCAGATCGCCTCGCCATGTCGCGCACGCCCATTCGCGAGGCGCTGTTGCGCCTGACGGGTGAAGGACTGCTGATTCGAGCCGGTGCGCGTAGCTTTTCCGTACGCACCGTGTCGTCGCGCGAATTCTTCGAAAGCATGCGCGTGCGCGAGACATTGGAAGCGCAGGCGATCGAGTGGGGCGTGCAGCGCCTGAGCGTTGCCACGCTGGATATGCTCGAGGCACGGGTGCATGCCGTCGAGCATCTGCCGCATGCTGCCGCGGCGCATCGTGAGGTGGACGATCTACTGCATCGCACCATTGCCGAGGCGTCGGGAAACGCGGTCCTGGTGCAATTGATCCTGGATATGCGGCTCAACGCGCGCTTGTTCCGCGTCAGCAGCACCTTGCATCGCCAACAGGAAAATCATATCGAGCACCTCGCCATCGTGGCGGCGCTGCGTGCCCGGGACGGCGCGATGGCACGCCACGCGATGCTGCAACACATCCGTGGACTGCAGGATGATGTGATCCACGCGATTACCGGCTGACCGTCGCCGATTTGCTGTAATCAAAGGCTGATTTGCATCGGGACATGCCGTGGTGTGGCCTGCCAGTCGATTCCCGCTGTTTCAAGGCCATGTTCTATTTCCGCCTTCGCTTCTCGCAATACCGGCAGGCAGCGCGAGATGGCTGCCTCTTGCGCAATTAAAGAGAAGGGCCATACGGTGCTGATGCAGCCGAACACCCTGCCTTGGGATAACACCGCCAATGCGATACTGCTGCAACGTTTATACGGTACTTCGTCGGAGGCACAATACCCGTTCACTTGAACCGAGCGAATCATGTGAATGATGTGGTGCGGGTCCCGCGCCACGCGATCTTCCGGTGCCTGTGACTTGCGTAGGTGCGCCAAAATCTCATGTCGCTGCTCGTCGCGAGCAAACGCCAGATAAGCCCATCCCAGTGGTGTCGACAACATCGGGATTCGCCGGCCGACGGCCCCTAATCCAATCGACTGGGGACTGAAGCGGTCGGTACTTTCGCGCACGACGATGCTGTCATCCTCGAAAGTGGATACGGCGCTTGGCCATTTCAGTTGTTGCCTGCGCCGAAATAGTATCGGTGTTGCCACCGAGACGAATACGGATTCACACGTGACTCCCCCACTCAGACGACGCACCGCTATCGTCAGTCGATAGATATTTTCATCCGGATGCACGCGCTCGATAAAACCGCCATGGGCAAGCGTTTCGATAATGCGGTAAACCGTTGGCAAGGGTAACGTGAGTGCTTTGGCGACTTCTTGTGCCGAAGCGGTTCTTACTTTATTGAGATAGCCCAGAACGTTAAGGCCACGATCAAGGGTCCGCAGTCGCGTTGCCATTTCCCCCCCACCAGTCCAATGAATTCAACCGACCTTCACGCACCTTGCCTCGCAAGCCATGGACATGCCGATGTGCTTTTTCCCTGGCGCCATGACCTAGGCAAGGTGATTGCGTCGTATCTCACGATAAATAATAGAAACGTTTTATCACGGCTGCCTTTTTCCAGCTATTGGCATCAGCCCCGATCACGGGGATGCGTCTTGGAATGATTGCAGATCGTGCATCATGCCTTCTTGGAATGGCGCCGCGAGGTCGTTGTAAGGCAGGCGCGAAGACGCGCGCGTCGGCGCGCGAAACGAGGTGTTTAAGGGAGGAGAGAAGAGGGGGGGCAATCCGTGACCGGGATAACGCAGCAGGCATGCCGACGACGTTTTGCATTGCAGCAAGCACGTGCCGTGGGTCTGGCTCGAAAGCCTGGGGTTGGAAAGGCAGGCTACGTGATAGGCGCCGCTTGCCGGAGCGAGTGGTGCCATCCGGCGCGTGCTGAAAGCGTCAGGCGCGGGTACCGTGAGGTTTAGCCATTTGCCGATTCGATCTGCCTCGTCACGCGCGCCATCGACATCGTTGCCTCATGCATTCCTCGAGGGGGGGTAGTATTCTTCAGCGGGCCCTTCAGCGGCTTTTATGGACTTTGGTGGACCGATGAGGCGTAGCAGGACCATTGCGACCACTGCCATCATGACGATGACGATAATGACCGGTTGATAGCGACCGGCCCTGTCGAAATAGATACCCGCCGCGATCGGGCTGACCGCCGCGCCTGCCGTTTGAATCAGTAGTCCGAGCGCCGTCAGCATCGGGAACACCTGGACACCCCAATAGGTGCTCAGTAATACCATCGGGCCTACTTGTGCCGCACCGAACCCTAGACCGTAGAAGACGGCGTACCCATACAGACCCAGTGAGCCTTTCGCGTAGATCAATGTGAAAAGGCCAAGTGCGAACAATGCCAAGGCGCCGAAATAGGCTCGCCTGGGGCCGATGCGCTGTGCGATCGATCCAATGCCAAAATTGCCTGCCACCATGGCTGCCGAGATGATCGAGATGGTCGCGGCGGCTGTTACCGGCGAATGTCCGATATCGCGTAAATGGGCTTGCGCATGCGCAATGACGAACGCTGACCCGCAGGTGGTGGCAAACATGCTGTAATAGATTGCCCATAACGCCGGGGACCATAGTACCTCCCGGAACCGCGGCGCCTCTCCGGTGGCTTCTTTCGGAGGCGGAAATTTCAGGGTGGAGTGGTATTCGCGATCGGCATTCTCCCACGCTTCGAATTGCTCTTCACGCGGCTTGTCGCGTACAAAGATCAGAGCGACGAAGAGTCCTAGAACGGCAAACCCGACGAATACCCAGCACCCCATGCGGTAACCGACCCCTGAACCCTGAATCGCCCAGGTCACCAGCCACACGAAGACGAAGCCGCCGATCCCCATGGCGGCATAGAGCACGGATAATGCGAAAGCCCGTCGGTAGCCGAACCATGCGGCTACCGCTGTCTGACAGGGAATCACGCTGGCGAATGTCGCGGCTATGCCAATGGCCCCAAATGCCAGCGCCGCTTGCCACGGAGCCGTTACCAAGGTGCCTAGCGCGATTGCCGCCGCCGCCATCAGAATACAGCCGATGATCAGGCACCAGCGCACGCCAATCCTTGTCGTCAGTGCGGCGACGAACGGCGCGCAGAGACCGTTCGCGGCCATGTTCGCTGCGATAAGCAGTCCGAGTGTGCTGCGTTCCCAGTGCAGATTGGCCGTCATATAGGTGCCGAGGACGCTGCCGCCGTAGATGGGTAGCGCCATGCTCACGCACATCATGAACGACAGCGCGCCCAGGACAATCCAACGAGATTGCAAACTTGTTGTCATAAGGGGTCTGCCAGTCAAAACGAAGGTCTATCCCATCACTAGGCCGTGGCGGAGCGAATGGGGGGAGGGTACAACGCAACGGCATGCGCCGCACCGCCAATAACGCAACGCAATGCCATCATTCGCAGACACACGCCTCTTCGGAGGCTTATCGGAATGATGGATCGTCCGCCATCTGACAATGCGTCAACCTCGTCGCGTTGCTCACGCCAAGTCGACGGTGTACGGCAACGGCGGCCCAGGCTGGCACAAACGGGTGTGCACCACCCTGACAACCGCACCTACCGTTGCGACGCGCCTCGATGCGCCGTTTAGTCACTTATCGCCATGACGCGCCGTGTTCAGTAGCGCTTGCGCTTCCTTGGGGGCAAGCAATCTCATCTTGAGCGAAAGTGGCCCTCCCATGCCATGCAGTTTGCCTCCGTCGGCCAGCGAACCCGCATCGATCGGCTCACCACCGATGTCTCGGATCAGTTGTGCCACCGTTGCCTTGGCTTGCGCATCGTCCCCCGAAAAGAAGATCGCACCGCTGTCACCCTCGGGCGGAAGACCCGCGGCAAAAACCGGAATCGGTTCGTAGTTGAAGGTTTTCACCACATGCGCGCCTGGAAGCTTCTCCGCGACCACCTCGCTGGAACCGCGGCCACCGATATCGATAAGATCCTCCGGGCGAGGACCACGGCGGTTGTTGGTGGTGTCGATCACGATTTTCCCGGTCCATGCGCCGGCAGCGGCCACCGCGGCGGATGTTTTCTCCCATGGCGTGGCGAGAATGACCACATCGGCATCGGCGAGCATCTGTTTCGCGTCCGCCGCGCGTACACCCGGGCCCAGTTGCTCGACCAGGGTCTGCAACGATGCCGGTCCCCGGGAGTTGCTAATGATGACGCGATGACCGCCGGACACCAGTTTGGGTACTAACATTTGCGCCATTTTCCCAGCGCCCAGAATGCCGATATTCATAATATTCTTATCCTTTACGATTAGCTGAGGAAGCGCTTTGCTTACGCTTCGCGTTCAACGACGTTGCGAAGCACGCCGATTTCCGAGATTTCCACTTCGACCACGTCGCCATCCTTCATGAAAAGCGGTGGCTTGCGGCGTACGCCCACACCGCCTGGTGTGCCGGTCACGATGACATCGCCCGGCTCGAGCTCCGTGAACGTCGAGCAATACGTGATCAGTTCGGCAATCGAAAAGATCATCTGCCGGCTCGTCGCGCGCTGAACCTCCACGCCGTTTAATCGCGTGCTGAGATGCAGCTCGGGATCATCGCCGAACTCGTCGGCCGTGCTCATCCAAGGTCCGAATCCGCCGGTACGCCAAAAGTTCTTGCCTGGCGTCCATTGATGCGTATGACCCTGCCAGTCGCGGACCGATGCATCGTTGTACGGCGCATAACCGGCGACATGCGTCCAGACCTGATCCAGAGGAATGCGTCGGCCCGCTTTACCGATGATGACGGCGATTTCTCCCTCGTAGTCCAGTTTCTCGGACTCCGGAGGAGCGGGAATCACGCCAAGATGACCTATTTGGGAATTAGTGAAACGACCGAATACCGGTGGCTTGAGCGTAGGTTCCCTCTGGATCTCTGTACGATGCTCTTCGTAGTTGATGCCGATGCAGATAATCTTTGGTGGCTTTGGGATGACGGGCAGAAACGTAATGCGCTCCGCGGTGAAGTCGGGTTTTACGTCCTTGACTGTCGCGGCGATCTCGGGCAGCACCCCGGCTTGCAACACGCTCAGCAAATCGGGATATTGACTCCCGAAGCGTTGCGTCAGGTCGACCACACCATCTCCGACCCATACACCGAACCTCTGCGAACCGTCCACTTCAAAACTCAGCAGCTTCATTGTCTCTCTCACATGTTTTTAGCAACGGATAGGGCGTATGCACTGGGTGAAAGAAGACTAGCGCGCGAGACTGCCAATGAACAAGCATGCGCACGGTGCTGTCCGGTCTGTGTATCTTGGACCGTCGGGAGATGCCGGCACCCGGTCCCGTGTGTTCCAGCCGCGTGTCGTCGGTGGTCCGATCGCGTGGCGGACGACGCATGATTTTTTTTGGGGATATCAGTTTTTCTGGCAGGAAACGCCCGAAACGGGGCCGTCATCTGCGTATACCCGAATCGGCGATACACACGCCGGACAGCATGGGGGATGGACTTGTTCCATGGTCTCTCCACGCGCTAGTCTTCCCTTAGCTGGGTGGGCCGTTCTGACGCGATGTCTCTCGGCGATAGATCTGCCGAGGGTGTCATGACAGTACTTGCTATCGCCGCGCTGTACGTTCAAATCCATACGCCCGCGCAGTATCTCCACCATACGTCGCGGACACCAAGATGATTGACCAACTCAACTTTCGCGAAGCCATGTCTCGGCTCATCGGGGCGGTAACCGTCATTACCACGGACGGCCCTGCCGGCCGTGGCGGTTTCACGGCATCGGCAGTCTGTAGCGTGACAGACGACCCTCCCATGCTGCTGGTGTGCATGAATCGAAATAGCCGCCAGCACGCAGTGTTCAATGGCAATGGCGTGCTATGTGTCAATGTGCTTACAGCAGATCAGGAACAGGTATCCAGGACGTTTGCAAGTGCGGCAACGGTTCAGGAACGCTTTCAGATCGATCAGTGGAGCGTGCTGGAGACAGGTGCGCCAACGCTGGACAATGCGTTGGTGAATTTTGATGCTCGTATCGTCCAGACCGTCGAGGCAGGGACGCACAGTATTTTCTTCTGCGCTATCGCCGCGGTGAGGATTGCCCCGGACGAACATTCGGGCCTGGCGTATTACGGGCGGAAATATCACGCACTTGCGTTGCAGAAATGAGTTGGCAACGCCGTATCATGGCATTGCGCACGGGCATCAGCGGGTGACACGAGGCCGTCTCGTTTCGATGGCGAAGCGGCTATCGGGCGAACACCACCCACCCCGACGTGTCGACTTCGACCGGTATCGCCTCCAGCGTGGCGCCCTCGCACGGACCTTCGATGCACCGCCCATCCTCGAATCTGAATAGCGCGCTATGGTGCGCACACATCACCACCTGGGACCGGTAGCACAGCACCTTTCCGGGTTCGAAATCGAGCGGAATCGAAAAGTGCGGGCAACGGTTCACATAAGCCCAGACTTGCTGACCGCGACGGAGCACCACCAACGCGCGGCCGTCACTGTCTTCGTTGATGATGCGGGCACCGCCATCCGGGACCTCGCCGATGAGACATAATGGGTCTCGATGCATGATCGCTTACACCCGGCGCTCGGGATTGCCGAGGCTCCAGTCCCAGGGACGTACTTCCACGCGCGCGAACAGACCTTCCTTCATGTACGGGTCATTTCCGACGAATTGCATTACGGCATCGATATCGTCCGCCTCGACCACCAGCAACGTGCCATTCATGACATTGCAATGTGGTGCCAAAGTCGGGCCGCCGAGCCGTACAAAGACACCGTCCTGTGCCGCACTGCGCAAATAGGTTCGATGGCTCGGGCGCACCCGTTCACGGACTTCTCGCATGTCCGGCTTGTCTGTGGCGAAGACAGCATAAAAGCGGGACATGTTATTCAGCTCCGATCAAGAACGAAATCGTAATAGGCTTCACGGTAAGGCCCGACGAGTTGGAACTGCCGGGCCAGTTCATCATTCCCGGGGCATTCGCGATACGCGACCACCAGCGACGCTTTGACACCGAAGACCGCATCGGATGTCAGATAAGCGTCGTTTTTATCAAATAGATGCGTCACCAGCTTGCGATACCCGGGTAAATCGATCATGAAATGCAGATGAGCGGGGCGCCATGGATGCCGGCCGGTTGCCTGTAACATCCGGCCTACCGGCCCGTCGGTCGGAATGGGATAGCTGACGGGCAAGATCGTGGTGATGGCGTAGCGCCCGTCGGCGTCTGTCCGGTAGCGCCCCCGGAGATTCGCATGCGGCTGACGGGTGTCCTGTCCCGAATACATGCCGTTCTCCGCTGTTTGCCATACGTCTAGAACCGCGCCTGCCAAGGGATTGCCATCCGCGTCCAATACGCGACCCCGCACGATGGTTGGTGTTCCGGGCGTCAAGGCCATATTTTCGCCATATGCGCGTTCTGGCATGCCTTCGATGTAGAAAGGACCGAATACGGTCGTTTCTGTCGCGTTATCCCCATGGCGATGGTTAATCGCGTCCACGAGCATCGAGACGCCCAGGGTATCCGACAAGAGAATGAATTCTTGTCGAACCACGTCATCACACATCTTGCCTGTCTCGGTAAGAAAGCGGATAGCCGCCATCCATTCCGCTTCGGTGAGTTCGACCTCTCGCACGAATGCATGGAGATGTCGGACCAGATGTTGCATCACGCTTCGCAAACGCGCGTCCGGCGTGCTTTTGAAGCTGGCAATGACCTGTTCGGTCAGTGCGCTTTCACTTTGTCGTTTTTCAGATGCCACGTCACGCTCCATCTATCCACCCCGTTCTGGTTTATTGCGGCAATCGCCCCTCCCAGGCATCCTGTAATAGCTGACGAATCGCCACGCGCTCGATGGGGCGAGGGTTGGCATAGGGGTTCTTGCATGCTAGTTCGGCAGCCTCGTCGAGTGCGCTCTCCGGCAAGCCGATATCGGCCAGTGCAACGGGAATACCCAGTTGCTGATTCAGTGAGAATATACGCTGACCTGCCTGCTCGGGTCGCGTGCCGCCCAGGGCGCTGGCCACCTTGCGCAGCGCCGCGGGTGCCGCGTGGTGATTGTAGTGAGCGGTATGCGGCAGCATGGCGGCGTGTGTCTGGGCGTGAGGCAAGTTGAATGTGCCGCCGAGCGTATGGCAGATCTTATGATGCAATGCCATGCCGACCGAGCCCAGGCAGGTTCCCGCAAGCCATGCACCATATAAAGCGCGGCTTCGCATTTCGACGTCACCGGGAGACTCGACGACTTTGGGTAATGATGCTCCCAAAGCGCGAATCGACTCTTCCGCCAACAGGCCGATGATGGGATTGGCATCCTCCGCGTACAACGCTTCAACGGCGTGCGCCATGGCGTTGATGCCCGATGCCGCGGAAATTCCCGCGGGCAAGGAAAGCGTCAATGAAGGGTCATACAATACGGTACGAGGCAAGACGCGAGCGTCGCGGCCCGTCCGTTTCAGACGTCCTTCCGTGATGCCGAAAATCGGCGTCATCTCCGAGCCTGCATATGTCGTCGGTATCGCGATGATCGGAAGGGGGGACGTGAGTGCTATCGCCTTGCCGAGTCCGATCGTCGAGCCGCCACCAATCGCCACGCAGCAATCCGCTTCGAGGTCTCTGGCCATTTCGCACGCCGCATGGGCAACTTCCGCCGGTACGTGCATGACGGCTTGCGCGCATACACCGGCGGCGCGCGCACCCAATATGTCTTTCACCCGGTTTGCAAGCGGTAACTGTTCGGGTGTCGACAGGATAAGGGCGCGCCGTGCCGCCAGCCTGGTCACTTCCTCGGGAAGCTTTGCCAGCGCACCGTATTCGAAAACTACACGGGACGGCGTCCCCTGATAGACAAAGGCCTCCATGCCGACCTCAGCGCGAGAAATGTGGCGGCACGTAACCGTCGACATTGACCCAGACAGAACGTGCTTCCGTGTAGTCGTGCATGGCCTCGAAGCCCATCTCACGACCATATCCGGATTGTCCCACGCCACCAAACGGACTACCGGGGTTGACGCGCTTGTAGCAGTTGATCCAGCACATTCCTGCCTGGATCTGCGATGCCGTCTTATGCGCGCGCGTCAGGTCGCGCGTCCATAAACCGCTCCCGAGTCCGTACTCCGTCGCATTCGCGATGGCAAGTGCCTCGTCGTCGTTGCGGAACCGCAGCACGGTCACGAAGGGTCCGAATACCTCTTCTTGCGCCACCCGATCCGAGGCACGCTTTGCCTCGATAACCGTTGGACGGATGTAATACCCGTTCTTGAGTGCCGCATTGTCCGGTGTGCTTGCGCCTGTAAGGACCTGGCCGCCTTGCTCGCGTGCGATGTCCACGAATGCGAGTACGCGCTCGAGATGGGGCCGGGAGGTAAGCGGACCCATTTCCGTATCTGGGTCGAGCGGGTTACCCACGCGAATGGATGCAGCCAGCGCGACGAAGCGTTCCAGAAATGCATCCGCGATGCGTTCATGTAGCACCAAGCGAGAGCCGGCAATACACGCTTGCCCCTGGTTATGAAAGATGGCCCACGCGGCGCCGTTGATCGCGGCATCGAGGTCGGCGTCTTCGTAGACGATGTTCGCGCCCTTGCCGCCAAGCTCCAGTTGCACACGCTTCAGATTACCGCGAGAGGCTTCGACAATGCGCCGCCCGGTGACTGTCGAACCGGTAAATGCAATCTTGCCCACGCCGGGATGCTCGGCAAGTCTTTGACCGGCGGTGTGCCCATACCCGGGAACGATGTTGACAACGCCTGCCGGAAAGCCGACCTCAGCCATGAGCTCGACGATGCGTAGCGTTGACAGCGGCGTGATTTCAGATGGCTTTAGTACCACGGTGTTGCCCGCAGCGAGTGCAGGCCCCATTTTCCAGCTCGTGAACATAAGTGGAAAATTCCAGGGCACGATCTGACCGACGACACCGATAGGCGCACGCTGCACATAGTTCAGAAACCCGGGCTCGACCGGTATCAGGGAGCCTTGCAGCTTGTCGGCCATACCGCCGAAATACCGAAAGCAAGCGGCTGTGCGCGGCACGTCGAGACGTCGCGAGTCACGAATGGGGTGCCCCGTGTCCAGCGACTCGAGCTGGGCGAGTTCTTCCGCGTTCTGCTCAATGGCATCGGCAAGGCGTAACAATAATCGCCCGCGCTCCGCTGCCGCCATGGCTGACCATTTCGGGAACGCGCGCGCCGCGGCTTCGACAGCCAAGTCAACGTCGTTGGCATTGGCTGCTGCAATTCTCGTGATGAGCGAGCCGTCATGAGGATTGAGCACGTCGATGGTGTCGCCGTCGACGGCGTCGACAAAGCGACCGTCGATGAAGAGCTGGGTTTGCATGAATCATCCTGGGGTTATTGCGAGCGCGCGCGTTAGAACGAAATCGGGTACGGGCTGAACTCTCCGCTCTCATATCGCTGCGGTAGGTCCGGGGTGGCGTTTTCCCATACGAGCAACATCGATCGCTTCGTTGAATATCCCTGATGTCGGATGTCGGCCGGCATTGCGCAGATATCGCCGGCGCGCATCGTGATACGCGCGCGCGGCGCCCCGGTGTTCTTGTCTCCAATATCCCAGACGATTTCGTCGGATAACTGCAGGAACCATTCGACCCGGTCGTTGCCGTGGAATACCGGAAGAATGAATTCTTCGGTCGTGGGGCAGAAAAGGCTGCGGCCACAGACCGACGTGACGGACGGATTCCAGGTCACATCGGAGCGTGACAGATATTTGAATAGATTGAACGCATGCAATTCCCCCTCGAAGCCGGGCTCGACATGGACTTCCGGCTCGTCCTGCGTCACATCGCGGAATGCCCGGTTGACAGGGAGGTCATCCCGCAAAGGAGAATCGCCCTCGAGGCCGGGCATTCTGCGCGTGGCGATGCGAGTGCGTTCGATTGCCGCGGTGTTGTCGCCATGCTTTCGACCAAAAGCGGTGCCCGTTTCTTGTGGCGCGGCAAACGGGTCGAAGCCCTCGTTGGTCCAGTCATGCAGGATGGCTTTGAACGTCGCCATGATGGTGGGTGTTTCGAACGTCTCGATGTAATCGACGCCGGCGTCCTTCATGATGCCGTTGAACGTGCCGGCATACACATCGACCTTGCCGTAGTGGTTTCGCGTGCCGAAGACATGGTCGAAATTGACCCATCCATAGAAGAACCCCCACGCGACATCCCGCATCATCGCGCGTAGAAAGGCATCCGCCGGAACGGAATGGGTACGGATCTGACCTTTTGCCGGCCAGTTGATTTTCACAAAATATTCATCGCGCTGGAATTCGAACGCACCTAACGTAAACTGTCGATAACCGGTGATCGCGTCAGGATCGGTTGCGCGCACGGTGTCCGCGGCGAAACCGATGAATGAGTCGTTTGTCTCGAGGGTAGCCATAGCGTGGTCTCCTGAAAGTGTGCGAGGGAGTAATGTCAATGCAGGCAGACGTCCGCCCATTTCTCGACCGATAGTTCGCCCAGAACGGTCTGCACAAGTGCGACACCGGGCTTCTGCGCCGTGAAACGATAGGCGCAACCGGCGGGCAGCATGGCTTGATGTCCCTTGCCCAAAATGACATGTCCCATGCGGCGACCTGCGGGCTCCTCCCCCGCGTGAACGGTTCCCTGTCCGGTTATGGGCGGCGTGTCGAGCTTGATGAACTCGATTCGCACCTCCCCGTCCATCACGATCGTGAATTCGTCGTGCGCGCAGGCAAACCACGCCGAACGCCCCTCTGTGCGGAGCACTTCGATGACATATTCAAGGTTCTTGCCAACCACGACTTTTTCGTAGGGGGACGACTGCGACGCCACCTCGAAGATGTTGGAGAAGGCGTAATCGCGAGCGCTGCCACTCGTGATTTCGACACTTCCCTTGCGGTAATTGTCCAACGAGCCAAAGACGGTGCGGAATGCCGAATCGTTCACTGTTGTCTCCTATTTTTATCGAAGCATCGTTAGCGTCAACTGTAGGAGCAGGCGGGCACGGTAACAACCTGCGTGATGGCGACTACGGCATTTGTGTTTCGCGAATAATCGTCGTGCCGTGCTCAGCAGACCCAGCCGCGCGCAATCAACGGTACATCCCAGGAAGGTTCAGGACCGAGGTATTCCGCGAGGAACTCGACCAATGCCTTGACCTTCAAGGATTGCCGCTGTGTAGAGGGGTAGACGGCGGCGCAGCTCAAGGATGAAAGGCGATACTCGGTCAATACCGGGACGAGCGAGCCATCGAGCAGCGAAGCGCTCGCCACCAGCGTCGGCAGGCACACGACGCCACTGCCGGTACGGGCATAGTCGCTCAGCAGATGGACCGAATTGGATCGAATCATGCCGGGCAGTTCCATTTCCACGACCTCTTCACCGCGCGTGAGCGTCCATCGGTTGCGTGAGGGATATCCCGAATAGAGCGCCGTGGTGTGCTGTAGCAGGTCGCGTGGATGTTGTGGCGCACCATGTGCTGCGATATAGGCCGGCGCGGCGCAAAACAGGCGACGGACGGTGAACAAGCGCCGCTCGATGAGCGAATCCGAAATCGCGGGGAATATCTGAAAGGCGATATCGAATCCTTCTTCCACCGGATCGACAACGCGATCGTTGACGATGACGTCGAGCTGAATTCCGGGATAACGCCGATTGAACTCCGCCATCGGAATGCCGAAATGGCCCAGTGCGAGCCCGGGCAGCATTTGAATGCGAAGTCGGCCGGTAGGCGTTGCACGAAGCTCGCGCATTTGATCGGTCAGCTCGTTTACGCGACTCACTACCTCGGCGCACTCGCGGTAAAACGCTTCACCTACCTCGGACAAACGGACATGGCGCGTGCTTCGATGAAACAGGGGTGCGTTGACGAACTTCTCCAGTTGCTGAATCCGTTTTGTCACCACGGAACTGGTCACGCCCAACTGTCTGGCTGCCTCAGCGAAGCTTGTCGCTTCGGTCACGCGCACAAATGCCTCGATGCTCAGAAAGCGGTCCATACCGGTCCTTTCGTCGTTCGCAAAAGTGTCAGTGTATATGGACCAAGGATCAACTGTATGTCGCGGGACGACATTTTGACGTCATCGCAACTGGCGTTGTGTCCTCGTTCGCCGGCGCTCCAAAGACACACACCGGCGAACGGTTTTCGGAAGCTGGTGAAGATTGCCGCCGTGGCTTATTTTCGCGGTTCCCCTGCAGCTAGTTCGGCGCGTGCCGGTTGACGGCGTTGCAGCACCACAGGGGCGGTTTCCCTTAGCAGCATGCTGGTGAAGATACCGAGGAGTACGGCGATCATCGGTAGCCAGAGAATATTTTGAATGCCGAAATGTGCCGCAACATAGCCGCCCAGGGAAGGTGCAATGCCGCCGCCGAAGACTTCGCCCACGCCGACCACGGCGCCGATGGCCGTTGATATGCGCCCCAGGGGCGCCGCCTCCGTGGCGACCGGCCCCGAAAGCAAGGACACCAGGCCCAGTGTGAAAAACGACGCGACGAACAAGACACCAAATAGCGGCAGCGGTTCCGGTCCCAGTCCACGGAAGACGTAAAGCATCACCGCCGTACCGGCGAAGCCGGCAATGCTTGCCAGGCGACGTCCGACGATGTCGGATAACCCAGGCAAACCGAATTGCCCCAGGAACCCGCCGAAGCCGATCGCGGAGACGACCAGTCCCATCCGTTGCGTGTCGAGCAACAGATAGCCCGTGAGATACAGGGGCAGCAGGGCGCTAAGGACAAAGACACCGGTCATCGCGCAGCAGAGGGCGCACATTGCAACAAGAATGTTCCTGCTTTTCAGCACGTCGACGACGGATGTAGCGGGCTGTTCGATGGCGACCGTCTTCTTTTCGAACGGCTCCCGAATGACACGGAACATGATCAGACCGAGCACCAGCCCAGGTAGCGCGACGAGTGCGAATACCCATCGCCATGTGACGAAATTGAGTAGCTGCGTGGCGATGATGGGCGCGAGGGCCAGGCCAAATAGCGCGAACCCACTTTGCTGGAGACCGAGATTCAAGCCTCTTCGGCGGGGATGTGATGCATCCGCGGTGGCTGCGAAGCTCGTGGGGCAGAAAGAGCCTTCCGCGACGCCCATCAGGCTGCGAATGGCTATCATGCTGAACAAGCCGCTGGCGAGCCCGGAAAGGCCGGAGAGCAGCGAGAACGCAAGGATTGCAGGGATGAGGACCTTGCGGCGCCCGATCTTGTCCGAAAGGCCGCCCATCAACGCCGCGAAGACGCCCCAGGAAAGCCCGAGCACGCCGATGCAGTTGCCGACGTCCTGGGCATTCAGGTGGAGGTCTTTCATGATGGCTGGAAAAAGCGGTGCAATCAGCCAGCGATCCAGCCCCACGAGGCCGAAACCGAGTGCCAGCAGCGTGACCGCTTTCCATTCGTAGGCGGTATCCCACTGTGTTGTATTCATTTCTGTCTCCGTTCATATTGACACCGCCTATGCGTGGAGGAGCGTTCGCATAGGTCAGATGCCGTTTTTTTAGATGAAGACCGTGCCTCCATGGGTGGTCTACAGTCGCTCGGATCTGCGATATCCATGCGAAGCGATGTCGCTAAGATAGGTGCAACGAGTACGATTCGGGTATCGCGGAACGAGCGAATGCATCATTCGCGAAAGACGAATAATCGATGATGGTGTGCGCTATCAGGCAACGGGCAATGCCGTACACTTCTGACGGATTCGCGCCATGAGATAGCGTTGCGCCCATTTTCTTCCGTGCGGCGCAATACCGACGACGAAATGCGGGCAGCCTGTTGCAGGGCGTGATGGCGGAGCAGGTTCGATCGACATTTACCTCATGGCGAAACGGGCACGCTCCGAAACGCCGGGCTTATACGCTGGGGCGCGGGACAATCGCTATTGCCGCGTGGCAATCAATGGGCAATCGCAAGCGCGACCAGAAAGCGTGACACCATATTGTAGGCGGCAATGGTCGCCACCAGCTCGACCACTTCTTGTGCATTGAATCGCGCGCTGACGCGCGCCATTACTGCGTCCGACACGTCCACGTCTCGTGTCATCCTGTCTGTCAGTTCGACGACGAGGCGTTGAATTTCGGAGAATGGTTCCGGGTCGATTTCCTGCAGGTTTCGAACTGCTTCGATGGCGTTCGCGGAAATGCCGGCGTTGAGCGCGTGCGGTATATGTGCCTCGAACTCGTAGTTCGCGCGATTCAGCACGGCAACTCTCAAGATGGCAAGTTCCCGCAAATCGGCCGGGATGGTGCTCCGGTTCCGGACGGCGGAAAGCATGTGTTCCCAGCCGCCGGCAATCGCAGGGCTATTGAGCAGCACCTGGTAGAGCAAGGAGATTTTGCCGCCGCGTTCCTTTTTGATCGTCTCTTCCAGATCGGCTATTTCCGGGTTTGTGCCCGGTGTGACAATGGGCACGCGAATCTGCGTCATGTTGCACCTGTGGTTGGATTTGTCGATTGGGGCGGCGGCGCGCCGGCCCTTCCCGTAGATGTCTGGATAGATCGCGTGCTTCTTATGCTTCATTCGTACCTTCCGGGAAACACGATGCGTGTTCCCGGGATGAGGCAATTTCAATCTGCCGGACGCTGTTTTTCATCGTTTCTATCAAAAAAGTCTTGTCGGTAATCGCGAAGCGCGAGCGGGTCGTCACGAGGATCAGGGCCGCCGGCTCGATTGATGTCCCTGACTGAAGCGGGACGGCGGCACCGGCGGCTTCGGGATCGAGTTCTCCGACCGAGATAACATGCCCGTCACGTTGAATCTGCAGCATATGCGAGCGGAACGCTTTCCACGTCGCCCCGAGACCGGCTTGCGCGATTTCCGATGCGTGGCTTTCATACAGCCGCTTGTGCCTGGCGGCCGAGAGCGCGGCAAGGATCACTTTCGAGCCACCGCCCCGAAAAAGGGGCATCGGGCGTCCACGTCCGAATGCAACCTGACCCGATTGCGCTCCAGGTTCCTGATGAACGGCGAGAATTCGTACCCCGTAGATACTGGCTAGCAATATGTCGCAGCCGGTGTCTTTCGCTAACCGGCTCATCACAGGTTGGCAGGCAATCAAAAGTCTGTCGCTTTGACGGATGTAATAGTCCATCTCTATAATTCGCGGTCCGAGCGAGTAGCCGCTTTCCGAGCGTCTGAGAAGACCTGAGTCGCACAGCTCCTTGAGATAGCGATATCCAGTGGGCCTCGACAAGCCGGTTTCAGCGATCAGTTCGTCGGGCGACCAGATGGATTTGTCGATCGAGAAAAAATCGAGAATCGACAGCATCTTCTTAAGGCTGGACATTGCGGGCGTCAGACGGAGGTTAGGACGGCAACATGTTACTGAGCGGATCTTCGGCACGCAAGCAAAGCGCTGCGCTCGCTGGCCCTGTCGTGGCTGCCTGCGAATCCGGGGATGCAATCAGCCGAGGATAGGCGATGTCACCGCGTCCCGGCTTCGCTTGGCGCATATTTCCCGGTCAATTGTGGAGAAAGCGGATTCAGGCCGCGCGTCTGCCTTTCCAGGCGTGTTTCGTCTGCCCAGGTACGGTGCAGGTCATCCTTTACGCGGACGGACAGCGTGCCCAAGCCCTCGACGGAAAGGTCCAGAACATCTCCGTCCTGAATGGGGCCCAGGCCGCGATGGTTCGTTCCGGTCGCGATAATGTCTCCGGGTTCGAGTGGATGAATATGGCTTAACCATTCGATGCTTTTTGCAATTCCATGAGCCATGTCATTGGTATTGAAGCGCTGTCTGGGCTTGCCATTCAGATCCATCGCGATATGCAGATTCTGCGGATCGGCAATCTCATCCGCGGTGACGATCCAGGGACCCAGTGGCGCGAACGTGTTCCGTGACTTCATTTGGAAGAATGTGTTCCGGTCCGGCTTGACGCCGCGGGCGGAGCCATCGATAAAGTTGACGTATCCAAAAACATAGTTGCGCCAGTCCGATGCCGCGACCTTATCCGCACGTCGACCAATGATCAGCGCGATCTCGGCTTCAGCTTCGAACACCGTCGCTGGCATATCCGGGAGGACCATTGTGTCTCCGGGTCCGATCACGCAGGATGGTGCCTTGTGGAACGCGTTGATCAGGGGCGGCTCCGCCAGGGTGCCGTCCTCCATGTAATTGACCGCCATGCAGACGATATTGCCCGGTTTGGGTAATGGCGCTCGCAGTCGAACGTCCGAGAGCTTGATGCGCTCGCCCTGACTTTCCGCTTTTTTTAACGCAGCCTTGTACTCATCGAACGCTTCTATGAGATGAACCATGGCGTCGTTGGGGTTGGCGAACGGAAATCCGGTGATTCGTGACGAAATATCCACGATCGAATCGTCGACGATCAGGCCGAGTCGGTATGAATCGAAGAATGCGAGTTTCATTATGAAAGTCTCCAGGTGTTTGAGGCATAAGGCATCGGCAAAGCGCGGCGGGAGCGTTGGTCGTTGAGCCGCATCTCGCTTTTCTGACGCACGTACGAACCGATGCCTCCCGTGCCGTTACCGCACAAAGGGAACAGACGATTCCTTCAATATTTTTACTAAATCTACCACTGTGAGATTTGATCGTCAAAAAGAAGTAGATGCATGTCATCGTTCCTGATGGGCGAATTTGGCCACAAAAATCACATTTTATCTAGATAAAAGATCATTTCGGAAGCAACTTTCTTTGCTATCATTATTTTCACGTATTCTCGTAATATAAGATTTTGTTGATATTTGTCTCGACCGCATGCTAAGTTCCGGTTGAACGCGCCAGGCACTTTTGCGTCGGCGCAAGCAGTGGGCGAGGGCGCTGCGCCGCTGGTCCACGCTGACGGGATGCCCACCCCAGTCGAGGAACGTTTTTGATGACCCTGATCGACACGATTGCGCAGCGGATTGCGAGCGGCCCCTCCAGTGACGCAATGGCATCCGCCGCGCCAACCCTTTCGATCCATGTCCTGGATACAGTCGGCGCCTGGATCGCCGGACGTGCAACGCGTGAGGGGCGGCATCTCTACGGGCTGCGCGAGGGGAGCGTTGCCATCCGTAAGCTGTTCGATTCATCGTTCCTCGACAACGTGAGCTTGCTTACCGCCACGACGAGGCTGACCGAGGTAGACGACATCCATATGGGGTCTTGCACGACGCCAGGCGCCCTTGTCGTCATGACGGCCTTGGCGGCCGACGCGGCGTCGGGATCGCTTTATCCGGATTGCTTCACAGAGGTTCTTCACGTCGGTTATGAGGTGATGACCTGCCTCGGTGAAGCGGTCTCCGGATCGGAAATATTGCACCAGGGAGTATGGCCGAGTCTGCTGCTTGCGCCGATCACGACGGCGGCGATCATGTCGAAGCACCTGAATCTTGATGCCGAGCGCACGGCTAACGCGCTGTCGATTGCGCTGACATCGTCGAATGGACGGCCAGGTGGCAATGCAAGTGCCGGTGTGACCTCGACGCAGGGAACCTCTGCAAGGTGGTTGCTTTTCGGGATGGCCGCGCGAATGGGTTGTCTCGCGGCAATGAGTGCCGCAGCGGGTTTCACAGGCGATCGGGCCTTACTTGAAAATGATCGGGCGTCTCCCATGCGAGGCCTGCCGATTTCCCACGAGCGTATCGAGGCGATGTGGGGGCGACATCCCGCCGTCACCGAGACGAGCATCAAGCCTTACTGTGCGGCGAAGCACAATATGGCCGCGATCCATGGGTTCAGGCAACTGCTTGATCGCGGTATCGCACACGAGTCACTGACTAAAATCCGGGTGCGACTGCCTCCTTCGCACGCGAACATGGTGGCGCATTACAACGTAGAGACGAGCAGACTTTCCCGTATCACGAGCTGCGGATACAACCTTGCACTGATGGGGGTGAGCCCGGATGACCTGCTAGACATAGAGCGTGCGGAGCCGTTTGGAAGTGGGGCGATGGCGCGACTTGCAGGCAAAATCGAAGTCGTCGCGGATGCCCGGTTGGCCGCGACGTCGCACGCTTATCCGGCGGCCATCGATCTCTTTGTCGGCGACGAGACGATTGCGTCCGAGACCATTTTCCACGCATGGGGTGATCCGGAAGTGCCGTTCCGGATCAACGACGTGAAACGAAAGTTTCATCGGTTGACGCGAGACGTGCTTGCGCCAAGCGAGGCTTTGGAGATCGAGCGCCTATGTCTCGATGTTCCACGTCATCCGTCCGCTCGCGCCACCTTGCTGAAGCATCTGGCGGGCATCGACCGGCGCCAATCGACGCAGGGCGGGTCGGAAGTGCGTCACCTTCAACGCTAGCAAAACATGCTTTTCATCGGCGCAAAGATATAAAGGTCAATCTCAACATCATCATGAGCCATTATTCAGATGTCGTCATAGCCGGATTCGGACCTACCGGGGCCACGCTGGCCAATCTGCTGTCGCGTTTCGGCCTTTCCGTTACCGTGATCGAATCGGCCCGCGAGATATTTCCGTTGCCGCGGGCAACCCATTTCGACGGAGAAGTGATGCGGGTCTTTCAGTCGATCGGATTGGCTGAACGGATCCTCCCTTTCACGCATGTGAATCCCGGTATGACCTTCATCAATCTGGATCATGAAGTCATGTTGCGTTGGCCCAGGCCCGGCACCGTCGGTCCGAATAACTGGCATCCGAGCTATCGCTTTCACCAACCTGCGTTGGAAGCGGTATTGCGAAAGGGACTCGATCGCTTCCCGGACACCAAGGTCAGGACGGGCTGTGAACTTGTCGCCGTGCAGCAGTCGGATGACAGCGTGCAGGCGCGATTTGTTTCGCGAGACACCGGGCTTACGGAAATCGTCGAGGGACAATACCTGATTGGTTGCGATGGCGGCCGTTCGACCGTGAGAGGCATGGTCGACGTACCGCTTGAGGATCTGGGAAGCCACGAACAGTGGCTCGTCGTCGACCTGATCATGAAGCGAGACGTCGAAGGGCTTACCGACGGGACCGTTCAGTTTTGCGATCCTGGTCGTCCCACGACCTACATGCGCTGCGTCGGCCAACGCCGCCGCTGGGAGTTCATGGTCCTGCCTGGCGACGATGTGTCGGCGCTTGCGTCGCCGGAAAGCGTTTGGCGATTGTTATCCCCCTGGCTTACCCCCGCCGATGCCGACATCGAACGTGCCGTGACGTACGTTTTTCACGGGGTCATCGCACATCCTTGGCGTAAATCGAGAGTCTTGTTGGCCGGCGATGCCGCCCACCAGATGCCGCCGTTTCTTGGACAGGGATTGTGCGCGGGTGTGCGCGATGCCGCCAATCTCGCCTGGAAGCTGAAATGGGTCATCGCGGGGCGGGCTTCCGCCGACCTGCTGGACAGCTATGAAGCGGAGCGGTCGCCGCATGTTCGCGCCACGATCGAGCACGCAATCGAAGTGGGGGAAATCATCCAGGCGATTGATCCGGAGCAGGCACGGCAAAGGGATTTCAAGCTGAGCCAAGGCCCGCGGCAAATGACGTCACTCGCGCCCAGACTTGGGTCGGGTCTTCATCGCGGAGAGGATCGTCCTGCCGGACTGATTTTTCCGCAACCGATACTGGCATCGGGCGTGCCTCTGGACGACGCGGTCGGCGCAAACTTCGCGGTCCTCGGAGATCGCGAGGTGATCGCTTCCGTCTCGGCGGCCACGAAAGCGCTGTGGGATATCAATCAGGTGGTGTGCCTGCCGGACGAGGCGAAAAAGGAATGCGATGAATTGCACGCGCGGGTGGTGATCGTCCGCCCGGATAGATATATTCTCGCCGTTGCCAACAGCGCCGACGAACTGGATCATGTGTCGACCTATCTGCCTGCATCGAGACCGAAAACCCAATAGCCGGGTTGAACCCATCACACCGCAATAGCGGGAGCTCAATCCACGAGGAGACGACACATGAGTGCCAACACCTTATCTCATAAAACACAGCAAAACTCCGGCGCTGGCCGGCCGCAAAAAATCGGCATGCTGCTACCGTCCAGCAACCCGATGGCTGAGCCGGAAATTCAACGCATGCTGCCGCCCGGTGTAAATGTATTGACGACCAGGTTGAAACTCGCCGGCTCGACAGCGGAGGCGCTGATGGGTATGACGGAGAAAATCGAGGAGGCTTCCAATCTACTTGCCGATGCGGCGGTTGATCTGGTTGTTTTCAACTGCACGGCTGTCTCGACATTTGATCCGAGCATGGGGGAAAAGATTTCCGGTCGAATTGCCGATGCGTGCGGCATTCCGGCAACGACGACATCGGAAGCGCTATTGGCTGCTTTCGAGGCACTCGGCACCAGACGCATCGTACTGATCACGCCGTATATCGACGAGGTGAATCTGCGCGAGGTCGCCTTTCTTGAGCACCATGGCTATAAAGTGTTGAGTCAAGTCGGATTGGGCTTGCTCGAGGGGACGGGCATGGCCGCGGTACCTCCCGAAAAGTGGGTCGATCTCGCACGAAGCCATCGAGACGATTCGACGGACATTTACTTTCTGAGCTGTACGGCAATCAACGTTGCATCGGTGATCGAGACGTTGGAGTCCGAATTGGGACGACCGGTGGTCACGAGCAATCAGGCCATGTTATGGCATTGTCTGCGTCGTCTCGGTCGTAACGAACCTATCCATGGACTGGGAAAACTATTCGAGATGGCATGACAGTCTGGCGTCTGCCTGAATCGACACCACCGCCGCGTTGATTTGCTCGTTGCCCTTGCCAAGCACGGTGGCTTGCATAGTGACCACGGGGGCGGCGCGCCCATTCCACAAATAACAACGATGAAAGCGACCCCCTCCCCACGCGCGCCGTCCAGAACCCGTTCCGAAGATCGCAGCATCCTGGCGGCGACCATCGTTGGTACATCGATCGAATGGTATGACTATCTAATTTATGCGCAGTCAGCCGCTTTGATTTTTGGGCCGTTGTTTTTCTCGCCGGCTTTGCGCGCGGATCCTGGTATCGGGCAACTCCTGTCCCTTGGCACGATTGGCATTGCCTTCCTGTTTCGTCCATTAGGCGCGATAATCTGCGGCTATCTCGGAGACCGGTTTGGTCGCCGAGCGATGCTGGTGGTCACCCTTGTACTGATCGGAAGCGCGACCGGCCTGATCGGGTTATTGCCGACCTATGCCGAAATTGGAATCTGGGCGCCCCTTGCATTGATCCTGCTGAGGACTTTGCAGGGATTCTCGGCGGGCGGTGAATGGGGCGGGGCGGCATTACTTGCGGTTGAGCATGCGCCGCCAACGAGAAGAGCGTCGTTTGGCACCTATCCGCAGTCCGGTGTGCCGATTGGATTGCTCTTGGCTACTGGGGCAATGTTATGTGTGTCGTCATGGTTTGACGCGAAGCAAATGCTCGAATACGGTTGGCGGCTGCCGTTCCTTTTTTCGATCGTGCTCACGCTGTCCGGCTGGCTGATCAGACGTCGCGTGGAAGAGTCTCCCGTATTTCAAGAACTGCAAAGCCGTCGAGTTGCCTCGAAGACCCCGCTACGGGAGCTGCTCCGCTCGCACGGCCGCACGATCGTCGTCGCGGCGCTCCTGTGCGTTGGGAACAGCGCGGCCGGATACCTTTTTCTTGCCTACACGATCAGCTATGGTCAGCTGGTTCAGCATTTACCATCAAACGGATTGTTGCGCTGTTCGATCCTGGCATGTGTCGCCTGGCTGATCAGCACGTTTTTTTCAGGCTGGTTGGGCGATCGCATCGGCGCCGCTCGTACACTGCTGCTTGGCTACGTGATGTTGGCGCTATGGGCAGTGCCGATGTGGCTGCTGATCGACACCGGAAACATCACCTTATTCATGCTGGCACTGCTTGTTCTTGCCATTCCGCTTGGACTTTCCTATGGCCCTCAAGCCGCGGTTCTGTCGGCGTTATTTCCCGCAAGCGTCAGATACTCGGGCGTCTCGATAAGTTACGCGCTCGGATCGATTCTCGGAGGCGCCTTTGCGCCGGCGATCGCCCAGACGATCATGGCCCGGACGCATCAATCTTATTGCATTGGAATCTATATTGCGATGACCGCGCTGATTTCCGCGGCGGCGGTCGCTGTCTCAAGCAATCTGACGCGTCGAAATGCAGCGCTGGCCGATGCCATCGCCCGAACCCAAAGCGTGCGCAGCCATTAAGTCGTTTTCCCTTTCCCTCGTACTGTAAAGCACGTCGTGGCATATGATGGCATGGCGGTCACTATTGCGTGACGGGTGCCATGTTTTCCTCGCGTCTGTCGCGTGTTCCGGAAAAGCCCCGTTTCTGATCGGCGGATGCCGGTGTTCGCATTGACCCGGTACGATGGGCCGGAAAATCGATTCGCGCCTTGGGGCGGTCATCATGCCGCGTGCCCCTCAACGGCGGAACACGGCATGAGCGGCCCTCGATTTTTAGCGACTCAGACCTACTATGCGGCCGATATCGACAACCAGAAACAAGCCCAGCAACCAGCCGCTGCGCGTATTTCCGGTAGACGCCGCGAAGGGGCCTACTCTGTTCGGATGCAGCAAGTATTGCGCAGAGGCATTTACCAGCACGCCGGGGGCAATGCCATATTGCGCATGCACGTCGAAAGCAAACGTGTTTTGCTGCACCGGTGCATTGCTAAAGCCGCTTGCCGCACTGAGCTGTTGTTCAAATGCAGCGCGTCCGTCGCTCAACCGGATGTAGCGTACCGTCGTGCCCACGACCGCCGCCGGATTGCCTTTGATAAATCCCCCGTATTCGGCGCCCCCGAATGCTTCGATGGGATAAGCATGCCCCGGACCGGGGGTGATGTATGCGCCGCCGTACAGGGCGACGTTCCGAGGAACCGGGCTCTCCGAGTCCGCCGCTCTCCAGACGACTTTTCTGGCCTGCCCATACACGCCCCATGTACCGCTACCATGCGTGACCGCGGTGCCGAAGGGATTGACCGCCTGGCTCGATCCATCCACATTTCGCAGATCATCGGTGTAAGGGCTTGTGTCGTGGTAGATACCGGCTTCAAGATTTAGGGGATACCGGCTGCTGGAAAAGTCGGTCGTGTGCATAACGTTTCCCACCCAGACCCAACCCTTCCGCGTGCGGGTGCTCCAATCCCACCCTGTCGACTGGCTGAAAAGTGCGTAATTGTCTTCGATCACGCCGAGGCCCAGGCGGGTATGGGGGGACAGCGAGTATGCCATCCTTGCGCCCCACACCGACTTATCCAGTGGCGGGACCCCTACCGTTATGAGCGGCGTTGCCGCATAGCGTCCGGCGCACATCGTTGCAACCATGAAATCGTCAATCAGGTTCATGCGACCATATTCCACATGCAACCGTTTATTGAACAGGTCGTGGGACAGCGTCAGCTTGACGAGATTCGATGTTGTGACGGTTGCGGGGAAAGGGGCAAAGCCCGCTGACACCTCCGATGAGAAGTTGCCCGTATTGTGTGAAGGAGGCTCCCACGCCTCCGTGATATGGAATTGCGTGTTCGGTATGCCTATCAGCTTCTGTAGATCGAGGTTGACGGACATATACAACGTGGCGTAGTCGACGGACTTACCCTGCTTGACACCGGTAGTAAGGTTGGTGAAGTAGCCGTTCGTAAAGAACAGGCCGAGATTGATCCCACGTTCATCCAGTGCATCGCCGATCCCGCTCAGTGGCCCCTTTCTCGGCGGAGGAACCGCGCCTGTCGGAGGGCGAGGGCTTACGCTTGCGAGACCCGGGGGGTTATCCCCTGCGTCACTCTGGGTCTGCCGGAAAACGCCTTTGACGGCCCTTTTTCCTTTTGTGGAATCCTGCGGGCTTTTGGCCGCGACGGGGGCACTTGCAACGGGTGCGCTGTCGGCGGCATCGGCTTGTACAGTGGACGACTGCGGATCTGCGGCGGTCGCCATGACAGCGAATGACGAGAGTCCAATGCCCACGACGACTGCCTTGACATGATGCGTGATATCGGTGATGTGTTTCATGTCTCCTCTTTTTTATTCAGCTTTGGCCGGACCGGGATCTGTTGTCCGTCGGTTCCGCTTCCCATTCTCGCGACTGTCGATAGCCTCGTTGGCCAGCACCTTGCGCGCGGGATTTTCGGGTTATAAGAAGTATGTTGCGTTGATTGATACGTAGGTATACTAATTTAATTGAATGTATCCTCCCGATACATTCTTTCGACGGCTATCCGTCATCGTTTCTACTGACGGTAATGCGCGTGATGGGCCGCCAGGTCGTCAGAATGGGCGAGGCACCGATATGTTCGGTGAGGTTCATGCGTCGTCTCCTGCCGGCGGTTTCCGCCATGGCAATATTATTTTTCTACCGGATTGCTATTTCAAGGCTGACCAAAAATCGTCGGCACTTGTCTTTTCAAGATAAAACACCCACTGCCTGCTATTGCCCCTGCAGCCCGGTTCGTGACTGTATTCATTGACGCGTTGCAGGCGCAGGGAAGTGTCTGGAACATCTCGATCGCGTCACTTGTCAGTCTATCGTGCACGACAAACGGATGATCGTATCGCGACGTTTATGTCCGCAGGGTGTATTGGTTTCTGGTAGGGCAAGTGGTTGAGATTAGGCAGACGGCGGTACGTCGTGTTCGCGGACATTTTTCGCGAATTTTTGTCGGGCAGCCGGGCACGACGGTTCCATGCATCGAATGCAGGATCATCAGGCCGGGGTGTTTTACTAACCTGGATGGCGTCGCTGATGATCCGTTCCATCGATATTGCGCTGGATACACCCTGCGGACATTCGCCGGGCAACCGCATCGCGCTTTCCGGGCGCACGATAGACTAAGCTACGTCTTGATCCAAGACATTCTAGAAACTCGCCGGTAGATACCATTACCGGCATATCGTATGCGGCTGCCTGTTGCAGTCCATCCACAGAAAGAGGGAATAGCGATGACGATTGTCAAAGTGAGCAAGAGCGTCAAACTGAAAGCCGGCGCGCCGGAGGTCTGGAAATTCGTCAAGGATTTTGCCGGCTTCGCCTCCTGGCAACCGCACATCAATTCAGTCGAGATGCTCCCCAATGGTGATCGGAAAGTGCACTTCAAGCGCGGCAACACCATGCTCGATCGAATCAAAAGCCTTGATGACGGGGCGATGCGCTTCACGTACGAGCTGGTGCCTGGTCAGGAAACACCGCCTGGCGCGCCCCCGATCAAAAGCCTCGACGCGACGTTCGCTGTGGCGGCTGACGGCCCGGGGTCGGAAGTGACGTACACCATCGAGGCGGATGTCCCTCCGGAACTTGCGGAAATGGCCCCGAAAGGCATCGGCGGGGATGTCGATGGTGCATTGGGAGGTCTGGTCGCCCATTTCGGAGCCCAGTAAAGCGGCGTGCGGTGATGCGGACTGACGATCCGCTTTCGTGGGTGTCGGCAAAATCCACGGGTGGGTCGATGTTTATACAATGGCATTGGTTGGTGGTGCGTCCTGGATATGCTTTGCTCGGCGCAGCGGGGCGACCAGCGTTGCAATGAGGCCTACTACCGCGACCGTGGCGGCGCCACCAAGCACGATCGCCGGCACCGTGCCGAACCAATACGCAGTCAGGCCAGATTCGAATGCACCAATCTGGTTTGAGCTGCTGATGAAGATTCCGTTGACCGCACCCACCCGTCCTCGCAATGTGGCGGGTGTACGCAATTGCACCAACGCGCTGCGGATGTGAATGCTTACCATGTCCGTCGCACCGATTGCCGCGAGCAACAGCAGACTGATCGGCAGGCTACGCGCCAAGCCAAAGGCAACGGTCAGAACCCCAAACAGCGCAGTTGCGCCTAGCAGCACGACGCCGACATGTCGCGTCACCGGCGAACGGGTGAGCCACAGGCCAGTCACGACAGCGCCGATCCCTGGTGCGGCGCGCAGCAGCCCGAGTTCCATCGGTCCGACACGCAACACATCGAGCGCGTATATCGGCAATAGCGCGGTTGCGCCGCCGAGCAGCACGGCGAACAGGTCGAGAAGCATCGCCCCGCCCAATACCCGATCGCGCCATATCAGATGGAGGCCCGCGAAGGACGGACGGAGCCCGGACAGATGGGTTGGCGTATCCGAGCGATTCAGCAACGTTGCGGCAAGAATGGCCGCGATAACGAATAAGGCGAACGCCGCCGAATAGGCAGCAGTCGGTGCAAATGCATAAAGCCCTCCACCGATTACCGGTCCTACCATCGAGGCAATTTTTGCGATGGAGGTAATCCAGGCGATGGCGCGTGGTACATCGCGATTCGCAACCACGCTAGGTAGCAAGGTGGTGTTGATGGGGTGCTCGAATGCGCGGGTTGCCCCCGTCGCTAACGCTGCGCCAAAAAGCAGCACGGTCGCACCGGAGTCAGATTGTATCGGTAAGAGTAAGGCCCCCGCGGCCAGGGCATTGAGCCATTGCGCAAAACTCGCCACGCGTCCAGGTGAAAATCGATCCACCAACTGGCCGGCAGGCAATGCAAAGGCCAGACTGGGAACAAATTGGATAAGTCCCAGGAGGCCGAGATCAAGCGCTGACCCGCTGACCTCATACAGTCGCAGTCCCAGGGAGAAGGCGAGCATCTGGTTACCGAGTGTCGCACAGCACCGTAGTGCCCATACTGATAAGAACGCCCCCTTGAGCGGCGAGAACCGCGTGACCTCTTGCGTCATACAGCTTTTTGCGCCTCACTGGAAAAAGGCCCCGGCATGTCGGCGACCTGCTCATCGAAATCGGAACAGCCAGCCCTCGTTGTCGTCCCGTCCATATTTCGGGATGGTCCGGGGCTATTGTAAGTTCGATTCCGAAGGTGGCCATTCGCTGTTCGTGCTTGTCCACTGTGTGTACCGCATCGGGATTGCCGGCAGCACACCCAGCGAGGCTTCGAGGTTAAATCCGGGACCGCTGGAGGTTCATGGTCATCAGTCCTGCTTCCATATCCAGCTTGGTCTGCAAGAGATCTGGCAGATAACGGGTAATTACTTCATCGTATTCAATGGTCGCCGCAACCCAGACAATATTGATGCAAGCGATCACGTATTGATCTTGCATGACGGGCACCGCAATACTGGCGCATCTGGGATGCTCCAGCTCCTGGCAATTGCTATATCCGTTGGCGCGCGAGGTGCTGATCATTTTTTCCAGAAATGCCTCATCACGACTCAACGCATTATCCGGGTCCTGTGAGCGGCGCAGCGAGTTCAGAATATCCTGTCGTTCATCATCGGGGCAGAACGCGAGATAGGCCCTCCCGAGAGGGCTCTTCAGCAGATGGCGTTTACGGCCAATCATGCCTACATCGACCGAGAATGGGCTGAAGCTATGGGTGCTTTCTCGAATGATCATCGCATCGTTTTCAAATGTCGCGAGATCCGTCGGCCACAACACTTTCTCGCCCAGGCTTTTCAGAAGCGGTGCGCCGAGAGTTCGAATCCATTCTTCATCGGTGAAGCCTTCGCTCAAGTGGCGCACCTCGTTGGTCAGGCGAAATACGCTGTCCGAGACACTGCGATAGAGCAACCCGCGGTCCTCTAATGTCTCGAGGATCCGATAGACGGTAGGGCGAGGGAGGGTGAGCTCCGTAGCAATCTCGTGGGCGGTGGATGCACGAACCGTATTGAGATACTCAAGCACTTTAAGGCCGCGATCGAGCGAGCAGATTTTTTTATAAGTCATTAGCGTTTTCCCGGAGGAATATCCGACGTGGTGCCGAGGCGCGTAAAGCGCCTCAAGGCACCATACGGTCTGGTCGTGCTTTTTCAGAGGCGGGCGTGGTAACCGGTTCGTTCAGGTCTATCTTCATCGTAAAGCCTATAGCGGAAAGGCGAATTGGGGAATCGGGGCCGTCCCGAACGAGTCGCCGATCGCGTCCGTGGCGACGAACCGACGGCCGACTTAGGGTGCGCCATAAAGCAGCGCTGTAAGAATTTTTGCAAGGTGCGGTCAGTAAAAAGGCCTTGCCTCCGGGGATGCATCTTGGCGTGAGATACACAGGTCGGACAGCGACGAACCGCGTCTTGTCGCACTCGGACAAGGGCGCTACTGTGCGCTCTAAGCATAGCCATCCAGAGACTGCACAGGAGATACCGATGGTCAGTACACTTCAGAGAAAAACGGCCAGTGAGATGGCGCCGCCGGAACCGGGTTTGACGTCCGATGAGCTGATAGCACGCGCGGCGGGATTGCGCGATGCTTTACTCGAAGGGCAGGCCGCGGCAGAAGAGCGTGGAACGTATTCGCCGGAAATGCACGAGGCCTTCAAGAAGGCGGGGTTCTATCGTACCTTGCAGCCGCGCCGTTATGGTGGTTACGAGTTTGGCGTGCCGACTTTCGCGCGAATGATCATGGAAGTTGCGCGGGGTTGTCCAGGAAGCGGATGGTGTCTTGCCCTGTCAGCAGGGCATTCCCTGAACGTGGCGCAATTGTTTGGCGAACGTGCGCAAGAGGAAGCGTTCGGTCCGGATGGGCACTTCGCCGCCGCGGCGCGGGCCATTCCCTCCGGAACCGCGACCCGGGCGGAGGGTGGCTGGCGTTTGGAAGGTACATGGGATTACTGCTCAGGGGTGCCGTATTCGACACACGTGATGGTAGGTGTGAGGCTCATCGAGGAGGGGGGCGCGCCGCAGGCAGCGGTTGCCCTGGTGCCGCGAACCGAGTGGACGATGCTGGATAACTGGGGCGATTTTATTGGTATGCGTGCCAGTGGCTCCAACACGGTGCAGATGCAAAATGCCTGGATACCGGATCACTATCTGGTGCGGGAGGATTTCTTCGCGCCGAACATCTCCCAGGGAACGGAAGGCGCGCGCCTGCATGGGAATCCGATGTACGCA
Source organism: Robbsia andropogonis (assembly GCF_034047095.1). NCBI lineage: Bacteria > Pseudomonadati > Pseudomonadota > Betaproteobacteria > Burkholderiales > Burkholderiaceae > Robbsia > Robbsia andropogonis. The sequence goes on along the minus strand of NZ_CP139170.1, from coordinate 2,474,685 downwards.
GGAGGAACGCTCGGGTTTTTCCAGACCGAGATCAGTTCGATCATGGTAGGGGTCGGATATGCGGCGCTGGATGAATACGAACGCATCATTCGTAGTCGGAAAGCGTTCGGCCCCAATGCGGCCCTTCAATCCGAAACCCCGGATTACCAGCGCCCTTATGGCATTGCGCTCGGAAAGCTTGAGGCGGCGCGTCATGCCGTGGTGGGTGCGGCGCAGGAATATATGGATCTCGCACGGCTGGGGATGGAAAAGAAGCGCACCTACCTGCGCTCGGACGACCAGCGTCTGCAAGCAGGATTGCAACATGCCGCGCAGCTGTCGTTCGACGCGGTGGACATGTTGTATCGCGCCGCTTCGACCAGTGCGGCCGCACGAAATGGCACGCGAATGCAGCGTTACTTCCGCGATATCTCCATGGCGCGCACCAACCCTGGATTGCAGTTCGAATTAAAAGCCGCGGATCTGGCGCGTCAACTGTTCGCGGAACGAGACCAACTGCAAGGGAGCAAGCAGCCGTGATCGATGCAGAGCAAGCTCGCGGTCGGCAGAGATCGCATGCCGCGGCGACGGTCCGCGGTGCCATCCCGATTCCGGAACCCGAATTGACGCCGGATGAAATGATTCGGCGTGCTATTGCGATGCGCGATACGTTACGTGAGCGGCAACCGGCCACGGAAGCGGCGGGGCGCATCCTTCAGGAGACCAACGACGAATTCGTGGAAGCCGGTTTTTACCGGATCGTGCAGCCGCGCCGGTTTGGGGGTTACGAGTTCGATCTGCCGACCTATGTCAAGGTAATGAGCGAAGTGGCGCGCGGTTGCCCGTCGAGTGGATGGGTACTCGCGTTGACGGCCGGTCATCCCCTCATTCTCGCCGACCATTCCGAGCAAGCTCAGATCGAGGCCTATGGGGTAGACGGAGAATACCGTTGTCCGTCTCTCGGCTCGCCGATCCCGGTGCAGCCTGTGGAGGGAGGCTATATCGCGTCCGGTTTCTGGGATTTCGCTTCCGGTTGCGACATCGCGACGCACATCATGGCGAGTGGTTTGATTCCCCAGGAAGGCGCCGCTCCCAAGCCGGTCCTCATGTTGATCGATCGCAAGGACTATTCGATCATCGATAACTGGAAAATGATGGGGATGCAGGGGACCGGGTCACGCCGTGTCGTCGTGGAAAACCTGTTCATCCCGGAGCATCGTGTCTCGCCGCTGGCGATGTGGGTGGGTATCACGGGTGAAAAGGTGCATCCAAATCCTATGTACAACGGACGTAAGGCGGGGTTCTTCATGATCGAGGGTGGCGCCGTGCTGATGGGCACCGCGCGTGGCATGCTCGATCTGTACGATGCGCTCTTGCGAAATAAGCCGATGCGCTTCTCGCCGAAGACGAAACTGATGGAATCCCATGAGTTTCAGCATTACTACGGCCTGGCTCAGGCATTGATGGACAATGCTGACGCGGCGGTTCTCAAGGCGGCCCAGGACTACATGGATGCGTGCGCGGCGCAGTCGGAGCAGGGTATCGAATTCTCGGAGGAGGAAGACCGAAGAATATTCCTGATGGTCCAGCAGGCCACTCGCCTCGCGTTCGAGGCAGCGGATCGCATTTTCACCACGGCCGGCACGCAGATCGGGCAAAGCAAGTCGATGCTCGGGCGATACTACCGCGACATTGCGATTCAGCGCACCCATTTCACGCAGCAGATGGATCGGACTGCCGTGAACTTCGCGCGAATACACTTTGGGTTTCCGCCCCTTTCACCGTTCTAATGGATGCGATCATGCCTTCTGACGAGATAGCATCCCGCATTCGCGAGCATTTCAGGTCGCGGCGCGGTTATTGGAATGACGACTGGGAGCGGTTGCTACTGGCGAACCCTGCGTACGTCGCCGCGTATCTGGAGTTATCGGCGTACACCGCGGAGCGCGGCTGTCTTTCGCCAAAGACGCGTGAATTGATTTACGTTGCGACCAACTGTTCACCAACGCATTTTTTCGAACGCGGTGTGCGGCAACATGCTCGTTTTGCGCGAGAGCACGGTGCATCACTCGAAGAGTTGATCGCGGTGGCCATGGTTGTCAGCATGGTTGGGGTACAGACATACCTGCTCGGGGCGCTCGCGCTTGAGGAGCTTGTGCCTGGCGTACTGTCCTCGATCGATCATAAGTCATATGTCGAGACGGTACACAAGAAGCATCTTCAACTTCTCGGCGCGGCTCTGCCGGAAGTCCATGCCGCGATCGACGTCGATCCCGCGTTCTATGATGCGTGGTTGAACTTTGCTTCAGCGGCGATGGGTGAGAACGGTCCGCTTTCGGCAAAGGACTGCCATCTTGTCGCCTTGGCCGCGTATGCGCAATGTACCCAGTTGTCAGGGCCGGGAGTACGGCAACATATGCGCGCCGCGCTCGCGAACGGCGCTACGCCGAACGAAATCATGGATGTATGCAAGCTGATTACCAGTATGGGCGTGCATGCGGTGGTATTGCCTGTTCCCGTTTTAATTGACGAGTGGGGAAAGTCACCTTGAATACAACGCCGCTTCACTATGACGCCGACGGTTTGACATTTCGCGGTCAGCTAGCTTGTCCCGAAGTACCAGGCAAGGTGCCCGGTGTGTTGATTTTCGCCGAGGCGCCCGGCGTGGGCCCTCATGTAATGCGCCGTGCCGCGGCGCTCGCGCAACTGAATTATGTCGCGCTTGCCGCGGATCTGTACGGGGATGGCGTCTTGTTCGACGATCCGACGACAATGCGCGCCACGGTCGATGCGCTGAAAAGCCATCCCGATCGGCTGCACGAGCGTCTGCGCGCGAGCCTTCAAGCACTTGCTCGGGTCCCGCAAGTGGATTCGACGCGCATCGCGGTAATTGGTTATTGCCTTGGCGGCTGGTGGGGCTTGGAGCTGGCTCGTACGGGTGCGCCGCTTCGGGGCGTGGGCGTTTTTCATGGCGCCTTGACGCCAACGCAAGCCGATACCGCTGGCCATATAAAAGGAAAGGTGCTGGTATGTTCGGGCGCATCCGATCCGCTGGTGCCGCAGGAACAAATTAAAGCGTTTTCCGAGGAGATGTCCGTGGCAGGGATCGATTGGCAAGTCCACCTCTATGGCGGCACGTGCCACGGTTTTACCAGTCCCGAGGCAGGCAGCAATCCGCGTCCCGGCTTCGGCTACTCGGAAACGGCCGATCGACGTTCGTGGGCGGCGCTAAGTTTATTTCTTACTGAAATCTTCGACATGGAAGCACGCTGATGGAATTCGTGAACAAGACAGTCCTCATTACCGGGGCGGCGACCGGTATTGGTCGGATGACCGCCGTGGAATTAGCGCGCTTGGGGAGTCGCGTGGTCATCGCCGATCTTAATGGGGCCAAGGTCGAGGAAGCTGTTTCTTCGATTCAGGAGGCGGGTGGCGACGCGATGGGCGTGCGCTGCGACGTTACGCAGGACGCTGACGTCACCGCCCTGATGGAGGCGACAACGGCACGATACGGTGCGGTCGATCTGCTGATCAACAATGCGTCGATGCCGCCGATTGCCGGGCGAATTGAAGATATTCCGTTTGATGTATGGGAAACGGCACTGCAAGTGAATGTGCTTGGCTATGTGCGCATGATACGCGCGGTACTTCCCGCGATGATGCAGCGAGGCAGTGGTTATCTGGTCAACACGGCGTCATCGCTTGCCATTCTGCCCGATCCGCCCACGCGTTTTCAGATTCCCTATACGACAACCAAAGGTGCGCAGCTCGCAATGAGCTACGGCATGGCGCATGCGTTGCGCCAATACGGCGTACGCGTGTCGGTTTTCTGCCCGAGCATCACCGCGACATCCGATCGGCCTGGAGGCCAGAGCATGACCACGTCGGGTACGGCGATCCCCAGTATCGACGAGTTTCTCCATGGCGTGGACCCCAGGCGCGGCAAGCCCGCCACGGCGGAATTTGCGGCTTCCGTGTTGATCGACGGCATTCGCCACGAGACGTTTCTGATCAGTTCGCAGGTCGGCTATGAAGAGCAGATCGTCGAGTTTGCGCGCTCCGGCCTCGATCCTCTCGCTTTGATCGTTGGTGGGGCGGGGTGATCATGGGACGAGTACGCTACCTCGATCGAGAGGACCTGGCTCCGGAGTACCAGGATATCCCGCGCATGAAATCCAATATCACGCGTGCGCTTGCCCATAGTCCCCGGGGGGCCCGACACGTTGCAGGTGTCGGAATGTATCTCCGGCACGAAAGCGCGCTGAATCCCCGGTTGCGTGAGCTCGCGATTTTGCAGGTGGGATACGCTACCGGCAGCGAATACGAATATGCCCATCATGTCGATGTCGCATTGTCGTTTGGCGTCAGTGAGGCCGACATTCTCGCCATTGCCGCGGACAGCGCCGGCAAGGCGTCGTCACTCGAACCCATCGCTCGTGTTGTCCTGCAAGCAACGCGTGAGCTGACCGAGCGATTGACGCTCAGCGATCAGACGTTTGCGGCGTTGAGCGAGGCGCTGCCGCCAGACGCATTGATTGATCTGCTTATTGCCATTGGCGAATATAACGGCATGGTACGGATCATGGCAGCGCTTCAGATTGATCTGGAGCCGGAATTCTTGCCCTATCTGGAGCGGTTTCCACTTCCCGTCCGTAACGTTTGACGTACGACGTTTCTTTAGAAGGTGTGACAATTATGGACTTGGGACATGTTGGTATTCACGTGCGTGATTTCGATGCCATGCTCGGCTTCTATCAACGCGTGTTCGGCTTTGTCATCAGTGACAGCAAACGCGGGCCTGAACGATCGATTGCCTTTCTGACGTCAGAGCCGGATATCCATCATCAATTCGTCATCGCTAGCGGGCGGGGCGCTGATGATCACTCGCGCGTCATCAACCAGATCTCATTTCGCGTATCCGATCTTGCTGAGCTGAAACGCATTGGCAACGCATTGAAACATGAGTCTGTTGAGGAAGTCGACATCATCACGCACGGCACCGCGTGGTCGATTTATTTCCGTGACCCCGAAGGAAATCGCGCCGAGGCGTTCGTTGATACGCCTTGGTATGTTGATCAACCATTTCGCGCACCAATCGACCTAGACCAGCCCGAGGAAGTATTGCGTCGAGACACCGAGGCGTTGTGCCGTACGCTTCCAGGATTTCAAGGGATCGAAGCTTGGCGGCGCGACCTGATTAGACGCTTCGAGTCGGAGAAGGCCGCTCAATAAGGTGCATTCCTTCAAATCGTTGAATCCTCCTGTTAAACGACGATCAGGGAAGGGCGGTATTGATTGAAAGGAGAGGCTGTGCCGTTGATTCGGGCAGCCTCTTTGACGTTAACGGGTCTGGTTGAAGCATTGTCCCGCCAATCGCATTGCGCGAGAGATGATCGAGTCGGTTTCACACACTGTCTGATATCCACGCAATCTTGATGTCATTGACAGCTTGTTTTCCGCGAGTACGGGGCTTCGTCAGAAGACGAGATAAGGAACCGCGCATCCTTGCACGAAGCGATAATCGGAAGGCTGTTCCAACCCACTCTCGCCTGTCGATTCACACGGCGGACACTTGCGCGGCGTGCTTGGAAGCGATAGCCCTGTGACGCTACTCTAGCGATATCGCAATGTGCCGTGGAGTAGTGCGTGAGCTTGAACGGAAAAGCGTTTATCGTCGGTGCGTATGAGCACCCAGCCCGAGACTTGCCAGATCGGTCGGCGGCGCAAATTCATGCGGAAGTGGCGCTGGGCGCCCTTGCTGACGCTGGACTCGCGCTGAAGGATGTGGATGGTTTTTTTTGCAATGGCCAGCTTGGTTTCGGCGCCATCTCGCTAGCCGAATATATCGGCCTGAAGAATCTGCGCTATACGGATTCGACTTTTACAGGTGGATCGTCCTATCTTTGTCACGTCGGTCATGCGGCGCTCGCGGTGGCAAGCGGAAAGTGCCGTATCGCGCTGGTGACACAAGGCGCGCGTGTCCGGGGAATCGTTCGAGGTGCGAAACTACCTCCTGAAACGCCGGAGTATGCTTTCGAGACCCCTTACGGCGAAACCAATATCGGTATCTATGCGCTGGCGGCACAGCGCCATATGTACGAATATGGAACCACCGCCCGGCAACTTGCCGAAGTGAAGGCGGCGGCCGCGTTTCATGCGCAGTTCAATCCGAACGCGTTGCTGCGCAAACCGGTCACGGTCGAGGAGGTGCTCGCATCGCCTTTCGTTGCCGATCCACTGCGACGATTGGATTGCTGTGTCGTTACCGACGGCGGCGGTGCGGTGATCGTGACCACTCCGGAGGTGGCGGCCGACTTAACGCGCCAGTCGGTGAAGGTGCTTGGCCACGGTGAAGCGATCAAGCACACCATGTCGGGTCGTCTGGACGCGACTTATACCGCTGCCGTTTGGTCGGGTCCCGCGGCCTTCAAGGAGGCTGGGGTAACGACGGATGATATCGATTACGCCTCTATCTACGATTCCTTCACGATTACCGTATTGATGACGCTGGAAGATCTTGGGTTTTGCAAGAAGGGGCAGGCTGGTGCGTTCGTTGCGGACGGCGCGTTGCGCATTGGCGGTCAACTCCCTGTCAATACCGATGGCGGTGGATTGTGCAACAACCACCCAGGCTATCAGGGCGGTATGGTCAAGATCATTGAGGCGGTTCGTCAGCTTCGTGGTGAAGCCAATCCGGAAGTACAAGTCAAAAATTGTGAAGTCGCACTGGCGCATGGCACGGGCGGGGGTATCTCCCGGCTGTGCAGCGCGACGTTGATTCTTGGTCGAGGTGATGCATGAATGCGCCCCAATTACCGGTGCCGGCGCCGCCCGTGGTCCCGGAGACAAAGCCGTTTTGGGATGGCACGAAGGCCGGTCGGTTGATGTTGCCGCGTTGCCCGCGGTGTAGCTTTGTCATCTGGTATCCGCGGCAATTCTGCCCAGAGTGCGGACATGATTCGGTCGAGTGGTTCGAGGCAAGCGGACGCGGGACGGTTTACAGCTTCACGATCGTTCACCGCGGCGAAGGGGCGTATCGCGAGACACCGTCCTATGTGCTCGCCTTGGTCGACCTTGATGAAGGGCCGCGCGTGCTGACCAATATCGTCGACTACGATCCTGCGCAACTGAAAATCGGCCTGCCATTAAAAGCGGTGTTTTGCGATGCGGGGGATGACGCTGCCTTGCTTCGTTTCCGGCCACTTCTTACCGATATAACATAATGACAAAGATCTTTTCCTCGCCAGAGGCTGCAGTAGCGGACATCCCGAACGGATCGACTATCGCCATTGCCGGCTTTGGCGTGGGACACAGCTATCCGAACAGTTTGGTGATCGCGCTGAAGGAGCAGGGCGCGAGCGATCTATGCGTGGTTGCCAATTCGCTTGGTGCCGGAGAATTTCGGCCGGAGCTACTGTTAGAGAACGGGCAGATTGCCAAGGTCGTTCTATCCTTTTCAGCAAGGCCCGGATTTCCGTCTCTTGTTGAGCAACGCGCCGCTGCCGGCGAGGTACAGCTTGAAATGGTGCCGCAAGGCATTCTGGTGGAGCGCCTGCGTGCCGCTGCTGCCGGGTTGCCGGCGTTCTACAGTCCGGTGACTGTCGGAACCCCGCTGGCCAAAGGCAAGGAAGTGCGCGAGTTCGGCGACAAACAATATGTGCTCGAACACGCTCTACCGGTTGACTATGCACTGGTGCGAGGCTTTCGCGCAGACACGAATGGCAACGTCGAGTTTCGCGGCAGTAGCACGCATTTCCATCCTAGCTTCGCAAAGGGTGCGCGGGTTGCCATCGTCGAGGTCGAGGAAATCGTGGAGGCCGGTACCATCGCACCCGAGCGCGTCGGCTTGCCGGGTATCTTCGTGTCCCGTATCGTGCTTACGACCAGGAAAATCGCCATACCCAAGGGTGCCCTCAGGCGTCGAGCGCCGGATAGCCGGCGAGAGTATTTTGGCAAGCCGGCCTTGTCTCGAATGGAATTTGCGCAACGCGCCGCGGCGCTATTGCCGGAGCATGGTTACGTTAATCTGGGCTCCGGGTTGCCGACCTTGGTGGCCTCGCATGTCGGCGGGCGAAGCATTACGCTCCATGCCGAGAACGGTGCCTTGGGTTACGAGCTACTCGATGATTCGGGGGTGCCGGATTCCGATCTCTTTGATGCCGCCGGCGGTTTTATAGAGATGCGGCCCGGCGGCGCATTGTTCGACAGTGTCGTGTCGTTCGAAGTAGCGCGTTCGGGCAAGCTATCAGCTGTGCTGCTGGGTGCGTATCAGGTTGCACAAAACGGCGACCTTGCCAATTGGAGCGTACCCGGTCAGGTAGGAGGGGGTATTGGTGGCGCGATGGATCTGATCGCTGGCGGAAGCAAGCTCATCATCGTGATGGAACATAGCGACAGCAAGGGGCGCGCAAAGCTGGTACGGGAGTGCCAATATCCCCTTACCGCGCCGCAATGCGTCGATATGATCGTCACGGATCTTGCTTTGCTTGTGCGTCGCGGAAACCGGTTCGTACTGGAAGAAGTGGCTCCTGGCTTCTCGCCAGCTGAAGTCCAGCAGTTGACCGATATGGATCTAGTGATCGCGGACAACGTTCGCGTCATGCATGCCGATACCAAACCCGTGTGAGGAGCCATGCTGCATTGCAATGAGATGCTGCCACGGCGATGATCGATTTGCATGAACAGGACGAATTACAACGTAAGCGGCCGGTCATCCCATCTAGCGTCCGACATTAGCGTGTAAGAGCATACGTTTCCACGATCATGGAAGCGGGCACGTGTACCCTATAGAAGAGCAGTCCCATAAAGGCAGAACCCGTCGTACCTATTCGCGTGAATTTCGCTCCGATCTGGTCGCACAAAGTCAGCAACTCGGCATGTCGTGCTCCGCACTCGCGATCTCGCATGGCATGAATCCCAATGTGCTGCGTCGTTGGATCAAAGAATCTGGGCAGACACCCGCACCGAAGAAGGCAACGCAGCACATTGATACGGTGCCGGCCTTCATCCCGTTGCCAATCGCGCTCACGCCACCTGCGCCCGAGAGCCCTGCGGTGCCGATGCGCATCGAAGTGCAGCGCAACGGCATCACGATTGCCATTGATTGGCCTGCTGAGCGCCTGAACGACAGTGCCGCCTGGGTGCGGGAGATTTTACGGTGATCCGTATCGACGCCATCTGGCTCGCCATCGAGCCCATGGACATGCGTGCCGGCACCGAGACCGCACTGGCACGTGTGGTCAAGGTCTTCGGCGCCGCACACCCGCACCATGCCTATGTGTTTGCCAATGGCCGAGCCAATCGGATCAAGGTGCTTGTGCATGATGGATTTGGCGTGTGGCTGGCAGCCAGGCGTTTGAACACGCGCCGCTTCGTCTGGCCGCAACGTGGCGTCGGGCAACCATTGCCACTGTCCTCGGAACAACTCGCAGCACTGGTGCTCGGCCTACCTTGGCAACGCCTGGGAGAAGACGCGGTCGTGCGTGTCACCTGAAGGACAATCGGCACGTGCGCCAATAGGCGAGGTCCTCTTGCCCTGGCACAATAGCGCCTATGATCGATCCGACACAACTCCAGTCCATGAGCGCAGAAGAACTGCGTGCACTGGCCGTGCAGTTGATATCGGATGTGCGTCACAAAGAGGCCGTCAACGCGAAGCTCACCCACGAGATCGCGGTACTGCGGCGTTTGCAGTTCGCCGCCAAGAGCGAGAAGTTGCCGCCCGAGCAGCGTAGCTTGCTGGACGAGGCAATCGATGCCGACCTGATTGCCGTCGAACACGAACTCGCGCACATGTCCGGGCAGCCGCCGCGCGAGACCGAGGCGAACAAGCCGCGCCGCGCGGCGCTCCCAGCAGCATTGCCGCGCGTCGTTTTACACCACGAACCCGAGTCAACGCTGTGCCAGTGCGGCTGCCAACTCAAACGCATTGGCGAGGATGTCAGCGAGAAGCTGGACTATACGCCGGGCGTGTTCACGGTCGAGCGACACATCCGGGGCAAGTGGGCGTGTGCGAAGTGCGAGACGCTGATCCAAGCCCCCGTCGACGCGCACGTCATCGATAAAGGCATTCCTACGGCGGGGCTGTTGGCCCACGTATTGGTCGCGAAATACAGCGATCATCTCCCGCTTTACCGCCAAGAGCGCATCTTCGAGCGCGCGGGCTTCGCCATCCCTCGCTCCACCATGGGCGCGTGGATTGGCGCATGCGGGGTGCAGTTGCAGCCGTTAGTTGACGCCCTGCGTGCGCAAATTGTTCAGCACCGCGTGCTGCAAGCGGACGAGACACCGGTCTCGATGCTGGTGCCCGGCAAACAGAAGACGCACCGATCCTATCTCTGGACTTACTGTCCTGGCGCGTTCGAGTCAATGAAGGGCGTGGTCTACGACTTCGCTGAGAGCCGTGCGGGAGAACATGCTCGTGCCTTCCTCGGCAACTGGCAGGGCAAGCTCGTTTGCGACGACTTCAGCGGATACAAAGCCTCATTCGCCCAGGGCGTGACGGAAATCGGCTGCATGGCGCATGCACGGCGCAAGTTCTACGAGTTGCACGCGAGCAATAAAAGCCAGATTGCCGAAGAGGCGTTGACCCACATTGGGCAGCTCTACGACATCGAGCGCGAAGTACAAAATCTAGAACCCGATGAGCGTCACGAACGACGACAGAAACGAAGTCGGCCCATTGCCGATGCGCTTCATACTTGGATGCTGCTGCACCGTCAGCAAGTGAGCGAAGGCTCGGCGATTGCCAAGGCGCTCGACTACAGCCTACGTCGCTGGGAAGCGCTCACGCGATTCTTGGACGATAGCCAATTGCCCATTGATAACAACTGGGCAGAAAATCAAATTCGCCCGATCGCAATTTCCCGTTCATTCTGCCCATATCGGGCAGGAAGTCGAGATTCATTATCGTTGGCATCCGCTGTATGGGCGTCGCGTCAAGGTTAAAGACATCGAGCGTCGCGGCGGAGGTCAGGTCGTCCATGTGGAGGCGGACCCCGGTGTAATCAGGATGATCGCGGGATGGATGCTCGATGCCGCGATTTGTTCAGCGATGGTTCTCGGCGAACCGAGAGTTACCGTAGCGACACTGCATAATCTGCATCAATTGCTGGTCGATCTGCATTTGCGGGGAAACTCTCCGGACGGTTCCACCAACGTCCGGGAGAAACGCAATGGGCAATCTGCCAAACGTCGTTCCAGCAGGTCAACAGTTATCGCGGTCGATGCCGCCCCAGATGAACCTGATGTTCGACGCGGTCGAGCTTCAGGGGATGAACGCGGTGCAACGGGCAAACACGCTCAGGCATCTCGCATGCCTGTTGATGCAGGCGGCGGGCATCCCGACTGCGAAGGGGCGTAACGATGACGAATGATGATCGTTTGCCCGCAGATCTTCTTAAACGCAAGGCGGTAGTTTATGTCCGACAGTCCAGCCGAACGCAGGTCCAACTGAACCTCGAGAGCCGGCGCCGGCAGTATGACCTCGTGCAGGAAGCAAAGCGACATGGATTTCGCGACGTCGAAGTCATCGACGACGACCAGGGACGCTCGGCGAGCGGCACAGTTGCGAGACCGGGCTTTGATCGTCTGGTCGCGTTATTGTGTGCAGGCGATGTCGGCGCAGTGCTTTGCCTGGACGCCTCACGCCTTGCCCGCAATGGACGCGACTGGCATCATCTGCTCGAGCTCTGTGGTCTCGTTCAAGCGCGGGTAATCGACCTTGACGGTGTGTACGATCCTTGCCGGGCAAATGACCGGCTATTACTTGGCATGAAGGGCAGCATCAGCGAATTCGAACTCAACGTGCTTCGAACGCGCATGCACGACGCCAAACGAGAGAAGGCACACCGTGGTGAATTACGTATCAGCGTGCCGGTCGGCTATATCTGGCATCGTGATGTTGGTCTGGGTTTCGATCCAGACGCACGGTTGCAGGAAGTCATACGCCTGATTTTTACTCGTTTCCGGCAACTGGGCAGCGCGCGGCAGGTTCTGCTGTCGATGAACGCTGAACAGGTCCACTTCCCGCGCCCCTCTGACGGCCGGACGCTGACGCGGGTCGACTGGACTCCAATACGCTACCGTAACGTGATTTCGGTGCTCAAGAATCCGTTCTATGCTGGTGTCTACGCGTATGGCAAGAGCGGCAAGCAGATGACGATCGTCGAAGGCCGGGCACGCAAGAGCTACAAGCACCGCAAGCCGTTTGAGAACTGGGACGTCATGCTCCGGGAACACCACGAAGGCTACATCGACTGGGCGGAGTTTGAACGCAACCAGAAGAAGCTCGCGACAAATGCTTACGGCAAGGCGGGCGACGTAAAATCCGGTCGTGGTGGCCGCGCGCTGCTCGCTGGCCTGCTTGCCTGCGCACGCTGTGGACGTCGCCTGTCGGTGGCCTACGCTGGACGTATCCCGCAGGCCGTGTACCGGTGTGACCGCTTCGACACGTCAGCGCGATGTATGAGGTTCGGTGGTTCCCGTATCGATGCGACTGTCAGCAAGGAGCTTCTGCGCGTCGTGGAGCCATTGGCGATCGAAGCGGCACAACAGGCTGAGCAAATGCACATGGATACCCTGAACGAGCAGCAACAGATCGTGGAACTCGAACTGCAGCAGGCCCAGTACGAGGCCACGCTGGCTGAGCGGCGCTACGCCGCCTGTGATCCCGAGAACCGCCTGATTGCCGCGCAGCTGGAGAAGAACTGGGAAGCGGCATTACGTCGTGTACAGGCCTGCCAGACGCGCGTGGAGACGGTGACTGCACCAAAGGCGCAGGCTCCCCTGCCTGACTTTACGAAGCTCGCCGAAGATCTTCATGCTGCGTGGAATGCACCGAGCGTCGCCATGCGCACACGTCAACAGCTTGTTCGCGCGCTCATCGTCGATATCGTTGCCGACGTCGACGAGGCTACACGCGAAATCATTCTGACGATCCACTGGCAAGGCGGTCAACATTCCCGGCTACGGATTCGCAGGCCGCGAACTGGCGAGCATGGCTGCAGTACGTCAGACGAAGCGCTCGCGGTTATTCGCAGCATGGTAACCCGATGGTCCGACGAGGACATTGCTGCATCACTGAACCGCATGGGAATACGCACAGGACAGGGCAAGACCTGGACCGCACATCGTGTCAGCTCTGTACGGCATGTCCGCGATATCCACGCCTACAAGTCGGCAGATAAGGATGGCGACTGGCTGACGATGTCTGAGGCAGCGAAGGAGCTTGGTGTCACTCACTACATGATCCGGCGTTTGATCAACGATCGGATTCTGCCTGCCGAGCAGGTCGTGCCTGATGCCCCATGGCAGATTCGGACGATCGATCTGCACAGCGAAGCGGTTACCGCAGCACTGGCGCGCAAGTATCGCCCGTGTCGCAACGATGTCGAAGGCCAGATCCCAATGTTTATCCAGGTTTCAGAAGGAGGTGCACAATGAACGCCCCGTTGCGCTGGGCAGGAAGAATTGGCTGTTCGCGGGTTCATTGCGGGCAGGCAAACGCGCGGCGGCAATCATGAGTCTCGTGCAGTCGGCCAAGCTCAATGGTCACGATCCGTACGCCTATCTCAAAGACGTACTAAATCGATTGCCAACCCATCCGGCACGGCAGATCGATGATCTCTTGCCGCACAACTGGCAGCCCACGGCAACCTAACCCGTCATCCACCATCGTCAAGATGGGATCACCAGCCGCTTACATTACAACAGGAGCGTAAACCCTTGTTAAGCGCGGCCGTTGAGAAGGTATGGTGAGCGCGGCATTCGTTCTGGTCTGAATCATCGAGCAAAGAGGACGAGCGAACAACGCACATGTTGCTTTCCAATCCGCGGCATCTTAATAAAAATCTCATGCCACATGCGCTAACGTTCGATACCGCAGAGGTACAGCTGGCGCTTGATACGAGACATCACATCTGGAGAATACGAGGCTGGAGCTGGCCGATCTGACAAAATTCAAGTAACAAAAGCTTTCCTCCTTGTCGCCCACGAGCAATCTGCGGTCCGGTTGCTCGTCGCGATAGATGCACCTATTTTTTTGGGGGCACTGCGCTGATGATGAGCGCTGGTACCAAGAAGTGCTTTCCAAATAAATAATAAGGAGGAGACTTTGGACCAGAATTGGCTCTCAGCATCACTGTCGCCGTCGAGTCGTAAGATCATCTCGCTGGCGTCGTTGGTTGCTTTCCTCGGGACATTCGATTGCGTGGCGGAGGCACAAACATCTGAGAGTACGCAAGCATCGCAGATGTCAGTTGCGCAAGCACCGCCATCGTCGGCGGTTCCCGACCTGTCAAGATCGCTTTCCACGGGCAGCTTTGATTGTCAAAAGTACGATCAATACAATACCCGTATCATGAGCACGATCTACTTGCCATCTACATGCGATACCGTCTTTCCAAAATTATTCGGCCTTCGGCCCTGGCTGGCCGAATCCGGTTGGGGTATACAGGCATCGATTTCACCTGTGGCGGAGTATGACGTTTTAAACCGCTATCGGTCTGGGTCGCAAAACTACGCCGGGCAACGTGCTAGCGCCTATTCCATTACGAACATCTACGTTACCTATGATTTGAGTCGTATCGGGTTTCCCCTCGGTTCGCAATTTACCGGCAGCGCTTCTCAGATTTTTTCTAACGGTAGAACGGGCGAGGCGCCCGTGATGGACCCGGCGATGACCACGTTGGCTATCAGCGTGCCATTGTTTGGGAATGCACTTGAGTTGAAGGCTGGTTACCTGCTGACCGTGCAGGACTTCGTGGGGATGAACCTCACCGGGAACGCAGGGTCTGCCGCACAGGGGTTGCAAAGCTCCATTCCGGCGCTGGTAGGCATGAGCGTCTACACGCCCACGCCTACCGCGGAGGTTACTGTCAGGGATCCGTGGACAAAGAACTTTTACTACCATTTTGGGGTGGCGCGGAGTATCAGTTCATCCGGTGCAATTGTAGAGTTGTCGGAAAATCCGACGGGCTTCAGATGGCGGACCCCGGATACCGGGCCGTTGTTTATCAATGAAGTTGGCTATAAAACCGGTGTGTCGAAAGACAGCAAGACAATCTGGGCGAGAGCCGGCTTTATTTACAATACAACCGACTATACGAGATTCAATGGACAGACAGCGAGCAATAACTATGCGGCGTATGCCGGGTTTACCATGCAGCTCCTCAAGAATGCGAACAACCCAGGAGGATTGAGCCTCGATATCAAAGTGGACGCGGCGCCCTCCGATCGCAATTTGTTTACCAAGGATTATGCGGTCAATCTGTTCTATGTCGGCCCTTTTGCGAGCCGCCCATACGACATGATATCGGTTGGTTTCAGCAAGAGCTATGAAAGTAGTAATTTGCAGGCGATCGAAGCGGCACGCGGCCTTGTCAATACTTCCACCGTATCCACGCAAGGCGCCATTTCATATTCGTATCGCGTACGGCCGGGGATCTATTTGATCTCGACGGCATCGTTGATCACGAATCCGGGAACGGTGGCGGGCGAGAAGCTGCCAAGGGCACTGATCCTCAATGAGAAGTTGATGATGTCGTTCTAGATCCATGAACCTGGGCTACTCGCCGATATCCCCCGGGGAGTAGCGCCAATATTGATGATGTCATCGAACGTGAGGCAGGCACCGACGCAATGAGGATTACCGATTGGGCATCTATGATGCAAGAAAAAATGAATCTGTCTGCTGAAACGCGATCCTGTATTTCCTCGCCTCAGGCGATCATCAATGAAGCGCGCAATGGCCGCATGTTCATCCTGGTCGACGATGAAGATCGTGAAAACGAGGGTGATCTCGTCATTCCGGCCCAGATGGCCACGCCGGACGCGATCAATTTCATGGCAACGCATGGTCGAGGGCTGATTTGCCTCGCAATGACCGAGTCGAGGGTCGAACAACTGAAGCTTGAACTAATGAGTCGTTCCAACGGCACACGCCATGAAACGGCTTTTACCATATCGATAGAAGCGCGAGAAGACGTCAGCACGGGCATCTCGGCAGCGGATCGCGCGCGTACGATCTCTGTCGCGATAGATCCCACAAAGGGGCCGTTGGATATCACCAGCCCTGGGCATGTCTTCCCTCTACGAGCCCGTGATGGCGGCGTTTTGATCCGGGCCGGTCATACGGAAGCATCCGTGGATGTAGCACGTCTCGCCGGGTTGAACCCGTCCGGTGTGATCTGCGAAATCATGAAGGATGACGGCACGATGGCGCGGATGAACGATCTTATCGCGTTTGCACAGCGGCACGATATGAAGATCGGCACGATCCGGGATCTGATCGCCTATCGGTTGCGTCACGATCATCTGCTCGAGCGCAAGGCAACCACGACGTTCACGAGTAAATGGGGTGGCGAGTGGCTGGCCTATGCATACTGGAACAAGGCCAACAAGACCGAACAAGTGGCTTTGGTAAAGGGGATCATCGACCCGAGTCGGCCTGTGCTCGTACGAATGCACGCACTGTCTATTTTTTCTGATGCCTTTGGTGAGGCAGGTGCGGAATCGGGTCACCTCGCCCGGTCGATGGAAATGATCGGGGAGGAAGGGGCCGGTGTCGTGGTGATTATCAACAAGCCACAAACGGATGCCTTCGCCGCGACGGTTCGGTTTCGTAACCAAGGTGATCGGGACGCGGAACTCAGGGAGCTACGCGACTACGGCGCCGGCGCGATGGTGCTTGCTGAACTCGGCGTTCAGCAAATGATCCTGTTGACGAATCATCGTCACAGCTTGTCCGCGATCTCGGGATACGGCTTGTCAGTTGTCGAGGAGCGTCCGATCACGGTTGCTGTATAGCAATCGCAGGCGGGCAGGATGACTGGAAGAATAATATTCCAACGATATGTCTCGGTTATTGCTGCCTGTGGAATGCTATCGACAACATCGTTTCAAGACGGAATTTGGTTCTGTTTGATCGATAGCCACACGTAATAATTAGTCGCGGTCGTATGGCGTCGTTATCTGACAGATCAGAAAAAAGGTAGATTCAACCGGTCGTCGCAACACCTTATTCTCGGAGGTGTCTCATGGGTCGTCCAGGGCAATGGATTCAACAGTTCACGGGCCGAGGAGCAATACATTCGCTACTACAACCACGATCGCATCAAAATGAAGCTTAAGGGCTTAAGTCCTGTTCAGTACCGTTAAAAGTACGTGGATGATTTGAAGATGCGGATTACGTCACCTCGTACGTTCCCAAGGACGCACCGGCAACGGGCCTAATTCTGCGCGGTTGATCGACTCTGTTGATAGCCTCGCAACTCCTCGTTGGACGGCCTAATGATACGTAGCGCTGAGGTCACCGCTAGAAACGACATAGTTGCAGCGACAATGAGGTCTGGCCACGCCGAACCTGTCCCAAATACGCCGAGCGCAGCGAGTAGTACGGCCAGGTTGCCGAGGGCGTCGTTACGGGTGCACAGCCATACGCTGCGCATGTTGCTGTCCCCTTCCCTGAATCGGTAGAGAAGCGCCGCGACGGTGCCATTGGCTAAAAGCGCACACGATCCTACGGCGCCCATGATCGGAACATTTGGTATCCGGTCAGTCGTGAAATGCCATACTGCCAACGCCAACACCCAAACGCCGAAAGCGAGCATGGACGCAGCTTTGAGGCGCGATGCCTTCACACGAACGTCGAGAGTCATTCCGAGAACAGCGAGGCTGATACCGTAGTTCGCCGCGTCGCCCAGAAAATCGAGCGAGTCAGCGAGAAGAGAAACGGATTCGCCCCGAAAACTAGAT
This sequence comes from Robbsia andropogonis, assembly GCF_034047095.1. Classification (NCBI taxonomy): domain Bacteria; kingdom Pseudomonadati; phylum Pseudomonadota; class Betaproteobacteria; order Burkholderiales; family Burkholderiaceae; genus Robbsia; species Robbsia andropogonis. The sequence continues at coordinate 2,456,952 of NZ_CP139170.1, read as the reverse complement.
GCGAGCTCTACGGCAAACATAGCGCCATTGATCACCAGTGCGATCCACAGCAATTTGCGATATTGGGCGCTCGATTCACGTGGTGGCTCATCACAATGATGGCAGCAATCTCCTGGCATAGCGCCCTCGCTGAGGTTCTGAAAGGCGTATCCTGAACCCTGTAGCCACTACAGGGTCAAGCCATGGCTGAAATATATTCCATCGGAACGCTGAGCGAGGTGTCTGGCGTCAACATCGAAACTATTCGCTACTACGAGAAGGTCGGACTCTTGCCTGCCGCCAGTCGGGCGGGCAACGGATATCGCCAATATGACAAGGCGTCTGCGGACCAACTATCGTTCATTCGTCGCGGCCGAGAGCTCGGCTTCACTATCGACGAGATTCGCGAACTGCTTGCGCTCGTTCATCATCCGGATCGGCCTTGCGCCGATGCCGATCGCATGACGCGCGAACATCTGAAGGATATACAGGGAAAAATACGTGATCTGCAGCGGATGCAACGTGCGCTTAAACAGGTCGTCGGATGCCAAGGCCAGACTGCGGCGCACTGCGAGTTGGTCAGCGCTTTATCCAGGTCTTGCTGACCCAAATGCAAAAGGGCCGACGTGTCTAATCGACACGTTGGCCCTTCTCTCTCATACTGTCTAACTTCTGGGGGGCAGTTCAAATTTGCGCGACCCCACAAATAAAAAGGCTGCACGGCGGTGTGCGACGCCGTGTCAATGCATCGAAGCCGCGGGCTTATCGCTTTTACCATCGGCGCGGCCACGCAACAGGAGCAGGGCGGGACAACCGGCCAATACAACCATCCCAAGCGACCATAAAAACGCGTGACGAAAGACGTGTTCCAGTGCTGACGCAATCTCCCGTGGCACACTCGGCCCTGCGTCAGCGTGCAAGATACCGGTACCCGCGCCAGGGACGAAACGAGATATCCCGTGCGTCAGGATCACCGCAAGCAACGCTGTGCCGAGGGCGCCGCCAGCACGCTGGATGACATTCAGCCCGCTCGTTGCGCGGGCGATCTCGTGTTTTCGTAATGTACTGAGGGCCGCACTCGTGGCAGGCATCATCGTCGCGCCTTTCCCGAGTCCTTCGAGGATCAGTATTCCTTCAATCTGCCAGAGCGGCATTGCACCGTCGATCATGCTCAATAGCAAAACTGATAACGCCATGCATGCTATCCCCGCCAACACCACTTTCCCCGCGCCAATCTTGTCGGCGAGATAGCCCGCCACTGGCATTGCTCCGACGGCACCCAGCCCCTCGGCCGCAACCAGCATGCCCGTGGTGAAAGCCGAATAACCCCGTGCCATTTGAAAATATAAAGGCAGCAGCAACGATATGCCGAAACCAACGGCGCTCAACAGGAAGGTAATGAAGGCCACCGCGCCAACGGTCCGCCCACCAAACAGTCGCACATCGATCAACGCATCGTCGCGATGCAGGGCATGCAGGATGAATCCAACGATCATCGCCAGCCCGCCAAGCGTACAGCCTTCCGCGATCAACGAATCGAAGTTGCCCGCTGCCGTCGTTCGCGCAAGGCCATAGACAAAAATTGCCAGGCCCGGTGAAAGCAGAAGCAAGCCTGGCCAGTCCAACGCGTGGTGCGGTTTGGATTCGTCGGGCTTCAGCACATGATAGGCCGCAAGGAACGCAATCGCGCCGACCGGTACATTGATGAAGAATATCCAGCGCCATGAAACGTCGTCCACAAGCCATCCGCCGAGGGTCGGACCCAGGATGGGGCCGAGCACGATGGGAAGTCCCACGATGCCCATCAAGCGTCCCATACGCTGTGGCCCCGCGGCTTGGCTCAGAAGCGTCATGCCGGCAGGCAGGATCATGCCACCCCCCAAGCCTTGCAGGACACGGAAGACGATCAGTGTCGTCATCGACCAGGCCGCACCAGACAATATGGACCCGATCAGAAACAGCAGGATGGATGTGAGATAGAGGCGTTTGGTGCCAAAGCGGTCTGCAGCCCAGCCGGCGAGGGGGATGATTGTGGTGAGGGCCAGCATATATCCCGTCGAGATCCACTGCGTGGTTTCCAGCGGCGCATGGAAGGCCTTGGTCAATCCGCGGATCGCGACGTTGACGATGGTCGTGTCGAGTATCGACATGAAGGCGCCGAGGACCACGACGCCCGCGATGCGCAATAGCGGAGGGTCGAGTTTATCGGGTAAGTCGGAAGGGGGATTGGCACGGCGCACCACGCGATCGACGAGACTCACGAAACCCCCATTATTTCGTCCTTCATCAATGTGCTTTTGCGCTCGGCTGCCCTGACCGCGGCCGTCGCATCCCCCGTTTGGATGGCGCGCGAGATGGCCAGGTTGCAGGCATATGTGGCCGAGGCGCGCCTTTCCGAAAATCGCGCAAGGTCCGCCAGCGTCTTGCCGAGCAGGCATTGCAGCGCCAGGCTTCGCACGAAGATGGCCAGGATCGTGTTGTCCATCATGTCGAGTAACCTGTTTTCGATGTCGATAAGATCCGTCAGTTTGTCAATTTTCTGAGAGGGCAGATCCTCGCCCGGCAGCTCATTCGCATGCTTGTTACGATCGGCGGCCAAGCGTACACCTTCTATCACGAGCTGGCTTGCCAATCCAAAGTTCTGTTCATCGGAGATGCCGCCGCTGGCAATGCCCGAACTGATCAACCTTACGACGGGCCCGATTTTGGGGGGAGTGCTCATCACCCCACCGCTGCGCCCGCGGCAACAGGTAACGATGCCGAGATCCTCAAGCATGCGCAGGGCCGGACGTACAACCTCGGTGGTGTATCCGTAGCGTGCGCCTATTTCCCATTCGGACCCGAGCTTGAATGAAGCAGACGCCGTATGCGCCAGAATTTCCTCGACGAGCAATCCCGCCAGCCGGCCGGCCGCTTTTTTCATATCGAGGAAGGTCGTCCTCTGGTCGAAGCGGACGTGGTCCATGGGGCGATTCACCCCCACCATGTCTAGTAACTGTATACGGTCCCGGATCAGGCAGCATGCCGTTTCCGCGTCACCGTGCTGGGTGGCGTCGATGATCGCATTGTCCAAGGGGGCAATGTGGATCGCGGACGGTTCGACCAGGTTCAGCGGCGTGGTGCGCACGTAGCGTAGAGGCAGCGCCTCCAGAATATCCATGAGGAACGCGATGGCCGGATTGCCAGAGGCATGCGCGAGTTGGCGATGAAAGTTCGATCCGGGTGCCGTGCCTGCGATCGTGGGGGCATCGCGATACACGAAAGGTGCGTGACTGTTGATGATCGAGCGGATGGCCAACTGGCAAACGACGATGCGTGCATCGCGAAGGGCGCGGGGGGAGGCGCGGCTGAGGACGAGATGCAGAATCAGGGCTTCCGCGGTGTCGTTCAATCCGGGACGAGAGACATAGAGGCCGCCGCCAACACCGCGCCGGACATTGATGAGCCGCCGTGTTTCCATGATCGCGATGGCCTCCTGGCAGGCCTTGCGGCCCATCCCAAAGCGCTGCCGCAGTTCTGAAACGGACCCGATCAGATGGCCTTCCGGCCAGCCGCGCACGGAGAGATCCTCTTCCATGGCGGCCACCGTGTAATGCGCGAGCTTACTGGGCCTGTTGTCGGGACCGACAATGCGATCGCTGAACTCGCGTCGGACTTCCGCCCTGACACCAGTCATGTTCATGACGTCTCCTTCTTTTTTGTGTATGTCCGCGCCCGATCGAGCGCCGGCAATGCGGTCCTGCCATCACAGCCTTGTTCCCAACAGCGGATTGCCTAGAACGTGTCTCCTGGTGGTGTGGCGGTTTCCCGGGCCGTGAATCCCTCGTGTTCGGCAGGGTGAATCCATTCGGCAGGGTATTTCGGCAGGAAAAATGCAAGTAGTACGGCCAGGCCGGTGAGCGCGGTCAGTACGCCAAACGGGACGGAATAGCTGCCCGTGGCCATCTGCATGATGCTTACCAGGAAAGGCGAAAGTCCGAGCGACAGTGTCGAGATGGCGAGCGTGAGGCCTTGGAGCTGGGCGAAGCATTTCAGGCCGAAATAGCGGGCGATGAGGAATGGCCCCAATGATGATTCCGCGCCTGTGGCAAAGCCGAGGCAGGCGGTAGCCAGGAATAGCAAGGGAACGTTGCCGTGATTGAAGTAGGAAAGGAGAAGGCCGATCGGCACGACCGCGAAGATGGGGACGACGATCCACGGGCGGCGAGAGCGGTCGAGCGTCAGGCCACCCAAGAGCAAGCCGACGATCGAGGCAATGAAAAGCACCGATTGCGATATCGCGACGATCGCCGGATCGAAGCCCCGTTCCGCAAAAAAACTGACCGCATTCTGCCGTACGGCCATGGGGCCCGCTGCAGCCAGCGCCAGGGACACGGTGATGAATATCCAGGTGTGGGTCCGCAACGCCTTGCGCAGCGGGACACCGGGGACATCGCGCAGGTCCAGCTCGGCCGGGTTTTTCGGAAAGGCTGGCTCGGCGGGCGCGTAGGCGGGTTCGGATAGAAGGAACAGCGTGGCCGGAATCGCGATGATCGCTATCGAGGCTGCAACGGCATAGTAGGTGCCGTCCCATCCAAGGCCGGCAAACCCTGACTTATTGCCGTCGATTGCCCATTGGAACACCGGGGAGAATACGGCGCTGGCCAAACTCGATACCATGCCGATGAGCGCGAAACCGATGCCGCGGTGGCGCGGGAACCATCCTGTGACCACCTTGAAGACCACGGCAAGGCTGGCCATGAACCCAAACACCGACGCGAGCACGATGACAAGGCCAAAAAGCCAGGGCAAGGCGCTGCTCAAAGGTATCAGCGCTGTCATTACGGCGTACAGGACAGACGCCGGAATGGCGACCCGTTTCGCGCCCCATCGGTCCACCCAGGCACCAGCGATCGGCAGGATCAGCGGTGCGATCAACAGCGGAATCGCCACGAAGAGCAGGATTGCCTCCGGCATCGGCTTGCCGGTGTGGGCCGCGAATGATGCGGTGATGAAGGGCATCATCGCCGACAGTCCCGCCGGACTGAGGGTCATCAGGATGAAGCATCCGAGAAGCGCGGCTTTTGCCTTGGCAGGGGCTTGTAGCAAATCGATAAGATAGGTCTGCCACGATGCTTTGGGCGGCGGGTGACCATGAAATGAGGATCGGTCGGCAATCTGTTCCAAGTTTGTCTCCTTTGGGTGAGGATAGGCGTTTTTTCCTAGCCGCTTGACCGCACGTCACGATATGTTTTTTTAGTGTGACGGCGGGTGATGTTAGGTATCCATCATATTTTCGCAAGACCCGGCGGTGGTCCCGGTGGAAAGCCCGGGCGTGGTCCCGGCGGGAAACCGGAAGGCGGGCCCGATGGGGCGCCGGACGGCGGCCCGGAGGACGGGGCCAACGCGGCCAGCATGGGAAACGGCTTCAAACCGAATAGGTCGCGGCCATTGATTTCGGCCATCGGATCCACCCGGAAAGCGCCATGCGTCGCCAGAACGTGAATATCGCGAACGAAACGCTGTATCGGGTTGCTAAGGCTGACTGTCGAGGATCCCAGCGCAAGCTGAAGGCCATCGACGGTCTGGAGGCATTGATGGATCTGATGCACGAGATCCATCGTGATTTCCGGTTCGTCCGGCGGAAAGAAATCCTCTCCTGCGATGGCACGACGGTCGACCTCGTCGGCATGACGGTAGATCACCGCCTCGGCGGCATTGATGACCGCGCGTGCCTTTCCCGCCACCACCTGGATACTGACCATCTCGGACATGGTGGCATAGGGAAGATTGAAAGGCGGGCGCTTTTTTGCTTGTTCGATGAATGCCGTCAACGCGCCTTTGGCCATGCCGCAGGCAAGTGCCGCGAAGGAGACCGTCATCGCCACCATCGAGCCGATGGGGCTATGCTGAAAGCCCAGGCCCTGGTATTTGCCCCGGAGTCCGTCGATGAGCCCGATCAACTCGTCCATATGAACGACGCGATAGTCCGGTACGAATACTTCTTCCTCGGCCCGCACGCTGTTGCTTGATGTCGCCGCCAGTCCCATGACCTTCCAGTCATCGACGATCTGGTACTGGTCTTTCGACAATATCGCCATCGCGCGGCGCTCGGCGCCGGTTTTCGGGTCGGTATACGCAATGCCGACCGATCCCCAGGCTGCAACGCGGCACCCGCTGCCGAATGGCCATTTGCCTTTGACCATGTAGCCGCCTTCGACTTTGCGACCATCACCTACATGGGGCGCCAGGATCGTTGCACCGAACATCAACGGCCCCACCCATTTGTCCGCGTCGCTGAACACTTCGTTCCGTGCGCGCTCGGGAAAAGCGAGGGTGTTCCGTGCGGCGCTCGAGACGATCACCGTCCAGCCTGCGGAGGCATCGGCGAGACCGAGTGCGTTGATGATCTCGGCGCTGTCACGCGCTCCGAGTGCATAGCCACCAAGCTCGATCGGAAGCGTGATCTTGAATACGCCGGCTTCGTGCAGCGCCTCGAGCGTCGCCGGGGCGAGCATCCCGAGTTTTTCTCCCTCCGCGGCGTGCGCGCGCAACAGTTCCAGGTTGCGTATCACGTTATCGCGGATGCGTCGTCCGGTTTCGCTGCTATAGGCCGATTCCGGAAACTTCGGGGTTGTCCCGGGAAAACGGAAATCTTTGTTCATGGCACGCCTCAATTCTTTTGCGGTGGAAACGGGTCGGCCATTTTTCTGAAGGTGCTCCAGTGCTCGGTGAGTTTGCCGCCGCGCACCCGGAACACCGTGATCATGTACCAGTCATAGGTCTGGCCAGGAGCGGTTGGATCAGGCGTCGGCTCCTTCATCATGATGCAGCCGAGTTCCCCCTCGACGATCACGCTCACCACGGGAGGGGGGGTGACACCGCTCAGGGGAACGCGACGAAAATGCTCGATGAGCAGCTCGCGGCCGTTGCCCGGCGCGTTTGGATCGTGCTGGATATAGTCCTCTGCCACGAAACGCGTCATCACCGCCTCGACGTCCCGCTGCACGGTGTTATCCCGCACCATGCGGGCGAGCTCTGCCTCGAACTCGATGAGCAGCCGCTTGGTTGCCGTGATCTCCGGCGAGGGAGAGGCCGCCAATGCCTCGATATAGTCTGGCCGGTCAAGCCAGGTCAGGTACAGCTCCGGATTGTGAATCTGGGCCACGCCATCGACAATGGTGAAATCGCTCATCGGTTCACAAACTCCTTTTTGATTTGATTGTCGCGGGTCGGCACGGCGCCGCCGAACATCGGGAACGGCTCGCGCCCCAGGATGCGGCGGCCGTTTTGTTCCGATTGCGGATCAACGCGGATCGCGCCGTGTGACGTCAGAACCCGGACATCGCGCGCAAAGCGTTGAATCGGATTTTTCAGCGACATCGACGAAGATCCGATCGTCTTTTGCAGCAGGGTGATCGCGTCTTCGCAAAGATTTCCCGCATACGCAAGGCTCAGGCTGAATTCGGATTCCTCTTCGATGCCGAAATCCAGGCCGGCCGCTGTTCTCGCGTCCAACTGGTCCGCGCAGCCCTCGATCGTCGCGGCCGCGACCTTGATCATGGCCAGGGATTTACCCGCGGCCACCTGGACGGACGCCATGTCTGCGATGGTGGGATAGGGCAGGCTGAACGGCTTGCGTGTCTGCGCCTGCTCCGCGAAGCACGCCAGCGCGCCACGGGCCATGCCCAAGGCGATGGCGATATTGGTGAGGGTTACCGTAAGCAACTGGGCGAGACCGCGCTGCTGGAAACCGGCACCTTGGAACCGGTCGCGAATGAGCTGCATTTGTAGCGGAAATTCCGCCAGATCGAGGAATCGATGGTCCGGTACGAACTGTTCCTCGATGATCTCCAGACTGTTGCTTGCCGTGCCGGACAAGCCCATGACATGCCAGTCGTCGAGTATCGTGTATTGTTCGCGCTGGACTACGACGACGCCGCGGCCGGAACCGCCGCCGGACGCCGGGTCGTACTCGATGCCGAGCAATGCCCATTTGGCATGTTTGCAGCCGCTGCCAAAGGCCCAGCGACCCTTGACCATCCACCCTCCGTCGACCTTGCGCGCATCGCCGACCTTCGTCGCATACACGGAAGCGCCAACGATGACCGGGCCGGCCCAACCCTGGGTGTCGACGCGGACTTCCTCGATGACCTGGGGCTTCAGCGCGAGGAGGTTCTTCATGCCCACGCCGACGAAAGCGGCCCAGGCGGCGGAGCCGTCCGCCTCGCCAAGAATACTGATGATCTCGACGAGATCGCGCGCGCCAAGCGCATGCCCCCCCCATTCGATGGGCATTCCCATCTTGAAAATGCCGGCGTCCGTGATGGCGCGAAGCACATCGGGTGTCAGCGAACCGAGCCGTTCGCCTTCTTGCGCTTGTTCACGGATGAGCGGTATCAGCGCGCGTACCTTGGCGGCGATGTCGCGGCCGGTATCGGTGATCCAAGGGGAATCCACGGAACCGGTCGGCACCATGGGCGGGAGGGGCGGCAGGCCAGTCCCGAGCGGCGGCCGGTCAATCTGGATCTGTGACATAGCGAGTTTCCTTGCTGACGTTTTCAAGTGGTGTTGACTGTGACGCGTACTGTGCGGACCATCCCGCGAATTCGACGACCTGACGACCAACCAATTCGAGCTGATTGACGACGGTCTGGTCATGGCAGATACCGTCGGAAAAGATTTTTCCGCTCGTGTTGATGGCGGCCCCCATGGGCGTCGGCCAGCCACGTAGTGCATGAACGATCGATCGCAGCGCGCCGAGAGTGCCGCCAGTTGCTTGCCAGCCATAGGCGGTGGCGATCAATCCGACGGGTAACCCGTCCAGATAGACGCGCTTGTCCTTGGCCATTTCCTCGAGGTAATCAATGGCGTTCTTGACCAGACCCGAGATGGTGCCGTGATACCCTGGGCTTGCGATAATGAGGCCATCCGCCGCGCGAACCGCCTCGATCAACGCTTTTCCTTCACCGTCGCGCGCGCTGCCGCCCGGCACGTAATGCGGCAGGGCCAGCAGTGCCTCGCAGCCGAAGCGCTGCGTCCGGCCTCCCGCTGCCTGTGCGGCCGACAAGGCAATGGCCAGTGCTTGTTCCGTGGACGAGCCTTTGGCGGCCGTTCCGCCGATCCCGACGATAAAAGGCCTGTCCGAAGACGTCTTCATGACCGGAAGCCTCCCTTGAACACCAATTCCTCCACCGGTCGCCGAGCGTTGGGCTGCTCGCGCTCCTGCAAGGGCGGGGGCAGCACGCGCTTGTCTCCCAGCTTGCCGATAGCGATCACCGTTTCAACCCGATAGGTGTCGGCGGGCACATCGAGCGCCGTATAAGCGCGTTCGACGTCGAACCCGGCCATTGCGTGCGTGCACCATCCGAGCCGCGTTGCCTGCAAGGCGAGATAACCCCAGGCCGCGCCGGCGTCGAGCGAATGACTGTAAGAGGGTAGCGGCCCAGGAGCACCCGGTGGTTGCGCGGTGGTGGCCGATACCAGGAAGACCAGCGCGGAGGCCCGCGCGGCCCAGCCCTGGTTCATCGGCACGAGAAGATCGAACAGCGTCGACCATTCCGGCGTATCCCGGCGGGCATAGATGAAGCGCCACGGTTGCGAGTTAAAAGAGGACGGAGCCCAATGCGCCGCTTCGAAGAGGGTCATCAACTCTTGATCGGAAATAACGGCTTCCGCATCGAGTGCACGGGGCGACCAGCGCTCGAGAAAGATCGGGTCGATGGCGTAAGTCGATGAGCGATTGTTGGATGACAAAGACATAGTGGATTTTCTCTGTGTGAAAGGGATTAGCGCTGTGCCAGACCGCCTGCGAACATGTTGAACGGCGGAAGACCCAGCACGTGCCTGCCCGCGATTTCGGCGGCCGGGTCCCGACGGATGGCACCGTGCGTCAGCATTACCCGAGCGTCGCGGGCAAAGCGTTGAATGGGGTTGCGCAGACTGACCGTCGAGGAGCCGATGCAAAGCTGCATCTCGTCTATTGCCTCGCCACAAAGATTCGCGGCGTAGACCAGGCTCATCGTGGCAAGGGATTCTTCACGCGGCATGAAGTCTTCGCCGCGACGGGTGCGGGCATCCACTTCGTCGGCGGTCTGCAGGATCAATGCTTCCGCGGCCTTGATCCGGGCGTGCACGCGTCCGGCGACAACCTGCGTTGACGCCATCGCCGCGACCGTTTCATAAGGGAGGTTGAACGGTACCCGCTTGTTTGCCTGTTCGATAAAGCAATCGAGACAGCCTCGGGCCATACCCAGGGTAATCGCTATATTGGCGAGCGCCGTCGACAGCATCGTTGCCAGCGGTCCCATCCGATACGTAAGGCCTTCGTATTTCTGCGGCAGCGCGCCCAGGGCGACCGGGAGATCGGCATGGCGGACGACGCGATAGGCCGGAACGAAGATCTCCTCGCGGGCGACGATACTGTTGCTCGAACTCGCGGCCATGCCCATGACATGCCAGTCGTCGAGGATCTCGTACTGATCCTTGGAGATCAGCGCCAGGCCGCGGACCGGCTTGTTCTCCTCTTCCCATTCGATACCAACAACGGCCCATGCGGCATAACGACAACCGCTGCCGTACATCCACTTGCCGGTGACCATGAATCCGTCACTGGTACGTCTGGCCTGTCCGACGATGTTGGAAAAGATAGAGGCTCCCACCGCCGCGGGCCCGACCCAGTCCGGTATTTGCTTCGACACCTCGTCCACCGCTTGCGGACTGAAGGCTAGGACCATGCGGATACCGGATGCCGCAAAGCCGCTCCATCCCGCCGAGCCGTCCGCATAAGACGCAGCGGCAATCACCTCGACCAGATCGCGCGCGCCGAAGGCCGAGCCCCCCCATGCCGCCGGCAGCGTAATGCGAAAGAAGCCGGTCTTGTCCAGGGCCTGCAATGCTTCCGGTACGAGCGCCGTCTCTTTCTCGCTCTGCCATGCGGTGTCGCGCAAGAGCGGCGTCAACGCCATGATCGCGTCGCGCATCTTCACCGCTTCGGGACTGGGGCCGGGGGCGGGGGCATCGACGGGCGGTGCGCCAGGTCCGGCGCGGAAATCCACCGGCTTGCTGAGTGTGTTCATTTCATTTTCATTGGGGGTTGGACACGGCCCGATAGTGGCGCGCACCTGGTGAGGAACAAAGTCTCAGAGGGTTACGCGCAATCGACGACGGTCGCCGTCCCTCGGGTCACACATTGCCGTCGCATCGACGTCAATCTGTGACGTGATGTGACCTACGCCTGCATGGCGCGATGTGATGTGAGCAAAAAAAATGGATAGAATGGGCCAATCCGAATGCGCGATATGCGAGCACAGCATGGTTCCAAGTGTCGTCACGACCGTTGAACTGCAAGAGGAGCGCGTGACCACGGCGCTTCATGCTGTGCTGCAAAGCGAAACCTTCCGTCGCGCGAAGCGTCTGCGGGAGTTGCTGCGCTATTTGGTATCCGAGACGCTGGCGGGCCGCGGTGATCGTTTGAAACAATTCACGATCGCGGTGGATGCGTTTGGTCGTGATGGTGGCTTCGACCCGCGGATTGAAACGAGTGTGCGTACCGAAGCCTGGCGACTGAGGACGCGGTTGGAGCGCTACTACCGGACCGAGGGCGCGATGGACCTGGTGCGAATTTCCTTGCCCAAAGGTGGATTCGCACCGACGTTCCAGTTCAAGACCGGAAGCATCGCGACGACGGCGTCAACGACAACCACAACGACAGCGATGGCGGCGGTGCGCTCGCCGGTGCGCGAACAGCCTCGGCCCCGGTTGCTGGTTTTGCCGTTCTCTGGCTTGAATATCGAAGACCCCTATCTGGTCGCGTCTTTCCACGACGAGATCAGCCTGTATCTCGCCAACCTGCCGAGTCTGGCCGTGCTATCACGCGGCTCCAGCCAGAAATTCGGCCAGGCGACGATGGATCTCCCACTTATCGTTCGTGCCTCACAGGTGTCCTACGTCATGGAGGGCAGCCTTTTCCGGCAGGGCAGTACCTATCGATTGAATCTGGGAATCGTCGACCCGATACGCGATGTGACCGTCTGGTCGGGACGCCATGAACAGCAAGTCGATGACATGATGGGTTTCCAACGGAAGGTGGCAACCGATGTTGCCGCTTCCGTTCATGCCTGGCTCGATTCCAAATCCGCCACCATGACGGGTGAGGACGAGATGGCGCCGCGTTATGTATTGCGGGATAACGTGCTGTTGCGAGAGTATTTGCGTGGCGCGATCCGGGACCGGACGGCAAGTGAGCAGGTCGCCCTTGGATTGGGGCGTCTCACGTCCGGGTATGTGGATGAAGCGTCGACGATGTTCAACCAGGCGATCATGGCGAGTCCGGCGGATGGTCTGCCCCATACCGCGATGGGGTTGGGGCATCTTCAGTCCGGACGGCTGCGGGAGGCATTCGTTGCCGCGAAGCGTGGTGTGGAGCTGGCGCCGCGCTCTGCCTTCGCGCTTTCCTCGCTTGCCGCGATTTGCATGCATATGCGCGACTTCGACGACGCGATCATGTTTGCCCAGAGATCCGTGGCGCTGGCGCCGGAGTTCGATGCGGTAAAACTGTTGCTGGGCGACTGCTTTCTTTACGCAGGACTCCCCAAAACCGCCGTCGCGCAATTGGAGGAAACCTCTCGTCTCATGGACGAACATCCCATAGCATTGGCGCATCTCGGCTACGCCTATGCCCAAACCGGACAGGAAGCCAAGGCAAGGGGGATACTGAACGTTCTACAGAACGATAGCGTAAATCCCGATGGCCCCAACTCGGCGGCGATGACCTTGATTCATGCCGGATTGCACGAGGTAGAGCAGGCCTTTCACTGGCTGGATCGCACACTGATGTCGCGCACGCATATCCAGGAGTTGCTGCTACTCACTTCGCCTGCTTACGATATCCTGCGCTCCCACCCCCATTTCAATTCCCTCGCGGGTTCTCTTAAAGCGTCCTAGACCTTATCGCGGAAACGATCACGCGACCTTCTGTGACTTCCGCCCGCTGTTTCCCGTCGGTCATACTCCCCAACAAGCATCCTGACGCACCGACGTAGCAGGTGGCATGGGTCGTCGGCCATGCGGGGTAGCCTGGCGTCGCACCCATGGATGTGACGACCGCGCAGGCCTCATCGACATGCGTGGCAATGCCACCCACGTCATCGTTTTTGCGGTCTTCCGCAAAAACGATGGGGCCCGTGCTTATACGATGTAGTCATACGGAAAATGAAAAACATGACGAATCAACTCCAATCGACGGACCAAGCGGCGCGCAACCGGCAGCTCGTGATCGATTTCTACCGGCATGTGTTTGATGCCCGGAATCCCGCGGCGGTGAAGGATTTCGTGACGGAAGACTACCAGCAGCATAGTGCACATCTGCCCAGCGGCCGCGCTGGCCTGGAGGCGCTCGTAGCCGAGACATTTCGCGGCCTGCCGCCCTTGCCGGTTCGGCCGGACCTTATGATTCCGCCGACACTTCTCGTTGCCGAAGGCGATATCGTCGTTATCGCGGGCGAGTTCCCTCAGCCCGAACCGGACGACCCGACGCGCACCTATCCCTTTTTCGTGTTCGACGCGTATCGTGTGCGCGATGGAAAGCTCGCTGAACACTGGAGCGGCATAAACAAGATCGCACCTCCCAAGCACCCGCAATAGCCTGGTGGACCGTCCACGCGGAAATGGACCTCGTCCGTGACCAGCAAGGACGCATGAAAAATCTGAAACGGATGGACTTCCGATTGTAAGTAGACAGATCCCTCGCATCTCGCGGCCCATGGATCTGAGCCAGGTGGTCCCGTCCGGGTGCGACCGATGCGACAAAAACCCTTGGTTGATTGTCGCCGCCGCCCCTGCCGCGGACAGAGCGCCCAACAGGCTCCTTTTATTTTCGCCCTCTTACGTGGCGCCGCGCCACGGTCCGGCGTGATGCACGCCGACGTAATGCACGGTGTTGTATCAAACGGTATCTTAGAATTCGTGTTTTTCTGGCGACTCGCAACGGTCAGTTGACGCGATTTCCGAGATCGGGGCCGCTCACGATGCCGCGCCATTTCTGGATGGTGTAAAAATACGTCGTGCCACGGCTGTATAGTTTTGTAACATTCGGTATAATCCCGCCGGTTTACCTGCACTATCGTGCAGGTTTGCACGCCCGTACCCGTTATTGAAGACACGCGGATGGACTTCGGGTTTATTGGCTCCCTGGCGGTATAGAGATGACCGATTTGCACTGGACCGTGCCCGTTGTGCGCTGGGCGACGGCACCGGCGACCTTATCACCGTCGACCGGCCTCGACTATATCGATCCGATGCTTCGTCGTCGTCTGTCGAACCTGTCACGCATGGCGCTGGTCGCCGCCGTGGCGTGTCTTCGCGATCCAGCGCCGGGAGACGAAGCAAGCACGATGTCCGGCGAGGGCGCGCCCGAATTGCCACGGCAACAAACGTTGCATCCGGCTGTGTCGTCGACGGCGGGCGCTCCTACGGGCGTACGCATGGTCTTTGCGTCACGTCACGGTGAGTTGCGCCGCAGTACCGATATCCTGCGCGCGATCAGCGCCGGCCAACCGGTGTCTCCCACCGCATTCAGCCTTTCGGTGATGAATGCGATGACCGGGGTGTTCAGTATCGCCCGGCATGACCGCAGCGCCTCGAGTGCGATGTCGGCTGGGCCTGAGACATTGGGCTATGCCTTGCTCGAGGGCTATGCGCAATACGTGAGCGATCCGACGTCTCCGGTGCTGGTGGTGTATGCAGATGAAACGGCGGACCCCATTTTTGGGGCGATCCAGGATGAGGTCGAGGGCGGCGCGGTAGCGGTTTTGATTTCCCGTAATGGACAGGGCTATTTGACGTGCGGCATGGTTTGCGACGGTGCAGTGCCGCAGAGCGCGACCTGCGCGACGCAGAGCGCGGCATTGCGCCAGGTGCTGACACATGGCGGTGCGGCCACGTGGCGTGGTGCCGCTGGCTACTGGACGTGGAGCTGGGCGGATGCGTGACGCCATGGTGGTCCGGTCAGGGCCTGTCAATCAGGGATGGCGTCTGCTGGCCACCGGGATGGCGTTTGTCGTCTTCGGTGTGAGCGGTGCGGCCTTCTCCGCGTGTTTCTTGCCATTGATGCTGTTATGGCCGCATCGGGCGTCGCGGCAACGTGCGGTTGTTTTTGGGATTCACTGTTTTTTTCGCAGTCTGGTCGCGGCGTTGCGATGGTTGCGGGTCATGCATGTGGATGCGCGCGGCGTGGCGCGATTGCGGCAGCGGGGCCCGTGCATCGTCGTCGCGAATCATCCGACCTACCTGGATGTAATGGTCCTGTTGTCGATGACGCCGCGCGCATGCTGCGTGGTGAAGAAGGCGCATTGGGGCAACCCTTGTTTCTGGGGGATCGTGCGGGCCGCGGCGTATGTCAGCAACGCCGATCCCGAAGCCCTGGTACGCGACGGTGCCCGGCGACTGGCGGAAGGCTATACGGTGATCGTCTTCCCGGAAGGCACGCGCAGTCCAGGACCGGATCGCTTGCATGCCTTTTCGCGCGGTTTCGCGCATATGGCATTGCAATCGCATGCTGACGTGTTGCCGGTGCTGATGCACTGTTCGCCTCCGGCGTTTACAAAGCGTATGCGGTGGTATGACGTGCCGCCACGGGCTTTTACCGTCCATGTGCGTGTACTGGAACCGCTTGGCATGGCGCGGGCCGAACCGGTGCGGCCAACACCGGAAGCAGTCGACCGGAAAGTCGGCACGCCGTCACTGGCATTGGCGGCGCGGCGTCTTACCGCGACGGTTGAAACCTTGATGTATCAGCGCTTGAAGGACCATGGATTCATTGAAACGTGAGTTGAAGCAGTTGTTGATCGATGCGTTGGACCTCGAGGACATGACCCCCGCGGACATCGATGATGACGTGCCGTTGTTCGAGTCCGATGGGATCGGCCTGGATTCCATCGATGCGTTGGAGATCGGCATCGTCTTGCGCAAGCACTACGGCCTGACGATCGCGGCCAATGACGCAAGCACGCATCAACATTTCCGGTCCATCTCGACGTTAGCCGCGATGATTGTGGCCGCGCGGGCCGATGGCGGCGCGACCCCGCCGGAGACGGCGGCGGCACGGGATAACGGTAATGGAGAAACGGTGTGACGGAACAAGATATCCTCGATCGCCTTCGCGACATTTTTGAAGAGAATTTTGAGATATCGCCATCCCGCGTCACGCCGGATGCGCATTTGTTTTCCGATCTCGATCTCGACAGCATCGATGCGGTCGACCTTGCAATCAAGCTGCAGGAAATGACGGGACGGCGGCTGCAGCCGGAGGAGTTCAAAGCTGTACGGACGGTAGGTGACGTGGTCCGCGCCGTGGAATCATTGCTCGCCACGCAGCAATGATGCTGGCGGTCGCGCGTGTCGCGGTGCGGCTGGCCTATCCGGCACTGATCCTCGGGAGTTGGCATTGGGAAGCGCCGCGTCTGATGGGGCTGTTGCTGCTCGCGCTGTTGTGGTTGCAGCGCGTGCTCGGCGGCGGCCTGATCGGGAGTGCGTTGCGGCGGATGTCGCCATTGGACTGGAGCGTTGCCGTCGCGTTGAGTGCCGCCTCCTGCGTGATCGCGTTGACCGGCGATGAACGGTTGCTGCGTTTATATCCGGCGTTCGTGAATATGGGATTGCTCGTCGCGTTTGCCGCGACGTTGCGGCGCGGACCATCGATGATCGAGCGCTTTGCCCGGCTGCAGACGCCAGATCTCGATCTGGCCGGCCAGGTCTATACACGCCGGGTCACCGCGCTTTGGTGTGTTTTTTTCGTCGCCAACGGTGGCTTTTCCGTCTATACCGCGTGTTCCTGGACCGTTGAGGCGTGGGCGCTGTATAACGGCGCCATTGCCTATTTGCTGACGGGGACCTTGCTGTTGGGCGAATGGCTATATCGTCGTTTTGTCGTGCGTCCCCCTGGCGAGGAGTCGCGGGCCGCGCGGGAACCCGGTCACCGTGATGGCACCGTCGGCGACAACAAGGGCGGGGCACGGGCATGAATCGCCTCCTGCCGCTGCACCGGGTATTCTGCACGACGCCAATCGAGGAGGCGCAAGATCGGCGCGCGTCTGATGCACCCCGCTTTCGCGCCGATACCCTGCTGTGTTTTGATAAAGGCGCCTGGTTGTCCCACGGCGATTTCGTCGCTGCCGGTCGCAAGGTGAGTGCGTGGGCGCGCACCACGGCGCAGCGCCCCGTGCCACGTGTGCTGATCTTCCTGGACGACCCTTTCGATTTTCTTTGTGCCTTGTTCGGTACGATGGCCGCCGGATGTCGTCCGGTGTTACCTGCGCACGACGCGCCTGCCTATTGGGACACGCTTGCAGCGGCCGATGCATACGATGTCGTATTGAACGCCGATGTGTATGCACGGATTCTGGGCGCCGCGGCCGATGATGAGCGACGCGCGGCGAGCGATTCCGACCGCGCCGGCGAGCGTGGCACCGACGTGCCGCGGCGCTCGGCGCGCGCGGTGCGGCGACCGTCGGACAGGCCGACGGTGTCGACGGATGGACCGATCGATCCCCATGCGGTGCTGACCTTGTTCACGTCTGGCAGTACCGGTGCGCCCAAACCCCTTCACAAGACATTGGCGCAACTCGATGCGGAAATCCAGGGGTTTGCCGCACAATGGGGCGATATATTCGATGAGGTGATCTGCCAGTCCAGCGTGCCGCACCACCATATTTACGGACTGACGTTTTTCCTGCTATGGCCGCTGGCGGCAGGACGCCCATTCGACCGCGCGCGGTGCACTGGTCCGGGGGATTGGCAGGCCCTGCCGCCACATTGGCCCCCGTCACGGGGCACCGATCACGTGGCGTCGCATTTCGGACGCCTGATCGTCTCCACGCCACCCCAGCTGTCACGTTGGCCTGCGTTGTCGGGCTTCGATACGTCGGCAGACACAGCGGTGCGATGCGCTTTCCTGTCGGCGGGCGCACCGTTGCCGCACGAAACGGCATGCGCGTATCTACGCACCTTCGGCGCGGCCCCGTTTGAAATCTATGGCAGCACCGAAACCGGGGCCATTGCGACGCGGCAGCAACGCCTGGGCGACCCCGACCCTTACTGGACGCCGTTGCCAGGACAGGCCGTCTGGCGTACCGACGCCGGTACCTTGGCGGTACGGTCCCCGCATCTGCTGGCGGGAAACGATCCGCTCATGGCGGATGAAGGTTTCCACACCGCGGATGCGGTCAGCTTTGTCGAGCATGTCGATAACGGCGATGGAGCGCGTGACGGCGGACGCGTGCCTGCCCGGTATTTTCGTCTGGAAGGGCGTATCGACCGCGTGGCGAAAGTGTCGGGCAAACGCGTGTCCTTGCCCGAAATCGAGAGGGCGCTGGAGGTGCATCCATTTGTACGGGAGGTTGCGGCCGTTACGCTGACGCAGGCCGATGTCCGGGAGCGGGAGCGTGTCGGCGCGGTGATCGTGCTGCGCGACGCAGGTAGCGCCGTGCTCTTCGAACAGGGGCGGGCCGCCGTGGTGAAACCATTGCGACGCCATCTGTCCTCGCATCTGGACCCGGTGGCGGTGCCGCATTACTGGCGCTTCCTATCCGCGTTACCGTACGACGCACGCGGCAAGTTGCCGGCCATGCAATTGCGTGCGGTGTTCGCGCCGTCGGGTACGCTACCGGACGTGTTGTCTTATGCGTCGATGCCGACATCGGACGGGGTGGTGCGGTGGCGTTACACGCTGCGGGTGGTCGCCTCGCTGGTGCAGTTCGACGGGCATTTCCCGATCCAGCCGATTCTGCCCGGTGTCGCGCAATTGGATTGGGCCGCACGATTCGCCTGCCGCCATGTCGACGCACTTGCCCGTGTCCGGTCGGTCGAGCAGTTGAAATTCACGGCACCGATCATGCCTGGGACCACGTTGACCTTGACGCTGACGCATCACGCGTCCCGCAGCCGCGTTGCATTCGTTTTCGAATCCGAGGGGCGTTCTTGCGCCAGCGGCCTGCTTTACTATGGCGACGACGATGCGGCTGCCTTGGCTTTGGAGGCAACGCGTCAATGAGTGCGTGCCGTCCTTGCATCGTCATTCCGATCTATAACCACAAGGATCAGATCGGGCAGACCGTCGCGCGCCTGGCGGTGCATCGTTTGCCGATCATCATCGTCAATGACGGCAGTGACGCCGCGACGCATGCGGTGCTAGACGCGCTTGCCACGCCGCCGAACACCAATGCGTCGCCGCCGGTGACGTTGTTGCATCTCCCGCGCAATGGCGGAAAGGGCGCGGCGGTGATGGCCGGATTGCTGGCGGCGCGTATGGCGGGATTTTCGCATGCGTTGCAGATCGATGCCGATGGCCAGCATGATGCGGCGGACGTCCCGCATTTCGTCGCGGCCGCCCGGGCGGCGCCGGGGGCCGTTATCGTGGGACGCCCGGTCTATGATGATTCGGTGCCGGCGGCACGCCTGTATGGACGGCTGCTGACCAATGTCTGGGTCTGGATCGAGACCTTGTCCCTGACGATCCGCGACGCAATGTGCGGCTATCGCATGTATCCCTTGGCTGCGACGTGCGCGTTGATCGACACGGTGCGCCTGCCGACCCGGATGGATTTCGACATTGAGGTCCTCGTGCGCCTGTACTGGCGTCGCCTGGCGTTTGTGACGGTGCCCACCCGGGTCGTGTATGCCGCGGGTGGCCTGTCCCACTTCGACATGCTATGGGACAACGTTCGCATCAGTCGCAGTCATACGCGCCTGGTGTGCGGCATGCTATTGCGCCTGCCGGTATTGCTGGCGCACAAGGTGATGTCGCGGCATCGGGACATCGTGCCGACGTCGGACCCGGCACACCGTGCCGGATGGTGGCGGATGCGCGAGCGGGGCAGCGGGCTCGGCCTGGCGTTGCTGGCGATGAGTCAGCGGTGGTTGGGCGCGCGCGTGACACGCTGGTGGCTGCACCCGGTGGTGGCCTATTTCCTGCTGACCGGCCGGGTCGCGCGTGCGGCGTCGTTCGATTATTTCGCGCGGCTTGCGCGTCATACGGGCGGCACGTCGCCGGTACCGGGATGGGCCAGTACATACCGGCAGATGTTCGCCTTCGCCGAGTCGGGACTGGACAAGATGCTGGCCTGGTCTGGACGTCTGCCGATGTCGCGCGTCATTTTCGAGGACACCACCGCATTCGACACGCTGGTGCGCAGCGGCCGCGGCGCGTTGATCATCGGTGCCCATCTGGGTAACCTGGAGATGGCCCGGGCCTTGAGCACCCATGGTGGGCGCGCGCGCAGCACGGGTCAACCGGTACGCGTCACCGCGATCGTCTACACCGAACATGCCAAGCGCTTCAACGCGATGCTGGAAAAGGCCGATCCACGCTTTACCGCGCAACTGGTACAGGTAGACGATTTCGGGCCGCAGACGGCGATCATGATGCAGCAGCGCATCGATGCCGGAGAATGGTTGGTCATCGTTGGCGACCGGGTGCCGGCCCGCGAAGGCGGCAGAACCGTGACGGTGCCGTTCCTCGACGGCGGGGCGCCGTTCGCACAAGGCCCATGGGTCCTGGCGCATGCGCTGGCCTGTCCGGTCTATCTGTTTTTCAGTGTCAAGTCGCGTGGGCGATACCATCTGCACTTCGAATCGTTTGCCGAACGCATCGTGTTGCCGCGTACCGCTCGGCAAACCCATATCGCGACCTGGGCCGGGCGTTTCGCGGACCGTCTGGCAAACCACTGCCGCGCGGCGCCGTATCAGTGGTTCAATTTCTACGATTTCTGGGCTGGTGCCCGCTCACCTGGAGACAACTCGTCTGATGGCCGTTCATGACACCGCCAGTCGGAGTGTTCTGCTGAGTGCCAGCACGACGCTCGAAGTGCCGTTCCACGATGTCGACGCAATGTGCGTCTGCTGGCATGGACACTATGTGAAGTACCTGGAACTGGCGCGCGCGCTACTGTTGCGTCGCTTCGACTATGACTATCCGCAGATGCAGGCGTCAGGCTATCTCTGGCCCGTCATCGACTTGCATCTGCGCTATGTAAAGCCGGCGGTCTATGGCCAGCGTATCGTTGTTCGCGCGGATCTGCTGGAATATGAAAACCGGCTACGTATTGCCTATGAAATCCGGGATGTCGAAAGCGGTAAGCGGCTGACGAAAGGGCAGACGATTCAGGTTGCCGTGGAAGCGGCAACGCAAGCGCTGCAATTCGTCTCGCCGCCGATCGTTGGTGACAAGCTGGCACGGGCAAGAGGCGCGGCATGAAGACGTTTTTTCAACACGTCACCGCCGCCTCGCGGCCGATAGCGGTATCGGCCGCGGTGTCGATCGTGCTGTTTTCGTGGGGTGCGTCGGTTCATGCGCAGCGCGTGCCGGACACGTCGCGCGCGCCTGGTCTGCCATCGTCCACGCAACCTGCCGGGCAATCGGCGTCCCATCAGCCCGATGCCATGCTGGTTGGTCACATCACGGCGCAACTGGGGCAGTATCCCGTGGTCCAGGCGCGCTACACCCAAACGCAGACGCGCGCGGCGCTGCGCCGTCCGCTGACGAGCGGCGGTGTCCTGCTGTTCGCCCGAGACAGTGGCGTGGTGTGGACGATCGATCGTCCGATGCATGCTGTATATACGATCACGGACCGTGGCGTGCGCCAGGTCGACGATGCCGGCGCCGATGCGTCGCCCGCACAAACGCCGCCCGCCGCCGCGGCGCAGGTATCGCGCATGTTGCGCGCGGTGCTTGGCGGCGACCTGTCCGCGCTATATAGTCAATTCGATGTCAGCGCGCAGGGCACTGCCACGCGTTGGCGCATGCGACTGGTGCCGAACCAGCCGCAGATTGCCCAGGTCCTGCGTCAGGTCGATCTGGAAGGGGGGGACTTCGTGACGTCATTGGACATCGTCCAGGCGAATGGCGATACGTTGCAGTGGTCGTTCGCGGATCAGCACGCGCTTCCCGCCATCCCGGGACGTGAACGTGCCTGGCTGTCCGCAAGATGATGCGGGATCGGAGGCGTCGGGCGGCCTGGCGCATCAGGGTGGTCTGGATCGCGCTTGCGGCCTGCGCCATCGGTTTCGCGGGTTGGCGGTTCTGGGTCGTGACCGATCCCGCGCCATTGCAGACCGATCTGCTCGCCTTGCTGCCTGGAAGCGCGACCGATCCCGCTGTCGATCACGCGATAGATCGTTTGACCGATGCCGTCGGCCAGCGTGTCGTATTTCTGGTCGAAGCCGATGATCCCGCACAGGCCCGCGCGGCGGCGCAAACGTTCGCCGATGTCTTGACGCAAGCAGGTGGGGCGGCGCCGGGGCGTCACTCCGCGACAACGTCGCCGCTTTTCACCAGCGTCATCGCAAAATTGCCCGCGTTCGATCTGTCGCGGGTCGGGGCCACGTATCTGCCGTTCCGGTTTGGTTTGTTGACTGCTGCGGATCGCGCCACGTTGCAACGCCTGGATGGCGCGGTGGCGCCGGTCCGACAGGCGGCAATACGGCAATGGCTTGACGCGCGCCTGTATGCGCCGGAAGCGTCGGCGGGGGGCGGGGCATTGCAGGCATCGCTGGCCGACGATCCGTTCGGATGGTTGACCCACTGGTTATCCGCGCTGCCGCTCGCACAAACGCGCCTGCAGCTCGATCACGGTTTCCTCGTGACGCATCCGGGCACCGCCGCGGCGGGAGCCGATGTCGCGGACACACGCATTGGTGTCCTGTTGTTTGCGACGCTGGCGGGATCCCCTTATGCTACGCAAACGCAGCAGGCGCTGATCGAAGCCGTCGCTTCCGGTGAAGCGGCGCTGCGGCGGCAGCACGTGCCGGGCCTCTCGCTGGCACGATTCGGCGCCGTGTTTTACGCCGAGGCGGCGCGCGCGTCGGCGCAGCGGGAAGTACATCTGATCGGCCTTGCATCGCTGGCCGGTATCGCGTTGTTGATGGTGTGGGTGTTCCGGTCGCCGCGCTTGTTGCTCCTGGGGTTTCTATCCACGGCATTAGGCGTGCTGTTCGCCATCGACATCACGCTTGCCATCTTTGGCCAACTCCATCTGTTGACGCTGGTCTTTGGCGCCAGCCTGATCGGTGAAGCGGTGGATTATTCGATTCAGTACTTTGTCGCGTACTTCGAGCAAGGCGCGGCGGCAAGCGGGATACACGATGACAGTGCGGGCGGTTCGGCCCGCGAGAACACCCCGGCACGTCGCGCGGCGCGGGTGGTGCGGCCGGCGTTGACGGTGGCGCTGGCGACAAGCCTGCTTGGCTATGCGGTGTTGGCGGCGGTCCCGTTTCCGGTGCTGCGCCAGATCGCGTGTTTCGCGTTTGCCGGCATTGCCACGGCATTCCTGTGCGTGCTGACGCTGCTTCCCACGCTGATGCCGCGATTGCAGGCGCCGCGCGCCGCATCGCGAACCGCGCTCTTTGCACGCGCGGGACGCGGGCTGACGTGGGCGTATCGCATGCTGCAAGCGGGGCGCGTCTGGCCGGTGGTCGTTATCCTGATGGTGCTTGCCGCCCCCGGTTGGTGCTTGCTTCACAGTGACGACGATATCCATCTGCTGGTGCAGCGCGATCCGCGTCTGCTTGCACAGGAAACCCGGATTCGCAACGCATTGGGGAGCGACGACAGCACGCAGTTCTTCCTCGTGCGGGGTCGCGATGACGAGGCCGTGTTGCAAGGCATGGCGCGTCTCGATGCGCTGTTGCACGAGAAAAAAACACTCCCTTCATGGCAAAGCCTCACCGCGTTCGTGCCGCCAGCAGGCACGCAGCGTGGCGACGCGGCACTACTCGATCGCGTGGTTTTCGACGATCCCGCCGTGTTGCGGCATATCCTGATCGACGCCGGATTACGAGACGATGTGATCGATCGCTGGCTGGCGGCGCATGCCGCGTCCGAGGCACCCGCATCGGACGGTGCATTGGTACGTGCGTCCGAGATGGCGCATGGCGCGCGCCCGGTTCTGCAGGTGCGGGATTGGCTTGCCGCACCGTGGTCGCAACCGTATGCCCGTCTATGGTTGGGCGCCTTGGGCGGCAAACCGGGCGAGCCTGCCACGCCGGCCGCCGTGATGCCGTTGCAAGGGGTGAGCGAGGACAATGTCGCGGCACTACGGGAGATCGCCGCGCAAGCTGGTACCGCGGACATCCGCGTCGTCTTCGTGGACAAGGCGCGCAGCGTGTCCGCGCTGTTCGGCGCCTATCGGGTGCGCGGCGCATTTTGGCTGCTCGGCGTATCGGTGTTGATTCTGGGCTTGTTATCATGGCGGTATGGCGTGGGCGGCGCGGGACGGGTGTTGCTGCCCACCGCGCTGTCCGTTGGTGTCGTCCTGGCGGCGTTCGGCTATCTCCATCAACTGCTGACGTTGTTCAATGTGCTGGCGTTGATGCTGGTCTTCGGCGTTGGCGTCAATTACGCTGTCTTCCTGCGCGAGGGATGCATGCGGCTGGCGCGCGACGCCATCGGCGCGACGGCGCGCTGCATGTCGCGAACGTCAGCGGAAGCCGATGTCGCGGCCGACAGTGCGTTGGGCGCGGTGTGGGTGGGCGTGTTGTTGTCCGCGGCCACGACGTTTCTGTCGTTCGGTCTGCTGGCATGCAGCGCGATGCCGGCTTTACGCAGCTTTGGCCTGACGCTGTCGATAGGCATCGGGGTGGCGGTGGTGTTGTCGCCCCTGGGGATGCCATTCGACCCTGCCCGGCGTTCGTTGTTGAGTAAAGCAGCGCGCGGGGTTGCCGGTGCGCGCGACGGTGCACGGAATGTCTAAGCTATGAGCGCTATTTTTTCGCCACCGGTATATTTGCGCGCGCTGGGCCTGACCAATGCGCTGGGCTGCGGGGCGGACGCTGTGGTGGCCTCGGTGCGGGGCAACGTGGCGCCCGGCATGGGGTTGGCGGATACGCTGACCGGCCCCGCCTATGTCGGCAGGGTGCTGAGGTTGCCGTCCTGGGAGGCGGCATTGCACGCGCTCGATGCCGGCTTGCCTGACTGCACCGCGAGGCCGTCTTTCGCGCAATGGCAGGCGGCGTTGTCCCGTTACGACTGCCGGCATAATCGGATGCTGCTAGCCGCGTTGCTGCAGATTCTCCCCGATACGGCCGCCGCGATCGAACGCTTCGGCGCGTCGCGCGTGGGTGTGGTCCTCGGCACCAGCACCTCCGGCATCGAGGCGGCCGAGCGCGCGTTCCAGGCGCAATCGCCGGCGGGCACGCTGCCGGCAAGCTTCGATTACCGGCAGATGGAAATCGGCTCGGCGGGTCCATTGACCGCAAGCGTGCTGGGGGTGCGGGGGCCGTCCTATACGCTGTCGACAGCCTGCACGTCCAGTGGCAAGGCCATTGCCGCGTCGCGTCGCTTGTTGCAACTGGGACTCTGCGATGCAGTGATCACCGGCGGTGTCGACTCGCTATGTGAATTGACGTTGCAGGGTTTTGGCTCGTTGGCCTCCACCAGCCTGACGCGGTCCAATCCGTTGAGCGTCAACCGCAACGGCATCAATATCGGTGAAGGGGCGGCACTGTTCCTGATGTCGCGTGATGCGGGCGGGGTGTGGCTGGCCGGCGTCGGCGAGTCGAGTGACGCGCACCATATCTCGTCGCCGGACCCGGCCGGTGTGGGCGGCGAACTGGCATTGCGCGCGGCGCTCGACGATGCGGGCATCCCCCCCGGCGCGATTGGCTATGTGAACCTGCACGCCACCGCCACGCCGAAAAACGACGAGATGGAAGCGGCGATGATGGCGCGGGTCTTTCCTGGGGGTGTACTCACCAGCGGCACGAAGCCCTTTACCGGCCATATGCTGGGTGCCGCATCGGCGACCGAACTGGGTTTGCTTTACCTGATGCTGTCGCGCGACGACATGCCGATGCCGCCCCACTGCTGGGATGGTCAGGCCGATCCGGCGCTGCCATTACTGAACGTCGTGCGGCCCGGTCAATTTCTTGCCCGTCCCGATCCGTCGGCACCGCATGGCGGGCGGCGCTTCCTGATGAGCAACTCGTTTGCCTTCGGTGGTAATAACGTCAGCTTGATCGTGGGGGACCGATGACGTCGTTTCCACCGATCATCGATTGCTTGCCGCATCGGGGACCGATGCTGCTTGTCGAGCGGATACTCGCCAGCGATGACGACACGATCCAGGTGGTAGCGCAGGTTGACGCAATGGCCTGGTATGCCAACGCGGACGGCGCGATGCCGGCGTGGATCGGCGTCGAGCTGATGGCGCAGTCGATCGGCGCGCACATCGGGCTGCGTGCGCTGTCAGGCAAGTCCGCGGCGCGGCCCGGTGTCTTGCTGGGTACCCGACGTTATAGCATGGCCGTGCCTTGCTTCGCCGCCGCTAGCCGGCTTGTCATCGAGGCCGAACGGGTGCTCTGGACCGAGGACGGGCAGGGTGCCTATGCCTGTACGATTCGTCCCTTTTCTGAGGGTCCGGCGCGACCGGTCGCGTTGGCGGAAGGGGTGGTCAAGGTATTTCAGCCCACCGATTTTGCGGCATTCAGCAACAGGAGTGAAAGGCAATGAGCCGACGCGTTTTGGTGACTGGCGCGAGTCGCGGTATCGGCCGCGCGATAGCGTATCGATTAGCGGAAGACGGTTTCTCCCTGGGTGTACATAGTCGTGTTGGCACCGCGGGCGGTGAAGCCGTCGCGCAAGGCATCATTGCTCAGGGCGGCAGCGCGCGCGTGGTGCAGTTTGATGTACGCGATCGCGCCGCCAGCCGTACCGCACTGGAAGCGGATGTCGCGGCGCATGGTCCGTATTACGGCATCGTCTGCTGTGCCGGCATCACGCGTGATGCGGCATTTCCCGCGCTGAGCGGCGATGACTGGGACACCGTCATCGAGACCAGCCTCGATGGTTTTTACAACGTCGTGCATCCCTTGACGATGCCGATGGTGCGGGCGCGTGGTGGCGGGCGCATCGTGACCATCGCGTCCGTATCGGGTGTGATGGGCAATCGCGGCCAGGTGAATTACAGTGCCGCAAAGGCGGGGTTGATCGGGGCGACGAAGGCCTTGGCCGTCGAGCTTGCCTCGCGCAACATCACCGTCAATTGTGTCGCCCCTGGTCTTGTCGATACGGGGATGCTGGATGGCATCGCGGTCGAGCATGCGCTGAAACAGGTGCCGATGAATCGTATCGGTGATCCGGCCGAGGTGGCGGCGGTAGTTGGTTTCCTGATGTCCGATTCGGCCTCGTACGTGACGCGCCAGGTGATTGGCGTCAACGGTGGAATGATCTGATGAACGGTTTGCGTACCGCGACCCTGTCGCCCACGGCCAGCAACGGGCGCCGACGGGTGGTCATCACCGGTTTCGGCGGCGTCACGCCTTTTGGAGACAATTGGGAGGTCATTGCACAAAGGCTGGCCGAGGGACGCAATGCCGTATGCCGCTACGATGCCTGGGACGCGTTCGACGCGTTGCATACACGGCTGGCCTGCCCGCTGCCGGATTTCACCGTGCCGGCCCATTACCCGCGCAAGAAAACACGTGCGATGGGACCGGTGTCGTTGTACGCGGTGCGCGCCAGTGAGTTGGCGCTCGCCGACGCCGGGCTCGGCGATGGCGGCCCGCATGACGTGCCGATCGCCGATGGGCGGATGGGCGTGGCGTACGGTTCGTCGTCGGGGTCGGTCGAGCCAATCCGCGCCTTTGGCACGATGCTGCAGAGCGGGTCGATGCGCGACGTCACATCGAATACCTATGTGCAGATGATGCCGCACACCGCGGCGGTCAATGTCGGCCTGTTCTGGGCGCTGAAGGGGCGCATCATCCCCACGTCGTGTGCGTGTGCATCGGGCTCCCAAGCCATCGGCTACGCGTACGAAGCCATTGCGCATGGGCTGCAGGACATGATGATCGCGGGTGGGGCCGAGGAATTGTCCGGACCCGCGGTGGCGGTATTCGATACGCTGTACGCCACCAGCACGCGTAACGATGCGCCGGCCCTGACGCCACGCCCGTTCGATCGCGACCGCGATGGCCTGGTCGTCGGCGAGGGTGCCGTGTCGCTGGTGCTGGAAGCGTATGAACACGCGGTGGCGCGGGGTGCGCGCATTCATGCGGAGATCGTGGGGTTCGGTTCGAATTCGGATGGTGGCCATATGACGCAGCCGGCCAGCCCGACCATGGCGGTCGCCATGCGTATCGCGTTGCGCGATGCGGGCCTGCCACCGTCGGCGATCGGTTATTTGAATGCGCACGGTACGTCGACCGATCGGGGTGACCAGGCGGAAAGCGAGGCGTCGCATGCCGTATTCGGCGAAAGGATTCCAGTGAGTTCGCTCAAGAGCTATGTCGGCCATACCTTGGGTGCGTGTGGTGCGCTGGAAGCCTGGTGGACGATCGAGATGATGAATCGGGACTGGTTCGTGCCGACTTTGAATCTCGATCACGTCGATCCCGCTTGCGCGCCGTTGGATCACATCATTGGCGCGCCGCGAACGATGCGGATCGACTACGCGATGAGCAATAACTTTGCATTCGGGGGGATCAACACGTCGCTGATTTTCGCGCGGGTCGACGGCGGCGCCCAGGATGGGCGTGCCGTCGTGGGACCGGGCGCCGCGACGACTTCCGGTCGTGACCACGATGCCGCAGGTCCAGGCCCGGAGGGTGTGCGGTGACGTCGAACGCACGGCGTGTCGCCGTTACCGGCATCGGCATTCTGTCCTGTCTTGGGAATACATGCGAGACGGTATCATCGGCACTCCGAACCGGTTATTGCGGCATCGAGGCGATGCCGCAATGGCATGCGCGTGGCATGGGTTCGCAGATCGCGGCCCGCGTGCGGCTGGACGGCATGATGCCGTTCGCGCGCCGCTACGAACGGTTCATGGGTAATACGGCGCGCTTCGCCTGCCACGCCGCCCGCCTCGCATTGATCGATGCGGGCCTCGATGCGCAAGCGCTGTGTTCGCCGCGTGCCGGTGCCGTCATCGGGTCCGGCAGTGGCGCGCTGCAGGCCTATGACGATGCGATGGCGCTGGTGGGCACGCGCGGCGTCGAGCGCGCGTCGCCGTTCATCGTGCCGCAGGTCATGGGCAATACGGCGTGCGCCAGCGTGGCGCAGGTTTTCGGCATCGAAGGCATCACCTATGCGGTCTCGGCCGCCTGCACGACCTCGGCGATCGCGCTCGGCCAGGCCGCGGAATTGATCGCATGCGGTGCGCAGGACGTCATGCTGGCAGGCGGCAGCGAGGCCTTGCATGACAACACGGCCCTGATGTTCGACGCGATGGGCGTGTTGTCACTAGGATTCAATGCCGCGCCCCACACGGCATCACGCCCCTACGACAGCGCGCGGGACGGGTTCGTGATTGGCGAGGGGGCGGGCGTCTTGGTGCTCGAGTCACTGACCCATGCGCAAGCGCGGGGCGCCAGGGTGCTCGCGTTGCTCGATGGTTATGGTCACAGCACGGACCCCGGCGGTTTCGTGTCGCCCGGCGCGGCGGGTATCGCCCGCGCCATCGGGACGGCGTGGGCGGCCACGGATCACGCGCTGCTCGATTACATCAATACCCACGCGCCGTCGACGCCGCAGGGCGATTTGGCGGAAGCCGAGGCGTTACGCCGGGTCTTCGGTAGCGCTGGCGGGATACCGGCTTTTTCATCGACGAAGGCGTTCAGCGGTCATACGCTGGGAGCCTGCGGTGTACACGAGGCGATCTATACGTTGCTGATGATGCGCGACGGTTTTATCGCCGGCAGCATGGGGCCACGGACGTCCGGCGTGGTCCCGCCGTGCGATCCGGTGTTCGCCGATCTGCCACTAGTCACGCAGACCCGTGCCGCACGCATCGCGCGGGCCATGTCGGTATCGTTCGGTTTTGGCGGCAGTTGTGCCGCCCTGTGTTTTACGCGAGAAGAGACTGACGAATGAGTAGCGCGATACAAACCGTGGTGGACAGTAGCGGCGGCGTCGGGCAGGCACCCCGTGCCGGGGTCGATGTCGATGTAGCGATCATCGGCGCCGGCCCCGCGGGTGCCGTGGCGGCCGCGTTGCTGCGGCGCGCCGGGCATGGCGTGCGCGTCATCGAGCGCCAGCATTTCCCGCGATTCTCCATTGGGGAAAGCCTGTTGCCGCAGAGCATGGCGTATCTCGAGGCTGCCGGCATGTTGCGCGCCGTGGTCGAGGCGGGCTTCCAATACAAGAACGGCGCGGCGTTTTTCCGGGGCGACCAGTATGCTGCCTACGATTTCCGGGATAAGCATTCCGAAGGATGGGGCACGACCTATCAGGTAGTGCGCGCCGATTTCGACCATATCCTGGCGCAATGCGCGGCACGGCAAGGGGCCGATGTGCGCTATGGCGAGACGGTCACCGCATTCCATGGTGGCCCGACCCCGATGCTAGAACTAGTCGATGCCAACGGCCGTGCCGATACGGTACGCGCGCGTTTCGTTCTTGATGCAAGCGGTTTTGGTCGCGTGCTACCGCGCCTGCTCGATCTTGAAACGCCCACCGGTATGCCGGAGCGTGCGGCGCTGTTCGGCCATTTTGTCGAAGGGCGGGCGGCACGGGAAAGCGATCGGACGAAGATCGGGGTCCATGTTCACCCTGTGCATCGCGATGTCTGGTTCTGGCGCATTCCGCTGTCCGACGGCCGATCGTCGATTGGCTGCGTCGCGGCCCGCGCGTTTTTGGTGCCCGCCGACGGGGTGCCGTTGGCGGATCGCTCCGAAGCGGAACAGGACGCGTGGCGCGAAAGCCGCTTGCGTGCACTGATCGGCGAGGAACCGATGCTGGCACGACTGTTCGATGGTGCGACGTTACGGATGCCTGTGCGCACCTTGGTGGGCTATTCCGCGAACGTGGCGCGGCTGCATGGTGATGGCTATGCGCTGCTCGGCAATGCGGGGGAGTTCCTGGACCCGGTATTTTCTTCGGGCGTGACGATAGCGCTGCGCTCCGCGTATCAGGCCTCCGTGGTATTGGATCGACAACTGCGTGGGGATACGGTGGACTGGCACGCAGACTACGATGTGCCCTTGCGAAAAGGCATCGATACTTTCAGGGCCTTCGTGGAACGGTGGTACACCGGCGAATTGCAGGACATGATTTTCTACAAGGCGCAGACGCCGGCGATCCGGCGAATGATCAGTGCCGTGCTGGCCGGTTACGCATGGGATGAAAGCAATCCGTACGTGCGTGATCCGGTGCGTCGGTTGAACGCATTGCATCAGATCTGCACGATGTCGGAGTAGGTCAGGCGAGGGGGGCAAACGCCTCACGCAATGTCACACAGCGCCATTGCCGCGCGGCAATCGCCTGCAACACGCGCGGCAGTACGGCGAGCGCGACCGAGGTCCCATCAGTCGGCAATCGCGCCGCGCCGCGGTCGTGCAGCAACAGGATGTCTCGGGGCGCCACGCCCTCGAGCAGGCGGCGCGTCACGACATCGGCCGAGGTTTCGCGGGTATCAAATCCGCGGCGCGTCCAGCTCGCCAGTCGCAGATCGGCACCTTGCAGGATCGGGTCCAGGAAAAGGTTGCGCAAGCCGGCGGGGGCGCGAAAAAACACCGGTGCCTGGCCGGTCAACGCCTGTAGTGTGCGCTGGCCTTCCCACACTTCGCGGCGAATCAGCGATGGTGGACTGACCGAGAAGGTATGGCGGTGGCGCTGGGAATGATTTTCCACGCCATGCCCTCGCGCAACGATATCGCGGACGATACCGGGATGGCGCAATGCGTGTTCGCCGATGCAGAAAAACGTCGCCTTGGCGCCGGCAGCATCGAGGAGGTCGAGAATCCGCGGTGTGTCGTCCGGGTCTGGACCATCGTCGAACGTCAACGCGATCGCATCGCGATTCGCCGGAGTATCAGGGAGTTGGCGCAGATTGGGGCCGAGCAACGTGGTACGGGGTAACAGGCCGGCGGTCGTGACGGTTGCGTGATTCAGCAATGTTCCGGCCAGCCACCAAGGCCAGGTGCCGGGAGCGATGGCCAGACCGAGAAGGGCCGCGGCGTGCCAAGTATAGGTAGCATCCACTACGAAGGCACGCCGGGTGACGGGCCAGAAACGCCGGTCCTGCGGGGTAACGAACGTCTCGGGGGATTCGGGCGAACTGCTCATGGGAGAGGCCGCATGAAAAAAAGGCCTGCATTTGCAGACCTTTTTCAAAATTTTGGTGCCCAGGAGAGGACTCGAACCTCCACACCTTGCGGCACATGGACCTGAACCATGCGCGTCTACCAATTCCGCCACCTGGGCCAAAAACCGCGAACCAGGAAAGTGTTGGTGCCCAGAAGAGGACTCGAACCTCCACACCTTGCGGCACATGGACCTGAACCATGCGCGTCTACCAATTCCGCCATCTGGGCCAACTAAACCTGCCGCGCTTCCAGCTTTACCGCTTTTCGGTGCCTCGTGCCCCGTCTTGCGGAAGGAGGTGATTTACCGAGCCTCGCGCACTGCAACCCGTTGATTTGGTGCCGCGTTCGCTGAGAGAAGCGTATTATATAGATCGAACTTTTGGTGTCAACATTTTCTTTGCGATGACGCGGTATTTCGGCAATAGGCTCTTGCCAGTCGTCGTATCTGCCGTCCGTCCGCGCGGTGCAATCAGGCGGATACCCGAAAGCACGGGGCAATTCGGACCCTGATGGTAGAATGTGCCGATATAGTTCGTGCCGGGGCACGGGGTACGCGCAGCGCGTGCCGCCACCGTGAGCCATAACCGGCACGCCGACAGCCGATTCAGATTAGGTACGACACATCCGCGTGAAAAGCCGACAAGCCCGGGAAAAGATCACCGATAAGCCCGCCGACCAGACGGCTCGGGAGCAGGCCCCAAGACATGGCGCCAGACCAGCCCCCAAGCAAGCCTCGACGCAGTCGCATCAGCCGACGCATCATTCAGCGAGCAAACCGAGCATGAAATCAGGTCCCAAGCCGGGCCGTTCCTTCGGGGACAAGTTCGCCCCGCGTCCCCCCGTGAAATTCGCCTATACGGTGCCGAGCCGCGAGGAAATCCTCGCGGTGCTGCGCGCATCCAGCACGATATTGACGGCCGAAGGCGCGGCCGACGCGATGTCCATCAAGCTCGAGGAGCGTGATGGTTTCTTCAAGCGCCTTAACGCGATGGAGCGTGACGCGCAGGTTCACATCGACGCCAAGGGTCTCGTCCATCCCGCAGCCGCATCCAGCTTCACCGCGGGGCGTGTGCAAGCGCACCGGGATGGGTTCGGCTTCCTCGTGCCCGACGACGGCAGCGACGATTTGTTCCTGTCGCATCAAGAGATGTCGAAAATCATGCATGGCGACCGCGTGTTGGCGCGGGTGACGGGGCAGGACCGTCGCGGTCGCCCGGAAGGGCATGTCGTCGAAATCACCGAGCGTGCGATCAAGCGCGTGATCGGTCGCGTGATCAACGAGAACGGTACCTATGTCGTGGCGCCCGAGGACAAGCGCATCGGTCGGGATGTGATGATCGCCCCGGGCGGCCTGAATGGCGCCAAGGCGGGGCAGATTGTCAGTCTGGAGATCACCGACTATCCGAGCCGCCATTCGCAAGCCAGCGGGAAGATTGTCGAAGTGCTTGGCGAAGTGGATGATCCGGGCATGGAAATCGAGATCGCGGTGCGCAAGTATGGCGTACCCCATCTGTTCTCCGATGCGGCCCTGGCACAGTCGTCCAGGCTGCCGGACGACGTGCAGGGGCATGATCTGCACGACCGTGTGGACTTGCGTGACGTGCCCCTGGTGACGATCGACGGCGAGGACGCGCGCGACTTCGATGATGCGGTCTACTGTGAACCGATCAAGATTGGTCGCGTCAACGGTTTCCGTCTGCTGGTCGCGATCGCCGATGTCTCGCATTACGTGAGACCGGGCGCCGCGCTGGATGCGGATGCGATCGAACGCAGCACGTCGGTGTACTTCCCGCGACGCGTGATTCCGATGCTGCCGGAGAAGTTGTCGAACGGGCTGTGCTCGTTGAATCCGGACGTCGACCGCTGCGTGTTGACCTGCGACATGATCATCACGGCGAAGGGTGAGGTCAAGGCGTACCAGTTCTATCCGGCGGTCATTCACTCCGCGGCGCGTCTCACGTATAACGAAGTGGCGGCGGCGCTGTCCAATACAAAGGGTCCGGAAGCGGCGAAGCGGGCCGCCGTGCTGCCGCAACTGCAGAATCTCTATGCGGTCTACCGTGCCTTGCTGGAAGCGCGGCAGCAGCGTGGCGCGATCGATTTCGAGACGACCGAAACGTACATCGTATGCAATCCGCAGGGCAAGATCGAGCAGATCATCCCGCGCACGCGTAACGATGCGCACAAGTTGATCGAGGAGTGCATGCTGTCGGCGAACGTCTGCGCGGCGGACTTCCTGAAGCGCAACAAGCACCCGGGCCTGTACCGTGTCCACGGTGGCCCGAACGCCGAGAAGCTCGAGAACCTGCGCACGTTCCTGCGCGGTGTCGGTCTGACGTTGAACGGTGGCGATACGCCGCACGCCAGCGATTTCGCTTCGTTGATCCTGCAGATCAAGCAGCGGCCGGACGCGCCGATGCTGCAGACGATGCTGCTGCGCTCGATGCAGCAAGCGGTCTACAGCCCGGAAAACGTCGGCCATTTCGGCCTGGCCTACGAGGCGTACGCGCACTTCACCAGCCCGATTCGCCGGTACCCTGATTTGCTGACGCACCGCGCGATCAAGGCGATCCTGGAGGGCAGGAAGTATGTGCCGGACGCCGGCGATGTCGCCTTGAATACGGCGATGTCGATGAAGGTACGCAAGCAGAAGCCGGGTGCGAAGGCGAGCGAAGCGAACGATGCCGCGAAAAAGCCCAAGGGGGCGAATGTCGCGATTTGGGAATCCTTGGGACTGCACTGTTCGTCGAACGAGCGGCGCGCCGACGAAGCCTCACGCGACGTGGAGGCTTGGCTCAAGTGCTATTTCATGCGCGATAAGCTGGGTGAGGAATTTGGCGGGTCGATCAGCGGCGTGGCACCGTTCGGGGTATTCGTCACACTGGATTCCTTGTTTGTTGAAGGCCTCGTGCACGTGTCCGAACTAGGGAGTGACTATTTCGAATACGACGAGGTTCGCAACGAACTGCGCGGTGAGCGCACCGGTATCCGTTACGGTCTGACGGACCGGGTCCGGGTGCAGGTCGGCCGGGTCGACCTCGATGCACGCAAGATGGATTTCCGTCTGATTCGCGATACGCCGGACGCGGGTGGCCCCGCCGGCAAGATGGGCGGGCGTAACAAGACGGGCAAGGCCGGGAAGGGCGGCAAGGGGGGCGGCAACGGTCATGCCGGTAACGGCGGTGCACGGATCGACAGCGCTGTCGTGGCCACCGGCAACGTTCAGGTTTTGACCAGTCCGGTCACCTCGCCGATCGCGTCGTCACCCGTCGCGACGGCTACACTGCCCACACCTGCCATGCGTTCCCAGCGCGTCGAACAGGTTGAACAAGTCGCACCGATAACGGCGGCGGCGCCTGCACCTGTCGTGGCAGTGGCGCGGCCGGTTGTCGCATCGGCGCCCGACGTCGCACCCGCCAAGAAGGCCGCGGTGAAAAAAACGGCCGCGAAGAAAGCGGCAGTGGTGGAGAAAGCCGTGGCGAAGAAGGCGCCGGCGGAAAAGGTTGCCGCAAAGAAAGCGGCTGTCGTGGAGAAGGCGTCGGCAAAGAAGGTGGCGGCCAAGGCAGTGGACCAGGTGTCCGCAAAGAAGGCGGCGAAGAAGGTCGTCGCCGCCGATAAGGTGCCGGCCAAGAAAGCCGCGAAGACCGGAGAAAAGCGTGCCGCTAAGGGTGCTGTTGAAGCGCCCGTGCCAACGGCAAAGGGTGCGAAAGCACCGGCCGCCGCGAAGAAGGCAACGCGTGGTCGTGCCAGGCAGGGCAGTGCGGACGGGGATCTGTTCGCCGACCTCGACGCGCCAGCCTCCGGCTCGACGTCGGCGCGTGGCGGCGCCGCGCTGGGTGCCGGGGATGGTTTGGCGGTGCATCCGAAGTCGGCGCCAGCCAAGCGTTCACGCGCCAAGCGGACCGTATAAAGCGCGTTGCCCGAGGGCACGCGGTATCACTGACCCACGCCGGCATCCCGTCGGACGTGGGTTCATTTCTTTTTGACAGCAGCAGGTATCGAGCATGGCGAAGTCCAGGGTCCTTTATGGTTTTCACGCGGTCACGGCCCGGTTGCGGCATGATGCGGCCAGTGTCGAAGAGATTTATTACGAATCGTCGCGGCGTGACAGGCGCATGCTCGACTTCCTGAAGAGCGCGAAGGAAACGGGTGTGCGCCTCATCGCCGCGGACGGCGTACGTCTGACGAAGATGACGGGCGGTCGTGATCACCAGGGCGTGGTGGCATTGGCCGCCGAGGCGCCGCTGGCGCAGTCGTTGACGGAACTGCTCGATGTCGTCGAAGGGCCGCCGCTGCTGTTGGTACTCGATGGCGTGACCGATCCGCACAACTTGGGCGCTTGCCTGCGCGTGGCGAATGCGGCCGGCGCGCACGCGGTGGTCGCGCCGCGCGACAAGGCGGTCGGCATCAACGCGACGGTGGCGAAAGTTGCCAGCGGCGCCGCGGAAACCACTCCGTATATCATGGTCACGAATCTCGCCCGTGCACTGCGCGAGTTGAAAGATGCCGGTGTGTGGATCATTGGCACGTCCGACGACGCCGTGCCGAGCGTGTTCCAGACCAAGCTCGAAGGTCCG
This sequence comes from Robbsia andropogonis, assembly GCF_034047095.1. Taxonomy (NCBI): domain Bacteria; kingdom Pseudomonadati; phylum Pseudomonadota; class Betaproteobacteria; order Burkholderiales; family Burkholderiaceae; genus Robbsia; species Robbsia andropogonis. Next base: position 2,420,341 of record NZ_CP139170.1, on the reverse strand, counting down.
GTCGCTATCGTCATGGGTGCCGAAGGCGAGGGCATGCGACGCCTGACCCGGGAGACGTGTGACGAGTTGATGCACATTCCGATGCGGGGAAGCGTCGAGAGCCTGAATGTCTCGGTGGCAAGCGGCATCTGCTTGTTCGAGTCGGTGCGGCAACGGATGGTGGCAACGCCAAAGGCCTGAGCGCGCGTGGCATGCGGTGTGGAAACACGCTGGACACAAGGGCAGCGAATGCGCGACGCGGCACGATGCGACGCAAACGAACAATCAGCAGGGGCGACAATAATGGATAAAGCCAAGCAGGATGAGTTGAAGCGCTGGGTGGGTCAGGCTGCCGCGGACTATGTACTGAAATCGGTACCCGAAGGCGCCGTGGTGGGGGTGGGTACCGGTTCGACCGTGAATTGCTTCATTGACGCCCTGGCGCCACACCGTGCGCGTTATCGCGGAGCCGTATCAAGCTCGGTTGTGACCACACAACGGCTGAAGGACCATGGTTTCCTGGTGATCGATGCCAACGACGTCGATTCGCTGCCTATCTACGTCGACGGCGCCGATGAGATCGATGCTGCTGGCAACATGATCAAGGGCGGCGGTGGGGCGCTGACGCGGGAAAAAATCGTGGCGGCCATGTCGCCGACTTTTCTCTGCATCGCCGATGAATCCAAGCGCGTACCGGTACTGGGTGGTTTTCCGTTGCCGGTGGAAGTCGTGCCGATCGCGCGTGAGGCCATCGCGCGCCGTTTCATCGCGATGGGCGGCACGCCCGTGTTGCGTACGCAAGCCGACGGTAGCCCGTTCACGACCGACAATGGTCAGCAGATTCTCGATATCACGGGATTGCGCATTGACGCGCCATTGGCGTTCGAGCGGCAGGTAGTGGAATGGCCCGGGGTGGTGACGGTGGGGGTGTTCGCGCTGCATCGCGCACGTATCGGCATGTTTGCCACGGCGCAGGGCGTGGAAACGGTCGACTATGCCTGATACGGACGGGTGACGGTAAGCACCGGCAGCGTTGCCGGCACTGCCACCGGTTATTCGGCGCTGGGCGGCGGAACGAAACCGGTAGCGGTATCCGCGCCTTCTCCGAAGAAGTATTTTTCGGTCTGCTTCATCAGATACTGACGCGCGCGGGCATCGGCCATGTTCAGGCGGTTCTCGTTAATCAGCATCGTCTGCTGTTTCAGCCATTCCTGCCAGGCCTCTTTCGAGACGCTTTCATAGACTCGCTGACCCAGTGGCCCCGGCACTGGAGGGAAGTCGAAACCTTCCGCGTCCTTGTTCAGTTTCACGCAGTGGACGATTCGCGCCATGATGTTGCTCCTTCTTTGATGGTTCCAGCTATTCTCACAGCTGCTTGATGAGCACCAGCGAGCGGCGCTGCCAGTTGTACAGGCGCCGCCGGTCTTCCGGCAGATCGTCGACCGAAGCCTTGACAAACCCACGTTTCAGGAACCAGTGCTCGGTACGGGTGGTCAATACAAAAATACGGTTCAGGCCGCGTGCCCGTGCCCGTTGCTCGATACGTTTCATCAGTCGCTCGCCGTCACCGGAGCCTTGCGCTTCCGGTGACACGGTTAGGCAAGCCATCTCGCCAATCTTCTCCTGCGGATAGGCATACAACGCGACGCAGCCAAACAAGACGCCATCGTGTTCTATCACGGAGAAGTGATCGATGTCGCGTTCGAGCTGGTGCCGATCGCGACGTACCAACGTGCCATCGTTCTCCAGGGGTTCGATCAACTGGATGATGTTGGCGACATCGTCCGGCGTCGCTTCCCGCAGGCTTTCCAGATTGTCATAAGCGACCATCGTGCCCACGCCGTCGTGTGAGAACAGTTCAAGCAGAATCGAGCCATCCAGCGTGTACGGAATCAAATGCGCGCGCGGCACGCCGCTGCGGCAGGCTTTCACGACATGCTTCAGGCAAAAGCCGACGTCATCGTCCAGTGTGGCGCTGCCGTCGTGATGCGCGTCCCGCAGCCGCTGGGCATCGTCCAGTGACAGTTCATGCACCAGCGTGCCGTCCGGGCTCAGGACGCCCGGTTGCTCGGTGATGAAAATCAGCTTGTCCGCACGCAGTGCGATGGCCGTCGTGGTGGCAACATCTTCCATCGCCAGATTGAACGCTTCGCCCGTGGGTGAGAAGCCCAGTGGCGACAGCAGTACAAGCTTGCGGTTCGCCAATGCCTGGCGAATCGAGTCGGCATCCACCTTGCGGACAATGCCGGTGTGCTGAAAATCCACGCCATCGACGATGCCGACCGGACGCGCCGTCACGAAATTGCCGGAGACGATCCCTAGGCGTGCGTGCGCCATCGGTGTGTTCGGCAAGCCCTGGCTGATGGCGGCCTCGATGTCCAGGCGGACTTCACCCGCTGCTTCCTTCGCGGATTCCAACGCCGGCGGATCGGTGATCCGCATGCCGCCAGCAAATTGCGACTCGAGGTTGCGCAAGCGCATCGAGTCCTCGACTTGCGGCCGGCAGCCATGAACGAGCACGATCTGCATACCCATCGCATGCAGCAGCGCCACGTCCTGGATCAGCGCGTTCAACGCGCCATCGCGGACCAGCTCGCCGCCGAATGCGACGACGAAGGTCTTATTGCGAAACGCATGGATATACGGTGCGACCGCGCGCAGCCAATCGACGAATTGCGCCTGCGTCGCCGCCTCGGCTTCCGCGGAGGGGCGATATGCACCGCCGGACGCGGCGGGAGATGTCGCCGCGATCGACGCGGGTGTTACGGCAACAGGGCGTGCGGGCATGGTGGACACGGTGTCGTGTTCCGGTGTGGGCACTGATTGCGGCGACGTTGGCGCTTGCGCTGCGCGGGGCGTGCTGGGGAGAGGGCGAAGCGGATCGGTCACAGCGGCGGTATCAGTGGCGATGGAATTACGGTAAATGGCGTGGCATCGCTCGCGCGGACGCCGGTGAATGAGCCGATGGGCGTTTGCGGCGCACGGGCAGCGGCGGTGTGGGCCGCATGGCGCGATTATAATGCGCTGCTATGTCGAATGCTGCCAAACCTGATCGCCCGCCGCGCGCCACTGCGCCCACCGCCCCCGAAACCGCATCGGCGCATGCCGTGCGGCCGCCCATGCCTGACGCGCCCGCCGATCGCCCTGCCGACGCCGGGGGTATCGCGCGCCGGGCACGTGGCGCTGCCGACTTACCCGCTGGCGCGCCTGGCCAAGGCGCACGGCGTGATCCAGACCGTCGTGGCGCGCGGACCGATCCTGCAGCGTCCCCGGCCCGGAGCGCCCCGCCCGCCAACCCGGTAGGCGTCGTCACTTTTCCCGAGGCGCTGCCGGTCTCTTCGCGCCGGGAAGAGATCGCACGTGCCATTGCCGCGCATCAGGTGGTCATCGTCAGTGGCGAAACCGGCTCCGGCAAAACCACCCAGTTGCCAAAGATCTGCCTGGCGCTCGGCCGAGGTCGCGGCGCCGGGGGCACGGGTCTTATCGGGCATACGCAGCCGCGTCGTATTGCCGCATCGGCAACCGCGCGACGCATCGCGGACGAATTGCAGTCGCCGCCTGGCGAGATCGTCGGCTACAAGGTGCGGTTCAACGACACATTGTCGCCCGGCGCATCGGTCAAATTGATGACGGACGGTATCCTGCTCGCGGAAACGCAGTCGGACCCCATGTTGCGTGCGTACGACACATTGATCATTGATGAGGCGCACGAGCGTAGCCTCAATATCGATTTCTTGCTGGGCTACCTGAAGCAGTTGCTGCCCAAGCGGCCCGACCTGAAAGTGATTGTCACCTCCGCGACAATCGACGCGGCGCGTTTCGCGCGGCACTTTGGTCGTCCGCGGCGTCCCGGCGAGTCCTCGCCACAGCCGATGACGAACGTATCCGCGGAGGGTGCGCCAACGCGATCCGTCAAGTCGGCCCAGGATCGCGACGGCCGGCCCGTCGCGCCCGAGGACGATATTATTCCGGCGCCTGCGATCGAGGTCAGCGGGCGTCTGTATCCCGTCGAAATCCGTTATCGTCCGGTTCAGCCAGACGGTATGGGGCCGGCCGGTGTCGCGGCGAAAGGCGATACAAAGGCGCAACCCGGTGAGGGGCGCCGCACGCCGACGAACGCGCAGCGCGAGGCGGCGGGGGATAGCGCGCGTGGCACCCGCCGCGCCGAGCGTGATTTGATCGATGCCATCGTCGACGCGGTGGACGAACTCGCGCGCGTGGGCTCCGGTGACGTGCTCGTATTCCTGCCCGGTGAACGCGAAATTCGCGAGGCCGCGGAGGCGCTGCGCAAGCATCATCCGCCGCATACGGAGATCCTGCCGCTGTTCGCGCGGCTGTCCGCGGCGGAGCAGGAGCGCGTCTTCAAACCGTCGAACGCGCGACGCATCGTACTGGCGACAAACGTTGCCGAGACCTCCCTTACCGTGCCGGGCATTCGCTATGTCGTCGATACCGGTCTGGCGCGCGTCAAACGCTATTCGTATCGCAACAAGGTCGAGCAACTGCAGGTCGAGCCGGCATCGCAGGCTGCGGCGAACCAGCGCGCCGGCCGTTGCGGACGGGTAGCCGATGGTGTTTGCATCCGTCTCTACGACGAAGCCGATTTTCAGTCACGGCCCCGTTTCACCGATCCTGAAATCCTGCGCTCATCGCTGGCGTCGGTCATCTTGCGGATGAAGTCGCTGCACCTGACCGATATCGAGACCTTTCCGTTTCTGGAGGCGCCTACCGGCCGCGCGATCGCCGACGGCTATCAGCTGTTGGCGGAACTGGGTGCGGTCGACGATGACAACCGCCTGACGAAGCTGGGGCGAGAGTTGGCACGGCTGCCATTGGACCCGCGGGTCGGCCGGATGATCCTGGCGGGACGGGACAGCGGTGCGTTGCGTGAGATGCTGATCATCGCATCGGCACTTTCGGTGCAAGATCCGCGCGACCGGCCGCTCGAAGCGCAAGAAGCGGCGGACCAGGCGCATAGGCAGTTTGCCGACGAGCGCTCGGAATTCCTGGTCTGGCTGAACATCTGGAAATGGTTCACCGAAGCGGTTGAACACAAGAAAACGAACCGGCAACTGATCGATCAATGCCGTGCGCGATTCCTGTCGCATCTTCGCTTACGCGAATGGCGCGATGTGCACACGCAGTTATTGACGGTGGCGCGTGAGCAGGGCTGGCGTCTGGGCGAAGCCGCGGCGACCTACGAGCAGGTGCATCTGGCGCTGTTGGCCGGACTGCTCGGCAATATCGGCATGCGCGCCGAGGACGAGCCCCACTATCTCGGCGCGCGCAGTATCAAGTTTCATCTGTGGCCCGGTTCGACGCTCGGCAAGAAAGCGGGAAAATGGATCATTGCCGCTGAAATGATCGAGACCACGCGCTTGTATGCGCGGTGTGTCGCCCGGGTGGAACCGGAATGGATCGAGAAGGTCGGGTCCCATTTACTGCGCACGTCGCTCTCCGAGCCGCATTGGGAAAAGAAGGCGGCCCAGGTCGTGGCGTTCGAGCGCGCGACGCTATACGGCTTGCCGATCTATCAGCGCCGACGGGTTGATTTCGGCAAGCGCGACCCGGCCCGGGCGCGCGAGCTGTTCATCCGCGGCGCGCTGGTCGAAGGGGAGTTCGACACGCGGCTGCCGTTTTTCGCGCATAACCGCCGGCTGCTGGCGGACATTGCGCAACTCGAACACAAGTCACGACGACAGGATGTGCTGGTCGACGACGAGCTGATTTTTGCATTCTACGATCAGCAGATTCCGGCCGATGTCTGCACCGCGGTGGATTTCGAGAAATGGTATCGCCACGCGGGGAGTGCCGTGGGCAAAAACGGGTCGGGCGGGAAGACCGACACCGAGGGTCATGCGGGTACTTCCGCAGAGCCGGGCCAGCCGGCGACAAAACGGTTGTATCTGTCGCGTGACGACCTGATGCGGCACGAGGCGGCCGGGATCACCACCGACCTGTTCCCGAAACGGGTGGCCATTGCCGGTCAGGACATGGGGTTGTCGTATCACTTCGAGCCGGGTTCGCCGCGTGACGGTGTCACGCTGACAATCCCCCTCTTTGCGTTGAATCAGGTGGGCGAGCGACGTTGCGAATGGCTGGTGGCGGGGATGCTGAAGGAGAAGGTGCAGGCCTTGCTCAAGTCATTGCCGCAAAAGCTGCGACGCCATTGCGTGCCGTTGCCCGACTATGCGGCCGGGTTCCTGGACCGGCATGCGCCGCGCGTGTATGGCAGTGGCAGCACGATGGTGGCGGAGGGTCTCGTGGACGCGTTGTGCGCCGATATCCGCGCGCTGACACAACAATCGATACGACCATCGGATTTCAAGCTGGAGACGCTCGCGGCGCACTTGTTCATGAATTTCAAGCTCGTGGACGAGCACGGCCGTCAGTTGGCCATGGTGCGTAGCCTGTCCACGCTGCGCGTGGAATACGGCGGTCAGGCGCAACAGCAATTTGCGCAGATCGCATTGGCCAGCACGGTGGCCGAGTCGGCCGACGACGATGGCGACAACATGCGCGATGCCCGCGATGGCGCGGGCAAGCGTGGCTTACTACGGGGTAACTCAGGGAACGTCACGCCGCGGTTGGGCACCGGCACGTCGGCTGCAACCGCCATTGTGGGAAATGGCGCGCGTGTTTCCGCTGACGCCGGTGCCTCAGCGGCTTCCGGCACCGCGCTGTACGATAACCTGACGAACTGGACATTCGGCAAGTTGCCCGAACTGCTGGAAATTCGTCGAGGTGGCAATACCCTGTATGGCTATCCGGCGCTAGTGGATCGCGGGACGCATGTCGAAGTGCAGGTATTTGACTCGCCGGAAGAGGCGGGTACGACCCACCGCATCGGCCTGCGGCGTTTGTTTGCGCTGCAACTGCGAGAGCCGTTGAAGTACCTCGAAAAGAATTTGCCGGGACTGCAGCAGATGGCGATGCAGTACATGTCGCTCGGCACACAGGACGAACTTCGATCGCAATTGCTGGATTGCGCGATTGAACGCGCCTGTTTGGTCGAGCCGCTTCCGGACGACGATGCCGCGTTTGCGGTCCGTCGCGACGAAGGGCGGGCGCGGTTGTCCTTGCTGGCGCAGGAGGTGTCGCGGTTAGTCGCAACGATCCTGACGGAGTACACCGATGTCAGCAAAAAACTAGCGCAGGCGAAAAGTTTCGGTGCGCCGCACGACGACATGTTGCAGCAATTGCGCGCCTTGGTTGGCAAGCGCTTCATCGCCGAGACGCCCTACGCGCAGTTGTCGCATTTCCCACGCTATTTGCAAGGCATTGGCGTGCGCTTGACAAAACTGAAGGCCGATCCTCAGCGCGACGCGCGGGCGAGTCTTGATATGGCGCCATTGCGCACGCAATATCAACGCATGGCGTCGCAATGGCGGGCGGGTTCCGATCCGCGGCTGGAGCAGTTCCGCTGGTTGCTGGAAGAACTGCGCATCTCCTTATTTGCGCAGGAATTGAAGACACCCATGCCGGTGTCCGTTAAACGTCTGCATAAGGTGTGGGATGCGCTCCAACGGTGAGTTTCGACAAAATACGGAAGTCATCGCGTCGCTGGCGCGTGCGATTTCCGGCTTTTTTAATCCACGTGTCTGGTGGTTGACGGTGGCCCCATTCGTCATGTCCGCGGCTATCTGGGGGCTGTTGTTATACGCCGGTTGGGAACGCGCCACCGGCTGGGTGCGCGCTTTTCTCGCGCAGTGGCCGGTACTGGACGGGGTCGAACGGGCGATCGCGTTTATCGGATTAGGTGGGTTGCATTTGGTGTTCGCGCCGTTCCTGGTTGTTGCCGTCGCCATTCCATTGATTGTCGTCACGATTCTGCTCTTGATCGGCGTGACATCGATGCCCGCGGTGATCGCGCATCTAAGCCGGCGCCGCTTCGCCCATCTGGATGCACTGCACGGCGGCAGCCTGCTGGGCAGTATCGGCTACGGAACGTGGTCGACCCTGATCTTTGGCGTCCTGATGATCGTGACGTTGCCGTTGTGGTTCGTCCCCCCATTCATGGCGATCGTGCCCCCGGCGCTGTGGGGCTGGCTCACCTACCGGATGATGAGTTACGACGCACTGGCGTTGCACGCTAGCGCCGACGAGCGTCGCAGTCTGTTGCGGCGTCATCGTACGCCGTTGCTCGCGATCGGTATTGTTTGTGGTTTGCTGGGCGCGGTGCCGGCACTGCTGTTCGCGACGTCGGCGATCACAATCGTATTGTTCCCGGTCATCGCCTTGATTTCCGTATGGCTCTACGTCGTGATCTTCGTATTCTCCGCGCTGTGGTTCGGGCATTACTGCTTGCGCGCGCTGGAAGCGCTGCGTGAGGAAACACCGCCCCCGGTCAGGCAAGTCCGGGATGCGTGAGGTATGCTGGAAAGTCTGGCAGAACGCGCTGTCCTTATCCTTGGGTTTCCGGCATGGCATTCGGCATCATCATCATCGGCGACGAGATTCTTTCCGGCCGTCGCACGGACAAACACCTGTCGCAGGTGATCGGTTTGTTGGCCGCCCGCGGCCTGTCATTGGATTGGGCTGAATACGTTGGCGACGATCCCGCGCGGATCACAGCAACGTTGAGGCGGACGCTCTCGGGCGGCGATGTGGTGTTCAGCACTGGCGGCATTGGCGCGACGCCGGATGACCACACGCGGCAATGCGCCGCCGAGGCGCTTGGCGTGCCGCTCGCGCTGCATGACGCCGCGAAGGCGTTGATCGTGGAGCGGATGCGAGACATGACGGGCCACGCGCAGCCCGATCTGGCGCTGCCGGAGAACCAGCAGCGGCTGAAAATGGGTGAATTTCCCGTGGGTGCCGCGATCATCCCGAATCCGTACAACAAGATTCCTGGTTTCAGCGTTGCTGATCACCACTTCGTGCCGGGCTTTCCAGTCATGGCCTGGCCAATGATCGAATGGGTGCTGGACACGCATTACGCGCATTTGCATCATGTGGACACGCGTGTAGAACGATCGATCCTGGTGTTTGGATTGGCCGAATCGACCATCGCGCCGTTGATGCGCCAGATCGAGACGACGTTTCCGACCGTAAAGGCGTTCAGCTTGCCCAGCGTCGGAGATGCCCAGCGTGGTGCGCTGTATGCGCGACACCATATCGACCTCGGCGTAAAGGGCGATGCGGTATCGGTAGAAGCGGCCTTTGCCGTTCTCCGCGATGGCATCACTACGCTAGGGGGGGAAATGGTCGAGGCCCCCTCGGCCGGCAAAGGCGGCTGACACGCGCCCAGATTCGCGCGGCGACTTGCGGTCGCCGATTTTCGGCACGGCACACGGCACGCCCCGGCGTAGCGTCTGTCGTTCAGCCGTGCCCGTTGCGCGCGCCTTCTTGGGGGCGGACTCGGCGGTAAAAGCCGTCGTCGCGATCACGCTCCGCGCCAGGGCAGGCCACGCCAGCACCAGCCGCCCACTGATTTGCGGTGACCGGCGGTGTCCTTGTCCCCCTCGAACCCTTCCAATACGTCGAACACGTGGGAGAATCCGTGTGCGGCGGCTAATTGCCCTGCTGCCTTGGAGCGTACGGCGCTACGGCAAAGCATTAACACCGGCCGATCAGCACCAAGCGCACCGCATGCCCCGCGAAGCATCTCGATAAACGCGTCGTTGCGCGCGCCGCCCGGCCAGCCGTTCCACTCGATATGCGCATACTGGTCCCGCGGAATGTCCGGTTGGCCGACCCAGGTTAATTCCGCCAGCGTCCGGACGTCCACCAGCAAGGCTTCGGGCGTGAGCTGAAGGAGGCCAAATGCCTCGTCGGGTGTCAATGCGCCGGCGTACGACAAGCCGGCCTCCTTGCCGCGATTTGTACCCCGCGCCAGGATTGCTGCGGCGGTATCGGCCTGGGGAGATGAAGCGGACGCGGGGGCGGCAGGGGACGAGCTGGAAGCGGTCATCGTGTCATGTCCTGGGGCAAGCCGCGTTGCATCGAGTCGTCATCGATCCGTCATGCCGCGCGGTCAGTATGGTTGAGCGTATTCTAGCAACGGCTCCGTGGCGCCGAAAGCAGGCTAAGTGGCTAATGCGCGCCCAAAATTGGTGCAATATCCATTTTGGTGCGCGAATATGCTCTATATAGGTGCGTAACGGGTTTATCATGGGGCGTGCGATGTGCGGAATGTCGATGCACGCGGCGATGGACAAAAAAAAACGTAGTGGCCGCGCCGGGATAGCGCGCCCACGCCTCGTTGCGGTGCATCGGGCACGCTTCATGCATTATGGGTTCTATCCGCCCGGCGTGTTGCCGGACGGCACGTGTGCGCCGCACTCGGGCGTGGCACGAATGCGGCAGGCGCGCGGCATCCGTCGGGCAACACAACGCAGAACTGGCAACAACAACCTGCAGTACCTCACGTGCACACACGTGGCGGCGACGTATCGCCGCTGCAATGGTCTATCTGGAGATATGTAATGAGCAAAACCGTGGCCGACGTCATCAAGCTCGTCAAGGACGAGGACGTCAAGTTTGTCGATTTCCGCTTCACCGACACGAAAGGCAAGGAACAGCACGTGTCGGTGCCGGTGTCGGCATTCGACGAAGACAAGTTCGAGAGCGGCCACGCTTTCGACGGTTCCTCGATCGCCGGCTGGAAAGGTATCGAGGCGTCGGACATGTTGTTGATCCCCGACGCATCGACTGCCTTCATCGACCCGTTCTATGAAGAGTCGACACTGGTGTTGTCGTGCGACGTAATCGAGCCGTCGGATGGCAAGGGCTATGAGCGCGATCCGCGCTCGCTGGCAAAGCGCGCGGAAGCCTACCTGAAGAGCTCGGGCCTGGGCGATACGGCGTACTTCGGTCCGGAGCCGGAATTCTTCATTTTCGACTCGGTCCGCTGGAATGTCGATATGCAGGGCTCGTTCGTGTCCATCGGTTCGGAAGAAGCGCCGTGGTCGTCGAAGGCCAAGATCGAAGGCGGCAACACCGGCCATCGTCCAGGCGTCAAGGGCGGGTACTTCCCGGTGGCGCCGGTCGACACGTTCCAGGACATGCGCTCGGAAATGTGCTTGCTACTGGAAGCCGCTGGCGTGCCGGTCGAAGTGCATCACCATGAAGTGGCGGGTCAAGGTCAAAACGAATTGGGCACGAAGTTCTCGACGCTGGTGCAACGCGCGGACTGGACGATGCTGACGAAGTACATCGTACACAACGTCGCACACACATACGGCAAGACGGCAACGTTCATGCCGAAGCCGGTCGTCGGCGACAACGGCTCGGGCATGCACGTGCACCAATCGATCTGGAAGGATGGCAAGAACCTGTTCGCAGGCGACGGTTATGCAGGCCTGTCCGAATTCGCGCTGTTCTACATCGGCGGCATCATCAAGCATGCCCGTGCGCTGAATGCCATCACGAACCCGACGACGAATTCGTACAAGCGTCTGGTTCCGGGCTTCGAAGCGCCGGTGAAGCTGGCGTACTCGGCACGTAACCGCTCGGCATCGATCCGTATTCCGCACGTCTCGAATCCGAAGGGTCGCCGTATCGAAACGCGCTTCCCGGACCCGATGGCGAATCCGTACCTGGCATTCTCCGCGCTGATGATGGCCGGTCTGGACGGCGTGCAGAACAAGATCCATCCGGGCGAGGCTGCCGACAAGAACCTGTACGATCTGCCGCCGGAAGAAGATGCGAAGATCCCGACCGTGTGCGCGAGCCTGGACCAGGCACTCGAGGCTCTCGACAAGGACCGCGAGTTCCTGACCCGTGGCGGTGTCTTTACGGACGGCATGATTGACGCGTATATCGGCTTGAAGATGGATGAAGTCACGCGTTTCCGCATGACTACCCATCCGGTCGAATTCGACATGTACTACTCGCTCTGATCGAAGGTCGGGCACGGGGGCGCGGTTTTCTAGGCCTGCCACCGCCCTTCCGTCCGAGATCCGGTACCGCGAGGCGCCGGGGTCCGATGTCAGTTGAATCGGCATCCGACCCACGGGCGCCACGCAACGAAAAAGGGGACGGTGGTGTGCCGTCCCCTTTTTCGTTGCGTGATGGCGCGTGCGTGCCACTGATACCACCCGGAAACCAAGGCTTCGATTCTCCGATGGTACTGAAGACTCTTATGCGAGGACGCAAGTCCCAGACTGAAACGGCGGCGACGTCCGTCGCCCCTGCCAATGCCAGTGGCGTTGCTGCGCCGCAGGCCTTGTGCGATGCTGGATTGTTGCCAGGCCTGGAGGCGTTGCCGTCGGTCGTGCTGGTCCTTGAGCGCAGTAGCTGGCGCATCGTTTTCGCCAATCTCGCTGCGGAAGCATTGCTTGAATTGTCTCGCCGGCAATTGACGCAGATGGCCTGGGGGGATCTGTTCACAAGCGACCTCGGTCCGCTTGAATCGATCACCGCATTGAGTCAGGATTATTTCCAGGCAACGCATCTGGACGCCGTGATCGAGCGGCATGGTCACGAGCCATTGCGCGTGTTGGCCGTGCTGGGCGTATTGGAATCGGTCCCCGATTACTTGCTGGTGGAAGTTTTCGAGAACGAACAGAAGTTGCGCAATGACCGAGAGGAACGCATCGCGGACCTCTCAGCCGCCAACAAGCAGTTGATCCGCAACCTGGCGCACGAGATCAAGAATCCGTTGGGCGGCATACGGGGCGCCGCGCAGTTGCTCGAATTCGAACTGAATGGCAATGCGCGTGAACTGAAGGAATACACGCAGGTCATCATCAAGGAGTCGGATCGGCTGCAGACCTTGGTGGATCGTTTGCTGGAGCCGCATCGACATCCGCATATCGTTCGCGACGTAAATATTCACGAAGTCTTCGAGCGCGTGCGGGCGGTCATTCTCGCCGAATTCCCCCGCGGCTTGACGATCGAACGGGACTTCGACGTGTCGGTGCCGGATCTGCGCGGTGACATGGAACAATTGATCCAGGCCGTATTGAATATCGTACGGAACGCGGCCGAAGCGTTGCGTGTGCAGATTACGGAGGGCACGGCGGTGATTGAATTCCGGACGCGAATCGCGCGGCGGGTGGTCATCGCGAAGCGCCAGTGCAAACTGGCATTGGATTTGCGTATCACCGATAACGGGCCGGGCATTCCTGACGAGATCCGGGATCGCATTTTCTACCCACTCGTATCAGGTCGCGAAGATGGTAGTGGTCTTGGATTGACGCTAGCACAAACATTTGTTCAGCAGCACGACGGGTTGATCGAGTGCGAAAGCCGGCCCGGCAAGACCGAATTCCAGATCCTGTTGCCATTGAACTACTGAAGATTATGAAACCGATCTGGATAGTAGACGACGATCAATCGATCCGATGGGTTCTCGAGAAAGCCCTCGCGCGGGAGAACTTCGCCACGCGTAGCTTCAGCAATGTGCGCGATGCGATGATCGCGCTGGAGACCGATCGTCCCCAGGTCCTCGTGTCCGATATCCGGATGCCGGGTGGCTCGGGATTGGACCTGTTGCAACGGGTGCGCGAGCGGGTACCGGGTTTGCCGGTCATCATCATGACCGCTTTCTCCGACCTCGATAGCGCCGTGGCGGCGTTTCAAGGCGGTGCGTTCGAGTACCTGGCGAAACCGTTCGATATCGACCGCGCCGTGGAATTGATCCGGCGCGCCGTGGAGGAAAGTCAGCGTGGTGAACATCACGACGACGAACGGCCGACAGAAGCGCCAGAAATGCTGGGCCAGGCCAGCGCGATGCAGGACATGTTCCGGGCAATCGGGCGTCTGTCCAATTCAAGTGCGACGGTTTTGATCACGGGCGAATCCGGGACCGGCAAGGAACTGGTCGCCCGCGCCTTGCATCGCCATAGTCCGCGCGCAAATGGTCCTTTCATCGCCTTGAACACCGCGGCCATTCCCAAGGACCTGCTGGAATCCGAACTCTTCGGCCATGAGCGTGGCGCTTTCACCGGCGCGCAGGCAATGCGGCAGGGGCGCTTCGAGCAAGCGGAAAACGGCACGCTGTTTCTCGACGAAATCGGCGATATGCCGTTCGATTTGCAGACCCGCTTGCTGCGGGTGTTATCCGACGGACAGTTCTACCGGGTTGGCGGACACAACCCGCTTCGGGCGAATGTACGGGTGATCGCGGCAACGCACCAGAACCTGGAGACGCGTGTACGCCAGGGCATGTTCCGGGAGGACTTGTACCATCGACTCAACGTGATTCGCCTGCGGCTGCCGCCCTTGCGGGAGCGGAGCGATGACATCCCGTTGCTGACAAAACATTTCCTGCTGAAAAGCGCCCGTGACCTCGGGGTCGAACCAAAGCGCGTCACCGACGATGCGCTGGGGTATCTGTCGACGTTGCCTTTCCCGGGCAATGTCCGGCAATTGGAAAACCTGTGCAATTGGTTGACGGTGATGGCGCCGGCGCAGACGATCGAGGTCAAGGACCTGCCTGCCGAAATGCGTTCCAGCGGTACGCAGGGTACGGTAAGCGCGAGCCTGGGCGAGGGCGGGAATGCCCTGAGCAGCGGCTCGGGCGCGCCCGTCTTGCCGGCTGAGCCCGGTAGTGATGCGGGCGCGTTCGACAGTCTGTCGCCTAACGTCGGCAGCGGCCTGGCACCGGCTAGCGCGAGCACGGCAAGCGACGGCGGAGTGATGACCGGTGGTGGGGTGGGTGATCGCGCGGAGAGTTGGGAGAGCAGCCTGCGCAGCGAGGTTGCACGGCTGTTGCGCAGCAGCGCACCCGATGTGATGGATCAGATGACACGCCGTTTCGAAGCCGCCGTGATCAAGGAGGCATTGGATTTCACTCGTGGCCGAAAGGTCGAAGCGGCCGAGCGGCTGGGCATCGGTCGTAATACGATTACCCGTAAAATCCAGGAACTGGATCTGGAGGCATAAGGCCTTGCACTTGCCAGAGGGTCTGATGGGTATCAGATGGCGATTGTTGCTATAACGGGCGTGTGGTCGGAAGGCTGTTCCAAGGCACGGGGAGTCTTATCGATTTCACATCCGGTGCATGCCTTGGCCAGCGGCTCGCTCAACAGCACATGATCAATTCGCAAGCCGGCGTTGCGTCGGAATGCAAACATTCGATAATCCCACCAGCTAAATAATTTTCCTTCCTGTTGGAACAGGCGGAAGCTGTCGACCAGGCCCATCCCCAGCAATCGCGCGAATGCGGCCCGTTCTTCGGGTGACACGAGATTCTGCCCTTGCCATTTCGCCGGATCGTGCACATCACGGTCCTCCGGTGCGATATTGAAATCGCCGGTCAATGCCAGCCGTGGGTGGCGCGCCAGTTCCTGTTCGAGCCATGTCTCGAGCGCCGCGAGCCATTGCAGCTTGTAGGCAAACTTTTCGGTGCCGAGGGCCTGGCCATTCGGAAAATACGCTGAAATCACGCGTACGCCTGACACTGTCACGGCGATCAGCCGTTGTTGATGATCATCGAAACCAGGAATATTCCGGATCAGATCGACTTCATCGATTTCCAGTCCCTCGCGCACAAGGATCGCCACGCCGTTGTACGTCTTTTGACCAATGAAAAAGCTGCGATAGCCAGCCGCGGCAATCTCGGCGACGGGGAATTTATCGTCGGTCAGCTTCAGTTCCTGCAGGCACAAGGCATCAACCGGATTGGCTGCCAGCCAATCTAAAACATGCGTCAGACGGACTTTGAGCGAGTTGACGTTCCAGGTAGCTATTTTCACCGATGTTTCTATCTAAATAATATCGTTGCGGACACCTTACGCCGAGCCTCAAGGCGTCGCGAAAACCCTTGCCGCGACCAGGCAGCCGGAAAGGCCCATGTCACAGGTCGTTCGTGACAGATTTCCGGCATTTTACGCGCTATTGCCCTGTCGTACCGTTTGTGATGCATGACCGATCACGGCAAACACGCGAGACGGCAATAAAACGTCGTGCGGTAAATCGACGGCCAGGCACTACGGCACATGGGCTTGCCCTGGCCCCTCCTTGAAAACGCTATGGAACAGGTTTTGCTTAATAGTTGAAAGGTTACATCGCCCGTAGACGTGGTTTTTGATTGCGTTGTCACCTGTTCGCTGTCCTTCGGGCACATCGCCTGCAACCCGCATGCTATTCGGGGAATTCGATTTTGGTCACAGCAGACGCTCCTTCTTCAGACGCCGCATTACCGCAGAATGATCAAGGCGAAAGTTTCTTTCGTCCTGGTCAAAATTGCTGGCGAGTGGAGCACGCGCGTCGCTTCCGCATGCTGATTGACGGCGAGGAATATTTTACGGCGTTGCGCGAAGCTATCTGCAATGCCCGGCAGACCGTTTTCATTTTGGGGTGGGACCTCGACAGCCGGATGAAGCTGGTGCCGGGTGGCGCACACGATGGTTTTCCGGATCAGCTCGCCGATTTCTTGCACGCCATCGTGGCCGCGCGGCCGCACCTGCGAGTCTACGTGCTGAGCTGGGATTTCGCGATGCTGTACGCGTTCGAGCGTGAATGGTTGCCTGTGTTCAAGATGGGGTGGCGGGCGCATCGCCGCTTCGCCTTCTTG
Source organism: Robbsia andropogonis (assembly GCF_034047095.1). Classification (NCBI taxonomy): domain Bacteria; kingdom Pseudomonadati; phylum Pseudomonadota; class Betaproteobacteria; order Burkholderiales; family Burkholderiaceae; genus Robbsia; species Robbsia andropogonis. The sequence goes on along the minus strand of NZ_CP139170.1, from coordinate 2,403,897 downwards.
CAAGATGGGCGACATCCGCTGGGCGGCTCGCACCATCAGAAAATCGCGCTGATCGATGACCGCGTCGCGTTCGTAGGTGGCCTGGACCTGACACGATCGCGTTGGGACACACAGGCACATGCGGCGAACGAACCGCGACGCCGCGATCCGAACGGGGACCCGTACGGCCCGTTTCACGATGTGCAGGTCATGTTCGACGGCGCCGCGGCGGCAGCCATTGGCGATCTGGTGCGCGAGCGCTGGCTTCGCGCAAACGGCCGGCGCGTCGCGGTACTGAGCGCCCAGATGCGTAACGCCGCGCACGATCCCTGGCCGGTATCGGTGACGCCTGACGTGGAGGACGTGTCACTGGCGATCTGCCGGACCGAGCCGGAGTACGCCGGGCGCCAGCCCGTGCAGGAAATCCGTCAGATGTATCTTGATGCCATCCATCGCGCGAAGCGATACGTGCTATGCGAAAACCAATATTTCACATCGGGCATCATCGGTGAAGCGTTGCGTGATCGCTTGCAGGAGAAGGACGGTCCGGAAGTGGTCATCGTTTCCCGTCGGGTGGAGGGTGGCTGGCTGCAGGAAGCAACGATGGGCGTGCTGCGTGCCCGTCTGCACCGAGACCTGCGGGCAACTGCCGACGAGCACCGCTACCGGATGTTCTGTCCTCACGTGCCGGGCCTCGGGGAAGGGTGCGTGAATGTGCATAGCAAGGTGATGTTCGTCGATGACGACTTCCTGTTCGCCGGTTCCGCGAATCTGAACAACCGATCGATGGTGCTGGATACCGAATGCAATATCGCGCTCGATGGCGCGACAAGGCATCCCGTTCCAACGCATGCCACCACCACGGCGGGCGGTGAGGCAGTGCGCACCGCCGGTGTCCAAGGCAGTTCACCGTCTCATACGCTGATGGAAGGCTCGGACCATCGCGTGCGCGATGCGATTGCGGCAATGCGTAACCGCTTGCTTGCCGAGCATCTGGGACAGGAGCCGATGCGCGTAGGCGAGGAGATAGCGCGAACCGGCTCCATTCTCCAGGCCATTGATCGTCTCGGAGGAGGGGAGCGCTCATTGGTGCGTCACGATCCCGTGGTCACGCCGGACCTCGACAATTTGGTGCCGGGGGAGGCGATCATCGATCCTGAAACGCCCATTGCGCCCGAGGCACTGGTAGCGCAGTTTGTCCCCGAGGAGAAGCGTCGACGGCTGTCCGGGCGCTATGCGCGTCTTGGTTTGCTCGCATTGCTGCTGGCGATCCTGGCGGTGCTATGGCAATGGACACCATTGCGGCACTACATGAATATCGGGATGTTGACGCAGGTGACGCAGATGCTGGCGCGCATGCCATTCAGTCCGCTGGTGATCCTGGCGGCCTATGTCATCGGGGGGCTTGTGTCCGTGCCCATCACCTTGATGATCGCCGCCACGGGTCTGGTGTTCGGTGCCGTCGAGGGGGGCGCATATGCATTCGTCGGGACCGCGGCGAGTGCGACCGTCACCTATATGCTGGGGCGCCGGTTAGGCCGGGAAACGGTCCGGCGTCTGGCGGGTCCACGCATCAATGGACTTTCCGAGCGATTGGCGGAACGGGGGCTTGTGGCGATGGTGATCTTGCGCATCCTACCTGTTGCGCCATTCACCGTGGTGAATGTGATCGCCGGCGCGTCACAGATCAGCCTGCGAGACTACTTGTTGGGAACCTTGATCGGCATGGGGCCCGGCATCATCGTAACAGTCTCATTTGCCCATCAATTGGTGCAGACATTACGTCACCCGACCGCCGGTTCGTTCGCGGCGCTATTGGCCATTGGCGTTACCCTTGTCGGATTGTCGATTGCGTTGCAGCGATTTTTCCGTAAGCGGGAAGCGAATCGAAACCAGCAGCGGAGGCAACAGGGCAAGGACGTTACGGATGCTGTCGCTGCTCCGCGGCGCGGTCCACTGTCCACGCGCACGGCAAAACCTTCGGCTTCATCCACCTCCTGATCGCCGTCATCGGCATCGTTTTTTTTGGGAAATACATCATCGATCGTGGAGAAAAGCTGTTGGCCGATCTGGATGTCACGCTCGACGCCAACGTCCTGTTGCAGGGCGACGCGCAGGAACGTGCGCACGCGCGCGTGGAACATGCCGTGCCCTGGCCATTGCGCATCGCGTCGTACAACATTCACGGCGCGGTAGGCAGGGACGGTGAACGCCGCCCCGATCGCATCGCCGGCGTGCTCGCGGAGATCGACGCGGACGTCATCGCATTGCAGGAGGTACCGCTCGGTGGGGACCTGATGCCGGATGTGCTGAGCCATCTCGTGCGGATGACGGGTTTCCACCATGCGGAAGGCGTGACGATCGATACTCCGGAACGCCGTTACGGCAATGCGGTGTTGAGCCGCTATCCAATCATCACCAGCCGGACAATCGACCTATCGTTCGGCGCGCGGGAGCCGCGTGGCGCGCTGGATGCCGACATCGATTGCCATGGTCATCGCATTCGCTTCATTGCCACGCACCTGGGGCTTCGCGCGGCGGAGCGACGCGCGCAAGTCCGGGCCTTGCTCAAGACGTTCGATACGCGGGACATGCCCGTGATCCTCACGGGTGACTTGAACGAATGGTTCCTGTGGGGAAGGACATTACGCTGGTTGACGACGCATTTTCAGCGTACGCACGCGCCACGAACGTTCCCATCACGATTCCCTGTCTTTGCGCTCGACCGGGTCTGGGTGCGTCCGCGAGAGCGCTTGGTGCGTGTTGCCGTGCATCGCACGGCGCTTGCCCGCCAGGCGTCCGATCATTTGCCGCTGGTCGCGCAGATCGATCGGTGACGTGGATTCGGGCAGGTCGTTCAGTTGACGCGCTTGGCCGCGGTTCGTTTCGCGCGCGGCGGCGCGTCCGGCCGCGTGGTCAGCACGAGCTTGCCGTGCACGGTTCCTGCCTGCAACCGTTGATGCGCATCGCCAGCCTGCATGAAACCATAAGTGTCCTCGACGATAACGCGGACCTGACCGCGCTCGATCAACTGTGCGATATCGCGCAATTGCGCGGCGCTGGGGTGTGCCACGAAGTGACGCGCGCGGACACGGCGCAGCGCGGCCTCGTATTCGCACGGCTCCATGACTGTCGATATCAATGCACCGCCATCGCGTAGCACGTCCCATGCGCGATGCTGTATCTCGGAGCCTATCAGATCGAACACCACATCGACGCCGGCCGGCGAGGTTTGTTGCGGTAGGGCGAAGGAGGTACCCGCCGTACGATGCGCAAGTGCGGCGAGGACGGCGGGTTCGAAGGTTTCGTGTGACATGTCGATGGAGACATCCGCTCCCATTGACCGGGCAAAATCGGCGCCTTCCTCCGTTTGTTCGAGCGCAATCACATAGGCGCCATGGGCACGCGCGAACTGCACTGCAAAGTGACCCACGCCGCCTGCCGCGCCCAGGATCAGGACGCTCTGACCCGCCTGCAGCCGGCCCTGATCAAATAAACCCTGCCATGCGGTCAACGCCGCGACCGGGACGGCAGCGGCTTCCGTCGCCCCGAGTTGCGCGGGCCGGATGCACGCTTCGCCAGGCTTGACGACAACATGCTCGGCATAGGCGCCGCGGTCGATGCCCAACATCCCAAAGACACGGTCACCAACATGCAGCCCGGTGCCCTCGCCGCTGACGCATTCAACGACCCCTGCGAAGTCACGCCCCAATGCATAAGGCAGTTGGCCGGCATCAACGAGGACCGAGCGTCCTTCGCGGATTTTGAAATCCAGGGGGTTGACGCCTGCCGCCTCGACGCGAACCAGTGATTCACCCGCGCGCAGCGACGGCAACGCAATGGTATCGATGCGCAACGTTTCAGGGCCACCGAAGGCGTGGATGCGCACCGAGCGCGTGTTCCCTTCAAGGACGGTTTCGGTGCGAATACTTCCGGCGGTAGGCGTGATAGCGCCACCGTTTTTGCCGGGCCGCGTGACACGTGGCCCGGCATGCATGTCGCCGCTCGCGATACCCGCTCGTTTGGCGGTCTGTTTGATGTTTGTCCGCGGTGTGGACGAGGGAGAGGCCGATCCGGTCGATGATGGCGTCATGATGCGCTCCGCAAGGCTGCGCCGCTGGCACGGCGCCTCAAGCGTCACGTGCAAGACACGTGCCTAATACCGGGTTTTCCGCGCACATTCAGCAAGACTTCCGCCAGTGGTGCGATGCCACGGGTGGATGCTCCGGAAGGCGACGCCGCACAAACGTTTGGACGTTGCGCTCGCAATACCGAAATGCACCCCGGGAATCGTTCGCGGTTGCAATTGTTACGTGCTGTAACGGTAACCTTCCGCGTATGGTCCTCTCCGATTCCGTGGCGCCTCCTTCCGCGACATCGCTGTATCGTGCAACATCGGAGCGATTTTTGCTTCGAGGAGGCGTTCAGCGCGGGACTGGCGGCCGCGTGGCCGTATCAGTCGACGCGGTGCTTGCCGTCGGCGAGACGGGGCAGTTTCCACGGATTGGCGGCTTGCAGCGCAGCCGGTAACAGCGCATCCGGCAACGACTGATACGACACGGGACGCAGGAAGCGTTCGATGGCCGCGGTGCCGACCGATGTCGAACGGCCGTCGGATGTAGACGGGAAGGGGCCGCCGTGGACCATGGCATCTGATACCTCGACGCCGGTCGGCCAGCCGTTGGCGAGAATACGTCCAACCTTGCGTTCCAATGCGGGCAGCAGGCTGCGCGCGATGTCGTGGTCGCCTTCGTCCATTTGCAGCGTTGCGGTGAGTTGACCTTCCAGGCGTTCCGTCAACGCATGCAGTTCCGCGAGATCCTTGCACTCGACCAGCAGGGATGCCGGGCCGAATACTTCTTCCGCCAATGCTTCGTCACCCAGCAATTCGGCGGCTGTCGTGCGGAACAATTGCGGCTGGGCACGGCAGCCGCTTCCTGCCTGGCCTTGCGCCACGGCGCGTGCGTCCTTGCGCGACTGCAATCGCGAGACGCTATTTTGATACGCGGACTGAATACCTTGCGTCAGCATCACGCCGGCCGGTTTCGCCGCCAGCGCTTCTGCGGCAGCGCTGACAAATGCCTCGAAATCCTGACCTGCCAAAGCCAGCACAACGCCCGGATTCGTGCAGAACTGGCCGGTGCCAAGGACGAGCGAATCAACGAACCCCCGGGCCAGTTTCTGGCCACGCGCAGCCAGCGCGGCGGGCAACAGGTAAACCGGATTGATGCTGCTCATTTCGGCGTACACGGGAATGGGGACCGGGCGTTCCTGCGCGATTTTCATCAGTGCGAGACCTCCGCGGCGTGAGCCGGTGAAGCCCACGGCTGCCACTGCCGGATGCGCCACCAGCGCGGACCCGACTTCAAAGCCGCTGTCGAACAACATCGAGAAGACGCCCTCGGGCAAGCCCGCACCTTTGACGGCTGCCTGAATCGCCTGGCCCACCAGTTCGGAGGTGCCTGGGTGCGCCGGATGTGCCTTGACGATCACCGGGGCACCCGCAGCGAGCGCGGAGGCCGTGTCACCACCGGCGACAGAGAAAGCAAGAGGGAAATTGCTGGCGCCGAAGACGGCAACCGGCCCGATCGGAATACGGCGCAGTCGCAGATCCGGGCGCGGCAACGGCTGACGATCCGGCAGGGCGACGTCGATACGAGCATCGATCCAATCACCCCGGCGCAGCAATTGGGCGAACATTTTCAACTGGCCCACGGTCCGGGCACGCTCGCCTTGCAACCGCACGGTGGGTAGGCCGCTCTCCGCGGTAGCCCGTTCGATCAGTGCGTCGCCGAGCTTTACGATCTCGTCGCCGATGCGCTCTAGAAATGCCGCCCGCACTTCGGGTGACGTCTCGCGGTAGATATCAAGCGCCGCACTTGCCAATGCCGCGGCACGATCGACATCGGCCGCCGTGTTGGAAGCGAATGCCGGTTCCATCGTTTCGCCGGTCGTCGGGTTGAACGCCTTGAAAGATGCGCCGGTGCCACGCTGGGCATTTGCGCCAATCAGTGCTTCGCCTTTGATCGTCATGTCATCTCCTGTTAGTGTTCGAATGGCATTCCGTTGATGAAAAAGCGGACGTCAAGATGTGATGTCAGACAATTACGTCTTCGTTAATCGGATGATAAAAGATTGCCACCGGCTACCAGCAAGGGCCACGGCTACATACCCGTATCGTCCGAGGGATGCATGGACTAGCATCGGACAATGTGGTTCGCCGTACCGGACACGATCGCGGAAGGCCAATGCCCGTCACGTCAGGTCGCAACGTTGCCTTTCATGCCGCCCGCCATTTATCGAACCAATTTGTTAACGTCCCCTATATCCCGCACATGCTCGCATGAAATGGCCGAGAAACCAAGGCTGCTGGCCCAGATTATGGTGGTAAATGACATGCCATGGTAGCGATACCATGGGAATTGACGCCGCTGCCAGCGATAGTTATCCGGCCGTATAGGGGAAACCCTGGGCGTGCGAGGTATATGAAACGAAAGACGCGTCGAGTGGAACGTGGCCCGGTAACGCCGGATACAGCCAGCGAGGCAGCCGTCATGCGTGGGCTTGGCCTGGCATGAGGAATGATGTCGTACAACGTGATCGAGAGCGGGATGTTAGCGTGTCCGAAACACGACGAAACGACTCGCGTACCTTCGCCGTTTCGTGCGCTTCCATGTCAGGCGCCGTATTGTTGCCGGCGACTTGCAAGCTTGTCGTCGTGTTGCCTTGCGTGTTGTTTGCGCGGTGCCGTACGCGGTGCCGCGCCGGGCTACCGCGGAAATTTTCCCTGCGGCGCGGACGATCCGGCTTAAGCGGCCGCGGTGGGGATACCGCCAGAGACCGTGCTGAAACCGCTATCGACGTGGGTAATTTCGCCAGTCACACCTGCTGCCAGATCAGACAGCAGGAAGGCGGCAACGTTGCCGACTTGTTCGGTTGTCACATTGCGGCGCAACGGTGCATTTTTCTCGACAAATTCGAGAATGCCGCCGAATCCCTTGATGCCGCTGGCAGCCAGCGTCTTGATCGGGCCGGCCGAAATGCCGTTTACACGAATGCCGCGCGGACCCAACGACGATGCCAGATAGCGCACACTGGCTTCCAGCGATGCCTTGGCGAGCCCCATCGTATTGTAGTTCGGTACGACTCGCTCGGCCCCCAGGTAGGTAAGCGTCAACAGTGCGCCATTCTCGCGCAGCATCGGGCTAGCCGCGCGCGCCAACGCACCGAAGCTATAAGCGGAGATGTCGTGCGCGATGCGGAAGTTCTCGCGCGTGAAGCCGTCCAGAAAATCGCCTGCGATCGCCTCACGGGGCGCGAAGCCGATCGAATGCACGATGCCGTCGAATTCTGGCCAGTGTGGCTTCAACGAGGTAAACAGCGCATCGATCTGTTCGTCTTCGGCGACATCGCAGGGGAAGACCAGTTCGCTGTCGAACTCCTTCGCGAACTCCGTGATGCGATCCTTGAAGCGGTCGCCTACATAGGTGAAGGCAAGTTCGGCGCCTTCGCGGTGCGCGGCTTGCGCGATGCCGTAGGCGATCGACCGGTTCGACAGGAGCCCGGTCAGCAGGATGCGTTTGCCGGCGAGAAAGCCCATGAGATCTCCGTATTGCGTAACTGTTGCATGTCAAAAAAAGTACCGATGTTCATCTGCCCGCGTGCGGCAGCGTCTGGCACGGCTGGCGCAATTCTCTCATACTGTGGCCGCACGTCCCTAACGGTGCTTGCGCATCGATTGGCCGATGCAGGCAATCGCGACGATGGCGTTTGCGGCGGATGTGTTGACGCGGTGAGAGGGAATGCCGGCGCAAATATTTTTTAAGGTGGGATACGGCAATATGGCGTGGAGCAGTGGAACCTTCCTGGAGACCTGGCTGTCAATTGTGTCCCAAGGATGTCGGCGGTTTTCGTGGGGATTGCGCCGATGGACGCGGGGCTTTCCAGTCGTCGTCGCATTCGCGACATGGGCAATAGCGGCCACGAGCCATGCAGCCCCGGCCATCGCGCAATACGGTGAGCCGCGGTACGCGCCCGGCTTCACGCATTTCGCCTATGTGAACGCGGATGCGCCCAAAGGCGGCACGCTGACGTTGTCGAATTCCTCCCGGATCACGCATTTCGATACCTTTAATCCGTTCACGCTGCGAGGTAATATCGCGCCGGGCATCGGCTTGTTGTTCGATACCTTGACCGTGGGCGCGAGCGATGAGGCATCCAGTGCGTACGGTCTGCTGGCGGATGACATCGAGATTGCGCCGGATCGTCGTTCGGTGCGTTTCCATCTGAACCCGGCCGCGCGATTCTCAAACGGTGATCCGGTGCGCGCCACCGACGTCAAGTATTCGTTCGATACCTTGATGAGCAAGGCGGCGGCGCCGAATTACCGGACCATCTGGCAGGCCGTTACCCATGCCACGGTCATTGATCCGCAAACGATCGAATTCACGTTTTCGGAAACCAATCCGGAATTGCCGCTGCTGATTGGCTCCCTTCCGGTATTTTCGCCCAAGTGGGGTGAGCGTCCGGGGGGCGGGCGGATTCCCTTCGATCAATTGGCTTTTCAGCAACCGATTGGCAGCGGCCCCTACGTGATCGACCGCTACAGCGGCGGTACGCTGATCGTATTGAAGCGCAATCCGCGCTACTGGGCCGCCAACCTGCCGGAACGGCGCGGCATGTATAACTTCGATCGCATTGTCTACAAGCTGTATGGCGATAGCACGGCGAGGCTGGAGGCATTCAAGGCCGGTGAGTACGATGTCAGTGTCGAATACCGGGCGCGAAACTGGGTGCGGGACTATGTCGGTCAACGCTTCCGCGATGGCGAGATCAAGAAGACGATCTTCACCCATGGTAATAACGCGGGTCTGCAAGGCTTTTTTTTGAATACGCGACGCACGCTCTTTAAAGATCAGCGAGTGCGCAAGGCGCTGGATCTGGCCTTGGATTTTCAATACCTGAACCGGCAGCTGTTCTACAACCAGTACAAGCGCAGCGACAGTTTCTTCACAAACAGTGAATTGGCCGCGCATGGCATGCCCGACGCGGCGGAACGCGCGTTGTTGGAGCCTTTGGCGCGGCGCTATCCAAATGATTTCGACCCGGCCGTTCTCGGCCCCATGGTGCTGCAGCCGGATACGTCACCGCCACATTCATTGCGACAGAACCTGCTGGAAGCGCGCCAATTGCTGGCGGAGGCAGGGTGGACCTACAGCGACGGGGCCCTGCGCAACAAGTCGGGGCAGCCGTTCGAGTTTGAAATCCTCGATGACTCCGGAAGCGCCTTTGGGGCGGTGGTGGCATCTTATACGCGTAATCTTGAAAAACTCGGCATCACCGCGCATTTCCGTTCAACGGATTTTGCGCTGTATCAGGAACGGTTGCAGCGTTTCGATTTCGATGTGACCACGCTCGCCATGCCGGCCGGACAGAGCCCTGGAAGCGAATTGCGTGACGAGTTCGGCAGTGCCGCCGCATCGGTCGACGGTTCGAGTAATATGGCCGGCATCCACTCGCCTGTGGTGGATGCGTTGATTCAAGATGTATTGGCCGCGCGTTCACGACCCGATCTAATCGATGCGACGCGTGCGCTAGATCGCGTATTGATGCATGGCTATTACGTGATCCCGCAGTGGTATGCCGATGGACATCGTGTCGCCTATCGGACCACGCTCGCGTTTCCCTCCACGTTGCCGCTGTATTATGCTGCGGAGGACTGGATTGTCGCCACCTGGTGGCATCGATGAAGCCGGGCTGGTCGGTCACGCGCTTTAGAGGTGGATGTTGATGGTCTGGAACTATATTTTTAGACGGCTGTTGCTGATGATTCCCACGCTGCTGGGTGTCGTTACGATCACGTTCGTCGTGATCCAGTTCGTCCCGGGTGGTCCGGTCGAGCAAATGATGTTCCGGCTGCACGGCATCGGGCATGGTGAAGCCTCCGGTGGCGCGGCGGCGACGGCGGGTGGTGTGAGCGGGTACAACGCCAATCGCGGCATCAATCCGCAGCAGGTCGCGGAGTTAAAGGCCTTGTATGGCTTCGACAAGCCGCCGGTGGCACGTTACGTCACCATGCTCGGACGTTTCGCGCGTTTCGATCTCGGTCAGAGCTACTACTATCATCAAAGCGTCGCATCATTGATCGTGTCGCGCTTGCCGGTGTCGATCAGCATTGGCTTCTGGACTTTTCTGATCAGTTATTTGATCTCGATTCCACTCGGCATAGCAAAAGCGGTACGGGACGGATCGCGTTTCGACACGGTCACCAGCTTGATCGTCCTGATCGGTTATGCGATCCCGGGTTTCGTCCTGGGCGTGCTGTTACTCGTGCTGTTCGGGGGCGGGACGTTCTTGCAATGGTTCCCCTTGCGCGGCTTGTACTCCGACGATTGGGCCCAGCTTAGCCTGGGCGGCAAGATCGTCGATTACGCTTGGCATATCGCGATGCCGATCATTGCATCGGTGGCAGGCAGTTTCGCGGTGTTGACCATTCTGACCAAGAATGCGTTTGTCGAGGAGCTGGGCAAGCAATACGTGCTGACCGCGCGGGCGAAAGGATTGCCGCGGCGTCGCGTGTTGTTCAAGCACGTTTTCCGCAACGCGATGCTGCCATTGGTCACAGGCTTTCCCGCCGCCTTCATCGGTGCCTTCTTCACCGGCAGTTTGTTGATCGAGACCTTGTTCTCCCTCGATGGTCTTGGATTGCTGTCATACAACGCGGTGATACAACGCGATTATCCAGTGGTGCTCGGCACGCTGTATCTGTTTACCTTGATTGGCCTGGCGACAAAACTGATTTCCGACCTTTGTTATATGTGGGTAGACCCGCGAATCCGTTTTGACACGGTGGGGCGCTGATGACCGTAACGGCAGAGAACAACGTGACGGGACGAGGCCCGGAGAAGGATGTCACCAAGCCAGGTGACCCCACGACCGACGGCCCTACCGGCGATGGCGGCAAACCGGCGGGGCCGGGCGTCAATGACGTGGCCGCGCCAGGGCGGCACGGACTATGGCAACGTTTCAAGCGGCAACGGCTTGGCTATTGGAGCCTGATGCTCTTCGTGACGTTGTTCGCGATCAGCCTGTGCGGCAACCTGTTGTCGAACGATCGTCCCTTGGTGGTGCGTTACCAGGGACACTGGTATTTCCCGATGTTCCAAACCTATGCCGAGACCACGTTCGGCGGTGATTTTCCAACGCCTGCCGATTACCTCGACCCCTATATTCGCGACAAGCTTCAAGCCCAAGGCAACCTGGTCGTCTTCGCGCCGAATCATTACACGGCCAATACGCTGAACTACTTCTCGAAGCAGCCCGATCCCGCGCCACCGTCGCGCGACAACTGGCTGGGGACCGATGATCGGGGGCGCGATGTGTTCGCCCGGCTGTTGTTCGGCTTCCGTGTGTCTGTCATTTTTGGCCTCGTGTTAACGGTGATCGGCGCGATACTGGGTATTGCCGCTGGTGCCATTCAGGGCTATTTCGGCGGTCGCACCGATTTAATCGGTCAGCGCTTGATCGAGATATGGGGATCGATGCCTGAGCTGTACCTGCTGATTATTTTTGCCTCGATCTTCGCGCCGTCGCTAGGGCTGCTGATCGTGTTGTTATCCGCATTCGGCTGGATGGGAATGTCGGACTATGTCCGTGCCGAATTTTTACGTAATCGCGCGCAGGACTATGTCCGCGCGGCGCGCGCCATGGGCTTGTCGCATTTCCAGATCGTCTGGCGCCATCTGCTGCCGAACAGCTTGACGCCCGTCATCACGTTGCTGCCCTTTCAGATCAGCGGCGCAATCCTGTCATTGACCAGTCTCGATTTCCTTGGTCTTGGCGTGCCGTCGACGGTACCGAGCCTGGGCGAGTTGCTGGCCCAGAGTAAAGCGAATCTCGATGCATGGTGGATTTCGGCGTCGACATTCGGCGTCCTGGCGCTGACATTGCTACTGTTGACCTTTATTGGGGATGGTTTGCGTCGCGCGTTGGATACGCGCCGCGCCGACGTCATGCGTGCGGGAGGCCAGGTATGAGCATGCCGCCGGATGCCCGCGCCAATATGTCGAGCTTGGCCCCACGGCCGGACCCGTTGTTGTCGGTCCGCGATCTCCGGGTGGCCTTCGGTGACGGTGCGACCGCCGCCGTCGATGGCATCTCGTTCGATATCATGGAGGGCGAGCGGTTTGCGTTGGTCGGTGAGTCAGGCTCGGGCAAAAGCGTCACGGCCCTGGCGATTCTGCGTTTGTTGCGGGATGCCCGCATCGACGGCGAAATCGATTTTGCCGGTCGTGATTTAGCTGGACTGAGCGAGCGGGCGATGCGCGGTGTGCGGGGCGCCGACGTCGCCATGGTGTTCCAGGAGCCCATGACGGCCCTTAATGCGCTCTTTACGGTAGGCGATCAGATCGGCGAGACGCTACGTCTTCACGAGCACTGCGATGGTCCGGAAGCCATGCGTCGGACGGTGGCTTTGCTGGCGCGTTGCGGCATCGCCGATCCAACGCGAAAAGCAGGGCATTATCCGCATCAATTATCCGGTGGTGAGCGGCAGCGCGCCGTGATCGCGATGGCGCTCGCGTGCCGCCCACGGCTGCTCATCGCGGACGAACCGACCACTGCGCTCGACATGACACTGCGCACGCAGATCATCGACCTGCTGTTGGATCTGCAACGCGAGGCCGCCGGAGCAGCCGTGGAAGACGGCTTGCCGCCCTCGGGCTTGCCGGCATCACGACGGCCCATGGCGGTGTTGCTGATCACGCACGACCTGCCGCTGGTACGCCGCTTTGCACAGCGCGTGGCCGTGATGTCGCAAGGTCATATTGTCGAGCAGGGCCCCGTCGACCGGGTCTTCAACGCGCCCTCGCATGCCTATACCCGTCGCTTGCTCGACAGCGCGCCACGCCGTCTGGTGCAGTCCATACCGGAGGAGGCGGCCACGATTCTGCGCGGTGATGCACTGTCTGTCGCCTTCCTGGAATCCCGGCGCTTGCCGGTCTGGCTTGGCGGCCGGCGCGCGTTGGCGCATCGGGTGGTACGTGATGTGTCATTGACGGTGCGTGAAGGGGAAACGCTAGGGATCGTCGGGGAATCGGGATCGGGGAAATCGACCCTGGCGATGGCCTTGCTCGGTCTGCAACGGCTGTCGAGCGGTCGGGTCTGGTTCGATGGCGCGCCGTTCTCCGGACCGCAATCGCCGCGGGGCGCGGCGGCGCGGGCCGTGCGAGCGCAGTTTCAAGTCGTGTTCCAGGATCCGTACAGCGCGTTGTCCCCGCGTCAAACGGTGGCGCAGATCATTGAAGAGGGATTGGCGCTGCACCTGCCGCAGTGGGATGCGGCGAAGCGCCGGGCACGTGCCATGGAGGCGTTGCGAGAGGTGGGTATGGATGCCTCGGCGCTCCATCGCTATCCGCATGCCTTCTCGGGTGGCCAGCGTCAACGCATCGCGATTGCGCGGGCGCTGGTATTGGCGCCACGGTTGCTGGTGTTGGACGAACCGACCAGTGCACTTGATGTATCCGTGCAACGTCAGGTCCTCGATCTCCTTGCAGCGTTGCAGCGACGACACCGTATTGCTTACCTGTTCATCAGTCACGACCTGGACGTGATTGCCGCGATGTCACATCGTATCGCGGTCATGCGGCAGGGTGAAATCGTTGAGGTCGGAGACGCGGAAGCGCTGCTTCGCACGCCCTCCCATCCCTATGCCCGGCAACTTTTACTGGGGGTGCGAAGCCCCGAAGTGACACGAAAAGAGGCACTTTTCGAATCTGACACACGTTCGTAACATATTATTTTTGCGGCGTTTTTACTTGTGAAAATTTACCCGGTGGTGATTTTTCCTTGCAATTTCTGCCAAACGGTTTGACGTCGGGATTTGATCTGTTAGTATCGGTCAAAGCGCTTCTGTCAGCCCACCGCCCAGGCAAAAATTACCGTCCGATGCAGCTACGCACCGCGAATCACCCACTTCTAAGATTGACCGTAGGCCTCGCGGCTGGCGTGTCGGTCGCCGCTTCCCACGTTGCTTTGGCGGATGACGCCACGACGTTCCCGAATTTGACGCAATCGACGCTGACCCAGTCGAACGTATCGGTGCCTGCCACGACCGGTTACACGAGCGTGGATCGTTCGGGTGTCCGGATGACGGTGCAGTCACCGGTAACGCAGAACACGGTGGCCGCGCCGGCGCTGCAGCAGGCATCGTTGCCGCCGTCGGACCTGAGCACGGTGGCCCCGAAAGCCGCGGCAGGTGTCACACAGGGCGCGATTCGCGGTCCTTCGAGCGCTGATCTGGCCTCGGCTGCAAAGGATGCACCAAAGACTTCCTTCCTCGCGGGCGTGGCGAGCAAGGCGGGCGATGTGGTGGACGGAGCGTTGAACCTGATTGGCGTGCATTATCGCTGGGGTGGGGATTCACCCGATTCGGGCCTGGACTGCAGTGGTTTCGTGCGCTATGTGTTCCAGGATGCGATGGGCTTTACGTTGCCGCGCCGCGCCGAGGAAATGAGCCGCGTGGGCGAGAAAGTGGCAGTGAGCGATTTGAAGCCGGGCGACCTTGTGTTCTTCAACACGATGCGCCGGACGATCTCGCACGTGGGCATCTATATCGGTAACAATCAGTTCGTGCATTCGCCGTCGACGGGTAGTTCTATTCGCGTCGACAATATGGAAGATAAGTATTGGTTCACGCGGTATCGTGGTGCACGTCGGGTCGACCTGCCGGGTGATGGCGAGGGCAATACCGATATCGCTACCCGCTTGCAGCAGGCGAGCCGCGTCGCGTATTGATCCATTACCTGCAGACGGGCGACTGAAGTCCTGGTGTGCTGCTTTGCTCGATCGGATCCGGGTGGGCATTTGCCAGTAGAATTACGCTGCCGTGCCGTGCGAGAAACGCCGCCGTTCCCGAAAGGGACGGCGGCGTTTTGCATGTTGGCCAGCATCCGGTCCTGCCGTGGCCGATCAGCGCGGGCCATTTCGCTGGTCACGGCCCGGTTGCATGATCGACATGCCTGTCGTGACTCACACGTTCCGCGCCGCCGCCAACTTCGCCTTCAACTGGGGCAACATGCGTGCGACGGCCTCCTCTCCGGACAGGATCGCCAGATTGCGCTGCTGGAAGTCGCTGCCGCCCATGGCTGGCAGAACGGGGTGAATCACGACATCGGCGTATTTGTCCAACTCATAGGCCTTGATGGATTGCCCCATGATCGTGAAGGTCTGCATCAACACATCGAATGAACTGGACGTCGCTTGATCGGATGGGCGCGCGGAGATGTCCACGGCAATCACGAAATCCGCCCCCATTTTATGGGCGAAGGCCGCGGGAACCGGGCTGACGAGCCCACCGTCGACATAGTCTCGACCGCCGATGCGTACCGGCTCGAACACGGACGGCACGCTGCATGACGCCCGCACCGCAATGCCGGTATTGCCGCGTTGGAACAGAATGGGTTCGCCGCTGCCGAGATCGGTCGCGACGATGCCCAATGGACGATTCATCTTCTCGATCGGTCGGCCACCGACGGCTTTCTCGACGAACTGCTGCAACGCGACGCCCTTCAGGAAGCCGCGGCCAAAGAATGGCAAGGCCCAATCGCTGAGGGATGCGGCGTCGAGGTCCAGGGCCAGACGGTTCAGTTGCAGTCCGGTCATGCCAGTCGCATAAAGGCTGCCGACAACGGACCCGGCGCTGGTGCCCGCGATCAGGTCGGCCTTGATCCCCTGTGCCTCGAGGGCCTTGATCACCCCGATGTGGGCAAAGCCCCGTGCTGCACCGCCGCCCAACGCCAGTCCGATTCGCAACGGACGATTGCTGGGAGTGGCGGGGGGCGGTGGAGGCGTGGTGCTGGTCTGATTGCCACGACCACCGCCGATGCCCATTGTGCCGCAAGCGGCGAGGGCGCCGGACAATCCGACGGAGAGCACGGCGGCGCCGGTCCGCAGTGCCTTGCGCCTGCCGGGATGGGCGCATGGGTGATGGGCATTCTCGAGGTTTGTCGCGGGAAGTTTGTCTTTGTCGTGCATGTCTTGCGAGATCAGATGCCGCATTGCGAGGGCGCGCACGAGAAATGTACGCCGCCTATTGTAGCGCCCCTCCCATGCCGACGATCCCGGTCTAACGATCAGTAACAACTGGCCGGGCCGGCTGTCCTTGCGCGGTATAATTTTGTTTTCCTCAAGCCGTTCCAGACCGTTCATGACTGAATCTTCCGCGTCGACTCCGTCGGCCTCCTTCCCCTCGGTTGCGGCCAGCCCGGCAGTGGTCCGGACCCGTTTCGCACCGAGCCCGACCGGTTTCATTCACCTGGGCAATATCCGCTCTGCGTTGTATCCCTGGGCCTTTGCCCGCAGTAAGGGCGGCGTCTTCATCCTGCGCATCGAGGACACCGACGTCGAACGCTCCAGCGACGCGTCGGTCGAGGTGATCCTGGAAGGCATGGCCTGGCTTGATCTCGATATCGATGAGGGTCCGTTCTATCAGATGCAGCGAATGAACCGCTATCGTGAAGTGGTCGCGTCGATGCTTGAGCAGGGCTTGGCCTACCCCTGCTATATGTCCAGTGATGAACTGGATGCGCTCCGCGAGCAGCAGCGCGCCGCCGGGTTGAAGCCGCGGTATGACGGCCGCTGGCGCCCGGAACCGGGGAAGGTGCTACCTCCGCCACCGGAAGGGGTCAAGCCGGTCGTGCGCTTCCGTAATCCGCTGGATGGCGTGGTGGCGTGGGATGACGCCGTGAAGGGGCGCATCGAGATTGCCAACGAGGAGTTGGATGACCTCGTGATTGCACGGCCGGATGGCACGCCGACCTATAATTTCTGTGTCGTCGTCGACGACGCCGACATGGGAATCACGCACGTGATCCGCGGTGATGATCACGTCAACAATACGCCTCGCCAGATCAATATCCTGCAGGCGCTGGGCTACACGCCACCGGTCTATGCGCACTTGCCAACGGTGCTGAACGAGGAGGGCGAGAAGATGTCGAAGCGTGCCGGCGCGATGGCCGTCACGCAGTATCGCGACGAAGGCTATCTGCCCGAAGCCATCGTCAACTACCTCGCGCGACTGGGTTGGGCGCATGGCGACGCCGAGATCTTTTCCCGCGAGCAATTCGTTTCGTGGTTCGACCTCGATCACTTGGGCAAATCGCCGGCCCAGTACGATCCGGAAAAGCTGAAATGGTTGAACGGCCATTACATCAAGACCGGCGACGCGGCGCGGCTGGCTTCGCTGACGACGCCTTTCATGACGGCACTGGGCGTGGACGTGAACGCTGCCGGTGCGCCAGACTGGGTCGGTGTGGTGGCGTTGATGAAGGACCGCGCCGTTACGTTGAAGGACCTCGCGGACAGTGCATTGATGTTCTATCGCGAACCGGAGCCGGCACCGGACGCGTTGGCGCAGCATCTCACCGATGCCGTGAAACCAGCGGTGGCCGCATTGCGTGATGCGCTGGCGACAGTCGAATGGGAGCGCGCTGCGATCGGCGCCGCGTTGAAGCAGGTGTTGTCCGCGCATAGCCTGAAGATGCCGGCCTTGGCAATGCCTGTCCGGTTGCTGGTTGCAGGAACGACACACACGCCATCGATCGACGCCGTGCTTGAACTTTTCGGAAAGGACCGTGTATTATCACGCCTCGCTCACGGCGTTGCGTGAAGTGGCACTGGAGCGAAGCGGTAAATCGCAGTACTAAGGGCGGCAAGCCTGTACGTAGGGCGGCATCGGATATCCCAAACGATGCCGCGGTGCGCGATGTATCGGTCGATGTCGAGAGCAGAAATTGTTCGCGAGATTGATTGACGAAGTGGCTAAACCTACATATAATCTTGTTTCTCTGTCGGGGGTATAGCTCAGCTGGGAGAGCGCTTGCATGGCATGCAAGAGGTCAGCGGTTCGATCCCGCTTACCTCCACCAGAACGAAGGTTTCGTCCCCTTCGTCTAGAGGCCTAGGACATCACCCTTTCACGGTGAGTACAGGGGTTCGAATCCCCTAGGGGACGCCAGAACGTCGGGAAGAGCGCGGGAGCACCGTGTATATTCCAGTAGTGCCAGAGCGCGGTAGTGTGCGCTTGCACTACGATGATGTGAAGTTTGGAGTGGTAGTTCAGTTGGTTAGAATACCGGCCTGTCACGCCGGGGGTCGCGGGTTCGAGTCCCGTCCACTCCGCCAATCAGAAAGCCCGTTCAAGCAAAACTTGTACGGGCTTTTTCTTTCCCTTAAGTATGATGCGCAAAAGGGAAAGGATATGCAGAAATCCCGCATATCCAAGCTATTTGATGCATAGATGCTGAGAAATAGCTTGACGAAGTAAAAGACCTTACCTATAATATGGGTCTTTCGCGGTAAGTGAAGTTGAAAAATATCACGGACGTCAGAGCGGCGGTAAGCGGTTGCCGTGATGATCGCGTGCAATGCGAATGTGTAATAAGCGAAGGTTTCGTCCCCTTCGTCTAGAGGCCTAGGACATCACCCTTTCACGGTGAGTACAGGGGTTCGAATCCCCTAGGGGACGCCAGAACGTCGGGAAGATCGCGGGAGCGCCGTGTATATTCCAGTAGCCAGAGCGCGATAGTGTGCGCTTGCACTACGATGATGTGAAGTTTGGAGTGGTAGTTCAGTTGGTTAGAATACCGGCCTGTCACGCCGGGGGTCGCGGGTTCGAGTCCCGTCCACTCCGCCAGCATGTGTTGTATCGAAACCCCTGCCTGTCAAAAGACACGCAGGGGTTTTCGTTTTGAACGGTCGACATGCGTCGTTTATGGACGCCCGTCCTGCGCATCACATAAGGCTTGTCCAGACCGCCGCGTCAGTCCGAGGGTGGAGTGCCCGATGTGGCATTGCCGTTGAACCGTCGGACCACATAGCGACGATAGATTCCCAAGCCGATCGCCGCCACGCCCAGACTCAGCGTGTTTGCAATCCAGAAACCCTTCGCCCCGGTCCACGCCTCGGGCAGGTAGCCAGCAATATCAAAGCCCATCCAATAGCCGCCACCCAGCCCCACGCCCCATAACGCTATCGCGTAGATGGCCGTCGGAATCACCGTCACCTGATAGCTACGCAGCACGAAAGCGGTGCTCACCTGAAGCGCGTCGAAGACGTGATACGCCGCAACGATCACCAGCAGGCTGGCGGCGGTGGCTGCAACGCGCGTATCCGACGTATAAGCGGAAGCAATCGGACTGCGCAGCAGTAGTACGATACCGGCGTATCCGAGTCCGACGACGCTGGCGAACAGAATGCCGCTGCTCGATATCCGTCGGGCGTCCGAGAGCGCATTTGCGCCAATCCGCTGCGCCACCAACGTGGCGGTGCCGATACCGATCGACATCGGTGTCATATACAGGACGGCGCCCAGGTTGCCGGCGATCTGATGCGCCGCCAATGTGGCGGTACCGAAGCGTGCGATAAACAACGCCATGAAGGTATAGGACGTGACTTCGATCAGATAGGACACGCCCATCGGCACGCCGAGTTTCAGCAACGCCCGTTGGTGCCGCCATTGGGGCCAGGAAAAGCGTGCAATGATGCCGAGTGGCTTGAAAGCATTGCCGCGTGACATGATCCATAGCGCGGCACACGCATCGATCAGGTTGATGGCCGTACTGGCCAGTGCGCAGCCGATGCCGCCCATAGGCGCAATGCCCACTAAGCCGAAGATCAAGGCATAGTTCGCCGGGATCTTGACCGCCAGCGAGATAACCTGCAAGGTCATGACAATGCGCGGCCTGCCGATTGCGGTCGAGAGCGAGTTGAAAATGCGAAACAATAGCGCGCCAGGTAATCCGACAGCGAGAATGCGAAGATAGCGGGTGGCGTTGCCCCGCAGCTCGGCATTGGCGTGCGCCACGTCGAGCAGGGGAGCTGGAAAGGCCAGCAATACGGCGCCGATGATGCTGAGCGCCAACGCCAACCACAGCGCTTGGCGTGTTTGCTCCCCGATCTCCGCAACGCGTCCGGCTCCGTACAGGTTTCCAGCGATCGGCGAGAGGGCGACAAGAATGCCGGTCAAGGCAACATAGATACTGATATAGATCGAAGCGCCCAACCCCAGCGACGCAAGGCTTTCTGCCGAATATCGGCCGACCATGGCAGTATCGATGACGCCAAACGCGATGACGGCCAGTTGCCCGACGAGCACCGGCCATGCCAGCTGTACAATCCCGCGGATATCGGCGCGGCGGCGGGCGAATGAAGGCGTGAGAAGCAGTGATTCAGAAGATGGCGGTAAGGCTGGCACGGACTCGCTCGCGAAACAACAAAAGGGTGTCGGGCCCGCCCCGGCGGGGCCGCGATCCAGCGTGCGGGCCTGCTAGGGCGTGTTCCGGAAGGCAGGCGCCGCGGCGTGGCGCCGTGCGTGCTCCGCGTCGACGACACGCACATACAGCCGGAACCGTTCGTCACGGTCGGCGGCACGGCGGCCTTCCCAGACTTTTTGCCAACGATATGGTTTCAGGTCGGTCGGATCAGAAAAGTCATCGGTGTCCTGCCGCAGCAGTACATCGCAGTCATCGCGACCAAAACCAAAACGCATATCCTGAAAATACCCGAACGATGCGATTTGCGCGTCGCCGAGTCGAACCGGCGCAATACAGTGATAGTCCACCGGCAAGTGCGCGGCAATCTGGGCCGCAACGCCGCGATAGGTCCGGCTGTAATTGATGATAGGCAACCACAGCGTCATCAATAGCACCCACATCAACGTCGTGCCGAAGCTGGATAATACGACGCTGCGCCACAACACTTCCGGCCGCCTTGCCAGTCGCCAGCGCACCAGCGCGAACCAGCAGCCGGTGATCACGATCGCACCCAGTAGCGCGATCCATTTGAACGATGGATGGAAGCCCGGTACCAGGCGGCCCAGATTACGCGCCATAGGCGCCGGGAATCCCGTCAGGCTTGCAATCCATACCAGCCAGACAGCACCGCTCAGGATCGTGAAACTGAGCACCGCAAACCAGTCGATGGCATTGATCGCGCCACGCTTCAACGTCGGCAACGAAAATGCCGCCATCATTGAAAGGCAGGGCAGCAACAGAATGAACATCCGATTCGTCTGATGGCTTTGCAGGATGACCAGCACCAGCAGCGGCAAGATCAGCGACAACGGCGCGATGATATGCGGCGCACGGCGCCAGCCGCGCCAGCTATACCAAGCCCAGGCCGCCAACGGCCACGCTGGCCATGTGAACAGCGGCAGGTTCTTCGCCGCATAGAACAAGACGCTGTTCAGCGGTCCGCTGTAGAAATCGAAATTGCCATGCACCCAGGCGCGCAGGTAGTCCCGTGCCGCCGCCGCATCGACATACCAGGCCAGTGCAGGCCATGAAACAGCGAGCAACCCTGCCAATGGCACGCCGATCAGCAGCATCGTCCGGCTGCGGAAATGCTGGCTCAGGTAAGCAGCGAGACCGCTGCAGATACCAAGGACGACGGGTAGCAAGGGATTGGCTGCCAGCGTCAAGAGCCCCAAGCCGACCCCCCAATAGGCGCCGCCCTGAAACGGTTTGTCGGATGCGCGGACCAGGCCGTACAGGATCATCGCGATCGACAGGAACTGCATCAATTGAGGCGTGGTTTCATGACCCCGTTCGGCAAGCCCGAAACAGGCCAGCAGGATCAGTACCGCGCCATCGGCGATGGTGCGACCGTAATCGGCGGGCAAGGGCTCACCGCCGAACACATATTTGAAAGGCTGGACTTCAGGTCGTCGCCCCATCAAATAGGTGCCGTACCAGACCATGCCGCAACATAGCGAAAAGAGCAGCGCCGTCACCACGCGCGCCGCGCTGCCGGGATCGATCATCGGCAGCAGTCGGATGGCCGAGGCGCCAAGCCAGTAGGCAAGGGGGCCGTCCGCCGGCATCGGCTTGCCGAAGAGGTTCGGAAACAGCCAGTCGTGGAGGTTGCCTTTGCCGAGCGTCCACATCACCCCAAAGCCTGCGGCATCCTCGTTTTTCCACGGGTCGCGGCCAAACAGGCCGAATGCCGCATAGACGACGCAGATCGCAAGCAACACTGCCCGCGGCAAAGGCCGGGTAGCGGAGGCTGTCAGGCGAACGACGGATTTGAAACCGGTGGTCATGGCAAGGCAGGAGACGGCAGCAGACGTGGAGGCGAGGAGGGACAGACAAAAAAGGGCAGCCACGGCTGCCCCTTTTTCGTCGCGAACAATGCCGATGTGTAGGACATTGGCATTGACGGATTCCGCTTACTCGGCCTTCGCGGCGCCTGGGCGGTTGAACTTGGCGAACTTCGCCTTGAACTTCTCGATACGGCCGCCCGTATCCAGAATCTTTTGCGTACCCGTGTAGAAGGGGTGCGTTTCCGATGACGTTTCGACCTTCAGCAACGGGTATTCCTTGCCTTCGATCGTGATCTTTTCGCGCGTCGATACCGTCGAGCGGGTAATGAAGATAAAGCCGTCCGAGGACAGATCTTGCACCGCCACTTCACGGTAATTCGGGTGAATGTCTTTTTTCATGATGACTTCCTAGGTCTGGCGGTAGCCAGCTCGCCGGGGTCGCAAACCGCCACGATATCGTGCGGGTGCCGGTGTTCGTACCGGCAAGCGGACGCCGCGCTGGGCGAACTGCTGCCGTGAGACCAGCTCGGACCTTGCCGCGAGCCACTTGCCTGGGTATAAAAGCGAAGCTGCAGATTATGCCAGAAATTGCCGACGCCGCGTAGCGTTGTTTCTGGCGCTACGCGTCAGCGACGCATCATGTCGAAGAACTCGGCATTCGATCGCGTTTCCTTGATCTTGCCGAGGATCATCTCCATCGCCGCCACATCGTCCATTTCCGACATCACCTTGCGCAGCGGCCACAACTTCTTGTGCAGCACGTCCGAATCGATCAGCAAGTCCTCGCGACGCGTACCCGAGCGGTTCAGATTGATCGCCGGATAGATGCGCTTTTCGGCCAGACGACGTTCCAGGTGCACTTCCATATTGCCGGTGCCCTTGAATTCTTCGAAGATCACGTCGTCCATCCGGCTGCCGGTTTCGATCAGCGCGGTGCCGATGATGGTCAGTGAACCGCCTTCCTCGATATTCCGTGCCGCGCCGAAGAAGCGCTTCGGACGTTGCAGCGCGTTTGCATCGACACCGCCGGTCAACACCTTACCGGAAGCCGGCACGACGGTATTGTAGGCGCGGGCGAGGCGGGTGATCGAGTCCAGCAGGATGACCACGTCGCGCTTCATCTCCACCAGACGTTTCGCTTTCTCGATGACCATTTCAGCCACTTGAACGTGCCGCGATGCCGGTTCATCGAACGTCGAGGCGATCACTTCGCCCTTGACCGAGCGCTGCATTTCAGTGACTTCTTCCGGCCGTTCGTCGATCAGCAAGACGAACAGTTGCACGTCCGGATAGTTCGTCGCGATCGAGTGCGCGATGTGCTGGAGCATGACCGTCTTGCCCGACTTTGGCGATGCAACGAGGAGACCCCGCTGACCCCGACCGATCGGCGCGATCATGTCAATGACGCGACATGTCGCATTTTCGGTGCGGCTCGACAGCGCGCCGCGCGCGTTTTGGTCAGTGATTTCGGACTCGAGTTTCAGCGGCCGGTTCGGATGTAGCGGCGTGAGGTTCTCGAACATGATTTTATGTTTCGAGGCCTCAGGCGGCATCATGTTGACCTTATCCACCTTGACCAATGCAAAGTAGCGTTCGCCATCCTTCGGCACGCGCACTTCGCCTTCGATCGTGTCGCCGGTGTGCAGGTTGAAGCGGCGGATCTGCGACGGACTGATATAGATGTCGTCGGTACTGGCCAGATAAGACGTTTCAGGCGAACGGAGAAAGCCGAAACCGTCCGGCAGCACTTCCAGCGTGCCGTCGCCGTAAATGGTCTCCCCGGTTTTCGCTTTCTTTTTAAGGATCGCGAACATCAGTTCCTGCTTGCGCAGGCGATTCGCGTTTTCGATATCAAGGCCGCCGGCCATCTCGATCAATTCAGAGACGTGCTTGGATTTGAGCTCGGATAGATGCATACAGGGTGACCGCCTACGGAGGGAAGACGACGAATAAAGTGAGAGGTGAGCGGACGCTCGGGAGAATAAACAGCGTGATGTTTTAATTTTGCCGGCGCTGGCGTACAACACCGTCGTGCCACCGCTGCCCGACACACATTACGATGCGCTGATATGGAGGGCTGCGGAAGGATCAAGAATGCGAAAAGAACATGCGCTAAAGCCGTATTCGCGGGGCGATGCCTGGCAGTTGCTGGCTGATCCAGGCACATTCCCTGTGCGGGCTTTGTCGTACGTCATGCGGGTATGAACGTCGCATGAGTACAACGGGCGCTTGCATTCATCACGCTAGTGTAACAGATGTCAGCGCAGGCGCAATAGCGGATGTTGAAAATGCAACACGAGCGCGCCGCCGCCAAACGGAAGTGACCAGCGCGGCGGGAGCGCGCTATTTATAGATGGCTGTCTAGGAAAGCTGTCAATTGGGACTTCGACAGCGCCCCTACTTTTTGCGCCGCAACCGAGCCGTTCTTGAACAGGATCAGCGTTGGGATGCCGCGTACGCCGAACTTCGCCGGGGTCGATTGGTTCTCGTCCACGTTCAGCTTGGCAACCTGGACCTTTTCGCCATATTGTTGCGCGACCTCGTCAAGGATCGGCGCAATCATCTTGCACGGTCCGCACCATTCCGCCCAGAAATCCAGCAAAACCGGCTTGTCCGCTTTGATCACGTCGCCTTCGAACGAGGCGTCGCTGATATGTTTGATGTGTTCGCTCATGGATGAAATAACCTTGTTGCGTTCGCGCTCGTCCCAGGGGCGAAGGCTTGCCCGGTTGCGGCCGTTCAGATCACGGAAGGGCTTCGAAGAGCCACGTCCCCGCCCCGCAGGCCTGCCTTGGTACGAGCGAACTAGGATGTCAAGATACACTAATTCGGCGAGTGTGTCCGGCGTCGGCGTGCCGAGGATTGCCTTGCTTGGCAAGGATATGACGACGTCTTTGCACATTACAAGAGGGCTCGGGCCTCATCAATAAGGGTTGGTCGGCCCATCCGGCGCGCCGCAGGCTTGCCGGCACGGATGGATTCGCGCTATAATCGCGAGTTCTCCCTTGCCACACCGTCGAGGCGAGCATGTTTTCGTAGGGCTAGGGTGCGGGAGGGTGTACTTCCTGTGGCCGTGCTCTGTCCGCGCCATGCATCGCTTCTGTCGGGTGGCTGTTAACCCAGAAGGAGCGCGTATGTCGCGTCACTACGAAATCGTATTTATCGTACACCCGGATCAGAGTGAGCAGGTGCCCGCGATGATCGAACGGTACAAGTCCACGATTACCGCCCAAGGCGGCAGCATTCACCGCGTGGAAGATTGGGGTCGCCGTCAACTGGCATACCTGATCGAGAAGCTGGCGAAGGCCCACTATGTCTGCATGAACATCGAATGCAGCCAGGAAACGCTGGAAGAGCTGGAACACGCATTCAAGTTCAACGATGCGGTGCTGCGTCACCTGATCGTCAAGACGAAGAAGGCGGAGACCGCCCCGTCGCCGATGATGAAGGAAGTGCAGCGTGAAGAAGCGCGGAAGTCGGCTGCGGCAGCACGCCCTGCTGACGCGGCTCAGGCTCCGGCCTGAGTGCGGCTGTCCGGGAAGTCGAATGTAGGGCGGACCTGGCAATGAACAGGCTGCAGCTGGATGGGACGGTGCTTGAGCGCGGCACGTTGCGCTATACCCCGGCCGGGGTGCCCGTCCTGGACCTGAAGCTGCACTGTGTGTCGGAGGTTGAGGAAGCCGGTTTTAGCCGACGCGTCGAAGTGGTCGTGCCGGCACGGGTTGCCGGCGGTCTGACCGATGCGCTACAGCGGCTGGCACTCGATCGGAGCATGCGGTTCGCCGGGTTTCTCGCCCCGCTGAAACAACAGTCCCGGACGCTGATTTTTCATATCACCGATTTGCAAGACATCGTTTAGCAAGATATTAGGATAAGGACACCATCATGCCGCGTCCCACCGGAAAGAAGTTCGAAAAGCGTCGCCCGCAACAAAACCCGCTGTT
Source organism: Robbsia andropogonis (assembly GCF_034047095.1). Lineage (NCBI taxonomy): Bacteria > Pseudomonadati > Pseudomonadota > Betaproteobacteria > Burkholderiales > Burkholderiaceae > Robbsia > Robbsia andropogonis. The sequence goes on along the minus strand of NZ_CP139170.1, from coordinate 2,377,878 downwards.
CAAGCGCAAGAAGTTCTGCCGTTTCACCGCGGCGGGCGTCGAGTCCATCGATTACAAGGACATCGACACGCTGAAGGATTTCATCAGCGAAAACGGCAAGATCACGCCGGCCCGTTTGACGGGTACGAAGGCCCGCTACCAGCGTCAGCTGGGTACGGCAATCAAGCGCGCACGGTATTTGTCGCTGCTGCCGTACTCCGACCAGCACCACGGTTAAGCCTTCGCGCATAAGGAGCATTGGAAATGGAAGTTATTTTGCTGGAAAAGACCCAGAACCTGGGCAACCTGGGTGACATCGTGCGTGTGAAGGACGGCTATGCCCGTAACTTCCTGCTGCCGCGCAAGATCGCGCGTCGGGCCACGGCATCGGCCGTGAAGGAATTCGAAGCACGTCGCGCCGAGCTGGAAAAGCTGGCGGCCGAGAAGTTGGCTGCCGCACAAGCCGCTGCTGAAAAGCTGACGTCGCTAAAGGTGACCCTGTCGCAAAAGGCGGGTGTTGACGGTCGTCTGTTTGGTTCGGTGACGAATCACGACGTGTCGGCTGAGCTGAACAAGCTGGGCATCGACGTATCCAAGCAACAAGTGCGTCTGCCGGAAGGCATCATGAAGACGATCGGCGAACACCCGGCGCAGGTGCTCCTGCACACGGATGTTGTTGTCGATATCACCGTGACCGTGGTTGGCGAAACGGTCTGACCGACCGCCCGCGTGCTGACCTGTCGAGTTGCAATGCAGTTGCAAAAATCGCTGGGTGCGTGACGCGGCGTCGTGGCGCAGTCTACGAAGGCAAAGGCCGGATCTCCGGCCTTTGCCTTTTTTGTTTGCGGGGGATGTCGCCCTGGGGCGGAGTGCCCCTTTATAATTGGTTCCCATGAACGCTTCGAATAAAGATCCGCAGCTTGAGTCGCTGAAAGTTCCGCCTCATTCCATCGAGGCGGAACAATCGGTGCTGGGTGGCCTATTGCTCGACAACGCCGCATGGGACCGTATCGCGGATTTCGTCGCGGAAGGGGACTTCTACCGCTACGACCACCGAATGATCTTCCAGCATATCGGTCGGCTGATCTCGACGGCCAGACCGGCTGACGTGATCACGGTGTTCGAGTCGCTGACCCTGGCGGGCAAGGCCGATGACGTCGGCGGCTTGACGTATTTGAATTCGCTCGCGCAAAACACGCCGAGCGCGGCAAATATCCGCCGCTATGCCGAGATCGTCCGCGATCGCGGCGTGTTACGCAAACTTGTTACCATTGCTGACGATATCTCCGGTGGCGCCTTCAATCCACAGGGCCGTGAAGTGCGGCAACTGCTGGATGAAGCCGAATCCAAGATCTTCGCAATTGCGGAGGAGGGGGCACGTTCGCAGCAGGGTTTCCTGGAGATCAAGCCGCTGTTGTCGCAGGTCGTGGAGCGTATCGACACGCTGTATCACCAGGACAACAGCAGCGATGTGACCGGGACGCCAACGGGATTCGTCGATCTTGATCGCATGACCTCCGGGATGCATGGCGGCGAATTGATCATCATCGCCGGTCGTCCGTCAATGGGCAAGACGTCGTTGGCAATGAATATCGGCGAATACGTTGCAATCGAATACGGTCTGCCGATCGCGGTGTTTTCGATGGAAATGCCGGGTACCCAACTGGCAATGCGGATGTTGGGCTCGACCGGACGTCTTGATGCGCACCGACTGCGGACGGGCAAGCTGACCGATGATGACTGGCCGAAGCTGACGCACGCCGTGCAGAAGATGGGTGAGGCCCAGATTTTCATCGACGAACAGGGCGGCTTGAATCCGATGGAGTTACGTGCCCGCGCGCGGCGCTTGTCGCGCCAGTGCGGCCAACTCGGTCTGATCGTCATCGATTACCTCCAACTGATGTCCGGTTCGAGTACCGGGGAGAACCGGGCGACTGAAATTTCTGAAATATCGCGATCCCTCAAGAGCCTCGCGAAGGAACTGAATGTGCCGGTGATCGCGCTGTCGCAGTTGAACCGAAGCTTGGAACAACGGCCAAACAAGCGTCCGGTAATGTCCGACCTGCGGGAATCGGGCGCCATCGAGCAGGATGCCGATGTGATCTTGTTTATCTATCGCGATGAGGTCTATAACCCGGATACGCCGGACAAGGGAACGGCCGAGCTGATCATCGGCAAACAGCGTAACGGCCCGATCGGGACGGTGCGATTGACGTTCCTTGGTCAATATACGAAGTTCGATAATTTCGCCGGTGGAAGCGGCTTTTACGCCGCGGAATAAGACACGGTGGCATCTTCAGGCGTCGCCATGCGGCGCGATGCCGCACTACACCCCGAAGCCGCGCCCGAATCCCAGGCGCAACAATGTGCCGACGCGGTTACAATACGACATTTTTGTGACAGTGAAGCCCGGCGTCTGCCGGGTCGTCTCGGGGTACCCCTATGTTTGGTCGGTTCATGCCTACCGAAGGCAAGTTTTTCGAAATCTTCAACGCACATGCGCGCTGCATTGTGGAAGCCAGTCTTCAATTGAAGTTGTTGATTGATCACATCGACGACGTGGAAGTCTATAAGCGCCAGGTGCAGGGGTTCGAAAAGCAGGCGGACAAACTGACGCGTGATACCACGGACCTCCTGCACAAGACCTTCATCACGCCGCTGGACCGTGACGAGATCCACAAACTGATCACGACGATGGACGACATCATCGATTTGATCGAGGACGTGGCAACGGCCGTATCGTTGTACGACGTGACAAGCGTCCCGTCCGATGCCGGCGAACTGGCCGAGATTTGCGTGAAGTGCTGCAAGGAAGTGGAAAACGTCGTTCAACGGCTCCATGATCTGCGCGATCCGGCTGCCATTCTAAAAGGCTGCGAAGTCATTGACCGGCTCGAATCCGATGCCGACAAGATCTTGCGCGCCGCCATTTCGCGTCTGTTCCGCGAGGAGTCGGACGTCAAGAATCTGATCAAGCTAAAGGCCATCTACGAGTTGCTCGAAGAGGTCACCGACAAATGCGAGGATGTGGCGAACATCATCGAAGGCATCGTGCTCGAGAATGCTTAACGGATAGCTGATGGCTTCGATACATATGGCTTTATGGGCGATCGTCGTGTTGGTCGCGGTCGCATTGGTGTTCGACTTCTTGAACGGCTTCCACGATGCGGCAAACTCGATTGCCACCGTGGTGTCCACGGGCGTGCTCAAGCCGCAGCAAGCGGTGGCGTTCGCGGCATTCGCCAATGTCCTCGCGTATTTCATCTTCCACCTGAAAGTCGCGGCAACGGTGGGGCGAGGCACGATCGATCCGGAGATCATCGACCAGTATGTGATTTTCGGCGCGCTACTGGGGGCGATCGGGTGGAACATCATTACGTGGGTGTTCGGTATTCCATCGAGTTCATCCCATGCCTTGATCGGCGGACTGGTCGGCGCGGCGGTGGCGAAGACGGGGGGCTTTGCGGCCTTGAATTACGATGGCCTGATGAAAACCGTCGCCTTTATTTTTATCTCGCCGTTGCTCGGCTTCGTATTGGGGTCGGCGTTCATGGTGGCGGTCTCGTGGCTGTTTTTTCGTACGCCGCCGTCCCGTGTTGATCGCCATTTCCGGCGGTTGCAGTTGCTGTCCGCCGGGTTGTATTCGCTTGGCCATGGCGGCAATGATGCGCAGAAGACCATTGGCGTGATCTGGATGTTGCTCATCGCAAGTGGTTACGTGACCGCGCAGGCAGAGGCACCGCCGGCGTGGGTGATCGCCGCGTGTTATTTCGCGATTGGACTTGGGACCTTGTTCGGTGGATGGCGCGTGGTTCGCACCATGGGCCAGAAAATCACGAAGTTGAAACCTGTTGGCGGCTTCTGTGCCGAGTCGGGGGGGGCGGTTACGTTGTTCACCGCATCCTGGCTGGGCATTCCGGTGTCGACCACGCATACGATCACGGGTGCCATCGTCGGGGTGGGCGCGACGCAAAAGCTATCGGCAGTGCGATGGGGCGTGGCGGGACGCATTGTCTGGGCCTGGATACTGACGATTCCGGCGTCGGCAGTGCTCGCGGCTGCAGGTTGGTGGTGCGGTCGCTGGTTGTTCTAAGCCATATCAGCGCGCTTGTGCGGCGATGCGGGCGATCGGATCGTCGCTCGCCGTGCCTTGCCGATCCGCATGTGCAATCACGGCACCGATAGGATCATCGCCCACACCTTGTGATGATCGTGGTGGCGTATTGATCGGCGCGGCTGGCGCGGTGGACAGGTTTGTCGTATTGCCTGCTGGCATACCCGCCTGTGCGTAGGCGTTTTCCGGTGCAACCATCGGCTGCCCATCCTGCGGCGTCAATGGTGCACGCGGGTCCAGCGGCACGGGCGCCGTCGCGCGGCGACCCGCGATACGACGGATGCCGTCGAAGTGGCGCGCCCAATACGGATTGGAAATGTAGTCGATACGTACGGTGCCGCCGGTCGACGGGGCGTTCACGAACCGGTAGTTTCCGACATAGACGCCCACATGAGAGTACGGCCGTCCATCGGTGTTGAAAAACACCAAGTCTCCCGGTGCGATCTCATCGGGCTCGACGCTCGTGCCGGCGTAGCGCATCTGTGACGTAGTGCGAGGCAGTTGTACATCAGCCGCGTTATCGACCACGTAGCGGACTAATCCGCTGCAATCGAAACCAGACGCCGGCGTATTGCCGCCCCAGCGATACGGAATGCCCACAAGCCCCATCGCCTGCATCGAAATCTCTTCTTGCCCAACGCTGTGGTCGACGAACTTCGGCAATCCTGGCGGCGGCGTTTTCGGTCCCCAGCCATTCAGTTTGGTGCGCACGCCGCTCGCATCGGCGGACGTGTTACCTTGGTCACGCGGCGTCGTGCCGCAGGCACCCAAGATCAGCAGGCACGCCAGCGCCGTACTCGATGCGGCAAGCCGAAATGCCGCGCCCCCCGTCGTGACCGCCGTTGCCATCGCATCTGAGACCGTCTCGCCGAACGACATGCGCGCCGGTACCGCGTTCAGCGACGCAGGCGGTGATACGGTGGGACGAGGCGAATGCGAAACGGAGCGCATACGGAGAAAATCGCGCGCTGAGCGCTGCCAAAATACCACCCTGAACCGGGAAAAATGCGTTCGGGAACGGACGGCAGGTGGGCTATCGGCGCCAGCACGCAAATAGACGAGGTGCTTTTATCTTAACCGCGGCTACGCTGGTCGGCAACCGCTGTTGACTCGATACATCAGGAAAAGACGGTAAATAATTGAAATTCGACGCGTTTCCACGCCTGTCTTACGTTGTCATCATCGCAAAACAACGGCCCGGCGTGCTTGCGCAGCGCCGGGCCGGAGGGGACGGAAGCGGCATGCCGCTTCGCTATCAGAAGCAGGATCGTTGTGCGATGCACCGAACGCGCGATGCGCCGGTGTTTAACAGACGAGATCCCACGCGAACTTACAACATATCGGAGGCATAATCCGCCAGTCGCGAGCGCTCACCGCGCGCCAGCGTCACGTGCCCGCCGTGCGGCCAGCCCTTCAGGCGGTCGACCACATACGTCAGGCCCGAACTGCCTTCGGTCAGGTATGGTGTGTCGATCTGCGCAATATTCCCGAGACAGATGATTTTCGTGCCAGGACCTGCACGTGTCACCAACGTCTTCATTTGCTTGGGTGTCAGATTTTGTGCCTCGTCGATGATCACATATTTGTCGACAAAGGTTCGGCCACGCATGAAGTTCATGCTCTTGACCTTCAGGCGCGAACGAATCAGGTCTTGCGTGGCGGCGCGTCCCCATTCCCCAGCGGAATCGTCACTCTTCTGCAGCACTTCGAGGTTGTCGTCGAATGCCCCCATCCACGGCTGCATTTTCTCTTCCTCGGTGCCCGGCAGGAAGCCGATATCCTCGCCCACCGGGACCGTCGCGCGGGTGACGATGATTTCGTTATAACGCTTCTCGTCAAGTACTTGCGCCAAGCCGGCGGCCAGGGCGAGCAAGGTTTTGCCGGTACCGGCCTGACCCAACAGGCTGACAAAGTCGACGTCCGGATTCATCAGCAGGTTCAGCGCAAAATTCTGCTCACGGTTGCGTGCGGTGACGCCCCACACGTTGTTCTTGTGGTGCCCGTAATCGCGCAATGTCTGCAGCAGGGCGGTGCGACCGTTTATCTCGCGCACGACCGCATGGAATGCCGGTTCGCCGTTGTTCGGTTCCAGATACACAAACTGGTTCACCAGCATCGCGGGCACCGACGGACCGGTCAGGCGATAGAACGTCGTACCCGTTTTCACGTCCTGCCAGCTTTCCATCCCCTTGCCATGCCGGGTCCAGAAATCCTTCTGCAGCGCATGCACGCCGGTGTACAGCAGATCCTTGTCTTCGAGGACCTGATCGTTGTAGTAATCCTCGGCGGCCAATTGCAGCGCGTGGGCCTTGATCCGCATATTGATGTCTTTCGACACCAGGACCACGTCCCGTTCCGGCTGTGCGCGTTCCAGTGCGCGTACCACGCCAAGAATCTGATTGTCGGCCTTGCCTGCTGGCAGGCCCGCCACCGGAGGCACTTCCTGCAACGAGGTCTGGAAGAACAGACGGCCGCGGGCTTCGCGATTTCCCAGGCGGGACAACTGCAGGCCCGTCTGGATGTCGACGTCACCGGCCACCAGTCCGTCGAGGATGCGACTGACCTGACGCGCGTTACGCGCGACTTCCGACATGCCTTTCTTGTTGTTGTCCAGTTCCTCCAACGTCATCATCGGCAGATAGACGTCATGCTCCTCGAAACGGAACAGGGAACTCGGATCGTGCAGCAGCACGTTCGTGTCCAGGACGAACAACTTCGTCCGGACGGCGGCTGCCGCAGCGCGTGCGCCGCCTTTGGCCTGACGCGATTGCGCGCCGGCATGAGCACCGCCCGCCGTGTGATGGCGCAGGTTTTCCGGGATTTTCTGGTGGTCGCGGGCTTGCAAGGGCACATCGTCGCCGGCTTCGATACGCTCGGCACGCGGCGTGCCGGTGGGGGTGCCTGCCGCGGGGCGCGCACCTGCCGTCTGTGTTGCTGGCGCGTCATGGGTGCGGGCGACACCTTTGGCAGGGTGTTTCGCCTCGCTGACAGGTTCCGGATCTCGCAATGCCGCAGGCATTGCGGCCGGGATCGCGGTACCACTTAACTCAGCTGCCGCGGTGGGCAGGTATTCGACTTCATCGACCACCGCCACGTCGGCATCTTCCACGTGCGCGGATTTCTTTTTCGACGCCGGGGACGGGCGCAAACGCGCCTTGTATTGGTCCGCCGGTAGCAGGTCGCCAAGCTTTGAAGGCAAGGAGGGCAAAGGCATCAAGAGCTCCTATCGGACACAAGCGAACGATGCGGCAAGGTTGCCGCATCATGTAGAGCGAAACTAGGGGTGCCGCTGGCTTGCCAAAGGGTTGAGGTTGAGAGAAAACAGAAGCGAAAAAGCCGCCTCGCCTGAAAGTGGCGACGGCGGCTTTCTTCGCGCCGGGCCCGAGGTGCGGCAGCGCGGGCGGCGCGGTAAGCAAAGCAGGCAGTGAGGGCCTCGTCAAGGAGGCATGCGGAACCAGTCCGTGCGAATGCGTGCGTCATTGACCTCACTATATCCCGGCTTAGCGCGATGATTCAAGTGTTTGCGCGGCAAGCAGCACGTCGTCCGCATGCGCGTCCACCTTGAGTCCACGCCAGGCATTTCGGATCGTGCCCTTGGCGTCGATCAGAAAGGTCGATCGTTCGATGCCACGCACGGTCTTGCCGTACATTTTCTTCTCTTTCATGACGCCGTACAGGTTGCATACGGACTCGTCCTTATCGGAAACAAGGCCGAAAGGCAGTTCCAGCTTGCTTTTGAAGCGCTCATGGGACGGCAGGCTGTCGCGCGAGACGCCGACAATGACGGTATTCGCGGCGGCGAACGCCGGGGCATGATCGCGAAACGCCATGCTCTCCTTCGTGCAGCCAGGGGTGCCGTCCTTCGGGTAAAAATACAACACGACATGCTTGCCGCGTAGCGCGCTGAGCGTCAACACGTGCTTTACTGCATCTGTTTCATCGCCTTGCGTCACCGGCGCGGAGAAGTCCGGCGCCGTCTGTCCCACTGCAACCGGCGCGCCAGTCGCGGCTGTGTCCGATGCGGGAGCGTTGGCGAGGGAAGCGATCGACATTGCGCTATTCCTTTTTTTATCGATGCCGGCACAACTCGTCCGGCGGGTGAAACTGGCAAGCGGCTGCTCTCGCGCACAACAAAGCAAAGCGCCCGTCGGTGGACCGCATACGTCGCACGCCCATCAGGCGGCGTCGGGTTGAATCATCAACTCACCGGATCTTCCCGGGATACTTCCCCACGCGAACGGTCGCACCGGCAACGTTGCCGGATCGAGCGTCGCATGGTAATCGGCCATCGAGACAAGCTGATGGCCTTGCGCTTGCCAACCGCGCAATAATGCATTGAACACCGGTGCAAGCTTCTGCCCCTCCAGTTCCGCGTGCAGCGTGAAAACGTGATCACGTTCGGCGAGGACGCGGCCATTGCTGTCCGTGTCGCGGGCCGTGTACGTCAGCAATCGTTCTGCGACATTGTCGACGGTAATGTCGTCGATACCTATCAACTCATCCAGCGTTGGCAACGTGGTGGGCATTTGGATGTGGGACAGCACGCGCGTACCAACCGCCGGCCGATAGGGTCCATCGCCGCGGCCATCGGATGCGTAGGTCATGCCCCATTTATCGATCAAGGCCAGCCCGTGCTCGTTCATTTGCCAGCCGGCCGCGCCATGTGTCGTCGGCGCACGTCCGAAGATCGACACAAAGCGATCATGGGCACGTTGCATCTGCGCGCAGGTCCAGCGCGCGTCGTTGCCGCGGTCGCGCACATTGTCCTGCCAGTAGACGTGATCCCAGCAATGGATTCCCACCTCGAAGCCCGCGTCCCGGACGGCGCGCATCTCGGTCGCCGCACGTACGCCAATATCAGGGCCGGGTAATAGCGTGCCATACATCAGCGTCTTGACGCCGTAGTGTTCGACCACCGAGGTGCGGGATACTTTTTTGAGAAAACCTGGGCGGAAGACCCGGCGTAGCGCCCAGCCGGTGTGGTCCGGACCGAGGCTGAAGAGGAAGGTGGCGCCGGCTTGCGCGGCCTCCAGCATGTCGACGAGCGCCGGCACGCCCTCGCGGGTACCCCGCAGCGTGTCGACGTCGATCTTGAGAACGATGCGTGCCAAATGTATCAGTCCATCAAGGCGCGGGCTTCCACGACTTGCGAGCGATAGGCCTCGAATAACTGGCGCAGCGCATCGTCCATCGCGACTTCAGGCTTCCAGCCCAGCTCATGCATCGTGTTATCGATCTTCGGCACACGGTGCTGGACGTCCTGATAGCCCGTGCCATAGTACGCACCGGACGAGGTTTCCACGACCTGGACCGATTTCGCGCCATCCCGGTATTCCGGGAATTCGGCCGCGAGGGCCAGCATCTTTGTCGCCAGTTCGCGTACGGAGACGTTGTTGGTCGGATTGCCGATGTTATAGATCTTGCCGCTGGCAATGCCGTTCGGGTTATCGATGATTTTCATCAACGCCGCAATGCCGTCGCCGATCCAGGTAAAGGCACGCTTTTGTGCGCCGCCGTCAACCAGATTGATGTTTTCGCCCCGGACGATATGACCGAGGAATTGCGTTACCACCCGCGAACTGCCTTCCTTCGGCGTGTGGATCGAATCCAGGCCGGGTCCCATCCAGTTGAACGGGCGGAACAAGGTGAAATTCAGGCCGTCCTGCATTCCGTAGCCCCAGATCACGCGGTCAAGCAATTGCTTCGAGCACGCATAGATCCAGCGCGGCTTGTTGATCGGACCATACACGAGCGGCGAGCTTTCAGGATCGAATTCCCCATCCTCGCACATGCCGTAGACTTCGGATGTCGATGGGAAGACCAGGTGCTTGCGATACTTGACCGCCGATCGAATGATCGGCATGTTCGCTTCGAAGTCGAGCTCGAACACCCTCAGCGGTTGCTGCACGTAAGTGGCCGGTGTCGCGATGGCCACCAACGGCAGTATCACGTCGCACTTGCGCACGTGATACTCGACCCACTCCTTGTTGATCGTAATATCGCCCTCGAAGAAATGCATACGCTCATGTTTCGCGAGATCGCCCAGGCGATCGCTTTGCATATCCATGCCGTACACGTCCCAGTCCGTCGTTTCCAGAATGCGCTTCGACAGGTGGTGGCCGATAAAGCCATTGACGCCAAAAATCAGAACCTTTTTCTTCATGAGTCGCGAGAAGGGAGTGAAAGTCGCAACCAGTCGCTGGCCGTGATCGGCACATCGTCCAGTCGCAGTTCGCGGATCGCGAGGGCGCGCCCATCGCCGCATACGCCAACGATTGCATTATCCACCACATGAAAGCCGGGGGGCAAATCCGCATGCAAGGCGGCGTCGCCGGGGAGCATTCGTGCGGCGGCAAGGATAAAGCGCCGACCTGCCGCATCGTCCCAGAACGCGCCGGGATAGGGTGGCGCCACTGCTCGTATCAGGTTATACACCTGCTGCGCGGGTTGCGACCAGTCGATGCGGCCATCTTCCGGCTTGCGACCGCCAAAATACGACCCGGCAGCGAGGTCGTTCGGCAAACGTACAGCGGTGCCGTCCAGCAAGGCGGGCAGCACGCCCCATAGTGTCTGTTCCGCAGCCACGGTCACTTTTTCGAACACCTGATGCGCGGTGTCATCGGGCAAGATGGGGACCGCGGTCTGCGCAAGAATGGCGCCCGCGTCGGGCTTCGCGGTCATTTCATGCAGCGTGGCACCGGTTTCGGTCTCGCCATACAGCACGGCCCAGTTTACTGGAACGCGGCCACGGTATCGGGGCAACAGCGAGCCGTGCAGGTTATAGGCCCCACGCGGCGCCAGCGCAAGCACGTCGACCGGAAGCATATGCCGGAAGTAGAAGGAAAACAGGAAATCCGGCGCGCCGCCAGGCAGGTTGCGCAACGCTTGCCGCAGGGTCTGGCCATCGGCGACTTGCGCCGCGGTTGGCTGGATCGTCGGGATGCCGTGGTCTGCGGCGACGGCGGCGACGCTTTCGAACCAGATATGTTCTTCCGGATTGTCCTCATGCGTGACGACCAGCGCTACGTCCACGCCGCGCGCCAATAGCACACGCAGACAGCGTGCCCCCACGTTGTGATAAGCGAATACGACCGCGCGTGTTCCGGCCACGGCGCGGGTCGCGCCGTGGCTTGATTCTGGCAATCCGGACGAGAAGTGGGTCACCGCGTTTCTCCGGACGGGGTCTCCACCGTCGCCTCGGTGGTGGGCGTGCCGCCGCCATACGGAGCGGGCACGTCCGCCGCCAGCGGTACCGGCACCGTGGCCTCGTCCGCGAAGCGGGGCGCCTTGCCGATGGTGGCGGACGGGTCCACCGCGGCACCGGCTGGCAGGTTCGCAGGTGCCGCTGGGGCGGCGGAGGGCGCCGCCGGGTCACCGGTCAAGAACGTTTGTACCAGATAACGCGGGCGACCGCGGACCTGCTGGTAGATCCGTCCGATATATTCGCCAAGCAGCCCCAGAGCGAACAGGATGATTCCGATCATGAAGAAATTGATCGCGAACAGCGTGAAAACGCCTTGCACTTCCGCGCCCAGCATGAAGCGTCGGAACATCAGCAAAAAGAACAACGCGGCGGACCCGGCCGACATCAGCACGCCGACAAAGGAAAGCATCTGCAGCGGAACGACCGAGAAGCCGGTAACGAGATCGAAATTCAACCGGATCAACGAATACAGGGAATACTTCGATTCGCCCGCGAAACGCTCTTCGTGCGCCACATCGATTTCGATCGGATTTTGCGCGAACGTGTAGGCGAGGGCTGGAATGAAGGTATTGATCTCACCACACCGATTGATTGTCGAAATGATGCGCTTGCTGTATGCGCGCAGCATGCATCCCTGGTCGGTCATCTTGATGCGCGTGATTCGCTCACGCAGCCGGTTCATCCAATGCGATGCCTCGCGGCGGAACCAGCTGTCCTGACGATCGGAGCGGATCGTACCCACATAGTCGTAGCCCTCACGCATCTTGCTGACAAGCTTGCCGATTTCCTCGGGGGGGTTTTGCAGGTCGGCGTCGAGCGTGATGACGATTTCGCCGCGGGCGTATTCGAATCCGGACAGGATCGCCATGTGCTGGCCGTAGTTGCCGTTCAGCAGGATGACCCGCGTGACATCGTCCCGCACTGCAAACTGGTCGGCCAGCATGGCGGCGGAGCGGTCCCGGCTGCCATCGTTGATGAAGATGATTTCGTAGGTCGCGTCCAACGCGTCCAACGCGGGATAAAGGCGCTCGAACAAGGCGTTGAGGCCAGCTTCCTCGTTGTACACGGGAATGATGACGGAGAGCTCGGGTGACGTCATTGCAAATCGATGGTTCGTGAATTGAAAACGCGCGGCAGGGGTATTGACAACCGCAGGCGGCGCGTCATGGTGCGCATGGTTGCGCCAAGCGCGAGCACGGCGGACTGGTCGCGGACGATTCCGTCCAATACGAGGTCAGGCGGATCATGCCTCCCGCCAGCGATGCCGTGCGATAGCAGGGATGCGCGCGCTGTCAGAATTGCGCATCCACGGCGGCCACGACGCGGTCGACGTCGGCGTCCGTCATTGTCGTGAACAACGGCAGGGACACAGTGCCGGCACCAATCCGCTCGGTATGAGGCAACATGCCTTCACGGAAACCCCGTTGCCGATACAAGGTGAACAAATGGACCGCCGGGTAATGCACGCCGCTACCAATGCCACGCTCTTTCAGCGCGGTCATGAAATCCGCTCGCGCGGGGCGCCCCGGCTGTCCGACGGGTAGTACGATTTGGAACATATGCCAGTTGCTGTTGACGAAATCGGCCGGCGGCAATTCGACGCCGGCGCGACACGCGGCACCTTCGGTGAAACGGTCGAAGTAACGACGTGCCAGCGCCCGGCGGCGCTCCGTGAACCGCGCCAGATGCGGCAGTTGTCCCAAACCGACCCGCGCCGCGACATCGGTCAGGTTGAACTTGCCGCCTAGGACGTCGACATCCATGCCGTCCATGCCGGTGCGAGTCACCCCCTGGAGCCGGTACTTTTCGGCCAAACGGGCTTCCTCCGCGTTGTTCAACACCAACGCGCCGCCCTCGATCGACGTCAGGTTCTTGTTCGGGTGGAAACTGAACGAGACCAGATCGCCGAAGCTGCCGATCTCCTTGCCATTCCACGATGCGCCTAGCGCCTGGGCGGAGTCCTCTATGACTCGTAGGCCATGCCGTTGCGCGATGGCATGGAGCCGCGTCATATCCACCGGCAAGCCCGCCAGATGCACCGGCATCAACGCGCGCGTACGCGGGGTGATGGCGGCTTCGAGCTTGTCCAGGTCGATATTGCGCGTGGCCGGGTCGACATCCACGAATACCGGCGTCGCGCCCACGGCGATGATGACATTGCTGGTGGCTACCCAGGTCAACGCGGTCGTGATCACCTCGTCACCCGGCCCAATGCCTGCAATCCGCAACCCTATCTCGAGCGTGCCCGTGCCACTGTTGAACGTGCGTACCGGGCGACCGCCAAACCGTTCTGATAGTGCTGCCTCGAAACGTTGATTCTGCGGGCCCGTGGTAATCCAGCCGGACCGCAGGACATCGGCGACACCGGCAATGGTCTCCTCGTCGATCTCGGGGCGCGTGAAGGGCAGAAAATCGGCTTTGGCCGCAGGCGTTTGCGTCATAGAAACAGTTGTCCTCGTGCTGCGCGCCGCGGTGGCAGCGATGCGCGGATGCGATCATGCCATCAATCGCCTTGGGTATCCATTAAAGCACGCGATGGCGGTTCGCCAAAGCGCATCGTGGGCAAGGCCCCGTACCGTGGGCGTCGCCCGTGCGGGAAAGTGCCTCGCCCCGATTGTGCCATGCCTGGAGCCGGCTTCCGAAAAATCCGACTTTTCATGGTCTGTCGCGGGATACAACGACTCGTCGCGGGTCGTTGGCGATCACCGTCATCGGCACATTGTCGGCGCGCAGCGCGTCATATTGCGCCGGTGTCATTATCGCGAGCGCGGGGCCGCCATCCCGCCAGTGTTGCGCCCACTGCGCCAGCGCGGTTCGTGCCGCGTCCGATTCGGGTGAGGCTCCACGCACGGTGTTGTCTGGCATGTCAATGCCGATCATCGTGCGCCGCAAGGCGAACGCGATGGTCTCGTCGCGGCCGCCGAGTGCATAGAAGGGCCAATCGGCGGCGCCGTCTGGCGTCTGGGCCAGTGTCGAACGCACCCGTGCCGCCAACGGCGTGCCCGCGATCGGTCGTCCTAGCAGTTCGTGCGCATTCACTGCAATAGCCAGCGTCGCATACCAGGCCGCCACGTACACCAGCCATGCGCGGGCGCCCAGGCGCCGCGCCAGCGCGCCGGCGACGGCGAAACCCAGCAAGCCGACGCCGAGCGCGAGCCACAGCCACATCTGGTAGCGCCGGTAGAGCGCATTGGGCGTCGTCACGCTGCCGAAGTTCGACAAATACACAACGCTCAGCGCCAAGGTGATCAACAGCACCGCATAGCCGGCCAGATGTCGCCGAATGCGGCGCGGATCGCGACTCGGCAAATAAGCGCCCACCACCAAGGCTACCGCGGGGGTCAACGGCAAGAGATCCGCCACGCGCTTGGCATCGGACAGACTGAAAAAGACAAAGATCGATATCGACCAGGTCAGCAACAGTACCGCGGGAGAGAAACGATTCGTCTGGCGCGGCAATCTTATCGCGCGCCGCATACCCTGCCAGAGCAAGGACAGCCATGGCAATATGCCAATCAGCAATACGGGTACGACGAAGCTGATCGCGTCCGGCAGCGTGTTGTCGCGCCATCGGAAACGCCGGTCTGCCGCTTCGCCGAAACGGATGTACGAGGCGTCCGGATGGTGCCATTGCGACGCGATGAACCACGGTGCGCACAGCGCGAGAAAGACGAGTAGGCCGCTGAACAGGTGGAGGCGGCGCCAGACGCGGGCGTCGCGCGCGGCGAGCGAATAGATGACGAGGGCCAGCGCGGGTATCGCGATGCCTGTCAACCCCTTGCTGAGCAAGGCCAGCGCCATGGCTGCCCAGCAAAGCCACATCCAGCCGCGCTGTCCCCGGAGCGCGCTGACGGCGACGGTCACGCCCTTGCCACCCGTGCTGCTCATGTCGCGCTGCCCGATGGCCGGATGAGGCGCGCGTTGGGCCAGGAGAAACGTGCAGAGCACCACTGTCAGCATTGCGGACAGACCCATGTCCCGGGAGGCATAGTGTCCGAACAGATGCCAATACGGCGTGGCGACCATCGCGGCAGCGGCAAGGATGCCCGCGGGGCGGCCGAACAGACGCACGCCGGTGTACCCAACCAGCAAGATCGCGCCGAAGCCGCATAGCGCGGTCCATAGTCGGGCTTGCCATTCGCCAAGCCCGAATAGTGCGAAGCTGGCGGCGGTGGCCCAGATTTGCAACGGCGCGGTTTCCCCGTAGGGGGCGCCGTTGTAGCGCGGCGTGGTCCAGTCGCCGCTTGCCAGCATTTCCCGGGCAATTTCGGCATAGTGGCCTTCCTCGCTCGGCAGTAGCGAGCGGATGCCGAGCGGGGCGAACCAGGCCGCCGCGCACAGGATCACCAGCAGCAACACCGCGCCACGGGTCAGATTCATCGGCGCGCCGGGGACGGGCCCGCGCAAGGGTCTCACGGGGGAGATCAATCGCGCGTTTCGATCAACAACGCCGCTGCCACGCGACGGCCTTCACCGGCGAGGATGTTGAACGTCCGGCATGCCGCAGTGAGATCCATGGTCTCCACGCCGATGCGCTTGGCCGTCAACGCCGCATACAGGCGGGGATGACCGAAGCGGAGTGCGCGGCCTGTTCCCAGGAGGACCAGCTCCGGGGCCGCGGCGGCGAGCGGCGCGAAATGCGCGGCGTCGAATGCCTCGAAGCGCGCGGGTTCCCACGGCAGCACCGGGCCGTCCGGCATCAGCAGCACGCTGTGCGTGAAACGGGTCTTGTTGATCTCGACATAGTCATCGCCATACCCCGTGACGACATTCCGTACGCCAGCGCCTTCAGCGGATTCCTGCTCCAGTTTCACGCGTTGCTCCCTGTCCGCGATTGGACCAAACTCTGTCATAATTCACCCAATTATAGCGTCGCGCCGCCTCTCCCCACAGGGAACGCCGGCCGGTGTCCGCGCGGCCATCGCGTCTTCATCGGTCGCGCGGGGCGTCCGTGGACATCCTTACCCGGGCACGTACCGCACGTCTTTTATACCTGCCGCTCAACGCGCCGCATCGTTGCTCGGTGCCATCTCTGGTGTCGAAGCCCAGGTCTTTCATCCGCTTTTTGTTCCATTTGCCGCCGTGAAATCCATTCATAAATCGAACAAGCTGGCCAATGTCTGTTATGACATCCGAGGTCCGGTACTTGACGAGGCCCGCCGTCTCGAAGACGAAGGCCAGAAGATCATCAAGCTGAACATCGGCAATCTGGCACCGTTCGGTTTCGACGCGCCGGACGAGATCGTACAGGACATGATCCGTAACCTGCCCGCGTCGTCCGGTTATTCGGACTCGAAGGGCGTGTTCGCCGCGCGCAAGGCGGTCATGCATTACACGCAACAGAAGCATGTCGCGAACGTCGGCCTGGACGATATTTATATCGGAAACGGGGCATCGGAACTGATCGTGATGGCGATGCAGGGCTTGCTTAACGAGGGCGATGAAGTGCTGTTGCCGGCACCGGACTATCCGCTATGGACCGCGGCGGTGAGCCTGTCGGGCGGCACGCCGGTGCATTACATCTGCGACGAAAGGAATGACTGGTTGCCGGACATGGACGATATCCGCGCGAAAATCACGCCGAATACCCGTGCGATCGTGGTCATCAACCCTAACAATCCGACCGGCGCGCTGTATCCCGACGACCTGCTGCGCGAGATCATCGCGGTGGCGCGGGAGCATGACCTTATCCTCTACGCGGACGAGATCTACGACAAGATCCTGTATGACGGTGCGACCCATACGTCGATGGCCGCATTATCCGAGGATGTGCTTACGGTGACGTTCAACGGCTTATCGAAGAGCTATCGTTCATGCGGTTTTCGCGCCGGCTGGATGGTGGTGTCGGGTGACAAGCGGCGTGCCCGCGACTATATCGAGGGATTGAATATCCTGGCGTCGATGCGTCTGTGCGCGAATGTGCCAGGACAATATGCGATTCAGACGGCGCTGGGCGGTTATCAAAGCATCAATGACCTGTTGTTGCCGGGCGGTCGTCTCTATGAACAGCGTAACCTGGCATATGACATGCTGACCGCGATTCCGGGCGTGACCTGCGTCAAGCCGAAGGCGGCGTTATATCTGTTTCCACGCCTCGATCCGGCGATGTATCCGATTGCCGACGATCAGCAGTTCATCCTCGAATTGCTGCGCGAGGAGCGTGTGCTGCTGGTACAGGGCACCGGTTTCAACTGGGCCACGCCGGATCACTTCCGGGTGGTGTTCCTGCCAAACGTCGCGGATCTGAAGGTGTCGATCGAACGGATTGCCCGCTTCCTCGAAAGTTATCGAAAACGTCACGGCGCCTGAACGCCGCATCATTCATCACTTGGACTGACACTGCTGTATGGAATCGATCAAAGCAGGCCTACTGGGCTTTGGAACCGTTGGCGGCGGCACGTATTCGGTGCTTCGCCGGAATCAGGAAGAAATCAAGCGGCGCGCCGGACGGGGCATTGCAGTATCGCGCATCGCGGTGCGAACGCCAGCCAAGGCGCAGGCCGCGCTGGCCGCGATCGTGACGCGGGAAGCCGGTGCTGAAACCGGATCGGGCGCGGGTGACCTGCCGTTGATCGACAGTGATTTCGACGCCCTGGTGCGCGACCCCGGCATCGATATCGTCATCGAGACGATCGGCGGTACCGACCGCGCGCGGGAGTTGGTGCTGACGGCGATCGAAAACGGCAAGCACGTGGTCACGGCGAACAAGGCATTGCTCGCCGTTCATGGCATGGAGATCTTTCAGGCCGCGCACCGCAAGGGGGTGATGGTGGCGTTCGAGGCCGCGGTGGCCGGTGGTATTCCGATCATCAAGGCGCTGCGCGAAGGCCTGACCGCGAATCGCATTACGTGGATTGCCGGCATCATCAACGGCACCACCAATTTCATCTTGTCCGAGATGCGTGAGAAGGGGCTCGATTTCGCGACCGCCCTGGCGGATGCCCAGCGCCTCGGCTACGCTGAGGCGGATCCGACCTTCGACGTGGAAGGCGTGGATGCGGCGCATAAACTGACGTTGATGAGCGCGATCGCCTTCGGGGTGCCGATCCAGTTCGACCGTGCGCATATCGAAGGTATCAGCAAACTGGATGCGATCGACATCAAATACGCGGAGCAGCTCGGTTATCGCATCAAGCTGCTTGGCATCACCCGTCGCGCTGCCAA
Organism: Robbsia andropogonis; assembly: GCF_034047095.1. Classification (NCBI taxonomy): domain Bacteria; kingdom Pseudomonadati; phylum Pseudomonadota; class Betaproteobacteria; order Burkholderiales; family Burkholderiaceae; genus Robbsia; species Robbsia andropogonis. The sequence goes on along the minus strand of NZ_CP139170.1, from coordinate 2,359,417 downwards.
GGGCATCGAGTTGCGCGTGCATCCGACCCTGGTACCGTCATCGATGCTGATCGCAAACGTCGAAGGCGCGATGAATGCGGTGGCGGTGCAGGGCGATGCGGTGGGTACGACGCTTTACTACGGCAAGGGCGCGGGCGCCGAGCCGACCGCGTCGGCGGTGGTCGCCGACCTGGTCGACGTCACGCGCCTGCATACGGCTGACCCGGAGCACCGTACGCCACACCTGGCATTCCAACCGGATCAGCTGTCCGACCTGCCGGTATTGCCGATCGACCAGATCACCAGCGCGTATTACCTGCGCCTGCGTGTAGCGGATCAGCCGGGCGTGCTGGCGGCCATTGCAACCTTGCTGTCGGACCGCGGCATCTCGGTGGATGCGCTGATCCAGAAGGAATCGCGGGAAGGCGAGGGCGAGACCGACCTGATCGTGCTGACCCATGCAACGGTCGAAGGCAATCTGCGTCTGGCGCTGGCGCAGATCGAGGCGTTGCCGAGCGTCAAGTCGCCTGTGTCGCTGCTGCGCACCGAAAACCTGTAAAAGCGAAATCCGTAAAAGGCCCTCCATGCACTACGTTTCCACCCGAGCCCCCCGCGCCGGACATGCTTTCAGCGCCGCGCCCGAGGCAGCCGGCGCGCTTGCCACGTCGGTCGACGGCAAGCCGGCCGAGGCCGTCGCACGTTTCTCCGATATCCTGCTGGCAGGCTTGGCGCCCGATGGCGGCCTTTTCATGCCGGCGCGCTATCCGCAGGTCAATGCGGCGCTGCTGGAGAAGTGGCGCACGCTGTCATACGCCGATCTGGCGTTCGAAGTGCTGTCGCTGTATTGCGACGATCTGCCGTCCGAGGATCTGCGCGGGCTGCTGCGCCGGACCTACACATCCGAGGTCTATTGCAATCTGCGCGATGGCCAGCGGGCCGCCGACATCACGCCGCTGAAGGTGCTCGGTGAGGAGCCCGTGGCGGGCGGCGCCGGGAAGACGACGCTGGCGTTGCTCGAATTGTCGAACGGACCGACGCTGGCCTTCAAGGACATGGCGATGCAGTTGCTGGGCAGCCTGTTCGAGTATGTTCTGGCCAGGCAGGGCGAGACACTGAATATCCTGGGCGCGACGTCGGGCGATACCGGCAGCGCCGCGGAATACGCGATGCGCGGCAAGCGCGGCGTGCGGGTGTTCATGCTGTCTCCGCACGGCAAGATGAGCCCGTTCCAAAGCGCGCAGATGTATAGCCTGCAAGATTCGAATATCTTCAATCTCGCGGTGGAAGGGGTGTTCGACGATTGCCAGGATATCGTCAAGGCCGTCTCCAACGACCACGCCTTCAAGGCGGCGCATCGCATCGGCACGGTGAACTCGATCAACTGGGCTCGCGTCGTGGCGCAGGTGGTGTATTACTTCAAGGGCTATCTCGCGGCTACCGAAGGCCTGTCCTACATCGAGGGCGCGATGCCCCCGGTGTCGTTCACGGTGCCCTCGGGTAACTTCGGCAACGTCTGCGCTGGTCATATCGCGCGGATGATGGGGCTGCCGATCCGCAAGCTGGTGGTCGCGACGAATGAAAACGACGTGCTTGACGAGTTCTTTCGCACTGGCCAGTACCGCGTGCGGACGGCGGCGCAGACCTTGCAGACCAGCAGCCCGAGCATGGATATCTCGAAAGCGTCGAATTTCGAGCGTTTCGTGTTCGATCTGCTCGATCGCGACGGTGCGGCCCTGAACACGTTGTTTGGCAAGGTCGACCGTGAGGGCGGTTTTAGTCTGGCCGGCACCGCGGCATACGACCGTATTGCCGATTTCGGTTTCGTTTCCGGCCGCAGTGATCACGCGCAGCGTCTTGCCGTCATCCGTGACATCGACACGCGTTACAAGACAACGATCGATACCCATACGGCCGATGGTGTGCATACTGCGCGGCAATACCTGGAAGCCGGTGTGCCGATGATCGTGCTGGAGACCGCGCAGCCGGTGAAGTTTGGCGAGACCATCAAGGAAGCGTTGGGGCGTGAGCCCGAGCGGCCGCATGCGTTCGCGGGTATCGAGGCGCTGCCGCAGCGCAGCACGGTGATCCCGGCGGATGTCGACGCGGTCAAGGCATTCATTACGGCGCATACTGGTGGGGACTGAGCGGCCGGTGGCGGGCCACGCATGCAAGGTGTTGGACGTTGTCTGACACCGGGGCCGCCGCTCGCGACTTTCCTATTTTTGCTCCTGTTTTTCCAAGCCATGTCAGAAGACGTCACGCCTCGCCCGAATGAAATTGGCACGCCCGCAGGTGCGCAGTCGGGGTCTACACGCTCGGTGCGGGCAACACCGCCTGCCGGCCACGCACCGATGCTATCCACCGCCGAAGCGTTGCGGATCTTGCTGGCGGCCGCTGGCACGTCGCCGGGCGATGGTGGGAATGGCGCCTACGGCAAGGCGTCTTACGCCGGGTATTCGGAAGCGGAAACGGTGTCGACCGAAGCCGCGCTGGGGCGGGTGCTCGCGGCGGATATCATCTCGCCCATCGATGTTCCGCCCATGGACGTCAGTGCGATGGACGGCTATGCGGTGCGGCTTGCAGAGCTCGCGGTGCATATCGGGGCTGCCGCTGGTGATCATGCTGATGTCACCCCGTTGGGGCAGCCTTTCCCGGTGTCCCAGCGCATTCCGGCGGGCGCCGCGCCGGGGCCGCTGGCACCGGCGTCGGTCGCGCGAATATTCACCGGCGCGCCGGTGCCGGAGCATGCCGATCTCGTTGTGATCCAGGAAGAGGCGAAGGTCGACGCCAACGGGGTTCGTTTCGTGTTGGATGGTCCCCCCCGCGCCGGGCAGTGGATCAATCGGCGCGGCGCAGACATACGGGCCGGCGCGGTCATCCTGCCTCGCGGAACGCGTTTGACGCCGCAGGCCCTTGGGCTTGCCGCGTCGGTTGGTGTGGGAGCCTTGCCGGTCGTGCCGCGCTTGAAGGTGGCCATCCTGTTCACCGGCGATGAATTGCGCCGTCCGGGCGACGCGCTGGAACCCGGCGCCATCTATAACTCGAATCGCTACACGTTGGGGGGCCTGCTGCAGGCGCTCGGCTGCGACGTCACAGACTTCGGCATCGTCGCGGATCGGCTCGACGCCACCCGTGCGGTGCTGCGTGATGCCGCGTCCTCGCACGATCTCGTGCTGGCAAGTGGCGGGGTATCGGTGGGGGAAGAAGATCATGTCAAGGCGGCGGTGGAAGCGGAAGGTGCCTTGTCGCTCTGGAAGATCGCCATGAAACCGGGCAAGCCACTGGCCTTTGGCAGTCTGCGGACACCCGGCGCCGGCAGCACGTTTTTTATCGGACTGCCAGGCAATCCGGTATCGACCTTTGTCACCTTTCTGCTTTTCGTTCGACCGTTCATCCTGCGCTTGCAAGGCGTATCGGATGTCACGCCGAAGGCCCTGCAGGCACGTGCGGACTTCGCCGTGAAGGGCGATCGGCGCAACGAATTCCTGCGCGTGCGCCTGAATGCCGGCGGTGGCCTGGACCTGTACCCGACGCAAAGTTCGGCGGTCCTGACCTCGACGGTCTGGGGCGATGGCCTGGTGGACAATCCACCGGGACGCGACATCGCACCAGGCGATCCGGTGCGCTACCTCCCGTTTTCCGACCTGTTGTTCTAATGCTTGCGAGACGCACGCCATGAAAATCGCCTTACGTTATTTCGCCAGCCTGCGGGAGGCTGTCGGCACCGCCGAAGAGCAGGTTGCCGTCCCTGATGCCGTGACCACGGTGGGGGACGTGCGCACGTGGTTGTGCCAGCGTGGCGGCGTCTGGGCGGATGCGCTCGCGGCGACACGGCCGTTACGCATGGCATGCAATCACGAAATGACGGGCGCGGGGACGCGCCTGTCGCCCGGATGCGAAGTGGCCTTCTTTCCACCGGTCACGGGCGGCTGACGGTCAGGGAGGACGAACGATGAGCGACGCCATCCGCATCGTGGTTCAGGAAGCCGATTTCGACACGGGACAGGAATTGACTGCACTTCGCGTTGCGCACCCCGGAGCCGGCGCCGTGGTGGCCTTCGTCGGCGCGGTCCGCGACATCAGTGGCGGCGCGGCAGTCGACATGCTGGAACTCGAGCACTATCCCGGGATGACGGAACGGGCACTGGCGGACATCGTGGCGCAAGCGGCAAGGCGTTGGCCTTTTCAGGGGGTGACGGTGATCCATCGCTACGGCGGCCCGTTGCGGCCGACCGACCAGATTGTGCTAGTGGCCGTCGCCAGCGCGCATCGCGGTGAAGCGTTCTCGGCCTGTGAGTTCATCATGGACTATCTGAAGACCGAGGCGCCGTTCTGGAAGAAGGAGGGGACAGGCGGGGCGCGGCGGTGGGTCGACGCGCGGGAAACGGATGATCATGCGCGCAGTCGGTGGGGGGGCGGAGGGTAGGCTGATGAGCGCGTCCGGCAATGTGTTTTCCGTCTTGTGGGCACCACGAAGTGCATATTGGCACGCTTGGCATGTGAAAAATCTCATGAGGATGCCTGATGTTCTTGTAAGCCCTTTCGCAAGCCTGCCAGCACGCTTGGAGCCAGACGCAAGGTGTCCATTTGGTCGATAGGCTTGATCAGCGCCACGACGACGAAAGAATTCGTCGCGCGCTCTTGAAATAATTACCAGCCGCCGCATCTAGGAAGCATGAATTTCAAGACGAATGCTGAAATGCCTGGAGGGTCTCCGTGAGAATCGACAAGCTGACAACCAAGTTCCAAGAAGCCGTTGCCGACGCACAAAGTCTCGCGGTGGGTCGCGACAATCAATATATCGATCCGCTGCATCTGCTTGCTGCCTTGCTGGCGCAAACCGACGGTTCGACGCGGTCGTTGCTTTCGCGTGCCGGCGTTCAGTTGCAACCATTGCAAGCGGCTGTCACGCAGGCGATGGATCGCTTGCCGAAGGTGCAGGGCACGGACGGCAACGTCCAGGTGAGCCGCGAACTGACCGGCTTGTTCAATCAGGCCGACCGGGAAGCGCAGAAGCAGGGCGACGCGTACATTTCGACTGAAATGTTTCTGCTTGCGCTGGTGGACGACAAGAGCGATGCGGGCCGGCTGTTGCGTGAGCATGGCCTGAGCCGCAAGACGCTGGATGCCGCCGTGCAAGCGGTGCGGGGCGGTGAACCGGTCAATAGCGCCGACGCCGAGAGCCAGCGCGAAGCGTTGAAAAAATACACGTTGGACCTGACCGAACGGGCACGGTCGGGCAAGCTCGATCCGGTGATCGGGCGCGATGACGAAATCCGTCGTGCCATCCAGATCCTGCAACGCCGGACCAAGAACAATCCCGTCCTGATCGGTGAGCCGGGCGTGGGTAAGACCGCGATCGTGGAAGGGTTGGCGCAACGGATCGTCAATGGGGAAGTACCGGAGTCGTTGAAGAACAAGCGTGTGTTGGTGCTCGACATGGCGTTATTGCTCGCGGGCGCGAAATATCGCGGCGAGTTCGAGGAACGGCTGAAGGCCGTCCTCAGCGACGTGGCCAAGGACGAGGGCCAGACAATCGTTTTTATCGACGAAATCCACACGATGGTGGGCGCCGGCAAGGCCGAGGGCGCGATGGATGCGGGCAATATGCTCAAACCCGCGCTTGCCCGTGGCGAACTGCATTGCATCGGCGCGACCACGCTTGACGAATATCGGAAGTACATCGAAAAGGACGCGGCGCTGGAGCGGCGTTTCCAACGTGTCCAGGTGGATGAGCCCTCGGTGGAGGCTACCATCGCGATCCTGCGTGGTTTGCAGGAGAAGTACGAGCTGCATCATGGCGTGGAAATCACCGATCCGGCGATTGTCGCGGCGGCGGAACTCAGTCATCGCTACATCACCGATCGCTTCCTGCCGGATAAGGCGATCGACTTGATTGACGAGGCGGCATCGCGAATCAAGATGGAAATCGACTCGAAGCCGGAAGAGATGGATCGGCTCGATCGGCGTCTGATCCAGTTGAAGATCGAACGTGAAGCAGTGCGCAAGGAGAAGGACGAGGCATCACAGAAACGGCTCGGCCTGATCGAGGATGAAATCGAACGTTTGCAGCGGGAGTATGCTGATCTCGAAGAGATCTGGACCGCGGAAAAAGCGGCGGTGCTGGGTAGCGCGCAACTGAAGGAAGAAATCGAGCGCGTACGTGCCGATATCGTCAAGCTGCAGCGGGAAGGCCGCCTGGATAAGGTCGCGGAGTTGCAATACGGCAAGTTGCCGCAATTGGAAGCGCGGCTGAAGGACGCGACGCAGGCCGAAGCGAATCAGGGTACCGGCGAGGCGGCACGTCCGCGCCTGTTGCGCACGCAAGTAGGCGCCGAGGAGATCGCCGAAGTGGTGTCGCGGTCCACCGGTATTCCGGTGTCGCGGATGATGCAGGGCGAGCGTGACAAGCTGCTGCATATCGAAGACAAGCTGCACGAGCGCGTGGTTGGCCAGGATGAGGCGATCACCGCCGTGGCGGACGCGATCCGTCGTTCGCGCGCCGGCTTATCGGATCCGAATCGGCCATATGGTTCCTTCCTGTTCCTCGGGCCGACGGGCGTGGGGAAGACGGAACTGTGCAAGGCCCTGGCGGGCTTCCTGTTCGATTCGGAAGAACAATTGATCCGGATCGACATGAGCGAGTTCATGGAAAAGCACAGCGTGGCCCGGCTGATTGGCGCGCCGCCTGGTTATGTCGGCTACGAGGAGGGCGGATACCTGACTGAGGCCGTACGACGCAAGCCGTACAGCGTTATCCTGCTCGACGAAATCGAGAAGGCGCATCCGGACGTCTTCAACGTTCTGCTGCAGGTGCTGGACGATGGCCGGATGACCGATGGACAGGGCCGCACCGTGGACTTCAAGAATACGGTGATCGTGATGACGTCGAATCTCGGGTCGCAGTTGATCCAGTCGATGGTGGATGCACCCCAGGAAGAGGTTCGCTCGGCGGTATGGGACGAAGTGAAACTGCATTTCCGGCCGGAGTTTCTGAACCGGATAGATGAAGTGGTCGTGTTCCACGCTTTGGATCGTTCGAACATCGAGGCCATCGCGAAGATCCAGTTACGCGTGCTCACCGAGCGCCTGGCAAAGATGGATATGCAACTGGATGTCAGCGACGCCGCCCTGGCGGAAATCGCGAAGGTCGGGTACGACCCCTTGTTCGGCGCGCGGCCGTTGAAGCGCGCGATCCAGCAGGAGATCGAGAATCCGGTGGCAAAGCTGATCCTGAGCGGCAAGTTTGGCGCGAAGGACGTCATCCCGGTCGATTTCAATGAAGGGGCGTTTTCCTTCGAGCGGATCGTCCACTAAAGCGTGTCGTCTTATCGTTGTACCGATGCCCCCATGCGCCACGAGCGTGCCGTGCATGGGGGCATTTTGTCGTGCCTGAGCGTGGCCCGTTCGTGCCCGACGTCAATGGTGACGCATCAAGTGACAATGCCTGAGCGCGGGCCGTCGTCAGTTGTGAATCGCTTTCCTGGCATTCGCGGTGACAACATCGCAGCGGTACACCGTCGTTTGTCGATACGTGTGGCCAGGACGGAGTATCACGCCAGCCGCATCGCCCGTATTGATCTGGTTTGGCTGCGCCTGCGTCTCGAAACACAGGGCGGCATGTGGCTGCAGCGTGCGGCCGCGTCCATCGATGACGCCACCGAGGTTGGCCGCGGTATAGAACTGCACCGTGCGTTCCGTCGTCGATACCTGCAGCCGGCGTCCGGAGTGCGGGTCGATGGCTTCTGCAACGTTCCGTATCGGTGTTTCGATCCGGTCCGGCGCCGCGAGCAGGTAGCAATGATCATATCCGTGCATTGCCACCAGGGCCGGATCGCGTGTGGCCAGGCGCGCGCCCACCGCGGCGCCATCGCGCAGATCGAAGACCGATCCCGCTACCGGCACCTGCCGCTGCGGGATACCGTGCACGTCAGGTAGCAGGACCGCGTCGGCGTCGATGCGCACGACGTAATCCAGGATCGTGCCGGCATCCTCGGGGTGGCCGGTGGTATTGAGATTGAAATAACTGTGATTCGTCACATTGAACGGCGTGGGGGCGGACGTTTGCGCGTCGTAGTCGATGCGTACCGACGCGCCGTCGAACGTATAACGGACTGTCAGCGTCAACGCTCCCGGAAAGCCACTGTCGCCGTCAGGAGAGTGCAACGTGAAAGTGACGCCGTCGCCTGCCGGGGAGACCGCATGCTCCCAGACCATCCGATCGAAGCCGTGATAGCCGCCGTGCAGCGTATTGGTACCATCATTGGTATCCAGCGTGTATTCCCGGCCGTCCAATGTGAAACGCGCATCGGCGATGCGGTTGGCGTAGCGGCCGATCGTGCCGCCCATGTGCGTGCTGCTGTCGAGATAGGCTTGCGGCGTGGCGAAGCCCAGGATGATATTGTCGAAGTCACCATTGCGATCGGGCGCATACCACTGCAATAGCGTCGCCCCCAGGTTGCTGACCACCGCGCGGGCACCGTTTCGGGCACGTAATGTGAATTGATGCACCGTCGTGCCACCATTGATCGTGCCCCAGGGGCGGGCTTCGCATGCAATAGTCGTCATGGTGGTTGTGTTCTCCTGAAGTCGTGTTGTCCGTTGCAAACGCGCGCCAGCACGCGCGCGACCATTTTGCTAGTCTATGCGCATTGTCCGCTCCGCCATGCCTCTACCGTGAGCCGTAACGACGCATCTCTTTCGTCTGCGACCGATGCAGATGCTGCCGCGCAGTCGGCTTGCCACGTATTCGTCTATGGCACGTTGCGGTATGGCGAGATCAACGATATCGGATTGGCCGCCGCGCGCCATGGTCGTCCGGAACTCCCCGCACCGGTGCTTGTCGCACGAGGACGTGTCAAGGGGAAACTGGTCGACTTTGGCAGTTGGCCCGGACTCTTGCCAGACGGTGCATCCCCTTCGTATGCCGGGGTCGCGCCACCAGCCGGGACACAGGTCGTGGGCGATATCTTCCGCATCGATCGCGCCTTGCTTCCCATTCTGGACGAGATCGAGGGGATTCGTCCGGATGGTCGCGAAGCGTTCTATCGGGATGAGGTCGACGTGGCGGATATCGCGTGGTTGGGTGACACGCCGGCCACGGCAACACGGAGCACGGCGTTTGCAGGGTCCATGCAGGTGCTTCCAGGCGGCGTGCACGCGCCACGTACCGGCGTGATGGTCAAGCGGGAGGGGGCGGCCTGTTTGAGATGCTTCTTCTATCCGGTCGACATTCAGGCCGGTCGTGGCTTGCCCGTCATTCCAGGCGGCGACTGGATCGCATATCGCCTTGCACGCTCGGGCGGCGCCAACGCATGAGGCGATATTGAACCGGCATGCGTACGTGACCTGAAAAATCGCCATGCCGGTGCGCCGGACGCGAGGTTGTCGGCGAGGCTCGACGGAGGAGGCGGCGACGTTTGCCATGGCATTTTGGCGCGGCGCGCGACGTACTAGAATGGACCTGCGGCCTGGTTCGGCATCTGACCGTGCGTCATGTCCATCCGCGCTGGCACATGGTGCAATCGCGCACTATCAACGGCGTTCCTCCGACCGGGAGCTTCAGCCATGTTCAAGCACATCCTTGTACCCACCGACGGTTCCGAACTGTCGCAAAAGGCGGTGGATGCCGCCGTCCAACTGGCTGCCACGACGGGAGGTACGCTGACCGGCTATGCGTGTCTGCCGGAATACCCCGTGTCCCCTTTCACCGAGGTCATTGTCGAGCCGCCAATGGATTTTCATTTGCGCTGTGAACGGGATGCCTGGCGGCATCTGGATAAAGTGTCGTCGCTGGCCGCTTCGCGTGGCGTGCGGTGCAATACCCGCATAAGCACGCATGCGTCCCCCTATCTCGGCATTATCGAGGCGGCGGAAGGCGAGGGTTGCGATGTGATCCTGATGGCGTCTCACGGACGCCATGGCCTGGCGCGCATGCTGGTGGGCAGCGAAACGCAACGTGTGCTGTCCCACACGCGGATTCCCGTCTTGATATACCGGTGAGGGATCCCGTCGCGCCGGACATCGCTTTGCGCCCGAAACCCGTTTTTCGATCCCATTTTCGGCACCCGCCGCGCTGGCCGACGGGTGCCTGTAGGCGTCCGCCAGCCATAGCGCCCGCAACGCGCCGGATAAGGCTTGCCGCCTAGTTGAACTGCTCGGCTTCCGTCGATCCTGCCAGCGCGGTCGTAGACGACTGGCGTTCGATGGTCTGCGTGACGGCATCGAAATAGCCGGTGCCCACTTCGTGCTGGTGCTTGACCGCGGTGAACCCGCGTTCCGCCGCCCCGAACTCCTTTTCCTGCAATGTGACGAAGGCGCGCATTTGCTCGCGGGCATATCCGTGCGCCAGCTCGAACATGCTGTAGTTCAGGCTGTGGAAGCCAGCCAGCGTGATGAACTGGAACGTATAGCCCATTTCGGCCAGCGCATGCTGGAAACGATCGATCGTTTTGTCGTCGAGATTGCGTTTCCAGTTGAACGATGGCGAACAGTTATAGGCCAATGCCTTGCCGGGAAATTGCGCATGGATCGCTTCGGCGAACCGGCGCGCCTCGGCGAGATCCGGCTTGCCGGTTTCACACCAGATCAGGTCGGCATAGGGGGCATAGGCAAGGCCGCGCGAAATAGCCTGCTCAAGCCCCGCATGCGTGCGATAGAAGCCTTCCACGGTCCGCTTGCCGGTCAGGAACGGGTGGTCGGCGGGATCGATGTCGGACGTCAGCAGGTCCGCCGCCTGTGCGTCTGTGCGTGCCATCAGTAGCGTGGGGACGCCGCTGACATCGGCTGCCAGTCGCGCGGCCAGCAGCTTGCCGACGGCTTCGCGCGTCGGTACCAATACCTTTCCGCCAAGATGGCCGCATTTTTTGGCCGATGCCAATTGATCCTCGAAATGCACTGCGGCGGCGCCGGCCTCGATCATGGCCTTCATCAGTTCGAACGCGTTCAGGACGCCTCCGAAGCCCGCTTCAGCGTCGGCGATGATTGGTGCGAAATAATCGATGTAGTTGGGGTCCCCGGGACGGGTACCGTCCGCCCACTGGATCTGGTCCGCGCGGGTGAGGGTATTGTTGATCGCGCGCACGACTTGCGGCACCGAATTGACCGGATACAAGGATTGATCGGGATACATCGCGCCGGCCTGGTTCGCGTCGCCGGCAACCTGCCAGCCCGAAAGATAGATGGCCTGAAGTCCGGCTTTGACCTGCTGCATTGCCTGGTTGCCGGTCAATGCGCCCAATGCGTTCACGAACGGCCGGTCGACACCATGATGGCCCGAACCTGGTGGTAATGGCCCACGCTGCAGCAGCGACCATAAGCGCCCCGCGCCGCGCTTGGCCAACGTGTATTCGGGCTGCACGGACCCACGCAGACGAATCACCTCCTCGGCATCGTAGCCGCGCTTGATGCCGGCCCAACGGGGCAATACCGCCCAATCGTGCCGCAGCGCCGCGCATGCATCACGGTCATACAGCTTGGCGTGCCGGTTATTCGATGAGGACTCCTGATCGTATGAGTCTTGATGGCGATGGTTGTCGGTCATGCTGTCTCTCCAGGCAAGGTCAATAAAACGGAAACGCTTGGGACGCAGTGTCGAGCGGGCCACGCTCGTCATGCGTCGTCCGTGGAAACAAGTTTAGGCGTGATGACAGCGCGGGAGGCAATACTCAAGTAATCAAATCATGAAAATTTTATATTTATTAATCAATGACATGCAACGTAAATATCGTATTGTGAAATGAGCATCGGATCGTGAAAAATCATGATGGTGCGTTGCGGCACACAGTTTCATGCAGCGCACAAGAATTCCACATTGTGGAATTTTGGAGGTCGATGAATCGGAATGGAAGGCGTGCGTTACCGGTACGCCGCGCGTACCGACAAGGCAATGCAAAAACCCCTCGGCATGCACGGAGCGTGTCGAGGGGTTTCGAGGAACGGCACGATCTCCTTATCAAGAGAAGACCGTCATGTTCGCTGTAGCGATAATAGCCTGGAAGCTTTTTTTTCACCCATCGAGGCGCGTTGGCCAAACGTCTGGTAATCGGCCTGCGCCCGATAGGAGGGGTGATCGGAATTAACCGCGGTCCGACCCACCGTCACGGCGACGGGCATAGCCCTCACTCGCGCTGCGGCCTGCGTAACCACCGCCGTTGCTGCTACGGCCTGCATAGCCACCGCCGCCGCCATTACCGCTGCTACGGCCGGCGTAGCCGCCACCGCCGCCGGTGCCCGTGCCGCGATTGCCGGCATAGCCACCACGTCCGGCGCCGCCACCACTACCGAACGAGCGACCACGCGCACCGCCACGTGGCGCGCCCGATGTCGACGGTGTACGGCGCGGCTCAAAGCCGACGATCACCGAAACCGGCAGCGGCTGGTGCGTGAAGCGTTCGATGCGCTTCACTGCCTGGGCTTCGGCATGATGCGCGAGGCTGATCGCGGTGCCGGTGCGGCCGGCGCGGCCCGTACGGCCGATACGGTGCACGTAGTCTTCCGCGAACTTCGGCAGGTCGTAGTTGAATACGTGGGTGATGCCGGGGACGTCGATACCGCGTGCCGCCACATCGGTGGCTACCAGCACGCGCACGCGCCGCTCGCGCAGGGCGTTCAGCGTGCGGTTACGCGCGCCTTGCGGCAGGTCGCCATGCAATGCCGCCGACGAGAAACCCTCGTCGGACAGGCGACCCGCCAGCATGTCCGCATCGCTCTTCGTCGCCGTGAAGATGATTGCCTGGTCGAGCGATTCATCGTTCAGCAGATGCGACAGCAGGCGATCCTTATGCGCACGGTCATCAACCCACAGGATCGATTGTGCGATGTTCGCCTTTTGCTGTGCACCCTGCGCGATCTGGATCGCCACCGGGTCATTCAGCAGACGCTTGGTCAGCGAGCTGATCTTGGCATCGATCGTTGCCGAGAACAGCAGCGTTTGACGCGTCGGCGGCGTGGCGGCGACGATGGTTTCGATGTCGTCGATGAAGCCCATGTCCAGCATGCGGTCCGCTTCGTCCAGCACCAGCATTTGCAATTGCGACAGGTCGATGCGGCCGCGTTCGATATGGTCGAGCAGACGGCCCGGCGTGGCCACCAGGATTTCCGGTTGCTTGGCCAGCAGCGCGAGCTGTTGGCGATACGGCACGCCGCCCAGGACGCTGACGCAACGCAGCTTGCGCAGACCCTTGCCGAATTGCTCGGCGGCCGTGGACACCTGCATGGCCAGTTCCCGGGTAGGCGTCAGCACCAGCAGGCCGGGGCGTGCCGGTTGGTATTGCGGGCGACGACGCTCCGCTTCCGGACGTGCGGTACCGGCTGCCGGACGGGCAGCGGCGGCCTGCGCCGCGCGGGCCACAGAGAAACGTTGAATGGCGGGCAGCATGAACGCTGCGGTCTTGCCCGAGCCGGTCGGGCTGGAGACCAGCAGATCGCGGCCGGAGATGGCAGCGGGAACCGCTTGTTCCTGCACGGGCGTCGGCTTCGTGAAGCCGGCCGCTACCAATGCCGAGACGATCTCCGGTGCGAGACCGAGCGCGGCAAACGCTTCGCCGCTCGGCGCGGTGTCAGGTGCGACCGCCATTTCGGGCAAGTCGGTCGCCGACAGCATGGCAGCCTGGGGAGCGATCGATGCGTCGCCGTTCTGGGTCGTTGAGCTAAAAGTCATGTATTCGAAGTCCTCGAGTGTGAATGAGGCGTCGGCGCCAATCGGCGTCGCCAAGTCATCGAATGCACGAAGCAATACGAGAAACGGGACGTGGCCAGTGGGACGCCTCCGGAGACCGGGAGCGCCCACCGTCGTTAGAACCTATCGGACAGCAAACAGGGCTGGCACAGCCACCGCACCCTTTCGGGCTCGGCCGTGCGCCGCCTGCTTCATCGTGAACCGTGTCCCGGCGCGCTTTACGTTGCGTGCCGGCGGCAGGGAGCAGGGGGACAGTTTCTAAACTGGATTGGGGCAAAACGCTTGCCGCTGGCGGCGTGCTTCACTTCGTGTCCGGTGCCGTGCAATGTGACGGTCCGGAAAAAGGTCGGTCTTACGACTCGCTAACCGACGGGTTAACTACGAAGCACGAAAGCAATACTGCCAGCGATAGTGGAGTATAACGGTTTTTTGCAGCGTGTGCCATCAGCATTTTCGACAGGATTGGCGGTGATGCTTCGTCGCCCGCCCTGACGCATCGGCGGCCAGTAATTCGTCCACCAGCGTGATGTAGGCCCGCATCGCGGTGGCCGCGGGCGTGCCGCGCAGCGCAGTCCAGGCGTCGAATTTCGCCCGCGCGGCAAAATCGGTCATCCCCGGCTTTTCTCCTTGGGCATCACCGACGCTCGCCTGCTTGTACAGGGCATACAGACGAAGCAGATGCACCGGCCCTGGCTTCGACGACAGCGTATGCACGCGTTGCTGCGAAAGGGCGAACTCGGCTGCGATGTCGGCATCGGGCGTGGCGGGCGGCGGCGGTTGTTCCATTTTTTTGGCATCCGGAAGAAGGCTGCGAGGAAAGAGAGCGACGTACCGGACCTATCCTACGCGTGCCGGCGATGGCCCGGGTCCGAATCGCCCCGAGTAGTACCTCTGCTCCTACGCCAGCGACCGGGAAGGTACAATGCGCGAATGAATCGTACCGCTTCACATCGCCCCGCTGTCATGGGATCGACCGACGTTCCAGTCGATGCCATGGCGCTTCGTCCAGCCTTTCCGGTTGTCGTTCGCGCATCCACGCGCGCGGCATTGCTCGCCATCGATACGTCGACCGACGCCTGCGCCGTCGCGGTATGCCTGCCGTTGCCATCGACAGACCTGTCCGAGCCAGTGGCACCGGTATCCGTCGCCCGGCCGGCGAATGACAACACGGATGTGCCGAACCTTGCGATACGGGACGATATCGTCCCCGGGGCGCGGATCGCCGCCTGCTGGCGGCGCACCGGCGCGGTGTCGAGCGAGGCTTTGCTGCCAATGGTGCAAGCCATACTCGACACTGCGGGCATCACGCTTCAATCGGTTGGCGCCATCGCGGTGGGCGAAGGCCCCGGCTCCTTCACCGGTGTTCGTACCGCAACCGGCGTGGCGCAAGGCCTCGCATTTGCGAACGACATGCCCGTCGTCCCGCTGGACACGCTGATGGTCTGTGCGGAATCGGCGCGCCTGCGGTCGGCCGCGGATGCCCATCCATCACCCGTGCGGCATGGAACGCACGTTTATACGGCTGTCGATGCAAGGATGGGGGAGTGTTACGCCGCTGCGTTTTCATGGCAGCCGATTGATGGCGGTGGTCACGATGACGGCGAATGGCGGGTCGAGGTGCCGGCACACGTCGCGGCGCCGGAGGCACTGCAAGCGCATCCGCCCGGTTTCCTGCTGGCGGGCAATGCCGCGGCGATTTTCGGCGAGGGGTTGCGATTGCGTGGATCAGCTGCATGGTGCGACGAGGGAGCCTGGCCGGAACCGATGGCACTGGCGGCGTTGGGGTGGCGCCGCTGGCATGCGGGAGGGGCCGTGGCGGCCGCGATGGCGCAGCCACGCTATGTGCGGGACAAGGTCGCCTTGACCACGCAGGAGCGGCTGGCCGTCAAGGAGGCCAGGCTCGCATCGAAGGAGGCAGGGGCATGAGCGCGCAACCGGCACCGGCTCCAGCCGGCATGCCAATCCTTATCCGGGACATGATGTCGGGAGATATCCCTGCAATCATGGCGATCGAGCATCGGGCTTATGAATTTCCGTGGACCGATGTCAATTTTCTGGATTCGTTGAAGTCCGGTTATGTCGGTCGTATTGCTGAACGTGCCGGTGGCGAACTGGCCGGTTACGCGGTGCTGATGCCGGCGGTCGACGATCTGCATGTGTTGAACCTGTGTGTCGCGCCGATGCACCAGGGGCGGGGCATCGGCCAGCAGTTGCTGGCCGATGCGCGCCGGGTGGCGCTATCGCGCGATATTCATGCGGTACTGCTTGAGGTCCGTCCGTCGAATACCCATGCGATCCGTCTGTATGAACGGTTTGGTTTTCATGAAATCGGGCGGCGACGCAACTACTATCCAGCGCGCAACAATACACGCGAGGACGCAATCGTGATGCGTGTCAAAGTCAAACGGGAGCCAGGCCATGACGCCGCCGTCTGACCGGGATCGGCCGGATCCATCGATCGTGGCGAGGGCGCGTGGTCATGCG
The DNA here is from genome assembly GCF_034047095.1 of Robbsia andropogonis. Taxonomy (NCBI): domain Bacteria; kingdom Pseudomonadati; phylum Pseudomonadota; class Betaproteobacteria; order Burkholderiales; family Burkholderiaceae; genus Robbsia; species Robbsia andropogonis. Next base: position 2,343,276 of record NZ_CP139170.1, on the reverse strand, counting down.
TCGCATGCCGGCGGCTCGGATATGCTCGATCCGGTCCTGGAAGTGTTCGGCCTGTCCGTAACCTGGCGTTTGCGCACGGCCAGGGAGACGACGGCGTCCGTACCGGACGCGCCGGTGGGTCTTGCGAATCATGCCGCTACCGACGCACCGGATGCCGGGATTGCCGTGGATGACCATGCCGCCGGGGACGTGGTTGCCTTGCCGGTGCCGGGTCGTGACGAAGTGCTTGCGGATCACGTTCGCGTGCCGGATGTCATTGACGCCGTGTCGCATCCGATGGCTTCGGACGGATCGACTCTCGCGACGCTGGGTTTCGAGGACTTGCGCGCGCGCGCGCAGGTTTGCCAGGCCTGTCGCCTTTGCGAGACGCGAAAAAAAGTGGTCTTCGGTGTTGGCGATCCACGGGCCGACTGGCTGTTCGTAGGCGAGGGGCCGGGGGCCAATGAGGATGAGCAAGGTGAACCGTTCGTCGGGCAAGCGGGCAAGTTGCTCGACAACATGCTGCGCGCGCTGGGACTGCAGCGTGACAACAACGTCTTCATTGCAAATGTCGTCAAGTGTCGCCCGCCCGGCAACCGTGACCCGCTGCCAGATGAGATTGCCGCCTGTGAAGGCTACCTGCAGCGCCAGATCGCCCTCATCCAGCCGAAGGTGATCGTGGCGCTCGGACGTTTCGCGGCACAGGCGCTGCTGCGCAGTGACGCGACGATTGGCGCGTTGCGCCGGATCAATGCCGCGGAACATCGGGGTGGACCAGCGGAAAGCGGTAATGCCATCGCCCCGCAACGCGTTCACCACTACGAAGGTGTTCCGGTTGTCGTGACCTACCACCCGGCCTATCTGCTACGTACGCCATCGGACAAGGCCAAGGTATGGGAAGACCTGTGCCGGGCACGTGATGTCTTCCCGCGCTAGGCCGGATGCCGGCATTGGCGATTCAGTAGCCGGATCGCCCGACACCGGGGCGATGGATCTCGGCATCTTCGAAGCCTATGAAGCGGTACGCCGGGCGCGTCGATGGGCGGCCGCCAGCCAAGCGCCGCCCTTGTCCCGTCGGGCGCGGCAGTGGCGTGAAGGACCCTCGCACCGAAGTGCGCGGCGTGACGCCGCGCAAGGTGCCTTGCCGCGGACCACCGATTTCACCGAACAGGCCGTGCGGGACCTGTCCTGGCTGTTGCGCTCGCCCACGCTGCTCGCGCGAAGCGCCTTCGGGGATTTGTTGGCCGATCCGATGTCGCCGCGCTTGTTCGGTCCGGATCCGGCGACGGCGATGGTTCGGCTATTGCAACGCCTTGAACAGGCTCCGGCGCCGCTTGCGGCAACGCAGGCGAGCGGTCGCGAGCGGCGGCTCGGCCGTTACGCCGAACGTCTCTTTGCCGCATGGTTGGCCGAGGTGCCTGCCCTGAAGCGCAAAGCGATAGGCCTGGCCGTGAGGGAGCCGCAGCCAGGGGGGAGAACCCTGGGCGAATGTGATGCGTTGTTCGAGACGCCCACCGGTGCCTTCGAACACTGGGAACTCGCCGTCAAGTTCTATCTTGAAATCGATGGACAACACGTGGTTGGCGCCCCGGTCAGCGGACAGCCGGATTTGCGGGGGTGCGATCGTTACGTCGGCGCCGGATTGGCGGATCGTTTCGATTGGAAGCTGCAGCGCCTGTTGAACCATCAATTGCCACTGAGCGCGCATCCCGCATTGCAGGCGTTGGCGCCAGGGCCGTGGGCGCCGCGAATGTTCGTCAAGGGGCGATTGTTCTATCCATTGACGCGGTGGCAGCGCGTTGATTGCGGCGCGGATGTGCCGGCACTGGCAACCGATCATCCGCGTGGCTGGTGGGCGACGCTCAGCGAGTGGTTGACCTGGAGCTGCCAGGCCGATTGCCGCTGGACCAGTCTTGAGCGAATGGATTGGCTGGCACCGTTGCGACTCGACGATCCCGAAGTAGGGCACGGCACCGACCCGCGCGTCGGCATGCGCGCCAAGGCTGCTTCCGGAAACCCGTCGGCCGATGGCGCGGACCATGGTGATGTCGAGGCGTCACCAGGACGAATCTACGATGCAATCGCCTTTGCCCGAATGCTGCACGCGCATTTCGATAGCGGCCTGCTTTCCGCGTCAATGCCGCGTCAGGTGGCCGCGTTGACGCCGCCCATACCCGGTCAACCCGCTCGCGAGATGTCGCGGGGCTTTATCGTGCCAGACAGTTGGCCGGCGCGTGCGCGCGTATTCAGCCGTTTGCCCACACCGGGCTGAGGGGGCAATCGGGTAGCCAACACCAACGCGGTCTGTACGCGTCGCCCCGATGGGACAGTGCCGCGGTCGGTCGGTGCGACGTTACCAGAAAGGGTGGAAGTGATGCACCGGACCGTGTCCGAACGCAATCGCCTCGGCGTGGCTATCCGGTGCATCGGGTCGTAGCGGTTCCGGTGCGGGCCTTGCTGGCGCGGCCGCGGCGGATTCTCCGGTATCGCGCAAGGCCATGCCACCAACCGAGAGACGATCGGCGTGGATGAGCGCGTTGGTAAGATAGGACTTCGCGTCACTGACCGCCGTGGGCAGGTCCAGTCGTTGTGGTCGAAGCGCGGCAATCGCCGCTGATAGTGTGCAACCCGTTCCGTGCGTCGAGCGAGTTGGCACGCGCGCGGCGCCGAATTTCGCTTTACCACCCGCTTCGACGAGCCAGTCCGGGCTTTGTTCCCCTGGCAGATGCCCCCCCTTCATCAGCACCGCCTGAACGCCTAGCGCGCGTAACGCCTGGCCCTGTGCAACCATCTGCTCGTCATCAACGGCATGCCCCTGGTCAAGAAGCACTGCCGCTTCAGCCAGATTGGGCGTCAACAACGTCACGTGGGGAATCAGCACCTCGCGCAAGGCGATGATGGCGTCCGATGCGAGCAGGCGACGCCCGCTGGACGACACCATCACCGGGTCCAGCACGACGAACCGGGGACGCCAGCGTTGCAATGCCTCCGCGACAGCTAGGACGTTATCGCGGCTTGCCAGCATGCCGATCTTGACGGCATCCAGACGCAGGTCGCGGAACACGGCATCGAGCTGGGCCGCGACGATGTCGACGGGAGGAACGAAGACCGCGTGCACACCCCGCGTGTTCTGCGCGGTCAGAGCGGTGATCACGCTGGCACCGTAAGCACCCAGCGCGGAGAAGGTTTTCAAGTCGGCCTGGATGCCGGCGCCGCCGCTCGAATCGGAACCGGCGATCGTCAGGATGTTCGCAATGCGATGTGCCATCGTATGCTCCGGTAGGGTAACCCGGCGCGTGGATTCAATGCGCGGGGTCGTCGTGCCGTGCCTCGCCAATCAGGGACTGGAGATCGTGTCGACGCTGGTTGCGGCGGTGCAATAGCATGACCAATGCCATGGCGATACTAACGAACAAGCCAAACAAGATGATGACCAATCGCACCGGGGTATTCAGCCAGATCAAGACCGCATACAAACACAACATGACGAGAACGGACAGATTCTCGTTGAAGTTTTGCACGGCAATGGAGTGGCCGGCAGACAGCAGCACATAGCCGCGGTGTTGTAGCAGCGCGTTCATGGGCACGACAAAAAAGCCCGCCATCGCACCGACGATCAACAGGAAAACGTAGGCCGCGAAGAGATAAGCCTGCACGCCATGACGCCCGATGGGGACGATCCAATGGTGCGGAAAAATATCCCGCGTGAAGAACGCCATCAGCGTGACGCCTAACCCCATCGCCACGCCGACCGGAAGCACCGCGAGCGAGCGGTGCAGGGGGATGCGGGCCGCCGCGGCCATTGCGCCGACGGCCACGCCCACGGCAAAGATCGCCTGTAGCACCGCGCCTTGCGAGAGCGTCATGCCCAGGGCGACTTCGGCCCATTTCAATACGATGAATTGCAGGGTCGCGCCGGCGCCCCAGAACAACGTGGTCACCGCCAGTGAAATCTGTCCCAGTTTGTCACGCCACAACATGACAAAGCAGTCGGCGAAATCACGGATGAGCTTGATCGGTTCGTGCGCCTGCTCGGGATAACGCGCGCCGGTATCCGGGATGCCGAGGTTGAACGCGGCCGCGAGCGCATAGACGAATGTGATCACCAGAATCGCCGCGTCGGCGTGTGTGCGAATCCCGGGAATATCAAGCTGCGTGATATGGTGCGACAACGCCGGGCTGATTAGGGCGCCCCCGAGGACAGTACCCAGGATGATCGATGAAACGGTCGTTCCCTCTATCCAGCCATTGGCGGCCACCAGTTTTTCGGGCGGCAGCAATTCGGTCAGAATGCCGTACTTTGCCGGCGAATAGGCGGCTGCGCCAAAGCCGACAACCCCGTAGGCGAAGAGCGGGTGGCCCCCAGTCAGCATGATCAGGCAGCCGAAGACCTTGATGAGGTTGGTGGTGAACATTACGCGACCTTTTGGCCGGGAGTCGGCGTATGCGCCAACAAAGGCCGCCAGGACCACGTAAGACAGCACAAAGAATAGTTTCAGTAGCGGCGTCATCCAGGCGGGCGCATGGTCGCTATTCAATACGGCAATGGCGGCAATCAACAGCGCACTGTCCGCAAGCGACGAGAAAAACTGCGCCGCCATGATCGTGTAAAACCCTTTTTTCATCGGATAGCTTGCTGTCCTGTCATGTCTTCGCGGAGGGGTAGGGCCGCGTACTGAAATCCATGGGCACCCGCTGCGACGGCGCGCGGGTCGGGCCCGATACGGTAAGCCGAATGGTAGGCCCCCCTGCCGGATGGCGGTTCCGTAAGCAATTCCGAGCGCGAAACGATTGTGCGCCCGGCTTTATAACACGAAAATACGGCAATCAAACCGCACGTCGGGATCGTGCCCGTCGCGCTGGCCCCTTACATTCCTTGCCCATGCTTTCGGCCTATTTTGACACGGCTCGCGGCGGTGGGTTGAGGACGCTTTTTCCGGATGCTGCATTGGCCAAGATCAAGACTACCTATAGCTGTACCGCGTGCGGCAACCAATCACCGAAGTGGAGCGGCCAGTGCCCGGGTTGCGGCGCGTGGAACACGCTGGTCGAAGGCGTGGCTGAAACGCCATCCGCGCACCGTTTCCAGGCGCTGACCAAGTCGTCGCCGGTACGGTCGCTGCATGAAATCGAATCAGCCGATGTGCCACGCTATGCCACGGGAATCGGTGAATTCGACCGCGTGCTGGGTGGCGGGCTGGTCAGCGGCGGCGTGGTGCTGATCGGCGGTGATCCGGGTATCGGCAAGTCCACCCTCTTGCTGCAGGCGCTCGCGTCGCTTGGCGAGGCGCGCAAGGTGCTCTATGTCAGCGGCGAGGAATCCGATGCGCAGATCGCCCTTCGGGCGGAGCGGCTCGGGCTGCTGGAAGACGGCCGCACGGAGAAAGGCGCGGGCGCGTTGCGGTTGTTCGCGGAAATCCAGCTCGAAAAAATCCAGCTGGCGATCGATGCGGAACGACCGGCCGTCGCGGTGATCGACTCGATTCAGACCGTCTATTCGGAGGCATTGACCTCGGCGCCCGGCTCGGTCGCGCAGGTGCGCGAGTGTGCCGCGCAGTTGACGCGGCTGGCAAAACAGACCGGCGTGACCATCATCATGGTCGGCCATGTGACCAAAGAGGGCGCGCTGGCGGGGCCGCGTGTACTCGAACATATCGTTGATACCGTACTATATTTCGAGGGCGATACACACTCGTCGTTCCGGCTGATCCGGGCGATCAAGAACCGCTTTGGCGCCGTCAACGAGCTGGGCGTCTTTGCCATGACGGAGCGGGGGCTGCGGGGTGTCTCGAATCCGTCGGCGTTGTTTCTGTCTCAGCACGAGCATACGGTGCCCGGCTCCTGCGTCCTTGTGACGCAGGAAGGCACGCGACCGTTGCTAGTCGAGATTCAGGCGCTGGTCGACAGTTCGCATGTGCCTAATCCGCGGCGCCTGACGGTAGGGCTGGAGCAGAACCGGCTGGCGATGTTGCTGGCGGTGTTGAATCGGCATGCGGGCATTGCCTGCTTCGATCAGGACGTGTTCCTGAACGCGGTAGGGGGGGTGAAGATCAGCGAGCCGGCAGTCGACCTGGCGGTCCTGCTTGCGATCCATTCGTCCATGCGGAACAAGCCGCTGCCGAAGGGGCTCGTGACATTTGGGGAAGTTGGCCTGGCCGGTGAGATCCGGCCGTCGCCGCGCGGGCAGGATCGACTGAAAGAAGCGGCGAAGCTGGGGTTCACGCAGGCGATCGTGCCAAAGGCCAATGTGCCAAAGCAGCCAATCGAGGGCTTGACGGTCATTGCCGTCGAGCGCATCGAACAGGCGATCGACCGTGCGCGTGAGTTGGAATAACGCCGCATTCCCGCTTACGCGGGGATCAACCGATCTTGCTGACCACGGCCCCCGACATTTCGCGCATCTCGCCGAATGAGACCGCGGGATACGTCTCTTTCAGCGCCTGGATTTCGGATTGATGCGCGGCGAGCAGCGTCATCTGTTCGGCGGCGTCGTAGGCCATGCGACCATTATTGAACTTGATGAATTTCTGCATCGCCGCCGCATCCGTGGACGACACCCAGCGTGACAGACGATAGCGTGACGGCGAGAAGCGGACGTCCACGCGATATTCGCCGGCGAGCCGGTGTGAGACCACTTCGAACTGCAGCGCACCGACGGCACCTAGCAGAATCGGGCCGCCTGCCATGGGGCGGAACACCTGGATCGCGCCTTCCTCGCTGAGATGCCGCAATGCCTCGCCCAGTTGCTTGGCACGCATCGGGTCTTTCGCTTCCACGGTCTGGAAGATTTCTGGCGAGAAAAACGGCAAGCCCGAGAACGTCAGCGCTTCGCCTTCGGTCAACGTATCGCCCAGGCACAGCACGCCGTGATTGGGGATGCCGATAATGTCGCCCGGATAGGCTTCCTCAGTTAGTTCGCGACGCTGCGACAGAAAGCTGACCACGTTGCTGGTCTTGATCTTCTTGCCCGAGCGCGTAATCGTCAACGCCATGCCGCGCTCGAAACGCCCCGAGCAGACGCGGACGAACGCCACGCGGTCCCGGTGCTGCGGGTCCATGTTCGCCTGCACCTTGAATACCATGCCGGTGAAACGCGGCTCCACCGGCTCCACCGGCCGTTGCACGGCGGCGCGGACCTTGGGCGGGGGGGCCAGTTCGACCAGCGCATCGAGGATCTCGCGAATACCAAAGTTGTTGATCGCGGAGCCGAACAGCACCGGCGATTGCCTGCCGGCGAGGAAGGCTTCGCGCGAGAGTGCCGGCGAGGCGCCGGTGATCAACTCGATCTCGTCCTTCGCACGCGTCCAGGTGTCGCCGAACTGCTCGACGGCGCGCGGATCCTCGAGTCCTTGAAGCGTGACCGTGTCGTCGTTGCGGGTGTCCTGCCCTGCACGGAAGAGGCGAATCTGTTCCCGGCGAAGGTCGTAGACGCCGCGGAAATCCTTCCCCGTACCCACGGGCCAGGAAAACGGGATGGCGGCCACGCCCAGGTGATGTTCGACTTCGCTCAGCAGGTCGAGTGGCGCACGGACGTCGCGGTCGAGCTTGTTGACGAATGTGATGATCGGCGTGTTCTGGCGGCGACAGACCTCCAGCAGCTTCAACGTCTGTGCTTCCACGCCGTTCGCGCCGTCGATCACCATCACCGCCGCATCCACCGCGGTCAATACACGGTAGGTATCTTCGGAGAAGTCCTGGTGGCCCGGTGTGTCGAGCAGGTTGATGACGGCGTCGCCGTACTCGAACTGCATCACCGAGCTGGCGACCGAGATGCCGCGTTGTTTTTCGATTTCCATCCAGTCCGAGGTCGCGTAACGCGCGCTCTTGCGGCCTTTCACGGCACCTGCGATATGGATGGCGCCCGAGAACAGCAACAGTTTCTCGGTCAGTGTGGTCTTCCCTGCGTCAGGGTGGGAAATCACCGCGAACGTGCGGCGGCGATTCACTTCGTTCGATACGTCGGACATGATGACGGGGTGGGCTGAGTCAAATACTGCGTCAAATAAAGGGCGGTATGCGGGCTGAAATGACCTGCAAACAGAGTCAGGATGCGGCCGTGATGGTGGCATCCAGCATTTCCAATGCTTCGAGGGCCGCCATCCAGTCGGTTTCCACCGCGCCGATTCGTGCGGCCAATTCGCCCTGGCGGCGCAGCGTTTCCGTCAGGGCCGCCTTGTGCTGCGCCTCATAGCTGCCGGGATCGGCTATAAACGCGTCACACCCGGCTTTTTCCGTATTCAGTTTCTCGAGTTCGCGTTCCAGCGTCTCGATCCGCTTCTGCAGCGGCTTGCGCTGGGCGGCGACATGCTGGCGTGCCTGTGCGTCGAGCTTGCGCTGCTCCTTACGCGCCGCCGGGTCGACCACCGGACCGGGCGTGGCTGCCGCACGGGTAACGATCGCCGAGGATGCCGCCGGCTCACCGGGTGCCGGAGGAGCAGACGTTGGTGCCGCCGGTCTGGTGACGCCGCGCATCTTCTCATCGGCGCGCGACTCCTGGCGGTTGCCTTCGGCGCTCGTCTTGGCCGGCTTCGGCGCGGCCCCGCCTTGCGCGCGCGCTTTGGTCGCATCCAGCAACCAGCGTTTGTAATCATCGAGGTCGCCGTCGAACGGCGCGACCTTACCGTCGCCCACGAGCAGGAACGCGTCGGTGGTCGCACGCAACAGATGGCGATCGTGGGACACCAGGATCAGCGTGCCGTCGAATTGGGCCAGCGCGGTGGTCAGTGCGTGGCGCGTTTCCAGGTCGAGGTGGTTTGTCGGTTCATCCAGCAATAACAGGTTCGGCTTGGTCCAGATGATCAGCGCCAGCGCGAGACGGGCTTTTTCCCCACCTGAGAACGGCCGCACGGGCGATGTCGCCATGTCGCCATGGAAATTGAAGCTGCCCAGGAAGTTGCGCAGTTCCTGCTCCCGTGCGCCGCCGGCGATACGCGTGAGGTGCATCAGCGGACTGTCGTCTTCTCGCAGCGTTTCCAACTGGTGCTGTGCGAAGTAGCCGATGACGAGACCCTTGCCACGACGTACTTCGCCCTGCAGCGGAGCGAGTTCGCCGAACAAGGTCTTGATCAGCGTCGACTTACCCTGACCGTTGGCCCCCAGCAGGCCGATCCGTTGTTCGTTCTGGATCGAGAGATTGACATCGCCCAGGATGCGGATGACTTCGCCATCGGTTGGGGTGACCGGCGTGGCGTGGACGTCGCCGTGATCGTCCTCCGCGACGCGGGGGCCATAACCACAATCGACGTCCTCGACCACGAGCATCGGGTTTGGCGCGCGGTCCGGCTCGCGGAACGAGAAAGTGAACGGGGACGACGCATAGACCGGCGCGATCATCTCGATGCGCTCCAAGGCCTTGACGCGGCTTTGCGCTTGACGCGCCTTGGTTGCCTTTGCCTTGAATCGATCGATGAAGTGCTGCAGATGGGCAACGGTTTTCTGCTGTTTCGCATAAGCGCTTTGTTGCAGCAGGATATGCTGCGCGCGTTGTGTTTCAAACTGCGTGTAGTTACCACCGTAGCGCTTGATCTGCCGATTTTCCAGATGCAGCGTCACATTCGTGACCGCGTCCAGGAATTCGCGATCGTGCGAGATCACGACGATCGTCCCAGAATAGCGCCGCAGCCAGTCTTCCAGCCAGACGATCGCGTCCAGGTCCAAGTGATTGGTGGGCTCATCCAGCAGCAACAGGTCGGAGCGGCACATCAGTGCCTGTGCCAAATTCAGACGCATCCGCCAGCCGCCCGAGAAACTGGTCACGGGACGATGCATTTCGGCTTGCGAGAAGCCCAGACCCGCCAGCAGCGTTTCGGCGCGCGAGGCGGCCGTATAGCCGTCGGCGTCCGCGTATGCGCCGTGGGCCAGCGCGTCCGCCTCGCCGTCTCCCGAGGCGGACGCTGCGGCAATGCGTGCTTCGATCTCACGCAATTCCGCATCGCCATCGAGCGTATATTCCACGGCCGTCCGCGCAACGGCAGGGGTTTCCTGGGAGACGTGGGCGACCTGCCAGGTGGGCGGGAACGACGCATCGCCGCCATCGGGATGCAGGCGTCCGAGCAGTACGGAGAACAGCGTGGACTTGCCCGCGCCGTTGGCGCCGATCAACCCGGCCTTTTCCCCAGGGTTCAGCGTGAACGTCGCGTTGTCGAAAAGCGGCTTGGTGCCGCGGGCAAGAGTGAACTGTTGGAAGCGAATCACGGGCGGTGTGGGTAATTCAGGCGCACGGCGCCCGAGGCAAAGACCGCTATTCTACTCCGCGCGGCGCGAGTGCAAGGGCAGCAGAAGTGACCGGAGTGCAATACACTGGCGGGCAGGGGGCGAGCGCCGGGGAAAAACGCGGCGCCGCCGTATGACTGTAATGACGATGACACCGTGACACACGATATCTACGACTTCACCGCAAACTCGCTGGACGGCACCGCCGTGGACCTGTCGCGCTACGCCGGCAAGGTGTTGCTGATCGTCAACACGGCCAGCCACTGCGGGTTTACACCGCAGTACGCGGGGCTGCAGCAATTACATACGCGGTACGCGGATCGCGGTTTCGAGGTCCTGGCGTTTCCTTGCAACCAGTTCGGGCGGCAGGAACCGGGGGACAGCCAGCAGATCGGCGATTTCTGCACGCAAAACTTTGGTCTCACGTTCCCGGTGTTGGAGAAAATCGAGGTCAATGGCACCGGTGCCCATCCGTTGTTTCGCTGGCTGACGGGAAGCCGTCCCGGTGTGCTGGGAACGGAAGGCATCAAGTGGAATTTTACAAAATTCCTCGTCGACCGCAGGGGGCACGTGGTCGAGCGCTATGCGCCGATCACCAAACCGGACGCCATCGCGCATGACATCGAGAAATTGCTCGGCACCGCGCCGGATAACTCGATGCCAGATGTCGTTGGCTGAATCTGCGCTTACAAGATCGGTGAAAACAGGCAGGCGACGCGCATTGCCGCGCGCTGCCACGCGGGAAAATTGGCAAACTCATTGTCGCTGACTTCGTTGGCATGGGAGAAATCCTCGACGAGCATGGCTTCCACATCGGCTGCGAACCCGCGATCGACCGTCAGAACGGTACATTCGAAGTTCAGCCGAAATGACCGGTTGTCGAGATTCGGGCTGCCGATGGCGGCGGCCACGTCGTCGATCAGCACCACCTTCTGATGCAGGAAGCCGGGCTGGTAGCGAAACATCCGCACACCGGCGCGCACGGCTTCCGAGACATAGACGTTGGATGCGGAAAAGACCACCAGATGGTCGCGTCGCGACGGGATCAGGATACGGACATCCACCCCGCGCATCACTGCCAGCTTCAACGCCGAGAACACCGCTTCGTCCGGCACGAAATAGGGACTGGTCAGCCAGATCCGCGACTGCGCGGCATTGATCGCCGTCACGAAGAACAACGAACATGTCTCGAATTCGTCGGCGGGTCCACTGGCGATGGACTGGCAGCACATATTCGCGCTGTCGTTCTGTTCGCACCGGACCAGATCCGGCACGCGGCGGGTGGCCCAGAACCAATCCTCGACAAAGCTGAACTGGATACTCGATACCACCGGGCCGACGAGGTCGATATGGGTGTCGCGCCACGGCGAGAGCGGGAAGGTCTCCCCCAGGTATTCGTCACCGACGTTGTGGCCCCCGACGAACGCACGCCGGCCGTCGATGACGACGATCTTCCGATGATTGCGAAAATTGAGCTGGAAGCGATTGACGAAGCGTCGGGTCGCGAACTTGTGCGTCTGTACGCCGGCGGTGCGCAACGACGTGACGTATTCGCGCGACAGCTTGTGCGAGCCGATGCCGTCATACAGCAGGAAAACCGCGACGCCACGCTTTGCGGCCAATGTCAGCGCCCGATGCAGGCGCCGTCCGAGCGTGTCATCCCGGATGACGAAGAACTGCACCAGGACATAGCGTTCCGCGCCATCGATCGCGGCGAGAATGGTATTGAAGGTCTGCGTGCCGTTGACCAGCAACGACACTTTGTTTCCAGGCAGCAGGGGCATGCCGCTGAGTCGGTCGAATGCCCGTTTCGCCCCGGGCCCGAGCGCGGCTTTGGCGCGTGCCGAGGCGTCGGGGTCCGCGGGCGTATGTGGATGGGCCGCAAGGCTGCGCAGTTGCCGGTTGCCGCTTCGTCGCGCATCGACATAACCGCGAAAATAGCTTTGGCCAAGGAATAAATACGGCAGCAACGTCAGATAAGGCATCGTCACGAGTGCGACGGCCCAGGCGATCGCCCCCTGCGATGTCCGCGTGTTGACCACGGCGTGCACAGCTGCCATCGCGCCGGCGATATGCACCAGCAGGACCAGCGTACCGATATCAAGGGCGACCGAATCGAACGGCGCCAGCATTCCCAGCATGCGCATGGTTTCTGCCGTTCGCGTCAGTCGGGCAGGTCGGCGGCGTGAATCAGGAATACCGCGTCGTCCCCGGCACTGGTAGGTAGCCATACCAGATCCAGACCACCGAATGCCGCTTCGGCATGGTGCCGTTCGTTGCCGATCTCGACGACCAACAGGCCGTCGTCGTTCAGATGCTCGCGCGCCTCTTCGATGATACGGCGCACAAGGTCCATGCCGTCCTCGCCGCCGTGCAGGGCCATTTGGGGTTCATGCCGGTATTCCGGCGGCAATGCGGCCATCGATTCGGCATTGACATAGGGCGGATTCGTCACGATGAGGTCGTACTTGCGCCCCGGTGGCAGCGCGGCGTACAGGTCCCCTTCATGGAGCGTGATGCGTGCGTCCAGCCCGTAGTCGGCGACGTTTTGCGCGGCCACCTGCAAGGCATCGGCACTCAGGTCCACCGCGTCGATCTCGGCGTCCGGAAACGCGTCGGCGGCGATGATCGAGAGGCAGCCCGAGCCGGTACACAACTCGAGGACGTGATGGACGTTGTCCGGCCGGCTGACCCATGGCGCCAGGTGCTCGACCAGCAATTCGCCGATGAGCGAGCGCGGTACGATCACACGTTCATCGATCGTGAAGCGATAGCCATGCATCCAGGCCTCGCCGGTCAGGTAGGCGGCCGGCACACGATCGGTCGCGCGGCGTTCGATCAGCGTTATCAGATGCGCGATCTCGTCATCGGTCAGGCGTGCATCCAGGAACGGTTCGAGGGTGTCCAGCGGGAGGCTGAGCGAATGGAGCAGCAGATAGGCGGCTTCGTCGTATGCGTTCGCGTTGCCATGACCGAAGGCGACATGGGCCTGGCCAAAACGGGTAACCGCGAAACGCAGCACGTCGCGCAACGTCGAGAAAGGATAAGGCGTGGCCATGATGGATCCCTTTTGAGAGCGGAGGTACGGCGCCAGAGCGGCGCCGCACCGTTCAGGTGCGCGGCCGTGCCGTCGCGCGGCTAGGCGATCAACGTCTCCAGCACGCGCCGGTAGATGTTTTTCAACGGATCGATCGCCGACAATGCTATATGTTCGTCTATTTTGTGAATACTGGCGTTGACCGGGCCAAATTCGACTACTTGCTTACATAACGTCGCGATGAATCGCCCGTCCGACGTACCACCGGTGGTCGACAACGCGGTAGTGATGCCGGTCTCGTCGAGGATGGCCCGGCGCAATGCTTCGGACAAGCTGCCTTTCGGCGTCAGGAACGGCATGCCGCTCAGGTTCCAGTCGAGCACGTAGTCCGTATCGGCCAGGCCGGATTCGGCGAGGATAGCCGCGACGCGCGCTTTCAGCGTCTCCGGCGTGTTCTCGGTCGAGAAGCGGAAATTGAAATCGATGACGGCGTCGCCGGGGATCACATTGGATGCTCCGGTCCCGGCGTGAATGTTCGATACCTGCCAACTGGTGGGCGGAAAATAGTCGTTGCCGTGGTCCCAGGTGGTGGCCGCCAACATGGCCAGCGCCGGGGCGACCATATGCACCGGGTTGCGCGCCAGATGCGGATAGGCGATATGCCCCTGTATGCCCTTGACCGTCAGACGACCACCCAGGCTGCCGCGTCGGCCATTCTTGATCGTGTCGCCCAGTGAATCGACCGATGTCGGTTCGCCAACGACGCAATAGTCAAGCCGCTCCCCGCGCGCGCGCAATGCCTCGACGACCTTGACGGTGCCATCCTTCGACGGTCCTTCCTCGTCGCTGGTGATCAGCAAGGCGATGCTGCCCGTATGCGCCGGCTGGCTCGCGACGAATTCCTCGATTGCGACGATAAAGCCCGCGATCGACGTTTTCATGTCGGCGGCGCCGCGGCCGTACAGGTTGCCGTCACGATGCGTTGGCGTGAACGGCGGCGAGGTCCAGGCCGTGAGGGGACCGGTGGGCACCACATCGGTGTGGCCCGCGAAAACGAGCAACTTGCCCTGCGTGCCGGCCGTGCCCCGGCGCACCGCCCAGAGGTTGATCACGTCACCGAACACGAGCGACTCGCATTCGAAGCCGATGGCCCGCAGACGCGCCGCGAGCACTGCCTGGCATTCCTCGTCGGCAGGGGTGATCGACTGGCGGCGAATCAGGTCTTCCGTCAGGACCAGCGTGGCGGACGGCAGGGAAGCGGACATCGTGAATTCCTTAAAAGGCGTCGGTGTACATCGGATCCGAGAACCCGACCGTCTTCACATGGCCGTCGTCCCCCACGACCACCGGGCGTTTGATCAGCGACGGATGTTCCGTCATCAGCGCCACGGCGCCGGCCGGTGTCTCGGCAATCGCGCGCTGTACATCGTCGAGCCCGCGCCATGTAGTGCCGCGCCGGTTCAGCAGCGTATCCAGTGGCACGTCCCCCAACCACGCCTGCAGCGTTTCCGGTGCAATGCCTTCCTTCTTGTAATCGTGGAAAACGTAAGACCGGCCGTGCGACGTAAGCCAATCGCGCGCCTTCTTGACGGTCGAGCAATTCGGGATGCCGTAGACACGCAGCGCCATCAGTCGCCTCGCAGCAGTTCGTTGATCGCCGTCTTGGCGCGGGTCTTCTCGTCGACCTTCTTGACGATGATCGCCGCGTACAACTGGCAGTTGCCTTCCTTCGACGGCAGGCTGCCGGGCACGACGACCGACCCTGCCGGGACGCGGCCATACAGGACTTCGCCGGTTTCACGATCGAAGATCTTCGTGCTTTGGCCGATATAGACGCCCATCGAGATCACGGCGTTCTTCTCGATGATCACCCCTTCGACAATCTCCGAGCGTGCGCCGATGAAGCAATTGTCCTCGATGATGACCGGGTTGGCTTGCAACGGTTCCAGCACGCCACCGATGCCGACGCCACCGGACAGGTGGACATGCTTGCCGATCTGCGCGCACGAGCCGACCGTCGCCCATGTGTCGACCATCGTGCCTTCATCGATGTAAGCGCCGATATTCGTGTATGACGGCATCAGGACCACGTTCTTCGCGATGTAGGCGCCGCGGCGCGCGATGGCGGGCGGCACGACGCGGAAACCACCCGCTTCGAAATCGGCTGGTGTGTAGTGCGCGAACTTGCTTGGCACCTTGTCGTAGAACTGGGTGTAACCTCCCGCGGGCATCGGCGCGTTATCGGCGAGGCGGAACGACAACAGCACGGCCTTCTTCAGCCATTGATTGACGACCCAGCCGCCCGGTGCCGAAGCATCCGGCTGCGCGACGCGCGCGCTGCCGTCGTCCAGACTGGCCAGCGCGCTAGCCACGGCGTCGCGAATGTCCGCGGGTGCGTGCTTGGGCGACAGCGAGGCGCGGTCTTCCCAGGCGGCATTGATGATGTTTTGCAGATCTTGGCTCATGGCGTGGTCTGTTGTGAAATAGGTTAGGGATGGCGGGCGGCGGGCCGTCGTCGGCACGCCGCCCGCGAATTCATCGGGTCGGTGCGGCGGGAGCGGTGCATGATGCGCAGAACGCCACGATGCGGCGTGCGCCCTCGATACATTCTTCGACGCCGGCAACCAGCGCGAGGCGCACATAGCCCGCGCCCGGATTGACGCCCTGCGATTCCCGCGCGAGAAAGCTCCCGGGCAGCACGGTCACATGTTGGCGCGCATACAGCTCGCGTGCGAATTCGATGTCGCTCAAACCCGTGCGGGCCACGTTTGCCCACAGATAGAACGACGCGTCCGGCAATGCCACGTCGAGGACCTCGGCCAGCATCGGCGTGACGATGTCGAATTTGCGACGATATGCGGCGCGGTTTTCCTCGACGTGCGACTCGTCGCTCCAGGCGGCAATGCTGACCTGCTGTACCGTCGGTGACAAGGCGCTGCCGTGATAGGTGCGATACAGCAGGTAGGCGCGCATCAACGTCGCGTCGCCGGCGACGAAACCGGACCGCAGCCCCGGTACGTTCGAGCGTTTGGACAAACTCGTGAACGCCAGGAGCCGATCGTCGCCTCGACCCAGCAGCCGGGCGGCCTCCAACGCGCCGAGCGGTGGGGTATCGCCGAAATAGATCTCGGAATAGCACTCGTCGGAGGCGATGACGAAGCCATGCTTGTCCGACAGCGCGAAGAGCGCTTTCCAGCCTTCCAGGTCCAGCGTCGCACCGGTGGGGTTGCCCGGCGAGCAGACATAGACAAGCTGCGTCTTGGCCCAGACGGTGTCTGGAATGCTGTCGTAATCCGGCGCGAAATTGCGTGCCGGCACCGCGTTCACGTAGTACGGTGTCGCGCCGGCGAGGAGGGCCGCGCCTTCGTAGATCTGGTAGAAGGGGTTCGGGCAGACCACGATGGCGTCGCCGGCGGACGGATCGATCACCGTCTGCGCGATCGAGAAAAGCGCTTCGCGCGTACCCGCGACTGGCAGGATCTGCGTTGCCGCGTCCACCGGCTTGGCCGCGATCGCCGGATAGCGCTTCTTCAGCCAATCGGCCGCGGCCTGCCGCAACGCGTCGCTGCCGGCGGTGGCCGGATAGACTGCCAGGCCGCCCAGGGCGTTCTGGTAACCCTCCAGGATGAAAGGGGGCGTCGGATGTTTCGGCTCGCCGATGCCGAAGCTGATCGGTTTCAGCGTCGCGGGTGGCACAACGTCGCGAAACAGCAGGCGCAACTTTTCAAAAGGATAGGGCTGAAGCTTCTGGAGGAGCGGATTCACGGCAATCGGGTCGGATAGCGGACAGGCGAGGGAGATAGATGCCATTGTCAGGCAGAGGGCATCGATTATACCTCGCGCGGTCCGGCGCGCCGCGCCATGTGTGGCAATGTTCCGCCTGCTTGTCCACGCCGTACACGCGTGAGCGACATGCCGCCGGCTCCATTTTCGTCGAATGTCATGAAATCGTCGCGTTGTTCTGCGCCGTATGCACGTTCGGGGTGTGTCGGGTGCGGAACGGGGCCGGTCGCGATGGTATCATCCGTTGCATTCTTGTCGGCCTTGGCGCCGGCGATCCGTTTACGACTTTTTTGGCAAACCCGTTACGATCCCGTGCGTCTTACCTCGATCAAACTAGCCGGCTTCAAATCCTTCGTCGATCCGACGCACTTTCAGGTGCCCGGGCAACTCGTGGGTGTCGTGGGGCCGAACGGCTGCGGCAAATCGAACATCATCGACGCCGTCCGGTGGGTGCTGGGCGAATCGCGCGCTTCCGAATTGCGTGGCGAGTCGATGCAGGACGTCATCTTCAACGGTTCGACCAACCGCAAACCCGGGAGTCGGGCCAGCGTCGAACTGGTCTTCGACAACAGTGGTCACCGTGCCGGCGGGCAGTGGGGACAGTATGCCGAGATCTCCGTCAAGCGTGTACTGACGCGCGACGGCACATCGAGCTACTACATCAACAACCTGCCGGCGCGCCGGCGCGATATCCAGGACATTTTTCTCGGTACCGGCCTTGGACCGCGTGCGTACGCGATCATCGGCCAGGGCATGATCGCGCGCCTCATCGAGGCCAAGCCCGAGGAGCTGCGCGTGTTCCTGGAAGAAGCAGCCGGTGTATCGAAATACAAGGAACGCCGTCGCGAGACCGAAAACCGCCTGCAGGACACCAGAGAGAACCTGACGCGGGTCGAGGACATCGTCCGCGAACTGGATGCGAACCTGGAAAAGCTGGAGGCCCAGGCGGCTGTTGCCGCGAATTTCCGCGACTTACAGCAGGAAGGCGAAGAAAAGCAACAATTGCTGTGGTTGCTGCGGCAGACCGAGGCCGAGGCCGAGCGTCTGCGGCATCAACGGCAAATGGAAGCGGCGCAGAACGAAGTGGAAGCGCAGACGGCGAAGCTGCGCGAAGTCGAGCGCGATCTGGAAACGCTGCGGGTGGCGCACTATTCGGCCAGTGACGCCGTGCAAGCCGCGCAGGGGCGGTTGTATGAGGCGAATGCCGACGTCTCGAAGATCGAGGCCGAGATCCGCTTCATCATCGACGCCCGGAATCGGGTCAGTGCGCAAGTCAATACGCTCGAGTCACAACGCCAGCAGTGGCAGACGCAGGCACAGAACGCCCGTGCCGATGCCGATGCGGCGGATGCCGCGCTGGCGGACGCGGGCGCGCGCAACGAGGAAGCATCGGCCGCCGCGGTTACCGCGGCCGATGCCTTGCCGGACCTCGAGCAGCGCTGGCGCGACGCACAGACCCATTTGACCCAGGCGCGTGCAACGATCGCCGCATCCGAACAAGCGCTGAAGCTGGAAGCAGCGCAGCGGCGCAATGCCGAACAGCAATTGCAACAGCTCGACATGCGCCGGGAACGGTTGCGTAACGAGGCGAATGGTCTCGATGTCCCGGATGACGCGGCCCTGGAGGCGGCGCGGGTAGCGCTTGCCGAGCAGGAAGCCATCCGCGACGAGGCATTGGCGGCGCTGGCGGAGGCGCGTCAGACGGTGCCGGCGCTCGATGCGGCCCGGCGCGAGGCCGACCAACGCTTGCGCGACGAGACAACGAAGATCGGGCAACTTGATGCGCGTCTGGGTGCGTTGAAGGCATTGCAGCAAAGCGTGCAGACCGAGGGGCAGGTACAACCCTGGCTGCAAAAGCACGAGTTGCAGGACCTGCCGCGTCTATGGAAGCGGCTGAACGTCGAGCGTGGCTGGGAAACGGCCGTCGAGTCGGTGCTTCGGGAACGATTGGCGGCGCTCGAGATCTCGAATCTCGACTGGGTCAAGGCGTTTGCCTCGGATGCGCCACCCGCCAAGCTGGCGTTCTACTCGCCACCGACGGCAGGGCGCGCCGCCCCCGTCGCCGAAGGGTTGCGACCCTTGGCGTCGCTCATTCGCATCGACGAGCCGGGCCTGCGCGCGGTACTGACGGACTGGCTGGCGCATGCTTATGCGGCCGATGACCTCGCGGCCGCGCTTGCCAGTCGCGATACGCTGCCGGACGGCGCCTGTCTGGTGGTGCCCGCCGGCCATCAAGTCAGCCGCGTGGGTATCGCACTGTATGCCGCCGATTCGGAAAATGCCGGCATGTTGGCGCGGGCGCAGGAAATCGAAAACCTGACACGCGAGGTTCGCGCGCAGGCGTTGCTGGCCGATGGTGCGAAATTGCACGCGGGTCGCGCCGAGGCGGCGCACACCGAGGCAGTGACGCGCGAGGCTGCGCTGCGCCAGCAAGCCGATGCCGCGACGCGCGACGCGCATGCGCTGCAACTGACGGCATTGAAGTTGAACCAGGCGCACGAGCGTTTCACGTCGCGGCATACGCAGATCAGCGAGGAGCTGGACGAGATTGCCGCCCAGGTAGACGAGCAACGCGCGATTTGCGAGACGGCCGAGGCCGCGTTCGAGCAGCACGACCAGGCGTTGGCCGAGAGCCAGGCGGCGTTCGAGGACCAGCAGGTCGCCTTCGAGCGACTGCAACGCGAACTCGACGATGCGCGGCGCGCGTTACGCGAGTTGGAGCGTGCTGCACAGGACGCCGGTTTCGAGGAGCGCAATCTGCGCGCGCGTATCGAGGAATTGCGCCGCTCCATCGATGTCTGCGGCGAGCAATTGGAACGTATCGATGCCGAACTGGAAGAGGCCCGCATCGAGCTGGCCGGGATAGAGGACAAGACGCAGGATACGGGCTTGCAGGAAGCGCTGGAAGTGCGTACGGCGCGGGAGCAGGCACTGGCCTCGGCACGTACCGAGCTGGATGACCTGACTGGACGTCTGCGAGGCGCCGACGAACAACGCCTGACCACCGAGCGCTCGCTGCAACCGCTACGTGAACGCATCACGGAATGCCAGTTGAAGGAACAGGCGGCGCGGTTGAGCGCCGAGCAGTTCGGCGAGCAATTGCAGGCTGTGCAAATCGATCTCGATGCGTTGCGGGCGCGGTTGACGCCTGATCTGAAAGCCTCTTGGCTACAGGGCGAGGTCACACGGATCAACAATGCGATTCAGGCGTTGGGGGCCGTGAACATGGCGGCGTTGGAGGAGCTGCGTGCCGCCCGCGAACGCAAGACCTTCCTTGACTCCCAGTCTGCCGACCTGACCTCGGCGATCGAGACATTGGAGGATGCGATCCGCAAGATCGATCAGGAAACGCGTCAGTTGCTGCAATCCACGTTCGACGAGGTCAATCGGCATTTCAGCGAGATGTTCCCACGCCTGTTCGGCGGAGGCCAGGCGAAGCTGCAGATGACAGGCGACGAGATCCTCGACTCCGGCGTTCAGGTCATGGCGCAGCCGCCGGGCAAGAAGAATTCGACGATTCACCTGTTGTCCGGGGGGGAAAAAGCGCTGACGGCCACTGCGTTGGTGTTCGCCATGTTCCAACTGAATCCGGCACCGTTCTGCCTGTTGGACGAAGTGGATGCGCCGCTCGACGATGCGAACACCGAGCGCTATGCAAACCTGGTGCGTGCCATGTCGGACAAGACGCAGTTCCTCTTTATCTCCCACAATAAGATTGCGATGGAGATGGCGCAGCAACTGATCGGCGTGACAATGCAGGAACAGGGCGTATCGCGGATCGTGGCCGTCGATATGGAATCGGCGGCAGGTTTCGTCGAGAATAGATAGTAAGACCAGAACACCAGAAACGTGGCCGGCGCGGCCGGCCATTGGGCATGGGATGGAGCATGCATGAACGAGTTGCAACTCGGATTGATTGTCGCGGGCGTCATCATCGTCGTCGCGGTTGTCGTTTATAACGGCGTACAAGGAAAACGGGTCCGCCGGCGTCTCCCGCGTACCATGGACGACGCGCCCGGCGAGGGCGTCGCCGCGGGCATGCCGGAGAACGAGGAGGCGCCATTCATCGCGCCGGACCGGGTGAGTCGTCGCGAGCCGCGGCCGGGTGCACCGGGCACGTCGGATGCCGCCGGTGGCGCGCCTGTGTGGTCGGACGCACGCGGCACAAAACCCGCCGCCGCGCCTGGCGCCGTTACCACGGTTACCAGGTCCGCGGTTGATGGCGATGCAGCCAGGCAGGAAGCCCGCGAGGTTGCGGCGCGCGAACGTCGCGAGCCAACCTTCGGCACATTGACGCAAACGCAATCCGAGGCGTCAAAAGCCGACGACTTCATACCGGTGGTCGAAGGGGTTTCCGCGGCGGCGATGGGTGACGGTGCGAGCGTGGAAAGCGATGCCGTGCTGGCCAGTGTCGATGGCGCAGAGGGTGCGTCTGCAGGGGCGGTGCACGGTGGTGACTCCGCCGCGCATGCCGATGATGCGCAGTCGGGCCAGCCGCTCGTCCAGGGCCGTGACCTCGGGGCGAGAGCGACCATATCGAACCTTCCGCCCGTCGTGGT
Organism: Robbsia andropogonis; assembly: GCF_034047095.1. Classification (NCBI taxonomy): domain Bacteria; kingdom Pseudomonadati; phylum Pseudomonadota; class Betaproteobacteria; order Burkholderiales; family Burkholderiaceae; genus Robbsia; species Robbsia andropogonis. The sequence goes on along the minus strand of NZ_CP139170.1, from coordinate 2,321,706 downwards.
CGATTCACGACTGGACTGCATCGTGCCGTTGACACTCGGCGAAGCGGTGACCGGCGACCGGGTGATTCCGTTCGCGGTTCGATTGCGACGCGCCGGCAGCAAGCCGGTGTTCGTCGAGGGATGTGACACCCAGGGCCAGTGGGGAGCGCTGCGTCCGGGTGCCCGCTACGAGAGTCTGCGGGTCGCCGTGCAGCTTGCAAACCGTTCGGGTGCGTTGAATGAACTGGAGTTCAGCGAGTTTGTCGGTAGCGTCCACCAGCTGGCGGATGCGCTCGACGCGTCGGCGGATTTCCCGGACATGGGCGCCGTTGTGCAGATGGCGCGTGAACTGGACGGTTTTGCCGCGCAATGCGATGCACAGTTGTCGGTGAACGTCCTGACCGATGGCGCCCCCTGGTCGGGCAGCTATGTGCAGGCGGTGGCGTCGCAGGATGGCATGCTGCTTTCTCGCGATGGCACGCGTTTCGTCAAGCTCGATGCGCAGCAGAACCCGGTGTTCACGATGACGTTCGAGAACATGAATTTCCTGCGCGACGACTTGACTTACAAGGGTGGCCAGATGATCACGCTGCTGCTTGATGTGCCGGTGGCGGACGAAGACATCCTGCCATGGCGCCTGATGTGCGATTACGCCCGTTCACTGGCGCAACGCATCGGCGCCCGGGTGGTCGATGATCAGCGCCGCGTGTTGCCGGATGCCTCGATGCAGGCGATCGACGACCGCCTGATGACGTTGTACGCGCGGCTCGAACAGGCGGGGCTGCCCGCCGGATCGACCGCGGCCCGGCGTTTATTTTCTTCCTGACCGCGTAATCCGCACGATGGCATGCCGGGTGCGCGGACGCGTTCAGCCGCTTGCCATGCGTCATGGTGTATCTTGAAATCCGATGAGCCATCCTGCCTCCAAGGCGGCGCCCCGTGCCGCCCATCCCACGCCCGCTGAACGCGAAAATGCTGATCCGGTAGTCCGCGCGGCCGCATTACGGACCGAACTGGCGCGGCTGAATCATGCCTATTATGTCGAGGATGACCCCGAGGTCCCGGATACCGAATACGACCGGTTGTTTGCGGAATTGCAGGCGGTGGAACACGCGAATCCGGATCTGATCACGCCGGATTCTCCCACGCAGCGGGTAGGCGGCGAGGCATTGACGGCTTTTGCCAGTGTCACGCACGCGGTACCGATGTTGTCGCTGAATAACGCGTTCGACGATGAGGAAGTGGAAGCGTTCGACCGACGTTGCGCGGAAGGTCTGGCCAAGCTGGCCGCCGGTGCCACGGTCGATGCAGCGGTTACCCCGAAGGATCTGGAGGCGATCGCACCGGCCCAGGGGCGTGATGCTCTCGCTTACGCGTGTGAGTTGAAATTCGATGGCCTCGCCATATCTTTGCGCTATGAGCACGGCCGCTTTGTGCGCGGCGCGACGCGCGGCGATGGCGCCACCGGGGAGGACGTCACTGACAACATCCGCACCGTGCGAACCATTCCGTTGCAATTGAAGGCCGTCAAGGGCGTGCCGATGCCGGATGTGCTCGAAGTGCGTGGCGAGGTGCTGATGTACAAGCGCGATTTCGAGCGCTTGAACGAACGTCAGCGTGCGGCAGGTGAAAAGACCTTTGCCAATCCGCGCAATGCCGCCGCCGGCAGCCTGCGACAGCTCGATTCAAAGATCACCGCCAAGCGCCCGTTGTCGTTCTTCGCTTATGGCATCGGCGCGCTCGAAGGGGTGCCGATGCCTGCGACACATGATGCGTTGATGAACTGGTATGACGCGCTCGGACTGCCGGTCTGCAAGGAGCGTGCGGTGGTGCACGGTGCAGCCGGCATGCTCGCCTTTTTCCGCGGGATCGGTGCGCGCCGCGAGGCGTTGCCGTATGACATCGATGGTGTCGTCTATAAGGTGAACGAGACTGAGCAACGCGCGGCGCTGGGTTTTGTCTCTCGCGCGCCGCGATTCGCGCTGGCGCACAAGTTCCCTGCATTGGAGGCCATGACCCGGTTGCTGGATATCGATGTGCAGGTGGGGCGTACCGGCGCCATCACGCCCGTGGCGCGATTGGAGCCGGTGTCGGTCAGCGGTGTGACGGTAACGAACGCCACGTTACATAACGAGGACGAAATCACTCGTAAGGACATTCTGATCGGCGATACGGTAATCGTTCGGCGGGCGGGTGATGTGATTCCCGAGGTGGTCGGCGCGGTGCAGGCGCGGCGTCCCGCCGATGCTCGTGCGTTTGTCATGCCTACGGCGTGTCCGGTTTGCGGCTCGGCCATCGAACGGCTAGCGGACGAGGCCGTGGCGCGGTGTACCGGCGGTCTGTTCTGCCCGGCGCAGCGCAAGCAGGCGCTCTGGCATTTCGCGCAGCGTCGCGCGCTTGACATTGATGGACTAGGTGACAAGATCGTCGATCAATTGGTCGAGCAGAATCTGGTGCGTACGCCGGCAGACTTGTTCCGGCTTGGTTTCGCCACGCTTGCCGCGCTCGACCGATTTGGCGACAAGTCGGCCCAGAACTTGCTGGATTCGCTTGAGAAGGCGCGGCATACGACGTTGCCACGTTTCATCTTTGCGTTGGGCATTCGGCAGGTGGGGGAAAGCACGGCGAAAGCGTTGGCGCAGCATTTTGGCACGATGGACGCATTGATCGAAGCCGATCGGGAAGCGTTGCTTGCGGTTCGTGATATCGGCCCCGTCGTGGCAGAGGCGATTCTTACGTTTTTTGCGCAACCACACAATGTCGAGGTGATTGAGCAATTGCGTGCGTCCGGTGTAGAGTGGGCGGAAGGCGAAGGCTTGGCCCGGTCGCAGGCCGCAGTGCCGTTGTCCGGCAAGACCGTGGTGTTGACGGGTACGCTGCCAACGTTGAGCCGCGATGATGCAAAAGCGATGCTTGAGGCGGCTGGTGCGAAGGTGGCGGGCTCGGTGTCCTCGAAGACGTCGTTCGTCGTGGCGGGCGCCGATGCGGGCAGCAAGCTCGTGAAGGCGGAAGCATTGGGGGTCGAGGTGATCGATGAAGCAACGATGTTGACGCGGCTTGCGCAAGACGGTGTGTAGCGCCGGTTCGATCGATGGGAAGACGCGCTGCGGGGCGGCGCTGAGGAGAGGCGGATGATTCGTGAAATTCTGAGAATGGGCGATCCCCGCTTGCTGCGGATTGCCAAGACGGTCGACGAATCCGAGTTCAACTCCCCGGAATTGCTGGCGTTGATCGCGGATATGTTCGACACGATGCTTGCGGCCAATGGCGCGGGACTGGCCGCGCCGCAGATTGGCGTGGACAAGCAAGTGGTGATCTTTGGTTTCTCACCGGATGCACAACGCTATCCCGACGCGCCACCGGTGCCCGAAACGGTTTTGATCAACCCGGTGATCGCGCCGAAGTCGCATGATATGGAAGAGGGGTGGGAAGGATGCTTGTCGGTGCCCGGCATGCGCGGGCTGGTGAAGCGTTTCTCGATGATCCGCTATGAGGGCTACGATCAGTTCGGCAATGCCATCGATCGGGTTGCCGACGGGTTCCACGCTCGCGTCGTCCAGCATGAGTGCGATCATCTGATCGGTAAACTGTATCCTATGCGGATGGACGATTTGTCAAAGCTCGGCTTTGTCGATGTGCTGTTCCCGGACGCCAGTTCCGCACCTGGCGACGATTGACACAATGCGCCGGAGCCGGTCAATCGGCACGTTGTCTGGTCGCAGCCTTTGCCATGTTCACCGGCGCGACCGCAAGACCCATATGCGATTGCGATGCCGGGACCTTCGGCGGCATGCGCGGGCGGTCAGAACGTTTCGCCTTCCGCGAGGTAACGCCATTGACCTGGTGGCAGGGCACCGAGCATGACGCCGCCGATCCGTACTCGCTTCAAACCCAGCACTTCCAGCCCAACTGCTTCGCACATGCGTCGGATCTGGCGTTTGCGCCCCTCGCGCAGCACGAAGCGCAACTGCTCGCCGTTTTGCCAATCCACCTGCGCTGGTTGCAGTTCGACGTCATCGAGCGACAGACCATGACGCAGCAGTGCCAGTTGGTCTTCAGGAAAATACGACGCCAGGTTTTCGGTATGGCGGCCATAGCGCACGCGGACCAGGTATTCCTTGTCGACCTCCGATTGTTCCCCGATGAGTTGCTTGGCGACGCGACCGTCCTGCGTGAAGACCAAGAGCCCGGTGGAGTCGATGTCGAGACGACCCGCCGGCGCCAATGCGCGTAGATGCAGCGCGGTGAAGCGCAGCATCGTGCCGTCCATGTCCCAATGATTTGAGGGCGTCACGAGTGCCACCGCCGGCGGATGGCCGTCTTCCGGCTGTCCGGAGACGTGCCCGACCGGCTTATGCAGCAGGATGGTCACCAGCTTTTGTTGCGCGGCCATCGCCTGCGGCGCGATATCGATTTTCTGGTCTGGTTTCACGCGCACGCCCAGCGTATCCGCGACCTGGCCATCCACTTTCACCCAGCCTTTTTCGATCCATTCATCCGCTTCGCGTCGCGAGCACATGCCGAGTTCCGACATGCGTTTGGACAAGCGCACGCCTTCATCCGTTGCGGCCGCTTCGTCGAGGTACTCCCGGACGCTCTTCGTGCGCGGTGCGCCGATGTCGCCGCTCGACGAGCGCGCCGCGTTCGCGCGCGGCAGTGCGCCATCATCGCGGCGGTCCGTGCGGGAGGGACGGGCACGGGTGGGCACGGCCGGCGGCAACGGCGCGCGGCCGTGCCGATTCGGCTCCGATGTACGCGCTGGCCCGGTGTAGCGTGAATCCGTGCGGTTTCGGGCGTCACCAGCGCGACCTTCCGCGGCAGCATGGTTGCCGGGGCGGCCGCCAGGGCGGCCAGTGGCGGTACCACGGCTGTCTTTACGCGCATTATCACGGGTGTCGCCGCGCGGGGCACCGCGCGAGTCGACGCGGGGCTCGCCTCGTGGGGCGTTGCGCTGATCCGGTCGCGCCTCCTCGCGGGCGCCCGCCGGGCTACCACGGCGATCCCCCCCGCGCCCCTGTGCAAAACCGGCAGGGCGCGCGTCGGTACGGCCCGTGCCGACGGGACGACGATCCCCCGCCGTGCCGCGATCCTCCCGGCGACCTTGACCACGTGGGTGATCCTGGCTTTCCTGTCTGTCTGGGCTCGAACGTGAACCTTCACTCCTGCCGCCACGCTGACCTTGGCCTTCGCCCCGTCCGGCGATCCCACTGCCGGACCGCGGACCGCCTGGCGTGCCGGGGCGGCCGCCTGAAGCGCCAGCCGGTCGCGCCGCCGAATATTTGCCGTCTCCCTGACGCGCGTGCGGTGCGGCAGCGCTGCGTTGCCCGCGCTGCGCGCCGGCGACGCGTTCATTCCGTAGCCCGGTGCCATCACTATCGAAACGGGGCGTGCGCGGTGATCGCGGTGCTGCCGTCGCGTCGCCGCGTGGGCCGGTTGCGGCGCCAGTGCGGAAACGCCCGTTCTTTGATGTGCCTGCCGCCGCACGTGGACCGGCGGGTCGCGGCGCCGTGCGCGGCCCACTCCCGCGTGTCCCGCCATCGACGGATTTGCGATCAGTGGTACCTCGGCCTGGCGGCGCTTTGCGCTTGTCGCCGGTGCTGTCGTCGCGGACAGGTTTTACCCGCCGCGCCAACGGTGACGCGGCGCGAACGGGAGCCCGCGCGGAACTGCGCTTGGCCGCCGGCTGCGCGGAGGTGGATGAATCCTCGCCGGAAGCGGGGCGAGAGACGGAGAGTTTGGTTCGCATAATGTTTCCTGGGGGCCGCGCCGCCGTGGAGGCGTTGGCTGGCTGACCCGCATGTTCGGCCGCGGTGTCGCCGCGGTCAAGACAAAAGGTGAGATCTGCGTCCGGAAGTATGCCGGCGCCGCGTGAGGTGCACCGTGGCGTGTCAGGGCACGACGGTGAAACGGACGGCGATATCGATCCCGGCGACGACGCGTTGTACCGGCTCGGCCGGCGGCCCGGACCTTTTCGAGCGTCCGGTCAGGGGGAATCGATAAAGCAGGGTCAGATCGCCAGCGTATCGAGCAGTTCCGTTTCGAGTTTCAGTTGCAGTCGGCTATCCACAAGCCGGTCGCTTTGGATCAGGAACACGTCTTCGACGCGGTCGCCCAGGGTGTGGATGCGCGCGCTCCGCACTTCGATCCGATGTTCTGCCAATATGCGCGCGATGGTGTACAGCAGGCCCGCGCGGTCGTTCGCCGAGACGGACAGGATAAAAAACTGACCACGTTCATCGGGACGCAGGTCGATGCGCGGCGAAATCGGGAACACGCGCGATAGACGGGACAAGCGACCTTTTACCGGATCTGGCAGGCCGGCATGCGCCTCCAATTGCTGCGCCAATTGCTGTTCGACGAGGTTGGCGATGTGGCGGTGATTATCAAGATTCCCGGCTTCCCGATCCGGGTCCAGCACCAGAAAATCATCCAGTGCATAGCCGTGGTGCGTCGTATGGATGACCGCCTGTTGCACGGACAACCCCTGGCGGCTGAAATAGCCGCAGATGCTCGCGAACAGGTCCGGCCTGTCCTTCGAATACACCAACACCTGCAACCCTTCACCGATCGGGGAGGGGCGTGCGCGGACGATGACGCGTTCGGTCGTCAGGTGCGGCAATAACTTCTGTGTTTGCCAGGCGATCTCGTCCGGGTCGTGCCGCAGGAAGTAGCTGACGTCCAGTTGTTCCCATAGTGGCTTTTCGGCGTCCGGGGAGACCAATCGATGCCGCAACGCCGCGCGAGCCGCGTCCCGGCGCCGGATCAAGTCGGTATCGGCATCCGGCGCGGCGCCGCCGAGAACCTGGTAGGTCAGGCGGTACAGGTTTTCCAGCAATTTCCCTTTCCAGGCATTCCAGACCTTCGGGCTGGTGCCGCGAATGTCGGCGACGGTCAGCAGATACAGTGCCGTCAGCCGACGTTCACTCGCCACGGTGTCGGCAAAGCTCTTTATCACGTCGGGGTCGCTCGTATCCTGCTTCTGCGCCACCTGGCTCATTGTCAGGTGATGCTCGACGAGCCAGACTACGAGCGCGGTGTCGTTCTCCTCCACGCCGTGTTCCCGGCAGAATCGGCGTGCATCCACCATGCCGAGCGTCGAGTGGTCGCCGCCCCGGCCTTTCGCGATGTCATGGAACAGCGCGGCGATATACAACACCCAGGGTCGTTCGAAGTTCGCGAATAATTCGCTGCAAAAAGGATATTCATGCGCATGCTCGGCACTACCGAAACGCCGAATGTTCCGCAGCACGGTCAGAATATGCTGGTCGACCGTGTAGACGTGATACAGGTCGTGCTGCATTTGCCCGACGATGCGGCCGAAGTTGGTCAGATAACTGCCCAGGACGCTGGTCTGGTTCATCAGCCGCAGCGCATGGGTGATCCCCGACGGCTGCTTCAGGATCTCGAGGAACAGGCGGCGATTCTCCGGATTACGGCGCCAACTCAGCGTCATGCTGCGGCGTGAGTGATAGAGCGCCCGAAGCGTGCGCGCCGACAGGCCTTTAACACCTTGCACCTTCTCGTACAACAGGAAGGCTTCGAGGATGGCAGTCGGCTCGCGCTCGAAAAGATCGTCGGAAACGATTTCGATCATGCCTTGTTTTTCGACGAAATTCTGCGACAGCACGCGCGTGATGCCGCTTTGGTCCGGATTCAGGCGCGCATCGATGTTTTGCACGAGGATCGTGCTCAACTGCGTCACTGCCTTCGCGGCCCAGTAGTACCGTCGCATCAACGGCTCGCTGGCTCGTCGGCTGGCGCTGGCGCGATACCCGAATGCTTCGGCAAGCGCGGTCTGCAGATCGAAGACGAGCATGTCCTGGCGGCGATTGGCCAGGATATGCAAGCGCGCCCGCAGCGTTTTCAGAAAGAACTCGTTACGCCGCAGCTCGTGCGCCTCGTGCGCCGTGATCAGCCCGGAATGTTCGAGTTCCTGCCACGTTGAACCAAAGCCCGCTGCACGCGCCATCCAGATAATGACTTGAAGATCACGTAGCCCGCCGGGGCTTTCCTTGCAATTCGGCTCAAGGCTATACGGCGTGTCCTGATATTTCGCGTGGCGCTGCCGCATTTCGAGCAGCTTGCCCTGGAAAAAAGCGCGCGGGTCGAGACTGTCTTGAAAAGCCCTCGTGAAACGTTCGAACAACTGCGTATTGCCGACGATGCGACGTGCTTCGAGCAAGGCGGTCTGGATCGTGATGTCACCGTGTGCGGCCTCGATGCAATCCTCGATCGTTCGTACGCTACTGCCGACATCGAGCCCCGCATCCCATGCGGCGCCGATGAAACGTTCGAGCCGTCCGGCAAGCAATTCATCGGGTTCGGCCGGAAGCAAAACAACGATGTCGATGTCGGAATGCGGCGCGAGTTCGCCTCGTCCATATCCCCCGACGGCAACCAGCGTCAGCATGCCGGGCAACTTGCAGTCATGCCAGATGTCGGTCAACACCCTGTCGGCATTGCGCGCCAGATTGCGCATCAGCAAGTCGATCTTGCCGTTGCCACGGTATTTGTCGATTTGGGCGGTTTTCTCGCCACGATAGTATTGCCGCAGTTCGGCACTGTTCATCGGAGTGCCGTTCGGATGTGGAAGACCCGATTGGGAAGGCGATGGGGAGGCGGACGCTGTCATGGTGTTCCGTTGGCCGGACGGCCGAAGCGCAAAAATTTCAGACGGCCGGGAAAGGCTCCGTCCGTCGATCGATGACGCCAAGTCTCGATCATCGCTTAAACAATATTAGACAATATTCAAAAGGTGCCGGTTTTTAGACCGTCCCGGCATATGACGTCGCGTACGCGCCGCCTTGCTTCACGCGCGCGCCCGAGCCGAGTGCAACGCTGTCGGCATGCAGTTTGTCAGGCAAGCATCCCGCCAGACGCCGATGGTCCAGGCGAGCCCATGCGTCAGACTTCCGCCAGCACTGGCCGTGGCTGTGTCAATGCCGAGACGGTCAGGACGTCGAAGCCATCCGGCGTCACCAGCACGGTATGCTCCCATTGGGCGGACAGGCTGCGGTCACGCGTCTTGACGGTCCAATGGTCAGGCATCGTGCGGATATCGCGCTTGCCGGCGTTGATCATCGGCTCGATCGTGAAAATCATCCCGGCTTCCAGCGTCATTCCGGTGCCCGGACGGCCGTAATGAACGACCTGCGGTTCCTCGTGGAATACCGTGCCAATGCCATGACCGCAATATTCGCGCACCACGCTGAAGCCCGCGCCCTCGGCATGCCGCTGGATCGCATGACCGATATCGCCCAACGTCGCACCAGGACGCACCTGCTCGATGCCCAGCCACATGCATTCGAATGTCGTTTGCACGAGTCGCTTGCACAGGATCGATCCTTCTCCCACGATAAACATCCGGCTCGTGTCGCCGAAGTAGCCTGCCTTGATGACGGTGATGTCGATATTCAGCGCATCGCCGTTCTTCAAGACCTTGGTGCCTGGAATGCCATGGCAGATGACATCATTCACCGAAATGCAGGTGGCGGCCGGATAAGGCGGGTAGCCGGGAGGCTGGTAATTCAGCGGGGCCGGCACCGTGCCTTGTTCCTTTACCATGTATTCATGGCAGAGCCGGTCCAGTTCGCCAGTGGTCACCCCTGCCTTGACGAAGGGCGTGATGTAGTCCAGCACCTCGCTCGCCAGTCGGCAAGCGACGCGCATCTGGGCGATGTCGTGTTCGGATTTCAGCGTAACGGCCATGATTCCAATCGGTAAGCGCAATCAAGGCCGCATTATCTCACAGACGATTGATCCGCTGGACGATGGACGGCCAAACCTCGCTGTTGAGTCCATGGCCGTACTGGTGCTATAATCGCGGGCTGGATTTCTTGCGCCCGGCTTGTGTGGCAGGTAACGGCCCTGTTTTCGGGGCGGAAGTTCAAATCGCGAATCGGTGCACCCAGGGTGTCGCTGTCCCGGCAATTATTTTGTGCGTGCCGGACAGTGATGTCGCAGCCGGTTTTAGTCCGAACCCTCATGGAGTAGAAAAATCATGGCAGTCTCGATGCGAGAAATGCTGGAAGCCGGTGTCCACTTCGGTCACCAAACGCGCTTCTGGAACCCGAAGATGTCCCAATACATCTACGGTTCGCGTAACAAGGTGCACATCATCAACCTGGACAAGACCTTGCCGCTGTTCAACGACGCGCTGAAGTACGTGCGCACGTTGTCGGCAAATCGCGGCACGGTGCTGTTCGTGGGCACGAAGCGTCAATCGCGCGAAACGATCGCCGCCGAGGCGACGCGTTCGGGTATGCCATATGTGAACAGCCGTTGGCTGGGCGGCATGATGACGAACTTCAAGACGTTGAAGGCGTCGATCAAGAAGCTGAAGGAAATGGAAGCACAGGTCGAAGCGGGTGACCTGGAAAAGATGACGAAGAAGGAAGGCCTGCTGTTCGAGCGCGAAATGGCGAAGCTGGAGCGCTCCATTGGTGGCGTGAAGAACATGCCGGGGATTCCGGACGCGATCTTCGTGGTCGACGTTGGTTACCACAAGATTGCCGTCGCCGAAGCAAAGGCGCTGGGCGTGCCGGTCATCGCCGTGGTTGACACGAACCACTCGCCGGAAGGCCTGGATTATGTGATTCCGGGTAATGACGACTCGAGCAAGGCGGTTGCGCTGTACGCGCAAGCGGTGGCTGACGCCGTGTTGGAAGGTCGTGCGACGGCGGTGAAGGAAACGGTTGAAGCGGTTCGTGGCGAGCAAGGCGACGAATTCGTCGAAGTGGCTAACGAGGCGTAAGGCTTCAGGCCGGGCTGGGTCGGCGTTGTGTGCATGTCATGCCGCCCGGCCCGCCGAGTCTCGCGTCGGCATCCCATGGCGCGGTTTCTTACCGGGTTACCGGCTGCGGATGACGGCCGGCACGGGTTCGTGACACGACAGGGTCGCGATGGCGGCGGGATTGACGGCGAAAAAGGGGCTCTCCATAAGCCCCTTTTTTTTGAACTACAGATTGGCGTTTTTCCATGTCGATGTTTTGACATGCTGATGTGCCACCCTTTTGTTTTCCCTTGCGGGGCGTGCGTTGGGTGGCCCGAATGCATCGGCATGCAGTGAACATCGATAAGACTGAATCCAGGAGCAAATAGACATGGCAGCGATTACTGCAAGCATGGTGGGCGAACTGCGCGCGAAGACTGATGCGCCGATGATGGAATGCAAGAAGGCACTGACTGAGGCGGATGGCGATATCGTGCGCGCGGAAGAGATCCTGCGCGTCAAGCTCGGTAACAAGGCCAGCAAGGCCGCATCGCGCGTGACGGCGGAAGGCATCATCGTCGCCCATGTGGGCAATGGCGTTGGCGTGCTGGTCGAGTTGAACTGCGAAACGGACTTCGTGGCGCAAAACGTTGACTTCCTGACGTTCGGCAAGGCGGTGGCGGAGCTGGTCGCGACGCAACATCCGGCTGACGTGGCGGCGTTGTCGGCATTGCCGCTGGAAAGCTCGACGGTCGACGCCGTGCGGCTGGCGCTGGTTGGCAAGATCGGTGAAAACCTGTCGATCCGTCGTTTCGAGCGTATCGAAAGCGCGAAGAAGCTGGCTTCCTATCTGCATGGCACCCGTATTGGTGTGTTGGTCGAGTTCGACGGCGGTGACGAACAAGTTGGCAAGGATGTGGCCATGCATATCGCGGCGATGAAGCCGGCGGCATTGCAAGCCAGCGATGTCTCGGCCGAGTTGGTCGAGAAGGAGCGCAAGATTGCCGCCGAGAAGGCTGCGGAATCGGGCAAGCCGGCCGAGATCGTGGAAAAGATGGTCGAGGGTTCGGTGCAGAAGTTCCTGAAGGAAGTGTCGCTGCTGAACCAGCCGTTTGTGAAGAACGACAAGCAATCGATTGAACAGATGCTGAAGGCCGCCAACGCGACGGTCAGCCAGTTCAAGCTGTATGTGGTTGGCGAAGGTATTGAAAAGCGCCAGGACGACTTCGCGGCGGAAGTGGCGGCCCAGGTTGCCGCGGCAAAGCAAGCGCAAAACTGATCGATCGGGCCGCTCTCATCCATGGTAACCACCGGACGGCGCCACGAACCGGCGCCGTCCGCCAGGCCATGGGATTTGTTCGCGGTCGAGTTGTGTCATGATGACGGAGGCAGTGCCTCCGTCATCGGTATTCAGGGGTCGCCAATGTGGGTGGCCGGTCATGATGGCGTTCTGACCGGCCCCCATCGGCGACCGGGCGTGCGGGAAACACGGTTGCCTGCATGCCGTTTCCTCTCTAAAGTTCTACCGTTGCCGTCGCCGGCGTTATCAGGAATCCCCTATGCCAACTTCCTATAAGCGCGTCTTGTTGAAACTTTCCGGCGAAGCACTGATGGGCGATGATGCGTTTGGCATCAATCGCGCGACCATCGAACGGATGGTGGGAGACGTTGCTGAGATTGTCCGTCTGGGCACCCAGGTAGCGGTCGTGATAGGTGGCGGCAACATCTTCCGCGGTGTCGCGGGAGGTGCTGCCGGAATGGACCGCGCTACCGCCGACTACATGGGTATGCTGGCAACGATGATGAATGCCTTGGCGCTGCAGGATGCCATGCGGCATGCTGGTATCGTGGCGCGTGTCCAATCGGCATTGCGCATGGATCAAGTCGTCGAGCCATATATCCGCCCTCGCGCCATTCGTCAGCTCGAGGAAGGAAAAGTAGTCATTTTTGCCGCCGGAACCGGGAATCCGTTTTTTACGACGGATACGGCCGCGGCGTTGCGTGGTGCGGAAATTGGCGCGGAAGTGGTCTTGAAGGCGACCAAGGTGGATGGCGTATACTCTGCTGACCCGAAAAAAGACCCGTCCGCGATACGGTATGCGAACATTACGTTCGATGAAGCGATCAGCAAGAATTTGCAGGTGATGGATGCCACGGCGTTCGCGCTGTGCCGCGACCAGAAACTGCCGATTCGCGTGTTCTCGATTGTTAAGCCGGGTGCGTTGCGCCGGGTCATCCTCGGTGAGGAAGAGGGCACGCTCGTTCACGTTTGATAAAGGAGGCGCTCGGCAGCGAGCGTCGCCTGTGTGGTGACGGTTTCGAACCTGACAGACGTTTGTTCGTTCCGCGCATGCTGGGTGCGCCTTTCCGGGCGTGGCATCCCGCGCGGCGCCGAGGGGTCGATAGGATCGTCGCCGCACACTGCAATATAGGTTGGGAGAACAAGATGACAGTCGCTGAACTCAAGAAACAGCTCGATCAAAAGATGCAGCGCACGATCGAGTCGTTCAAGGCCGATCTGGCAAAAATCCGTACCGGTCGTGCGCATACGGGGTTGTTGGATCATATTCAGGTCGAGTACTACGGGTCGCCGGTCCCCATCGGGCAGGTGGCGAACGTGACGCTGGTCGATGCGCGTACCATTGGCGTGCAGCCGTGGGAAAAGAACATGGTCGGGAAGGTCGAGAAGGCGATTCGCGAGTCGGACCTGGGTCTGAATCCGTCGACGATGGGCGAACTCATCCGCGTGCCGATGCCGATGTTGACCGAGGAACGTCGTCGTGAGCTGGTCAAGGTGGTGAAGAGCGAGGCTGAGTCGGCGAAGATCGCGCTGCGCAACCTGCGCCGCGACGCGAACGAGCAGTCGAAGAAACTGGTCAAGGACAAGGAAATCTCTGAAGACGACGACCGTCGTGCGCAAGACGATGTTCAGAAGGCTACCGATAAATTCGTTGCGGAAGTCGATAAGCTCGTGACGGCGAAGGAAGCGGAAATCATGACCGTCTGATTGACGGAATGACCGCAACAACCCTGCGTAATCACCGTGGTGCGCGGCACCGTGGCGAGCGTTGCTCATACGGCATGACGTGGGAGCAGAGGGTATGTGATGCCGTCCACCGCGATGCGACGTGGCATGACGCGGTGCGGCACGCGGTTTACGCCGGCCGGCTGCAAGTTGGGCCGCTTTGCAACCTGTCTGGCCAAGGGCTGGTTGGCGCTGTCGCCAGGCTCCTGGTGTTGACCATTCACGATCCGAACCGGAAACGGCCTCGGCGCCTATGACTCATACCAGCTCAACCTTGAGTGTTCCTGATCCGTCCTCGATTCCGCGTCATATCGCGATCATTCTGGACGGAAATGGCCGTTGGGCGCAAAAACGCCATCTACCGCGTGTCGCGGGGCATACAAAAGGCGTGGAAGCCATTCACCGAACCGTCTCGCTGTGCCTCGATAGCGGGGTTCAGTATCTGACCCTGTTCGCCTTCAGTTCCGAGAATTGGCGCCGACCGGAAGACGAGGTGTCTTTCCTGATGCGCTTGTTCGTTGCCGTGCTTGAACGCGAGGTGGCCAAGATGCATGCTAATGGCATCCGCTTGCGCATCGTTGGCGACCTGTCGCGCTTCGACAAGCGCATTGTCGAGCTGGCCGCGCGCGCGGAGAGCAAAACAGCACGCAATACCCGTATGACGCTGACCATCGCGGCAAACTACGGTGGTCGCTGGGACATCCTGCAAGCGACGCGCAAAATTGCCGAGCAGGCGGTGGCGGACGGGCAGGTCGGCATCGTCGACGAGCAACGTCTCGAGCATTGTCTGGCCATGTCGTACGCGCCGGAGCCGGATCTTTTTATCCGAACCGGTGGGGAACAGCGGGTCAGTAATTTTCTGCTGTGGCAATTGGCTTACACCGAATTGTTTTTCACGCCTACGTTCTGGCCCGATTTCGACGAGAAGATTTTCAGCGAAGCCCTCGCGTCGTTCCGGAAACGGGAGCGACGTTTTGGGCGTACCAGCGCGCAGGTAACGCCTGGTGGCGCGGCGCTTGATGCGGCGAAGCAGGGCAGCGAGCAGGGAATGGGTTCGTTGCCATGTTGAAGACCCGTGTGATTACCGCCATCGTCCTGCTGTTGATTCTGGTGCCTGTTACCTTATGGGCGCCGATCTCCGGCTTCGGCACGATGATAGGCATCGTGCTGGTCTGTGCCGCGTGGGAGTGGGCTCGCCTGCTGAAATTGACGGGCATCAGGCCTTACGTCTACGCCGCGGTCGCGGCCCTGGCGTTGCTGGCCAGCATGCGTGGCGCGGCGACCGATGCCGGCGCACCGCTTGGTTTGTACAAGGCCTGTGCGGTGTTCTGGGTGTTACTCGTACCGTACGTGTTCATCCGTCGACCGATACTCGCCGCGGGAGCGTGGCGCACTTTCATGTTGCTCGCGGGCATCATCGTCTTCCTCGGTTGCTGGCACGCGCTGGTGTCGGCGCGCCGCGATTGGGGGGTGGCGTTGGTGTTGTCGATGATGATCGTGGTCTGGCTGGCCGATATCGGTGCTTATTTTGTCGGGCGGCGGTTTGGCAAGCGTAAGCTGGCGTTGACCATCAGCCCCGGAAAAAGCTGGGAAGGGGCGATTGGTGGCGCGGTTGTCGTATTGATTGTTGCCGGGCTTGCCATTGCAACCCATGTCTTTGCGCCAACGATTTTCACAGAATATGCGGCACGGTTCGGAATTGGCCGCGCTTTGGCCGCGGTGCTGCTGCTCGTGGTATTCAGTGTGATTGGCGACCTCTTCGAATCATTGATGAAGCGGCAGGCCGGCGTCAAGGATTCAAGCCAGCTGTTGCCGGGGCACGGTGGTGTGCTGGATCGCGTTGATGCGTTGTTGCCGGTGCTGCCGTTGGCGATGCTCCTGCTGGGCTCGGGCAATGTGGTGTAATGCCGGCGATCTGCGCGCCGGAAGGTTTTTTGAGTGTGATATGACACAACGGATTACGCTGCTCGGGTCGACCGGGTCTATCGGCAAAAGCACGCTGGATGTGGTAGCTCGCCACCCTGACCGGTATAGCGTGCATGCGCTGTCGGCGCAACGCAACTGGGAAGCGCTTGCGGCGCAATGCGCGGTTTTCCGTCCCGCGGTCGCGGTCATTGGCAGCGCCGATGCCGCCGGCCCGTTGCGCGACGCGTTACGGCGGCACGGACTCACTACCGAGGTAGCGCACGGCCCTGATGCATTATGCGATATCGCCTCCGCGGCGGAATGCGATACGGTCGTGGCCGCCATTGTCGGCGCGGCAGGGCTGCCGAGCGCCTTGGCGGCGGCACGGACCGGCAAGCGGATTCTGCTTGCCAATAAGGAAGCATTGGTCATGTCCGGCGCGTTGTTCATGGCCGCCGTGAAAGAGAGCGGCGCCACGTTGCTGCCCCTGGACAGCGAGCACAACGCGATTTTCCAATGCCTGCCATCCGCGCAGCAGGCCGGTACGGCGCCGATGCTGGACCCGCGGGGAGGCATCGAGAAGATCATCCTTACCGCGTCGGGCGGCCCGTTCCGCACGCGTGATCCGCTGACCCTCGCCAATGTGACGCCGGATCAGGCGTGCGCGCATCCGAACTGGGTCATGGGGCGCAAGATTTCGGTCGACTCGGCCACGATGATGAACAAGGGGCTGGAAGTGATAGAGGCCCACTGGCTGTTTGGCCTGCCGCCGTCACGGATCGATGTACTGATCCATCCGCAGAGTGTGATCCATTCAATGGTGTCCTATGCTGACGGGTCGGTGTTGGCGGAGTTAGGAAATCCCGACATGCGCACGCCGATCGCGCATGCGTTGGCCTATCCGGATCGCATTGGCTCCGGCGTTGCGCCGCTGGATCTCCCGGCCATCGGGCAATTGCAGTTCGAGAAACCTGATCTGGGCCGGTTCCCCTGTTTGCGTCTGGCGTTCGCCTCATTACGCCAGGGTGGTACCGCCAGCGCGGCGATGAATGCGGCAAACGAGATCGCCGTGGACGCATTTCTGGCCGGTCAGCTTCGCTTCACCGACATCGCGACGGTGGTGGAAGCCGTCATGAACGCGATGACGCATGGGGCCGCCACGCGGCTGGAAGATGTATTCGCGGCCGACGAGGCCGCGCGATCGGAGGCGCGCGCGCGCCTCGAAGGTCACCGCTGGCATCATTAAGAGGTGGTCTCTCCTATGTTCGACTTCGTGACATCGGTGATCGGATTTTTTGTCGCCATTGGCATCCTGGTGGTATTCCACGAGTTGGGTCATTACAGCGTCGCACGCTGGTGTGGCGTCAAGGTGCTGCGTTTCTCGATCGGTTTCGGTAAGCCATTGCTGCAACGGCAAGGACGTGACGGTACCCTGTGGACCATTGGCTGGCTACCGCTGGGTGGCTATGTACGCATGCTGGATGAGCGTGATCCCACCCAGGTGCGATCGGATGCGGTGGAGGACGCTGATGGAACGGTCCGCGTCACCGCAGTGTCGGGTTCAGGAACAGCGGCGGCCGACACGGCGGATGCCGTCACCTATCGAATCGCCCCCGCCGACCTGCCCCACGCGTTCAATCGACAGTCCGTCGGCAAGCGCTTTGCCATTGTCGCCGCTGGACCGATCGCCAATTTCCTGCTTGCCATCCTGCTGTTCGCCGGTCTCTCTTGGTACGGCCAACCGGAGCCGGAGGCCATCCTCGGTACACCGACGCAAGACAGCATGGCGCAGCGCGCCGGCATCGCCAGTGGCGAACGCGTCGTGGCGGTGCGGGTCACGCAGCGCGATGGCAGCGACGATGGCGATGTGGCATATCGGTCCGTCCGATCCTGGCCGGAATTGCGGCACTGGCTGGCGCGCGACGTCGACGCTGATGCCAGCACGGTCATATTGCGCACCCAGCGTCCGGATGGCGTCGCAACGCACACGCTATCCCTCGCCGCATTGCAGGGAGACACGCCCGGGAAGCGCCGCGCCGACATGGTCGGGGCGGGTGGGGGGCAGGCCGATATCGCCACGCGCCTGGGTTTGGTGCCTGGCGGCGCCGCGCCGTTGATCGCCAGCGTGCAACCGGGCACGCCGGCAGCCAAGGCGGGCTTGCAGGAAGGGGATACGGTACTTCGCGTGCAAGGCGAAACAGTCGACGACGCCAACGCGCTCGTGCAGATGATGCGTGAACGCCCTGGTCGTGACACCGTGCTTGATATTCAGCGGGGAAACCAGAATGTTACCGTTCATGTCGTACCGGAGGCGGTAAAGGAAGCCGGAGGCGGACTGCCATATGGTCGTATCGGCGCGGCGCTGGGTATGCGTCTGCCGTTGGTCGATGTGCATTATGGACCGGTGGAATCCGTGCGGATGGCCGTTGGGCGGACCTGGGACGTGGCATCGTTCTCGGTCGAGATGTTCGGTCGGATGCTGACTGGACAGGCTTCGTTGAAGAATTTAAGCGGGCCTGTGACCATCGCCGACTACGCCGGACGCAGTGCGCGAATGGGCGTATCGGCTTTCATCTCCTTTCTCGCATTGGTCAGTATCAGCCTGGGCGTATTGAATCTACTGCCGATTCCCGTTTTGGATGGGGGGCATCTGTTATATTATGCGGTCGAAGCGCTGACCGGTCGGGCAGTATCCGACCGGTGGCAGGCCATCCTACAGCGGGCGGGGTTGGTCTGTATCGTAGCGCTGTCGGTTGTCGCACTGTTCAACGATCTGACGCGGCTCGCCCATTCCTGAGCAAGTGCCGCGCCAGTCGATGCGGTGCCGTGGTCGATGCGGGATATCGCGGGAGCGGCATCTCGAATTGCACAGGCCCTGGGCCCGGACCCATTCTTCGCCAAAAACTTCCATTGAATCGGGAGCAAGTTGTTGAAATCTCATCACCTCGTGCCGAAGTCGGTTGCCGCTGCCGCCATTGCGGCGCACACCCTCATCGCACATGCGGCAGCGCCGTTCGTGGTTCAAGACATTCGGATCGAGGGACTGCAGCGTGTCGAGCCGGGCACCGTTTTCTCGTACCTGCCTATCAAAAAGGGCGACACCTTCACAGATGACAAGGCCTCGTCGGCGATCCGTGCGCTTTACGCGACCGGTTTCTTCAACGATGTCCGGATCAATGTGGAAGGTGGCACCGTCATCGTGCAGGTTGCGGAGCGGCCGTCCATTGCGACCATCGACTTCGCCGGCACGAAGGAGTTCGACAAGGACACGCTGTCGAAGGCGCTGCGTTCCAGCGGCATGGCCCCGGGGCGCTACTTCGACAAATCGCTGGCCGACAAGGCCGAGCAGGAGTTGAAGCGGCAGTACCTGACGCGCGGCTTTTACGCTGCGGAAGTGACGACGACGGTGACGCCGGTCGATCGTAGCCGCGTTGCCATCCTGTTTTCGGTGATCGAAGGGCCGAGCGCGAAGATCCGCCAGGTGAATTTCATCGGCAATAAGGCGTTCTCCAGTAGCACGCTGCGCGATGAAATGCAGCTTTCCACGCCGAACTGGTTCTCGTGGTACACGAAGAACGACCTGTATTCGAAGGACAAGCTGACCACCGACCTGGAGCACGTCCGCAGTTATTACCTGGATCGGGGGTATCTCGAGTTCAGCATTGAATCGACGCAGGTGTCGATCACGCCGGACAAGAAGAGCATGTACCTGACGCTCAGTCTCCATGAAGGCGAGCCGTACAAAGTATCGTCGATCGAGTTGTCGGGCGAGCTGCTGGACAAGAAGGCGGAGCTGGAAAAGCTGTTGAAGCTGAAGGCCGGCGATCGTTTCTCTGCGGCAAAGTTGCAGGATTCCACGAAGGCGATCGTCAACAAGCTGGGTGAGTACGGTTACGCTTTTGCTACCGTTAATGCCGAACCGCAGATCGATCAGACGAGCCATACGGTTGCGCTGAATCTGAAGGTGGAAACCGGCCGTCGTGTCTACGTACGCCATGTGAACATCACCGGTAATACGAGGACGCGCGATGAAGTGGTGCGCCGTGAGATGCGCCAGTTCGAATCATCGTGGTTCGATAGTAATCGACTGAAGTTGTCGCAGGATCGGATCAACCGCCTGGGCTATTTTACTGATGTGAATGTCACCACGCAGCCGGTCCCCGGAACACCGGATCAGGTGGACGTGGATGTCGCCGTCAAGGAAAAGCCGACCGGTGCGATCACGCTGGGCGCGGGCTTCTCGTCCTCGGACAAGGTGGTGCTGTCAGCCGGCATATCGCAGGACAACGTATTCGGCTCGGGAACCAGCCTGGCCGTGAACGTCAATACGTCGAGCTATTATCGGACATTGACGGTCACGCAGACGGACCCCTACTTCACGGTGGACGGCATCAGCCGGATCACTAGTGCTTACTACCAGACGTCCACGCCGTTGTACTATTCGACGGACAGCAGCTTCCGGATCATCACGG
Source organism: Robbsia andropogonis (assembly GCF_034047095.1). Taxonomy (NCBI): domain Bacteria; kingdom Pseudomonadati; phylum Pseudomonadota; class Betaproteobacteria; order Burkholderiales; family Burkholderiaceae; genus Robbsia; species Robbsia andropogonis. Next base: position 2,301,614 of record NZ_CP139170.1, on the reverse strand, counting down.
CCGGTGCTGACTTGAAGTTCGGTGTGCCGTTTTCCGAATATGACACGGTTTTCTTCGGGGTGGGCTTCCAACAGTACCGCATGGACGTCGACTCGGCCACTCCGCAGGCGTATAAAGACTACGTCAACGAATATGGCCGAGTGTCGAACGTCGTGCCGGTGACGATGGGCTGGTCGCGCGATGCGCGCGACAGCGCCTTGGTGCCAAGTCGCGGCTACTTTACCCGCGCGAACGCCGAAGTAGGTACGCCCGCGGGTGGCACGAAGTATTGGAAGGTGGACTTGCAGCAGCAGTATTATTATTCGTTCGCGCGCGGCTTCGTACTTGGTCTGAATGGGCAACTGGGTTACGGCAAGGGCATTGGCGGCACCTATCCGATCTTCAAGAACTACTACGCCGGCGGTATCGGCTCGGTTCGGGGTTATGAGCCGAGTTCCCTGGGACCGCGTGACAAGACGACCAACGATCCGATCGGTGGCGCCAAGATGGCGGTGGCCAACGTCGAGTTGACGTTCCCGTTGCCGGGAACCGGTTACGATCGTACGCTTCGGGTATTCACCTTCTTCGATGCGGGCAATGTTTGGGGGGATTCTCAGAGCATCAATTTCAGCGATCTGCGGTATGGATATGGTCTGGGTCTTGCCTGGATCTCGCCGATCGGACCGCTGAAGTTAAGCTTGGGTTTCCCGCTGGTCAAGCATGCGGGCGATCAGTACCAGAAATTCCAGTTCCAGATAGGTACCGCGTTCTAACGTCCGGTTCCGGCGTAGTATTTGTTGTCGGCGGTACCGGGGACATTGCACGTATGTTGCAACGTCCCTGGTACCGTTGCATTTGATGAGGATGGGCTGAGTGACCTCGACAAACACCTGTTCTGGCGCGGCCGGAATGCCTGTAACGCCACCCGCGCCGACAATGCGGCGCGCGCCGTGGTTCATCGCGGCCACGCGGATCCTGTCCGGCTTGGTCGCCGGATCAGTGTTATTGGCCTGGTGTGCACCCGCGGCGCGTGCGGATGAGCATATCGCCGTTGTCAAATCGGATCAGATCCTGAAGGAATCGGTGCCGGCCAAGGCCTTGTCTTCTCAGATCGATGAGATGTTCCGCAAGCGTGGCGCGGATTTACAATCTCGCGTGAACAAATTCCAAAGCGATGCGTCCAACTTCGACAAGACGTCGGCGTCGTTGAGTGCGGACGAGCGTGCCGCACGCCAGGCACGGTTGCAAACGGTCAATATGGCGTTGCAGCGTGATCGACAATATTTCGCCGATGATCTGACGCAGTGCCAGAATCAGGCCTATCAGGCGGTGCTCGCCATCGCGAACAAAGCAATCGAACAAGTGGCGAAGCAAGGAAATTACGACCTGATCGTTGAAGAAGGGGTGTATTTCAATCCGCGGATCGATATCACCGACAAGGTGCTCGCCGCGCTAGCGTCCCAGCCGGTGCCGCCGCTGCCGGATATCTGCAAGCGCAGTAGTAAGTAGGAGTGTGGATGGGCTATTCGATTCAACAACTGGTGGAGCGCTTCGGTGGCAGCATCGAAGGGGATGCGGGCTTGACCATTCGCGGACTTGCGCCGCTTGATCGCGCGCATCGCGACCAGTTGTCGTTCCTCGCGAACCCGAAGTATTTTCCCCAGGTGGCTGAAAGCCAAGCCGGCGCGATACTGATTTCCGCGCGTGACCTCGACAAATTTCCAAAGGAAGCGCGCGCGGCCGTGCCGGTGACCTGGGTCATCGTACCGAACCCTTATGCGTATTTCGCGCGCGTGGCGCAGTTGTATGTGGCTGCCGGAGAGCCGGCCTCGCAGTCTGGCGTGCATCCTAGCGCGCGTGTCGACCCCAGTGCACAGGTGGCGGCGTCTGCGTCGATCGGTCCGAATGTCAGTATCGAAGCCGGTGTGGTTGTCGGCGAGCGCGTGCGTATCGGCGCGAATGTCGTCGTGGGTCGTGGCGTCAAGCTCGGCGACGACGTGCGTCTGTATCCGAACGTCACGATCTACCATGGTTGCCGGTTGGGTGCGCGCGTGATCGTGCATGCGGGCGCGGTTATCGGTGCCGACGGCTTTGGTTTCGCGCCGGATTTCCCGGAAGGGGACGGGGCCGATATCGAAGGCGAATGGGTCAAGATCCCGCAGGTGGGCGCGGTGACGATTGGCGAAGATGTTGAAATCGGTGCGAACACGACGATCGATCGGGGCGCGATGGCCGACACCGTGATCGAGCATTCGGTGAAAATCGATAACCTGGTGCAGATCGCCCATAACTGTCGCATCGGCGCGTATACCGTCATTGCGGCTTGTGCGGGTATCGCGGGCAGCACGGTGATTGGCCGCCACTGCATGATTGGTGGCGCGGTAGGCATTGCCGGACATGTCACGCTGACGGATCGAGTGATCGTGACGGCGAAGTCCGGCGTGTCGAAGTCGTTGACGCGTCCCGGTCTGTACACGAGCGCCTTCCCGGCGATCGAACACCGGGACTGGAACAAGAACGCGGCGGTGATGCGCAACCTCGATACAATGCGCGTTCGCCTCAAGCAACTCGAAGCGACTGTTGAAGCGCTGAAAGACAAGCAGTGAAAATTATGGAACAAGAAAATACAAGCGCCGGGATCACGTTGGATATCCACAAGATCTTGACGTTGTTGCCGCATCGTTATCCGTTTCTATTGGTGGACCGGGTCACGGAATTGGTGCAACACAAGTCCATTCGTGCGCTAAAGAATGTGACGATGAACGAGCCGTTCTTTCAAGGCCATTTTCCGTCACGCCCGGTGATGCCGGGTGTGCTGATTCTTGAGGCATTGGCGCAGGCTGCCGCGTTACTGACGTTCGCGGAAGATACTTCAACGTATGATCCGACGACGACGCTGTACTACTTTGCCGGCATAGACAATGCTCGCTTCAAGAGGGTGGTGGAGCCAGGCGACCAGTTGGTGCTGGACGTGACCTTCGAGCGGAATGTACGCCACATCTACAAGTTCAAGGCCAGGGCGTCCGTTGACGGCGCGTTGGCCGCGGAAGCCGATCTGACATGCGCGGTGCAGCATATCGAGAGGCCGACGGTAGCCGATGCCTTGCCGCTCGTGACCGCCGGCAAAGCCAGCTGATTCGCGGGGCAGAGAGCCATGACTATTCATCCGACAGCGATTATCGAGGCGGGCGCGCAAATTGATTCATCGGTAACGATCGGACCCTACGCCGTAATCGGCGCGCACGTCCGCATCGGTGCGCACACCACGGTGGGATCGCATACCGTAATCGAGGGACAGACGACAATCGGCGAGGCGAACCGTATCGGGCATTTCGCCTCGGTCGGCGGGGCGCCGCAGGACATGAAGTACGCGGGTGAGCCCACGCGCTTGGAAATTGGTGACCGAAACGTGATCCGCGAGTTCACGACGATCCATACGGGCACGTCCCAGGATCAGGGCGTGACGAAAATCGGCAACGACAACTGGATCATGGCGTATGTGCATATCGCACACGACTGTGATGTGGGAAACAACGTCGTGTTTTCGAGCAATGCGCAGATCGCCGGACATGTGACGGTGGGCGACTGGGCCATTCTGGGAGGGATGTCCGGCGTGCACCAGTTCGTACGCATCGGCGCGCACGCGTTCCTGGGGGGCGCGTCCGCCTTGGTGCAGGATTTGCCGCCATTCGTCATCGCCGCGGGCGAAAAGGCCACGCCGCATGGCATCAATGTCGAGGGGCTGCGTCGCCGTGGTTTCGCGCCTGGAGAAATCAGCGCATTGCGCTCGGGCTACCGGACGTTATACAAGAGCGGTCTGTCGCTCGATGAAGCGAAGGTGCAGATCAGCGCCGATATCGACGCGTTGGACGAGGGCAAGCAACAGTTGAGCGCGTTCCTCGCATTCATCGATACGGCGAAGCGTGGCATTATCCGTTGATGGACGCTTTGGCACAGACGGCGGGTCCAGTCACACGCCAGATATCGATGGTCGCCGGTGAGGCCTCCGGTGACCTGCTGGGCGCGGCGTTGTTGCGGGGTCTTCGCGAATATGTGCCTGCGACGGATGCGTTTCCGTATGCCGTGCCGATCACCGGGGTCGGTGGTCCGAGGATGCAGGCCGAAGGTTTTGACGCATGGTGGGCGTCCGATCGCCTGGCCGTCCGTGGCTATGTGGAGGCGTTGTCGAGCATTCCCGGCATTTTGCGCATTCGACGGGCGCTAACCCAGCGGTTGCTTGCCGATCCACCGTCGGTGTTCGTGGGCATCGACGCGCCCGATTTCAATTTTTCTGTTGAGCGCACCTTGCGGCAGGCCGGCGTGCCGGTCGTGCATTTCGTCAGTCCGTCGATCTGGGCCTGGCGTGCCGGGCGTATCAAGACGGTTGCAAAAGCCGTCGATCATATGCTCTGCGTGTTCCCGTTTGAGAAAGCGATCTACGACAAAGCCGGTATCCCGGCATCGTACGTGGGTCATCCGCTCGGGACGATGATCCCGATGACGCCGGACCCCGCCGCGGCGCGTGCACGGCTGGGTCTGCCGGCGGACTGCCCGTTGATCGGCGTCATGCCGGGCAGCCGGCGTTCCGAGATCCAGCTGATCGGCCCGACGTTCTTCGCCGCAATGGCGTTGATGCACCAACGCGAGCCCGACTTGCATTTTGTCCTGCCGTCGGCATCGCCGGCGGTGCGCGCCTTGCTGGCGCCGTTGCTGGCGACCTACCCGGAGTTGCCATTGACAGTAACGGACGGCGCATCGCACGACGTCATGGAAGCGTCTGACGCGTTGCTGATCAAAAGCGGGACCTCGACGCTGGAAGCGGCGTTGTTCAAGAAGCCGATGGTGATCTCGTACAAGGTACCCTGGCTGACCGGGCAGATCATGCGTCGCCAGGGTTATCTGCCCTATGTCGGTCTGCCGAACGTGCTGGCCGGCCGATTCGTCGTGCCGGAAATCCTGCAGCATTTCGCCACGCCACAAGCGCTTGCCGACGCCACCTTGAAGCAATTGCACGACGATACGAATCGGCGAGAATTACAGGCGATTTTCACGGATATTCATGCATCGTTGCAGCGCGATACCGGTACGTTGGCGGCGGAGGCCGTGATGCACGTGGCTACGCGCACGCCGGGAGCAGTGCGATGAAGCAGGCCAAGCGCATGACGTCCCCGGTGCGATTCGCGCCGCAAGCCACGCTGTGTTTCGACGTGCCGGGGCAGTTGGCTTGCGGTGTTGATGAAGCCGGCCGTGGGCCATTGGCCGGATCGGTGGTGGCCGCCGCCGTTATTCTCGATCCCGCACGACCGATCCCCGGTCTCGACGATTCGAAAAAGTTATCCGCTAAGACCCGTGAGCGACTCTATGGCGAGATTGTCCGTGACGCACTGGCGTATTCGATCGCGGAGGCGAGTGTTGCCGAGATCGATTCGCTGAACATCCTGCAGGCGACGATGCTGGCAATGCGCCGAGCGGTGGAAGGGCTGTCGGTCACGCCGGACCTGGCCTATATCGATGGTAATCGCTGCCCTGCCATTGCCGTGCGCGCCGAGGCCGTGGTGGGTGGCGATGCATTGGTGCCGGCGATTTCGGCCGCATCGATTCTGGCCAAGGTGACCCGTGACCGGCAGTTGGCGATGTTGCACGTGGCGCACCCGCACTATGGTTTCGATGCGCATATGGGCTATGGCACGGCCCAGCATCTGGCCGCGCTGGCCAAGCACGGGCCGTGTGTGCATCATCGCCGGTCCTTCGCGCCGGTGCGCGAGGCGTGGGCGCGCATCGAGGCCGGATCCGCGCTGTGACGACTTCCGAATCTCGTTCCGCATTGCCGGTCGTGCAATCGCGTTCGAACCCGCTGTTCAAGCGCTTGCGGATGCTGGCCGGCGCGGCGCAAAAGCAGCGCCGTGAAGGCGTGGCAATTCTTGAAGGCGTGCATCTGGCGGATGCGTATTTGCAAGCACTGCGCTCGGGCACCCCGGCGGTTACCACCACCAATGAAGCGTCGCGACATGCCACGGCGCGTGAGGCGATGGCGCTGGAACAGGTCGTGGTATCGCAGTCGGCCGCCTTCCGTGACGATATTCAGGGCATTCTGGCGCGAATTCAGACGGTATGGTCTGACCGGGTGACGATCTTCGATGACGCGCTGTTCGAGCAAGTCTCCCCGGTCACTGATGGTGGGGTAGGCATCCTGTTACTGATTGCCGCACCGCACACGACTCTGTCCGCGTCGTACGGGGACGCATCCCCACAGGCTAGGTCGGTTGAGGGAAGTACCCATGCCTTGCTGGCGGGGGGGGCGGATGGGGCAACGATTACGGAAAATTGCGTCATCCTGGATGGCGTGCAGGATGCTGGCAATGTCGGATCGATATTGCGCAGTGCGGCAGCGGCGGGGGTGACGCTGGCATTTTGCCTGCCGGGCACCGCGACGGTCTGGTCGACGAAGGTATTGCGCGCGGCGATGGGGGCGCACTTCGTGATGCGTATCGTCGAGCAGGTCCCGCCGGAAGGGTTGGCCCCGTTGCTGGGCATACCGATTGTCGTCACGGATTTGCACGGTGCGGCATCACTTTATGACACCAATCTACGCCGGCCGCTGGCGTGGGTGATGGGGAATGAGGGAGCGGGCGTTTCCCCTTTCTGGCGCGAGCGTGCCGACCTGCGCGTGACGATTCCGCAGTATGGTCGAATTGAATCACTGAATGTTGCCGCGGCCGCGGCGGTATGCCTGTTCGAACAGACACGCCAACAGCGGAGCGCCGCGCAATAAATCAGCGGCGCGGACGTTGGCGGACGGAAATGATCAAAAAGCCTGGAATGGAAGTGATATCGCTTCTATTCCAGGCTTTTTTGCAATGCGGAGCGTTGGTCAATACACTGCGCGATCGATCTTGATTTCCTGGAGCACGGTCGTTGCGATCTCCTCGATCGACTTGTGTGTCGACGAGAGCCACCGGATGCCTTCGCGGCGCATCAGGTCCTCGGCTTCATTGATTTCGTATCGGCAGTTCTCTAGCGCAGCGTACTTGCTCCCCGGACGGCGCTGGTTGCGGATCTCGGAGAGTCGGGCGGGTTCGATCGACAAGCCGAACAACTTCGACTTGAATTCGGCCAACCCGGATGGCAGTTTGCGACGTTCGAAATCCTCGGGGATCAGCGGATAGTTCGCCGCCTTGACCCCGTATTGCATGGCCAGGTATAGCGTGGTCGGCGTCTTGCCGCAGCGCGACACACCCACCAGGATGACATCGGCTTCCGCGAGATTGCGATTCGACTGGCCATCGTCATGTTCGAGCGAGAAGTTGATTGCCTCGATGCGATTCTTGTATTCATCGGAATCGGCCTTTTTATGGCCGCGCCCGATTTCATGACTGGACTTGACGCCCAGTTCATTTTCAAGCGGTTCGACGAAAGTCTGGAACATGTCCAGCACCAACGCATTGGCCCCTTTGAGAATGGCATTTGAGACACTGTCGACCAGTGTCGTAAAGACAATGGGAGAGGTGCCGTCTGCCGCTCTTGCATTATTGATCGCCCGTGCGGCCGCGGTCGCTTTGTCGGCGTCGTCGACAAAGGGCATGCGTACGAGCCTGAATTTCAGGTCGAACTGCGAAAGGATCGAGTGCGCGAAGGTCTCGGCGGTGATGCCGGTGCCGTCGGACACCACATAGACGGTGGGCGGAGTAGTCAAGGCGGATTGACCCGAAAGAACAATGGAAAAGTCGCGATGCAACGCATCGCGCGCCGGTGAACAATCCCACCAAAGTGCCGTCTTGCGGGTCTGGGCATCTTCCCGATACAGGCGGCACGCAGTTGGGTAGTGGCCACGGTAGAATAGCACGGTACAATGGTCTCTCCGCCCCCGAAACCGGGCGGCGTCGAGTGCGTTCGATAAGCGATTGCAAAGGGCATGGTGCTGGAGAAGGCCGTGTGCGACCGTTTATCCAACTGCTTGACGATGCGCGAGTTTTCGCAGCCTGGGCAAGTATTGTGCGGTTGATGCCGCCGGTGTCTTGTCCGTGGCGCGGTCTCGCCAGTCCCGAATCGGCAAGTGAAGATTTTTTTTACTTTAGGGGCTGTAACATGACGCAAACCACTCAACAAGGAGCGTTAGACGCACTGGTTGTCCCGTTTGAACAACTACGAAAAGAAGATGTCGACACCGTCGGCGGCAAGAACTCGTCCCTTGGCGAGATGATCAGCCAGCTCGCGGATGCGGGCGTCAGCGTGCCGACGGGTTTTGCGACGACGGCGCAGGCTTTCCGTGACTTCCTGCACTTCAATAATCTGACGGCGCGTATTGCGGACAAGCTGATTGGCCTCGACGTCGACAACGTCAAGACGCTGGCCGAGTCCGGCAAGCAGATCCGTCAATGGATCATCGATGCACCGCTGCAGCCGGAACTTGAAAAGGAGATCCGCGAGCAATACGACGTCTTGACGCGTAGCTCGCCGAACGAACTGTCTTTCGCGGTGCGGTCGTCGGCTACCGCCGAGGACTTGCCGGATGCGTCGTTTGCCGGTCAGCAGGAAAGCTATCTGAATGTCGAGGGGATCGACAATGTTCTGGTCGCGATCAAGCAGGTGTTTGCATCGCTCTATAACGACCGCGCGATTTCCTACCGCGTCCATAAAGGATTCGAACATGCCGAGGTGGCCTTGTCGGCCGGCGTGCAGCGGATGGTGCGTTCGGACGTCGGCGCTTCCGGCGTGATGTTCACGCTGGATACGGAGTCCGGTTTCCGCGACGCCGTGTTCATTACGTCGAGCTACGGCTTGGGCGAAACCGTCGTGCAGGGTGCGGTGAATCCCGATGAATTCTATGTGTTCAAGAAGACGTTGGCGGACGGCAAGTATCCGATCATTCGTCGTTCGATCGGTTCCAAGCTGATCAAGATGGAATTCACGCAAGCCGGTGAGGAAGGTCGCGTGAAGACGGTCGACGTGTCGAGCGATCAACGTAACCGCTTCTCGATCTCCGACGAGGACGTGATTCAGCTTGCGAAGTATGCGGTGATCATCGAGAAGCACTATGGCCGTCCGATGGACATCGAGTGGGGCAAGGATGGTCGCGACGGCAAGATCTTCATCCTTCAGGCCCGTCCGGAAACGGTAAAGAGCCAGTCGGCGGGCAAGGTCGAGCATCGCTTCAAGCTTAAGGGCCAGGCACCCGTGCTGGCGACAGGGCGCGCGATTGGTCAGCGGATTGGCGCGGGCACCGTGCGTGTTGTTCGTGATGCGGCGGAAATGGATCGTGTGCAGCCCGGCGATGTGCTCGTCGCGGATATGACCGACCCGAATTGGGAACCGGTGATGAAGCGCGCGGCTGCAATTGTCACGAACCGGGGCGGCCGGACCTGCCACGCGGCGATCATCGCGCGTGAACTGGGCGTGCCGGCCGTGGTGGGATGCGGCAATGCGACCGACGTGCTGAAGGATGGCGCGCTGGTGACGGTGTCCTGTGCTGAAGGTGACGAAGGCAAGATCTATGACGGCATGCTTGAAGCCGAAGTGACGGAAGTCGAGCGTGGCGAGCTGCCCGAGATTCCGGTCAAGGTCATGATGAACGTCGGGAATCCGCAACTGGCGTTTGATTTCAGCCAATTGCCGAACAAGGGCGTAGGTCTCGCGCGGCTCGAATTCATCATAAACAACAATATCGGCGTTCATCCGAAGGCGATTCTCGATTATCCGAACATCGATGCGGACCTGAAGAAGGCGGTGGAAAGCGTGGCGCGCGGTCATGCATCGCCGCGCGCTTTCTACATCGACAAGCTGACGGAAGGCATCGCGACGATTGGCGCGGCGTTTTACCCGAAGCCCGTTATCGTGCGACTGTCCGACTTCAAGTCGAACGAGTACAAGAAGCTGATCGGTGGAACGCGCTATGAGCCGGACGAGGAAAACCCGATGTTGGGTTTCCGTGGCGCGTCGCGTTACGTCTCGGAATCTTTCGCGGAAGCGTTCGAGATGGAGTGCCGTGCGTTGAAGCGGGTCCGCGAGGACATGGGCCTGACCAACGTCGAGATCATGGTGCCGTTTGTGCGGACGCTGGGTCAGGCCAAGGCGGTGGTGGACCTGTTGGCGAAGTACGGTTTGAAGCGCGGCGAGAACGGTCTGCGTCTGATCATGATGTGCGAAGTCCCGTCGAACGCGATTCTGGCGGAACAGTTCCTCGAGCATTTCGATGGGTTCTCGATCGGTTCGAACGATCTGACGCAGCTGACGTTGGGGCTGGACCGCGACTCGGGTCTGGAGTTGTTGGCAAAGGACTTCGACGAACGTGACCCGGCCCTGCAGTTCTTGTTGAAGCGTGCGATTGATGCGTGCAAGAAGCAGGGCAAGTATGTGGGTATCTGCGGTCAGGGTCCGTCCGACCATCCGGATTTCGCGCAGTGGCTCGCCGATGAAGGTATTGCCTCCATCTCGCTCAACCCGGATACCGTAATCGACACCTGGAAGGCACTGGCGACGAAGTAACGTCCGTGGTTGCGTCGCGGTAAGCGCGACGTCTGCACGTGGCGGGTCTCCCGAACACACCCCGGTACTGCGCGGCTGGTCTGCGGCGTGCCGGGGTGTTTTTTTATGTCCTGATCATGGCAAGGACGGACGTCGATATCGCGGAAGTCGATTGATCTTCAAGGCTCCGAGGTGTAGGGCGAGCCATCACCTATCGGTCGTTCAAGCATTCGCGCAAGAGAATGAAAGATTGCAGACGCAATGATGTTATTGTCCTATCGCGCGTCTAATGGCGATAAGGTGCGTGATTGACGTAATGGAGTATGGGCATGACGGAAAGCGTATTACCGTGGGTATGGTGGGCTGCCGCAGCAGTATTGGTCGTCGCCGAGATGTTGACCGGGACGTTTTACTTGCTGATGATCGCCGTCGGCCTCGCGGCGGCAGGCATCGCGCATCTCCTGGGTACGTCGCCGGCCGTCCAGATATGCACTGCGGCGCTTCTGGCCTTGGTGTTGCTGGTAGTCTTGCATCGTCGCCGGATGTCGCATGCACGCGCTGCGTTGGTGCGTGCGAGTGCTGAAGAACCTGATGCTGTTGGTGCCATGTGGAGCGCCGCGTCCCGCGATACGTCGATGAACGCGGACGGGTGTGCATCGCCGGGAGTTGATGGCGTTTCATCTGGTGCTGCCTCGCAATTGCTTGATATCGGCGCGGAAGTCGATGTCTTGCAGTGGGAGTCCGGCAACAGGACGCGTGTGCGGTATCGCGGTACCGAATGGCACGCCGTGGCGGAAGTAGCGTCGTTGTCATTGATGCCCGGTCGATACCGGATCGTGGGAATGGACGGCATTCGTCTTGTATTACGGGCTGTGGTGGAATCTGTCCCCGCTGCCGTTTCCGCCGCGGCGCTCGCTCCCAATAACGCATCCGGGTCGTTTGTCGGGCAATCGCCGGCAACCGCTGCATCGGCGTCATCGCCACAAACCACACCATCGACGCAAACGGATACGCCGTAATGGCGCACCGTTCAGCTTATATGTGCAACTAACAGGCTGTTCTCGTGGGAAGGCAAAATCGGCAAGCGTCGAACCCGACCCGATAATGCGAGGGCAGCCGAATAACAGGGGGAAGCATGGCCGGAAATCTCGTCGCACTGATTTTATTGTTCGTGGTCGTTGTCATTGTGGCGCGCGCCGTCAAGATCGTGCCGCAGCAGCATGCATGGGTCATCGAACGGCTTGGCAAGTATCACGCCACGTTGTCGCCGGGTTTGACGGTCGTGATCCCGTTCATCGACCGCGTTGCCTATAAGCATGTGTTGAAGGAAATCGCACTCGATGTGCCGCCCCAGGTCTGCATTACCCGGGACAACACGCAATTGCAGGTAGATGGCGTGCTGTATTTCCAGGTGACGGACGCGATGAAAGCGTCGTACGGATCAGCCAACTTCGTCATGGCCATTACCCAGTTGTCGCAGACCACGCTGCGTTCCGTGATCGGGAAGCTGGAGCTGGACAAGACGTTCGAGGAACGCGAGTCGATTAATCGCGGTGTTGTCGATTCGCTGGATGAAGCAGCGGCGAATTGGGGGGTCAAGGTCTTGCGCTACGAGATCAAGGATTTGACGCCGCCGCAAGAGATCCTGCGCGCGATGCAGTCGCAGATCACCGCGGAGCGGGAGAAGCGTGCATTGATCGCCGCATCCGAAGGGCGGCGTCAGGAGCAGATCAATCTTGCCGATGGTTCACGTCAGGCCGCCATCCAGCAGTCCGAGGGAGAACGTCAGGCGGCGATGAACCGGGCCGAAGGCGAAGCGCAGGCGATTCTCGCCGTTGCTCGTGCGAATGCTGAGGCGATTCAGACCGTGGCGGTAGCGATGCAGACCGAGGGAGGACTGGAGGCCGTCAATATGAAAGTGGCGGAACAGTACGTTGCGGCGTTTGGGAATCTCGCCAAGACCGGCAACACCTTGATCGTGCCCGGCAATATGGCCGATATGGGCACGATGATCGCTTCGGCGCTGCAGATCGTGCAAAGCGGCCCGGGAAAGGGCGCCGCTAACCTCACGCCCACCGGCTTCGGTGGGAGCGCGCCGCGGTAAGCTGCCTACGAAGCGACGCCGCGACAGAATCAGGAAGAGGTCCGCACGATGCGGGCCTTTTCACGTTCCCAGTCACGCTTCTTCTCGGTTTCCCGCTTGTCATGCTGCTTTTTGCCTTTTGCCAGGCCGATATCGCACTTGATCAGGCCGCGCGCGAAGTGCAAGTTCAGAGGCACCAGCGTGTAGCCGCGCTGCTGGACCTTGCCGATCAGCTTCCTGATCTCCGTACCGTGTAGCAATAGCTTGCGTAAGCGCGTCTGGTCAGGATTGACGTGGGTGGACGCGGAGCCCAGCGGGCTGATGTGCGCGCCGAGTAGCCACAGCTCCTCGTCGCGAATCACCACGTAGCCTTCCTTGATTTGCGCCCGGCCCGCGCGAATGGCTTTGACTTCCCAGCCCTCCAGTACGATCCCGGCCTCATAGCGCTCTTCGATAAAGTAATCGAAATGCGCGCGTTTGTTTTCTGCAATGCTCATTATGGGCGCGTCACCGTGTGATCCGGCCAAGTCGGATAAAATGACATTCTAGCAAAACGCTTGCGCGCCATCGCCCGATTGCCGCGGCATCTTTCGTATCACCTCCTATGGCCGACGTACAGAAAACGCTTCTTATCCGGTACTCCGCCGCCCAGATGTTCGATCTCGTCACGGACGTCGCCGACTATCCCAACTTCCTCCCATGGTGTGGCGGCTCGGAAGTGCTGCATTCCGACGATACGTCGATGGATGCGCGCATCCTGATCAACTTCAAAGGGGTCAAGCAGCAGTTTGCCACGCACAACGAGCATCAGCGGCCCACCCGGATCGATATGGTGTTTCGCGAGGGCCCTTTCAAGAATTTTACTGGGAGTTGGCGCTTCACGCCGCTTCGAGAGGATGCCTGCAAGATCGAATTCGCACTGCACTACGAATTTTCGAATTTCATCGTAGAGAAGATTATCGGGCCAGTCTTCAATATGATCGCAAACACGTTTGTCGACTCCTTCGTCAAACGCGCCGAGACCCGTTATGGCAAGCGCTGAGCCGACCGACGTTGTCGCGGACGGACATCTTCGCGTGCAGATTTGCTATCTGGCGCCGGGCGTGCAGGTTTTACTGCCGGTCGTGGTGCCCGCATGCGCGACTGTACGCGATGCGGTGACGCAAAGTGGGGTGCTGGATGCCCATCCGGAAATCGACATCAGTACGCAGAAGGTCGGCATTTACGGCAAGGTGCGTGCATTGGACGAGGTCGTCCAGGCGGGGGATCGTATCGAGATTTATCGGCCGTTGACCGTCGATCCGAAAGTGGCGCGGGCGCGGCGTGTCGCCAAGACACGTCGCGCCGGTAGCCGCGAGGGCCGTAAGTGGGTGACGAAGGAACATCGCTGAAACTGCGCGCCGGTGGTCGCCGGCGCGCGGGTTCGCGGTAAGCGTGCCCGGGGTCAATCCGCCTGGGTTGGCGTGGGCGATTGTCGTTGGCCGGGCGCGTGCAACCGTACTGACCACATCACGCCAATGATCAGTAATACGATGGCCGCGATCTCCAGGAGTCGTGGCAATCGCTGCGCGTGGATGAAGCCATAGAGCAGCGCGAACAGCGTCTCGAATACGATCATCTGTCCCGACAGCGTCAGCGGTAGGCGGCGCGCCGCGGCATTCCATAGCGTATTGCCCATCCATGAAGCGCCCACGGCCAATGCGATATTGACGGACCAGAAGACGATCTGCCGGTCGAATGGCGCGTGGTGGATGCCCAACACATTGCCGTAAGGCAATGGTAGGTAAAGCAAGACTGCCAGGACGGCCCAGATCATGAGTGCCATCACGCCGCTTACCAGGCCTTGCAAGCCGGCCCATTCGGCGTTCGTGAACGTGGGATGGGCGTCCAGGCCACGCGCGTTACCCACCGCATACCAGGTCCATGCGGCCAGCGCGCCGACCGCCGCGCTGATGCCGAGTACCGCTTCGTGCCAGTCGCCACTGCTGCCCTCGGATGTCGCGGCGGCGTGGCCCGAGAAAACGTCCGCGTTGATGCAGGCGATGCCCACCAGGATCAGCAACAATGCCGGCGCTAGATCGCATAATCGCGGCCCGTGGAGCCCCGGCCCCGCATCCTGTAGTCCATGGCTGTCGCCGGGCGCGGCGATGTCGCGTCCGCGCGCGCCGAGCAGCGTAATGGTCACCGGCAGGGTGCCGATGATCAATGACGCGGCTGCCACGCCGACGTTCTGGACGGCGGCACTGAGGAGCACGTAGTAGACGAGGTTGCCGATCAGGGCTAGACGGGTGGCCAGCCACCAATGCTCGGGACGTGTCTTGCGAAGCAGGGCCAGCGCCGATGTACGACCGGACAGCAGCATCGCCAGGAGCGACACGACACCATAGCAAAGGTACCGTCCGGCGCTCAGTTCGATGGTCGTGAAGTCCGGGACAATGGCAGGCGCGAGGAAAACCAGGCCCCATAGTGCCCCGGAACCCACGCCACAGGCCAGACCGCCTCGCATCGACTTCTCCATCCGATACTGCTCCAACGTGTCAACAAACGGCTACAAAATACCGCGAGAATAGCATGGCCGCCCGGGCTTCCCGATCCCGCCCCCATTTCCCGACGCCTCGGAAGCGCGTATACTCTGCTTTTGCGCCTATAGGATTTGCCATGCGTCTGATCCAAACCGCACTCACGTTCGATGATGTGCTTCTTGTTCCGGCGTTCTCGAACGTCCTGCCGACCGACACGGTCCTCAAAACCCGACTGACCCGCAACATCGCCCTGAACATCCCGTTGGTATCCGCGGCGATGGACACGGTCACGGAAGGCCGCCTGGCGATTGCCATGGCGCAATCGGGCGGCATCGGTATCGTTCACAAGAATCTCACTGCCGCGGAGCAAGCACGTGAAGTATCGCGTGTGAAGCGGTATGAATCCGGCGTCGTGCGTGACCCCATCACCGTCACTGGCGACATGCGCGTGCGCGATGTGCTGGAACTGTCCCGCCTGCATGGCATTTCTGGTTTTCCGGTGGTAGAAGGGTCGACGGTCATCGGCATCGTGACGAATCGCGACCTGCGTTTCGAGCCACGCCTGGACGTGGAGGTCCGGACGGTGATGACACCGCGTGAGCGTCTGATTACCGTCAAGGAAGGCGCGTCGCTGGCGGAAGCGAAGGAATTGATGCACTCGAACCGCCTGGAGCGCGTGCTGGTGATCAATGACGCGTTCGAATTGCGCGGCCTGATGACGGTCAAAGACATTCTGAAGGCCACGGAACATCCTGCCGCGAGCAAGGATGACCAGGGCAAGCTACGCGTGGGCGCGGCTGTTGGCGTGGGCAAGGACGCCGAGGAGCGTGTCGAGGCGCTGGTGAAGGCGGGTGTCGACGTGATTGTGGTCGATACGGCGCATGGCCATAGCCAGGGCGTGCTGGACCGGGTCAAATGGATCAAGCGCAATTACGACGGCGTGGAAGTCATCGGCGGTAATATCGCCACGGCGGCTGCGGCGCGGGCGCTGGTCGAGTATGGCGCGGACGGCGTCAAGGTCGGGATCGGTCCGGGATCAATCTGCACGACGCGGATCGTGGCAGGTGTAGGCGTGCCGCAGATCACGGCCATTGCTAATGTTGCCGAAGCGTTGAAGGGCACCGGGGTGCCACTGATCGGTGATGGTGGTGTGCGCTATTCGGGTGACGTCTCGAAGGCGCTGGCCGCTGGCGCGAATGCGGTGATGATGGGTGGGATGTTCGCAGGCACCGAAGAAGCACCGGGCGACGTGTTCCTGTATCAAGGCCGTTCGTTCAAGTCGTATCGTGGCATGGGTTCCGTCGGCGCGATGAAGGATGGCGCCGCCGATCGCTATTTCCAGGACAGCTCGGCAAACATCGAGAAGTTGGTGCCGGAAGGGATCGAAGGACGCGTCCCGTACAAGGGTGCATTGACCCCGATCCTGTTCCAACTGACGGGCGGCATTCGTTCAAGCATGGGGTATTGCGGCTGCCGGACGATCGACGAGTTGCACGAAAAATCGGAATTCGTCCAGATCACGTCGGCCGGTATTCGTGAATCGCATGTGCATGATGTGCAGATCACGAAAGAAGCGCCTAACTATCAGATGGAGTAATCGGCGATGAAGCCCTTGCTACGGACGTTCCTCGCGATCAACGCGGTAACTGTCGCGTTGCTCGGGCTATTTTTTCTGATGACACCTTGGTTGGCGGTGTCCGCGCCGCTCGCGCCGCTTGCCAGTTCTCCGGCGCTGATCGGGCAATTGCTGGGCGTGTTGCTTCTGGGTTTTACCTGGATGTTGTTGGCCGGCATGATCCGCGGGTCTGCCACTGCGACGATCGGTTGGGTCTCGGGGCACATCCTTTGGCTTGCCGGCGCCACGGTATTGATCTGGCAGCTTACCTATCATCAGCCGGTGCTGGAGCCGGGGCCGGCGTTTGTCGTACCCGCCTACGCCGTATTGGTTATCTTGCTTGGTTTGATTCAGGCGCGTCTGGCTTCGATGGTCGGTCGTCGCGAACGCCGTGACCTGTCCGAGGCACGGTCTGCGTCGCGTGAGGCACTTAGGCGTCAACGCGCGGCGGAGTCGAGCGATGGCCATCCCTCGGGAAGCCGTTTCGGCGGCATGACCGAGCAGGGAGGGACACCGATGTTTTACGGTTCTCCGCGTGCGGTCTACGGGGCGGTCGATCGGGATCCGTATATCGGTACACCGCCTGCGGCAGCTTCACGGGATACAACGGCCAATCCTTTTGCCGAAGAAGTAGGAACGGTTCGCGCGACGCGTACTGTCGATATTCCGACACAAGAGGATCGGCATGCACTGGTCGAGGGGGGGACGTTGCCGCCATCGACACCAGGAACCCCGGCGTCCGAAGCGCCAGTCACACGGCCGGTGCCGCCGTCGTTCTAGCCAATGGTTGCGCGATCGCAGCATGCCAGCCATCGGCGGCCAGGCGCGAACCGATGACGCCAATGGCATGCCGGCGCGCAAGTGCGCGTTGGACAAGATTCAACGCGTGGCGTGAAAACGCGACGCGAGTAGCGCTCCTATAACATTCCAATTCAGCGCATGGTCACATGCGAGCCACGATGCACGACAAGATCCTTATTCTCGATTTCGGTTCCCAGGTTACGCAACTGATTGCCCGCCGTGTGCGTGAAGCGCAGGTCTATTCGGAAATCCATCCGTATGACGTGAGCGAGGCTTTCATTCGCGAATTTGCGCCGAAGGGCATCATTCTGTCCGGAGGCCCGAGCTCGGTTACCGAAGGCGATACGCCGCGTGTACCGGATGCGGTTTTTACGGTGGGCGTGCCGGTGTTCGGGATCTGTTACGGCATGCAGGCAATGGCCGAGCAGTTGGGCGGCAAGGTCCAGAGCAGCAATACGCGCGAGTTTGGTTACGCGGCGGTGCGCGCACACGGGCATACGAAATTGCTGGAGGGCATCCAGGATTACGCGACCGCGGAAGGTCACGGCATGCTGGATGTATGGATGAGCCATGGTGACAAGGTAGAAGCGTTGCCGGACGGGTTCAAGTTGATGGCCTCCACGCCGTCCTGTCCGATCGCCGCGATGGCGAACGAGGACAAGGGTTACTACGCGGTGCAGTTCCACCCTGAAGTCACGCATACGAAGCAGGGTACGTCGATCTTGCGCCGTTTCGTACTGGATATCTGCGGGGCGAAGGCCGATTGGGAGATGGGTAATTACGTCTCGGAAGCGGTCGAGAAGATCCGCGCGCAGGTAGGTGACGAGCAGGTGATCCTGGGCTTGTCCGGTGGGGTGGATTCATCGGTCGCTGCTGCGTTGCTGCACCAGGCAATCGGCGATCAACTGACCTGCGTGTTCGTCGATCATGGCTTGCTGCGCTTGAATGAGGCAGAGCAGGTGATGAAGACGTTCGCGGACAATCTTGGCGTGAAGGTCATTCATGTGGACGCAAGCGCGGATTTTCTTGGCAAGCTCGCGGGCGTCAGTGACCCGGAAGCGAAGCGGAAGATCATTGGTCGCGAGTTCGTCGAGGTATTCAAGGCAGAGTCCGCTAAGCTGACGTCGGCAAAGTGGTTGGCGCAAGGCACGATCTATCCGGATGTTATTGAATCCGCGGGGCACGGCAAGAAAGGCGCGGCAAAGATCAAGAGTCACCACAACGTCGGTGGTCTGCCGGAAGACATGCATTTGAAGCTGGTCGAGCCGTTGCGCGAGCTGTTCAAGGACGAAGTGCGGGCGCTGGGCATCGAGCTGGGATTGCCGCACGACATGGTGTATCGCCATCCGTTCCCAGGGCCCGGTCTGTGCGTGCGTATCCTGGGCGAGGTGAAGCGCGAGTTCGCGGACCTGCTGCGCCATGCGGATGCGATCTTTATCGAGACGCTGCGTGATCCGCGTTTTGCTTGTGAGAAGACCGGCAAGACATGGTACGAGTTGACCAGCCAGGCATTCGCCGTGTTCCTGCCGGTGAAGAGTGTCGGCGTGATGGGCGACGGGCGGACGTATGACTACGTTGTGGCATTGCGCGCCGTGCAAACGCAGGACTTCATGACCGCCCACTGGGCCCACCTGCCGCATGACCTGCTTGGGCATGTGTCGAACCGCATTATCAATGAAGTGCGGGGGATTAATCGCGTGGTGTACGACATTTCAGGGAAGCCACCGGCGACGATCGAGTGGGAGTGAGGGAATTTTAAATAACTGATTTTTAATGTTATTTAATTTGGTCGTTGATCGTTCAACTCGAATGATCAACGACTTTTTTGCTCAACGGTAGTCCGCCCACGTTATTGAAAGAAGTGCGCCAACGCATTAGCGACGGCTTCTGGTTGCTCTTCAGGCTGGAAGTGTCCGCAGGCCGCGATTGTCTCGCTGTGCACGTTGTCCCCATACGGTCGAAGGGTTGCTGCCATGTCTGGAATGGAGCCTTGATCCGCGGACAGTCCCAAAACAGGCATGATCAATCGCGCCGTTTGCGCCAGAGCCTTGTTCTGTGTCGCCGATTCCGACAAGGACCGATAAAAAGCCAGTCCCGCGCGTAAGCCACCAGGTGCTTTAAGCAGGCGCTCATACTCGGTGATTTCAACGTCACCATAGCAGGCAGGATTGGCGGTCTTCTCTCTGAAGAACCACTCGAGGTAGATTCGTTCACGACCCTGGAGCAGGGATTCGGGCAGGTCCGCAACGGCATGGAATGAGAAGTGCCAGGTCTTCCATGACTTACTGGAAGACGAAGGCAGCATTTCCGGAAGCGATACACCTGGAATACCGGAATCCATGAGGCTTAGCGCGCGGATTTCATCCCCGAACATCATCGCATAGGGAAAGGCGACCCAGGCCCCCACATCGTGTGCCGCAAGGTAATAACGGTCTAAGCCGAGGGAGGCAACAAAGTCGTGCAAGCGCTGGGCGACCGTTTGCGTGTCGTAGCCCGATAGCGGTTTGTCGCTGTCACCTTGCCCAGGTAAGTCGATGGCGACAATCCGGTACCGATTAACGAGGTGTGCCATGACGTGACGCCAAGCAAACCAGCTTTCGGGAAATCCAGCCAGGAGAACCAGGGCAGGTCCATTTGCCAGTCCCCCTGTTACATAGTGAAACCGCAAATCATTCACCCGACCAAACTGATGGGTAAAACCTAAGGGAGCATCCGGAAGCATCAGAGACGGCATCTTGAAAATCCTAACGAATGAGAGCCGCACCTGCCAACACCAGAACCGCGGCAATGGCACGTTGCAGGGTAATCGGTTGCGCTGATACACCAAACAAGCCAAAGCAATCGAGCGCAATCGAAAAGGCGACTTGGCCAGCAACCACGAAAGCCACCATTGCGGCTGCGCCAAGGCGAGGGGTGCAGGCGGCGACGCCTGCCAACGTAATGACGCCGCAGAAACCGCCGAGCCATGCCCAGACGGGTAGCGTTTGTAAGTGTGTCCCTCGCGGTATTGAGCCCGTGAGGCTAAATCCGACGGCGCTTAAAGCGATCGACGAAATGATTGCTGACACCATGGCTCCCCAAATTGGCGAGCCGAGTGCATTGCCCATGCGTGCATTAAAAATCGCTTGCAACGGCAGCATTGCACCGGCAAGCAGAGCGATGATGACGTACATGACTATTCCAGCAGCTTCAACGCCCGACGCACGAAAGCCTCTCCATCGTCAGTGAGCGTTGATGCCTTGGCCACGACACGCATACCTTGCAGCAGCGCGAGGAGTACCCCAGCCGCTGCGCGGCAGTCGATGTGCGCGGGGATCGATTCATCATGGCATCCCTCCATAATCAACGCTTCGAGCATCGCCCTGCGCCGGTCCAGTTGGCGACTCAGCACCTCCGACGCAGCGCCAAGTTGCTCCAGATCGATGACGCCGGCGACAACCATGCAGCCGAGCTTGCCGTCCTTGCCCTGGCTCAACGCGACATAAGCGCGTAGCAGTTCGGCAATCTTGCTCTTCCCGTCTTTCGCTTGATCGAGTCTTTCGCGAAGGCTCACTTCTCGTTGTTCGATATAGCGGGCCAACGCTTTAGCGAAGAGACCTTCTTTGTCTTTGTAGGCCTTGTACAGACTTCCTGCCGTCAGCCCTGTCGCGTGGGTGATGTCACTGATGCTTACGCCACTGAAGCTGCGACGGCGAAATAGCATGATCGCCGCATCGAGAAAAGGCACTTCGTCGAATTCACGGGGCCTGCCTCGGGGCCGCCGTGTTGAACTGTCATCGGAAAGGGTGGGCATGATCCATATATATTGGAAATGATCGCTTCCAATATATATGGATCTCGGAACATTGTCAAATGGACTTCCTGCGGTACGGTAGACACTTCTGGCCTATGATTTGCGCATAGGAGGAAGTGCATGAGCAGCCAGCGATTTACCCCGGAATATCCTGATAGTGATTTCAAAGGTACGCTCGCGGACCTGTGTCGGTAGCAAGCCGAAGGCCGCGCGAATGACGGGCATTGACCGTCTTCAAGGCGATTGGCACCGCGCTGGTGGACCGGGCCGCTGCTGTGCAAGGTTATAAGCGAAAAGACAGCGGATGCACCTTCATGGAAGGAGACGATAGATGAAGAAGATGTTCAACGCAAAAATGGTACAAGCCCCGCTAGGGAAAGAGGGCGGGAAACTCGAACGGATGGCCGCCAGTGTAACCAAATGGTCTGAAAAGTGGTTTCCCGATGCCTACATCTTTTCGGCCATCGCAGTGATCGTGGTTGCACTGGGTGCGATCGCAATTGGTTCGCCAGTTCAACGTGTGGGCATTGCCTTCGGAGACGGATTCTGGAGCCTTATCCCGTTCACCATGCAGATGGCCGTGGTCGCCATTTCAGGTTACGTGGTTGCTGTTTCGCCCCCGGCATCAAAGTTCATTGGCTGGTTGGCGCGCATTCCGTCCTCGGCAAAGGCAGCGGTTGCCTTCGTCGCATTGATCAGTATCGTTGCTTCGCTGTTCAACTGGGCCGTCAGTCTGATCTTTAGCGGTTTGCTGGTACGTGCGTTGGCCAGAAGAAGTGATCTGCGGATGGACTATCGCGCGGCGGGAGCGGCAGCATACCTCGGCATGGGAGCAACCTGGGCTTTAGGACTGAGTTCTTCGGCAGCGCAGCTTCAGGCCAATCCAGATAGTCTGCCCAAGGCCCTTCTTGCCATCACCGGTGTCATTCCGTTTTCTGAAACGATCTTCCTTCCGCAGTCCATGCTGATGGCCGCGGCCCTGACGGTCATATCCCTGTTGATCGCCTATTTATCTGCGCCGGGCGAGCAACGAGTCAAGACCGCGGCTGATCTCGGTATTTCGCTCGACGACGACGAACTGCAAGTCAAGAAGCCATTGCGTCCTGGCGATTGGCTCGAATACAGCCCTTTGGTTTCCATTTTCATTGTGATACTCGGCGGCATCTGGGCGTGGCATGAATTCAGTACGAAAAATCCCCTGATTGCCATCTCGAACCTCAACACCTACAACTTCCTGTTCCTTCTGCTCGGCATGCTGCTGAACTGGCGTCCGCGCCGTTTCCTCAACGCGGTCGCGAAATCCGTGCCGTCAGTTGCGGGAGTATTGATTCAGTTTCCGCTGTATGGCGGCATTGCCTACATGCTGACTAAAGCGAATGGGGCGACGGGTCTGCCGCTCGCAGACCATTTGTCGCACTTCTTCGTAGCCGTTTCCTCGCAGTCGTCATTTCCTGCGGTTATGGGGATCTACTCGGCGGTGCTGGGATTCTTTGTTCCCTCGGGCGGTGGGAAGTGGATCATTGAAGCCCCTTATGTGATCGAGGCCGCCAAGCTCCTGCATGTACATCTTGGCTGGGCGGTGACGGTCTACAATGCAGCGGAGGCATTGCCCAACCTGATCAACCCCTTCTGGATGCTGCCTTTGCTGGGCGTGCTCGGACTTCGTGCAAGGGATGTCGTTGGTTTTACCTTTATTCAGTTGGTCGTGCACCTGCCGTTGGTGATCTTCATGTTATGGGCACTTGCGAGCACGTTGACGTATCATCCCCCCGTCATGCCTTGACATGGCATGCCATGCCATCATTCTCGTCAACAGCGAGACCGTACTCGCGGCCCGGCCCACAGATAGGTGCCTCAAAAATAGCGTCCATGTGCGACCGCCCTTCAGGAGACATCGAAGCACCAACTCACGCGGTATCGGCGCGCAGGCATGCAACACGACTATCGATTCCGCCGGCCTGAACAGCACGCAGCACGGGCGTCTCGATGGCACAGCGTTTTTCGCTTATCGGGCAACGCGTATGAAACACGCAGCCTTCCGGCGGATTGATCGGACTTGGAATATCGTTCGCAAGAATGTGCACGCTTTTGTTGCGTGCGGCGAGTGGGTCGGCGATCGGAATAGCCGATAGAAGTGCTTGCGTATAGGGATGCCTAGGCATGCCATACAGACTGTTTTTATCCGCCATTTCCATTACATGCCCCAGATACATCACAAGCACCCTGTCCGCAATGTGCTTTACGATCGCGAGGTCGTGAGAAATGAAGATCAATGCCAGCCCCATCTCCTTTTGCATTGCTTTCAGCAAATTGACGATCTGGGCCTGAATCGAAACATCCAGGGCCGACACGGGTTCATCACATACGACCAGCTTTGGTGCAATGATCAAGGCCCGTGCGATGCCGATACGCTGACATTGCCCGCCCGAAAATTCGTGGGCGTAACGGTTCAACATGTCTTCCCGTAAGCCTACCTTGACCATCATCTTCCTGACCTGCGTCACTCTTTCAGCCTGTGACATATTCGGACGATGCACTTGCAGTGGCTCGGCAATGATCTGTCCGACCGTCATTCTAGGATCGAGCGAGGCCAGCGGATCTTGAAAAATAATCTGCATGTCGCTTCGTGTCGCATGCCAGGCCTTGTCCGTACCGGTATCAAGCGTCTTTCCCATCCAGGCCACCGAGCCGTCGGTGCGTGGTATCAGATTCAGGATCGCCCGTGCCAGCGTGGATTTGCCGCAGCCTGACTCGCCCACGACGCACAAGGTCTCGCCGGCATATAAATCGAAACTCACGCCGTCAACCGCCTTTAACTGCCGCGCGCGGCTCCATGGTAGCGAACGCGCCGGCTTGACCTTGAAATGCACACGCAGATCGCGGACTTGCAAAATCGGTGCATCATGCATGATGGAACTCCCGTACATCAACGACGGGTCGATAGCATGCACGCTGCCACGACGCGTCGTCTCCGAAAGCCGTGAGGGGCGGCTGCGCTTCGCCGCAATCGGGCATCGCCATCGCGCAACGTGGGTGGAAAGGGCATCCCGTCGGCGGATGGGCCATATTCGGTGGATTGCCGGGAATAGCGACCAGCGCGGCGTCGGTTTGGTCCAAGCGTGGTAATGCTTCCAGCAGTCCGACGGTATAGGGATGTGATGGCCGGGCGAAGAGGGCGCTGGCGCTGCAGTGCTCCATTACACTGCCGCCATACATCACCATCACCTTTTCACACAATCCTGCTACCACCCCCAAGTCGTGCGTGATCAAGACGATTGCCGTGCCAAAGTCGTGCTGCAATTCGCGAAGCAATTCGAGCACCTGTGCCTGGACGGTGACGTCCAGGGCGGTCGTCGGCTCGTCGGCGAACAACACTTGCGGCTCGCATAGCAAGGCCATCGCGATCATCACCCGTTGACGCATGCCGCCTGATAGCTCGTGCGGATACTGCCCGATCCGATGGGCCGCCTCGGGAATGCGGACTGCTTCCAACATCGTGATGCATCGGCGTTTGGCCTCGCGTCGGGTCATCTTCTTATGCAATTCGAGTACCTCCGTCATCTGTCGTTCGATCGTCAGATAGGGGTTGAGCGAGGTCATCGAATCTTGAAAAATCATTGATAGCTGGTTGCCGCGAATCCCATTCAAGGTCCGGGTCGACATCGTCAACAAGTCCTGACCTTGATACAACGCGCTACCGCTCGCCTTACCATTCTCCGCCAACAAGCCCAGGATCGCCAATACACTCTGACTTTTGCCGGAGCCTGACTCGCCGACGATGCCCAAGGTGCTACCAGGCTCCAGATCGAAACTGACGCCATTGACCGCCTGTACGGTGCTTTTGTCGTGCGATGTAAATTGCACGGCAAGATCTCGCACTTTCAACAAAGTCATGGCGCTTACCGTTCCTTCGGATCAAGAGCATCACGCATTCCATCGCCGACGAAATTGATGCAATACAAGGTGGCCGACAATAACGACGCTGGGAACAATAACGTCCATGGTGCCGCACTCATCGATGCAACGCCATCTTGAATCAGGACACCCCAACTGGTCATCGGCTCCTGAACGCCCAGGCCGAGAAAAGACAGCACTGATTCAGTCAAGATCACGCCTGGCACGGTCACCGTCGTGTAGATCGCTACGATGCCGAGCAGATTGGGAATCACATGGCGCCAGATTATTCCTGACGTCGACACACCGATTGCACGCGCCGCCTCTACGTATTCCTTCGAGCGGATCGCCAGCGTTTGCCCCCTTACCACTCGGGCCATATCCATCCACGAGAACACGGTGATGGTCAGCACGACAAGATAGAAGTTCCGACCCAGCAACGTCACCATCAAGATTGCGATCAGCAGGTAGGGAATCGCATACATCATGTCAATGAAGCGCATCATCAGATTGTCGACGCGCCCGCCTACGAAGCCAGCGACCGCACCCCATAGTATGCCCAGGGCGACCGATGTGATAGTGCCCAGGGCACCCACCAGCAAGGAAACGCGTCCGCCGATCAAGCATCGTACCAGCAAATCGCGGCCGTTTTCATCGGTACCAAAAAGATGCCACGCCGTCCACTCGGGCGTGGCGTTGATCGCGTTCCAGTCAGACGTCTCGAAATCATTCGGCAACAACATCGGGCCGACGATACAGGCGACCGTTATGACGATCAAGACGACGACGCTGACGACGGCCGCACGGTTGCGGCCAAAGCGACGACGTGCATCTTGCCAGGGACTTCGTTCCGGGGCGGGCAGGGCATTCGCTGCAGCGGTCAATGCCCGTACCACGGCACGCTGCTTCGCATGAGTTTTCATCTTGCTTGAGGCCTCAATAGCGGATCTTCGGATCAAGCCACGCATAGGCGAGATCGACCACAAGATTCAAAAGCACCGCGACGACGGTCACCAACACGACAAGACCCAACACCAGGGTGTAGTCTCGGTTCGCGGCGCCGTTGACGATCAGTTTGCCCAAACCCGGCAGCGAAAACACCGATTCGGTCACTACCGCCGCGGTGATTGACGAGATTGCCAAGGGGCCCAACACGGACACCACGGGAATCAGCATTGGCCGCAAGGCATGTCGCAGCACGACGGTCCGCCGCGGCAATCCTTTGGAAAATGCCGTTCGAATGTAGTTCGCATGCATCACCTCGATCAGACTCGCACGGGCCACGCGGCCGATCGTCGCGATATTGATGATTGTCAGCAATGCGACCGGCAACACCATATACCGCACGTCGAAGTTGTCCCAACCGCCCGCGGGAAACCATTTCAGCATAATCGCAAAGACCAGGATCAAGACGGGGCCGATGACGAAGGAGGGAAAGGCACTGCCGGCGTTGCTAACCACCATCAACAGATAATCGATCGGGCCATTACGATACAAGGCGGCATAGATGCCTAACGCGATGCCGAGCAGGATCGAAAGCAACATCGACACGCTACCGATCGTCAACGACACGGGTAAGGCCTGACGCACCAATGCATTCACGCTCCAGTCGGCATACCGAAAAGATGCTCCCAGATCACCATGCAACAAGCTCCACAGATAGAGCAGGTACTGCTTCCATAACGGTTGATCGAGATGATATTTAGCTTGCAGATTTGCCAGCACGGCGGCCGACACTTTGCGGTCGCCGTCGAAGGGTCCGCCCGGTGTGGCATGCAGCAAGAGATAACAGATCGTGATGACGATCAATAATGTCGGGACCGTGAAAAGCACGCGCCGTAATGTATAAGCCCACATAACACCTCCAGCGACGGAAACATGTCGGCGCCGACCCGCTAGCGCTCTCATGCCCGTCGGGGTATATCCCAATAATCGCTAGTGCTTCAGGATGTACAAATCTTTGCCGCGGAAACGGTCCAGCATATTGTCATCGGTATAGCCGCCGACATATGGCTTGACCAGACGAGGTATCGTATATTGAGAGAGCGCAATGATCGGATAACCGTCCATGATCGCGTCGGCTGCCTGAGTCTGCAGCTTACTCCGCAAGACGAGATCGTTCGATGCAGAGGCCTGATCCAGCAGTTTCTGGGCTTTCGGGTCGCAGTAGTTCGAGTCGTTCTGATCGGAATGGCAGGCAACCAACGTCAGGAATGTACTGGCGTCGTTGTAATCGCCAATCCAACCGTTGCGCGCAACCTGATATTGACCGGTATGACGTTGTTTCAACAGTACGCGAAATTCCATCGCATCGACCTGTGCATTCAATCCGAGTTTGCTTTTCCACTCTGACGCCATGAAGATCGTTAGACGCTTGTTTCCTTCGCTGGTGTTATATGCGATATGCAAGGTCGTGCCCGCCGCTACGCCGGCTTCGCTCAGAAGCTTTTTGGCTTCCGCGACGCGTTTTGACATCGGCCAGTCAGCCCAGGGATAGCGCGTTACATCCGCCCCGATCGTGCCTGGGACAATCAGGCCATACATTGGAATCTGACCATCCGCTAATACCCGTTTTACCAGCAGATCGCGGTCGATCACCATTGACAAGGCTTCCCGGACACGCACGTCTTTGAGAAGAGGGTCCGCGGCATTCAGGGAAAAATAACGCAAACCCAACATCGCGTTATTATGTATTTCCTTTGGGTATTGCTGCTTCATCCGTTCATACGAACCCGGCGGCAATTCATACACCCAATCGTTCGCACCCGACTGATACATTTTCACGTCGGTGTCTTCGTTCTCGACCGGCAAATAGGTCACTTGTGATAACTGCACGTTCGCCGCATCCCAATAATAGGGATTCTTGACTACGACGATCCGATCGTTGACGGTCCACGACTTCAGCATGTAGGCGCCGTCACTGACTATATTGCCTGGCTTTGTCCAGTTTTCGCCAAACTTCTTCACTATTGCGGCATTGATCGGGCCTAAATTGGTATTTGCCATCAACGCCGGTAGAAATGGCACTGGATTCGGTGTTTTGATCTCCAGCGTGTGCGTGTCGATTGCCCGCACGCCCAAGGCTGACGGAGGTTTCTTGCCTGCGGCGACATCAAGGCCGTTCAGCAAGAACACACCGTATGCCGTTGCGTAGGGCGAGGCGGTTTTCGGATCGACTAGACGTTGCATCCCGTAGACAAAATCCCCCGCTACAAGCGAATCGCCATTCGACCATTTCGCATTCTTGCGAAGATGAAAGATCCAGGTGTCGGCATCTTTCTGTTCCCATGTTTCAGCGATGCCAGGTACGATCGCGCCGTGATTGTCGTTAGCTGTCAAGCCTTCGAACAAGTCTTCCGTGACGGTATGCGCGGGCACGGATTCCGCAATATTCGGATCGAGCGTCTCAACCTCGCTGCCTATATTGCGCACGAGTGTCTGTTGTGCGGCAAGCTGGGTTCCGGGTGGAATCGTTGCTCCCGATGCCAAGTGGCTCAGCCCCATCAATAACGTCGTCAGCGCACACACGGTACCGGTGCCGATGCCGCACCTTCGTCGATACAACACATTATTCATACGACTTTCCTCTATTTTGCAACCGTCTCACGGGGGGGAGGTGAGGTACGGCTTCTGCATTTGCACCGGCATGCCAAAACCGGCGATGCCGGGGTGGTCTTCACGCGTGAATTGACGCGCCGCCTACTTATTGGTCGTCGTCATCGCTTCCGGAAGTTGTCTTGAAAGAAAATACAACCTCACCCACGTACGATGTCGCATTTTTCTGGCACTTATAGGCTTTCGCTGCCGTGATCACTGCTTCATTGAATACCGTAGTAAATGCAGAATGGTGGTCAGCCAATCCCAGTGACTGGCATCCTTAGGTTTCTCGAGGACCACAGGAGGACACCGTGATGGCTGACACTTCCAATACTACGACTGACGTGCATTTCCTTGCAATCGATGTTGCAAAGCAATGGAACGCTGTGTTGATCGAAACCGCGACCGGTATGAAGCATCGCTTCAAGATGGCAAACTCCGCTCAGGATTTTGACCGGCTTATCCAATTCATTCAAAGCCTTGGAGGTCGGTGTAAAGGTGCACTGGAGCCGACCGGCGATTACCACCGCCCAATAGCTCATCGACTTTTGATGGCCGGTGTCGATCTTGTCAGTGTGTCTTCGGTCGCACAGGCTCGCTACCGCGAGGCCAAATTCAACTCATGGGATAAAAATGATCCCAAAGACGCCTCAGTGATTCTGGATATGCTGAAACACGGCATCGTGCAGCAATACGTTGACCCGATGATCGCTGGCAACCATGATCTGCAAGAGCTGTCCAAGACTTACTTCCAGATATCGAGGTTGCGAACACGCGTTCAGCATTCAATCATCAATCACCACGTCCCTCTGTACTTTCCGGAGATGTACAAGTACTGGAGCAGCAGCCGCAGTGAGTGGTGGATACGATTCATGCTGGAATTTCCGACGCCGGCTCATGTGCAACGGCTGACGCGAGAAGAGTTTGTAAAAGCGGCGTGGGACCTTGTCGGTCGCAAGGTCGAGAAGACCCAAAAACTAGGTGAAATCTGGGACATGTCACAACAGTCAGCTGCGCTGCCGCATCACCCAGACAGCCTAGCCGTAGAAACATTTCGACTGTCACTTCGGCAACTTCAGCACTTCAACGAAGCGCGTACGAGTTTGGAGGAGCGTGCCGAAGCGGCATTATTGAACAATGCCGACTACGAACGTTTGCGAACGTTGCCAGGTATTGGTCCGATCATCGCACTTACCATTCTCGCGGAAGCGGGTGATTTGCGCCGATTCCGCCATTATCGGCAATTCCTGAAATATTGTGGCCTTGATCTGGCCAAGCATCAGTCTGGAACGGCACGAGGTCGTGAGCAGTTGTCCAAACGTGGAAACGCGAGACTGCGCTTGGCATTTTGGATGGCAGGCACTGTCGCAGTTCGCCTACGTGAGAATTCATTTAAAGATAAATACGATCGATATATCAAGTCCGATCCTGGCAACGCCGACTTAAAGCGCAAAGCCCTCACTGCTGTTTGCGCGAAGATGGCGCGAGTCGCACACGGAATGATTAAAACGAACCGTCCGTATCAGCGGTTCTTTGAACAAAGCTTACCCAGCGGATCGATCCCTCTCTGCAGGGCCGTTGAGGCACAGCAGCAAGTGACCTCGTAGATAATGATTGGACCTTCCGCTGGGCCCTTATGCTGTTTTAAGTAACGTGAAGATCGAGGTGCGGGCATCTCGAATCTTGTTTCTACTATGGTGAGCTGGGCGAGCCCGTTACAGAGCGGAAGACCGCTAGGAATGTTGCAGGACGCGCTCTTTTAAATGTGCGACGAGCGAAATCTCGCCGCCAGGGGATGCTGTAACTTTTTTGTCTGAGCCTATTGCATTTAGTACGTTGTCGGAGGCGAGGCGCGCACTATTGTGACATTGCCGATACTGCCATCCGGATTGATGGTCAGATGTGCGGTAACGTCCGACGAGATGCCGCGCTGCAACGCAGCCTTGGGAATCGTCGGTTCAACGGACTGACAGTGACCGCGCCCGTCGACCACGCCATGCAAGGCGGGCGGTGCCGGCGTCGGCGTCGGTACCGCCACAGGGGTAGGGGTCGGTGGCGCGGGCGGTGCCGCCGCAGCGGTTGGCGGCGTCGGCGCGGCATAGGCCGGAGCGGTGGCCAGGGGGGGGGCGTGCACCGCGGGATGACGGGCGGCCGGTATTACGGCGGGCTTCAGGGCCGGCGCGGGTCTGGCCGGGGGCGTCTTTGACGGCGGTTTCGGCGTCACGGGCGTCGGCGCCGGCTCCAGCTTTTTGACTACGGGTGGAGGTGGTGGTGGCATGGTCACGCGCATCGTCCGCGGTGCCGGCGGTGGCACGACGTGGACATGTGACACGCCGAGGACGATCAGGCCCTCAACAATCATCGCGCCGATGACCGCCAGGACCATCGTGCGGTGATTGGGCCTTGTCGCCTCGGCGTGCAACGCCCAAAGTGCGCCGCCCAGTCGATTGCCGTTTATCTTGGACAAGTCGGTCATGGTATGCAATTGGCTCATGGAGCCGGATTAGTAACCAAGGCGACCGAGCTGATTCCGGCGGTGCGTACGATGTCCATCACGCCGATGATCTTCTTGTAATCGACGCCTTCGTCGCCAGCGATGGCGACGTCGACTTCCTTGTTTGTTGCTTCGAGAGACTTTAGTTGCGTATTAAGCGTAACTGCATCAACTGGTTTGCCATCCATAAAGAGGCCGCCTGTCTTGGTAACGCCAATTGACACTTTGACGGTTTCTTGTAATTGCTGAGCGGTACTTGACTGGGGAAGATCCAATTTGATACCGGCACCCTGAATCATCTTCAGTGTTGCCAACATGAAGAACACGAGCAGAAACATCATGATGTCAATCATCGGAATGATCTCGATTCTTGCCTTCTCTTCCGCGCCCAGGTAATGACTGCGGTGATTTCGCATCTACGGCCTCTCTATCTCAATGGTTCGGCTTTTGCATCGCAGGGGTGCCTTTGCAACGTCGTGCATTCACACAGAAAAGCGAGAGACAAGCATCGACTTGATCAAGTCAAACTGATTGACCGTCATGCGGATACGTTTGTTGAAATAGTTCAAGAAGATCACGCAGACGATCGCGATCAAGAGACCGCAGGCTGTTGCGGTCAATGCGTGTCCGATGCCGCCCGTCACGCCATTCGGGTTCGCCGTGCCGCTCGCACCCAGTACATTGAAAGATTGCACCATCCCGAAAATCGTTCCGAGCAAGCCGAGTAATGGCCCTAGCGTGACGGCGGTATCGAGGATCCACAGATTGCGATCAAGACGGGGCATTTGAAACATGATGGTTTCTTCGATTTCGCGTTCCACAGCTTCTTCCGTGCGCCCATTCATCTTGATCGCCGAGCGCAAGAGTTCCGTCTGCACCGAACGCGCATAGTGCGCGACCAGCTTCTCTGCATCTTCCGTATTGTGTTCGCTGAGTAACTTCAGATCGTGTTCGATCGTTTTGCCGCTGAAAACAGCATGCGAGAAGAACGCAAGTCGTTCAATGATGACGGCGACTCCTAACAAAAAGATCAGCGCCAGCACGGGAATCAAGCCCAGCGACTGGGCGGAATACTGGATCAAGGTTTGCAGCACTGCGGACTCCGGTTAGGACAAAGTCAGATTGAATGCGAACCAAAATCGATCGCACGTCAACGAACGACGGGAATAGACAGCATCGTCTGGTGCCCGTCTAAAGCATCGTCTGTGCCAGATTTCTTACTTTCATATCTCTTTCTATCCTTTCAAATAATGCAAGTCCTTGGTGTGGTGGCGAATACGAATTCGATATATTGATCAAGCAAATTCTTTTGCCGCGAAAAAGCGATGATTTTGACCAAATTGTAATCAATTGTATAACGATAAATGCGAATTCGTTGATTCTGTTTTGGTGCATCCCAATGCTTACATCAATAAATGCACTGAGGTAGTGAAAAGTACAACTTTTTACTAGTGCGTAAAGTAAAAATATATATACTTATCAAGTATATATATAAGTTTTTCCTATTATTTTATTGTCATGCCTAAAACTTTCATATGTTTTTCAATGAAAGCGTTGCAGGCGTAAATTTACTTCTTTTATAGTTATGGTTGGTTTTTTTACAAAATTATTACGCCACAAAATAGTGCTGAGATATCAGTGAGTATATCAATATGAAATTACTAAACCATCTTTTATTATTATTGGTTCGTGGTAAAGATCGTTCCTATTTGTCTTGTGAAGAATTTCCTAAAAAAATATTTCTAACCTTATATAACTAAATATTTCATTTACTTAGCTCAAAAAAATTTACGCCAAGTGATCAGGATTGCAGATCGCTGGAGGGCTGTATGGCACAGCTCATGCTCTGGATGCGACCAATTCCGGGATCGGCATCCTCTCGATGCGGTCGAGAAAGCAGGGATGCCAAGTGTGCGTTCATCCAGCAAATCACGATTCGCGTTCACGAATTACCCTGCACTAGTAGGGTTAAAACGGACGCGAACGCCGTCAGGTCGCGTTCATGCGCTATGAAGTGGTCAGGCTGGGGGACGATCAAAAATTGCCAGATCATCAGAAGGGGTGGTGCGTGAGACAGAAGAAAATGGTTTCGGCGATCAAACGCATTCTCTACGCAGAATTGCTGTTTGGTGCTGCAATGACGTCGGTTGCGTATGCGCAAACCGCTATTCCCGCGACTGGGGCAAGCACCGACACCAGTACCACCGATGCGACAAGTGGCACACCGGCTTCGAAGAAGAGTGCTAGCACCCCAACATCCACGCCTGTCAGCAAGCTCCAGACCGTACAAGTGACAGGGTCATTGATTCGGACATCTGACAAGGTCGGGAGTACCGAAGTACAAACGGTGACGGCACGAGAGATTCAAGCTTCGGGTTATACGACAGTGGCAGACTATCTGCGCAGCATGTCGGCCAATTCCGCGAGCAGTTGGTCGCAAGCAACGAGCAGTACGACGGCGCCTGGAGGCGCCGGCATTGCACTCCGGGGCCTGAGCGAGAAGTACACCCTTGTGCTGGTTGATGGACAACGCGTGGCGAACTATGCGAAGGCCGTCAACTTCACCGATACCTTCTTTGATATCAATTCGATTCCTTTGAATATGGTCGATCGCATAGAAGTGGTGAAGACTGGCGCCGTCTCCCAATACGGATCTGACGCAATTGCCGGTGTTGTCAATATCATTACGAAAAAGAACTTCCAAGGCTTGCAAATCGACGGCAACCTCGGTAAAGCGCAACATCCCGGTGATGGTGTAGGCAACTTCAGCGTGCTGGCGGGTAAGGGCAATGTCAACACCGACGGATGGAACTTCACTGGTGCGGCAAGCTGGTATCGCGACTCGGGCTCTTCGCTGGCGGACCGGGACATGACGGCGAACGGTGATTTCAGCGAATACCCTGGCGGCTCGAATGCTCCTCCGAACCAGCGTGCATCCTATTTCACTTTGCCGGACGGTTCGACTGCCGCCTTGTCACCCTGCCCGCCGGGCAGTTCGTCAGCACTGACGTCCGGTGCATCTTGCTCCTACAAAAATAGCCAAGCGGTGTCGTTGATGCCGTCTACAACACGTTTGAATGCGAAGGCGCGAGGCACGTTCCGCATTGATGACACCACGCAAGCCTACGTCGATGTGTGGGCGAGCCGTAACGAAACGCTTCAATGGGGCGGCTATCAGTCATTGACGAGTTCGACCAATGCCTACGATCCCGCCACGAACTCGGTGTCACCGATCTCGCGTGTCGTGCCGGCCAGCAATCCGTACAACCCGTATGGGGTGCCGTCGACGCTGAACTACACCTTTCCAAACGCCATCACTGGCAACGACACGGTTTCAACGTTCTGGAAGACGTCGGCAGGCTTGAAAGGATCCTATTCGCTGCCGAAGGCGGGCGACTGGGATTGGAACGTCGATGCGGGGCACTCGCAAAGCGTTGTCGACACGACATATTACAATCAGTTCAATGTCGCGGCCCTGAACGGCATCATCAACAATGGGACACTTGACTTTCAGAATCCAAGCCTGACGCCCAATGGCGAAAACGGCCTGTTCCAGAATGACTATCAACAGGCTATTTCGAAGGTCGATTCGATCCAGGCAACCACGTCGACAACGAATTTGTTTCACTTGCCCATGGGTGACGTCGGCTTGGGTCTGGGAACCGAATTTCGCCACGAAAGCGATACGATCAATGCCCAGACGTACTCGTCATTGGGCATCGTCGCCCCTGCGGAAATTCAAACGGTGGATGGTTCGCGAAACGTTGCGGCACTGTTCTATCAGGCGCAGATTCCGCTATTGCGGAACCTTGTGTTTACCCAAGCGGGCCGATACGATCACTACAGTGACTTCGGCGGCGCCTTCTCACCGAGTTTCGCGCTGCGTTTCCAGCCCGTGCAGGCGATCACGGCGTACGCTTCTTATTCGCGCGGCTTCCGTGCCCCCACACTTGTCGAGAACTCCCAAGCCACATACATCGGTCACCAGAACCTGTACGACCCCTATGCGCCAGGTGGTGGTGCCACCTCGTTCACGACCGAGCAGACCAACGGCAATCCGAACCTGAAACCGGAGCGCACGAAGAACTACAACCTCGGATTCGAACTGTCGCCGAACCGGAGTACCGATATCGGGGCCGCGTTCTATAAGGTGGTTATCGATAACGTTATCGGCACGGCCGACCCGGAAGCCGTGATCGTTGCGAACAACCCGGATTCAGTGGTACGCACATCGACCGGCGCCATTGCTTATATCAATCAGCCATTCGTCAACTTGGGATCGCTGGACACCGATGGCTTTGATATGAACTTTCGCGAAACCATGGGTTCCCCGGCCGGTGTGTTCACCCTTGCTGCCGATTGGGCCTACGTCTGGCACTATAAGTTGCACAACACCGATGGCACTGTCCAGGACTTCGCCGGGAACAACTACGCATTGAATCAACCTTTCGGTGCCAGTAACCCGCGCTGGAAGGGCACGACCACGCTGACATGGGCATTCAAACGATTCGTCACCACGCTGACGTGGCAATATACGGGGCCTTACACCAATGCCATTGCCGAGGAGTACGGTGACCCCGGTACGAAACAAGTGGCATCGTATAGCCAGTTCAATCTGGTCACGACGTATCGCGGTTTCAAGCACTGGACCATTTATGGCGGCATCACGAATCTAGCTGACAAGAAGCCGCCTTTTGACGTCGAGTGGCAAGGCTATCCCTATTACACTGGCTATGACCAGTCTCTCTACACCGACATCGGACGGACGTTCCAGATAGGTGCCACCTATCGTTTTTGATAACGACAAGCGCTTGCCCCGTTGTTCCTAACTTTGTTGATAAGGAGAAAATCTCACGGTCCATTTTGTTGCATTTATTTTATGAGGCATCATTTCTTCGGCCTCCGTTCTCCGTTGCTTGCCTGCCAGAGATCGACAGATCACCGAAACAGCAAGCAACCCTTCACAGGCATTGCTGAATTGACCTCTCACGGCCCGCGCCGCTGCTGATAGGCAGCAGGTTGGTGTCTGCGATTCAGCGTCATCCCGCCATCGCCCGTACAAACGGTGAACCGGATCGTGTGTTCGATCGCAGGAATCCATCCAATAATTTGATTGTATTGATTTCGCGTTATACGATCGTGCATCACACGTATCGTCAACCACCAAGAACCGGTTGCGGCCACAGGTCTCGGATCGGACATGACATGGGAGAAAGCCGAATGACGCGTCTCGCGGTTACCGAAAAAATCATTGCCACCAAGGTGGCGCAGGACATCAAATGGGCCGACGTGGCCAAGAAAGTGGGACTTAGCAAGGAGTGGGTCACGGCGGCCTGCCTTGGTCAGATGACTTTGGACAAAAACCAGGCGTTCATTATTGCCGATATCTTCGGGCT
The DNA here is from genome assembly GCF_034047095.1 of Robbsia andropogonis. Lineage (NCBI taxonomy): Bacteria > Pseudomonadati > Pseudomonadota > Betaproteobacteria > Burkholderiales > Burkholderiaceae > Robbsia > Robbsia andropogonis. The sequence goes on along the minus strand of NZ_CP139170.1, from coordinate 2,264,979 downwards.
GAGTGAGGAGGAAGCGAAATGGCTCACCGTGACGCCCTACAAAGGCTCGCTGCTGACGTCTGTACCCACTGACCCGCTCATCTATCGGTTTTATGAGTTGGTCAATGTGTATGGCACGACGTTCAAGGAGCTCATTCATGAAGAGTTTGGCGACGGCATCATGAGCGCCATTGATTTCAAGATGGATCTGCAGCGCCAGCCTGACCCGAATGGCGACCGTGTCAGTATCGCCCTCAGCGGCAAATTCCTGCCTTACAAGCAATATTGATTTTCCTGTCGAGGAAGGCGCGTGAGACATCCTATGCCTCGCTATCCTGGCTTTCGAAGGCACCAACAGGCATTGGATTCTTTCATAGCCGTTGAGCCTGCTCCAATCGCATGAAAATGTCCGGCCAGCGTGTATCCATCGTCAGCCCTATAGCGAAGTGATGTCATTCCTTTGCTGGGCTCCGTAAAAGACCGAAAAATCGTTTGGATTTCAGCGTGGCGTGATCAATAGTCATCAGCAGGGCGCTAACAAAATATTGAAACATATATTGTTTTGATGTATATTGTTTTCAGAAATCGTGCGATTTAATGGACTACTCGGTGCCGTGCCAAAGCAAATTGATTTACTGAAACTGCAAGCAGCAGCAGGGGAAGCATGCAGGCTGTTGAAGGTATTGTCGAACACCGATCGCTTGCTCTTACTGTGCCAGATGACACAAGGCGCGTTCTCGGTGAGCGAATTGGAGGCAGTCACAGGCATCCGGCAGCCCACGCTGTCGCAACAACTGACCGTGCTACGCGAGGAGCAGCTCGTCCATACGCATCGCAGCGGTAAGCAGATTTTCTACAGTATCACCAGTAATGAAGCGCTGGCCGTGTTGCAGTTGCTGGATAAGCTTTACTGTCCAAAAGAATAGGAGTCCTGGGCAATGACGATCAACTGGAACGATTTCACGCCCTGGTCGGCGCTTGCGGGCGGCCTGATGATTGGATTCGCAACGACGCTGCTTTTGACGTTTAACGGAAAAATCGCCGGCATCAGTGGAATCGTCGGCGGTTTGTTGAAGCCGTCACGTGGCGATAACCTCTGGCGCATCGCATTCGTCGCGGGCCTGGTGATATCACCACTCGTGTTTTCTTGCATCGGCCCTCTGCCGCAAGTACGCGTGTCGGCCAGCAATACGGTCATCATCTTGGCGGGACTGCTGGTAGGGGTGGGTTCGCGCTATGGATCAGGGTGCACCAGCGGACATGGTGTGTGTGGGCTGTCGCGCCGTTCACCGCGTTCCATGGTGGCGACTGCCGCGTTCATGCTTGCTGGCTTCGTCACGGTCTACATCGTTCGTCATTTTGTACGCTAGGGGCGAAAATGAAAGTGTTCATGGCGTTGTTTGCCGGCCTGTTGTTTGGTTTGGGACTTATATTGTCGGGAATGAGCAACCCTGCGAAGGTGCTTGGCTTTCTCGACTTGGCTGGAAACTGGGATCCATCGCTTGCTTTTGTCATGGGCGGCGCGGTAGCCGTTGGCTCGCTGGTGTTTCCCTTTGTACTCAAACGGCCGAGGGCCATCCTGGGGGACGCACTGCACTTGCCTACAGCCACGCGGATCGATCGGCGCCTTGTGTTCGGTGCGCTCGTATTTGGTATTGGTTGGGGTTTGGCGGGTTACTGTCCGGGACCGGCACTGGCATCGCTTGTACAGGGCGGCCCGAAGCCCGCATTTTTTGTTGTTTCGATGTTGGTTGGCATGTGGCTATATGCCGTGCTCAACCGAATAATCATCAGAGCGCAATCAGTCTGACGCCGGCGCGGTAGATTCGGCATTCCGCGTGGCACCCCTGCATGCTTTGGGAGAACGGCCTGTTACGCGTTTGAAGGCATGGCTGAAAGCACTTTCTGATGTATAGCCAAGCGATTGCGCGACAATCGCTATCGGCGTGTTCTCGTCTCTCAAGGCACGTTCGGCAAGACGCATGCGCCATTCGGTCAGATAAGTCAGTGGTGCGACGCCTGCAATTGTCCTAAAGTGAAAAGCGAACGTCGTTCGGGACATTGCGCATGCCTTGGCGAGTTCACCCAGATGCCATGAATGCGCCGGATCGCCATGCATCAATCTGAGTGCTGGCGCGATACGCGGATCACTTATTGCGCCTAGCCACCCTGTTGGCATGGGGGAAGCTGTTTTCAAGTGCGCTCGCAGAACCTGGATGAATAGCAGTTGCGCCAGTTGCGCCGACGCAAGCTGCGCACCGGGCAGATCCGCCGTGCGCTCCTCGACGAGCTGACTAAGAAGCCATTGGAAGGTTGTTGCCTGCGACGATGCCGCCGACACATGAATCCATGGCGGCAGAACATCAGCAAGCAGTCTGCCGCTTGTCGGGTCGAGCAAGACGTGGCCTCCGATGTGGCCGAAATCGTTGCCATCCCCCAATGTTGCGGTCGTTTTGCCGGCGCCGGAGAACACGCTCATTGCATCAATGGGAGCAAGATCCAGGTCGCTAGCCAGGACAGAAGCGCGTTTCGCGGTCAGAAGACCAACATCTCCCGCCTTGAAATGCATCGGTGCCGCTTCACCTTCGATGCGCACCCAGCAATTTCCCTTCACCACGGCAAAAAACTTGATTTTGTCGGGCGCCGGAAAGCGGATGGCCCATGCGCCTCCGGCCGTAAAACCACCGGTTATGAGTGATTCGACTCTTGTGAATTTGAGAATGTCGGAAAAAGGATCGATGCGCATGCTCGTACTTTTACACAAGTAATTCGCACTTTCAAGCATTCACAATCCGAATGTTGGGTTTTACGCTCTCTCTTGCTTGTCAAGGCACCGCATCGCCGAGGCCCGTGGTCGGATGGCTAGTGGCTAGGAAAATTCGAGAAAATCTTATGAATGAAAAAACAGTATTGGTTACAGGTGGAAGTGGATTCATCGCGCAGCATTGCATTCTCGCGCTCTTGAATAGCGGCTATCCCGTGCGGACCACGATTCGTGCGCCGGCGCGGGAAAAAGAAGTGCGGCAGAATCTGCGGGCCGGCGGCGTGAAGTCGGGTGATTACCTCTCTTTTGTCATCGCCGATCTGTGTGCCGATGACGGTTGGGAAACCGCTGCCGCCGGGTGCGCCTATGTGTTGCATGGCGCGTCACCGACACCCTCTGGCGGTCAGGTGCATGAGGACGATTGGATCATGCCCGCGGTGAATGGCAACCTTCGTGTGTTACGAGCGGCGCGGGATGCCGGCGTCAAGCGAGTGGTGCTCACCTCTGCCTTCGGCGCGATTGGCGTAGGACATAAACCAAGCTACCGTCGACCTTTCGATGAAACGGATTGGAGCGATCTTCGCGGCGACATTGCCCCGTATCAGAAATCCAAAACGCTTTCGGAAAGGGCTGCCTGGGCATTCATCGCTGAGGAAGGGCGTGGGCTTGAGCTATCCGTCGTCAACCCTGTCGCGGTTCTGGGTCCGGCGCTTGGCCCTGATTACTCGCACTCCATCAGATTGATAACGAGTTTGATGGAAGGTCAGGCTGGATGCCCTAAAATCAATTCCGGCTTTGTCGATGTGCGGGACGTCGCCGACTTGCATTTGCGCGCCATGACTGATCCTGCCGCTAACGGCGAACGCTTTCTCGCTATTTCTGGTGAGAGCATGTGGATGGTCGATGTCGCAAAGGTGTTGCGCAACCGGATGGGCGATGCAGCCGCGAAAGTATCAACACGGCTGCTATCAAATAGGTTCGTACGCGCTGCTGCGCTCAACAATGCAATGCTGAAAGGGATGGTGCCGCTGCTTGGCGTGAATATGAACGCCACGAGTGAAAAGGCCAAGCGTTTGCTCGGATGGCGCCCGCGTTCACCGGAAGAGGCCATTGTCGCGGCGGCGGAGAGCCTTATTCGGCTAGGTCTGCTACAGGGTTCAAAAAATATGGCATAAGCCGGCCGCGCTGATGTCTTCATCCTATGCGGCACGAGTCGTTGAGGGACAGATGCCATTCTCGCCGTGTGCAATGCAACCAGCCCGCTTGGTCAGCAAGAGGCGTCGATGGGTCGGCATGCCGACGATGTCGTTATATTTTGTATAATGAAATGATTTCATTTACTGCCAGGGACATCGTGCCATGTGCATTACGTTGTCATCCATATGAGTACTAGCGGAAGCAGCCCGGCGCACCAATGGGCGGCGACGGATTTGTTGACAGACAAAAACCTTGGCGCCGACGTCAGTCTGGCCCCGGCGTTGCTCGATGCTTATTGTCGAACAGACTACCGGATCCTGCTATCTGAACCGGTCATCATGCGCATCGGTCAGCGCAGCGCGGCGCTGGACGGCTTGCTGACCACGCAGGACGCGAAGTACGGTCTTTTCATCAGTGCCTGGAATCCCCGCAGCCGCCCGCTGTCGGTCCTTTATAACGCGGCGCGCCACGCGGGCTTGATTCACGGCATGAAACAGCGAAACCTACGATGGTTGCCAGCGATGGGTGCCGACGAGACAGGGGAGTGGCCGGCAGAGGAGAGCGTTTTCATCTTGGACGCGACGGTGCTGCTGGCGGATCGATTGATGACCGAATGGGATCAGAATGCAGCGGTCTGGGTCGAGCACGGCAAGGCGCCGGCATTGGTGTTGCATCCGCGTTTTCGAGGCGGTGCCTTGCTGCGTGAATTTTGATACACTTCTGCCGTGGGATGCATCGACGCAGTCCATCGTAAGCGTTTACGTCAACCAACGCGCAACTTGTCGTCTTGTCAGGCGGCCGGGGGCGTGTGGATGCGTGAGCGCTTTTTTGTTTTGCGGACGGCTTGTCACGCATTCGCATTGAAGCGTGCGATGTCGCACCGGACTCCCGCGATCCGCTTGTCCTCTGGACGCACTTCATAAGGGATTGTCCAATTGTCCACCCGTGCCACTTCCTCTCCATCAGCGCCAGCCGGCGGCGACCGCGCGCCGGCCCAGGTCCTTCGACTGACCGTCGTCTTGTTCTTGTCATATCTGGCGGTGGCTTCGGCATTGCCGATCGTTTCTGCCTATGCTGTACACAGCTTGCACCTGTCGAATGCATTGGGTGGGCTTGCCGTCGGCATCGCGTTTTTCTCGACCATTCTTACCCGAAACATCGCTGGCCGGTTGGCGGATCAGCATGGCGGTCGCTATACGATGCAACGCGGCTTGTGGATTTACAGCGCTGCTTCGTGTATCTGTCTGCTATCTGTCGCGCCGGTTTTTCCGCATACCCTTGGCTTTATCGTGCTGCTCGCAGGTCGCTTGTTGCTTGGCGTGGGTGAAAGCTTCGCCCTCGTTGGCATGCTGGGGTGGAGCATCGGCTTGATGGGGACGCCCCGGTCGGGCAAGGTAATGGCTTGGATGGGGGCCGGCATGTATGGGGCTTTCGCCGTGGGCGGACCGCTGGGACTGGGCTTATATCATGTGTGCGGTTTTGGCGGCGTGATGGTGGCTGCGATTCTGTTTCCATTGTTGGGACTGCTGCTCGTGCAGGGGGTGCCAGGCGTTGCACCGCAGTCCGGCACGCGAGAACCGTTTTGGCGGATCATCGGGCGCATCTGGCGGGCCGGCGCAGCAGTTGGGCTGCAGGGTGTTGGTTTTGCCGCGTTGGGTGCATTCATTTCGTTGTACTTCCAGCAAAAAGGTTGGTCCTATGCAGGCATGGGCCTGACTGCATTCGGCGTTGGGTTCGTGGCTGTCCGAATGCTGTGTGGCAATCTGCCGGACCGTATCGGCGGCACGCGGGTGGCAATGGTTTCCCTGGTGGTCGAGGCGTGCGGCCAGTTTCTGATATGGAGTGCGCCGGGCCCCGCAGTGGCGCTGGTCGGTGCCTTATTGACCGGCCTTGGCTGTTCCATGGTCTTTCCTGGCATGGGCTCGGACGTGGTCAAGCAGATACCGCCGCAGTTGCGAGGCACCGCCGTGGGCGGCTTTGCCGCATTCCAGGACATTGCGTACGGTGCCACCGGTCCGGTCGCAGGGGTGCTCGCCGACCATGCCGGCTATGCGGTCGTGTTCCTGATCGGCGGCATCTGCGCCTTGCTGGGTCTTGTGGCCGCGGCATCGGCGCATCGCCAGCCTACGGCACAGTCGTCATAATGCCCGGTGTACGCGGAACCGATGCAAACCACCACAAGTCGACGTCATGGCCGCGGCGGCCAGCTCAACACGGTTTGCCTGTTCGCGACGCCGTACCATGACGTTTCATAAGGGAGAAGGGACGATGTCGGACACCAGCGCAAAGACGCCGGCGCCAGACCTTGCGCCAAGGGTCGCGACGCATGATATCTGGCATGACCCCGTGGTAGCACTCGAAACTGGTTTCACGGGCAACACTCTCGATCGATGCTCTGAGCGTCGGGACGATCTCGTTTTCATCAGCGCCTTGAGACGTGATCCCCGCGCGCGTATCGTCCTGTTCGCCGCCGATGCGCCGCTCGTATGGACCGGCACACACGTACCGGTGGATGAAGCAAGCCCGCCGTGCAGTGCAACGGCGCCGGAAACCGTTTCGGTGCAGACCATACATCTCGAAAATGGTGTCGGAATAACATCGGCCGATGTCATTGCATCCGGAGACATGACGGCCGGTACGCCTTATGCACTGCACGAGACCGTGGTGCGGATACTGTCCAATGCAGGTTTTGGTACCGCGGCGCGCGATCATGCCAATGCGGATGAAGAGAGCGTCCTGCTCGGCATCGATTCGAACGGGGTGCCGTGGTTTGCGCAACGTGCGGACGTGGCGACGACCGATATCGAGTCGCAAGAAATCCGTCCCCGCCCGGTGACATTTCCCGAGACCGTGTTGACGTGGCCGGTGCGTGAGGTATTGGTTACCTCACCTGGCTTACCGATAACGCCGCAGTCGGCGAGCGATGTTGCCGCGGCGAATGATACGCTGACCGTGCGTGCCGTCGGGCTTCGGGCGCTCGCGACGCAAGGTGCGCTCCCGTCCGTGGAACTGGCCATGATCGCCCAGGCGAAGGCGGTCCTGGAGTGGCATGTACGGCATCGCTTTTGCGCGCGTTGTGGGAGCGCGTCGCGCGTGGCGGCGGCGGGCTGGCGCCGTGAATGCCCGACTTGCGCCGCCCTGCATTTTCCACGTGTCGACCCTGTTGTGATCATGATCGTGATCGACCGCTCTTCTCCGGAGGCTCCGCGGTGTCTTCTGGGTCGACAACCCCAGTTCGCGCCTGGCATGTACTCTGCGTTGGCGGGCTTCCTCGAGCCGGGTGAAACAATTGAAGACGCGGTTCGACGGGAGGTGCGCGAAGAAGCCGGCGTGCAATGTGGGACAGTGCGCTATCTGAAGTCGCAACCCTGGCCTTTCCCGGGCTCGTTGATGCTGGGTTGCGCGGCGGTGGCAACCAGTACGACGTTACGCATCGACCATAACGAGCTCGAGGATGCAGGGTGGTTCAACCGCGAGGAGGTGCGAGACATGCTGGCCGGCACGCATCCGCGGCAGTTGAAGACACCGCAGCCCCACGCAATTGCAGCGACGCTGATTCGCGCTTTCGTGGATGGTTTGCTTGATTGACGCATAGCGCCGCAATGGCGTTCGAACGTTTGTCTCAAAATAACGTGTTTAGATGGTATTTGCCGGATTTTTCCAGTAATTAACGTGTGATTGTCGCGCGGGGTGCACTGTCTGGGTGTTTCCCGGTTTATCATGATCACCGAACACGCTGAGCACTGCGCAGTTGCGCGAGTTCCTGAAAGCAACGTGATGATGGGAAATCCGCAGGCAACATGTCCGCTTTGTCCACGCGTATATAGAAAACGATTCCGCACGCTTCGCAAATGGGAGGGTGCGCTCTAGGGAGTGGAACATGGCAATCCAGCATCATCTGGTTGGTGTGAGGCAATGGGCGGGAATCGGCGTCGCGGCATTGTCGTTGGGCTTTCTGTCGGCACCGCCGGCGAATGCCCAGGCCAGTGCAACGGTAAGCGCTGGGGCATCGAAGGAAATGCATGGTGACTGGGCCGTCACGTGTGCGGACCGAACCCAGGGCCAGCAGCGCGCCAAAGCTTGTGTGGTGTCGCAGACGCAAGTCGATCCTAAGACACAGCAACGGGTGGTAACGCTTGAACTGGCGCCTTCCACCACCAGCGGAGGAGACACGGCCGCCACGTTGTTGATGCCTTTCGGCCTCGTACTCGATCGCGGCGTCGCGGTGCAGATCGACAACGCACCCAGCGGCGCACCGGCACGATTCCAGACCTGTTTGCCGGTAGGATGCGTGGTGCAGTTGCGTCTGGATGCAAAGACCTTGAGCATGTTGCGCTCCGGCACGGCAATCAGGCTTGTCGCGATCGCGGCGACGGACGGACGCCGAATGCTGTTCACGGTGCCGTTGCAGGGCCTTGCACCCGCAGTGGACCGGGCGGTGACCCTGTCGAAGACCTGAGTACCGCGCACGCACCTTGGGTGCGCCGTTTTCTTGCATGTCCCGGCGGCTTTCCCACGGCGATCGATTCGCGTATTCGCGCCCATGCCGATGGCGGTGTGTCGTGAATCTTGGCGCGCGGTATGATGCGGAGGGTCGGAGATCGTCGGCAGCAAGGATAGCGCTTGAAACTCTACGAGAAATTGGCTGCCGATATCGAAGGGCAGATCCGTCGGGGTGTGTTTGCGGCTGGTGAGCGCGTGCCCTCGGTGCGGCAAGCGAGCCAACATCATCGCCTCAGTATTACTACGGTGCTCCGCGCGTACTTGCTGCTCGAAAGCCGCGGGTTGATCGATAGCCGGCCCCAGTCCGGCTACTTCGTCCGCCGGCAAGGCGATGCGCCGCCTGTCGCGCAACTCCGCTCCAGCGCGCCGATCGCCGTTTCTGCCACGGTTGATGTAAGCCGTCTGGTGCTGTCGACGCTGCGCTCGATCGGTAGCGGTAGTGCCGTGCCATTGGGGTCACCCTATCCCGATCCGACCCTCTACCCGTCGTCGCGCATTCATAGTTATGTTCATGCATTTGCGCGTCGTAATCCGGGTGCCGGAATCATCGATGATCTGCCGCCAGGCAACCCGGAACTGATTCGGCAGATCACCCGGCGCTATCTCGAGAACGGCATGGTCGTCGACCCGAACGAGATCGTCATCACGTTAGGGGGGACGGAGGCAATCAACCTCTGCCTGCAGGCGGTTGCCAAACCCGGCGATGTGATTGCCGTGGAATCGCCTACTTTTTACGCCATGCTGCATGCGATCGAACGGATGGGCATGAAGGCGCTGGAGGTGGCCACGCATCCCAACGATGGCATTGACCTTCAGGCGTTGTCGCTTGCAATGGCGCAGCAGCGTATCGCGGCGTGCATGGTGATGCCGAATTTCCAGAACCCGTTGGGATTCCAGATGAGCGATGAGCGCAAGCGGGCGCTGGTCGCGCTTTGCGCGCAATTCGACGTGCCGCTGATCGAAAACGACGTGTATCAGGAGTTATATTTCGGCACACTTCATCCAAGTGCGTTGAAGCATTACGATCAAAACGGCCTGGTACTGCACTGCTCGTCGTTCTCGAAAAGTCTGGCACCTACCGCGCGAGTGGGATGGGCGATACCGGGCCGATTTCGCGATCAGGTTGAAAAGCTGAAGTTTCTCAATACGCTGACGACGTCATCGGTGCAGCAGCAGGCACTTGCCGAGTATCTGCGCAAGGACGGCTATGAGCATCATCTGCGGCGCGTGCGGTCGCAGTATCGACAACAATCGCACTTGATGACGGCAATCGTGCGGCGTTTCTTTCCGGAGGGGACCCGGATTTCCACGCCGCAGGGCGGCTATGTGCTCTGGATCGAGTTGCCCCCGGCCGTTGATTCTATGGTCCTGTACGAACGTGCGCTGCGCGCGGGGATTACGTTGGGGCCCGGCTATATGTTCTCGACCACGCGGGCCTATCGTAATTTTATTCGTTTGAATTACAGCTATGCCTGGAATCCGCAGATCGAGCACGCCGTGATCGCGCTCGGCCGGATAGTGCAGGCGATGGTACAGTCGTCGGCGGCCAACGTGTGACACGCGCGTGACGGACCATCGGGGCAATCGGTTTAGCGTACGTTGCCGCCGGATTGTGCAACCGTCTTTGCATTGTCGCTTTGGCTGGCCGAGGCGACTTGCCGGATGTCTTGTAGCCAGTAGCCAGCACCCATGAATATCGCGCCACCGACCAAATTGCCCAGCGTAACGAACAGTTCGTTGTGGATGGCACCACCCAGCGTTACGTCGATCGGGTGGTCTCCCATCAACGCCAGCGCGAAGATGAACATATTGGCAACGCTGTGTTCAAAGCCGCTGGCGACGAAGGCAAAGATCGCCCAGAAGATGACGCCCAGCTTTGCCGCATCGCTGCTTGTCCTCGCGGCCATCCAGACGGCCAGGCATACCAGCCAGTTGCATAGAACGCCTTTTGCAAACAATACGCTGCCCGGCGCGGACATTTTCAGCGTGACGGCCTTGTAAAAACCGGTAGCACCGTCGGTCAACAGCACGCCGCCGCCAGCGGTATGCAGGATAGCTGCCAGGAGCACTGCGCCAACCAAGTTGCCGATCCAGCAAACCATCCAGACAGCGAGTACACCGCCCAGCGATGCTTGACGACGCAGCATTGCGATCGGCATATACATCGCGGTGCCGGTGAAAAGCTCCGAGCCTGCGAACACGCAGAATGTCAGGGCGCAGGCGAACACGCCGCCCATGACGAGATGGACATATGCCGGGTCCACATGAACACCGACGCTGAACATCAAGATGTCCCCGAAGCCGATATAGACGCCGGCCATGGCGGCGCCGATCAGATAGGCGAGCGGGTTGCGGGCAATCAGCGCGACTTTGTCCGCGCCCGTCTTGGCAAATTTATCAATGGTCTCTGCGTACATGATGGGGTTCTTCCAGGGACTGCGGCGCTTATGTCGCGCCGTTGGGGGTGCGTCAATCTGGCGCACATCATAATGCTCGCAGTCTCATTCTTGAGGCGATGGCGTGCGCAAATGCGGCGTGGTTGCCAGATTCCAACGCTGTAATGGACGCCAATAGGCATGGCTGTACTCTATTTTTGTTATTTTGTAAGAATTGAAAGCAGCATTTGGGTACAGTTTTGCCAATGCGATGAGGCAAGCGAGCTGATGCAATAATGCGCGTAACAGGGCTACCGATCCGGTGCGCGGCCCACTATTGACCAGGAGCATTATCCGATGTCCTCTTCCGCCCATTCCGACTCCGCAGCATCGCCGTCGCTGGACCATGAGCCCCCCATCGAGATTGAAACCGGTGCGAATCCGGGCGCCAGCGTGATTTGGTTACACGGTCTTGGCGCGGACGGCAGCGATTTCGTGCCGATCGTGCCGGAACTGCGGCTACCCGAACATCTGGCCGTACGCTTTATTTTTCCGCATGCACGCCGGATGCCGGTGACCTGGAACAACGGGCATGTGATGCGAGCGTGGTATGACATTGTCTCGGTGGACGACGATAAGCGGCACGCGGACGAAGCCGGCGTCCGTGCTTCGCGCGATGCAGTAAGGGCGTGGATCAAGCGGGAGGAGGCGCGTGGCATTCCGGCGACGCGGATCATCGTGGCGGGATTCTCGCAAGGCGGTGCCATCGCATACACCACGGGCATGACGCATCCGGAGCCGCTCGGTGGCATTCTGGCGTTGTCGACCTATGTCCCAATACCCTCGATCATTGCTGAGGAAGGTCGCTCAGGAAGCGAAAGCACACCGGTTTTTGCCGCACACGGCAGCGATGACGCCGTCGTGCCGATGCCGTTGGGGGAGCGAGCATGCGGAATCGTCCGGGATGCCGGGCACCCTCTCAGATGGGAAACCTATCCAATGGGGCATTCGGTGCATCCACGCGAGATCGCGGACATTGGTGCGTGGCTGATCGAACGCCTGGGCTAGTTTGAAAGCGTCGGCACGGAGCGGGGCTGGCACCCAGCGTCGCTCCGACACGCCTTTCAATTCGCCATTGGCGTGTACGCCTTTACCAGGGTCGGCTGACTTGGCAAGCGGTGCATCCGTCACATAAGATCAGATGAGCCTTATGCCGCAACCAATGCCTGGCCTGGCACCGCTACCGGATAGACGGCATCCAGGACCGAGGCCTGTGGTGCCGTATCCTGAAGGTTTTCCCGGGTGCCGAGCAGCGTGCGCATTGTCGAAGCCAGGAGCCACAAGGTATTGACCTTGGACATCCCTTGCTCGCTGACGGCCTGACTGATCATCATCATGGTATTGGCATTCAGTCCTACACCGGGTAGGGCAAATGCTAACGTATTCAGATGCCATCGGACCGTGTCGGCGTCTAGCCAGGGGGTGCTGCGGCAAAATGCGGCGACGAATCGTGACTCGACGTGCGCATAACGCTGTGTCAGGAACTGGCGCAGCGGTTGTGACAGGTCCGTGCCCACGCGAATCATGAAATCGCGCTGATCAGGGGAGTCGATGATGTCAAAGGTATCTTGCATCAGGCTCTTGGCAAGCACGGTCATGACATGCTCGCTGCTTAATTGGTCGCCGAGCGCTGACTCAAGCCGGGTCAGTTCGGCAAGGCGCAACTCGTTGATGACATCGAGGCGCCGCGCAACCATTGCGCATACCAATGCGTTTTTTGAGCCGAAGTGATAGTTCACCGCGGCTAGATTGACGCCGGCATGCTCGGTCAGGTCACGTAAGGACAAGCTATCCGGGCCGGAGCGGGTGTACAACTGCTCGGCGGCATCCAGCAAGCGGGCCTTCGTGTTTCTGGACGAATCGTCACTCGATACGCGATCCATGGCTTACCTCTCGAATGAATGCAACATGTGGATCTGTTTTGGCCCGGCTGCGATGTCGCGATGTCACGTTTCTCGCGTTATCGATTTTTTGCCGGACTACAGGAATTAAAGCAATACGAGCTGCTGCGGCGCACATTCATCCATCAGCCATGGTGACATACATGGCCCTATGCGTACCGCCAACATCTGTGAACGACGGTGAAATGTCACCTGCGCAAACATTTGCAGCAACGAATCAGCAGGTCATATGATGGCAGCATATCGAGACAGTACCACTTTCTCATAATTAGTCCAGTTGATAGGAGAACGTTGCGTTGACGCGCGGGCTGCGGTGGCTGCTGCCCGAAGGCTTGTCGCCCACGGGTTGCGCCACCGACAGGTCGAGGGAATAGAAACGGCTATCGGAAACCCGAAAGCCCAGCGCCAGCGACTGCAGGTCCAGCGGCAGCGAGTTTGGCGCATTTAAATAGGTGCGCGCGATGGCGTAGGAGGCATACGGGATCCAGGTCTTCAGGTACCGGGCGGTATAGCTAAATGATCGATTCAGTTCAATCGACACCCCCCAGCCTTTGTCGCCGGCGGCTTCACCTGGTTGATATGCCAGGGAGTAACGTTGGCCGCCAAAGGTGATCTGTTCGCTTGCGGGGAGCGCCTGGCCGCTATATTGACCTGTCGCGGAAACAACGGTCGCGAATCCTAGCGGCCATTGATTGTTCTGCATGGCTGATGCACCCACACGGAAGAAATCGAGGTCCACCGGGTTCGGTACCACCGCGCCGATGACGTTGGTATAACCTTCCTTGGATGCCCCCAGTGTATCGAGTCCCTTCGCAAGCGTCATGCTGACCCGTCTTGACATCTTGGGCCGGTTCTCGGTATAGACGATTTCCGTTTGCAGCACGCGAGATTGTGAACGCAACCCGACATAGGCGCCGGTATCCGCGGAATAGCGGTCGTCGTTGCGTACCGCATAGGCGGACCCGTTGACCGTCAATGCGCGTGTATTGTTCAGGATGATGGGATAGCCGAGAGAGACGCCAATGCGATCCTGCTCGGTACGACGATGTACGCTGGACGGTAGTCCGGGCGTTGTCCTCGGCTCGCCCGCGAAGCGTGATGCATCGATCTTCGCTGTCAGGCCGTCGCTGCCAAGAGGCTGTGTGTAGTTGATGCCGTAATATGTCTGGCCATCTCTTCCACGTGGCGCCAACGCGGAAATGCTTAATTGTTCACCGAGGGACAGCAAACCATTCTCCGAGACCGTAAATAGCCCTTGAATGCCTGGCTGGTTGAACGAGACGCCGGTGGTGAATCCAATCTTCTGTCGCACGACGCTGAGCTTCAGCTCGGTCGCGCCGTCGGTATTTTGCGGTGGTGCGATATTCGCGGCTACTTTCAAACCGGGAATCTGGCCAAGAAGCGCCGTATACCGTTCGAACGCGTCACGCCGTAAAGGTCGTTGATTTACGAGATGGTTCGCGATGGCGCGCAGGTGACTTTCGGCATTCCCTATCGCACCTTCTATCGTCACTTTGGACACATAGCCTTCGACCGCCACCACGCGAACCACGCCGTTTGCGAAATCCTGTGCTGGCACGAAGGCAAATGACAATGCGAAACCACGATCCTGATAGCGCTTCGTGATCGCGTTCGCTGCCTCGATCAATTGCTGAACGGTCGTCGATTTTCCGACAAAGCCGGAAAACATGGCCGACGCTTCTTCGAACGGAATGCTTTTCACCCCTTCGATTCGAATCGACTTTGGCACAATTGTCTTCGAGAGCAAACCTTCCATCGTATCGGGTTCCGTTGTGTCAACCGTGACATTAACTTTCGGTGTCGACGGTGGCGCGACCCGCGGCAGGCTCTGCAATCCATTGCCACGGGCTTGTCCCTGTGCGGTGCCAGGCAGCGCAACTGCGCAAAAGTATGCGATGCCCGTCAACAGCACGGACGCGTACGCGGCATGGCAAGGCAAAAAGCGATATGTCATGTGTCGGTGTTGACCCAACGACGTTTCCGCGAATGCAATCGACGTTATCCTATTGTAAGGTTCCCGGCGCATCTGTGGGCAAAATTACTACATTAAGCGCACGGCGTGCATGCATTCGCGGTACGTGATGACCGACGCGCCCTGGAGGACGCTTCGGCGCGACAGGCCGTCGATCGAACCAACGGACCACGCAGACCTGCGATAGTCTTCTGCTTTCTTCTGCTTCTATGTGACCGCGGCGCAATCGCTGCGGAACCACTTTTCAATGGCGCAACAACGCGCCGGTGCTGTTCAATAGTCCACCAATGCCGGTGCTGCCCGTCGTGGTGCTTCCCGTTCCAGTGGCTGTGGCTGTCGATCCGCTTGTCAAGCCCCCAACAACACCGTTGATACCGGATACCGCATTGGATACGACACTTGCTCCCGAACTGGTCGAGATCGATGCGCCTGCGCTGGCGACCACCGTCGTCACCGGCACCAACGTGGTCACCGTGCCCAGCGTGTTGTTCAGCGTCGATCCCACGCTGTTCAACGTGGTGCCAACAGTCGATCCCGTACTGGACGTCACGCCTGCGACGAGCGACGTGACGGGCGTCAAGACACCCGTAAGAGAGCCGGCCGTGCCGCCCGAGGTCGCCCCGGAGACGATGCTGCTCAATCCGCCGGCGCTCGAGGTCAGATTTGACGCAAGCGTGGTAACCGGGCTCAGCGTTCCCGCCGTCGTTCCGGAGGTGAGGTTGGACGCAAGGGAGGTAACCGGCGCCAGCAGTTCGTCTGCATCGTCGTTGTTTGCACTGTTCGCCGTACCGGCCACGATCGTCGTGACAGGCGCTAATAATGTCGTGCCGCTACCGGCGTTGCCGGACAGGGCAGCAGGCAGATCGGACAACAGCACCGATACCGGTGCCGTCACCGAGCCGATGGTGCTTGCCAGGGAGCCGGTACCTGTCGCCCCCGAAACACCCGTCGCCGCGCTGCCCAGGGTGTTGCCTACACCGGCAATGGTCGTCGTGACTGGCGTCAGGTCGACACCGCCGAGGGACAACGGCGAGGCTGTGCCACCCGCCAATCCGGAAACCACGGATGTGACCGGGCCAAGCAACGTCGTCAGCGTACCGTTGCTATCGGTTGTTCCATTCGCTGTACTAAACAGCGTGCCAATGCCAGTAACCAGATTGCCGGTTTGACCCACGGTACCACCGAGGCTGCTGGACAATGTCCCAGTCGTGCCGCCCGCGATAGCCGTTCCCGCAGCCGACACCGCGTTACCTGCTGTCGTCAAGACGTTTGTCAATGGGCCGCCCACGCCGAGTGCATCGCCGGTCTGTTGGACCGTGCTGGACAACGACATTGTGATTGGCGTAATCGCGCTGGATACGCCCGCGGTCACATTCTCGATCCCGCCAGTACTGACAATGTTGTCCAGGGACGTCGCGGCATTGGCAATCAGGCCCTCGGTTGTACCGGCGGTACTGTTGACGGTTGCGGTAATCGGCGCAAGACCCGCCAGACTTCCCGTTCCAAGACTGCCGACCAGTGCACCCGTATCGCCTACCGTGCTTGCGGCGTTGTTCACGGTCGCGGGAACGATCGCAACGGTGGCGCCGACAGGATCAGTGGACGAACCGATTTGCCCCAGTCCATTGGACAGCCGTAAACCGATCGTTGTTACCGTCGTTCCGACATCACCGACGACAGTGCCAGCCGCGTTGTCGACGCCGTTGGTAGCGAGCGTCCCGTCCAGTACAGCGGCATTGTCGACAGTACTCCCCAGAGACGACACCGTGCTGCCCACGCCTGTCACGACATTGCCGGATGTGCGGGCAACCGTCGCCAAACCGTTGGTTGCGGTAGTGGTCTCATCACTGCCTGGCGTATTCGCGCCAGTACCTGCTGCACCGCCAGTACCGGAACTCCCCGTGGTCTGCGTGCCGCTGCCGGTGGAGGCCTTGCCGACGGTCCCACTGCCGGCGCAGGCACCTAACGTCAACAGCGCCGTCACGGCAGTCGCGAATAGTGTTTTTTGGAAGATGCGATGTTGGTATAGCACGGTTTTTCTCCGTCGAAGTTGTTTCCGCATCCCGGTAATGCAATTCCGATACCAGCAATTTCGCGAGGCGTTGTTTCATTTTTAGATTAGCCGAGGAGACGAGAAAAACAAAGGCCTTGAAAGATTTTTTTAAATATTGAATTGGAATTTGTGGTGTAACGGTAACGTCTTGTTACCTGCATTCTAAGTCGAGTCGTAACGTGACGACGTAACAAAATCGCAAATTCCGTCGTATTTAATTGTGGTCGTTTGTTCGTTTCATTCAAACGGTTGTTTTATTTAATGACTATATATGTATAGTCATTTTATGCAATAAGAAAATTGAATTAAAAGAACGATTTATAAAAATAATATCATTAAAAAACAAAGAGATAAAACGTTGCTTCACAAAATTTACATTCCTTTCTTGATGATTACAGTGTTTTGTTGTATTCCGCATATATCGACCCTTCGTTTGAAGATCGCATTGCGAGAAACGTTGCCATGTTCAATCGGGTATGGCAAATTAAGGTTGTGTTCACATTTTTGATTTTCACCGTGAGTGGAATCGAATCGCTGTGTGAAAGTGGTAAAAATTTACTACTATTCGCATGCTTGGATGGGAAGCGTGTCGGCATGCTGGTTGAATAAAGGCGAATAAGCCGCCTCCTTGCGCGGTTGATAAGAATAAATCTCTCTTAAAGGGTGGCGACGATGAATGCAGCGCAGGTTCAATTAGTGAAAGCCCGTATTCAAACGTTTGGTCGCGATGAAGATGGTGCCACCGCGGTTGAATATGGATTGATTGCGGGATTGATTGCCGTCGCGATCATCGTCGCGCTGACGACGTTGGGTGGGAAGCTAAGCACGATGTTTTCTAGCATCGCTTCCACTGTCGATGCGCAGGCCACAAAAGCAGGTAGCTGATTTCAGATTGGTGTGTGCTGCTGCTCGTGAATACGGTCGGAGAGAAGGCGATCGTTTGGGCGCGGTGAGCAGAGCGGGAAGACGTCGCTGGACGAGGTGTGTGCAGTGAGAAGTTGATGGGTGGTTATTTTTTCTGTTTTGGTGACTGTTGCTGGCGATCAAGTGCTGGTATGGCGCCAAGTCGACTCGAGGTGAATCATGTCTTTTGAAATTTTGAAGCGAGCCACGGACAAGTCGGTAGCGCGAGTGAAGGAATTTGCGCAGGACGAAACCGGCGCCACCGCGATCGAATATGGTTTGATAGCCGGACTGATCGCCGTGGCGATCATCGTGGCGGTGACCCTGCTGGGCACGAAACTGAGCACGCTTTTCACGAATCTCAGTGGGAAGATTCCCTCCGGCAGTTGACCGCTGGCGGAAGGACGCCTTCCGTCCCGGTTATCACGGTGCCGATGATGACCTAATGACCGTGGCGGTAGACGAGAGGGCCGGAAGCGTGCAATTGCGATTTGCGTTGATGCGAAGGTTGCCGGGTGATGCAGATTCCGTTGCTGTTCTTCGTCTGTCTGGTAGTGATCATATGGGACTTGGTTGCGCGTCGCGTACCAAATCCTTTTTTGATTGTCTGCGTTGCGATGCAATGCGCGCTCACCGCATCAAGTCCGTATGCAACCAGTTGGATGCAGGCGGGGGGCGGATTTCTTCTTGCCGCCGCATGTACGTTGCCTTTTTATGCAATGCGCTTGATGGGGGCGGGGGATGTGAAATTCGCGGCACTGTTGGGGTTGATGACCGGCCCGCGGGCTTTTATCGCGGCATGGGTGATTGGCAGCCTGCTCGCTGGATTGCATGGCGTGATCGTGCTTCGTTGGAGAGCCAGCCCCAATTTGTCTGGAATGCTTGCCACGGTGAAAAGTGGATCACGATGGACCGCGCTGGCGGTGCCTTCCCCGCGACGAAAGTGGGTGTCGGATTACGTCACGCGCAAGCGTGAGGGGCGCAAAGGCATTCCCTATGCGGCGTATCTCGGGATGGGCGGCATGGCGGGATGGTGGGCGTTGTCGCAGTGGCTTTGACGTGGATGGCGTGGGTTGTTGGTGGGTGCATGATGCATGGCGAACGGGTAGGCCAATGATGCGAGTACTGAAGTCCGCATGCCACATCAAACAGCCGACTGAAGTGTGGCGGGAAAACGAAAAAGAGAGGGCGTGCTACAGGATCACATGGGGGCGTGATTGGTGAGCAATGACACGCTGACAGGTCCAATGGGCGCGTGGCGCTGGGGCGGCGCGGCGCAAGGATAGATAGCATGGTAAGACCGTTTGCGCAGCATCGGTGTCCCGGGCTTGAATGGCCTGAGTGTGATGATGTCGCGCACGGCAATGCGCGCGCGGCACCAGGCCAGTCGTTGTTCGCCGTTCGCCACCGGGCGGCGCCGTGTCGCAAACCGGGTGCCGTTTTGCCGATGAACGGAAGATTTCGCAGCGCACACGGTGATAGGTCCTCGCTGCCGGTGGAGTGGCTGCGATGAGCGCTTCCACCAGGATCATCGCAGCCGTGCTGGTTGTGTTGGCGCTGTTGCTCGGCGTACTGTCAATTTTTGTCGGAAGACGACCAGCCCCAGTTGCCACGAGTGCCGTACCGGCACCGGTCGCGACGTTCCCTGTCGTCATCGCATCCAGGCTGTTGCCTGCGGGGCAGCCCATTGCCCCCGACGCCGTCCGTGTGATTCAGCTACCCGTACAACCCACTGGCGCTTATACGAAAGTCGAGGAAGTAGTGGGCCACACGCCGCGCGTACCGATCGACAGCGGATTGCCGTTGACGCTCAGCGGCTTGGCGCAGGGTTTGACGTTGACGTTGAAGCCTGGTGAACGCGGCGTTGCGGTACCGGTGGATGAGGTCAGCGGTGCCGGGAACGCGGTTCAAGCCGGTGATTACGTGGATGTGTTCGTTACGATGAAGGCGCCTGAAACCGGCGCGACAGGCGGGCAGAACGACCGCAACATCGCGCGCTTACTGATCTCCCGGGCGCGTGTGCTGGCGTATGGCGCGAGTTCATTGACGAACGGCGCGCCGGCGCAGGGCACGGCGCCGGCGCCTGGTGCGAACGCGCAGGCAATGGTGGATCAGCAGCGGCAGATGGCTCGTAGCGCCGTGCTCGCGGTACCGGTAGATCAGGTGGATGGTCTGGTGCTGGCGACGCAGATGGGACGTTTGACATTGGCGTTGCGCTTTCCCGAGGATGGCGGTGCGGTCGACAGCGCCTTGTTTCAGGCGCCGGGGCCGGTGGTGCGGGCACGAAGCGATCTGCCCGCCGCCGAGCGCGACCGGCTCGCTGCGCCAGATAACAAGGCGTTCGCGGGTATGGACAGTGTCGGTTTAGCGGGGGGCGTGTCTTTGCCGGCGGCCATGGCAACCGTGCCTGCTTTGCCTGACGCCTCGACGACCATTCGATCCTCGCGCTTGGGTGCGCTTGGCGGTATGGCGCACGCGCGGGGCTATGTCGAAGTCATTCGCGGCATGGACATCAGTCGCGAAGCCGCGAACGGCTCGACCCCGCGATCAGCGGTAGGCACGCCGCCGTTGCCGGGCCTCTCGGCGGGAATGGATCAGGCGACGATACCGCTGCCCTCGCCGAGCAGCGTGATCAATTCCTCGGGAGGCGGACGATGAGTCTCCCGACAATGAAGCGTCTTCTTACGGGGCACTTGCTCGCCGCGATGGCGAGGTATGCCCGGGGGGCGTGGCATCTGAAAATCCACGAAAAAAGACGCCTGGGCGCATCGGAGACAGGACGCAATGCGCGATGGCGTGCCGTCGAGGCTGGGATAGTGATGGCAATGTTGGTACTGCCGATGTGGGCGAGTGCGCAGTCTGACACGACGGCCGACACGGCGCGTCGTCTCGCGCCCGCGCCGTTTGCGATGGTCGTCAGCGAACAACGCATTCTTCCGGCATCGCGGTTGTCACGCCTGGCGGTGGGCGACCCGACCGTGGCCGACGCACGGCCTATCACCGGTGGTGTATTGATCGTTGCCAAAAAGCCCGGTACGACGACGCTGTCGTTATGGGAAGGCAGCCGCACTACCCCCCGCGAACTGGCGGTCTCGGTGCGCGCGTTGTCGTCGGACGCCATGTTGGCGAAGACGGGGGGATCGGTGCAAGTCTATGGGGACACGGCGGTGTTAAGCGGACAGATCGCAACCACGGCGGATCACCAGGCTGCGTTGGCGGTAGCACAGCAGTCCGGTGCGAAGGTGGTGGATCGGTCGACGGTTGGCACCGGCGGTGTAGTGCAGGTGGATGTCAAGGTGGTCGAATTCAGCAAATCTGTATTGAAGGAAGCCGGGTTTAACCTGTTCTCCAGCCGATCGAACGGTTTTGGTTTTGGCGTTTTTGGTCCGTCCCAGCTCAGCTCGTATACGGCATCGACGACGGGTGTGTCATTCGGCAATTCGGTCGGCACGAACATGGCGAGTGCATTCAATCTTGTGGCTGGGCCGTTCGCGAATGGCTTGTTCGCCAACATCAGCATCATGGAGACAAACGGCCTGGCGCGCGTATTGGCGGAGCCCACATTGGTGGCGTTGTCAGGGCAGTCCGCCAGTTTTCTCGCCGGCGGAGAATTGCCCGTTCCGCAATCGGGAGGGCTTGGCACAACGACGATCGTCTACAAACAGTTCGGTGTTGGTTTGACCGTGACACCGACGGTGCTTGGTCCCGGCCAGATTGCGTTGAAGGTGGCACCGGAAGCCAGTGACCTCGATTACACACACGCGATCACGGAGTCGGGGATCTCGATTCCGGCGATTTCCACGCGCCGAGCGGATACGACAGTCCAGTTGGGCGATGGTGAAAGTTTTGTGATTGGCGGACTGGTGTCGCGCAGCACGGTGGCCAGTGTGAACAAGGTGCCGCTGTTGGGCGATCTACCGATCATCGGGACGTTTTTCAAAAATTTGAGTTATACGCAGGACGACCGGGAACTGGTTATTTTGGTGACGCCGCATCTGGTGAAACCTATTGCCAAAGGGGTGGCATTGCCACTGCCTGGCGCCGGCCGTGATTCGAGCACACAGCCTGTCTGGAGAAGTTTTCTGGGCGGTGCGGCATCCGGCAACGATGTGCCGGGATTCAGTCGCTGAAGGGTGGGGCAAGCAGGTCATGGATAAAAACTTCGAACAGCCGCGCGTGCTGTCGCGCGCGCAGAATTTTGTGTTCTTCACACCCTCGGCGCAGCGCGCCGACGTGTTGTCGCGCGCGCTCGATGGGATCGGACGTGTGGATCGCCTGGCCGGGGATGCGGCCTATATCACCCGCTCCGTGGTCATCTTGAAACCGGCCCTGGCCTTTGTGGACTTCACGGCGATGTCCCCCGGCGCGGGTGCCGGACAGGAAGGCGCCGATGGCGCGCTGGCGCCGCAAGCTGTGGTGGAGACATTGCGGCGCTGCTTGCCGGAGGCGTTGCTGATCGGCGTCGGTAATGCCAGCGACGCGCAGATGACGCTGACAGCCTTGCGCAGCGGCGTGGCGGACTTTCTTGATCTCGAGGGCCCCGCCGATGTGATGCGTGCCTCCGTCACGAAACTGACGGACAAGTTGAGCGCTTCCACCCGTCGCGCCGTAACCATCGCCATTGCCGGCGCGCGAATCGGCGTGGGGACGAGCACGTTCGCGACCCATCTCGCCACGATGCTCGCCGCGGACGAAAACGCGCCGCGGCGCGTGGCGTTGCTTGACCTCGGTCTGCCTGTCGGTGACGGCCTGCTTTATACCAACACTCCGACCGGTTTCGACTTTGCCGATGCGGTTACGGCGCTGAGTCGTCTTGATGAAACGTTGGTGCGCACTGCGTTGCCGGTGTCTCCGAAGGGTGTCAGTGTTCTTGCCTTGCCGGCCGATTTAAGCCGGATGCGTGCGCTGCCCCAGGCCGATGCCGTGTCGCTCGTCGACCAGATTCGCCGGTATTTCGACGCCATCATCGTCGATCTCGGCGGCGCTGGTAGTGCCGATTTGACTGCCAGCGTATTGAATATGGCTGACCTGAAGCTGGTGCTGACGGATCAGGGTATTGCATCGGTGGTGTCGCTGTCGGACCTGCTCAGTCAACTTGATGAGCGTTCGGTCGACCGCAAGTCGCTCAGGCTGGTGGTCAACAAATACGACGAGAGTTATGGGATGGCTGCCCAGCAACTGACCGAGCGCTTCGCCATCGCGTTGGGGGGGACGTTGCCGGATCGCCGGCTCGCGCTGGGCCGAGCCGCGTCGCTAGGCCAGTTGTTGAGCGGCAGCAAACAGGACCCATACATCCGCGGCGTACAGCAATTTATCGAGATGGTTCAGGCGTTGGCCGTGGAGGTAGGCGGCTTGTCGATTGGCGCGGCTGCGCTGCCCACCGCGCGCGGCGGTAACTCGTGGTCGAATGTCTCCAAGCTATGGCGGCGGGGTTAGCGCGATCGATTGGTCGAGTGGTACCAGGGGTCGGCGATGCGAGCGTCAGGCAACGTGGTGGAAGTACGAAGCACAGGGTGGGCGGTCCGCTGTATCGATGGCACGCGGTGCGTTCGTGCTGGACGGCTGGGTGATTGGCAGGCGTGGCTTAGGAGGGCCAGATGTTGAACGAGATCGAGTTCGCTGACGACAGTGCGTCGGGCTTTGTCCATTCGCAGCGTTTCGCGGAAATCAAATCCGCGGTACATGCTCATTTGTTGAGCCGGATCGAGGAGCTAGGTACGGAGTTTGGCCGATGGTCGCGCCGCGCAATCGAGCAATTTGTTGAATTGGAAGTGGACGGCTACGTTCGCTTGCGGCGCGTTGGCATTAACGAGAACGAATTGAAGATCGTCGTCGATTCACTGACGAAGGAGTTGGTGGGGTTGGGGCCGTTGGAAGATCTCCTGCAGGATGTCGGCGTGGAAGACATTCTGATCAATGGCTTCGAGGACGTCTTCGTTTCGCGCAAGGGCGTGCTGCGTCGTGAGGCCGTGCGCTTCACCGACAACCAGCACGTCCTGCGTATTGTGCGCCGCGTGCTGGCGCCACTGGGAAGGCGCATCGACGAATCAAACCCGATGGTGGATGCTCGCCTGCCTGACGGCGGGCGCTTGAACGTCGTGATCGAGCCATTGGCGGTAGACGGTCCGATGGTGTCCATCCGGAAGTTTCGCAAGCAACCGTTGACGCCGGAGGAACTGCTGGCGATGGGTACGATGGACCGTGGCATTTATCAACTGCTGCGGCTGGCGGTGAAGGGGCGATGCAATATTCTCGTATCCGGTGGAACCAGTTCCGGGAAAACGTCGTTGCTGAATGCGCTTGCGAGCTTTATCAATGAGTCGGAGCGCATCTTGACGGTGGAGGATACGGCGGAATTGTCATTGAATCATCCACATGTGGTGCGCCTGGAAAGCCGGCACGGCACGTTCGAGGGCAGCGGCGAGGTCACCATTCGGGATCTGATCCGTAATAGCTTGCGGATGCGTCCGGATCGGGTCGTTGTGGGCGAAGTCCGCGGCGCTGAGGTGTTGGAAATGTTGCAAGCGATGAACACGGGGCATGATGGATCGATGGCGACGATCCATGCGAACAACCCGCGTGAGTGCTTGTATCGAATCGAGATGCTGGCTGGTTTCGCCGGGTATGTCGGTAGTGAAAGCAGTCTGCGACGGCAGATTGCCAGCGCGCTCGATTTCATTATCCAGATCGGGCGCTTGCCCGGAGGGCAGCGGCGCATTCTCTCGGTCACCGAAGTCACCGGCTATGGCGACAATATCGTGACCACGCAAGAGCTGTTCCGTCATGAAACGCGCGTCGACGGCGACGGCAATGAGAGCGATTTCTGGCATGCGCTCGGCGTGGCACCGCACACGCCGAAGCTGGCGCGTTTCCGTGACCAGTTGCTGCCTGGCAATCTGCAACACGACGGAAACGGTCAGGGCGAGGATCCCCATGATCCCGGCGCGCAGCAAGGGGGAAAGAGCGCGGGGGGTGGTCATGCCGGTGGGCCGGGCAATGAGGGCCAGTCGTGGGGTGGCTGGTTCGGGAGGAAATAATGAGCAGCACGATGTTATTGCTCGCCGCTGTCTTGCTCGGGGTGGCCGGCATCGTGATCTGGCAGTCCCACCGTATCGAGCGTCGTCGTGCGCAAAACGCTGGCGCTTTCGCCGATCGACGCATTGAAGCCGCACGTGCGCCACCGCCGGTGGTGCGCCCAGGGTTCGATGGCAACGGCGAGCGTGGCGGCGTGCAGGGCGGCAACGCCGCCGCCATCTCGGCTGGCGCGTGGACGTCCGCGGGCGCGAAGGCCAGGAAGGACGGTACCGGTTCGCCGGTGCGGCAATGGTATGCGGGCGTGATGGCCGCGCCCTGGGTCGAAAGCATGGTCCTGCGTGCGGATATCCCGGCACCCGGTCGTTGGCTGGCGACCCGCATCGGCGCCCTTGTGGGCGCGGCGTTGCTGGCTTGGCTGCTGGTGGGGTGGGAGATGAGCGCGTTCGTGCTGGTGTTCGGCAGTGCCGTCTGTGCGTTGCTTTTGCACCTGCGCATCGGGCGCCGACGCAATCGGATCGTGCGACAACTGCCGGTGTTTCTGGATCTCATGGTGCGCCAGGTCACGGTGGGCACGAGTTTGAATTCCGCCTTTCAGCAATTGGCGCCGAAGACGGCGCAGCCTTTGGGCGCGATTCTCGAACGCGCGGCGCAGATGAATCGCGCGGGCGTCGAATTGGATACGGCGGTAAAGCAAGTGGCGCGGCTTTATGGCATCGACCAATTGCTGATGATCGGCGCGGTGCTGGGCGTGTCGACGAAGTTTGGCGGTAGAAGTGATCAGGTACTCGAACGGATCGCGGGCTTCATGCGCGACACGGAACAGGCACGGGACGAACTGGTGGCGTTGTCCGCGGAGACCCGCCTTTCCGCGTGGATTCTCGGCGCACTGCCGTTGGCCGTCGCGCTGTTTCTAATGTGCTTCAACCGTCAGTTCTTCCTGGGGATGTGGGAAGACCCGATCGGTGCGCGAATGTTGTTGGGGGCTGCCGCATTGCAGACGCTGGGTAGCGTCATGCTTTATCGGATGGCGAAATCGGTGTGACCACCAGGACGCAATGAACGCGAAATGATGAATGCCACCACGGAAGGACTGATCGCACTGGCGCTGATCTTGGCCGCGCTTGCAGCGGGCGTCGTTGGCGCGGCACTGATGTCGCGGGCACGTTCGCTGCATAAGCGTTCGATGCGTCTCGACGAAGCCGTTGCCGCAAGGGCGGGCAAGACGGTGGCCGCAAAGCCATCGAAGCGGCAGGGGTGGCGCGACCGCATTGAAGACATCGGCGTACGCGGGTTGGCGACATCGATAGGTCAGTCCCTCGTGGCGGATGAGGATCGCGTGTTGCTGGATCAGTGCGGTGTGGACACGGTGGTCGGGCGCGCGTGGTTCTTCCTCGCGCGTGCCGCGTTGTGTATCGCATTGCCACTGGGTAGCTATCTTTTGTTAGGCAAGGGTTCGGTGCTGGCTGCTTGCCTGACCGTGTTCTTCGGGTTTGGCGTTGGCTACATGGCGCCGAAATACGTGATGAGCAAGCGCGCCGCGGCACGCCGCAAGCGCGCGGACGCGGAATTGCCGTTGCTCGTCGACCTGTTGCGGTTACTCCAGGGCGTGGGCCTGAGTGTCGATCAGGCAATGCAATTGATCGAGCAGGATTTTGCGCCATCGATGCCGGTGTTGGTGACGGAATTGCAACATGCGAGCGCGCAGTACCGCAGCGGACAAACCCGTGAGTCCGCGCTGCAACGTTTTGCCACCGTCTACAAGAACGACGACATGGCATCCATTGCGGAACTGATCGTCCAGGTCGATCGTTATGGCGGTGGCGTTCAGGAGCCGTTGCGCCAGTTTGGCGACCGCATGCGGGAACGTCGCCGATTGGACTTGAAAGCGCGCATCGGTCAATTGACGGTGAAGATGACCGGCGTCATGGTGACCACGCTGTTGCCTGCGCTGATCATCGTGACAGGTGGCGCCGGTTTTATCGCGATCATTCGTGGCGTGTCGCAATTTGGAGGGATGGAATGAAGCCTGTCTTCATCGGGCATCCGAATCTACGTCGCGCGACGCGGCAGGGCGCGGCGCCGCTCGCGCTCATCGCGCTTGTCGGCGTGGTGCTGTCCCTGGCCGCCTGTGCGTCGCGCACCACCACGGCTGATACGCTGTGGCGCGACCAGCAGATCGCGCGTCAACAAATCGACCAAAAGCCGCAGGCGCCGAATGACCGCGGGTTATATCTGTCGCTGATCGTACAGATGCAGGCAAAGGGCTTGTACTTCGCCTCGCTTGCACACATCGATGCGTTCGAGAAGCGTTATGGACAGGCCGGCGACATCGCGCTGCTGCGCGGTGATGCATTGCGCGAGACCGGGCAGCCAGCCGCCGCGATCGCGGTTTATCGACAGTGGACGAACGGCGACACGGCCGCCGCCGCGCAGCATGGTTTGGGGCGGGCGCTGGCCGACGAGCATGATAACGCCGGTGCCATGGTGGCGTTGCAAACGGCCGTGGCGCTTGATCCAACGAACGTGTCCTACCTGAACGACCTTGCTTATGCGCGCTTGCTGAACGGCGATGTTGCGGGTGCGCGGATTCCGGTCGCGCAGGCGGCGGAACTCGCCGCGGAAAATCCGAAGGTGATCGCGAACCTGGCGCTTTACTTGATGCTTTCCGGGCAGGCCGCGCAAGCCGATGCCGTGATGGTTCGCGCCAAGATGTCGCCTGAAGCGCAACGTACCACCCGATCGATGGCGGCATCCATGCGCGTCGGCCACGGTGGCGCAAGCACGCATGATGGCGGCGAGCGGGCCACTGGCGATGCGGGTCCGGCTGTGTACGGCCGCGACGACGGTGCCGTGCGTCCGACGATGCCTGACGATCCCACCACACGCCAGGTACGCAATGATGCCGTGGCGTGGCAGGGTGGTTCCGTTTTGCAGCGGTTTGCACAAACGCGCTGACCGGGCGAGGTGATGCGGTGCCAGCGAAGTCGGGGTATCCACGCAATATCTCATTCAGCGTATCAGCGCCGTGATGAAGCCGCGTTTGGAGGGAGTGGCGAGATGAAGGATCAGAGAACAATGCACGCGGATGGGCTGGGTCGTTGTCCCAACGTGCACCGCGGATGGAGGCGGACGGCGATCGGCGCGAGTTGGGTTATGGCGCTGGCAATGCTGTTGCCTGGCGCGCGGGCCTGGCCGCAATCGAGCGGGTCCACACCAGGAAGTCATGCCGCCGACCCCAATCGATTGGCGACGGCGGATGATCCCGACGAACGCGATGGATTGGGGCGTGCGACCCGTCATCTGCTGTCGTTGCAGGTCAGTGGCGCGGCCGCCGGGCCAGCGCAACCAATGACGGGTGACGCCACATCGGCCGCGTACAAGCGGTACAGCGACACCTTCACGCATCCGGTGCCGGAGTTCTTTCAGCAACGGGTGCGCAGTGATAACAGTGGCGGGTCGTAAGCCGCCTTTGACGGATGTGATGACAGCGTCGACCGGGTAGGCGCGAGCGTGAATGGATGTGAGGCGGTGATGGCCGCCGTTGCGCGGTAGCGAATGGCAGCGCGGGCAGGGGCCCGAAAGCAGGGTGCGGAGAGGAATGATGGAAGCTAGCAGGGGGATGCGCGCGACAATGCGCGCGCAAACGCGTCGGGCGGGGCCCGCGATGGTGGTACGCGTGGTGCGCGTCCTGGCCGGTGCCGCGGTTGCGCGTGCCGGCGCACGGTGTGTCCCGACCACTGCGCTGGGTGCGCATGGACAAAGCGCCGGTCCGCATGTAACGGCTGTCGATCGAACGCCGTCGCGCGGGCGACGGCGCCCGCGTGCGCAGGACACGCGTGGCCAGCAGCGCGGCGTGGCCGCGGTCGAGTTTGCCTTGGTGTTTCCGGTGGTATTCCTGCTGGTCTATGGCTTGATCACCTGGGCGCTGATCCTGCTGGCACAGCAGACATTGACGCTGGCGGTCGGCGAAGGCGCGCGTGCCGCGCTGCGCTATAGCACGAGCCCGATCACGGCAGCGTGCGCGGCGGTCAACAACGCCACCACCTGGCTGGGCAGTACCGCTTGCGTCACCTCCACGCCAAGCGCCACGGCTTGTCCGTATCTGTCGACCCAATCGTGCCTGAAGGTCACGGCCAGCTATAACTACGCCTCGAAACCCCTGGTGCCAACATTGCCGTTCCTGAATCTCGTTCTGCCGACGACGCTCACCGCCAGCACGACCGTGCAACTCGAACCGGACGTGCTGATCAAATGAACCCGAGGCGTGTCGCCGGCGTGTCGCGCTTGCACGATTCGCACACCTTGTCATTCCAGCATGGCCGGCGTGGCGCGCAACGCGGCTCGATGGCCGTGACCATCGGGCTATTCATGCTGGTCGGCATCGTGCTGCTCGAGTCGTTGGTGCTGGGCTATCAATACTATCTTCGACGGCAGATGCAGAATGTCGCGGACATGGCGGCGTTGGCCGGTGCGCAGACATTGAGTGGTGTCAATTGCAGTTCCGCGATCGCCGCTGCGACGAGCAATGCCGCATTGAACGCCACGACAACCTCGCTGGTCGTCGACTGCGGCAACTGGAGTCCGAGTTCCGCGGCCACCGATCACTACACGATTCTGAGCGGCATACCGGCGACCGATCCGAATGCCATCCGGGTATCGGTCACGGGGCAGATGCCATTCGCGCCGGATTGGATGCCTTCTTCCCAGGTCTATGCGCAAGCCATCGCGATCCGCAACGGCACGCCGGTGGCGGTTTTCTCGATCGGTTCCGGTTTGATCTGTTCGCTGTATGCCTCCGCTTTGTGCGGCAGCGCGGTGGCCAATGTGAATGTGAGCATGATCTCGTTACTGCGAGCACTGGGTTATACGGTGCCGACCAATATCACGCTGGCCGGGCTGAACGCGCTGCTATCGACGAATTCGGTAACGATGAACCAACTGGTCAGTGCGGTCGCCTCGGTTACCGGCGTGTCCAGCCTGTCCACGACGCTCGGACTGAGCGGCGTGGCGGGCAATGCATCGATTCCGTTGTTGTCGACCGGTGCGACGTCGCGGGGACTGATGACGATGGACAGCCCGTCCTCCACTTCCACCTCCGTTGCCACCAGTGTGTTGAATGCGCAGTTGAATGCGCTCGATGTAATCACCACGGCACTGGGCATCGCGAACAAGAACAGCGCGATCGGGGCGGCGATCGGTGCCGGCGGCATTACCGCGCAGACTTACCTGGTCGCACCGCCTTCGATCGGCATCGGTGGTGTTGGCGCGACTGCCTACGCTGCGCAGGTGCGCGTCTATGCGCATATCACCTCCGCGGGCTTGACCGGATCGGTACCGTTGCTTGGCCTTGTTGCGAGTTTCGATCTGCCGATCGAGATTGACGTCACCGGTGCGCAGGCCACGTTGACATCGCTTTGTACCGCACGTGACAGCAGCTATAACGACCTGGCCAGCTTTCATGTGACGAATCCGTTGCTGCAGTCGTGCGTGGGCAATATCACGGCGGCATCGGTCATGAATCCGGCCACCAGTTGCAGCGCCGGGGTCGGCTCCCAGACGATTCTGTCGCTGGTCGGTGGGTTGGCGAAGATCAACGCCGGACTGACGTTGCAGGGTTTCGCGAACGACGGCGATTACACGCTGTCCGCCGGTCAGAGCGTGACCACGGGCAGCAATCCGCTGTCCTTGGGTACGACGTTGTCGCAAGTGCTGACTGCGCTCAATACGCAACTGGTCGCGTCCTTGCTGCCGGGGGCGTCCACGGCGACTGGCGTGACAGGCTCTTCCTCAGGCAGCAATAGCGCGACCGGCAGTACGACGTTGGCATCGGCGTTGCTGGGCGCGACGGGTAGCACGCTGTCCACCGCCGCGACTGCGGCGCAGACCGGTCTGAGCGCGCTCGCCACGTTGTCCTCCGCGCTGACTTCCACGGGAACGCAGGTCCTGAGCGGGCAGCAAGTGACGGTGGCGAGTTTGCTGACCGGGACGGTGAGCGCGGTGTCGTCATTGTTGACGTCGGTGCAGCAGATCGTCGGCGGCCTGGTGTCCGGGCTGCTGTACCCGTGTGGCTTGCTGGGCAACGCCCAGGCATGTCTGGCGTCGAAGTTGTCGGGTACGGCAACGGCGAACGGCACAACGGTCTACAACAGCTTGTTGGCAACGGCGGGACTTGTCGCGAATTTGCTGCAGCCGGTTCTGAATTCGCTTGGGCTTCTTTTATCAAACGCGCTGCAAAGCTTGTTGGGCGCGAATCTGGGTCAGGCCACGTTGAAGCTGCTGAGCTTGAACTGTCTGGGAACCGACGTGCGACTGGTCAAGTAACGTCGCACTACGCCGCATGCGGCACAAGAGGGAATACGCGTTTCACGCGATTTGAACATGATTAAAGACCTGACCTTTCTCGACGGACTGGAAGTCTATGTAGTCGAGGGCTATGTCGATATCTTCGACCGCGTGGAACGTTGCCTGAGCGGGCCGGACAGCACGGTACGCCGAGTCGACCATGACATGCCGGCCGGCAAGCGCTCGCCGCGCAGCCTCGCCATCGTGAGCGTGAGCGCCATCGACGGGGCAAACTGGTCGCGTGACTGGGAAGCCACCCAAGGCATGGTGGTGATCTGGGTGGGAGCGGCGCCGCGTGGTCATGACGGTCGCGGCGTGGGTGATTATCCCGCGGACTATCGCTATGTCCTGCCGTTGGACTTCACCGCCGCCGAGCTGCGCTCGCTCGTGATGAAGGTCGTGGAACAGGTCAACGCGTCGCTGTCTCCGATTCGCGACACGGATGTGTTCATCGCCGACTCCGAGCCGATGCAACAACTGTTGACCGAAGTTGATCTGTTTGCCGATTGCGATGCAAGCGTGCTGATTCACGGCGAGACCGGGGTGGGCAAGGAGCGCATTGCTAATCGACTGCATCAAGGGCATACCCAATATGGGAAAGGCCCTTTTGTTGCGGTAAACTGCGGAGCGATCCCGGAAGGACTGTTTGAGTCACTATTCTTCGGTCATGCGAAGGGCGCTTTCACAGGAGCGGCGGCACAGCATCGTGGTTTTTTCGAACAGGCATCGGGCGGCACCCTGTTCCTGGATGAGATCGGCGATCTGCCCGTGTTCCAACAGGTCAAGTTGTTGCGGGTGCTGGAGGACGGCACATTGATGCGGCTCGGTTCCACCGCGGCAATCAAGGTGGACTTCCGGTTAATCGCCGCGACCAACCGCGACATGCTGGAATTGGTCGCCAGTGATCGGTTTCGTGCCGATCTGTATTATCGAATAGCGGTGATCGAATTATTCGTGCCAAATCTGGAAAGTCGGGGAGCGGCCGATAAAATCGCCATATTTAAGTCTTTTTTTACCCATGTTATTGGGGCGGAGCGCGCGAAATCATTGCCGGAAATACCGTACTGGCTCACAGATGCGGTGTCTAATATGCGTTTTTCGGGTAATGTGCGGGAGTTGCGAAATTTGGCCGAAAGAATCGCTGTCGTGGTCCGACAGCTAGGGCATTGGGATGTTGTCCGTATACAACGAATGTTGCTGGCAGCACGAACCGAGCGCGAAGCAGTCGCGGTGTCGTCCTTGGCCACGCCTAGTGTGGATCGTGGTCGGTGGGATACGGGCGAACGATCCCGCGTGATGGCGGTTCTTGAGGAAAACGGCTGGCGCCGACAGGCCAGCGCGACAGCGTTGGGCATCAGCCGTAAGGTGTTGTGGGAAAAGATGCGCAAATATCAATTATTCGACGAAGAACCGGCAACGCGAGAAGGGAGAGGGTGAATGATCGCAGTTGATGCGAGTGCGGCGGGCATCCGCTTGGCAGTAGGCGGCATGCTGGCTGGTGCGGTGTGGTTCTGCGTAGTACCTGTCGTCCATGCGCAGTCGCTTGCCACTCAGCAGGCCGGGCAGGCCGCTGTTCAGCAAGTGAACGGCGGCAAGGAAAACCTGCCGGCGCTGAATGCGGACGCATCGCGTCAGGCACAGGCGATGCGTCCGCAATCGGGGGCGCCTGCGGGCACGCCGACGGCGCAGGATGTGGCGACCAATGGGGGGAACGTCGCGGAGTTGCAGCGTCGGATCGCGAATAAGGAATTGGCCGAACTTCGTACCGTGTATAACGGCAGCTACGGTGCCAGTCTGTTGATGGCAACCAACGACACGACGTACTATGTCGCGTTGTTCGAGCGCAAGAATTTCTGGCGTGTTGTCAAGACGTCCGATATGGCGCGTGCCGATGCGATTTTCCGCGATTTCGCCGCCCAGACATCGGATCTGGCGCAGTCCGAGATTCGTGCTGTGCAATTGGCGGCGCAGCGTAGTCAGACCGAGATGCTGATCGACGTCAATAAGGAACGGGCCGCGCGTATCCAGGCCGACCTTGCGATTCAACAGACGCAGCAGGAAGCGGTCAACGAACGCCAGCGCCAGTCGGAAGCGCAGATGGCGCAACTGGCGGAGGAAAATCGTGCCGCCCAGGCGCAATTGGCCGACCTGCAAAAGCAATTGGCTGACCTGCAACGTCAGCAGAACGCGGGCTTGCCGACCGCTGGGACGCCGACGCGTACCAGCGGCAAGCGCAGTCGATGACGGCATGCACGCCGCCGGTTGTGTCAGGGACGGTTACCGCCGTCGCTGACGCGTTACCCCTGTCACCGGCGCCATTGGTGCTGTCCGTACAGTCCCATGTCGCGTTCGGCCATGTGGGCAACGCCGCTGCCGTGTTGCCGCTGCAACTGCTCGGCATCCAGCCCGTGGTGGTCAATACGGTTCAGTTCTCGAACCATACCGGTTACGGCGAGTTCAAAGGCCAGGTTTTTCCGGCGTCCCATATTGGTGAGGTGCTGGAGGGCCTTCGTGCGCGCGGCATCCTGCAGCGTTGCGTCGCGGTGCTGTCCGGTTACCTCGGTGACGCCGCCACGGGCGAGCAGATCCTCGCCGCGGTAAGCGAGATTCGTCGTGGTCATCCCGATATGCTGTACCTGTGTGATCCGGTTATCGGTGATATCGGCCGCGGTGTCTTCGTGCGTCCCGGTATCCCGGCGTTCTTACGTGATCGCGCAGTGCCAATGGCGACGGTGATCACGCCCAATCACTTCGAATTCGAATGGCTGCATGGCGCGCCGGTCCGCAGTGTCGACGAGGCAATTGTCGCGGCGCGCGCCATGCTGGGCGCGCCAGGACGGCCGGGACCGCGTATCATCGTGATCACCAGTTTCACCGGTGATCACACCGCGCGGCGAGAGGTCGACACACCCGCCTCCGCGTCCGGCGCTGCCGATGTTGCCGCGCCAGCCGATGTCGAACTGCTGACGCTGGGTATCGATGCCGACGGCGCCTGGGAAGTCGCCACCCCGCGTGTGCCGCTTGATCCCTTGCCGAATGGCATGGGTGATGTGTTTTCGGCATTGCTGCTGGGGCATCTGCTGCGCGGGATGCAGTTTCCCGCTGCATTGTCAGAGACCGTCAGCGCGTTGTACGCCTTGGTGGCTGCCACTGCACCCGGCGAGCGTGATCTCCCGTTGGTGGCCGGCCGCGAACAGTGGGTGGCGCCGCGACACCGTTTCGCGGCCGAAGCGCGCTGATTCGAAACGGCACGGCGGTTCATATACTGCCTTACATGTCGTCTGACCGCTGTTAGATAAAAGAGCCTTTCCTTGAAGTCCGATTCCACCGATGACGGATTCTCGTCGCCTGCCAAGGTTCCGGACCTGTGGTCGGAGCGGGACGCGCGCCTGATGCGGTGTGCGCTCGACGCCGCGCGGCAGGCACGGGCACGCGGCGAAGTGCCCGTGGGCGCGGTCATTGTCCGGGGGGATGAGATCATCGCCACCGGATTCAACCAACCGATCGGGCGACATGACCCCTCGGCCCATGCCGAGATGATCGCATTGCGTGCGGCGGCCATCGCATTGCAAAATTACCGTTTGCCAGGCTGCGAATTATTTGTGACGCTGGAGCCTTGCGCCATGTGCGCGGGTGCCATCATGCACTCCCGAATCGCGCGTGTGGTCTACGGCGCGCCGGACCCCAAGACCGGAGCGGCCGGAAGCGTGGTGAACCTGTTTGGCGCGCCGCAACTCAATCATCACACCCAAGTCCAGGGCGGCCTGCTGGAAGCCGAATGCGCAGCGGACTTGCGGGCGTTCTTCGCGGCGCGGCGGGCGGCCGTCAAGGCGGCTCGGATCGCGAAAGCCAAGGCGCCGGTAGCGGAGGTGCGCGTGTCGGACGCGCGCGACGGTGACGGCCAATAGTCGATCGACCCAGCGAGACAGTAATGACTTGGAGGCTTCATGCGCACTTTGCTTGACCAGATGACTAGCCAGATGATGTCGACGGCGGGCCAGACCGATGGTGATGCGTTTGATGACGCGTTGTCGTGCGATGGCGGCGATTCCCTTCGCGACGTCCCGCAGCGACCTTGCGATATTCGCTTGGTTGCGCCGTCGGGTTATGCCGATTTGGCGCGGGTCGCCCGTGCGGTCGCTTATTTGCGAGCGCGGGGGCATCACCTCGCCGCCGCCGGGGCGGCGAGTCGCAAGTTCGAGCGCTTTGCCGGGACCGACACCGAGCGCCTTTCGGACTGGCTGGACCTGGCGAATCCCGCCGTCGCGGTGCCCGACATCGTCATGGCGGTGCGAGGGGGCTACGGGGTGGTTCGTGTTCTCGACGGCATCGACTACGGCGCGCTGCGCGAACGTTTCACTGCACCGGGCGCTCGCTGCCCCATCATCACCGGCTACAGTGACATTACCGCACTGCATCTCGCTCTATATCAAAAAGCGGGCATGGTGACCTTTGCCGGGCCGATGCTGGCATCGAATTTTGGTGCTGACATTGTCAGCCGGTTTACCGAAACGCATTTCTGGTCATTGATCCAGTCGTCCCGCTACACGATCGACGGGACGCTGCCCGATCAGCCGCACGTCGATGTGGAGGGCATCCTGTGGGGCGGCAATCTGGCGACGCTCGGCGCATTCGCTGGCACACCCTATATGCCACCTATCGAGGGAGGCATCCTGTTTCTGGAAGACGTCCACGAGCAACCCTATCGGATCGAACGAGTGCTGTACCAACTGCATCTGTGCGGTATTCTTAAACGGCAACGTGCCATCGTACTCGGTCATTTCACCGGTGCCGACGGCGCGCAAGACTATAACAACGGCTACACGCTGGCCACGACGATGGCGCAGATCGGTGCCGTGTCCGGCGTGCCGATTGTGTGGGGCTTGCCGTTCGGGCATGTTGACGACATCGTTACCTTGCCATTCGGTGCAACGGCCCGTTTGCAGTCCGGCTCCCATGGTTTTACGTTAACCGTGTCGGACTATCCCACGTTGTCGACTTCTTGACCGGCACGTCATATCGCGCGAACGCCTGCACGGGCGCCGCGAATGGTAAAATACCGGATTGACGTAGGCGTGTTTTGGCGTTCACCCGTGTGGCGCTGTCTGGGCCGTCCGCGATGCGCGGGCGTGTCATCCCTGTTTCCCGACATTCCGGCTCCGCTTTCCCGGCCCCGCATCACGGTTGTGGCGGGATGGCGAGCGTGGTCCGCAACGCGCCCCGCGCCGTTTTTGGCATTCATTCGTATTTATCGAGATCACCAGTGCTGTCCACCGCGAATATCACCATGCAGTTCGGGCCGAAGCCCTTGTTCGAGAACATCTCGGTCAAGTTCGGCGAAGGCAATCGTTACGGCCTGATCGGCGCGAACGGTTGCGGCAAATCCACGTTCATGAAAATCCTGGGCGGTGACCTTGAGCCGTCGGCTGGCAATGTGTCGCTGGATGCGCACATGCGACTGGGTAAGTTGTCGCAGAACCAGTTTGGCTATGAGGACATGCGTGTCCTCGACGTCGTGATGATGGGGCACACAGAGATGTGGGCGGCGATGGCCGAGCGCGACGCGATCTACGCCAATCCGGATGCCACCGAGGATGACTACATGCGCGCGGCGGACCTGGAAGCCAAATTTGCCGAATATGACGGCTATACTGCGGAAGCCCGCGCCGGGGAACTGCTGCTTGGTCTGAGCGTGCCGATGGAACAGCATAACGGCCTGATGAGCGAAGTCGCGCCGGGCTGGAAACTGCGTGTATTGCTGGCGCAGGCCCTGTTTTCGAATCCTGATGTGTTGTTGCTCGATGAACCGACCAACAACCTGGACATCAACGCGATCCGTTGGTTGGGTGACGTACTGGATCAGCGCGATTCGACGATGGTCATCATTTCCCATGATCGACACTTCCTGAATCAGGTCTGCACGCACATGGCGGATATGGACTACGGGACGTTGAAGGTTTATCCGGGCAACTATGACGACTACATGCGTGCATCGACGGAAGCGCGCGAACGGGCGGTGGCAAACAACGCGCGGGCGAAGGAAAAGATTGCCGAACTGCAGGATTTCGTCCGTCGATTCTCGGCGAACAAGTCGAAGGCAAGCCAGGCAACCAGCCGTCGCAAGATGATCGATAAAATCAAGGTGGAGGACATCAAGCCATCATCGCGGCAGAATCCGTTCATCCGTTTCGAGTTCGAAAAAAAGCTGCACAATCTGGCCGTGACGGCTGAAAACCTTAAGAAGTCGTACGACCGGACGTTATTCCAGAAGACGAACGTCACGGTCCAGGCGGGCGAGAAGGTGGCCATCATCGGTGAGAATGGTGCCGGCAAGACGACACTGTTGCGCACGCTGCTCGGTCAGTTGCCCCCGGACGAAGGCGTGGTGAAGTGGGCCGAGAACGCCAATGTCGGCTACATGCCGCAGGATACCAACGAGATGTTCCCACAGCCGATGACGCTGACAGAGTGGATCTCGCAATATGCGCAGGAAGGCGACGACGACCAGGTGCTACGGGGAACGCTGGGACGTTTGCTGTTTGGCGGCGACGATGTGGGCAAGTCGGTCAAGGTGCTGTCCGGCGGTGAAAAGGGGCGGATGATCTGGGGCAAACTGATGCTCGGCAAGCACAATGTGCTGCTGATGGACGAGCCGACGAACCATATGGACATGGAATCGATCGAATCGCTGCAAGCGGCGCTGGATCGTTTTCCTGGCACGCTCGTATTCGTCTCGCACGACCGGGAATTCGTCAGCGGCCTGGCGCAGCGGATCATCGAAATCCGCCCGAACGGCGAAGTTGTCGATTACCACGGTACCTATGAGGAATACCTGCAGTCGCAGGGTATCCATTGAAGTCGTCCTGCGCGTTGCCCGCTGACCGGGCGACGTGGGGAGAAATGCCTCCTGACGGTGCCGTATCGACGCCCGGACCCACGTCCGGGACGC
Organism: Robbsia andropogonis; assembly: GCF_034047095.1. Lineage (NCBI taxonomy): Bacteria > Pseudomonadati > Pseudomonadota > Betaproteobacteria > Burkholderiales > Burkholderiaceae > Robbsia > Robbsia andropogonis. Next base: position 2,226,925 of record NZ_CP139170.1, on the reverse strand, counting down.
ATATGTCACGCTACCGGGAGGTTTTTTTCATCACCATGCGATGCGCGCGCGTTTATTCAGGAACCTGTGCTCATGTCCCGGATTTTGGGGGCGTATGACGCGTAAAGCGCAGCGCGGTACCCTCGGCGTTGATGCGGTGCCAGACCGCACGTTTCTCTTCATCGCTGAGGAACACCCAGTTGCTGACCTCGACCGCGGTCCGGCCGCAGCCCTTGCAGACGTCGTCGAACAACGTTGAGCAAACGCCGATGCACGGACTGTCCGGTGTGTCATGAAGGTCGGAGGCAGAGACGGTCGTTGCGTCGGTTTTCAGGGTCATTACGGCGAATCAGACATACATCGAGGTGAAAATACGATGGTCACGCCCCGTGCGCCTTTACCGTGTCACCGATAAATGCTGTAGCCCACGCGAACGTTCCAGTGCTGGCGGTTATTGTAATCCAGCAAGCTCTGTCCATACCCGTTGAAATACCCCACCCATACATAGCCGCCGAAGGCACCGCCGAACAGGCGCTGTGCCGGATAGGTCAGTTGCGCGTCGATACTGCCGTACAGCGCATGATTGCCCTTGCGCAGCGTCGTGAACAATTCCAGCCCGTCCGGACGGCCGTACCGGATCTGGAAGTCGGTGTAGCCGCGGTACTTCGCGATGTCCGAGTTTTCGCTCTTCTGCAGGTAATAGTAAATCTTCGGCGCCAACGTCAACTGGGTCGACCACGGCATCGAGAAATGAACGATCGGCTGCACGTAGGCAATGTTGATGCTGCGCGAGTCGTTGCCGGCCTGGCCGTTCGATTCGTGTTCGAGCCCCGCCTGGAAGCCGAGCGAATCGAACCAGCGGCCACGCAGGCCCGTATCCGGTAGATAGTAGAAAATCGATGGCTTGTAGCTGGTGTCGCGGAACGGCTTCGAATTCGCACTCAAATCCCATATTGAGACCTGTGTATAGCCGAAGTACAGGTTGTCGACGAGGCTGCGCGAACGGGGATCGGCCGGCTTGACGATCCGGTATTTGAAGCTCAACTGGAAGCGTGCGGTGGTATGGCCATTCCGGCCTACGCCGATATACATCGGTTCATAAAAAGACAGACGGCTCTCCGGGTTCGTTGCCGCAATGGCGGCCTGTTGCTGACCGATCGACGCATCACTTGCCGGTACCGCGCCGGTTGCCGTCGTGGTTGTTGGCGATGCTGCCGTACCCGGAGTGGCGTTCGGCAGTGTCGCGGCGGGACCATGCTCCGCACCATGTGCGCGCTCGCTGCCTTCGGCGGCACCCGGTCCGATCGCGCTTGCTGCCTGGTTGGCGGCAATCGTCAGATTTTGCTGTTTGCCTCGATCAAGTGTGACCAGGGCGGGCGATGCATTGAAGTCCGCCACCTGTACGCGGACTGTGCCGCGAGCATCGGTCGGCCAGGGGGCGCTGTAGGAAATGCGTCGGAACTGCCCCGGCCGCAACGACAGGAATTCCGGCGCTTTCGGATCGCGGGTCAGTGTCAACGTTTGTGGGGGCAAGTCTCCGCTGGTGAGCGCCACTTTCAGCGTGGACGGTACGGTGTACCGCACGCTGTTGCGCCTCGCGCCATTGGTTGGATTTGCACGATTTTCCGTATCTTCGGCGAATAACAGCGTCACGCGCATCGGCAGCGACGCTGGGACGACGGTCGGGGGGGAGACAACGGTCACATCCGCACGCGCGGTTCCAGCGGCCGCGGCCAGTAGCACGGTGCCTCCGAGCATCTTCGTCAGCAGTGGCGAGATACGGATCGGCGCCAAGATCGGCATGGCCGGTGACGTCGGCTTCACAAGACGCCGCGCCGCTTTCGGGTGCGTTTGCACGTCCGAAACGTTGGATACGAGATCGTCCAGAAAGCGGACGACGATGCCGGAAGGCACGGTAGCGTGCGACGAAGCAGGTAGTGGCATGGCTGGCAGGGCGAAGGATGCGTATTCAGAAAGTTCTCATCGACTATACCGTGCGGAATCCCTGCTTGCTTGCAATCCGATTTCGCGCGAATTTACTGCAGAAACTGGAGGATTAGCATGCCGTTCAACATCAGGATTGCCGCCGTGATGGCCCAGTTTACCCAGCCACGGATACCACGCACGGCCCATTGGCCCATCAATTGACGGTTCTGCGCGAAGATCATGAGGGGGATCACGGCCAGCGGCAATTGCATCGACAGGACGACCTGACTGGCTACCAGCAATCTATTTGATCCTTGAGGGCCGAACCATGCCACCGCCCATAATGCCGGACCTAGTGCCAACGCGCGGGTCAGCAAGGTGCGCTGCCAGTCACGCAGCCGCCATCGCATGAATCCTTCCATGACGACCTGGCCGGCGAGGGTGCCCGTGACAGTCGAGTTCAAGCCGCAGGCGAGCAAGGCGGAGGCGAACAACGTTGCCGACCACCCGTTGCCAACCAGGGGAGATAGCAGTCGGTGGGCGTCACCGAGGTCATCGACCTGGGTCCAACCGGCTGCATGGAATACCGATGCCGCTAGTATCAGCAGCGCGGCATTGATCAGAAAAGCGAACGTCAAGGACGCGAAGGTATCAAAACCGACGGTCCGCAGCGCACGATCGATCAACGCCGGTGCCCCTGGGGATATAGGCTCGCGTGGCAGCGCCTCGCCTGTCATGGCCGCACGATAGCCGCGGATGAAAATCCCGGTCACACGGTTACGCCGCGCGGTGTCTTGCTCCCTGGCGCAGGCAGTGGCCACGTGCCCGACGCCATGGTCAGCATGCGCGTAGTGCTTGACCAGCGCTGAATGGAGATACAAGTTGTGCGGCATGACGGTGGCGCCGAGAATACCGGCGGCAAGCCAGAGCATGCCTGCATGGCGAACCAGGTCTGCCGTGGGCACCAGGCCTTGCGCAACGGCGTGCCAGTCCGGATGCGCCACCGCCAGTTGTGCCGCGAACGACGCGCCGACAAAAAGGATCAGCGCCGTCACTACGATCTCGATCGCGCGAGAACCAAATCGCTTGAGGCCCAGCAAGGCAATGGTGCCGACGGCGCACAAGACGACGCCTACCGTCAGCGATACGCCCAACAGGAGTTGCAACGCCACGGCGCTCCCGACCACTTCCGCGACATCGCAGGCAATGATCGCGACTTCGCTGGTGATCCACAGGCATCGCGCGGTGCGTGGCCCGAAGCGCTCGCGGCAAAGCTGCGCAAGATCACGGCCAGTAACCAGGCCAACGCGCGAGGCGGTCCATTGCAGCAACATGGCCGCCACGCTGGCCAGCAGCACGACACTGAGCAATGTGTAGCCGAACTGCGCGCCGGCAGCCAGGTCAGTCGCCCAATTACCCGGGTCCATGTAGCCCACCGCTATCATCGCACCCGCGCCGACGAACCGTATCCAACGCGTGGGAACCGCCGTAACACCCGATCCGGCGTGTGAATGCGCCGTTGAGTCGGTGCCGTCCATCGCGGGTTGTCCTTCGACGTTCGCATCGTCAACGCGTCCGGCCGCGCCCGCGTGGCCCAATACACAGATAGCACGCGCGCCGGAGGCAGGCTCGTTGACGACGTCATGATTCATAGGCAGGTGCTCCAAGGACAGGCTAGGTTAAACGTTCAGAACGTTATTCATCGATTTGCGGCAGGTGTGACGACGCCATAAATCATTTACAAGTAAATTTTTCTTTATGATAACGATTCCTATTCGCATTTGTAGAATATTGAAGCGTCACCGCGGTGCAGCAGCAACAACCGTGCCGTTGCGCAACAGCGGCGGTACGGACATCGGACTGAAAGTGCTTCGTCAGCTAAAAGCGATTTCTTTTTGTTCATGTCCGAAATAATGATAGCTTTCGCTTTTTCGGTTGGAAGGATGATGGTGTGTTGCGCGATACCGTCGAAACCCGCCGGTGTTCGGTTTGCGCACAAAGCTTGATTTTGTCACCGTTTCAGGTACTTTACTCCGCGTCAACATGCGGGGTATTCGCGGAGGAAGCAAGATGAGAAAACAGCGGTCGGTGGCACCTGTCCATGTCCAATCGCAACGGCGTTCTGCCGTGCGCGGCATGATCGCCGGCGTGCTCGGTTCCGTGGTGGCCATCGCGGGACTGGGGATGGCCCTGGAGGCGCATGCGCAGACGACATTGAATGTCTACAACTGGTCTGACTATATTGCCAAGGACACGGTTTCGAACTTCGAGAAGCAGACGGGTATCAAGGTTCGTTATGACAATTACGACAGCAATGACACGTTGCAGGCGAAGCTGCTGACCGGCAATTCCGGCTATGACATTGTCACGCCCACGAGCAATTACGCCGGCCGCCAGATCGCGGCGGGGATGTTCACGCCGCTGGACAAGTCGCAGCTCCCGAATTTGAAATATCTCGATCCGGCCCTGATGAAGCTTGTCGCGGGTGCGGACCCCGGCAACAAGTACGTCGTGCCGTGGGCGTACGGCACGACGGGCCTCGGCTACAACGTTACGAAGGCCAGGCAATTGCTGGGTGACAAGGTAGACCTCGATAGCTGGGATGTTTTTTTCAAACCGGAAAATCTGTCGAAGCTGAAGCAGTGCGGCGTATCGGTGCTGGATGCCCCAGACCAGGTGTTTGCCGCGGCCTTGCACTACCTGAACCTGCCGACCGACAGCACGAAGCCGGAGGATTATCAGAAGGCCCTGGCGTTGCTGAAGACGGTTCGACCGTACATCACCCAATTCAGTTCGTCGGGCTACATTAACGATATGGTTGGCGGCGACGTGTGCTTCACGCTGGGCTGGTCCGGCGATATCACCATCGCCCGTCACCGCGCGGAAGAGGCGAAGAAACCGTTCAAGATCCAGTACTTCATTCCGAAGGGCGGTGCCCCGGTGTTCTTCGACGTCATGGCCATTCCGAAGGATGCGAAGAACAAGGAGGCAGCGCTGAAATGGATCAACTATATCGAGACGCCGCAAGTGCACGCGGCCATCACCGATACCGTCTACTATCCGAGCGCCAACATGGAAGCGCGGAAGTATGTCAGCAAGGCGGTTGCCGAAGATCCGGCGATTTATCCTCCGCCTGATGTCGTGAAGACGTTGTTCCTGATGAAGCCGTTGCCGCCGGCGATCCTGCGCCTGCAGACGCGGCTGTGGACCGAACTGAAAACGGGTCATTGATCGGCCCGAGTGGCAGGGTGAGGGCCCGGTACGGGGTGAGGCGCCGTTGGTGGCCTCACCCTTTTCCTTATTCAAGAGTGTGAAGTGAGTATCCAGTAATGAGTAGAGCACGTGACGCATCGTCGCGCGCCGCCGCGCGTACGGCGTCGGACGAAGGGTTTATTCAGATCGTCGATGTCGTGAAGCAATTCGGCGATACGACGGCCGTCAAGCATGTCGCGCTGTCGATCGCACGCAAGGAAATCTTCGCGCTGCTCGGCAGCTCCGGTTGCGGCAAGTCGACGCTGTTACGCATGCTGGCGGGCTTCGAGGCTCCCACCGCGGGCCGCATTCTGATAGACGGTCAGGACATCACCACGTTGCCGCCGTACAAGCGGCCGGTCAACATGATGTTCCAGTCCTACGCCTTGTTTCCCCATATGACGGTCAGCGGCAACGTTGCTTATGGATTGAAGCAGGAGGGCGTGCGGGGCGGCGAATTGCGTGAGCGGGTTTCACGCGTGCTCGAACTGGTGCAGATGGGGAAGTACGCGAACCGCAAACCGCATCAGTTGTCGGGTGGCCAGCAGCAGCGTGTTGCATTGGCGCGTAGCCTGGTGAAGCAGCCGAAATTGTTGTTGCTGGACGAGCCGATGTCGGCGCTGGACAAGCAGATTCGTCAACGCACGCAGTTGGAACTGATCGAGATTCTCGAAGCGGTGGGGGTGACGTGCATCATGGTGACGCATGACCAGGAAGAGGCGATGACCATGGCCGATCGTGTCGCGGTCATGAGCGAGGGCGAAATCGTCCAGGTCGGGCCGCCGAGTGAAGTGTACGAATTCCCGAACTCACGGTTTTCCGCGCAGTTCATTGGCTCGACGAACTTGTTCGAAGGCCAGGTTATCGAGGACGCGTCGGATCACGTGCTCGTGCACGCACCCGCGGTGTCGAGGCCGATCCTGATTTCGCACGGCATCACGGGACCGGAAGGCATGGCGGTTGCGGTATCGGTGCGCCCCGAACGCGTGGAAGTCGGTCGCGAGGCGCCAGCGGCACCACATAACTGGACTATCGGCACGGTGGAGCAGACTGCTTATATGGGTGCTTATACGATGTGCCATGTCCGGTTGCCGTCGGACATGGTCGTGGTGGCGAATGTCTCCAGTCTGACGCTGGCGCGTCTCGGCGTGCCGGAGATTGGCGAGACGGTCTATCTGAGCTGGGGCGCCGATGCCGGCGTCGTGCTGACATCATGAGTACATTGCAACCCGGATCGACCGGCGACCGGCATGCGCGCGGTGGTGTCGAAGGTGGTGCCCAGGGGCAGCCGGGCAGCGGCGGGAATGCCGGCCAGGGTAATGGCCTTCTGGCGCGGCTTGCGCGTCGCGCGCATGTCGGTCGCTCCGCCGTCATTGCGGTGCCGTTCCTGTGGCTGATGCTCTTCTTCTTCATTCCGTTCCTGCTGGTCATCAAGATCAGTTTCGCGGACCAGGAAATGGGCATCCCGCCCTACACGCAGTTAGTTGACTTTGCCGACGGCATGCTGCGGGTGAGCTTGCAGCTGGGGCACTATGCTTTCTTGCTGACGGACTCGTTATATTTCGCGACCTATGTCAGTTCGCTGAAAATCGCCGCCATCTCGACGTTCTTCTGCCTGTTGATCGGCTATCCGATGGCGTATCAAATCGCCCGTTCAGACCCGGGTCGGCGCAATTTGTACTTGATGGCGGTGATGCTGCCGTTCTGGACGTCTTTCCTGATTCGCGTCTACGCGTGGATCGGTATTTTGAAAAACAATGGCCTGCTGAACCAATTCCTGATGTCCACGGGTCTAGTGCATTCGCCCATCGCGTTGTATCACACGACCTGGGGCGTCTATATCGGCATGGTGTATTCGTATCTGCCATTTCTCGTCATGCCCCTGTACGCGCACCTCGTGAAGATGGATCGATCTGTGTTGGAAGCGGCCTATGATCTCGGGGCGAAACCCTGGCAGGCGTTCTGGCAGATCACGGTACCACTGTCGCGTAACGGCATCATCGCCGGCTGCATGTTGGTCTTCATCCCGTCGGTCGGCGAGTATGTGATCCCTGGCTTGTTGGGCGGCGCCGATACGCTCATGATCGGGCGTGTCATGTGGGACGAGTTTTTCAGCAACGCCGACTGGCCGATGGCCTCTGCGGTCACTTGCGCCATGGTAATCCTGCTGCTGGTACCGATGGCGTTGTTCCAATATTCACAAAACAAGGAGGCGCAGAGCCGATGAGTCGCGCATCTTTGTCCGCCAGCGCGTCGGCCAGGCCGAAATGGTCGATGGTCCGAGGTCTGTCGCTGGGTGTCGGTTTTGTGTTCCTGTATGTACCGATCATCTCGCTGATCGTCTATTCGTTCACCGCATCGGAGCTGGGCACCGTCTGGACGCATTTCTCGCTACGCTGGTACGGCGCGTTGTTCCACGATGACGAACTGATCTCGGCGTTTTGGCTATCGCTGAAGATCGCGGTGGCAACCGCCTTCATGTCGGTCGCCATCGGCACCTGGGCCGGTTTCGTGTTGGCGCGGATGGGCCGCTTTCGTGGATTGACGCTTTATAGCGGTATGTTGAACGCGCCGTTGGTAATTCCCGAAGTGATTCAGGGCATTTCGCTGCTGTTGCTGTTCGTCGAAGTCGCCAAGTACATCGGCTGGCCCGCGGAAAGAGGCTTTTTCACCATATGGATCGGCCATGTGATGATGTGCATGTCCTACGTGGCCGTCATCGTCCAATCGCGTGTGCGAGAGTTGAACCCGTCGATCGAGGAAGCGGCGCTCGACCTTGGCGCCACGCCGTTGCGGGTGTTTTTCACGATCACGCTGCCGATGCTGTCACAGGCGTTGGTGGCGGGCTGGCTCCTGGCATTCACGTTGTCATTCGATGACGTTGTGTTGTCCGCGTTTCTTTCCGGGCCGGGATCGACAACGTTGCCGTTGATCGTGTTTTCGCGCGTGCGTCTGGGTCTGAATCCGGAAATGAATGCGTTGGCGACGCTATTTATCAGCGTGGTGACAATTGGCGTGGTGATGGCCAACCATCTGACCCTGCGCCGTCAACGCGCCCGTGAGGGGCGCACGCCAGTTGCTTGACTTGATCAAAGGCTGCGCTCAGCATAGGCACGCAGCAATTGCTGCGAATAGACGTCAGGATCGGTATTGCTGCCGCTGAGCACGATACCCACACGCTTGCCGGCCAACTCGCGCCGCAACGGTCCGAGCAGGGCCGCGAGCGGTGCCGCGCTACTCGGTTCCACCGCCATTTTCAACTGGTCGAACAAGCGCAACATCGCATCGCCCAGTTCGGCATCGGTGACGGTGACGACGCGATCCAGATAGCGTCGACACAATTCATAGCTATATTGCCCGACGTCGTTTGGCGCGAGGCGCTCGTCGAACGACGCGCGCGTACCCGTACGCACCGGTTCGCCGGTCATGATGCTGCGGGCTAGGGCATCGGCATCGCGCGGCTCCACGCCAAAGACACGGCAGTCGGGATTAGTGAGTCGGAACGCGATGGACATCCCGGCCGCCAATCCGCCACCGATGGGAACGATCACGGCATCCAGCTTCGATGCTTGCGTGGCCCATTCATAGCCGAGCGTCGCGGTGCCGAGTACGGTGCGATAGCCGTGAAAGGGCGACAGGAAAGTTCGGCCTTCCTCCGCGACGATGCGCTCGACTTCATCGAGTGCCGCGTTGGCGCTGCGGACAACGACGACGTCGGCGCCGTAGTGTTCCGCCAGCGCGGTCCGCGAACGGATCGCACCGTTGGTGACGACGATCTTCGCGCTGATTCCCAACCGCATTGCCGCGTAGGCGACCGCCACGGCATGATTGCCGGCGCTGGCGCATGTGACGCCCATGCTGCGCTGCGTATGACTCAACGCCAGCATGTTCGAATAGGCGGCGCGGGTCTTGAAGGTCCCTGCATATTGCAACAACTCGAGTTTGAAATGGAGTTGCGTGTCTTCCAGCGAGATGAAGTCGTTTTTCTCGAAATGGGGCGTGCGGGTAACCCAGGGCGCAAGCGCCATGTGCTCGGCGGCAATATCGTCGAGGGTGGGAACCGGAATGCCAGCCACGATATCGGCCGTGGCGGCACTGCTCGCAGAGAAGGTCGGAAGTCCCTGAAGTCCTGATGTATTCGACGGATAGGCCATCGTCTTGTCGTTCATCCGGTTAGCCCCGTTCGACCTGGCGCTTGCGCGCGGGGTCCCGTGGCGCGTTTCCCTTTCCCTGCGCAGCAACCGACCCACCGGCGCGAGGCCAGTCGGCGGTGCCGCCGGCCGTCGTGCCGCCCGCAATGTGCGAGGGTGGCACTGGTGCGCCCAGCGCGCGCAGCGTTTCCTTGATCGTCCCCACACGGACTGCGAGGTCCGGACTGCTGGCTTCGATTCTCAGCTTGTCTTGACCCGCCAATTTGATATGGCGGTTCTTCTGGACCATCGTGATGATCCGCATTCCATCGATCGGTGGATTCGGAATGAACTGCAGTGCGATGGCGACCTCCGAGGCATCGATTTTCGCGATGCCCAACGGTCGCGCCTCCAGTCGCAATCGATGAATTTCGACCAGCGCCTGCGCCTGCGGCGGCAGCTTACCGAAGCGATCGATCAACTCTTCATGGACCGTATCCACGGCCGTTGCAGTCTCGCAGTTTGCCAGACGTTTGTACAGTGACAAACGTTCTTGCACATCGGTGCAATAGTCGGAAGGCAGAATCGCCGGTACATGCAAGTTTATTTCGGTCGTGGCCGCCAACGGCGATATCAAGTCGGGTTCGCGGCCGGCCTTCAATGCGTTGACCGCATCGGCCAGCATTTCCGTATAGAGCTGGAAACCGATCTCGGTGATGTCGCCGGACTGCTTGTCGCCCAATACCTCGCCTGCGCCCCGGATTTCCAGATCGTGCATGGCCAGATAGAAACCCGATCCCAACTCCTCCATCTGCTGAATCGCTTCCAGTCGACGCGTTGCCTGCGTGGTCAAGCCGTCGACATCCCGTACCAGCAGGTACGCATACGCTTGATGGTGGGAACGCCCGACGCGGCCGCGCAACTGGTGCAACTGTGCCAATCCGAAGCGGTCCGCGCGATGGATCAGGATCGTGTTGGCACTCGGCACGTCGATCCCGGTTTCGATGATCGTTGTGCAGAGCAACACGTTATAGCGCCGGCCCGTGAAGTCTCGCATGACGCGTTCGAGTTCGCGTTCATGCATCTGGCCGTGGGCGACGACGATGCGCGCTTCCGGGACCAGCGCCTCGAGCATTTCGCGCCGTGCGTCGATCGTTTCGACCTCGTTATGCAGGAAGTAGACCTGGCCGCCGCGCTTCAGTTCACGCAGCATGGCTTCGCGAATCACGCTGTCTTCCTCGCGACGCACGAAGGTCTTGATCGCCAGCCGCTTTTGCGGCGCCGTTGCAATGACCGAGAAGTCCCGCAGCCCCTCCAGCGCCATGCCCAGCGTTCTCGGAATCGGCGTGGCGGTCAATGCCAGCATGTCGACTTCCGCGCGCAGCGCCTTCAATTGCTCCTTCTGCCGCACGCCGAAACGATGTTCTTCGTCGATCAGCACCAGACCGAGGCGTTTGAATTTCGCGTCGCCAGAGAGTAGCTTGTGGGTACCGATGACGATGTCGACGGTACCGTCGGCCATTGCCTGCAGTGCCGCCGTTGTTTCCTTGCCGGTGCGAAAGCGTGACAATTCGGCGATACGGATCGGCCATTGCGAGAATCGGTCCGAGAAGGTCTGCGCGTGCTGCTCGGCGAGTAGTGTCGTCGGGCAGAGCAGGGCGACCTGTTTGCCGCCCATGACCGCGATAAAGGCGGCACGTAACGCAACTTCGGTCTTGCCGAACCCGACGTCGCCGCAGACCAGCCGGTCCATCGGCCGGCCGCTTGTCATATCGGCGATCACCGCGGCAATCGCGGCGGCCTGGTCCGGGGTTTCTTCGAAGCCGAAGGTTTCCGCGAACGCCTCGTAGTCGCGCGGCGATAGATCGAACGCATGGCCTTGACGCATCGCGCGCCGTGCATACAGGTTGAGCAACTCGGCTGCGGTATCGCGGATTTGCTGCGCCGCACGGCGCTTGGCCTTTTCCCATTGGCCTGAACCCAGCGCATGAAGCGGCGCGGTCTCAGGGTCCGCACCGCTATAGCGCGAGATCACGTGAAGTTGCGAAACCGGCACGTAGAGTTTGCTGGCGCCGTTGTATTCAAGATGCAGGAATTCGGTCTCGCCTTCTCCCATGTCCATTGTGACCAAGCCGTGATAACGGCCAATGCCGTGCTGGCTGTGGACAACCGGATCGCCGATCTTGAGTTCCGACAGATCCCGCACCATCGAGTCGACCGAACTGGCCTGCTCCTGGCGTCGACGGCCGGCACGGCGCGCGATCTGTCCGTATAGTTCCGTTTCGGTGATCAGGGCGATCCGTTCGTCCGGCAATGTGAAACCGGACGCGAGCGGAGCAATGCCCAGCGCGAATGTCGTCGCCTGTTTCGCCGCGGCGTTCTTCGTTGCCGGAAGTCCCCCGAGGAAAGCGGCAAAGTCATCGAGCAGGACCGGCTTAAGGCCGGCGTCGTTGAGCATTTGCACGATCGTCTCGCGCCGGCCCGCGGATTCCGCCGCGAGGAACACGTGTCGTCCCGGCTTCGACACGAAGGCACGCAACGCGCTGACGGGATCGTCCGCATGGCGGTCGACGGCAAGCAGTGGCAGCGCGGTCGCGAAAGCGTGTCCGGGTGTACCGGCGGCGGCGTCCGTATCGGCATGTGCGGCATCCGGCGCGTCGGATGCCGTGGTGTGCGCCGGGGCAGTCGTCGTCGCGGCGTCGGTGTCGCCACGGGGACGTGTCAGCGCCAGCCGTGCAAAGGGCCTGGCCCGCGTGAAGAAATCCTCGGCAGAGAGAAACAGGCGTTCCGGCGGCAGCAGCGGCCGGTCGCGATCGTGCCCCAGGAAGCCGAAGCGCTGGCGCGTGTCGTTGCTGAAGCGGGTGATGGCTGCTTCGATATCGCCGAGCATGATCAAGTGCGCGTTCGCCGGCAGGTAATCCAGGAACGTGGCGGTTTCATCGAAAAACAGCGGCAGGTAGTACTCGATGCCGCCGGGCGGTACGCCATTGCCGATATCACGATAAATCGTCGAACGACTCGGGTCCCCTTCGAACACCTCCCGCCAACGGCGCCTGAAGGCCGTCCGTGCCGTTTCGTCGAAGGGAAATTCCCGGCCGGGCAGTAACCGCACATCGGGAACCGGGTACAGGCTCCGCTGCGAGTCCGGATCGAAGGCGCGGATCGATTCGACTTCATCGTCAAACAGGTCGATCCGGTAGGGCAGCGGCGAGCCCATCGGAAAGAGGTCGATGAGGCTGCCTCGTACGCAGTATTCGCCGGGCCGCATCACCTGGCTGACGTGCTCATAGCTGGCCAGCGTCAATTGTGCCTTCAGGCGGGCCTCGTCGAGCTGGGCCCCCTGCTTGAAGGCGAACGTGTAGGCGGCCAGGAACGAGGCCGGTGGCATCCTGTAGGTCGCGGTGGTGGCCGGGATGATGACGATGTCGCAACGGCGCTCGCCGATTGCGCTCAACTCGTGCAGCGTCGCCAGTCGTTCCGAGATCAGATCCTGGTGTGGCGAGAACGAGTCGTAGGGCAGTGTTTCCCAGTCCGGCAGCATGCGGATGCGCAAGCCCGGTGCAAAATACGGCAATTCCGTCGCCAGTCGCTGCGCATCGAGCGCATTCGCGCAAACAACGGCGAGCGTGCCCGGTGCGTTTGCGTCAGCGCCGGTTTGTACAGTAGCGCGCCCATTTGCCGTCTCACCCGACAACCGGTGCGGCGCGTAGGCGGCGAAGTAGCGTGCGATCAACAGCGCATCGGAAGAGCCGGGCGGCGTGCTGACGGCATAGCGGTTGCCTGCCTTGACCAATGGGACCGGCGATCCGGCCGCGGTCATCGCCGCAAAGGCACTTGCGGCGGCGGCCTGCGCCTGGGGATCCGCGATTGCGGCTGGGTCGGCCGATGGATTGGCGTTCGACGTGGGGGTGCCTGCGCGTGCGCGTGCGCCTCGCTGGGAGGATTTAGACGTATCTTGCATAGTGTTCCGTTCGGCGCGCCGGAGGGTGTGGCGTGTCGTGCGGCAGGGGCCGCGCGACACGTTGCACCGGTGCGAAGAACATTATTATAGAATCCGTCGGCGTTGCTGGCGTTTCTCGAGTTTTTCTATCCGCCCGGTTGGAAGATCGGGATGGACGAATACAGCGATGAGAGGCAGCAGGTTCTGTATTCCTAGACAACGGACAAGATGGTTGAACCTCCGGTATTTGATGGCGGCAACGCCGATTCCGACGCATCGCCCACGATCGTGGCGGCAACGGGCGGCCGCGGCACCCAGGGGCGTGCTGCGCATGCCCGGCTCTTTGCGTTGATTCCGTGCGCCGGTACCGGCACGCGGGCGGGCGGCGGCCTGCCCAAACAATATCGCAGCGTGGCGGGACGCAACATGCTGTATCACGCGTTGGCGGCATTCGACGCGTGCGCCGAGTTTGCGCAGACGTTGATTGCGCTGTCGCCGGATGATACCGCCTTCGATCCGCGTCGTTTCGAAGGGTTGCGCTACGCGATCAGGCGATGCGGCGGAGACAGCAGGCATGCCACCGTACGCAATGGCTTGACGGTGCTACAGTCTGATTTCGGTGCCCAGCCGCATGACTGGGTATTGGTGCACGATGCCGCGCGTCCCGGCGTGACCCCGGCACTGATCCGGACGTTGATTGCCGCCGTCAGCGGTGATGCGGTCGGGGGCATCGTCGCATTGCCCCTTGCGGATACCCTGAAACGTGAACGTCTCATCGTGGACGCGGCTGGCACGGGTGGCGCGAACGACGTGCCGGGCCAGGTGCGTATCGCCCATACCGAGCCGCGCGACGGACTCTGGCTCGCGCAAACGCCGCAGATGTTCCGTCTCGGTTTATTGCGTGACGCGCTTGACGCGGCGAACACGACCGGCCGCGTGGTGACGGACGAGGCCAGTGCAATTGAAGCGGCCGGCTATGCTCCGCAGCTCGTTCGGGGTCATATGCGCAATTTCAAAGTTACCTATCCGGAGGATTTCGCCTTGGCCGAAGCGTTTTTGCAGGCCAGGCAGTCCTCCTAGTCAGGAAGAGCAGATGAAGATTCGAGTAGGACAGGGGTATGACATCCACGCGTTGGTGCCGGATCGTCCATTGATCATTGGTGGCGTCCGGATTGCCTATGATCGCGGCTTGCTGGGCCATTCAGATGCGGACGTTTTGCTGCACGCCATCACGGACGCCCTGTTCGGCGCCGCCGGCCTTGGCGATATCGGCACCCATTTCCCAGACACGGCGGTGGCATTCAAGGGCGCTGACAGCCGCGTGCTGCTGCGCGAGGCCGTGACACGCGTGACAGCGCGCGGATGGCGCATCGAGAACGTGGACAGCACCGTCATTGCCCAGCAACCAAAGTTGGCGACCTACATGCCGGAAATCCGGAAGACGATCGCGGAGGATCTGGGCATTGCGGTGGACGCTATCAACGTCAAGGCGAAAACCAACGAAAAACTCGGTGCATTGGGTCGCACCGAAGGCATTGCTGCGCAAGCGGCCGTGTTGCTGCTGCAGGACTGACGCGCCTGGATCAGGCTAACGCATCGCCGCTGGTCGCAAGCCCTCCTGCAGGGCTGCCAGCCTGATGCACGATGGGGAAGACCAGCGTGATTTCCAGCCCTGGCCCGGGGTCGCGATTGGCAAGGCGCATCATCCCGCGGTGCCGCGTCACCAGGCGTTGCACGATGGCCATGCCGAGTCCGGTGCCGTCCGCCTTGGTCCGTGCTTCATCCACGCGATAGAACGGGCGGGTGATCAGCGGCAGTTGTGCTTCCGGAATGCCGGCGCCAGCATCGGCCACGGTCAGTATCGCCCGGTCGTCGGCGGTCGCGGCCAGCCGTAGCGATACATGGGTTTTACCGTCCTCACTTCGACCATATTTCTTTGCATTCTCGACGAGGTTGTCGACGATTCTTCGCATATCGGTCGGCTCGGCCTCGACGACCACGTCCTCCACCAGTTCAAGAGCTTCGAGTATCACCTGGTCATCGCTACCGAGCCGCGCGGCGATGTCGCGGCACATGCCGGTAAGGTCGAAACGCTCCATGCCACGCTGGCCGGGGCGAGCATAATCGAGGAAGCGACCAATGATGCGGTCCATCTGCTCGATGTCATCGACCATGGCGTCCTTGGTCGCCTCGTCGGCGGGGCTCATCTCGGTCTCAAGACGCAGTCGCGCGAGCGGAGTACGCAGATCGTGCGAAATGCCTGCGAGCATCAGCGCGCGATCCGTCTCCAATTGTTCGAGGTCCCGCACCATCTGGTTGAAGCTGCGATTGGTATCGGCGGCCACGCCGAGGCCCCGTTCCGGTAGCGGTTCCGGCATCTGTCCCGAACCGACTTTCCGTGCGGCGCGTGCGAGGCGGGCAAAAGGACGATTGACAAGACTTGTAATGAACGCGGCGCCGAAGAGCGACAGCGCCAAGGCGAACACCCCCCATCCTAGCCATTGGAGTCCCGAGGCGTTGTCGAGTTGGTCTCGATTCAGGGACACCCAATAATCGTCATCGTCGATCTTGAAACTGATCCATACCCCGGGGATCCCGTTGACCGACGACGCAATGGCGGTGTCGTCGCCGAGGCGTTTGCGCAGTTCGAGTTCGATCAGCCGATTGACGGGATCGTCGGGCTGCCGCGTGAATCGGTCAGCCGTTTCGCGCGGATAGACCCGCACCCCTTCATTGCTTTCCAGGTCTTGCAGCAACGCGCGACGCAAGTCCGGATCCGAATACAGCAACGCGGTACGAGTCAGTTTGACGATGGAGACGAGTTGGAGCGCCACGCGCTGCGCACGTGGCTCGCGTTCGATCACGCGGAAGCTCTGGAACCAGGCGGTCAGGCTAACGGTAATCAGGAGCGCGATCAGCAGGAACGTGCGCCAGAACAGACCGCCGAAAGCCAGCGACAGCAGACGCCGATCGATTCTGACCAAGACTTACGCTGCTCCGTCGGGGATGAAGACGTACCCCAGGCCCCAGACCGTTTGGATAAAACGCGGACTGCTAGGATCGGGTTCGACCAACTTGCGCAAACGGGAGATTTGCACGTCCAGGCTACGATCAAAGACCTCGTATTCGCGGCCGCGCGCCAGTTCCATCAGTTTTTCGCGTGACAAAGGTTGGCGTGGATGGCGGGCAAATACCTTCAGCACTGAAAATTCACCCGTCGTCAGCGGGATTTCCTGTCCGGCCTTCGTAAGCGTGCGGGTAGCCAGATTCAGCGAGAATTCGCCGAATTCGAATACCTCGGTGGTTTCCGACGGTGCGCCCGGTAGTTCGGCCGGCGCGCGGCGGCGCAGCACCGCGTGGATACGGGCCACCAGCTCGCGCGGATTGAACGGCTTTGGCAGATAATCGTCCGCACCCATTTCCAAGCCGACGATACGATCGACGTCTTCGCCTTTCGCGGTCAACATGATGATGGGCGTACGGTCGTTTCCGCCACGCAGACGGCGGCAGATGGACAGGCCGTCTTCGCCGGGAAGCATCAGATCCAGAACGAGTAGATCGAATCGCTCGCGAACCCAAAGCTTGTTCATCGACGGGGCATTTTCCGCCACGTAGACGTTGAAGCCTTGTTCCCCGAGGTAGCGGCGCAGCAGGTCGCGAAGACGGGGATCGTCATCGACGACAAGTATTTTTGATGGGCTTTTATTTTCCATGTCGTCATCTTATCGCGGTTTTGCCGCGTGTACGATTTGCAAAATGAACGGATTTACAAAGCGTTACGTGATTTACCAATGGCGCCGGAGGCCGTCAGCCTTTCCCGCGCCATGCGTTGGATGACCATCACCCGGACCGCGCCCCGAAAGGCGTGTTGCGTAACCCCTTACGCCGGCCCGAACGTTAGCGAACATCCCTCCGACATTGTGTCACGACTCTTGCCTGGCGCGCTTGCGGCAAACAGCGATGCGAGTCTCCCCAGTGAGCGGTCGCGTGGATGCGTGCGACCGGCCTTACCTGGAGCCCCACCAGGACGCGAGGAGATTGCGCACGGGTGTCAGCGCAATGCGCTGATGTAAAACTTGTACGCCATCGCGCAGAACCTCGTCAAGCAAACGCTGCGCCATCGCTGCTTCGGCAAGTAGAACCCTGTGGTGTCGCCTGCGTTGCCGTGGAATGGCAGGCGCGGCTGCACGAGCAGCAAGCAACCCGTCCCGGGCGCGATTTGCTTGTTCCAGGAGCAGCGCCAACATGGCCGGTGTATAGCGTCGGTTGAGGACGTCCGAGGCCGGGACCTGATGCGTTTGCATGTCATCAACTGGCAAATAAATACGCCCATGCCGTGCATGATCGCCAATCAACGTGATCACGTTCGCAAGCCGGGTGGCAGCGCCCAATGCGATCGCCCATTCCGGCAGGTCGGCATCGGTCAAGGCCGGTGCGCTGCTACTGGACGTGTCCGGGCCTTGCATTATCGACGTATCGAGTCGCGGTGCACGGCCGGTATTCGATAGCGTGGGCGTATGCTGAGGATCGGGCTCGCCGTTGGCGGCATCGCTGCAATACGCCAGTATGCCGGCGATGCGTCCACTGCTTTCCCGGAAGTGGCGTTGCAAGGCCGCAAAATCCAGATAGCGCGCCTTTTCCACATCCTCGCGATGGGCGTCGATAACGGCGATCAGCAGCGGCGCCAGTCGTGGCAGCCAGCCACCGGGCGCGGTTGCCAGGGCCTGCGTGGCAGGATGGGTAGGCGGCCGGCCTGGATCGGCGCTGGCGGCTGTCGCTATTTCCTGTGCCCACCAGGCGAGCTTGGCTTGAGCGATCGATGGATCACTCGCCTGCGTTACCGTGTCCTCCCATTCCTGGCGTAGCGTGAACAACGGCATGAATAGTGGCCGTTGCGACAGGGACGCGTAGCGTAGCGCATAGTACGCGGGAGAGCCTGGAGGGGCCGCTTGCTGCTGACAATAATCGATTGGATTCACGCGGGAAGAGACTGAATTTTTCCGGCTATCGAGAGGCAACAGGCATGGAGAGGGCCCAGCTTGATGGCGAATAAAAGCAAAAATGGGTCGAAGACATACTATCGCTGTAGTACGCCTTCAACCCATCGTCAGCGCAAGTAATTGCGCTGATGCAAATTTATGGTGCGAGGAGCGGGACTCGAACCCGCACACCATTGCTGGCGTCAGGACCTAAACCTGGTGCGTCTACCAATTTCGCCATCCTCGCTCGCTTGTTCATGTCGCATCGCCAGACGCTCCATGAACAGCCGGCGAGTATACCAGAGCGGCGGCTGGGCAGCTAATCATTTTGTCCGGCCGCCAGAGCCCTCCGTCCCGCAGGGAAGGCGGCCGTCCCCATCGATACGGGAGTGGCGCATTCGCATCGTCTCGATTGCGCGCGGATTAGCGGCCGAGGTTGCGCAGAGCCTTGCCCGCGAACAAGTTGCGTTCGATATGTTCGAGCGATACCCCTTTCGTTTCCGGCACCAGGAAAATCGTGAGAAGGATGAAGATCGCATTCATGACGGCGTAACCGGCAAATGTCGCTGGTGCACCATAGTCGTTGATAAACGTCAGGAACGTTGCGCCGGCTGCCATGTTGGCGATCCAGTTGGTGAACGTGGAGATGCCAATCCCGAAATCACGGCCCTTGGTCGGTTGGATTTCCGAACAGAGGATCCAGATCAGCGGACCCGCCGACATGGCGAAGCCGATGATGAAGATCAGCAGGGTTGCGGCCGCCGTCATTTGTTGTGCCGGCGTATGCACGCCGAGGTGCAGCAACAGACTCAGCGTGCCCATGCCCGCCGCCATGACGACAAAGCCCGTGTAGAGGATCGGCTTGCGGCCCCAGCGATCGACCAGGCCGATTGCGATAAAGGTGGCAGCGACGTTGACCGCGCCGACCAGCACCGTGCCCATCAATTGATCGTGGGCGCTATCGTAGCCCGCCAAGCCGAAAATACGCGGTGCGTAGTACATGACCACGTTGATGCCGGTCAACTGTTGCATGACTTGCAGCAAGATGCCCAGCCCGATCGAGCGACGGAAGTTCGGATTGGCCTTCAGCAAGGAAAATCCTTCCTGTTTGACACGCAATTGCTCCTTGATTTCATTCACTTCCTGCTGCGCCGTTTCACGGTCGGGGCGCAATTGCAGCAGCACGTCGAACGCTTCCTGTTCGCGCCCGCGCATCATCAACCAACGGGGGCTGCGTGGCAACACGAGCACGCCCAACAGGAGCAATGCCGCAGGGAACGCGATCACGCCTAGCATCCAGCGCCAGTTACCGGTAGCCGATAGCGCCGTGTTCGAAATGAACGCGGCAAGAATACCCACCGTGATCATCAACTGATACAGCGAAATCATCGCGCCGCGCACCGAGTGGGGTGCGATCTCGGACAGGTATAGCGGTGCGGTGAATGACGCGATACCCACTGCCAGGCCTAGTATGATCCGCCCGAAGATCAGCGCCGTAGGCGACCAAGCAAAGCCACAAATCAGCGAGCCCCCGACAAAAAGGATGGCGCCCAGTACCAGCGAGTACTTTCGGCCCAGTTGCCAGGAGAGGTAGCTCGCCAGCACGGCCCCAACGGCGGCGCCGAACATCATGGAGCTGACAATCCACTCCTGCATCTTGTCGGAAATCTCATAGGTCTTCGCGATAAACGGCAAGGCACCTGAGATTACGCCAATGTCCAGGCCGAAAAGAAGGCCGGCGAGAGCGGCCATCACACACGTAAAAATGACTTTGGCGCGCGAAGCGTTAGGCGCCGTTGCCGATAATGTATTCAAATGCTGTCTCCTGCGGCATCCGGCCTTAAGCCGGCATGCCGCGCTGTGTTGATCCTGCGGCAACCCGCACGCCGCGTGTTTTTATGCGTTCCAGCAAATGCCTGGATCGCGATTGGCTCGCGACCGGGAGTTTGCCAGAACTACCGGTCTCATCAAGCAATTTGTACGCCAATCTTGCCATGAACCGAAACAAAATGCGCGCAGGGTTCGTCCGAGCAGTACAAATTACGCTGACGAAATCCGAGGTTGCCAATCTTCCGGGATGGTTGCCAACACTGCTTTTCCATGCAATCGCATAAAATTGATGTGCGTTTTATTAGGCGTTTCCGGTGCAACGGTGTATTTCTGTCTTCTTTTGTAAAAAAGTGGCGATCAAGCGGTTCAGACGTTTCGGAATATGTCTTGCAAAACGGCAATCGCCGCGAGGGTGGGAAAAGCTGTAACAATAAGATTAGAGGATCAATGAGTGATGTGCCTGTCTCGATCGATGCTGTGGGGTTGTCGCCATCGATTTAAGAAGGCGGGTTCGGTTCTCATTGCTCTGTCCACGGACCATCGCGGTGCTTGCGCACCGCGTCTTACGCGACATCCGATGTCTATACGTTTTTTGTCTTCCGCATCCATCGTGACGCCTTGCATGCGCGCCGCAGATGCCGATATCGCCTTGCCTCATGATTCTCCGGGCCTGGGTCGCCATGCCTTTGGGAGCGTGTGCTCCCGCATGGCGATGCTGTCGATCACCGCGCTCTTCGCGTTGGGTCTGTCGACATCGCCAGTCAACGCGCAGGGCATGTCCAGCGCCGCTGCGTCTGCCGCGAGCGCGCGTCATGATCCATTCATGTCAACCGCCACGCCGTCGGCACCGGCGTCCGGCACGGCAATGCCAACGGATACGGTCGATGCGCACGGCAGTGCGCTGGCGGCCAGCGGCGTGCCACCAGCGGCGTCGGATACGCAGGCGTCGAGTGCCGCCTCGGCGCGCCCGATTCTCACCGCGAGTGATGTATCCCCCGCGACGGCGCAGCGTGCGCTGCGGGTGCTGCAAGACAGTCGTGAGCGGGAAGAAGCGGTGCATACGCTACAGGCCATCGCGGCGGTGTCGCCGGCCGCACCCGCCCTGGGCGCCAATGCGGCAAGTGGCGCAGCCACCTCTGCCCCGCATGCGGCCTCGGTTGTTGCACCCGTCGCCCCGCAACCGGTTGCATCCACGTCATCAGCACCGGCCGCAGCGGCGACGAGCGCGGTGGCAACCTCCTCGGCGTCGGCGGCATCGGCGGCATCCGCCAGCGCACCACTCGAGGCAAATGGCCTGATTGCGCAGTTGCTGCGCCTAGTGGCGCATTGGGCGGACGGGATGAGCGATCAGATCCAAAAAGTCGCACAGTCGGTCGTGACTTTTCCGGCATTCCTGGCATGGCTGGCCGCAACGTTCAGCACCTCGCGCGGACAATCCCTTGGCTGGCAAAGTCTGGAGGCGCTCGGCGCCGTTTTCGTCGTGGGCCTGGCGTTGGAGTGGGGGTTGCGCTTTGCGTTGAAGCGGCCGCGGGCGGCGCTCGTGCGTCAGGCCGATGCGGTAGAGCTTCGTGCAATCTCACGGGAGCGCGCGCGTGAAATGGCGGCGCGCAAGCGTGAGATCCAGGAGGCCCGTGACGAAAGGCTGGCGCAGGCCGCCGCGGAGGCAGCCAGCCGGGAACGCGGGGACGATGCCGCCAAAAGCGGCGGCACGCCGTCCACTGATGATGCGCATACGACGTTGCCCATCGATCGCGACAAGGTCGGGGCCGTCGCGACGAAGGCCACGCAGGCGGGCGCTGTTCCCGCGGCAGAGGGCGCAACGAAAGGCGTGCCCACTGACGTCGCCCTCGTGCTGACCGTTGTTGACGGAGAGGAGCGCATCGAAGCGGTGCCGGTGGATGCCGGCGATGGCGTACCCGTGCGCACGGATGACGACGAGGATCATGCCGGCAAGTCGGGGAAAGCGCAGCGTGATGGTGGTGATGACAAGGATGATCCCCAGATGATCGAGGCGGCGCGCAAGGCGGCCGCCGAATCCGCGCGGCACTGGAGCACGCTGCGACATGCCCCGTTCGCGATAGCGATGCTGCTCGTCGAGTTGCTGCCGCCGTTGCTGTTCTTCTTCGCCGCGGGACTGATGCTGCGCTGGGTCGACGTCGACAGCGCACGCATCGACGATATGACCGACGCTTTCATCGATGCGTATCTAACGACGCGCGTCACCATGATCGTGATCCGGCTCTTGTTCGCTGCGGACGCCAGGGGCATGCGGTTGCTCGATGTGACGCGAGATACCGCCGAAGTTGTTGAACGCTGGGTGCGGGCCGTCATCGTCGTCGCGGCGTTCGGTGTCGCGCTGGTGAAAGCGGGGGCGGCGTTTGGTGCAAGTCATCAGGGCCAGATCGCATTCATGAAGCTGGTTTCGCTGATCGTTCACACGTGCATCGTGGTGCTGATCTTGCGAACGCGTGACGCCGCCGGCCGTGCGATCGCGGGAGCCAGGGATGCCAAGGGATCGGTTGCCGGCGTCCGGCGTTGGCTGGCGGACGTGTGGCCTATTTTCGGGTGTTTTGTCGTCATCACGGTCTGGGTGGTCTTTGCGCTGGGCGTGGAGGACGGTTTTCAGAAACTCGTGCATTTTATCGGCACGACGGTGGGCATCATCGTGGGTGCCCGCTTGCTGGCAATCGTGTTGTTGGGTGGGTTGGGGCGTCTATTCCGCCGCGAGGCGCGGGATGAGGAGGAGGAGGTCAGCGCCAGCGCCAAACTCACGAATCGCTATTACCCCATCATCCGGGCGGTCGTGACGGCGTTACTGATCGTGTGCGCGGGTGTCACGTTGCTCCAGGCGTGGGGGTATGACGCGATTGCGTGGTTTACGCGGGGTACCGTTGGACGCAACCTGACATCGGCGATGCTGACGATCGGCATCGCGGCGCTTATCGCCGTCTTTGTGTGGGAGTCCGCGAATATCGGGGTGGAGCGGCGCCTGAAACGTTGGCATGATCGTGGCGACACGGTTCGCGCGGCGCGCCTGCGTACGTTGCTGCCAATGCTCCGCACGAGCCTGTTCATCTGTATTCTCCTGATCGTTGGGCTCACCGCGTTGAATGAGATTGGCATCAACACCACGCCATTGCTCGCGGGGGCCAGCATCATCGGCGTGGCGCTCGGATTTGGCTCGCAGAAGCTGGTGCAGGATTTCATCACCGGGATTTTCCTGCTGATGGAAAATGCCATGCAGGTAGGCGACTATGTGACGGTGGCCGGTGTCTCCGGCAACGTCGAGAACTTGTCGATTCGGACCGTGCGCCTGCGGGGTAGCGACGGGTCTTTATACATCGTGCCGTTCAGTTCGGTCTCCACGGTGAACAATGTAAATCGAGGGTTGGGCAACGCGGCTGTTCGCGTGAGTTGTGCCTACGATACCGATGTTGACCGCGTCATTGCCGAACTGAAGAAAATGGGTGCGGCCATGCGCGAGGACCCGGATTTCAAGGACCTGATCATCAACGATCTGGAGATCTGGGGTGTCGACGCGGTCGACGGCGCATCGGTTACCGTGGCAGGCCAATTCCGCTGTCTCGACAGAGGTCGCTGGGGCGTGCAGCGTGCGTTTAACAAACGCATCTACGAGCGTTTCCGCGAACTCGGCATTGAGATCGCCAACCCGCGCATCAATTACTGGGCCGATGCTTCTGGCGACAGTGGCGCGCATGGCCGGCAAGGCGATGTGGGACCGCGGATGCCCGGGCGGCCCGCGAAATCGTCGGAAGCGGCGGAATAGTTTGCTAGAATAGAGCGCTTTAACGCTCAATGCACAAGCCCTGGGCGCGCGCCACGCCGTTTTGCGTGGTGTGATGCAAACGGTTTTTCCAGCGATATCCAGGTCCTAGCGGATCTTGGCATCGGAAAGGCCGCGCGAGTTAGGCGGCGCTACCGCCCGGGCGAGAATTTAAGAGAACGGATCGGAATCCATGGCAAACGTTGTAGAAACGCTCGGCAAGCTCGAACGGCGCGTCACGATCTCGGTGCCGCGCGATGCGGTGCAGCAAGAGGTTGACGGTCGTCTGCGTCAAATCGCGAAAACCTTCCGCATGCCGGGCTTTCGCCCCGGCAAGGCGCCAATGAAGGTGGTTGCATCGCAATATGGTGGTCAAGTCCAGGCGGAAGTGCTGAGCGACAAGGTCGGCAGCGCTTTCTTCGAGGTGCAGCAGGCCGAAAAACTCAAGGTTGCGGGTCAACCGCGTTTCGAGCCGAAGGTGTCCGCCGAGGGCGCAGACGAAGCCGCTATCGCGTTTGACGCGACATTCGAGGTCTACCCCGAGATCACGCTTGGTGACGTTGCCACGGCGGAAGTGAAGCGCACCGTCACCAATATCGGTGATGACGAAGTGACGCGCACGCTGGATATCCTGCGCAAGCAGCGCGTGACGTTCGCGCCGCGCGGCGAAGGCGAGAAGGCGGCGGACGGAGACCGGGTGACGGTCGATTTCGTCGGCAAGATCGACGGTGAGGCATTCGCCGGAGGTTCGGCGGAAGATTTCGTCTTCACGCTGGGTGAAGGCCGGATGCTGCCGGAATTCGAGAAGGCATCGATTGGTTTGGGTGTCGGTGAGTCGCGCGAGTTCGACCTGGCCTTTCCAGAGGACTACCACGGTAAGGATGTTGCCGGTAAGACCGCGCAGTTCACCGTCACGATCAAGCAGATCGAACTGCCGCAGTTGCCGGAGCTTGACGGAGAGTTCGCCAAGACGCTGGGTGTGGCCGACGGCGACATCGACAAGATGCGCACGGAAGTAAAGGATAATCTTGAGCGCGAAGCGAAGCGTCGTGCCCAGGCGGAGTTGAAGAACAGCGTGATGGATGCGTTGTTGAAGCTGGCGACGGACCTGGAAGTGCCGAAGGCGCTGGTGGAACAAGATCAGCAACGCTTGGTGGAACTGGCGCGGCAGGACCTGGAGCAACGGGGCGTGCCGAACGCGAAGGATGCACCGATTCCGGCGGAAATGTTCCGCGAGCAGGCGGAGCGCCGCGTCAAACTGGGTCTGATCCTGGCCGAGCTGGTAGCAGCCAACGACTTGAAGGCAAAGCCGGACCAGATCCGAAAGGAAGTGGAAGAGTTCGCGAAGAGCTACGAAGATCCGAAGGAAGTCGTGCGTTGGTATTACTCGAATCAACAACGGTTGTCCGAAATGGAAGCGTATGTTGTCGAGAATAACGTCGTTGAATTCGTGACGTCGCGAGCAAAGGTGACGGACGAGGAAGTGCCTTTTGAAAAGCTGGGCGCAACGGCCTGATCGGGGATCTCACTGACCCTAGCGACGTTGCATGAGCGCACGGCGGGGGCGCACCACGGATTTCCGCGGCGCGCCTTTGTCGTTTGTACGGTGCGCTATGCCGCGTGGCGGCAATGTATCGCGCCGCGTGGCTATTGTGAAGTGCGGGGCACGGCCCCATATAGGAAAGAATGGTCCGAGCCGCGTATCATGGCGGCAAGGCCGTACGCTCCGGTGAACGTGCGCGGGTTGTTGTCGTGGGCGGGTGACGATGACAATGCGCGTCGGTGTGCTTCGATGCGGAGACACCGGTTCAGACGTTTCATTCCTGCTAGACATACTCGCAAAGGATCGATCGCATGACGTTTCGCGAAAATTGGCAGTATCCCGCGCAGTGGGGTTCCGCCGCAATTGACGGCGCCCGCGCGGCTTCCGACCTGGAACCGAAGGCACTCGGCCTGGTGCCGATGGTGGTGGAGACCAGCGGTCGCGGTGAACGCGCGTATGACATTTATTCCCGTCTGCTAAAGGAACGCGTCATCTTCCTGGTGGGCGAAGTGAACGATCAGACGGCCAATGTTGTCGTGGCGCAGATGCTGTTTCTGGAAAGCGAGAATCCCGACAAGGAAATCTCGCTATATATCAATAGTCCAGGCGGTTCGGTGTCTGCCGGGATGGCAATATACGACACGATGCAATTCATCAAGCCGAAGGTATCCACGCTATGCATGGGCCTTGCAGCGAGCATGGGCGCCTTCCTGTTGGCTGCCGGTGAGAAGGGCATGCGTCGTGCGCTGCCCAATGCACGCGTGATGATTCACCAGCCGCTGGGTGGTGCGCGCGGGCAGGCGTCCGACATCGAGATTCAGGCGCGCGAAATCCTGTACTTGAAGGAGCGCCTGAACGCGCTGCTTTCGCATCACACGGGCCAGCCAATCGAGCGGATCGCCAGCGATACCGATCGCGATAACTTCATGTCCAGTGAGTCCGCGAAAGATTATGGCCTTATCGATGAGGTGTTGGCGAAGCGGCCCTGATGTTGCTCACGGGTACGTCATCCGCGAGGGGTCGGGATGACGGGCGCTAAGTCGGTAGCATTTACCGGATTGGGCTGCCCTTATTGCGATCGATCTCGACACGGTAAAGGATGGGACGCGCCAGGGGGCGGCGGAAGCCGCGCGCCTGGTTTCGCGTTTTAATCCTATCCCTGTCAGTACGTTTCGATCCAGCCAACGTCGTGGCGGCGCGGTGTACAGGTACCATCGCATTCGCGATTGAAACTGCCAGGAATGGGGTTTTTCGCCGTGTCAGTCGCAAAAATGCATCTGTTTGCGTTGTTTTCCAGATGCATTTCGCTCGGCCGCGGATGTCGCGTTCTCATGGCGTAGCACGCGATCATGACAGGCGTGGCGGTCTTCGTTGCTCGGCGCCTGACCATTGCGGCGCGAGAAATAAGCGATGAATCAACGATTTGTCGATAGCGAGAAGGGCTTGTGCCCACGTCGGATTGTCGCCGAGGGCCGGCGGGTGGTGCATCCCTATTCGACCGGATGGTTCGTGTAGAGGGGCGCGGAATGCGCATTTCCTACCGCTTCCGATGAATCGGCGTATGATGAAGTCAACATGTCCGGAGGCATGAATACTTATGGCGGACAAGAAGGTAACGAGCGGCGAAAAGCTGCTGTACTGTTCGTTTTGCGGCAAAAGCCAGCACGAGGTCAAGAAGCTGATCGCGGGCCCCTCGGTGTTCATTTGCGACGAATGTATCGATCTCTGCAACGAGATCATTCGCGATGAGGCGAGCGGTGCGGGAGACGAATCCAACAGTGCGAAGTCCGGACTGCCGGCGCCGCAGGAGATCAGGACGATCCTCGATCAGTATGTGATCGGTCAGGAGCGTGCCAAGAAGATCCTGGCGGTGGCGGTGCACAACCACTACAAACGCCTGAAGCATCTCGCGCCGGGCGGTAACGACGTCGAACTCTCCAAGAGTAACATCCTGCTGATCGGACCAACCGGTTCGGGAAAGACATTGCTCGCACAAACATTGGCGCGACTGCTTGACGTGCCGTTTGTGATCGCCGATGCGACTACGCTGACAGAAGCTGGATATGTTGGCGAGGATGTCGAAAACATCATTCAGAAGTTGCTGCAGAACTGCAATTATGAAGTCGAGAAGGCACAGCGCGGCATTGTCTACATCGACGAAATCGACAAGATCAGTCGCAAGTCGGCTAATCCGTCCATCACCCGTGATGTATCGGGGGAAGGCGTGCAGCAGGCATTGTTGAAATTGGTCGAGGGCACCATGGCCTCGGTGCCACCCCAAGGGGGGCGCAAGCATCCTAACCAGGATTTCATCCAGGTAGACACGACGAATATTCTTTTCGTGTGCGGCGGTGCGTTCGATGGCTTGGAAAAAGTGATTGTCGACCGCACCGAAAAGACCGGCATTGGTTTTGGTGCGGCGGTAAAGACCGCGCTCGAGCGGGACTCTGGCGAGGTGCTCCAGGAAGTCGAACCCGAGGACCTGATCAAGTTTGGATTGATTCCAGAGCTGATCGGCCGTTTGCCTGTGGTAGCGACGCTTGGATCGCTGAACGAGGAAGCACTCATCCGGATTTTGATCGAGCCGAAGAATGCGGTGGTCAAACAGTATCAGAAGCTGTTCGCGATGGAGCGCGTCGAGCTCGAATTGCGTCCCGATGCGCTGCATGCCATTGCGCGCAAATCGATTCGGCGCAAGTCCGGGGCACGCGGTTTGCGGTCCATCCTGGAGCAGGCGTTACTGGACACGATGTACGAGTTGCCGACGTACGAGGGTGTCTCAAAAGTCATCATCGATGCGAATGTCATCGAAGGTGACGGAAAGCCGCTGTTGATTTATGAAGAAACGCCACGCGTCTCGGGATCAAACTGATCCTGGATCGCGGCCCGGTCGGCGGATGGTCACTCATGGTGTTGGATGGTGTGCACCAGCGGCCGACCAGCGCGCCTCCGGCAATATGATGTATGACTTGTCGTCATGGCCGGTCTCCGGCGAATTGTTTTACGTGTTCTTATCGTCAACCTCTCGATGGTGCGGATTGTCGTAAAAATGTGCCCCGTCGTCCTAACCGGCATCTTCGTTCTTTGTCCCGTTGCGTTCCCGCGATCGCTTGACAATGGTACGCCTTCCCGGTTTCCGGGCAGGATGCTCTTGAAAGCGGTCGCAAACGACCCCAACTAGGTTCAAACCCGATTCCATTCATGGGGAAATGAAAATGTCAGGAACCCAACTCCTCCCGTCGGAACCCACCCGCCTGCCGCTGCTCCCGCTGCGGGACGTGGTGGTGTTTCCGCACATGGTAATTCCGCTGTTCGTTGGGCGTCCGAAATCGATCAAGGCCCTTGAGTCCGCGATGGAAGGCGGCAAGCACATCATGCTTGTTGCTCAGAAAGCCGCGGCCAAGGACGAACCGACTGCAAAAGATCTGCATGAGGTAGGGTGTGTTGCCAACATCCTGCAAATGCTGAAACTGCCCGATGGCACCGTCAAGGTGCTGGTGGAAGGTATTCAGCGCGCGAAGACGATATCGATCGAAGAAGAAGAAACGCAATTCACTTGCGAAGCGCTGCCGCTCGACCCGGATCGTGCCGATAGCGCCGAAACGGAAGCGCTGCGCCGCGCGATCGTTTCCCAATTCGATCAATACGTCAAACTGAACAAGAAAATCCCGCCGGAGATTCTGACCTCGCTGTCAGGCATTGACGACGCGGGTCGCTTGGCGGATACAATCGCCGCGCATCTACCGCTCAAGCTGGACCAAAAGCAGAATGTGCTGGAGATGATGCCCGTCATCGAGCGACTTGAGCACCTGCTTGGGCAGCTCGAGTCGGAAATCGACATTCTGCAGGTGGAAAAGCGTATCCGTGGACGTGTGAAGCGTCAGATGGAGAAGAGCCAGCGCGAGTACTACCTGAACGAGCAGGTCAAGGCGATTCAGAAGGAACTCGGAGAAGGCGAGGAAGGGGCGGATCTCGAAGAACTCGAGAAGCGCATCGTCAATGCCAAGATGCCGAAGGAAGCCAAGAAGAAAGCCGATGCGGAGTTGAAGAAGCTGAAGCTGATGTCACCGATGTCGGCGGAAGCGACGGTGGTGCGCAATTACATCGACATTCTGGTAGGCTTGCCATGGCGCAAGAAGAGCAAGGTCAACAACGACCTGGCGAATGCCGAAAAGGTATTGGACGAAGATCATTACGGTCTTGAGAAGGTCAAGGAACGCATTCTGGAATATCTGGCGGTCCAGCAACGGGTAGATAAGGTAAAAGCCCCGATTCTTTGTCTGGTCGGGCCGCCGGGTGTTGGTAAGACATCGCTCGGCCAGTCCATTGCGCGAGCAACAAACCGCAAGTTTGTCCGCATGGCATTGGGCGGCGTGCGCGATGAGGCCGAGATCCGTGGGCATCGCCGGACATATATTGGCTCGATGCCGGGCAAGATCCTGCAAAGCCTGTCGAAGGTGGCTGTGCGTAATCCGCTGTTCCTGCTCGACGAAGTCGACAAGATGGGCATGGATTTCCGCGGTGATCCGTCGTCAGCGTTGTTGGAAGTGCTTGACCCGGAACAGAATCATACGTTCGCGGATCACTATGTTGAGGTGGATTTCGATCTGTCCGATGTGATGTTCGTTGCGACCTCGAACTCTCTGAACATTCCGCCGCCGTTGCTGGATCGGATGGAAGTGATCCGCTTGTCCGGTTATACAGAGGACGAGAAGGTCAGCATCGCGCAGCGTTACTTGCTGCCGAAGCAGAAAAAGAACAATGGTCTCAGGGAAGGCGAGATCGTTGTCGAGGAGAGTGCGGTTCGCGACATCATTCGTTACTACACGCGTGAAGCGGGCGTACGGTCGCTCGAACGTGAAGTCTCGAAGATTTGCCGTAAGGTCGTGAAGTTGCTGCTGCTAAAGAAGGACGAGAAATCGGTCACCGTCAATAGCACGAATCTCGACACGTTCCTGGGCGTGCGCAAGGTGGATTTTGGCCTGGCAGCAAAGGAAAACCAAGTCGGTCAGGTGACGGGTCTTGCGTGGACGGAAGTGGGCGGCGACTTGCTGACCATCGAAGCGGCGACGATGCCTGGCAAGGGCGCGGTTATTCGGACGGGTTCGCTTGGCGACGTGATGAAGGAATCCGTGGAAGCCGCGCGGTCGGTCGTGCGTAGCCGTGCTCGCAAGCTGGGGGTACGAGACGACGCGTTCGAGAAGCGTGACATGCATATCCACGTGCCGGAAGGGGCGACGCCTAAGGATGGTCCGTCCGCCGGCGCGGCGATGACGACGGCCATGGTGTCTGTACTGACTGGCATTCCGGTTCGCGCGGATGTGGCGATGACCGGTGAAATCACGTTGCGTGGCGAAGTATTGCCGATCGGCGGCTTGAAGGAAAAGCTGCTGGCGGCGCATCGTGGCGGTATCAAGCTGGTGCTGATTCCGGAAGACAACGTCAAGGACCTGGCGGACATTCCGGACAACGTGAAGAACAACATCGAGATCGTACCAGTCCGCTGGATCGACAAGGTGCTGGAAATGGCGTTGGAACGGGTGCCTGACGCGCTGCCGGATGAAGAGCCGAAAGAAGTACCCGTAGCGGAAGCCGCGGCGGAGCCGCGCCCCACCAGCGGTGTTGTGAAGCATTGATGCTGGCCGGCGGGCCTTAGGGCGTGCCGCCTCCTGCATCAAAGCGTGTTGTATCGAGTAGGGCGCTTGCCGCATGAAAACCGCGATTTCGAAGAGAGATCGCGGTTTTTTTTTGCCCACGCGGTGGTCGTTACCCGCACAAGTATGGATGCATGGCTGTTCAGCAGTTGATGGCGGCCAGGCGCGTCCCTGAGAGCGGGGGAGTATAATCAGGAGGTTTGCCCATGGTGCGGCTCAAGAGGTTGTTCGCAAGGGCGCACAAGGGGCCGCATCCCAAGGCCCGGTTCCTTTTCGCGATTTTTATCTGTCCCTATCATGCCCGCATACCGTTCTAAAACTTCTACCGCCGGCCGCAACATGGCCGGGGCACGCTCGCTGTGGCGTGCCACCGGCATGAAAGACGAGGATTTCTCCAAGCCGATCATTGCGGTAGTCAACTCGTTTACGCAATTCGTCCCGGGTCACGTCCATCTGAAGGACTTGGGCCAACTCGTTGCACGCGAGATCGAATCCGCTGGCGGTGTCGCCAAGGAATTCAACACGATCGCCGTTGATGATGGCATCGCGATGGGACACGATGGCATGCTGTATTCACTGCCGAGCCGCGACATCATCGCCGACTCTGTTGAATACATGGTCAATGCCCATTGCGCGGATGCGATGGTATGCATTTCCAATTGCGACAAGATCACCCCAGGCATGTTGATGGCCGCCATGCGGCTAAACATTCCGGTCATCTTCGTTTCGGGGGGGCCGATGGAAGCGGGAAAGACGCGCCTGGCGAATCCGGTTACCAAGACGATGGAGTTCAAGAAGCTCGACTTGGTCGATGCAATGGTGATTGCCGCGGACACATCGTATTCGGACGCGGACGTCGCGGAAGTCGAGCGCTCCGCGTGCCCGACGTGCGGTTCGTGTTCGGGCATGTTCACCGCGAACTCGATGAATTGCCTGACCGAGGCGTTGGGCTTGTCGCTGCCGGGGAACGGCACTGTTGTCGCGACGCATGCGGACCGTGAGCAACTGTTCAAGCGGGCAGGCCAGGGCATCGTCGGTCTGGCGCGTCGGTATTATGAGCAGGAAGATACGCGCGTGCTGCCACGCTCGGTGGGTTTCAAGGCATTCGAAAATGCGATGACGTTGGATATCGCGATGGGCGGCTCGACGAACACGATCCTGCATTTGCTGGCCATTGCCCGCGAAGCGGAGATCGACTTCACGATGGCCGATATCGACCGGATGTCACGCATCGTGCCGCAATTGTGCAAGGTCGCGCCAAATACCAACAAGTATCATATCGAGGATGTACATCGTGCCGGCGGCATCATGGCGATTCTGGGCGAACTCGATCGTGCAGGCAAACTGCACACCGATGTGCCAACGGTGCATACGCCCACGTTGAAAGATGCACTCGACCAGTGGGACATCGTCCGGACCAAGGATGAAGCGGTTCGCACGTTTTACATGGCGGGTCCGGCAGGTGTCCCATCGCAGGTGGCGTTCAGCCAGAACACGCGTTGGCCGAGCCTGGACCTGGATCGCGCCGAGGGTTGCATCCGTTCATATGAACACGCGTTCTCCAAGGAGGGCGGGCTCGCCGTCCTGACCGGCAACATCGCCCGTGACGGCTGTGTCGTGAAGACGGCTGGCGTGGACGAAAGCATCCTGGTGTTCGAAGGGACCGCGCACGTCACGGAATCGCAGGACGAAGCAGTGGAGAACATCCTTGCGGGCAAGGTGCAGGCGGGGGATGTCGTGATCGTCCGATATGAAGGTCCGAAGGGCGGTCCGGGGATGCAGGAAATGCTTTATCCCACGAGCTATATCAAGTCAAAGGGTCTGGGCAAGGCATGTGCGCTACTGACGGATGGCCGGTTTTCCGGTGGAACGTCCGGTCTGTCGATCGGGCATTGCTCGCCGGAAGCGGCAGCAGGTGGTGCAATCGGTCTCGTTCGCGATGGTGATCGTATCCGCATCGACATTCCGAATCGCACAATCGATGTATTGCTGTCCGACGAGGTACTCGCTGAGCGTCGGGTCGAACAAAACGCCAAGGGCTGGAAGCCTGCCAATCCGCGCCCGCGCAAGGTTTCCTCGGCATTGAAGGCCTACGCCAAACTGGTGATGTCAGCGGACAAGGGCGCCGTACGTGACGTATCGCTGCTGGATGATTGAGTCGCCGACGGTCCGTTGCCTGTGCGGCGGTTGCCTTGGATGTCCGGTGTTGATTCGTGCGTATTTTGCTTGACAGTGACAGTTCATTACGACGATAATTTTGGTCTTCGCTGCGAATCATTCGAACGGGTGCTTAGCTCAGTTGGTAGAGCGGCGCCCTTACAAGGCGTAGGTCGGGGGTTCGAGCCCCTCAGCACCCACCACGTTCGAGCCGGCGATGCCGCGATTGCAACCAGCGTCGCAGCCGCGTGAAAAGATGAGATTTTTCCCCGGTGCATTCTGTGTGGGCGCACTGCCTGCAGAAAAGACTACCCGCACGGCATTTGCTCTGCGGGTTTTTTGTTTTTAGCGCCTGGCAGCAAGATATATGCCGGCGGATTCCTCGTTTTGTTGGCCCGCGCGACGACTGCGCAGGCCGCCTGAGGTAATATTCGGTCTTTCCTCCTGGTTCGGTAAGCATGTTAGATTTCATCCGTAGCCATCGCCGCCTGATGATGATCATCTTGGCGCTGTTCGTCGTACCTGGTCTGGGCCTGGTAGGTATCCAGGGTTTCCGTGGCATGTGGGACGACAGCGCCAACGCGGCCAAGGTCAATGGCGACATCATCACGCGACAACAATTCGATGCCGCGGTGCGCGACCAGAACCAGCGGGCGCAGCAGATGCTGGGTGCAAGCTACGATGCATCGACGTTCGATACCCCGGCAATGCGCCGCTCGATCCTTGATAACATGATCCGGCAGCAACTGGTCGCACAGAACACGCGCGACTTGAACCTCACGGCCAGTGACAACGCCGTGCGTCAGTCGATCATGAGCATTCCGGCGATCGCCTCCTTGAAACGCCCCGACGGCAGTTTCGACCAGCAGGCTTATGCGCAACTGTTGGCGGCACAAGGCCTCAGCGGTCCGCAGCTCGATGAGATGCAGCGTTTCCAGCTTGCAAGCCAGCAGATCGCACAGAACATCGTCAATACCGCATTCATTCCCGCGGCGTTGGCGCAATCACTGAACGCCATGATCACGCAGCAGCGTGATGTGCGAGGCCTCGTCCTGCGAGCGGCGGATTACCGAGCGCAGGCCCAGCCAAGCGAGGCGGACATCAAAGCCTACTACGATGCCCACCATGCGGACTTCACGACGCCCGAACAAGCGCGGATCGAATACGTCGTGCTGAGCGCCCAGGCGTTGTCCGCGGCATCGGTACCGAGTGATGCGGACATTCAAAAGTATTACCAGGCCAATCTGAAACAGTACCAATCCGAAGGCCAGGTTCGTGCGAGTCATATCCTGATTGCCGTGCCGAAGGACGCCAGTGCCGACGTGCGGGCGAAAGCGAAGGCGCATGCGCTGGAGGTGCTGAAGGAAGTGAAGGCGCATCCTGACCGGTTCGCGGCCATTGCCAAGAAAGAGTCCGAGGATCCCGGCTCGGCCGACAAGGGCGGGGACCTCGGCTTCTTCGATCATTCGATGATGGTGAAGCCCTTTGCCGACGCCGCTTTCGCCCTGCAAAAGGGACAGATCAGCGATCTGGTGCAATCGGATTTCGGGTATCACATCATCGAAGTCACCGATACGAAGCCGACGGTCACGCGACCGCTGGCGGACGTACGCGACGCGATTGTCCGGACGCTGCAAGCACAGGCTGGCACGGACAAGTACGCGGCCGACACAGAGGGCTTCTCGAATGCTGTCTATGAGCAAGCGGATAGTCTGAAGCCTGCCGCGGACAAGTATGGCCTTGCAATCAAGACAGCCACGGTGACACGTCGTCCGGCACCGAATGCGAATGCAGCGGATCCGGCGAATAATCCCAAGCTGCTGGCAGCCGTATTCAGCGACGACGCGTTGAAGAGCAAGCACAATACGGCGGCGATCGACCTTGGCAATAATACGATGGTATCGGCGCGGGTAACGTCGTATCAGGCAGCGGCGTTGCAACCGTTCGATCAAGTGCGGGAAGCGGCACGCAACAAGGTGGTCGACGAGCAGGCATCGTTGCTCGCGCGCAAGGACGGTGCCGCGAAGCTTGAGGCATTGCGCAAGTCGCCAAACAGCGTGAGCACCGCGGGTTTTTCGCCAGTGACGTCCGTGACACGTTCGAACCCGCAGGGTTTATCGCAGCCAGTGTTGGGCGAGGTGTTCAAGGCGGACGCCAGCAAACTGCCGGTGTTCGTGGGTGTGGATGTGCCAGATGGCGGCTATGCCATCTATGAAATCACGAAGGTAAGCGGCGGTGCCGCCGCCGACCCCGCGCAGGTGACGCAGATCGAAGCGCAGCTTTCCCAGATGGAAGGACAAGCCGAAAACGACGCCTATCTCACAGCGTTACGCAAGCGTGCATCTGTCAAGATCTACGATCTGTCCGGTGACATATCGCAGCAGCAGGATGGCGGCTCAGGAAACTGAGCGGCCACGAGGACGTAAAAAAACCATTGCTTATTACCATTCGCGGCATGTGCAGGGCCGCGAATCGGTGATGCAGCAATGGTTTTTTTGATTGCCGCCGACGGGGTGTCGGCTATGCGTTGTGTTGCAATCCGAAAATCAGAGGCAGCTACTAATTGCTGCGGTAACGGATGGGTCAGGTGCCGCGTTGGTTGTCGAGCGATAGCCAACCCATGTACCCTGGCCACCAGGTGCCTGGCGAACCACGGCGGCGTCCCCCCCCGGTGGTTGGCCGGGAACCAGTACGTCGACGCCGAAATCATTGGCAATCGCCGTTTGCGAGACGATGGGTGTTTGGGTCTTATCGGCCCAGCCTTGTGCAATGCACTGTGCCACGGCTTGCGGCGGTTTCGCGCTCTTGCCTACTGAGCTGATGGTAGGTTGATGGGTTGCGCATGCGCCCAGTGCGACCAGTGCACCTGCTGCCATGAGGGTCGGTATAAATTTCACGTCTTCATCTCCTTGTAGTTGTGCCAAAGCGTGCCAATCGTGACCGGGCGCCGCGCCTTCCGCCCACCAAAGCGGGTCATTTCAACAGCGGAGACAGCGGTGCCCACACGTTTTCAAGTAATACCGGTTGCGCTTTTGCCAGGGGATGTATTTGATCCGCCTGGAACATCTCCGGTTTGTCGGCGATACCTTCAAGCAAGAATGGGACCAGCGAGGTGTGATACTGCTTTGCCAGCATTGGGAAGAGGGAAGAAAATGCTTGCGTGTACACCGGTCCGTAATTCGGTGGAATTTGCATGCCGACCAGTACGACGCGTGCACCGGCCGCCTGGCTTGCTTCAATGATCGCCTCTAGGTTTGCGCGCGTCACTGACATTGGCAGTCCTCGCAACGCGTCGTTCGCGCCCAGTTCGACGATGACAACAGCAGGATGCGTGCGCGACAATGCGCTCGGCAGCCTGGTTCGCCCGCCGCTCGTTGTGTCCCCGCTGATGCTGCTATTGACAACGGTATAATGATTTTTACCCACCGGCTTATCGGCAAGGCGTTGCTGCAATAGTGCCACCCAGCCTGTGTTCGGTGCCAGGCCGTAGCCTGCGGAGAGACTGTCGCCCAAGACTAGAATGGTCTGGGAGGCGGCCTCCGGTGGGACGGTTGCCTCTGCGCCGGGCTTGCGTTCCATCCGGGATTGTGGCGCGCCTCCCGCATAAAGCGATGGCGTGGTGATGCCACAGGCAAGCGCGAGTGCCAGGCCCATCACGGTAGCGGGGGCGGGCATGACAGACCGTCGGCGCATGATCGCCGTCGACGAGTGTCTACTGACCACCTTCAAGCGGGTTTTCATGCGGGAAAACAAGCGGGCACTTATGCAGGAATCCATGCGGAAAGAATCAGGTCGGGTCATAGCAGTGGAGGGCGTCAGCAAGCGCGTGGTGGATGCATCCGGTGAATTGTCCATATTGGATGATATCGATATGTACGTCGATGCAGGCGAAACAGTGGCGATCGTCGGCGAGTCAGGTTCAGGAAAATCGACGTTGCTGGGCTTGCTTGCCGGGTTGGATACGGCCAGCGCCGGCACCATCCGTCTACTTGGTCAAGAACTGGGCGCTCTCGACGAGGATGCACGTGCGGCGGTTCGCGCACGAGGTGTGGGTTTCGTATTTCAGGCATTCCAACTGATGCCGCATTTGACCGCACTTGAAAATGTCATGCTACCGCTTGAATTGCGGGGTGACGTGTCCCGTCGGCAAGCACGTGAACAAGCAAGGGCATTACTTGACCAGGTGGGGCTGGGAGGGCGTATCGCGCACTATCCTCGTGTTTTGTCGGGCGGCGAACAACAGCGGGTAGCACTGGCGCGCGCGTTCGTGACCACACCATCAGTGCTTTTCGCGGACGAACCCACGGGGAGTCTTGATGCGGCAACGGGCGAGGCTGTCAGCGCGCTGATGTTCGACATGAACCGGAACCAGGGCGCGACGCTGGTTCTCGTCACGCATGACTTGCAACTGGCACGGCGCTGCGATCGTATCCTCACGATGCGCGCCGGCAAGTTGCTCGCGGCCTAGCGGGGACCGCTTTACCGGCCACATCGCGCGTGATATCGGTAGCGACGATGGCGTATTTTAGTTTGCTTGAAGGGCCGCACGCGCACGCGCGATCAATGCGCTGGTCGACGAGTCGTGTTGACCGTTGCTCTTGCCTTCGAGGTCAGCCTCGACGACCTTGCCTAACACCTTGCCAAGCTCGACGCCGTATTGATCGAACGAATTGATATTCCAGATGGTGCCTTGTACGAGCACCTTTTGTTCGTAGAGCGCAATCAGGGCACCGAGAGCATGCGGCGTCAATGCATCCAGAATGATCGTCGTGCTTGGACGGTTGCCGGGGAAGGCGAGGTGCGGCGCCAGATCCGGGTTGTCCGGGCCGGCGATCTTGCGCGCTTCTTCCAGCGTGCGGCCGAGCATCAATGCCTCGCTTTGTGCAAAGCAGTTGGCCAGCAATTTTGCATGATGGTCGACGAAGCGATGTTCCGGCGTCAGCACAGCGATAAAATCAATCGGTATCAGCGTGGGGCCTTGGTGCAGCATCTGGAAGAACGCGTGCTGTCCATTCGTTCCCGGCTCACCCCAGATCACCGCGGCAGTGGGTTCACGCACCGGATCGCCATCCAGTCGCGCCGACTTGCCATTGCTTTCCATCTCCAACTGCTGCAAGTAGGAAGGCAGGTAGTGTAACGCTTCGGAATAGGGGGCGACCAAGACGCTTTGCGATTCGAAGATATCGCGATACCAGATGCCGATCAAGGCCATCAACACCGGGAGGTTGCGTTCCAGTGGCGTATCGCGGAAGTGCTGGTCCATTTCGGCCGCGCCAGCCAACAAGGCATCGAAATGTGTCGGACCAACCGATAGCATGATCGACAGGCCAACCGCGCTCCACAGGGAGTAGCGTCCACCGACCCAGTCCCACATTTCGAAGACGTTGTCGCGAGCGATACCGAACTTGACCACTTCGTTCGAATTTGCCGAGACGCCAACGAAGTGATGATGCAACTTGTCCTCGGGGCAGCCGTTTTGTACGAACCATTGGCGCAGCGAGCGTGCGTTGGTCATCGTCTCCAGCGTCGTGAATGTTTTCGAGACGATAATGGCCAACGTCGTTTCAGGATCGATTTGATCAACCACGCGTTGCAGATCCGCGCCATCTACGTTCGATACGAAGTGCGTCGTGATCTCTGGATCCGCGAGATGGTGTAGCGCATGGCAAACCATCTTCGGCCCGAGATCCGAACCGCCGATCCCGATATTCACGATGTGCCGGATCGGCTTGCCGCTATACCCGCGCCATTCGCCGCCCCGTACTTTCTCGGCGAACGCCGCCATTTTCTTGCGTTCGGCTTGCACTTGCGCGAAATACGGCGATGCCGGGTCTGTCGCCCGCAATGCGGTATGCAATACCTGACGTCCTTCGGTCGGGTTTGCAATGTCGCCCTTGAATACGGCATCGCGACGTGCTTCGACCCCTGCGTCGCGTGCCAACTGCGTCAGCAGTTTCAATGTCTCGTCGGTAATGCGGTTTTTGGAGAAATCGATCGATAGACCGCCGCCGTCGAATGTGTAGCGCTCGGCACGCGTGGGCGCATGGTCCTGCGCCGGATCGAACCATTCGCGCAACCGGGCGTCACGAATCTGATCGTAATGCGCACGGAGCGCGGCCCAACTGGGAAGTACCGGCACGGAAGCGGTCTTTGGCGAATGTGATGTCATAAGTTTGTCTCATTGTTGTGGTGAGCAAACACGTGCGCCCGGGTGCCGTCTGTCAGGTTCAGGCGCGAAGGCGCTATAGGGTGCGCGGTTGCCAGGGGTGCCGTTTCAACACTATCGGTCAAGTATAAATCGCGATGCCAAAGTACGCCGGGCAGCGGGTTCAACCAACGATCAAGCCGTGTTCACGCAGATGGGTATTCAGCAGTCGACGGATCATCGGTGCCAGCTCTCCCGCTGTCAGCCCTGCGGGACCGTCACCGTGGGCCGCCAGTGTCTCGGCGGCAAGGCCATGCAGGTACACGCCAGTTAATGCCGCCTCTTTCGATGGCAGGCCCTGCGCGAGCAGCGCGCCGATTACGCCGCTCAACACATCGCCGCTACCGCCGGTGGCCAGGCCGGTATTGCCAGTGGTATTCAGCACGATGTCCACGGAAACGACGCTCTCCGGTATATCGCCGCATGACGTGGCCGTGGCCGTGCCGGAAGCGGTGGCTGCCGCCAAGGACGGCGCGGCAATCAATGTGCCGGAACCTTTCAAGACGATCGTGCAGCGGAACCGTTCAACCAGCGCACGGGCCGCGGCGAGTCGATCTTGCTCGACGTCCCGCGTACCGATATCGAGCAGCCGCGCTGCTTCTCCTGGATGAGGTGTCATGACAAGCCACTTGCCGGCGGCTGCCACCGCGGCGCAGAGCGCCGCATCGCGGGCGATCACGTTCAACGCATCGGCATCCAGCAACGCCCGGCAATCTTCCCCCACGACGTCATGCAAAACGCGTTTGACGATGTCGCCCGCACGCGCCGACGTACCAAGGCCGGGACCGATGCTCAGCGCATCCATCGTGTCGAGCGCGATGGCGTCGATGCGACGCAGCATGATTTCAGGATGTGGAGGATCGTACGGCGGCGCACCTTCGCCGATCAATGCCGTGTGTACGCGTCCCGCGCCCGCATAAAGCGCAGCGCGGGCGCAAAGGATGGCCGCACCGCAGGTGCCCGTATCGCCGCCGATAATCGCGACGCTGCCGAATGTGCCTTTGTGCGAGGACGGTCGACGCTTCCTGAAGCAATGCATGAATAGCGATGGCGCGTTCAATTGCAGCGGCGCAACTGGCTGGCTATCGCTTCTGACGCGTGCGTCTTGCGCGGAGGTTGCATCGATGAAAGGGTAGGCGGATGGCGTGGCAAGCGTCGATGGCGCCCGCACGATGAAATCCGGCAAGGACAGCGGTGATAGAAACAAGGCGCCGGTGTGGTCACGTCCCTTCCCGGTGAAGAGGCCGGGCGTGGCGCCAATGAAACTCAGCGTATGGGTGGCATACACCGCGCAATCATTGTCCGACGCGGGCGATACGCACTGGCCGGTCATCGCGTCCAGGCCGCTCGGGATGTCCAGCGCCAACACGTGCGTGCCGTGTTCGCCTAGTGCATTGATCAGCTTTATATATTGGTCGTACGGCGCGCTTACCGGACGGTTGAGGCCGATGCCGAACAAACCATCGACGCACCATCCGCCTTCGCGAAGCGCGGTGCATTGCGTATCGTCGGGAGCGTCCTGCTGGATTGGCACCGCGTCGCGGCGCGCCTCGGTGTACGCCCAGAGTGCATCGCCATGGGTGGGGGGCGCCGGAAGTGTGACGCGCACAGGTACGCCCAGACGATGCAGCCGCGTGGCCGCCACCAGCGCATCGCCGCCGTTGTTTCCCGGCCCTGCGAAAAACCAGATCGGTGTCGATGCCAAGTCGTGATCGTCGGTGCCGGGAGAGCCAGCACCGGGTGTCCCGGTTGCGGCGATATGGTCGTCGTCGCTGCCGGGGCGGCGCCTGGTGCGGCGTTGACGCAGCAGGAAGTCTGCCGTCGCGGCACCGGCCCGTTCCATCAAGACATGCGATCCCGCGCTTTGCATGACGCGTGCTTCCACGGTGCGGAGGTCCGCGACCGTCGCGAGCGGCCACGCCAGGCGGTGCGTGTCGATTGGAAACCAGCCTTGCGTGTTCGCCGGACCGCCAGCGTCGTCAGGAGGCGTCGCCGCGCGACGATCGTTGTGCGTGAGCGGCGTGGGAGGAACGGGACCGGCGGACATGGTGGCAATCAATGGTGAACGATCTTCTCACCTTACACCGGATGGGCGGTGTCCACGACGGAGGTGTGTCCGGTCACGCCTTATGCGGATGCCCCTGCTGCGTCAACCGTGACCGAAGCGCGCGGGGGATAGCGCCATGCGCGTACTCGGGTCGAAGCGATCCGCCGCGGTGGCGGCGACCCATGCGGCTCCGCCATCGCCCGCCATGCCCTCTTCCGTCACAGGGTGGGCATTCGCTTCGATGGCTTGTGTGCGGTTGTCGTCGCGCATGCTACCCATCGCGGCATGCGGGCCGGATGGCCATTGCGCGAAAAGCAGATCGGCCGCGCCAAATGCCAACCCCCAGCCTCGATGCGCACCGCTCAGGACCACATGCAGGCGGTTTTCGCCACGGCGGGTCTTTAGCGTGCCGATCACCGGCAGGCCGTCCGCGCCGACGAGTGCCACGGACTCGCCGACGCCGGCATCGAACCGTGCGGCGCCCGGCACGAGCGTGTCGCGCCAGGCATGGAGCTGGGCCGGCATCGCTTGCAGGGCTTTTTTAGCCGGGCCGGGAGGGAGAGCGGCCGCTTTGTTCTTGACCTTCCCGATCGTGGTGGTGGCCGGTCCTCGGAGGCAGGCGCTGACGCGCACGCGGCGATCGAAGCGCACGATGGCCACGCTGTTTTCGGCATCTATCAGCAAGCGCCGCGGCGCGTAGTCCTCGCGCAGGACCGTACCGGTCAACACCGTGCGCGTGACGCGCTGCAGCGGCAATGGGACGCCGGCGGTGCCGAGCAATTTCGCACTGCCCGCGCCGGCGGCGATGACCACGTGCGATGCATGGACCTGTTCGACATGTCGCGCCGCATCCGATTGTCGGGCATCCACTCCTAAGATAGAAGTGGTGGACGGCGCGGTGAAGCCGCGGGCCTGTACGCCTGAGAACGCCCCCCCGGCTTGTTGGGCGGGGCGGATGGACACATCGACGCCATCGTTGTGAACCTCGACGCGAAGGGCCTGCCGCGCAAGGAAAAACGTTACCTCGGCGGCGTCCAGCAATTGCTTGACTCGCTTCGCCATCACCGCGGCGTTGCCGCTGGACAGTGTGTCGAACGCGATGCCGCCTGCCAGCGCTTCGGCATGCTCCAGTGCCGGCTCGGCGGCCCGGCAGGCTTGCGCGTCCAGCACGCGTGGGGCATGGCCGTGGAGGTCGAAACGCGGCGCGGTTCCTGGTGGTGTGTTGCCGGGCGCGCCATTGCCTTCTAGGTCAACATCGGCAAGCGCCTGGGCTGACTTCCCGGTGCGCGCGTGTTGAGCATCGGTGGCGACATGATCGACCGCGTCATCGCCGCCGATATCGCTTGGCGTGGCGTGTGAGGTCGTGTTCCGTGCCTCGGGAGGCG
Organism: Robbsia andropogonis; assembly: GCF_034047095.1. Taxonomy (NCBI): domain Bacteria; kingdom Pseudomonadati; phylum Pseudomonadota; class Betaproteobacteria; order Burkholderiales; family Burkholderiaceae; genus Robbsia; species Robbsia andropogonis. The sequence continues at coordinate 2,184,114 of NZ_CP139170.1, read as the reverse complement.
CGTCGTTCTTCGGCCAATCCACGAGCAACGCCTGGGCCCGCTCGAATTCCACCGCGTTACGCCAGACGTACAGCGCGCCGTCACGTCGCTCGTGTTCGATACCGTGGACCTGCGCCAGCGTATCGAGCCGTGCCGCGGATTGCGCGATCAGCGCTTCCCACGGTGCCAGTCTCGCGTGGCGCAGTGCATTGCTGGCCCGTTCGCGCGCGGCGCGGCGCCACGGCACGCCGCCGGGCGTCGGCATCGGCGCATCCGGCCCATACCATGGGTCCAGCGGAGAGGGCAACGCGACCCCGCTGTGGAAAAAGGACGCACCTTCGCCGACGGTCGCATGTTCGTCGATGACGGCGACGCGCATGCCGGCCTCGATGGCCCGCATCGCGACGGCCATGCCGCTGATGCCGGCCCCAATCACGATCAGGTCGAATTGCTTCATTTCAAGATTTTTCCCTTGGGCACCGGGGCGCCATGATAACGTCTCCGCCCCTGACGAACCATCAGATAAGTTGTGCACGTCCGACATTCGTTGTCCGGCCAGTGTTGCAGCGTAGCAAGAACCCGGCCGTCCGGGGCGTCAGGCGCGGTATAATCCTTGTCTTCCTTTCGTTTCCCGCCGCGCCCGCGCGGTGCATCCATTTCCGCTCAATGGCCCATTTCTCGTGCTTTCCCGGCGCTTCGGCCCTCTCCGATTTCCGCAAGACCCGTTTGCTCGCGACGCTGAAGGCGATCGACGCGAATATCGTCGATGTCAGCGCGGTCTATCTGCATTTCGTGCACAGTGACGCCGTGCTCACGCCGGAACAGGTCCGCGTCGTGGATGCGTTGCTGGAGTACGGCCAACCGGCCGTTGCCACCGATGCGCCCAAAGGCACTGCGTTGCCGGTGCTGGTATTGCCGCGCTTCGGCACGATCTCGCCATGGGCGAGCAAGGCGACCGATATCGCGCACAACTGTGGTTTGCAACATGTGCGCCGGATCGAACGTGGCGTCGAATTCACGATTTTCCTGAAGACCGGTTTGCTCGGCGGCCGCAAGGCGCTGGACGCCGCCTCGCTCGACGCCGTTCACGCGGCGTTGCACGACCGCATGACCGAGTCTATCGCGGCGGATCGCGAGCAGGCATATCGCCTGTTCGACGAACTGCCGTCCGCACCGCTGACGCGAGTTGATGTCATCGGTGTCGGTCGCGCGGCGCTGGCAGAGGCCAACGCGACGCTGGGCCTGGCGCTCGCGGATGACGAAATCGACTATCTGGTCGACGCATTCACGCAATTGGGCCGCAATCCTAGCGACGTCGAATTGATGATGTTCGCCCAGGCCAACAGTGAACACTGTCGCCACAAGATCTTTAATGCGAATTGGACGGTGGATGGCGAAGCGCAGGAGTTGTCGCTCTTCGCCATGATCCGCAATACGCACAAGTTGCATCCGGAAGGCACCATCGTCGCCTATTCGGACAATGCGGCCGTGATGCGGGGCACGACGGTACAGCGCTGGTTCCCGCGCGGTGAGGGCCAGGTCTATGCGGCCAGCGAAGCGCTGACGCACACGCTGATGAAGGTGGAAACACACAATCACCCAACGGCGATCTCGCCGTTCCCGGGCGCGTCCACCGGCGCGGGCGGCGAAATCCGCGACGAAGGCGCGACAGGCCGTGGTGCGCGGCCGAAGGCCGGGATGGCCGGTTTTTCCGTTTCGAACTTGCGCTTGCCGGATGCCGCGCGACCGTGGGAGACGGCAGCCGATGCCGCGACGCCATTCGCCCAACGCACGCAAGCGCTCGCCGATGGCGCGGGCAATGCCGCATTGGTGGATGATGGCTATGGTCGCCCGGACCGAATCGCCTCGCCGTTGCAGATCATGACCGATGGTCCGTTGGGTGGCGCCGCCTTCAACAATGAATTCGGCCGACCCAATCTCGCCGGTTATTTCCGCGTCTATGAGCAGAACGTTGGCGGCACCGTGCGGGGCTATCACAAGCCGGTGATGATCGCCGGCGGTATCGGCAATATCGACGATAGCCATACGCATAAGAACGACCTTCCCGCCGGCACGTTGCTGATTCAGATTGGGGGGCCCGGCATGCGGATTGGCATGGGCGGCGGAGCGGCGAGTTCCATGGCGACCGGTGCCAACACGGCTGAACTGGACTTCGACTCGGTGCAGCGCGGCAACCCCGAAATCCAGCGTCGGGCGCAGGAAGTGATCAACAGTTGCTGGCAACTGGGCGCGGACAATCCGATCCTGAGTATTCATGATGTGGGTGCGGGGGGGCTGTCGAACGCGTTTCCTGAATTGGTGGAAGGTGCCAACCGCGGCGCCCGCTTCGCGATCGATGCGATCCAGCTTGAGGAGTCCGGCCTCGCGCCGCGCGAGATCTGGAGCAACGAGGCACAGGAACGGTATGTATTGGCCATCGCGCCGCAAAGCGCGGAACGGTTCGAAGGCATTTGCCGGCGTGAGCGCTGTCCGATGGCAATCGTCGGTATTGCAACCGATGAGCAGGTACTGAAACTGGCCAGGGCAACGCAGCTCGCCCAGGGCGCTGATGCCAGGGTCGATGGCGATGTGGCCGTGGACATGCCGATGGATGTGTTGTTCGGCAAGGCCCCGAGGATGCACCGCGACGTGCGCCGGGAGGCCCGACGCTGTCCGCCGCTGGTATTGGACGACATGACGCTGGAGCAGGCGGTGGAAGGTGTGTTGGCGCATCCGACGGTTGCCAGCAAATCTTTCCTGATCACCATTGGCGACCGGACCGTGGGCGCCATGAGTGCGCGTGACCAGATGGTAGGCCCGTGGCAGGTGCCGGTTGCGGACTGCGCCATTACCACGATGGACTATCGTGGTTTCGCGGGTGAGGCCATGACCATGGCCGAGCGCGCGCCGCTGGCGGTGATCGATGCCCCGGCGTCGGGCCGGATGGCGATTGGCGAGGCGATTACGAATATTGCGGCGGCACCGATCGATGCCTTGACATCGATCAAGCTGTCGGCGAACTGGATGGCGGCGTGCGGCACGCCGGGCGAAGACGCGGCGTTGTACGATACCGTGCGTACCGTTGGCATGGAGCTATGCCCGGCGCTCGGCCTGTCGATTCCGGTCGGCAAGGATTCGCTGTCGATGCGCACGCAGTGGCGAGACGGCGAGACGGCCAAGGAAGTGGTGGCGCCGGTGACGTTGATCGTTTCGGCCTTTGCGCCGGTGGCTGATGTGCGTCAGCACCTGACCCCGCAACTGCGTCGCGCGGACGACACGTTCCGTGGCGAGACCGTGGGTGAGACGTTGCTGGTCTTGATCGACATCGGTCGCGCGCAGAACCGGATGGCCGGTAGCATCCTGGCCCAGGTCGCGCAGCAGATGGGCGACAAGGCACCGGATCTGGACGACAGTGAAGACCTGAAGCGCTTCTTCACCGCCGTGCAACAATTAAACGCCGACGGCAAGTTGCTCGCGTATCACGACCGCTCGGATGGTGGCCTGTTCACGACCGTCGCGGAAATGGCCTTTGCCGGCCACGTTGGCGTGTCGTTGAATGTCGACATGTTGACACTGGACCCGGATCACGAATCCGATTTCGGCGATGCCAAGGATTGGGCGAAGCAGACGTCGGGTCGGCGTCACGACCGCACGCTGCGCGCCTTGTTCAACGAAGAACTGGGAGCCGTGGTGCAGATCCGCGCAAGCGAGCGCGATGCCGTGTTCGCGGTCCTGCGCGAGCAGGGGCTTGCCGCGTGCAGTCACCAGATCGGCAAACTGAACGACCGCGGCGATATTGAGATCTACCGCGATGCGAAGCGCGTCTATCATGCCGCGCGTACGGACTTGCAACGCCTCTGGACCGATGTCAGCTGGCGCATCGCGCGCCTGCGTGACAACCCGGCATGTGCCGATGCGGAACTCGAGGCGATTGCCGATGTGGCGGATCCCGGTATCTCGCCGGTCTTGACGTTCGACATCGCAGAAAACGTTGCCGCCCCGTTCATTCGGGCTGGCGCCGCCCGTCCGCGCGTCGCGATTCTGCGCGAGCAGGGCGTGAACTCGCATCTTGAGATGGCGCATGCGTTCGACCGGGCCGGATTCGAGGCGCGGGACGTCCACATGAGCGACCTGATCGAAGGGCGTGCGACCCTGGCAGATTTTGCCGGCGCGGTGGCCTGCGGCGGCTTTGCCTACGGCGACGTGCTGGGCGCTGGCGAAGGCTGGGCCAAGACGATCTGTTTCAATCCAGTACTGGCCGACATGTTCGCGGCTTTCTTCGGCCGTCAGGATACGTTCGCCCTGGGTGTGTGTAACGGCTGCCAGATGATGTCTAGCCTGGCGTCGATGATCCCGGGTGCGGAGCACTGGCCGAACTTCACACGCAACAAATCCGAACAGTTCGAAGCGCGGTTTGCGACGGTGGAAGTGACGCCATCGCCGTCGATCTTCTTTGAGGGCATGGCGGGTTCGCGGATTCCTGTTGCAGTGTCACATGGCGAAGGGTTTGCGGATTTTTCGAAGCAAGGCGATGCTGCAAAGGTATTGGGTGCGCTGCGCTATGTCGATAACCGTGGCCAGAAGACGGAGCAGTACCCATTGAACCCGAACGGTTCACCGGGCGGCCTGACTTCGGTGACTACCGCAGATGGCCGTTTCACGGTGTTGATGCCGCATCCGGAACGGGTCGCCCGTTCGGTGACGATGAGTTGGCATCCGGAGGGATGGGCTGCTGGTGAGGGCGACAGCCCGTGGATGCGTATTTTCCAGAACGCACGTAAGCGAGTGGGCTAACACCGCCGTTGAGGTGCGAAGTAGCCGCGATGTCGGCACTCCTGCGCAACGGTCGCGGCGATTAAGCATAAAAAAGACCTGTAGGGCTTGGTGCCGTACAGGTCTTTTTATCGTGGTGAAACGCTTGAGGCGGAGTGAGGCAAAACGGTCTACCCAAACGGGAGTATTGAATGATATTTTCGTGTCCCGTATGATTTTCTATTCGATATTTCGTAAATAAATTGGTAGTACGAAATAAATATCATGATCGTGATTGTTTGTACATCACCTGACTAGCGAGACCCTGCAATGCCCCAAGCGAAACGTCCTAGATCCCCGTCACCGGCCTCTTGCGATTCGCTTTCCGATTCGGTCACTGCACCGCTACGTACGCGGCAGCGGACGGAGGCTGCCGCTGTGGCGGGACCTTCCCACGATACGGGACGTGCTCCGGTAGATCACCGCGCGCTTGCCAACGCACTCGTCGATTACGACAGCGATAGCCGCGACGACGTCGAACCGACATTGCGCGCATTGCCAAATCCGATCCAACACAGAGAAAATCCGTATCGAGAGAATATCGAGGCAGGCATATCGCCCGCGGGCGCGCACGATAGCTTGCTTGAGCGATTGGATGTCATACCGCATGTGACCGAACGGATTGCGAATTATTTGCTGGCGGCACCGCTACCGCAACGCCAGGCGGCCGCGTTGGCATCGTTGGGGGGCAATGGGATCGGCACCTCGATCGCGGTGTTGAAAGAACAGCGGTCAAATGCCATGAAACAGTTGCGTGCAGCTGTGGCCAAGATGCGAGACGATCAGGGGCGGGTGGTTCCAGCCGAGCGGGACGCGGCGATAGCCGCGTTTGTTGACATCACGACAGTGATAGACGGAGATAAAGCGACCGCAAAGGCATTTTTTCAGAAGGTGATCGACGCATGGATTGCGGATGGTTTGCTGAGTTCCCACGCGGTGGCGGGGCTGAGCGATTTTTTATTTTTCAATCGTATTCCACGCGAGGAGATGGATGCCGCTCTTCGTTTGGCCGCGATTGAATGCGACACGGATTCCGAACCTGAAAACGACGAGGAAGACGAAGAACAAGACTATTTTGCACTGGTAGGCCATAGCAATTGGCCTGAAGGCTATCGCCGTGTACTGGAAGATAGAAACATTTCCATGCACGATGCGAACAGATGGTTTGATTGGCTTTGTGCTCCTGAAGACAGGAGAGGTAGGCAAAGCTCGCGCCTTGAGTACCAAATCTGGCGCAATATCGTCGAGCGTGAGCATGACGACGCATTGACCCTCGAGCGTTTGAATGATCTGGACAATACGGCATTACCCAGTCATTTCGGCCGGGCGTTACGTACGGAGTGGTTTGAAACCGTACTGTTCGATCCCGTGATCGCGCCGTATGCATCCAGTTTGATAGCAATTGCCGAACGGGTCTTGCCGGAGGCTTATAGTCTTGAGAATGTCCCGTTCGAATGGGTGCGTACCGGACGACGCACGCCGCAGTTCGTGGCAGACCTGCTGCAACAGGCCGCGCGTCTTGCGAAGGTATCTGGCATTGCACCGATGCAGGTTGAAACACATCACTACTTGTCGATATCACCGCTTTTCGACAGGCTATTGCTGGATAACACGATCTCGGAGCACCGTGCCCAGTGGTTCTTGACGCATTTCCGCTTGATCATGGCAGCGTTGGAAGAAAGCGATGTCGCGGTGGGGGCACAGTGCATCGCTTTGCTGCTTTCGGCGCAATGGTCCGACTCCACAGTGTCGCAATTGCTGTCCAATCTGGTCGCGATCGGGGAGACGTGGGTGTTGGGCAATACAGAGAAGCTACAGACGGCACTGAACGCGCTCGAAATAAATGCGGCATGACATTTCGGTCATCCGCGGCGGGTATGAGACGCCGGGCCGACTGCCGAATATGCGCGTCATGCGAAGGCCATTGCGCCACTCACCCGTCGCCTATTTTCGTCGGATCGGTTCGGTTACGGGTGATGTGGCTCGCCGTTACTGGATCTTCGCCTGGCCGCGTAGCTTCGATTCCAGGTCCTCGATCTGCTGCTTCTGCGCTTGCTGGGCCAACTGGCTCTTCACGCTATCGAACGGCGGCAGGGCGGGAGCTTGCGCATCACGCTCTCCATCGAGGCGGATGATATGCCATCCGAATTGCGTATGCACCGGCGTATCGGTGACTTGGCCGTCCTTCAGGGCTTCCGCGGCCTTCGCGAATTCCGGGACATACGCGTTTGCCGGCGACCACGGCAGGTCGCCGCCGTTCTTCGCCGACCCCGTATCTTTCGAGAATTGCTTGGCCAAGTCTTCGAAATTTGCGCCGCCCTTGATCTTTGCGATCAAGTCCTTTGCCTGCTGCTCGTTATCCACGAGGATATGGTGCAGATGGTATTCCTTGCCAGCGCTCTGCGCCTTCATCTTGGCAGCGATACTGTCGTACAGCGCGTGCAATTCCGCGTCCGAAGCCGGGTGCGTCGCGACGTACTTCTCCAGATAGGCACGGATCACGACGGTTTGCGCGGCGATCGCCATTTGCTGCTGGACCACCGGATCCTTCGTCAGGCCGTCTTTCGTTGCCGCCTGCATCAGCACTTCCCGATTGATCAGCTCGTCGCGAATGAGTTCGCGCAATTGCGGAGAGGCGCTCTGGCTGCCTTCGGGCAAGGTCTGGATCATGGCGTCCACGCGAGCAGACGGTATTGCCGTGCCGTTGACGATGGCGGCGTTCTGCGCGAACGCGGGCATGCTCACGGCAACAAGGGTAAAGGCTGCCGCCGTGGCAACGCGGGTCTTGCTGAAAATCATCGATCAGTCCTGTTTGCGTATTCTTCGGGGGTGAATGCCACGATCGCGAGCGCGTGCAGTCCGGCCCGGATCGCCTCAGCGAGGGCATCATACACCAGCCGATGGCGCGTCACCCGGGACTTGCCGGCGAACGCGGTGCTGACGATCGTCACGTTGAAATGCGAGCCGCCAATGCTGCCGTCCTGGTTGCGTGCTCCCGCGTGCCCGGCATGGCGGTCACTGTCGTCCTCGACGTCGAGCCAGTCGGGGGTAAACGTAGCGCGTAAACGGCTCTCGATCCAGTCACGGCGTGCAGCGCCCGCAGGAACCACGTGTGACAAACTGTCAGACGGTGAAGCGGATGTCGTGTCGATCATGATGTGCTCACTCGCTCTTCAAGTAACGGGCGAGCCAAATGCTCTGAGCGATCACGAAGAGGATCATCAGCGCAGTCCCGCCGAACAATTTGTAATTGACCCAGGTATCGGTCGAGAAGTGAAACGCGATGATCAGGTTCAGGATGCCCAAGAAGACAAAAAACATGGCCCACGCCAGATTCAACTGGCGCCAGACCGCGGCGGGCAGCGTCATCTGTTTGCCCATCATCGCTTCAATTGGATTTTTCTTCAGCAGATGTGCAATACCCAGCGCGACCGCAAAGGCCCAGTACAGGACCGTCGGTTTCCATTTGATGAAATTCTCGTCATGCAGTACCAGCGTGGCGCCCCCGAAAACGACGACGATCGCGAAACTGACCCACAGCATCGGTTCCACACGACGGTGTCGGACCGCCACCCAGACGATCTGGCAGACGGTGGCCGCGATGGTCACGGCTGTCGCCGTATAAATTCCCCATATCTTGAACGCGACGAAGAACAGGATGACGGGGAATAGGTCGAAAAGAAATTTCATTGTCCGAATGTCATTGACGCGGAGTTGATGCAGTAGCGCAGGCCCGTCGGCGCCGGACCGTCTTCGAACACGTGGCCCAGGTGCGCATCGCATGTCTTGCATTTGACTTCGATGCGAAGCATGCCATGCGAGCGGTCCGTGTGTTCGGCAATCACTTCGCCGTTGATGGGTTTGAAGTAGCTAGGCCAACCACATCCGGCATCGAATTTGGTCGAGGACTCGAATAATGGCGTGCCGCAGCAGACGCAATAATACGTGCCTTTTTCCCAGTGATCCCAGTAATCGCCGGTAAAAGGGCGTTCCGTTGCCGACTGACGCGCCACGCTATATTGCACCGGCGTCAATTCCGCACGATATTCGGCGTCGGTCTTGGGTGGTTTGCCGGCGTGGCCAGGCGCTCCAGCGGTAGGGCTGACGTCGCTGTCAAGCGGCTTCTGAGGGACGTTCGGGTTTTGCGGGTCATTCATGGTCTGTCTCCATTAAGAGCGACGGGCGGCAGTCGTCGGCGCCGCCGAGAGAGGTCAGGAGGAGCAGCTGACTTCCAGCCCAGCGGCCCAGTCGGGCGGCTGCGCGGCATAGGCCGCGTGCTCCGGTTGTTCGTCAAATGGGCGACGCAGTACGGCGGCCAGTTGTCGGGTTTCGGAAAAATCGCCGTCTTGTGCCGCGCGAATGGCCAACTCGGCTAAATGGTTGCGCAGCACGTATCGTGGATTGACGCGGGACATCTGCACCCGGCGGCTGGCATCGTCCTGCCCTTGCTGGCGCAGACGCGCTCGATAGTCGACCAACCAGGCATCAATGGCGGGACGATCGAGAAAATAATCGGCAAGCTTCGGCGCGCCATTCGCCGTGTGCGTTTCCTCGTGCTGCGAAACCTGGGCCAGTGCGCGAAACGTCAACGTGAAGTCGGCGTGATTGGCGTCCATCAATTGCAGCAGCCTGTCGAGTAGCGCACCGTCTTCCGGCGTGGGCTGCAACAGGCCAAGCTTGGCGGTCATACGCGCCTGATAATGTCGGTTGAATTGCTCGCCGTAGGGCGTCAATGCGGATTTCGTCAGCGCGATCGCCGCATCGGCCTCGGTCGTACCGGCTTCAGGCATCGCGCTGGCGGCATCCGGCGTGGCAATCAAGGGGAGCAGCGCCTGGGCCAGGGCGAACAGGTTCCAGCGTCCGATTTCCGGTTGGCGATGATACGCATAGCGCCCGTGGGTGTCCGTGTGATTGCAAATGTGCCGTGCATCGAAGCCATCGAGAAACCCGAAGGGACCGTAATCGATCGTCAGTCCAATAATGGACATGTTGTCCGTATTCATGACCCCGTGACAGAACCCGACACTTTGCCATTGCGCCATCAAATCCGCGGTGCGCGATGCCACCTGCTCCAATAAGCCAAGATAGGGGTTCTCGGTCTCCCGCAGCGCCGGATAGTGGGCTGCAATCACATGGTCTGCGAGCTGGCGCAGTGCATCGAAGTCATTTATTGACCAGAAATGCTCGAAGTGACCAAAGCGGATAAAACTTGGTGCGAACCGGGTCACGACGGCGGCGCTCTCCAGCGTTTCACGTCGCACCGGCAGCGCGGAGCCCGTGACCGCCAGGGCGCGTGTGGTGGGAATTCCCAACGCATGCATGGCCTCCGAGCACAGGAACTCCCGGATCGAGGACCGCAATACGGCACGACCGTCCCCCATGCGCGAGTAGGGCGTCAGGCCGCCGCCTTTCAGTTGCACTTCTTGCCAGACGCCGTCACGATCGGCAAGCTCGCCCAGCAGCAAGGCACGCCCATCGCCCAGCTGCCCGGCCCATTGCCCGAATTGATGACCCGAGTACACGCTCGCCAGCGGCAACTGCGCGTGCGGGATCTCTGCGGGCCATGGACGCGCGTCGGTATTACCGGGGGCAGCGCCGGGTGGGTGCCCGGACAATTGCAAGACCAGGCCATGATCATCGACGCAGTCCGCGGGCAAAGCCAGGTCGTGCAACGCATCGGTGGAAGCGGCAACCAGATAAGGCATGGGGAGGGGGTGCGGGGGCAAGCGGGTGTAGAATCGCTCGCCAAGCGATGCGAACCCGCCGCCAGGCCGTTGCGTGCTGCCGAGCGCGGACAGCGGGGAAGTGGGCTTCATGAACAATGGCGGCTCGCGCGGATGGAAATTTCTATTTTAGAACGTGGTGCGCCAGCTTGCGCATCGCATGGTCTCGAGGAAGGCCGTACAAAGGAGGAAGCCCTGATGTTGACACACATTGTGATGTGGAAAGTGAAAGACGAGGCCGAGGGCGCGTCGAAGGTGCACAACCTGGAGAAGATGCGCGAGTTGATGCTGGCATGCGCGACAATCGTGCCAGGTATCCATAAGCTCGAAGTGGGTATTGCCGCTCCGGCTGGGCCGGGCGTGGCTTCGACGTTCGATATCGTTTTATATTCGGTCTTTGCCGATGCGGACGCGCTGCAGGCTTATCAAGTGCACCCGCAGCATCAGGCGCTGGTGGCCTTTGTCCGCAAAGTCACGGAAGGACGCCAATGCGTCGACTACGCGCACTAAAACGCGTGTGGTCGTCCTTCCCATCAATACCATAACGATAACGAGATGCATGGCAGGGTCGCTTTCAGCGAGAAAAGCGACCCCGCGGCAACCCTGAAAGGGAGACCGGGCATGGTAACGGCAGATCAGCCAATGGAATCCGACGCTATTCATCCGGACGCCGCCAACCCTTTCCTACGGGAATTGGGGGTGCGCACGGTGCGCGCCGACGCGTCGGGTAGCGAAGTCGTGCTGGCGCTGTCAGGTCGGCATATGAATCGATGGGCGATTGCGCATGGTGGTGTCACGATGACGCTGCTCGACGCCGCACTCGGACATGCCGCCCGTGAAGTCGAACGGCCGCCAGGCGACATGGCGGTGGATCGCTCGCGTGGCGTGGTCACCGTTGATATGAGCGTGACGTTCATCCAGCCGGGACAGGGGATCTTGACTGCGTACGGGCGTGTGCTGCACCGCTCGACGACCATGGCGTTCTGTGAAGGCGAAGTACGGGACGCTGATGGCGGCCTGGTCGCGAAGGCGTTGGGTACGTTTAAATATCTGCGTAAGCTGCCGCTGGGCCGGAAAGTCAGGGCCGAGGTCACGCATGTACCGCCGTCGGCCGCTGACAGTTGAGGGGATCCAACGACCGGTTGTCATGCGCGCGCGTGACGCACGCCTTGATTTACGCTGTCGGCAAGGCGTATGGTAGGCCGTAGACCGTCAAGGCTGCCGTTGCCGTCGACGGTGTTGCCGACACGTCATGTTGCGGCGCGGATGCCGAGGCGTCGACCGCCGTTGCACGAAGCACCACACGCAATGCGGCGTCCGCGGGCGTCGCCGTCTTCAGTTCGATCAGGCAATCGACGCCTCCCTCCGGCGCGGGGGCGGCATTGACCACGCGGCCACATGGCTGCCATTGCTCCGCCGATCCAAGGTTGACCGGATCATGGAGGTCGATGATTTCGTCACCGGCCCGCGCTTGTTCGGCGTGGGCCAAGGTCGCGCGCCGCTTCACGGTGCCGCGATATTGGCTGCGCGCTACCACTTCCTGGCCTGGATAGCATCCTTTGCGAAAATTGACGCCGCCTATCGCTTCGTAATTCACCATCTGCGGCACGAACGCATCCTGTGTCGGCGCGGTGATCTCAGGCTGGGCCGCTTGTATCGCCAGCCAATCCCAGTGCGCCGGGTCAATGGTACTGAACCTGTCGGCCAGCGCGGCCAGCCACGCATCACGTGTAGGGGCAGGCACGCAAAGCAGAAAGCGACGTTGTCCGGCCGCATCGGCCAGACGTAACAGTGTGACGGTATCGCCGTTGTCGCTATCCTGCCGGATCAGTGGCAACGAGCCCCCGGTCATGCTGGTTGCCTCGCCTGCCGTCGTGCCCAGCACATTGGCTAGCGGCGTGGAGCCGTTACGTACCCCGGGAAACGCGACCGCGTAGTCAGGAGGATTCGGCTCCGAGGGCACGCAGACCCCCTTATGAAGCAGTAACGCGGACAATGCGGCATCGAATGCCGCGTCGTCATGACCACCGCTCAGGCCGAACAGGGCAACGTCGTTGCTATGATCGACAAGCTTTACCTTGGCCCGTAACACGAACATATGCAACCGCTTTCGAATCGCGTCGGCGATGTCGGCGCTGATCAGCAGCCGGATATCGGGCCAGTGGGCAAGGTCGTCGTGATGGGTCGGACTCGGGACCGCATGCGGTGCTGTCGTCGGCACGGCATTGTTTGCGCCGGCAGCATTTATCGGCGGTAAAGGCCAATACAGTAGCGAGGCGAGCATCCGTCCTTTTGGCGAGCAGAAGGCACCCCGAGCTGCGTGGGCCGGTGACAAGTGCGTGACGTCGTTCGTCAACTGGTTGTGGAGGAAGCTGCGCGCATCGGCACCGCGCGCGTCGATGACCGCCCAGTGACTATCGGTCGCAAGCGGAGCGAACCCGCCACCGGGGGGAACCAGGCGGGATGCCTGCGCCGCCTTGGTTTGCATCGTGGTGGCGGATGCGTGAAAATTCACCGTCGCGGCATCGGTCGACGACGTGGGGGAAAGGGGTTCGGACGTATCGGACATGATCTGGCTGGGTGCCTCGCCGTGCAGGGTAGGGGAACGACCGTGTATGAGGGGCGTGCGGCCTTGATCGCCACCGGACGATCCATCGTCCGGAAGGTAGCGAGAGTCACACCGAATCACAGTATTATATTGGGTTCCAGACAACTGTTGGAAACGTATGTCCCTTGGAAACTTTGGTCGATGGGTCCGGAGATCGATCGCAACCGCTGTCATCGTCATGGCCGGAGCCGCCGCCGCGGCCTATTGGTGGGCAAATACGCCCATGCGGCTTGCCCAGCCTGAAATCGATATCTCGGTGGCGCGAGGGTCTCTGCGCGCCGTCGCCGCGCAGTTGCGGCAGAACGGATTGCCGATGAACCCGCGTGGCTTCGAGCTGATCGCGCGCTTCCTCAATCTGTCGACGTCATTGAAGTCGGGCAATTACGCGTTCGAGACCGGCATCACGCCTTACCAAGTGCTATTGAAGCTGGCGCGCGGTGACGTCAACCAGTCGTCGGTTACGGTGATCGAGGGCTGGACCGTGGCGCATATGCGCGCCGAGATCGATGCCAATCCGGCTTTGCGCCATGATACGGCCGGTATGAGCGACGCGCAGTTGATGGCTGCGATCGGCGCGCCCGGTATCGCCGCGGAAGGCATGTTCTTTCCTGATACGTATTTGTTCTCGAAAGGTGTGAGCGATATCAGCGTCTATCGTCGCGCCCATGATGTCGCGGAGCAGCGCCTGGCACAGGTGTGGGCCGAGCGCGCCCCCGATTTGTCGCTGACATCGCCCTATCAGGCGCTGACGCTGGCATCGCTGGTAGAGAAGGAAACCGGCAAGGCGGTGGAGCGCGCGGAAGTCGCGGGCGTCTTCATAAACCGGCTGAAGATCGGCATGCCCTTGCAGACCGACCCGAGCGTTATCTATGGCCTTGGAGCGGGGTATGGCGGGCGCTTGACCAAAAAGGACTTGCAGACTGACACCCCGTACAATACGTACACGCGACGCGGCTTGCCGCCCACGCCGATCGCGCTGCCGGGGATGGCGGCTTTAAAGGCGGCGACGCATCCGGCCAGCTCTAAGGCGTTGTACTTCGTGGCAAAGGGCGACGGCACCAGCGTCTTTTCGGATTCGCTCGTCGATCACAATCGCGCGGTCAACTTGTATCAGCGCAACCTCGGGATGGCCGGACGCACGGACGTCGGAGCGCCGGCGATGAATGGACTGGCCGTTCCGGCATCGGCCTCGGCGACGAACCCGGCGGGGGAAGCGGCAGACGGTGTCGCAAGCGACGCGGCAGGTGCAGCGGCAAGTGACGCGGAACATCGGGCACCGATCGGCCGTGCGGCGGTAAGCCCACCGGCCAGCGCGGTGAAGAACGCGGTTGCGGCGAGCCCGGTGGTAAGCGCCGGGTCGAAAATCAGTCCACAGCGCATCAATGTACCGGGGAGGCAGTAAATGCGGGCGCCAGGAAAATTCATTACGTTCGAGGGAATCGATGGGGCAGGTAAGACCACGCATCTGTCCTGGTTCCGCACGCAGCTCGAAGCGCGCTTGAGGGGGGAGGGGCGGCGCGTGGTTCAGACCCGCGAGCCGGGGGGCACGCCACTCGGGGAAACGCTGCGCGAAACGCTGTTGCATCAGCCGATGGATCTTGAGACCGAGGCGTTGTTGATGTTCGCCGCGCGCCGGGAGCATCTGGTTCGCGTGATCCGGCCTGCGCTCGAGCGTGGTGACTGGGTGCTTTGTGACCGCTTCACCGACGCGACGTTCGCCTATCAGGGCGGCGGTCGCGGCTTGCCGCTCTCGAAACTGGAAACACTCGAAGCCTGGGTCCAGGAGGGCTTTCAGCCCGACGTGACGTTGTTGTTCGACGTGCCGATCGATACCGCTCAGGCCCGCCGCGATGGCGCGCGCGTGGCGGACCGTTTCGAACGGGAATCAGTGAATTTTTTCGAACGCACGCGTAGTGAATACCTCCGCCGCGCCGCGTCATCGCCGGAACGGTTTCGCATTATCGATGCGAGCCGAGGCATTGCCGAGATTCAGAGCGACCTGAAGGTCATCGTGTCCGCCCTGTGACATGGGCGAGTACGCGCCGCGATGTCCGGTACGCGATGTGTGCGTGACGGGCGCATGAAAGGCATGCCCGGCGGGGCGCTTGCGCGGCGATGATCCGCGCGGGACGATAGGAGAGCAAGGATGTTGTACCCGTGGCAATCGGCATCGTGGAATGCGTTGACGGCGCAGTTGCAGCCAAACGGCCGGTTTGCGCACGCGCTGGTGATTCACGGCCAGGCCGGGATCGGCAAGGAAGCGTTCGCGCGGCATCTGGCGCAGGCGTTATTGTGTGAGGAAGGGCACGGTCCGCACGCCATGCGTGGCCGGCCTTGTGGGCGATGCCCCGCATGTCATTGGTTCGAGCAAGGGAACCATCCGGATTTTCATGCGGTCTATCCGGAAAATCTGGCGCCACCGCTACCCACGTCGACCGATGGCGACGTTTCCGAAAAAGGGGGGAAAGCGGCTAAAGGGAAGGCGACCGACGGCGATGTGGGCGAAGGCGATACGAAAGGCAAGGCGCTCAGCAAGGAAATCAAGATCGAGCAGATCCGCGCCTTGTTGACGTTCTGTGGGATTGGCGCGCATCGCGGCGGCCGACGCGTGGTGTTGGTGTATCCCGCGGAAGCGTTGAATGGCGCTGCGGCCAACGCCTTGTTAAAGACGCTGGAGGAGCCGCCCGTCGGCGTCATGTTCTTGATGGTCAGTGCCAATCTGGACCGATTGCTGCCCACAATCATCAGCCGCTGCCGACAATGGCCATTGGCCGGGCCCGACCGTGCCTTGGCCAGCGAATGGCTGGCGGCACAACCGGGCGTGCCGTCCCCTATGGCGGCGCGCGACGCTTTGGCGCAAACCGGCGGGGCGCCACTAGCGGCCCATGCATTATTTGGCGATCCGCACCATGCCGCGCTGTTGCCATTGCGCGATGGATTGATCCAGCAATGGTCCGCTGGCGCGCAATGCGACGCATTTGCCTGTGCCGATGCGGTGCAGAAGACGGCGGTACCGATCGTACTCGGTTGGTTGCAACGATGGGTGTACGACCTGGCCAGCGTCACGTTGACAGGGCAAATCCGGTATTTTCCCGCGCATGCCACCGCGCTGCGCCGTTGTGCCATGCAAGCCGATGCGATGGTGCTGATGCAGTTCCAGCAGGCCTTGCTGCGTGAACGGATGACCGAGCAGCACCCATTGAACGCGCGATTGGTGTTCGAATCGCTGTTCGTTCGGTACCGCGCCGTGTTTTCGCTGTCGCCGCGCTGACGCCGCGCCAAGTGATACGCTATAGTCAATAGGATTCCACCGTGTTCGTCGATTCACACTGTCATATCAACTTTGAAACGTTTGCCGCCCAGATGCCGGCCTTGATGGACCGGATGCGGCAGCGCGCGGTCACGCATGCATTGTGTGTGAGCGTCGATCTGGAGACGTTTCCCCAGGTACTGGCGCTTGCGGTATCCCATGCGAATGTTTTCGCTTCGGTCGGCGTGCATCCCGACCACGAAAACGTGGAAGAGCCCGATGTGGATCACCTGCTGGCCTTGAGTGCGCATCCGAAGATCATCGCCATCGGCGAGACGGGGTTGGATTATTTCCGTCTGGAGAACCGGAGCGTGGCGGACATGGAGTGGCAGCGGCAACGCTTCCGCACCCACATTCGCGCGGCACGTGCCGCGGGCAAGCCCTTGATCGTTCACACACGGGCTTCGGCGGAAGATACGTTGCGGCTGATGCGGGAGGAACGCGCGGACGAGATTGGGGGCGTGCTGCACTGTTTCACTGAAACGTGGGAGGTGGCGCAAGCGGCGTTGGAGATGAATTTTTATATTTCGCTATCCGGTATCGTGACATTCAAGAACGCGATCGCGTTGCAGGATGTTGCGCGTCGGGTACCGGAGGATCGCTTGTTGATCGAGACGGATTCGCCCTACCTGGCGCCGGTCCCGTATCGCGGCAAGACAAACGAACCATCCTATGTCGCCGACGTGGGCCACTTCGTCGCGGCATTGCGTGGGCTGACGCCGGAAGCGCTGGGTGCCGCGACCACGGCAAACTTTTTCCGCCTGTTTGCAAGTGCGGCGCCCTGAAGCGGCGGCATATATCGCCGAGTGATTCGGCAGATTTTCAATGGAGCGGTAATTTGACTCAGATGACGATGATGTCCCGCATGCGGGCAGCGGTGTTGGGTAGGTCGGCAAGGTATGGTTCAATGCGCCAGGCGGTTGCTGGCGTGGCGGCGATGTCGATCTTGGCGGGCTGCGGCGTCAATGCGCAGATGGCCAGTGCGGCCTCCCCGGACGCGGTGATCAAGGCGGTCAAGTTTGACGATGCGTCCGCGGTGCAACGGGCGCTGCAATCCGGTTTCAATCCAAACACAACCGACGCGCAAGGTATGCCGCTGCTTGTGTTGGCCGCGCGGGAGAAATCCGACAAGGTGACCGAGGCGCTGCTGGCCGATAGTCGTACCGATGTTGAAAAGACGGATAGCGCAGGGGAGAACGCGATGATGCTGGCAGCCATCGTCAAGGATGCGTCGATCGTCCGGATGCTGATCGCGAAGGGCGCGAAAGTCGACAAGCCAGGCTGGACGCCGCTGCACTACGCGGCGAGCACCGGGGATGACACCATCGTGACCATCTTGCTGGATGCGCACGCGAACGTCGATGCGCGTTCACCAAACGACACCACGCCACTGATGATGGCGGCCCGCGGCGGTTACGCGTCTACGATCCAGTTGCTGATCAAGCGCGGCGCCAACCCGTTGGTCAAGAACCAACTGGGTATGACAGCACTCGATTTCGGCAAGCGGTATTCGGAGCCGGATTCGGTCAAGCTTTTGACCTCGATCGAGCAACAATATCGCGCGCAACATCCCCAGGCCGCGCAGTAAGGATCGACGCACCCGACACGGGAACGCATTTCGGTCGTATCACCCCATGAACATCAACAACGGGACACGGTCCGGCCACGCGCCGGATCGTATGCCCTCCTTGCACACCCCTACCGCATGAAGCTTCTAGACTTCGGCACGCGGATCGTGGACGCGCCGTTGAATTCCTGGCCCGGTGTACTCACCCTGACCCTGCTTACGTTGCTGTTCGCCTGGGCCGCGCATCGCATTGGTCTGGGAATCCTGCGACGGCTGGCGCGGCCTTATCCCATGATCGGCATGCTGGTTCGGTACGTCGACCGACCCGCGCAATGGGCGGTTACCGTCCTGTTGCTGCAACTGGTCTGGTGGAATACGAACGACGATCTCTTTTTGGTAAACCCGCTTCGGCGTGTCTCGGTATTGGTGTTGATCGGGTCGCTGACATGGCTTGCCTTGCGTACCGTAGACGCCATCGTACAGGGCGTTATTACGCTGAACCCCCTCGAACAATCCGACAATCTTCGTACACGCTCCCTGCATACCAAGGTACACGTGCTCGCCCGATGCGTGATGGCCGCGATTGTCGTGATTGGCGTTGGCGCCATGCTGATGACCGTACCGAATGTACGGCAGATCGGCGCGAGTCTGCTCGCCTCCGCGGGCGTTGCCGGACTGGTTGCCGGTATCGCTGCGCGACCCGTTCTCGGCAACCTGATCGCCGGGCTGCAGATCGCGCTGTCTCAGCCGGTGCGTATCGACGATGTCGTGGTGATACAGGGCGAGTGGGGGCGGGTGGAAGCCATTACCGGCACCTATATCGCCGTGCGGATCTGGGATGAACGACGACTGATCGTGCCATTGCAATGGTTTATTGAAAATTCCTTCCAGAACTGGACACGAACCACCTCGCAGATCATCGGCAGCGTTTTCCTCTGGGTGGATTTCCGGATGCCGATCGCGCCACTCCGGGAAGAACTCGTCCGGCTGTGCGAGGCAGCCAGTGAATGGGATCGACGCGTCCAGGTCCTGCAGGTAACCGACGCCAGCGACCGGGCCGTGCAACTGCGTGCGCTTGTCAGTTCCAGTGACTCGCCGCTGAACTGGGATCTTCGATGTAAAGTGCGTGAGGGTTTGATCGCCTACATGCAGCGGCATTATCCCGAGTATCTTCCTCGGACCCGCAATGAATGGCAGCCGACGTCACCCGAGGCCGGTGCGCGCCGTGATTTTCCTGGCCCGGAGTCGCTGCATGGCAGCCCGGACGACCTAGCGCCACCGGGAGCACCGCATGACCCGGTGCAAACGCCGTTCGCACCGTTGGCCGAAGGCATGCCGCGCGTGGCATCCTCTTCACCCGGTATCACACAGTCGGCGCCGGGTTGGCGTGCGTCGACGTCGATGCCGGCTGGCCGCACGGGTCGATAGTTACCGCGCGTACCCGCGCTCTCACGGCCCGTGAACCTCGCCAGCATCCATGTTCATCGGCAGCAGCCCCGCGTGACGTGGTGTATTATTAAAAGAGAAAAACCTTGTTAATCCATCTTCAAGCGGCCGATTTATTACGCATTTCCCTTGTATGCAAGGGTATGTGGCCGCGCGTGGCGTATCGCGCCGGCAGCGTGCCGAACGAACCGGCTAGGCACCTTCGTTTTAGAGCGCCTCCTGGTTGACGTCGTCCGCACCGTCGCGCCTCAAACTGTCGTGTGCGACGTGTGACGACGTTCCGGCCCCCGACCGTCCGACACCATCGCACTGCCCGCCGACCGAACGCCGTGTTCGCGGAGTGCCCCATGATCGAAATATCGAATAACAGGATTTGAGCCATCCAATGAGTCGACTCGTCGTTGTATCCAATCGTGTTGCCACCCCGACGGAAAGCAAGGGCTCGTCCGGCGGGCTGGCCGTGGGGGTATTTGGCGCCTTGAAGGATGCCGGCGGGGTGTGGTTCGGATGGAGCGGAGACATTGTCACCGAAGCGTCACTGAACGCCGCACCGCATGTCGAGCAGGATGGCGCGGTCACTTTCGCGACCGTCGATCTCGCGCGACGTGATTATGACCAGTACTACCGCGGTTTCTCGAATGCAATGCTGTGGCCAGTCTTTCATTATCGGAACGACCTGGCGCGCTACGACCGGCAGGAGTATGCCGGATACCGACGTGTCAATGCCTGGCTGGCGCAGCAGCTACTGCCGTTGTTGGAACCCGACGATGTGATCTGGGTCCATGACTATCACCTGATTCCTTTTGCCGAGGCATTGCGGCTCGCGGGTGTCAAGAATCGTATCGGCTTTTTTTTGCACATTCCGTTTCCCACGCCGCAAGTGCTCCTGAATATTCCGCCGCATGAGGAGTTGGTGCGTTCGCTTTGTTGCTATGACGTGGTTGGGTTCCAGACCGAATCGGATCGCGTGGCGTTTGGTGATTACGTCACGCGCTACGCCGGTGGCACGATGTCCGCGGATGGCACGGACGTCGAGGCGTACGGGCGCAAGTTGAAAGCCGGCGTCTACCGCATCGGTGTTTTCCCCGATGACATCGCGGCACAGGCGAAGCGTTTCGAAAGCCGTAAGGATGTACGTGAGCTGAAGCAGAGTTTGCAGAATCGCAAGCTGATCATGAGTGTGGACCGGCTCGATTATTCGAAGGGGATCGTCGAGCGTTTCCGTGCATTCGAGCGCTTGCTGGAGAACGTGCCTGAATTGCAAAGCGCTGTCAGCCTGGTGCAGGTCGCACCACCGACGCGTTCGGATGTGCAGACCTATCAGCATATCCGACAGAATCTCGAATACGAGGCAGGGCGGATCAACGGGCGCTTCTCCGGGCTCGATTGGACGCCGATTCGGTACCTTAACAGACGGTACGACCGCTGGGTACTCATGTCCTTGTTCCGAGCGTCGCAGGTGGGGTTCGTGACACCGTTGCGAGATGGCATGAATCTCGTCGCCAAGGAATATGTCGCCGCGCAGGATCCGGCGGATCCCGGTGTATTGGTGTTGTCTCGTTTCGCGGGCGCGGCGGCGGAATTGCAAGACGCGCTGATTGTGAATCCGCACGATATCATCGATATGACGGAGGCCTTGCAGCAGGCGCTGACCATGCCGTTGAAGGAGCGTCAACGCCGCCATGCGCGGATGGTCGAGGTGTTACGCAAAAACGACCTGGGCGTGTGGCGCGACAGCTTCCTCGCCGATTTGCGGGCGGTCAGGGTACAGAAGCACTGAAGCAATGAGGCGTTGCCATATTGGCAACAACGGGAGGTCATCATGAAAATCGCGCAAATCGCTCCGTTGACGGAGTCGGTGCCCCCGACCTTGTATGGCGGCACGGAACGTGTCGTCTCTTATCTGACGGAATCGCTTGTGCAGATGGGGCACGAGGTGACGTTGTTCGCCAGCGGCGACTCCGTCACTGATGCCAAGCTTGAAGCTATCTGGCCGCGCGCGTTGCGGCGCGATCCGAGCATTCGCGACCCGATTGCGCCGCATATGCTGATGCTCGAAAGGGTCCGCCAGCTTGCGCCGGAATTCGATATCGTGCATTCGCATCTGCACTTTTATCCCTTTTCTATTTTCAAGCGTCAGGACACCCCATTTGTCACGACGCTGCATGGGCGCCTGGATTTGCCGGAGCACCAGAGTTTGTACGAGGCATTTGATGATGTGCCCTTGATATCGCTTTCGATGGGGCAGCGACGCTACCTTCCCGGAGGCAACTGGATTGGCAACGTGCCATATGGCTTGCCGGAGTGGCTGTATCGCCCACAGCCCATCGCGCCTTCCTATCTTGCCTACCTTGGCCGCATTTCGCCGGAAAAGCGGCTTGATCGCGCCATCAAGATCGCGGGGCGATGCGGCCTTCCCATTAAGATCGCGGCCAAGATCGACGTGGCGGATCGACTCTATTTTGAAACGGAGATAGCGCCATTACTGAAGTTGCCGCACGTCGAATATATCGGCGAGATTCGCGATAGTGACAAAGCCGCATTCTTGTCTGGTGCGCATGCCTTGCTGTCGCCGATAGATTGGCCCGAGCCGTTCAGTCTGGCGATGGTGGAGGCCATGGCCTGCGGTACGCCGGTGATCTCTTTCAAGCGCGGAGCAGTGGGGGAAGTGTTGCGTGACGGGGAGACCGGATTCATCGTCGAAGACGAGATTGGCGCGATTGCCGCGGTCGACAAGCTGCCGGGTCTGTCGCGCTCGCATATCCGGCGGCATTTCGAGCAGCATTACACGGCGCACCATATGGCGCAGCGCTACTTGGACGTGTACCACGCAGCCGCGCGCGCGCAGCGCAAGGCGCAATTACGATTGATCACTGATTGACCGTGCTTCGTCTGCTGGCGCGCCAGGTGCGTCCGGCGTGATCGGTACGTACAAAAAAAGCCGCATCTGTCATGGATGCGGCTTTTTTACTACATGGCGCGAGTGGATACGCGCCATCTGCAGTGGACCTGAATTTACAGTTTCATACGGTTAACCTTCGTGCCTTCCAGCGTCAAGTTCGCCATCAGGCCAGCGTTCGTCAGCACGAATGCGTCGATCGGCGCACGGACGCTGTTGCTGTCGATCGCGCCATTTGCGCCCACCTTGATCACGGCTACCGACGCATCGCCACCAATCGACCAGCCCTTCACGTTGCGGAACTTGTCCAGCGCATCTTGCGTCATGAATACAATGATGATCGCCTTCGATTGTGCGCCGATCTGGAGGCCAACTGAAGCGGAGGTCGTGCTGTAGTAGCCAGCTGTTTCCGAGCCCACGCGCAGTGCGCCTTCGCCGTACTGACCGCCAACTACGAAGCCTGCTGCCAGCACATTCGGGAATACCAGAACGCCGCGGGCCTTGCCCACCAGTTCACGGGAACCAGGAACCGTCGAATAGAGGCGCGACAGGGTCTGGTCCACATTCGCATTGATGCTATGGCGCTTTTCCATCGCCGAGCTGCTTTGGCCGCCGTTCGGCGCGGTGGCCGTCGTCGTGCAGCCGGCCAGCGCAAACGTGGCGGCGGCAATGGCGGTGCCCATCTTCAATGCGACGTTCATTTTTTTCATGGTTGCTACTCCCTCTTGTCGATATTCGTCGGTGGTTAGCCGTCGTGGAAAACGCCGTGGCGTATCAAAGTGTCGCAACGGTCCGCCATTCGTCCTGTCCGTCCTGTCGTTCGCCTTCGGCGTGGCGTTCCGCGTGACGAGCATGAGTCTTATCGGATCGATACGACATTCGTGTTTCTTTCTCATCGAATTTTTTCGCTTATCCCAATGCGTGCAACAGCGCATCCGCATCGGCATAATCCGTTTCCGGCAAACCATCCAAGGCAATCAGGACATCGTTGCTGACACCGCTTTCGCGGGCTGCATCCATCACGCGATCCTTGTTGGCTGGAAACGACACTGTTGCCAAGGCTGCTTGCAGGTTCGCGCTCATCGAATCCGGCTTGCCTTGTCCATCTGCGTGAAATCCCGTCGCCATGCATTCCCCTTGGTTTGGTTCATTCAGCTTTACAGCCTGCTCCTCTTAAGCAAAATACATGCCTATATCGTTTTGCGGACATCCGGCATTACCGGGCGATCAAAAAGCCGTGACGGCCTGAGACGGCCGGGACGACGACCGGATGGCGATCGGTCCACAGCTCGTCGGCAGCATGTCCTTAGTGTGCGCTGTACAAATCGGTCAAAATGCACAACGCGTGGAAAAAATTGCCAGACATCGCAAGAAATGCAGAACGTAAGGAGACAATTCGACCGAGACGGGTGCTGCTCCTGCCGGTGTGACCGCAAAGCGGCGTTTGGTTGCACATACGCGGGTCGGTAAAGACGGATGTGGACGGTGGACGGGTGCGCGGTCCGTGGCGGCTTCAGGCACAATGCGAGGCGGATTGGCGGGCGCAATGGCGCCGTGAGGGGATAAGCGACAATGCTTCTACGATATTTTGGACTTCAAGCGGCGGGAACGACCGTGCGTACCGAGGTGATCGCGGGAATGACCACGTTCCTGACGATGGCTTACATCCTGTTCGTTAATCCTTCGATTCTGAGTGCGGCAGGCATGCCCGCCACATCCGTGTTTGTCGCCACGTGCTTGGTGGCGTCGCTTGCAACGCTGATCATGGGAGTGTTCGCCAATTATCCGGTAGCGTGTGCGCCGGGCATGGGATTGAACGCCTATTTCGCATTCGCGGTGGTTCAGGGGATGGGGTATCACTGGCAAGCGGCATTGGGGGCGGTGTTCATTTCTGGCTGCCTTTTTCTATTGCTGACACTCGTCGGGTTGCGTGGCGCATTGATTGCCGCCATTCCCGCGTCCATTCGAACGGGTATCACCGCGGGAATCGGGCTGTTCCTGGGCATCATTGCATTGAAATCGTCCGGCATCGTGGTGGCGAATCCGGCGACGCTTGTAGGGCTCGGCGATCTGCACCAGCCGCAAGTACTGCTGGCCGTGCTCGGTTTCCTGGTAATTGTCGCTCTGGATGTGATGAAGGTGCGCGGTGCGATCCTGATCGGGATCTTGCTTGTCACGGTGCTGAGCTTCTTTGTCGGCGGCAATGCGTTTCATGGTGTGGTGTCCCTGCCGCCATCAATCGCGCCGACGTTTTTCAAGCTCGACATCGCCGGTGCGCTGTCGAGCGGGATTTGGCATGTCGTGTTGGTGTTTTTCCTCGTCGAGCTGTTTGATGCGACGGGCACGCTGATGGGTGTGGCGCAGCGCGCCGGCCTGGTGCCACGGACGCCGACCGGCCCAGGACGGGATGTCCCCACCGATCGTCGCATGCGTCGGGCACTATTCGCGGACAGCGCGGCGATCATCGCCGGCGCGGTGCTGGGCACGTCGTCCACGACGGCGTATGTGGAAAGCGCCGCAGGTGTACAGGCGGGGGGGCGCACCGGTTTGACCGCGTTGGTGGTGGCGGTTTTGTTTCTCGTAGCGTTGTTCTTCGCGCCGTTGGCTAGTGCGGTACCGTCTTATGCGACGGCGCCGGCATTGTTGTACGTCGCCTGTCTGATGTTGCGCGATATCGGTGAATTGCCGTGGCATGATGCAACGGAAACGGTGCCTGGCATATTGACTGTCTTGGCGATGCCGTTCACGTATTCCATCGCCAACGGCATTGCCTTTGGGTTTATTTCGTACGCGGCGCTTAAATTACTCACGGGGCGGGCGCGGTCCGTGGCGCCGGCGGTGTGGGTCATCGCGGCAATCTTTTTGTTGCGCTACGGCTATCTTGGCGCGGGCTGACAGGCGGCGTAATGGTTAGTGCGACACGCAAGCGTCATGTCGGAGGATAATCTTACCTGACGCGTTGATGCGCGAGAACATTCGCTTTCGCACGTGGGACCGACGCCAACGGATGAGCGGGTCGCCTTAAGACACGCGGATTGGCGAAAAGGCGTAGCAGACAAGGGCAGCAGATATGGCAGCAAACAACGAAAGACGGCCTTTGCCGTCACCCCAGAACGATGCGGACACGCCCGCCATCCGAGTGGAACGTATTGCAACCGCGCGGATGCCAACAGCGCACGGTCAATTTACCGCGTACGTCTATCGCGACCTGGTGACGGGCGCCGAGCATGTCGCGTTGGCGCGCGGCGATCTTCACGGCCCCGACGCCGTATTGGTACGCTTGCATTCCGAATGCCTTACCGGCGATGCGTTCGGTTCCTTGCGCTGTGACTGCGGACCGCAATTGGCCAGCGCCCTGGCGCGCGTTCAGGCGGAAGGGCGCGGGGTCGTTGTCTATCTAAGAGGGCAGGAAGGGCGCGGCATCGGGCTGGTTAACAAGATTCGCGCGTATGCATTGCAAGACCAGGGGCGTGATACCGTCGACGCCAACACCGACCTCGGTCTGCCGGTGGACGCGCGGGACTATCAGGCGGGCATCGAAGTCCTGCGTGACCTGGGGGTCGGAAAAGTGCGTCTGATGAGTAACAATCCGGCGAAATTGACGGCGATACGCAAGGCGGGTATCGATGTGGTCGAACGTGTCGTGCTGGCGATCGAGCCTAATCCGGAAAACCAGGCTTATCTCGAAACCAAGCGTGCCCGGATGGGACACTTACTCGATGCGTTAGGTGGTCCGCTCCTTTAGTTGCCGTGGGCTCACGCATTGTCGATTGGGACTTGGCCCATCGATTGATAGGCACATACCTGTTCTCGTCTGTCCATCTTGTTTGCCCGAACGGCCGAATGGCACACTAGCGAATGACCTATGTGGCGCCGTGCTTTGCGCGGTCGCCCGGTCACCCGCCCCCAGGATCGACGAATACTGGGCGGGACGTGTTTCGGGAGAGTGCATGGATAGGAAACGCGTCGTGATCGTGGATGACCACGACATGATCCGCTTGGGAGTACGTGTGCTCCTGGAAAATCATCGCCACGGCAGCTTCGGGTTCGACGTGGTGATGGAGGCGGTGGATGGGCAGCAGGGCTGGCAAGCGGTGCAGCGATGCCAGCCCGATCTGGTGCTACTCGATATCGATTTGCCCGGACTGGACGGATATGAGGTCTTACGCCGGATCAAGCGCTTGCCCGCGCCCCCCAAGGTAGTGATGTTTTCGATGCATCGAGGCGTGTTGCCGGTACGGCGTGCGCACACGGCACAAGCGGATGGCTTCCTTTACAAAACGGACCCGCCGGAACGGTTGATAGAGGGCGTGGCATGCGCGCTGCATGGTCGTGCCTGGGGGTTGCGCCTCGGCTCGGACCAGTTAACGACCACGCACGCGTCGCGGCCCTGCGTGTTGACGTTGCGGGAGCGATGCATTGCGGAAAATCTGATGCACGGCCATACAAACAAGGCAATCGCCCGTGCGTTGTGTCTGAGTCCAAAGACCGTCAGTGCGCACAAACGCAATATATTTCGCAAGCTGGCCATTTCGAACCTGATCGAGTTAGCGGATTGCCTACGCGATACGGATAGTTTTGGCTTGCCGCGTGACCCCATGGAGACGGACATCGAGGCCGAGACGGAAGTCGACGTCGAAGGCGAAATCGTGGCTTAGTGCACCGTTACCGTGCTATAATTTTTTGTGACGGGCCTCCTCGCATGGTGGTGCGGTTAACCTGGTCAGGTCGGGAACGAAGCAGCCACGATCGCTTTCCACCAGTGCCGAGGGTCCGGCTCGTCACCTTCTCCCTATTTTTCGATATGTCACTGCGCATTGTTGTTTAGCGTAGGGTCTTTGTGCATACTGCGCATCGCGTTTGTGATGCGCGGTGTCATATGTCGCTTAGCACCACGCATTCACACGGTTTTCCGCTTTGTGCAGTGTCCAGTCAGCGCCTATTTCATCTTCCTTCGATCAGTGTGTGTTTGCCATGCGTGGACCGCGGAGAACCTCGGCGTTCCTGATAGAATTCGCCGATGACCTACCAAGTTCTCGCTCGCAAATGGCGTCCCCGCGATTTTCCGTCGCTTGTCGGACAAGATCACGTTGTCCGGGCGTTGACGCACGCCCTTGAACAACAGCGGCTGCATCACGCCTATCTTTTTACCGGCACCCGTGGTGTGGGCAAGACCACGCTTTCGCGAATCCTTGCGAAGGCATTGAATTGTGAGACCGGCATTACCGCGCAACCTTGCGGCGTGTGCCGTGCCTGCGTGGAAATCGATGCCGGCCGTTTCGTTGATTATGTCGAGATGGATGCCGCGTCGAACCGAGGCGTGGATGAGATGGCGGCGTTGCTCGAGCGCGCGATATATGCCCCGGTCGATGCGCGTTTCAAGGTCTATATGATCGACGAAGTGCACATGCTGACCAACCACGCTTTCAATGCGATGTTGAAAACGCTGGAAGAGCCGCCAGCGCACGTCAAATTCATCCTCGCCACCACGGATCCGCAAAAGATTCCCGTCACGGTGTTATCGCGATGTCTGCAGTTCAATTTGAAGCAGATGCCCGCGCACGACATTGTCGATCATCTTGCCAAGGTGCTGGGCGACGAACAGATCGCTTTCGAACCGCAGGCGCTGCGATTACTCGCGCGCGCGGCAAGCGGCAGCATGCGTGATGCGCTCTCGCTGACGGATCAGGCTATTGCCTATGCCGCGGGGACGGTGAGCGACGAGGCCGTGCGGGGCATGCTAGGCGCGCTGGATCAACATTACCTGGTGCGCCTGCTCGACGGTTTGATCGCCCATGACGGCGCGGCCGTGCTCGCGGTAGCGGATGAAATGGCAGGGCGCAGCCTGTCGTTTTCCACGGCCCTGCAGGATCTCGCGCAATGGCTTAATCGCATTGGCTGGGCGCAGAGTGTACCGGGTTCGGTCATGGACGAATGGCCCGAGGCCGAGGACATCCGGCGGTTTGCGCGCACGCTTGGTGCCGAGCAGATTCAGCTGTATTACCAGATTGCAACGATCGGCCGAAGCGAGATGGGTCTGGCGCCGGATGAGTATGCCGGGTTCACGATGACGCTATTGCGGATGCTTGCGTTTCGCCCGGTGTCGGGAACGCCGTTCGGCGGTGTAACGGCGTCCCCGGGAGCGGCTGGAACGGGTGGTGGTGACGTCCATGCTACCCGTGCCGCCGCGGTGCCGCCGACGACCGCTTCGGTGAAGGCGCCGATCCGGCCTTCGATGCCGCCTGCGCCGTCGAAGGCACTGGTCACCACAGGGGGTGCGAATTCGGCACCGCGTGATGCCGTCGGCGAGGCAGTCGTGCCTTTCCCGGATGCCATGAAACGTGTGGACGAGCCCGCGGGCGATGTCGCCGCGGTACCGTCAGTGGCGGTCGCGCCCGCTGCCGCGAACCAAGCAGACCTGTCGACGCGACCGTTGTCGTTTGGTCGGATGGCGCAGTCTCCGGACACGGGCATTGACATGAATACGGTTGCCTCGGAAGAAGCCGTAAATGCGTTTGACGAGGTGGCCACGCCGACGCCAGCAGCGAAGGAACCGGCGGCGCTGGCGGGGGCGCGTGGTGCGTCGACACCGGCCTCTGCCGATGTCCACAGTGCTGGCGGCGAAGAGGCAGCGCAGTCTGCCGCGTCCGGTGCGCGTGCGAAGCTTGCGGCGCTTGGTGTGTTGAAACGAACGTCGTCCTCGACTTCCTCTCCTACGGCACGCCGCGGGACCGCGGCAAAGGTACCAACGGCGCCGGCAGGCCCCGGCCTGTCCGTGCCAACGTCCCGCAACATGGATCGCTTGCCGGCCACGCGTGCGTCGGATGCAACGGCGCGGGATGCACGCGACGATACCGGCATGCCAGCGCCGTGGGACGACGTGCAGGATGCGGACGGTGCGGCGGCGGATGCATTCCTTGCATCAATGGGTTCCAACGGTGTCGCCGCATCGGATGCGCGCAGGGATCGAGCTGAATCGGTGTCGGACAGTGTGACGACGCGGCATGGAGAGCGGGCGGGCGCGAACGGTGGCCTGTCATCGATGGGCGACGGCGCCATCGATGTGCCTCGGCCGCCTCCGGGTATTGCGATGACGGCAATCGGCATCGATTCTGATTGGCCGGCGTTTGCGATGACGTTGGAGGTAAAAGGCCTGGCGCAGCAACTGGCGCATCAAAGC
Organism: Robbsia andropogonis; assembly: GCF_034047095.1. Lineage (NCBI taxonomy): Bacteria > Pseudomonadati > Pseudomonadota > Betaproteobacteria > Burkholderiales > Burkholderiaceae > Robbsia > Robbsia andropogonis. The sequence goes on along the minus strand of NZ_CP139170.1, from coordinate 2,154,590 downwards.
GAATTGATCCAGGTCGAAGCGGATCGCCTGCAATTGCGCGTGCCGGTGACGACGCTTGCCTCCGGCGGACACCTGGAAAAGGTCCGCGCGGCGGTACAGGAGCGGCTCGGCCGTGACGTGCAGTTGCAGGTGGAAGTAGGACCTGCGCAGTGCACGGCGGCGGCGGTATATGCCGCCGAGCGAGCGGCACTGCAGCGGCGCGCGGAAGCATCGATTCGCGACGATGCCTTCGTGCGGGCGTTGATTGATGATTTCGGCGCGTCGATCCTGCCGGGCGCCACGCGCCCCTTGTCGGCACGCTGAGCGATACTGGCACGGCCAATCGCGGCGTTGATATCGGCGGCTACCGTCATATCGCATCGGCATGCGCCCGCGTGCGCATTATTTTCTGTTGGATAAGGGAGCACCACACCATGATGAAGGGACAACTGGCCGGTTTGATGAAGCAGGCGCAGGCCATGCAGGACAATATGAAGAAAATGCAGGAAAAGCTGGCCGCCACCGAGGTGACCGGTGAGTCCGGCGCTGGCTTGGTGAAGATCATCATGACGGGCGACCATACGGTCAAGCGCGTGATACTGGAGAAAAGCCTGCGTGAAGACGATATCGAGATGGAAGAAGATCTGATCACCGCGGCGCATGCCGATGCGAAGCGCAAGGCTGATGAACTGGCGCAGCAGATGATGGGTGGTGCAACGGGGGGCATGGGTCTGCCGCCGGGCTTCAAGCTGCCGTTCTGATCACGGACCGTGGCCATGATCAAGCCGCCATCGACGCTGTCCGCATTGATCGATGCGTTGCGGATACTTCCAGGTGTCGGACCGAAGAGCGCCCAACGGATGGCCTATCATCTGATGCAGCATGATCGGGACGGCGCGGCGCGATTGAGTCAGGCGCTGGCAGGCGCGGCGCATGCGCTTCGGCATTGTGATCGCTGCAATACGTTCACTGAATCGCCGGTGTGCTCGACGTGCCTGGATGATGAGCGGGATCCTGCACTGCTGTGCGTCGTCGAGACGCCGGCGGACCAGATCATGCTGGAGCAGACCTTGTCTTACAAAGGGCTGTATTTTGTCTTGATGGGGCGGTTGAGCCCGCTTGACGGTGTGGGTCCGAAGGACATCCACTTCGACAAGCTGCTGCAACGGGCAGGAGACGGGGTGGTGCGCGAGGTCGTTCTGGCCACGAATTTCACCAATGAAGGGGAAGCTACCGCGCACTATCTCGGTCAGGCATTGAAGGCGCGTGGCTTGTCGGTATCGAGACTTGCGCGCGGGGTACCGGTCGGCGGTGAACTGGAATATGTCGACGCTGGCACGATTGCCCGGGCGATGTTGGACCGGCGCGCGGTGTAAGTAGTCCCTTTGTCCCTTCGCGCGGTTCCTACAACGTCGCGCGTCGCCTCGGTTACAATCTTTCCATGCATATTCTGCTCAGCAACGACGATGGTTATCTGGCGCCCGGTCTATCGGCGCTCTATCACGCATTGCTGCCGCTGGCGGATCGGGTCGACGTCGTGGCGCCAGAGCAGAATTGCAGTGGCGCCTCGAATTCATTGACGCTGTCCCGTCCACTGAGCGTGTGTACGGCGACGAACGGTTTCCGATTCGTGAACGGGACGCCCACTGATTGTGTGCATGTGGCGCTGACGGGGCTGTTGGAGGGACGTCCCGACCTTGTCGTGTCCGGCATGAATAACGGACAGAACATGGGCGAGGACACGCTGTATTCCGGTACCGTCGCCGCCGCTACCGAGGGCTTCCTGTTCGGTATTCCGTCGATCGCGTTCTCGCTTGTCGATTACGGTTGGGGCCATCTCGACGCGGCGGCGGCGGAAGCGGCGCGCATCGTCGCACATCATCGCGATGTGCCGCTGCCAGCGGCGTCGTTGTTGAATGTCAATATTCCGAATGTACCTTCGTCGGCATTGCGCGGATGGCGGGTAACTCGGCTGGGCAAGCGGCACCCGTCGCAGCCGGTGATCCGGCAAACGAATCCACGCGGTGATCCGATATATTGGATTGGACCGTCGGGCGCGGAGCGTGACGCAGGCGATGGTACCGATTTCGCCGCGGTGCGCGATGGTTATGTCTCAATGACGCCGCTGCAGTTGGACCTGACGGACACGCGCCGCCTGCCTGCGTTGCAGGAATGGATCGGGCACGGGCCATGAGCGACAACCGCGACGGCCAGCCCAAACGGTTTCCGTTGACGTTGTCTGATTTGACAAAGGCATCGGCGCGACCTGACTTCCCGTCGCGCCAGCGGCCTATGGCTCGTGCCGCGGCGTCGGTTACCGGCACCGCCGCGCCGCGTGTTCCAGTGGCGACGAGCGCGAAACCGACATCGCCACGCAGCGGTCATCTCGGCGCGGTCGCGTGTGCAAAACCGTCTCTGTCCGGTGGTGCACCGCAACGCGGGGTGGCCGGCACGGCCTGGCCAGGGTCGAGCGGTCGAGATGTCGCAAAACACGCGACGTCGTCACTTGCATTGACGTCGGAGCGGGTGCGCGCGCGAATGGTGGAGCGGGTGCGCGACGGTGGTGTGACACACCCTGGGGTGTTGGCGGCGTTGCAGGCGGTGCCACGTCACGCATTTGTCGATGCGGCATTGGCGCCGCAGGCGTACGAGGAGGCGGCATTGCCGATCGGGCATCACCAGACGATCTCCAAGCCGGGGGTCGTCGCGCGAATGATCGAGGTGGCGATGCATGGTCGTCCGCATCTGGCGCGCGTACTCGAAGTGGGCACCGGGTGTGGCTATCAAGCGGCCGTATTAAGCCACCTGGCGCAGGATGTGTTCTCGATTGAACGGATCCGGCCACTACATGAGCGTGCAAAAAGGAACCTGCGACCATTGCGTGTGCCAAACATTCGGCTGCATTATGGCGACGGACGACTGGGGTTACCTGACTGTGCCCCTTTTGATGCCATTATCGTGGCGGCCGCTGGACTGGACGTGCCGGCCGCGCTGACGGAGCAACTTCGTATCGGTGGTCGCCTGATCGCCCCGGTAGGAGGGGACTCGCAAGTATTGACACTCGTCGAGCGGTTGAGCGCCCATCAATGGCGCGAGACGGTACTCGACAAGGTGTTTTTTGTTCCATTGAAATCCGGAGTGATCTGAAACCGATGAGTATGTTGATGAATGGCAGCGGTCGATCCTTGTGGACACACATCCAGCGTGGTGCTTGCGTGGTGGCCGTGTCCGCATTGGCCGCCTGTGCCTCGCGGATGGACAGCGCGCCGGTGGTCGATAGGACCGGTACGGCGCCGGGATTGCAGGGTGCCGCGGTGTCCAATGTGCCGCCGGGGCCCCCGCCTCCGGGTTACTATCAAGTGCAGCCTGGTGATACGTTGTATCGGGTGGCGTTGAAGAATGGTCAAAACTATCGCGACATCGCGGCGTGGAACAACCTGACCAATCCGAACCAGATCGAGGTGGGTCAGGTACTCCGGGTCGCGCCGCCGGGATCGACGCCTGATGCCTCGGGTGTCACCAGCACGCCGCTCGGTGGCGGCGCCGTACAGGCCACGCCGTTAGGGGGGGCAACGTCGGCGTACGCGTCGCCTTATGCGAACGGCGGGGCACCACCGGCAAACGCCGGGGGGTATCCGTCACCCTATGCGAACGGCGCCAATCCGTCTGGCAATTCGCCGAATGCCGTGACGCCGGGCGCCACTTCCGGCGTGACGGCGTTGCCACCGGCGCCCGCGCCCTCGACAAGTGCGGACACGACTCCCCCGGTGGGTAACGGTCCAGTGCAGTTTATCTGGCCGGTGCAGGGTGGCGCGGGCGCGGGGCAGATCGTTCAGCGATTCGATGGCGTCAAAAGCAAGGGAATCGATATCGCCGGGGCGGCAGGCACGCCTATTCTGGCGGCGGCGGGCGGACGGGTGTTATATGCGGGAAGCGAACTGCGGGGATACGGCAATCTGATTATCATCAAGCATGACGATCATTATTTGACTGCCTATGGTCACAACCGGGTGCTGCTCGTCAAGAATAACGATGTCGTCACGAGGGGCCAGAAGATTGCTGAAATGGGCGATACGCAGGCGAGTCGTGTCGAGTTGCACTTCGAAGTTCGTAAAGATTCCAGTCCGGTGGATCCGATGAAGTATCTGCCTCCTCAGTAAAGGGAGCGTTATGCCGAAGTCGAAGCGGCGGGTGGTCAAGGAGGTCAAGGCGTCCGAGGGCAAACGCCCTGGGCGGTTGCCCCGCCGTGACGGCAAGGCGAGAGATACGCTTCTATCTGACGCAGAGGTCACTGCCGCCGAGGTGTCGACCGATCCGGGCGATGTGGATGTCGCGGATCATCTCGATCTGGCTCACCCGGTGGAAAACTTCGAGGATCCCGAAAGCAGCGACGACGCACGGGTCGACGATGGTTCCGCCGCGACAAGCGGTGAGGACCGTGGCCGTGAAGGCCGTGGCGGCGGCACCACGGACAATGACCCCACCGAGTTTCGTAATCTTCTGCAGGCGGAGCTCACCGCCGACACGATCCAGCACTACCTGAATCGGATCAGCATGAAACCGTTGCTGACCGCCGAGGAGGAGCAACGCTATTCGCGCTTGGCGAAGGAGGGCTTGTTCGAAGCGCGTCAGGTGATGATCGAACACAATTTGCGATTGGTGGTCAGCATCGCCAAAGCGTATTCCAATCGCGGCCTGCCCCTGCTCGATGTCATCGCGGAAGGCAATCTCGGTCTGATGCACGCCATCGAGAAGTTCGATCCCGATCGCGGATTCCGCTTCTCGACTTATGCAACCTGGTGGATTCGACAAAGCATCGAACGCGCGATCATGAACCAGGCACGCACGGTCCGTCTGCCGGTCCATGTGATCCGTGAATTGAATCAGGTCTTGCGTGCCAAACGTCATCTCGAAAAAAGTGCGTGGGCGGAATTTCCGGGTGAGCGTCGTGAAGCCAGCGTCGATGATATCGCACACTTGACGGGGAAAAGTGCCGACGAAATTGCCGATATTCTTGCGCTGAACGAACACACGGCATCGCTGGACGCACCCCTGGATCTCGACCCTGGCAGCAGTCTGTTGGATCTGCTGTCCGATGACCAGGCGCATGCGCCTGACACCGAAGTGCAGAACCGGGAAGTGGAAGTGTTGACGCGTAATTGGTTGTCGCGATTGTCCGACAAGCACCGTCTCGTCATCGAGCGGCGTTTTGGTCTCAACAATCTTGAACCGGCGACGCTGGAGCAATTGGCGGAAGAGCTGCACTTGACGCGGGAGCGTGTGCGGCAGATACAGCAAGAGGCGCTCCTCCGTCTGAAACGTCACCTCGCGTCCAATGGCGTGGGCAAGGATTCCGTGTTGTGAATGCCATACTGGTGTTTGATATTGAGACGGTGCCTGACGTGGCCGGCTTGCGTGCACTGGGTGATAGTGGTCCGGCTGGCGCGTCGGCGATGGCGGTTGAAGGGGCAGGCGGTGTGGGCGCCATGAGGAAAGGCATGCCGACGCGTCCTTCGCGGTCAGGTGACGATATCGTCGGCGAGGGCGATTCCGACCCTGATGCCGGAGCGGTCGAGGCGACAAGCCAGGGCTCGTCGGTCGTTGACGGAAGCACGCCGTTGTCGGCAATGGATGACGAAACGGTCGCGCAGCGCGCATTCGATGCGCGGCGTATCAAGACCGGTTCCGATTTTTTGCCGCACCATCTGCAACGCATTGTCGCGATTTCTTGCGTATTACGGGGAAGTAAAGGGTTCGTCGTGCGATCACTCGGTCAACCTGGCGATCCCGAGCCGGTGTTGATCGCGGCGTTTTTCGACATGATCGAGCGGTATGGTCCTGTGCTGGTGTCGTGGAACGGCGGCGGCTTCGACCTGCCCGTGCTGCATTATCGCGCGCTGATCCATGGCATCAGCGCCCAGCGATATTGGGACATGGGCAGCATCGACCGGGATGCCAAATGGAACAATTACATCAGTCGTTATCACTTCCGGCACACCGATCTGATGGACGTGTTGGCCGCATATCAGCCGCGCGCCAGTGCGCCCCTGGATGCATTGGCCAAGCTCTGCGGTTTTCCCGGCAAGATGGGCATGGATGGCTCCCAGGTCTGGTCGGCCTATCAGGCGGGCAAGATCGATGACATTCGGCATTACTGCGAAACCGATGTGGTCAACACCTACTTGATGTATTGCCGTTTTCAATTGATGCGTGGCGAGCTGTCGACGCTTGAATATCAGGACGAAGTGCAATTGGTCAAGGAAGCGCTCGCTGCGCGACCCGAGGCGCATTGGGCGGAATATCTGGCTGGTTTCGCTTGAAAACGCCGAGGCGCGCCGCGCGAACCGGGGCATGTATCTGGCGACCGCGCGAGGCCGACCATGTGGCCAGCATCATGCCAAATCCAAGGATAATGACAATACCCTTTAGAGGGCGTCTCAGTTACGCATACCGTCCGGCGCCGCATTCGCTTACAATCTCGCCTCTTCCCCACACTGCCGTGCATGACCGTTCCCGCGCGCCTTCGCGAATCAGCAAGCGTCCAGCGCAGGGGCTTGATGCCTGGGCGACCGAGAATGACCGTGCCTGAATCCCGTTCCGATTTGCCGACCCCTATCGCCCCCGCGCCCGTGTCGCCGGTTGGCGCCGCGCACGATGCTTCAGTGAAGCCAGTAAAGATGCGGCGTAATCGGCGTGAACGTGGCGGACAGACCGACGCCTCGCGCGTCCCGGGGGCGCTTGATACGATCATCGAGATCGACTCGCTCGATATGGAGGCCCGTGGCGTGGGGCGGTTGGTCGGCGAAGATGGCGTGCCGGGAAAAGTGGTCTTCGTCGAAGGCGCGTTGCCCGGTGAAAGGGTCATTTATTCGAGCTATCGCAAGAAACCGTCGTTTGAACAGGCGACGTTGACGAAGGTGCTGCGGCCAAGTGTGCTGCGGACAATGCCGAAATGCACTTACTTCGGGATCTGTGGCGGATGTTCGATGCAGCATCTGGATTTGCGAGCGCAGGTGGCCGTCAAACAGCGCGTGCTGGAGGATAACCTTCAGCGTCTCTCGAAACTGAAGCCCGAGACCGTAATGCGCCCGATTCATGGTCCAGGTTGGGGCTATCGCTACCGTGCACGTCTGACCGTTCGCAACGTTGCCAAGAAGGGCGGTGTGCTGGTTGGATTTCACGAGCGCAAGAGCAGTTATGTTGCCGACATGACGCACTGCGAAGTGCTGCCGTCCGTGATTTCAGACATGCTGGTGCCGCTGCGGCATTTGGTCGCTCAACTTTCGATCTGCGACCGAATGCCGCAGATCGAACTGGCGATGGGCGCCACCGTTATCGCACTGGTGCTGCGCGTGCTCGAGCCGTTAACGCTGGATGACGAGGCGGCAATACGTGCGTTTGCTGACGTCCATGGCGTGCAATTCTGGTTGCAGCCAAAAGGACCCGACACGGTTGTGCCGTTCTATCCTGCTACGGATATCGACGCGACAGGGCTCGATTACGTCCTGCCCGAATTCAATATCCGGATGCCATTCCGTCCAACCGATTTCACGCAGGTCAACCACGCGATCAATCGCGTACTGGTCTCGCGCGCTTTGCGCCTGCTGGCGCCGACGTCGACTGATCGCGTTATCGATTTGTTTTGCGGCCTAGGCAACTTTACGTTGCCGTTGGCGCGTCTGGCCAGGGAAGTTCACGGTATCGAGGGTAGCGAGGTCCTGACCGCGCGCGCGCTCGATAATGCACGGTTAAACGGCGTGGATACACGCACGACATTTTCGTGCAGCAATCTGTTTGAGATGACAGTCAACGATTGGCGCGCGCTTGGTGCTTTTGATAAAGCACTGATCGATCCACCGCGGGAAGGCGCCCTGGCCGTGGCGAAGACGCTGGCGGAACTGGCGGTCGCTGGCGAAACGCATTTATTGCCTTCGCGTATTGTCTACGTGTCGTGCAACCCGGCCACGTTGGCGCGCGACGCGGGCCTGCTGGTGCACGAGGCCGGTTATCGGCTGAGGGGAGCAGGGGTGGTCAATATGTTCCCGCACACCTCGCATGTCGAGTCAATCGCCGTTTTCGAGCGCGACAAGTAACGCTTCGAACGTCAAACGCATGCAGCGACTGCGTGTTATTCCTCCAAGCCCCCGCGGCCCTGCTTACGCAACGGCCGGCCTGCATACATTGCCGACGCGTCCATCCCGTCCCGGCGTAAAACAAAGAGCCCACCCTCGTTGCACTACAGGGTGAGCTCTTCTGCCGTGTCCCGCCCCCGTGTTACGGGGGGCGCTGGGGAAGCGTGCCTTTAGTTAGTTGCGGTTGCCGCCGCCGAAGATACTGAGGATGCTCAGCAGGCTGGTGAAGATGTTGTAGAGGTCGAGATAGATGGCCAGCGTGGCGGTGACGTAATTCGTTTCACCACCGTTGATCACACGCTGTACATCGACGAGCAGGAAAGCCGAGAAAATGACCAATGCCAGCACCGACACCGTCAGAACCAACGCCGGCAGTTGCAGCCAAATATTTGCAATCGACGCGACGATGAGGACGACCACCCCCATCATCAACCAACCCGCCAGCTTGCTGAAATCACGCTTCGACACCGTGGCGATCGTCGCCATTGCTCCGAAGACCACACCGGTGCCGCCAAACGCGAGCATGATCAGGGACGCGCCGTTCGCGAGCCCCAGTACCATGCCGATCATCCGTGACAACATTACGCCCATGAAGAACGTAAAGGCGAGCAGCAATGCGACCCCTATGCCACTGTTCTTGTTTCGCTCGATCGCGAACATCAGGCCAAAGGCCACCGCGAAGAACAGGATCACCGTCATCATCGGACTAGCCGCGGCGAACGCGGTGAAGCCCGTGACGAGACCCAACCAGGCGCCGAACACCGTCGGAACCATGGACAACGCCAGCAGCCAGTACGTATTGCGCAGTACGCGGTTACGGACCGTGACGGTGCTGACCGAACCGCCGCGACCGAAATCGTAATTCCGGAAATCGCTCATTTCCTTCTCCTATGGCCGGATGCCCAAAGCATTCCAGCGAAACTTGCGGACCCGCGCCAGCGCGGTCAACGCGCGGCTCGGGGCTTATTCAACGCTATCCTAACACCGTGTATCTTTGCGCGTGCACTGCTCGAACGTCAATATTTCTACCAAATATTACAGTACTGAAAGGTTTTGTGCAAAAGTCGATCTCGTGTTCTGTCCCATGCTATAATACGAGATTCATTTTCTTACCTAACTTATTCATTTCGTGGAGTTTTCATGGCTATCGAGCGTACTCTGTCCATTATCAAGCCGGACGCGGTGGCGAAGAATGTGATCGGACAGATCTACAGCCGCTTCGAAAATGCCGGTCTGAAGATCGTTGCATCGCGTATGGCGCAGTTATCGCAAGCCGACGCTGAGAAGTTCTATGCTGTACATGCGGCGCGTCCGTTTTTCGGCGATTTGGTCAAGTTCATGATTTCGGGCCCGGTGGTCATCTCGGTGCTGGAAGGCGAAGGCGCAATCTTGAAGCACCGTGACCTGATGGGTGCGACGGATCCGAAGAAGGCGGAGGCCGGCACGATCCGGGCGGATTTCGCGGACAGCATCGACGCAAATGCCGTTCACGGTTCGGATGCGGCGGAAACCGCAGCGGTCGAGGTCGCCTTCTTTTTCCCGGAAATCAACGTCTACTCGCGTTGATTATGGCAAATGGATCGGGGCGAGCGGCGCTGTGCAATGCCGCATGCGCCCCGGTCCACTTTTGATGAGCGGCTGCGTCAGACGCGCGCGCAGCGTCCGCTCATTGGCGGGCATGGTGTGAAAGTAACGCGGTGTCGCGTGTTTCACATCTTTGGCCGTATAGCAAGACCTGGCTTTGCCGCTGCCCGCCGCGGCGACGCTTTCAAGGCGCTGTTGCGGCGTATGGTGGTTCCTATTTTTCGCGGTGGTTTTTACGACCGACCGCAGGCAACATGTAGGCGTTCCGCGCGCGTATCGATGCGGGATGCGTCGTTCTCCGTGCAGGTGTTCCCAATGACTGAACAACGCGGCGCGCAAGCGCCTGTGAATCTCCTCGATTTTGACGCCGCTGATCTGGTCGCTTACTGCGACTCGCTTGGCGAAAAAGCGTTTCGCGCAAAGCAATTGCAGCGCTGGATTCACCAGGGTGGTGAGTCCGATTTCGAAAAAATGACCGACCTTGCGAAGTCGTTGCGCGCCAAACTGGCTTCGCGCGCGACAATCGCGAAACCGCAGGTGGTGCAGGACCATATTTCCCTGGATGGGACGCGCAAGTGGCTGTTGGACGTGGGCGCGGGTAATGCGGTCGAGACCGTCTATATTCCTGAAACATCCCGGGGCACGCTTTGCATTTCGTCGCAGGCCGGCTGCGCGGTGAATTGCCGTTTTTGTTCGACAGGTAAGCAGGGTTTCAATCGCAACTTAACGACCGGTGAAATCATCGGTCAGCTGTGGATGGCTGAGTTCGCGGTTCGCGAAGCCCGTGCGCTCGCGCGGGCCGAAGCTGTTGCGCAAGGCATGTCGGTGCCCGAGGAGGCCGCGGACGCCCGCGCCGTGACGAACGTTGTCATGATGGGAATGGGCGAGCCGTTGCTGAATTTCGAGCCTGTGGTCAGCGCCATGCGCTTGATGCTCGACGATAACGCTTATGGTTTGTCTCGCCGTCGCGTAACCCTCTCGACATCCGGTGTGGTGCCGATGATCGATCGGCTCGCGTCCGAGTTGCCGGTTGCGCTGGCGGTTTCGCTGCATGCGCCGAACGATGCCCTGCGCGATGACCTGATTCCATTGAATCGTAAGCACCCGTTGCGCGAACTGATGGCTGCTTGTCAGCGCTACCTGAAGGTCGCGCCCCGGGAATTCATTACGTTCGAATATTGCATGCTGGACAACGTCAACGACTCGCCGACACATGCGCGCGAGCTGGTCGCGTTGACCCGGGATGTGCCGTGCAAGTTCAACCTGATTCCGTTCAATCCGTTTCCTGATTCAGGATTGAAGCGTTCGCGTGCCGACCGCATCAAGCGCTTCTCCGACATTTTGATCGAAGCAGGCGTCATCACTACCATCCGCAAGACGCGCGGCGATGATATCGATGCCGCTTGCGGCCAGTTGGCGGGAGAGGTGCAGGATCGTACGAGATTGGCGCAGCGGATGGGGCGTATCGTGCCCATACAAGCGGCGAGCGCGGGGAGGACGCTACCGGCGATGCCGGCACATCCGGTATGATGCGGTTCGCGGCTGTGCGCCCGCGTGGGATAGAGTATCGCCGTAACGATTGACATGCTGCGGCGCGGCGGCGGCGCTTGTTGAAAGGGCTGCCTGCCTTGAGTGTAACGCGGTAGGGATTCGGAACTCTTGGATGCAGGATTTGCGGATGGATATGAACAGAGACGATGGCATCGTGCCGAGCACCGGCGCCGGGGGCGTGCGCGAGGCAGCACCCCCGGTGGGAGCTTCGACGGGCGGTACCGCGGCCGCGAATGCGGCGGCAGCCGTCGGCGAGCGGCTGGCCGCGGCCCGCCTCGCGAAGGGTCGATCCATCGATGAAATGGCATCGCGTTTGAAAGTTGGGACGTCCAAGATCGAAGCCTTGGAGCGTGGGAATCTGGGGGCGCTCCACGATGCCGCGTTCTCTGTCGGTTTGACGCGCAGCTACGCAAAAGTGCTTGGCATCGATCCGGGCCCCCTGGCGGACGCATTGCGTGGTGTACAGACCCCCACGACTGATTTGTCGTCGTTGCCGCAGTCTTCGGGCAAGCCCGCAAGCATGCGCCGGGCGAACGTACCATTGAGCTGGAGCACGCGCAGATCGGATCGGCGCTCGTGGCTTTGGGGTGGCACGGCGGCATTCGTCGTGCTGGTGCTGCTTGTGGTCTGGCGCGCCGGCAATGAGCCGAATGGCTGGTTACAGAAAGTACGCGGTGACGCGAAGGCCGATATCGCCATGGCCAATCCGAATTCCGGAGGCCAGGTCGATGTTGGCGGCACTTCCACGCCAGCGTCAGGCGCGGTGATGTCGTCGTTGCCGTCGATCGTTGGTTCGTCGTCCGGTTCGGGTGAAGTCACGACTGGTGGTAGCGATGCCGGTGCGGCGTCGGGGGCGATGGCGAACGTCACTGCGGCCATGGCGGCGCCCTCGAATGCCTTGGCTGCGGCGGCAGCGGATACGGGGTCGGCCGCGGCTGCGACGCTGGCGGCGGTGTCGTCTCCCAGCGCCGGGGCGGCCCCCCAAGCGGCAGCCTCCGAGGTTGTCGTGCCGGCAGGGGCAATCCCGGTGACTATGACGGCGACGCAGGATAGCTGGGTCAGTGTCGTACAGGCTGACGGGCATATGGTGTTTTCAGGGATCGTGCATGCGGGACAGACGCAGCGGATGGAGGGGGTTCGGCCAATGCGCGTTACGATCGGTAATATCAGCGGCATGAGCGCTGTGACGCAGGATGGTCAGCCGGTGGATTTGACCCCTTATGCAAAATCGGGACGTAACGTCGCGCGGTTTACGCTGCGATAATGCTGTTCCGTAGGTGGATTGGGTGACGTGCGCCAAGGTGAAATGGACCGGCGGGCGGCGTGCGGAACGACATTTTTGGACGAAGGTCCTATAGACATGCAGATCGATCAAGTTAGAGAGTTCGCGGGACCGGCACCACGCCGTCAATCGGTGGCCGTGGACGTGCGCTGGGCCGGTCGTCTGGTCACGATCGGCGGTGCCGCGCCGGTGCGTGTGCAGTCCATGACAAATACGGATACGGTCGATGCGATTGGCACGGCGATCCAGATCAAGGAATTGGCGCAGGCCGGCTCCGAGCTGGTTCGTATCACCGTCAATACGCCAGAAGCCGCGCAGGCGGTGCCGTATATCCGTGATCAGCTCGACAAGATGGGCGTGGACGTGCCGCTCGTCGGTGATTTCCATTACAACGGTCATTTACTGTTAACCAAATATCCGGACTGCGCGGACGCGCTGTCCAAATACCGGATCAACCCTGGCAATGTCGGGCACGGGGCGAAGCGTGATACGCAGTTTGCCCAAATGATCGAGGTTGCGTGCAAATACGACAAGCCGGTACGGATAGGCGTCAACTGGGGCAGCCTGGATCAGGATCTACTTGCGCGGATGATGGACGAAAACGCGCTGCGCGCGGAGCCATGGGATGCGAAAAAGGTAATGTATGAAGCCTTGATCGCCTCCGCACTCGGCTCGGCGCAAGCAGCGGAGGATGTCGGGCTAGGGCGCAATCGCATCATCCTGTCCTGCAAGGTCAGTGACGTGCAGGATCTGATCGCCGTCTACAGTGAACTGGGCCGCCGCTGCGACTATGCGTTGCACCTTGGCTTGACCGAGGCCGGCATGGGATCGAAGGGCATCGTCGCATCCACTGCTGCGTTATCGGTGCTTTTGCAGCAAGGCATCGGCGACACGATTCGCGTGTCGTTGACGCCGGAGCCGGGTGGCGCTCGCACCGGTGAGGTCGTGGTGGCGCAGGAAATTCTTCAGACGATGGGTCTGCGATCGTTTACGCCGATGGTCATCGCATGCCCGGGTTGCGGTCGTACGACCAGCACCGTGTTCCAGGAACTGGCATCGAAAATTCAGACGTATCTGCGCACGCAGATGCTGACGTGGCGCGAAACGTATCCGGGCGTGGAAAAGATGCAGGTCGCTGTGATGGGCTGCATCGTCAACGGACCAGGTGAGTCGAAACACGCGAATATCGGTATCAGTTTGCCTGGATCCGGGGAATCCCCGGCGGCGCCGGTCTTTATCGACGGCGAAAAGGTCAAGACGCTGCGGGGGGACCGGATAGCTGAGGAATTTCAGGTGATCGTCGATGAATACGTGGCGCGCAAGTATGGCGCCCACGCTGACGGTGCGAACGCCGCCACGGCAGCGGATGCAACCGTCTGAACAACACAAGATATGGCAGAGCAGAAGAATAAGTTGGAAAAACTGACCGGCGTAAAGGGGATGAATGATCTTCTGCCGGCAGACGCGCCGTTGTGGGCGTTTTTTGAATCGACGGTGCAGTCGATGCTAAAGTCGTATGGTTATCAGAATATACGGACACCCATCGTCGAGCATACGCAGTTGTTCACCCGTGGTATCGGTGAGGTGACCGATATTGTCGAAAAAGAGATGTACAGCTTCACGGACGCCTTGAACGGTGAGAAATTGACGCTGCGTCCGGAGAACACCGCTGCGGTTGTGCGTGCGTCGATCGAACACAACCTGCTGTACGATGGCCCGAAGCGGCTGTGGTACGTTGGGCCGATGTTCCGTCACGAGCGCCCGCAGCGCGGCCGTTATCGACAATTTCATCAAGTGGGCGTGGAAGCGTTGGGATTTGCCGGCCCCGACGCCGATGCCGAAATCATCATGATGTGCCAGCGGCTCTGGGACGACCTCGGGTTGACCGGTATCCGCCTCGAGTTGAATTCACTGGGCCAGGCGGAGGAACGCGCACGTCATCGCGCGGATTTGATCGCCTACCTGGAAAAGCATCAGGATCAACTTGACGAGGATGGTAAGCGTCGACTGTATTCGAACCCCTTGCGCGTGCTCGATACGAAAAATCCGGCGATGCAGGCGATGGTCGACGCGGCGCCCAAGCTCATCGACTATCTCGGCGAGGCATCGCTGAAGCATTTCGAGGGCGTTCAGCGCTTGCTGCTGGAGAACAATATCCCGTTCAAGATCAATCCTCGTCTGGTACGAGGACTTGATTATTACAATCTGACCGTGTTCGAGTGGATCACCGATCAACTGGGATCGCAAGGAACGGTGGCGGGTGGCGGGCGCTATGATCCCCTGGTCGAACAACTGGGTGGCAAGCCCGCGCCAAGTTGTGGCTGGGCCATGGGCGTTGAGCGCATTCTAGAGCTGCTAAAGGCTGCCGATCTGGGGCCGGAGCCGCAGGGTTGTGACGCGTATGTGCTGCACCAGGGTGATGAAGCGCGCATCAAGGCTTTTATCGCAGCGGAGCGGTTGCGGGATGCGGGATTCGACGTGATCCTGCATTGCAGTGCCGACGGTGCCAGCAGCAGCTTCAAGTCGCAAATGAAACGTGCCGACGCCAGTGGTGCCGCGTTTGCCGTGATTTTTGGCGAGGATGAAGTGGCCAACGGCACCGTCAGCGTGAAGGCGCTGCGAGCACCCGCTGGTGATGTCCAGGCGCAGCAGACGGTGGCTTTCGATGCGTTGGCGGAACATTTGATTGAACGAATCACGCGCGCCACGGACTAACGGGGCGGTTTGAATACGCGATAAGCCGGGCTTGACGGCCGGTTTCATTTTAATAAGCAAGTAATTGGCGGGCGATGAGCTATCACGACGAACAAGAGACGCTCGATAATCTGAAGGCGTGGTGGGCGCGCTGGGGCAATGCCCTGACCTGGGTGGTGCTGGCTGTCTTGGTCGTCTTGGCGGCTTGGAGCGGTTGGCACTATTGGCAGCGGCGTCAGACCACCGAGGCAGCTGCACTGTATGAGCAATTTCAGCAGGCTGCGTCGGCGAATCAGGGCGCGGGGGATGTGCCGCGTGTACGCCGTATCACTTCGGACATGACATCGTCTTTCGGCCGTACCCCTTATGCGCGGATGACGGCGTTGGGCGCGGCGGCCGTGTTGTATCGCGCGAAGGACATGGACGGCGCCAAAGCCGAACTGCAATGGGTAATCGACCACGGTGGCGACAGCAGCTATCAGCAGATCGCGCGTATCCGCCTGGCGGGTGTGTTGCTGGACCAGAAGGCGTATGACGCCGGGCTGGCGCTGCTGTCCGGCAAGGATGATGACGGGTTCGGTGCATTGCGCGCCGATCGCCGTGGCGACCTGCTCGCAGCCGCTGGCAAGCGCGACGATGCGCGTGTCGCGTACCGTGATGCCTTGAAGCAATTGGCATCGGACGATGCGTCGTCGCGCCAGATCGTGCAGTTGAAGCTGGATGCGTTGGGTGGCTGACCCGCGCCGGCGTTGTAATGCGCGGTGACTGTCTTACATCGCTTGTTTACCCGATTCTTTGCCGTTCGTGGCCTGTACGACCGGCACTTCACGGCACAATACGCTTTTTCTCGCGGAGCCCTCTCGATAATGCTGCACCTGAAGACTGTTACGACCCGGCGCACCGGATCCGCGATCGTTCGCACGACGTTGGTGGCGATGTCGATCGCCATCCTGGCCGCTTGTTCGTCGACCAAGGACCCGCGTCGCGTGCCGACGCCATTGACCGACTTCAAGCCGGTCATGGAGGTCAAGCAGGCATGGAAGGCGAGCGTCGGTAAGTCGAAGGGCTTCCTGTTCCAGCCGACAGTGGTGAACGGTTTTGTGTTTGCCGCCGGCAATAACGGCTCGGTAGCCAAGTTTGACGCGGCGAGCGGTCGCACCATCTGGCGTACGAAGCTCAAGGAATCCTTGACGGCCGGTGTGGGTGTCGCGGATGACGCCTCGCTGGTCGCGGTCGGTGCGCAGGACGGCTATGTCATCGTGCTCGATGCCGACGGCAATCGTGTCTGGAGTGGCAGCGTGGGTGGCGAGATATTGACGGCGCCATTGATCGGGCACAATCTGGTCATTGTCCGAACCGCCGACGGCCAGATTACCGCGTTTGACGCGCGCACCGGCGAGCAGAAGTGGGTCTATCGCAATCGCGCCGTGCCGCTGAATCTGCGGACGACGCTGGGCATGCGGTTCGCTGGTGCGAATGGCGTATTGGCGGGCTTCCCGGGCGGCTCGATCGCGGCGATCAATATCGACAGTGGCGAACCGTTCTGGCAATCGCCGGTATCGTTCCCGCAAGGCGTGACCGAGGTGGAGCGAATCAATGACGTATCGGGTTCGCCGGAATTGGTCGGCCGTCTGGCATGCGCCGGTAGCTTCCAGGGGCGTCTGGGCTGTTTTGATGTCGAAAATGGCCAGCCGGTGTGGGAACATCCGTTCTCTACGTATAACGGCGTTGCAGAGGATGCGCAGATGGTGGTGGCGGGCGACGACTTCTCCGTGGTCAGCGCATTCGATGCCAATAGCGGACGACCATTATGGGAAAACAAGGCGCTGCGCAGTCGCGATCTGAGCCGGCCCGTGTTGTTGGGGCACGCAGTGGTGGTGGGTGACTACAAGGGCTTCGTGCATTTTTTGTCTACGGAAAATGGCCAATTTATCGCGCGGATGAAGACTGATGGTGATCCGATCACGGCGCCTGCCGTTGTCTCCGGTGACACATTGATCGTGCAGACGTCCAGCGGCGATCTGTACGCTTTTCAGCCGCAGTAACGCGAGTAATACGCTGCGATACGCAATACGAATACGCAGTACGAACATGCAGCAACGCATCCGTGATGGTTGTATCGCCGGCGCATAGGGCGCGGTGCGGTGCCGGGTGCGTCGTGTCGACGGCCGCTGGCCGCCCCAGGGCGGCGCGACGGCCGTTGGCGTTTTGAGAGTGGATAATGAAACCCGTAATCACGCTCGTTGGCCGCCCCAATGTGGGTAAGTCAACGCTGTTCAATCGATTGACCCGCTCGCGCGACGCGTTGGTGGCGGATCTGCCGGGCTTGACCCGAGACCGCCACTATGGCGAAGGGCGCGCCGGCACGCGCGAAGGCACGCGGCCTTATCTGGTCGTCGACACGGGCGGCTTCGAGCCGGTGGCGAAAGAGGGCATCCTGTATGAGATGGCCCGTCAGACACGGCAGGCGGTGGAGGAATCGGACGTCATCGTATTCATCGTCGATGGACGCCTGGGTCTCGCTCCGCAGGACGCCGCTATTGCGACTTATCTACGCAAGAGCGGGCGGCCGGTATTACTGGTCGTCAACAAGGCCGAAGGCATGCGTTATTCGGCTGTTGCGACGGATTTCTACGAACTGGGGCTTGGCGACCCACGTGCGATTTCGTCCGCGCATGGAGATGGCGTGAATGAGTTGATCGAGGAAGCCCTCGATGTCGCCTATGCCGGTCGAGTGTCAACGGAAGAAGAAGCGGCGTCGCGCGGCATGAAGATCGCGATCGTCGGCCGCCCGAACGTGGGTAAGTCGACGTTGGTGAATACGCTGCTAGGTGAGGAACGCGTAATTGCCTTCGACATGCCTGGCACGACGCGTGATTCGATCTACATTGACTTCGAACGCAAGGGTAAGCCCTATACGCTGATCGACACCGCGGGAATCCGTAAGCGAGGCAAGGTCTTCGAGGCCATCGAGAAATTTTCGGTGATCAAGACGTTGCAAGCCGTGTCCGATGCGAATGTCGTTATCCTGCTGCTCGACGCGCGTCAGGAAATCAGCGAGCAGGATGCGCATATTGCCGGCTTTATCGTCGAGCAGGGGCGCGCCCTGGTCGTAGGCGTCAACAAGTGGGATGGGCTCGACGAATACATTCGTGAAAAAGCGAAAGGAGATCTTGAGCGTAAGTTGCGATTCCTCGGCTTTGCGAAACATTTTTTCATCTCCGCAACGGAGAAAACCGGCATTGGCGCAATGATGCATGCGGTCGATGATGCGTTTGCGGCGGCGATGGCGAAATTGCCGACGCCGAAGTTGACGCGGGCGTTGATCGAGGCTGTGGAGCATCAGCAACCGCGCCGCAAGGGAGCGATTCGTCCGAAACTCCGGTATGCGCACCAAGGTGGTCAGAATCCACCGATTATCGTGGTGCACGGTAATGCGCTGGATGCGATCACCGATTCGTATCGTCGTTACCTCGAAGGCCGCTTCCGCGAGACCTTCAAGTTGGTAGGGACACCGCTGCGTATCGAATTCCGTTCGAGCGACAATCCGTTTTTGAATAAGGATTAAAAACGCGCCCGCGGCAGTCGACGCGCTGGATCGCCTGGACCGGGTCGGACGAACGATGCGTCGGACGCGGTGCGGGTGGTGCGGCACCGTCTGATTTACGCGGTCGGTCCGGCGTGGACCGGTAGCGTGGCCGTATCGTGCGCCGGTAATGAAATACCCGATTCCTGCCGCTGCTGGCATCGAAAACCGCGGCTTTCGGCGCGCATGGATTGCCGTCCTAGCCGGCCGTATGGTGCCTGGAGCCCAGGTAAAATCGGATATAGTGGTGGGGACGGGTCGTCCTGCTTCCTCTGGTCGAAACTTCTAACGCCCGCTCCACCATTGAATTTAAACCCCGAAAACAACAGGGAGTCTGCTATGAGTCAAAACAACAAAGGGCAACTGCTTCAGGACCCATTTTTGAATGTCCTGCGCAAGGAGCACGTTCCCGTGTCGATCTACCTGGTGAACGGCATCAAGTTGCAAGGCCAGGTCGAGTCTTTCGACCAGTA
This sequence comes from Robbsia andropogonis, assembly GCF_034047095.1. Lineage (NCBI taxonomy): Bacteria > Pseudomonadati > Pseudomonadota > Betaproteobacteria > Burkholderiales > Burkholderiaceae > Robbsia > Robbsia andropogonis. Next base: position 2,135,309 of record NZ_CP139170.1, on the reverse strand, counting down.
TGTCTTGCTGCTGAAAAACACCGTCACGCAAATGGTCTACAAACACGCTATTTCGACCGTCGTGCCTGCCCGTCCGGTCAACCTGCCAGCGCCGGCAGCCGGCACGCAGGCCGAGTAATCCCTGAACAGCGGCCTGTCGTACGACGTTGGTTTCGAGACAAGTTGAACGTTCGAACAACCAATATGCCGTACGGCTGCCGCGCGAGAGAACGGATAATTTGACACGCGCTGCACTCGTCAATCTGGATTTCGGCAAAGCCGATTTCCAGGCCAGCCTGGAAGAGCTGGCAATGCTGGCCACTAGCGCCGGCGCCGACCCTGTCGTCACAGTGACAGGAAAAAGGGCTAGCCCCGATCCCAAATTCTTCATCGGTAGCGGCAAGGCGGAAGAGTTGCGTCTTCTTGTCGCACACCATCATGTTGATCTGGTCATCTTCAATCATGCATTGTCACCGGCTCAGCAGCGTAATCTGGAGCAAGCGCTTGAGACGCGGGTCGTTGATCGTATCAGCCTGATCCTGGATATTTTTGCGCAACGCGCTAAAAGTGCCGAGGGCAAGGTTCAGGTAGAACTTGCGCAATTGCAGTATCTATCGACGCGTCTGGTGCGAGCGTGGACGCACTTGGAACGGCAAAAGGGCGGTATCGGCCTTCGCGGTCCTGGTGAAACGCAGTTGGAGACGGATCGCCGTCTGCTGGGCGAGCGTATCAAGTATCTCCGCGGGCGCCAGGCCAAGCTCGCGAGACAGCATGGAACGCAACGCCGCGCCCGGGAACGTAGTCAGGCCTTTTCCGTTTCGCTGGTCGGCTATACCAATGCCGGGAAGTCGACGCTGTTCAACGCCATCACGAAGGCCAAGACCTATGCCGCGGACCAGTTGTTTGCGACGCTGGATACCACCTCGCGCCGGGTATTTCTCGGTGACGCCGGCACGATCGTCTTGAGCGACACCGTCGGATTTATTCGGGATTTACCGCATACGCTGGTCGCCGCCTTCCGGGCAACGCTGGAGGAGACGGCCCAGGCCGATCTGCTGGTGCACGTCGTCGATGCGGCCAATCCGGCGCGCCTGGATCAGATTGACGAAGTCAACAAGGTGCTGAAGGAAATCGGCGCCGCGGATGTGCCGCAATTGCTGGTTTGGAACAAGATCGATGCCGTGCCGGAGCTCGATGATGTTAAGCTATTTGAAAGAAACGAATATGGTAATATTTCCCGCGTTTTCGTGAGTGCGCGTTCAGGCCGTGGTCTGGATGCCCTCCGGACTGCCATTACGGAGGCCGTGGTTGCCCGCGATCTGGATGCGCCTGAAGCACCGTCCGAGGAGGACGTGCGTTTCCGACACTCTGGGCCTGGTGCACGTCCTCCCGATTGGTCAGAGCCCGCGTCGCGTCAGGGCACGGAATGGGATCGAAAGCGGAAGGCGAGCGACGGGGCGGTAGCGGACGCTTCGAATGCCGGGCCTGCCGGTACAGCGATCTCTGGCGGCGACGCAGCATCGCCGACCGAGGTCGACGATGCGTCCGATGGCCATGCGGCGTAGCGATACGTCATGTGCCGGTGTGCGGTAGAGGTAACGCTGGCGGGGGCAATGGCTGCCGCCCGCCCGTCCTGCTTAATGCCGGCGCATTCCACGACAACGCCACGAGGCCCGACGAGGTCTCATTCGTGCCACCTTAGCGCATTGCCTGATCGCGTGGCGTTACCGCGTCGCTTCATAGCGTCGCCTCACAGCGTACTAACCGGCTGCTTCATGGTGAATGATCAAAACTACAGCAGTACTAGGCAGCGGATGACTGCGATTTTTTCGTTGAACGATCAGCGCTGGGGGCGGGGTGAATCCCGTGAAGGCACCGGTGACGGTGAGCCGACTTCGAACGGTTCCAACGGCCCCGATAGCGAGACGCGCGGCGTCCCGGGGAATGCACCAGGCAGTGATGACCGGCGCGCTTCCGGGGATTCGGGCAACAAGGACGACGCCGGCAATGACGGTCGTCCAGACGATGGTCGTCGCGAAGGTCCCCCCACAACGCCGCCTGGCGTGCCGCAGCGTGGCGAGCGCAGTCAACGCGATCGGCCAATGGGTGCCGGCGACAAGCAAGGCCCCCCGGACCTCGACGATCTGTGGCGCGAATTCAATTCGCGATTGCAACGCTGGTTCGGTGGCGGCGGTGACAATAACAATGGTGGCGGGAAGGACAATCGCGGTCCACGACGCGGCGGTCCGCGTTTTCCCGGCGCGGGCCGAGGGGGGTCGATTGGTGTAATCGCCGTGTTGTGTGCCGTCGTGGTGATCTGGCTCGGCAGTGGCTTGTATGTGGTGCAGGAAGGGCAGGCGGGTGTCGTGCTGCGCTTCGGCAAGTACGTGCGTACCGTGCCGGCTGGTGTGCAATGGCGGATGCCCTGGCCGTTCGAGTCGAACGAAACGGTCAACATGTGGCAGGTGCGCTCGATCGACATCGGTCGTAGCGGCACGATCGCGCAGACGAATTCCAAGGATTCGTCGATGCTGACCGCTGATGAAAACATCATTGATGTGCGGTTCGCTGTCCAGTACCGGATCAAGGACGCAGCCGATTTCCTCTTCAACAATGCCGACGCCGAGGCGAATGTCGCCCAGGCCGCCGAAACAGCGGTTCGGGAGATCGTCGGCAAGAGCAAGATGGATTTCGTCCTGTACGAGGGGCGTGAGCAGGTGGCCCTGGAACTAACGCAGACGATACAAAAAATTCTGGACTCCTACCGCGACGGCATTCTGGTGACGAGCGTGACAATGCAGAACGTGCAACCGCCGCAGCAAGTGCAGGCGGCGTTCGATGACGCGGTAAAGGCGGGCCAGGACCGGGAGCGGCAGAAGAATGAAGCGCAGGCCTATGCCAATAACGTGATTCCTCGTGCTCGGGGTACCGCGGCGCGAATGGTCGAGGAGGCCGAGGGTTATAAGGCAAAGGTCGTGGCGCAGGCCACCGGTGACGCGCAGCGTTTTGATGCCATTCAGGCGCAGTATGCAAAGGCGCCGGCGGTGACGCGCGAGCGGATGTATCTGGATACGATGCAGCAGATCTATAGTCGTGCCTCGAAGGTGCTGATCGACGGCCGGAACAATAACAACCTGCTTTATCTGCCATTGGATAAGTTGTTGAACAATAACAGCGACACCGGGAGCGGCCGTGCTGCGCGAAGCGGCGCTTCGAATGGTACCGACAACGGCGCGGGACACGATGCGACACCCGGCGACGCTTCGTCGCTGGACGGCGCGCCGATCAGCCTCGGGAGCGGGCTGTCGGGTGGCGCGACGATGTCGTCGATGGCAACGCGGCAGCGGGATAACGTCCAAGATGACGGCAGTGATCCGCTGCGCTCCCGCACGATCTTCCGCAGCCGGGACCGCAGCGAATCGCTGCAGGACCTGCCCAGTGCGTCAGGCCAATAAGGAACGCCAACCATGAATCGAATCATTACCGCGATCGTCGCGTTGGCCGTTGTGTTGTCGCTGGCATCGTCGATGATGTTTGTCGTTGATCAGCGTCGCTTTGCAATCGTCTTCGCGCTGGGTGCCGTCAAGCGCCAGATTTCCGAACCGGGGCTGTATTTCAAGCTTCCTCCGCCGTTCCAGCACGTGGTTACGATTGACAAGCGAATTCAGACGATCGACAACGCCGAGCCAGACCGTTACATCACGTCGGAGAAGAAAAACCTGTTGGTCGACTTGTTCGTCAAGTATCGCGTTGCGGATCCGTTGAAGTATTACATTTCGTTCAAGAGCGACAGCGGTGCCGCGGAGGATCGTCTGAAGGCGATTATCCGTGCAGCGTTGAACGAGGAGTTCGCCAAGCGGACAGTGACTGAAGTCGTCTCGAACGAGCGCGAGGTCGTCATGCAGGCGGTACGTACCAAGGTTGAGCGAGAAGCGGCCAGCATTGGTATCCAAGTATTGGATGTGCGCCTGAAGCGCGTCGACCTGCTTGCGGCGATCAGCGACTCGGTTTACCGTCGGATGGAGGCGGAGCGCAAGCAGGTCGCGAATAACCTGCGTTCAACTGGTGCAGCCGAAGCGGAGCAAATCCGTGCCGATGCGGACCGTCAACGCGAGGTCGTGCTGTCCGAAGCCTATGAGAAGACGCAGGCGATCATGGGGGACGCCGACGCGCAGGCTTCGGCGATCTATGCACAGGCGTTCGGCAAGGACCCGGCGTTCTATGCTTTCTACAAGAGCCTGGACGCGTATCGGGCAGCGTTCCGCAACAAGGGTGATGTGATCGTCGCCGATCCGAACAGCGCGTTCTTCCAGTACCTGCGCTCGCCCGACGGCGGCACGCCGCCGGGTGCATCGGCACCGGCCAAACGCGCCGGCGCGCGCTAAGCCTTACCCTCCGGCGTACTTTTGCGTAGAATTGCGACCTGTTTGTCGACAGAGCGGCCATCAAGGCCGCTGTGTCGACTTTTGTCGTCTTATTGTTTACACGCCACATCTGGCATTGGATTGAGAGGATATCGACCGTGTCGATTTGGCTCCTGCCCGAAAGCATTGCCGACGTCCTGCCGTCGGAAGCGCGTAAAAGTGAAAATCTGCGGCGACTGCTGCTGGATCGGTTCCGCGCATACGGCTACGAGATGGTGATGCCGCCGCTGCTGGAGTATCTGGAGTCCCTGCTGGCAGGGGCCGGCGACGATCTGGCGCTGCGTACCTTCAAATTGGTCGATCAATTGTCCGGGCGCACGATGGGTGTGCGCGCCGACATCACGCCCCAGGTATCGCGCATCGATGCGCACTTGCTCAATCGTGCCGGTGTGACGCGACTCTGCTATGCGGGCCCGGTGCTGGAAACGCGTCCGCGTGGCTTGCACGCGACACGCGAGCCTTATCAGATTGGCGCTGAATTGTATGGTCATGCCGGCATCGAAGCGGATATCGAAATCCAGCAATTGCTGATCGATTGTACGGCGCGCGTGGGATTGCAGGGTGTACGACTGGATCTCGGCCATGCGGCCATTGCCACCGCATTGCTGGCGTCGTCGCCGCAGGCGGCCGCGCATGCCTACGCGATTTCCGGAGCGCTTGCGGCGAAGGACGTACCTGCATTGCAGGCATTGACGCAATCGTTGGACACGCCGCTACGCGATGCGCTGCGTGCGTTGCCAACGTTGTATGGCGGTCGCGATGTGCTCGATCGCGCGCGCGCGCGTCTGCCGGCCCTTCCGGAAATCCAGCGTGCGCTAGGCGATCTGACGCAACTGGCAGATGCCGCCGATGCTGCCTTGTCTTCGGCCGGGGTGGGTGTCAGTCCTGTGCAGTTCGATCTCGGTGATTTGGGTGGGACTTACCAGTACCATACTGGTGTGATTTTCTCGGCCTACGTCGATGGCGTGCCGAATGCGATCGCGCGGGGCGGGCGATATGACCGGATTGGTCGTTTATTCGGCCGTGACCGGCCCGCGATTGGATTTTCGATGGATCTGCGCGAGTTGGCCCGGATTTCTCCGGTGGAAGCCCGTTCCTCGGCGATCTACGCGCCGTGGACGCAGGACGCTACCTTGCGTGCGGCGATCGCCGCGTTGCGGGACGCAGGCGAGGTGGTGATTCAGTCACTGCCGGGACATGCACACGATCTGGACGAATTCGCATGCGAGCGTGAGCTCGTTTCGCAAAACGACCAATGGGTGTTGGTGTCACGCCAAACACGCTAATTTCCGAATATCACCGCGCAACGCGGGTAGAATACGTTTTTAATCAGGCTCGAACTCAACATGTCCGGTATTGCATCGAACCAGGGACGAAATGTCGTTGTCGTCGGCACGCAGTGGGGTGACGAAGGCAAAGGCAAGATCGTCGATTGGCTGACCGATCACGCGCAAGGTGTTGTCCGCTTCCAAGGCGGTCATAACGCAGGTCACACGCTGATTATCGGCGGCAAGAAGACCATTTTGCGATTGATCCCTTCGGGCATCATGCGCGATGGAACGGCTTGCTATATCGGTAATGGCGTCGTGCTGTCTCCTGAGGCGCTGTTCAAGGAAATCGGGGAGTTGGAAGCGGCCGGCCTGCATGTGCGTGATCGCCTGTTTATTTCCCACGCATGTACCTTGCTGCTGCCTTCGCATGTCGCGATAGACCAGGCGCGCGAGAAGAAGCGTGGGAACGACAAGATCGGCACTACCGGTCGCGGCATCGGCCCGGCGTACGAAGACAAGGTCGCACGACGCGGTCTGCGCGTGCAGGACCTGTTCGATCCGGCCCGCTTCGCGGAGCGTCTGAAGGAAATCCTGGATTACCATAACTTCCAGCTGACACAGTATCTGGGTGCGGAAGCGATCGACTTTGACGAAACCCTGGCCAGGATGCTTGGTTTCGCGAAGGATCTGGGGCCGATGTGCGCGGATGTGTCGGCGAAGCTGGCGGCGGTCAATGCCGACGGCGGCAGTCTGCTGTTCGAAGGGGCGCAGGGCACGCTGCTCGACGTCGATCATGGGACCTATCCCTTTGTCACGAGCAGCAATTGTGTTGCTGGCGCGGCTGCCGCAGGCGCGGGTGTCGGTCCGCACCGCCTGCATTATGTGCTGGGCATCACCAAGGCATACTGCACGCGTGTAGGCAGCGGGCCGTTCCCAAGTGAACTGTACGACGCGGATAATCCCGAGGCACAGGACCCGGTCGGGATCGATCTGGCGAAAATCGGCAAGGAATTCGGTTCGGTCACGGGCCGTCCGCGCCGTACAGGTTGGATGGATGTGGCTGCATTGAAGCGGTCGATTCAGATCAACGGTATCTCGGGCCTCTGCATCACGAAACTGGACGTGCTGGACAGTTTGGACGAGGTCAAGCTGTGTACCGGCTATACGGTGGATGGCCAGACGGTCGATTTGCTGCCTACGGGCGCGGCGGCGGTCAAGGCCTGTGAGCCTGTGTACGAAACCTTCCCCGGATGGAAGTCGAGCACGATCGGTATCACGCAGTGGGACAAGTTGCCCAAGCAAGCACAAGATTACTTGTCACGGGTGCAGGCATTGGCCGGAACGCCCATCCACATGGTATCCACGGGTCCGGATCGTGATGAAACGATCTTGCTGGAACACCCGTTCAAAGTGTAAATGTGACTGGCGGACGGGCGCCCCGTGCGCCCGGGACGGCGGTGCACGTAGCGGGTGACGCGGCGCATCGCACCTTTTGAACCGTCTTGCCGTGCGCGGCACCCGCTCCCGAGAAACGTGTCTTCTTGAGCGTAATGCAGTGAGTCTTCCCAAAAGCGACGATCAACATCTTTGGATCAGTTGGGACGAATACCATCGTCTTGTTGAGCGCTTGGCGCTCCAGATCCACGAGTCCGCCTGGCGGTTCGATTTCATTTTATGTCTCGCCCGCGGCGGTTTGCGCGTGGGTGACCAATTGTCGCGGATTTACGACTTGCCGTTGGCGATCCTGTCGACCAGTTCCTATCGCGAAGCCGCGGGCACGATTCAGGGCCAGCTCGATATTGCCCAATACATCACCATGACGCGGGGGCCACTACGGGGCAACGTGCTGCTGGTCGACGACCTTGTCGACTCCGGTATCACGCTGGCGCGCGTACAAGGCCATTTGGCCGAACGGTTTCCCGACATCACCGAAGTGCGCTCGGCGGTGCTATGGTACAAGGCATGCTCGGTGACGCGGCCTGATTATCATGTAAGTCATCTGCCGACGAATCCGTGGATTCACCAGCCGTTCGAGGAATGGGACACGTTGCGGCCGCAAAATCTCGCCGCATGGATCCAACGTGGCCTTCCGCGCCAGTCCGACGTATCGGATGAGTCGCATAACGACAACTGAACTTGGCTACCAACTACACATCGCACGCGCGCAAGCAGGGCATGTCGGCACTCGTGACCGCGGCCATCGGTATTGTTTTCGGCGATATCGGCACCAGCCCGCTGTACGCGATGAAAGAAGCGTTCAGCGAGGAACACGGCATTCAATTCACGGATGGCGCCATTCTCGGCGTGGTGTCCCTGCTGTTCTGGGCGATCGCGCTTGTCGTGGCGGTCAAATACGTGCTCTTCGTGATGCGTGCCGACAATAACGGCGAAGGCGGTGCGTTGGCGCTGATGGTGCTGTCTCTGCGCAACGTGCGCAAGGGCACTCGGTTTGCCACGGTCCTGATCATGTTGGGCCTCTTCGGCGCCTGCATGTTCTATGGTGATGCGGTGATCACCCCCGCGATGTCCGTACTGTCGGCGGTGGAGGGGTTGGAGGTGGCCGCGCCGAAACTTGGGCATTACGTGGTGCCGATCGTGCTCGTGATCGTCACCATTCTGTTTTTCTTGCAAAAGCGCGGCACCGAGGTGGTGGGCAAGCTGTTCGGCCCGGTCATGCTGCTATGGTTCCTGGCGCTCGCGGCCCTGGGGCTTTATCACATTGTCCAGAAGCCTATTATTCTGGAAGCGATCAATCCGGTTCATGCGGTCCGGTTTATTTCATTGCATGCCTTGCAGGCGTATGTGGTGCTGGGCTCGGTCTTCCTGGTACTGACCGGGGCGGAAGCACTATATGCAGACATGGGCCATTTCGGCGCGCGTCCTATCCGTATCGGCTGGTACGGTATCGTGATGCCGTCACTGATGCTGAACTATTTTGGTCAGGGCGCGCTGTTGATGGCGTCACCGGAAGCGCGTAGCAACCCTTTCTTTCTGATGGCGCCTGATTGGGCGACATTGCCACTCGTGATCCTTGCGACGGCGGCAGCGGTCATTGCCTCCCAGGCCGTTATCTCGGGTGCTTTCTCGCTGACATCGCAGGCAATCCAGCTTGGCTATGTGCCGCGGATGAAGATCCAGCATACGTCCGACAGGGAAATCGGTCAGATCTATATTCCGGTCGTGAACTGGTCGCTATACTTCATCGTTGTTTGCATCGTGCTTGGCTTCCGTAGTTCGGACAACTTGGCCGCTGCCTACGGCATTGCCGTGGTGACAACGATGGTGATCACGACGATGCTGGTGGGGGTGGTGATGTTGCGCGTCTGGAAGTGGCGCAAGCGGCTGGTGATTCCCATTGTCGCGCTGTTCATGATCGTTGATCTCGCCTTTTTTGGTGCAAATGTCATCAAGATCGAGGAGGGTGGTTGGTTGCCCCTGGGCGTTGGCGTGCTGCTGTTCTTCCTGTTGACGACCTGGTCAAAGGGGCGCCAGATTGTAAAGGACCGAACCGCCGCGGATGGTATACCGCTGCAACCCTTCCTGAAAGGGCTACTTGCCCACCCACCGCATCGCGTCTCGGGCACCGCGATTTACCTCACCGGTAGTGAGACACTGGTGCCGGTGAGCCTGCTGCACAATCTCAAGCACAACAAGATCCTGCACGAGCGGACGATCTTCATGACGTTCCTGACCCGGGACGTTCCGTATATCGAAGAAGACAAGCGCTATTTCCTCAGGCCTTTCGACGGTGGGCTGTTCCTGGTCAAGGCAGTTTACGGCTTCAATGAAACGCCGGATGTCGACCGGGTGCTCAAGTATCTTGAGCGCGAACATGAAATGACGTTCGAATTGATGGATACGTCGTTTTTCCTGGCACGCGAGACGGTGGTTCCCACGCAACTGCCAGGCATGTCGTTATGGCGTGAGCGCGTATTCGCGTGGATGCATCAGAATGCGGCCAAACCCACCGACTTTTTCAGCATTCCGGCGAATCGCGTCGTCGAACTGGGTACGAAGATCGAAATCTAAGACCGGAGTGTACGGCAGCGCGGGGCTCGGGATCTGCGCCGCCGATGGCGCACATACCGAAAACCTGGAAGTGTGTCGTTCGTCGACGTGATTGTTACGGCGCGATAGCGCAAAAAAAGCCTACGCGACATTCTGGTGTCGCGTAGGCTTTTTTTCATTTATTGCTATTTGCCGCGTTGCTTCAGGCTGGCAAAGGCGGCTGCCATGGCATTATTGCCCGCAGGAGCGCTGCCGCCGCGCGAACGGTCATGCCCTCCTCCTGCCCTTGCACTGTTGCCGCCGCGAGTACCCCGAGCCGTCCTGTTCGTCGTGGGGGCATCGCGACCCTGGCCGGTGGCCATTGCGTCAACATCGTCGTCGAGTCGCATCGTCAGCGCAATCCGTTGCCGCTTGACATCCACTTCGATGACTTTCACTTGCACGACCTGACCGGCCTTGACCACCTCGTGCGGGTCTCGGACGAATCGCGTGGAAAGGGCCGAGACGTGTACCAGGCCATCTTGATGCACGCCAATGTCGACAAAGGCGCCGAAGGCCGCCACATTTGTCACCACGCCTTCCAGGATCATGCCTGGCAACAGATCCGATACTTTTTCGATGCCCTCCTTGAAGGAGGCCGTCTTGAACTCGGGGCGCGGATCGCGACCGGGTTTTTCCAGTTCGTTCAGGATGTCACGAATGGTAGGCAGGCCAAAACGCGCGTCGACAAATTCGGTGGGCGTGATGCGCTGCAGGATGTCGCGATTGCCGAGCAGTTCCGCGGCGGTGCGCCCGATTTTTGTCAGCATCCGTTCCACCAGCGGGTACGCTTCCGGGTGGACCGCGGAGCGGTCGAGCGGATTCTCGCCGGCGTTGACGCGAAGGAACCCCGCGGCTTGTTCGAATGTCTTGTCGCCAAGACGCGGCACGTTGCGCAACGCCTCGCGCGATGTGAATGCGCCATTGGCATCACGATAGTCGACGATATTGCGGGCCAGTAGCGCATTCAATCCGGAAACACGCGCCAGCAAGGCAACGGAGGCGGTATTGACATCGACGCCCACGGCATTCACGCAATCTTCCACGACAGCATCCAGTGCGCGTGCGAGTTCACGTTGATTGACGTCGTGCTGGTACTGCCCGACGCCTATGGCTTTGGGATCGATTTTGACCAATTCCGCAAGCGGGTCCTGCAGGCGGCGCGCGATCGATACCGCGCCGCGCAGCGAGACGTCCAGATCCGGGAATTCCTTTGCGGCGAGTTCCGAGGCTGAATAGATCGATGCGCCTGATTCCGACACGACGATCTTCGTCAGCTTCAATTCCGGATGGCGTGCCATCAAATCGGCTGCCAGCTTGTCGGTTTCGCGAGACGCGGTGCCGTTGCCGATGCTGATCAGCTCCGCGCCGGTTGCCTGCGCCATTTTTGCAAGGCGGGCAATCGCCCCGTCCCAATCGCGTCGCGGTTCATGTGGATAGATGGTATCGGTCGCCAGCAACTTGCCGGTACGATCGACACTTGCCACCTTGACACCGGTCCGGATACCGGGGTCAAGGCCGATGACGGCCTTCGGGCCGGCCGGCGCGGCCAGCAAAAGGTCCTTCAGGTTGCGCGCGAAGACCGTGATCGCCTCGGTTTCCGCCGTATCGCGCAGGCGGCCGAGCAATTCGTTTTCCAGGTAGGGTTGCACCTTGACGCGCCAGCTCCAGCGGCAGACATCGGACAGCCATTTGTCCGCGGGGCGGCCATTATTGCGGATACCGACGTGCGAGGCGATCGTCAGTTCGCAGGGATGCGGCACTTGCGTGTCCAACGCCTCGCCCAGACCTAGTTTTACACCAAGGATGCCGAGGTTACGGGCACGGAAAAGCGCCAGGGCGCGGTGCGACGGCACTGTTGCAATGGACTCGGTGTAGGCGTAATAGTCGCGGAATTTTTCGCCTTCTTCCAGTTCCTTGCCTGGCACCACAGTGGAGGTGACGATGCCGCGCTGCCACAAATCGGCACGCAGCGTCGCCAGCAATTCCGCCGTTTCGCCAAAGCGTTCGGACAGGATGTCGCGCGCGCCGTCGAGTGCGGCCTTCGTGTCGGCCACGCCCTTGTCCGCATCGACATAGGCTTGTGCTTCGGTTTGCGGATCACGGGTCGGATCGGCGAGGAGCATGTCCGCCAAGGGCTCCAGTCCGGCTTCACGGGCAATCTGTGCCCGCGTGCGACGCTTCGGCTTGTAGGGCAGGTAAAGGTCTTCCAACGTCTGTTTGCTGTCGGCCGCGTCGATTGCGGCGCGCAACGTGGCGTCGAGCTTGCCTTGCTCATCGATGCTTTGCAGGATGGCGGCGCGACGATCTTCCATGTCGCGCAGATAGGTCAGCCTTTCCTCCAGCATGCGCAACTGGGTGTCGTCCAGGTTTCCCGTCACTTCCTTCCGGTAGCGCGCGATGAACGGGACGGTGGCGCCCTCGTCGAGCAGGCCGACTGCCGCGGCCACCTGGCGGGGCTGCACGGCCAATTCCGTGGCGATGCGTTGTACGATTTTCTGGGCTACGGTATCCGTCATGAGCGAGGCGGTAAGTCAGGTTGCTGAAGCCGGGCATTGTGCCACAAACCGCCGGCCATTCGGCCAGGTCTCGCCATGCCGCGGCGCGCGGCCGCCAATGGTAGAATTCGGTGCGTATCACAGCCGTTCCGATCCTTCATTTCGCCCCTGCCGCTTTGACTTCCGTTCCCAACCTCCTGCCTACCCAGGCCCCGGTCGCGACCGCAGCGTCCGATACACACGATGTGCACGCGTTTGCACTGTTTGCGGATGCTTGCGCGATTCCTAGAACAGTAACCCCGGGCGGCGTTGTAGGCTTGTCCGTCGACGCATGCAATCGCACTGTTGCACGACGCCGCGTGCGGCGTCGCCCGGGACCGGTGCTTGCCTGGCTCGCGGCCGTCGCATTTGTCACCGTGGCGTACCAGGGGGCGTGGGCGCAGGCTTCGCGTCCTTCGGCGACACCGGCAACACCAGGCGCACCCGCACCGGCGTTATCCGATGCCGCGTATGCGCAGCGGACAGCGGAATTCGATGCGCAACAACAGCAGTTGAACGCCCGCACCGCGAAGAACGAGTACACGTATGCGGTTGCCAAGCACGACTGCTACGCCACGTTCTTCGTCAACCATTGTCTCGACGTGGCACGCGACAAAATGCGTGACGAGAAGGCAAGTATTCGCGAGGTGCAGTTGAAGCTGTCGGCGGATCGCCGTGCGGCGCGTGAGGAAAAGCGCGAGGCGGATGATGCGCAGCGGCTGGCGCAGCAGCGCGCGAATGCGCCGCAACGTGCGGCCAATGAGCGTCAGCATCGCGCGGCCTATGATGCCAAGCAACAACAGCATGCAGTCGACCAGGCGAAACGGGGCGACAGCGCACCGCAGCGCCAGGCGAATGTCGATGCGTACAATCGCAAGCAAAGCGCTTATCAACAGAAGCTCGATGCGGCGCGGCAGAATGCCGCCGCTGATGCGCAGAGGCGCCAGGAAAACGTACAGCGCTTCCAGGCCAAGCAGGACGATGCGGCGGAACGGCAAAAGACGTTGGATGAACGCCGCGCAAATGCCGCACAGCGCGCGGCAGCCGCTAGTGCCGCGTCGGCGACCAGCCAGTGACCGATTCGATCGATTCGGTGCCTGACGAAGCCCGACGACACGCGACGCGCGGCCCGGACGCCTCGGCCGCCGCGACGGCGGGTCAGGCCGCGTCGCCTGACCCCAAAAAACCGGGTGTGGCCGCCGATTGCCCGCCAATGTTGCCTAACCGCCGGCGCGTTGCGGAACTCGAGACGTTGTTTGACGACGCAGGCCCACTGGCGCGGCATATTCCTGGTTATCGCCCGCGTGCATCGCAGTTGAGGATGGCGCTGGCTGTCGCCGCAGCCATCGAGGGCAGCGCGCCGCAGGCCGCGGCGCGACCGTCGCGCGCGCAATTGCGTCTGGAAGCCGCCGAACGTGGTGGTCTTGCATTCGCAGCGCCTGGAAGCCGCGCAGAGGTGGATGTAGAAGACAGCGATCAGGCAGCGGCGGTGCTGGATGGCAGTGATCTTGCCGGTGACCCATTGACATCGACGCCGGTTGGCGCGGACGGTGGCAACACGCTGATCGTCGAAGCCGGAACCGGGACGGGCAAAACGTATGCCTACCTGGTGCCGTCGATGTTGTGGGGCGGCAAGGTCATTGTGTCAACCGGCACCAAGCATCTGCAAGATCAATTGTTTCTGCGGGATGTGCCCACCGTACGCGATGCATTGGCGGTACCGGTCACAGTGGCGATGTTAAAGGGCCGGGCAAATTATCTTTGCCATTACTATCTTGAACGAGCGCACGACGGCGCCAGGACGATGTCGCGGCAGGACCTGAGCCATCTGTCCGAAGTGACCCGATTTGCAAAGATCACGCGTACTGGCGATAAATCCGAGTTGTCGCGGGTTCCGGAAAACGCCCCGATCTGGCCGCTTGTCACGTCGACCCGAGAAAACTGCCTGGGTCAGGAATGCCCGCACTACAAGGACTGCTTCGTCATGCAGGCGCGCCGCGAAGCGCAGCAAGCAGACGTCGTCGTCGTCAACCATCACCTGTTTTTCGCGGATATTCTGCTGCGCGACACGGGCATGGCGGAGTTGCTGCCGACGGCAAACACAGTGATTTTCGACGAGGCGCACCAGTTACCGGAAACCGCTACGCTGTTTTTCGGTGAAACGGTGTCGACTGGTCAATTGTTGGAACTGGCGCGAGACAGCGTTGCCGAAGGGCTGTCGCACGCCCGGGATGGCGCCGACTGGCGCGAGCTGGCGAATCAGCTGGAGCGCGCCACGCGCGACGTGCGGCTGGCATTTGGTCCGCAGATCCAGCGCCTGTCGCTGATGCAGATGGAATCCGATCATCCTTTCCATGCCGCGCTCGATGATGTGGAGGCGACGCTGAGTACCTTGATCGCGGCGCTGGGCCAGCAGTCCGAGCGTGCAGAATCTCTTGCCGCGGCGCTGCGGCGCGCGCGCGAGTTACAGGACAGCATTGCGCGCTGGCGCGAAGGCGCTTATGCGGCACCCGCCGATCCTGAAGCGTTGGAGGCCGCGGAATGCCTGCCCGAAAGCGCCGGAATCGGCGAGGCGGATGATTCTCCGCGTGCGGCGGCGCGGAAGCGCCGGGCAGGCACTTCCGTGGGTTCCGTGGAAGTCGGGCAGACAACGGCTTCTAGCGCGGACGTCGACCTGCCTTCGCTCGATGGTAATCGTCCGGCCCGGGTAACACGCAAGGAAATCGAGACGGTCCGCTGGATTGAGGTATTCACGCATGCGGTGCAGTTGCATCAGACCCCGCTCTCCGTCGCGCCAATCTTCGCAAAACAACGTGCTGGCGTACCGCGCGCCTGGGTGTTTACCTCGGCGACGCTGTCCGTGAAAAACGACTTCACGCATTACGCGGCGCAGATGGGCTTATCATCGGAGCGGTCGATGACGCTGCCAAGCCCTTTCGACTATCCGAGCCAAGGGTTGCTGTACGTGCCGAAAGACATGCCGCAGCCATCAGCACCGAACTTCACCGACGCGGTGCTCGATGCAGCGCTGCCAGCGATCGAGGCATCGGGTGGTCGGTGCTTCCTTTTATGCACGACATTGCGCGCTGTCGAACGGATGGCAAGCCGGTTGCGTGCAGTAATCGAGTCGCGTGGATGGACCTATCCGTTGCTCGTGCAGGGAGAGGCTAGTCGTACCGAATTGCTTGATCGCTTTCGCCATTATGGCAATGCAATCCTCATCGGAAGTCAGAGTTTCTGGGAGGGTGTCGACGTGCGAGGCGATGCGCTTTCGCTGGTCGTCATCGATAAACTGCCGTTTGCGCCGCCGGATGATCCGGTGCTGGCTGCACGCCTCGACGCGTTGACGAAGAAAGGACTAAGCCCGTTTGCCATGCATCAATTGCCGCAAGCGGTGATTACACTGAAGCAAGGCGCCGGTCGTCTGATTCGAGCGGAAAGTGATCGCGGCGTATTGATGATCGCCGATACCCGTCTGGTCGAGAAACCGTATGGCCGGCGTATCTGGCAAAGCCTGCCGCCCTTTACGCGAACACGTGATATTGCGGAGGTCATTGCGTTTCTCACGCCGTCCGAACAATAGCACATGCGCTCCGCGCGCAAAACCTGTCGTTCGACCATTGCCTTTGCAGGTAACGCCGGGGAGCGAATCCGCTTTATCTGTCTCGCTTTCATTTCGGCGAACTTACGTCAGGTATTACGACGTTTATTGTAGTGCATAACAGTTTGTAGTCCTGTCTTATTGTCTAGTGATTGAATAAAAGCGATCTTCTCCAGCTATTAACACACGGAGAAACATGATGCGCGTAATCATTATTTCATTAATGGCTGCAGGTCTATTGGCTGGATGCAACAAAGGTAAGAACGGCGGGCTCCGTGTCGATCCCACCGTGCCTGACCCCTTAACCGTGGAAACGATCCATAGTGGCACGAAATATGGAAAAATGTACACGTTGGTGACATTGAAAGATGGCAGCACTTATTTGCGATTCTCCGATTCTATGTCTCAAGGCTTTTACCGCTACGACATTATTTCCAAACGAAAAGATAATGTAGCCCGCTTTACAGGCTACGTATTCTCAGAGGGACACACGAATTCGTCGACATCCGATGGATCGCTGAAATTCGATGGAGACAACGTAACATTTGAAGGTCGGAGTCCGGCTGGTCACGAGCAATTGAAAGTTGAAATGCAGCAAATAAAGCCGGAGAATCCAGCGACATACCCATGGAAAACCCTGCCATCCAGCGCATTTAACGGAAAGTATAGCGTGCGTTTGCACACGCAGACGAGACCGAGGCCAGTAACGTTCACCATTGCAAATGGCGCAGTGACATTTGATGAGTGCAACATTTCTGCGATCGTAAAACCATCGACAAATGCAAGTGTTGCACGTCTGGTCTTGACGGTCCCGGATGGCAACGGGTGTGGTTTGAAACCGCAGAAGGATGTGACAGGGATCGTGATGATGGATAGCCCGATCACTGGAACGCTGATGGCGGATAAGCGAGGCACTTGGCTGTCTGAGGGCGTCTTTGGTGAATTTAAAAAAACGGCGGAATAAGATTTGCCAGGTAAGTATCGCGTTGACGTGTACGCGATCATTGCGCTAACGGATATGGGCGAACAAGTGCATTCCCCTCCAGTAGGCTGCCAATATGTGAAACGCTGGAAGCCTATCGCTGACAATGATGCCTTGCCCGGAATGTCGAGTTGATTCAACGTATTCTCTTGCTCTGGCAGGAGAGTCGCGGTGCGCGTCGATATCGGGAAATGAGGCGCCTGGAGCAGGCTCCGCTCAACCCGCCGAAGAATAACAATTCGCAACCTTGGACCACGCGCTCGACAGCTTGTTGAGCGAGCTACGAAGATGCCGAATTGTATGTGTTGGCGGATCAGTCGCAACCATGCACCCGCACGGACACGGTATCTACCGTTCGTTCGCGGCGGTGCCGCTGTCAGCCTCGATCGCGATGATGCGTCCAATATGGCGCACGCCACCCTGTGACAACGAACGAATGCGCTTGCGGCGTCGAGATCAGTGCCTGGTGTTTCAAACGCCAGGCACTGGTTCACTTATCACCAGATCTGATACCAGGCTTTCTTCGGCTTATCGGCCGGGACGCTTCCTGGCGGGAAAGTCGCCGCAATCACGCTCTGCGTATCTTCCGCCAGCTTGGTTTCACCCAGCGCCTTGTAAGAATCCACCATCACTTGCAGCGCATCCTTCGTCGCCGGCGCGCCCTGGTAGTTCTTCAATGCCGTCTGTGCACGGTTAACCGCCGCGACATAGGCACCGCGCTTGTAGTAGTACTGGGCGGAATGCACTTCGTGCGTTGCCAACGCATTCACGATATAACGCATGCGTTGCGCTGAATCCGGTGCGTACTTGCTTTTCGGGTAGCTGTCGACAATCTTCTTGAAGGCGTCGTAGGACGCGTGCAGCGACTTCGGATCACGGTCGGACAGATCCTGGCCGCTGAAGCGGCCGAACAAGCCGAGGTCGTCGTTGAAGTTGATCAACCCCTTCAAGTAATACGCGTAGTCGACATTCGGGTGGTCCGGATGCAGCCGCAGGAAGCGATCAATCGCCGCATTTGCCTGATCCTGATCGTTATCCCGGTAATAGCAATACGCGGTATTCATCTGCGCCTGTTGCGCGAAACGCCCGAACGGATCACGCGCCTCGAGCTTTTCGTAGTATTGCGCACATTTCGACCAATCACCGCCGTCCAGGGCATCCTTCGCCGACGCGTATAATTTGTCCGTACGCCACGTGGCGGTCTCGTCGGTTTTTTCCGGCAAGCCGCTGCAGGCGGCCAAGATGGCCGACGCCATCGTGGTCAATGCCACAATCCGTACCAATTTCAAGGCTTGCATGTCCTATGCCTACGTAGTAATGACCCGATCAGCCGAGGATTATAGCCGAAGCCCTCCGCCAGCCCAACGCGATTGATGTCACGACGCACGCGGACGGACCCTCATTCGTCAGTAGTGTGCCAATGGGATTGATTTTTATGATGTTTTTTTATTACAGAGTATTGATGTGCCACGGGTAAAACGAACCGCTTCCTCACGTACCACGCGGGCGCCCGATCCGGCTGCCGCGCTCGCCTCCAATACCGACACGGGCATCGAGGCTATCGGCGCGTTAGCGCCGCTCGATCCGCTGGAGGCCCGTATTCCGGAGTCGCTGGCCGGTGACCGCATCGACAAAGTGCTGGCACGCCTGTTTCCGGATTATTCTCGCAGCCGCTTGCAAGCCTGGCTGGAAGCCGGCCTTGTCCATGTGGACGGCCGTCGGGCCAAGCCGCGCGAGTCGGCCCTGGCATTCGCGAAGGTGGTTGTCACGCCTCAGCACACGCCCGAAACGCTGGCCTTTTCCCCCGAGGCCGTGCCGCTGGAGGTGGTGTACGAGGACGCGCATATGCTCGTGATCAACAAACCCGCCGGCCTGGTCGTTCATCCCGGCGCCGGCAACTGGCAGGGCACCGTGCTGAATGGCCTGCTGCATCGCTATGGCGCCCAAGCGGCCGCGCTACCACGTGCGGGCATCGTTCATCGATTGGATAAGGAAACGTCCGGGCTGATGGTGGTGGCCCGGACGCTGGTGGCGCAGACCGACCTGATTCGTCAGTTGCAGGCACGTACCGTCAAGCGTCGCTACGTCTGCCTCGTCTGGGGCGTACCAAAAGAAGGGGGAACCATCGACGCGCCGATCGGGCGTGATCCGCGTGATCGCCTGCGCATGGCGGTCGTGCACGGCAACGCTGGGAAGGCGGCGCGAACCCACTACCGTGTGGTGGGCGAGGGCGAACTGGATGGCCGCCGGGTAGCGGCGCTATGGTGTGATCTGGAAACTGGCCGTACGCATCAGATTCGCGTCCACTGCAAGCATATCGGGCATCCCCTGGTGGGCGATACCTTGTACGGGAAAGTGCCACGGATTGCGGTGCGGGCGCAGTCGACGGGACGCGCGGGCGTAAGTGCGGCTTCCGATTCCTCTGATGTGTCGACGGTCGCGGCGGCAATGCGACCTGGTCGACAAGCCTTGCACGCCTGGTCTCTGGGTTTGCGCCATCCCGACAGTGGCGAGACCCTGCGCTGGGAAGCACTACCGCCGGAAGACATGGCCGGCCTCGCCGCGCATGCTGAGATCGACTTGCTGCCGGAGGAAGCAAGGCTCGATCAGGATGCAGACGATACCTGGGACGATGCCGAATGGGAGGCGGACGATCTCGATGACGATCCGGAATGGGACGCCGACGATGAGGGCGACGGGCCGGTTGCGTCCGTCGGTAAGAGACGTTGATGAGCGATCGCGATGGCAATGGCGGCAATGCCCTGAGTGACGCACCGGTCGTGCATGCGCCATGGACAGACGCTTTCGGCGGCGGCGCCATTGTCACGACACGTCATGGCGGTGTAGGCGTTGCGCCGTTTGCCACGTTGAATCTAGGGCATCACGTTGGCGATGATCCCGTGGCGGTAACGGCGAATCGCGCGACCGTGCGGCACTGGATCGGTGGCCGGCGTGTGGCGTGGCTGGCGCAATGCCACGGTGATCGTGTCGTCGATGCCTTGCTTGCGGCGGATGCCAGCGACGCCGGCGTGCCATTGCAGGCCGATGCGGTGATCACGAACGCGCCTGGCTTGGCGTGTGCGGTGATGGTGGCCGACTGTCTACCGGTCTTGTTCCGCGGCATGGCCGGGCAGGTGGTGGGGGCGGCGCACGCGGGTTGGCGTGGGCTCTGTCATGGTGTGCTGGAGCGTACGGTGGAAGCCATGCGGCAGCGCGCCAACGGCATGGGGCCCGATGTCTGGCAAGCATGGATTGGCCCTGCCATCGGGCCAACCGCGTTCGAAGTAGGACGCGAGGTCCGGAATGCTTTTCTGGCGGCGGCGACCGTGGACGAACGTGACGCCACTGACGCGGCGTTTATCCCGGGTCCCGTTGCAGGAAAATTCCTTGGCGATTTGCCTATGCTGGCGCGCCTTCGATTAGCGCGTGTCGGTGTGCATGACGTATCGGGCGGGACAATATGCACGGTTTTGGACGCCGATCGGTTTTTCTCGTATCGTCGAGAGGGTCGGACCGGCCGATTTGCCGCGCTGATTTGGCGATGACCGGACACGCGTGACGAGGAAACATTAGTCGTGTTTGATCCTGATCATGGAACCGGTGAATTTGAAAGATTTGTCTCGAATATTAGTGACGATGTCTGGAAATGATCTGGGGAAAACGATAGTCTCGTTTTGTTGCTGCGCGGCAATCGCTTCTGGGAAGATAGCGGTAGGCCGCACGTTGCGGCGAGTGTCGTTTCAGCGAGTCGGGCTGTCTTCCTGAGTGCGCATCGTTTAGCAACGTAGGCGGGCATGTCGCGGGCTGGATCACCGTCCGCTTAGCGGGGATTTTCAGAAAGGGAAACGAACACGATGTCCGAGCCGGATCGCAAGACGCCTCACCACCAGCCGCCAGACCGCAAAGCCCGCTCGTCAAAATTGCCCCGGCCTTCAGTCAAACCCGGCGCGCGCGCATCGACGACATCGGCGTCACCGTCACGGTCGTCTTCCAGGCGTGCGTCGTCCCCGTCGTCTGCCGCAAGGCGCGATACATCCGATACCACTCCCGTAGGCGATATGCAGCGTGCCGCCAATGACGACGGCGGTCCGCGCGCGGCGAATGACGCCCACGCGCCGCGCGGCCAGCACGCGCGGCGCCGGCCCCTACCTTCGTTGCAGGCGATGCAGGCGCAGGTACTGCTTTGGCGCGATATGCTCGCCGCCATGGCGAAGGCCAATGCGCCTATGGTGCCGTCCACGTCCCTTGCCGCGTTGCGTCATGATTATTTCAGTAACTGGGCGGAAGGGTTTCGGGCCGCCTCCAACGTGACGCCGGCCCTCGGTTCGCGCACGGCTGGTGATGCGGTGTCAGGAGGAACGCCATCCGCGAGTGGTGGCATGCCTGACCGGACCGACAAGCCACAGCTATCGCTGGCGGAACGCTTCGCCGACCATGTGCATCGCATCAATGCTGATGCGATGCGTGCAATGGCGTCGGCGGTTCAAGGCGATGCGGATACCGCCGCACGGCTTGCCTTTCTTGTCGAGCAATGGATCGCCGCCACGGCGCCCGCCAATGTATTTGGACTGAATGCGCCGGCCCGTGCGGCAATGCATGATAGTGGCGGGGCGAGCCTGCGCATGGGCATCGATCAATTGCTCGGTGACCTGCGCGACGGGAAAGTCACGCAATCGGATCCCGCCGCCTTCAAGATCGGCGAAACGTTGGCGTCGACCCCTGGCGCGGTGATCATGGAAACCCCGTTGTTCCAGCTTCTGCAATATGCCCCGGCCCGTGCGCATTACGCGCGGCCATTGCTGATCGTGCCGCCGTGCATCAACAAGTTCTACATTCTCGACCTGCAACAGAAAAACTCCCTGGTCCGGCATCTTTGCGATGCCGGACATCCGGTATTTTTGGTGTCGTGGTGCAATCCGGATGACCGCCTCGCCGGAGCAACCTGGGACGATTACGTACGTGCGGTGCTGTATGCGATCGATGCGGCGGCGGCGATTGCCGGCACGCCCGACGTCGATGCCATGGGTTTCTGCATCGGTGGTGCGTTGCTGGCCTGTGCCGCGGCCCTCGATGGTGCGCAAGCAGAGGACGCGGCGCGCTCGGCGTTGCGGTGGTCGTTGCCGGAGGCACAGCCATTGGCGGCAACGCTGCGCCCAGCGTATCCCGACGAGCAATTGCCCGCCGCGGCGCGCGTCGCGTCACTCAGTCTTCTCACCACCTTGCTCGACTACACGGACAGTGGCGTGTTGCGGCTCTTCGTTGATGAGAAGCAGGTACGTGAACGTGAGCAAAGCATTGGTGACCCGCGAGCGCCGGGTTTGATGACGGCCAATGAATTCAGCAATACCTTCTCGCTGCTGCGACCGAAAGAGTTGCATTGGCATTATGTCCAGCAGAACTACATGCTCGGGGCAATGCCGCCAGCGTTCGATATGCTTTTTTGGAACGGTGATGGTACCCATTTGCCTGGACCGATGTTCTGCTGGTATCTGCGCCAGCTATATCTGAACAATCGTTTGCGAGAGCGGGACGGCCTCCGTGTCTGTAACATGCCGGTGGACTTGCGTGCGATAACGGTACCGACTTTCGTCTACGGGTCGCGGGACGATCATATCGTGCCTTGGCGCAGTGCCTATGCATCGCTGCCGCTGCTGGGTGGGCCGGTGTCGTTTGTCTTGGGCGCGTCGGGACATATCGCGGGCGTCATCAATCCGCCAGCGGCGAACAAACGCGGCTTTTGGCGTGCGGCGGACGACGAGGCGGCGACGGCGCGCACCGCGGTCAATGACGATGGACATGCCACCGATCAGGTGACGGATGCGGATAGATGGTTCGAGCAATCGCAGTATGAGTCAGGCAGTTGGTGGCCGACATGGTGTGCCTGGCTTGCGGCGCGCCAACCGGATGCGACCGCTGCGCGCGCCGACAGTGCGGCGCGTACTCGGAGCGCGGCGGCGCCTAGATCGGCCGACGCCTCGCGTGCCATCGATGCAGCCAGCATCGGGACCGGGCGATCATTGCCGGTCAGAGAGGATACGGACCCGGATTGGCGCTATGGCAGCGCCGCGTATCCGGTCATCGAAGCCGCGCCGGGACGCTACGTCAGGGTCCCCAGCGTGCGCAATCCATAGCAATGCAGTATTCATTTGAACGGAGGGGACACATGGAAGAGGTCGTGATCGTATCGGCTGCTCGAACGGCCGTGGGCAAGTTTGGCGGCTCGCTCGCGCAGGTTCCGGCGGCGGATCTTGGCGCTGTGGTGATCGACGCGGTGCTCAAGCGCGCGGGCGTCGCGCCGGACCTGGTCAATGAAGTGATCATGGGACAGGTTCTGACCGCCGGTGTCGGGCAGAACCCGGCACGGCAGGCGTCGATCAAGGCCGGATTACCGGACAGCGTGCCGGCGATGACATTGAACAAGGTCTGCGGCTCCGGCTTGCAGGCCGTCATGCTGGCGGCCAATGCGATTCGCGCGGGTGATGCGGAGATCCTGATCGCGGGCGGCCAGGAAAACATGAGCGCTTCCCCGCACGTCTTGCCCGGCTCGCGCGACGGGTTCCGGATGGGTGACGCAAAGCTGATCGACACGATGATCGTTGACGGGCTTTGGGATGCATTCAACCAGTATCACATGGGGGTGACCGCGGAAAACGTCGCCAAGGCGTTTGACGTTTCCCGAGCCGACCAGGATCGTTTTGCCGCGGCGTCGCAAAACAAGGCCGAGGCCGCGCAGCGCGACGGGCGATTCAAGGACGAGATCGTGCCGGTGCCGGTACCGCAGCGTAAAGGCGATCCGGTGCTGTTCGAGATCGATGAATTTATTCGCCATGGGGCCACGCCCGAGTCGCTAGCCGGGCTCAGGCCGGCCTTTGACAAGAACGGCACCGTAACCGCCGGCAATGCGTCGGGTTTGAACGATGGCGCTGCGGCGGTACTCGTGATGTCCGCAAGCCGTGCCAAGGCGCTGGGGCTGACGCCTTTGGCAACCGTGCACGCCCATGCGACCGCGGGGGTTGATCCGAAGACGATGGGAATGGGCCCGGTGCCGGCCTCGAAACGGTGTCTGGAGCGCGCCGGATGGCGTGTCGACGATCTCGATCTGATGGAGATCAACGAGGCGTTCGCCGCACAGGCGTTGGCCGTGAATCGGCAGATGGGTTGGGATATGGAGAAGGTCAATGTCAACGGCGGCGCGATCGCGATCGGGCATCCGATCGGTGCATCGGGCTGTCGGGTGCTGGTGACGTTGTTGCACGAGATGCAGCGCCGCAATGCGCGGCGTGGCTTGGCTTCGCTGTGCATCGGCGGCGGCATGGGTGTGGCATTGGCGGTAGAGCGCCGATAAGGGCCGGTCGTGCCTGGCAGGTGAGCAGTGATAAATCAATGACGTGTCCGCCGTGGATGTCGCATCACGCGGCGCGGCGGTCCACGCGTTACTACAAGGAGGCATGATGTCGAAGAAAGTGGCGTATGTAACCGGCGGCATGGGAGGCATCGGGACCGCGATTTGCCAGCGTCTGCACAAAACCGGCTACACGGTGGTGGCCGGCTGCGGGCCCAATTCGCCGCGCCGGGAATCCTGGCTGAAGGCCCAGGCCGAGCTGGGTTTCGACTTCATTCCGTCGGAAGGCAATGTAGCCGATTGGGAATCGACGCGTGCCGCATTCGAATCAGTGCGTGACAGCGTAGGGGACGTCGCGGTCCTGGTGAATAATGCCGGTGTGACGCGCGACGCGGTGTTTCGCAAGATGACGCGGGAGGATTGGAACACCGTCATCGATACGAATCTGACCAGCTTGTTCAACGTGACCAAACAGGTAGTTGAACCGATGGTGCGGGCCGGCTTCGGGCGTATTATTAATATTTCATCGGTAAATGGTCAAAAAGGGCAATTCGGGCAGACGAATTATTCGACGGCAAAGGCTGGTATTCACGGTTTCACGATGTCGCTGGCGCAGGAACTGGCTACCAGCGGCGTGACGGTGAATACGGTGTCACCGGGCTATATCGGCACCGATATGGTTCGCTCGATTCGCCCTGACGTGCTGGAGAAGATCGTCGCGACGATTCCGGTGAAGCGTCTGGGCACGCCGGACGAGATCGCCAGCATCGTGAACTGGCTCGCTTCCGAGGAAGCGGGCTTTGCGACCGGCGCCGACTTCTCGTTGAATGGCGGCCTGCATATGGGCTGAGCCGCCGATCGGATC
Source organism: Robbsia andropogonis (assembly GCF_034047095.1). NCBI lineage: Bacteria > Pseudomonadati > Pseudomonadota > Betaproteobacteria > Burkholderiales > Burkholderiaceae > Robbsia > Robbsia andropogonis. The sequence goes on along the minus strand of NZ_CP139170.1, from coordinate 2,110,261 downwards.
GGAAGGCATGGCAGGGAGACATGGAGACATCATGAATCGGAAATCCGCAGAAGAGCGGCTGATCAAGAAATACCCGAACCGCCGTCTGTATGACACCCAGACCAGCACGTACATCACATTGCTGGATGTCAGGCAACTGGTGCTGGACCAACAGACGTTCACCGTGGTGGACGCGCGGACGAACGAGGACCTGACGCGTAGCATCTTGCTGCAGATCATTCTGGAGGAGGAAAACGGGGGCGTGCCGATGTTCTCCTCCCCCATGCTCGCCCAGATGATCCGGTTTTACGGCAATGCGATGCAAGGCGTGATGGGCTCCTATCTGGAGCAGAACATCAAGGCCTTCACCGATATGCAGCAGGCTTTTACAAAGCAGGTGGAGGCGGCTGGCGCCGAGGCCACGTCGCAGGGTTTTCCGGTCAGTCCGGAAAAATGGATGCAGATGATGAATCCAACTACCCCTGCGATGCAGGATGCGATGCAGCACTACCTCGATCAGTCGCGGGATGTGTTCTCGCAGATGCAGGAACAATGGCGTCGGCAATCCCAAGGGTTGTTTTCGGGGTTTCCGTTCGGATCGCCCCCGAATGCGAAGCCGCAAGATTCGTCGGAGTAGGGGAAAAGCGTCGCTTCCCTATAATCCTCAGTCGGTTTTGCGATTCGAGGCTGGGCTGGGCGTATAATAATCGGTTGCATCGCGCCGGTTCCATTTTTTGGCCGGTGGTCGATTCCCTTCAGGCTCGCGCCGACCGCGCCTTACCGCCTCAGTTATGTCCCAGAATACACTTGCCGACACACCGAAGGTCGGTTTCGTCTCCCTTGGCTGCCCGAAAGCACTCGTTGATTCCGAGCAGATCATCACGCAATTGCGGGCCGAGGGCTATCAAATTGCCGGCAACTATGCCGGCGCTGACCTGGTTGTTGTCAATACCTGCGGTTTTATCGATGAGGCCGTACAGGAAAGTCTCGATGCCATCGGTGAAGCCCTTGCGGAAAACGGCAAGGTCATCGTCACGGGGTGCCTCGGCGCGAAGAAAGGCGCGAGCGGCAGCGGCTTGGTTCAGGACGTTCACCCACGCGTGCTGGCGGTGACCGGGCCGCATGCGGTGGGCGAGGTGATGCAAGCAGTCCACAACCATCTGCCTAAGCCACACGACCCATTCACGGACCTCGTTCCACCGGCTGGAATCAAACTGACGCCCCGCCATTACGCCTACTTGAAGATTTCCGAAGGTTGTAATCACCGCTGTACGTTCTGCATCATTCCCTCCATGCGTGGCGACCTGGTATCTCGGCCAATCGGCGAGGTGATGCTCGAAGCCGAAAAGCTGTTCCAGTCGGGCGTCAAGGAGCTACTGGTTATCTCGCAGGACACCAGCGCTTACGGCGTTGATATCAAGTACCGCACTGGTTTCTGGCAGGGGCGTCCAATCAAGACGCGCATGACCGAATTGGTCGCCGCGCTCGGCGAATTGGCGCAACAGCACGGTGGCTGGGTCCGTCTGCACTATGTCTACCCCTATCCGCATGTCGACGAGATTATTCCGTTGATGGCCGAGGGGCGGGTATTACCTTATCTGGACGTGCCGCTTCAGCACGCGCACCCGGATGTGCTGCGTCGGATGAAGCGCCCTGGCAATGTCGAAAAGACGATGGAGCGGATCAAGGCGTGGCGTGAGATATGTCCGGAATTGACGATTCGCAGCACTTTTATAGCGGGTTTTCCGGGCGAGACCGAGGAAGAGTTTCAGACGTTGCTCGATTTCATCGAGGAAGCGCAGATCGATCGCGTCGGGTGCTTCGCATACTCGCCGGTGGAAGGCGCAACGGCCAATGCGCTGGAAGGTGCGTTGCCGGATGACGTTCGTGAAGCACGTCGGGCCCGGTTCATGGCGGTGGCCGAGCGTGTTTCGGCCGAGCGGTTGAAGCGAAAAGTCGGCAAGCTGATTCGCGTGCTGGTTGACGAAGTCAATGCCGATGGCGGTATCGGTCGTTCGGCCGCGGATGCGCCGGAAATCGATGGCGTTGTCTATATTTCACCGGCGCAGAAAGCCTCGAAACGCTACAAGGCAGGAGACTTCGTTACCGTACGCGTGACGGGTGCCGATGGCCACGATTTATGGGGCGATGTTTCCTGACGGCGTGACGACTGCGTCCGGCTGAGGGGCGGCATTTCGATAACGGCGGCACTGGACCTTCCTTGGACCGTGCCGCCGTTGTCCTTTTCGCGACTGGGGCACTAGGCTGTGTGGTGACGCGCTTTACTGCGACGGCAGCGGCTGGTTATCGGGGGCACTATCTGGCCTATCGCCGCTGGACGAACCGGTCGGTGATAAGGCCCCATCCATTCCCGCCGGGATGAAATGCTTGTTCATCGGTCGATCGATCGGGCCGGGTACCGGGGTCACCTTGATTGATGGGCCGTTTGCACCCGGCACGGTGGTTACGTCGTACGAGATATCGCCGTGGCAGGTGCGGGCGACCCAGCGTTGCGGCGAGGGGTCACGTGGGTCCTGCTTCGGGGGAGGGCGTTCGATATTGTCCACGACGTCACAGCCCGATCGGATGGCGGCATCCAATCGCACCATGTTCTCCGCCGATGCTCGTCCGTTGCTCAGGTCAGGCGACGCTTTGTGCAGAAACGATGGCCTGGGTATTTTCTCCAGTGTGCCGCACCCCGACAGTCCGGTGATGCCGACAACGGCGAGCGCCAGGGCCAGGCATGCGACGCTTCGTGGCGGGCGCGTACGTGAAAACGCAGCAGCACGCGCGGTCACGGGAGCGATGGGGGGCGATAAGGCTTCTGCGGCGGGCCGCAGGGAAAACGCAAACGTCATCGAACTTTCCTGGTGAAGCGAAAATGGGGCGAATTGTCATGCCGAACGAGACATCGCGCGCGATGCCGGTTTTTCTTGGTCCGTGCACGCCGAACGTGGCGACGGGCGATGCGGGCATTCCCGATGCCAAAGCGCGCGGACCGCTATACTACGTCCAATGCAATTCATTGATACAAGCCGTCAGGCGGGTACCAACCACCGCGGCCGCAGCATCCCGCATGTCCCGTGGACAGGCAGCAGGGGCGCAGACGGGTTTTCGGCCGTTGGCGTCTCGCGCAAACCGGTCCCATCGGGGATGGGGTACGCTGCGTGCATTGTAGCGGTTGGCGCCCCCAAGGCCGGTTACAGTACGCTACAAGGATCACCATGAGTGTCACGCCTTCCGATATTCCTTCTTACCAGACGCGTTTGCTGCATGAATCCCCGGAACTTGCACCAGGGTTCGATGCTTTTCCCGTAGCCGTGCATCGGGCGTCCACCGTGGTGTTCCCGGACCTGAAGACAATGCGGAACTTCGATCCGCACAGCGATAGACAATGGCGCTACGGCCTGCATCAAACGCCAACCTCCGCCACATTGGCCAAGCGTCTGGCGATGATCGAAGGCGGCGAGTACTGTCTGCTGCAACCGTCCGGACTTGCCGCCATCTCGAATGTCTATTTCGCGCTGGTACGCCAGGGTGATGACGTGCTGGTCCCGGATAACGCCTACACGCCTAACCGGGAGCACGCGGAATGGCTCGCTGCGGACTTCGGCGTAACGGTGCGATATTACGATCCGACGGACGGCGACGCAGTGCGGGCAATGATTCAGCCAAACACCCGATTGATCTGGATCGAAGCCCCTGGTTCGGTATCGATGGAAGTGCCTGACGTGGCCGCTATCACCAGCGCGGCGCAAGCGGCAGGGGTGCCGACGGCAATCGACAACACGTATTCAGCGGGTATTGGGTTGAAGCCATTCGATTATGGTTGCGATATCTCTATGCAGGCGCTGACGAAATATCAATCGGGTGGCAGCGACGTGCTGATGGGCGCGCTGGTTACCCGTGATAAAAATCTGCATTTCAAGTTGAAGCGGGCGCGGGCGCGCCTGGGCCTGGGGGTATCGCAAGATGACTGCTCGTTGATCCTACGCAGCCTGCCGACGCTGGCTTTACGCTACGCGGCGCACGACCGCGGTGCCTTGGCCCTGGCGACGTGGCTCAAGCTGCGCCAGGAAGTGGCAACGGTGCTCCATCCGGGCTTGCCGGATTGTCCGGGCCATGCGAACTGGCGACGCTATTTCACCAGTGCCGGAGGCTTGTTCTCGGTGGTTTTCGACGCTGCGTATTCGCCGAAGCAGATCGACTCGTTCATCGAAGGGCTGAAGCTGTTCAAGATCGGTTTCAGCTGGGGCGGTGCGAATAGCCTCGCGTTGCCATATGACCTGCCCTCGTTGCGCACGGCGGCGGCATGGCCACACAAAGGCACGTTGGTGCGCTTCTATGTCGGCTTGGAAAACGAAGAGGATCTGCGGGCCGATCTCGAACAAAGCCTGACAGCCCATCTGACGCCGGTCGCCGGTTAAAGCGGCTGGCCGCCCCGCATGCGTGGGGGACGGGCGATGTGCTTAAGCGGACGGGGCGGTCTTATTCAGGAAAACAGCCGTAGCACACCGTCGAGGCCGGCGTGCTCCAGTGCCACGCTTGCGCCCGCCCACACTTTCGGTTTGGCGTGAAAGGCGATCGACAGACCGGCCTCGGCCATCATCGGCAGGTCGTTCGATCCATCGCCTATCGCAATCGCCATGTCCGGCGAGACGCCCATGGCGGCGCAGGTTTCCACCAGACGGCGCGCCTTGAACGCGCCATCGACGATTTCGCCCAACACGCGTCCGGTCAGTTTGCCATCGATGATTTCGAGCGTATTGGCATACGCCGCATCCAGGCCCAGGCGCGCGCGCAGTTTCTCCGTGAAGAACGTGAAGCCGCCCGACACCAGCAAGGTTTTCAAACCCGCGGCCCGGGCGCCGGCCAGCAGCGCTTCCGCGCCTGGGGACAGCCGCAGCCGCTCGGCATATACCTTCTCCAGCACGGAAGCGTCAAGCCCTTGCAGCAGCGCTACACGGCGCCGCAGGCTTTCGCCGAAATCCGGGATTTCACCGCGCATCGCCGCTTCCGTGATGGCCGAGACTTCCATTTTGAGGCCACAAAAATCGGCGATCTCGTCGATACATTCGATCGTGATCAACGTCGAGTCCATATCCATCGTCAACAGTCGAAAATACGACAGCGGCCGTGAGGGGACCCAGCCGGCATCGAGCCCATTGGTTGCGCAGTACTGCTCAATGGCGGCGCGAGCCTGTGCCTGATCGGCAGTATCGCCAACGTCCGTGAAACGCACTGCATAATCGTCGATCGTCTCGACGGTGCGGCTTAGACACAGGGACTGGACGGCCGCGATATGGTGCGCGTCCATCGGGTGCGCGGGACGTGGAACGGCAAAGTCGCGCAGGGCGACGGCCGACGGGACTTGCAGAACGAGATTCATCAGCGCAAAGAAAAGAAAGAGGGTACGGGCAGGCGCGTATTGTACCGGTAAGCCATGTCAGTTCTTCCACATGCCACGCATCCGCGCCGCGATATCGATCTTGACTGCGGCCAATGCCTGTGAACCGTGCGCGGTTGGTGCCGACGGCGGTGGCCAGGATCGCACGTCGAACAGCGGCACCAGTCGTTGTGGCAGGAAGCGTGTTCGCGACGCATGGACGTGCCGATCTCCCTGCGCCGCTTGCTGATGCACATAGAACCGTTGTGGCACGACGATATCCAGTGACGATTTTGCGCGCGTCATGGCCACATACAGGAGCCGCCGTTCTTCTTCGATCTCATCGATTTGTCCCGTGGCTAGATCGGACGGCAAGCAGCCGTCCACCGCATTCATCAGGAATACCGAGGCCCATTCCTGTCCCTTGGACGAATGTATCGTCGACAGGATAAGGTAGTCCTCGTCTTTCAGTGGTACGCCCGATTCGTCGCTGACGGCATCGGGTGGGTCCAGCGTCAATTCAGTCAAGAAGCGTTGCCGAGACGGGAATGTCGCCGCGATCTGCTGCAACTGATCGAGGTCGGCCTCGCGTACATCGGCATCGTCATGCGCGCACGCCAGGTGCGGCGCATACCATGTACGGATACGATCGAGTTCCGTCGGCCAGTCTGTTTTGTTGCATGCGCTTTGAGAGACCAGTTTGGCGAACGCATCCCACCCTTCCACACCGGGCGGTGCGTGTGGCGCCGTAGCATTGACCGGCAACCGCGTCAAATCGTCACCGACAACGTCGAGGACCGCGCCGGCCTTGACCGGGCCGATGCCGGGTAGCATTTGCAGTACGCGAAAGCCCGCCACGCGGTCGCGTGGGTTTTCGAACCATCGCAGCACGGCGAGCAGGTCCTTTACATGGCTGGCATCAAGGAATTTCAATCCGCCGAACTTGATAAATGGCACATTGCGTCGCGTCAGCTCGATTTCCAGCGGCGCACTGTGATGCGCGGCGCGGAACAGTACTGCCTGTGACTTCAGCGTCGTGCCGGCTTCGCGGTTTTCCAGGATGCGTGAGACGAGATACTGCGCTTGCGCGGCCTCGTCGGTTACCGTCACCAGGATCGGGCGCGTGCCGGCGCGGCCGTCGTTCCACAGACGTTTCGCATAACCTTCGGATGCCTGGCCGATCACGGCGTTCGCGGCGTCCAGGATCGCCTGCGTTGAACGATAGTTGCGGTCCAACGTCACAACGCGCGCCGGCGTGGCGAATGTTCGAGGAAAATCGAGGATATTGCGGACCGTTGCACCGCGGAACGCATAGATCGATTGTGCATCGTCGCCCACAACGGTCACGCCGCGGCCATCCGGCTTCATGCGTCGGACGATGTCGGCCTGCAAGGTGTTCGTGTCTTGGTATTCGTCCACAAGAATATGGGAGAAACGCTCACCGAGCGCCCCCGCCAGTGCCGGCTCCGCTGCCATTTGCGCCCAATACAGCAACAGGTCGTCATAGTCGAGCACATCCTGTGCTTGCTTTGCCTCGACGTAAGCGGCGAACAAATCGCGTAACGCGTCCGCCCATTCGGCGCACCAGGGAAAATGCCTCGCCAACGTCGCCTCCAGCGTTAGCCCCGTATTCACCACCCTGGAATAGATCGAGATACACGTTTGCTTTGTCGGAAAGCGCTTCTGTTTCACCGAAAGGCCGCGTTCGTGCCGGATCAGGTTCATCAGGTCCGCCGCGTCGGGGCGATCCAGGATCGTGAACGCCGGAGACACACCGATATAGGGCGCATATTCACGCAGCAGGCGCGCGCCGACACTATGAAAAGTGCCGGCCCAGGGCAATGTATCGCGTGCCGCCGTCCGCGCCGCTTGTCGCGGCGATGCGCCCGTCAGCTTGGCGCGCTCGATGGCGGCACGTACCAGCAATTGGTCCACGCGACGTGTCATTTCGACGGCGGCGCGACGGGAGAAGGTCAGCAGCAGCACGCGTTCGGAGGGGACGCCATGATCCAGCAGATTCGCCACGCGATGCGCCAACGTCGCCGTTTTGCCTGTGCCGGCACCGGCGATGACCAATAGCGGCTCCGAAATCGGCAACCCTGGCGGATCGCCGGCCTCACCACGGGCCCCGCCAATGCCATGGCAGGCCGCTTCCCGCTGCGCCGGATTCAATTTATCGAGCAACGCCGCCATCACCGCACGCGAGGCATCCGCGGACGCCTCGGACCGCGTATCGGGAGAAGGAGATGTCTGATCTGGAAAGGTCATGTTGAAACTGTATAGGCATACAGGTTTTCACGCAATCGCGCCGCAGCAACACCGGGTTGGATAGGCCTGCCGGCAGGGGTTCACAGGCGTGCAGCGTTGCAGAATAATCGTTGTTATGATGTAAAACAGGATTTCGAGGTCTACTGCCGTAATCTTTGGCCACGACGCGGCGATGCGGGTGGAGCCAAGGTAACGCATGTCGACGAGGACGCCGTTGAACGGGCGTCCACGAAGTGCCGAAACACCAGATCACTTGCCGCCTTGATGACTCTTTGCCGTCGTACGCTTTCATGACTGACCTGCTAAGCCGTTTAAAAACAGAGACCGCTGATTGCCATCATGCGCTGGAGCGCGATATGGACATCATGCGCCCGACAATGCGGCGGGACGAATATGTAGCGCTTCTGACGCGGTTTCGTGCTTTCGTGGCGCCCTGGGAGACGCGTCTACGCGCGGCCGTACCCGACGACCTTGAGGCGTTTGTTTCGACACGCGAAAAAACGGCTTTGCTCGATGCCGACCTTGCCTTTCTGGGGCAAATGCCGATATCGGCAGCATTGGCGGCCGGCGGTTCGGCGTGGGCGGCAACCGTGCCAATGCACGGGATCGGCGCCTGTTTCGGAACCCTCTATGTGATGGAAGGCTCGACGCTTGGTGGGCGATTCATCGGTCCTGCGATGGCACAGCGCTTTCAGCTCAGCGGTCGACAAGGCTATGCCTACTTTGATCCGTACGGCGACAAGACCGGCAGCATGTGGAACGCGTTCAAGGTGGAGGCAACGGCGCGTGTACCCGAAGGCGAATTCATGGAAGCCGTGGCGTCCGCCCGCGCGACATTCCGTGCCTTGCAATCCTGGCTGCCCTCGCCGGATACGCCGGGACAAACCACGATCCTGGCTCAGCCCGCAGCATGACGACCATTTTGCCGGGATCGGATGACAAGCCGTCGATGCCGGGCGCGAATGTCGCCCGGCTCGCGTCCACCGAAGTCGTGGCGGTATCGGCGACAGCGGATGATACGCCGACCGCCAGTAGTGTGAAAAACTGTGATGACCCTTTTGACGACATCGCGTTCCGCGCCGCTGTCGCGGCATGCGATGCCGAGCCCATCCATATTCCTGGGGGCATTCAGCCGCATGGCTATGTCCTTGCACTGGACGCGTCACACCATGTCATCCAGTGCTCGGCCAACATCACCGAGTTGACGCGCCGCCCGCCGCAGGCAATGCTCGGTCTTCCGGTGGCCGAGGTGATAGGAGAGGGCGGCGCGCGTGCAATCGTCGAGGCGCTTTCATCTGCGGAGATCAATGACCAGCCCTTGTATGTCTGTCGGGTTTCGTGGTCGCCTGATAGCATGGCTCATCGCGTGTCCGATGCGTCGGATGCCGCGGATTCGGCGGCGCGGCATGCGCGGGGTGAGCGCGCGCTTGACTTGATCGTGCACGCGCATGATGGTGTGACACTCTTGGAAATCGAACCGACCGATCACGTCGGGAACGTTTTCAGTCCGATCTATGCGTTGGTACGCACGTTTATCGGCCGCTTGCAGGATGCGGGCACGGTCGAGGCCCTCAGCGTCGTTGCGGCACGCGAAGTACGTCGGATCACGGGTTTCGGTCGTGTACTGGTGTATCGTTTCGATGAAGATGGCAACGGCCAGGTGCTAGCGGAAGATCGCGAGGACGACTATGTCTCGTATATGGGTCAGCATTTTCCTGCATCTGATATTCCGCTACAGGCGCGGGCGTTGTATTTAAAGCATCGTATCCGTTTAATCGTCGACGCGGGCTATGCACCGTCGGTGCTGCTGCCGGCGATCCATCCGCATACCGGTCGGCCCACGGATCTGTCGTACGCAACGTTGCGTAGCGTCTCGCCGGTGCATTTGCAATACATGCGCAATATGGGCACGGCCAGTTCGATGTCGATCTCGATTATCGTGCGCGGTCGTTTGTGGGGTTTGATCTCTTGTCATCACGCAACGCCCCGTCACCTTAATTTTGAGACTCGCGCGGCGTGTGAACACTTGGGTGCCGTCTTATCGTTGCAAATGGAGGCGAAAGAGGACCGCGCTGAATCGGATTACCGCCTGGAACTGAGACGGATGCTTGTCGATCTGATTGCGACAATGTCCGATCGGGATGATTTCGTCGATAGCCTGATGTCGGATCCGCGCGGCCTGCTGCGATTCATGGCTGCCGATGGCGCGGCCGTCGTGTTCGAGGGGCGCACGGTCACGGTGGGTGCGACGCCGGATGAAGCGACGATCGAGGCGCTCATTTCCCATATCGGCACGCAGTCGACGCGTGACGTGTTCGCCACCGATGCGATTGGCGAGCAGTTGCCGGCAGCGCTACCGTTCGCCGGAATTGCCAGCGGCATGCTCGCGGTGCAGATTTCGCGCTTGCATAGACACTTCGTCATATGGTTCCGGCCGGAGGTCGTTCGGACCATCGAGTGGGCGGGCAATCCGCGCAAGCTGGATGCCGACGCGAGTGGACGTTTATCACCGCGTACAAGTTTCGAGACCTGGAAAGAAGTGGTGCGCAATCGATCCGTTCGATGGCGCGCGGGCGAACTGGCGGCGGCGCATGAATTTCGCGCCTCGGTGCTCAGCATCGTGCTGAGACGCGCCGAGGAGATGGCCGCCATTGCCGCCGAGCTTGGGCGTGTCAACAAGGAACTCGAATCGTTTTCCTATTCTGTTTCGCATGACTTGCGTGCCCCTTTGCGGCATATCGTGGGCTATGCCGACCTGCTGACTGAATATGAAGGTGATCGGTTGACGGAGCGGGGTGCACGCTTCCTGAAGAATATCGTCGATTCGGCGCGTTTCGCCGGCACATTGGTCGACGACCTGCTGACGTTCTCGCAAATGGGACGCGCGGCATTGCGTCCGACGCCTGTACGACTCAATACATTGGTGGATACCGTTATCCGCGAAATGCAGCATGAGAATCCGCATAGACGCATTGTCTGGCATATCGCGCCGTTACCGACTGTCATCGGCGATCCCGCCTTTCTTCTGCTTGCCATCCGTAATCTGCTTGCCAACGCGGTGAAATACACGCGCACACGCGAGCAAGCGGAAATCACCGTGGACGCAAGCGAGGGCGCGACGGAGTATGTGATTTCGGTGGCCGACAACGGCGTGGGGTTTAACATGCGCTACGTGGGCAAGCTGTTTGGCGTGTTCCAGCGGTTGCATCGCACCGAGGACTTCGAGGGCACCGGTATTGGATTGGCGAACGTGCGTCGCATCATCGAGCGTCACGATGGCCGCACCTGGGCGGAAGGTGAACTGGATCGCGGTGCGCGGTTCTTTTTCACGATGCCGAAACACGCGCAAACCGCAGCGCGGTCGACGGGACCCGAAGGTGACTGAGCCGCTGCATCTGCTGTTGGTCGAAGACAGCTCGCTTGATGCGGAGTTGACGTTGTCACGGCTGGATGTCGCCGGCTTTACCTATGACGTCCATATCGTCGATAACGCGTTCGACTTCGATGCGGCGGTCCGCACGGGGCGTTATGACGTCGTCCTCGCGGACTTTGTCTTGCCGTCGTTCTCCGGCGGCGAGGCATTGGGGATGGCACGTGCGTATTCGCAGGATCTGCCCTTCATTTTCGTCTCGGGCGTACTCGGCGAAGAGCATGCGGTGGACATGCTGAAACGTGGCGCGACTGATTATGTTTTAAAGCAGCGCCTGCAACGCCTTCCCGCAGTGATTCAGCGTGCATTGGCCGAGCGCGACGAGAAGCGCCAGCGGCTGCAGGCGGAGGAGCGTCTGCAAGAAACGGAGACGCATTTCAGGCAGTTAGTCGACGCATTGAAAGATTATGCGGTGATTACGCTGGACCCGAAAGGCCACATTCAGACATGGAATCACGCCGCCCGCCAGATTCTGGGTTACACGGAAGCGCAGATGGTGGGCCAATGCGCCGATCGTCTCTTTACCGAAGCCGATGTCCTTGGCGATGCAATGCGCAGCGCCAAGGCATCTGGCAGCCATTCCGATGATCGCTGGGTATCCCGCGAGGACGGCCAGCGTGTATTTGCCTCGCTGGTGACCACGGCCATGCATGATGCGCGTGGTGCGCTGGCGGGGTTTTCATTGATCTTACGCGATACCACCCAAGCGCGGCGCACGGCGGATGCATTGCAGCAGGCAAAGGAAGAGGCGGAGCGGGCAAATCGCGCGAAGGACCATTTCCTGGCGGTGTTGTCGCATGAATTGCGCACGCCGTTGACGCCGATTCTTGCCGCGGCGCGGTTGATGCGCATGAAAGGTTTGCTCGATGAGGAGCACACGCACCTGCTGAATGTCGTACAGCACAACGTCGAGCTCGAAGCGCGGCTCATCGACGACCTGCTCGATCTGACGAGCATTTCGCGCGGAAAACTCAGTTTGAACTTTGCATCGGTATCTCTGGGAGATTTGCTCGAGAACGCGATCAATATGTCGACCGCCGACATTGCCGCGAAAGGACAGACCTTGCATATCATCCGTAGGGAGACGCAGAGCGGAGTCCGGGGTGACGCTGCGCGATTGCAGCAGATCATCTGGAACCTTGTCAGGAACGCGGTGAAGTTCACGCCAGCGAATGGCACCATCGATGTCATGCTGTTCAATCCCGACTCGGAACATGTGGCGGTACAGGTTGATGATTCGGGCATTGGCATCAGTGCGGACGCGTTGCCGAAAATCTTTTCCGCGTTCGAGCAGGCCGACGAAACAATCGGCCCTGCTTTTGGCGGGCTCGGTCTCGGCTTGGCGATTGCCAACACGCTGGCGGTAAAGCACGGTGGTAGCATTCGCGCGGAAAGCGCCGGGCGTGATCAGGGCGCGCGCTTCACTTTCTCGATCCCATTGGCGCGGCATACACCGGTGGAGGCGGGGGGCGATGTCGTGGTCGCGTCGACGGCGGCCGCTCGCCGGGTGCTGTCCGTATTGCTGGTCGAGGATAACGCCTACACATCGGCTGCGATGGCGCAACTGATCGAAGTCTTCGGACACCGTGTCGATGTGGCCGAGTCCGTCGGCGCGGCACGCGAATATATCAATGCGGGCCGATATGACTTGCTGATCAGCGACATCGGACTACCGGACGGCACGGGCCTGGATGTTGTGCGCCATTGGAACGTGATGCAGCACGCGGCGCCGTCGATCGCGATAACCGGTTATGGCATGGAAGAGGATATGCGCCGCTGTCTCGATGCTGGCTTCGGCAATCATGTCACGAAACCGGTCGACTTCGATCGCCTCGAGAAGATGCTCGACGACATCGCCCAACGATGAGGCGAGTCAACGCGTGCTGTTCTCGCGGCCTGTTATGCGACGGAAACAGTTTTCCGTGATCGTGCACCATGCCTGGGCATGTTTTTTGCGGCTTTAGATGACATTTTTACGCGCGCATGCGTTGCTTTTTGCGCTGCAACCCCGGCACAGGCCTGGCAACCAGAACGATAATGCAATCCGCATGGCCGTTCCACGCCACACGATGTTGGCGGATAGGCGGCAAAAACCGGTAGAGCAAGGAGATAAAGGCATGGCGGAGCGGCCCGGAACGGATGAACCCTCGGGTGGGTTGGATCATCAACACGCCGCAATAGTATCTCCGGCAGATGTTTCCCGTGAATCGTCAACAGACAGCGCGACGCGCATGTTCGACAGTGAGACTGGAAATAACGGCCCTCGTGGCGACAATGGCGGCGATGGTAATGGGTCCGGTAATCACGGGCACAAACCGCCACGTACGACAGGCGGGCGTATTTTTCGCGGACTGATGTGGCTTGTCGTCATCCTGCTGGTGCTGATGCTGGCCGTGGTTATTTTCGTCGCGACATTTGATTGGAATCGCGCAAAGCCATTCATTAATAACAAGGTCTCCAAAGAATTGGGTCGTCCGTTCGCAATCAATGGCGATCTGTCGGTGAAGTGGCGGCGACCGCCCGACGCACCGGGCTGGCGTGGATGGCTTCCATGGCCGCATGTCAGCGCGCATGACATTACCTTGGCCAATGCGGATTGGGCACGCACGAAAGAGATGGTTTCCGTGGCCGCCGTCGACTTCGACGTCGCCGTACCGCCATTGCTGATCCGTGAGGTTTCGATTCCGTCGGTCGCATTGCGGCAACCGCAAGTGGACATCGAACGCATGCACGACGGTCGTAACAACTACACATTTAAGACCTCGTCTAGTGGCGGCGCGCAGTCGAGCGCCTGGAAGGTGGCGTTGCGTGACATCACCTTCAGCACGGGTACGATCACTGTGCTGGATGAGGATCGCAAGGCCGACCTGACGCTGACGCTCGATACGTTAGGCAATCCGATCCCGTTCGGCGAGATGTTGAAGCAGCAAGAGGAAACCTCACGACGAGAGTCGAGTGAAACGCTGGGACGCAACGGCGCCGCGAAATTCTCGAAAGCGGCCGCGGCCAATGAAGCATCGCAGGCGTCGGCCGCATCTGCCGCGTCTGCCTCATCCGCCGCGTCGGATGCACGCGAGGCGTCCAGGACGACGAACCGCGGGGTGGTCGCGGCCAGTGCCACCGCGCCTGGTGATGGCGCGGCGGATGCGGCGAAGGATGTGGCCATGGCTGCCTCTGAGGCGGGCGCCGACGCTGCTTCGTCTGGGGCATCCGCCAGGTCGACGGCGTCGAAGGCGTCCTCCGGGCGCGAGGGTACCTCCTTGTCCGCGTCCAATGTGACCGCTGCAAAGGGTGTTTCGCCAACCGCCGGTGCAGTGCCGGCGGTGACACCAGTCAGCCCCTATCGCTTGGGGTGGACGATGAAGGGCAAATACAACAATAGCCCAGTTTCCGGCACCGGAAAGCTGGGCGAAGTGCTGTCGCTTCAAGACGCGACACGGCCTTTCCCATTGCAGGCGGACGTCAAGATAGGCGATACACGCATCGCTTTGGTGGGTACGCTGACGGACCCCATGCATCTCGCGGCACTTGATTTGCGCTTGTGGTTTCAAGGTCAGAGCTTGTCTCATCTGTATTCGCTAACCGGAATCGCATTGCCCGACTCGCCGCCATTCGCCACGGAAGGGCGTTTGATTGGGGCATTCAAGCCCGCAGGTAACGTATTCCGCTATCAGGATTTTACGGGACGCGTAGGTGGCAGCGATTTGAACGGAACGCTGGTGTACGAAGGCATAACGCCACGCCCCAAGCTCAGTGGGAACCTTGTCTCGCATCTATTGCAGTTTTCGGACCTCGCCCCGTTGATCGGCGCGGATTCAAACGCGGAAAAAGCAAAACGTGGTGATGTCGACAGGCAGCCCAGCAACAAAGCATTGCCTGTCGAGGCATTCCGTACCGATCGCTGGAAATCGATTGATGCCGATGTGACGTTTGCCGGCAAACGCATTATCCGTGACGCATCCTTGCCGATCACGGATCTTTACACGCACGTGATGTTGAGCAATGGTCGATTGCAGTTGGTCCCGCTGCGCTTCGGCGTGGCGGGGGGGGACCTCACTGCCGATATCGATCTGGACGGGGGCAAGGAGCCGCTGCAGGCGCGCGTGTCGATGGGGGCACGGCATGTGAAGCTGAAACAGTTGTTCCCGACATCGAAGACCATGCAAAGCGCGCTCGGGGAGATCAACGGCGATGCGGCGCTTTCCGCAACCGGCAACTCACCGGCCCGCCTGGCCGCTACCTCGAACGGTGAAATCAAGTTGCTGGTCCAGCACGGTGCGGTGAGCGCGTTCCTGATGGAGGCGGCCGGCTTGAATGTCGCCAATGCGGTCATCGAACGCCTGTTCGGCAATCGGGATGTGCAGATCAATTGCGCGGCATCGGACTTCGTCGTTGACAACGGCGTGTTGAATTCGAAGGTCTTCGTGGTGGATACGCAGGATGCGGTTATCGATGTCGATGGGACGATCGATCTTCGTACCGAGGGGATGGATTTGGGCATTCACCCCCATACCAAGGGCTTCCGCATATTCTCGTTACGCTCGCCCTTGTATGTGAAGGGAACATTCAAGGACCCGCATATTGGTGTGGATGCATTGCCACTCGCCGCGCGTGGGGCTGCAGCGGTCGGACTGGGCCTGCTGAACCCGTTTGCCGCGCTGATACCGCTGTTGGCGCCCAGCCACCATGAGGAAGCACCGTGCGCGCAGTTGTTCAAGGCGCTCCAGGAAAAGCCGATGGCGCCACCACCAGGTAAGAAGGTATCGCCTAAAGCAGGGGCAGCAGCGGCGCGTGCGATGCAGTTAGAGAAAGCCAAGTAAGAAACGCGCCCTGGATATACCAAGGGCGCGTCTGTTTTAACTCGGGTGCGCTTGCCGAATTGGCATGCGCGGTTTGTACCCAGGAAGCCGGGGCGTTCCCCGCCTCCAGGAGGGGCCGATCAGTCTTCCACGCGAACGCCTACTTTGACAGTGACCTGCCAATGCGCGATCGCACCATCCCGCAAATGTCCACGTGTTTCGACGACCTCGAACCAATCGAGGTTTCGCAGGGTCTTCGACGCCTTTGCAATGGCCGTCTTGACGGCATCTTCGATCGACGTTTCCGATGAGCCGATCAATTCGATCTTCTTGTACACATGGTCCGTCATGGCATCCTCCTATTTCAATCGTCAGTGATACAACACGCTGCACTTCACGCACCTGCAGTCGTGTCAGCTCTCTGATTCATGTTAGCCGGGATACCCAAACCGTGCAGTAGCTAAGACGTTTCAGCGATCACCTCGCACGTTGCTACCCGCGGGAAGTGCGCCGAAGTCGTTCAACGCACGTGATCGTGCGCCGCTGGCAAAAACCAGCACGGCCACGCCATTGTGCTCGTACCAGCAACCACCGGTTTCCAATCGCAAACACGGTTGTTCCAGCGCATGCATCACACTTTCCACGCAGCGTTGGCGTAGTTCGGATAAGGGAGGGTAAGGGGCGCGCGCGCCGGGCACCGCGCACAATAGCAGGTCGAGGCCTGGTAAAAAGTGCGCATAAAGTACCGGTTCATCCTGCGCACGTGCCCTGGCAAGCTTGCTGTCAAGGCGTGCAGGCATGGCGGTCCAGGCGGGAGACCAGCCACGTATCACATCCAAGTATGTCGCCACCCCGGCAGAGGACTGCCGGCGGGCGGTTGTTTTCCGAGAAGCCATATCGTACGACCGCCGAGCGTCGGCGCGCGATGGAAAAAGGAACAAAATACAGGAATCCGGCCAGCAAGAAGCCGCGAAGCAAGTACCTGTATTACCCTGTCTGGCAAGTCGTGCAGTGAAACCGTTTGCTACGTGCAATGCGATACCGATGCACGTGTTCGGGTCAGCATACGTCAATTCGGATGATTTTGCCTGAAAACCCGCTCATTGATGTTGCGACCCATGCAGCCACTTGAATACGGTGAACTGGCCGTTGTGCGACACTTGAAGCATGGAAGTAAAGCGTGATAACAGCCGATTGAAGGAGCATACGATGATCAGAAAAATTGCGCTGTTGGGTTTTGTCAGCGGCTTTGCACTTTTCCTTTATGGTCGCAAATGGCTGTCGACGCTTGACGCAAACCATTCGGCGCGTCAATTGCCGTGACAGGCGTTGCGCGTGTTGACTCGCTGTTCCATGTCTGGCGCGAATCCTGCTACGTGATTCCGGTCGCGTCCTTTCGCCGCGTCGAGTAACCATCAAATGACGGCCGCCGGCATCGCCGCCGGCCGTCTTGGTATTGGTCGACGCGGCGACATCGCAGTGGGCGCGCACCACCAGGGAGCGCAGAACAGAATGACAACGACGGCAAGCCGCATTTCCGAAGGAACACCATTTCCACGGGGTGCAACGTGGGATGGCAAGGGCGTGAACTTTGCGCTGTTTTCGGCGCATGCGACAAAGGTCGAACTGTGCATCTTCGACGACAAGGGCGAGCAGGAAATCGAGCGGATCGTGCTGCCGGAATATACGGATGAGGTTTGGCACGTCTACGTGCATGACCTCGCGCCGGGCGCCGTGTACGGTTATCGCGTCCACGGCCCGTATGAACCGGAAAATGGTCATCGTTTCAATCCGAACAAGCTATTGCTCGATCCCTATGCAAAAGCGCATGTCGGTGAGTTGAAATGGGCACCGGAAGTGTTCGGCTATACGCTGGGGCATCCGGACCAGGATCTTTCCTTTGACGAACGCGATAGTGCGCCGTTCGTGCCGAAGTGTCGTGTGGTCGATCAAAGTTTCGTCTGGCATCATCCCACCCGCGTTCGGGTCCCCTTCGATCGGACGGTGATCTACGAAACGCACGTGAAGGGTTTCACGATGCGTCATCCGCAGGTGCCGGAAAACGTGCGCGGGACCTTTGCCGGGCTAGGCGAGCAAGTGGTCATCGATTACGTAAAAGCATTGGGCGTCACCAGCGTGGAATTGTTGCCGATACACACGTTCGTTAATGACGATTACCTTCTCGAGAAAGGCCTGACGAACTATTGGGGGTACAACACGATCGGCTTTTTCGCGGCCGATCCGCGTTACCTCAGCACCGGTAGGCTGGACGAAGTCAAGGAGACCGTCGATCGCTACCATGACGCCGGTCTCGAAATTATTCTCGACGTGGTGTACAACCACACTGCGGAAGGCAATGAATTAGGCCCGACGTTGTCCTACAAAGGTATCGACAATGCGTCGTACTATCGCCTGATGCCTGACGAGCAGCGCTACTATATCAACGACACCGGCACTGGTAATACCCTGAATCTATCGCATCCTCGTGTATTGCAGATGGTGACGGACAGCTTGCGCTACTGGGTCACCGAGATGAATGTGGATGGATTCCGGTTCGACTTGGCGACGATCCTGGGACGCGAGCCACACGGTTTCGATGAAGGTGGCGGTTTCCTCGATAGCTGCCGGCAGGATCCCATCTTGTCGAGTGTCAAGTTGATCGCGGAACCATGGGATTGTGGTCCGGGCGGTTATCAAGTTGGTCGATTCCCACCGGGTTGGGCGGAGTGGAACGACCGTTACCGCGATACCGTCCGTGCGTTCTGGAAGGGCGATGATGCAATTGCATCGGAACTTGCCACGCGGATCACGGCATCCGCGGACAAATTCAATCACCGCGGGCGACGTCCCTGGGCGAGTGTCAACTTCATCACCGCGCATGATGGCTTCACGTTGAACGATCTGGTGACGTACAACGACAAGCATAACGATGTGAATGGCGAGGATAATCGTGACGGATCGTCTGACAATCGGTCCTGGAATTGTGGCCATGAGGGACCGGTTCCGTCCACGGCGGCCTTGTCGGAGCAGATCGAGAAAGCGGGCGATACGGCAAATGACGCACAACACGATGTGCCATCGCTGGCCGCGCAATGGGAAGTGCGCGTGCTGCGCGAGCGTCAGAAACGCAATATGCTCGCAACGTTGCTGTTCTCCCAAGGCACACCGATGATCCTGGCGGGCGATGAATTTGGTCGAACGCAGCAGGGCAACAACAATGCCTATTGCCAGGATAACGAGATCAGTTGGGTCGATTGGGAAAATATCGACGACGATGGCCGCGCGCTGGTTGAGTTTACCCGCAACCTGTTGCAACTGCGCCAACGTCTTCCGGTCTTGCGACGTAACCGGTTTCTGACCGGAGAATGGAACGAGGCATTGGAAGTCAGCGATGTGAAGTGGCTGGGTACCGATGGCCAACCGCTATCCGACGAGCAATGGGATGATGGCACGATGCGCTGTTTTGGCATGGTCATCGATGGCCGGGCCCAGGCGAGCGGCATTCGCAAACCGGCGGGTGATGCAACGTTGCTGATCGTTTTCAATGCACATCACGACGTGGTGGACTTCACGTTGCCGGAGATTCCCGGCAGCGACCAGTGGACGTGCATGGTCGACACGAACATGCCTGTGCGCGACACCTTGCCGGAATTCGGTTCCGGGGATGTCTATCAGGTGACCGGGCGCTCCTTGTTGTTGTTCGCGTTGCAATCGCGTGGTGCGACACAACGCATCTTCGACAAGCTCGGGGAGACGCTGACCAACGAAGCGCCGGACGTTCCGTTGCCGGGCAACTAATAAGTGCGCCGCCGACAGACGAGAGACGCGACGTTGGTGTAGGATGCGCCGTATCGCCAATACGGCGCATTCGTGATGGCAGGTGACGATGGGTACGGAAGGCGGCCTTTGGGACCAGTTGGTGTTGCTATGGCGCTGGCTTGTCGCGGTGTTTCGTTTCCTGGTGATGTTCCTCCGCTGGCTGGCGCAATGAACCGGCCGGCGAAGTAGGGTGGCTTTACGAATTATCCCAATCGTTATCGGTGTTGTCGGCCAGGTCGAAACCGCCGTCATTCCCGCCTGAGCCGTCGTCCCATTTATCGCCGCCATTACCGAAGTCGAAGCCGGCATTCTGACCCTGGTTACCTGCATTGCCGCCGCCGTCCTCCGGCCGGTCCTGACGCGGTCCGTCACGCTCCACGATCACCTCGCGGTCTCGATGGCCGCCCATCATCTCGCCCAGCAGAACGCCTGTCATCAGCCCACCCATGCCGGCGCCAAAACCGCCTTGCTGCGGCTGCTGCACGATCACGGTTGGCTGCTGTTGGGGCGGCTGGTTGGTGTATGGCTGGTTTCCGAATGTCTGATTGCCCGACAAACGATCGGCCTCGTCGGCATAGGCGGACCGTGAACCCTGTGAAGAAAGACTCGCAGTGGACGCATTTTGCAGCATTGGGTCCGGGCGGCCTTCGGAAACGGCTTTGAGCCGGTCGACGCGGCGCGTCAGGTCCGCAAGCCGGTACGGCGGCGATGTTTCCGGACTGCTGTAGCGCTCGGCCCCGTCGCTCGCGCTGGTCAACTCGTCGATCAGCGCGCGAATTTCTCCTTCCACCGTGTCGGCATCACGCAACCAGGCATCTTTTTCGGGCGCCGTCGATAATTTCAGATCGAGTTTGATCGCTCGCAGCGATTGCTGCAGTGCTGTCGCCTGCTTCAAGGCGTCGCGATGGATATCCGTCGCGCCGGCTTCTTCTTCTGTCTGCCGTTTGCGCATCGCCCATCGAATCGACAACACGACCAACAAGCCAATCACCAGAATTCCGATCCACATGCCGATACCTGGTCTATGATGGGTGGGGGCAGCGGACAACGCTGTCTGTTGGAGGGCACCGCTGTCCGTGGCGGCGCCGTTGCTGCCGTTCATGCGCGCGCTGCCGTTCCTGCCGCCGGCTTCGGCCGTGATACGGCGCTCTACTGCTTCGAATTTCGCTTTGTCGGTAAAGCCGAGCGATGGGTCGACCCGTCGGGCCGCCTGTAACGCGGACAGTGCGTCGGCATATCGGTGGCTGTGTTCGAGGACCTGCGCATCGAGGTAATGTGCGCGCGCGCTGTTCGGATTGGCTGCAATGACTTGTTGCAGCATCCGATGTGCACCGTCCATGTCGCCGCGGGCGATGGCCGCTTCCACCTGGTCTACCGAGGGGGCAGTGGCGGCCATGGCGATACCACCGACCAGGCCGGTTCCCGGCAAGATCGTAGCCACCAGTGGTGGGGCAGCCAGAAACAGGATCCCGAGCGCGATGCTCATCGCCACGCCGCCAAGGCGCTTACGCAAATTACGTTGATTCAAAGTCGACATGTCGATACGGCACGGTGTTGTCGCGGTAGCCGGCGCCCCGCGATAATCTTGCGGAAGCGAACCCGGCATCAATCGCAGGGTGGAACGCTTCGATCAGGCGGTGGGCTTGTCGCCGTCGCCACCATCCAACTGTTTTTTCAGTGCGGCAAGGCGATCATCCACTGACGGGCCGCTGCTCATCGCCGCCAGCTTATCGTCCAGCGTCTTGCCGCTGCGCTCGTCCGCTGAGCCCAGGCGGGCGTCTGAGCGCGCGTTGGAGAGATTGACTTTTTCCTCCAGGCGCTCGAATTCAGCGGACAAGTCCTTGCCGCCGATCCCACCGAGCGCCGTGGCTGCCGTGTCCTTCGCCTTGGCGATTTCCTGCTTCGCGCCGAGGATATTGGTGCGGGCGTTCAATTCATTGCGGCGCTTGCGCATGTCGTCGATCTGTAATTTCAAGTGATCGAGCGACGGCTTCAGCTTGTCCAATTCCGCGGCCAAAGCGTCGCGTTCGGCTTCGGCGCTTGCTTGGGCGGTCAGTGCTTCCTTTGCCAGTCCCTCGTCGCCACCCTTCAGCGCGCGCAGGGCACCCGCCGCGTATTTCGTGGCCTTATCGTTGGCCAGGTCGCGCTTGCTTTCCTGGTTGCTGTACTGCGCCTGTATTTCAATCAGCGAGTTTTCCGCGCGCTGGATGCTGGCATCCAGTTCCCGGACGATCTGCCGGGCATCGCGCGACGGGTCCTGCACGGAATCCGCCGCATCGTTCAACAGACCTTTCATGGTACGGGAAATACTATCGAATAGCGACATCGTGCCTCTCCATCTCAAAAGTCATCGCCGCCAACATATCACAGCTGGGCTGGGGCGGCGCATGGCCCGGCTTCAGCATCCCGTCATCCGGGTAAATTCAGTTACAGGACATTTCAAGGAACACCCATCCACCGTGGACGAGGCGTTGCGTGAACGCGTGTCCCGGAAAACTATTACAAAAAATCGGGGCAGTATTGCGACATTTCAAGCCCGAAGCCGCCCGGTTTCTTTACAATGCGGCATGGCATCGGTTGTCAGCAGCGCGATTTTGCTGCGCCGCCGCTGCCAGGCTTGCAAATCGCTTTCATCTCCGCGCGACCGATCGGTGCAGCCGTCTGCCTGTCGGCGCGGCACGCACAGCCGAATACGCGCGCCTTGGCGTGTCCCGACCGTCGGTGATCCGGCGGCGACCGCCGCGGCGCAGGCAATCGACTTACCGCTTCTACATGGCTTCCACGCGACAACCCACTACCCCTGGCAAAGACCCGAAACCCTCTCGCTCCCTGGCTTCCCGGTTGATTCTGGCACTCCTCGGCTTGATTGGCGGACTGATCGTGATCGGAGCATTGATCGTCGGTTACGCGTTGATCGTCATGACGCCAAACCTGCCACCGTTGACCGCCTTGACGGATTACCGGCCGAAAGTGCCATTGCGGATCTACACGGCGGACCACGTGTTGATCGGCGAATTCGGCGAAGAACGCCGGCGGCTGGTGCGGTTTGCCGATATCCCGCCTGTCATGAAGGACGCCGTGCTTGCGATCGAGGACTATCGGTTCTATGAGCACGGTGGTGTTGATTTTATCGGGATACTGCGTGCGGGCGTGAACGACATCATGCACGGTGGGGCGTCGCAGGGTGCCAGCACGATCACGATGCAGGTCGCGCGAAATTTCTTCTTGTCCAGTGAAAAGACCTATACCCGCAAGATCTACGAGATGCTGCTGGCGTATAAGATCGAGTCGGCGCTGTCGAAGGATCAGATCCTCGAGCTGTATATGAACCAGATCTATCTGGGGCAGCGAGCCTACGGTTTCGCCAGCGCGGCGCAAGTCTATTTCGGGAAAGACTTGAAGGACATCACGCTAGCACAGGCGGCCATGCTGGCCGGGCTACCGAAGGCGCCATCCGCCTATAATCCCGTGGTCAATCCGAAGCGGGCGAAGATTCGTCAGGAATACATCCTGAAGCGGATGCTCGACCTCGGCTACATCAAGAAAGAAGAATATGACGCCGCGATCCAGGAGAATATCCACACGCGCGCAGGATCGATGAATCAGTTCAGCATGCATGCCGAATACGTCGCCGAAATGGTCCGGCAGATGATGTATGCGCAGTACAAGGATGACGCATATACAAGAGGCTTGAACGTGGTGACCACGATCAACTCGGGTGACCAGGAAACAGCCTATCGGTCGCTGCGCAAAGGCATCATGGATTACGAAAAGCGTCATGGCTATCGTGGTCCGGAAGCGTTTATCGATCTGCCGGGCAGTGGTGATGATCGCGACCAGGCAGTGGAGGATGCATTGCTCGATCACCCGGACGATGGCGACATCGTTTCGGCGGTTGTGATCAAGGTGTCGCCGAAAGAGGTCGTCGCGCAACGCTTGAATGGCCAGACCATCACGATCTCCGGTGCAGGGCTTCGTTTTGCGGCGGCGTCGTTGAACCCGCGCGCGCAGCCTGCAAAGTTACTGCGTCCGGGCGCCGTGATTCGTTTGATCCAGGATATTCCGACGAAGGATCCGAACGATGCCGACGGTGGTTGGGACATCACACAACTGCCGCAAGTGGAAGGCGCATTGGTCGCCCTGCGGCCGAAGGACGGTGCCGTGACGGCGCTGGTGGGGGGCTTCGACTTTAACAAGAACAAGTTCAATCATGTAACGCAGGCATGGCGTCAGCCGGGGTCGACGTTCAAGCCGTTCATCTATTCGGCTTCGCTTGACAAGGGCCTGGGGCCGGCGACCATCATCAACGACGCGCCGTTGTACTTCAGTGCGCAACAAACCGGCGGTCAACCTTGGGAACCGCACGACGACGATCAGCCCGAAGGACCGATGACCATGCGTACGGCGCTCGACAAGTCGAAGAACCTGGTGTCCATCCGCATCCTGAATTACATCGGCACGCACTACGCGCAGGATTACATCACGCGCTTTGGTTTTGATCCGGCCAAGAACCCACCGTATCTGCCGATGGCGCTTGGTGCGGGGCTCGTCACGCCATTGCAATTGGTGAATGGGTATGCGGTATTCGCCAACGGCGGCTACCGTGTCAACCCTTACCTGGTCAGCGAGATCAGCGATGCCAACGGTAATATCCTGTCGCGTGCGCAGCCGCTGGTGGTGGGTGAGAATGCCCCCCGGGTGATCGATGCGCGCAATGCTTATCTGATGAACAGCTTGCTCCACGACGTGGCGACGCGGGGCACGGGCGCTGCAACCAATAAGATGGGTCGCAACGATCTGCAGGGCAAGACCGGCACGACCAACGATGCGCATGATGGCTGGTTCGCTGGCTATCAGCAGACGCAGGTCGCGGTGGCGTGGCTCGGTTATGACCAGCCGCGCACCTTGGGAAGCCGCGAATTTGGTGCACAGCTCGCATTGCCGGTGTGGATGAGCTATATGAGCGAGGTGCTCAAGGGGGTGCCGCAAGCATCGATGCCGATGCCGCCCGGGATCACGTCGATCAATGGCGAGATCTACTCGGATGCTTTTACCCCAGGAAACGGGTTTGTACAAAGTATCGGGCTGGACGACAGTGGTGACGGCTCGGTTCCGGGTAGCTTGCCTGGTGCCACGCAGGTCGCGCCGACCGTGGACTCGACCGAACGTCAGCGTGTGATGGACATGTTCACGCAGCATTGAGAGGATGGCGCAGGATCGTGGCGTGCTCCGCCGGAAAGGTCCGCACGTAAATGCCAGGAGAGGCAATGAGCGCATCGAGAGAACTGACAGCGGTTTCCGCCACGTCCCGGACGTTCTCCGGTTCGGATGTGGAAGACGCAGTTCACGCAACGTCCGCCGGCGCCGCGCTGGCGGATGCAACAGGTTTGTCCGGCGACGTGTCCGATGCCACGTCTCGCGGCAAACCCTTCGTCGGCCCGCTGACCGCCATCAGCTTCAGCCACATGCTCAACGACATGATTCAGTCGTTGATTCTCGCGATTTATCCGCTTCTCAAATCCGGTTTTCATCTGAGCTTTTCGCAGATCGGCATCATCACGTTGACATACCAGCTCGCGGCGTCGTTGCTGCAGCCGCTGATCGGTGCCTATACCGATAAAAAACCCCAACCGCATTCGACCGCCATCGGGATGATGTTCACGCTGTGTGGACTCCTGTTGTTGTCGGTGGCGCCCAATTACCCCGTGCTGCTTGTGGCGGCGGCGCTCGTGGGAACTGGCTCGTCGATTTTTCATCCCGAGTCGTCGCGGATCGCGCGTCTGGCGTCGAACGGGCAGCACGGGCTCGCACAGTCGGTATTTCAGGTGGGCGGCAATCTTGGTACCGCGATGGGCCCGCTGTTGGCGGCAACCGTGGTGCTTCCGTATGGACGCGGCAGCGTGGCATGGTTCGCGCTGGTCGCGTTGCTTGCGATCTACGTGTTATGGCGCATTGGACAGTGGTATCGCACGCAGGCGGGGTTGGCGCCAAAACGTAAGCGCACCTTCAGTAGCGTTGCCGCCGCGCTGAGCAAGCGACGCGTTGCGGGAGCGGTGGCTGTCCTCGTGGCGCTCGTCACCTCGAAATACCTGTATTTGAGCAGCTTGAACAGCTATTACACGTTCTACCTGATCACTAAATTCCATCTGAGCGTGCAGCAGTCCCAGATGTACCTGTTCGCATTCTTGTTCTCGGTG
The DNA here is from genome assembly GCF_034047095.1 of Robbsia andropogonis. NCBI lineage: Bacteria > Pseudomonadati > Pseudomonadota > Betaproteobacteria > Burkholderiales > Burkholderiaceae > Robbsia > Robbsia andropogonis. Next base: position 2,084,383 of record NZ_CP139170.1, on the reverse strand, counting down.
GCGATCGGTACGTTGGTCGGCGGGCCGATCGGTGACCGTATTGGCCGTAAATACGTGATCTGGGTATCCATTCTCGGCGCTGCGCCGTTTACCTTGTTGCTGCCTTATGCCAATCTGTTCTGGAGCGGCATCCTGACCGTCATTATCGGCTTGGTGCTATCGTCGGCGTTTTCCGCGATCGTCGTCTACGGGCAGGAATTGCTGCCGGGCCGTGTCGGCATGGTGGCCGGTCTTTTCTTCGGCCTGGCCTTCGGCCTTGGTGGTGTAGGGGCGGCGGTGCTGGGTCACCTTGCCGACGTGACCGGAATCGAGCACGTCTATCGTCTTTGTGCCTTTCTGCCGTTGCTTGGCTTACTGACAGTCCTGCTGCCGAATATCGAGGCACCTACGCGGGTAGAGGCCAAGGCGCCCTAGCCACGAAAGCCGCCCTTTTGTATTCTCAGTATTTTCTCGGGTCGTTAGGACGTGGGGCCCGTCGCTGGCTGGCTAGTGTGACGGGGTCAGGGCGCTGCGTTCGCCGCCACTGCAAGGCAGCGCGCTGCCTGCCACAGATGCCGGGCCGTGGTGGTGCCCGTGCGCGTGGTCATGGTGGTGGCCCGGGCCGGAAACCTCCTCATCCAGCGGTGGTAGCCCCGCCAGGACATCATCGACACAGGTTTCCGGTTCCATTTGCACCGTCGTGTGCGCGATCCGGAATTTCTCGCGTAAACGAGCGCTGATGGCGGGAGGCAAATGCAGAGGATCGATGCCGGCGGCGGCGCGGGCATGCAGCGTTACCATCGTGCTTTCCGCGGTCAGGCACCAGGCGTGAACGTGATGCACATCGGCGACGCCCGGTATGCTCCTCATCAGATCCTGTCTCACCGCATGCGGGTCGACGCCAGGCGGTGACGCTTCCAGCAGAATCGCCGCGGCGCTACGCGTGATGGACCAGGCGCTTTTCGCGATCAGCAACGAGACCAGGATCGACAAGATCGGATCGATCGGAGAGTAGCCTGTCCACATAATCACCAGCGCGGCGATGATGGCGACCACGGACGAGACCAGATCGCCAAGAACATGAAGCCATGCCGAGCGCATATTCAGGTTCTCACGGCTGCCGCCGTGCAGGATGGCGAATGCGACGATATTTGATAGTAAGCCGCTGACGGCAACGAAGAACATCGTGGTGCCCAGCACCGGCTGCGGCTCGGCAAAACGGCGTATGGCCTCGATGATCACGCCCAGTGAAATCACCAACAACGTCAGGCCGTTCACGAAGGCGACAAGGACTTCCAGGCGGCGATAACCGTACGATAGCCGCGCGCTTGGCGGGCGGCGACCAATGCGCAACGCAGCCCAACTCATGGCCAGCGCGACCACATCCGATGCCATGTGGGCGGCATCGGCGATCAGTGCCAGCGAGCCGGAAATCAGGCCGCCGACCACTTCGACGGTCATGAATACCGCGATGACGACCAGGGCCCACGCCAGACGCGTTTCGTTAGTCGACCCATGTGCATGTACGTGCCCGCCTGCGTGCGTAGCGGCCTGATGCGGATCCTCGGTGTGGGCATGGTCATGATGGAGGTGCGCATGCTGATCAGGCACCGGGTCAGCGCCATGCGGCGAGCCATGATCGTGCGATGGGCGGTGATGTTGGTGATCGTGGGGCATGAGCATTGGCGCGGGAGAGTGATACCATATACCTTAACACATTAACATATGAACAGGTATTCAGATATGTGGGACGCGGTAGCCCAATTGTTCCGCCTGCTGGGCGATGCGAGCCGTCTGCGTATTGTCGCGGCCTGTCTCGATGTACCCGTATGCGTATCCGATATCGCGCTAGCGACCGGTTTATCGCCGTCGTTGGTCAGCCATCATCTGCGCTTGCTTCGTGGTGCGGGTGTCGTGCGCGGTGAACGGCGCGGTAAGCAAATTTTTTACTGTGCGGCCGATGAGCATGTTCGTCGAATGATCCGGGACATGCATGTTCACGCGCTGGAATGCGCGCCGACGCTCCAAGCCGTGTCGCTGGATGGCGAGACAGAAGGGCTTAGCGTCTGAGGGCGGTATCGGGTAATCCGAAATGAGGCGGCAGATGTGCCGCGATCGCCTTCAAGGTTTTTTGTGCGGTACTGGCATCACGACCCAGCCGAAGTAAAGCGCCGAGTTGTCCGGGCTCGCGAAGCAGGGCACCGATGACCGGCAAGACGGTGGTACGTCCATCGGCCGTCAATCCGGCCATCGCCGCCGCCGGGACGTCATGGTCGGCGCGATCCAGTACGACACGGCATACGAGAAAAGGCAAACCGTAGGAGGCGGCCAGCGCGGCCAATGCATGAGACTCCATATCGACCGCGCTGGCGCGCGTTTGCGAGAACCATGCTGCTTTGTCGGCGGTGGAGCAAACGGCGGTGTCGGAGCCGGCGATCAAACCCTGATGGCATGTCACGGGCGATTGACCTTGACGTTGCCACTGCGTGGCCAACGCGGCACGCCAGTGCGCATCGGTGGCCCATTGCCGTCCGCTCGCATCCACGACGGCGCTGGGCAGCAGGCAATCGCCCGGACGCAAGGTCGGGTCCAACGCGCCTGCCGTACCAAAACTGACAATGCCCGACACCGTCGGTAACAGGTGTGCCAGGCGGCCATCCGGGTCGCGGGCCGCGGGCCCCATTGCCACACGCACGTCGAGGCCGGTGGCACCACGGACCGCGTCGGCCTCCAGCACCATTCCGGCGACAACGAGCACCGGGCGCGTGATACGGCCCGGCATCGCGTGGGGGACTGCGGCCGAGGACGCCGGGTTCATAGACCCAATGTGACGTGGCGCTTTCCGTCGCGCGCCAGGTTCCGGTAGCGCGCCAGTGCCCACAGCGGGAAATACTTTGAATAGCCGTGGTAGCGCAGGTAGAAAACGCGCGGAAAGCCGGTGGCGGTGAACAACGGCTCATCCCAGAAACCATCGCCCGCCTGGTGCGTCATCAAGTAGGTGATGCCTCGCGCGACACGCGGATCATCGACAACGCCCGCGGACATCAGCCCCAGCAGCGCCCAGGCGGTTTGCGAGGCAGTGGACGTGGCACGGCGGTACCCATCGTAATGCAGGCGATAGCTGTCACCGTCTTCGCCCCAGCCACCATCCGCGTTCTGGATCGAGAAGAGCCAATCGACGGCTTTCTGAATCAACGGGGATTGATGCGCATCGATTCCGACACCGTTCAAGGCGCACAGTGCGGCCCAGGTGCCATAGATGTAGTTCATACCCCAGCGACCGTACCAACTGCCGTCGGACTCCTGGTGCATCAGAATGTAGTCAGTTGCATGCGCGACGCTCGGATCATCACGGCTCGCGCCAAGCTGCGTCAACATCGACAGGCAACGCGCCGAGACGTCCACGGTCGGTGGGTCCAACAAGGCGCCGTGATCGGCAAACGGAATGTTATTGAGGTACTCGTGCGTGTTCTCCGGCTCGAACGCGCCCCAGCCGCCATCGCCGCTTTGCATGCCGACGACCCATTCACGTGCGCGGGCGATCGACTTCGTAAAATCGGCCTGGCCGGACAGACGGTCCATCATCAGGGCGACCACGGCGGTGTCATCCACGTCCGGGTAGTAGTCGTTGCGATATTGGAATGCCCAACCGCCGGGACGCACCGTCGGTCGTCGCGACGACCAGTCACCGATGACATCGATGATCTGAAGTGGTCGCAGCCACTCGGCGCCACGTAATGCCGCGGCGGTGGCCTGCGGCGTGCCGGATTCGAGCAAGGCATGCGATGCCAGTGCGGTATCCCAGACCGGTGACAGGCAGGGCTGGCAGTAGGCTTCCCCGTCCTCTGACGGATCGACCACCAGCAATTTGTCCACGGAGCGCCGTGCAATGGCGCGTTCCGGATGCGTCGGCGGAAAACCCAGCACGTCATACATCATGACCGTGTTGACCATCGCCGGGAAAATGGCGCCAAGGCCGTCTTCGCCATTCAGATGCGATGAGACAAACGAAATGGCCGCCTGTGTCGCGCGTGCATGGAGGCGGCGCGGGATAATCCACTCGGTGACGCGGAGCACGGCATCAATGCCACGAAACGTCCGGAACCAGCCGGCGCTTTGCTGCGGCGCGCGGTCGTTGAGCCCAACGTTGACGGCCGGACCGGTGAACAATTCATCCAGGCGAATACCCCGCGGATTGCGCGCGCGGGGCCGCTCCTGCTGCAGGACGAGCAGGGGCACGATGACGGTCCGTGCCCAATATGACACTTTTGACAAGTGGAAAGGGAACCAACTGGGCAGCAACATGATCTCGATGGGCATCATCGGCACCGCACGCCACGAGACCACGCCATATAACGCCAGCAAGATGCGCGTGAAGACATTCACCTTGGCAATGCCGCCGGCCGCCAGGATCGCTTCGCGGGCGCGTTGCATATGCGGCGCGTCCACCGGGTCGCCGATCATTTTCAGCGCGAAATATGCCTTGACGCTGGCACTGATGTCGAGCGGTCCTTCGTGATACAACGGCCAGCCGCCATGGTAACCCTGGATGCGCCGGAGGTAGCGCCCGATCTTGGCCTCGAGCGTCAGGTCCGGCGTCTCGCCGAGATAGTGGACCATTAGCACGTATTCCGAGGGAATCGTCGCGTCGGCTTCCAGCTCATAGAGCCAATGCCCATCCGCGCGCTGGTCTGATATGAGCCGTTCGGTGGCGGTATCCACCGCGTGATGTAGCGCTTGTGGATCGATTGTCTCGTGGCCCCCCCATTCCTGGCCCGACTTCTCGGCCGTGACCGATGTCGTCGTCCAGGAGGTGGGCGGTGCCGTATCACGGCCGGGTTGTGGTGAGCCGTCGACGCGCTTTAGCGCTTGTGCGAGGGCTTGGTTTTCCAAGGGCGTTGTATCCATCCTTCTCCGATCTCTTTCCGTCTCGCCCGCCATCCTGATGAGGCTCGGGGCCTGCTGTCCGGGCGGCTTCCTGCTTCGGCGACGACGCGTGGCGACCGCGATTTCGCGAGCAACCTATCGTTCGTCCAGTCACAAGCAGGAAACACATTATTCCAAAAAAAAGCGTCCCCCGGATGCAGGGCATCCTGCCGGGGGCTTACCGCCGTGTTGTCCCATCACGATCTATCCATTTGATGGTGCGGTTTCATGCAATGACGATGTCGAGCGTGATTGCGCGACCGACGACGGAACTCGGCGCATCGCGCTCGCCGTGTTTCAATGCGAGCGGTGAACCGTGCGGGGCACATCGTGCCATATATCACGCCAGGCTGCTTTATCGCGTGGTCCCAAAGGCGCATCGAGGGGGCAAAATATGGTTACGCGTCGGGTCATGACGTCAATTCGCATCGTGCCGTGCGGTTGAAAGACAACGGCGTCGCCATGCGTGCAGCTGTCTTTCAAACGATTACAGAAGACCGTGACGCAACAGCAACCATACGAGTCGCCACGACGGCAGGCGTACGCGGGTGCGCGGCGCCGCCCATCCCTGCTGTACGGTGCGCATGAAAATGGCGTGATACACCGCGTACATCAGCCGGGGGGCCTTGACGGTGCGGCGCGGTGCGGTGCGCATCAATGCATTGGCTGACTGGTAATGTGTCTGGGCGCGTCGTGCAAGCCAGGTACAGGCCTTAGGGAGGTCCCGCGCTTGCAATACGGCGGCCATGGCCGCGTCACGCGTGACCGTCGTGCGAAGCGGCGCGGTGACGGGCGTGGTTGGCCGCGCGTCATCGTTCGCCGCCGAGGACCCGGATAACGCGCTTGCCGTCCCGAGCCAGTTCGGTGCGACGGCATTCGCCTGGTCGAACACGCGCGTATCGATCCCGGCTTCCACCAACGCTTCGCGTGGCAGGTACAGACGATGAATCGCGATGTCCTCGTCCAGGTCACGCAGGATATTCGTAAATTGCAGTGCCCGACCGAGATGGTGGGCCAGTGCCACGCCCAGTTCGCGATCGAGCCCGAAAACCTGTGTGGAGAGGCGTCCGACAGCGCTTGCCACGCGGTCGCAATACAAATCCAGAACGGCAAAGGATGGCGCCTGGATGTCGGCGTCCAGATCCATCTGCATGCCGTCGATGACGGCGATGAAGTCGTCTTTTTGCAGCGAGAATTGCTGGGTCGCCGTGCGCAGGCCTGCTGGCACGAGCGCCGAGGCGTCGGGCGTGCCGGCAGGGGCATTGGGCGAGGTGCCTGGAAACAATGCGTCGATGCGCGCACGCCAGAGATCCAGCCCTGCGCGACGGGCGTCCCAGGGCCCCTCGTCATCCGCAAGGTCGTCTACCGCTCGGCAGAAACGGTAGATCTCGTACATGGCGTCGCGTTGTGCGCGTGGGAGCACGCGCATCGCCATATAGAACGAGCTGCGGCGCGCTTTGGCCACGGCATCGTCGTTGAGGGGGGCGATTGGGGGATGAGGTTCCGCGCTAGCCAACCGGCTACTCCAAAGTCATCAATACATCGGCGTCGGCCGCCGGCACGGCTGCGATTATACCCAGGCCGGGCGCGTACGCGCATGCCGCCGCGTGACGAATGGCAGGATTGTCCGTTGGTGCGTTATTTTTACGGGAAGTGCAGGATGGGTGGCGCAAGCCTGGGGCGGATACGATGCTGGCGTGGCGAAACGTGCGAGCAAGGATTCGCGGCAACAAAGGGCGCTATCAACCTGCCTCTCACGCGGCGCGCCGGGTTTTTGCGTGGAACAGTCGCTTACGAATAACGGCGGCTGCGGGCCGGTGAGCCGTCGGTGTCCGTCATGTCGATGATATCCGATGCTTCGCGGTATTCCGGGAAATCGAGCAATGGGTCGATGATATCCGCATCATCCCAATCGATTGGATCCGCGCGCAATTCACGCAGCGACAGACCGTCCATCCGGGAGATATGGCATTCCAGCTGTGCATCGAAAGTGGGGCTTTCACCAGGAATAAAGTCGTCGTCCTGCTGCGGTAGCAGGAAAGTCAGGGCGAAACGATGTGAGGCTGACATGGTGGCTCCAGGCGGATAACGATTCTCTAAAGGAGTCGTCACCCTGCCGCCAGTACCGAGTACCACGCTGGCCAACGACGACTCACGGAAAGCAATAAATCAGGGCACAAGCACAATTCGGACCTGCTCGACTGTATTTTCCCGATCGTGGCGTCCACGCACCGCGGCGTGGGTCACGACACTATTACGAAGTGTCAGGAACTTGAGTGTAGGCCATCCCGCACAGATGGCAAGGGTAATTTTTGCCTGGTTGAGTGGTCATTCAGAAGGATGATGGGACGGTAAAATCCATTCGTAAATCGCTTTGGCAACGCCATCGTCATCATTGCTGGCTGTCACGACATTGGCGCGTTGTTGGATGTCAGGCTCTGCCTGTCCCATCGCAATGGCAAACCCGGCGACGTCGAACATAGGCAAGTCGTTCGACATGTCGCCGAGCACCGCCATTTCGTCGAGTGCGATTCCCAGGTGCCGGGCAATCACGCGCGCGGCGGTGCCCTTGTGCGCATCCGGGTGGGTGATGTCGAGATAGTACTGCTGCGAGCGCACGGTACTGATCTGGCCCTGGAACGCCATGCCAATCTCTTGCTCGATGCGCGCCAGTCCAGCGTGATCGCGCGATGCCGCGAGGATTTTGTCGACCGATGCGAAATCGCGCTCGGTGAACGTATCGACGAGAGTCGGGCCGTAACCAAGTGTGCGGGTTTCGGTGTCGACATGGTCGCCCGTCGGGTCGACGATGCGCCATTCTCCTTCGGTGAACAGCCACGGTGACAGCCCACGGGACTGCAGGTCTGCAACCACGTCCCGGACAACGTCTGGCGGCAACGGCAGCGCGTCCAGAACGCGCAGATCCGGGGTGATGATATTGCCGCCATTGAAAGCGGCCAGTGGCGCATGGCGTGGTGCGGTGTCCCCCGGCCCGGATCGTGACGTGTGATCCGTGTCCTGGGGTGTGGGCAAGTGCGATGTCCGGGCGCTGTCGGTGCCTGGCAACGGCGCCGGCTGTCCAAGGTGCAAGACGTCGACAAATCCGGCGAGACCGCGGGGCGGGCGGGCACTGGCGAGCGAAAACGCAATACCGGCGCGCCGCAGGGCCGCGACGGCCTCGATCACGGCCGGACTCAATGACTTATCCGAACGCACCAGCGTCCCGTCAATATCGGACAGGACGGCGCGGATGGGGCGAGTAGGGCGCGAAGGACGTGTCATCGAGGGGTTCCTTGGTTGTTATTGGCGACCGTCAAGCGGCATAGGCATTTCATTGTGTCAGGGTAAACACTGGCAAGCATTACACGATGCTTCCATGCCTATACGTTCGTTCGAGCATGCACGCAGCGTTAGATTTCGACATTACGCCATAGCATCGCGCCCCCCTCGATGCCTGCATCGTTGGACACCAGCGTAATCGTCCCGGGCAAAGGGAAATCGATGTGTTGTGCATTGCCGCCACCAATATAGAGATGATCGAAATGCAGCAAGGAATCGAGGATCGCGATGGTACGCCGCACGTGCTGGTTCCATTTCTTCTTCCCCAGTTTTCGACGCGCGCGGTCGCCAACGTACGCGTTGTACGATTTGCGTCCGCGGATGGGATGATGCGCCAATTCGAGATGCGGCATTAACTGACCGTCGCGAAATAGCGCCGAGCCGGCACCGGTGCCGAGCGTCAGGACCAGCTCCAGGCCCCGTCCCCGTATCGCGGCCAAACCTTGCATCTCCGCATCGTTGATGAGCTGCACCGGACGCGTCGGCGCCCCGCGCTGGCGGGCCAGCGCCTCTGCGACGGCGGGGCCGATGGAAAAGCCGCGCCATGCCGTGGCATTGCCGTCTTTCTTGCCCGCTGTTTTCAGTGCACGGTCGTCTTTCCCCTTGTTTTCGTCCTTGTCTGTATCCTGCATGATGCCTGCCGCGAAAGGGTCGTCCGGATCGATATCGTCGAAGTGCGGGGCGGTGATCACCCGTCCATCGCGGACCACGCCAGGGAAACCGATCGAGAGGAAGTCGAAGTCGCCGAGCGGCTCGCATAGCGCGACAAGTGTGTCGATCATCCGTTCCGGTGAGCAAGGATAGGGCGTATCCACGCGAACCCGTTCGCTCGTCATCTTGCCTTGAAAGTCGAGCATCGCGGCCTTCAATCCCGTGCCACCGATGTCGATTGCAAGAATGCGCGCCGTTTTACTGGCATGTTGCTTGTGCACGGTCTCCGGGCCCGTCGTCGCGGCGTGACCAGGTGCAATGGGTCCTCCTGCATGGGGTGCGACGTTTTTACGCAGGCCTGTGTGGTCTTCGGGTAGGGTCGATTTTTTGTTTTGTTTACCGATAGTTGTCTGATCTTGCGCGGTCTTCTTCGACATGAGGTTCCTTCCGAATGACTAATCAATATTGACGTTTGTCTATGGCGGTTTATACTGAACCCGTCTCCTCCACCTCCTCCTTGGTGGATTCAAGCCCAGGCCGATGGCCCGGGCTTTTTTTTACCCGACATCGGCTGCAGGCTAGCAACGACGGTTGGTCGGCCATGGTTCGACGTTACCGCCCGCGTTCTGTCTGCGCTTGCGCGTACGCGGGCGACGATGGCAGTGGTCAGCCGCGGGGTGAAGCGGCGTCACGACTTCCTGTCTGTGCGCGGCGGCACGGCTCAACCCTCATCATGCGCGGCGTGGTCGGTCGGGGCATGCCTGACTTGCGGGGCCAACTGCGCGAAAATCCATGACGATGCGGCCGTAATGATGCCGACGCACGCAAATGTCCAGTGAAACGCGGGCAGCGAGCCACGCGCATCCGGGACGCCATGCACCCATGACTGAAAGGTATCGAGCAAGGCGCCGCCGACAGTGACGCCAAGGCTCATTGCCAGCATCTGCACCATCGAGAACAAGCCATTACCGCTACTTGCCCCGCCGCGGGCCAGGTCCTTCAGCGTCAGCGTATTCATCGCGGTGAATTGCAATGAATTGACTGCGCCGAACACGGCGAGTTGGCAGAGGAGGATAGCAATAGGCCAGGTGGGGGTAACAAAGCCGAAGCTCGCCATCATCAATCCCACGGCGACGGTATTGCCAATCAGCACGCCTCGGTAGCCGAAACGCACGATGAGAGGCGAGGCGAGCCGTTTCGCGCCCATGCCGGCCGCCGCCACTGGCAACATCATCAAGCCGGCGTGAAAGGGTTCATAGCCGAGACTGACCTGAAGCAGTAACGGAATCAGATACGGCATGGCACCCGTGCCGATTCGGCAGAACAGATTGCCCAGCAGTCCGACGCTATATGAGTGGATCTTGAACAGGTACAACGGAAACAGAGGAAAGGGCGCGCGCGTGGCATGCAGGCCGTAGGCAGTCCAGGTTGCGAAACTGATGACCAACAAGACAAGCACCGTTGCATGCTGCAGGCCGAGGTCCGTCAGTCCATCGAGGGACAACGACAAGGTGACCATGCCGACCGCCAGCAACAGATAACCTTTCAAGTCGAAGCGTTTGACCGCCGCGCGTGAATCGATCATGAAATAGTAGGTGGCGGCAATGCCGGCAATGCCGACCGGCACGTTGATCAGGAAGATCCAGTGCCAGGACGCGACCGATACCAACCAGCCCCCCAGCGTCGGGCCGATCAGCGGACCAATCAAGCCCGGGACGGCCACGAAACTCATTGCACGAAGGAATTGGTCGGCCGGTACCGTGCGCAATAACGCCAGTCGTCCGACCGGCATCAGCATCGCCCCGCCGAGGCCCTGGACGACACGTGCCATTACAAGCATGTCCAATGAGCTGGATGCGGCGCAACCGATGGAGCCCAGCATGAAGAGCCCGATGGCGCTCATGAATACACGCGTCGTACCGAGCTTGTCCGCGATCCAGCCGGTGGCGGGGATCAGCATGGCCATGGTCAACGAATATGCGATGACCACCGATTGCATGCGAAGGGGGCTTTCACCCAGTGAGCGCGCCATCGACGGCAACGCCGTGTTGACGATGGTGGTATCAAGTGTCTGCATGAAGAAGCCGACAGCCACGATCCACAACATGATTGACGACGTGCGTGGTCGGTACGGCAACATCTGCGACATCGGGACGGTTCCTGGTAAATCCGCGGCAAATCCGCCGGTAAGTCGGCAACGCGGTATCGCGCGGCTGGAGAAGCCCCGGGAAACAGTGCGTTACACGCCTTTTGACGACGGGCTATTTTGAGATTATAGCCAATTACCTTCGGGCACCTTGCGGGATGGCTCAGTACCTGGGCGGCGGAGATGGTGGCCTGTCGGCTGGCAAGGCGGTGATGTGAACGAATCGGTGTTGTTTATCGATTTATCCATGACTGAGAAAAGCTGGGGATTACCCTTACCGATTTTATGGCGTGGCATTTATTTTTTGTGTCCCGGGATTGACGGATGTCTCGCGATCAAACCGCTGGAAAATTTGCCTGCCATTCCGCTGTTTTTCCGCGATGCTGCCAGGTGGAGTGCAATGGCACCACTTGACGTCATTCGTTTCGCGGCGTTATTGTCGGGTGCCTAAAATCTTTCTCATGTATGTATTTACCTTTCACGATCAATGATCGTTTCACATGGGACCGTATTGTCTGGTGTTGAGACTGCTCAGGGGCGAGCAGGCAGGGGTTTTTTTAAGACACTCGATGCGTGCGCGACGGAACGCCCGACGCTGAGCGCAATTCGAATAATTAAACGGGACAAAGAGAAAAATGAATTCCACCGGTGAATCTGGTAATTCGGTCGATAAGGGCGGGGGTGTGCAATCAAGTGCCGGCCCTGAAGGCTATGTCGATACGACGCCTGAAAAAAACAGTGGTTTTAAATGGTTGTTGTTAATCCCGTATATCGCGCTGCTATGGGTCCCTTTTTATAACGGCACCATGCCCTCATTCGCCGGGTTCCCGTTTTTCTACTGGTATCAATTCCTTTGGGTCCCATTGACCTCTTTGTTGATCTACGTCGTCTACAAGGTGGTGCGCTGATGAACGTCGAGCTTAATCCCGTTTCGGTCGGCGTTTTCGTCGCGTTTTTTGTGCTAGTCACCGTGATCGGCTTTCTTGCCTCGCGCTGGAAGGCGGGTGATCTTACGCAACTGCATGAGTGGGGGCTGGGGGGGCGTCAATTCGGTGCCATCATCACATGGTTTCTGGTGGGAGGGGATTTCTACACGGCTTACACGGTGATCGCGGTGCCCGCGCTGGTGTATTCGGTTGGCGCCTACGGTTTCTTCGCATTGCCGTACACCATCATCGTCTATCCATTCGTTTTTCTGGTGATGCCAAAACTGTGGAAGGTGTGCCATCGGTATAACCACATCACGGCCGCAGACTTCATTCAGGGCCATTACGGTGGCAAATGGTTCGCCGCGGCAGTCGCCATTACCGGCATCCTTGCCACGATGCCGTACATCGCGTTACAACTGGTTGGCATGCAAGTCGTCATCGAAGGGCTTGGCGTGCATGGCGAATTGCCGTTGATCGTGGCATTCGTTATCCTGGCCGTCTACACGTACGCCAGTGGGTTGCGGGCACCGGCTATGATTGCTTTCGTCAAGGACATCATGATTTATATCGTCGTGATTGCGGCGGTCTGGGTGATTCCAAGCAAATTGGGTGGTTATGGTGCCGTGTTCTCCGCGGCGGGTGACGCGTTTTCCGCGAAGGGCGGGGCAACCGGCTTGACGCTGAAGCCATCGCAATTCACTGCTTACGCCAGTGTTGCGTTCGGCTCGGCATTGGCTGCCTTCATGTATCCGCATACCATGACCGGCATCTTGAGTTCCAGTTCGCAGAACACCATCAAGAAAAACGCGATCTTTCTGCCGGCCTACACGTTATTACTTGGTTTGATCGCACTGCTCGGCTATATGGCAATTGCCGCCGGCGTCAAGGTGACATCGGCAAGCCAGGTCGTGCCGGCATTATTTGGCAAACTGTTCCCTGCCTGGTTTGTCGGTTTCGCGGCGGCCGCGATTGCAATCAGCGCCTTGGTGCCTGCCGCAATCATGTCGATCGGTGCGGCCAACCTCTTTACGCGAAATCTGTGGCGACCGCTTGTCAACCCGAACATGTCACCACAGGCCGAATCGCAAAGCGCGAAGCTGTTCTCGCTCTTCGTCAAATTCGGTGCCCTGGTGTTCATTCTCTTTGTTCCCGCGAAATTCGCGATCGACCTGCAACTGCTTGGCGGCGTGTGGATTCTGCAGATATTCCCGGCGGTGGTTTTCACGCTGTTCACGTCCCGTCTGAAACTGCCCGCGCTGTTCCTCGGCTGGGCGGTGGGCATGACCCTCGGTACGACATTGGCCTTGGAGCAAGGCATCAAACCGCTCTATACAGTGGTGATCGGTGGTACGTCGATGCCCGTCTACATCGGTTTGTTGGCGCTACTGGCCAATATCGTCGTCACCTTTGTTTTGTCGGCAGTGCTGAAAGCAGGGCGCCCGATAACACCTGCTGCCGCATAAGTTGCGTGGGCCGATTGCGCAATCATCAGGCATATTTCGTGCTTGCTGTTGAGATATTTTGTTGATTGCCTTCTTGTCATATCGGAAAGGCTGTCGACAAAACCTTCTCTACCTGTGTGGCCCACGCGGCCACGAAGCGGTGATACGACGTACCGCGTTCATGACAATGCCGCATTCGAACACACGTTTGCATTGCTCCTCTGCCTCCGGCGCCGACGGCATCATGCGTCGTGTTGCCACGCCACCCGTGCCGGAGCCGCACCCTTCGTTGCCACCATCGAAGGGGCCGGACGGCCCTGCGCAATTGCCGCAGTCGACGCCCGAGCGCGCGCATCAGTCCATGAGACAACGCTGGCTCGCGCTACACGATCACCCGCGATTACACGGTAATAGCGAAAAATTTACGCGCTTGATGGTCGTCGACGATAATCTCGATGTCCGTTACGCGATGCATGAATGTCTGAGTGCGGAGGGCTATGATGTCGCGGTGTCCAGTGATGGCATGAGCGCTTTGGCGCTGGCCAAGTTGACGGTGCCGGACGCCATATTGCTCGATATCGGCATGCCGGCATTGGATGGTTACTCCACTGCGCGTGCTTTTCGCCGGATGCAGGCATTCACGTCCACGCCTATCATCGCCATCACGGGTTTCTTCGATACCCAGCACATCGAAGACGCCCGTTGCGCCGGTTTTGATTTCTATTTCCAAAAACCGGTGGACCTGGACACGCTGCTGGCTTTGTTGCGTGGAGACCCGGTCTGATGCCGTAGAATGTGCCACGCGCCTTTGCGTTGTACGCCAGGCTAGCGTCGTGTGGTTTGCGAAACGCGGCTCTGGCAGAATAAATGACAACAGCGCGATCACGCGCGGCCGACCACTGTCACCCTTACGTCCCGATTGACGTCATTTGAACGCCCACACCGATTCCGCGATCAGCTCGCGCGACCAAGCTGATACCACGCGCGCGGCGCTGGCTGCGGAAACCGAGCCGGCAAGCGAGCCCGAGCGTAATTTTCGGGGCATTCGCGTGGCTTTCCTGATCTTGTTGATTGCCGCGATAGTGTTGCCAATCGTCTATCTCGGCGTAGCCGCGGTCATCAACTTCAATGATCGCCGACAAGAAGCGCGCGCGGCCACCAGCCGCATGGCCCGTATCGCCGAAGAACACGCCATCAAGGTGTTCGACCTGAATCAAGCGCTGGATGACCGGATTGTGGATTTGTTGGGTAATGTGCCTGAGTCCACGTTACTTCGCGAGGGCCGCGGCTTTCAAGCACGCATCGCCAAGCTCGGTGGCGGCTATCCACAAGTCTCGTCTATCGCGGTGTTGAACGCCGAAGGTCGGATGTTGCTCAACAGCGCTGGCTATCCTGCGGCGCGCGGCGATTTCCGTGATCGTTTGAATTACCCGGCAATTGAAAAAGCCGCCACGTTATGGGTGTCGACGACAGTGAAGGGGGCGATGACCGGTCGATCGATCTTCTCGACCAGCACCGCCCGGCGTGACGCGGATGGCAAATTGATCGGGGTGGTCGCCGTGTCGTTGAAGACCGCGTATTTCAGCGACTTCTACAAGGAATTGATCGGCAACGACCAGTCGATGACGCTCGGACTGGTCCGTGAGGACGGGACGTTGCTGGTGCGCTACCCGGCGGGTTCCGATGGCAACAACCCGTCCGGTGCGACTTCGGCGCAGAGCCGGTCCGGCGTGGGACATTCGGCAATTCCCTTTCATGCGTTATCGGCGTTGATACGGGGGCTGACTGATCTCGACAGCCATCCAGGCGGTGGTAACACCGTCAGCGACAGCATGAATAGCGGCGATGGGACCCTGAGCGTCGATGGCGAAAAAAGCGTGATTGCCTATCGGCGCGTTGCCGGTTATCCGGTGTATGTGTTCGCCAGTTGTCCGATGTCGGCGCTCGTGTCAGCCTGGCTGGCGCATATTGCCTTGCTTGCCGCGGGTGTGTTCGTGCCGTGCCTGGTGCTATGGGCCGTCATCCTGGTCGCCTTGGCCCGGCTCCGAACAGAGGAAAAGGCCTGGCTGTCATGGCGTGCCGAAGCCGTGACAAGACGTTCCGTCGAAGCCGCGTTCCGACAAGCACGGCGCACCGAAGCATTGGGTAACCTGGTAGGCAGCGTCGCGCATGATTTCAATAATCTCCTGATGACGATGTCGTCGAATGCGCAGGTCCTGCGCCGACGTGGTATCGCGCCGCCGATGCCTGGCAATGAGGGACCATTGCACGACAGCAGCCCGGAACTCGCCGCCATCGAGAGAGCCATTCGCAATGGCAAGCAATTGACACGACAGCTTCTTGGCGTGGCGCGCAAGCAGCCGCAACGAATCGAGACCGTGGTGCTGCAAAGTTGGCTGCCGCGGGCGTCGCCTCTGCTGAGCGGGGCGCTACAATCGGAATCGCGCCTGGTGCTACGGGCCGCACCTGACATCTGGCCGGTCGATGTCGATGCGGGGGAACTCGAATTGGCGCTGCTGAATGTGACGGCCAATGCGCGTGACGCAATGTTGGAGCCCGAAACGGGATTGCCGCGGCACGGAAGCACTTTGACAATCGCGGTAGAGAATATGCGTTTCAGTACCAGTGATGCCTATGGTCATGCGGGTGACTACGTTCGTATCTCGATTTTCGATACCGGTGCCGGCATGTCGGAGGCGGTATTGCGTCGGGCATTCGAACCGTTATACACGACGAAACCGCAAGGGAAGGGGACCGGCCTGGGCTTGCCGCAAGTGGCCAGTTTTTGCGAACAGGCGGGCGGCACGGCCACGATCGAAAGCGAGGTTGGGCGCGGCACGGTCGTGCGTTTCTATCTGCCGCGTTCGCAGGCGCGCGTGCCCGGGGAGGACGACGTGGATGCAACGGCACTCGCGGCGGCAGAGGTACCGCTCGCTGGAACGGAGCGTTCATCTACCGAGCCGGACGGTGGGCGAGCACCCCCACCGCCGTATGCCATCCCGGTGCATGGCCTTTCCGCGAGGCGAGAGTACGGTATCGCGATCCTGCTCGTTGAGGATAACCCGGAGGTGGCGGCCGGCACGGAGGCGCTGCTCGATGTGATGGGGCATCGTATTCAATGGGTGGATAACGCGGATACCGCCCTGACCTTGCTGCTCGCGGTTCGCGACAGCGCCGCGGATGGTTTCGACATGGTGCTGTCCGATATTCACATGCCAGGTACGATGAATGGGATCGATCTCGCGATCCGGCTACGTGACGTGTTGCCGAGAATGCCGGTGGTACTCGTCACGGGCTACGCATCGGAGATCGAGCGAGCGAAGCAAGCAGAGATTCCCGTGCTTGCGAAACCGTTTGATGTGGAGGTGCTCGAATCATTGATTCACAAAGCGGCACACCCTTTGATGGCGCGCATGCATACGTGATTTTTTTGAAGTAAGTCAAAACGTTATCGGGATATCTGGTTTGCTTGACTAAAGTTAGTGAAAGCCTGGCCGTTATCCTGACTGATGATGCTTTACCAGGGCATCAACTATTTACGCAATCCCGTAAAATTCGGCTGGCGACAGGCGGCGTTTCTTGCCGATGCACCACGTGGGTCTGGATCTGCACGCGTCATTCGTATTGTGAGAGGTGTCTTCCTCGCATGCGCGAAGAGGTTGGCGGGGCCGAAAGGTCAGGTCATCCGGATGGGGCGGTTTTTGGGCGCATTACGCGGACGAGCACGGCGCGCGCCCGAGAAGTTGTTGGTCGCCGCAATCGCTTGGTTCATATGAGCGAGGGCTGTGGCCGTCCTCGGGTTTTTGAGGTTTGTCATGCTCGTTGGTAGTTACGACACGCTGCTGGTGTTGTTTTCGGTGCTCGTCGCCATGCTGGCGTCGTACACCGCGCTCGATCTCGTCGGGCGCATTACCACGGCCGGTGGCAAGGCTGCCGTGTGGTGGCTAGTGGGGGGGGCCATCGCGATGGGGTTCGGCGTCTGGTCGATGCATTTTATCGGCATGCTGGCCTTTTCATTGCCGAACATCGATATAGGGTTCGATGTCCCATTGACGGTGCTGTCGCTGATCATCGTCATCCTGGCGTCCCTGCTTGCCTTGCGGCTTGCCAGCCGCCCCGCGCTTCCCTGGCATCGCCTGCTCGTCGGCGCCTTGCTGATGGGGGGCGGTATCGCCGCCATGCACTACACCGGCATGGCCGCAATGAAGATGGACCCGGCGATCGTCTGGCGGCCTTCCCGGATCGTGTTGTCCATCGTCGTCGGGGTGCTGGCTTCCGGGCTTGGCATGCACATCGCATTCCGTCTGCGGCACTTGGCGCTTCATGTTCGCTATTATCGCCTTGGCGCGTCCGTCGTGATGGGATTGGCGATTGCGTGCATGCACTACGTCGGGATGTCGGCGGCTGAATTTCCGCTCGGCTCTATCTGCGGCGCGGCAAGTACCGGTTTAGATGCCAATGCGCTGGCGCTGCCAATTCTCGTGATCACCGTTGCGGTCTTGGCGGTGGCACTGATCACATCGATTCTCGACATGCGGCTCGAGATCAACACGGCCATCTTGTCATCGTCGCTGGCGGAGGCTAACCAGGAACTGTCGCGCATTGCATTGCACGATACGCTGACACGCCTGCCGAATCGCATGTTGCTGATGGATCGGTTGGAAAAGGCCATTGAAACCGCCAGCGCGACTCGCACCATGTTCACGGTGATGTTCGTCGATCTGGACGGGTTCAAGAGCGTCAATGATACGTTCGGCCATCATCTGGGTGATCAATTGCTGGTGCAGGTGTCTGAGCGCATTCGCCAGAACGTGCATGCGCAGGATACATGTGCGCGTCTGGGCGGTGACGAGTTCGTCGTGCTTTCGCCCATACCGGGCGCCGCTGACGCGGCGACGATCGCGGAACGATTGGTGAATGTACTGGATGAGCCGTTCGTCGTTGCCGGCCATCACTTGTCCGTATCCGCCAGCATTGGCATCGCGCTCTATCCAGGTGATGGTGATTCGCCGGGGGACTTGGTGAAGAGTGCCGACATCGCCATGTATCACGCCAAATCGGCGGGGCGTAATCAGGCGTGTTTCTTCGAAGGGTCGATGCATACGGACAATACCAATCATCTGATGCTGTTGCATGACATGCGACTCGCGCGCAAACGCGATGAGTTCGTCTTGTATTACCAGCCGAAATTTCGTGCGCCAAATGGTCCGATGATCGGTGCCGAGGCCCTGCTACGATGGAACCATCCAACGCGCGGCCGGATCGGGCCCGATGAATTCATCCCGCTGGCGGAGCGTAGCGGCTTGATCATCGGCATTGGTGAATGGGTTCTGGATGAGGCGTGCCGACAACTTGCGGAGTGGCACCGGAGCGCCCGTACCGATGCAGGCCGGGCACTGACGATGGCGGTCAATATCTCGACGGCGCAATTCAATCATCCGCGCTTTACCGAAATGATCGTCGAGACCATCGCGAAGCACGAGATCGCCCCGGCCAAGCTGACGCTGGAAATTACCGAGTCGACAGCCATGCAGGACGTGGACGCTAACCTGGCGATCCTGGAAAAACTGAACGAGATTGGCGTCAGGATTTCGATCGACGATTTCGGCACCGGGTATTCGAGTTTGCTGTATTTGAAACGAATGCCTGCGAGTGAATTGAAGATCGATCGCGGTTTTGTGATGAATCTGGAAAACAGCAGTGAAGATGCGGCCATCGTCTCGGCGATTGTGGCATTGGGCGGCACGCTGAAATTAAATATCGTTGCCGAGGGCGTGGAAACGGATGAGCAGCAGGCCTTGCTGACCCGTTTGGGTTGTGATCTCCTGCAGGGCTTCCTGCTGGGTAAGCCCATGGAAGCGGCAGGCTTTACCGAATTGATCTGAGGCGGCATTCGGCATGGTAGGCGTCAATATTCGTCGTGCACGCGTGTTTATTCATGAAGGGGCGACGATGCTGGCATAATGCCGCTGTTTTTGCCTCGGAAGAATCCCCGTTGATCACTGCATCACCCTTTGCCCGGTCACACCCGTCGCGGCACATTTCATCCCGTATTGCCATTCATGTTGCGTTGTTGCTCGCGCTGCTTGTCGGTCTTCCTGGCACGGAACGCATGGTGGGCGCCGCGCCCAGCGCATGCCCCTCGTTTTTCATGGCGGCACAGGCGCCCGACGTATTGCGCATGGAACAGGTGCCGCGGACGCATGTTCTTTGCTATCGTTTTTATTCTGTGATGGCTTCCGGCATCACGCGCACGCCGTTGTGGTCAGCCGAGCATTTGACCGTTGACAGCGTGGCGGCAGCACGAACAGTGAAACGTCACGATGCGTTTCACGCGGAAATGTCCCTGCTCGCCGACGATCGCGCGGAACTCGAGGATTACCGTACATCCGGTTTCGATCGAGGGCATATGTCGCCCAGCGCCGATATGCCGGACGCCGTGGCGCAGGAGCAAAGCTTCTCGCTGGCAAACATGGTGCCGCAAGTGTCCGACAACAATCGGCATCTATGGCAGGGTATCGAGATCACGACCCGCGCGATGACAAAGAACAGCGGCGAGCTGTATGTCGTGAGCGGTCCCGCTTTTATCGGTCCCCCCACCTGGTTGCATTCCCGCGTTGCCGTGCCGGACTATCTTTGGAAAGCGATTTATGATCCGAAGCGCGGCGCTGCGGCTTATTTGACTGCCAACCGGGAGGGGAATGGCTACACGGTCATATCGATTGCCTTGTTACAGAGAATCACCGGGATCGATCCATTTCCTGGGCTTTCCAACGCGGTAAAGGCGCAAGCCATCGCATTACCGCCGCCACGCCCGAGCGGTCAGCGGATGAAGACCGGACCGGTGACGCTCGCGGCGCTCGGTTTGGTCTTTCCATCCGACGGTGGTCCGGCGCGGACGACCATGGCGTCTCCACAACCGAGTAGTAAGGCAGCACAGCAGGATCGACACACGGCGAAGCGGGCTGGCCCGGTATCGTCGACTGCATCACGGGCATCGGCACGTACGCATCATCGGTCGTTGAACACCAAGGCGGATCGCGCGACAAGAAAAAAGGCAAGCAAGGCCGCTTCCAAGCGTCCTGGTTTCAGCCAGGACGTCGGTGTCTATGGCTATGGATATACGCTCGGCAAGACCTTGAAACGGCTTGGTCACGATCTCGGCGATCACGGCAAATAAGCAGCAAGAGGTTGTTTAGCGCGCGTTTTGCTGCAAATATCGCCGTTCGGGGAAATGTCGAAACGATGCGATCATTTTCCAGGTTTTATTCCTTTAATGCAACTAACAGACTATTTAATAACGGCGCACATGACGCCGTTTCTCGCATTTACTGATCGATCAATCCACCATCCGGCTCGTGGAATGGGTAAGGGCCGTCATATTTCGCAAGATAGGAAAGGTGAGACACCAGCCCTCCGTTAAGCCCCGTACGTGGGTCGAGGGGAAGACCGGGCGATGGCTGCCAACGATGAATCACGGCCGTGGGGGGCTCCATCGTAAAAGCGGATGGTGCGTTGTCCTGTAGATCAAGGCAGACCTGGTGTGCGGTAGACCCTGCGGTAGATACAATCGTGCCGCTGAAACGCGCGTGAATCTCTCGATGCAAATGCCCTGCGATGATCCGCTCGACGTTTGGATGTCGCGCGATGATTTCCGCGAGTCTTGCGCTGCTATGTGCATCGAGTAATGCCTCGTCCATGTGACCGATGCCCGTCGCAAACGGCGGATGATGCATGGCAACCACAACCGGTAGGCCCCGCGCGCTTTCCAATGCGGCTTCCAACCACGCGAGTCGTTTCTCGCACAAGAATCCGCCGCTGCGACCGGGTTCCAGCGTATCGAGTGCGATCAGCCGAATGGGCTTGCTCGCGACCGCATCGCCGTGTTCCTTGGCGCCACCGATATCCACCGTATACTGGACAAAGGCTCCGCCCTCGTGCAGATAGGGCGCATCAAAAACGGCACGCAGTCCTTCACGCCCGTCATGGTTGCCAACCAGCATGTAAATTGGCATTGGTAGCGGGGCCAGCAGCGTCTTTAGATGTTCGTATTCGTCCACACTGCCTTTATCGACGAGATCACCGGTAACGACAATCGCCGCGGGTGAGGGCTGCAGTGTCAATACGTGTGCAACGGCTTGGCGCAAATAGCCGGCCGTATCCACCTTCCGATATGCCAACACGCCAGGCGCACGGATATGCAGGTCCGTCATTTGCAGGAAGTAGAAAGGCGAATGCGCGGGCAAGCGAGGGTCATGCTCACGATATTGTTTCACTGCTCCGCCAACGTCATGATTGGCCGAAGCAGGCAATGCCGCACTCGTCTCCGAGGGGGCGCCAAGGGAAGCAGTCTGTTGCATCGTCATCACTAAGTCTCCTGTTCCAATAACATCAACGCGTTTTCCCGCAAGCGCAGCGATACGCGATCCCCATGAGTCAATGTGGCGCGGCCTGTGACGTCGAGCGTGATCAACGCGCTGCCGTCCTTTGCATGATGACCGTCGTGATGGGTTGTCTCGAATTGTCCTGTTACGTCATCGATGACAACGCGCGTTCGATCGCCCAGAAACGTCAGGCTTCGCACGGTGCCGTGCAGGTGTGCGTCATCGACAAAACAGAGTTCCGCATCTTCCGGACGGAAAAATGCGGTTTGTACCATCCGGGCGTCGGACGTGGGGCCGTTGCCCATCGTGCTGTGCGGTCTGACATGTTCGGTTTGCATCGATGTCGACCGGTTATTCGGGCGCGCGACGTTTGGCGCATGGACGACGGACGACGTGGACGCCAGCGGTAACGGTGCGTCTCCTACATAGAGGTATCCGTCCCGCACGATACCACTGAGCCGGTTCATCGTGCCGACGAATTCAGCGACATGTCGGTTGACCGGTCGATAGTAGATTTCACGAGGCGTGCCCGCTTGTTCCACGCGGCCGGCGCTCATCACCACGATGCGGTCGCCGAGCGCCATCGCTTCACCCTGGTCGTGCGTCACGTACACCGTGGTCACGCCGAGCGTCCGGAGCAACTGGTTCATTTCCGCGCGAAGCATGTCTCGCAGGCGCGCATCCAACGCCGTCAACGGTTCATCGAGCAACAGCACCCGTGGCTGTGGTGCCAGCGCGCGCGCCAACGCCACACGCTGACGTTGGCCGCCGGATAGCGCGTCGATGCGTTTTTCAGCATGCGCTTCCAGTTCCATCAACGCCAACAAACGGTCCACGCGCGCACGTATGCGCTCCTTCGTCAGCAACTGCCCATCAAGGTCCTTCGCGCCGCGAGACTGTTGTACACGCAGTCCATATCCGACATTGTCCCGCACGGACATATTGGGAAAAAGCGCATAACTTTGAAACACCATGCCCACGCGTCGTTTTTCAATGGGCAAAGACGTTACGTCTTCGCCGTCGAAAAAGACGCGGCCGCCGGTGTCGGGACGCTCGAGTCCGGCGATCATCCGCAGCGTCGTCGTCTTGCCGCATCCCGAAGGTCCTAGCAACACAAGCGTCTCGCCGGCGGCGATCTCGAGGTCCAGCGGTGCAAGCACTTGTTGTCCGTGGAACGTTTTCGCGCAGTGCGACAGCGTAATGGCCACGCGCGCCAGTTGGATGGCCGATGCATCGTCCGTCATTACCTTCGACGGCGAAGTGAGCCCGGTTGGGTCAGGGGGAACGGGATACATGGGAGCCTTCATCAGAGAGCGTCTTTTGCGACCTTTGCCGCGCGGCGTTTCGCGCGCTTTACCACGGCATCCGGCGCGAACCATTGAATTGCAAGCAACAGCGGCAACGCGATAACCAGGAAGACCAGCGTGTAGGCACTGCCGATTTCGATGCGCATCGACGCATACGTATCGGCAAGGCCGACAGGCAAGGTTTTCGTGTCAGGCGTATGCAACATCCAGGTCAGATTGAATTCACCGAGCGATAACGTGACAACAGCCACCGCGCCGGCGACGATACCGGGTTGAATGTTGGGGAGGACCACGGTAAAAAAACGCCGTGCAAAACCGGCGCCCAGACTGGCCGCGCCTTCTTCCAGCGTGCGAATGTCCGCGCTGGCGCAAATCGCCGAAACGGAACGGGTCATGAATGGCAGGGTGAATATCACATGGCCCACGATAATGAACGCGTAGCTCTGGCGAAACGCGCCGAAACCACCATACAGTGACAGTAAGGCCAGCGCGGATGCAAGTCCCGGCAGCGCAACCGGGAGGATCAACAGCTCATCGATCCAACGTGCAAGGCGCGCATGACTGCGCGATAGCGCATAGGCTGCAGGAACACCGATGATGATGGTGATCGCCAACGTGGCAAGCGCGACATACAAGGAAGCGAAAATCGAACCGGCGTACAAGTCCCATACTTGGCCTACCCAGCGCAATGTCAATCCACTCGACAAGCCACGAAAGTAGTTAACGGTCACGCCCGCCAGCATCGACATGATGATGGGCAAGACAAGAAACAAGACTATCGCCACGGTGACCAGTGCTTGCAGGAACACGCCCACGCGCGCCGTATTGATTCGAGCGTATCTCATGCCGACACCGCCACATTTGCCGCGCCGAATTGCCTTGATAATGCCAGCGTCAACCAGGTGATCACGCCGAGGACGATCGACAGCGCTGCCGCGCCGGCCATGTCGGCGTTCAACGTGAAGGCGGTGTATATCGTCATCGGCAATACGTCGATATTGGTGCCGAGCGTAAAGGCGGTGCCGAATGCACCCATGGATGTGGCGAAGCATAATGCGCCGCTTGCGACCAATACCGGCTGCAGGGCAGGCAGCAACACATCGCGTGCGACCTGCCACGACGAAGCGCCCAATGCTCGTGCGGCTTCGATCAGCGAGGGATCCAATTTGCTTGTGGCCGCAATGACCGATACCAGCACGCGCGGTATCGAAAAATACAGATACCCGAGAAACAGGCCGCCCATCGAATACGCAAAGATCCACTTGTCGCCCGTCAGGCGCAACGATAGCGCGCCGATCAAGCCTTGGCGACCGGCGAGCATGATGACAAGAAAACCGACCACGACGCCGGGGAAAATGAGCGGAAAGCCCAACAGCGCCATCAAAAAAGACTTCAGCGGAAATGTCCGGCGCGCGAGAAACAATCCGGATACCGTCGCCAGCAGCAGGCTGACCGAAGTGACCGCCAGCGACAGGGCGACCGTATTCAAGAGGCTGTGCAGGTAGTTCGCATTGGTCACAATGGCCCAGTAAGCAGTCACCGGATGGCCGTCCGCGCTGATACGGACCAGCAAGACAACCGGCAGCAACCAGAACGCCGCAAAGAAGGCCATGGCCGGCGCGAACAGGGCAACGCGCAGCGGCAGGGGGAAAGTAGACTCGGACATGATGCTTTCCAACACCGTTCCGATACGTCCGGCGCGGTGCGGTACAAGAAAAACAGAGAGGACCATGCGCCGCCGCCTGGATCGTTCAGGCAAAAGCGAAGCATGGCACGCGGGTCAATGGACGATTTTCAGGTAGGCCTGGCCAAATGCCTGCTGCTGCGCGGCGAGTTCACGATAATCAACGGTCTTCGCCCGCGCATAATCGCTGGCGGGCAAAAAACGTGATGCGATGTCCTTGGGCATGGGCACATGCCGCACCGGGCGCAGATAGGCGGCGGCCCACTTTGCCTGCCCTGCGTCGGACAGGACAAAGTCCAGAACCTTCTTCCCATTGTCGGCATGCGGCGCACCCGCGGTCAGGCCCATGACATACGGCACCGAGATCGTACCTTCCTTCGGGATCACAAACGCGACATTGGCCTGGTCCTTGTATCGGGCACGGTAGGCGTCGAAGTCGTAATCGATCAGGATCGGGATTTCACCGGACAGCACGCGCGCATAGGCGGTCTGCTTCGGTACGATCGGTGCATTGGCCTGCAAGCGCTTGAACCAGTCCAGACCCGGCTGGAAATTGCTCAGCGAACCGCCCAGCGCCTGGTTGACGGCGACGGCCCCGGCATAACCGACAAAGGCACTGGACGGATCGAGATAGCCGACCATGCCTTTATATTCGGGTTTCAACAGATCGGCCCACGATTGCGGCACCGGCTTGCCATCCAATGCGTCCTTGTTGATCATCAATCCGATCGTGCCGGAGTGAATCGCGAACCACATGCCTTGCGGATCTTTTTCGTCCGCGGGAATCTCATCCCAGTGAGGCGGTTTGTACGCCGCAAGCAATCCTTTATCCTTGGCCTGGAACGCCGACGAGATGCCGAGATACACGACATCGTTCACGGGACTCCTGTGCTCGGCCATCATTTGCGCAATGGCTTGCCCGGAATTCTTGTCGTCGAAGGGCACGCGGATGCCGGTGGCAGCCTTGATGGCCGCGATCTGACCTGCCCAATCCGCCCAGTCTGGCGGACAGTTGTAGCAGATGGCCGTCTTATCACCTTGCGCGAGCGCCGTGCCACTGGCAACGCCGAACAACGACATGGTGGCCACCGCGCAGGCAAGGGCGCGGACCGCCAGGCGCATTGCAAGAAGGGATATCGACGGCTGACGGCGAGATGGTTGGTCGCTGAGCACAAGGGTGCTGCATCTGGCGGCATTGCGTGCGTTGGACGAAGTGTGAAGCATCATCACGTTTGTTTCTCTTTTGGTTGAAGGTACGTAGCGGTAAAAGCGGAGGGCGACAATACATGTTTCGTTGAACCGTGACGTTCCGGGCGGTATGTCCGACCAGGCGCCATGCCTATAGCGATGGTCGTGCTGGCGTATCCTCAAGGCAGTTCCACCGTGTCCGTCTTTCCGTGACCGTACCGAGGGTCCCGCCCAAGCGGAGTGCATGCGGTAGCCGCTGATGAACGTCGTTCGACCCGGACGTCCCGTTTGACGCCGGGAGGGCCATCGATGGATGGGAAAGGGCCTGCGCGCTTTGCTCGAAAGGCACTGTTCCAGGTATAGACGGTGGCATGGTCTCCTGTTTCGCCTTGTGCCCACCGCGAATGGCCTCTCGCAGCGATGCCCATGCGCGGCGGCCGATTTCGCGATTCGGCACGCAGACGCTGGTCAGGCGAGGCATCGATAGTGCGCCAAGTGTCAGGCCGTCAAAGCCGACTACCGATATATCTCCCGGCACGGACAGTCCCTGGGTTTCCAGAGAGGTAATCGCAACTATTGCCAGGCGATCGTTACTGCAAAACAACGCCGTCGTCTCGGACCGCGCAAGCGCTCGCATCACATCCATGGACAAATGATCCGACAAAAAGTCGATTTCGATGACGGGCGCGACCGTGAGGCCTGCCGTCCGCATGGCCGCCTCATAGCCTGCAACCCGTTGCAAGGCGCGATCCGATGCGCTCAGGGTGCCGGCAAGCATCCGGATTCGCGTGTGACCACGTGCGATCATTTGTTCGACTGCTTCGCGGGCCGCGGTGAAGTTGTCCACGGCGACGCTACGGCGTTGGCTGTTTGCGGGCGCGTCGTTGTGGGCGAGCACATACGGCATGTCCGCCAGGTCCAAAGCGTCGAGTGCATCATTCGCCCGTGCGTCGGCGACGGTAACGATCAAGCCGTCGACATGATGCGCGCGCAGTGTATCGATGGCGGTATGTTCGCGATCGGTGCGATATTCGGTGGTCATCAGCATCACCCGATAACCCGCGGCCGAAGCCAGTTCGTCTATGCCTTGCACCGTTTCACCGAACACCGGGTTGGCGATGGTCGGCACGATAACGCCAATCACCTGGCTATGCGCCGCGCGCAGCATCCGGCCCAGCGCGCTTGGGCGATAATCGGTGGCATCAATGGCGGCCTGCACTGCCGCCAATGTGGCTGGATCGACTTTGGCCGGTGTGTTCAATGCGCGCGACACGGTGGCGATGGAACAGCGGGCGAGCAACGCCACGTCTTTGATCGTGGTAGCCGTGCGTCCCGTTTTCTTCGACGATTGATGCGGCGGTGTGTTGGTGCGAGTGTGCGTCACGTGATCTTCTTTTCCAGGTGCGGGACGGCCGTTTTCGGTAACCACTGTCGCATCACGCGCGGGAGGTGGATATGTCGAAAAATGGTTCGCCTCGAAAAAGCGCGTTATCTGGTTTGCATGTGGACATTGCGTCGTGGAAACGTTTACACGACGTATTCTGCCTTTCGTCGATGACGGTTTCGTGACGTATCGCGCTGGATGTTCATCCCACCCATCCTGATGCCATCGCAAAACCGCGACGAATCCATGGCCGTATGCAGCCAACGGGTGGATGACACTGGGATGACGATACCGCGACTGTCAAATGACTGACATGTGACACTGCTACGATCGGAAGTTACGGTCGTATCCTTCGCCAAGGTTGTCAGTAGAGACGAGAAGCATCATGATCGCCACGATAGCCGGCGTGATTCGCCGGGGTGCGCTACGCTCGGTTTTTCAACCGATCGTGTCGTTGAAGACCGGAGAAGTCGTTGCGCACGAAGGATTCGTGCGTGTGACGGTGGGTGCACACGAAGCGGCGCTCGACTTGCCAGTGGACGATGCGGGACAGTTGTTCGAGCGGGCGGAACAGGAAGGTTGTCGCTTGCCGCTGGAGCGCGCGGCCGCGCGCTGCGCCATGGACAGCTATTGGCGGGCAGGGTGGAATGCGGCCGATGTCACCGACGCGCCCAATACCTTGCTATTCGTCAACCTGAGTGCCGATGGATTACGGCAACTCTCGCGCCATCGCCGAGCGGTGTTTGCCATTCTCGCGCGCTGGGGCATTCGTGCGGACCGGCTCGTCTTCGAGTTGACGGAGCGCAATGCGCTCGGCGCCGTGGATACGTTGCTCCAGGCCAGCAGCAACCTCAGGGAAATGGGGGCGCGTATCGCGCTGGATGACTACGGAACGGGACATGCCACACTGAGCCTATGGGTGGCATTGGAGCCCGATTTCCTGAAGATCGATGCGTCGCTGGTGCGTGGCAGTGGTACACACCCGTTACGGTTCGAGGCCTTGCGCGCCGTGCGCCGGTTGGCGCAAAAAGCGGGGACTACGGTCATTGCCGAAGGCATCGAGACACCGGACGACCTGATCGTTTGCCGGGATCTCGGTATCGAAATGGGACAAGGTTTTGCATTATCACGACCGGCGTCGGAACCCCCTCGTGACATCGCACCGCTGGCGATGCAGGTACTGCGCAACCGCGCGATCACCGTTTTCCCCGATATTGCCGCCCGTGGGATTGCGCGTGCGACCGTCGGTCAATTACTACGCTCCGCGCCGGCCATCGATCCGCGCACGCGTAACGATGAAGTCTTCGCCCTGTTCAGCGCGCATCCGGACCTGCATGCGGTAGCCGTGGTCGAGGGGGACACGCCACACGCTTTGATCAATCGCCGGCATTTCGTCGACTCCTATGCATTGCCATTTCATCGTGAACTATTTGGTCGCAAGCCTTGCCTGACGCATGCGAACACGTCGCCGCTGGTCGTGGAGGAGGATGCCGATATCGATTCGCTGGCGCTACGGTTGAGTGCCCAAGATGTGGGCTACCTGTCCGATGGTTTCGTCATCGTTGAAAGGGGCGCCTATCGGGGGCTCGGGACCGCTGAGGATCTGATGCGCGCCGTCACCGATATCCGTATCGAGGCGGCACGTTATGCGAACCCGCTGACGCAATTGCCGGGAAACATCCCGATCGAGGCGCATATGCGGCGTCTGATCGAGGGGCGCGCTCCGTTTTACGCCTGTTATTGCGATTTAAATGATTTCAAATCCTACAATGACCAGCACGGCTACTGGCAGGGTGACGAGGTACTGCGACTGACGGCGGCCATTCTATCGAATGCCTGCGATCTTCGGCGCGATTTCCTGGGACATGTGGGCGGCGATGATTTTCTGATATTTTTCCAAAGCCTGGATTGGCGGCGACGGGTGCTGGAGGCGATCGCCACGTTTAATCGACAAGTGTTGCAGCTCTACACGGATGAGGAACGGCAGGCGGGTGGTATCGAGGCGGTAGACCGTTTTGGGCAGCAGCGCTTCCACGGATTCGTGAAATTAGCGGCAGGCGTAATAGAAGCACGCGCGGGGCTGTATGATATCGGGTCGTTGACAGCGCTGGCCGCGGTCGCGAAGCAAGAGGCGAAACGCGATGCGTCCGGTTTTTACGTCATGCCGCCGCAGTCGACGATATCGAGCCATTCGGATTCCCACCCCCTGACAGTTTGATGCCTGATGACATTTGATCCGTCAACGATGCGTTACGGCGCCGATGATAACGGACTCGTTTGCGGTTTTCTCTTTAGCGAGCATTCAGAACCGGAAACAGCGTCGATTCGCGCCGCGCGAGGGGATGCCGATCATCGGCATGCAACAATGCGCGCGACGTTGCAGCCCGCTGGACAGCCAGGTAGCGCATTGCAAGGGCCGGCGTTCCTGCATCATCACGACGCCGAGGAAGATGGCCTTGTCGCGCATCCGGTGGATGCCACGCAGGCGCTTGCCTGGCTTGCGGACTTCTACGCCAGCGAAGAGCCGCAATCGCATGTGCCGCCGCGGACCGGCGTGCGGCCAAAGGATTTTCTGTGGCTGCATTTCCATTTGGCGCATACGGGCAGCCGGCGTTGGATCGAGGAACACCTTGACCTCCCGGAGGCATTCTTCGAGGCCTTGCAGGAGGGTTCCCGTTCCACGCGGATTGAACAGCAAGATGGGTCGCTACTGGCGGTAGTCAACGATGTAACGTTCAGTTTTGAGCAGAGACCCACCGAGATCGCGACGCTCTGGGTGTATACGCATCGCCGGATGATGGTGACCTTGCGCGTGAAGCCGCTACGTTCGGTGGACCGCTTACGCGCCAGCGTCATGATGGGCGAGCGATTCCGGACCCCGGCCGAATTGCTGGTGCACCTGCTTCGAGACCAGGCTGATCTGATGGCCAAGATCGTCCGGGACACGAGCGCCGACGTTGACGGCATAGAAGATCAGTTGCTGGCGCAGCGCCCTGTTGCATTTCGTCAAGACCTGGGAGGGCTGCGCCGAATTTTGGTGCGGCTCCAGCGAACGCTGGCACCCGAACCCGGTTCGCTATTCCGGCTGCTTGCCCGACCGCCAGGCTGGCTCCAGCATCAGGACGTTCAGGACCTGCGCGAATCGACGGAAGAGTTCTCCCTCGTCCTGGGCGACCCGGCGGGTTTGATCGAGCGGATACGCCTGATCCAGGAAGACATTTCGGTGCGCCGGGACGAGCAAAGCAATCGGACCCTGTTCACATTGACCATGGTGACGGTCCTGGCCTTGCCGATCAATATCGTTGCGGGTTTTTTTGGGATGAATGTCGGCGGCGTGCCGTTATCGGAAAACAAACATGGTTTCTGGTTATTGGTGCTGCTGGTGGTCACTTTCACCGCGGTAGGCGGAATGTGGGCATTCCGCGGCAGAAACGACCGGTAGGGGAGTAGTGCATCCTGTAAGCTAGCGCAGTATGGAGTATGAAGCTTGCATGATGTTCGCGTCGTGGCATGAAATATGTATTCATATTTCGTGACGCAGTGTCAGCATTTCCATCGAAACTTTTCTGACTTATAAGCGTCATACCAGCATCACTACCACGTACTAGACTTGTCGCGTCTGGTTCAGGAAACAGATTCATGCTGCTGCACAAATCGATCGATACCGTTATTCAGGAGCGCCTCGAAGAGGACGCGGTCCGGCGAACGTTTTCGACCCGGCTGGACATGACGTTGAAGCGTAAAAAATTATCTTCCAGTCGCATTGCGCGACAACTGGGCGTGGCCGTGCAACATCTGCAGTTATGGCGAGCAGGGGTAACGGTACCAACCATCCGTCAAGTGCGTCGCCTGTCCGCACTGCTGGACGTGCCAATGGATTGGCTTTGCGCCGTCGGTGAACCGAAGATGGCTGGTTTGTCCGTACAATAACGTTGGCGAGTGGACGTGGTACTACTCATTCAGGGTAGATATAAATTTAGTTACGACTTTTACATCCTCACTTTCCACGTCTTTAAAAGCGTTTGCATTTTTTGATATATCGTTAGGCATACGAATTTATTTTTTTATTTTGATGCTGCATATAACGTCTATTTCATTTTCCTCAGGCGTTATGTCGCGTCTCGACCCAAGCGGAATGAGACAGATGCGCTCCAGGTGAATGCCATGTGTTCCGCATGCGCGCCATGCGACGCTCCTGTATAGTTCGCCAAGGCTGGTTATCATGACAAAGGCGTAGTGTGTTTGTCTGCATTGCATAGATCCTTGCAGCTTGCTCACCGCGCATCCTTCAGGGAGGCTGCATTGCCGGCTCCCGTTCTCTAGGCTCGGATCCAGACGGAGACGTTCGATGTCGACAACTCGTCCTATTCAGGACAGCACCCGTGGTGCGCAGCGGTTTTTGGCGAAGGGACGCACACTAGCGGACACCTTACGTGGTCAGGACAATAATTTCGGAATAGTGCGATTGGTTGCGGCCGTGCTGGTTATGTTCGGTCATTCGTTTATTCTGCAACCCGCGATGGGGCGCACCGATCCTTTGCACACTTTGACGGGAAACGACTACAGTGGCAGTCTCGCCGTCTATGCGTTTTTCTTCTTGAGCGGCATTCTGATCAGTCAGAGTTGGGATCGGCAAAACACGCTCGGTGCCTATGTGGCATTGCGCATCGGGCGTATCTGGCCGGCTTTGATCGTCTGTGTTGTATTGATTACGCTGGTGGCCGGCCCATTGCTCTCCACGCAATCGGTTTCAGCGTATATGCAAGACAAGATGACTTTCGGCTTCCTGATACGCAACATCACGTTATTTTCAGGACTGCGCACGCGGCTGCCTGGCTTGTTTGAGGATAATGTCTTCCATGGCGTGAATTCGTCCCTATGGACCTTGCCTGTTGAAGTCATGTGCTACGTGATGGTGGCGGTGCTAGGCATATCGACGCTGGCACGCGGAAAAGTGCGCGTCTTGATCGGCGCAGGTCTAGCCGTACTGGTCTGGCTTGCATTGTTTCACGTCCATACCCATCTGCCGGTGATCGGTACCATCGTCAAGGACCTCACCGAAAAGCCGGGCGATTTCTCGGCGCATCCGGTTCCTTTTTTCATTGCAGGTTTTGTCGCGTATCACTATCGGAAAAAGATTGTTTTGCGAGGTGACTTCGCGATCGCTTTGTGTGTTGGCTATGTGCTGTCGCGGGACCAGCCGTGGGCCAATGCTTTGCTCTATGTCACGTTCATCTATGGTTTGATGGTGTTTTCAGGATTGCCGCAATTTAAACGGTTGCGTCCTGATTGGGACATTTCCTATGGACTGTACATTTATGGCTTTTTTGTACAGCAGGTAGTGGCATCGTATTTCCCGCAACAGGATAATTTGCTAGGCGTGCTCATTTCCCTTGCCATTACCACTGTCGTGGCGGCCGGGTCGTGGTTTCTGGTCGAGAAACCGGCAATCGCCTTTGTGCGTCGCATGTTGGGCAAAAAACAGGCGACCCCGCATCCGGACCCGGCGACGGCCAGCAATGCATCCGACGTTGCCAGTGCGGCTGAAGTGCGCAAGACATCGCGCTAGAGCGTTGCAATGGAAAATACCCTGGTGCCATCCGCCAGGGTGTCAAGAGAATAAGACTGCAGGTTTGCTGGGTATGGTATCGGTCCAATGCCCATCCGTTGCAGCCGGGCTTTCTTCTACGTTACGCGTTGTTGAATGTTTCGGGGTCCGGGCCTAGACGTCCCGTTTGTGGCATCGAGGCAATGGCCTTCATATCAGCATCGTCAAGCTTGAAGTCAAAGATCTCGAAATTCGACTTTACGCGATCCGGATTTTTCGAACGTGGAATCACCACGTGCCCCGCCTGAATGTGCCACCGGAGAATCACCTGCACGGGTTCCTTACCGTGTTTGTCCGCAAGTTGCTTGAACAGCGGCGCTTTCAGCAGTTCACCGCCTTGCCCCAGCGGGCTCCATGCCTCTGTCGTAATTTTCCGAGAAATGCAGAAATCCACTAGTGCCTGTTGATTGAAATCCGGGTGAATTTCGATTTGATTAACCGATGGCACGACGCCACTGTCTTCGATGATGTCATCCAAATGGGACTGGTTGAAGTTACAGACGCCAATTGAGCGCACGCGGCCTTCCTCCTTCAGGCGCACGAAAGCACGCCAAGTATCCTTGTATTTTTGCAACTGCGGCGCGGCCCAATGAATCAGATAAAGATCCAGTGTTTCAAGGCCCAGGCGCTTCATGCTTGCATCAAAGGCCTTCAGTGTCGATTCGTAACCCTGGTCGGCATTCCATAGCTTGGTCGTAATGAATATCTCGTCCCTGGGCACGGACGTATTTTTCAGTGCGCGGCCGACAGCCTCTTCGTTGCCGTATATCTTGGCAGTATCGATGTGGCGGTAGCCGGCGTCCAGTGCAGCAAGCGATGAGGCTTCGGTTTGTTTGTCATCGAGCTGCCAGACACCCAAGCCGACTTGGGGAATGTGAACGCCATCGTTCAAGGTAAGCAGCGGGGATTGAGACATGAAGAACGCTCCTTTTCAACAAACGGCCGCAGCCGATCGGGACGACCGGCCGGCAGCATGGTGTGAATGGTAGACAGTCTTCAGCATAAAGCATGCCGCGAATCAATGGGTTCATGCCGGTTGCTGTCCCAACACGCCTGCGCCATCGCCGCCGGAACAATGGCCCTAATCGACGACGCGAAGCCCTCTCAAGCGTGAGCGCCCACCCAAACAACGCCGGCAATGGCTGCGGCAGTGGAAAAGGGCGGTGGCAAACGTTTCAAATGGGCAAGCAACGCCGATTAGCGTTGTAAGCCCGGTAACACGCCGATTTGTATGCCCGTGCGGCCCACGGTATAGCGGTACGACGCCGGAAGATAACGTGCACACTCGCGGCGAAATCTGACCAGGATCAACCGTTCGTTTTTGCAACGATTCGGCTTTTCCCATAGGCGCTGGGAGTCAGGTTTACCCGCAGTCCGGGTGATCGAGGGTGACATGGAAGGATGACAAAATTAAGATAGAAGATCTGGAAACATATGATTTAGCAACATTTTTCGGTTTCTGGCGTCATACGTGACGCAATGTTCCGCGCAATGTATCCGAAGCGCCGACAGTTGACACGTTAACGTACTAGTTCGTACATTTTGCTTTATGCAGATAGTGTGGCGTGATGCCGCACCTGCCACTCCTCACGTGAGGCGACTTGGACAAACGAAACCAGGTCCCGCCGTGTTCAGTAACAAAGCTGATGCCGGCCGTCGTGTATGGGCGACGCGTCTCGGCAAGTTGGCAGATTGATCGCCGGTAACGGCATTTGGAGAGAAGCATGCGACACGTTGCCGGTGAAAACGCGAAGCCGCGAAATGGAGACCCATCGATCGATGGGCCGGCGGGAGCGCGATCCGTACGCCGGACTCGAAGCCGTTTCGTCGTCCTGGCCTTGCTGGCTATCGCCACGATGATCAACTATATGGACCGCACGGTGCTGGGGATTGCCGCGCCGACGATGACCAAGGATTTGGGTATCGATGCCGTCGTGATGGGCATCGTCTTCTCGGCATTTTCCTGGACCTACGCATTTTTCCAGATTCCGGGCGGTTTGTTCCTGGATCGATTTGGTAGCCGCATTACCTATTTTCTGTCGCTGGCGTTCTGGTCATTTTTCACGCTCGTGCAGGGCTTCGCTGTGGGCTTGAAGTCTTTGTTGCTATTCCGCTTCCTGTTGGGTGCGAGCGAAGCGCCCTGTTTTCCAACCAATAGCCGTGTTGTGGCTACGTGGTTTCCGCAACAGGAACGGGCACGGGCGACCGGAATTTACACGGTTGGCGAGTATCTGGGGCTGGCGTGTTTCGCTCCCGCGCTGTTTTGGTTGATGGGTACGTGGGGCTGGCGCGCTTTGTTCATCGTCGTCGGCGTGGTGGGTATCGTGTTCGCATTTGTGTGGTGGGCGATCTATCGTGAACCTACGGATTCCAAGACGGTCAATAGCGCCGAACTGGATTTCATTGCCGAAGGCGGAGGGCTGGAATCGAAGAGCACCCAGTCAATGGGTTTCTCATGGGGCCGCGTGGGTATGCTATTGCGTCAACGGCAAATTGCCGGGGCATGCCTCGGCCAGTTCGCTGGCAATACGACGCTGGTGTTCTTCCTGACCTGGTTCCCGACTTACCTCGCGACCGAGCGTCACATGGGGTGGTTGAAGGTGGGTTTCTTTGCCGTGATGCCGTTCCTGGCCGCGGCGGTTGGCGTCATGCTGGGCGGTTGGGTCTCGGACGCACTGCTGAAGCGGACCGGTTCGGCCAGTATTGCCCGAAAGGCTCCCATCATTTTCGGTCTCCTCGCGGCATCAACGATTATTTCGGCCAATTTCGTCAATAACGATACCGTCGTGATCGCGATTCTGTCGTTCGCATTCTTTGGTCAGGGCATGGTGGGGCTGGGCTGGACGTTGATCTCGGACATCGCGCCGAAGAAGCTGATGGGGTTGACGGGGGGTATCTTCAATTTCTGCGCTAACCTCGCCGGCATCATCACACCCCTGGTTATCGGCCTCATCGTATCTAAGACAGGTTCATTCTTCTATGCCTTGACCTATGTGGGGGCCGCTGCCCTGGTTGGCGCGCTCTCCTACATCTTCCTCATCGGTGATGTACGCCGTGTCGAAGTAGCCGCAGACTGAAATATTGGTACGTCGCTGGAGCATGACATGATTTCTGGAAAAACGACATTGATCGCGCATCTCGGCTATCCCACCGAGGGTTTCAAAGCACCACTGATCTACAATCCGTGGTTCGAAAAACAAGGGATCGATGCGGTCGTGGTGCCGATGGGCGTGCTATCCGACGACTATCGGACGTTTCTGCCGACGCTGTTCAAGCTCACGAACCTGAAGGGCGCTTTGGTGACGATGCCACACAAGATCGTGACTAGCGAGTTGATGGACGAAGTAACGCCGACCGCAGCCATTGCAGGCGCGTGCAACGCCATCCTCAAGCGTGAGGACGGAACGCTGCTGGGCGATCAATTTGACGGTGCCGGGTTCGTGCGCGGTGTCTTGCGCAAAGGCAAGGTACTGAAGGGGGCGCGTGTGCTGGTGTTGGGCAGCGGTGGCGTGGGATGTGCCATTGCAGCTTCGCTTGCTGGCGCGGGTGTGGCGGAAATGATGCTGTTCGATACGAATCCACGCAGCGTCACGGCGCTTGCCGAGCGGCTCATGCAGCATTATCCGGCCTTGCGTGTGGAGACCGGGTCACGCGATCCGCACGGCTATGATCTGATCGTTAATGCCACACCGCTGGGTATGAAAGACGATGATCCCATCCCCTTCGACGTCGACCGTATCGCGCCGGAAACGTTCGTCGGGGAAGTGGTGATGAAGACGGAGTACACCCCTTTGTTACGTGCGGCGCGTGATAAAGGTTGCCTGGTTCAGGTGGGTACGGATATGTTGTACGAAATGATCCCGGCCTATCTCGAATTCTTTGGCTTTGGTACCGCCACGCCGGAAGCATTGCGTGAGACCTCGCTGATTCCGAAGAGCTGACCCCTGCGCCGCAACAACACGCAATCCCATTATCCGGCATGCCCTCCGTGGGTATTGGGACACTCTCGCACCAAGTGACGCCTTGAGCGCGGTACGGATCCTAGCTCTCGCGATCATCTTCCGCCGAATGGTCCATTGCCTCGAATGCCGCACGGACAGCGGCGATGATCGGCTCCGCCAGGTTTTCCCTGTCCATGATGGGGAACTCCATTCGAAGCTTGTTTGACAGCGTCCAGTTATTATCTTTTACTGATCTTATGATGCGATCGATGTCGCTATTGGGGCCATCAAGGATATCCTTGACGCCGCTTCGCGCATTGCTCCAACCTTGCATCAGCTGCGCTTCCCTCCGCATCTCCATGCGAATGGTTCGATCGATCAATTCCGCCAGGTATTCGACGTGCGCGGTCAGATCCGGATAACGCCATGCATGCTGTGCATCCGCATAAGCATCGAATGCGAAGCTCGATGTCACGCCGTCCGGAAAACGACGTGGCGTGTCAAACGCGCTGAAGGCTCCGTAATGCCGCATGAAAGGTTTTGAAAAAACCTCCAGCACTGCATCGTAGGCGGCCATGTTCTGGGCACGGCTGGTGATGGCGGCCGACACCGGCAGCACGAATGGGGCCGGCACCGCGCCGTCGCGTCGTAGAAGATCGTTGATCAGGAAACGATGGATACGACCATTCCCATCGGCAAACGGATGGATATAGACAAAGCCAAACGCAAGAACCGCCGCGCGGGCAATAGGTGATGCGCCCTCCGTGCGGGTGAGGAATGTCTCCAGCCCGTCGAGCATTCGATCGACATCGTTCCAGTGCGGCGCGATGTAGTGGATGACGTCGCGGAAATGTTCGATGGCGCCAACGAACACAGGCGACTCACGTAAGCCAAAACGTGTAATGGTCGTGCGCTCGCCGATGATCTCGCGTTGCAGGTCCGCGAGTGTTTCGCGCGCCAGTGGCCGATCGTAGACACCGATGCGCGATTCCATGACTTCGGCAAATCGTTTGATCCGATCCTTCCGATCTTGCTCATGTTCGATCTGAAAGCTGGCGCGGCTCTCCTTCAATGTGAGCCAGACCGCGCTACGCCGCAGCGTATCCACGCCGTATTCCACCTGCAAGGCATCAAGCTGCGCCGCGATATCATAGGCCTGCGCGGCATTCACGTGGTTGGTGCGTCTTACCAGTGGGCAGAATGTGCGAGTCCCTGGAAGGTTGTCTCGCACGTGCCACCGCTTGTTGTTTTCGGGGCGCGTGCCGACGATATATTTTTCGGGATCGATCGCATCGACATAGCCCCCGCCCGGGACCGCGGGGACGCCGTCGAGTTGCCTGCCGGTCAGCCATTCGTATAGGAATCCGGCTCGCCTGGCATATTGACCTGTCCGCTCACCCATGATCCAGTCAACGAATTCCGGAACAGGTATTGCTTGAAACAAACGCGCCAGCAATTCAAGGAATATCCCCTCATGCTTTAACGCAAAGGTCAGGTGCGCCGATAACGTGTCGCTCGGCCGCATGACTGGCGTATAGGTTTCGTGTACGGTCTTGTCGTGGCGAGTAGTGCGTCGCGTGGGGCCAATGTTACTTTCAACGGGATAGGGCTGCGTGGCCGCGATACCATAGCGGTTTGCAAGCCAGCGATAACCGATCGCGTTTTCCATCGGAATCCCAGAAAATTTGTTAAAACGTATAAAAAAACGTTCTTATTCTACCTCTTTCCGTGAAAAACGTTAATTTTGGATGCGCGTAACGCACGACTGCCCGAACTAACAGGCTTTCGCCATCGCGCGATGCGCCGAACGGGCGGCAATATCCACCGTGACAGCGCACGAATTACCAGATTCGCATGACGTCTAATAATATTACGTTTAATTGCGGCAACGAATCGGTGATATTCCATGGAATACCTCAAGTGAGGAGCGAGATTGTCGTTAACCCTGGCGAGACGTGTGACGTGCACGTCCGATACTGGATTCGCCATGCCTACGCTTACCATTCGCGCTCGCCTTATTGCCGCGACTACTTTCTTGATTTTCCTGATCGCCGCTCTGGGCTTCCTTGGTCAGTTCGGCATGGGCCGGGCGGTTGGTAGCCTGAATGAGATCTACTCGACAAGATTGGCTGCTACCCAGGCGATCGGTGTAGCTGAAACGAACGTCCTGCAAATTCGGACCACGCTTGATCGTGCGGCAATGACTCTGGCCGCGAATCCTGGCGACAAAAAAGCGGTGGAAGCCCTTTTCAACAAGTCCCAGGAGTTCCGGACCAATACCGCCGCCGCCTGGACGACATATACGGCGCTGCCCAACACGGCGGAAGAGGCGCAACTTGCTGCCGATGTGTCACGCAACCGCGACGCGCTTTTTTCAAAGATCGAGGTCTGGCAAAACATAATGGCGTCCGGTGCCAATCCGGGTGACGTCCTTGTCGCGGCCACTGCCGTAGGGGATGCCTACAGTCCTTATCGGCAAAGCAACGAGAAGCTGAAGACATACCAGGCTACGGAGTCAGCCAAGCTATACAGTGACGCGTCCAGCCGATATCAGATGTTCCGGGCAATCATTTATGCCGGCATCCTGATAGCCGTAATTGCTGGCGTACTGACGGTGCGTAATCTACTCGCGGCGATTACCACGCCATTGGGCACCGCCCTGCAACACTTTGCCGAAATGGCCCAGGGCGATCTGCGTCGACCGGTTGTCGTAACGTCGCGCGACGAAATGGGCACGCTCCTGACTGCCTTGGCAGAGATGAAGCGTACGCTGGGCGGCACCGTGGCGACGGTACGTCGCTCGGCCGAGGGAATTGCCAGTGCCGCCACGCAAATTGCCGCGGGTAATGTCGATCTCTCATCCCGTACGGAGGAGCAGGCTGCCGCCTTGGAGCAAACCGCCGCAAGCATGGCGGAGCTGACGGAGACGGTGAAACAAAATGCGGAAAATGCCTCCGCTGCAAATGCGCTTGCCATTGCCGCGCGCGGTAACTCGGCGCAAGGCAGTGGCATTGTCGACCAAGTGACACAGACGATGCGCGCGATTGATGGCAGCTCAAACAAGATGGCGGACATCATTGCCATCATCGAAGGCATTGCCTTTCAGACAAACATTCTGGCATTGAACGCCGCCGTGGAAGCGGCACGAGCGGGCGAGGAGGGACGAGGCTTCGCCGTGGTGGCAGGTGAAGTGCGAACCCTTGCTCAGCGCTCGTCCAGTGCGGCCAAGGAAATCAAGACGTTGATCGATGCATCCGTCGAACAAACGCAGAGTGGAAGTCGCCTGGTTGGTGAGACGAGTGGCAAGATGCAAGAAATCGCAGAGAGCATCACGCGTGTTACCAGCATTATGGAAGAGATCGCCACAGCCTCACGGGAGCAAAGCAAGGGGATCGATCAGGTCGCCGAGGCGGTCACGCAAATGGACGAAGTCACGCAACAAAATGCGGCGTTGGTGGAAGAAGCTTCAGCCGCCACCCAATCGATGGAGTCGCAGGCGAGGGCACTGCGCGAGGCCGTTGATATTTTCAAATTGCCCTGAACGATAGCGCCTGTCTGTGCGGGCACCCGTGCCGCTAAAAGCAGCGCATGGCAGTCCCATAGGCCGTTGGCTGGCAATCCCGTCGAGATTGCCAGCCAACGGTTTCAATCCGCCTGACGCTATTCAGCGCTCACTTACAGCACTTTTCCCAAAATAAAACCTACTCCCGCGGCAATCAGCAGAGAGCCGATTGGATTGATGCGGGTGGTTTCGCTGACTTTATCAACGGCTTGGCCATATGACTGCTGGATTGCGCCACCGACTTGCCGCAGCTTGCCTTCTGCCTGAGTCTGGGGGTCACCGAACACATTACCGATGCCTTCCTGGACCTTTCCAGCAATGTTCTTCACGGTGCCTGCTGCTTGATCTTCGTACATATAAGACTCCTCTTTTTTGCCAGTGGATATAGTCTGGTTGTCTGCTTATAAGCACGTATCGTTCCATGTAGTGGCAGCCGGTCGACGATATTTTCCAATCCGTAGTGACGATCAGACGCCAGGTTATTGCTACGTCCTCCTTGCTCTGTCGTAGCGGAGTGTCTCGCGCCAGCATCGACGTCGGCGGCGAATACTCTGAACATCGGCAATCTCGGCGTCTCGCATGCATGAAATGCATTGGCGCCACATCATGTAAATGACAGGTCTATTATGTGCAATGGCATGGCATCATTCACGTGACCTCATTCCGTTTGCTATATTGGATCGACCTGTTTGCAATACTTCGTTGTCTCGACGAGCACAAGAATGTTCTGGATACTGATAGCCATTGCCGTGATCGCGACGGCATTGGCTGTGCTGTTGGCCGTGAATTTCAAAGTGCCTGAGAAAGCGGTGCGTCATACCATCGACCACTGTCATGCCATCGACGACCCGCAGTTCGAGCTGGAAATGGACACAATGCTTGGGCCCGACATGTTGCAGGGGAATGCCATAACGGCGCTGCAGAATGGTGACGAAATATTCCCGGCAATGCTCGCTGCGATTCGTGCCGCGAAGCACAGCATTACTTTTGAAACTTATATCTACTGGACAGGGGAAATAGGTCAAGAATTTGCCGACGCCTTGAAGGCACGGCAGAAAGCAGGGGTAGCTGTGCATGTCATGCTCGATTGGGCAGGTAGTTTCAGGATGGACAAGTCACTACTCGACGAGATAGTCAATGCGGGCGTAGAAGTTGAAAAATATCATCCGCTGAAGTGGTACACCGTATCCCGCCTCAATAATCGTACGCATCGTAAGCTGCTGATAGTGGACGGCGCGATCGGGTTTACCGGCGGGGTGGGGATAGCAGATCAGTGGCGGGGCCATGCGCAAGACCCCGATCACTGGCGCGATATGCATTTCAGGATCGAGGGTCCCGTAGTCGCGCAGTTGCAAGCCGGGTTCATGGACAACTGGATCAAGACGACCGGGCGGGTGCTCCACGGCACCCAATATTATCCGGCATTGTGGCCAGCCGGTAATCATAAGATGCATATGTTTGTCAGTTCACCTTCCGGTGGCAATACGAGTATGCAATTGATGTACTTGCTGGCTGTCGCCGCGGCAACAAAAACAATCGATCTCCAGGCGGCTTATTTCATTCCGGATCGGCTGATGAACGAAGCCTTGGTGAATGCGACAAAGCGAGGCGTGAAGATTCGATTGCTTGTACCCGATCGCTATACGGACTCAGCGATGATTCGCCTTGCATCGAAGCGGCAATGGGGGACGTTGTTGGCTGCGGGCGTCGAGATTTACTTGTACGAAAAGACGATGATGCATAACAAGATGCTGATCCTGGATGGGCTGATGGTGTCCGTTGGATCGACTAATTTCGATATGCGATCGTTCAACCTTAACGACGAAGCCAGTCTGAACGTCTATTCTCCTGTATTCGGGAGCGCGATGACCAGCGTCATGGAAAGCGATATCCGCGACGCGAAACGGTACTCGCTGGCGCAATGGAAAGCGCGGTCGATGCGCTACAAGATTGGCGAGCTATTGGCTTGGCCGATTGAGTCGCAGTTATGAGTGAGGTCGCGAGGGGGAGGGTCGGTGATGTGCGAACAATCGCCACGATCGGTGACAGTACGTGCGTCAATGCCGAGGTACTTAAAGGGCTTGATAGTCTCGAAGCCCTCGGTTAAGTTGACGCGAACGCCTGCTGATCAGTGTTTCTGAAGCTGAGACGCGTACGGGTCCAAACGGAATATTCCCACGACTTTCGACAGGCTTGTTGCTTGTTCAGCCATCGCCTGCGCGGCTGCCGATGCTTCCTCGACCAATGCCGCGTTCTGTTGCGTGACTTCGTCCATCTGACCGACCGCGAGATTGACTTGCTCGATTCCCGTTGTCTGCTCCGCCGACGCAGACGCGATCTCGCTCATCAAGCTTGTCATTCTCTTAACGGACTGTACAACCTCATCCATCGTCGAACCTGCTGCATTCACAAGCTTATTGCCGACATTTACTCGATTGGTCGATTGCTCGATCAGATCTTTGATTTCCTTGGCCGCGCTTGCGCTACGTTGTGCAAGTGCGCGAACTTCTCCAGCGACAACGGCGAAGCCACGTCCTTGTTCACCAGCACGGGCAGCCTCGACAGCCGCGTTCAACGCCAGAATATTCGTCTGGAAAGCAATGCCTTCGATAACCGAAATGATTTCGGAGACCTTGCTCGAACTGTTCGCGATATCACTCATTGTGTCCACGACTTGACGAACTTCTTGCCCTGCGCGGATCGCGACCTCGGAAGCCATCGTGGCCAATCGATTGCCCTCTTGCGCGTTCCCTTCGTTCATGCGGACAGTCGCAGTCAATTGTTCCATGCTAGAAGCGGTTTCCTCGAGTGAGGCCGCTTGCTCTTCGGTACGTTGCGCGAGATCGGTGTTGCCTTGCGCTATTTGTCCGGATGCAACGGAAATCGATTCACTCGACGCCGTGATACTACCTACGATGCT
Source organism: Robbsia andropogonis (assembly GCF_034047095.1). Lineage (NCBI taxonomy): Bacteria > Pseudomonadati > Pseudomonadota > Betaproteobacteria > Burkholderiales > Burkholderiaceae > Robbsia > Robbsia andropogonis. The sequence continues at coordinate 2,040,993 of NZ_CP139170.1, read as the reverse complement.
ATTGAGTTGACGTCTCATGCTTTCGAGAGAAAACATGAGGCTGGTGTTATCTTCACCGCGCAATGTAATGGCAGTGTCCAGTCGACCCTGGGCTATTAGTCCGGCAACCGTCGATGCAGCGCTAGGTTCGCCGCCAAGTGTTCCAAGCAAGTTGCGCGTAATGAAGTAGCCAAAACCAATCGACAAAAGGATCGTCATAAGGCCGGAAATTGCTAACGTCCATTGTGTCGATGTCGTCAGCTTTTCAACTTCGGCGGTGCGAACGGCGAGCAGCGAACGCTCTTCATCCTGCAATTCCTTGATCACGACGCGGAACTTATCCATAAATTCCTTATCGCGGCCGAGTTTAAAGCTATCGTTCAATGCTGACTGTGGCTTTTCCCCAGCGGTAACCGCTTTACGCAAGCCGATGAGATTGTCGTCAATCTCTCCGATCCGATTTCTCAAGTCGGTCAGCGTTGCAATGCGTCCCTGCTGCGTCGGGTTATCCGAGGTCAAGCGCTTGAGTTCCGCGCTCGCATCCGCGAAAGCCTTGCCGCCTTTTTGGTACGGATCCAGGAAGTTTGACTCTCCCGATAACAGATACCCGCGGGCACCGGTTTCCATATTGAGCATGCCTTCCAAAACAGTATTGGATGTGCCAAGGACGTCATAGGTGTGCGTATTCCAATCAACGGCGTGCCGTAGTCCCAAGAAATTCCACAATGAAATGGCACTGCCAATCATTGATACGAGCACAATGGCAAAGAATGCCGAAGCAAGCTTCTTTCCGACTGTTAGATTATTCACGATGAGTCTCCGTGTGATGACGTTCGCTCTCGAACGTTTGTACTGCCATATTTACGACATCGATTCGGTGATCTTTAGAAAAAAATAGCATTAGTTACCTGCTAAGGCAGGCGTTATACCAAAAATAGGTATTTTTTTCCTATTTTTTTTGGGATTCTCACATAAAATCCCTTTTCTTGCGTTGAACAGCGGCTCGAAATGACATGTATTACGAGCATAGAAAGGTCTTTTTATGACGCTCCCATCTGCGATGCGCGTGGTATGTGTTTCGCGCATGAAGCCTTCCAGTACGTGGCATCGCTGATGAACCTTGACGGATTTATTCACAGTACGGATAAGGCCAAATATGCGACAAGGCCCTCGGCCGGTTGTGTGGCCGTAGTACGGGTATTGCCCAGTTGACTTATATCAATGCCAAGGCATTAGATTCGCGTAACCTACTAAGACTTAACTGTAGTAAGTCAAACGGACGTTTAATTTTTTGATAAAACGAAGTGTCGCGGTAGTGGCTTGCCGTACTCGTATCGTGAAGTGAGATTAAAAGTACATGTATGCACTTATCGTGACTGCGCTGCTTCCCGTGTTTTTGGTATTAGTCCTGGGCTATATCGCCGGAAAACGAAAACTTGTCGATAATCAAAACGTAAGCAGTCTGAACGGCATGTTGATGCAATTCGCTTTGCCGCTAGCGCTGTTTGTATCAATCGCGCACACGCCGCAATCGGTTATTTTGCAAAATGGCATGCTGGCCTTGGTACTCGCGATTGGCTTGCTGTTGGTGTATGCAGTGACGTACGCAATGCAGCGACAGTATTACAAGCTGCCGCTCGGCGATGCCGCCGTCGAAACATTGACGATCGCATTTCCTAACTTTGCGTCCATCGGGTTGCCATTGCTCTTGCCCGTGTTTGGTGCGCAGGCGGCATTACCGGTGGCAATCGCGATCGCGGTGGGCTCAGTCACAATCTCACCATTGACGCTCGCGTTGCTCGAGCTTCACAAGGCAAGGGCGGGTGGGAGTACTGCTAACGTCTCGGCGACACGCCAGTTCGTGATTGCATTGCGGCACTCGGTAAGAAAACCGATCTTCTACGGACCCATGCTGGGTCTCGTTTGTGCACTTTCAGGTTTTCAGCTACCCGATCTGGTGATTGTCGGTGTTGGACCACTCACTAACGCGACCGCAGGCCTGGGGCTCTTTCTTACGGGGTTAATGCTTTCGGCGCAGCCAATACGCATTACAAGCGATGTTGTCTTTGGAACGTGCATGAAGAACGTTGTCCAACCCTTGCTAATCTATGCGCTGGTGCGGCTATTCGATATTCCGATGACCGTGGGGGCACAGGCCGTGTTACTGACCGCTATTCCATCCGGCTTTTTTGGATTGGTATTCGGTGCGGGCTGTGACCTTCGCCCACCGGTGGCCGGATCGACGTTGGTGGTGTCATCGCTCTCCGGTATCGTCACGTTATCGATTGCGATATTGCTTTTCGCACCGCATCATTAATGTTTCGAGAGCCGGAAGCTACATCCATATACGCATGCGACCGATGAACCGGGCTAAACACGTTTAGCCACGATGCACGCGCCGATGGAATACCAGCATGATCAATTAGGTTCGGCCCTAAGCGGCAACGGATTGTTCCCTGAATGACCGTCTGCAAGGTACATTCGGAGGGCTTACAATGCAACGGAAAGCAATGCCGCTACCAATGCGGGCAACGTTACTACCATGCCAAGCTTGAGGAAGGACCAAGCCGTCACTTCGATTCCGCTCCGGCGCAGTGTCGTGAGCCAAAGAAGCGTGGCGAGAGAACCCGTGAGCGAGAAATTGGGACCCAGATCAAGGCCTACGAGGATTGCGCTTGCTGCAGAAGGTGTTGCGTGGGCTGTGGCGAGCGCTGAGCCTGCGATCAACCCGGCAGGAAGATTGTTGATGAGATTACAGGCAAGGGCCGTGACGACACCGGAGAGCCAGCCTGCGTGAGCAGGGATGTTTTTCGACATTGACATGAGAATGCCGGCCAGACTATCTACTACGCCTGTGCGCTGTAGACCTTCTACCAAGATAAACAAACCGGCAACCAGCGGCAGGACGCTCCACGAAATCTCGGAAAGGTGAGAAGCGAGAAATTTTTTCTTAAGCATGCAGATGGTCAGGAATAGCGTCAAGCCCGCGCAAAATGTTGTAAGCCCTAGCGGCATGTCACATTCCGATGCACTTAATATGGTGATCGCCATTGCGGCAATGCCGAAGCCTGTTGCTTTGCCCGCCGTAGAGAGTTGCGGGAGCGCGACGTCCGCCATAATGGCTTCTGTCAATTCTTCACGATGCATCAGGCGCAATGACAGGTAGGTGAGCGAGACACTTAACAGGGTCGGCAAAGCGAATCGATCAAGCCAACTCAACAGTGAAGGCATTCGATCCTGGAAGATAACGAGATTCGCAGGGTTGGAGATCGGTAGGGCGAAGCTTGCAGCATTTGCCACAAATGCACAGATATAAAGATATGGCAGAGGCTGTTTTGCCTTTACGACTCGGGCTACGGTAATAACAGCCGGGGTCAATACGACAGCGGTTGCGTCATTGGAGAGAAAAACGGTAACAATCGTCCCAACGCAATAAATCAAGAAGAAGAGATTCTTTTGCGAACCGCGAGCAAGCTTTGCGGCAAGTGCCGCCATATAGTCGAAAAGCCCCTCTTTACGGGCAAGTTCCGATGCCACCATCATACCGATCAGAAACAGGTAGACATCATGTCCCTTGCCAATGGCAGTGAGCGCTTCGGACCAAGGCAGCAATCCTAAGACACATAGACTGAGTGCTCCGAACACAGCCCATACAGCCTCTGGTAACTTGAATGGTCCAACAATCACGCCGAGGGTTGATGCGGCGGCAATCGCCTCGATTGAAAGAGCACGGCTTGGCAATGCAATCATTATTATGTGAGGATCGTAAAGAGCCAATTCGTGTAGCAGACGATGCAATATCAAGGGAAATGCTTGCCGCTTACGATGGGCATGCCTTTCGTTATGTCGCACGTCGTGACACAAATCCGCGGATAAAAAAGATGGGGTGGTTACCAGTCAGGCTGGTCACGCCTGTGGAAAGACCAAGATTGTGGTGGTGGCGTAACCGGGAATGAGGGTGACCCGCTACTACTAACGGTTTGCTCGGAAAATGTTTACATCCCCGATAGCTAATCTAAGGATGTATTGCATCAAGCTGTCGCAATTTGCGTTCGTCACTTTTTTGGTCCATCTCGGATCGCGATGAGACGCGCGAACGGCGGCGGCCTTAGGCGCTGAACTGCTTGCGATCAGACTCGACGGGAACTCGCTGCCTGCCTCCACCGCAGCGCGATTAATTTCCGCATCTGCTTGCCCTCGCACCAATTTTGCACTAACCTCCGTTGCCGCACGACGGTATGACTGTAATTCCCGAAACATGCCTGGAGGGAGCAGCGCTAACGTGAGTGCATCCTGGTTATTCGCAAGGGGAAAGAGCAGGGCATCTCGCCGGCCCGCAGCGCGCGACACTGCGCGAAGCAATTGGATAACTGCGTCAGTTTCACCTTTCTTTGCGAATTCATCGGTTACCAGCAACGTGGGCGATTGGTGTTCTTCCATAAAAGAAACGATCGGCGCAGGTATCTGCGCTGAGCCGACAATCTGACGCTCTGTGCACGCGGTGAACCCGATCAGATCTTGATGACTTTCCGCAAATCTTGTCGAATTTTTAGCGGCGTTTGCAACGTCACGTCGCCAATTCCGCGCATCGTCCGGCGTAAATATCATATCGCCAAAGACTTTTGAAAGATCTTGCGCGAGCGCCGTGTCTGTGAAAGTAGTGGCTGTCTCGTGCGCGGCATTGCAGAGTGAACACACTGTTTGCATCAGCGCGGCGATCTCTGCGGTGCGATCAACGCGATATATTTCTTCAACTACCCATGGGCGCAAGGACAAGTCAATCGCTTTCGACGATAGATGACATTGTATTGCAGACAAGGGAAGGCCTGAGGTCGAGGTCATTGTTCCCGATTTATCCACTGAAGACGCTGCTTGATCGTGTGGTCGAGCGGCAACCCGGCAAGGCGATACTGCTGACATATCCGAATCCTGTCTATCCTTATTCGACGCCACTGAAGCAACATATGCGCTAAGTCGCGGCCAGAGCAGCGAGAAGCACTCTGATTGTGACGGGATTACCGGTCTTCTATAGACGGCGCGCGGTGTTTGCGTCATCTTGACCGTGGCAATACCTTGAGAACATTGCGAGAATAGCGATTTAAAATTTCCTGGTGCTTCTGCGCCGGATTTCGCAACGTGCCGGTGTAAGTATTTGCCGCCGTGGATGACTGTATCAAACGCGTATCTCGCGCGTGATCCCAAAAAATTAATCATCTTATGGTTCCTCGATTAGCCTGGCTGGAATCTTTGATGGCTTTCCGAAAATGAATGCAAACTCACTCGACCCAGTTGTCCTTGAACGTCCTCCAATCCGAACGATGCTCTATAGTGCGCAACGTCTGTTTGACCAAATTGGACACAGCCAAGATAGAAGGTTTGCGTGTCCTTGACGATATTCAACGCTAACGAGGAACACCTACCCTTCCAAGAGACGGTCGCTCGAATCGTAAAATAATCGGCGGTATTGATATGAAATTTTTCTAGGTTTGCAACGATAAGGCGAACATCGTGTCCGTCAAGGCCGGGACGCGTGATCACCAGGCTGTTGTGACTGTTTCGGCCGACTGACAGTACACGCCGCCAGTCAGCATCAAGTGGCCGTTCATGCAGGGTCATGAAATCGATCGTTCCATTCCGGCTGCCATCTACACCGAGTGTCATCGTGTAGGTGGAGATCGTGTCGGAGCGCAATCGATCCTTTGTGTAAATGGAAAAGTATTGCGCCTCACTTGCCGTGCTTCGCATCGAATGCATCGCCAACACGTTGATCGGTTCGCGTCGATGTTGGCCTATTGCGTAGATCGTGCTTCCATCGGTCGATCGCTTGATACGTTCGATGTGTCGAATCGAGCATGCATGACGGCGTTTTCCTGATGGGGACTGATTGGTCTCTATGCAGAATGCTCGGAAATCATTCCGAACGTAACCGGTCACGTTAAATTCGGTGGTTCGTGTTTGTGTTTTCCGCGCGCCGTCGGCGGCGAACAAGGCATAGTTGCATTGAGGTGCGATCGCGTCAGCGGCCTCCGTTGAACCCGGTGCGTGGTATTGGGGGCAGGGAGTCCTACTTGCCGCGGCGACATTGCTGACGTTGCTGAGCAAGGCAAGCAATGTCAGAAATTGCGTCCTATTGACGTGCCGCAAGTGTGTTCCCTGGCGCTGAGCGATCTGGCGTAGCACCTCGGCCTGCTCAAGTGGCGTAGGGTTATTCTCCCGCTTCCGCGATATCTCGAAAGCGCCCAGGCGCGCGCGATGGATATCCGCCACGGATGACCGTTTTCCAACGGGCATCACTTATTTGACTCTGATTTTTCAGGTCCTGTCTTTAAAAAAGTCATCCGTTGCAACTCCCGCATTTAGCCGCCTCGGACATTTATAACCGAGTATATACGAGGGAAAATATCAAAAAACGGTCGTGCCAGTACTACAAATGGAACCAACAAACCTCTGACGCTGGCTGACAGGTAAACAAAGCCCGATGACTTGCCGCGCGCATTCTGGACGTTATCATGGTACGTAAACCTCGGCGTCGCTGCCGATTGACAAAACTTGCCCTGAGGGTAAACGCAGCATCTCCGCATTTTCTTGCGATAACGCGAGAGAACCGGTGTTGGCCCACGTTCCGGTGCCTGGCGTGTAGCGTTCCGCCGACGTGCTTGCCGTAGACGTGCTGCCCACTTCGCCGCCGGCGACCAAGACGCTTCCGTCGAGTAAAGTTGCCATGCCATGATAAATGCGTGTGGCAGACAACGCACCGGTCGCTGTCCAGGTATCGCTGGTCACGTCATAAATTTCCGTTGACGAGATGTTGTTACCGTTACCGTCTAGGCCACCCGCAATCAACACATTGCCGTTTTGTTGCAATGCAGCCTTGTGCAACGAGCGCGGTACGTTCATCGCCCCGGTGCTCGTCCACGAGTCGGTGGCCGGCGTGTATCGCTCGCCCATTAAACCTGCGACTAATACTTGCCCATTCGATAGCAGCGTCGCGGTATGACCGAGTTCCGCTGCCAACATCGAACCGGCGGTAGTCCATGTCCCGCTGGACGGCACATAACGTTCCGTGCTGGTCATGCCGAAGATGGGTGCGCCGGACGTGCCGCCGGCCGCAAGTACGGAGCCGTCAGGCAATCGGGTCGCAGTATGGAAGGCGCGGGCTTGATTCAGTGTCGCAATTACATGCCATTGTCGCGTGGACGGATTATAAATTTCAGCACTTCCAAGCGCGGTGGTGTTCGAACTCGGCGTGGCGTACCCACCTATCACCAGCCCGGTGCCGTCGGTCAATAACGTGGCAGTGTGTGCCAACCGAGGACTATTCATGGCGCCCACGGTGGTCCAGGTATTGGTTTTCGGGTTATACGTCTCTGCGATAGCGACTGGTGCAGTATTGCTGTTAGCACTGGTCAGTCCTCCCGCGACGAGTACTGTCCCGTCGTCCAACAAGGTAGCCGTGCCACCAAAATGAGGGCTGGCCGGCGCCGCCACCGTTGTCCAGGTTCCTGGATTCACAACGGTAATCGTAATCTTTGTTTGCGTACTCCCAAGGGCATTGCCAGCCACCACGGTATATGTCGTGGTGGGACTCGTGGCGTTAGGCGTGCCGCCAATGCGCCCGTTAGCGCTATCCAGTGTCAGCCCAGCCGGTAGCGCGGGTGAAATACCATAAGAGCTTGCGGTGCCGCCTGTCGTGGTGGCGATGTTATCCGCTATTGCCGTGCCAGTTCCGTAAAGCGCATACGTTTGTTCGTATGTAATGCCGGTCGGTGCGGTATTTGCCCCCGTGCCAACGGCGTTGCCCGTGGTCTCCGTGCCACCGGGGTTACTCGGCGTCCCAGGACCGCAACCTCCCATGAGCGCGGCGGCAACAACGACAGTAGTCCATTTCATGATTGCCATCCCGGATCCGTTCATGGAGCAACCTGCAAAAGCCATAAGATTATTTTAAAGTGTGCGCTGAGCGACTGATTTCAGCTTACTTTCAATCTGCACGATAAGATAACACCATGCTTGTTGCAATGGACCGTCCTGTGGGGCTTGGACCGCGTCCGCCACCGATTCGAGTGATGCAATCAACGTCTCGTCACCCAATGCAAGCAGAGCGCCCCGCAGGCGGTGCACGAGACGCTTCGTCAAAGGCTTATCGTACGCTGTGATCGCGGCATCTAAACTGGCACGGTCTTTCGTCCACTCGTTTTGAAAAGCACGCCACAAAATGTCGTCTAACGGAGTGTACGATGTGGTTGTTGAATCGATGTCGCTATTAATGGGATTAACGCTTTTCCCCGCAAAGCGATCAAGTATCCGCGCCAGATCATCGAGCGACACAGGCTTGTCTAATTGTCCGTCGAATGCTGTTTCGGAAAAGGACGGGGCGTCCCTCACCGATGCCGTGGTACAGATAATCGTTGCTTGTGGATCGACTCGGCGAATTTCGCGCAACAAGTCGGGGCCGTCGAGTTCTGGCATCGATAGATCGGTAATCACTAGGTCCGCTGGTTGTTCGTGCCATAGCGCCAGCGCGGCAAGCCCATTCGCGGCGCTGCGGATACGATGACATCCGAGTCGTCGCAATTGATCGGTAAGCAATCTACGGCTCACGTCTTCGTCTTCCGCGATCAAGATATCCAAATCTGCCGCGGTACGTTGAGGCGGGTACATAGGCTGGCTTTCCGGCACCGGCGTGCGGCCTGATAATTGTCGCAGTGCACTGCGTAAGGCCTGTCTTGATAAAGACGTCAAATACCATATTCCATCCGCGTGACGTGGCACCAGGGGATGGTCGCTCGCCAGGCAGATCGTTCCTAGCTTCGGAGCCACCCTGCCGGACAGGGTATGTGCCGCCAGTAATTCCGGCCCGTTGCGACCGTCGGTCCTGTCGATGTCGCTGGATGTTACCAGGATGTCCAGTGAAGCATCTTCCTGCGCATCGGCGTCCGGCAGCGTCACGAAGCGGCCGCCCCAGCGCGAAACGCGTCGTGCAAAGGCTGCTTGCCACTCCGGATCGCGTATATCGGTGCCGATGTGCAAATCGCGTAGTCTTGGCGCCGTGCCATCGTAGTCGTCCGCATCGTTCATGCGCGGATCACGGATTGCGCCGAAGGGTAGGTCTACACGAAACGTACTGCCTGTTCCCGGCGCGCTGGTCAACGTAATGTCACCGCCCATCAGTTTCGCCAACTTTCGACATAAAAATAACCCAAGGCCTGTTCCGCCGAATCGCCTGCTGATCGTGTTGTCAGCTTGTGACATGGGGCTGAATAAGGTGGATTGCACCGTGGACGGGATGCCGATACCGGTATCAGTGACCTCGAGTCTAACCAGGCTCCGCGCGTCGCTGATAATGAGATGGCTTCGGACGACGATCACGCCGCTTTCCGTAAACTTGGTTGCATTGCTGAGCAGGTTTAATAAAATTTGCCCGGTTCGTTGCGGATCACCATGAACGTTGTCATCCAACCTGGGGTCGGTGAAGCATAAACAGCGTACGCCACGCCGCGTGATCGCGGGCGCGAATTGCTGGACCGCTTGCTCCACTACATCGTTGACGCACATGCGTACCGAGTTGATCGTCAACGCATTGGATTCGACTTTCGTCAAATCAAGTAGATCGTCCACAATCTGTAGCAGCGAGCCAAAAGCGCGGCGGATCAGAGCGACACGCTCCCGATGTTCGGTTTCGATAACTTCTCGCTCTAGTAATTCGAGATGACCGGAAGCGCCGTGCAGTGGCGTTCTTATCTCATGCGTCATCAAAGCGAGAAACATCGATTTTGCCTTATTTGCCTCATCCGCTTTTTCCTTGACTTGAATCAGCAGGCGTTCGTTTTCTTTCTTGAAATTCAGGTCGACCAGACCGAAGAGCACGGCTACCCGACCGCCATATGGCGTACGCGATGCGGCCACGCCAATGTGATTGGTGCGATTGGCGCCCACTGGCCACGCAACCTCTCTAAACACATGATCGCCCGCTTCGTGGGAGGAGGGCCAGTCGCGGGCGATGCGTGTATAGAAATCGATACTGCGTTTTCCGTTGTCATCCGCAAGCATCTGTGTGGCTACCGCATTTTCCAGGACTACTTCGTTTGTTTCAGGAACGTAGACGGCCACGCCAACGGGAATGGTGTCGATGACTGATTTGCTGAAATGCTCCGCTTCGATTCGTTTTTGAATGCTGACGCTGAGTGGACCCGCAATCCGTTTGTCGAAAAAGATGACAGAACCCCATAGGAATAGCAATGAGGCTAGCACAATGCACAGCCCCAGAATGGCTTCTCGATGAAGGCTCGCTACGACATCACGCCAATCGAATACATAAACGGCGACCCAGCCCGGGCCATTGATTTTTTGGCTGATATAAAACACACCACCATCGCGATAGCTACGCAGCGTGCCGTCTGAGTGTCCAATCACCGAGGATTGCCGTTGAATTGCGCGATACCGTCGCTTATCGGCTGCGGAGCTTGGTGAGAACCCCAAATTCTGTTGGCTTGCGCTGTCGAGTACAAAAAACCCCGGCGTCCGTTCGCTATGCAGGAAGAATTGAAGAAAATCATCGAATCCGACGCTTACATCAATTGTCAGAACGCGTTGCTCTCCATGAAAAATAGGTAGGACAATCTCGGATATCGCTGTTTTCTTTGCCTCTCCTCGATTGAGGATATCGACACCAGCCTCTGGCAGGCGCCGGTCCGTTACCCAAAACGGCCGGTTTGCGCGCAACTCGCGGGGTGATTGGCCCGATAGCAGATTTTCCGCGAATGCGGTCTTGGATACGTTAAAGCGCACGGCACCTTCTTGGCGTGCCACGCGTTGGGCCGCTTCGTCCAAAGGTGGAGAAAACGCCATGAATTTGCCGTCCGGCGAATAGATGCCCCCGTGCAAGGTAACGCCGATCTTGCGCGCGTCAATGGATGGCGCGGCCGAGACGTCCCGCAAGATACGAAGTAGGCCGGCCAATCGTTCAGCGTCGCTTGAATTCGAGAGACTGCTTACGAGCGTGAAGGGAGTGACAGTGAGATCGGGGTTCGTTCCGGTGACGTCGTTGCCTTCGCGCAGCCGAAGCTGATAGGTTTGCAATGGTACGTCATCTTTTTGATGTAGTGACCAGGCAGCTTCATACAGATCGACAAATTGCATGAGCCGCACCGAGAGGTTGTCGACCTCTGATTTTACTTGTTCCCGTTTTGTGACGAAGAGTGCGACCTGTTTATCTCGATACTGATCGACAACGGTGATGGAAGCGAGTACAGCAACACCCAAGATCGCGATCGACAGCGTTACGGCCGCGCCATACAGCAATCGTCGATGGTATCGGTAACTACGCGCCAGAATGCGTTGCGGCATTGCGCTCACTACTCCTTATTGTTTGTGGCCATATCCCAACACGGCTTGGGATATGGCCTATTCGATATTGCATCTACGCCTCTGTGCGAAGCGATTCACCTTCGACACAATACATGCACTAACGGTCACCTGCTAGTGATTGACTTTATGTTAGGTTTATTTTTTAATAAATATTATTTTAATAAAAAATAATTCTAATATTAAGCGACTAGTGGCTAATAAAATACTTTTCAACGGGACGCAGTCATGTTATATCTCAAAGTTACGATGGTCTGGTTTGCGTTTGTGGGAATTGTCATATGCTTGCTCCGCGGCGCAAAGGATGATTTCTAACGTTCGATTGACGATTTACCCAGGATGGTGGCTGTCGGGTAAAAGGGTTCGTGACAAGCGCGAAGTGACGGTAGGAGAATGACATGAAGAAGATCTCGGTAGGACTGGCGGACGATCATCCCATTATCTTGCTGGGCGTCACGCAAGTGTTGACACAACACAGTGATATCGATGTGCAGTTTAGCTGCTCGTCAATAGGGGATCTGTTTCAACACCTCTCCGACACCCCAGTAGATGTATTGTTGTGTGACTTTGAGTTTGCAGACGATGCACAGGCGGACGGTGTTGACCTTTTGAAGCGAATCAAGCGCGTTGCGCCGAATACAAAAGTAGTGATCCTGAGTTCTCATACCGGATCACACATCGTTTCAACATCGCTGGCCGCTGGCGCGTCTGGTTTTATTGGAAAAGCCCGAAGCGATTGCGCAAATCTACCTCATGCCATCCGTGAAGTTCAAAGCGGAAGCATTTACTTGCCAGGGTCTATTGCAAGCGCGGTACTGTCAAATATTTTTCAAGGTGTCGACAAAGCTACAGGCTTGAGTGCGTTGTCTGAAAAGGAATCAATCGTGGCGCGTATGACTTGCGACGGATTTTCCATTTCTGAGATAGCAGCTCGGATTCACCGGAGCCCGAAGACGGTCAGTAATCAAAAAGGTGCCGCCATGCGAAAGCTAGGGGCGAGAAATGACGTTGAATTGGCCAGTATCATGCGTGAGCTTAAGCGCGACTAGGGAGGTAGACGGTGGTCTCTGTCCGTGCGGTTCCGTGTCCGGCACACTGTCATGTGGTAGTTGCTTACCCCGACACCCTTGTGCGTGAACGGATCATTGCGACGTTGCGGCAGCACTTTCAAGGCAGAATGCGCATTGACGTAAGCGAAGTCAGCCGGCTGTCGGATGTACGCAAGGCGCTCGACGAACATCAGCCTGAACTGGTCGTATCGGCATGGCGTCTGGATCAAGGTACCATATTCGAGGTACTCGACAGCCTGGGCCAAGCCGTACGCGTACCGCTGCTGGTTGTTATTGGTATGCCGACCCGCGACTTGGAACGTGCTGCCAATGTGTATGCGCGGTATTTGCGGCTACCCGCCCCGATATTCGCTGATCGTCCATCGGTGCTGCCCGATCAGACAATCTCAATCGCGCCTTCACTGCCGATGCCACGTCCGTTGCGCCTAGCGCGGCTGTTTGATCACGACGCCGGTGTTCCTTCGGATATTGAAAAAAGGGAATTGCAAGAGGCGCTAAGGCAAGGTGCCATTGCGGCCATGGCGCAGCCGCAGTACTGTCTGATGTCTGGCGAAATCGTGGGTGTCGAACTATTGGCACGATGGCAACTTGCCTCCGGCGAGATGCTATCGCCGGACTATTTCGTACCACTTATCTCGAAGCTCCGCATGGATCTCACGTTGTTCGAAACCATGTTGAACTCGGCCGCATTACTGCATGAGAAGATGCGGTCGCATGGGCGATTTCGGGTGCAACCATTGAAGTTCTCGATCAATGTGTCCGCTACCGCAGTGAGATCCGCAAGCGCCGCGCAGGCACTGGCGCATAGTGTGCATGTTCGTGGTCTCGATAAACATATTGTCATTGAGGTTACCGAAGACGGTGGCGAGCGCTGTGCTAACGCCCTGGCGGGCGCCGTAGGTCACTGGCGTCTATGCGGATTCGACTGCGCGATCGATGATTTCGGAGCGGGAGCATCATCGTTTCGTCGCTGGCGACTGGCACCATTCAATGTTCTGAAAATTGACCGTGCGTCACTTTGGGGTGCGCGTGCCGGTATGGCTGGTAACGCAAAGAGATGTGCCAACCTGAGGAAGGTCGTGTTGCTTGCGCAAGCGATGAGGATGCAAACAGTCGCCGAGGGAATCGAAACTTCGGAAGATCAAGAACTCGCTCGTGCAATCGGCTGCGATACAGGACAAGGATATCTTTTTTCAAAACCATTGAGCACCGATGCATTTATAGCACTTTTGAATCAGTCAGGTCGGTTTTGACGCGAATACCGACTTTCCTGGCATAGCGTTATTCGCGATGACATAACCCGACTTAGTGTTGCAGCATTGCAGATTGAAAATCTGACGACCGGACCGCCAATGACGTCCATTGTCCTGGCGTGATTGTCTCATGTTTCGTGGTCGAATCCAACGCGCGGCGCGGAGATTTCACTGCATAATATTGATTGAATATACGTTGCGCATAGTCCGTCTGTCGAGAGCGGGTGAGTGCATTGTAGCTGCCGACGGCACGCCATGTGGCGCCGTATCGTGCGATGTTTTGCGATAATATCCATGCACCAACCCGCTCATTGGTACAACCGTCAAATAGCTGCTTCTCACCGACGCCATACTTTTTCAAAGCGGGTAACCATGCACTGTTTATCTGCATGACACCGATGTCGATCGATCCGTCGCGGTTGCGATGCGTGGCGTCCGCGCGGAAGCCCGACTCCTGTGCTGCAATGACATGCAAAAGGACAGGATCGATGTCATAGATATGTGCTGCCTCGACCAGGCAGTCGCTCGCATACGCCGATTGCATGATTTTCCACATGGCGTACGCAGCAACAGAAGCACGGAGAAATATCCAACAACGCGGCGTACCACGACAAGGCAAAGGCGGCGGTACTCCACGCTCGGTGTCAGAACATGTCGGATTCATATTGCAAGGTAGGGCTTGCGTCGGGCGCATCGTCATCTTTGAGGTACGAATAAGCGGCTGTCAACGCAGCCGCGAAGTGCTGTAGATCCGCCGGGGTGATGGTGTCAGAAAGTGTCTGGGCCGCCGCAGCAGCCCGACCGCTGAAGGAGGTGTTGCCGGTTTCAGTGACCTGCATCGCGTCGCCCCGGACGGCGGAATCCGGACTCATACCGAGGAATGGTGGAAGGGTGGTTGTCATGGCGCTTGCCTATCATCGGTTGGTTGAAGACGTGCCATCAATGCAGAAAGCATATGCTTGGCGTTGGAAAGATTGGTTGGCTTGCTGTTATGCACAAGCTTGTTACTGATTTCGGACGATGCTTCCGGCGGATAAAAAGATATCGAGAAGCGACCGTTGCTGATCACGAATCGGTTGCTTGGCGACGATGCTAATTTGATGCGACGACCACTACTTGTTCGCAGTTGATCTACACCTGCGCAAGATAGCCTGCACCATCTAGGCACGTAAACGGTAATGGACTCATCTCCACCAACGTTCTTTACTTCAATATATTCCTCGATCAAAGCACGGGCTGTCTCGGTGTCACGGAACAGGCGTTCGACGTCGGCCGTGATGGCAGCATAAAAGTCACTGAGTTGTGTTTCGTACGACATCGATAAATGCTCAATCTGATTAGCCACTTCTTCCACTAATACCGTCAGGCCGTCGCGATAGCCTTCGCTTCTTGCCACAACGTACTGGTTTGCGGCCTCACGAGTTGCACAGTCGACAATCCGTCGCGCGGCCTTTCGTGCGGCTACGTCTAAGGCATCCCGACGATTGACCTTATAGAGCGCTTTTCGCCGATACAAAACGTCAGCCTCTGCTTCCGGTGCCTTCGCGTATATCTTGTGCAAGATTTTTTGCATAGCACATTGCCGTTGAAAACGTTGTAAACGAAACCCAGCTTTGCGTCCCCTTTGCAACCAGTTGTCTTTGCAGCAGGGTCGCATCGTTATCCGTACTGGCTGGGAAACATAATGCAAGGCGCTCGCTTAAGACCGTAGGAATCGTGGGGTATGTAATCCGTAAAGCAACCAGGCCGCAGGCAATGGGGTCTACTGCGCTTGTACGCGCGACAGCCGGCACGGCAAGCTGCGGCAAAGGCAATTCGAGGAAGCGTCTGGCGTATTGACTTAACTGCCGGTAGCGAGTGGACAAGCGCCACTCCGCACGTTGACTAAAAAGCCCGAGCAGCAAACACAGCTCGGGAATCCATGCCCAACTACGTAGCAGAATCGCCGTGCACGCGTCGATGGGTATCGTTTCAAGGGGAGCGTCTCCAAGTCCGTATTGCGCGACGATCAGCGCGTTGCGCGTCGCACGGGTCAGTGAAAGCCATGCCTCAGGTGCCATAGGTAGACGGGAGGGATGTAAATAGCTGTCGGGATCAAGCAGGATTTGTAACAGGTAGTCGAAACTGGTCATTTTCGTTTCGTATCAAAAAGATTACGACCGATAGTCAGACGGTTGAATAGCCTTTGAAATCGGCCGCCGGGCTTACGTTCAGTCGGCGCGATGTCATCCACGATGTCGTCATCGCCATGTCTTGCACGCCAACGTGGCGTGGCCAGACGAGACTGAATACCGAACCCGACGGCGGCTACCAACGCCAATATCCCGATGATCATGGTGAGCGTTGCCGAAAGCCCTATCCATGCCGCGCCTGTCGATGAAACAGTCTCTACGTTCTTGGCAGGTAGCGCGTGAAATACTGGCGCACTGCGTTCGGCAAGTACCGAGATATCGTCATAGTCGATCTTTTCAAAGCTATTCTTGACGTAGCGCTTGACCTCGCTGATCAACGTATCCTCATCGACCTCGCCCGAATAAATGATCAGTACGGCGACATGCATTTTCTGCGGACCATCGATATCTCCCGTTAGTGGATAACTGACGTTAACACGTGCCCGAACCACATGATCCAGCGCGTTTAAATTACTGGAAAGACGTTGTTCTATATAAGAAATCAAACGAGAGTGTTCCGCCAAGGGCGTAGAAATCAGGCTGTCGGCTGGAAATGCCTGACTTATCTGAATATCGGCCGGTTGTGGCAAGTCGAATTTTCGCGCCAGATCGACTGCGGCGGGGAAGTCCTGGCGAGCGACATCCACTTCATAAACGCCTTTCCCTAGGTCTCGCTTTATGGCCGTAACACCGTGACGTTGCAAGACCGCGACCACATTATTGACTTGTGTTTCCGAGAGCCCCGACAACAGCGATTCGCTATGACAGGCGGATAGCACGAGTACGCCTGCAAACGAAAAAAATCGTAAGGTATGGCGACCGCAGGCACCGAAACAAACACGCGCCGAAACGTAGGGGAACAAGAAGACGGTGCGACCTCCCACGGCTTATCCTTTCACCAGGGTTTCCACGCCCGTCGCCAGGCGTTTGACGACGCCACTGATAACCGCGTTATTTACGGAGTAGTTCGCCAGTTCTACCTGGAATGCCGCGAGGGCGGCGGGGTTCGCGTAGGCACCGGGTGATTGCATGAATTGGTCGATGCGATGCCGCGCAGACAACATCTCATCCGTGAGATTTTGAGCGGCCGAGCGCAACGCCACGTCCAGACTTCGATGCTCCTGAATGGCGCTGGCCGAGAAAATCGGTTGAACCGCTGAGAGGGCTTGCATTGATGGATATCCTGAAGAGCGAACGTAACATTGCGTGAAAAGGTAAAGAAACGTGTTTAACGCAGCTTGCTTGCGATATCGGAGTCGATATCCTTCATGGCCTTGACAGCACTGCTTTGTGCATTACGGAACATGGTGTATTCGGACAGGATGGCTTGATAATTGGCAAGCGCCGCTGGGCTCGACGGATCGCTTTGCAGCGTGGCCAAGGCGGCATCCAAATCAGAGCTTAGACTTCCCACGCCGGCATTGAAACCTTTTGCGATATCGACAATATACATATCGAGGTTGGGGTCGAGGCCACCGCCGGACGCTGGCATATCAGTAGCTTGAATAGATGATGGCATTTTAGTTTTCCTTGCTTGAGTTGTTGAAATACCAGTGTTCGGGATCGACCAAGATATAGCCGTCCACGCCTGTCTGGCGCGATTTACCGTTTAGCCAGATGGTTTTTAAGGCCAGGCTAAAGCGGATTTTCCGATGACCCCAGTCATGCGAAAAATGTCGAGCGAGATCCGCGACGGCGGATAACGCGTAATCAGTGACATAGCCCGTGATGAAGAACGTGACATACCCGTGAGATTGAATCTCCGAAAACGTAACGGGAATACGCGTCAGTGATGACTTTGCCATCGCTATGACATCAGCAGGTGCTTGCTCTTGGATATGCACGCCTTTTGCAAACGGGAATACCGGTGCAAGCAATTCCGATGCCTCGTCGATTTGTTTACGTAGCGTGGAATTGTCCTCGCCATCATGCTTCACAAGCACCAATTCCGGCTCGCTTACCTTATCGAGTCGTATTGTGTAGTAGTCTATATTGTGCTCGTTCAGTACCTCTTCGGCCTTGGAAATAAGATCCGAAGCGTATAAGACGACAGGTCTTGATGCCAGCGGATACCTGAGTGCTATTTGATCATCCCAATCTTTAACGCTAGCCGTTCGCGCAATGATGTAGTGGGTACCGTTCTTGGTCACGATATCATTCGTGCCCCAACCGTTATCGAACGCATTGGCGACTCGTGCGGTATCTGCGCCAGATGAAAGATATCGTGCAATCCCCCATAGAGAAAATGCCAGAAAAGCGGTTGCCATGCATACAGCGCCCCTTCGTCGTCCAAGAAACCTATGTTTAAAAGTGGCGTCGACAGTCACCGATGAGTCGGCGACCGCAAGCACCCCGTTATCCGTATCGCTTTTCTCAGCCACCGGCAAAAACGCGCATATGCTATCGGACCAAGGCATATCTGCCGGTCGGACAGAAAATGCAATATCGCCATATCGACAGACTGAATTGAACGCGCAGTTCTCCACCAAGAGGTCACTACCATTGATCCATTCGATCCGAAGTTTTCCCGCTTCTGCTTCGGACGTGGTCGCATCATCGTCGTTCGTGCCAGATAGTGCTGCGTTCCGTACATGATCTTCCGTATTCCGAGCGTGCGACGTCGGAAAGTGAATGCGAAAATTTACCCCGGACTTGTGGTGCGGAATATGCAATGCGTTGATTGCTAACTGTGCCGCATCCGTCGCGTTATCTTTGTCCCTTCCTTCATATTGACCGGAGCCGACAAAAACGAATAGTGAGCGCTGGTTCGGAAGCAGCAAGTCCACGCCAAACATCGGTCCAAAGAGGACGCGTAACTCGTAGATCGAATCGGCATCCGTCAGCACTGAGCTCATTTCGTGCCTTTCACCACGCATGCATATAGGTGAAGCATGCAAATCAATTCATCAGAACGAGAGCGTGTTTTCGTTCAACCAGGGGTGAATGAAAACAGGATTGCCTGAGTATCGTCAATATCTAACCACGGATATTCGATATTCGAGGCAAGGATGAACGAAAAGTAGGCGCAAGCCCATTAGCAAACGGGCATCGCGCCATGTCTTGATATCTACGGCATCCGTACAATGTGATTTATTCAATAAGGCAATGAAAAGATAAAGCAGACATAAAACGGTTATCTATTTCGAACGGTACAAGGTATGTGAATGATGGTTACGAAAGAGAAAACATACTGCATAACGGTGGATCGAAATCACCTGCTGATAGAGGAGTATGGTGCGAGCGAGAAATCGGAGCGTGGGAGTCTGCCTACCACTCGCGTTGCAAGCTTGCTTGCCTTTGTCGAAAGTGCGCAATGTTTTGACGTCAGTCATGTGAATCGCGCGGCAGGAAGTGAGATTCCTGCGACGCTATCGTTCAGGATCGCCGATTTACCTAGTGTTTCCGGGTTTAACCGGTGGTTATGTGAATGCGTGATAAACGATGATCCGCGCATTGAACCACTGCGAAATTTTCTACGTGTCCAGGAAGCGTATCAGCTTGTTCTCTTCTTGCTCCGCGCATATGACGGCCATACATCGGTAGCGAGACTGGCGCAGCGTTATGGGTTGTCCGCGGTTCAGTTCAGGCGTATCTGCCGCAGCATCTTTGGTTGCGGTTTAAAGCAACGTTTGCGCCAGTGGCGAGCGTTGAATGCATTGCACGATATTTTGTCCCGACATGAAACGTTGACTGAGTTGGCCTATCAGCATGGTTTCTCATCGTCGTCGCATTTTTCGCAAGAAATTAAATTTCATTTTGGGGCAAGGCCTGGATGCTTGAGGTAACGGTGAGAGTCTTTGGAAGTTTGACTGAGTGCACGGTCGGCCTATGCGGGATCGTGCAGCGGCACACGAATGGCTGCATGAAAAATGGCAGAAACCTGGTGGCGATTTTCATCGCTTGTCTTTCACCGGGTTTCGCCCATGCGCAGTTGATTGATGCGGATGCTAATTCACATATCCTGTCATCAGGCGTTGTATCAGATGCACCGCGTTTTATAGCACAGAATACAAGTTTGTCCGATGTCTTCGACGCCATTCAAGGAAAGATTGGACGGCCGATTGTCGTAAGTCCCAAAACGCAAGCCCTTTTCGTTACCGGAACTTTCGACCTCAACACCCCAATGGCAACGTTGAGGCAACTTGTTAAAACCATGGGTTTGATGACGTACGACGACGGTCGATCTCTGTATGTCTATCGTGACAGCGAAATCGGCGGCTCGGTGATACAAATGGGCCATCAACGTTTAGGAGATGTGCGCACCTTTTTAAGATCCTCAAACCTTTACGATGAGCAGTACCCCATCATCGGGGCCGACAGCGCTGGTGTCTTCTATGTTTCCGGGCCGCCTATATACGTTCGCCTGGTGGTGGCGGCAGCGAAGTATCTGGACCAGCTTCCGGGATTTCAAAACAATACCGCAATGGTTTTTCGCATTGTGCCATTGCACAACTCATTCGTGGTTGATCGCCGTTATAAGGTTCGCGATGAGATAGTCGACATGCCCGGTGTGGCCGATGTCATTCGGAGATTATTTTCGTCCCACGCCAATGGTCAGACCACATCGGACGCGTCTGTCGCGGCCGGCATGCACGCGCCGGACGTTTCCGGTCAAGATATTCTGAAATTACCACTGCCGACAACGCGAGACGTTGATGGCAGTGGTGTTAAGAATACCGATGCAGAGCCGGGCGTCGTCAGCTCGATTCCTATGCAGTCCAACACCGTTTGGGACGTTCGGATGGTATCGAACCCAGATGGGAACAGTATTCTTTTATATGGACCGAGAGAGCACGTCGACATGGTTGAGCGCGCTATCCGCGCGGTAGACGTCCCGAAGCGTCAGATCGAATTGTCCCTCTGGATTATCGACGTTGATCGCCAGAAACTGGATGAACTAGGCATAAACTGGCAGTCATCCGTGGCTGCCGGGCCTATTACCGCAACGGCGAACGGTAGCCAGATGGCTGCGTTGAACGGCATTACTTTCTTGGCAACCATCAATGCATTGACGGAAAAAGGCCAGGCAACCATCGTATCCAGGCCAATCGTTTTGACCGAAGAAAACGTGCCGGCTGTTTTTGACAATAGTCATACCGAGTATTACCCGTTGGTAGGTGAGCGTACAGCCGCACTGGAACATTTCTCGTATGGCACGATCGTTCGTGTGTTGCCGCGGCTCACGCGTGATGGAAGAGAGGTCGAGATGATCGTGACGGTGCAAGACGGCAGTTCGCAGAATAGCGGCAGCCGATCTAAAAATACGCCGGTGATTCCTGTGGTAAGCGACACGCAGATCAGTACGGTCGCCCGCGTTCCTCGGTTCAAGAGTCTGCTGTTGGGCGGCAGCACAATCGATCAGCACGAGACCACCACGTACTACATTCCCGGTCTATGGAAGATTCCTTATCTTGGAAGGCTTTTCCGGATGGATCGCACCCGCACGGAACATATGGTGCGCCTTTTTCTGATTCAGCCACGCATCTTGAATCGGGATGATAGTTGGCTTGGCGAGCAGACGCTGGAAGCGGGCGACCTGGTCGGCACGCGTTCGCAAATGGCCGAGACAAGTCGTATGTTGACGCAATACCTCACTGATCTGGATGACGGGCAAGGCGAACCTTTGGACGAGACTAGCGACGACACCAATAAGCATCCGGGCACTAACGTGCATGATGTAACTCCGCAGTCGGGCAAAAACGTCAGCAAGCGGGGCGGTCAGGCGTCGGGGACAGAAAGTGCAACGCATCAGTAATCCATCTCAGGACACGCGGCCGAGCCTAGCCGGATTCGGTGGCAACAACATCTCAACGAGCCCGGCGGTTGCGGTGGCAGGTGCCGCGAATGCGGCTGTGCATATCGATACGCCGGAAGAACGCGTCTTCGCTTTGCAGGAAGACCTCGGAATGATGTTGGCGCAGAATGCTCGTCGAAAGGACGTTGAGCGTAGCCGCAATCGCGTGTCCGATGAAGCCGAATCGATCCTAGAGGAAGATCGTGAGTTCCGCCTGGCGACACTCACGCGTGTACTTAAATCCGGGGAGCGAAATCTGCGAGATCTCCTGCGCCAGGCACGCCTTCTTTTCCCCGATGATAGCGATCTCGTACTCGCCCTGCGTGCGCGGAAGCGCGTAGCTTCGGCTTCTAGCAACATTGATCGAGAGTCGGGCGCGGCCGTCACGAGCGACGTCAACGATTCGGTTTTACTCAATGCGGCGATCGACATGGTGTTTCGGGAGGGAAACGCGCAACACATAAAAGCCGGTATCAATGCGGCGTCCGCGGCTCGTCGCTTCGCGGAACGGATGGCGCTGGATGCACGTGCCTTGCGGAAGTTGTACCGTGATTTTCTGGACTTTGCCGATGCACTACCTGATCTTTACGATGACTGGATTGAACGATTCGACTACACGAGGCGTACCGGGCTAACTTGTTTTGTCGGTGATACGCTGAAGGCGGACCGCAGAGCGATGGACCCAAGTTGCTCTCAGGAAGCATTTTCGTGGCTGTTTGCGCAGTGCAATGTGTTGCGAATGATGGTGGCGGCGGATAGGACGTTCGTGATGCAACTTCCGATGAACGTGGTAACGACCCCGGTCCTCAACTTGGAAGGGATGGATGAGGTTGATCGGCGCTACCAGGCGGGCTCGGACATGTTATCCGGGTTGGTGACCACGCTGATGCGTGATGCCAAACAGGTCCCGTTGGCATTGACTGCACTATGTACACAGGTGGAAACGCTCGAAGCGCGGGAGCGGTTCATTCAGCGCGCCTATTGCGCGCTTGCTGCTTTACCGCTCGCACTTTTTCCTGACGCGATTTCCCGTCAAACCGTTCTGCAAGCCGTGTTAAATCTTGCCACACCTGGTTTTTAGTGTCGTTAGCGCAAGCACCGGGCCTGTGTTTGGCGATTGAAGTCAACGACACTTTTTGTCTGTTTTTCTCATGAATTTTATTGCGAATGCACGTAACTTTCTCTTAGCACTTCAACGCAAGCCCGAGCTCGCGGTGCTGTGCTTGATCATCATGATCATTGGCATGCTGGTAGTGCCGTTGCCCCCTGATTTGCTCGACTTTCTGATCGCAGTCAATATGATCACCGCGGTGCTTGTGCTGATGAGCGCGCTGCACGTTGTCAACATGCTGAGTCTGTCCACATTCCCCGCAATTGTATTGCTGACGACTTTGTTCAGGCTCGCGCTTTCAATCAGCAGCAGTCGATTGATTCTGATGACCGGGCACGCCGGACAAATCATTCAGACATTTGGGGAGTTCGTCATCGGCCAAAACATCGTGGTGGGCCTGGTGATCTTTGCAATCGTGACCGTGGTGCAGTTCATCGTCATTACCAAGGGGTCTGAACGGGTAGCAGAGGTAGCCGCCCGTTTTTCACTGGATGCCATGCCTGGCAAGCAAATGAGCATCGATGCCGACTTCAGGGCGGGCATTATCGATGGTAATGGGGTCCGCGTGCGCCGCAGCGCACTTGAGCGTGAAAGTCAATTGTACGGATCGTTCGATGGTGCAATGAAGTTTATCAAGGGTGATGCCATTGCAGGAATTCTGATTATATTTGTCAACCTTATCGGCGGCGTGACGGTCGGTACTTTAAAGCAACATTTGACAATCTCCGAATCAATGTCGACCTATACGATCCTAAGTGTAGGGGATGCATTGGTGGGGCAAATTCCGGCGCTGTTAATTTCAATGGGCGCTGGCTTCCTTGTGACTCGAGTGGCCGGTAGCGATCGCAATCTGGGTCATGACATCGTTTCAGAGATTCTGTCGAGCGATCCGGTGTTAGGCATCTCGGCGGCGTTATCGGCCGTGATTGGGTTGTTACCAGGATTTCCTCTTCCGGTATTTCTGGTCGTATCAACTGGTCTAGGACTTCTATGCTGGAAGCGTCGTCGGCGGCGTGGACCCGGGATGGAAAAAATATCTGATGAGGAGGCGGCGAACGGCATACCCACACTTATAAACCAATCGGCCGGAGACATTGGATCACATTCTGCATTATCCGGAACCGATAGCGTGCCAGTTGGTCATCCAGTTGTCGTTCTTCTACCCCAGTACAGTCGTCAATACATATCTGTTGCCGCATTGTCTGCATCCTTACGCGGCAGAATGTTAGGTGATGCGGGGCTATTATTGCCGGAGATCTTTGTCGGTTTCAGCGCTGTCGCGGATGAAGGCGGGACAGAAATGCGAGGCGAACGCCGTACGTCTTCGCATGTTGACCCGGAGGAAAAACATCGTGTCGTTATTCGTATAAATGACGTGGACGCCGCGGTCCTGCACATCGCATTTGACGGTGTACGTTTGATAGGCGGTGCCGATATGGTCCGCGGTCTTGGCGTCGGCGTGTCACGTATGGCTGATTGCGATGGCGATTTGGCCGAGTGGGCACAGATCGATGTCGGCAGATTAAGGCAACTGGGCGTGACATTCCGTGAAGCAATTGACGAGCTACATGATCAATTCATCACGGTTGCACTACGGAACAGTAATGAATTTTTCGGTATTCAAGAAACAAAGAATTTGCTCGATACACTTGACCCGCGTTATCCAGAGTTGTTGAAAGAGGTCTATCGCCAACTCCCGATCCAGAAGCTGTGCGAAATATTGCGTCGCCTGCTAGTGGAACGCGTTGCGATCAAGAACATGAAACTGATTTTGGAAACGCTTGCGAATTGGGGGATGCGTGAAAAGGATAGTCTCGTTCTTGTGGAGCATGTGAGGATTGCATTGAGCAGGTACATATCCCATCGCCTCGCGTCCGACGGGAGGGTGAAGGTACTCGTGCTGACACCGGAATTCGAAGACAAGATTCGTGGTGGTATCAAGAACAACGCGGCAGGTACCTTCTTGAATCTAAGCCCTGATATCGCCAATGACCTGATCGACAGAATCGCGGGAGCGATGTCAGCACTGACTGCCATTCGCAGGGATTTCGTTTTGCTAGCTTCCATGGATGTGCGTCGTTACGCACGAGCGTTGATAGAAAATCGCTTTCCGGGATTACAAGTAATTTCTTTTGGAGAGGTGTCGGATAACGTTGCAATCGATGTACTCGGAAATATCTAGATAAGGAGCATGGGCGTGAATTTGGATATCGTGAGCTTGGTACGGGACGCACTCTTTGAACTCGGGTGTGCTGACAAAGTGGATGATGGTCTGAACCCACATTCCCCCATACACATCAATTTTCGCGATGGATCAGAAATTCGGATCGATGCATCCGACGACATCGTTACGCTGATAGCACCGATGCCACCGGTAAGCGAGCCAATTTTGCAAAATGTGGCGACACAGTTATTGACGTTCGTCATGCGGGAGCCGAGCGCACTTTTTACGCCGAATCGCCCCGTGTTACTTTGGTACGAATCGCACCTCTCGCTGGAAGCGACGTTGGCCACGAATGCCAGGGCCATGCCCGCTTTTCGGTACGCGCTGGAACAGTTTTTTGAAGAAACACGCGCACTTATGCAAATCATAGGTCGCTAACAAATGGCACTGCTAGACTATTCTCAGTGGTATGCATCAGTGGATTCCATCACTGGACAGATTCTTCGTGCGCGTATACCTCGAGTGGCGGTAGGGGAGATATGCGCAATACATGCGAGTCTTTTCTCAGATGACGTGATTGGAAAAGCGCAGGTTGTCGCCTTGTCCGGGGACACGGCGATCATGACGGTCCTGCATCCGGTGGACGGATTTCGGCGCGAATGCGTGGTGCGCGCGACCGGTGATCGTGTTCAGGTGGAGATGTCGGTGTCGAAGCTAGGCACGGTTCTGGACGCCGGCGGGTTGGTTGTCGAGCGATTGAGTGATGCGATGGTTTCTCATGACGATCAGCATACTCATAGCATGCCACTGGATTCCATGGGCCCGCTTTACGCGGAACGTGACCCGCTGACGAGACCGTTGTGGACTGGCATACGTGCAATCGACGGGTTATTGACCTGTGCTATAGGTCAACGGATTGGTATCTTCGCGGCAGCCGGTTCAGGTAAGAGTTCATTGCTGTCAATGTTGGTAGGGGGAGTGGATGCCGATGTCACGATCGTAGCCCTGATAGGGGAACGCGGACGGGAAGTCAGCGAGTTCGTTGCCGGTGTGCGTTCCAGTGGCCGGGCAGGACGGACCATCGTGGTATATGCAACATCGGATCAATCTGCCGTGGAACGTGCGAACGCTGCCAAGGTAGCAATGGCAGCAGCTGAGTTCTTTCGGGACAAAGGCGCACGCGTCGTGGTGTATATCGACTCTCTGACCCGATACGCTCGAGCGGAACGCGATATTGCGCTTGCCTCGGGTGAACTACCAGTCAAACGGGGCTATCCGCTGTCGGTGTTCGACCGTTTGCCTAAGCTGATTGAGCGTGCCGGGTGTACGTATTCCGGAAGCATTACAACATTTTATACCGTTTTGCTTGAATCAGAGGAAGAAGCGGATCTGGTTGCGGACGAGTTTCGCTCATTGCTGGACGGACACATATATCTGTCCCGGAAACTTACCGAAATTCACCATTATCCGGCGATCGATATTCTTAAAAGCGCAAGCCGCTTATTTAACGGGGTCACCACCGCGGAGCAGCAACGGATGGCAGCGGTATTCCGTCAGCGATTGTCTAAATATCAAGAGCTACAGGTCTATATCGACATGGGGGAGTACCGTCGTGGACAGAACGCGGAAAACGATCAGGTTCTGGACAGGTACGAACGAATGCGTCAGTTTCTCGTACAGAGCGGTGGGGTATGGTCGAGTGCCGAAGAAACTCAAAGGCTAATGCATGAAGCGACAGCAACTGCTTGATAAGGTGTCGCGTGCTGCGAACATGGGACGATTACGGGCCGAGAGTCAGTATCGTGATGCTGCGCAAAAGCGTCAAACGCTGCAAAAATCAATTGAAAAGATCGAGGCCTCGATTCGACGTGAAGTGTCATATATGGAGACTTGTCTGCCGACCGGTTATTACTCGAAGGAGGATTATGCGGATGGACTTGGACGACAGGCGCAGGCGTTGCATGCATTGGCCGCATTGCGGCTTGCACTGGAGAATTTGTTGGACGAGCGTGCATATGCGGAGGAAAGGTTTTGCGAGGCAGAGTGGGCCATGCGAAACGCGATGGCCAAGGATGAGCGTATCGATCGGGAGCGGCGCGCTGCGACGCAATCGCAACGTAATGCCGTGGAGCGAATCGAGATTGAAGACATTGTCGAGGTGAAGTGCCATGTCCTCCAAGATTAGTGAGTTTAAAGGCAGGTTGCATGTGTTCAACCCTAATGTTGCCGACGACGGAATCAGCAGCAGCGCGCAGGCATCCGAAGGTGATTTGCAGGACCTTTTGCGGCGGCTCGCCGCCGATATGTCGGTAGCGAATGAGGAGGAAGAAGATGATGAGGAAACCTTCGTTTGCATGAATCGGGAACGAGATCATACGCTGCTTTTGAATTCACACATGCACAAGAACATCATCGATAGCCACGTGGCTATCGTACCGGATGGGGCATCGAATTCACAGGCCCCGCATTTCGGATCGGCAGATTGGCAAGTCACTCCGGCCGTGGCTTACTCTGATGTAGACCTTCAGCAGACTGGAAAGAGCGGTGATGGCAATCTTATTACGCGTAAAAAGTACGATGGTAGCGACGTACATAGTCAGGGCGACATGGTAACCCTGCTTCGAGCCAGTGACCCTCGTAATACGGTTTCGCCGGGCAACGCTTCATATCACATACCTTATGTGGATACGTGGCGGGCCAGGCCGGCGCGGCAATGTAACTTCTTTTTAGGCAGTCGTGACACTGCGAAGGCATGGTCATCACCATTGGAGCAGTTTTCAGCGGCGGCGGCGCTTGCATCACGGTTGTGGACACTGCGCTGGTACGATCTGTCGGATTCGCCAAGTGATCACAATGGGACATTTACATCCGCACAGCTATCGAACGAAGGCGTCTGCAGCGAGAGGGATGTCATCCGGTCTGTGCCTAAGCTATCGGTATGGAAGGAACGTCGTCAGCACGCAATCGAGGTCTCAGCCTCGCCCGAGTTACTGGAACCACCCGCCCAGCGGTTTGCGAGACAACCAGACGTTGTCAATGCCAAAACTGGCGAAATGATCGCTGACTCAGCGCGGGGTGATACGTTCGATGGCGACCGTATAAAGAAAACAGGCGGGGGAAGGGATGGAGCCGGTAGCGGTGCCTCTTCTTCTGCCTGGCGCCTCGTGTATACCTTTCAGAGTTGGCGAGGTGCGCCGATTGTCGAACTGACTGTCGACGGCGCAGCTAGCCTGCCGTTGGCTTCCTCTGGTTATCTCGCGGTAAAAATGACAGCAGTCGATCGTACTGCTAGAGAAATCATCAGACAGGTAATGCGTAGCTCGGCGCAATGTGTATCTACCACATCGGCCGCGAAGATCGTGTTCACGTCATGAGCTCAGGTCTGTCCCCCATGCCACCTCTGGCGCATGCTGTCGCCAGCGAGGCGCCGGGTGTTGCGGCAGCAATGAAAGACAAGGCAGGCGGAGGTAGCGCGCATACACAAAAGTGGTTGAGCCTCCGTTGCACTGATGGTGTGCGGAACGTGTCGATACTGCGCGCCGTTTTGGCAACGCGTTTTGAGGGTGTGCATGCCGTAATACGCCGTCCATCCTCGGTGATTCGATATGTCACATTTTCGGCGTTTCAGAGAGGCTACGCAACAATGGTGCTCGCTGAAATCGGACACTGCATCGCGTGGCGATATCCGCAGGCAACGCACTACGCATGGGAAGCACTGTCTGACCAGTTGCTTTTTTCTATCTTGCAGCGGGAGCAATGGCGAGACTTTATACCCGGCCCTCAGGAACCATGGGAGCGTGTGCAAATCGAGGGTGTCGGCCTCGCTTCAGCAGGCATGATGATAGAAATAACTCATCAAGGGATACGTTATTTCTACGAGCGCACACCTTGTCCGCTTGCGATAGGTTCGGCGGCGCAGTCAGATCACTACGTGGCCTTGGCCCGGACCTGTCCAGTGGCGATATCGATTGAGATTGGCCGAACCAGGATGTCGATCGGTCTCGTCGACACCCTGTGCCGTGGTGATGTTATCAAAATCGCGTTTCCAGCACCCGTTTTACGGATGTCGGAGTACGCCGCCATTCCACTGTCTATCGCACATGGAGTATTGATCGTGTCCGAAGAACCTTTTCTTGATGTCCATCATGAACAAGCGCTACCGGCTGCTAAAAGCATCCTGGACTCGTCCCCCGAACCCGAATTTGCCATGAACGGAGAACAGGGTCGGCAACCATCAGGCCAGTTCGGGCTAGCCACGCTTCCTGTTGGCCTGACATTCTCTTTCGCACCACTTACTCTCACCGTTGCTGAACTTTCAGCGCTGCAACCTGGGGATGTCGTGCCGGTTGCGTCCGGGGCGCGCCTGTTGATACACGTCAACGGACGTCAGATTGGTACTGGCGAGTTGGTGGAAGTGGCAGGGGAGTTGGCGGCGGAAGTGCTGACTTTGCAATTGGAGTCGACACGCGAAGATGCATAACCCCGAGCTTTCACTGATCACGCTGGTTGCGATCGTCTCACTGGTCCCATTCGTTTTCGCGTCAGGTACCTGTTTTCTAAAATTTTCGATTGTTCTCGTGTTGTTGCGAAATGCGATTGGTGTGCAGCAGGTGCCAAGCAACCTCGTTGTGAACAGTATTGCGCTCATGTTGGCTGCTTTTGTCATGCAACCTGTGATGACAAAAACGTTTGAAGCGTTTGAGGAAACAAATCAGGTGGCATCAATCGAAGATGCCGGGCCGTACCTGACAACGGTGTTCACGCCCTATCGTCAATATCTGACACAACATGCTGACAAGGAACTGGTCACATTTTTTCAGCAAGTGTCGGCGGCCGCAAAACAAAGATCGACGGCGGTTGACGCCTCTTCGAACAACGCCATCAATGAACCAAGCGAGCCGAACACTATTCGTAGAGCCGCTGTGCCATCACTATTCGTGTTGTTGCCGGCATATTCTTTAACGGAATTACGAGACGCTTTTAGAATTGGATTTTATCTATATATCCCTTTCATTGTGGTAGATCTGATTGTCTCTAACGTCTTACTGGCGCTCGGAATGATGATGATGAGCCCGGTGACGATCTCCGTGCCGATCAAACTGATTCTGTTTGTAGCACTCGACGGCTGGACACTCGTGGCCAAAGACCTCGTGCAGCCGTATCTGCCGTTGCACCTGCCGGGATAGACATGGGTAATATCATTTATCTATCCAACAAGGCGCTGATTCTAGTACTCCTGGTGTCGTCCCCGGCAATTCTCGTCGCAACAATTGTCGGTTTAGGCATCGGTCTTTTCCAAACCGTGACGCAGTTACAGGAGCAAACCCTGTCTTTCGGAGTAAAGCTGATCGCCGTGCTTGCCTGTCTGCTACTGCTTGAGCACTGGATGGCCACGATCGTAATGGGGTTTGCACGTGAGGCCGTGAGACTCGCATTTTCACGAAGCGTGC
This sequence comes from Robbsia andropogonis, assembly GCF_034047095.1. Taxonomy (NCBI): domain Bacteria; kingdom Pseudomonadati; phylum Pseudomonadota; class Betaproteobacteria; order Burkholderiales; family Burkholderiaceae; genus Robbsia; species Robbsia andropogonis. The sequence continues at coordinate 2,010,637 of NZ_CP139170.1, read as the reverse complement.
CGTGATGTGGCTGCTTCGTTGGTGGTCAAGTTATATATTCCATCATTTGGCATTGTGGGCGATGCTTTACGCGCGTGTTGCACCAACGTTCCTCCTGGTGCCGATTGTCAGTGCTCGCATCGTGGCGCATCCTGTCGTAAGACAGATTGTCATCCTATTCATTGTCATTGGTCTATCCCCGGTTGCTGTCTTTCATGTGCAGGGGCCGGATGGTATTGCACTAGCGAAGGCGTGTGTGGCAGAAGCCATTACCGGCATTATCATGGGAACCATCGTTGCTGCGCCGTTCTGGGTCGCTTCGTTGGTCGGCGAATTGATCGACAACCAACGTGGTGCCACCATCGCGGATTCAATCGACCCTGCAAGCGGCGTGGAGGCAGCGATTCTTGCGCCTTTTTTCAATCTGATGTTTGCAAATGTTTTCTTGCAACACGGCGGTTTGATCACCTTGATGACTTTTTTTTCTGAAAGTCTTCGCGACGTTCCACTCGGGACGATTCCTGAATTCCGCTATACATCGCTCGTTATCATGCTGAATCATGTCATGCAGTTTTCCGTCAGCTTGTCGGCGCCAGTAGTTGTTGGACTGATGCTGCTTGATGGCGTGCTCGCATTTATGTCGCGTCTGTGCAAGCAATTAAATGCGTTTTCGCTGTCGTTGACGATCAAAAGCTTTGCTGCTTACGGGATTATGTACTTCTACTTTGCTTCCACAGTGCCCTTACGCATTTTTCGATGGGTGAGCCTCTGGTCGTTACATGGCGTGCTTCACTGAAACATCATGTAACGCGAACGATGGGTACCGTCACAGGGGAATTTGGTGAGCGAAAAGACCGAAAAACCCACTGAGAAAAAGCGCAGCGAATCAGAAAAAAAAGGGCAATCGTTCAAGGCCGCTGATCTGAATACGATTCTGCTGCTTGCCGCCGGCGGGTTGTCAGCGCCGTACCTTTTTCATTGGAACAATTTTGGCAAGTTGTTCTCCTGGATTGCCGACGCCAGAGCGTACCCTGATCCGTGGTCGTATGTCGACGCGCTGATATCGATTGCTGCCGAACGTATCGTTGCATTTGTCGGTATCTGTACGTTGGCAACGGCCATACCGATGTTGCTACAGAGTCGGTTCACTTTTGCATTCAATGCCTTAAAGATTAATTTTGACGCACTGAACCCGGTGAATGGCTTTAAGAAGCTGTTCAACCTACGTGTTTTGAAGGACGCAGTCAAGGCGCTGTTGTACCTTACTGCGGCATCTGCCAGCATCGCCATTTTTCTTACTCTACATTATCGGGATCTCTTGGGACTTGCTGCCATGCCTGAGGTGTTGTTGCGTGTCGAATTGAATCGTCTCGGAAAATCTCTCGGTGCATTGTTGCTTGCGACAGCATTACCTGTGCTTTTGCTTGATTATATGGTGGAGTATTTTCTCTATATTCGTAGCCTGAAAATGGATAAGCATGAAATAAAAGAAGAATTTAAGGAAAGCCAGGGAAATCCGGAAGTGAAATCACAACAACGGAAACTTTCGCGAGAGGGCATGAGTGAGAAATTAAAAGAAAACGTAAAAGGATCGACCTTTGTCCTTGCGAATCCGACGCACATAGCAATCGGCGTTTATGTTGATTTCAAGGTCGCACCCTTTCCCATGGTCTCGGTGCGCGAACAAGGTGAGCGCGCTAGATCGGTAATCGAATACGCGATGCAATGCAACGTTCCGGTGTTACGCGACGTCCCGCTCGCCCGCAGGATATATGCACGCAGTCGGCGATATGAATTCATTGCAGTGGACGATCTTGAACCAATTCTCCGCGTACTGTTTTGGTTACGGGAGATCGAAAAGGCGGGTATGCCAGAGCCAGCCGCTTCCAACGCCGAACCCGAATTGGACAAACCGCCCGAGCAGGACTATTCGGTGCCCAGCGATTAATCACTAACATAAATGCATTGTGAGCGATTTGTGATAGTGATTAATTCATATGTTTTTTAATATTTCTAATGAAGACATGCCTGAGTGCACGTCATGGCACAGGGTATTGGAGAGTTGATATGAGCAACATTCAGCATGAAACGCACTCTGATGATGTCGCCGAGTTGGAGCGACTGAATCGCGCTGTGTTCACGGCCATTCAGAAAGGCGCGACCATGAAGGATTTGCATGGCGTGACCGATGCCGCGATGGAGGGACTTTATGCTTATGCCTATCGGTTTTACCAGCAGGGAAAATTAAAAGAGGCAGAATCGTTTTTCCGATTTTTATTCATGTACGACTTTCGCTGTGCGGAGTACCCGATGGGGCTCGCGGCGGTATATCAGTTGCGGGGAGAGTACGTGAAGGCGATCGAATATTATGCCATCGCCGGGTCTTTAGCAAAGGATGATCTAAGGCCTATCTTTCATGCTGCGCAATGTCACCTTTGCTTAGGTAATCGCGCCGCCGCTCGGCGCAATTTCGAACAGGTTTTGGCGCAGGCCGAGCTGCCTATTTTGCGGGAAACCGCAAAGTCTTGCCTCGAAGTGATGGCGAAAGACTCGTCGTTGACAGAGGCAGAGCCCACGGGCGATATGTCGTCGCCTTAAATTACGTTGTTGAGGAGGGAAATTGATAAACGTCACAACTACGAGTGCCAGGCTATTGAACCTGGAAGAGCAGCCCGCAGCAAACAAATTCTCCAGCGTAAATCAGGCACGTAAAGAGCGCGCATCTTCGACGTTTATCAAAGTCGAAGATGCTTCGGGACAGAAAGACAGCGCGGCAATCGGATTTTGGCGTACGCCATCTCTCGCAATGCCGAAGAGTGTGCGAAGCCGGGATCAAGCCTCAGCGGTTTGCGTCACACAGCAACTGGCGTTGATAGGCGGTGTCGTATCGGATGCCGGGCCATCAGGTGAAGCACTGAAACAGATAGGCGAGAACGTTGCGCGGTGGGAGGCATCACTGAATCATAAACTCGATGTGCATGCGAGCACCGTGAATGCGTTTAGCGATTCGGTGAAAGAAGCGGAACATGCCGTATCGGCCTGCTTGGCAAACACAGCTTCGCCAGAATTACTGAAAGCGGCCGTTTCCGCAACAAGAAACGCCGTGCAATTAGAAGCGGAATGTACTACCACGATGCAAGCGTTGCCGACTAGCACGCAATCGTTAGGTGTAGATGACACGCGCTTGTTGAGCAGTACCGCGGTGCTTACGATTGCTTTGGCGCGACTTGAGGAAATGATGTCGAAATGCAATATCGACACACTCGACGAGCAACGCACAATGCTGAACGGGTTGGCGGAAAAACGTCAAGCAACACTGCAACAAAAATCTGACGACTACGCAGCGAAATTGGCGGAAGCGCAGCGATTGCAAGACACGGTTGGCGAAATTGCGAAGATCGGTGGATGGGCATTGACTGCGATTGGTGTGGGTTTGGCGATATTCACGGGTGGTGCTAGTTTACTGATCGCGGCGGCCGGCCTCGCACTAATGGCTGCCGATGCGATCTTCAAGGCGGTCACCGGGACCTCATTTATCGACGAGGCGATGAAGCCCGTCATGGATCATGCGGTGAAACCCATGATGACTTGGTTAAGCAAACAAGTCTCAGAGGCGCTCGAATCATGCGGCGTACCCAAAGAGAAAGCGGAAATCGCTGGCGCTGTAGTGGCAGGCATCGCGGTTGCGGCTGTCATGGTTACCGGGGTGGTTGCAGTAGGCAGCGTAGGCGGTAAGATTGCATCAGTTGTCGCGGAATCGACGGCAAAGGAACTTGGCGAGGTGATGGAATCCGCGGTAATGCGCAGCGTTAAGGACGTGATGGTGAAGCTGGCCGACGATACCGGCGTCACATCGATGGCATCGCGCGCAAAAGAGGCGTTTGCCGCGCTAAAAGAGCAGGTCGGCCTTGATAACCTCGAAGAGGGTCAGATCAATGCGATTGCAACCCGTACCAGGGTGGGTCTGACAGTTGGAGAAACCGGGTTGTCTGGTGCCCAAGCAGTGATCGACACCGTCGCCGCTGCCGATACGCGCGATGCATCCATGGTGAAGGCATCGATGACGCGTATTCTTGCCGATAAAAAAGTGATTTCCGAGATGCTTCAGGAATTAGTGAATGCGTTGTCCAGCAGTGCATCTGCAATGCGTGAATTAAATTCAGCGATGTCTAATACATTGAAAAACGAAGTGTCGTCTGAAACGTTCCTGCTGAACAACGCACGCTCAATCTGATATCGGCATTTCACAAATAAATAGAAACAACCTATTGATAAGGATTACTATTTTATGAACATCAGCGGATTTTCTCGATCGAACGACTTGGAGCTTCTCAAGAACCTTGAAGTCATCATGTCTGATACGGTGAAAATGGAATCTACGCCAGCGGCGAAAGTGGGTGGTCAAACCTCAACGGCGTTTGCATCAAATGCGTCTACCTTGATCGTTCCGTCGCGTGCGACGTCGACGCAACAAGCGCCGCAACTCACCATGCCGACACTGGCGTCAAATCAGAACATCAGGCTAACGGACCTCGCCGCCATTGCGCTTCCCATTGCATCTGGCCGAGACGTGGTCGGCAACGCTTTCGCCAATTCCCTTGCCAGCGCGAGCGGTCACGACCATGATAAAGCCGCCGGCTTCATGATGGACGATGCGCAAATCGATGTTTTATTGTTGATGAGCGCGGCGTGGCAAAAAGCGCAGATCGCCGACCGTAAACTCGAGAGCGAAATGACAACATTGGCGACTGACGCCGCGACTAACCAAGCGCAATCGCAGATTGCGGCGGGTGAAGATGCATTTGCGTCGGCGGTGGGAGCCTCTGCATTGAACGTAGCCATGCAGGTAACGGGTGCGGTGACACGAGTGCGTGCCTTGAACAAAGAGCATGATTCGCTAAAGATCAACACACAAAATGCTCAAGATTCTCATGCTCGTGAAAATATGATCAATAGGGCCGTGCGTTCGACCGAAGCAGTGCGGGCATCCGAGATCAACACGGTCACAGTGGGAAGCGGCGCGCAGACGCGAACGCTGCGACTTGAGGAAGACATGTTGCGCACGCCTGCCGCGCATGCGGCCACGATGAGTGAGGGAGCGATGCTATCGGCAAGTCGTTCCACGGATTTGTCGACACGGCACGCCTTGAATCAACGTACCTGGGGCCGCGAGTACGCGAAGGCGGATTTGTGGCGCATGGGCGGTGATGTGAGCGCAAAAATGGTAGATGGCGTTGGGCAAATGGAGCAGAGCAACGAGCACGGACACCAGACGATCGAGCAGAATCAACAGGAAGTATCGCGTAGCGACGCCTCGCTACACGAAGAAAGTGCTCGTCAAAATCGGGCTATTGCTCAGGAGATGCACAACATCACCAACCAATTGATCAGCAACATTGGATCGGTTGCGGCCCAGGTTGCTGGAAATATACGGGTCTGATCGGTACCGTCTTCATCATGTCGCCTGACCGGCATGATGAGGCGTCTTGGAGCACCAAGACGTACTTGCCATGTGTACTGGTACGCAATCAACGTGTGAATGAAAATTACATCGTTCATACCGCTTTGCGAAACTATATTTGAAAGGGTGTCGTATGCCACTATCTAGTTCTCAAGTAGGAAATTACAGGCCAAATCTTCCGATAAGGAGAGATCTGTCTGTTGGTAATCTTCGATCGGTACAAGGGCCGTGCCGAAATTCGTCTATCTCAGAAGACATCAGTACGGTTACGAACGATTCCTTAAGCGGGTCTTCCTTTCAAAGAGAATCTAATGCGGCCCGTTCTTCGAATGCTACAACTCCAGGGCTGGACGTAGTCGGAAAAAATCAACTGGGCGCTGCAAAATCAGTCACCGCGCCAAATGCGTCGACCGAAGAGGTCGAGTTGACGATGCGCGCATTTGCGCGCGAATTGATCCTTGAACTCGGCGGTCAGCGTGCATCGCAGGGTGCGGAACAACTGAATACGTTGCTTTCTACAACGGAGCCGAATAGTGGGACGCAACGGTATCTGAGACAGTTCATGTCGGCGTTGCATCTTCTGAACGTGCCCGGTATGTACGATAAGTCTGATCCGACGCACATGGAGAAGCGACATGCTTTAGCGAATGCCTTTATTGATGCTGTAGAAGAAGCAGCAAAGCTACATAAAACAAAGCCGGGTGGCGCCGACGAAGTGTGGGGGGCAAGGCTCGACTTGAACACGTCGACGGGGGCGCGTAGTTACAAGTGTGTCACGAAGATGTGGCGTGCATTGGGGGATGCACTTAAATATCGTTCGAATGACGCGACCGATATGGAGCATATGCAAGCTTACTATGATCGACATGTCGTGCCACGCACGCAACTTCGCGCTCAATTCGTGTATGGCGAAACCACCGACAATCCCGAGGCAAGGCTCCATACTGGATCGAAACAGACTGTGTGGAATGCCGCGCGCTGGCTGGTTTGCCTTAATATTTCCAATCCCGAAGAAAAAGGGCTTAGTCTCGGACACGCATGCAACCTTTTGCATTCGATGCCAGAATACCTTCGTCGCCCGGAAAACAAACCTGATTCGTCCACTGAAAACAAAGATAGGTCGTTGCCGGGAGACGCTACGAATAGCAGGGATAATGCGGGTGATGCAAGTCCGCAGGCGTCGAGTAGCGATGGAAACCTTAATGGCGTGGGTGCCGGGAGCCGCGTTCACCCCGAACAATGGCATGTAAATCTGCACATGACTGGGCCGACAATCCATTGGAACCAAAATGTGACGCCGGGCCAAACATACGGTAGATCTTTCCCTGAAAGATCCGACGCTGGCGACAATGTAGCACCTAGCGCAGCAAATCGTCAGGACAGGCAAGACGTGGAGGACATGCAGTCGAATAGAAATACACTGCGCGCCCGTCATACCCAAAATACGCCTCCGACCGACACGTATGACGGCCATTTCTCTACATTTGACGATGACGAAGGTTTGACGCGTGGTACAGGCTACCTGCCAAACATGGAGAACACGCAATCGCCCCGAAATACACTACACGGTCATCGTACGCAATCCACTCCACCATCGGAGGATGGCAGTGAGCCGGCGGATGATCGACCGAATCGGCGAGACAGCGTGATGGAGTCGGATCGCAATGGTGATACGCAAACGGCATCTATGCCAGAGGGTATAGCGTGTTCAACGAATGGTATCCAGGAGACTCCAGGAGCATTGGGCAGGGTGCCGGGGCCAACGTTTTTAGGTTTGGAAAGGTCTGATTCAATAGAAAATAGGGATATTGATGGGCCGTTTCAAACGCGACCACTGAACGAATCGCAAATCGGCGCCGGTACGCCTAACTCGCCTGTCGCATCGCGATCCTCTTCGTCGATGTCCTCCAGCGGAAGCAGCGGCTTCCAAGCACCTCTTACAACAACTGTATCGTCGCCAGTGACAGCGCACGATGATGGCATTCAGAGGCAGCGTTCATCAAGATTTGATATTTCAATATCCACGCCGCCAATTCTTTCGGGGGGCGTTGGGCATCGTTCTCCCGCGGAAACTCAAAAAGCATGGCGAGAAATGGTGGCACGTTTTGGTCGCGATGGGTAACGGTCGTTTGCATCTTTCGCGTTTTACTTGATTGTCGTTGCAGCATTGGGCATTCGCCTACGTTCAAACTGGCCTCGGATGATGGTGCAGCTCGGCGATTACGATGCATAGTGGATACCTATGCGCGGCGCTCATCAAACACGGCTGCCAGCAATGCAGCCGGCTACGCGATGAGGTAACGCCTCGCTGCCACGACATTTTGTAACGAGCGACATTGGCTCTTTATCTTGTTTTTCTTCGACGCTTCGTCGACTGTTTTGGAGCCGTGTTGTTGTGATGTTTGAAAAGGTACTGGATACGCCGCTCTCGGTCATCGTCTTGCTTATAGTGTTGGCGGCGCTGGAGTTGTATTTCTTGGCGCGGTTTGTTGTGCCTGCGGTTGCGTTGCTTATTCGATTGAACGCCGCGGTGCGGGGCTTGAATAAGATATGCAGGTCCGCAGATGGCAATGCCCATTTGGATGCACTTTTTTCAAAGGATCGCTACCTTGCACTTTCCTGGGATCGTTACAAGAAGACCTTGAGCGGCGCCACGGTAGAAAAGAGGGACTTATCAAATACGGCAACTGTTCCGGCTTCTTTGTATTTTGATCGCCACGATAACGTCAACGTGCCATTGGCGCTTGATTTTTTCCGCCACTGCCCGGGCATCATGACGGGAATCGGGATTTTTGGAACGTTTTCGGGTTTGCTGCTGGGTCTGCATCGGTTTGCGGATACGGTTGCCGGGAAGCAAAACGCATTGGCAGAGGTTCATTCAGTGGCGGGAAACCCAGCAGTTGCATCGCAAGTGCGCGATAACGCGTTTGTTGCTTTTGATTCTGGTGCTTCAACGTCCGCTGCGGTACAGCCTACTCTGAAAGTGCTGGACGATACCACTGGCAGCGGATTAGCGGCGCATCATGTATCGGGAAGCACTATCGCGCACGGGATGACGACATTACCGTCCGTTATGGATGCACATACCGTGATAACTGCATTAGCACGACTTCTGCATAGCGTCTCGGATGCTTTCATTGTATCGGCCCTTGCGATCCTGGTTGCGCTATTTACCACTCTGATAGAGAAATTGCTCGTTGCGCATTGCTATCGTCGTCTGCACGAGGTCTCGTTATCGATTGATATGTTAATGGCATTTAGCCCGCATGACGAGGGTATGGCGCGCTTGATTAGGGCAATGGAGATAACGGCCACGCAAACGCGTCAGATTACGTTGGTCGTGCAAGATGCCTTTATGTCCCGCGATCGCATTTAGCGACATTTAGCTAATAAGGTATTCTCAAGCATATACGGTGGGAAGAAGAAATGATTGAGTCATCTCGGCAGCGCCCTCGACGTGATATGCACCATGATGGTGAAGAGAACCCGTTTTGGATATCGCTTGCTGACATGATGACTGGCTTGGCTTGCCTGTTTATCGTGATTGGATGCTCGGTCATGTTGATGTGGATTGCGGGTTCGAGTGGGACTTCTTCTGATCGTAGCGTTGCCGTTGGTTCGCTGGATCCCGAGCAAGCCGATTCATTCAAAACGAATGTCACAAACGAGGCGCTGCCCCCCTCAGGCGAAAACGATAAAGGGACTTCTAGTCGGTTGGTTGCATATGGCAGCAGCGTTTCAGCGGCATTACGCGCTATTTCCTTGCTCTCTCGCCAATACGGCTTCCAGGTGAATCCAGTAGCACGCACAATCGACTTGGGTAGCGCTGCGAGATTTCCGCTTGCAAGCGATCGGCTCAGCACGGAGCAGGAGTCACTGCTGAGTAGCTATGTCGACTCGCTAGTTGATCTCGCGCAGAACGATCCTGCCTTGGTTTTGTTGAAGTCGATCACCGTTGTAGGTTACACCGATCCGGCTGGATCTTACTTATTCAATCTGGACCTCAGCGCTCGCAGAAGTGAACGTCTGATGTGCGCATTGCTTGATCCAAGTACGCGTGAACGGGATGTTTATGCACAGCGAATTAATTTGTCTGATGAAAAACGAACGCAGATGATTCGCACTTTATTCAAGCTGGGTGGCTATTCGGCAGCAGAACAGAAATCCACGCCTGAGGCCAGTCGGCGATTGAGCTTGAAATTGGATTTCTATGGATTAGACGAACCCAGGCAGCTTGCCAGATCGACATCCTCCCCAATTGGAAAATGTCCATTGAATGAGCGTTAAGTACCGATGGGCGGCGCGGATTGGCGTTGCGACACGGAAAGCTGATTTTCTCCATGTTTATTTTGAATGCTTGATTTATGAATGACAGTCGTAATGGCGTTTTGCCCTCGCAGTTATTCGAAACATGGTGCGAGGCGGCACAGGGTAGGGCACTAGCCTCTTTTGACTGTTTCGATACAGTGTTGTGGCGGGGTGTTAGCAGGCCGACGGATGTATTTTGTGAGCTTGTCACGCGCTCACCTTTCCTCGAAAGGAGAATGTCGGCGCAACATCGCATCGCTGCGGAAGCGCAGGCGCGGCGGCGGCGCTTCGAACATGGTCTGGTGCCTGAAGTCACGCTAGCGGAAATATACGAGGAACTCTTTCCGTCGGCGCGTTGGTCTGACCAAGCTTCGCAGTGCGTGGAGCTCGAATGCGCCATCGAATCGTCGATTTGCTTCGTTTCGCCACACACCGCTGCCTGCATGCACGAAGCACGTAGGCGCGGCATGCCCGTCGCGGTCGTAAGTGACACGTATATGAGCGAGACGCAGCTCAGGCGGTTGCTTGCGTTGGTTGATGCCGACCTTGCTTCGATGATCGACTTTATATTTTGTTCATCCGATTACAGGATCGCGAAATCACATGGACTATGGGATCGTGTGATAAAGCGACTAGGCGTGGCGCCGAATGCAATCTTACATGTTGGTGACAACGCGGTTGCCGATGTAAAGATTCCGGAGAAATTGGGCGTGGAATGCATTCATCTACGGCGATATCCGGATGAGGAGACAGTACTGGCTGATCGCCGCGACGCCGCAACGCGTTTGATGTTTACCGGCGTCGGAGAAACACGCGCTGTATGGACGTTGTTTGATAGTTTGTCTTTTCGTGAACCTTGTGGCAAGCATGGCTGGTATGAATCGCTGGGACGATCGTTGCTCGGTCCAGTGCTCTATGCATTTGCGAAAACATTGTGCGAAAAGGAAATACTGCCTGAATTTTCGAGAAGCTACGCATCAAATCAAACATACCATCACCGTATCTGTTTTGGATTTTTGATGCGTGACGCGCATTTGCTGCGAGAAGCCGCAGATATTGTCGCCCCGTCTGTTTTACATCCAACGCTGCATGTTAGCCGACAGTCAGCCTTTTCGGCATCGTTTGATAGTGACGAAGCAATAGTGCATTTCATGATGCTAACGTCGCGCGAATTCCGCATGAGCCTGCCGCAATGCGCCGCCTGTTTGCTCTTGAACGAAGAAGAGCAGGCGGCGCTTATCTGCGCATTTGAAACATCGCTGTCCATTACACAAGCCATAAAGACGTTTTTTACGCCGGCGTTGCGTGAGGCAATCAAGGCTCGCAGTGCTGCCTATCGCGGCCGGCTGATCCGGCATATCGTGAAGCAAACCGGCGTGCGCCCAGGAGATACGCTGTGCCTTGTCGATATCGGATATCACGGTACGATTCAATGGCTTTTGAGAGATATTCTTTTTAAAGAACTTGATGTCAAGGTGATTGGTCGGTACCTCATTTATCGCGACAATATACGCCTGATGGGCGAGGCGTCGGGGCTAATCGATGCTAGTTGGGTTGATCAGGGGTTGATCCGTGCGTTAACGCAACCGAGCATTTCTTATCTCGAAAATCTTTGTGCTGGCGAGGGGGCGTCCGTCGTCGACTACGGGGATGGTGGAGAGGCATTTTTTAAGGCTTCATCGGCACCGTTGCCACGTTGGATGGCCGAGTGCCAACGTGCTGCGTTGCTGTTTGTTGATCAAGCCAGCGTGGCGCGCCCTACTCAACTTCCGAAGCTTTCTCCGTCCCGCTTGCGCGAATGTGCCTTGACAAATCTGGGGGCAATGCTCTTTTTTCCTAGCGAAAAAGAGCTTTCCGAAGCGGCCAATATGCAGTGCGAGGTCAATCTGGGAGGGAGTGCAGCATACGAGATGTGCGACCACGCCAAGGGCTTGGCTGGCTTGCGACGGAGAGGGCTTCTTTATTTCAGTGGTGGTGGAGAGTTTCGTAGCAATCGTGCCTTCGAGTTGCGCTACGCCGGCATGGATCAGTTGGCGCTTTATATGATTTGCCTTCGGAATGGGCTGCGTATCACGGAACCTGCATTCTCATTTCGCCGTCAGGTATTACCTATCACATTTCGATTCGCAAAAACAACTGTGCACAGGGACGCAATCGCTCATGCGACTTACGATGGTTACTTCACAGCTGTATTTCCACTCGGAAACTGTCGTGTGGATGTAAAAATTGGCACGGTGGCGAAATGGTTGCAGCTTGAATCGATCACCAGTTTTCCTGCCGAGGCGTTCGGTCATTTATGCGAAGTCAATGGGCCGCAACGTCGCGTCGAACCTGATGATTACCAGTGCATCGGCGTAACCCGGCACGAAGAGGGCTTGATGGCATGCGAACGGGACGCGCTCATCCGTTTTTCTCCAATTCCAGATGGGAGTTCGGATTTCATCAGGCTCGTGTTCCGCACGATCGCAGGGCGGGATCTTGCCACCGTGCCGTTGCCGGGCGGCACTACAGGGTCCGATACCATCTCTCTACAGCTGTCCGCCCACTCTAATGACAGGGGTTTTGATGCGGATAACAGTGTCTATCCCACGGCCATCGGTTCGCGTGAAGCGCGAATGATTGATGAGAAGTTTGCCGCCGTTAAGACGGTAATGACGGGTTTGTATTACACGAATTCCTGAGTCAAGGATATAGCGATACAAGAAGGCGAGGGAAAGGATGGACGATGCGATCATGACGAAGCTGTACGGTTTTCACGGCAGTCGTGCCAACGACGTTTATAACGCTACCCGATTTCCGGAACGTCGATATCACGTAACCGGCGTTGACGGCTTCACTCGTACGCTCGCTGGCGAATTGGCCAGCGTTGATAACAGTGGGCCACGACCGTACGATACATACGACGGTTACGGTGCCCGCGCGAACCCATGGCACGACGAGCGGGATCAGCGTCGAGAAGCGCACCGGGTCCGCGGAGGAGGGGCACGTCAGCGTGCCAGTTCCTGTGAAGCCGCCATGGCGTCGCCCGTCCGCACGCCCGACAAACCTGCTGCCGTAACTGGGTCTGTTCCGTTAAGGAGGTCAATGCATCAGGAAATGCGAATGCCGAATGCCGATTTGGTCGCTGATGATGAGCCTTGTGCAACGCGCAGACTGCTGAGCCGCGGTCCCTCCAGACAAGCTGGTACGCATGCTTTCCGGCAAGCTGGCACGCATATCGAACCCGTCGCTCGTGTTCATCTCTCGAATTGCGAAGGCTTGGCAACGCAAAGTCGACCCGCGCAGACGTATCCATTACGCGTATTGCCGGGAAAAGCATCGACCGTTCCTAACGATACGCAGTCTTCATCACCGTGTACAGGCAACGCCCCAAGGGCGCGACAGAGAGGGATGCCTTCCGTAGCAGACACCCAGGGGCATGAGCGTGCCGAAACGACCTGTTACCGATTTGGGAGTGTCACCTTGTATATCACGGATAGCGTAGCGACATCTGGAAACGCAATTGGCAATCATGCGCGGGCAGCGCGCCACAGACGTTAGATGCAAAAGGGTATCTAGCAGCAAAGAATACTGCATTGATCTAAGGAGACTGTCTGAAACGCATTTTTAGAGGTGTCGCATGATGTGGCTTTTAACATCGCTTCTAGTAATTGTCGGGGTAGGTTCTATCGCGATATTTATTATTTCATGTCGCCATTTTGACGACTGACATGCTTCGAAGCGACTGGTCTGTTTTATTCACCTGATTTGATATTTTCTTCATCTACCTTATACCGATGTTTTTCCTATTTTTGACCGGAGCCATCATGGTGGCCTGCACTGTATTCGGAAACAAAAAAATGGCCTACGCAACATGGTTCTGCTTTCTTGTGATGTTTCTTGTTTTCTTCGACCATCATGTCACGAACGCGCTGGCACTTTCTTTCTGAAAATAAACGTCATGAAGCAATTTCTCCAATCAGGATTGGGTCCTTACGTAGACGAAATAGCGCTTTCTGCTGTTAGCTTGACGTTGGCAGCGGCGTTTTATTTTCAACTGGTACGTGACGAACTCCCATGTCCGCTTTGTTTGTTACAGCGTGCTGGTTTTTTGCTCGTTGGTGCCGGATTTCTCTTCAATATCCGCTTCGGATCTTCTCGACGGCATATCGGAATGGCGCTTATAGGATGCGTGGTAACCGGGCTGGTCGCGATACGTCAGGTATTTTTGCATATCCTACCGAATGCGACTGGATATGGTGATCGCTTATTTGGTTTGCATCTCTACACATGGACATTAATCGCAGCGGTCTGCGCTACTTTGTGCATTGCCTTAATGCTGATGCAACCAAAATGTCGGACGGTCGCGAAAACACGTAAGGCGAGGTCTATACGTAAATTTGTGGTCGGATTATTTGCTGTTGTGGTTGTGGCCAATCTTATGTCCACGCTACTGGAATGTGGCGTTCATCAATGTGCCGATAATCCGATCGCGTACCAATGGCCGCTCACGTTGTGAAAAGCACAGTAGACGTCTTTCAGCAAGCTGCGGATGTTGACTGCTGCAACGCGAGATTGTAAAACGCAATGGCCTGCAGCCTCAAATTCTGAACTTTTCCGAAAAGCGGACACAGTCAATGAATAATACGACAGGTTATCCGAAAATGCCGAAACTTTCTTCGACCGAGTTTGTCGGCATGCTGCGTGGAAACGAATCGGTGCAACCTGGAACGATCACATCGGGCACGATACCTTCCAACTCGGATAACCGATTTCTCCAAGAGATCACGGCCGCTCGCAATGTCGGTCGACACGATATCGCGTCGCATGGTGCGGTGACGCGTGGTAACTGGAAAACCGAAGGTTTATTGCGAGGGTTGATGTTATGTTCCAGCAGAGGAGCGCAGCATCGCACCGACATGAATAGCGACACCGCGTCCGGCTTCGGGACCGGCTTGGATAATGATATGTCTTGTCGCTGGCAGATGAAGAATGCGGGAGGTATCCGACCTGACGTAGCGACGATGATGACCGTGCCATTTGGGCCGGAGGCGGTATCATATAAATCAGAATTAGATGCCACGCCATCCCACAATGTCGCTATTTCGGTGTCTGAAGCGATATCTGATTCGTTGCGAGCCATCGATCTAAGCGAAAAAAGCAACCAAACGGGACGCACGAAACGCGCCGAGAAGCATTCTCTTTCCGGTATTTGTTCGCTACCCGACGAACAAATTGGAGATCCTTTGGTTCAGGCGCAAATACAAGATATATGGAACTTCCTAATTAGCCGAGAGCCCGCGACGCGAAACCTGCAGTACGACCACAATGAGTATGACCGTGTTCTGCTACTAAATTATGCTGTAGGCTATTTTTCGGAAAAACCAAAACGAGCTAAAGGGTTATTTCGACGCCTGGCACGACTATCTGGCGACTATGGAGGAGAAAAAGAAGACAAAGTATCCGAGAAGCAATACACAACCTATTTAGGGAAATGGTTCGCGACGCGTTTTTTAGGCATGACCCCTGCAAGTTACGTGGGGATGCTGCTTCAGAAAGAAGGCGCATCGATAGGTGCTGCGTCGAACGCCGCACAACATAACACGGTAGCGGCAATACGCCGTCATTTTGATCTCGCATTAGATTGCACATCATCTCAGAAATTTGGTTTGTCTACTCAAGCGCGTGCTTACTTACGTGAACGCGTGCTTCTCCATGCACTTCCCGGAATCTTTTGGCAACCGAGCGACGATGACTTGTTTGCAAGTATGCTGGTTGGAAGTTTGCCGTGGGGAGAAATTCAGGCTGGTGTAGGCTGGGCCATGGACCTTGGTATCGATACTTCCGAGTGGCAGGTCAATACGGCACGCGAGTTCGGGCAACTTTTATACGTATTGGTTCGGGAGTCGGCCGCACCCGCTTCTTGGTTCCAATACTTTGCCTTACCTGCGACTCTGGTAGGACTGAAAAAGCACGGTAACCAGACGTCGGCAACACTAACGGTTCAACGCGACGACCTGGGCGTGGTGACACATGAGGGTGGCAAGCTTGCCGAAGACTTTTTTCGCTACCAAGTCGCGTTCGAGTCAGCATATGAGCGTGATGACATGCTTGAGCAATATCACGTGGCGATAGATGGTTACCAGACGCGACCACAGTTGGCCGAATCATTACTGCGAAAGCGTTGTCCGGGTCTGAGCGACTTTGAGAAACAGGCACGAGGATATCTCACCGCGGAGCGTGCCTATTGTGTCGATCTCCCGAAAGACTGGCGTTGGCACGATCCGGCAGTCGGACGCTTCCGTGACCCACGCGTCGGTGGATTTTCGTTGCCGATCGTAAATGACGCATTTTTGGAGCAAAACAAGCGTATTGGCCGCCTGGCGGCCGACGCGCTTAGGATGGTATTTCCCTTTTTATTTGCGCAACTTTCGTTACAAGAACATACGTTCCTCGTCAGCGCCGATGTATACCCTGCATCAGCTTATTTCTCTGCCCGCGACGCCATCCGTCATACGGCAGTCGCTGGTAACCCGGCAGCGATACGCGGCTTAACAACGCACCTACCCGAGGCCGTTTCCTTGTTTATGGCACGCTATGATGGGGACGAACGAATTTATGCGTTGTTTAAGAACACCGATGCTGAAGTGGCCCAGGTGGCCCGGGTGGATAGAAACAGTACGTTCTATCATGAAAAATTGACCGAATTAACGGGCATGGTATTGTCCTTTGATCCAGACTATAAACTGTACATCAACCCTGTACGGAAGCTTCTCAAATCCCGCGATGAAGATATATCTATGCTTTATTCGCGCGCTGCCCAGGCGCATAGCGAAAAGCTTGAGAAAGCGTTATATCAATATGGCTATCAAGCGACACGGTCTGAACGGATCTGGGAATGGATTAAAGATCTGCTTCCTTTCTATCGATGTGCCACGGGAATTCCCAATTTTGACGAGCGCGTTGCAATCGCTTGCTTAACTGACGCGCTGACGCTGCTACCACCTGCAGGTCGCGCACTGGCGCTAAGCACGAGAATCGCTGAAATGATGACGTTTTCCGCACTCTCGTCCTGGCGCAGCGTCTTGGCAAAGGCTACGTTGCGCACCGCATTGATGGAGGCCGCCCGTACGTTGCCTTATTCCGCTCACGTTGCCCATGCGACAGTACTTAAGAACGCTGACTTCGCGCGCATTGCTGCCGACGCGGTACGCGCATTTGATCCAGGTGTGGAAGTTCTTGGAACACTTGGCATGACAGGTATCGGGCGTTTGCGCCGCATGATCGCCTGGTTGAGTGATCTCTATCCTGCAAGTCGCCATATCATCGAGAAAATGCCGCACTGGCGGTCTCGTATCGCCTCAGCGACGCATGCCGCTGAAAGTTCGTTGGCGTTGAACGTTCCAGTCGCGCCAGGTGCGCTTGTCAAAGGGCGACTTCCCGGAAGCGATACCTTGGTAGACCTTGTGAAAGTCGAGGAGAGATTCGGTCAAGGTGTTTATGTATGCGTCGCCAAATCTACAGGAGAACGCTATGGGAAAAGATATTACCTAGATAGCGACGGCAACTTAACCCCGGTAGGGGTGTCACTCGCGGTGCGTATGAAAATCGTACGTACGCAAGGCCTCGCAGGGAAAGGGGCGATCGATGCTGGCCGCC
Source organism: Robbsia andropogonis (assembly GCF_034047095.1). Lineage (NCBI taxonomy): Bacteria > Pseudomonadati > Pseudomonadota > Betaproteobacteria > Burkholderiales > Burkholderiaceae > Robbsia > Robbsia andropogonis. The sequence goes on along the minus strand of NZ_CP139170.1, from coordinate 1,993,251 downwards.
AAATGGCTAGGCGGACGAAACCCTGCGATGACGTTACGTCATCCCAAGCGACATTCATGCATTTATCACGGGATGAGCGTAAGCGTCCACCCAAGGCATCTTTCGTCGCGACATGAACGTGCTCATGCTGTCGGATTTTTCGACGGATGCAGACGATGGAAGGTAAGCAAGTGGTACCCGTGACGCCGCGCACTGCGCGACGCAGTTTCACCAAGGAATTCAAGCGAGAGCTTGTGCGCCAGTCCATGCTGCCGGAGGTTTCTCGTGCAGCTCTGGCCTTGGCCAACGGCGTCAACGCCAATCAACTGGCACGCTGGTGTCGCGAGCATCAGCGTGCCGATCACGTCACCTTCGTGCCCGTCGTCAGCGCCGCATCCACTGCTTCAGAATACGCTCGTGCTCCGCTAGCCACAGTTCCCCCGACTGAGCTCGAGTGGCTGCATGGCCAGACCAGGATCGTCATTCGGGGGAACGTCGAGGTCGAGATTCTGCGCACCTTCATCTCGCAAACCTTGGCATCAACCCGCACAGTATGATCGGCCTACCTCCCGGCACGCAAGTGTGGCTGGTTGCCGGCGTGACCGATATGCGGCGTGGCTTCGACGGTTTGGCCGCTGTCGTGCAAACCAAACTTGCCAACAACCCGTACGGCGGCCAGGTGTTCGTCTTCCGAGGTCGGCGCGGCGACCGAATCAAGGTACTCTGGTGGGATGGACAGGGTCTGTGTTTGCTCTGCAAGCGCCTCGAACACGGTTACTTCGTCTGGCCGCAGGCCGATTCCGGTAGCGTGCATTTGAGCGCTGCGCAGTTGTCCATGTTGCTTGAAGGCATCGACTGGCGCCGACCACAGCGCACCGCCACACCCCGTGCGGCGTAGTCGTAGCAGTTGTATACGGGGCCTGAAATGCGTAAACTGTCGCCATGGCCGAATCCCCTAACAGTGCGCTCCCCACCGAGGTCGTTGCGCTTCAGCGCATGGTCGCGGATCTGGCCGGCCAGGTGCGCAAACTCCAATCGAATCTGAGCGCACGCGAACTGCTCATCGAGCATTTACAGATTCAGATCGCGGCGCTTCGCCGCCAGATGTACGGCCGCAAGTCCGAGAAGCTGGAGACCGAGATCGGTCAGCTCGAGCTCAAGCTCGAGGAATTGCTGCTCGACAACGGGGAAGATCCGCCGCCCGCCACACCTGTCGAACAAGAACGTAAAAACCGCTCTCGCAAGCCGCTGCCGGAGGACCTGCCACGCGACACGCTCGAGCATCTGCCCTCAGGCGATGACTGCCCGGACTGTGGCGGTGCGCTCAAGCCAATCGGTGAGGATGTCGCCGAGCAGCTCGAGTACGTGCCCGGGAGCTGGCGTGTCATTCGACACGTGCGTCCCAAATTCAGTTGCGCATGCTGTCAGACACTCGTTCAAGCGAGCGCGCCGTCACGACCCATTGCCCGAGGGTTAGCCGGTCCCGGTTTGCTCGCACACGTCATGATCGGCAAATATGCCGATCACCGTGTGTTACGAACACAGCCTCCATAGCAGGAAGGAGAACTGTGGTGCTTTATTGAAGATGAGGGTGGGCCCCTCGGAGTCGGTTTGCAGGAGCAGGCTCCAAACCACCTCAAGCTGCTGGGGTAAAGAGCTCTGGTGGTGAGCGTTGAGGAAAAGGCGCAGCAATGACTGCGTCAGGTGCGGTACAGAGAGACGAATGAAAATGAACCGTCGATGTGGTGTCGAAACGTATATAGATGGCGTCGAAACCGGGCCTTGGTGGTTAGCCCGGGATGAAGGTCGAGGGAAGCCTGCCGACTGCTCGACCGGCGCCCGGCATGAAGGCGGCGTGACTCTGTATCAGGCTTCAGTAAGGAACGTAAGAACCTGTCGTCCCGATGTTAAGGGAGAAGTTCAAGTGGAAAGCCTCTGCGAGAACGAGAGTACCGATGCGGGGCACAGGGACGGAGATGCTCGTAGTAGGGTAGAAGGCTCTGTAATGGAGCTGGACCGAAGGGGCGTCGTCGTTCGGTCTCAGCATGGACACAACCTGCAAGGGGATGACGTTCATGTCTGAGGCAAAGTCGTTTGATATTACCAAGCGTGAAGTTTGGGACGCGTACAAGCGCGTCAAAGCGAATCGTGGCGCGGCCGGAGTTGACGGGGTCGGTATTATCGAGTTCGATCGAGATCTAAGCAGGAATCTTTACCGGATCTGGAATCGAATGGCCTCGGGCAGCTACTTCCCGTCACCGGTCAAGCGAGTTGACATTCCGAAGGGGGATGGCAAAACGCGACCGCTGGGTATTCCCACGGTTGCTGATCGGATTGCACAGATGGTCGTTCGGCGACGGCTTGAGCCGTTGCTGGAGCCGGTATTCCATAAGGATTCTTATGGCTATCGACCGGGGCGCTCGGCACACGATGCCTTGCGCGTTGCCAGAAGTCGTTGCTGGCAACGTCCCTGGGTGCTTGACCTTGATATCAAGGGGTTCTTCGATAACATCGATCACGCCCTATTGATGAAAGCTGTGCAGCGGCATACCGACTGCCGGTGGACTGCGCTGTATGTTAGGCGCTGGCTGAGCGCGGATGTGGTGATGCCGGACGGAACACGGCAAATGCGCGATAGGGGCACGCCGCAAGGGGGTGTTATTAGTCCCTTGTTGGCAAACCTCTTCCTGCATTACGCGTTCGACAAATGGATGGAGCGACATCATCCTACGGTGTCGTTTGAACGCTATGCGGATGACGTCATCTGCCATTGTGAAAGCGAAGCGGAGGCGCAGTCGTTATTGACTGATCTTAAAGCTCGTATGGCACAGTGTCAGTTGGAATTGCATCCAGAGAAAACTCAGGTCGTATATTGCGTCGATGCGAATCGGCGTGGTGACTTTGCTGTGAAGCGGTTCGACTTCCTTGGTTATACGTTTAAGCCAAGACAGGCGATGAATCGGCGAGGGGAGTTGTTCACAAGCTTCTCGCCGGCCGTGAGCGACAAAGCGGCGAAAGCTATGCGGCAGGAGATGCGTGATTGGGGCCTATCTCGCCTGAGCCGATATGATTTGGGGGAGCTGCTAGCGCGGCTTCGACCGAAGATTGTTGGTTGGGTACGGTATTACGGGCTCTTCCATCCGTCGACCTTGCAACGTTCCCTGAAGGCACTGGACTTCCATCTAGTGCGATGGGCGCGACGCAAGTACAAGAAGCTTCGCGGCCATATCTCGAGGGCCTGGGATTGGCTGTCTGATCTTCAACATCGCGCTCCGACGCTATGTCCGCATTGGGGCGCGGCAATACAAGCGACTGGACGATAGGAGCCGGATGAGTCGAGAGATTCACGTCCGGTTCTGGGAGAGCGCAGGGGTGAGATTCCCCTGCGCCACTCACCTGCCGCTGTACCGACAGTCGCACATCTATGCACGTGACGGACTGGACTTAGATCGCTCGACGCTGAGTGAATGGGTCGGCGGTGTCACACGACTGCTGCGCCCATTGGTAGAGGCGCTGCGCCGATATGTAATGGCGGGGCCGAGCGTGCACGCTGATGACACGCCCGTGCCGATGCTGGCACCGGGCAAAGGCAAGACTGTCACGGGTCGGCTGTGGGCGTATGTGCGTGACGAACGCCCAGCGGGCTCGGCAAATGCCGCCGCATTATGGATGGCGTTCACGCCCGATCGTCGCGGCGAACATCCGCAACGACATCTCGGCGAGTTCAACGGCATCATCCACGCCGACGGATTTGTGGGATATGACGCGCTGTACGGCGACGCGCGAACGCAGGCGGCCTGCTGGGCGCATGCCAGACGCAAATTCTACGAACTCACGAAGTCGCATCCGTCACCGGCGGCAGGCGAAGCGGTGCGCCGCATCGCGGCACTGTATGCAATTGAAGAGCAGATCAGGGGGGAGCCGCCGGACAAGCGTTTGCAAGTGCGAACCGAACACAGCAAGCCGCTGCTCGATAGTATGCGAGCGTGGTTGGACTCGCTGATCCCAACGCTATCGACCAAATCGGCGCTCGCCGGTGCGATCCAATACGCGCTAAACCGATGGAAGGCGTTGAACAGGTTCGTGCAGGATGGCCGGGGCGAGATCGACAATAACGCCGTCGAACGCGCGTTGCGCGCCGTGGCAACGGGGCGTTCATTGTGCACCTCCTTCTGAAACCTGGATAAACATTGGGATCTGGCCTTCGACATCGTTGCGACACGGGCGATACTTGCGCGCCAGTGCTGCGGTAACCGCTTCGCTGTGCAGATCGATCGTCCGAATCTGCCATGGGGCATCAGGCACGACCTGCTCGGCAGGCAGAATCCGATCGTTGATCAAACGCCGGATCATGTAGTGAGTGACACCAAGCTCCTTCGCTGCCTCAGACATCGTCAGCCAGTCGCCATCCTTATCTGCCGACTTGTAGGCGTGGATATCGCGGACATGCCGTACAGAGCTGACACGATGTGCGGTCCAGGTCTTGCCCTGTCCTGTGCGTATTCCCATGCGGTTCAGTGATGCAGCAATGTCCTCGTCGGACCATCGGGTTACCATGCTGCGAATAACCGCGAGCGCTTCGTCTGACGTACTGCAGCCATGCTCGCCAGTTCGCGGCCTGCGAATCCGTAGCCGGGAATGTTGACCGCCTTGCCAGTGGATCGTCAGAATGATTTCGCGTGTAGCCTCGTCGACGTCGGCAACGATATCGACGATGAGCGCGCGAACAAGCTGTTGACGTGTGCGCATGGCGACGCTCGGTGCATTCCACGCAGCATGAAGATCTTCGGCGAGCTTCGTAAAGTCAGGCAGGGGAGCCTGCGCCTTTGGTGCAGTCACCGTCTCCACGCGCGTCTGGCAGGCCTGTACACGACGTAATGCCGCTTCCCAGTTCTTCTCCAGCTGCGCGGCAATCAGGCGGTTCTCGGGATCACAGGCGGCGTAGCGCCGCTCAGCCAGCGTGGCCTCGTACTGGGCCTGCTGCAGTTCGAGTTCCACGATCTGTTGCTGCTCGTTCAGGGTATCCATGTGCATTTGCTCAGCCTGTTGTGCCGCTTCGATCGCCAATGGCTCCACGACGCGCAGAAGCTCCTTGCTGACAGTCGCATCGATACGGGAACCACCGAACCTCATACATCGCGCTGACGTGTCGAAGCGGTCACACCGGTACACGGCCTGCGGGATACGTCCAGCGTAGGCCACCGACAGGCGACGTCCACAGCGTGCGCAGGCAAGCAGGCCAGCGAGCAGCGCGCGGCCACCACGACCGGATTTTACGTCGCCCGCCTTGCCGTAAGCATTTGTCGCGAGCTTCTTCTGGTTGCGTTCAAACTCCGCCCAGTCGATGTAGCCTTCGTGGTGTTCCCGGAGCATGACGTCCCAGTTCTCAAACGGCTTGCGGTGCTTGTAGCTCTTGCGTGCCCGGCCTTCGACGATCGTCATCTGCTTGCCGCTCTTGCCATACGCGTAGACACCAGCATAGAACGGATTCTTGAGCACCGAAATCACGTTACGGTAGCGTATTGGAGTCCAGTCGACCCGCGTCAGCGTCCGGCCGTCAGAGGGGCGCGGGAAGTGGACCTGTTCAGCGTTCATCGACAGCAGAACCTGCCGCGCGCTGCCCAGTTGCCGGAAACGAGTAAAAATCAGGCGTATGACTTCCTGCAACCGTGCGTCTGGATCGAAACCCAGACCAACATCACGATGCCAGATATAGCCGACCGGCACGCTGATACGTAATTCACCACGGTGTGCCTTCTCTCGTTTGGCGTCGTGCATGCGCGTTCGAAGCACGTTGAGTTCGAATTCGCTGATGCTGCCCTTCATGCCAAGTAATAGCCGGTCATTTGCCCGGCAAGGATCGTACACACCGTCAAGGTCGATTACCCGCGCTTGAACGAGACCACAGAGCTCGAGCAGATGATGCCAGTCGCGTCCATTGCGGGCAAGGCGTGAGGCGTCCAGGCAAAGCACTGCGCCGACATCGCCTGCACACAATAACGCGACCAGACGATCAAAGCCCGGTCTCGCAACTGTGCCGCTCGCCGAGCGTCCCTGGTCGTCGTCGATGACTTCGACGTCGCGAAATCCATGTCGCTTTGCTTCCTGCACGAGGTCATACTGCCGGCGCCGGCTCTCGAGGTTCAGTTGGACCTGCGTTCGGCTGGACTGTCGGACATAAACTACCGCCTTGCGTTTAAGAAGATCTGCGGGCAAACGATCATCATTCGTCATCGTTACGCCCCTTCGCAGTCGGGATGCCCGCCGCCTGCATCAACAGGCATGCGAGATGCCTGAGCGTGTTTGCCCGTTGCACCGCGTTCATCCCCTGAAGCTCGACCGCGTCGAACATCAGGTTCATCTGGGGCGGCATCGACCGCGATAACTGTTGACCTGCTGGAACGACGTTTGGCAGATTGCCCATTGCGTTTCTCCCGGACGTTGGTGGAACCGTCCGGAGAGTTTCCCCGCAAATGCAGATCGACCAGCAATTGATGCAGATTATGCAGTGTCGCTACGGTAACTCTCGGTTCGCCGAGAACCATCGCTGAACAAATCGCGGCATCGAGCATCCATCCCGCGATCATCCTGATTACACCGGGGTCCGCCTCCACATGGACGACCTGACCTCCGCCGCGACGCTCGATGTCTTTAACCTTGACGCGACGCCCATACAGCGGATGCCAACGATAATGAATCTCGACTTCCTGCCCGATATGGGCAGAATGAACGGGAAATTGCGCTGGGCCGCAAGAATTATCTATTTGCTGGCTCGGAGTCAGGGGGCGAACGTGCGGCCGCCATGTACAGCCTAATCGGTACGGCCAAACTCAACGGGATCGAGCCAGAGACGTATCTGCGCGAAGTGCTAACGCGTATCGCTGATCACCCGGTGAATCAGATCGACGATCTGCTGCCGTGGAACATCGCTTCCAGCAAACTCCACGAGGCTTAAAAAGCTTATTGAAGTGCCCATTTATTTTTTAAATGGGCACTACCGGCATGCCGCCAATCGATACCCGGCCACATGAAATACGCGGCTGACAAGATGCCTTCGGTCGACGCTTACGGATGAGCTTGAACCTATATTTTTTCATTGCGACCTGGTCGGACTCGCATCGATGGCACAGGTCACCGCGCTGGGCCGAGAGGTTGCGTTCAGCACGTTTCAGCGAGCCTGGCCACATGAATTACAAATTCGGAAGCTGATCGAGGCCGTCAGTGCGGATGAGCCAGGCGCCATTCGATTCGCCGGCGAAGCAGGACTGACGATGGACAATATATTCATCCACGATCGAAGCTTGTTGTCGGAAGCAATGCACCATAAATTACACCAGAAGACGTACGAAGCGCTGTTGCAAATGACACAGCAGGTCAATGGTCAAATAATCAGATTGTCCGACGGAATGTCGCGTAAACTGGATGTGTTGGAAGCGGCCATCCAACTGGGAAATCCTGCAGCAGTCGCTGCAATCCTACGAGAGCCGCGATATCAGTTGCCAGCGGAAGATGGTGGTGGCGTATCTTACGTTGTCGCAGCTATACGCTGTGAAAAAATGCCTGTATTACGTGCTTTGGTACGCTCAGGCAGGGTGGATATCAATAAATCAGTATTTGGTTCAGTACCCTTGCGGCATGAAATGGTTCGGCCTGGAAATAGTCTGACGATGGTGCGCTATATGCTTTCTCTACCGCATATCGACTTGAATGCAGAAGGCGTGCTGAGTGGATTCGGGCCGGTTAGCGCTGAAAAATATCGAGAGGTAATGCGGGATCCACGAGCGCGGCTCAATGAAGTCCATGGCATCGCGACACAATACACCGCTTTGACTAGCGCTATAGAATGGGCCATGCATAGCGGGGATCGTCGAGTATTCAATCTTTTGATCGCTGATTCGAGAATTAATGTAAACGTCAAAGTACGTTCCGATCGGGGCGCTTATGAAACCGCTTGCGATGTAGCACGCCGCGATCACGCTGGATACGCTCGTGCACATCCAGGGTTCAAAAACGATATCGTCCTGGCCATTCAAGCGCATCCTTCATACCAATCAAGACGGAAATGCATTGTCTCTTAGCGTCACTTACGGTTCCTCCGGGAACGTGGCATGTCTGAAGGCGCTCATCGAATCTGGCCGTTTTGATGTTGACAGAATATATCGTGGGTAATCTGTATTACGCTGCGCCTTGTGTCGGCCCGGACCAAACCTGAAAGTGCTGCAATACCTTCTCTCGTTTCAGGATATCAATGTCCATACGGGCGATCTGCCGGAGGTACCTTATGGTGTTGACCCGGAGAAATACCGATTCTATTTGACTGATCTAAGGGTTGACATCAATCGCGTATGTGCGGTATCTGGTCATCCTTCGGAGCGAACCGCACTCAGCACCGAAATCAAATTTGCTTTCCTTTACAACGAGTATAGGATATTTGATATTATCGTCAGTGATGCACGGTTTGGCGTGAGAGGGCGTTGTGTAAGATTTGGCGACAGTTATCTTTCCGCCGAAGCAATGCTCAAGCAAATCAGCCTGTCTGCCTATTCGACTGAAATGCAGAAAATGATCGTGTAATTGTAGAAGAGCCTCGATGCACACCATGGTAATCACAAAAAAAAATAATTACTCGTCGATATTCTGACGATGATCAATTCGTCTAGAACATCAGTACACGCTCTAGACGAATTGATAATGTTAAAACTGTAGTGACTTTTGCTCCGCTTCAAGAAGCGCCGTGATGGTGGAACTCATCACCCGGACAAGATCATCAAACGTCGTGTTCATTTTTGAAAATTTTTCAGCGATACTCTGAGATAGATTTTGTACATTGTCTTTTTGGCTGGAGAAACCGGAATACCAAGCGTTGTATTGCGTGACGCTGATATCGCCATCAGAGTAATTCGCAAGTGAGTCGTGCATACCTTGAAGGTTCGTAAGGTCAAGTGTCAACGTAGTGGTGCCATCCGGGTTCGAAGTAGCCTTGAAGTTCCCTTTCAGCTCGCTCGACCAATCAGAGGATGACAAGACTGCCGTCCCGGGCAGCGTGATCGACCAGCCGGATAGTGTGTTCAATTTTGCCTGAATGTCGTCGCGCAACTCGTTTGCTTTGAATGTTACCTTCGATCCATCATCTGAGGCGGTAACATAGCTCGAAAGATCAGACATCACATCGGTGACTGCCTGAGTGTAGTTCATGTATTCGCTGACGAGCTGTCCATATGGGTCGATAATTGCTTCTTTTGCTTCACTGATCGATGTCTTCAACCCGCCATATTGAGCGACATCCGATTTTTGAAGCTCGTCCATACGTGCCATCGCTTGATCTACAGCGCTCTCTCCAGAAACGAGCGATTGGATTGTGTATTGTGTGACGTTCTTCATCCAATCGGTGTTGTAGTTGCTCCAAATCCAAGCTCCCGCGTCCCCATGAGGCGCTATTTTAACTTTAGTCAGATTGTCAGAGTCACACGATTCAGATTCACCATTGTTATGCCAAGTAGTAAAGAATGTCTTGCAGTGCTCTATCATTGACGTGAATCCATCTGCCGGCGTTACAAAATAACCGCCTGCTGGATCTGCTTTTATAATATAAAAATTAGCCTCATTAGGTGGAATGACGCTGACATGCGCTGGCATATTAGCATAGGATGCTTCCATCTCTTTAAACGCGGCATAGGCGACATCGTAAGTAGGTCCGTCTTTTCCTCCCCGCTGCGATTTCGTCGCGGTAGCCGACCAAAGCGTTGTCGCTGCGTCATAATCTTGTTTCTGACGATCGCAAAATGCTTGATCATCCATAAAATCTTGAATGACACCGGCATTGAAGCGATAGACTTGATATTGCCCCTTGTTAGGCAAATCTATATTGCTGACAGACATTGCATTTCCCAGCGCCAGCATGGCGTAAGACGGATCGATTCCCGAGTTGAGGACAAAAGTTTGCGAGCCGTATTCATCCATAAATGTTTTGGCCTTCGTCTCACAATCCGAAGGGTCGGTCGCGTAATTCTGCTTTATATAGTCTGTCAGCGATTTGTATTCGGTAGCGTAGGTAGCGTAATAAGCTTTGAGTTCATCGAGAGAATTAATCGTAATGGCATCCACAGCGGCTGGGGTGCTTGTATCCGGATCATCTGATGAACTGACTTTTGATGAAGTCTCTGTAGATTTCGTGGACTGTGCCGAAGATGTATCCGTCACGGCTAGCACTGCTGAAGTGGACCTGCACAAAGGGTGTGCTGTGTTGTCTGTCGACGATAATCCAGCTTGCTTGAGGAGCGCGTTGAGCCGCGTTACAGCTTGCGTCTGAAGCGTATGATGCGCTTGTAAGGCAAGCGAAACATTGGCGGTTTCACCACCTCCAACTGCCGATAGCACACGGTTCATGCGACCGCGCGCGACGGACAATTGTTCGTTTCCAGTGTCTGTGATAAGCGCGGGCGGCATGCCGTACAAGCCGCTGCGTTGCATGCCTTTGACGATACGGGATACCATTTTTCCTGGAAGTGCTGTTGAATCGAATGCAACCCCGTTATGTGATGCAGTTTCGTATGATGGAGATGTGTTCGTATAGGTCGGTCTAGAAGCCGCCGCCTCCCGAGTTGCTGGATTGCGGAATAGAAGAAGGTCGCTGTCAAGTTTCATTGTATATGCGTATCGTGTTGTGTTAAGGAACCACTTTTATAGACGATACGCATTGACACTAGCGCTCAAAATTCGTTCGTTACGCCAGCGTCGATGGGTTTAAACTGGCCTCTTTACTGGTTGTGCTCAGCAAATTTTGCACATATCCCACATCCTACGGCTGGTGTGCGCCTCCATCTCATCCAGCATATATTGAAGTACCGTGTCGGAGAGTGTTCGGCCCAGGGCAGATGCCATCAAAACAGCAAATTCTTCCGATGTGACGGTCGTGTTGCCAACGCAAACCTTCTGATCAAATCTTACTCTTTCGCTCGTGATAACATTGAAATTTTCAACAAAAGCTGTTCGCAATGCTAAATAGATTGCACTGGTAAGAGGCGTGCTTTTCGTCCAGGCTGAAGGCCCATCTCTGACACTATATTGCGCATTGATATTTGCACAGACACCAGATTTGGTTTCTCCTGACGTATTCGACACATTAAGAATTTCCTCTTGAGTCGTAATACCTGAATCACCACCGCGCGCGCAGGCGATATGTATATTGGTCTGCCGCCAGGACGCGGAGCGAGAGGGAAGCGCGTTGTCGACAGGCATCATGCCGGATTTCCTTGTGCTATCCGGCGCCTAGCAATCTGATCGGATAATTGAAAATCTACGAAAAGACCAATGTTATCTGGGTCCTCCCAACCGCTGCGTTCGGCGAAGTAAGCCATGAACTCCTGCGGTGTACGCCAGACGTTGTCATCGCACTGAATTGCCTTCGTAACATCGACACGTGGTGATGTGACCAGTACGTAAAAGTCGGATGTTTCTCCACTGCGAAGAGCGGTCACTAGCGCTTTTGTGAGCGGGGTATGTGCTGCGTAGAGTGCAGGGTCGGCGTCCATCGGCGCATTGACATCAACCCGTGGATCTTCGATGTATAGCGAGAACCTACGCGGATTCTTGGGGAATTCAGCTTTAAAAATGTATTGCGCTTCGAGATTGATATCCGGTCGAGAAAGCAGATATTCCATGACAGGGAGATCGTTGCTGTCGTGGTTGAACAACTGTTCGGACAGCGCCGTGCGACCGTTTCGTACGTCGTTGACGTCAACCCTTCCGGAGTCCAGTAAGCGTCGTACGATATCGAGATGGTTGGCCTCTGCTGCAATTACCAGAAAGCCTGGTCCGTTTTCGCCTTGCTCCGGCAAGACATAACTTCGATAACTGAGAAGGGCACTTACAGCGTTTGCATTACCGGCACGGATCGCAGCTTCAAGGGCTGTTTGCCTGTTATCCCGATTTTGTGCGCCAGCAACCGGAAGGATGTCCCCGTTGAGCGTTCCGATCAAATCGAAGAGCTGTGTGTAAGTCGACTCATCCAGGCGGTGGTTAATCGCTGTTGCCAGGATGGACGATCCGTCGATTTTCACTCCCATCGTGGCAAGAAATCGAAGGTCGTCGACCCGATTTGCCAATGCGGCTTGTGATGCAACGGATTCCTGACGTGATCCCCATTCTCGGCGAAAGACGCCAGAGACCGTGTCTCGTAGAAGCGGATGCGTATTGTATAGATTTTTCAAATCTTGAAGCTCACCGCCGGCTACGATCATGTCCAGCATTTCCTGGGGCAGGTCTATGAGTTCGGGCTTAGGCCGCAATGGCCGAGCAACATTCAAAGCATGCGGGGCATCAGCGTCGACGATTGGCGGCAATTCGCGAGCGCCAGGTCTGTCAGGCGCGTCCCGGGCTTCGTCAGGCACCTGCTGCGCATCCGCTGCATGGCCTGCACCATGGTTGGCAGCGTCGGCTTGCTGGCCCAGAAGACGATCCTCCCGCGCCATTTTACGGGCCGCGTCCGGCCCGCCACGTCCGCTCAAACCATGCAGGGTGAGATCGTGCAGGCGCTGACGTACCGTTCGAGGAACCAGAGCTAACGTTCCACCCGCGTCAAGATAATATTTGCGGCCAAAGCGCTCGCCTGTACTTGGATTCACGCGGACAAATATATCCTGCATTACTCCGTCCAACATTCGCTGATCGATTTTCTCTACATCGACGTCGATATCGCCTTTTGGCACATGAAGGCGTGCTTTTCGACTTGAGAGTAACGGTTTGTCGAGCAAGTCCGACCGATGCATCAAAGCATTCGCGATCGGGCGTACGACTGGATAGACATCCCCCATTTTGTCGAAGAGTCGGGCTGCTTGACGCATGGAGGCTGAGCCCGCACTGTGTAATAAAGCTGCGCCGGGGTCCAGCGTGCGTAAGGCGGTCACGCCCAAGGTTGCGAAGGAATTGGATGTCAACGTTTTTGCACCGGCAAGTCCTGCTTGCTTGAATATCATCCCGGCAGTCTTGGCAAGTACGCCGCGCACCGCGCCACGCGCGGAGGCTTGGCGTAGGGCGGATAAGGTCGCTCGGCTGATCGCACTGCCGAAACGCTCCGTCATCGATGCCGCTTGTCCCACAAGCGGTATGAGTGAGAGTGTATCCGTCACGCAAGATAGGACTGCAGTCCGATCTCCTTGCGCCACGCCCATGCCGCAGTCATAGAATGGCAGCATGCTCCAAAGCATCTTTTTCGCCTTCTCGATTGGCGTTTCCTCAAACCCCTGAATGTGTAATGCATTGCGAAAAGCGTCTTCGTTTCTCTTACGAATAACATCGTATAAAACCGAGTTTGCTTCGTTCGTGTGCTTGAGCGGCTCCCCAAAAGGATTTATTTCGAGACGATAATCCTTGTCGCGACCCATATCCTCGCCGAAACGATCTAGGTATGTCCAGTAATAGAAATGTTCGTTGCGGTCTATCCGTTCCACGGTATAACCGAAGCTCCCCGCCTGATCTCCATCTGCTGCATCAGCTTTTCCGTTCTTCCGTGACATGGCGTAAATGCGCTCTTCTCCATTTTTGTTTGCGACAAACAGCGCGATATCGGTTGGAAAGCGTCGGATCAGCGCTTCCACAGCAAGCCGGTTACTTCCTGCCAAAGTGCCCCGTATCGTATGCGCCGCGCTAAAAGAAGCGTGAACTTGTCGTACTTCTGCGCTCGATAAAAAGCGTTGTTCGTTTTCGCCGAGGGCTTCAAATGCCAGCGGTAGCATCAGGTTATCAATTTCCCCGGCAGCCGCTGCGATTCGCCTGTTTTGCTCCGCGAAAGCGTCAGCGATGGGGGGAAGCGGAATCTCTTTGCGATCAGGGTGCGTGAACGGGGCACCTTTGGGAACGATCAGGCAATCATGTTCGTCGGCGTGAAGGTATAACGATACATATTCTTCAGGATGTGCCAGCCCTGGGCATTTCTGCTCTAGGATGGCTTGTGCAAGTTGCGGTCGAGTAAGATAACCGTCCATTTCCTTGGTAAAGCGGGCAAATGGGTTGCTGCGTTCGAATTCGGCTAATATGGCAGCCTGGAAATCAGCGAGTGCTTGCGCCAATACCTCCTCTTTTCCATTTGAGTTGGCTTCGGTAGACGAATTTTCTCTGTTGCGGATTGCATATAGCTGCGCGGGGAATGCAAAGTAGCCGACCCATCCGGCCGGGGCACCGCCTTCCTGAATGAGAGCATTTAACGCTTCTCCCACCGCGCGTGCCTGTGCCGTTTCCCAGCTCGACGTCTGCAGTCCATTGTCCGCAGCAAAGCGCAACCCTGCTTGAATGAAACCCCACTCGACCGTTCCAACTTCCATCCGATCGAATTCATCCCGGTCCGCGGGTATCCACATCAGTCCCGGCAGCATTTGATCAAGGACATGCGCGTGAAGATACCGCTGTGACGTTGCATCCAGCGCCGACAAAAACGGTGTCATCTGACGCATCTTATCGATCAGACGATGACGTATGTTTTCAACATAAGGTAGAGAAGGGCGTTCCGAGGTTCTGCTGGATAACAGGTTTGCAACAAACGCTTCCGGCGTGGTGCCGAAGCAGCGTTGCGCCAGCCATGTGTCGACGATCGCATGCTGTTGCTGCATCGTGAGCGGCTCTGTACGGCGGCCGCCGTAATCATGAGATACTCGGCAAAGATGATGGGCTACGATGCCAAGGTTCTCTGGATGCTGCAGTATATAGGAGACCATGTCGTTGATTAGCGAAGCATGATCGCCGTTGGGGCGATCGCCGCTGCTGATGTGATTGCGATGCATCAACGTGCGCATGCTCGCCATCTGCCGTTCAGACAATGCGTGCGAGTGGTGATGACGTCCTGTTGCTTGTTCCTCGTTTTCTTCATCTTCTGCGCGTATTGACTTTTCCCGTCGCGCCACGGTACCGATGTCAGCCAAAAGCAAGGTGTTATTGGTACGTTCGCTGAACGCAAATGCGTTATCAGCTGATGCAGCTAACAAGGGATAAGCAATCGACGCGTTAGACGAAATACTGTTTTCAGCTATCGCGGTGGAATGAGTTGCCTGTGGGACGTTTCCAGACGAAAAAAGAAGTCCCCTCATTAAAAGCTGTGACTTCCAGCTAGCACTAGGGCCTGAGACTTTGCTCTCGTCTGATCCCTCAGATGTTTTATGTAACGCAACTGAATTATTTAGCGTTCTCTCTATCCAGTGTGGAATGCCATCCCTTTGGTGACGCAGTAACGGACCGACTGGCGTTGTCGAATCGGCCTCACTACCAGTCGTATTATTGTTCGAGAGAAGCATATCAAGAAAAGCGGAACGGTCAAACGCAGGAATCGTTTCGAATTCGGTTAAATTTTTCATACTATATATCTCCAAACAAGAAATGCATTACTGATATATCTCTGCGATCAGAAAATAGAAAAATCGCAGTGCTATCCTACATAACATTGCTTTTTTCGATAGTCCGCCTGACATTAATTATGCTAAACATTATCGCTTTCTTAATCGATAGGCGTTACATAATATGGACATGCATTGCAAGGAGATTTTAATTTCAATTAACGTATTATTTCTTGGTTTAAGTAAAAGAGATTTATTGCGTGATTTAAAAATATCGAGAAAATTCACGGGAAATTTTAAATATCAATTTAATACGAGAATAGGAGGTTTTATATTTACTATATTAAATTATTAGAAGAAATCAGGATTTAAAGTATTACATATAATGCATGCGTTAAAAATTAATTTTGCTAAGATAGTGTCAGAGCCAAATATGTTGCTCCGGTAATAGGTAGCAGAATTTATCGTGACTCGGTGATTCGATAGCAGCGGCGCGAAGCAGTGGGAAGTCTCCCAATTTTAGATGCGGTGTCATTGCAATTCTCATTACGTTTCGTTTATACGCTTCAGATATCATGCTTGAAAAATAATTCATAAGCCGCTGCTCTGTATATAAAGAAGCGATCATAGGAATATAAGTAGTAAACACTATCAAAATATTGATTTATTATAACTTTTATATTGCAAACATCTAAGCCTAATATTTTATCTATGAGATTTGCAGTGATATATATTAGGTATAGTAGATCATCTAATGACGCGAGGGAGGTATTTCTAATCTTCTCTTATATACGCTATCCGTGATAGCGATGTGAGATGCGAGAGTTGATGTCAGATAGGAGTGAGGGACTGTGGCCAGGCCCATGTGAAAGAAACGGGATTGGCCAATATTCTCGTATTTCCGAAAATTCTCGCATGCAAGACATGGGCTATATCCGCGGCGGCATTTAGGCATCCGCCTACGCTCATCTTCGCCAAGGCCCATCGGCGCGACTGGCCAATCCAATTATTATTTGGGCTCTACCGATGCGTGATCCGCTTTCTTTTTGTGGAGCATTGCATGCTTTTCTTTCTACCAGAGAAATCCGATGACTAAATTCTGTCGCACTCTTGCGGGTGTGTTGCTATGCGCTTTTTTCGCACCTGTCCATGCGGCAGTCGAGATATATCCAATGATGTCCACCATTTCTGCGCATGATAACGGTTTGGGGCAGTTGAAGATTTTATCCCGCTCCGATGCAGTTCAATACATTGAGGTTTCAGTGATGCGCGTGTCACATCCTGGCACGAGTCTGGAAAAAAATGTACCAGTATCTCCTGTTGATGAACCGACGTTGGTTGCATCGCCGCAGCGGCTTATTCTTGCGCCACGCCAGATCCATGTCATCCGCTTAATCGCGGAAGGTCCGCCGGATAAAGAGACACTTTACCGAGTTTTCATCAAGCCGGTTGCACCGCCAACGGCCGCTATCGGTCATCCGGCGAGTGGCGTCTCTACCTCAGTCAGCCTTTCAATTGTTTGGGCGCCACTTATTACAGTCGAACCTCGGGTTGCGGTTCCTGAATGGTCTCTTGATGAGAAAAATGGAATCCTAATTAATGATGGCAATGTTCACTTGGGAGTGGAACGAGTTGCCTATTGCACATCGGCGTCAGACGTAAATAGCTGCCAATGGAAGGACGTCAAACATATCGTCTATGCAGGAGAGAAACTTCCTATCAATGCAAAGCCTGCGCAGCTAGGTGAGACATTCAGAATTGAATATAAGACACCTGACGGTGAGGTGCATAACGAAGCTCGGGGCATGTTGCCCCAGCCGGCACGAGATCCCCGTGCTGTGGTCTCTAGCAGTTAAAAGGAAAATCATGAAGGTTAAAACGTTTATTGGAATTATGGCAATGGTGACTTGTTTGCCTGCGTTCGCTGCAGGGAACAAGGGTAGGGACGTTCCCGGATCATTGATAACGCAGCAGTTTAACATTACTGCAAACGTCGATTCTATGCTGCAATTAACTGCGCCTGATGGAAGTGCGCTCGACCCCAATGTATCGATGAAATACAGTCTTATAACGAACACCCTGTCACCCGCTGATGTCAACGCGATTCTCGCCACTAATGCACCAACGAACAATATTGTTGCATCGGTTCCGATGACGCCTGTACTTTTCAGCGGTACGAACCAGATCCCTTTGACGGTAAAGATGAATAATACTCCGCTGAAATCAAGTGAAACCTTATTTAAAGCAAATACGCTATTTACAAATGGAAACACTGCCGCAATCGATTTTAATTTTGCACCAGCCGCGTCAAAAGGCATAGCACAAGGTGCATACAAGGGTACGGTAATTATCGATCTGCAACAGCAGACTCCAACTGTGACTAGTTAACTTATGAATTCGGTGTCTCGCATTTTCTTGTCCGGAATATTATTGTTTGACTTCGGTTTAATTCAGCCAGTGATGGCGGCGCAGACACCGGCAACCCTGGTTCCACCAGGGTTTGAGAATCTCGCCACGATCGGTGAATCGGAAAAAATCGATGTCCGTATTGGAGGAAAGTCTTTAGGGCTATTCAACGCGCGCGTTACTACGGATCACATTACATTTTCTAACCCTGAGCAGATCTTGATGATATTGCCTTTGAAGAAAAATGTAGGGGAAAACGAGCGTGCAATACTGTTTCAGCGACTGAAAAAACCTATGGCACTCCATCGTGATTTAGCTTGTGACATTCGTGGAGCAGGTACCCAACGTTGCGGGTATATTAATAGCAAAAGTATTGACGTCATATATGATGAACAAAATGCCGAGGCTGACATTTTTATTCGGAATTCGCTACTCGCTCCGGTTGGTCAAGAACATTCACAATGGTTTAGTCCCAGCGTGAATACGTCGCGAGCATTTATTCAGCAAACGTCACTAGCGATTGCCGGATCATCCGGGTATCGGAGCGCTACCTTAGACGCACATGCGGCACTTGGTGTAAGCGCCAGTAGCTTTCTTGCATCAGATTATATGTTCTCATATAACGGTAATGCTTGGGGACAACAAACAGAATTAGATTTTAGTAATCTTTACTATCGATATGATATTGGGCGTCGCTTGTATGTACAAGTTGGCAGAATGGATGCACGAGACTTGTCGACGCCGATGGGCGGCACGTTCGCATTTTCAATGCTTCCCCTCGATCGTGTAGATGGCGTCCGGTTTGGCACAACGCAGGCTTATGTTAGCTCCGAGGCACAAAGTCGGCGAACACCAGTGACTATCTTGCTTTCACAAGACGCGCGCGTGGATGCTTATCGCGGTGCGCAATTGCTTTCAAGTAGTTACTTTCGATCGGGCATTCACGAACTTGATACGAGTGCATTTCCTCCGGGAACATACTTGCTGACACTGCGCATCGTCGAAAATGGACACGAAGTCCGCACGGAATCCCGACCGTTTTCGCGTATAGACGGCGGTCTAGACAGTCCTGGCGGTTTTCAGTGGTTCGCCGAGGCCGGGAAATCCAGTTCCTTGAATTACGCGAACGACGGCGCGGGGAAAGCGGTACTGGGTGGCATCAAGCTTTCTCTTAGCGGTAACACTAGCGTGACCTTCGGAGTTGAGGACCAAAACGACATTATCTATGGCGAGGCCCGTCTGGATTGGCAACGTCAGTTTTCCGCTGGTGTGCTCGACGTTAGCACTTCGATCTTCGGCGGCAGTGATGGAGCGCGCGGGAATGCAGAGAGCATCAATTGGAGTGGGCCTTATTCCGCATCGTTGTCATGGGAGGATTCGCGTTCCAGTGACTGTAGTGTGTCGCGCGCATCGTCCTGTGATACCTATTTGACCGCATCGCTATCTCACCCGTTCTTTGGTTGGCAGGTGCGCGCCGGACTCTCACATTCGAGTTCCGAGTGGGTCTATGGTTATCTGGCCCCCGGTTCAAATGACATGGTTGATCCGGACGAAAATTGGCTTCGTCCGCAATATTTCACTGCAGGCTCGATGCATCAAGTGTGGATTCATAGACGCAGCCAATCGTCAAGTCTACAGTTATCAGCATCGCATGCGTTCGTCTGGCGGAATATGGATATTGATGCTGATGCAAGTGTGTACGTTCGTCGAGTCGATCGCCGCGCCGACAGAGGCGTTTACCTAGCATTGCAATTGCATCATGCGGCTGAAGTTGGAAGTGCAGGCAATAGAACGAGCATTGATAGTGCGCTAACGTACAACCTTGAAAGTACGGAAGATGGATTGCAAAGCAGAGTTGGCATGTCTGCGGATCTTACGCGACAGGAAGCAATGCACGAATCGGCAAGCGGAAGTTTGTACGCTGCGCAAAACGGCAACATAGACGTCAGTACGCATGGCAGGTTGGCAGGACAGGATGGTACCGTCGATGCTGGGGTCAGCGAACATTATGATGCTCGGATGGGCGCCTCCGTTCCTGCTTTCACTGGTGCCTATGCCGGAACGATTGGTATATCTTCGGACGGTGTTTTTGTCGGTAGCGATACGGGGGATGACCGACCCGATGCGGCCGTCGTAGTGTCCGCGAAAGGAGGAGACCCAAGTTCCTCGCAAACCGTGGCCAACGTGCGCGGCGATGGACTGTCGGAAGAGGGGGTACGCAGCGGACGGAGCGTATTTCTTCCCCAAACAGCATATCGACCTGTCGACGTTGATATCGAAGATCCTAATGCTGAGCAGGGGGGCGGCGTCGCTTATGTCAAGAATGGTCTCGGGAAGCGGACATGGTTCATGCTGCCGGGTCACATAGGG
This sequence comes from Robbsia andropogonis, assembly GCF_034047095.1. NCBI lineage: Bacteria > Pseudomonadati > Pseudomonadota > Betaproteobacteria > Burkholderiales > Burkholderiaceae > Robbsia > Robbsia andropogonis. The sequence continues at coordinate 1,973,176 of NZ_CP139170.1, read as the reverse complement.
CGCCAGCCTGCCAAGGTGGAATTCACGTACACCTATGTTGGCCGGCTAACCACTGATAAAAAGCGAAGCCTTTCAGATGGCATTATTTTGGGTGGAGATTTTGTTGAGCTGAATGGCGATGGAACATTCGCAGCTGACTTCCATCAGCAACCGACGGCGCTTGATGTGCTGTCTGGTAAATCCTTGTTCGAATGTTCGATGCCATCAGTGATATCGACTCAATCATTGTTCAATGTACACACCGTGCATTGCCTGCCAGTCGATCCGTCGGCATTGCCTTCCAGCATTCAGCACAACGCACAGGTCGTCAAGCTCCTCACGGAACATCATGTTCCGATCACGCGAGATGTGGCTATGACAAAGAAGGATGCGGTACCACTAATCTCGCAGCCGGGTACCTAAGCCGAACGTTTCAATTTTTCATGTCAGCTTAATTTATTGGCGATAAACCAAAGAGATTTATCGCCATCATTGAAATGACATAGATGATATCTATATAGGATAAAAAATGATTGATAATTTTAGGAAAAAATGTTTTTCTATATTAAGAAACATTTCTATGGCAACATTGGCATTATGGAATATTAATGTTTTTGCCTATCATCACACCTTTACCTTTGATTTCGATCGATCGTCTCCACCTTCGACCGATTTCGTCATATATGGCGGAAGCGATATTGACAAAAGCAGATATACAGGTCTGGTATGTGGTAGCGAAACTGATCCCATGAATGGTGCATGTGATACAAACCCGGGGGGGAGGGTTTCACCGCCAATACCAGGGATGACTCGGATAAAACTGAAATTTACGGAGCAACGCTCTGGAGCGACGGCTATAGTCGATTTCAACGCATATCGTGAATATAAATCCGATCAATCATCTCAACAATGCACTTCGGACGGTATGAAGACAAAGTTTAATGTAATGGGTGATTGCAACACTGATCTTGGTGATACCAAATACTATCTTGAGATGGCCGATACAGTACCAGCACTTCCATACGGCGGTATTTGGAGAGCGTCATTACTATTGCATCAATACAAAGTTACCCCAAGCGGCAACAAATGGATGCAATGGGATACTTTGAATCTTGTTTTAAAAATGACGGACAATAAAAATATGCAAATGTATCTTCCTAATTTAAGCGGATCAAAACCGAGCGTTGATTTGCGATTGGTTGCGAATCCGTTTGCAAAACCAGAGGCAACTGAAAGCGGGGATGCGACAATCGAATCTTGTCTTTATGACGGTTATAATAGTAACAGCAAAAAGTTTACCTTGACAGTTACAAATCCTGACACAAGTAGTAAAGGTTTTTTTGTCACTGCTGAAAATATGTTAAATCGAACCAGCGAGTCATCAAAGATTAATTATGAAGTTTCTGCTGCAAATCCAGGTGATCCATCAAGCACAGAAATTCCGTTTTCGTCAGGTGCACCGCGAAATTTTACAATTTCACCAGGAGATCAAATTCGCCCCGTCGTTCTTCCTGGAATTAATGGTACGGTCATATGCGTGCCATGGACCTTGCATTTACATACGCCAGCTTTCAAGCAAAAAGATCAACAACCTGGACAATATAACGGGACATTGCAGGTGTCGTTCAGTCCGTCCACAGATCAGAATCCTTGATAGGCTTGAAAAGGGGGAAACGGTAGTCCAAGAAATCCGCCGCACCCCCTGCCTGGCTTTTTAGAAATGTCAGGTTGCTCGCTTTGGTTTGGCTGTGGTTTTGCCGTTCATTTTTATGATGTGGGGGTTGGGCGGCGAAGCCGCCTCCCGTTCAGCTTTAGCTCTTTGTGTGACTTTGTCTACCGCCGCGTTGAAGTCGTTCACTGTCAGGGCACGTTGTTTCTTTAAGCCGACTAGCGCCTTTTTTGCGTTGACCTGTTCGCCGATGTGCGTACGTGAAGGCGAATTCGACGCACGTCGGTCATCACGCTGGGCTTGCAGGATGCGCGCCACCGCTAATGCGCCCGATAAGCGCTTATTCTCGACTTCGGCGCCTTGATCAATACGCGTGATCCGGTCATATTCCCGATACGGTAAAGCCACGCCGTTGGCCTGCACTTCGATTGCGCCATCGGGATATTCGACCACCTCAATATATTGCCCCATGAGACGGCGATTATCTGCCGTGTCGTCCAGCAAGTACATCACGCGGTCGTATTGCACCGTCAGTGCATTCGAGACTTTGCGCGGCACGCGATACGCCAGGATTTGCCGTATATCTTCGTCTTCTCGAACCGGCCTGTGCGCATTGTGATTGCTCCTAGGCTGCTTCGCAAAGCGCCGGTTGAAGTCAGCGATAAAGGAGGGCGCATAGGCGTTCGCCGCCGCCTTCGTGTCGATGCCTCGCAAACGCATTTCCTTCACGAGACGATCCTGCAAGGTCTTGTTGGCACGCTCGACACGCCCTTTGGCCTGACTCGTATTGGCGCAAAACGTCTCGATATTGAGCTCATAAGCAGCGCGCCCGAACTGCGTCACGCCTTTGCCCGCCGTACTGAGGCGATCCTTGACGTAAAAGACACTGAATTTGTCGCTGTACAACGCCACAGGTTTGCCGTGTGCGGCCAGATATTGTTGTAGCGCTTCAAAGTAGCTGAAGGTCGATTCGGTCTCGGTAAAATGCAGCGTCATCAGCTTGCTCGTCGCGTCGTCGATAAACACCAATAACGTGCAAGATGGCACGCGGTCCTCGAACCAATAATGGTCACTGCCGTCGATCTGGATCAGCTCGCCGTAACACGCTCGGCGATTGCGCGGCTGATACACCTTCGGCGCACGCTGTTTGCGTGGTATCCACAAGCCAGCATCACACATCCATCTGCGCACGGTGTCTCTGGCCAGAATAATCCCATGCGACTCTCTGGGCTTCTCGCATGCCAGCGTCGGCCCGAAATCCGCATACCGCTCTCGCACGATGGCAATCGCACGGGTATGCAAATTCGGTGAGAGTTGACGATTGCTCGGCCGTTCACGTTTGCCGGAGATCAATCCTGCCGGTCCATACTGCTCATAGCGACGTCGTAGCCGCGTCACCTGGCGCTCACTCAAACCCAATCGTTCGGCCGCTTGTACACCGCTCAAGCGGTGCTCAATCACCGATTGGATCAACTTGACGCGCTCGAGTTCGTTCATGCTGATTGTGATCCTCGCGGAACTGTCCATCATCGGCTCCCGACGCACATTTGCAGAAAAACATGATGCGCCGCGGAGCAGGACCAGACATCTCTAATCGGCTCAAACCAGACATTGCTAAAAAGTTTCTACATCAGTGTCTAGGCTGAATTCAAATGTCGTACCTAGAAATTAATAGAAATGTCGGGCCTTAGTGCGGTTTTACCTTTCTATAGACTGCTTTTTTTCTGGGTTTTGCTGTCTGCTTTATCACAATCTGTTCAGGGCTTTGCCAGACTTTGGCAGTCTTCTCAATGGCTTCGTTGAGGTCCTCTTGCGTGATCGCACGCTGCTTTTTCAGGCCCGGTAGTGTACGTTTTGGATTGACCGCTTCGCCTCGATGCGTTCGCGACGGGGCGGTGCCGATGCGACGATTGTCGCGCTGTGCCTGCATCACTTGCGCAATGCGTAACGCGTGCCCCAGCCGCTTGTTGTCGATGATCGCCCCCTGATCGACGTTCGCGAGCCGATCGTAGCGTGTATAGGGCAGGGAGCATCCGGCCGCGCGGATCTCCACCTCGCCATCGGGAAACTCGAGCACATCGACGTAAGTGTGAATCAGCGAACGATTCAACGACGTATCATTCAACAGATACATCACGCGGTCGTACTGCACTGTGAGCGTATTGGTGACTTTACGCAGCACGCGCACTGTCAAGATTGAACGCAAGACCTCGTCATCGCGCATGGGACGATGAGCGTCATGCGGGCTTCTGGCCGGTTTGGCGAAACACTAGCCGGTCCTGCAAGGTCAGATTGGCGCGCTCAACCCGGCCCTTGGCTTGGCTCGAATTGGCACACCAAGTGTCGATGTTGAGCTCGTAGCAGGCCCGACTGAACTGCGTAATGCCTTTGCCAAAGGTCTTTTCTGCATAGTTATTGGCGTTGACGCGAAACACTGAGTACTTGTCGCTATACAGGGCTTGAGGCTTACCGTGGGCCGTCAGATATTTCTGCAACGCCTCAAAATAGCTGAACGTCGATTCGGTCTCGGTAAAATGCAGCGTCATCAGCTTGCTCGTCGCGTCGTCGATAAACACCAGCAATGTGCAAGATGGCGCGCGATCCTCGAACCACAGATGGTCGCAGCCGTCGATCTGGATCAGCTCGCCCAAACACGCTCGGCGATTGCGCGGCTGATACACTTTCGGTGGGCGCTGTTTGCGCGGTATCCACAAGCCCGCCGCAGTCATTATCCGACGAACGGTCGCCACCGACAGGCCAAAGCCGTGCGCCTCGCGCAGCTTCTCGCAGGCAAAGGTTGGACCGAAGTCAGGATAGCGTTTGGCGATCAACGCAAGAGCGCGCTGCGCCACGCCAGGAGCCAATTGATGGTTGCTCGGACGAGCACGTTTGCGCGAGACTAAACCCGCCGGACCTTCGAGGCGATATCGCACGCACAAACGCTCGACCTGGCGCACGCTGAGTTCCAATTGCTCAGCAGCTCGCCATGGCATCAGCACGCCATCGATAACTGCCTGAATGACCTTGATCCGTCCCAGTTCACGCATGCTCATGGTGATCGATCCAGAATGGCTCATGGCGCGCTCCCAATGCAGATTGGCTAAAAGTGCCCAACGCCCATAAATGGAAAATCCCCCTGTACCTCCTGCCAGACAAGGCTTTCGGGAGGACGTATCGGGTTTACGGGCGCTGAACCTGGGTGCGAAGGTTTTCGATCCGCAGCGCCATGGGCTCAAAGATGGCGCGCATCGTTTCCCGGGAGACTTCCGGGACATCGGCCTGCAGCAACAGGGCAGGCAATTGCGCAAGCAAGGTGGTCCACTGCTGCCAGGTGTGCTCCAGCAGTTCGGCCTTCACCCAGAGATCGCGCTGCGGACGGGCATCGAGAATCGTCTGGAACTCGCGCTCGAGCGTCGCGCCGTCCGAGAGAAGGCGCAGGACGGTGGGCTTGATGGAATCAGGCAGCTCCTGTCCGGACTTTGTCCTGCCGGCATCCTTGAGCCATGCCTGCTCGAAGAGCTCGCCATAGCGGTACAGGCCTGGGTACGTCTGGCACAGCGACACGAGCAGTTCGTTGGAGGTGGTGTTCCAGAGCCGTTGCAGCTCGGGCGTATAGGCAGCCATATGCGCAAGCAGGCTGCGCCGCGGATGCCGTTTGCTTCAAGTTGACGCACGCGCTGGTCGATCGCGGCGGCGATCCGGTGCTCGTCGGCAAATCTTCGCTCCTTGCCGGGCACCTGAATCTGCCCCGTTGCAATACCTGAGGCAACCGTTTCAACGATTTTCGCATAGCGATAGAAGCCGGCAAACTCACGCGCCAGAAGATTGATGGCGGCGTTTTCCAGCTCCGTCATCAGGCGATGGAAGTCAGGCATATGGTCGACCATTGCCGCCATGATCTCCGCTTCGTCCAGCCCTGCGGCCTGGAAACGTTGCATCTGCGCGTCGATGCGCTCAGCGAGCTCCCGCTGTTGCGGTGTAATCGATGCAGCAGCCTCGTTTGCCCGGCGTTTTGCCTCACCCATGCGATTCTCCGTGATCGGTCCGCCGGACTTCCCGTGGGGCGAATGCTGCGCATGGCAGCTATACGTCCGGCCGTGTCTGCCCCGGCCGGGCAATCCTGCTCCACCACGCTGGATCGGCATAGAACGCGGCCAGCGCATCGATGTCGACGTTGGCACCGCCCGGCGTGAACTCGAATGCCCCGAACAGGTTGATGTGCTGCCAGGCGACGGGCGACATGCTGGCGATCAGCGCCATTGCGGCATCGTCGCTCGCGGCGCGCTTCTGCTCGTACACCCGCGAAAGCAATGCCGTGTTGTAGTGAATGATCGCATTGGCAATCAACCGCGAGCATTCATTCCAGATCTGCTGTTCAGCCTCTGTCTGCACGCGAAACCTGCCAGCGTTGACGAAGGCAATCGCACGGCGCAGGCGGTGATAGGCTTCGCCGCGGTTCAGGGCTTTCTGCACACTCTGGCGCAACCCGACATCATCGATGAATTCCAGAATGTAGAGCGTGCGGCACAGATTGTCGAGTTCCCACAGCGCCTTCTTTGTCTGGTTCTGGCGGGCATAATTGCTGAGCTTGCGTACGATGGTTGCCTGCGTCACATTCTTCTGCGCGAGCGAGGCCATGATGCGCTGGATGTTGGGCCACTCGCGGATAATCAGTTCGTCGTCGGACCTGCGCGACGGCCGGATCAGCCAGTCTTCATTGTAATGACCCGGCGGGTGACGGGCGACCAGGCGATCGATCTTTTTGTGCAGATTGCGATAGCGCGGCGCGAACTGGTAGCCGAACGTGAACAGCGTGAAGAAATTGACCTGATTCGTGCCATGCGTGTCGGTCGAGTGGCGATCGGGCTGGATGTCGGACGTGTTGTTGTAGAGCAGGTCGAATACGTAATGGGATTCGTGCTCGTGTGTGCCGATGATGGTCGCATTGGCCGGTACATGATTGGCGACCAGCGTGCTGGCGCTCACGCCCTTGTCCAGACCGAAGTACTTTGGCGAGTATCGGGCGTTGAACGTGTCGATCTGCGTTTCGAAACGCTGTCCATCGCTGCTCGAATGAATCTCGTCGCGGATGTCGAACAGCCGGAACGCCGGCAGGCTGGCCGTGGCGTTGCTGATCGCATCGTTGGCCCCATGCAGGGTTTCCGGGCGCAGGTAGTTCCTGGCGGCGGTGAGCAGGCTCGCGTAGCTCAGGCCCGAGACTTCGGCCATCCGGCGCAGCCCCATGTTCGTGCCCATGGCGACCACGCAGGCGAGTATTTCACGTGGATCGGCATCCTGGCGTGCGTTACGTTCGAGCACATGAGTGAATGCCTTCAGGAAATCCGTACGGCCCGCGACGAACCACAACAGATTGGCGATGCTCACGCCTGGCAACTGGCCGTAAAACGATCCGTTGACCGTTTCGTCGATTTCAGGGTAGAGCAGCGTCCACCGGCGCACGCCCTTGCGCTGGCCGATGTTGATGTGCGTGTTCTCGCCGCTGTCGATACGCTCGTTGACGCGTTTGAAGCTGGCGTCGATTGCATCGTGGAACATCGTCAGGGTCTGTTCGATGGGCGCGAGCAGAACCGGCGCGCCGATGTCCCTGAGCAGCGCGTCCTTCTGTTCCCAACGGACATCGCTGATCAGATCGTCCTCGAACCGGCGATACTCCGTGCTGTCCTCGCCGTACACGTCACCCGCTTCAAGCGCATTGCGCAGGAGCCGATAGACGAGGAATTCATAACGGTCGACATCGAGCTGTTTCTTCCGGCCCGGCTCCGATGTATAAAGATAACGCTGCAGGTTCTTCGGGATCAGCGCCACGGGAAACGTGGCCGGTTTCACCTGCCGCAGCGAGCGGCCATTGCGCAGCAGATCATGCAGGAATGCGATGGCCTCTAGGAGCGGCGCATCCTCGATGCGACCGGAGAACTCAAGTTCACAGAACAGGTGCCGCAGGTTGCGCTTGATTTTCGCTGACAGCGTTGCGTAGTGCGCCCACTCGAAGCCGGCGCGATCAAAGGCGACGTTGCGCAGATAGCCCGACACCGGCTCGAACTGCTCGCGCTCGAGTAGCGCAAAGGCCTGCTTTCGAACTTTCGAGAACGGCGTGCTATCCGCAATCGTCTCGTCGACGAACAGGCCCAGCACCTTGCCCGCGGCCTGAAGGCGCGAACCCGCATCAGACTGCGCCTTGAGCATGGCCTCCTGGGCTGCAGCGCGAGCCCACTTCTCGTACTGGCGAACAAGATGGATGAATGCATCGATCAGGTTGTCGTTGATCTGCCGGAACCGGTGAAACGCAAAGCACAGCAGATAAAGTCTCGCGACCCGCGCCGGCATGCGTCCGAGCTTGTAGACGGTGTAGTACCGGACGAGCGACGCGTAATACCGGCCACTCTCGGTTGAGATGCCGGCGAGCTCGAGAAAGCTTCGGGCAAATTCGTGCAGGCAGGCGAAGGACTGTCGGCGGGCCACTTCCTCGCGCAGTTCACGCCAGCTGAAATCCCGCGGTTCGCGCTTCAGAAGCGTGATCCGGTAGGCGGATTCGTCGGCCTGCAGCAGCGCGTCAATCTGGTGTGCGATGTCTGGCGTGAGCGCCTCATCCAGCAGTGCAGTGATGCGCTGGCGCTCGCTGGTCACGACCCGACCGGTCATGTCCTGCAGGATGGCGTAGGCCGGGGCGACGATGTGTTGCTGGCTCAGGTACTGCAACATCTCGCGCAGGAGGTAGACAGGTTGCGTCGAGCGCATGGCGATACGCTGTGCGCGACGTTCAAGGTCCTCGCGCGCTACGCTGTCGCACAGGCGATATCCGGACAGATCGAGAATGGTGTCCCTCAGGGCTCGCCGTGTGGGACGGGACGGCAGACTGATAGTAGCCGGATCTACCTCGGGAAAGTGCCGCCGCACGACATAGTCCAGATCCTCCCGCACCGCCTCCAGGCTGTAATCGAAGAACTGCCGCTTCGCCCGGAAGTACCCAAGCTGCAGCGTCAGGTGAACGGCAACAGGTGTCGTGCGGGAGTGGACCGCACGCGACTCCGGTTCGTCGAGTTCAAAATACGTCTGACGCTCCTCGCCGGTAAAGCGCGGCACGCCATAGAGATCGTCGATCTCCTGCCGGGTGAGGATCGACAGACGGTGCGAGCGCTCCGGTGCATGCATGGGCGGTTTCTGGTTACCAGTTCGGGTCAGGCCATTCAACGCCTTCCCATCGCTTTAGTTCGCGAGGTGATATCGATTCCGGGGTGTGCCGTCCGTTCGCAGGCGTGGAATAACGGTCGTACATAAAGTCGAAGCTCAGCAGCAGCGAAGCCAGGCGACCCGCCCGCTCGGCCTTCGACCAGGAACAGAACATGGCGCCCCGGCTGTCGAGTTTTTCGAAGATGTCCGCAGTGGGATCGATTCGTAGCCAGTGATCGACCATCGCTTGCCCCTGCGCACCAAAGTCTTCCCGCAATGCCGCCTCGATGACCGCTTCCAGCGAGTAGGTGATGGCCTGATGCCGCCTGGAATGGTCAAGGTATCCGAGTGAGACCCGAAGCATCCGATGCTGCACGAGGAGAACGGGCCAGAGAATCTCCACACCGTAGCGCACGCCCATTTCCTCGTAGCCTTCGGGCGGTTGCAGGATTTCCCGCTGCTGCTCATAAACCTTGCGCACATCATACGCGAGGCCTAGAAATGGCCCTTCTTCCTGCGGGATCAAGGGAGAGCGTTCATTGACGTCATGGACGACCTCGTGCAGCTCGATGAGCGAATGGTAGTCGCCGACGAGCAAAATGCCGGCATGATTTTTCAGCAACTGATAGTCAAGCACAGGCGTCTCCTTCCACATCAAAACGGTGCAAATTCGAACTCTGGCCTGGCGCGTACGAGCTTGCAGCGTTTCAGGTTCCTGACATCTTCGAACGCTGCAAGGTCCTGCTCGAGAGTCCAGATGTTGTTCTGGAATTCCCCGATCTCGCTGGCAAGATCACGCAGGACCGTATCGGGTGATATCGGGCCGAACGGATCCATCCCATACGCATCCCGGAAGGCCGATTCGACGTGAAGGATTTCCTGATCGAGTTCGCGCACCTGACCCCGCAGGATCGTGTTGTAGTGCTTCAGCCGCTCCTCACTCAGGCCGTTGAGCGCGTGCTGGTCAATGTGCTCGAGTTCAAGCTGCAGTTCCAGTAACTGCAGCAGATTGTTTTTCTGGTAGACCTCGTTCACACGCTGCATCAGACAGGTCTTGCGCTCCCGCTCCTGAGGGTCGGTTTCACGATCAGGATGCAACGCGCTGGCCAGTTTGCGGTAAACCTCGCGCAGGGACAGGTTGACCTGCGCCTGCTGCTCCTGTGCCCGCGCCTCGGCGGCCTGCTGTCTGGATGATTTTTTCCGTTTCGCACGCCGGGTATCGCGTTGCACATTCTCGCTTTCCCATTGCGCCTGGGCCTGCTGGAGATGGACCTGCGCACGCTGCAGCAGATCTTCCGGGGAATTCAGGTCTTCATCGTCTCCCAGGTCAACGCCGAACATCGTCTCGATCATGCTCTTCATCCCGTCGACCTCAGCGGCCACCTGACTGTCGTAGCTCTCTGGACTGTATCTGTCGTGGATGATCTTCATCTGCCCTTCGTCGTCTTCGCCGCCTATCAGCTCGCCCGCCAGATCGACAATCACGAGCGCCACCTTGCGGCGTTCAGCCTGGGTCAACTGGTCATGGGCCTGGTCGAGACGGCGCGCCATCCGGTGCCTGCAACTGTGCCGACGTTTTATCGAGGGGCAGAATTTCATCGACATATTGCTTCTGGAAGACTGGCGTCACCGTTTCCCAGTCGCGCAGGCGCTTGCGTCGTTTGCCTATCTGCCCGATCAGTGAGTTGAATGTCTTCCGGGCTTTTGACAGTGCTGACGGAGTGTGGTCGTGCGCAATGCTGATGGACCGCGATGTGCTGGTCATGAGGAGATTTTCGCTGAAGACAATGGAAGGCAATCGCTGCGCACATTTTACCCGACGGCACAGCGTCTGAATCGGTCCGTCGGTCACATGGAGGTGAGCGCTCTCGAATGTCTATCGCTAAGGCTTATTAGCGATAGACTTCTGTTTTATACTAAAACTTCCGTTTTGCAAAACGCGTCTCACCTGGCTGGCACACCATCGCGCTGTCGTATCTATAATCGAAAGATGCCGAACATAGACCCATCCTTCACATTTCCCGATACCCCGTCGTTATCCGTGCTGCGCGCGTGGTACGCTGGCATGGGTTCGCGTGAGGCTGTCGAGCGCTATCAACCTGAAGCGCTCGGGGACGGTACGTCAGCACGCGGCGTAATCGGCCGCATTCGCCGGCAGATCGTCGAATTTGCCCTCAGTCGGCATCGCGAGGATGTGGCCAGACTCTTCCAGTGTCCCGCGGATGAACGTGAGTCTTATCGCAAGGCGGCCAGCCGGGCGCTTGATATACTGCCATCGCTGCAGATCCCACAACCTCAGGTCTCTGACCAGGTCGACGTCTGGCTACCGGCACGGGTTGTAGCAGTCCTGCATCGGCACGGTATCCATACGCTCGCCGATCTGACCGTACGCATCCCCCGCCGGCGGCGCTGGTGGCTTCCGGTGGCCGGACTCGGCGAGCGCAGCGCACGCTGTATCGAAGCATTCTTTGCGGCTCATCCCGCGCTCACCGAGCGGGCGCGCGCACTGGTTGCCGTTACATCCCCCGAGGGTGTGGTGCCGTGGGAAAACATCCTCGTACCACGCGAAGTCGATGGTTCGCGCGGCCTTTTTCGTGCGCCGAAATCCATGTGCGCGCTCGAGGCCGATAACGACTGGCAGGCCATCAACGCGTGGCTCGAACGGCACGAAGCCCGTGACACGCAGCGCGCCTACCGCCGCGAGGCAGAACGGCTGCTGTTGTGGGGCATTGTCGAACGCGGCAAGGCGTTATCGTCACTGACCAGCGAGGATGCGGCGGCCTGGCGTGCCTTCCTGCGCCACCCCGCGCCCCGCGCTCGCTGGGTTGCACCCGCGCGGCCACGATCGTCGCCCGAATGGCGGCCGTTTACGGGGGCACTGTCGTCGGATTCCATCGCCTATGCGCTGTCGGTGCTCGGCGCCATGTTCCGCTGGCTGATCGAGCAACGTTATGTGCTGGCCAATCCGTTCGCGGGTCTCAAGGTGCGTGGTGCGCGCCGCAAGGGCAAACTGGACAGATCCCGGGCCTTTACGACTGGCGAATGGGAGCTGGTACGCACGATCGCCGACGGGCTCGAGTGGTCGTATGGCTGGGCAGTGCCGGCTGCACAGCGCCTGCGATTTCTGCTCGACTTCGGTTACGCGACCGGCCTGCGGGCCGCCGAACTGGTTGGTGTGACACTCGGCGGCATCGAGCATGGCGCACGCGGTGAGCGCTGGCTTCACCTCACGGGTAAGGGAGCGAAACCCGGCAAGGTGGTCCTGCCGTCACTCGCAAGCTTCGCGCTGGACCAGTATCTGGCACAACGCGGTTTGCCCGTCACGCCGTCCCGATGGGCACCTGATACGCCGATACTGGGTCACCTCGGCGAGCCGTGCGGCATCACCACGCCGCGCCTGAGGCAGATGCTGCGCCGGTTCTTTAGCGACGCGGCCGATGCCATCGAAGCCGACCATCCACCTCTCGCAGACAAACTGCGACAGGCCACGCCGCACTGGATGAGACACTCGCACGCGACACACGCACTGGCCGGTGGGGCAACGCTCACGACCGTGCGCGATAACCTGCGGCACGCATCGATTTCCACGACCTCGGTCTATCTCGACGACGACGAGGTGCGGCGCACGCAACAGATCGAGCATGTCTTCACGCGACGCTCGCCCGCGTAACGACTCGCCCGCCCTCCCCAAAGCCTCATCTGACAAGGGTTACGGATGGATTTTCCATTTATGGGCGTTGGGCACTTTTAGCCAGATTGGCGGGAGCTTAGTTTGCGCCGAAGATCAACGTGGAGCGACGTTTCTAATGATCGCAAGTACGACACTACTACTAAACGCTAGCAACCAGTTTGGTTGATAATTTGTGTTATGTTAAATTTATGTGATGTTTCGTTTTCACGTCGTGTCTATGAAAACGATCATCTGTCTAACAACAAAAGCCATTGCGCATCGAACGTTGCCTAAGACGGCGAAGGCCTCATTTCGACTCAACGTTCGGGAGATGCCGCCCATATCACGGTCAATGATCGTACGCCCTGCGCGCCGCGAATCATCACACCTTCAATATCGGCTGTTGCCGACGGTCCGGTTACTAGCACGCAGTATTTCGCCATTGTGAAGTCTTCGCGCAAATAAGCGTGCTGGACGCCATCTTCCAGGCAGTCGGGATCAAGCAATACGACCAAATGCTGCGCCAGATAACCAATAGCGTTGACGACATATTCCGCCTCGCTCAGCCAGACCGAGCCGGTCTCGCATATGCCAAAACGCGCACGTACGATGCCAACATCCAAGTCTGCGAATTGCGTTGGAGGGATTGTCTTGCCGAGTACCATATTCCCTTCAATCTCTGGAACCGCTGATGCGATACTTGCTTCCTGCCCGAAGCGCTCCGAGAGCCAATGCGTCAATCCTTGTAAGCCGCCGAGCGCGTCCAGTGACAGCGTACCCCCGCCCATTTTGGCAAGCGCATCCTCGAAGCGTTCGTGCTTGTTACGCCCATCCTGCTGTATAGGAAACACCGGGATTGAAGGATAAGGCTGGCTTGCGGGTTGTGCACGCCGCACCCTCTCGAGCATATTGGCACGCGCGACCGCACCCGACGAAACATATGGCAAATCCTTTTCATGGTTTATTTCAGTCGCCATTGCGTTTGCCTCTTGTACGTTGATACCAGTCATGGAACGTCTCCCTTGGTACCTCGGGAAGCTCACGTTGACGGCCCCAAATATTGAGCGGGTTATACAGCATGAAATGCGGCAGTCGTCGCATTGACCCCTGCATGGCCCGCAACGTGCCGCGATAAACTGTTGGACTTGCCAGCATTCTTCCGGCCATCTTTTGCATCTCGGTCTTGATGAACGGCACCTCCCCTTCACGTGAGAGCACCTGCCGCCAACGATAGATCTGTTCGTGAATATTGATCTTGACCGGACATACCGCCGTGCAACTACCGTTCAACGTCGATGCAAACGGCAGCGCACTGTATTTACGTAAATCATGCGCCGGATTGATGATTGCACCAATCGGCCCGGAATACGTGCTGCCATAGGACAATCCGCCGCTGCGCCGATACACCGGGCAGGTATTCATGCAGGCACCGCACCGAATACATTTCAACGACGGCCAAAAGTCCGGCATTGCCAAGCGTTCGCTGCGGCCATTATCAACAAGGATGAAGTGCATTTCGCTGCCGTCCCGTGGACGTTGGAAATGCGACGTGTATTGCGTGATCGGCGAGCCGAGCGCGCTACGCGACAACATGCGAATGAACACGCCAAGATCCGACATGCGCGGGATGATTTTTTCGATACCGATTGACGCGATATGCATCCCCGGCACATTCGCGGACAAATCCGCGTTTCCTTCATTTGTGCAGACGACCACGCTACCCGTCTCCGCGATGGCAAAATTGCAGCCCGTCATGCCCGCCGCATCAGTACGCAAAAACCAGGGGCGGGTGTCGTTACGCTGGCTTTCCGCAAGATAATGAATATCCTCATTATTTGCATCCGTACCAATTTCGCGCGCAAACAGTGCCGCAACATCACCTCGCAGCTTATGCACCGCCGGCACGACCATATGACTTGGATCTTGTCGATCCAGTTGTTGGATGCGTTCGCCAAGATCGGTTTCCATGACATCGATACCGACACTGGTGAGGTGATCTCGCATCGCGCATTCATCAGTCAGCATCGACTTACTCTTGACCAACACACGCAGGCCCCGCTCTTGCATCAATCGGCTGACGATGGCATTGTGCTCGTCAGCATCCGCTGCCCAGTGAACGGTAACGCCGTTCGCTTCAGCGCGATCGGCAAATTGCGCCAAGTAGTCGGCGAGATGCGATAGCGTATGCGCCTTAATATCAGAAGCAAGTTCGCGTAACGTTTCCCATTCTGGCAGACCATGCGCTTGCGCATCACGCTTGCTACGCAGTTCCCAGAGCCGCTTGTCATGAAATACCAGATGTGCCTCTTTTTCAATAAAGCGTTTTGCCGCCGATGCATGATCGACGCGTTGCCCCTTGCGTTTTTTCATCGCTTCTTGCTCCGCACGCCCACACGATTTTCTTCACTGGCTGTGGCACCAATATCCCGATGGTCCGTATTCATCGTAATGCCCAACTCCGGCGTGATCACAGCTTCATCTACTTCAGAAGAGAAATGATCCCCCGCATAGCCGTTTAGTATCTGTGCAATATGCAGAAATCGTATCGATTTTTGTTGACGCTCGGCACAACCTTGCTGATGCATCAAGCAGGACATGTCACCGGAAACGATATACTCCGCGCCAGCCTCAAGATGCCGGGCGACCTTTTCTTGCCCCATACGTACCGATACCGCTTCTTCACCGACGGAAAATGTACCGCCGAAGCCGCAGCATTCGTCCACGCGTTGCGGCTGGGCAAAACGGATATCGGCGACACCTTCTAGTAAAGTACGCGCTTTGGAGAACGCCGGGCCGCCGATCTCGCTGCCACTGGCACTGTTTAGATGACGTTGGGCACTACAACTGATGTGCAAACCAACTCGGTGAGGAAAACGTGCCCAAGGAAATTCCGTAACTTTTAGCACGTCATGCAGAAACTCGGTTAATTCATAAGCGTTCCGCCGAACGCGAATGACGTCATCCTCTTGCGCTATAGCATCCAAATGGGCCCGAACGTGGTGGATACAACTCGCCGAGGGTGCGACGATGTAGTCGTAGTCGCGAAAGTTATCCACGAAAATCCGTTCGGTACCAGCGGCGTCAGTCTGTGCTCCGCTATTTGCCATCGGCTGACCGCAGCAAGTCTGTCGAAGCGGATAGTCGACGTGCATACCTAGGCGCTCCAATAATTCGAGCGTGGCGATGCCGACTTCCGGATAGAACGCATCAATGAAACAAGGGACGAATAAAGCCACTTTCATTGGAATTTTAACAACCGTTTTCAGGTTTGTAGATAAACGACTTGCGTGTGCGTATATTCCAGTACGCCATGCTTGCCATCCGCCCCGCCAATGCCGCTTTTGCGAACGCCGGCGTGAAAGCCTTGCATGGCCTCGAAGTTTTCGCGATTAATATACGTTTCGCCAAAATCGAGTCCCTGGATGGCGTGCATTGCTTTTGAGATATTTTCAGTGTACACCGATGACGTCAAACCGTAGTCTGAATCATTTGCCAGCATGATGGCATGATCCAGATCATCTACAATCTGAATCGGCAACACCGGGCCAAAGATTTCCTCGCGCATGATCGCCATGTCTTCTCGGCAATCAACGATGACGGTAGGTTCAAAATGAAATCCTTTTCCGAGATCTGCCACCTTGCCACCGAGTAAAATCGTACCGCCCTGCTCCTGGGCAATGACGACCTTATCCCGCACCTTGTCGAGGCCTGCCTGATTGATAAGCGGACCCATTTCAACATGCGGATCCGCGACTGGATCGCCGTAGCGTGTCGCCTTCATTGCCGCAGTGATTTTTTCGATGAAGGCATCGGCGATATTTCGCTCCACATAAACACGTTCGGCACAGTTACAAACCTGCCCGGTGTTGATGATTCTTGAGCCACGGATTGCATTGACGGCAAGATCCAGATTCGCATCGGCGAGTACGATTGCCGGTGCCTTACCGCCCAATTCAAGATTGAGCTTGGTCAAATTTTGGGACGCGGCGGCCATGATTCGCTGACCGGTGCCCACACTCCCGGTAAAGCTGATCATATCGACCCCCACGTGTGCGCTCAACTGCCCGCCGACATCGCCCTTGCCTCCCACTACATTGAATACTCCGGCAGGTAAATCTGTGCGCGCGACAATCTTTGCAAATTCGAAGCAGTTATTCGGCGTTTCCTCGCTAGGCTTGATGACAATCGTATTTCCGGTAATCAGCGCCGGCGCCATTTTCCGGGCAATCAAAAAAAACGGGAAATTCCATGGCAGGATGCCAGCCACTACTCCTAGCGGCTTACGAAACAGAAACATTGTTTCATTGGCGCGGTCGCTGGGAATGATTTCTCCTTCGATTCGTCGCGCCCACTCCGCCATGTAGTCGAGGTAGTCTGCCGTGAAGTTCACTTCCACTTCTGCGAGACTGCGAATTTTTCCTTGCTCATGGACGATGACATCAGCAAGCCGGTAGACATCTTTCCTCAAAGCTACCGCTATACGCCGCAAGTAACCCGCCCGTTCGATCGCGGTTTTCTTGGCCCATCCGCGTTGCGCCTTACGGGCTGCGCTGATGGCCCGGTCGATCTGGTCAGCGCTGGCCGTCGGTGCGTACGAGAGCAATGCACCCGTGGCGGGGTTCATGACATCGAAGCACGTTGGCGATTCGACAAATTCTCCATCAATAAAGTGCTGATAGCTTGTAATTGATTTATACATGCTTGTCTCCTGATGAACATCGGTCTTCAATAGGTTCCCGCATTCGTGCCAGGGGGCGTGTCAGCGCCATTGCCGGTTTTTCTTGGTTTTTTGTACCGAGATAGCGTTTGCGTCAGCCCCTGCCTTAATTGCGGGATGTCGATGGCAACGGCGATGAAGCTGGCTCCCCATTCTTGATATCGGATGGCGTCGTCATAAACCGGCGCGAGAATTCCCGCCCCCTTTCCGGCGCGACGCGCCATGTCAATGATGCGTTTGATCGCGATCTGGACATCGGCATGATTTGCATTGCCAGGATGGCCGAGCGCCGAGGACAAATCCGCGGGCCCGACGAACAAACCGTGCACGCCTTCCGTGAGTGCAATGGCTTCCACGTGTTCTAGTCCACCACGTGATTCAATCTGCACGATCAGGCATAACGAGTCGTCAGCGCGTGCCAGGTAATCTGGAATGCCATCCCAACGCGTCGCGCGTGTCAGTCCACCACCGATCCCCCGGAATCCATGAGGTGGATAGCGCATAGCCCGGACTAGTGCATACGCTTGTTCCGCTGTTTCTACCATTGGCACCATCAATGTCTTCACACCGATATCAAGTAGCTGTTTGATCAGTGCTGGGTCATGATTCACCGTCCGCACGATCGGGTGTGTTGAATAGGGTGCAACTGCCTGCAACTGAGATAGAACGGTTTGTATCGAATTCGGCGCGTGCTCACCATCAATCAGCATCCAGTCGTACCCGCATTGCGCTATGATCTCGGTTGCGTAATTGCTCGCAAAACTGTTCCATGTGCCATATTGCGGCACGTGTGCAGCGAGTGCCTGTTTAAAGTTATTCAGCAACAGATCCATCGATTTTCTCCTCCACGCCCCAGTTGACGGGCGAGTGCTCTATAAGGCGCTTGGTTGAAATTCTCAATGATCGTACGGGCGATGCAATGTGCAGTCGGGATTCAAGCGAACGCCAAATCCAGGTTTGTCGAGCATCGATAAGCGCATTCGGCCGTTTTGCGGAACGGGCTCGTCTAGCAGTTGCGGGTGAAACATGGGAACGACCTTATCGGCCTTCGGCGCCATCATCAGAAACTCGGCGAATGGACTGTTATGCCGAGTGATGACAAAGTGATAGCTATACACGGACGAACCGTGCGGTACAACCATCGCACCATATGCATCGGCCAGAGCCGATATCTTGATTAATTCCGTGACGCCACCGCACCAACCGACATCGGGCTGAATTACATCGCAGCACCCCATCTCCAGCAGCATCCGAAACCCCCAGCGCGTGGCTTCGTGTTCACCTGTGTTTACTAGCATGCCGGGAGGCACTTGCTTGCGCAACGCGGCATATCCCCAATAGTCGTCAGGTGGCAGTGCTTCCTCAATCCATTTCAGACCGTGGTGTTGCGCTTGCTGTGCAAGACGCGTTGCATAATCCAGATCGAGTGACATCCAGCAATCCCACATCAACCAGAAATCAGGGCCGACCCGCTCGCGCATATCGGCCAGTTCCGCGAGGTTCTTTCTCAACCCCTCGTCACCTTCTGTAGGCGCGTGGTGCAGTGGCATCTTACCGCCGATAAATCCCATCTCTTTCGCCAGATCGGGTCGAGCACCAGTCGCATAGAACTGAAGTTCGTCACGTACCGCCCCGCCTAGCAGTTGATGTACGGGTTCACCGCGAATCTTGCCAAGTAGATCCCATAGTGCCAAGTCCACGCCAGAAATTGCGTTGACGACCAGGCCCTTTCGGCCGTAATAAACGGAACCGAAGAACATCTGGTCCCAGATCTTTTCAATATCGGTGACTTTTGCACCTTCCACGAAACGCGAGAGATGCTTTTCGACGATATAAGCTGCGGGTTCGCCTCCAGTGGTTACCGCAAAGCCAACGGTGCCATCACTCGCCTCTATTTCAACAACCAACGTCCCCAATACGTTGATGCCGAAGCTTTTTCGACTCTGCCGGTATTCTGGATAACGACTCATCGGTGTGGCGATATGATCGTCTATCCAATGATCATCACCCTGGTCGTGATAGTCGGCACCGCCACCACGGAGTGTAAAAGCGCGGATATGTTTGATGGTCGGAATTGAGGCAATCATCGGTAGCTCCGTGAAACGATAAGAACAAAGCAAATACGTCTGGTAAATACAATTTGTAACTCGACATGAGGGCCGTTCTTGAACGTCATTGCGTATCGCGCGAATTCGTCGTCCGGATTCTTCGATCAGTGTTGTGTACGCAATGGCGGAGAAATTGGTACGGCGATCTGGGGTTTGCGAATATTGATCAGCGCGATCATGACCCCTGCCAATACCGTTGTGACTGCCAGCGTGTAAAGGCCTGCAGCCGGTGAACGAAAAGCCACTTCAGCGGCGTGCTTCAAGTTCGGTGCAATAAATCCCCCTATCGCACCGAACGAATTGATCAGGCCGAAACTAGCCGCGGCAGCGGCGCCGCTAACAAATGATGCGGGAAAGGTCCAGAAAACCGGTTGCACTGAAATAAAACCGGCCGCCGCTAGACACAATGCAATAAGGGCGATCACCGGCTGGCCAATGGCGACGGATGCCGCGATGCCGGCCGCACTGATGAATAACGTGACGGCGGCTACAGAACGATGATTTTGATGCCGATCTGCGAAAGGCGGTACCAGATAGGCCGCCAATGCAGAGCAGACCCACGGAATGGCCGCGACCAGACCCACGGTGAATCCGATCTTTCGCCCCATCAGTCCGGCGACCTGGCTCGGCAAATAGAACACGACGCCGTACACACTGGCTTGTATCAGAAGATAGATGATGCACAAGTACAGCACGCGCCTGTTCAATAATGCTTGTACGACCGTTCCTGGACTATGCCCGCGCTTCGCTTGTTCTTCGTTTTCCAGCGCGGCGATCAAGGCTGAACGTTGGGCGGCACTGAGCCAGCGAGCATCACTCGGGTGGTCCACCAGATAAAAAAGCGCGGCAACGCCGACGGCGGTGGCAAGCAGTCCCTCCACAAGGAACATCCATTGCCACCCTACCAAGCCGCCATGGCCGTGTAGCTCAAGCAACATGCCGGATAGCGGGCTGCCGAATATAAAGGCAATGGGCGCTCCGAAATAAAACAATCCGAGCGCTTTGCCACGCGATTGCTGCGGGAACCAATAGGTTAGATACAGGATCACACCGGGAAAGAAGCCCGCTTCGGCGATGCCCAGCAAGAAGCGCAACACGTAAAACGAGGTTTCGCCTTTCACAAATGCCATGGCGGCGGAGATCAGGCCCCAGGTGACCATGATCCGGCACATCCAGATGCGTGCCCCCACCTTTTGCATGATCAGGTTACTGGGCACTTCCACCAGTGCGTAACCGATAAAAAAGACCCCTGCACCGAATGCGTATGCCGCGTCCGCAATACCAACGTCTGCCTGGAATTGTGCTTTTGCAAAACCAATATTCGCACGGTCAAGAAATGCCATGACATACATCAGCAGCAGGAAAGGCAGCAGCCGTCGGGTTGCTTGTCTGATGGCGCTGTGCAAATCGGGGTCACCTGCTACTGCTCGCTGGTTCATGGTGGTCTCCGCTCGATTGTTGATTAGGTAAGCCAAATAGGTCGTTTTCTCGAGTAGCTGCACTTTACCTAGTTGCTGCAATTACACGCTAATCACAAAAGTACTAAAACTGATACGATTTGCTGATCGATAAAGGACCCGACATGAACGCTTCGGTCTCGCAGATTTTGTTGAATCGACTTAGATTCAAGCACTTGCAGATGCTCGTCGCCCTCGGGGTAACGAACAACCTGCATCGCACCGCTGAAGCCTTGCATGTGTCTCAGCCAGGGATAACCCGAATGCTGCAAGAAGTGGAGGAGATGCTTGGCTGCGCGCTGTTCGAACGTCGGTCGCGTGGTATGGCACCAAATGAATTGGGCGAACAGGTTTTGCGTTTTGCAAGGAACACGTTGGCAACGGTCGAACGATTCGCCAGTGACTTCACGGAGTTTCGCGAAGGCGGATATGGTCACCTCGCCGTGGGCGCTGTGATGGGGGCTGCTCCTGATCTGGTTGTAAATGCGTTGGTCGAGATCAAGACGTTTCACCCGCGGTTGCGTATTCGCATCATGGGGGATACAACGGACCAGTTAATCGATCTCCTAGAGCGAGGCCAGATCGATGTGGCCATCGCGCGCGATGTCACGGCGGATCGACACGACAGCTTTAGTTTCGAGGCGATTGGGAACGAGCAATTGTGCCTTGCCGTGCGCCGTGGCCACCCGCTATTACAAACCCGGCAGAATGAAAGATCGCTAAAAGGGTTGTGTGGCAAGTGGCCATGGTTGCTGCAGTCGGCAACGACACCCACAAGAATCGCCTTCGATCTCGCGTTGGCCAAATCGCATATCGCGTTTCCAAAAGACATTGTCGAATGCAGCTCGGTTTTCGCGATGTTACAGATGGTGCAATTGACCGATGCGATTATGTTGCTATCGGAAACGGTGGTGCGGGATCATGTGAAGTCTGGCGTATTAGGACTACTATCGGTGGAAACGGGGGCGACGCTTCCGCCTTTCGGGGTCGTCTTACGAAGAAATGAAACGCCCAGTCCGCAGTTGCGAACTTTCCTCAGGCTGTTACGTGAGATGGCCGGGGTAGCAGAGGCAAGCCATGCAGGCATGGCGCAAGTGGATCGTGCGTGACGGTGCTGTCGCGCAAGGTTTTTGTGACGCAACCCATCGTAAATCAGGTTACGGACGGAATTGCATACCCGGAGACGAGTAAAAATAACTGCACGGCTCCGTAAAGCGTAATGAATAGCGCGCCGCTGACGGCAACGATGCGTTGAGCGCGATTCCATTGCAAACGGTATCTCAGATGCCGTGTCACGAGAATGCGGTTGATACTGACGCTGCCAGCGGCAACGGCCGAGACGGTGACTGCGACGCCAGCGGACATGGCAACGGTTGCAGCAACGCCTACTTTCGGAACACCCGTCGCAATCGTTGCGATCAGCACGAAGATGGCACCGACGCAAGGCCTGATACCTGCCGCGAGCCCCAATGCACCGATATGGGATACCTTTGGAAACGTATTCGCCCACACCTGCCACGAAACATTGGCAGGCAAAGCCAAGTTGCGCGAGCGGGTTTGCACTGCCATGCCAAGGTAGCGCGCACTCGTGATGGCATTGTTTGTAGGGCGATCGTCGGCGACGCGGGGGAAGTGCACCGGCAACCGCGTCGTGCAGCAGCCGCGCCGTGTCAGCGTAGTCCATAAGGTCCATGCGCCCGACAGCATTAGCAATCCGTAGCCGACCGTTTCCAACGCCGCTGCCCGCGAGAGCACTTGCATCATACCGTGCGCGGAGAATGCAACAGTGCCGAAAACGATACCAATCGCGGACAATGCCTGCACGGTAGCGGTCCATGTACTTAATAGCAGCGCGTGCTTCAACCGGGCCTGGCGAGAGCCAATATATGCACCAACCATGAACTTGCCGTGCCCTGGTCCGAGCGCATGCAAAATCCCATAGCCAAACGACATCAGTACCAACGTCCACCAGAGCGCGGGCGATGCACCGGTTCGTAAGCGTGCCGCGGCCGATTCGATTTCCGCGTTCAAGCGCCCTTGCCAGACGATACTGAATGCCACGGCGCGTCGGATAGGTTCAGGCAATGTCATCGGGGGACTCGGCGTTACCGAGACGAATGCCGAACGCATATCTCCTTTGCTGTTATCGAATTTACGCGCTGGCGTAATGGCACCGACGGAACCTCGCTTATCCCGGTCGGACGCATCTGATGCGGCAGAAGCCGACAAGGCATCCTCGTTTGGATGTGTCGCGTCTTTCGACGTTTCAACCGGGAGACCGAACACATCAATCGCTGGCGCCGCGAAAACATCGTCGGTGCAAGTCAAGGCAACCGTCGTGAGTAACAAAAATACGAAGGTCAGCGTTCGTCGGCGTACTACACATCCGATAGACGGGGTGCCGTTTAGCAAGTTCGCGCGTATGCTGGGGTTCACTACGCACACGATAGAGTCACCGCTTTTGGAATAACAAGGCCTGTAAAAATCGGATGCGCGGTATCTGCGAATGACTTGACCGTGCATCCGGCTTTCTCGCTGCCGCCGACGACTTTACCACTTGCATCACGCAATCGTATGGCTTTGTCAGGCGCGTTGCCCTCGGCTTCATAATCGACAAAGAACGATGGGTCCCAGATGCCCAGCGTCACGGTATGACCTGTGACCATGACCGGACTCGGCAAGCGGAGTGTGAAACGATAAACGACATCGCCACCCTCTATAGCAACGCGAAAATCGATCGGACCGTCCAGGCGCTGAGGGACTCCGTTGACATAGAGATGCGTGTAATACCCTACGCGCCCCAGAGAATCGAACGCTTGTTCCTTGAAAACCGCTGTTTGCGCAGCGGTTGCCGGACCGTCCTTAGGTTGGGCGTCCAACCCGATGATCTGTACCGGAAAGCCATTTGTAAACCGCCATGTCTCTGCAATGGATGCAACCGCCCGGTCTTGCATCTGGATATCCGCTGCATAGCTGACCCAGACGTGTGGATGGGCAATGGCATTGCCTGCGACACACGCCATGGCTAGGCCGATGCCGCCTAGCCAAGACAGGCGCGCATTTCGCCGTCCCGAGAAGGGACCGAAAAGCCTCGTCGAACCGCGTGTCTTAAAATGACGTACCGATTGTTGCATCACACAGAATTTTATTTCTATCGCATCATCCAGGATATTAACCGCGTTATGCACTCGAAGTGGTGAAAATCCGAAAAGTGCGTTGCATTACACAGAAAGCACCCACGGAAGCACGGTAACCCAGGCGACGATCAAGCACGGCATTTTTGATATTTCAGGCTATGATCCTCCCACTCACTTCACTGAGGACCCGTGTCCATGACCCATGCCTCGCATAACGTTACTTTCCCTAATGGCCAGTCAGTCGCGCCAATCGGCATGGGCAGTTGGCGTCTCGGGCAAGATCGGCGACCAGCAAAAGAGGAGGAATCTGCCTTACAGCTTGGGATCGACCTCGGAATGCAAGTGATCGACACGGCTGAAATGTATGGTGACGGTCGTTCCGAAATCTTGATAGGTCGCGCCATCAAAGGGCGCCGCGAAGACGTGTTCCTGGTATCGAAGGTCTATCCGTGGAATGCCACGAAACAGAAAATGACGGCGGCGTGCGACTCGTCGCTGGAACGGTTGAATACGGAGTCGATCGATCTTTACCTATTGCATTGGCAGACCGGTACACCACTGGCAGAAGTTGTCGTAGCGTTCGATGGATTACAGCGGCAAGGCAAGATTCGCGCATGGGGCGTCTCGAATTTCGACGCCGACGCCATGAAAAAACTACAGGGGGTGCGGGACGGTGCTGCCTGCCTGACCGATCAGGTTCTTTACAACGCCGGAAGTCGCGGTATTGAATTTGACTTATTGAAATGGTGTACGCGGCAGGCAATGCCTGTCATGGCATACGCGCCATTGGGGAGCGGCGGTGACTTATTGCATCATCCCATGTTGGCTGAAATCTCACGGAAGTACGGTGTCACACCTGCCACAATTGCTCTCGCCTGGTCGATTCGCAATCGCAACATCATAGCGATCCCTGAATCCGGCAATGCGGTGCATATCCGGGAGAATGCGGCTGCGTTGACATTGCAACTCGATGAAGAAGACGTGGCAGCGATCGATGTGGCCTTTCCCCCGCCATCGCATAAGACCGCACTGGATATCCTTTAAAAACCAACCCGGTCGGTTAGCAAGATCCATGGTCGTCACGGATGCGACACCCGGGTGACTTTCACAAAAAGGAAATTTGCCGATGATGGACATCAATCTGCCGGATGTGGTCGCCGAAGTCAGTGCTATGTGCGAGCAATACGAAACAGCGCTCGTCGCGAACGACGTGTCGGTGCTCGACAGGCTTTTCTGGAATTCTTCGATGACGATTCGGTATGGCGTCACTGAGAACTTATATGGCTATAACGCCATACAGGCGTTTCGTGCCGCTCGGCCGAGCAACGGGCTCGACCGAACAGTCTTACGGCACGAGATCACGACCTTCGGCAGAGACTATGCAACGAGCTGCCTGGAATTTGCTCGACAAGGCGTGGTCGGCGTCGGACGCCAGACGCAAACCTGGGTCCGTACTGAAGCAGGATGGCGTGTGGTCACCGCACACGTCAGCCAGATGCGTTAACTGATTCGAGCCGATCCGTACATCACAATGCGCGCTGCACCGTTCGGGCAGAGCCCGAGATGTCTTGGCCCACACCGGCGATTGTGTTGCAACCGCTCAAGGACAACAATGCGCCGCTCATTAGCAACAGCGCGATCAAACGCTTGGTCATACCCACCCTTCCCCTTATATCCCATGCTAGACCGTGCCCGGCGCCCGGCCTGCGCTACTGTACCGGAAAAAAAGCCGTTGGGGGCCGTGTTGCTTATTTCCGTGATGGATCAGGGTCGGCCAAGGCGGTTCGCAGTGCCCCTGGGGAATCGGTCATGACGGCATCCAGACCGAGCGCGCGCGCCTGCGCATAATTGTCGGCGCTTTCTACGCCGAACACCATCAGATGAACTCGGCCCTGTGACCTGAAGCATTGCACCGCGGCAGGTGTCCACCAATGGGCGTCCACTTTTGTCACGCCCTCACCAAGGGTATATCGTTCTATGACCTCCACGTTGCGGTGAAGTTCAATGCCGGACCACGTCCCAGCCGGCGGTGCGTCACATTGGCCATTCAGGGCCAGCCGTACAAGACGTGCGCGGGTATCATCCCGTGCCTCGAACAACTGTGCCTGCGGATAGCGCCGCATCGCGCGGGTTGCGTCAGCATCGGTTGAATACAGTCGGACCCGCTGCCATGCATGATCTTGTTCGAGTACCGCTGCCACGGCATCGACTAATGGCTGTACGGGTGTCTGTTTCATATCCAACATGATCGGCACATCCGCTGGCACCTTGGCCAATGCCTCGTGCAATGTCGGAATGCGGACCGGATGAGCCCGATAGGGATAACCGACACCATCCGACCGTCCCTTGAAGCGATATCCGGCATTCAACCGCGCGATTTGCCCGTACGGGACGTCGGCTATCGGGCCGCTCCCTTCTGTCAGTGCTGAAAGGTCTGCCGGCCGATACATGACGGGTACGCCGTCTCGAGTCACTTGAACCGTCATCCAGAGCGCGTCGGCCCCATTCTCCAAGGCACTGCGAAAGGCCTCTACCGTGTTTTCCGGCATCTCGCCTGTGCCGCCGCGATGGGCAACGATCAGCGGGTGCGCAGGCGTCGAACCGCTCGACAATATGCCAGACCTGACGCCGTAGGGCGTTACGGAATGATCGATACCACAAGCCGCAATGCCAACGGATGCCGATGCCAACATCACGATGCGCAGAAAGAAAGAAAATTGACGAAGCACAGCAATACGCATGGCGTGATCCAAGAAAAAAGGAAGGTCGATCAACTCGATCTTGGTAAGCACACTATGACGAAATAATGACATTTCTATTACAACAATCATCGGTAAGCAAGTCAGTCGGGTTGGTGCGGTATGCGCCAAATCTCGGAGTGTGCGCGACGAATCTTCGTGCATTTCCTGCAACACGGTTGCCATGCTCTGGTGGCGTTTTGCAAAACTCACGTTTATTGCTAGGATCGGACGTCCCTTTTGGCTGGATCTACCTGATGTCGTCATCCGCACCTGCTTCTGTAACTTCGCCGCCACTGCCGTTCTTGTGCAGCCCGCATTACCCTTTTGCAATGGCGTGGATCGCAGCGTTGCAGGCAGTGATGCCGAACGAGCGCATCGTGCCGTTCGCGGCATTGACTGATTTCGAAAAAGCGACATGCTCAGTGGCGATCGTAGCGAATCCAGATCCGGACGAGGTGCGCGCGTTGAGCGGGTTGCAATGGGTGCATAGCGTCTGGGCGGGTGTGGAACGCTTGGTCGCCGAACTCGACGCTGAACCCGGCGGGACAGGTGCGTCTATACAGATCGTACGGCTGATCGATCCGGCACTCGCCGAAACGATGGCTGAAGCAGTCCTCGCCTGGACGCTTTATCTGCACCGTGACATGCCCCGTTATGCGTTGCAACAGCGTGCATCACAGTGGCGGGAACACGACTATATACGCCCTGCGGCGAAAATGGTCGGTTTGCTCGGGCTTGGCGCGTTGGGCGAAGTGGCAGCGCGGCGGCTGCATGCGTCGGGGTTTCAGGTTAGCGGATGGAGTCGGCGGCGCAGGTCGATCGCTGGCGTGCGGTGTTTCGCCGGTGACAGCGAATTGCCGACAATGCTGGCACAGACCGATATCGTGGTCTGCCTGTTACCGTTGACGCCAGACACCCGGCATGTTGTCAATAGCGCTGCGCTGGCGGCAATGAAGCCGGGCGCGGGACTCATCAACTTTGCGCGCGGACCGATCGTGGACGACGCTGCTTTGCATGCCGCGCTTGATACTGGTCGGATCGGACATGCAGTGCTGGACGTATTCGCACAGGAGCCGTTACCGCCTGAAAGTTGGCATTGGCAGCACCCTAGGGTAACGGTCCTCCCTCATATTTCCGCGCCTACCGATCGTGTGAGTGCATCGGCGATCGTGGCCAAGAACATTGCCTTGTTTCGTGCTAATGGCACGATACCGCCGGTAGTAAATCGACAGCAAGGGTATTAAAAAGCGTCTACTCGTCAAGCTCTGCGACATGCCTTGGAGAACGATGCCGAATAGCAGACATCGATTGTCAGTGTCAATGTTTAGCGGCCATGATCGCCTTGTCGAACGTCCCACCATCCTTGAAATGAACGTCTTGCGCTTTATCCCAACTGCCAAATACCTGATCAATCGTAAAAGTCTTGATCGGATGGAAGGTGGACGCATATTCCTTCAGCACTTTCAGGTCACGGGGACGCAGATGATGCTTGGCGATAATTGTCTGCCCTTCCGGGGACCACAGGAAATGTAGAAACGCCGTGGCTTCCCGCCGCGTCTTGTGCCGATCAACGTTCTTGTCAACAACGGCCACCGGCGGTTCCGCCAACAGGCTTTCACTCGGATAGACAGTCTCAAATTTATCTGGCCCGAACTCTTGTTGAATCAGTGCAACCTCATTTTCAAAGGTCACTAACACGTCCCCAAGGTTTCGCTGTGCAAAACTCGTTGTCGCCCCGCGGCCACCGGTATCGAGCACCGGTACGTTATGCAGGATAGCCTGTACGAATTGCTGCGCTTGAGCATCGGACCCACCATGCTGGACCCTCCATCCCCAGGCGGCCAGATAACTATAACGGCCATTACCCGACGTCTTCGGATTCGGCAAGATGACTTGCACGCCTGGTTTCGCGAGATCGTCCCAGTCCTTGATCTGTTTTGGATTACCCTTGCGGACCAGGAAGATCATTGTCGTCGTATAAGGACTCGCGTTGTTCGGGAACGCCTTGCGCCAGTTCTTGTCAACAAGGCCGCCCTTCTGCACCAAGACGTCAATATCGCTTGACTGATTCATTGTTACGACATCTGCTTGCAAGCCTTGCAGCACCGACAATGCCTGGGGGCTGGACCCGCCATGCGACTGCTTGACAGTCACGGTTTCTCCCGTCGTTTTTTGCCAGTAAGCGGTGAACGCCGGATCGATCTCTTGATACAGCTCGCGTGTCACGTCGTAGGACACATTGAGCAAGTTGGTTTCCGCACGAGCCGTACCGGTTACGCCGATCAAGGCAAGCGCGATTGAGAAAGTGGCGCTATAGAATCGCCGTTGTCCAGTCTCCGTTATGCGCCTTACAGCCCACGCTATCGATACCTTCCTGTCGCGCATGCAAAATCTCCATGAGATGCGTTGAACCAGGGAAGATCGCGTGCTCAGGACGAGCAGCGAGTAGCCTCCCAAGGCGGATCGTGGCTGGCATGCCACTTTCAGTCTGCTTTCGACGGATGTCGATTGTCTGAAGGTTTGAACGCCACGTCAACTGTCATCGGTTCGGTGTGGTGAGTCTCCTGCCCATTCCCTATCTTGTCGTTCCACTAGTGACCTGAATGCTTGTTTGGGCTTTGATTTCTGCGTTTTAAAGTGTCATTTCTAGATGAATGCCTGTTAGTTGCAAATAAAGATATATGCGACTGATGCCCGCTGAATTGATCGATAGCCCGAATGGACGCCGGCATCATGGGGCCTATTAGGGCAAAAATAAGCCATGTCGCCACTGTCATTTTCGATCGCGCATGGAATACTGTTTGCCCTCGCACGGTGGCGAGGCCCCGGGACCGATGCGACAGACGATTTCACGTTGTCATTCTTTCGGGACAATAATTCGATGTACTATTTATATTTTTGCGATTGATGCGCTCCACCGCTATTGCCTGTTTCGTCGGGTGGATCATCAACGCTTTGCCTGTAGGCGACGCGCATGCCGATAACATGCTTCGAGCACGGCCTGTGTCGGAGCGCGCGTCGTCCAAATCAGCAAGCGCGCCGGGAAAGAACCAGCCGGACTACTCGGTACGCAGCATTACCAATGCCAATCGTAGAAGCGATCGAATCCCCGGCGCATCCGTCTTGCACCAAGCACGTGCGTTAAAACTCGGCATGCCTTCCGATGCAGTCATCCTTGCGCGCGGCAAGTTGGCCGTGCTACAGCCTCATCCCAGCGGTCGTTTTACCATAGGTGTCCTGCGCGGCAACCAGCCAATAATCATCGTCGACCCGGATTACCCCACGCTGACTGGCGTGATTTCCGACCAATTGCATATACTCAAACATCAGTTGGGGATCGACTGGGACATCTACTCGTTCGAAACGGGTGAAGCCTTGACAGCGGCCCTCAGCGAAGGGCGGATCGACCTCGCCGCGGGACTTCATATGCCAGGTAGCGATCCAGCGACACCCGCGGGCGCAGGTATTGGCGCTCTGTCGGCTGCCACTGGCAATGGCCGCTGCGCGCCATCTCCGACGACGCAAGGGCAGCGCATGGCGCAAAGCGACCCCTTTCATGAATCAAGTGCGGCATGGGTTTCTCGTCGGCAACTCCCCGGCCTCCATCCACTACCGGAACCCGGCGCCATGCGACGCGCCAGCATCCCTGGCCTGATCCCCCACGACATATTGCGCAAGACGCTACCAAAATCAGTGTCCATCGACACGTGGATCTATGTCGACACCCAATACAACGGCCTGCGCGACGTTGCCCTGGGGCATATCGACGCGTTCCTGGGCGATGCCAATGCCTTGCAAGCCTACATGCCATCACCGTTGTTCAGTGAACTTCAAGCACATCGGTTGATGCCGCGAGTGCCGCTGCGCTACCGCTTCATGGCAAGAGAGGACGCGGCATCCGGGAGTGGTTTATTGGAGAGTATTGACGCTGCGCTACGCGCGCAATCGGCGGCACTGCGCGCGGACATCGCCCGTTACTGGAATCATCCCGTGGCCACGCATGGTGCGGCGCGGATCAATCTCGACGTGGCAGCCCGTGCCTGGATCGTGGCGCACCCGGAAATCCGGATTGCGGTGCCGATCAACAATGTCCCGATGGCGTATGCGAACGAACACGGACATTTCAGTGGCTTGATCGCGTCCATTCTGGAAATGGTCGGTGCCCGGACCGGTTTGCGTTTCGTACCCGTGTATGTCGATGCGCCCGACACGGCCCGGCTGGTCGTGCAACGCGGGGAAGCCGACCTCTTTCTGACCACTCGAAGCGATCGTCCAACCGATGTCCGTCGCTACCCTGAAACTGGCCACCCCACGCGGGCTCCCGTCGAAGCGAACGAGCGGATCACCCGCCCATTTCTGTATGCGACGGGCGCTATCGTTGCGCCATGCGGGATCGCACCTTTGTCCGATCCGAGCACTTTGCATGGCAAAAGAATCGCCTTGACGCGCGGACGTCCTATTTCGGAATACCTGGCCGCGCGCCAATTGCAGGGCGAGCACCTGGTGTATGCGAACGACGAGCGGCAAGCATTGGAACACGTGCGTGCCGGGCGCGCGGACGCGGCTATCATCTACCTCGATGCGGCCCATTACCTGCTGTCGATCACCCCCAAGAACGGCCTATGTCTGAGTGGCACGACCGGGCCCACGACAATCCCGATTCAGTTCGGCACGCGTCAGGCCGACACAATGCTGGCAAGGATCGTGGATGAAGCGCTTGGCACGATTCCAAGCGACACATTGCATGCTTTCCGGTCTCATTGGTATGCCGGCTCGGCCACGCCGAGCGGACACCGTATCGACTCGCATGTATTAGCATGGACGATCGGCTCGGCGCTCACCATCGGTTGCGGCATCGTTGCCTGGAACTACAACCTTCGCCTGCGTATCCGGCGCAAACACCATCACGAAGCCAAGCTCAATCGTTACATCGCTTTCCTGCGCCGCCTCATCGATGCGAACCCGATCCCGAGCTACGTACGGGATGCCTCAGGCGTCATGGTTGACTGCAACCTGGCGATGCTGCAACTGACGAACAAGACGCTCGATCAAATGCGCAACAAGCTGATCCATGAAGCCGACGAACTCGATGCCGAGAGCCGCATGAAGGTACAGCGTGGCTATGCAGCGCTTGCGGCCGGTGCCGAGTCCTATTCCGAAACGCTGTCGTTACGTATCAATGGACAGCAGTACGAAGGCTGTCATTGGCTTGTCGCCTTGGGCGAATTAGGTGCTGATTTTGGCGTTGCAAACGCATCGGCACCCGGGTCGGCAATGCTGGGCGGCTGGATCGACATGACCGAGCGCAAACGGATGGAACGCGCGTTACGGCAGGCCAAAGACGACGCGGAAGCCGCGAACCGTGCGAAGGTCATGTTCATGGCGGCGATGAGTCACGAAATTCGTACGCCGATGAATGTCATCGTAGGCGTCCTGGAATTGCTCTCAGCAGACAATCGAACGACCGCGCCGCTGAAACGGCAAGCGGATGTCGCGCAGCGTTGCGCGACATCCCTGATGACGTTACTCAATGATCTATTGGAGTTCGCCCGCACGGAAGTCGATGCGCTGCGCCTTGACTGCCACCCGGCCTCACTCATCGCACAGATCAACGATGCCGTGGACTTCTTCCGGCAAAGCGCACGGAATAAAGGCCTCGACGTCATCGTGGCATGCGACACCACGATACCGAATACGTTGGTGTTCGACGCGTCCCGGCTAAGACAGGTCCTGACGAATCTGCTAAGCAACGCGATCAAGTTCACCGCGACGGGATATATCACTTTGCGTGTAAGTCGCGTAACCTCGCCGGCCTCGGCAGCGCCCTCACCGGAAAAGGCTGCCGATCCAACCACGAGCGACACGCCCCTGACGACATCGCGCTTACTGTGGTTGACGATCAGCGTTGGCGACACAGGTCCAGGGATACCGGAAGATCTTCGTCCGCTCCTGTTCCAGCCGTTCCAGCAGTTGTCACACGACACGTTCCGTCGCCATGGCGGCACCGGCATGGGGCTTGCCATCTCGAAACGCATCATCGAAGCCATGCAGGGAAAAATCGATGTGGAGAGCGAGCTCGGTGTGGGAAGCACGTTTTCAATCACGCTGCCTTTTGACACGGGGGCATCGGGCCCGGACAAACTTTCCACTGCATCGCTCATGCTTCCGCCTAACGCGGACCCGCGTTCCATGATCCACTCGCACGTCGAGGCATCGCATCCGCACGCCTTGCGACCGATAGTGCCACCCCCGTCTTTTCAGGTCAGCCTGCAATCTGGCGCACACGTCTTGATCGTCGACGATCACGAAGCCAATCTATTGTTGCTAAGCACACAGCTTTTACAGCTTGGCCTTACGCCCATAACTACCTCGACCGTGGATCAAGCGCTAGCGTATCTTGACCCACCATCCCTTGAAAGGGCGGTGGCGTTCGATGCGGTGATAACCGACTGCAATATGCCAATTCAAGATGGCTATGCATTGGCACGCGCTTGCGCAGATCAATGGCCTCAATTGCCTGTCATCGGATATAGCGCCGACGATACGGAAAGTTGCCTGGAAGAATGCCTGCGCAGCGGCATGCGCGGCAGACTGACCAAACCGGTCACGTTGGCAACACTGCGCGCGCATTTTATCATCGCGGCACCGCCCGACACGCCGCGAAAGATCGCGTCGAATGCAGACGAGACCGTCATGACGATCGCACTTGGCGATCCGGAATTTGCGCGCAAATTGATCGACATCTTCGAACAGGGCGTGATGAAATCCCTTCCGACCTTTTCCGACGCCGTGCATGCGCAGGATGCGCAGCGCATACGCGACATCGCGCACCATAACAAAGGGCCGGCCGCAATGCTGGCGCTGCATCGCTTCGTCGATGCCTGCAGCACGATCATTGCACAGTGCGCCGAAGCAGCGGAACCCGACTGGGAAGAGATGCAGGCGCTTTACGTCCGAGCCTGCACCGCGGTGGAGGCTGAGTTGCAGTCCATCCGTGCAGCGCTCGCCGACCGCCGGCCCCTTACGCTTGACTGAAGAACAACCGTAACGTTGAAAGATCGGCCACACCCACTGAAAGCGCCAACATCAACCGGATGCGCGCTTTGTACGGGTTCAGCGAACCGCTCGCGACAAAACCTGCTGCTTCGTCGTCGACTGCGGCATTCAACGTGACACGCACGTCGGCAGCACGGCTCGATCTGACCACTACCACGCCCGCTGCCGTCGCGCGTCGCAACGCCGCCATCATCGGGGCGTTGATCGTACCATTGCCTGTTCCAGCGACGACGATGCCGCGCACCCCCGCGGCAACGAGTGCCTCCACCAGCCGGGGGGATGCACCCGCATACTGCGCGACCACCTCGACCGCCGCCAGCATGGTGGGTATGAAAGTGCTCGTGCGCACCTTATCTGACAGCGCCGCCGCGCGCGCCGCGCCCGGCTCGATCTTGGTCGCAGCGTCCGCCGGATGTCCTTCTGCCGCTTCGCGCAGCCAGCCAACGCGTCCGTCTTGCACCCATCCCAACGGACCACCAGACAGCGATACAAAGGCATCCAACGCATGACTGCTGATCTTGATCACATCGCGCGCCGCGTGGACGCGATTCTGCAGCGTGACCAAAACGCCCTTTCCCTTCGCCGTGCACGTGCCCGCCAACGTGACCGCGTCGAACAGATTCGCCGGGCCATCCGCGGATAGCGCCGTGGCCGGCCGCATGGCTGCCGTCAACACGATGGGCTTGCCATCGTCCAGAAGCAGATCCAGCCAATACGCTGTCTCTTCCAACGTGTCGGTGCCGTGGGTGATTACGATGCCATCGACATCATCGCGCGCGCGCGTGGCGCGCACGACCGCCGTGAGTGTGCACCAGAATGCCGGGTCCGCATCCTTGCTGTCGATCGATGCCACCGCGATGGTCTCGATTGTGGCAATACGTGCCAATGCCGGCACGGCACCGACGAGTGCGTCACCACCCAGCGCACCGGCCGCGTAACGTAGCGACTCACTATCCGACGCGGCGGCGCCAGCGATGGTGCCGCCGGTCGTTAGCACCACGATCCGCGGCAGCGCGGCCCATCCGGTGCGAGGCGTCGGCGTGGCGTTCGTAATAGAGGAATGAGCTGGCAGAGCGCCATCGGTGCGTGAAGAAGCGTCGGTCATTAGGAAAAGTCCTTGGATCACATCGCGGTCAAGTCGGAAACGCGGCGACGGCGCGCGCGAGCGGTGCATATCAGGGCGGCAGTGTGCCAGACAACGCGAACGATGTAACGTGGCCGTGGCCACCTTTGCGTAGGCGCTTCCATTTGCCTCGTGCGGATTTATCGTACCGTGTCACGTACGTCGCTTTCGCGCGACGCGCAACCCTTTCCAACGGATTCCGCGAAAATAGTTGCGTCAAAAAAAATACTGTATAGAATCACAGTATCGCATACAGGAAATCGAGACATGCTCAAGCTTACCGCGCGCCAACAGCAAGTATTCGATCTGGTCGTCCAGGCAATCGAACGCAGCGGTTTTCCACCAACGCGCGCCGAAATTGCCACGGCGCTCGGCTTCAGTTCGGCCAATGCGGCGGAGGAGCATCTACGTGCGCTGGCGCGCAAAGGGGTAATCGTGTTGTCGCCGGGAGCGTCACGGGGCATTCGCATCGTTCAAAACACCGACGACAGCGCCGCGTTCACGGATGAACGCGCAGCAACTCGGCCCCGGCCGGAATCGGCGGGAGTGTTGCCAAGAGATATAGACCGTTCCTCGCCGCGAGGGGGCGTTGCACTCGCGGGCATGCTGTCTCAGGCCACCGCGTTGTCTTTGCCGCTAATTGGACGCGTTGCGGCGGGAAGTCCGATCTTGGCTCAGGAACACGTTTTGCAACAGTACCAATGTGATCCGACTTTATTCAGCAATCGTCCGGATTATTTGTTACAGGTGCGTGGCCTCAGTATGCGAGACATCGGCATCTTGGATGGTGATTTACTTGCAGTACAGCGTCAAAACGATGCCCGCGACGGCCAAATTGTCGTAGCCCGTCTCGGTGACGAAGTGACTGTGAAACGATTGAAACGCATACCGGAGGGTATTGCATTGCTTGCTGAAAATCCTGATTACCCGACGATTGTCGTTGACCGTGAACGGTCCGACTTTGCACTCGAAGGGATTGCGGTAGGACTTATTCGACCGACGCCCCTTTGAAGGAGATACATCATGTCTAGGCTCGTTCGCTTGTTTTCTGTCGATAGCACCATTCACGCCTTTGGCCGCCTGCGTGCAGACCGCGGTCGCCTGTCATGTCGCGACAAAGCGAATCTGGCGGCACGTGCCACGGCACCGGTCCTTGTCAATCGAGATTCGGATGTCACACCCTCGCATCAGTCGATGAATGCAGGGGCTGTTGTCGCCCGTACTGCGGCACTACGTCCGACTGTGCAAGCCGTCGCGGCGGCGACTCCCCGCCCTACCGTACGCGTCTATCGCCGTACCAGTGGGATGACGATGGTGGGTAATATAGATGCAATTTGCCGGATGATTGACCGGTGCATCGCAGATGAGCGCGCGGCCTTAGCATCGAGGGGTGGTCTTGTAGCTGTCGCAACGCTTGCAGCCGGCTAAACATTGCCGAATATACCCTGGCCCTCAAGCGCTATTCTGTTCGCATTCCTCATTAATGTAGAAATTAGACAATGCACTTTAAACATAGGTGCAAAGAATCCCCCTACTGGCGTGAACAATAATGGGAGCTCAGGTACGGTTTTTGCCTATCTACAAGGTAGCTTAGTCATGCGCTTGCAAAGCTAACTCGGATTTGTTTCTGTTTGCTGATTGTTCGCCCTATCGGACGTTCTATTGGAGAGACAGAAAAGTGGCACCCAGCGTGTGTTCGAAAATACGCAATTTTGCGTTTTGAAGTACCTGAAGTGGAGGATAGTATGAGCGAAGACAAGCAATCTCCTGAGAAGCCAAACCCAACGACGCACAGCGACAACCGGGATAGCGCACTGCCTCACCGAGATGATGGAAATCGAAAAATGGCGCCAAACGACCTGCGCGATAAGAAAACAGATGAGCCACCGGTTGGCTGAGACAGTACCAGTCTGACGCATCGCAGCATGCACGATTTGTTTGCTAAAACAACACTTTGAATTAGCCCGCGGTCTGCGTTTATAGCGCTTGTCGGCAAGTCGTATCCTTGGCGCGGCGCCCCACCTCATCCAGCGATTCGCGCCTGTTAGCTTGACCGGCCATCTCGTATCGGCAGTACATTTATAGCCGGTTTTGCGGGAGGTATGAAGCCTTTTTCATAAGTCGCTCCCTTATCAAACAAGACACCACCGACGGTTACCATCATGCCTCGGTCCGCCGGCGGGATACGCTCCCAATTCCCCGCCAGCCATAGGGCCCATTCGACTGTCAGCGCTTTGACTGCGTCGCCGGAAATCGCGCCGGCTTGGTCGAACGCATCAATGAGGGCTTCTTGCTTCATCCGTTTTGCTCCAGGAGGTTCCGGGATGTCCATCGTCACCCTGAACAGGCCGACATAGCTGCTTGCGTATCCAATTTAAATAGCGACATCCTGACTTCGCCACGCAGCAACTACGCCGAAGTTGCTGTCTTTACAAACCCGATGACAGCCCGCTGTAGTCTCAGGACAAGGGGAACTCCATTCAGCCTACGCGTCTTTCTTCAGAGGCGTAATTGCTACGATGTTGCTTACGATACTACGGGTTTTTACACAATTGCCACGCAGCCACACGAAAAGTGAGACGCATTTGCTCGGTTGAAAGCAGAATGAAGGTTATTTGGAGCGTTTATTTGTAGATTATTTCACTACAAGCGACACCTTTCAGGTCATCGTCATGCGTTCAACTGTCTCGTTACGCGTACTGTACGAAGATACACCGTGGTGTTGAAGCCGTGCTCTTATGCTTGTAACCACTTCTTATCGGGTATTCCCGACGTCGTAAGACGCGACATGCCATAATCGAATGGCTTTTTTATTGAATCCGCTTGGCCGCCTTGCTAATGAACGCGGGCGCAACGCTGAGGGGTCATACGAGCACTGAAGCGAACACTGGACTGCACGAAGTCAACTGCGTGCGTTGAGACCGACGGTAATATCGCCTAGACGAGAATGCCGCACGCGTGGGTCTTTATGCAACGCGTCGCCAATGGGCAGCATTATTTAGAGACTTATGCCGACTCCACCTATTCCGGAAATGCAATATGTAACGCAGCGGGCCGCATCCCCGCTGAAAAAAGAAACAATGCCACGGTGTATGCCATTGCATAAACGCGGTAGGAACGCCGCCGTTGCGATAACGGCGGCGTTGGCGATAAGCGGATGTATCGATGTCCCGATAGGCTATCAACAGGCAGCGATGCTTGCACAACCGGGTCCTGGGCTGGCGCCAAAGGCCATTGTCGTCGTTCCCACGGATTTGCGAGGTGCCAAGACCGCCTTTCGCCCTGGCGGAAATTGCGCCGGTTATTGGTTTATGTCCAAATCGGGCGACGCAATCATTAACTCGGTACGGGCCACGTTGATGGGAGCCTATCCGGAAGTCGTCGTTGACGACGGCGTCAGTGATATCGACTCGGCAGGGCCAGCGGATCGGTACGTATTGAGCGACATTGCGTTTACCCCAGAATTGCACGTCGGATCACAATTCGTGGGGACAGCGCATGTGACAATCAATATCGCGGTGACGCCTCAAGGACAGCGCCTACCTACCGTTCACGAAACGCTCTCCGGATTCGGCAGCGACCACGAGGATGGGGCCTGTCACGCAGCGGCATTAGCCGTGTCGCGCGCAAGCCAGCATGCACTCCATGACGCGATGGTGGTACTTGCCAAAAACATCGTCAATCCGCAAGCCGAGTCTGAAATAATTCGTAGTGGATTGCGTTAAGCTGACACGCAAATGAAAAGACCGTGCACATTTCCGCGCACGGCCCTTCTTCAAGCTGCCTTAATGGCTTACCAGACGATCACTCACAGGTGCCGACGATGTTGCCGACGTCAGCGTGATAGTTGCCGGCTTGACGATGCTGGTTTTGTTATCTTGCGTTAACGGATCTTCTCTCTCGATTGCGTGTTCCCGCAAGACGAGTAGCACTACGCGCCATACGCCGCCGGCCAAGACGCTTACCGCACTCATGGCGGCCCAACCAAACAATTTGCCCACCGTCGTTCTTCCCGTAGCACATCGTAGATGGACACATCCTTTCAATATTGGAATATGGTGTGTCCGCCCTTTGGTCTCAACGCTTTATTCACAGGAATGCTACTCCCGCCCTTCTCGCGCTGCAATCAGGACTCGCCCTTTATGATGATTAGTTGAGACTTCACTATTCTCATTGCGCCCTTGGAAGAATATTACTTCGACAATCGTCGTGAAGTGCATAAATCGGCATAACGACGGCCGTTCACGTTGCTGAATTGCCACGACATTCATTGTCGAACCTGATTATTGCCTGGCTAGCATTCGCGAGAAACCCGAAGGTATGGGTACGCTATGGCAAAAAGTACCGATCGATACAGCGCACTATGGTGAATGACGGCATTGAAAATGCATGCATCGATCGAACGGGCTCGATGCTGCGGCACATCGACCGCAGCGGACACGCATCAGGATGGGAAAACCCTAGGTAAACCGAGAGCACCCATGTTTCATGCGTGCTTTCGTCAGATAGGTCGAGTCGATAGGTAAAGGATTCCGCATTTGAATCTCCAAAAATATAGTTTATCTTAATTTCTGTAATTTCATGAACATCTATTAAATAAATTAAATTCAAAAAATTAATTCTCACCTCTTCAAAAAAATCCGACCTGAAATTTATTTAAATCCATAAAAATACCAGTAAACCCGTAAACCCGTAAACCAATTTTATATTTTAATTTAACAATAAATTATACTAAAATCAATCAATAAAAATTCATTGAAATAAATTTCAGATGCTGATGAGATTTGAAATTTTCTTTCAATAGGCACATCACTTAATCAAAATGGGAAAATCCAAGCCCTTGATATACAACATCCCTGCCGCATCATCCAACGTGAGATTACGAGAGATCATCGGAGCTAGCGGCGACGCGATCACCCGTCGCTGAATGAATATTTATTATATGTTTGTACCAAACATATAATTTATGAACTCGCTTGCAATAGGTCGATATTGGCGATTGCGTGGCCACGGCGCTACAAATACAAACGGTCGTTTGACGCTGTCTCCAAATATACATCTGGATACAGCGCGCAGCATATCTCCAAGTCGCTCACTCATCACGCTTCGTGCGAAAATCCGGGCTTCAATACCGATCCAAAAGAGACACGCATGGACAACGACATTAAAGAATTACGCCTGAATCAGACTGCGCAGGCGCTCATACTGCAAATTCTGCTTAACGGCCACATCAATATGCATGAGGAGCCAGACACATATCGCGAGCAGCTTTTCGAAGCAGTCAGCGGCGTAGGGAAGCAAATGCTCGAATCCGTAGGCCAAGAGGATGACGTCACCTCGTTCAACCAGACGATCGGACTGCTTTTTTCTCGGTAACGGATGCTCGCGCCGTCTTACTGGATGTTGTTTACATGATAG
This sequence comes from Robbsia andropogonis, assembly GCF_034047095.1. Lineage (NCBI taxonomy): Bacteria > Pseudomonadati > Pseudomonadota > Betaproteobacteria > Burkholderiales > Burkholderiaceae > Robbsia > Robbsia andropogonis. The sequence continues at coordinate 1,932,913 of NZ_CP139170.1, read as the reverse complement.
CGAGGCTGCAACGAAGCATCACATCAAAAAGATCCACGAGGTCGCAGGCAGACAAAAGGTGTCACATTGAAAATAAGCAACAATACCTTGATGCAGCAGGCAGGTATTCGGAATAGGCGTGCCTGGCACGTTCGGTCCGCGAGATCACGAGCACGCAATTCTTGACTACCATCGGCAGCGGTGCTTTTCCTCGGGACATTGCGGAAACACGTGACGGCACCATTCAATTGCCGATATCGCAGGAAAAGCAGGTGTCAACGAGGTGACGATATGCGTGGCGCTGGCGTGACCTCCGATCGGCGATCTACACCCACCTTTTGATGTGTGGAATAAAAAAGAAAAGGACCTAAGCGACGAATCGTTTAAGTCCTTGAATTCTTTGGGGTGGCTGATGGGACTCGAACCCACGGCAACTGGAATCACAATCCAGGACTCTACCAACTGAGCTACAGCCACCACGATCTCAACAGCGCAAAATAGCCGCTTTGTTCGTTTCAGCGCCGCTTGGCGCAGCACTGAAAGACCGCAATTATAGGAAGCATTCGCCAGCTTGGCAAGAGAAACTTCATGTATTTTCTCAAGTCTCTCAACGATCGTTTTCGTTTCCGCTTAAGCGCAATGCGCTATCGAACCGCGAACGACGTGCTACGCAAATGGGCGTTTGCTTCATCGAAAATGGTGAAGTCTCCTTGGGCAAGGCGCGGACTATCGGACAACACGCGACGCCACGCTCGCGCGCCGGGCGCACCGCGATGCCAACCAAGAATATGTCGAACCATGGCGTTCAACGGCGTACCAGTACGATGCGCTGATTCAATATACTGGTGCAGTGCTGCTTCAACGGTGGCATCGTCCACGTCGATAGTATCAACGCCGTAGATGCGGCGATCCACACCGCGTAACATGCCTGGATTTTGATATGCCTCTCGACCGACCATCACCCCGTCGACATCTTTCAAGAGTTCCTTCACCTGGTCCAGTGTCTGCACACCGCCATTCAAAATAATTTCGAGATGCGGAAAGTCTCGTTTCAGTTGCCGAACGACGTCATATCGCAGAGGAGGAATCTCGCGATTCTGCTTCGGACTCAAGCCTTTGAGTACGGCATTGCGCGCATGGACGATGAACGTTTCGCACCCCGCGTCTGCGATCGTACCGACGAAGTCCCGGACAAAGTCATAAGATGCCTCATAATCGATACCGATACGATGCTTGACCGTCACCGGCAACGTTACCGCATCACGCATGGCTTTAACGCAATCCACCACGGTCACCGGCTCGCGCATCAAACATGCACCAAACGCACCACGCTGAACACGCTCTGAGGGACATCCGCAATTCAGGTTGATCTCGTCATAGCCCCACTGCGCTCCGAGTTTCGCCGCGCGCGCCAAATCGTCTGGCTCACTACCGCCCAATTGCAACGCTACTGGATGCTCCGTCTCGCCGAAATCAAGATGTCGACGAACGTCTCCATGCAACAACGCTCCGGTGGTGATCATCTCCGTATACAACCACGCCTTGCGCGTGAACATCCGATGGAACGCTCGACAATGGCGATCGGTCCAATCGATCATCGGTGCCACGCAGAAACGGCGCGGGCTGGCGTTTGAAGAAATGTCCATCAGATCAAGAAAGTAAGCGCGCCGGTCGCGCACGACGAAAAAACTGAGGCTACAGGCTGCATTAAAAACACGGAAAGGTGAAGCGCGTTGTCGCGACGTCTCTTCGCCGAGACGGCAGTATAGGTTATCGCGGCCCCCATTCCTCGTGTGCCGGATCACAGGGTGTTCCACACGCGACAATCGTTGCATTAATTGTCATATCCCCAATGGTACTGCCCGGACCGCGCGGCCCAGAAGTCGTCGTTAGTTGCCGACGGGGGCGACGGGGGCGACGGCAGCTACGCTAGCACTTTAACAACTACCAGGAAAGTTAGAGTGGGCGATGCTTGTACGGCGCAACCCTCTGCATTACCAACGTCATCCGTTGTCATTTCAACCTACAATGCAAATTTTTCTTATATTTGCAACCAACCGTACAATAACATCGCCGTGGATATTCCATATTCCATTTAATAACGATGAGTTTCCCATGCAAAGTGCTTACAATGTGCTCGCTCTCTTTTTGAAGAGCGATGCAGCAACGCATTACGCGGCGCGTATTTTCAATTGCATTGATAGGCGAGGCTCCTTGTACACCAGCGTGGCACTGATCATTAGCACGATGAATACGCCTTATGCATTCGCTGGACCGACCATCTCGCCGGAAGTAACGCCCGCGCCCCCCCGACTTGAATCGATTACAACACAGGCACTGGATTCATGTACCGAGATGGGGGAGATCGCACGCGCAGTCGCTGCCTGGCGCGATGCTGGCGGTGCGTCATGGATGGCAAAAGCGAAACTTGATCAACGGATCAGCGAGCCACCTGTGAAACTGGCTGCGCAGGATCTCGTTGACACCCTTTACTCCGAAGCCATGCGCAAACTCGGTCCAGACGAAACAGTCATGGTGGTTTCGGCAAGTTGCCGCAATGCAACAACACCGTCCTCCGCCAGCGAGCCTATAGTGACGAAATGACGGATACGTCAATCCGCTATAGCCCCCCCTGCTCGTCACTTTAATTGTCGCTATGTTCCAGCAAACGCCATTCCGATAGGATTTGGTTAAACGCCACACGGCGATAGGTTGATCATCGGCATTTCGTCATTGCACGGACTTCCCGGTGCGAGCGCATTGTACAGCGCTGTATTTTTGACCTGAATAAAATGCAAACAGCAATAATTTCCTTACACTATTACATTTGACAAGGTAATCATTCTCTCATAAGGTGCAAGTGGGTAAACCACTGATCAAGGAGGCAATATGCGCTCTCGTATGTTACAGGTAGCCAGCGTGTCCGCCTTGCTGCTGGCCCCGCTCGCTGTATCCGCGCAAACGGTCGCCCCGCAAAGCGGCGGCTTTAGCGGTGGCGCTGGTGCCATCGTGGCCGCTCGCGGTCCATCGGGCGGCCAAGGTGGCTTCAATGCAGGCGTAGGCGCAGGCGGGTTCGCCGGCGCTACCGCTTCGGCCAATCCAGGTCGCGCGGCGGCGGCCGGTGCGCTAGGCGGCGGTGGTACCGGTACGGCAGGAACGACTGGCACCACCGGCACCACGGGTACAACCGGGACCACCGGCACGCGGTAATTCGCGCCTAGCGCGCATGAACAACAATCCATGACGTTTCGCGCGGCACCACACGCATGATGCCGCGCGCCAAACCGGCCCCGACACCCGCTCAGCGGTTCCGGGGCCTTGTCTTTTGTGCGATTGCACAATAATTCTTGCCTTGCCCCATCATTCTTGCTATAGTAATTCTTCTGACGCGGGGTGGAGCAGTCTGGCAGCTCGTCGGGCTCATAACCCGAAGGTCGCAGGTTCAAATCCTGCCCCCGCAACCAGATTCCAAATGGGGCGCTGTGTTATCACACAGCGCCCCATTTCATTTCTGCCCCGCCCCCATTGAGCCTCACGACACTTCGGCGTAACGCACTATCCCGGCTCGCATTTGAAGCAGGCGTGAATTTTGCATGGTTTTCTTTCGATTTCCTTTTGAAATGAATACCATGCGATCGCACATCATGTTCATCTCCCGTCCTTGGCATCGCCCTGACCCCACGCCAGCTCAGCCCGGACGCACGCCCTTTACCGCTCCGCAGCCGGATGACGTGCCGGGAATACCAACAGACGCACCGTCGGACATCCCTCTACGCGAGGATCCGACTGATGAACCGCTAGAGTAAATGGCAAACGTGCGTGCCGCTAAGGTCATCGGCCGACGATCGCCCCGCGCGCGTCGAGATGGACAGCATACCCGGCAGCATGAAAAGAGCCCTTAAAGAGAGAGGATTACGATGATCAAGAACTTTACCCATACAGTAGAGGGTCGCAATCAGGAGTGCTGCGCGACACTAGGTGAAGGCACGGAGAATACACGGGTCATCATCAGTGCCGCAGCGTCGGCCGAAACCCTTGTCATCCTGGAGGCCGACGGGGCGATTTCAGCGCTGAAGGCGCGCCTCGAATCACCGGAAACGCTGCTGGACAATGCGATACGCAAAGCGAGCGAACAGAAACTGATAGATGCCGCTCTCCAATCGGGGCAAGTACAAACCGCTCAGCTGTAACGAGGCACGGGGGCTACAACGACGTGGCGCTTGCGCCCTACCCGCCGTCGATGACGGACCAGCCATCGCCGGAAGCCGAACGAATCTGCCCGTCGTGCTTCCGCGAGCAACCAATCCCGTGTAATCTGAATGCAAGGCAATTGCTTTCTGCATCCTCTCGAACCGCCGCGCCTAAGTGACATGCCCTTTCTGTCCCATTTACGTCGATTCTGGTCCGTTGCGATGTGCGCGCTTTGCTCGACGTACGTTTTGATATCGCCCGAGGCCGGCGCGCGGCCAAACGGCCATCCGATCGATGCGACGACGCGCCCCGCACCACCGGCCAGTAGCGCGAAGCAGACCGGACGCATCGGGCCAAACGGCATCGCACATCCTCCACCGAACAAATCGAGTAGAGGCATGGTACGGGAACCACCGGTGTCGCCTACCGAGTCGCGAATGGTGCATGACCCCGCACCACGTACCCGCGACATGCTGTCGGGTGCCCCGCAGACCAACGGGGGCGCGCACCAGGATCAGCATCGTCGGCCTGCCGACACGACGGATGAGTAAAAAACGACCTGCCCCCCCTGCCCGAGCCGGGCTCGTTCGACATGCTCGCACGTTTTCGTTCCTTTATACTGACGCTCCCCAGGCTTGGTCCATCGCGCTCGTCGTGATGGGCGCCACTCTATGCACAATTTCCTACTGATCGTCGCCGCGTTTGCACTGGTATTGTTGAACGGTTTCTTCGTTGCCGCGGAGTTCGGTCTCGTTAAATTACGCAGCACGCGCGTCGCCGAGTTGGCGGAGACGCTGGGATGGCGTGGCCGCATCCTGAAACAGGTACATGGAGAGCTCGATACCTACCTGTCGGCATGCCAGTTGGGCATCACGCTGGCGTCGCTCGGCCTGGGCTGGATCGGCGAACCCGCCTTCGCCCACGTGATCGAACCGATTCTGGGTTGGATCGGTGTGGACAAACCCGCAATGATCAAGGCCGTCTCTTTCACGATCGCTTTTGTTGCCATCTCGTTTCTCCATATTGTCGTCGGCGAACTGGCACCTAAATCGTTGGCGTTGAGACTACCGGAAAAGGTAGGGGCCTGGACGGCGTGGCCGTTATACGGTTTCTATTGGATGGCCCTTCCGGCAATCAAAATGCTCAACGCAAGCGCGTCCGCGACATTGAAGCTGGTAGGCCAGGTCAACACCGGCCACCTGGACGCTAGCTATTCCCCGTCAGAGTTGAAACTGATCCTGCGCTCTAGTCGTACCGCCGGCAACATGACCGCGCGCGAACAAAACATCCTCGCGCATTCGATGGACTTCGGTGAGTTGGACGTGTCCGATCTGATGCGACCGATCGGTGAAGTCGTGTCGATGTCGAAGGCGAATACGGTCGCCGAAAATCTGGACATCGCGCGTCAGTCACGCTTCACCCGATACCCGTATTTCGACGCGGACGGTGAAACGGTCCTCGGCATCATCCACGCAAAGGATCTGTTTCTATCGGACCTCGACGATACGCCGGTTCGATCATTGGACAGTCTTGAACGATTTGTTCGGCCGGTGCAGCGCGTCCCGCCGAACCTGCCCGCAATCGAACTGTTCCGACGTCTACGCGCCGGGGCACCACACTTTGCCATCGTCGGACACGCCGATCCGCTGCAACCCGTCAAGCCGGTCGGCTTCATCACGCTGGACAATCTGCTGGCGGCGATCGTCGGCGAGATCCGCGATGAATTCGGCGCACATGGCGATGAGTGGACCCACCTCTCCGACGGAAGTCTGCTCGGCAAGGGCAGCCTGCCGCTCTTCACACTGGAACGCGCCCTCGGTATCGAATTGGGCGTGGATGAAGTCGAGTCGGTCGGCGGTCTGGTGATGTACAAGCTGAAGGAATTGCCAACCCAGGGGCAGCGCATCCCATTCGATGACTTCGATGTGCTCATCGACAAGATGACAGGACCACGTATTACCGTGGTGCGAATCGTACCCCGGGAATATGTGGCGCCTGCTACGTGAGGACTGTCGATATAATGCCTGACCGTCCCGTATCGGACTGCGTCGAATCCTGCTTATGCAACGTCTGATCCTACCGTACCTCTCCGGCTTTCTGTCCGTTCTGTTTTTTCAACAAGCAATGATCGGCATGCTGCATGCCGCAGGGCTAAGCGCCCAGATGCCTTTCGACCTGACACCCGCTCCCGCTTTCGGCGTCCCTAATTTTTTGGTGTCAGCCATCGCTGCCGGCGTCTATGCCGTCGTTATGGCCTGGGTCTTCCGGATCGAACCATACCGGCCAGCCCCCTGGATTCCCGCATTTGTTTTCGGAGCGATCGTTCCGACCGCACTCTCGATTTTCGTCCTCGGGCCCGTGCAAGGTGTCTGGCCTAGTGGCAACATCCTGCCTCGCGTCGCGTTTGGCGCCGTGTGCAATGGGTTTTGGGGGTGGGGAACGTTGATCATGATCCGCGCATTTATCAGCAGCGCGGGATTTACTGATCGAGACGATGGAAACGCATGAGTGTCTTAGACTTCCTGGACCTGCAATACCGCTAAAACGGACTAGAACGCCTCTGCCCTGGTGAGGTGACGGCGGAAAGAGGTAAAGTATTCAGCTTGCGGCAGCGCCGGAATCACCACGCGGCGACGCCGCGATCCGTCCGGAATGACCTGGGTTATTTTCATCTTCTTCCAGAATCATCGACGACGCGAGTACCACGACCGCGGTCAGGAAACAGATGGCAATCGCCAGTACGATCAGCCAGTACCCCGGCTCAAAGTCGAACATGTAACACCCCGTATAAATGTATGGTTGCCTCTTCCAAAGCAAAGTCCATACCAGTCCCGCACTTTCCTGCAAACACGGGTTTTCCACCAGATTTGTTGATTTTTCTCGATTGCTTGAGCGTAATGGGAACGATTTTCTGCAATCGTAAGCAATCTTTACAGAGCGATCTGTCTCGCGCATCTATCGCGCGAGGCGCAGATGCACGCACGCGCATCAGCGCACGGAAGCATTGCTACATTTTAGTTGACGGTGCAGCGCCGGTATCCTGAAACAGGGCATCGATAACGCCGCGCGCCACCTCCTCCAGATGCCCCAACGCGACCTCTTCGTCAGCGAACGCCGACGCGGCACCTAACGGCAGCAAACGCTCCAGCTTGCGCGGTTCATCGACGCCATGCTCGGTAAGACTGATACTGCCGACATAGGTCGGATGCGGATGCCCGCTCAAGGTTGCCGTGGCATTGATATAGAATCCGCGATAGGGGCCTGTAATCCTTGCTGCCATTGCATCCTCCGTTCTATCTATTGATTCATTGTCATCCTTCATCGTATCAAGCCTTGGGTGCATGCCACGCCTTTCAGGATTTCGCGATGTAGGCCACCATCGGACGTCCTCGTCGCGTGCGCGATAGAATCAATCGAACGCACTTGAAAAGAGTTGATAAAGCATGGCACACGCACCTACTTCATCCGCATCACTTACTGCCCGTGTTTTTGGGATCGCGCGCGTGGCCGCGCTTGTGCTACCCGTCCTATTGGGGGCCTGCGAGTCATCACGTACCACGCAGCTGATTCACCTACCCGACGGCACCGATGGCTTCACCATCAATTGCAGTGGAAGCGATGCCCGGCAGAGCTGGGCGCAGTGCTATGAATCAGCAGGCAAGGCATGTGGCGCGAGCGGCTATGACGTGGTGTCGAAGGAAGGCGATGACACGGCAACCGGGGGATCCGTCAACGGCCTGTTCTCGGCCAACATCCGCAATCGCGCCCTGGTGATACGTTGCCATTGATCGATTCGGCATCCCTAGTGCGAACATGATAGCGTCACGTAAGGAAATCGCGAAAAACCTTGCGTGACTCCGCAAAACGCGCTATAGTCTTTTTCTCAGACGCGGGGTGGAGCAGTCTGGCAGCTCGTCGGGCTCATAACCCGAAGGTCGCAGGTTCAAATCCTGCCCCCGCAACCAAATACGCCAAAAACGCCGCGATACTTTTGTATCGCGGCGTTTTTGTTTTGATTCGCCCAACAGTGGGACACGTTTTCGCCGAAGAAATTACTACGCCCGCTGCGGGTATCCGCTTCCTGCGATGCAAATGGGTTCGGCATGTAGCGTTCCTGCCTGGCACCTGTCATCGTCACCCAGGCGGTCGGTTCGAATGGCGACGGTGGTATAGTTCGTCGACGTGGGCGCAAGCATTCCGCCCCTGGCCAGTTAGTCGTGTGATCGAGCCTGCGCAGCGCACAAGGTCTCTTTCTTCCATCTTCGTCCCTACGCTTTGCTGATGAACTACTGCTCGAATTGCGGACACTCGCCCGTTTCTCGTTGTATCCCCCCGGGCGATACGCGAGAACGCGACGTCTGTTCAGCTTGCGGCACCATTCATTACGAAAATCCGCGCAACGTGTGCGGCACGGTACCCATTTGGGAGGACAAGATCCTTTTATGCCGGCGCGCAATCGAACCGCGCCACGGATTTTGGACGCTACCAGCCGGATTCATGGAACTCGGCGAAACCACCTGGCAGTGCGCGGCACGGGAATCGGTCGAGGAAGCTGGCGCGCATGTCGACCCGGAAACGATGACGCTGTTCTCGGTGCTCAACGTTCCGCACGTCGACCAGGTGCACTTTTTTTACCTCGCCCCGCTGCGTGACGCGACTATTGCCGCGGGCGAGGAAAGCCTCGAAGTCGCATTCTTCACCGAGGCGGAGATTCCGTGGGACGACCTGGCTTTTTCAACTGTCGCAAACACCCTGCGCTATTTCTTCGAGGATCGTCGTCGCGCCAGTTATACATTGCACACGGCGGACATCCTCACACCGATGCCCATGACGCCACGGAAGAACGACTCCGGCGATGCCGACGTCCCTCGCGTCGCATCGCCGCCCGATGCGCGTCACGACGCCAACTGATCGCGGCCAATGATCACATGGCTTTCGGCAATCGATCCGTTTCCCCCACTACAACGTGCGCTCGACGCGGAAAGTGACGCACCGGGATTGCTCGCCGCCAGCGCGGAGCTCACGCCAGAACGCCTGGAGAGTGCCTATCGACAAGGTATCTTTCCCTGGTATTCGGACGGTCAACCGGTGCTATGGTGGAGCCCCAATCCACGAATGGTACTGTCGCCGTCGAATCTCAATATTGCGCGATCGCTGCGCAAGACGCTGCGTGCCGTATTGCGCGATCCGCGTTGGGACATTCGTGTCGATGAGGACTTTCCAGCCGTGATGCGCGCCTGCGCCACCGCGCCACGCGATGGTCAAGGCGGGACCTGGATCACCGACGATATCGTTGCCGCCTATGGCAGCTTGCATCGCACGGGCCTCGCTCATAGCGTTGAGACGTGGTACGACGGCGTGCGCGTTGGGGGCCTGTACTGCGTGGCGCTGGGCCGAATGTGCTTTGGCGAGTCGATGTTTGCGGAGCGCAGCGACGCATCGAAGATCGCCCTGGCTGCGTTATGCGCCTACACCGCGTCGCACGGATTCGATATGATCGACTGCCAGCAGAACACGCCGCATCTGCACCGGATGGGTGCCCGCGAAATCAGCCGCGATGCCTTTATGATCCATTTGCTGCGCGCAAGCCGTGCCGCGCCACCGGACTGGCGCTTTGATAAACAAGTTTTAGCGTACTGGACAAACGCTGCCCCTCTTCAAGCAGCGGAATCATGATGCTAGACTGAAGGCCTACGCGCATCGTGGAGTTTCGCGTGACCCACCCGAAAGCATTCCCGCTGTCGCCGCTGTCGGCATTGCAGTTTTATGCGACGGCGCCCTATCCCTGCAGTTATCTGCCGGAACGCACCGCGCGCTCGCAAGTTGCCACGCCAGGACATCTGATCAATTCAGATGTCTACACGGAGCTGGTGGGAGCGGGATTCCGGCGCTCGGGCGTGTTCACCTACAGACCATACTGCGAAGGATGCAGGGCCTGCGTCCCGGTGCGCGTGGTGGTGGATGGCTTCACACCGAACCGCACCCAGCGGCGTGTATGGAAACAGCACGGCAACCTCCACGCGAAAGCCGATCCGCTGCATTTCGATGAACATCATTACGCGCTTTACACGCGCTATCAATCGCTGCGACATGCCGGCGGCGGCATGGATCGCGACAGCCGCGAACAGTACGATCAATTCCTGTTGCAAAGCCGTGTGAATTCACGCCTCGTTACTTTTCATGATCCGGGTATCGAAGGCGCGCCGCTCCGCATGGTGAGCATCATCGACATTCTTGGCGATGGACTGTCGGCGGTGTACACATTTTACGATTGCGACATGCCTGGCACCAGTTTCGGAACCTACAACGTGATCTGGCAAATCGAACAGGCGCGGCGGTTAAACCTGCCCTACGTCTATCTGGGATATTGGATCGGCGAAAGCAAGAAAATGGCATACAAGGCTGCGTTCCACCCGCTGGAAGCGTTTATCGATGGAGCATGGCGCCCCTTCGATCCGACGACGGACGCATACCCGTCGATCCACGGCCAAACAGATCAAGATGCAACGGCGCGTTAGCCGCGAGCATAGACGGCGTATCGAAGCGACAGGCAACGGCGAGCCGCCTTGCTTTTTTATACGCAGCGGTGTTCAGTGGGCCTAGAATAGCGCGTTTCCGTCCCTCTCCTTCGCATCGTGCTCAGTTCCCTCTATCCGTTTGCCCGTCAAGCTCTGTTCCGTATGGACGCCGAGACGGCCCACCACCTGACCCTCGCCGCATTGGGCGCGGCAGGACGCACCGGCATTGCCGGCTGCCTGGGAGGGGCCCCGGTTCGTGCCCCGGTCAAGGTGATGGGGCTGACATTCAGCAATGCGGTAGGTCTGGCGGCCGGATTGGACAAGGACGGCGCGGCTATCGACGGCTTGTCGGGCCTCGGTTTTGGTTTCATCGAAGTGGGCACGGTCACACCCCGAGCACAGCCGGGCAATCCCAAGCCGCGGATGTTCCGCATCCCGGAAGCCGAAGCGCTGATCAACCGGATGGGTTTCAACAATGCCGGGGTCGACCGTTTTATCGCCAACGTACAGGCAGCGCGCTGGAAAGGCGTTCTGGGATTGAATATCGGCAAGAACGCCGCCACGCCAATCGAACGAGCGGTCGACGATTATCTGTTCTGCCTGGACCAGGTCTATCCGTTCGCCAGTTATGTGACGATCAACATTTCATCACCCAACACGAAGAACCTCCGCCAACTCCAAGATGCCGAAGCACTCGACGCACTGCTCCGCGCCCTGACGGAACGTCGTCGCGCGCTGTCCGACATGCACGGCAAACACGTCCCGCTGGCCCTGAAAATCGCGCCCGACCTCGACGAGGAAGGCATTCAGCAAATCGCGGACAAGCTCGTCCAGCACGGCATCGATGCCGTGATCGCAGGCAATACGACGCTGTCGCGTGACGCCGTCCAAGGTTTGCCACATGCCGAGGAAGCGGGAGGACTGTCCGGGCGTCCGGTGCGCGAAGCGTCCACCCGCATTATCGCGGCGCTGCACGCGCGGTTGCAGGGTGCCGTGCCGATCATCGGTGTCGGCGGTATTTTCAGTGCACAGGATGCCTTGGAAAAATGCAACGCGGGGGCGTCGTTGGTGCAGTTGTATTCCGGCTTGATCTATCGCGGCCCGTCGCTGGTGCGCGAATGCGCGGCGGCCATCGCGGCACGCGGCTAATGACCGCATCGTGGCGATTTGAGATAAGTCGCTATTTTTCCGGCTTGCGGTAAGCGTTTCGGACAGTGCATTCCACGATATGATATGCCTATCGTCCTGATGCGAGTTTCGATGAACGGTTTTCCGCCCGCCCCCAATGTGCCGCTTCCTGGCGCATCTTCCGATCCCGACCGTCCACTCGGTGGTGCCGTCAATACCGGCGCACTGCCCGAGCATCACGACGCGCCAGGACTAGTCGGACGCGCGCAGGGTGGATCGGCGGGGGATGGCGGCGCGCGTACGTCGATCCAGGTCATCGATCGAATGCTGCGCTTGCTTGACGCGTTGGCGTCAGAAAGCGATTCGGTCAGTTTGAAGGATTTGTCGGCGATGACCGGCCTGCATCCGTCCACGACACATCGCATCCTCAACGACATGCTCGTCGGACGGCTGGTGGATCGCGCGGAGCCAGGCGCATATCGACTCGGCATGCGCCTGCTGGAGCTGGGCAACTTGGTGAAAGCCCGTCTCTCGGTGCGGGAGGCGGCAATTGGTCCCATGCGCGAACTGCACCGAGCAACCGGTCAGACAGTCAATCTTTCCGTACGACAAGGCGACGAGATCGTCTATGTCGAACGTGCGTTCAGTGAGCGTTCCGGCATGCAGGTAGTGCGGGCGATTGGCGGACGAGCGCCGTTGCACTTGACCTCGGTGGGCAAGCTTTTTCTCGCAAACGACGACATCACGCGCGTACGAGCGTATGCAACCCGCACCGGCCTGGCAGGGCACACGGCGAACAGCATCACCGACCTGAGCAAACTCGAACGAGAGCTGCAGTGGGTACGCGAGCACGCCTGCGCACGCGACAACGAAGAGCTGGAAGTCGGGGTGCGCTGCATCGCCGCAGGTGTCTTCGACGACACCTCGCGACTGGTGGCCGGATTGTCGCTTTCCGCACCTGCAGATCGCCTGCAGGAATCATGGATTGCCCAACTGGGAGAGACCGCCGGCAGAATCTCCCATGCGCTGGGCTATGTTGGCGATCGCTCTTAGGCCGTTTCAGGGAAACACGCTGCCGCGCCTCCCTCAGGTCCCCGGATGATTCGTATCGGCGCTGGTCACGCGCTGGATCGCACCGGTTTGAATCAACCAGTCCCGCACCCGTTGCGCATCCGCCACGCGCGAATACTTGCCAACGGAGTCGAGCAATACCATCACGACCGGACGCTGGTGGATCGTCGTCTGCATGACGATGCATTCACCTGCCTCATTGATGAAACCCGTTTTTTGCAAACCGATATCCCAGGTGGCGTTATGCACCAAGGCATTCGTGTTGGCGTAATGCAAACGGGTGCGGCCGGTGTTCACGTCGTATGACGGCCACGTCGAGAACTGGCGAATCATCGGATACTTTGTCGCCGCTTCCACCATCTTGACCAGATCCTGCGCGGTGGAGACGTTGTGGAAATTCAACCCGGTCGGGTCTTCGAATTTCGTATTCGTCATTCCCAGCGATTGCGCCTTGCGGTTCATCGCCTCGATAAACGCCGGGCGGCCGCCAGGGTAATAACGACTCAGCGCCGCCGCCGCACGATTCTCGGACGACATCAATGCGATATGCAGCATGTCCTCGCGGGACAGCCGCGAACCCACCGACAGACGCGAGCCAGACCCCTTTTCATAGTCCCGGTCCTCGTCGGTGACCATCAGCGTATCGGTCAATGGCTGCTTGGCATCCAGCACCACCATCGCCGTCATCAATTTGCTGATTGACGCGATTGGAACCACCGATGTGGAATTGCGGTCCAACAGCGGCGCCGACGTGCTCTCATCGACTACATAAGCAATCGACGAGCGCAGGAACGGGCCATCCTGAAGACTGTCGTGCATGCGGAATGCATGCGCGGTGGCGGCGTGCGAAGGCGCGAACGCCACCCCGTGCACGCGGCAACGCGTGACGCGTGAGGCCGTCTTGGCGCGCGTCGACGTCGCCCGCACGGAGGCCTTGACGATCTTCGCACCACCGCGCGAACGCCCGGTATTGCCGACATGGTGGACAGGATGCTGGACAGAGGCGGCGGCGTTCGTGGTACCGGCCGCATGCGCGTAGCGGGTGGCAAAAAGCCCCGTTCCCACTACCGCGGCGTACGTCAACGAAACGGCCAACGACGCCGAAAAGGAAGCGCGTACGGTTGCAGCGAGATGGCGCGCAATGCCGTGACGGGCTTCCAAGAAAACATTCGGGATCTTCATGCAGTAAAGAAGGAGAAGATTGGACACCGCGAAAAGGGCTTTTCACGATTGTCAATAAGTGTACGAGCGATAGTAAATTAACGCAATTAGATACTTAGGCCCCTTCGTTAAAGTACCACCTGCGGCGAATTCGCGTTGGTTGCCGCACAACACCCCTCAATTACGGCCTGCCAGTAAGCCGCATCATTTTGAACAGCGCTCGTTTGAGTCATCCGTTCGATCGTTTTACCCTATTTTTTAAGTACTCATTTTTTTCTTGCACTTTTCTGTAACTCTACTAGACTGCAATTGCTGCGCTGCGACATTTTACCGCCGGCATCGATAAATGGGGCTACACACCACGCATCGAATGTCGGCCAGATACCCGCAAGCCCTACTGGATGAGGCGTAGCGGGTGCAACAGGCAGATGACGGGCGGCCACCCGGCGCAGCATGAGGCCCGTTTCAATGGGTGGTGTGAAGTGGAGACAAGACGATGACGATTTTTCCGGAACAGCTGGCGAATGCTCATAAGCACCAAGTCGATGTCTGGTTTGGTCTGGCCGCACAAGCCTACGCTGGCGCCGATAAGCTGCTGCAGTTGAACACGGCGGCCGCGAAGGCCTTGCTCGAAGACGGGCATACGCATGCGAAGCAATCGCTGGACGTCCAGGACCCGCGTGAATGGTTGGCGATTCAGGGTGCGGCGGTGCAGCCGTTGACCGAGAAGGCGACGTCGTACGCACAACAGGTGTACCAGATCCTGACGGCGACCAACGCCGAGTTTGCACGTGCCATCGAGACGCAAGCGGAAGCGCAGCAAGCCCGCACCGAGCAAATTCTCGATAGCTTCTCGCGCAACGCGCCCGCAGGCTCCGAGACGGCGGTTGCCGCTGTGAAGTCCGCGCTGAACGCACAGAATGCTGCTTACGAAAGCGCCCGCAAGGCGGCCAAGCAGGTAGTCGATCTGGCCCAGTCGAACATCGACGCCGTGACCGCGGCGGCCGTGCACACCAGCCAACAGGCCGCGGCCGCGACGCATCGCACCGCCAAGGCATCGAAAGCAGCCTGATAGCGCGACGCGCCGCTTTCACGCGGCGCCCTGGCACTGCCATCGCAAGAAACAAATAAGCGACCCGCCGAGAACACATTCCGACTTCACGCCAGCCTTGGGGGAGAATGTCGGCCGTTCACGGCGGGTCGCTTTTTTTACGACAACCTGAAGTTCAGCGCTTAGGCTTGCTTGGCGGCAAGTCGGTGCAGACGCCCTCGAACAGTTCTGCGGCCATTCCGACCGATTCACCCAGCGTCGGGTGTGGATGGATCGTCTTGCCGATGTCCGCGGCATCCGCGCCCATCTCGATGGCCAGGCACACTTCGCTGATGAGATCGCCTGCATTCACGCCAACGATGCCTCCCCCGATGACCCGGTGCGTTTCCTCGTCGAACAGCAGCTTGGTAAAGCCCTCATCGCGACCGTTCGCAATCGCACGTCCAGAAGCCGCCCAAGGGAACACCGCGCGGCCGTACTTCACGCCCTCGGCTTTTAATTGGTCCTCGGTCTTGCCGGCCCATGCCACTTCCGGGTCCGTGTAAGCGACGCCTGGAATCTGCAACGCGTCGAAGTAGGCCTTTTCGCCATGTGCCGCTTCGGCGGCCACGTGACCTTCGTGCACGGCTTTGTGCGCAAGCATCGGCTGGCCGACAATATCGCCGATGGCGAAGATATGCGGGACGTTGGTGCGCAATTGCTTGTCCACGTCGATGAAGCCGCGATCAGTGACTGCCACACCGGCCTTGTCGGCATCGATGCGCTTGCCGTTTGGAGAACGCCCCACCGCCACCAGCACCAGATCATAGGCCTGCGCCTCGGTCGGTGCGCCTTCGCCTTCGAATTTGACGTAAATGCCGTCATCGCGCGCTTCGGCCGACACCGTCTTCGTCTTCAGCATCACGTTCGCGAAACGCTTCGCATTGTGCTTCTGCCAGACCTTGACCAGGTCGCGGTCCGCGCCGGCCATCAGGCCGTCGAGCATTTCGACAATATCGATCTGCGCGCCCAGCGTCGAATAGACTGTCGCCATTTCCAAGCCGATGATGCCACCACCGATGACCAGCATCCGCTTCGGAATCTGGCGCAGTTCCAACGCCCCGGTGGAATCCACCACGCGTGGATCATCCGGCATGAACGGCAACTTCACCGCTTGCGAACCGGCTGCGATGATCGCCTGCTTGAACTTGACAACCTGCTTGCCGTCCTTGCCCGCCACTTCCACGTGGTTCGGATCGAGGAAGCGCCCCACGCCCGTCAACACCTTGACCTTTCGCGCCTTCGCCATGCCCGCCAAACCACTTGTCAACTTGGCGACCACAGACGACTTGAAGCCACGCAATTTATCCAGATCGATCGTCGGCTCGCCGAAGCTGATGCCATGCGATGCCAGCGACTTGACCTCTTCTGTCAATTGCGCCGCGTGCAGCAGCGCCTTCGACGGGATACATCCCACGTTCAGGCAGACGCCGCCAAGCGTGTCGTAACGCTCGATCATCACCGTCGACATGCCGAGATCGGCAGCCCGGAACGCGGCCGAATAGCCGCCGGGACCCGCGCCGATCACCAGCATATCCGCTTCCACGTCGGCCGCTCCGCTAAAACTGCCCGCGCTCGGCACCAACGCCGGCGACGCTGGCTTTGCTGGAGCAGAGGCCGCCTTCGTTGGTGGTGAGGCTGCGGTCTTCGATTCCAACGCACCGCCGTCACCGGCTTTACCACCCGTGGCCGCAGCGTCGAGCACGGCGATCACGGTGCCTTGTGAAACGGTATCACCCACCTTGACGCGCAATGCCGTGATGACGCCTGCGGCGTCAGCCGGTACGTCGATCGTCGCCTTGTCGGATTCGAGCGTGATCAAGGACTGCTCCAACGTCACCGAATCGCCAACCTTCACCGAGACTTCGATGATGGGCACGTCCTTAAAATCGCCGATGTCCGGGACTTTGATTTCTACCTGACTCATATTCGTCCCCTTACAGAATCACGCGACGGAAATCGGCCAGCACCTGCGCCAGATAGGCATTGAAGCGCGCGGCCTCCGCGCCATCGATCACACGATGGTCATAGGACAGCGACATCGGCAACGTCAGGCGTGGCACGAATTGCTTACCATCCCACACCGGCTTCATCGCGCCGCGGCTGACACCGAGAATCGCGACTTCCGGTGCATTGATGATCGGCGTGAACGATGTCCCGCCAATTCCACCGAGCGACGAGATCGAGAAACAGCCGCCTTGCATCTGGTCGCCCTTCAACTTGCCGTCTCGGGCGAGCTTTGCCAGATCCGACGTTTCCTTGGCGATTTCGAGGACCCCTTTCTTGTCGGCATCCCGGACCACCGGCACGACGAGACCATTGGGCGTATCGGCTGCAAACCCGATATGGAAGTACTGCTTGTAGACCAGGTTGTCGCCGTCCAGGCTGGCGTTGAACGTCGGGAACTTCTTCAGGGCCGCAACCACCCCCTTGATCAGGAAAGCCAGCATCGTGACCTTGACGCCCGACTTCTCGTTTTCCTTGTTCAGCGCGACACGCAGTGCTTCGAGGTCGGTGATGTCCGCATCCTCGTTGTTCGTCACGTGCGGAATGCGCACCCAGTTGCGGTGCAGGTTCGCACCCGAAATCTTCTTGATTCGCGACAACGGCTTCGGATCGATCGGGCCGAACTTCGAGAAGTCGACCTTCGGCCAGGCGAGTACGTCGAAATTGCCGGCGCCGGCCGATGCAGTGACGGCGGCCGGTGCGGCGGACGCCCCGGACATGACACCCTTTACATAACCGCGCACATCGTCCTGCGTGATCCGGCCCTTCGGCCCCGTGCCATTGACGCGACCGATGTCAACGCCCAACTCACGCGCAAACTTCCGCACCGAAGGACTTGCATGACTGAGGCGCGAGGAGCCCACCGGCGGGATGGCCGGAGCCTCTGCCAACGCGGACGGTTTGTCGTCCGATGTTCGTGCTGGCGACGCGGCTGCCGGTGCCGGCGCGGACGCCGTAGCGGCCGGCGCAGGCGATTCCGCCCTGGCCGCCGGCGCGGCGGGGGCGTCACCCGCCAGCACGACGATCAGCGTGCCTTCGGCCACTTCGTCCCCCACCTTGACGTGAATCGCCTTGACCGTTCCCGCAGCGGGGCTCGGCACATCCATCGTCGCTTTATCCGACTCCAGCGTCACCAGGGACTGCTCGGCCTCGACGCGGTCGCCTACCTTGACACCGATCTCGATGACCGGGACACCTTTGTAGTCGCCAATATCCGGTACCTTGACTTCGATGTCCTTCGCACCGCCAGCCGGTTGCCCTGCATCCGCGGGCTTTGCCGCGGATGGAGCACTCGCCTTCTCCACCGGCTTCTGCGCCGCCGGTTCGGCCGCCTTTTCCGCGCCCTTCGGCGCGGCGGCCGCGCTGCTTTCCAGCGTTACGATCAACAAGCCTTCAGACACCGAGTCGCCTTGCTTGACATGGACCGCCTTCACGGTGCCACCAGCAGGGCTCGGCACGTCCATCGTAGCCTTATCGGATTCGAGCGTCAGCAGGGACTGCTCCGGTTCGACGACATCACCCGGCTTCACCAGCACCTCGATAACCGGCACGTCTTTGTAATCGCCGATATCCGGCACCTTGACTTCGATCGCTTGACTCATTTCTGGCGTTACTCCCAGTACCCGTGTTGCGCAACGGTCTGCGGCATGCGGTAAAAAGGGGCGATGGCCTGCCTAGCAGGCCAGCACCCCGCTTCGATCATTTCAACCTTCGGCGCGGGGGCGCGCCGGCGCGTCAGACCGTCATCGGATTCGGCTTTGCCGGGTCCAGCTTGTACTTCTTCAAAGCCTCGGCGACCTTGCCGCGCTCGATTGTGCCTTCGTCAGCCAACGCCTTCAGCGCGGCAACCGTCACCCAGTAACGATCGACCTCGAAGAAGTGGCGCAATGCTTCTCGCGTATCCGAACGACCGTAACCATCCGTCCCCAGCACCACATAACGGCGCGGCACGAAGGCCCGAATCTGCTCGGCGAAGGCGCGCACATAGTCGGTCGCGGCAATCACCGGACCTTGCGTGGGCGCCAGCAACTGTTCAACGTACGAGACGCGGCGCTCCGCAGTCGGGTTCAACAGGTTTTGACGTTCGGCAGCCTGACCTTCACGGGCCAGTTCGGTGAAGCTCGGCGCGCTCCAGAGGTCGGCCTCCACGCCCCAGTCTTCCTTCAACAAGCCGGCCGCGGCGATTACCTCGTTGAAGATCGTGCCGCAACCCAGCAACTGCACACGCGGCCCCTTCGACTCGGCACCCTTGCGGAAGGCGTACATGCCCTTGATGATGCCATCCACCACGCCCTCCGGAATCTCCGGATGCTCGTAGTTTTCGTTCATCAACGTCAGGTAGTAATACACATCTTCCTGGTTTTGCACCATCCGGCGCAGCCCGTCCTGGATCACCACGGCCACTTCATAGCCGAAGGTCGGATCGTAGCTGACGCAATTCGGGATGTGCGCGGAGAACATGTGCGAATGACCGTCCTCGTGCTGCAACCCTTCGCCGTTCAGTGTCGTACGTCCAGCGGTACCGCCCAGTAGGAAGCCACGGGCACGCATGTCGCCTGCTGCCCACGCCAGGTCACCGATACGTTGGAAACCGAACATCGAGTAATAGATGTAGAACGGAATCATCTGCTCGCCATGCGTCGAATACGCCGTGGCCGCCGCAATCCAGTCGCTCATCCCGCCCGCTTCGTTGATCCCTTCCTGCAGGATCTGACCCGTTTCCGATTCCTTGTAGAACATCAACTGATCGCTGTCTTCCGGCACGTACTTCTGGCCATCCTGATTCCAGATACCGATCTGACGGAACAGCCCCTCCATGCCGAAGGTCCGGGATTCATCCGGTACGATCGGCACGATGCGCTTGCCGATTGCCTTATCCTTCAGCAGGATATTCAGCACGCGAACGAACGCCATCGTCGTCGAGATCTCGCGACCCGCGCCCGTACCCTTGAGCAGTGGCTCGAAAACCGATATCTCAGGCGTCGGCAACGACTCGGCCTTACGACGACGCGCTGGCAGATAGCCGCCCAGCTCGGTTCGACGTTGCTGCATATAGGCCAGTTCGCGTGAACCTTCCTCGAACTTCAAGTACGGCACATTGCCGATGTCCTCATCGCTGATCGGCAAGCGGAACTGATCACGGAAGCGCTTCAAGGCCTCCACCGGCATCTTCTTCTGCTGGTGGGTGATGTTCATCGCCTGGCCGGACTCGCCCATGCCATAGCCCTTGATGGTCTTGGCCAGGATGACCGTCGGCTGCTTGTTCGCCTTCGTCGCCGCGTCATACGCCGCGTAGATTTTGTGCGGATCGTGGCCGCCACGGTTCAGATTCCAGATGTCGTCATCAGACCAATCCGCCACCAACGCTTTCAACTCGGGCGTGTTGAAGAAATGCTCACGCACGAAAGCACCGCTCTCGGACTTGTATGTCTGGTATTCGCCGTCGACGACTTCCATCATCCGGCGCATCAGTGCGCCCGTCTTGTCGCGTGCGAACAGTGCATCCCACCGGCTGCCCCACACCACCTTGATGACGTTCCAGCCGGCGCCACGGAACTCGCTCTCCAGCTCCTGGATGATCTTGCCATTGCCACGGACCGGACCGTCTAGGCGCTGCAAATTGCAGTTGATCACGAAGACGAGATTGTCGAGCTTCTCGCGGCCGGCCATGCCGATCGCGCCCAACGATTCGGGCTCATCGGTCTCACCATCGCCAAGGAATGCCCAGACCTTGCGGCCGGCCGTCTTGACGATGCCGCGTGCTTCCATGTACTTCATGAAGCGCGCCTGGTAGATCGCCATGATCGGACCCAGACCCATCGACACGGTGGGAAACTGCCAGAAATCCGGCATCAGCCAGGGATGCGGGTACGACGAGATACCGTTGCCACCCACTTCCTGACGGAAGTTGTTCAGTTGCTCCTCGGTCAGACGGCCGAGCAGGAACGCCCGCGAGTACATGCCCGGCGACGAGTGACCTTGGAAGAAAATCAGGTCACCGCCATGTTCCGGGGACGGCGCGTGCCAGAAATGATTAAAGCCGACGTCATACAGCGTGGCCGCCGACGAAAAAGAAGCGATATGCCCCCCGACATTCGTGTCCTTGCCGGCGCGCAGCACCATGGCCAGCGCGTTCCAGCGGGTGTAGGAGCGAATACGGTGTTCCAGGTCCTGGTCGCCCGGAATCGGCGTCTGCTGGCTGACGGGAATCGTGTTGATATACGGCGTGTTTGCGGAGAACGGAAGATGCTCACCATGCACCCGTGCAAATTCGATCTGCTTTTCGATCAGGTAATGCGCGCGCTCCGGACCGGCCGCCTTCAGCACGCCTTCCAGCGCTTCCAGCCATTCACCGGTTTCTTGACGATCATCGTCGTTCTCGGCCGCAACGTATTTGATCACTTCCTCTGGCACTGCGGACATGGCTGTCTCCTCAAGATCGCGTCCCGCCCGACTGGACGAAGCACGCTGCCGGCGACGCGGCATACGCTCGCAACCGCATAGGCCATGCCTATGCGCACGACGCGCGCGCCCGCACGAAATGCCGACAAACGGTGCGGATTGTACGAAGCCCCCGCGGACAAGGCAACGACAATTTTCAAATTGCGAGATCGTTTTTCACAATGTGAAAAACTTTTGCAACGCAGCAGATTGTCTTCTTCCCATGCAAGGGACCAACCGGCCATTTTTCGCGTTTTTTTTGTGAAAGACCCTCCGTTCTGATCCTAATGCGACATTGCCAGCGTGCCGTGCTGGGCTACAATCCGTACATGTTGACGAAACGATTGTTGGCTCGCCTTCTCTCCCGCTCGCACGGATTCGCGTTCCCGCGCGGAGCACAGGAATCGCGCGGCGTTCGCGCATCCTGGCGCGCCGCTGCCTACCTTTACACGCCGCTTCTGTCGATTTTCGTATTCCTGTTCGTGATGGGACTGATCTTCTGGACCCTGACGCGGCGTGAGGAGCAGCAGAAGGAAGATACCTTGTATCGCAACGTGGCCTGGGCGCAGCAACAAATTCGTCTGTCCCTGACGAATACGCAGGATCAGGTAGCCGCATTGGCACGCGACATCGGAATCGGCCATGTCACGTCGGCGGCACTGGATGCGCCGGCCCAGGACATCCTGTCGAGCCATCCGGAGATCATCGCCTTGCGGTGGCTGAGTCCAAACGGCGATGTGCGCTGGGACGCAATGCCACGCCCCCCCGTTGCGCCCCCTTCCACGGTAGACGCTTCCTCGCAACCGACGACCTCAAACTTGCCCTTGGGCCAAATGGGCGGCAGCGGCGCGTTCACCGCGAGCAGCGTCGACGCGCGTGGCCGAGACGCCGCCGATCGTCCTGCTAGCGTTCCAGCGGCATCCATGCCCGCAGGGCCGGCATCCGGCGTCAACGCAATTGCCGGGGGCCGGACAGCTACAAACGCAACGAACAAAGGCTGGCAACCTCCGCGCGTACTGCCACCGTTGTCACAACCGCTTGCCGACGCATTGACGGAAGCGCATGAAAGCCGCCGTATCGGTTACTCCCCGCTCTTCTTCGATGCTACCGGTCATGCCTATTTGACCCAGCAGACACCCATCTTCGTCAATCGGACCTTTGTAGGCGCCATCGTCGTTGTTTTCTCGATCGATGGCATCCTCCACCGCGAACTGCCGAGCGAATTGTCGTCCCGCTTCAAGATTTCGATTCTCGATGCTGATGACCGGGAGCTGGCAAGTTCGTCGTCGCGGCCGCGCCTGGCACGCGACCCTTATCAGGATTTGCCGCTTGATCCGCCCGGCAACGGTCTTTCGGTTCGGGTTTACGCTTACGGCCAGCATGGCGGTGCGGCACTGTTGAATAATCGCCTGCTATGGCTCGTGGCCGGCATGTCGTGTTTCGTGTTGTGGAGCTTGTGGAGCGTGTGGAAGCACACGCGGCAGCGCTTCGTTGCCCAGCAACAGCTTTATGACGAGGCGTCGTTTCGCCGTGCAATGGAGAATTCGGTACTCGTGGGCATGCGCGTTCTCGACCTGCAAGGCCGCATACTGTACGTCAATCCGGCTTTCTGCCGGATGACCGGATGGGATGAGTCCGATCTGGTGGGCACGACGCCGCCCTACGCCTATTGGCCACCCGAAGCCTTCACCGAAATGCGGCGCCAGATCGACATGACGCTGCGCGGCAAGGCACCATCGAGTGGTTTCGAGATGCGCGTGCGGCGCAAGGACGGTTCGACGTTCCATGCCCGGATGTATGTATCACCGCTGATCGACGGGAGCGGCCGGCAAACGGGGTGGATGTCGTCGATGACCGATATTTCGGAACCACGCCGGGTCCGCGAGGAACTCACCGCCGCGCAGCAACGCTTCACGACGGTGCTGGAAGGACTGGATGCTGCGGTGTCGGTGCTGGCGACGGACGCCACCCAATTGCTCTATGCGAATCGTTACTATCGGCACATTTTCGGTTTGCGCCCGCAAGGGCATCTTGAACTGGCGAACACCCTCAAACGCGATGAAGGGGTCGCCGATGCCAACGACGAGAGTGGCGACGTCGGCCGTTCCGACTCGATCGACATGATCGATACCTACGCCGGCATGCCCGCGGCGTTCGGTAGCGAGGCCGACGATCCTGGTAGGGAATCGACTGTGTCCCAGGAGGTGTTCGTCCAAAGCGTGGATCGCTGGTTCGATGTTCGGCGTCAATATATCCAGTGGGTGGACGGTCATCTGGCGCAGATGCAAATCGCCACCGACATCACCGCGCGCAAGCTGGCCGAAGAGAATGCCCGGCAGCAAGATCAAAAACTGCAGTTTGCCAGCCGGTTGTCGACGATGGGGGAAATGGCCTCGTCGCTTGCCCACGAATTGAACCAGCCCCTGGCTGCGATCAGCAATTACTGCTCCGGGGCATCGGCAATGGTGCGAAACAATCGCGCAACGCCGGAAATGCTGCTTGGCGCGTTGGAAAAGACCTCGCAGCAGGCCATTCGGGCCGGGATGATCATCAAGCGCATTCGTGAGTTCGTTAAACGCAGCGAGCCCAAACGCAAGGAAGTTCGCCTCGGCGATATCGTCGCGGACGCCATTGGTCTGGCGGAAATCGAGACGCGTCGTCGCGGCGTGCGGATATCGACCGAAATGCGCGGCAACCTGCCCGCCATCTCGGTTGATCCGGTGCTGATCGAACAGGTCCTGGTGAATTTACTGAAAAATGCCGCCGAGGCAATGTCTGAAATGCGCGACAAAGCACCCCGCGCCACGACCGGCTCGCTCGACAACGTCATCCAACTCGTGGCGAGCAATGATGCGGACATGGTTCGTGTCTCGGTCATCGACCATGGGCCGGGCGTGGACGAAGCCAGCGCCGAGCGACTATTCGAGCCGTTCTACAGTACCAAGTCGGATGGCATGGGCATGGGCTTGAATATTTGCCGCTCCATCATCGAGTCGCACCGCGGGCGACTTTGGGTGGAGAATAACGTGAATGCCGATGGCAAGATTACCGGTTGTACATTTCACTGCACGCTGCCGATCGCCTCGGCACGGGCGCGCGATTTACATCAGGCGGACGCGTATCCTTTTTTGAATCCTACAACGCTACGGGAGAATCATGAGCAGCCAGCCGAATGAAGCCGAAACGGTATTTGTCGTCGATGATGACGAAGCGGTCCGTGACTCGTTGCGATGGTTGCTGGAAGCAAACGGATACGGCGTGCAGTGCTTCGCCAGTACCGAACGCTTCCTGGAAGCGTACGCACCGCGGCACGTTGCCTGTTTGATCCTGGATGTCCGGATGCAAGGCATGAGCGGTCTGGAACTCCAGGAGAAATTGCTGGACCTCGATCCACAGTTGCCGATCATCTTCGTAACCGGTCACGGTGATGTGAGCATGGCCGTTTCGACGATGAAGAAAGGTGCAAGCGATTTTATCGAAAAACCGTTCGATGAAACCGAATTGCTGCCGCTGGTAAAGGCAATGCTGGAACGCTCCCGCAATATGAATGTCGAGGCGGCGCAACATCGGGATTCGCTTGAGCGCCTGTCCAAGTTGACGGCACGTGAACAACAGGTGCTGGAACGCATTACGGCGGGTCGCCTGAACAAGCAGATGGCTGACGATCTCGGCATCAGCATCAAGACGGTCGAGGCGCATCGCGCCAATATCATGGAGAAACTGAACGTCAACACGGTCGCCGACCTGTTGCGTCTGGCCTTATCGGCCAAGCCCTGAGTGGATCGGCGCTGCGGCGATATATAATGAGGCCGTATCGCGCCGCGCAGCCTGCTGTCTCGCCGTGGTGATGCCGTTGCAGGCGGACCGTTCGAATCCGATGAAGCCGCGCTGGCGACAGTGTGGCTTCATTTGTTTTTGGATACCGCACAGGGGGCCGGCACGATGCCGAGCACGTCTCATGGCCGCCCCTGTCCGACCGTAATTGCATCACGTGGCAACGTGGCAGGACCTACCGCGCACCGTCTTTATTCTGACTGACCGTAACCATCCATGACCGCCACCCTGATCGACGGCAACGCCCTGTCCAAGAAACTTCGCGGCGACGTCGCAAAACGCGCCGCCATCCTGACCGCAGCAGGACATCAACCTGGTCTCGCGGTGGTCCTGGTCGGTGACAATCCGGCGAGCCAGGTCTACGTTCGCAACAAGGTCAAGGCCTGCGAGGAATATGGCGTGTATTCGCGCAAGATCGACCAGCCAGCGGATCTCAGCGAGGCGGCGCTTCTTGCACTGATCGACGAACTGAATCAGGATCCCGCGATCGACGGCATTCTCGTGCAATTGCCGCTGCCGCCACATATCGACAGTCACAAAGTCATCGAGGCGATTGCCCCCGAGAAGGACGTCGACGGCTTTCACGTCGCCAACGCCGGTGCGCTGATGACCGGCATGCCGTTGTTCCGTCCGTGCACGCCCTATGGCGTCATGAAGATGTTCGAGGCCTATGACATCCCGCTCTCGGGTGCCGAAGCCGTCGTCATAGGTCGATCCAACATCGTCGGCAAGCCGATGGCGATGATGCTGCTGGAAGCGGGCGCAACCGTCACCGTCTGTCATAGCAAAACCCGAAATCTCGCCGCGCACACGAAGCGCGCCGATATCGTCGTGGCCGCCACCGGGCGCCGAAATGTATTGACAGCGGATATGGTCAAGCCAGGTGCGACTGTGATCGACGTGGGCATGAACCGCGACAACGCGGGGAAATTATGCGGGGATGTCGATTTCGCCGGCATCGTTCCCGTGGCCGGCCATATCACACCGGTACCGGGCGGCGTTGGGCCAATGACGATTACCATGTTGCTGGTGAATACGATCGAAGCCGCGGAACGCAAGCAAGGCACGTTCTGAGACAATCCGCCTAGTTGAATTCGATCACCACCCAACGCCCGCGGCATCTTTTTTAGCGGGCGCGCGGGCACACAGCGGTACTGCTGAAAGGAGAAGGAAATGGCTGCTTCGACACTCTCGACCACGCCAGCGGCTCACGCCGATACGGCCCAGCCCAACCCGCTGATCGAACTCGGCCGCACCGCCGGCCTGCCCCGTTTCGCCGATATACGCGCCGAGCATGTCAGCCCGGCGCTGGACGTATTGCTGGAACATGCCCGCGCCGCCGTGGACGCGGCGATCGCGCCCGACACGCCCGCCACCTGGGCAACGGTCATCGATGCGTTGCAGGCAGGGACCGAACCACTTGGTCGTGCATGGAGCGTCGTCGGTCACCTGAGCGCGGTCGCCGATACACCCGCACTGCGTGCCACCCATGCGGAAAACCTCCCTCGCATCACCGAATTCTACGCGAGCGTGGGTCAGAATCTGGCCCTTTTCGAAAAGTACAAAGCGATCGATACCGCCGAAGGCGCAGCACTGACGCCCATCCGACGCAAGGTCCTCGACGATTCGCTGCGCGACTTTCGCCTGTCCGGTGCGGAATTGCCGGAAGCCAGCAAGCCGCGTTTTGCGGCACTGCAGGAGCGGCAGGCAAGCCTTTCGAAACAATTCTCGGATCACGTGCTGGATGCCACCAACACGTTCGCCCATTGGGTGCATGATCTAAGCGAACTGGCGGGCCTGCCTCAGGATGCAATCGACGCAGCGCGGGAGGCCGCCGATCGCGATCCCGAATCCGCGAAGCACGCTGCCGGCGGCAATGCGTGGAAATTCACATTACACTTCCCTTCTTACTTCCCCGTCATTCAATATGCGGACAATCGCGCCTTGCGTGAGATTCTATATCGCGCTTACGTTACCAGGGCATCGGAGCTGGGGCCGGAATATGGGCAGGGGCAGGCAGAGTGGGATAACACCGACAATATGCGCGAGCAGTTGACGTTGCGCGCGGAAGAAGCGCACATTCTCGGTCTGTCGAATTATGCCGAAGTGTCATTGACACCGAAAATGGCCGATACGCCAGCACAGGTCATCGCTTTTCTGGATGATATCGCTAAACGTGCCAGGCCGTATGCGCAAGCTGATTGGAACGCGTTACAACGTTTTGCCCGCGACCACGTCGGTATCGACGATCTGGCGCCATGGGACGTAGCCTACGTCTCGGAAAAACTGCGACAACGGCAATATGCGTTTTCCGAGAATGAAGTAAAGCAATATTTCCCCGAGCAGAAAGTCCTGAGCGGCTTGTTCGACCTGATTGAAAAGCTGTTCAACGTGCGCATCCGCGCGGATCAGGCACCGGTATGGCATCCGGATGTCCGCTTCTTCCGCGTGGAGTCGATGGATGCGGGTGCGCCGCGATTGGTCGCGCAGTTTTATTTGGACCTGTATGCACGCGAAGGCAAACGGGGGGGGGCGTGGATGGATGATGCACGCTCGCGCAAGCGCCGCGAGGACGGCACCACACAAACACCCGTTGCCTACCTGGTCTGCAATTTCTCGCCACCGGTAGGCGACAAGCCGGCGCTTCTGACACACGATGACGTGGTGACGCTTTTCCACGAATGTGGTCATGGCTTGCACCATATGCTGACCCGAATCGAGGAACCGGCTGTATCCGGCATCAACGGCGTGGAGTGGGATGCGGTGGAGCTGCCGTCCCAATTCATGGAAAACTTTTGTTGGGAATGGGACGTCCTGCAAACGCTGAGCGCCCACGTCGACAGCGGTGAAACCTTGCCGCGCACCTTGTTCGACAAGATGATCGCCGCCAAGAATTTCCAGAGCGGACTAGGTACGTTGCGCCAGATCGTATTTTCGATGTTCGATATGCATATTCATACCGACTTCGACCCGAGTGGTAGTGAGACAGTGAATGCGCTCGCACGTCGAATCAACGCGACCTATCACGTGGTCGAGCAGACACCGATCTCGCGTTGGCCAAACAGCTTCAGCCACGTTTTCGCAGGCGGCTATGCGGCGGGCTATTACAGCTATAAGTGGGCCGAGGTGTTGTCCGCCGACGCCTACTCTGCTTTTGAGGAAGCGGCCGGCGCCACCGGCTCCGTGGTTGATCCCGTGACGGGGCGTCGTTACCTGGAAGAAATCCTGTCGGTTGGTGGCAGTCGCGCGGCGATGAATTCGTTCAAGGCCTTCCGAGGCCGTGAGCCATCGATCGACGCCCTTCTACGTCATCACGGCATGGACGTGGATTTACCGGAGACGCAGCAAGCCTGATCGATTGGACCGAGCACCAGTTCCTTACACTGACTGGTGACTGGAGCGGCCATAAAATAAAAAATGCTGGGGAACAGGATAAACCTGTCACCCAGCATTTTTTCAATGAGGCGCTGTGCCTCTCGCCTGGAAAAATCGATTTACTGCCGAGAGCGCGCTATCGGTTGAACAGCCCCATCACCAGCGTCACCAGGAAGATCACAACGAAGATATAGAACAGAATCTTCGCGATTTCAGCCGCGCCCGCGGCAATACCACCGAAACCAAATACTGCCGCGATGATCGCGATGATAAAGAATATGACGGCATAACGCAGCATTGCACTTCTCCTCTTTGATGTTTGACTGATCATCAGCAATAAGCGTGCCTTGCGCTATTGAATGTCCAGGAAAGATGCGTCCAGCCCGTGATACCGATGTGGCTATCGCGTTTGCTGCATCCGATTGGCGCGGCCGAAACGCGCTGACCTCGGTCAGGCCGGTAAGGAATACCTGTTCTCTTATAAAAGACGCGGCGCGAATTGCAATGCCTCCAATCCACGTCTTGGCATGTCTGGGTTGGATCACGGCAGCGGTCATCAAGCGATACGTCAGTAACGCGTGACAGTTATTGCAACAGGCTTTCTGCTTCTTTCACATAGGGTCTCAACGTCTGGCACACCGTTTGCTCAATGACAGTTCGTCAGACCTCCACCAATAAAGAACAAGGAGCGTTACCATGTCGCAATCGATTCGCCACATCTCCGCATCCAGGGCTGTCCGTACACTGGGTGCCTTGGCATGCGCCGCCACGCTGGTCGGGACCGTTTCGGTGGCCTCTGCCGCGGATGCCCAGGGCACGAACGGGCCGACCAACGCATCGCCCTACACCTCGCCGAGTGCCGTGAACTCCGCACCCGGTACACACGCCAGCGGCACCCACGCAGAACGCAAGGCTGCCCGCAAGGCCTCGCGCAAGGTACATCGCGAACAAAAGAATGCTGAACTGAAATCGTTGGAAAAGAACGGCTATAACCCGTCGCAAAACGATCCGAAGTACCCGGCAAGCCTCCAAAACGCGGAGCGTAAAGCCGCCGGCCAACCAACGCAACCGGCAGGTCAATAAGCCCGGTGCGAGAGCGGCGCACCGGCGGTGGTTTCCTCGCCGGACAGTTACATACCAGGTAGGTAAACCGTTCCCGGTTCAGCATGACCAGCGCTGTGACTCTCAGGGTTACAGCGCTTTTTCACGCCTCCCGACGGCATCTTGTTACACTGACGTCGAAATGCGGCGCCCCCGGCCGCCCCGACACCTGTTCAAAGATGCCCCGCGTCGCTTCTCTGCATATTTACCCGATCAAATCGTGTCGCGGTATCCGCCTCGACACGGCGCAGCTGCTGGCTCACGGTCTAGCGCACGATCGGGATTGGATGGTCGTCCATGCCGGCGGCCCCTTCATCGGTACCTTCATTTCGCAACGCACGCATCCTGCCCTGGCTTGCGTCATACCCCGTCTGATCGACAAGTGCTGTGAAGTGCATCTCGATGCGGATGCGCTGCGCGCCAGCCTCACGGCGCCAATATCCGGCTACCCGGAAAGCGCCGCTGGCGATAAGGCGGCGCGCATCCTCTCGGTATGCTCAACGCCATTACGGTTGCCCTTTACGGTTACCACATCAAATACGGTTGATCTCGTAGCAGGACCACCAGCGGCGTCCGTGGCGGTACAGGTATGGCGCGATACGTTCCAGGCACTGGATGCGGGGGATGACGCGGCACAATGGTTCTCCGCGTTACTCGCTTGCCCCGTTCGTCTTGTACGATTCGATCCCACGGTGACACGCCTCGCCAGCGCGCGCTGGACCGCAGGTGTGGAAGCGCCAACGCATTTCGCCGATGGTTTCCCGCTGCTATTGACGAACCAGGCGTCCCTGGATGATTTGAATCAGAAAATGATGCGCAAAGGCGCGCCGGCCATACCAATGGACCGCTTCCGTCCCAACGTGGTCTTGACCGACATGGATGCCTACGAAGAAGACCATGTGAGTACGCTGACGTTCGCGTCGGCGTTGGAGCAGGCACCGGGACAGGAGCCCATCGAGATTCAACTGGTGAAACCCTGCGCCCGCTGCCCCATTCCGACATTCGATCAAACAACGGGCCGGGCCAACGACGCCTGGCCGTACGAGCCCCTCGACACCTTGACGACGTACCGGATGAATAGCCGTGTCGATGGCGTGACGTTCGGTGTCAACGCTATCGTCATATCTGGTGTCGGCCGTCGGTTGCACTGCGGCATGGATGCCGACGCCTCTGTCGACTTCGGCAATTGACGCATGTCGAAGCGACAGCGGATTTAACGGGCGCCGCGTGCCAGGACCGGTTTCAATGCAGCGCCCGTATGACTGCGACGCTCACGGGTCAGTGACACCGGATCGGTCGATGCGACGATCTGGCCACCCTGGCTGCCGCCCTCCGGTCCGAGATCGACAATCCAGTCACTTTCCGCTATCACATCGAGATCATGCTCGATCACGATCACGCTGTGGCCGCCGTCGACCAGTCGGTGCAGTACATGTATCAACCGCGCCACGTCCGCCATATGCAGTCCGACCGTGGGCTCATCCAGCACATATAAGGTATGCGGCGCCTTCTGCCCACGGCGGCCGATATCGTCACGCACCTTGCTCAACTCCGTCACGAGCTTGATGCGCTGTGCCTCGCCACCTGACAAGGTCGGTGAAGGTTGTCCCAATGTCAGGTAGCCCAGCCCCACATCCACCAACAACTGCAGCGGATGCGCAATGCTCGGCATCGATGAGAAGAAATCGACGGCTTCGTCGATTTCCATCGTCAGCACCTCGCCAATATGCTTGCCACGCCAGGTCACCGTCAGTGTCTCCGCATTGAAACGCTGACCGTGACACACGTCGCACGGTACCTTCACATCCGGCAAGAAACTCATGGCGATCGTTCGCACGCCCTGCCCCTCGCAGGCGGGGCAACGACCGTCACCGGTGTTGAACGAAAAGCGTGACGGCGTATAGCCGCGTGCCCTTGCTTCCAGTGTATCGGCGAACAAACGGCGGATCGTGTCCCACATGCCGATGTACGTGGCGGGACAGGAGCGTGGTGTTTTTCCGATGGGCGTCTGATCCACTTCCAGCACCCGATCGATACTGCCCCATCCGGTGATGTTCCGACAGCCGTGCCATGTGTGCGCGAGATGACTCGCCGCGGCCGCGCGCGCCTCGACGGCAGCCGCCTGCGACGCATCCCTTCCGGTGCCGGCGCCACCGGGGGTTGCCCGGGCCTTGCGTGCAACACCCTTCGCACCGCCGGCGCCCGACGCCTCGGCCTGCTTGCGCGCACGACGTTCGGCGGGAGACGACAGGACCGACCGTCCAATCACGTCGAGCATATTGGTCATCAGGACATCCCGTGCCAATGTCGATTTTCCGGAGCCGCTGACCCCGGTGATGGCCACCAATCGTGACAATGGCAAGGACACGCTGACATCACGGAGGTTATGCAACGACGCGCCCTCGATCGTCAACCAATCCGGCGGCACGGCTTGGCCGTTCACGGCGGACCGTGAGCCCGTAACCACCGGACTGACCTGGCGCCTGTCTCGGAGCGGATGTGGAATCGGATTGGCCAGAAACTGACCCGTCAGTGAACTCGGCGTCCGGGCCAGATCGTCAACCGTGCCTTGCGCAACCACGGTGCCGCCACGCTTCCCCGCGCCGGGGCCGATATCGATAATGTGGTCGGCACGTCGAATCGTGTCCTCGTCATGCTCGACCACCACCAGCGTATTGCCCTTTTCGTTCAACTGCTTCAACGCATTGAGCAGGATCTGGTTGTCGCGCGGATGTAGACCGATCGTCGGTTCATCGAGCACATAGCACACGCCCTGCAAATTGCTGCCTAACTGCGCCGCCAGACGAATGCGCTGCGCCTCGCCGCCGGACAGCGTGGGCGCGGCACGATCAAGGCTTAGATAGCCAAGACCTACCTCCTCCAGGAAACGAAGGCGACTGTCGATTTCACTGATCACGTCACGGCCGATATCCGCATCGCGGCCACGCAGCCGCAACGACCCGATCCAGGCACGCGTATCGGCAACGGTCCAGCGACCCACTTGCGTAATGGGTTGGCCACCGAATACAACCGCTCGCGCCACCGGATTGAGCCGTGTTCCCTCACAGTGCTCACACGGTTCGTCCACAACATCCTCCGGCTCCGCTTGCGCCTGCGCAATACCCTGCTCCCGGCCGCGTTGGTCATCGGCGAACAGCGTGTCGTCATACGCCGCTCGCTGCTCGCGCGTCAGCGTGACGCCGGTCCCCACGCAGGCGGTACACCAGCCGTGTTTGCTGTTATACGAAAACATCCGTGGATCCAGTTCCGGATAGCTGGTGCCACACACCGCGCAGGCTCGCTTTGTCGAAAACACCCGTGACTCACCCACCTGACGCGTACGCTTTCCCTTTGACAACGCCTCGGCGAGGCCGTCGAGCGGGGCCAGCAGATGCATGATGCCCTTCCCCAGTTCCAGTGCCTGTGTCAGCATCGCGCGCAACGTCGACTCATCGTCCGGGGTCACGACGAGATCGCCGACTGGCAGCTCGATGGTGTGCTCCTTGAACCGATCCAGCTTGGGCCAGGGCTCCACAGGCACGAACTCCTTATCCACGCGCAGATGGGTGTAGCCACGCGCCTTTGCCCACTTCGCCAAGTCGGTATAGACGCCCTTGCGATTGACGACAAGCGGAGCCAACAATCCGACATGCATGCCCTTGAAGTCACGAACGATCTGCGCCAGGATCGACTCGGGGCTTTGCGCCGTAACCGGGGTACCGTCGTGGATGCAATGCTGGATGCCAAGCTTAACATACAGCAACCGCAGAAAATGCCAGACTTCCGACGTCGTTGCCACCGTGCTCTTGCGGCCCCCGCGCGACAGGCGCTGCTCGATCGCGACCGTCGGCGGAATGCCATAAACGGCATCGACTTCCGGACGCCCCGCGGGCTGCACGATCGAGCGGGCGTAGGCATTCAACGATTCGAGGTAACGGCGCTGCCCTTCGTGGAATAGGATGTCGAACGCCAGCGTCGATTTACCGGAACCGGACACACCGGTAATGACGTTGAACTTGCCATGCGGAATATCGACATCGAGACCCTTCAGGTTGTGCTCACGCGCGTTGACGATACGCACGACGTTCTCGCCCTGCAGGGCCTTGCGGGCCGCCACCACCGCCGCGGCGTGTTGCAACGGACGCCCCCCCTCGGCGGCCGCTGTCCCATCCTCGCCGCCGGCTACCGGATTTCCGCTCGCATCGAGCGTCCCCGCGGCGACCATCGTCGCCGCGCGCGCCGCCTGCGCCACGGTAGACGTCGTCAACGCCTCCGCGTATTCGCGTAGCGCACGGCCGGTATGGGACGCGGCCACTGCACTGACCCCATCCGGCGTGCCCTCACATACCACCAGGCCACCTGCATCCCCGCCTTCAGGCCCCAGATCGATGATCCAGTCGGCCGACTGGATCACGTCGAGATTGTGCTCGATGACCAGCAGCGAGTGGCCACGTTCGAGCAAGCGACGCATCGCCCGCATCAACTTCGCGATATCGTCGAAATGCAGCCCGGTCGTAGGCTCGTCGAACATAAACAACCGGTGCGGCTGGTCCGTGGTCTCGGCTTCCGCGAGGAAACCGGCCAGCTTCAAACGCTGTGCCTCACCACCCGATAGCGTCGGCACGGGTTGGCCCAGCTTCACGTAATCAAGGCCAACGTCGACGATCGGCTGCAATACCCGCAGCACCGCGGTGTCATGGGCGAAACACCCCACTGCCTCATTGACCGTCAGGTCCAGTACGTCCGCGATGCTGAGCGCGCGCACGGTGCCTGCGACATCGGTTCGCTCGATCTTCACTTCGAGAATCTCGTCGCGATACCGCCGACCGTCGCAATCAGGGCAACGCAGGTACACATCGCTAAGGAACTGCATCTCGACGTGTTCGAAGCCTGAGCCGCCACATGTCGGGCAGCGCCCATCACCCGAATTGAAGCTGAACATCCCAGCGCCATAGGCCCGTTGGAGCGCGAGCGGCGCCTTGGCGAACAGCTTGCGGATTTCGTCGAAAGCCCCGACGTAACTCGCCGGATTCGAGCGGGCGGTACGACCTATCGGTGACTGATCGACGAATGTGACATCACTGAGCTGATCCGCCCCGAGCAACGCGCGGAACGCGCCTGGCGTCTCGGTTGCCTTGCCGAAATGGCGGGCCAGGGCCGGTGCCAGCACGTCCTGGATCAACGTCGATTTACCAGAGCCGGACACACCGGTCACACAGACGAGACGACGCAACGGGATAGATACAGTGACATCGCGCAGATTGTGTTCAGACGCTCCTTCGAGCACCAGCCGTGGCGTATCCGCTTCGACCGGACGACGCACCCATTGCGCCGATTCCGCCACTTGACGCCGTCCGGACAGATAGGCGGATGTCAGGGTCTCGTCTTGCGTCGACACCGCGTCGATCGTGCCCGGCGGCCCGTCGAAGACAATCTCGCCGCCGCGCTCGCCTGGCCCGGGCCCCATATCGATAAGCCGATCGGCCGCCAGCATCACCAGCGGATCGTGCTCGACGACGACCAGCGTGTTGCCGGCATCCCGCAACCGGTGCATCGCCTCGACAATACGGCCGAGGTCGCGGGGATGCAATCCGATACTCGGCTCGTCGAGAACGAACAACGTATTAACCAACGATGTACCCAGCGCCGTCGTCAGATTGATCCGTTGCACTTCACCGCCGGACAGGGTACGGCTTTGCCGGTCCAACGTCAGATAACCGATGCCGACATCGCTGAGGTAACGCAGGCGCGTGCGCACCTCGTCATGCAACAACTTCAACGCATCATCGAGCAAAACCGACGGCAGTGTCAGCGTGTCGAAAAACCGCCGGATCCGATCGATCGGCATCAGCATCAGATCATGCAGCGTCAACCCGGGTAGCGCCGTGAGTTGCGCAGGCGTCCACTCGACCCCGTTCGGCATGAACCGATTTTCCGGTGCCAGTACGGCGTCAGCCTGGGCCTTCGTGCCCAGACGCCACAACAGGGACTCGGTTTTCAAGCGCGCCCCGGCACATGTCGGACAGGTGGTGTAGCTGCGATACTTCGACAGCAACACCCGGATATGCATCTTGTATGCCTTCGACTCCAGGTAGTCGAAGAAGCGCCGCACACCGTACCACTGCGCGTTCCATTTCCCCTTCCACAACGGCGAGCCCTCCACGACCCAGTCCCGCTCCGATTGCTTGAGGTCCGCCCACGGCACGTCGACGCGAATGCCCTCGGCCTTCGCATACTTGATCAGGTCGTCCTGTCCCTCTTTCCACGCCGGGGTTTGCAGCGTTTTTACGGCACCCTCGCGCAGTGACTTACGTCCGTCGGGAATCACCAGGCCGAGATCGATACCGATCACCCGTCCAAAGCCACGGCAAGCCTCGCACGCGCCGTAGGCCGAGTTGAAAGAAAATAGCGCGGGCTGCGGCTCCGCGTAGCGGATATCACTTTGCGGACAATGCAGCCCGGTAGAGAAGCGCCAATGCGGGGCCGACTCGAATTCGTCCTTCGCCGGCACGATCCCCGCCGCTGACGACGCCGTCCCGACATCACTGGTGGTTCCACCTTCTGCGGGTGCGTCCAGCAGATAGACGTCCAGCCTGCCGCCGCCGCGCATCAAGCCGGCTTCAATCGCTTCCATGACACGAGCGCGCTCGGCCCCCTGAACCCGGAAGCGATCCGCCACCACATCGAGCAACTGCCGGGGCCCTGTATCGGTCTGTACACGGCGCCGCGCCTGGATTCGCGTGTAGCCGCTGGCGGACAACCACTGC
This sequence comes from Robbsia andropogonis, assembly GCF_034047095.1. Lineage (NCBI taxonomy): Bacteria > Pseudomonadati > Pseudomonadota > Betaproteobacteria > Burkholderiales > Burkholderiaceae > Robbsia > Robbsia andropogonis. The sequence continues at coordinate 1,896,251 of NZ_CP139170.1, read as the reverse complement.
GCCACCTCATCATCGGTGACACTGTCCGGTAGTTGCACGGGGAACGTCAATGCAATCCGCGGATCGCCGTCACGTGTGCGCGTCAGCAATTCCGAATAAATCGTCTCCGGCGTATCGTGCGCCACTTCCTCCGCCGTCTTGCGATCGAACAGCGTGGCCGCACGGGCAAAAAACAATTTCAGGTGATCGTTCAACTCGGTCATCGTGCCAACCGTGGAGCGCGAACTCCTTACCGGATTGGTCTGATCGATGGCGATCGCCGGTGGGACGCCGTCGACACGGTCCACCTGCGGGCGATCCATGCGGTCGAGGAATTGCCGCGCATAGGCACTGAACGTCTCGACGTAGCGTCGCTGACCTTCCGCATACAGCGTATCGAACACCAGGCTCGACTTGCCTGATCCCGAAGGGCCCGTCACAACCGTCATCTGCCCCGGGTGCAGGTCCACATCGAGGTTCTTCAGATTGTGCTGGCGGGCCCCTCGAATCTGAATGGGTTGACGCCCGGTAGAAGGCGAAACGGATTGACCGGAGGCGTCGGCGCGTTGGGACGATGGGCGGCGGGCACGGCGGGAAACTTCGTTCGAAGACACGGAAGACGATCCAGAGCAGTGTGGAAGCAAATGGCGAAAAACCCGGGCGCCATGCGCCGCGGATCCGCTGACAGCATACACGGGCTGCCTTGTCCGCGCCCGTGACACCCGTACCGGGCGCAGTGAATACTGTACACCCATACAGTATCCTATGTCGAGTATCAGGTCTCATGCGCGAGCAATTGGCGCGCCCGGCGACGCCCTCGTGTCCAGCACGAAGACGTGACTGATATTTTTCATTTTGACCGCCAATCGTCGCCGGCCACACCCCTGCAGGTCAGCGTCGCGATGCCTGTTTCCTCGCCCATGTGCTTTCTGGCGCGGCAAACACTGCGCCACGCTGGTGTTCCATGATGCTGTTCAACGAATATAGGAATACTGAGTGAATGTATCTTTCCTTTCCACAGGCGCCTCGACAGGCGCTGGACAGAAGACGAAACTGTGCACGCCGCGCTATCCCGCTTCACCTACCAATTACCCCTGCAGTAATGGGGTAGGATCATGGGCTCGCCATCTTCTGGTCCTGCCCTGGCTCTGCCTTGCCTCCGATATCGTGCTCGCGCAAGGCAGCGCCGCCAGTGCGACCCTGTATGGCATCCTGGACCAGAGCTTGTCCTTTACCAATGACCAGGCCGGCAAGCACGTGACACGTTCAGGCACCGGCACGTTCTCTGGCAGCCGCTGGGGCTTGAAGATCAATGAGCCTTTGGGCAACGGGCTTTCCGCATTCGGCGTGATGGAGGCGGGCTTCGATGGGAATACGGGTCGCTCGATGCAAGGGGGCGCTTTGTTCGGAAGACAGGCTTTCGTCGGCCTGGGCAGCGATGAGCACGGCGCGATGACCTTTGGCCGCCAGTACGATGCCTCCATCGACACTCTGTCTCCATTGACCGCAGGCGGCAGTTGGGCAACCGGGGTCAATGGCCGCCTCTACGGCAATGACAACGCCGGACTGTCATACCGGATCGACAACACCCTCAAGTTCACCGCCACGCGGGGCGGCTTGAAGACGGTTGGCACCTATTCGTTCAGCAACACCAACGAAAGCCGTGACAACAGCGCGTTCAGCGCCGGCGCACACTACGCAAACGGCCCGTTGTCGCTCGCCGGTGCCTATGTCCAGCTGAACAACCCGAACAGCGGGAACAGCAGGGGTGCAGCAGTCGACAAAGGCAGTTTTACCGCTGAGAAACAGCAGACATGGGGCGTGGGCTTCACCTATCTATTGGGCGATATTGGATTCGGCACCAGTTACAGCCATACCCGCGTGCAAGCACCCACCCACTTTCCGGGCGGTGGCCTACTGCCTCCCGTCTCAGCGCATCAACTGCGCCTGGACAATATTGAACTGCATCTGAAATACAGGACGACCGTCGCGCTGACTACCGGCGTGGTGTATATCCATACGCGGGCCCGTGCGCAGGACCATGGCGGCACGATAAAGCGCCCGCACTGGCATCAGATCGGCGGAGTAGCTGACTATGCATTATCAAAACGCACCGACATCTATCTGGCTGCCGCCTACCAGCGTGCCGCAGGGGAGCGCACGGGCCATGCCAGCTTCGATCGAGCAAACCTGAACTGTGCTGGCGGCCTATCGGGCGGCAGCGGCCAATGGACCACGCACATCGGTCTGCGTCACAAATTCTGAGGCCATGGCGTGCGACGCGCTTAATCCCAGGTCACATGCTGGAAAGACATCGCCAGGAAGTCCACCAGACGTCGTACCTTCAGCGGTAATTGCTTGCGCGTCGGGTAGACCGCATAGATGCCGAGCGTACCCGCGCGGAAGCCGGGCAGGATCTCTACAAGGCGACCGGCGCGCAAATCCGCGTCCAACATGAAGCGAGGCTGCAGCATGATGCCAACGCCGCCGAGCGCTATCGCTCGGCAAGTGTCGCCGTTATTGGAATATACGCGCGGGCGGATGCGCACCCCGCGAGCATGCGCGTGTGCATCGGTAAAGGTCCATTCATCCCGACTGCCGCCGTTTGTATAAGCCAGCACACGATGCTCGGCCAGCTCAAGTGGCTGTTGCGGGCAACCATATCGAGATAGATAAGCAGGCGTCGCGCAGAGAATCATCCTGGTATCGGCGAGATGGCGACTGACCAGCGTCGAGTCCGGCATTGCACCAATGCGCACCGCGAGATCATAGCCTTCATCGACAAGATCGACTACGCGATCATTCAATGTGATGTCGAGATCGACTTTCGGATGCGCTTCGAGAAAACGCGGCCACAGCGGCGCGAGATGGTCGATGCCGAACGTCAGCGGAACGTTGACCCGGATAACCCCGCCCGGCTCGGCCGAGCGTGACGTCAGCGCCGCCTCCGCATCATCGAGCGCCGCCAGGACTTCCTTCGCGCGTTGATAAAACGTTCGGCCGTCGTCGGTCAGGGACAGCCGGCGCGTGGTCCGCTGCAACAGCCGCACGCCGAGCCGCTGTTCCAACGCGTCAACATGCCGTGATACGGCGGCCTTCGATATCCGCAAGCCGTCGACGGCGCCAATGAAACTGCCGGCATCCACCACGGCAATGAATACCGACATTTGCAACGTGCGGTCCACGTCGGCGTCCGATAGCGTTCTCCGCCGTTGCCTCAGGCGACCTTCTTCAACTCGGCATCGAGTGCCGCCAGCAACGTCGGATCATCCGCGGTCACGTCGGGCGCGAAACGGCCGACCACCGATCCATCGGCGGCAACCAAAAACTTTTCGAAGTTCCACAACACATCCGGTACGGCATTCGGCGTATTGCCCCGGCTCGCCAGGCGCTCGCGGAACGGACCGTCGCCGGTCGCATGCGGCACGGCATGTGTCAGCGTTTCGTATAACGGATGCTGGTCATCGCCCACCACCGAAATCTTCGAAAACAGCGGGAATTGCACGTCGTACGTCAAGCTGCAAAACGACTTGATTTCTTCGTCGGTGCCGGGCTCCTGCCCCTTGAAGTTGTTCGCCGGGAAGCCCAGAATCTCAAGGCCCTCCGCGCGGCGCGTTTCGTAGAGCTTTTCCAGCGCCTCATACTGCGGCGTCAAACCGCACTTGGAGGCCACGTTGACGATCAACAGGACTTTGCCCTTGTACTGGTCCAGCGTCTGGGTGTTGCCGTCAATCGATTTGACCGGGATGCCATAGACGGATGCGCTCATTTCGGGTCGTTCTCCAAGGGGGACATAGGTCGCGGGCGTGCGCTTTCACAGCATGCGGGAGCGCCGCCGGGCGTGCCTGCCCGCAAAATGCGACGTCCCACGGCAGCGGCCGCGAAGAAGGACATACTACTGCGGATTCGAAAACGTCGCTGCCGCCGCCGGGACTAGGCAGCCGGCGCAAGCAGCCAGCCCCGGTCGTGCGCGAAGGCAACCGTCGCTCGGGCCAGGGCAAGCGTGCTATCGATAAGTGGCACGCCAAGCCTTGCCGCGAAGCTCGACAACGGGCGCGCTGCCAAAGGTATCTCGGTACACCCCATGATGACCGCCTGGGCGCCCTGCTCCGCGAGCATACGGATTGCAGGCGAAAGGGCTTCGGCCGAAGCCGGGATATTCCCCGCCTTCACCTCCCGGATGCAGTCGCTGACATGCTGCTGGACCGCCTGGTTAGGCTCGATCGGCGTGATGCCGCGCTCGCGCAGCGAATGCTGATAAAAACCCGACATCATCGTGCCACCGGTTGCAAGGACAGCGACCTGCCGTGCGTCGGCGGGTACTTCCGCGACGCACGCCTCGGCGATGTGCAACATCGGCGCGGCGCTGTGCGCACGCATCTCGCTAATCCAGTGATGTGCCGAATTACACGGTACGACGATCAGGGCGGCGGCATTCCGATTCAGCAGGTCAATCCCTTCAAGCAGCGCCGGCAGCGGACTCGGCCCACCATCGATGATCGCCGCGGAGCGATCCGGCGTGCCAGGCAGATTAGCCACCAGCAGCGCCAGATGATCTTGATCGCACGTCGCCGGCGTCAAGTCGATGACCCGCTGCATGAAATCGACCGTCGCCAATGGCCCCATGCCGCCTAATACGCCGATCAACGGCTTCGCTTTGTGTGCCATGGTTCCCCGGGCGCTTATCTTGAAAACGCTGATTTTACGCCGACGTCACCTATTTCAGTAGACAACACGCTTCAATCGGTTGTCGCGCAACCTCCACCACGACAGAAACGAAGCGACATCGCATATCGGCGCTATTTCATGTGCCGGATCGAGTATGACAAGGTTTTGAGTTGCCGCTATCCATGCCGCGCAGATTTGCCTCGACGACACCACCTATATTTATTAAGGATAACTGTATTATTTAATCAACATTATCTTAAAACATAGATGCTTTTCACGATGATGGGACTGACGACAACAAGGTTTAACACGTGATTAAATAATCAGCATACCAAACCATGATGGCAAAAACAAAAAAGGGGCCGAAGCCCCTTATTCTCGAAACGATTTCCTGTTTCAGGATCTATTCCGAACCGCCACGGCAAGCCCTGGCAGCGTATTCTGGCGGAGACGAAGGGATTCGAACCCTTGATGCAGTTTTTGGCCGCATGCTCCCTTAGCAGGGGAGTGCCTTCGACCTCTCGGCCACGTCTCCGGTACATCCATTCACTTGTTGCTGCGTGCTACCGGGCAATCTTCAAGCGAAGCGAGATAATAGCCTTTGAATGCAAAAAGGTCAAATAGTTTGAGAAAAATATGACTGTTTTGTATTCACACGCCCTATCTCGTCACGGCCCCTCAACCGTTGACCGGCAAATCCAGCTCAAACGCCTTGTGCAATGCACGCACCGCCAATTCCATGTATTTTTCATCAATCAGAACCGAGATCTTGATTTCCGACGTCGAGATCATCTGGATATTGATGCCCTCTTCGGACAATGTGCGGAACATCATGCTGGCCACGCCCACATGCGAGCGCATGCCCACACCGACCACCGAGACCTTCGACACCTTCGGCTCACCCAGGATCCTGCCCGCCGCGACATGGTCCTTGACCTGCGCATTCAAGATTTCCAGTGCGCGCACATAGTCGCCACGCGGAACCGTGAATGTGAAATCGGTCTTTCCTTCCACGCTCTGATTCTGGATGATCATGTCGACTTCGATGTTCGCGTCGGCCACCGGGCCCAGGATCTGATAGGCAATGCCCGGCCGGTCAGGCACACCGATCACCGCGATCCGCGCTTCGTCACGCTGGAAGGCAATGCCCGAAATAACCGCTTTTTCCATGGTCTCGTCTTCTTCAAAGGTAATCAGGGTGCCCGAATGCATTTCCGTTTCGAGCGCAATCATCGGATCGGTCAGACTCGACAACACACGGGTCTTGACGCGGTATTTACCCGCGAACTCGACCGATCGGATCTGCAGCACCTTCGAGCCGAGGCTCGCCATTTCCAGCATTTCCTCGAAGGTCACCCGATCGAGCCGGCGTGCCTCATCCACTACCCGAGGGTCCGTCGTGTATACACCGTCGACGTCCGTATAGATAAGGCATTCCGCAGCTTCCAACGCCGCCGCAATCGCCACCGCGGACGTATCCGAGCCACCTCGCCCCAGGGTCGCGACATTGCCGTTTGGATCAACCCCTTGGAACCCGGTGATGACCACCACCATGCCGGCATCGAGATCGGCCCGCACCTTTGTGCCGTCAATACTTTCGATACGCGCTTTGCTGAAGGCGCTATCCGTGCGCACCGGTACTTGCCATCCGGCATAGCTGACCGCCTGCAACCCCTCGGCCTGCAATGCGAGCGCCAGCAGACCGACGCTCACCTGCTCGCCCGTGGCAGCAATGGCGTCCAGTTCGCGCGGGTCCGGTTGCGCCGATATTTCATGGGCGAGTTTCAACAGGCGGTTCGTTTCGCCGGACATCGCCGACGGCACGACCACCATTTTGTGACCGGCACGATGCCACTTCGCCACCCGCTTCGCGACGTTTTTGATGCGCTCGATAGAGCCCATCGACGTGCCGCCGTACTTATGAACAATCAGAGACATTGTGTTGTGAAGTCTTTCGCGCTTGGCTGAACCGGACGACGACATGGTCGCCGGTAAGAATGACGGAACGGCAATTCCGAAAAAATAAAAAAGTACAGGATGAATCAATGAAAAACAAGCGGAATCGGCGGGAACACCCCGATCGATCACTCAGTCGGCCGTGTCGGCCCACCAGACTGTGACCGTCGGACCATCAAGTTCCACGACTTCCGGCAGATAGCCACCCACATAAGGGACAAAACAGAGTTGCCCATCCACGTAAAGCAGTGGCGCGTCGCGCTGCCACACCGGCACGCCGGCCCCCTGATAAAGCTGTTTCAACGTCCTTTGTGGCCGACGGGCGCCAAGCCGCATTCGCTCGCCGCCCATGCGCGGTCGTGCCGCCAGGTGCCGCCCCATCAAGGCAGCCAACGGCACCACCCACGCCACGCGGGCGACGGGATCCGAAGCGATCGCCTTGGTCATGTCCTCGTCGGCCGACGCATCAGTGCTCGCGGCACTGCCCACACGGGCGAGACCGTTGGGATGAGATACGTCGCCCGTCCCTTCGCGGGAAAAATAAAAGCAACCGGGCCAGCCCGGTGGCGACCATCGCGACTCCCCCGCGTAGCGCAAGCCGTCCATGACGATCTTACCCGGCGAATCCGCACGCAACACCCGGGGCGCATTGGGCCGCATTGCCACCCAATGAACCCTGCCGCGATAGATCTGCAAGCAATGGCCAGCGTGCGCGATGCACGCCCTTTGCCCCGGCACGACGCCCTTTCCCACGGTCTGCGCCACCATTTCGGCGAGCCGTGCGGCGGAGGGTGCCGGCAAACCTTGGCACCGCGTCCAATGCCGGAGCAGATTTTCGATCCGCGGCAGCGACATCGTGCGCAACGCGCTGAGCGAGAGCCCGTCGTCATCTGGGAGGCGGCATTGCGCCCAGTCGTCCTCGGCCAACACGGTCATTAATTGCTGCGACGCGGCGGCATGTCGCGCCACGCGCGCCAATGTTGTTCGGTACGCGGGGAAATGCGCGGCGATGACAGGCATGACATCATGCCGCAACGCATTACGTGTAAATCGGTTATCGTCGTTCGACGCGTCATCGACCCACCGCACGCCACGCCGCGATGCATAAGCCGCCAGCGTTTCACGAGTCACGCAAAGCAAGGGGCGATACCACCGCAGCGCAGCCAGGGGCTTGTCGATGCTTGTCGGGACATCGTCACGCATCATTGGCATCGCGGCCAAACCAGGCAACCCGGCCCCTCGCAGCAGTTGCAACAACACCGTTTCTGCCTGGTCGTCGGCATGGTGACCGAGCAACATCGTGTCGATATCGTTGGCCGCCGCCGCCGCGCGCAACGCGCGATAACGCGCTTGACGGGCTGCAGCCTCGATGCCCTCGCCGCCGTCGGACGGCACCGCCACGCGCAACGCGATAAAAGCCACGCCTAAAGTGGCACAAGCTGCGGCGCAATGCGCGACCCAATCATCGGCGACCGCCTGCAAACCGTGATGAACGTGGAACGCGACGCAACGCGATGCGCCCAAGACCTGCACACTGGCATCGAGCAAGACACTGGAGTCGAGGCCACCACTGAAGGCGATACCGACACGCGGATGCACGGCACCAGAAAGCGTTGGTGCGACAGCGTCCGCACACGCTTCGGATTCATCCGCAAGGTCAGGCAACGTGGCAGAAAGCGCATCGCGCACCGCTGCCCACACGGACAGCGTGCAATCGACGTCAGTTGGAACGGTTTTCCTTGAACTTGCCATAGGCCATCAACCGTCCCATCCGGCGTTCACGCAATTCCTTCGTACTCATGCCCTGGAATTGACGCAATGCGTCGTTCAACGCGCGGCGCAACAGCACGGCCATGCCCTTCGGATCACGCTGCGCGCCACCCAATGGTTCATTGACGATCTTGTCGATCAAGCCAAGCGCCTTGAGGCGATTCGCCGTCAGACCCAGCGCCTCGGCGGCCTCAGGCGCCTTTGCCGCGCTCTTCCACAGAATCGAGGCGCAACCTTCCGGCGAAATCACCGAATAGGTCGAGAATTGCAACATCTGGACGACGTCGCCCACCGCAATCGCCAATGCGCCACCAGAGCCTCCTTCGCCAATGATCGTCGCGATAATCGGCACCTTCAGTTCGGCCATCACGTACAGATTGCGTCCAATCGCTTCCGACTGACCGCGCTCCTCGGCGCCAATCCCTGGATAGGCGCCAGGCGTATCGATGAACGTGAACAGCGGCAGACCAAACTTCTCCGCAAGACGCATCAGACGCTCCGCCTTACGATAGCCTTCGGGACGTGACATACCGAAATTGCGCAGCGCACGCTCCTTCGTGTCACGCCCCTTCTGCTGACCGATCACCATGCAAGGCTGACCATTGAACCGTGCAAGACCACCAACGATCGACAGATCGTCCGCGAAGGCCCGGTCACCATGCAACTCATGAAAATCGGTGAATAGGTCGTTGACGTAATCCAGCGTGTATGGACGTTGCGGATGCCGCGCGATTTGCGATACTTGCCAAGGCGACAAATTCGCATAGATGTCCTTGGTCAACTGCTGGCTCTTGCGCGACAGCCGTTCGATCTCTTCCGAAATATCGACGGCCGAATCGTCCTGGACGAAGCGAAGTTCCTCGATCTTCGCTTCGAGCTCGGCGATCGGCGACTCGAAATCCAGAAATGTCGTTTTCATGTAATAGGAATCCTCGTATTCCGACAGACGCGTATTCTACACGCGCTCGCACGGCAACCCGCCTCAAATGGTTGCGTCAGTACGTCACCGGCACCGGCTCGATACTTCGCCACATATACCATGTCGCGACAGTCCGCCACGGCGCCCAATTGGCCGCAACTTCACGCGCCTCGCTGCGCGTCACCGGTTCACCGCTGAAGTAATTGACGCTGATCGCCTTGATCAGGCCCAAATCGTCTAACGGGAGTACATCGGGACGCAACAAATTAAAAATAAGAAACATTTCAGCCGTCCACCGTCCGATGCCCCGGATTTGCGTCAACTCGGCGATGACCGCCTCGTCTTCCATATCGTTCCATCGGTCCGGATGCAGCGAACCATCGGAAAACCGCAGCGCCAGGTCCGTCATGTATTCCACCTTGCGTCGCGACAAACCACATTGCGCCAGACGCGCGGCGTCTAGCGCGCCAACTTCCGCCGCCGACATCGCCGGACAGGCGTCCAGCAAACGTTGCCAGATCGCCTGCGCGGCTTTCACTGAAATCTGCTGACCAACAATCGAGCGTGCCAGCGTGGTAAACGCATCACCTCGTACGCGCAGATGCACGGGTGCACTGCGCGGAATCAGCTTCTTCATGATCCGGTCGCGTTTGACGAGGTCCACGCACGCGCGCTCCCAATAGTCGGGGCTGGCGAACGCTTCCGACAATTCGCCCGGCAGCAGGGTCTGCCTACGCTGCGTCACATGCGCCGCCAGTCGGTGATCCCACCGGGACGATCTTCCAATGCCACTCCCGCTTCGAGCAAGGCCTGACGAATCGCATCCGCCTGGGCAAAATCCTTCGCTTGCTTGGCTGCCTTGCGCGCGGCGATCCGCGCCTCGATGGCAGGCACGTCCAGCGCGCCATCGATGGCTTTTTCCTCGGCACCGCCGCCATCGCCCGCACCCGCGGGCTGTGCCGCCTGCAAAAAGGCACGCGGCGTGCGGACCAGCAAACCGAGAATGCCCGCCAGCGCACGTAAGGCATCCGCCAACGCTGCGGATTTGGTTCGGTTCAATTCGGCGGCCATCTCAAATAAGACCGAGATCGCCATCGGCGTATTGAAGTCGTCGTTCATTGCCGCGCGAAAACGCGCCGCGTACGGCGTCGACCAGTCCAGTGCGGCAGCACCCGTTGTCGCGTCGCCAACCGGTTGCGCGCTGACGCCGTCCCGCACGTCATCGGTATCGCGCAGCGCGGTATATAGCCGCGTCAGGCCTTGCCGGGCATCGTTCAGATGCGCGTCACTGTAATTCAGCGGACTGCGATAATGCGCGCGCGCGATGAAGAAGCGTACGACTTCGGCATCAAAGCGAGAGAGTACATCGCGGATCGTGAAAAAATTATTCAACGACTTCGACATTTTCTCGTTGTCTATCTGCACATGGCCGTTATGCATCCAGACATTCACGAACGGCTTGCCATTTGCCCCTTCACTTTGCGCGATCTCATTTTCATGATGCGGGAACTGCAGATCCTGGCCGCCGCCGTGGATATCGAACTGCTCCCCCAACAGCGCGCAACTCATGGCCGAGCATTCGATATGCCAGCCTGGCCGCCCTTCGCCCCAGCGCGACGGCCATCGCGTATCAGCCGGTTCGTCGTCCTTCGAGCGCTTCCACAGCACGAAGTCGAGCGGGTCCTGTTTGGCGTCGTTCGATGCCACGCGCTCACCGGCACGCAAATCTTCCAGCGACTTTCCCGACAGACGGCCATAACCGCCAAACTTGCGCACCGCATAATTGACGTCGCCGTCAACGGCCTGATACGCATAGCCGTGCCGTTCGAGCGCCTCGATCATGCCTAGCATCTGCGGCACGAACGCCGTCGCACGCGGCTCGATATCCGGGCGTGCCACCCCCAGCGCGGCGGCATCCTCGTGCATGTAACGGATGAAACGGTCGGTCAGTGCGGCAATGGTCTCGCCGTTCTCAACCGCACGGCGAATGATCTTGTCGTCGATATCGGTGATGTTGCGAACGTAAGTAACCTGGTAGCCGAGTGCGCGCAACCAGCGTTGCACCAGGTCAAATACCACCATGACACGGGCGTGCCCCACGTGACAATAGTCGTAGACGGTCATGCCGCACACGTACATCTTTACTTCGCCCGGCTTCATTGGCACGAAAGTTTGTTTGTCGCGCGCGAGCGTATTGTAGATGCGAAGCGAATCCATAGACGATGCGGGAGCCGGGGTCAAAGCCTGAAGCGCAAAACGTCGGGCGGTTCCCCGGAACGGCCCGACGTTTTGCCAGAGCTGGGAAGTATAGCATTGGCTCCCCACCTTGCCCACAGCGGACCCGCTGGCGCTACCATGCGGAGTGGCCGATCGCGACGCCGCGATGCGCGTTCTCCGGGAAATGTCCGGGCATTTTGCTAGAATGCACGGCAGCCAATACTCCACACCGTATTCGACACCGTGCTCATGAAACAATTCAGGGTCAGCCAGGGCGACCTTTCGCGCATTGCCGCGCACTTCGGCAATATCGTACCTGCAGTCCCTGCAGACCCCATCGGCAACGGTCCCGGGTCTGACATGGCATGTAAAGGCACGACCGCAGTCCGCAGCGGACGCCCCCTCGCGATACCCGCACGCGGACCGCGCGGCGTCGCCAGACGGGCGGGGGCCTCGCTGCTGCTGGCCGCGGGCTGCATGCTCGCGCCCTACGTAGTGCAAGCACAGGTGGTTCGCCCGCCCGACAATGTTTACCGGGACGAAACGCCCGACGCCGACGCCGCCATTGCATCCGGCAAGCTGCAAAAAGCGATCACTGACTTGGACAAGCGCATCGCCTCGCATCCGCGCGATGTGCAGGCCCGCTTCAAGCGGGCCACGCTGCTTGCCGAACTGGGACGTGACGACGACGCAATCAAGGCATTGACGCAAATCACGCAGACCTATCCGGAATTGCCGGAACCTTACAACAATCTCGCCGCGTTGTACGCGAAACACGGCCGCTTCCAGGAAGCCCGCGCAACACTGGAAACCGCCCTGGCGGCCAACCCGAACTTCTCGTTGGCACGCCGCAATCTTGGCGATATCTATTTGCGCCTTGCCGCGGACGCGTATGCGCGTGCGGTGCAGCAAAACCCCTCGGACCGGCTGGCCGATGCCCGGTTGAACGAGGTACGCGCGATCATTACCCGTACCCCGGCGAATTCGGAGGCGCTCGCACAGCCACGCCCGGATCGGGCCCCGCCACAACGCCATACGACGGCGCAACCGCCGAATGCGCGTGAATTCGTACCCAGCATGGGTGGCCAGCCACCCACCATCCTGCCCGAAAACCAGTCAAACGGTTCGACCACCAATAACGGCAACACCGGTTATTAACGCCGTGGCGTGGGACACCCGCCTACGCCATGCTCGAAGGAGCCTCGATGTTTTCCACGCACCGCAGCCGCCATCGCGCCAGCCCTCTCTGGGCCTTGCGACGCATTTTCTCGATGTCCCTCTGCGCCATGATGGCGTTGGTGATATCCGGCGTCACGATGACTTCTGCCAGCCACGCGCAATCCCCTTCCGGGACCGTGCATCCGCACGTGCTACTGCATACAAGTGACGGTGATATCCAGTTGGAACTGTTTCCGGAAAACGCGCCGAAGACGGTAGCGAATTTCCTCGGCTATGTGAAGGAAGGCCATTACAACGGCTTGATCTTCCACCGCGTCATTCCCGGTTTCATGATTCAGGGCGGTGGGTATGATGTGAAAATGAAGGAACGCGCGACGCATGCGCCGATCCCGCTTGAGGCACGCGGCGGCTTGCATAACCAGGTGGGCACGGTTGCCATGGCACGGACCAGCGATCCGAATTCGGCGACGTCGCAGTTCTTCATCAACACGGCGGACAATTCGAACCTGGACTATCCGCGCCCGGACGGCAACGGATATGCCGTGTTCGGCCGCGTGACGGCCGGCATGGACGTCGTGAAGAGAATCGAGGCGACGCCCACCACCTCGACCGGCGCGATGCAGGACGTACCGCAGACGCCGGTCATCATCGAATCGGCCAGGATCGAATAAGTCCGGATCGCACGACACCGGGCACGAGCCCCGGGGCGGCCCGATCGAGCACGCATCAGGCGCGGCGGCCTGCCTGCCGCGCGCAAACGTTTCCACCAACGCATTGCGTATTATTAACGAAGGAGGCCAACATGGCTGTGGAACTGCATACGAACAAGGGCATCATCAAGATTGCACTCGAAACGGAAAAAGCACCGAAGTCGGCAGCGAACTTTATCGCATACGTAAAAGCCGGACACTACGACAATACCGTGTTCCATCGCGTCATCAGCGGCTTCATGGTGCAAGGCGGTGGTTTCGAGCCTGGCATGACGCAAAAGCCGACACAGGCACCGATCGAAAACGAAGCGAACAACGGCTTGAAGAACGACAAGTACACAGTCGCAATGGCGCGGACGAACGACCCGCATTCCGCCACCGCGCAGTTCTTCATCAACGTCACGGACAATGACTTCCTGAACTTCTCGTCGCCCACTCCGCAGGGTTGGGGCTACGCCGTGTTCGGCAAGGTCATCGAAGGCACGGATGTCGTGGACGTGATCCGCCAGGTCAAGACCGGCAGCAAGGGCTTTCATCAGGACGTACCGGTGGAAGACGTGATCATCGAGAAAGCCGTCATCGTCGACTGAGACGATTTGGCCACACGTCGCACGCGGATTCTTTGATGCCCCTTGCCGCCCAGCGCGCATCGCTATTTCTCTCCGACCTGCATCTGAGTCCGACGCTCCCGCGTACGACTAACGCGTTCACGCGGTTTATCGACGCGGTGGACCCGGCGGACGTCGCCGAGGTCTATATTCTCGGTGACCTATTCGAGTTCTGGATAGGGGACGATATGCTGGAAGCCGCTTTCGAGTCGGATGTCGCCGCGCGGTTAGCCACGCTGCGTCAACGCGGCATCGCGCTGTACGTCATGCACGGCAACCGTGATTTCCTGATGGGACGCCGCTTTGCGCACGCTGCAGGGGCGACATTGATCAACGATCCAATGGCGATCGATCGCTTCGCGCGCCGCTACGTGCTGACGCACGGCGACCTGCTTTGCACCGATGACATTCCTTATCAACGGTTTCGTCGCGTGGTGCGCTGGCGATCGCTGCAATGGCTCTTTTTACGCTGGCCCTTACGCTGGCGCATGGCCCTCGCCGCCCGTATTCGCGCCAACAGTGCGCGACAGGGGGGTACGCGAATGGTCTATACCGATGTCAATCGCGAGGCGGTCCAACACCTCTACCGGCGTTTCGCAGCCGACCGCATGATCCAGGGCCATACGCATCGCCCGGCCCGTCATGACGATGGTCCCGCGGCAGCGCCGCATCACGATGCCCCCGCACCGATGAGCACCGATACGGTGACCGATATTGCTGGGAATCGCCTCATCCGCTGGGTATTGACGGATTGGGAGCTTGACGGGGCAAGTCCCCGCGCCGCCTTCCTGCGTGTGGACGCGACCGGGGAAGCGATTGTCACGCTCCGTTAGCAACATGCCCGCCGCGGCGATCAGTCGCGCTTCGTCCCGCGCGCGGCATCCGGCTTTACCTCCAGCAGGATGTGCTTCGCAATCCCGCGCAGGATATTGACCTCCTCCCGCTCCAGGCCACTACGGCCGAACATCTGTCGTATTCTCGCCATCAGCTTCTTTGGATGAGCAGGATCAAGAAACCGCAGCGCGATCAATGCTTGCTCGAGATGACCGTACATGCCCTCGATATCGTCGGCGCGCGCGCGCTCGGCAAACGATGCATCGCTTGCCATGGCTGGAGTGGCAACCGCCAGGCGCATCTCGTACGCCAAGACCTGGATCGCCTGCGCCAAATTCAAGGAACTGTAGGCCGGATTCGCCGGAATATGGGCTATCGCGCTGCATCGCGCGACATCCTCGTTCGACAACCCCGTGCGCTCATTGCCGAAGACAAACGCGACACGGTACCCCGTCACGAGGGCATTCATTGCTTGTTCGGCGGCAGCGCGCGGTGCGGTCAGTGGCGGGCCATATTCACGCGGGCGCGCGGACAAGGCGACCGACCAGTGCACGCCCCACAGCGCATCGTCGAGCGTGGACACGACCCGGGCCCCCGCCAGCACGTCATCGGCCCCACTGGCCATCGCCTGAGCCTCAGGATCAGACTGGACATCGGGCAAACGGGGCGAAACCAATACCAACTCGGAAAAGCCCATCGTCTTGATGGCCCGCGCGGCCGCACCGACGTTGCCCGGATGACTGGGCGACACGAGCACGAACCGGACCCTCGAGAATGGGTCATTGCCGCCATCGGAGCCCTCCGCCACCTCTCGCGGCCGGTTTGGAGGGGATTGATCAGTTGACACGGCGGAAAGCCCGGTGTGGGGGTCGACAGGAATCCCGGAAGCAGTCGCAGACATGAGCGTGGATATGAAACGCGTAAAAAGAGAACGAAACGGCGCGTAATGCGGTGGTTCGACACTGCTGGCGGCGGGCCGTCACCTGCCCGCGTGGCAGGATACACGCCACAGCGTACATTTTGTCGCGAACGCAACGCCCGAGTCGGATAAAATATCGGTTTAGCGACGGTTTTCCGTCCGGGACGCGTGCGCGACCACCCTATCGACAAAATCGGTCGTGGGCGGCGACCGCGAGCACGGCGCATCTCCCGGCGGCGCAAAAACCGGTCGGCACGAACAGGATATCCTATGCATCAGCGTTCCCCCATGCTCAACATGGCCGTCAAGGCGGCTCGCGCAGCCGGCAGTATCATCAACAGGGCGTCGCTGAATCTCGACCAGATCAAGGTCGAGCAGAAACAGACGAACGATTTCGTGACCGAAGTCGACAAGTCCGCCGAGAGGGCCATTATCGACATTCTGCTTGGCGCTTACCCGTCGCACTCGGTTCTGGCGGAAGAGTCGGGTACGACGGATAATCGGTCCGAGTATCAATGGGTCATTGATCCGCTAGACGGCACGTCGAATTTCATTCACGGCTTTCCCTATTATTGCGTGTCGATCGCGCTGTTGCATCGGGGCGTGGTCACGGAAGCGGTGGTCTACGATCCGAATCGCAACGACCTCTACACCGCCACCCGGGGCTCGGGCGCATTCCTGAACGAGAAGCGCATCCGCGTCGGTCGTCGTGACCGGCTCGCAGACGGATTGATCGCAACGGGCTTTCCGTTCAAGGATCTGGCCGGACTGAAGCACTATATGCAATTGTTCGTCGAAATGACGAAGTCGTGTGCCGGCCTCCGTCGCCCGGGCGCCGCGGCGCTCGATCTGGCAAATGTCGCCGCCGGTCGCCTCGACGGATTCTTCGAACAAGGCCTGTCGCCATGGGACGTGGCCGCGGGTAGCCTGCTGATCACGGAGGCCGGCGGCCTCGTCGGCAACTACCTGGGCAACGGCGATTTCATCGACAGTGGTGAAGTGATGGCCGCCAACCCGAAGATTTTCGCCAATATGGTCCGCGTGCTCGGGTCTTACTCCACACTGCGCCCGGCCACTGGCGCTGCGATAGGCGGCACTGATGCCGTCAAGACAGGCGCGGGCGATTGAAAAAGGGTTTTTACACGATCATCGCGGCGCAATTCACGTCCTCACTCGCGGACAATGCGCTGCTGATCGCAGCGATCGCACTGCTATCGGACCGCCACGCGGTCCCCTGGCTGACCCCGCTGCTCCAATTGTTCTTCTCGATCTCCTATGTGTTGCTGGCCCCCTTTGTCGGGGCCTTTTCGGATTCGATGCCGAAAGGCCGCGTGATGCTGCTGGCCAACACCCTGAAAGCGGTCGGCTGCCTCCTGATGCTGTTTGGACTCCATCCGATCCTGGCTTACGGCATCGTCGGCGTTGGCGCAGCCGCCTATTCCCCCGCCAAATACGGCATCCTCACGGAATTGTTGCCGGCACGAGACCTTGTGAAGGCGAATGGGTGGATCGAAGCCGCCACGGTGGGTTCCACCATCATCGGGACTGTTCTCGGCGGCGCGCTCGTGGCACCCGCCGTCGGTCACCTGCTTGGCGCATGGCATGTGCCCCTGCTCGACACGGCGGCACGAGGCGCCATGTTCGTGGTGATGGTGTGTTACGCCGCCGCCGCGCTGATCAATATCGGCATTCCAGATACCGGGGCGCGGTATCCCGCACGCGCATTGTCGCAGCCCATGGTCCTGGCACACGATTTCGCGCATGCCTTCCGCGTGCTATGGCATGACCGGCTAGCGCAAATCGTACTCGCCGTCACGACGATGCTGTGGGGTGCTGCCGTGACGCTGCAATTACTGGTGTTGAAATGGGCGCAGGTGTCGCTGGGCACGACGTTGTCCGGCGGTGCGGTGCTGCAAAGCGTGATTGGCATCGGCCTGGCCGCGGGCGCGGCGCTGGCCGCCACCCGCCTTCCGCTGCGCCGGTCGATGGCGGCGCTACCGGTAGGCATCGTCACCGGGTTCGCCATTATCGGTCTGGCCTTTTTCAACCGTCATACCTTACCGACCAATGGCAGTTGGTATATCGGCGACTATGCGATTCCTTTCTATATGCTCGCCGCTTATCCAATGATGGCGATCATCGGTGCGCTGTCGGGCTTCTTTGTCGTCCCCATGAACGCCGTCCTCCAGCATCGTGGTCATATGCTGCTAAGCGCCGGCCATTCGATCGCGGTGCAGAATTTCAATCAGAATATTGCGGTGCTCCTGATGCTTGGCCTGTACGCAGTCATGCTCCAGCAGGACATACCGATCCCATGGATCATCAGTTTTTTTGGCGTTGTCATCTGCCTGTTGATGGCCTGGATGATGTTGCGTCATGCGCGTAACGTGCGCCTCCACAATGTCAATGCCGTGCTGCAGGAGGCGATGCACGACACGGAAGCCGACGTCCGGACGCACTGATGGCACCATCGGGGCGTCCAGTAGCAACTGGCTTACGTGTCGGGCTCGCAAGCCGCTCCGGCAAAACGCCCCAACCTCCGGTAGACTGAAAAGAAACGTATCGGGGCAGACCCGCCCGATACGCACAATGTCATGGGAGGAACGATATGGGACTGTTCAAAAGCAAGAGTGCCCAAGCCGCGGACGCGGCATTGGAACAAGCACGTGAATTGAGCGCGCAAGCAGCGGCTCAGGCCACCCAGGCAGCGGCCCGGGGTCAAGCGGCGATCGACAGCGGAGGCAACCGCCTGAAGCAATTATTGTCGGAACTCGAATCATTGGTGACGCCGAAAGTGGAAGCGGCACTGCCCGTCGTGCGCCAGCGCACCGATAAGGTGATCGCCCGCTTGAATGCGCGCGGACAGGACCTGTCCAAGGATCTGCAGCAAGCGGTAGGCAATGCCGACGCATACGCAAAGAAGAATCCCTGGCACATTGTCGGCGCCGCTGCCGGCGTGGCGCTGCTGATCGGCTTTCTGGCGGGTCGATCCTGACAGATTGCGCGTCCAGGCGACGCGCATTGCCTGATACGGGCAACCCTGTTCCGCAGGGGGAAACGTCGTGCCACATGCTGGTTTTAACCCGTGCATCGCATGGCACGTCGTATTTTCGGAGTGGGCGTATTGATTAGCACTGCTGGACTCTTATGATGGGGGCCGTTACGACCCGCTCAAGATGTCCATCATGCCGCTCGCAGTTCCGCTTGCCTACTTTCCCTCTTCCAAACGACGCGTTTCATTGCTGCGTGACGCTTCAATAAGCGCCACGGCACACATCCTCCCCCGACAGCATCTTCAACGCGCCATCCAATCGATGCGCCATCACACGGTGCATCTGGGATTCGCCGTGGCGACAGGCTGCAGCGCCGACCTTGTTTTCGCGGAAGACGATCGCGCATTGCACGACGGCACCACTGCATCCACTGATCATCCGGCACTGATGCATCATGCACCGGCGCGCACGCCAGTCCTCGTGACGACATCGCCACCGAGACGCGATGGACAGACCACGCTGGACCCTCGGCTCGCTCGGCAACCCGTGCCGGCCAGCGACGGCGCCGACTATCTCTCCACCGTGCCGGGTTTCGCTGCCGTCGGCAACGGCGGCACCAATGGTGACCCGGTATTACGAGGCCTGGGCGGTGGGCGTTTGTCCGTGCTGTCAAACGGCACGGCGATTCACGGGGCCTGCGGTGGCCGCATGGATGCCCCTACCGCCTATCTCTCGCCGGAAACGTTCGACTACGTACATGTCATCAAAGGTCCAGGCACCGTGCGGTGGGGGCCGGCTGCGTTGGCGGGCACGGTGCGCTTCGAGCGTAAGACCGTCCGCTTCGCCACGCCAGGATTACGCTTCCACGGCGCCATTCTTGGTGGTATGTACGGCCGTCATGATGGCTTGATTGATCTAGCAATGGGCGATCAACGCGGTGATGCACGCCTGATCGCGTTCCAGACCCATGCGGATAATTACCGTGATGGCGACCATCGCACGATACCCTCGCGATGGACGAAATGGCAGGTTGACAGCATGTTCAATTGGTATCCGACGCACACGACGCGCTGGACGCTAGAGGCCGGCACGGGAGACGGTGCGGTTCGGTACGCCTCCAGGGGGATGGACGGCAGGAAATTCCAGCGCGACAACGTCGCGCTGAGCGTCACCATCGATCAAATCGGCGAGCGACTGCGCTCCGCAAGCGCTCAGGTCTCGCTGACCCAAATCGACCATGTCATGGACAACTTCTCGTTGCGGGACCCTCGTACGCAAACCGGTGGCCCGGCGCACGCCCCCGGCTGGCAACGATATCAATTGAATGCCTCGAATCCAGGAAGAACATTGATCGGTGGGCGCGGCGAGTTAACGTGGTCGCTGGCACCACAATGGCAACTTCATACCGGTATCGACGGGCTGCTTGACCGTCATACCGTCCGCGCCGCAGGCAGTATGCCATTGGCGCCGAGTGCGGACGACGCTCGTGCATACGCACCCGACCCGAGCACGTTGCCGCGCTATCGGAACGCAGTGCAATCCCGTGTCGGCGTATTCGCGCAAACCGAATGGCGAGCGACCTCTCTGGACACCGTGGCCGCAGGTGCCCGGATCGATCGCGCGCACGCGCTGGATCTGCGCCAGACGACGCTCAAACAAGGCCTGCCGAACCGTCGGCACGCCTGGTTGCCAGGTGGCTTTGTCCGATGGGAGCATGATCTCGCCGCGACGCCGATCACCGTGTTCGCCAGTCTTGGCCACACCCGTCGCTTTCCGGATTATTGGGAACTATTCTCTTCGCTGAACGGGCCGAGCGGTGGCATCAATGCCTTCAACGGCATCCAGCCCGAAAAAGCGACACAAATCGATGTAGGACTGCGCTACGACGACAGCAACGTGGTGGACCGCGGTGTGAAAGCACACACTGCGCACGGCCACCCCGGGGAGATCGGCGGCACGGATCAGGGCCCCATCGCACCGCATGGCGGATACGGTCGTCATGCATGGCTTACCGCGTACGTCGCTTCGGTGAGGGATTTCATTCTTTTCGATTACGCGCCGGACACCCAGCGAATCCGGAATGTCGATGCCCGACTCTATGGTGGTGAGGCAGGATTCAGTTGGCCGCTGTCTTTACGCTGGCGCGTCGATGTCTCGACGGCCTTGGCAATGGGCGACAATCGCAGCGACCGGCGACCGCTCGCGCAAATGCTACCGCTCGATACCCGAATCGGCCTCCAGTATCGCGACGGGCCTTGGTCCACAGGCTTGCTGTGGCGAGTCGTCACCTCGCAACACAGGTGGGCGAAATACCAAGGAACCGTTGCGGGGCAGGATTTCCGTGCGTCCGGTGGATATGGGTTGCTCTCGCTCAATGCGTCATATGCGGTCAGCCGCATCGCATCGCTTCATGTTGGCATCGACAATGTGTTCAACAAGACCTATGCCGAACACCTGAATCGCCAAGGAGCAGCGGGCTTCGGCTTCCTGGGTGATATGCCGTTCAACAATCCCGGCCGGCTCGCTTGGGCAAAGCTGATCGTCGATCTGTAGCCGTTACCCCACTCGCCCCTCGCGCAACGTGGTCAGCACTGAACATTGCCTCCGATGCGCGCTCTGCGATTCTCCGTGCGCGCGCATCCTGGCCGAACAACCACCACGCCAAGCCAAGTGTTGCCGCCATCATCCCTATCATTACCGCCATGAGCGCCTCTCGATGGGTTTCGCCCACCACAAGGTGGATCCGTCGCAATCATCGTAATGCGACTCATTATTATTTGCAATCGACATGATAGTGAAAGGGCTATCGCGGTGGCATCAGCGTACGCGTGATACCCGGCGGCTTCGCATTCGACGCCACGACGGACAAAAGTGCGCCCGTGCAATCACCCTACATCCGCACGTCATAGCGAAGCAGTGCCATGCCTGATGTCGATAAGGCGTCAGAATATAGCGCGATCATCGCGGATCTGGCGTGCGGTCGGCGGTTGATGCGCGCGGTTTTCCCATCAGGATGGGCTGGAAAAACACCGCACCAATCAGCGTGCACACCAGTGACAAGGTCAGCAGCCGCCCCATGCTGGACGTCCCCGGATGGTGCGATAACCATAAACTGCCAAATGCCGTCGCGGTGGTAGCCGCGCTCAGAATGACCGCCTGGGTCAGGCCGGCGCTGAGCAAGCGTGTCTGTCCCCTACGCCAGGCAAGCACGTAGTAGATCTTGAACGCAACGCCAATACCCAGCAGCAACGGTAGCGCGATAATGTTTGCGAAATTCAACGGCAAACCGATGATCACGCATAACTCCAGCGTCACGGCTCCGGACACGATCAGTGGTACCAAGGTACGCAATACGTCGCTGAAACGACGCAACGCCAACCACAACAGCAAGGTAACGGCCACCAATGCAATGGCCGTTGCTTGAATGAAAGCGGTAATGATCGCATCTGCCGACGCGATGATCGAGATCGGACCACCCACCGCCTGGGGCGCCACCCGCTGCACCGCATCGGTGAATCGCTTCAGCATTGCGTCATCGCTCGAGGCCGTATGCGCCGGCACACGTGGAGACACTTGTACCAGGGCCTGTCCTTTTGCGTTCAGCCAATTCTCCCGCAACGCCGCTGGCAGCGTCTGCACGTCGACCGTCGTCGGCTGCAACATCTGGGACAGGCGCGCCAGCGAGATACGCAACGGCAAGGCGAGCGCATCTTCGGCACGGTCCCGGGCGGCGGCATCGGCAGAAGCCAGTTTACGTAAACTTTCCGCCAGGCGCTTGGCTTGCGCGGCACCGGGGCCCGGATGATCGAGAACCGCGCTATCGAGCTGCATCGCCGCGTTGCGCAACGCCGAAACCCGTGCCGCATCGGTCGCGGGCGCCAACGGCGTCTGCGACAGAATCGGCTCAAGTGTGGTTCGCAGTTGTGCAATGATCGCCAATTTTTCGGCTTGGTCATCCGGCAGGAAACTATCAAGCGACAGCGCCCGCGCTACCTCCGGCAAGGCGGCAAGCCGCTGCGCAAGCGCACGGGCGGCCGTGGGAGAGTCCGTCAGGACCGAGATATCGTTGATGCCGGCTGTCTGCGCACCCAGTGCGCTCAGCGTCGTCATCGATTCCGAATGAGGATCTTTCAAACTGAGCGGATTGAAATCGAAGCGCAGAAACGCCAATAGTGGAAGACCCGCAATGACCAAGGCCAGGGTAACGATCAAAATCGGCTTTCGCTTGCGCTCAAACAATCGGTCCACGGGTTCGAGGAAACGGAACCCGGGGGGCGCACGTTCACCGGTCGGCTTCAGTAATGCGATCAGCGCCGGCAACACGGTAATGCTGGACGGGAACGCGACAAAGAGGATGCCGACGCCGGCTATCAGTCCCAATTCCGAGATGCCACGGTAAGCCGTGGGCAGGAAGGAAAAGAAGGCGACGGCAGTGGCCACCGCGGCCAATGACAACGGCAAGGCGATGGCGGCCGCGCAGGCACGCATCGCGGCGGTCAAATCCTGGGCGAGAAATCGCTCCTCGCGATAGCGCACGCCGAACTGGATACTGAAATCCACACCAATGCCGATGAACAATACGGCAAACGCCACCGATATGGGGTTCAGCGCACCCACCATCAACAAACCGAGCGCGGCGGTGACGGCCAGGCCGCCGATCAACACGACGAACACGGCGAGCACCAGGCGTACCGATCGCAGCGCGTACCAAAGAATCGCTACGACCAGCAGTAACGTCACAATCGCGTTCGGCACCGCCCCTTCCGCTACGGAAGAGAATTCCTCGTCGGACAGTGGCCGCGCGCCGGTCAGTCGGACGCGCGCGTGATACCGCTGTGCCAGGTGCAGGTCGACGGCGGCCTGACGAATGGCATCGGATGCCGCGGCGCTAGGTTCAAGCGCACTATAGTCGAGCACCGGGTGGGCCGAGATAAATGCTCGCCCGGGCTGCTGGCCCTTTACGCCGGACGGGACCGCGAACGTCGCGCCATCGTCGCGCACTGCTGACGATGTGCGGGCATCCGTATCTTGTGTCGACGCGACGGCGCCGCCGGATGCCGCACCGGGTGCAGCGGCTTGCACCCCTCCCCCCGCGGTAGCGCCCCGCTCACCCGTGCCTTGCGCCAGATCGCGCCAAGACAGCGCCGCCGGGGTATTGGCAAGCGCGCCATCCACGGCATCGGCGCTGCGGGACAGCAGCGTAGCCATCTGCGGCAATGTGATTTTTCCGGTCTGCACCGGTACCAGCAGTGTCACCGACAGCAAATTCGCCAAACCGCGTAGACTCGGATCACGGGCCAACGAATTTAATAACGACTTACCCTCACCTAGCTGTGTCGACAAAGTCCGCAGCGCGGTTGGCGATAGATAAAGCAATCCATTCTTTTCGAAGAATGCACCGCCATCCGGCCGTGTGACGTCGTGGAATCTGGCCGGCATGCCGGCGAGATGCGCGGCGAGTTCGTTGGCCGCCTGGTCCGCGAGCTCTGGAGCAGGCGCGTCGATGACCACCAGGGTAGTCTGCGAACGCCCGGGAAATGCGGCGTCCAGTTGCCGATCACGTTGCGCCCACGGCTTCTTGCTATCGATCAGCCCATTGATATCCGTGTTGATGGCGAAATGCGTGGCGGCATACCAGGCACTGACGAGCACCAGCACCAACGCCACGCCTACTACGGTCCATGGCCGGCGAACCGACCCATTGACAACACGTGCAATCCACGACGTCAGCATCTGCTGGCTGGCTCCTACAAGGTGAAATTCAACAACGGCCCCGTATCACCGGCGGCGCGCCAACGGCAGGAGGACTGGTGGCAATCAGGGCACGGTCTGATGGACGAAGCGCGTCCGTCCCCGCATGCTGAACCAACCGCCTAGTATACCTGCTCGCTTGTGATGCGCAGCCAGGCATTCATTTCACGAACGCCCGGCGGACGCGGGCTTGGCCGGGTATATACTAAAAGTGTCATTCTTATGTTCTGATCAAAGGTCTTTTGTCCCCATGAGCACGCCTTTCTCCTCCGCACCTGTCACCACCATGCTGCGCGCGCCTGCCACCCGCCGTCGCTTTTCGTTGTCTTTTGCCAGCGTCGCAGGCGCGGATGGTCGGTCGGCCATGAGCGTGCGGTCCACCGCGGTCATGGCACACGCCGTCGCGCTGGTGCTGACCGGCCTGATGGGAGCAACATTTGCCGTCGGCGCATCCGCGGCGCAGGAGACAGCGGCCGCGGTGCATCCGGCCGCTGGTGCGAGCGCCGCCGCAACGCTGCAGACCGCGGTCGAGGGTACGATCAACGCGATTCAGAGCAACCCCACGGCGCGCGGAGGCGATCCGGCGGCAACGGCGACGGTGGTGCAGTCCCACTTCCTGCCCTACACCGATTTCCGCCGTACGGCACGTCTGGCGACGGGGGACGCATGGAATACGGCCAGTCCCGCACAACAGGAGCAGATCTTCCAGGCTTTTCAGACGTTGCTGACCCGGGTCTACGCGGCGCAATTGACGCAGATCCAGGGACAGAAAGTCAGCTTCCAATTCGATGCACCGACGCCAGTACCGAAGTCGACCGACGTGGTGATCGGCAGTAAGGTGCATACCCCGTCCGATGACCTCAGCACGCGATATCGCCTGGAAAAAACGAAAGAAGGCTATCGGATCTACGATATCGACCTGATGGGAATCTGGATGGTGCAGGTCTACAAGCAGCAATTTGCCGCCCAGTTACAGGCTGGCGGCGTGGACGCACTGATCAAATACCTGAAGGCCCATAACGCACAAGGTAGCGGCGCGTAACACCGGCCTTCGGCACAAGGCGATGCCCGCAGGTCTCAGGCCGACCGCGACTGAGACGTGTCTTATTACTTGCCATTACGGTTGTACACAACCCACACCGTCTGCACCCGCCATACCGGGCGATTACTGCAGCAAGATGAAATCTCGTTTATATTTGCGGCTTTCCCAATGCATGTGCAGGTTGCTATGCCGCCGAAACCTCGCACCTGGGATGCTCGTCTGGCACGCCGGATGATCCTTCCCCTGGTGACCACGCCCGTCACACCCAATCATTTGACCACCGTCCGGCTGATTGTCGGCTTGTTCTGCGCGGCGGCATTCGCTCATGGCGGTTACGCGTGGACCAATATCGGCGCATTGTTATTGGTTTGCTCGAACGTCATCGATCACGCCGATGGCGAATTGGCACGCCTCAGTGGCAAGACCAGTCGCATCGGCCATTTCTACGACCTGGCGGCGGATGCATTGGTGACGGTGTTGTTGTTCTCCGGCATCGGGCTGGGCGTCCAAGCAAGCAACAGCAGCGCATGGGCCAACTATGGCGCGATCGGTGGCACGGCGGCCGGCATCGGGGTGGCCGTGATCTTCTTCCTGCGGATGCGTATCGAGGAAATGGCCGGCAAGGCCGGCACGGCGCAACCTGCCTGGGGCGGATTCGAACTCGAAGATATTTTGTACCTGATGCCGCTTGTAACCTTGTTTGACGGCTTGCCGACATTCCTGATGCTGGCCAGCGTCGGCGCGCCCGCGTTTGCGATCTGGGTTGCGATGGACTATGTACGGGTTAGCCGACGCACGCGCCAAACAGCTAGCTCCGAACCTGCTGCCTGAGGTAATCCCCGCATGGCATGCCGCCAGCCATGTTCTGTATTTTTTTGGGATGATTGCGCGTAGCATCGATAATAGCGCTCGAGCAAACCCGCGCCCTTCCGCGGTCAGGGATGGCCGACATGAACAGGAGCTATCTTGAAAATGTCGCGGGCAAGCCGTGGTGATGTTTCATCCTAATCGCATTTCCCGTCTTCCGATCAAGGGCGACTCTCATGTCCTCTGTCTCTCCCTCACCCCGCTCCTCCAAAACAGCGCCCCCACGCGATGCGGCCTACAGCGCGCCCGGTATGCGGATTGGCGGCACGATGCCGCATGCGTCTCCGGTCGCATTGCTGCCCGATCGGTTGCGCCTGCTGGATGATGACGCACTTCGCGGCGATTTCGTCGATCAGGGTAAATTCCTGTTCTTGCGAGATTTCTTGCCGCCGACGTTAACGCAAGCCGTCGTCGACGGGATGCAGGCAGCGCGCGTGGAGATAAACCGGAACTACCTGCCGGGGCATAAGAAAGGCGGTAGTGTCAGTCGCCATACCATCGACAAACGGGCTCCGGTCATCGCGGAACTGTATCGCTCCCCCGCTCTCATCCACTGGCTCGAGAAGCTCGCCGGGGAGCCGTTGATGCCATCCCCGGACAGCGATCCGCACGCGTATGCACTGTATTTTTATACTGAGCCCGGTGACCATATCGGCTGGCATTACGACACATCCTATTACAAAGGACGTCGCTATACCCTATTGTTGGGTGTGCTGGACCAGTCATCGAGCAAGCTCGAATACAAGCTCCATACAAAAGATCCTACCCGTGCGAGGACGCCGGACCTCGACGGCGCGATCGGCTTGGACCCGGGTGCATTGGTATTTTTCGATGGTGACATGTTGTCTCATCGAATCACCCCGTTGGGTATCGGCGAGGAACGCGTCTCCCTGACGTTTGAATATGTCACCGACCAGCGCATGGGCCAGTGGAAGCGCTTTATCTCGAATATGAAAGATGCGATTGCCTACTTCGGCTTCAAGCAGGTGTTTCGTTCGAAGAAGCGCAGCCGGTAAAAGCCGCGCGGCGGTTCGAACGCGCGCTACCCTGCCACGCCTGACAACCATCAGATTATGAAACGCTCCGCCTTTATCGCGTTGACGGTCGGGCTGCTTCTGTTCGTCGCGCTGCTCGCCTGGCGCGGCGTCGGTTTGATTGCCCAAACCTTCCTGACGGCGGGATGGGGCATCGTGGTCGTGGCACTCTTCCATATACTGCCATTGTTCCTCGACAGTGCCGCGGCAGCGGTATTGCTGCCACGTGATCGCAGTACACGACGACCATCGGCAAGTTCGTTCTGGCGCGTTACCGGTGCCCGATGGGCTTGTGAGTCCGTCAATAGCCTGATGCCCGCAGGCCAGATGGGGGGCCCCGTCGTCATGGCGCGTCTGCTGGCCACTCGGTCGACCACCGCGGCGCAACGGCATGCTCCGGATCGCTCCCCGATTCCCGACCCCATCCCATCGCGCACCATCGACGATACGGCGCCCCTGCCTGGAGCATCACATCGCTATGACGCGGTGGACGCGGGTGCGATCGTCACCGTGGCAACGACGCAGCAGATGTTTTCGCAGGGTGTGTTTGCAATGCTTGGCATCCTCGCGTTGACGTTGCATGTGGGTACCCATGCGCTGATCTGGCCGTTGGTCATCGCCATCGCGCTATTCACTGCCGCCGGCATGCTGTTCTATAAAGCGCAACGACGCGGCTTGTTCTCCTGGTTCGCGGGTTGGCTCGCGCGTACCCGTATTGGTCGCAATCGCCCCACCCTGGTCGCGGCCGCCGCGAAACTCGATCAACGGATCGGCTCTGTCTATACCAATACGCGAACTGTGCGCGCCAGCTTCCTGTTGCATCTGGTCGGCTGGATCGTGGGCACGGGCGAGGTATGGCTCGCCATGCACTTCATTGGCCATCCTGTCACTTGGACCGAAGCCTTTATCTTGGAAAGTCTTGGGCAAGCGATCCGGGGGGCGGCGTTCGCGATTCCTGGCGCGCTCGGTGTACAGGAGGGTGGACTGCTTGTATTGGCGCCATTGCTGGGTATTTCCCCCGAGGCTGCAATCGCGTTATCGCTGTGCAAACGTGCCAGGGAGTTGCTGCTGGGGCTTCCCGGTTTGCTCTACTGGCACTGGCGTGAACGAACACTGCGCCGACGCTTCCTGCTTACCGCGCACTAAGGGGACGGCAAATGGTTGGTCTGCCGCACTTTCCAGCACGATCCGAAGCCTGGCAGTATCATCCCGAATTGCCCGACCGGGCGGTTTTCCCAGTTAACGTCCGAAGCGTTCGTATACATCTCGTAATACACAGAACGTCCTCGGTGATTTCTTACTGTTCCTGGTAGTTTTCATACGCATGCGTGCCATTATTCTCGCCGCCGGAATCGGACAACGCCTTGGTTTGGCGGGTACGGAATCCCACTCCACCGCAAGCACCCCGACGGCTGCGCCACCGAAATGCCTGCTGCGCTTTAGCGCACCCTCGCCGACCGATACAGACGGCGCACGGTCGATGACGTTGCTTGAACGGCATCTCCATTTATTACGCAAGGCGGGCATAAACGACGTCACGATCGTCGTTGGCTATCAACATCAGCAAATCGCGGCGGAATTGGAACGTCTGAACTGGCAGCCAGCTCCCGCCTTGGTCCTGAACCCGCAATACACCTTGGGCAGCGTCGTCAGTCTGGCGACGGTGGCGGACGTCATGACTGATTCATCGGTCGACGTGTTGGTCATGGACGCCGATGTGCTTTATGACCATCGCATGCTCGACGCCCTCGTCGGTACAGACGCCGTCGCCACACCACCACGACACGCGGACCGCTTGTTGATTGATCGTGGCTTCGAACCAGGCGATGAACCGGTCAAGCTGTGCTTGCGTGATGGCCGTCCGGTCGAATTGCGCAAAAAGGTGGCCGAGGGCCTGGTCTATGACACGGTTGGCGAATCAGTGGGGTTTTTCCGCCTCTCGCCGATTCGCGCCGCCAGGCTGGCGGCCCTTTGTCGCGCCTATGTCGATGAGGGTCGTGGCACCGCGCCGCATGAAGAGGCCGTGCGCGACCTGCTGCTCGAACAAGGCGAACACTTTACCGCGGCCGACGCCACGGGACTGCCCTGGCTCGAAATCGATTTTCCGGTGGATGTGGCGCGCGCGCGCGACGCGATCCTGCCGCTTCTTCAACCCGTACTCTGAAAGCCGATCATGAACGCACCGACCACTCCGTCCTCCACCGTCGCCGCAGCGGGCACCACATCGGCGCCGCTGTCCCGCGCCGCGCAACTGCGCCAGATGCTGACCAGTGCGCAGCTCGAATTCATCATGGAGGCGCATAACGGTGTCAGCGCCAAGATTGTCGAAGAAGCGGGTTTCAAAGGCATCTGGGCATCGGGCCTGACGATGTCGGCGCAATTCGGCGTGCGGGACAACAACGAGGCGAGCTGGACACAGGTAGTCGACATGCTCGAATTCATGTCCGATGCCAGCACGTTGCCGATACTGCTAGACGGCGACACCGGTTACGGCAACTTCAACAACTTCCGTCGCCTGATCCACAAGCTGGAACAGCGCAGCATCGCGGGTGTCTGCATCGAAGACAAGCTGTTCCCGAAAACGAACAGCTTCATCGACGGGGACCGTCAGCCGCTCGCCGACGTCGATGAATTCTGCGGCAAGATCAAGGCGGGCAAGGACTCGCAAAACGATCCGGACTTCAGCATCGTCGCCCGCGTCGAAGCGTTGATTTCCGGCTGGGGCATGGATGAAGCACTGCGTCGCGCCGAGGCCTATCACCGTGCTGGCGCCGACGCCATTCTCATTCACAGCAAACGTGCGAAGGCGGACGAGATCGTGACGTTCGCCAAGGAATGGGCCGGACGTTGCCCGCTGGTCATCGTGCCCACGAAGTACTACAGCACGCCGACCGACGTTTTCCGTCGCGCCAACATCAACCTGATCATCTGGGCGAATCACCTGATGCGCGCCGCGATCCCGGCGATGCAGGCCGTTGCCAAGGAGATCCATGACAGCGAGACGCTGATCGAGATCGAGGACCGTGTGGCAACCGTCGACGAAATCTTCCGCTTGCAGGGCGCGGACGAATATAGCGCGGCGGAGAAACGCTATTTTGCCCCGAGCCGCCCCGCGCCACGCGCGGTGGTGTTAGCCGCAAGCCGCGGTGATGGATTGGAAGCGCTGACGCTCGACAAACCGAAGGTCATGCTGCCGGTGGGCGGCAAGCCGCTGATGCGTTGGCTCGTCGATGCGTTCAAGAAGGAAGCGATCAACGAGATCACGGTCGTCGCCGGCTACAAAGCGGATGCTATCGACACGCCGGGAATCAAGAAAGTACTGAACGAACAATACGCCAGCAGCGGCGAACTGGTGTCACTGGCCGCGGCGACGGATGCCGGCGCCTTGTTCGACAACGACCTGTTCGTCACCTATGGCGACCTGCTGTTCCGTCAATACATTCTGAAGGATCTGCTGCAACAGGACGCCGAGATCTGCGTGGTCGTCGATTCGTCGCAGACTGAATTGGGCGTTGACCTGGCGTGGTGTTCCGCACCCGACGACCGGGGGCTGTTCGGGCAGCACGTGACGTTGCGCCATATCGGCAATGCGCCGGTCGGCGTGACATCGGCGGACACGATCGATACGCCGTCGGGTCGCTGGATCGGCATGCTCAGCGTGCGCGGAGCGGGTCGCAGAAACGTACAAGCAGTCTTGAGCACGCTGCGCGAACGCGACGACTTTGGCGCCTTGGGCATGCCGGCACTGCTGAACGCCTTGACGGAAGCCGGTCATGCGGTGAACGTGCTCTATGTCCACGGCCACTGGCGCGGCGTCAATGACTTGGAAGATTTCCGCCGCGCCGGCGAGTTTGCCCACGGCCAACAGCCGATCGGCTCGGCGTCGGCATCGGATGTTCGGGGAGCGGACAATGTCTGATTCCCACCCCGGCCAGGCTAGAACTGCGGGGACAGCCAGGAATATCGCGGCACCCATGCCGAGCGGAGGATCCCAGGCAATTGAGGCGGCCCAGTTTGTCGAGGCAGCGCGTGCGCGCGGTTTTCGCCGCTATGCGGGTGTCCCCTGCTCCTACCTGACCCCGTTCATCAATTACGTGATTCAAGACGCATCACTGGACTATGTCAGCGCGGCGAACGAAGGCGATGCGGTGGCCATCAGCGCCGGGGTGGCGCTCGGTGGCGAACGCGCGATCACGATGATGCAGAACTCCGGGCTCGGCAACGCGGTCAGTCCTCTGACCTCGCTGACCTGGACCTTCGGTTTGCCGCAATTGCTGATCATTACCTGGCGCGGCGAGCCGGGCGGCGCGCCCGATGAACCCCAGCACGCGCTGATGGGCCCTATTACACCGACCATGCTCGACACGATGGACGTGACATGGGAACTGTTTCCCTCCGACCCGGCACAGGTCGACGCCGTTCTCGACCGGGCTTGCGCGCATATGGATCAAACGGGGAAGCCCTATGCACTGCTGATGAAGAAAGGCAGCGTTGCCCCATTTGCGTTGCAAGGCAGCGGCGCCCCGGTGCCGCGGCCGTCCACGGTTGCGCACACGGCGTATCGCGGCAACGGTGACGCAGACGTGGACACCTTATTGCCGATAGCATCGCGTGGTAGTCGCACCGACGCATTGCGGCGTGTCGTCACCGCCTCGCCGTTGCAGGCCGGGCAGACCTCGCAAGCACCGTCGGCGACCGTGAAGACCGTCGTACTCGCCACCACCGGCTTCACGGGTCGTGAGCTGTATGCACTGGATGACCGTGCCAATCACTTGTACATGGTCGGATCGATGGGCTGTGTCGCCACGCTCGGCCTCGGCCTTGCACGTACCCGGCCGGACGTGCGGGTCATCGCCGTCGACGGCGACGGTGCCGCCTTGATGCGGATGGGCCTGTTCGCAACAGTAGGTACCTACGGAGGCGACAACCTCTGGCACTTGCTGCTCGATAACGCGGCACACGACTCCACCGGAGGTCAGGCGACCGTATCCGCCAGCGTGGGATTCGCGCAGATCGCCGCCGCCTGCGGCTATGCGAGCGCCACCGACACCGACGACCTGGATGTGATCGACGACTGGTTGGCCGCGAATGCCGCCACGCAGCACCGTATATCCGAAGCGTCGGCGGATACGGATACGGCTGACGACGATGTCCCGGGCGCGCATTTCCTGCGTGTCTTTACCCGACCGGGCAGCCCCGACACCTTGCCGCGTCCATCGGTGACGCCACGCCAGGTACGCGCTCGCCTGCAAGACTATCTGGGCGTGCCGTCGTCCATTCCTTCTGAAGCGTCTGGAACCGTTAAATGAGCGCTACAACTGCCGCCCCCCTGCTCTTGAATCCCGGTCCGGTGACATTGTCGGACCGCGTGCGGCGTGCGTTGCTGCAACCGGACCTGTGTCACCGCGAAGACGAGTTCTTCGACCTGCAGGAGGAAGCACGTACCCGGCTGCTAAGCGTTTATAACCTCGATGGCGCGCAGTGGGCGCCGGTATTGCTGACTGGCTCGGGCACGGCCGCGGTCGAGGCGATGATCTCGTCGCTATTGCCGGAACAGGGACGCCTGCTCGTCCTCGAGAATGGCGTCTATGGCGAACGGATCAGTGCCATCGCCAAACGACATGGCATTACCACCGAGGCATTGCATGCGCAATGGGGCGAGGACATTGATATCACGGCCCTCGCGGCACGGCTCGACGCTGCGCCCGCCGTGACGCACGTCGCCGTCGTGCATCATGAAACCACCACTGGCCGGTTGAACCGGCTAGACCAGATCGATGCGCTGTGTCGGGAACGCGGCATCGGCATCTTGCTCGATGCGGTGAGCAGTTTCGGCGCCGAGGAAATCGACTTCGCGCAAGGTGGCATCGTCGCCGCGGCGGCGGGTGCCAACAAATGTCTCCACGGCGTACCCGGCGCCTGTTTCGTGCTGGCGCGTCACGACGCGCTGGCCGCCAGCGCACCGCGTACGATGTATCTCGATCTCGCGGCTTGGGCACGCGCGCAAGCGCAGCGTGGCACGCCCTTCACGCCGTCGGTCCACGCCTATTACGCACTGGTCGAGGCGCTGCGCGAATTCGATGAGAACGGTGGCGTGCCGGCGCGTCATGCACGCTACGCGACGCTCGCCGAGCACGTACGCCACGGTTTCGCCGCATTGGGCATCGAGGCGTTGCTGCCCGCCGAACAGTCGTCGGTCGTGTTGCGCAGTTTTCGACTGCCCAAAGGGGTCGACTACGCCATGCTGCATGATGGCTTGAAAGCGGCCGGTTTCGTGATTTACGCGGGCCAAGGCGCATTCTCCCGGACGATGTTCCGTATCTCGACAATGGGCGCGCTGACAATCGAAGACATGCAGCGCTTGATCGAAGCCGTGGCGCGCATCCTGATGCAAGCCAAAAATCGCACCGCATGAGTGGTGCCGCTCCTCGCGCATGCCCGTGCGCCGCGCGGCCCGACGAGGCATGGAGCGAAGCGCGAGGCACGTCTTTCAATCCTCCTCTCGGCAGCGCGTTCACATTGGACATGGCAGCGTTATTGATCAGCGCCGTCATGCTGCGTCATTTCGACGCACCCTGTCATTTCTCTAAATAAAAAAAACAGGTCACGAAAAATTATTTTTTGTTGTTTTAACGTGCACTCCCGTCACTTGCGCACCCGTGCAACGAGGGATTCAGTACGCCTCGAAAGGGCCATCCATGCAACATTGCTTTCATGGCATGGACGACCACAAGGCGAGCGATGAGATCTCCTACGGACATGTCACCAAGCCGCGTCGGTAGATAGGCCAGATCGCCGGAGCAGATACAAAACGAGGGCGAGGCAAGGAGCCGAGTGCCGCATTGACGGCGATAAGGCGGATGAAGCCATATCGCGCAAGGCCCATCAGGAAGTGGTCCCGCCGTACGCCGATGGCCGCCAGACGGCGTGCGCTGGGCAATGTCTTATCGGGAACGACGCCAAGGAAGAACACCCAGCACGGATGTGCACGGGTGTGACGCGTCGCGAAGACTCTCCGGTTTCTGGCCATCATCCGACCAGGCCAACCGTCCCGAACGTCAAAGCCACGAGAAGCCGTGTACAGCAGAGAGTGCTAATCGCTCGCTGTCGAGAAGCAAGAAAAAGGGGCGCAAATGTCAGAACATTTAGACCGTACCGCGCGAGATCGAGCACGGCCCAGGCAAAAATCGACGTCATGAACACGCGACGATTGCTGTTCGTCGTTGTAGAATCTCAGGGCTCGGCGAGACCCTTGCGGTCAATGTAGTGCCAGCATGTTTGGTAACGAACGCAAACCTCACGGCGCACGTTCAACGCCAATCTCAAAAGTTACATACCGTAACACTTCTTTTCACGTTTTTATAGATTACGACGTTGAGCCGCCCCGCCGACATCTACTTACGCTTCCTTCGCCTCGCGGAAGCCATCAAGGGACTGCCGTCCTTGCCAGCCCTCGATCCGCTGGAGGAGCGCATCCTGCAATTGATTGCGCGTCGCCAGGATGCCCGAGAGCGCCTGTCCGTACGCGACATGATCGCATTGAGCGAGTTCGGCTCACCGACGATGCTGCATCGTCGGTTGAAGTCGATGCGCGCGAAAGGCTGGATCATGTTGCTTGATACGGAAGACACTCGCCGCAAGCAACTCTCGCTGACACCGGCGGCGATGCAACACCTCGACTCCTTGTCCCAATGCCTGGTCCAGGCTGTCGGAAAGCAAGCCTGACACCCATGCGCCTGTCGGGCATCCGTGGGCGCAATCCGTCGGGCGTCGATAGGCCCGTGCCGTTCGGGCATATCAGCCATCCCATTTTCGTGTATCGCGATTCAGGTCGGCGAAAAAGCGGGGAATCCATTCGTACTGGCGCAATGGCGTCGCGTACTTATATTCTCGCGAATTGATCCACACTGCCATTTCGAGACTTTCCGCGCGTTCGTCTTCACTGTAGGCACGTACGTCGAAACCATCGGGGTGCAAACCATCCTTATGACAGTGTTCGGCAAAGTGTTGCTGCTGATCGGCGGGAACAGGTATTTCTCGCATGATGCGTTTCCTTCTCCATGTCTCGTTGCACCTCTGATTATTCGGCGTGACACCGAATGCTTTGTTCGTCATCACCACGAACGCAGTGCACGTCGCGCGCTACGTCATCCCACCTCGAACCCCGTTCAACAAAAAAATACGATGCCGTCATATCACTGAGATTTACGTAATATTTCGAGCATGATCGCACCGTTATCGCCTCTTTTTAGAAGCACGCCAGATCAACTAACGCTAGAATGAGATGCGTTGGAAGAGCATCGAAACCGAGGCGAAGGCATGCGTGCAACAAAGGGCATCCCTGGCAACGGGCAACCGCCACGTGCACAGGATCACCGGTAAGAAACAAACTCCGCGGCATCAACGGTGTTACAGCGATTTCCGTGCCCGGCCGCACTAGCAGGTCAGCATGCTTCGTATCGCGTAATGCGCGGCCCCACGTGGAACGCGTCCGATTCCAGGATGCCGCGTGCTCCCAAGGCAGAGGCCGAACGACGAGATCGCTGCATGCTTGGTACGAGGGTGGCAGCAACGACGTAACCACTGTGAATTCTGTATGTCAATTCGCATGTGCGCCGGATTGGTCTTATAAAAAGCACACCTTACGGAAACAAGAGGCGATCGCGACCCAATCTCATATCTCTGTCAAGGAACCCTTGGTAGATTTCTTACGAATGGCTGACAGTTTTTTTGAAGCGCGGTTAATATTGAGACTCACTGAGACATCGTTGAGACGTCGCCACAGCGCAGTTCGCATGCGGCACGCAATCGACGCCTCTCTTGCGAGAATTTGCGACAGCGCCGTGATGCCTTCATGCAAACGGCATGGCAATGGATGGCATCAACTCGCCCCCCACTCAATCATTTGTCGAAGGAGCGAACGTGAAAACATTACATATTGGTAAACCGAGATTTTCAGCCCTGATGTCTTCTGCTGAAACAGATACATCAAGCGGCGGCCAGGCGTCTTCAAGGACGGCAGCCGCGCCGGTGCACACCACGAACGGTGCCTGTCACTGCGGCGCGGACCATACCATCGAGTCCTTGCTTGACGGGGTCGCGCGTTTTCAGAACGACACCTTTCTTTCGCAACGCGCGGAATTCGAAGCATTGTCGGAAGGTCAGGCGCCACATACCTTATTTATCACTTGTGCCGATAGTCGCGTGGCCCCGGAGCTGATCACCGGTGCCCGCCCCGGCGAAATATTCGTCTGTCGCAACATCGGCAACATCGTGCCGGCGTACGGTGAGATGTTAGGGGGTGTATCAGCCGTGATCGAATATGCGGTACTGGCGCTGAAAGTAAAGCACATCGTCGTATGCGGTCACACGAACTGTGGCGCAATGAAGGCATTGAGCGCCGGTCCGCATTTATTGAATGAGTCAATGCCGACCGTTCGTGCCTGGCTGCGCAATGCGGAGTCGGCGCGCTCCGTTTTGATGGCAACGCACGGCGAGGAAGCCATCACCGACCATGATGCCCTTGCCTTTGAGAACGTGTCGACACAGTTAACGCATTTGCGCACCCATCCGTCGGTTGCGGCGCGGCTTGCGGATGGCTCGTTGCAGATACATGGGTGGGTCTTCAATATCGGAGGCCCCCGCGTCGCGGTCCGTGACCACAACGGCGTCTGGCATAGCGATATACGCGGCAGCACATCCGATGTGGCGGCAATCGAGACGGCGAGCTGAACGCCCGCGCTGATCCGAGGCGACTTGGCATGCACGCCGCCGCCCGACCTTGCGCGGGCGCCATGCCAGGGGCCGCACAATGCTTACCAAGCAGGAATCGATCATGGTGATCTTGCAAAATTCCCGGTTGCCCTCGCTGCTTCAATATGTCGGGTGGCAATTGGCATCGCTGTTCATATGGGACGTGTTCGTCGTGATAATGTACACGCTCTATGCCGACGATATCGGCGTGCGCCTGCCCGCGTTACCGGTGACCTTGTTCGGCTCGGCGCTGGTGCTGTTCCTGAGCCTGCGCAACAACGCCGCCTATGCAAGGTGGTGGGAAGCCCGCACCTTATGGGGCGCCGTTGTCAATTCCTCGCGCAGCTTTGCGCGAGAAGCGCTCACCTTGATCGCCGATACACCGGAAAGCCGAGAACTAAGGCGCACACTCGTCATACGGCAAATCGCCTATGCCAGCGCATTGCGACTGCACTTGCTGAAGAAGCGGTCCCCGGACATGCTAGCGAATATCGACGGCCTGGATATCGAAGAGCAACGTCACCTGACCGCCCATACCAATGTGCCCAACGCGATCCTGACGCGTCACGGCCAGGATGTCTCCGAGGCATGGCGTGCCGGTTGGATGAATCGATTCGACCGCGTGCGCCTGGAATCGACAATGGTGGATCTGTCGAACGCGCAAGGGGGTCTCGAACGGATCTGCAACACGCCCCTTCCGAAGCAATATGCTCAGTACCCAAAGCTTTTCGTCTCGGCATTCTGCGTGATCATGCCATTGGGGCTGGTGGACAGCCTGGGGATCTATACGCCGCTGGCTTCCACACTCGTTGGCTTCATGCTGATGACGATGGAGAAAATGGGACACGATTTACAGGACCCGTTCAGCAATAACGTGCACGACGTGCCCATGGCATCGATCTGCCGCACTATTCAGATCGACCTGCTTGAATCCATCGGCGATCGTGCACCGTCGCCGGCGAAATCAGTCAAGGGCGTGCTGTGGTGACATGGCTGCCGTGGCGCGGTGCATGCTTTTTTCAATAGCGTGCAGCACCTTATTGTGCTTCCTGTCATGCACGGGCACCAGGCGGCATTGCTGCTGGCGCTTGATAGTGCACGCATGCGAATGAGAAAGCCTGCAGAGGGACGCGGGCCGCGCATCCTTGGACCGATGACCAGCCTTCTGGCCAGCATTGCCTTCGATCGTTCGGCATAGTCTGCTGCTGATGTACCATGTCGAGATTCGTGGCGGGTGATAATTGATTCCCCGCCCGCAGACGACAGACGTATAAAGGCTTCATGGCAAAAAACGTGACAGATCAAGGCGGTTGCGCGGACACCCTCGCTGGCCACACGCCGATGATGCGTCAATATTGGACGCTGAAACAGGGCTACCCGGAGACCTTGCTCTTCTATCGGATGGGCGACTTCTACGAGTTGTTTTACGAAGACGCGGTCAAGGCGGCGCGTCTGCTCGATCTTACCCTGACGCAACGCGGCAATTCGAACGGCGAACCGATCAAGATGGCCGGCGTGCCGCACCACGCCGTAGAGCAATATCTGGCCAAGCTGGTCAAACTTGGTGAATCGGTCGCGATTTGCGAGCAGATCGGCGACCCGGCGACATCCAAGGGGCCGGTCGAGCGGAAAGTAGTCCGTGTGGTCACCCCCGGTACGTTGACCGATGCCGCACTCCTCGCGGACAAGCGCGATGCCTATTTGATGGCGTTGTCGTTCATCAGCCCCAAACGCGGCCAGAGCGCGGTCGTGGGCATTGCCTGGCTCAATCTGGCGAGCGGTGCCTTGCGCTTGAGCGAAGTGGCGCCCTCGGCATTAGGCGCGCTGCTGGAACGGGTACGGCCCGCCGAAACATTGGTCGCGGACGCCGATTTGCCGCCCGAATGGGCCGCCATCGTCGCGAACAACAGCGGTACAACCGGGGGGACGAGCAGTGCCGGCAAGGTTACCCGCGTACCGGCCTGGCATTTCGAGGCCCGAAACGGGCAGGAACGGCTCTGCCAGCAATTGGGAGTCGTTTCGCTGGACGCCTTCAATGCACAGCGCATGCAAGCGGCCGCCGGCGCCGCCGGCGCATTGCTGATCTATGCCAATGCGACGCAAGGCCGAGACCTGACGCACATCCAAACCCTGAAGGTCGAGCATGACGCCGAATTCATCGGTCTGGACCCGGCCACCCGGCGCAATCTCGAATTGACCGAGACACTACGCGGCACCGATTCGCCGACCCTGATGTCACTACTCGACACCTGCGGTTCATCGATGGGCAGCCGCCTGTTGCGCCATTGGCTGCATCATGCGCCGCGCGACCAGCGAATCGCGCGATTCCGCCACGACGCGGTACAGGCGTTTCTCGATCCGCAACGCATCGGCGCCACCCCGGATCCGCACATCGGCGAGCACGCCGCTTTCGGCACGATCCGGCAGACGCTGGCGCGCATCGCCGATGTCGAGCGTATTACCGCACGCATCGCACTGCAAAGCGCTCGGCCGCGCGACTTATCCAGTTTGCGTGAGACGCTCGCCGCACTGCCGGT
The DNA here is from genome assembly GCF_034047095.1 of Robbsia andropogonis. NCBI lineage: Bacteria > Pseudomonadati > Pseudomonadota > Betaproteobacteria > Burkholderiales > Burkholderiaceae > Robbsia > Robbsia andropogonis. Next base: position 1,856,515 of record NZ_CP139170.1, on the reverse strand, counting down.
ATTGCAAGACGTGCTGCGAGGCTTTGTCGCACCGGAACACTGGTCGGCGGCACGCGGCGAGCAGCAAGATCACACGGGCACGACGACGTCCCTTGCAGGCACCGATGGCGATGACGCATTCGATGCCGACAACCAGGGAACGACGGATGTCGCCGGTCATATCGACTGCGATACACAATCGCGTCGCGCCGATGAGGAAGGCAACGGTGCTGAAGACAAGCTCGATCGCCCCTTGCTTGCCGCGTTGCTGCGCGCGCTTGCACCGCCGCTGGAAACCATCGCCCTGCTGCGCGATGCCGTGGCCGACGAGCCGGCAGCCATGGTTCGCGACGGTGGCGTCATCGCGCGCGGTTATGATGCACAGCTCGATGAACTGCGAGACATCTCGGAAAACTGCTCGCAATTCCTGATCGATCTCGAAACGCGAGAGCGCGCCCGTACCGGGATCGCGAACCTTCGCGTCGAGTACAACCGCGTCCACGGCTTTTATATCGAAGTCACGCGCGGACAGACGGACAAGGTACCGGACGATTATCGTCGACGTCAGACGATGAAAAATGCCGAGCGTTATATCACGCCTGAACTCAAGACATTCGAAGACAAAGCGTTGTCGGCACAGGAACGCGCGTTGTCGCGCGAAAAGTTGCTGTATGACAGGCTGCTCTCGGCCCTGCTCGCGCATATCCCGGCATGCCAGCGCGTGGCTGATGCGCTGGCGCACCTGGACGTGATTGCGACGTTTGCGGAACGCGCGCGCACATTGGGTTGGCAGGCGCCGTCGCTGGTCGACGCGCCGGGCATCCACATCGTTGCTGGGCGGCACCCCGTTGTCGAGGCGCAGATCGAGCAATTCATCGCCAACGATTGCCTGCTCTCAGATCAACGGCGCATGCTGCTGGTGACCGGCCCGAACATGGGCGGTAAATCCACGTTCATGCGGCAAACAGCGCTCATCGTGCTGCTCGCCTATGTTGGTAGCTTCGTACCCGCGGATCGCGCGACGCTCGGCCCGGTAGATCGCGTCTTCACCCGGATCGGCGCATCCGATGACCTTGCTGGTGGACGTTCGACCTTCATGGTCGAGATGACCGAGGCAGCCGCCATACTGAACAACGCAAGCGAACATAGCCTGGTCCTGATGGACGAAATTGGCCGTGGAACGTCGACATTCGACGGACTCGCGCTGGCATGGTCGATCGCCCGGCACCTGCTCTCGCACAATCGCTGTTTCACCCTGTTTGCCACGCATTATTTCGAACTGACGCAGTTGCCGGAACAGTTCGCGCAAGCAGCCAACGTGCATTTGAGCGCAGTCGAGCACGACAAGGGCATTGTCTTTCTTCATACCGTCTCGGAAGGTCCCGCAAGTCAGAGCTATGGCTTGCAGGTCGCGCAACTGGCGGGCGTCCCGCCTGCGGTGATTCGTGCCGCACGCAAGCGCCTGAGTGAACTCGAACGGCAATCCGCGGGCAATACGCGCCAGGTCGTGCCGCAACTCGACCTCTTCGCGGCGCGTCCAATAGAGGAAGCGGAAGAAGCGGAATGGGATCGCGTCGAGTGGGAAGCGGCGGAGCCTGGCGCGGCTTATCCCGCACAATCCGGAAACGGCAATCGCCATGCGCCTCAAACACGCGTTCCCGGCATGCCGCAAGGGCGTGCTGCGTCGAAGGCGTCTGACGATCATGGCGACGACCCGGATCAGCATGCAAGGCAACCGGCACGACACGCCGCATTACTGGCGCGACTGGCCGCGATGCAACCGGATGATCTCCGCCCCAAGGAAGCACTCGATCTCTTGTATGAGTTGCGCGCGCTCTACGACAGTGAAGCCGATACAGCCGCCAATCCAGCTCCTGGACCGAAAGGCGCCTCGCTGCCGCGAGCACAGGGAAACCCGATCACACCGTGATCTGGCCAACCGTGCGCCCACCCGCCCCATCAATGGCCCACGGGCCATGGACCGCACGGCTTATCGTCCTTCTCGCCCTGAGTGGCGCGACGGCGCAGACAAACGCCGTGGTGACGACCGTGTTCGCGGCCTCTGCGCCACGCACCGCGTCAATGGCCATAGCCAGTCGGACAGCCACATCAGGTGCATCGCACGCATCGGCCGTGGCACCAGACGACAGCACGTCGTTTGCGGTCCTCGCCAACATGCCATCGTCGACGGATGATGAACGAGACACGCAAATCACGCTGCAATCGATCGCCCATGCCGCAGGTGTCCATTTCATCGTCGATCTCGGCAACATTCGAGGCGCCGACGAATCATGTAGCGACGCCCTGTTTGCGCGACGACGGGCGTTGCTCGATGCCGTTCCCGCGCCGGTGGTATTCGTGCCAGGCATGCGCGACTGGGTCGACTGCGCCCGCCCTGGCGCCGGCGGATTCGATCCCGTCGAACGACTCGACGCGGTCCGTGATGCCTTCCTATCCGGCAACCAATCGCTTGGCACCCCGGCGATGCGCGTCATCCGGCAGTCGGAACTGCCGGCTTTCATTCCCTATCGCGAGAACATGCGATGGATCGATGACGGTGTGGTCTTCGCCACGCTTAACGTGCCAGGCGGCAATAATCATTTTCTCGACGGAGGCGGACGCAACGGCGAATATGAAGATCGCGAAGTGGCCAATCGAAACTGGATCGATCACGCCGTCACCGATGCGGAGCGGCGCCATGCCCGCGGCCTCGTGTTCCTGTTCGCCGGCGATCCCGGGTTTGCCTCCAACGCCACGGGCGCGCGCGCGAATGAACGCGATGCCGCGGGCACCCACTGGGCCGCCCCGTTCGATTGGTGGTTTCGCCGTCCGCACGAACGGGATGGCTATGCGTCCTTGCGTCGCGACCTGCTGCAGGCCGTGGCGCGCTTTAATGGTCCCGTCCTGATCATCCATGGACGTGACACGCAACGCGCGAAGGCATCGCGTAAAAGCCCTCGCGCAAGCGATTCAACCCATGGCAGAAGTGCGCAAACGGCGAAACAAGAAAAACGCGACGAAGCACGCAATGAGAAGCGCGGTGTACGCGTACTCGATAACACGCTGCCGCCGGTGGTTGCCTTGGAGACACTGACTCGCGTACCTGACGGTCCCGTCCTGCATGATGTGCAACAGGTGATGGTGGACAATCCCCGTGGGTCCCGGCAATGGCTACGTGTTACGTTGCCCACCGCAACGGAAAACCGAACGACCACGCGGCCGGCACGCACGGTCCACGGCTCGGCGCACGGGCGCAAGAGCGAAGAAGGGTCAGGATTTCACATCCGAGTAGAGCGGATCGACGATGCCGCTTTCGAGACGGCATCTCGCACCGCGCCGCCTCCGCCAGCACCATCGAACGCGTCGCCGGATACACCGTCGAGCGCGCCATCGACGACGCGCCCCGCCAGCCCGATGCAGCCTGCCGGAGCGCCCGCCAATGGCATGGGATTACCGCCCTGGCCCGGCAACGCGTTCCGCCTGAATCCGGCCGGCACATCCCGCGAACACGAGGCGCAAGGCATTCCCACCGCCAGGCCAGGCCCGTATCAAAGCGGTCCTGCATCCAATGCAAAAAGCACGTCGGATTACGACGTGCTTTCGACTGCGTCAGGCATAGCCACTCATCATGCGCCAACGCAAGACACTCCCGCCGTAAATACCGGCGGGCTGGACGATTCGCTACTACCGGGCGAACCGGAAGAGCCGGCGGACCCGGTTGAAACTGGTTTGGGCGATGATGCCGACCACAGCGGGACATCAGCGTTGAACGGTATTACAAGGCCAGAAATGCTACCCCTTCCCCCTGCCCGATAACCCCCGACTAGTGCAGCGTCGGCTTGGGGGGCGGCGTGCTGTCGTCCTCGTCGTCCTCATCCTCGTCAACGACCTCAAGACCATCGATGCCATGCGCATGCTCGTGCTCGATTTCGTCTTCGGTCGCCTCGCGGACTTCCGTCACCGTCAGGGCAAACCGTAGTGCCATGCCGGCCAGAGGGTGATTCCCGTCAAGCACAACCTTGTCTTCCGCCAGATCAGTGACGGTATAGATGAGGGTTTCACTAGCTTCATCCGCTTCATCGGGTGCGCCCTCAAACTGCATGCCGACTTCCAACGGTTCCGGAAAACGGGTACGGGCTTCCACCTTCACCAGCTCCGGATCGTAATCGCCAAACGCGTCGCTGGGCTCGAGCTGGATCTGCGTCTCGAAACCATTCTCCTGCCCGTCCAGCGCTTCCTCGATCTTGGGGAACGTGCCATCATAGCCGCCGTGCAGATACACGAGTGGCTCATCACTTTCTTCGATCAGATTGCCTTGCGCGTCAGACAGCGTGTATTTCAGCGCGACGACGGTGTTCTTCGCGATTTTCATTCGGTTCTCCGATTTTCGCCCCCATTATACGATGCCCGACCGGCTTTCTCGCGTTCGCGTTCCCCGCGTCGCAACAAAACATGCGCCGCACGCGACAATCGAGTGTCTCGCACCGCGGCTGCCCCACCCCGTGCCACCCACGACAACGTGGCCAGTCCTCTACCGCGACCAGCCTTCCAGACATCATGCGTAAGTCTCTCCGACATCCCCTTGCCTTGCTCGGCGGTTTGAGTCCCATCACGTTCATGCGCGAATACTGGCAGCGCAAGCCACTGCTGATCCGCCAGGCGGTTCCCGAGATCGCCGGCCAGTTTCACCCAGATGACCTGTTCGATCTGGCGCAGGATCACGATGTCGAATCTCGGCTGGTCGAACGCCGTCGCGGACGCTGGCATTTGACCCCGGGACCATTCGAACATGATCCGCGCGACCCCAACCCCGTCACGGAAAACGGTGACTGGCAAGGCAACTTCGCGAAACATACCACGGCCTCGCATCGACGCGGCCCTGCCGACCGCTCTGCTGTGCCGCGCCGACTCGGCGACAAGGACTGGTCCCTGCTGGTCCAGGGCGTCGATCTCTTCGATGACGACGCGGCGGCATTGTTACAGCGATTCCGATTTATTCCGGATGCGCGCCTCGATGACCTCATGATCAGCTATGCGGTGGATGGCGGCGGCGTCGGCCCGCACTTCGATTCCTACGACGTCTTCTTGCTTCAGGCCGAAGGACGGCGTCGCTGGCGCATCAGCGCTCAGACCGACCTGCGTCTCGACCCCGCGCAACCGATGAAGATCCTGCGCCATTTCGTCCCCGATGAGGAATGGGTGTTGAATCCAGGCGACATGCTGTATTTGCCCCCGCATATTGCCCACGACGGCATCGCCATTGGCGAAAGCATCACCTGCTCGATAGGTTTCCGCGCCGCCGACGAAACGGAACTCACCGTGCAATTTTTGCACACCCTCGCGGAACAAATTGCCGATGCGCGAGCGCAAGCGGATCGCGCGCCGATACAGCCGGCAACAACTGTCGCCAAGACCCCGCGGCGCGGGCATGCACGGAGCACTGAACCGGCAAGCACCGGTCGACCGGACCACCGCCTATATCGCGATCCGGATCAACCAGCGGTCTCAAAACCCGCAGCCCTGCCGGCGCAACTGATTGCCCATACCCAGGAAGTACTTTCACGTGTCACCTGGGACGGCAAAACCGTCGGTCGCTTCCTCGGCACGTATTTGACGGAGCCGAAGGCAAACGTGTTCTTCGATGCGCCAACCCGACGCATGTCCCGTGAAACGTTTGTCAAACGGCTGCTGGCACAGGGCTTGCATCTAGATAAGCGCTCACGGATGCTTTACGACGATTACGGCGTATATCTGAATGGTGAGACATTGCCTTTGGATCACTGGTCGGAGATGTTGGCAAGCGCCGGAGAATCAAGAGAGGCTTCAACGCGCGAAACGTCGTCACAAGCGAGGGTCGCACTGCGGTCGAACATCACAAGGCGGACCGCATCCGTGCCAATCGTAATACGACGATTGACCGTCAAAAAAGCCCGTCGAATGCTGCGTGACAGCCTGATGAAACTGGCTGATCAGCGGTGGTTGCAGCCTGACGATTTTGTAACACTCTCTCACGATTCTCCGATAGTATCGGCGTGGCACGAGTGGTATCTTGCGGGCTGGATTCGGTTGGCTGTTGCATCCGATCGATAGTCGTGGCAGCGTGGTATGCCACAGCAGCGTCGTCGATACGACGTTGCAGGCTTTGAGCGGAAGAAACCGGCTGAGTTACCTGCATTGTGTCGACGGTGCGGCGCAAAATGCATATAATTTTGTGTTGTGCTGTCGTAAAGGATTACGCACGACGCCACCGCTTTTCTGTCATCACGGAATGCGGGGCCGCGTGCAGTAGTACACACGAACGGACGTTTAGCAGTAGCTTACTTTAACCATAAAAGGGACGTGATCATGAACAAGACTCTCATCGTTGCTGGTTCGCTGGCATTGGCATTGGCACTGGGCGCTTGCGGCAAGAAGGAAGACACGAGCAACGCGAGCGCGGCAAGCGACGCGGCAGCGTCGGCGTCGGCCGCTGCATCGAGCGCAACGGCCGCCGCTTCGAGCGCATCGGCAACGGCGAGCGACGCGGCAGCGTCGGCAGCAGATGCCGCTTCGAGCGCAGCTGCAGCATCGTCGACGGCAGCTTCGGCAGCCATGGCAGCTTCGGGCGCGAGCCAGTAAGTCATGTGATTCATATTGCCCGATCGTTCATGGCACGAACGGGCAATATGTGTTAAATGCAAAAAACCGGCTTTTAGCCGGTTTTTCATTTTTACATGTCAAATGGATGCGCAATCATTGATCGATGTCAGACAATGACATGTAAGGGGCGAAGGCGTACGTCGACGCAACGCCCTATAGCGTCAGCCACGCGAAACCCTCATCCTGGGTAGCGATGATGACATCCTCGTCCGCCCTGCCCCAGACCGCGTTTATTGCCGTCCGCGCCAACGCAGCCTGATTGTTTTCCTTGCTTAGATGGGCGGCCACCAGATGTCTTAAGCGACTGTGATTGAGCGAACCCAGAATTTCGGCCGCACTATCGTTCGCCAGGTGCCCCAGCGTGCCCCCGATTCGCGCTTTCAATGCAGCGTGATAGCGGCTGTTCGCCAGCATCGAACGATCATGGTTGCATTCCAGTACCAACGCATCGCAACCCTGTAGCGACTGCGTAATGTGCGACGTACCGCATCCGGCATCCGTCAGCACACCCAAGGTCCTACTGCCATCGCTAAACACGAATTGCAACGGTTCACGTGCATCGTGTGGCACCGTGTAAGGGCGAATCTGAAAATCTCGCAATGCGAGCGGCACACTGCATTGCAGCAGATGCAATGCGATTCGCGCATCGCCGACCGCACCCATAGCTTGCGCCGTACCCCAACTGGTGTAGAGCGGAATGCTGAAGCGGCGACACAACGTCAACGCGCTGCCGATATGATCGGAATGTTCATGGGTGATAAGAATGGCATCGAGATCCTCGACGCACAGACCTACCCGCTCCAGACGGCGGGAGATCTCCTTGGCAGAGAAGCCGCAATCAAGCAAGATGCGGGTCGTCGTGGTGTCGCTCGTCTGCTCCACAACGAGGGCGTTGCCCTCGCTACCACTTCCCAGGCTGGAAAATCGCATCAGCCCACCAGCCGGCGATCGGAATGGATCGCCCCGACGACAAGTAGCCGCGCAAACGCAACCGGCATCAGCTCAATTGCGCTTTCAACAAGGTCACCAGACGACGCGCTTCACGCGAACCATCCGGGCGTCCGTTGACGTCGAGCACCATCACTTGAGCACTCCCCGCGGCATCTGCACGGACGGTTACGTGTAACGGTGCACCACTGCCCTTTGTCGCAGGCCCCTTGAATAATTTGCCGAATATTCCGGACGTCCGAGCATTGTCGTTGACCGGATTCGCATATCGAACAATAAACGTCCCCGTTTGTTGATTGCTTTCGTCGACAAGGAAATCACTTCGATCCAGTGCCAGGCCAACACGCAACCACGCGCGATCAACCGGTTCATTGACGCGCAGGATCGGCGCACCGCTCGTGGTGTCCAGCGTTACCACGCGGGCATCCGCCGGACGTGCGCTGACAATCAGCTGTTTTGTCTGCGCATTTGTCAGGCCGAAACGCTCCATCAGCCTGCCCATGAAAGCCAACTCGAGTTCCGGGTTGCGCGGACTGTCTTCCCAACGCGTGGTGGTGGCGGTGTTGCCGGTGCCCACATCCTTTTCCACCATGCCGCGCTGCGTGATGTATACCGCGGTCCCGCCGTCCGCCGTCCGCTCCAGCCGCGTGCGGAACTTGTCACGCGTCCCGGAAGAATAAATGCCGTCTACCAGCTTGCCGAACGTGCGGCGGAACCAGTCGTTCGGGATTTTGGCGCGATTCTCTGCCCAATCGGTCTCCATCACACCGGTTGTCGGGGAATCGAGTGCGATGTCAAAACCGTTGTCCGCCCAGAACGTCTTCAGGATTGGCCACAACTCTTCCGGTGAGCGACCATCTACGATCAGCCATTGCTGATTGCTGTCCTTGACCACATGCATGCCCAATGGGTCTTGTGGCGTGGGAAGCCCTATCGTCTTGGCGCCATCCTGCGTAATGCTCATCTGCGGACCGGGATTTGCCACCGCCACCGGCGGCGCGACATACTTCGAGTCGAGTTGCGGCTGCGCGAGACCGGGCGGTACTTTCAGATCCGGTACCGACGTCGCATGTGAATAATCGACCTTATCCCCGGCCAGCTTGTCCTTCAATCCGGCACACCCCGACAACGACGCAACCGTCGACAACGCCAATAGCGCCATGGCAGGACGATACGCTTTCAAATTCATACGCGATTCCATACGGTCCTTCTCAGATAGACGACAACAGGCCAGCGTCCCGCATGGCGGTACGCATATCGGCGTGGAAGCGCGCGTCGAACGGTGTCAGCGGCAGGCGGACGCCGCCGGCAATCTTGTTCAACTGCTGCAGCGCCCACTTGACCGGGATAGGATTTGCCTCGACGAACAGCGCGCGATGAAGCGCAAGCAACTTCAAATGCAACGCCCGGGATGTTGCAATGTCACCGGCCATCGCTGCCTTGCACAAGTCATGCATGGCACGCGGCGCGACGTTCGCGGTAACGGAGATATTGCCGTGACCGCCGAGCCACATCAACGCAACCGCCGTCAGGTCGTCGCCGCTAAACACGGAGAATCCTTCGGGTGCATCGCGCAAAAGGCCCGCCGCGCGGTCCAGATTGCCGGTGGCGTCCTTGATGCCAATGATGCCGGGCACCGCTGCCAGACGAATCGTCGTCTCGTTGCTCATGTCAGCAACGGTGCGACCCGGAACGTTGTACAGGATGGAGGGCAGGTCGACGGCTTCCGCAATCGCCTTGAAATGCCGGTATATCCCTTCCTGCGTCGGCTTGTTGTAGTACGGTACCACTTGCAACGTGGCGTCCGCGCCAAGGCGTTGCGCCTCGCGCGTCAAGGCTATCGCTTCGTTGGTGGAATTTCCGCCGGCGCCGGCAATGACCGGAATCCGTCGGTCCAGATGCTTGACGGCGGCATCGATCATCAGCAGGTGTTCGTCCACCGGCAATGTCGGCGATTCACCACTGGTACCGACGACGACGACGGCATCGGTACCTTCGGCTACATGCCAATCGAGCAACGCGCAAAAAGCCGGCAGGTCGAGGGCGCCGTCATCGCGCATCGGCGTAACAATCGCGACGATGCTGCCCTGAATGGAACGTCGCGCGACGCCGTCTTTGTCGGATCCGCGCACGGTGGAAGCAAGGGTCATGGCACTCTGAAATTCGAGGATTCGAAACGGTAATGCGCGATTGTAACGGATTCAGGCCCGCACACCTATCGGCAAAGGTTTCAATACGTTGCAGCGGGCCTGACAGCGGCCCTACGGGTGATTTTTACCGAACCAGGGCGAGCAACGGAAGCAGCATGAAGCGGATCACCTGAAAAAAAACATCGATCAGCGGTGATAACCAGTAACGTTGCAACAGGCTGGTGAGCACCAGCGCCATCACGATATAAAACCCGTAGGGCTCGATCCGGGAAAATGCGTAACCCTGCTTGGGTGGTAGCAGTGCGACCAGGATCCGACCACCATCGAGCGGCGGCAGCGGAAACAGGTTGAAAACGCACATCACCAGATTCACCATGAGCCCGGCCTGCGCCATCTGCAGGAAAAAGGGTTCCACGACGCCCGACACCTGCAGCAGCACCGACGTAATCGCCCAAATCAGCGCCTGCACGAAATTGCAACCCGGTCCGGCCAGCGTGACCAGCAAGCCATGCCAGCGCGGATTGCGAAGCTGGCCGAACGCCACGGGCACCGGTTTAGCGAAACCGAACAGGAACGCCCCGCTGGTCACGAAATAAAGGATCAGCGGCATCACGATCGTGCCGATGGGGTCGATATGTCGCGACGGATTCAGGCTGACGCGACCTAGCACATAGGCGGTGCGATCCCCGAAAAGATAGGCGACATAGCCATGGGCGGCCTCGTGCAGCGTGATCGCGAACAGGACGGGAAGCGCGTAGACCGCGATGGTTTGAATGAGGGTATCCATATTTGGCCGCTATTGTAACAACACGCGAGGCCCGTCGCGCCACCGCCGACTATTTTTTGCGGAAGAATCGACCGCCTCATGACGTCGGCACACGCCCTCGGAACCACCGAGGCACGCCCGCTAGCGATCGATAGGATGGTATTAATGGCGTCCGCCTTGCCCGGATCTAGCGGACCACGGAATCGGCCACCACGTCATCCTCGGACAGCCCGAACGGCGCGAGGTCGCCGCGTCCGACGCGCACCAGAATCGGGGCCGGCCCCGTCAGATCGATCACGGTGGACGGTTGGGCCGCACACGCGCCACCGTCGATGACGAGGTCGATCTGCTTTTCGAGGCGGACGCGAATGGCTTCCGGGTCGTTCAACGGCTGCGTGTCCGGTGGCAGAATCAACGTCGAGGCAATCAGCGGCTGCCCCAGTGTTTCCAGGACCGCGAGCGTCAACGCGTGCGCCGGGACACGCAACCCGATAGTCTTGCGCGATGGGTGCGAGAGCCGTCGCGGCACTTCCTTCGTTGCCTGGAGGATGAATGCATAGGGTCCCGGCGTCACGGCCTTCAAGGTGCGATATTGCTGATTATCGACGATCGCGAAATTCGATAGTTCGGACAAGTCCCGCACCAACAGGGATAGCAGTGCCCGCTCGTCCAGACCGCGAAGACGTCGGATACGCTCGACGGCGGCCCGATCGTCGAGATGGCACGCCAGGGCATAACTGGAATCGGTGGGTAGCGCGATAACACCGCCGTTATTCAGGATTTCCACCGCCTGGCGCACCAGTCGCGGCTGCGGGTCCACGGGATGCATACGGAAATACTGCGCCATCGAAACCGCTCCTTAAATCCAATCTTTCCACACCGGCACCAGATCCGTCGGCAGCGGTGGCAAGGTCCCAGGCATGTTGCGGCCATCATCCATGCCGTGGAAGTCCGAACCGCGCGATGCCCGGAAGCCGTATTGCCGAGCCACCCGCGCATACGCCACATATTGATCGGGGGTGTGGCTGCCGGTGATGACCTCGATCGCATCGCCGCCACGTTGGCGAAATTCATCAAACAGCGCGGCGAATTCCAGATCCGTGTACTGATACCGTCCCGGGTGGGCGATGACTGCAGTACCGCCGGCCGCCTGAATCCATGCCATCGCGTCGCCGAGGGAGGCCCAACGATGCGCCACGTAGCCTGGGCGGCCCTCCGACAAGAAGCGCCTGAAAACATCCGCGGTGTTGGCCGCCACCCCGCGCTCGACCAAAAAGCGCGCGAAATGTGTACGGGAAATCAAATCCGGATTCGACACATACCGTAACGCGCCGTCATACGCGCCATCGATCCCCATTGCGGCAAGCTTGTCGCCTATCAAACGCGCACGGGATTGGCGTCCGCCGCGAATGCTCGTCAGCCCGCGCGCCAAGGTGGGATGCTCGGGGTCCACATTGAGGCCTACGATGTGGAGGGTTCGCTTGGCCCATGTCACCGATATTTCCACGCCGCTCACATAGCGAATGCCATGCGCTTCGGCAGCGGCAGCGGCCCGGGCCTGGCCGCCAATTTCATCATGATCGGTCAATGACCACAGTGTGACGCCTCCTTTCGCAGCCAGCGCGGCGACGTCCTCCGGGGACATCGTGCCGTCCGAAACGGTGGAGTGGCAGTGAAGATCGGCATTGACGAAGTAAGCATTCATTGCATCATTTTATCGCAGACTCGCCGCCTGCCTCGGCCATCTGTGTCAGTGCCGCGATTTCGGCGTCGTCGAAACCCGCAGCCTTTCGCGCAGCGATATTGAAAGGACCGTGTTGCCGCGGCGCCCGGTAATCCCGGGCCAGCACGGCGTAGTAACCCACGGGGTCCCTTCCGCTACGGGTACACAGCCAACGGTACCAGCGGTTACCGATGGCGACGTGGCCGACCTCATCGCGCAAGATGATGTCGAGGATGCCGGCAGCAACCGTATCGCCTGCCGCGGCCAGTTTGGCGCGTATCGGCGGCGCCGCATCCAGCCCGCGGGCTTCAAGCGTGCGCGGCACTAGCGCCATGCGCGCCAGCACATCGTCTTTCGTCCGCAAGGCCATCTCCCACAAGCCGTCGTGCGCGGGATATGCGCCATAGGCGCTGCCCAGGTACGCCAGATGGTCCGCCAGCAACGTGAAGTGATAGCCTTCCTCCGCGGCCACCTTGATCCAGTCCCGATAGAAATCAAGAGGCATGCCATCGAATCGCGCTACCGCATCCAGCGCCAGGTTGATCGCATTGAATTCGATATGTGCAATTGCATGCAGCATCACGCAACGGCCCTCAAGCGTGGCGACATTCCTGCGCGCCAGATCGCGAGGATCGACAAGTCGCGGATGCACGGGACGGCCCGGCACGTCCGGCGGCGGATGCACACCACTGTCGGTCGCCATGTCGTTGCCGGCCTTGGCGCCGCTTTCCGGGGTGGCCGTGGATAAGCCGTCCTGCAACGCTCGCGCCATTGCCGCTTTTTCTCTCGGCGCTTCCACGAGCAGCGCGTCCCGGGCCGCCCATCGTAATCGCGAAAGCGCATGCGCCGTCATCAGCCGTGACTTCATTTCACTGCTTCCTTTTTTTACCGCCCCCATCCAGTACCCGGGCCGTGTAGTCAACGGGACTGCCGTTACAGTCGGATACAATAGCGGATATACGCGCCCACGGTCCGCCACCCGCCATTATCTATCCCGCGCGGTGGTTGTAGAAAGTCGACGCGAACGTCATTCGCGGCGCCCGTGGTCTCATAACCGCGGCGTCGGCGCTTGATACCCGGCGATGCGACCCCATTTCATAGGGCATCCGGCCTCATTTCTCCGTGGGTGCGTGTCGGCCCAAGCATGGCCCCGCCCTATCCCTTTGCCCGACGCGCTTCCACGCGGCCAGGAGACAACGTGACGATTTACCGCCTAGGGGAATATGTCCCTATTATCGATGAAACTGCTTTTGTTGCGCCCGGCGCTACCGTGATCGGGCGGGTGACGCTGGGCCCCGGCGTCAGTGTATGGCCGGGCGCGGTGCTACGCGGCGATAACGACGTCATTGAAGTGGGCGAAGGCAGCAATATCCAGGATGGATCGGTGCTGCATGTGGATGCGGGCCATCCGATGCGCATTGGTCGCGGTGTGACCATCGGGCATCAAGTGACGTTGCATGGCTGCACGATCGAGGACAATGCGTTGATCGGCATTCAATCCGTCATTTTGAATGATGCGGTAATCGGACCGGATACGCTGGTCGGCGCCGGAGCGTTGGTCACAGAAGGCAAGCGCTTCGGACCAGGTGTCATGGTGCTGGGATCACCGGCCAAGGTCGTGAGGACGTTACGCCCGGAGGAAATAGAGAAACTACGCGACAGCGCGCGAAGTTATGCCGCACGCTGTGCATTTTACAAGGAAAACCTGGCCCGTGTGGGGTAAGGTTTGAACACTGCAGGTAAATCGGCAATGAATGATCAGTTAGAACGCTTCATGTTCGAGGCGGGACCCGTTCGAGGCGAATACGTCTCATTGAAAAAGACGTGGCGCGACGTGCTCGACCGCCGCGACTACCCAGCGCCAGTGCGGGCGATGCTTGGCGAGATGATGGCGGCATCGGCCCTGCTATCGGCCAACCTCAAATTCGACGGCGCGCTCGTCATGCAGATCCACGGCGATGGCCCGGTGAAAATGCTCGTGGTCCAATGTAATTCGGATTTGTCGATGCGCGCCACCGCGAAACTGGCAGTCGACGTGACGTCTTTGCCAGAGAACGCGACCATGACGGAACTCGTCAATCTCAACGGGCAGGGACGATGCGCGATCACATTGGACCCGCGCGAAAAACTGCCGGGACAGCAGCCCTACCAAGGCATCGTTCCGCTATCCGATGACGATGGGCCGATCACCAGCATCGGCGGCGCGCTCGAATACTACATGCAGCACTCGGAACAGCTGGATACGCGGCTTTGGCTTGCTGCCGACAGCGAACGCGCGGTAGGCGTTCTGTTGCAAAAGATGCCGGGTACCGGCGGGCATGCATTGGCCAGCGACGATGGCGATACCTGGGACCGCGTCTGCGCGCTCGCCGGCACGCTGAAACAGGATGAGATGCTGTCGACCGAGGGCGACACACTGATGCATCGCCTGTTCTGGGAAGAACGGCGCGCGCATGCGGACAGCCAGCCAACGCGCTTCGCCTGCGGTTGTTCACGCGAAAAAGTCGGCGGGATGCTAACCATGCTCGGACGCGCCGAGGTGGACGATATCCTCGACGAAACCGGCGAAGTCGAGGTCCATTGCGAATTTTGCAATGAGCGCTACGTATTCGATCGCGTCGATGCCGTGCAATTATTCACGGCCCCGATACCTGGCGACGTGTCGCCCGCGCCGGAACAACGCCACTGATGTGCGCTGTACCGCCGGCGTGACGCTGGCGGATTTAATCCGCACCACCGGAGAAATCATCATGCCCGTCACTTCCCGGCAGAATCGGCCAGGAACGCGCAAGCAATCGATTGCACACCTAATGATATCCGCCTGCATCTGGCGGGCGTTCACGCGACGGTATACGTGCGCGTTGATGCTGCCCTGCTGTTCCACGCTATTGCTTGGCGCATGCACCACGCCTCCAGCCGGCGCCCGAATCACCGCCCCTGCAGGTACGATACTGAGCCGCTTGCCGCCCGGAACGCCAGGTGCCGCAACCTTCACGCCGGAGCGGGAGCCAAGCGCGGAAGAAAAAGCACGGCGCTATGACGAACTGGATCGGCAAGCACTACGTGAACAGGACGAAGTGTTCCGCGCCGAAGAAGCCGCCGCGATTGCTGCCGCCGCGGCGCGTCGCAACAATGTCTATGCAACGCCCTATTACGGCGGCTATGGTGGCTACGGCGGTTGGAACGGGTGGGGCGGGGGAAATGGCTGGGGATGGGGATGGTAGCGCGTCACCATGACAGGCCCTTTGCCCATGCAAGGCGTGTGTAGCACGCATGGGCTCAAGGCATGACATTACGCATCATCAATCATGACGGCTGCGACGCTTTTCAACGGCATCCTTGCGTCGGGCCGCCTCATCCGCGAGGCGCTTGGTCTGCGCACGGCCACGGGCCGGCGGCTCCGGCACGACGGAAAGCGGTGTCGTCGACATCACGCCCCGCGTCGACAAATCGGATTGCGTGTTCTGTGGCAATTTCATCTGCTCGGCTGGCGAAACGAATTGAACGAAGACCTCGTCCTGCTTGATCATCCCCAACTCATAGCGCGCGCGCTCTTCCACAGCCGCCGTACCATGCTGCAGGTCGTCGACTTCGCCGGCAAGACGATCATTCCGATCCTTTGCATCGGCATTTTTCTGCAGTTGGTTTGCAAGCTGCTGCTGCAGATCATGCACGCGCAGCCACCCGCCCGAACCCCACCACAGCGGATATTGGACCAGCACCAGCAGCGCGATCAAAACGACGGTAACGAGCCGCATACTCTATTTTCTGAATCCCGGCGGGCATACCCGTACCGTGATAGCCAATCCAATTTATTGAGATACCGCTTAAGCAGACGCCGGCGAGCCCCCCCGCCAAAAGACAGAAGCACTCGCCGGCGCAATGCACCTGCAGGGCGGGACGCGCAATGATGCCGCGCGTCCGTGCTAAGGCTTAACCCAACCGGGACAAATTGTAAAACGTCGAACGACCTGGATAGCTGGCAATATCGCCCAAGTCTTCCTCGATACGCAACAACTGGTTGTACTTGGCGATGCGATCACTACGCGACAATGAGCCCGTCTTGATCTGCCCCGCATTCAAACCGACCGCAATATCAGCGATCGTCGCGTCTTCCGTTTCTCCCGAACGGTGCGACACGACCGCGGTATAGCCTGCACGCTTGGCCATCTCGATCGCGGCAAACGTCTCAGTCAGCGTGCCGATCTGGTTGATCTTGATCAGAATCGAATTGGCGATACCGCGCTGGATGCCTTCCTTCAGGATCTTCGTATTCGTCACGAAGAGATCATCCCCAACCAGTTGAACCTTCTTGCCCAGCACATCGGTGAGGTATTTCCAGCCGTCCCAGTCGTTCTCGGACATACCGTCCTCGATCGACACGATCGGGAATTTGTTGGCCAGCGTTTCCAGATAGTGCGTGAATTCCTGGGACGACAACTCCAGGCCCTCGCCGGTGAGTTTATAGCGGCCATCCTTGTAGAACTCGGACGATGCGCAGTCGAGCGCCAGAAGGATGTCCTCGCCCACGCGATAACCCGCCTTCTCGATCGCCTGGCTGATCGTGCCGAGACACTCCTCGTTCGAAGCGAAGTTCGGTGCGAAACCGCCCTCATCCCCGACCGACGTGCTGTGCCCCTTCTCCGCCAACAAGGACTTCAGCGCATGAAACACTTCCGTGCCTGCGCGCAGCGCCTCACGGAAAGTCGGTTGCCCGACTGGCATGATCATGAATTCCTGGATGTCCAGGTTGTTGTTCGCATGCGCGCCGCCATTGACGATATTCATCATCGGCACCGGCAATTGCATGGCGCCCGAACCACCAAAATATCGGTACAGCGGCAAGCCCGCTTCCTCGGCGGCCGCTTTCGCGACAGCCATTGATACCGCCAGCATCGCATTCGCACCAAGCCGTGACTTGTTCTCTGTACCGTCCAGTTCGATCAACGTCTTGTCCAGGAACGCTTGCTCAGCCGCATCCAGCCCCAGAATCGCTTCCGAAATCTCGGTGTTGATGTGTTGGACCGCGGTCAGTACACCCTTGCCGAGATAGCGGCTCTTGTCGCCATCGCGTAGCTCGATGGCTTCGCGTGCGCCGGTGGATGCGCCCGACGGCACTGCCGCCCGCCCCATCGTCCCGGACTCCAGCAACACATCGCACTCGACGGTCGGATTGCCACGCGAGTCCAAGATCTCGCGGCCGATGATGTCAACAATTGCACTCATGGTTCTCTCGATAGTTCAAATAGAAACCGCTTGCGATCCCGTCGACATCGGTCGACGGCCGCGCTACAACACGCGCCGCGGGTAACGCGCTTACCCAACTCGCCACGCCGCGCCTGTTGCGCAATTCATGTTGCTACCGTTTCTACCGCCGCCGCACGGCCCTTACTGGAAATCGTCTTCCAGGAACGGCTGGCGCTTGACGACATCATCCAGCGTCTTCAACGTCTCAAGAAGACGACGCATATGTCGCAACGGCACGGCATTCGGCCCATCGGACAGTGCGCACGCCGGGTCCGGATGCGTCTCCATGAACAGCCCCGCCACGCCGGTGGCAACCGCCGCACGCGACAACACCGGGACAAACTCACGCTGACCGCCCGACGACGTGCCTTGACCGCCCGGCAACTGCACCGAGTGCGTGGCGTCGAACACGACCGGCGCGCCCGTCTCCCGCATGATCGCAAGTGATCGCATATCGGACACAAGATTGTTGTAACCGAACGAAACACCACGCTCGCAAGCGAAGAACCGATCTTCGCTCAGCGCTGCTTCCTTGGCCGCCGCGCGCGCCTTGTCGATGACATTCTTCATGTCATGAGGGGCCAGAAACTGCCCCTTCTTGATATTCACCGGCTTGCCCGACTGCGCCACCGCCCGGATGAAATCGGTCTGGCGGCACAAGAAAGCCGGCGTTTGCAGAATATCAACCACGGCTGCCACCTCGGGCACTTCCGCCTCGGTATGAACATCGGTCAGCACCGGCACCTGCAATTGACGCCGTACCTCCTCCAGAATGCGCAAACCCGCATCCCGGCCCGGTCCCCGAAAGCTGCTACCCGAGCTGCGATTCGCCTTGTCATACGACGACTTGTAGACGAATGGTACTCCCAGACTGCCACAAATTTCCTTCAGTTGCCCTGCGACGTCGATCGTCATTTGCGCCGACTCGACGACGCAGGTTCCCGCGATCAGAAAAAACGGCTTGTCCAGCCCGACATCGGTATCAAGAAAATCACAGAGTTTCATGCGCTGTCTCCCGTTTCGACGGGTTGCCGGATTCCCCGGCAGCTTGCTTGTGGGCCAACGCGGCACGCACATAGGCTGAGAACAGTGGGTGCCCATCACGCGGGGTCGACGTAAATTCCGGATGAAACTGCACGCCCATGAACCAAGGGTGCAACCCGTCCTGCAATTCCATCATTTCAGGCAGATCTTCGGTGGGCGTGCGGGCGCTGATCACCAGGCCTTTCTGCTCAAGTTGCGGTACGTAATGGTTATTCACTTCGTAACGATGGCGATGACGTTCGTTGACATCGTCGCCATAAATCGATTGCGCACGCGTGCCGGATTTCACCGGGCAACGCTGTGAGCCCAACCGCATCGTGCCGCCCATATCCGATTGGTCGCTACGCTTTTCAACGCGGCCGTCACGATTGAACCACTCGGTGATCAGCGCCACCACAGGCGCCGGCGTCATGGGATCGAACTCGGTGCTGTTGGCCTTGTCCAGGCCGACGACATTGCGTGCAAACTCGATCACCGCAAGCTGCATGCCGAGACAGATACCCAGGTACGGTATCTTAGATTCACGCGCAAAGCGGATTGCCGCGATCTTGCCTTCCGTACCGCGTTGACCAAAACCGCCCGGCACCAGGATCGCGTCGAGATGGGACAACGCCGCTGCGGCACCGCCGCTCTCTTTCTCGATTTCCTCGGAGTCGATGTACTGGATATTGACGCGGGTTTTCGTATGAATCGACGCATGGCGCAATGCCTCGATCAACGATTTGTAGGACTCCGTCAAGTCGACATATTTGCCGACCATGCCGATAGTC
This sequence comes from Robbsia andropogonis, assembly GCF_034047095.1. NCBI lineage: Bacteria > Pseudomonadati > Pseudomonadota > Betaproteobacteria > Burkholderiales > Burkholderiaceae > Robbsia > Robbsia andropogonis. Next base: position 1,837,249 of record NZ_CP139170.1, on the reverse strand, counting down.
ACTTCGTTTTCGAACGATTGCAACGCATCGACCAGGCCCGACCATACCGTCAGGTCAGCCGGCTTCGCATCAAGCTTCAACTCTTCGACGATGATCGAATCCAACCCTTGGTCATGCAGCATCTGCGGAATCTTGTAGATGCTGTCGACATCCCACACCGAGATGACCGCTTCCTTGTGTACATTCGAGAACAAGGAAATCTTCGCCAGTTCGTCGTCCGGAATCGGACGGTCGGCACGGCAGATCAACGCGATTGGCGAAATACCGATTTCGCGCAACTTCTGCACGCTGTGCTGGGTCGGCTTCGTTTTCAACTCGCCGGCCGACGGGATATACGGCACCAGCGTCAGGTGGACGAAGCACGCCTGATTGCGCCCCAGGCGCAAGCTCATCTGTCGCGCCGCCTCCAGGAACGGCAACGACTCGATGTCACCGACGGTACCGCCGACTTCCACGATGGCGACATCCGGCTCGCCGCACGTCGCCATTTTGGCGCCGCGCTCGACGAATGCCTGGATCTCATTGGTGATATGGGGGATCACCTGGACCGTCTTGCCCAGATACTCACCGCGTCGCTCTTTACGCAAAACGGTTTCGTAGATCTGCCCGGTGGTGAAATTATTGGCACGGCGCATCTTTGTACTGATGAAGCGCTCGTAATGGCCGAGATCAAGATCTGTCTCGGCGCCATCCTCGGTGACAAACACTTCCCCATGCTGAAATGGACTCATCGTGCCGGGATCGACGTTGATGTAGGGGTCCAGCTTCAGGAGGGTGACTTTCAGGCCGCGCGATTCGAGAATCGCGGCAAGGGACGCAGCGGAAATGCCTTTTCCGAGTGAGGAAACGACTCCGCCGGTGACGAACACATATTTGGTCATCGCAGGAATGCTCGCGGGAAAGCGGAATTATACCGTAGAAGCGGCCTGCCACGCCCCCCGGATCGGGCGAAAATTTTTCGATGCAACCGCCCCACCGTCCGACCCGCGCTTGACACGAACCGTTAATAGGTTTCAAAAATCGACACTCTCCCACTTCGCTCGAGGCAACGCGCGACGCATACCGGACGAAGCCACATCGCGGCGATTCGGCCATTTTTGCCACATGCACCGCAATATTGACCATCAAGGCGAAGCAAGCGCCAGTCATCCGCTTCGCGGCGACCTAGGCTGGATTCAAGACGAAGCCCGCTGCATCCCGAACGATGCCGCCAGCCCGTCCATTGATTGATTTGGCATTTCATTGGAGGTTATCCATGATCGTCACGAACCCAGCCATGATGGCTTTCCTACTTTGGAAACTCGTATTGGTCATTGCCGGTATCGGCAGCGTCCTGCTGTTTGGCACGCCTCCCATGGGCAATTGAGCGTCAGACCTGCCATACCGGCCCGCTCAATCGGACATATTTGTCATCCAGTATCGACGCCTGTGATATCGCAGTGTCTCAACCGTCATATCGGCGTTGCGGCTGATAAACCGCACTGCGCCGTCGGTATCGCTGCGATGCGTCATAACGCCACGCTCGGTGTAGCGCGGCACGACCCGCGTGGACGGATGACGATGCCGATTGCGAAAGCCCATCTGAAACACGACGTGGCGTGGCGCCACAGCCTGGATGAACGGCGATGTCGACGACGTGGCGCTGCCGTGATGCGGTGCCAATAGCACGTCCGCGCGTAAGGGGATACGGGCTTTGCGCAGTGCCTCTTCCTGTGGCGCTTCGATGTCCCCTGCGAGCAGCACCGCGTGCACGCCGTTTGATATCCGCAACACGCAACTGACGTGATTCGGCGGCGCACGGCGCAGCGGGTCCAGCGGCCATACGGTGTCGAATCGCACGCCGTCCCACGACCATGTGTCGCCCGCGCGGCATCGCCGTCGGACAGTGCCCCGCGCGCCGGCAATGCGCCAAAGCGGCGGCAACGACGCTGCATGACGGCCCTCGCCCGCTGCGGCGCGCACCGGCAACGGCCAGGACGCCAGCAAATGGCGCACCGGAATGTGCGCCATGACGGACAGCGCGCCGCCGTAGTGGTCATCGTGCGGGTGGCTGATGACGAGGGCGTCGAGCGTCCATACGCCTTCTCGCCGCAACGACGGCACGATGACCTGCGATCCCGCATCGCCGCTCGCGCCATAGGGCGGACCGGTATCGTACAAAAGCCGATGACGCTGCGTTTCGACGAGTACCGCATTGCCCTGACCAATGTCGTACATCGTGATGCGAAACCCGCCTGCCGGAAGCAATGCGGGCCGGTAGAGAAACAGCGGAAGACATAGCAGAGATGCAATAACCCGCTGCGCCGGCCAAGCACCACGCGGCGCAAGCCAGAGCAAGACGCCAATGCATGCGCACGTGAGCGCCAGCGGGCTCGGCGCGGGCACCCGGATCGTGTCCGCAACGCCAAGCGCGGACGACACCGCTGAAGCGCACGCAATCAACCAGCCAAGGCCCTGGTGCAGCCACGCGACGGCACCGTGAGCGACGTGCCATGCCATCGCATCGAGTGGCGCGGGCAACACCAGGCCGCAGAAAACCGCTGGCACCGCGATAAAGCTCACCCAAGGTATGGCCAGCAGATTCGCAATCGGGCTGATCGGCGAGGTTTCACCGAACCAGACCAGTGTCGCCGGCGCCAGCGCCAGCGACAAGGCCAATTGGAGCCGGCATGTCATCCACACCCCGCACCACAGCCTTGCGGAACATGCACGCCATGGCGGCCGAGACCACGCGGATTGCGGTGGCCGAATGAACGCAACGTCGCCGGCACGCTCGCGCGCATCCCCGCCGCTCGACGGTTTACCGTTCGTGCACGCGGTGGCCATCACCCCGACCTGTTCCGAACGCGGTGGCGCAAGCGGGCGCCACTCACCGGGATGATGAGGCATCGTGAACCGGCGTCCGTTGACATCATGGTCATCCGGCACCCGATTCCGGTTGATGCCCTCCCTACCTGGCGGGCGCACTGGCCGGGGCATGGCCGCTGCCAGATACAGAATGGCCCCGACAGCACCGAACGACAGCCAGCCGCCCGCCGACTGCATGGCCCACGGATCGACCAACACCACCAGCCACAATGCCAGGCACCACATCACCGTTGCCCCTACGCGACGTCCGTCGAGGCCGCATACACAATATGCCGTCAGCATCCAGAAAGCGCGTTGGGCGGGGATCCCGAAGCCGGACAACGCGACGAACGCACCGGCGGCTACCAGACTCACCAGACCCACGAGGCGTTGTCGCGGCACGATCAGCAGCAACCGCGTCATGCAACGGCGGCGCAGCAACACGGCCGCTCCCCAGGCTGCGCAACCTGCGGCCAATCCGATATGCAGGCCCGATACCGCGACGAGATGATTGGTGCCGGTACGGGTGAAACGCGTCCAGTCATCGGCGGCAATCGCAGACTGCAATCCGAGCGCCAGCGCGGATATCACACCGCGATGCGGCATGCCGCCGAGTACTGTTTCAATCCGATCGTCGATGCGGGAGCGAACCCGCTCGACCGCGGGGCGCAGTTGCCAGATACCGCCGAAAACGCCATCGCCGGCGCGCCGCGCCGCTTGCTTTACGTGAAGCGGTGCCGCCGAGCGCGCATATCCGGTCGCGCGTATTCCACGCTGGAATAAAACCGCCTCGCGCATCGGCATACCGAAATTCGCCGCCCCATGCGGTCGCTGCAACCGCGCGACTACCCGCCAGACTTGCCCGGCTTGGGGCACGGCCGCCTTTGCCGCGGACGTCCCGATCCGTAGTTGTACCAGCCCGACAAACTGGTCGCGCTTTCTCTCGTCATTCCCCTCCCCGGCGGCCCCACGGGCGAGAAGCGCGGTCGAGTGTGTCCCCGCTTGCGCGCGGGGCACACCCGTCGCCGACATCGCGTGCAAGACGCTCAATGTCACACGCCATTCGGACGACGCAGGCATCTTGTCAATCGGTCGATTCGGCCATGTAGAGGCAGTGGGAACACGCACCGGCATCGTCTCGATTCGGCCGATTAGCACAACATCGCGTCCCTCCCACGCGGTGGGCCACACCGCCACCATATGTCGATGTGCCCGCCACGCCGCCCAGTCATAGCCCGCCAGGCCGGCTGCGACCACCAGCAATCCACAGCGGACATAGGGCACGGCCCGCACTGCGTACACCGGGGACCTGAAATACACTGCACCCAATACATGACGACACACCAGCAGCAGCGCACCGGTGATGGCCACGCAACCCATCGCCATGACCTCCGGCAGTTGCATCGCGCGGTGCAGCCACCACGCGCCCGCGGCGAAGCCCAGTGCAATCGATCGCATCCCACCTCACCGCATCGCCTATGACGTTGCGATCGATTATCGCGGCAGCCGGGCCAGCCGGGGCAACGCGACGAGCGCATTGGCTGTCGTGCCGACAGCCACCTGGTCTAAGGTCATGCCACGCAGTTCGGCAAGTGTCTCGGCGATACGGGGGATCTGGTCTGGCTGGTTGCTGCGGCGTACGCTCCCGCCGCCAGGGCGGATGACAGGATCCGCGCGCGGCAACGGTTCGCCTTTACGCATGACCGCCCCATCGTCGGCATGCCGGTCGTCGACCGACGGTTCGGACAGGGGCGTGACGAGCCATTCCGGCGGGATATCCGGCGCATCGGTCTCGACCACAATGGCTTCGAACGGCAACGAAGCCGCCAGCCGTCGAATCTGCAATGCGCGCGGGAACGTCATGGCACCGCCAAAGCCAAGCTTGAAGCCTTGCGCGATATAGTTGTCAGCCTGCTGCCGACTGCCGTTGAAGGCATGGCCGATACCCTGACGGATGCCGAATCGACGCAGCCCCGCCAATACCTGATCCTGCGATCGTCGCACGTGGCAGATCACCGGCAGATCGAGGTCGCGGGCCAAGCGCAATTGCGCTTCGAAGATGGCGCGTTGCTTGGCGTCGTCGAGCGTTGGAACAAAATAGTCGAGACCGATTTCTCCGATCCCGACAAAGCAAGGATCGTCGCGGGCGGCTTCGGCCTGGACACGAAGCGCGGCAAGATCCTCGTCAGTAGCGTCGGCAGTAAATAAAGGGTGTATTCCCAGTGCGTAGGCGATACCTGGCCGCGCATGCGCGAGGGCACGCACGGCATTGAAATTGGCACGGCAGACCGAGGGGACGACGATCGTCGACACGCCTGCCGCGCGGGCCAATGCCGCCTGTTCGGCGCGGTCGGCGTCGAACTCACGCGCATCCAGATGGCAGTGCGTGTCGATCCACATGTCCGAGACTCCCGCTCGTTATGCCGCTTCGTACGCTGACCGCGCGGCGCGATCCCCTGGCACCGTTGCCACCGCCCGTTGTCGCGCCATGCGAATAACCAGGAAGGGCTCCGCCAATATTACGACCTCGCGCCGCGCTGGCTCAACCGCCATGCAATCCCGTAACGGCGCCCAGGACGCTCGGATCTTCCTCCAACTTGCCGCCCTTCAGCCGCAGCACCCGATCACATCGACCGGCCAGATCGAGATCGTGGGTCACGATGATGAAGCTCGTCGCCAACGTCTGCGACAACTCCATCATCAGCGCAAACACGCCGTCTGCCGTTTCACCGTCCAGGTTGCCGGTGGGTTCATCCGCCAGCACACAGGCAGGATCATTGACCAGGGCCCGCGCGATGGCGACGCGCTGCCGCTCGCCGCCCGACAATTCACCCGGACGATGGTGGGCGCGATGCCCCATGCCCACGCGGTCGAGCAATTGTTGCGCCTTTTGCCTTGCATCGCGTTCGGCGACCCGACGGATCCGCAATGGCATGGCCACGTTGTCCAAGGCGCTGAACTCGGCCAGCAAATGGTGGAACTGGTAGATAAAGCCCAATGAGCGATTGCGCACCTCGTCGCGCGCTTTTTCGCTCAAACGCGAGTAAGGCTGGCCGAGCACCGCGATCTCGCCACTGCTCGGATCGTCAAGGCCACCCAATACATGGAGCAAGGTGCTTTTGCCAGAGCCCGATGCCCCCACGATGGCAACCTTTTCGCCGCGGCCCACCATCATCGAAGCGCCACGGAGTACCTCGACACTGGCGCGACCCTGATCGAAGCGCTTGGTGACCTCGGTCGCGCGCAGCACGGCAAGGTCGGTGCCGTCATCATGAAGCGGTGTTGCCGCCCGGACAGGGATTGCATTACTCATAGCGAAGCGCCTCCGCGGGTTTCACGCGCGATGCGCGCCAGCTGGGATACAACGTCGCCAATGCGGCCATCACGAAGGCGATGAGGCCGATACGAAGGACATCGCCCGGTTCGAGCTGTGATGGCAACTCGCTGATGAAATAGACCGAGGGCGGCAGGAACTGCACGTTGAATACATGTTCGATAAATGGCACGATGACCGGAATGTAGTACGCGATCAGACTGCCGAAGCCAACACCCAGCGCCGTGCCGATAAAACCGACGGTCACTCCCTGGATAAAAAAGATCTTCATGATCGACCCGCGGCCTGCCCCAATCGTCCGAAGAATCGCGATATCGGGCTGTTTGTTCGTCACCGTCATCACGAGCGACGACACCAGATTGAATGCCGCCACGGCAATGATCAGCGTCAGGATGACGAACATCATCCGCTTTTCGATCTGTACCGCGGAGAACCAAGTCTGGTTCTGCTTCGTCCAGTCTCGCACATACAGATCGCCGGAAAGTGTCCGGGACAACGCATACGCGACCTCGGGCGCTCGCTGCATGTCGGTCAGCCTGAGGCGCACGCCGGTCGGCGCGGTCTTGCGAAACAATGCCTCCGCATCGCGGATATCAATCAACGCCAGCCCGCTGTCGTATTCGTAATGTCCCGATGAAAAAACACCTACCACGGTAAACTGCTTCAGCCGTGGCAGCAGTCCAGCCGGTGTCATCGTGCCTTCTGGCGCCACCAACGTCACCTTGTCGCCTCTTTCCACGTCCAACGCCGCCGCGAGAGCCTGCCCCAGGACAATACCGAATTCACCTGGCTTCAGATCATCCAGCTTGCCGTCGACCATTTCCTTGGCGATATCCTCAACCTTGGATTCCTGCTCCGGCAACACGCCACGCAGCGCGACGCCGGTAACCGTCTCGCCGCGTGTCAACAATGCCTGCGCATCGACATAAGGCGCGGCCGCGACGACCTCACGGTTGCGCAATGCTTCCTTGGCGGTCAATTGCCAGTCCGGCATCTGGCCCGTTGGCGAATAGATCTCGATGTGCGCCAACACGGACAACATGCGATCGCGCACTTCTCGCTGGAAGCCGTTCATCACGGATAACACGATGATCAACGCCGCCACGCCCAGCGCGATCCCGGTCATCGAGATCATCGAGATGAACGAGATAAAGCCGTTACCGGTAGTACGTTTGCCGGCGCGCGTATAACGCAGGCCGATCTGCCATTCAAAGGGAAGTTTCAACGGGGCCCGTCCTGGAAAAAGCGGTGCGGCAAAGCCTCGGGCAAATCAACGCGACGCCGGCAGCCACTTCCGGCTCGGTTCTCGCGGCATGTCGCCCGACCACATGACCGACCCACGGCCCGCGGTGCACCAGCCGGCAAGTTTGCCACAAATTGGCATCGGTTCGCCTGCCGTCGCGCTTTATGTAGCGGCAGACGTGGCGGCGACCAGCGCACGGGATGCGCCGTGGCGGTAACAGGCGCGGACGCCTCGACCGATTCGGATATGGCCTACAATGCGTTCCACCATGCCGAAACGTCTTTGCGCCACCCTTCATTTCCTGCTGCCTTTCGCGTTGCCGACGCGGCCTCATGCCCCGGATGGCGGGGCGGCATTCGCTGATGCGGCAACATACGACGCGCACGCCGAGGATACAAGCTCGTCCCGCACCGTCTCGTTTGCCTCGGACGCCGCGACGGTCCACGACACCGGCGACCTGGCGGTACCGGGCGTCGGATCGCCCGCACACGATGCACGGCGTGCCCAGGCGGACACCGCCGCCGCGCTGGCAGGCGCCGAGCGCGCACTACGCGCGCTGCTGACGGCACGCGAGACACCCGCTTTTGATACATTGTTACGGCGGGCACGTCTCATCGACAGCGATACCGGCGATGACTACCAGCGCAGTCTGCCGCACGAACGCTGGCTTTCACGCCGGTACGGTCTGCCGCCGATCCATGCGGCGCAAGACGCGCCACTGGCCCCGTTCATGATGCTCGCAGACGGACTCGACCCAAGCGCAATGGCGGCCGATCCTGACCGCACCATTGACGAGGCCGGCGCCATGGCATCGGGCGGCGTCGTGCAATGGGCGTGTCTGGAACCGGCGCATATCGAAGTCACGCATGATCGCCTCGTTCTCGCGCATCCGCAGACACTCGGCATCGACGCGACGGAAGCGACCCACCTCGCCGAAGAGATCGCCACATCGGCCACCGCCCGGGGCCTGTATTTCGTGGCGCCGTCACCCACGCGCTGGTACCTGGGCGAGCGTCGCGGCACGTTGCTGGCCGGTTTGCATGGCGCATCGCCGCTACGCGCCGCGGGCCGAAGTATTGATATCTGGTTGCCGGTCGACGAGACGCAGGCGGATGCGGAGGGCGTCGCGCCCCGCTCATCGCGGTGGATGGGTTTCCAGACCGAATTGCAGATGGCCTGGCACGCACACCCGGTGAATACGATGCGGGAGGCGCGAGGGGCGCGCGCCGTCAACGCGGTCTGGCTGCATGGCCGCGGTACCTGGCCCCCCCCCGCCATCCCCGATGCGCCTTTTTCAATTACTTTTGCCGATGCGGCCGCCGCGCGTGGATTGTCGATCGCCGCGGGGCGGCCGGCGCGCCCATTGCCGGCCAATTTCGCCGCGCTATGCGCGGGTCTCCGTGAAAGCGGCCACGTTGCCGACACGCCGAACCCGGATGAAGCCCGCCGAACGCAAGGCGGCGCTGGCGACAGCCCACCGCAAACGATACTGATCCAGACCGACGCCCTGTCGCTGCCAATGATCGATGAAGACTGGCGGTCGTGGCTGGACGCGTTCGCGGCCCTGGATCAGTCCTGGTTCGCGCCGGCACTGCAAGCGCTTCGCGAGCATGTCATCGACGAGATTCGCTTGACGCCGTGCGGTGAGCAGGCGGCCAAGACCTTGTCGATACGCCGCGGCGATCTCCTGGCATTCTGGCGGCGGCGTACCTTCGCGGGATTGCTCTCGTGACGGCGCGCCCTGCCGGCGGGGGCATTCTTCGATGCACGCAACCGCACAAGGGGTCGCGCCCCCCTGGCCACGAGCGCGGGTAATCGCCGCGGCACCGCGAGCCGCCCTTCTCCTGATTCTTCGTCATTCCTTGCAGAGTCCGTCACGCGTATGTCCCAAACGGTCACGATCCAGTCCCGCACCTGTCCTCCCTTGCATGTCGACGCACTGATTCGCGCCGGGCTGCATCCGGTGCTTGCCCGCCTTTACGCGGCGCGCGGCGTCGAGCAGGCGGATGACATCGAAACCGGCATCGACCGGTTGTTGCCGCCCGCGGCGCTCATGGGCATCGAGCAGGCGGCCGCGCGACTCGCCGATGCCATCGACGACCGCCGCCGCCTGCTGGTCATCGCCGACTACGACTGCGATGGCGCCACTGCGTGCGCCGTCGCCGTGCGCGGCCTGCGGATGCTCGGCGCCGATGTCGACTATCTCGTGCCGAATCGTTTCGAGTATGGCTATGGCCTGACGCCGGAAATCGTGGCGCTGGCAATGTCGCACCCGCGCCGCACACCCGAGTTGCTGATCACGGTCGACAACGGCATCGCGAGCGTCGACGGGGTCGCGGCCGCTCGCGCCGCCGGGGTCGACGTCGTCGTCACAGATCACCACCTCCCGGGAGATACGCTGCCCGACGCCTGCGCCATCGTCAATCCGAACCAGCCGGGCTGCACGTTTCCAAGCAAGCACATCGCAGGTGTGGGCGTCATGTTTTATGTCCTGCTGGCCACACGCGCCGTCATGCGAGACCGCGGACGCTTCCAGATGCCCGCTTCGCCATCCGGCACCGATCTCCCACGCCAGCCCAATCTGGCCACCTTGCTCGACCTCGTAGCGTTGGGCACCGTTGCCGACGTGGTCCGCCTGGATGCCAACAACCGCATCCTTGTCGACCAGGGATTGAAACGCATACGCGAGGGCAAGATGCAGCCGGGTCTCGCCGCGTTGTTCCGTGTGGCCGGCCGCGAGGCGCGACGTGCCGGCGTGCAGGACATGGGGTTCGCCGTAGGGCCGCGCCTGAACGCCGCCGGGCGTCTCGCCGATATGTCGGTGGGAATCGAATGCCTGCTGAGCGACGATGACGGCCGGGCCTGGGAATTGGCGCAATTGCTCGACGGCATGAATCGCCAGCGCCGCGATATCGAGAGCGGCATGCAGACCGAGGCGCTGGCGACCCTCACCGATGTAGACCCGGCACGCACGACGCTGGCCATCTTCGATCCGCAGTGGCATCAAGGCGTGATTGGCATTCTGGCGTCGCGGCTCAAGGAAAAGTTCTACCGTCCCACGATCACGTTCGCGCCGGCCACCGACGATCCCGTCGCACAAGGCGCGCCGGACGCATTGATCAAGGGATCCGGGCGCTCGATCCCCGGTTTCCATTTGCGCGACGCACTGGATCTGATCAGCAAGCGGCACCCCGGGTTGATCGACAAATTCGGCGGCCACGCGATGGCGGCGGGCCTGACGATGCGCGCGGACGCGCTCCCAACCTTCACGGACGCGCTGGAAGCGGTTGGTCGCGAATGGCTTCCCGCTCACGCGCTGCAGCGTGTCGTCGAAACCGATGGAGAACTGGAGGAAGCTTATTTCACCGCCACGTTCGTCGAACTGCTCGAGGCAGGCATCTGGGGGCAAGGGTTTCCCGCACCGGTCTTCTCCGGCGTTTTCGACGTTCGCGCACAGTCGCTGGTCAAGGAACGCCATTTGAAACTGCAGTTGTACCGCGGCAACCGACGCTACGACGCCATCTGGTTCAATCGCACCGAGACGCTGCCGGATCAGGCAATCGTCGCTTACCGGCTATCGCGCGACACTTATAACGGCGTCACCCGCGTGCAGATGATCGTCGAGCATGCGCACGGTTGCAACTAGGAATGGCCCGTTTCGGCCCGTGAAGCCCCGAGCATGGCGGGCCGATCAGCTATAATTCCACGATTCATCTCAAGCCTTACTGGAAAGACACATGGAAGCGGAACGTTTGAACGCAATCGACTCGACCATCGCCGATCTGCGGGTTCGTGCCTCCGACTTACGGGGGTATCTTTGACTTCGATGTCAAGGAAGCCAAGCTGATCGAAGTCAATAAGGAACTCGAAGATCCGAACGTCTGGAACGATTCGCAGCACGCCCAAGCGCTCGGCCGGGAGAAAAAACTCCTTGACGGGGTCGTGACCACGATCATCCAACTCGACGAAGACCTGGCGGGCACCGCTGAGTTATTCGAGCTGGCGCGCGAGGAAGGCGACGAAGAAACCCTCGAGGCCGTCGCCGCAGACGTGGACGGACTGCGCGCGCGCGTCGAAGGCATCGAATTCCGTCGGATGTTCAGCAACCCGGCCGATCCGAGCAACGCCTTCATCGACATCCAATCGGGTGCCGGCGGCACCGAGGCCTGTGACTGGGCGTCCATGCTGATGCGCCAGTACATGCGCTACGCGGAACGCAAGGGCTTCAAGGTCGAAATCCTCGAACAATCGGATGGTGACGTCGCCGGCATCAAGAGCGCCACGATCAAGATCGAGGGCGAATACGCGTACGGATATCTCCGTTCCGAAACCGGCGTGCATCGTCTGGTGCGGAAATCACCGTTCGATTCGTCGGGCGGTCGCCATACCTCGTTCAGTTCCGTGTTCGTGTATCCGGAAGTGGATGATTCGATCGAAGTCGACATCAATCCGGCAGACCTGCGGATTGATACGTACCGTGCGTCAGGCGCCGGCGGGCAGCACATCAACAAGACCGACTCGGCCGTGCGGATCACGCACATCCCGACAAATATCGTCGTGCAGTGTCAGAACGATCGATCACAGCACCGGAACCGCGCCGAAGCCATGGCGATGCTGCGCTCGAAACTGTTCGAAGCCGAATTGCGCAAGCGTCAGGCCGAGCAGGACAAGCTGGAAGCGGGCAAGACCGATGTGGGCTGGGGCCACCAGATTCGCTCGTATGTGCTCGACCAAAGCCGGATCAAGGACCTGCGCACGAACGTCGAAATCAGCAATACCCGCTCGGTGCTGGATGGTGACCTGGACGAATTCATCAGCGCCAGCCTGAAAATGGGCGTCACGTCGACCCGCCCGGACGTCTGACACCCGTGCCGTGCCGCGCTAAGATCGATGCGGCGCGGCGTCTCCCCCGCTCGACGCTTTTTTTGCAGCATTACCGTAGCCTAGAAACGACAAGATGACTGACAAGCCCACCCAGGCCGCGGACGGCGCCGCCACCGCACCGGCACTCGACGAGAACAAACTGCTCGAGGAACGCCGTGAGAAACTGAATACGCTGCGTACGCAAGGCCAGGCCTATCCAAACGACTTCTCGCCGATGCATCACGCCGCGGCGCTGCAAGCAGCCTATGAAACACAGGACAAGGAGACGCTGGAAGCGCAGCCGGTCACCGTGTCTATCGCCGGCCGGATGCTGCTGAAACGCGTGATGGGCAAGGCCAGCTTTGCGACCCTTCAGGACGACGGGGCACAGATTCAGTTGTTTGTCACGCGTGACGACCTGGGTGAAGACGTCTATGCGGCATTCAAGAAATGGGATCTGGGTGATATCGTCGCGGCCAGCGGAACGCTGATCCGGACGAAGACCGGTGAACTGTCGGTACGCTGCACGACACTGCGCCTGATGAGCAAGTCACTGCGGCCGTTGCCGGACAAATTCCACGGCCTGGCGGACCAGGAAACGCGCTATCGCCAGCGTTATGTCGATTTGATCGTGACACCCGAGGCACGTCGCACCTTTGTCAACCGGACGAAGATCATCGCGGCGCTGCGGTCGCACATGAGCGATGCAGGCTTCCTCGAAGTGGAAACGCCGATGCTGCACCCCATTCCGGGCGGTGCCAGCGCCAAACCGTTCGTGACCCATCACAATGCGCTGGATATGCAGATGTATATGCGTATCGCGCCCGAGTTGTACTTGAAGCGGCTGATCGTCGGCGGCTTCAACCGCGTGTTCGAAATCAACCGGAATTTCCGGAACGAGGGCGTGTCACCACGCCACAATCCTGAATTCACGATGATGGAGTTCTACGCCGCGTACACCGACTATCGCTGGTTGATGGACTACACCGAAGCCTTGATCCGTGATGCGGCCATCGCCACGTTGGGGAATGCGTCGATTTCCTACCAGGGTCGAGCGCTCGATTTCACGAAGCCGTTCCATCGGTTGACGATCAAGCAGGCGATTCAGGCGCACACCGATTACACCGACGCGCAACTCGATGATATCGACGTAGTGCGCACCGAGCTGAAAAAATTCGGCGTGGATACGCAGTCGGGGCCGATGAAAACAGCCGGCATTGGTGCATTGCAATTGGCGCTGTTCGAGGAAACCGCGGAATCCAAGCTGTGGGAGCCGACGTTCATCATCGACTATCCGGTGGAAACGTCGCCCTTGGCGCGTGCATCGGACGCGGATCCGGGAATCACCGAACGATTCGAGTTGTTCATCACCGGCCGCGAAATTGCCAATGGCTTCTCCGAGTTGAATGATCCGGAAGATCAGGCGGCGCGCTTCCGCAAGCAGGTTGAACAAAAGGACGCCGGTGATGACGAGGCCATGTTCTACGATGCGGACTACATTCGGGCATTGGAACATGGCATGCCGCCCACCGGCGGTTGCGGCATCGGCATCGATCGCCTCGTAATGCTGCTGACCGACAGTGCGAACATCCGCGATGTCATCCTGTTCCCGCATCTACGCAAGGAAGAGTGATTGCCGGGTCGCACGGGAGCGCTATGCGCCGCACTCGCGCGGCCGACAGAAAAACGACCCATCCTGGCGTCAATTTTGCTTTACTCCGATCAGCCGTCGGGCGTCCAGCAGAGCAGACAGCACCATCGCGACGTACAAACGCTCGCAACTGCTTACATTATGAAACGCCCGACGTGCATGGGATCACCGATACTTATTACACAATAAATCAGTAAAAAAAGTGAATCGGAGGAATGCATCATGGAACCGGTCAATCAACGCGCACACGGCCTGGTAAATAGGTCACGAATTCACCCGCTGGTGGCCACGGCAGCAGGCGCGGTCATCGTGGCCTGCGGCGTAGGCGTCGCGGCAATGACGGGTGTCCTGCCCCGTGCGGGCGGTCAAACAGCCGCGAACGCGGTGCCGCCCACACCGGCGACCGCGCAGTATGCACAAAATACCGCGCCCACCGGACAGGTTCTACCGCAAGCAACGGCGCCGGCCGCACCACCGCCGGTGCAACGCGTCGCCGAAAATACCCCGCCGCCGTCACCCGCACCGGCCATCTGCCATAGCTGCGGCACTGTAACGTCGATCAACGCCTATAAGGTGGAAGGTCATGGCACAGGTCTCGGAGCGGTAGGCGGTGCGGTAGCCGGCGGCCTGGTGGGTTCGGCGTTCGGTGGCGGTCATGGCCGGATTGCGACAACGCTGCTGGGCGCGGCGGGGGGCGGTTACGCAGGCAATGCGATCGAGCGCAATGTGCGTAGCACCACCAACTACCGGGTGACCGTGAGAATGCAGGATGGCAGCTATCGCACCTTCCGGTACGCCAGCTCGCCGCCAGTCTCCGAAGGTCAGCGCGTGCATGTCGAGAATGGCGTGTTACGTGCAGGGTAAGCGGCTGCCCTTATTGCCCGCATGACGTGTTGGAAAAAGCCCCTACCGCATGGCGATGCGTTGCATGCGGCTGGGGCTTTTTCACTTGCCGCTGCCGAAACGACGTCGCAGACGTAGGCAACAGCCGTATTTCCGCTGTATCCGGCTCTCAGCGCTCAGGCCGATCAATAATCCGCTTCCTCGATCCATGCCGCCTGAATCGCTTCGAGAATTTTCTCGTTGGAACGGTCCGGCGCGTCGTCGAAACCGTCAAGGGCCATGACCCATTTGTGCAGATCGGTGAAGCGCACCAGCGTCGGATTTTGATCCGGCATGGCTTCGGACAAGGCGATCGCAATGTCGTTCGTATCGGTCCACTTCATCGTGTTACTCCTGTTTGCCCTGACGTTGCCCGGTCGTCGCGTTCGATTTCCAGGCCTCCATCGCGCCCCCGCGGGCTCAATGACCTTCCTTCGCGTGATTGATTGTATAGCGCGGGATCTCGACAACGACATCGGTATCTGCCGGGACAAATGCCTGGCATGACAGACGTGACGTCGGCTCCAGCCCCCAGGCCTTGTCCAGCATGTCGTCCTCGTCTTCCTCGGAGGGCGTCATATCATCGAAACCCTCGCGGATCACAACGTGGCAGGTCGTGCAGGCACATGACTTCTCACATGCGTGTTCGATCTCGATGCCATGTTCGAGCAGATTGTCACAAATAGACTTCGACACATCCGCGTCGATCACCGCGCCGTCAGGACACAGATGCGCGTGGGGTAATACGACAATGTGAGACATTTCAGTTGATTTCCCGGATATCCTTGCCAGCCAAAGCCCGTCGGATGCTCTGATCCATTCGACGAGCGGCAAATTCGTCGGTGACTGCCGACAGTGCCTTCGATGCGGCGTCGATCGCATCGAGATTATCGCCTTCGAGCACTGCTCGCAGCGCGGCAAATTTCGCCTCGATGGTCTTCCGCTCCTCATTGTTCAACAGCGCACCGTCCTCGATGATTGCCGCCGCCGTTGCGTCCAGCAAACGGCCCGCATCGACCTGCGCCTCGCGCAACGCTCTTGCCTTCATATCGGACGCAGCGCTGGTATAGCTGTCCTGCAACATTCGCGTGATATCTTCGTCGCCGAGGCCGTACGATGGCTTGACCGACACCTGTGACTCCACACCCGACAGGTCCTCACGTGCCGTTACCGACAACAATCCGTCCGCGTCCACCTGATAAGTGACGCGGATGCGCGCCGCACCCGCGGTCATGGGCGGTATACCGCGCAGCGTAAAGCGTGCCAATGAACGGCAATCGTCGACCAACTCGCGTTCGCCCTGCAGTACATGGATGGCCATGGCGGTCTGCCCGTCCTTGAACGTCGTGAATTCCTGCGCGCGGGCAACGGGAATGGTGGAATTGCGCGGAATAATTTTTTCGACCAGCCCGCCCATTGTTTCAACGCCCAACGACAAGGGGATGACATCGAGCAGCAGCCAGTCATCGCCATCGCTGCGATTACCCGCAAGCAAGTCCGCCTGGATCGCCGCCCCCACTGCCACGACCTGATCGGGATCGATATCGGTCAGCGGCGCCTGGCCAAAGTACGCCTCCACGGCGCGCCGCACACAGGCCATGCGTGTCGCGCCGCCCACCAGTACGACGCCCTTGACGTCTTGCGGTGTCAGGCCCGCGTCGCGCAGCGCGCGCCGCGTCGGAGCAAAAGTGCGCTTGACCAGCGCGTCCACCCAGATGCCAAATTGCGCCTCCGTGAAGGCGAAGTCGATTGTCTGCCCTGACGACAGCACCGCATGCACGCGTGCCTTGAATGCAGTATCCGTGGCGCCAGACAGACTTTCCTTGGCAGCCCGCACCCGATCGAGCAACAGGCGGATGTCCTCCGCCGGCAGGCTGTCCAGGGAAAGGCCGGCCTCAGTCAACAATGCAGTCAACACCGCATGATCGAAGTCATCGCCACCCAATGCCGTGTCGCCACCGGTGGCCAACACTTCGAATACGCCGTGCGTCAACTTCAAGATCGATAAATCGAACGTGCCGCCGCCCAAGTCATAAACCGCGTAGACGCCTTCGGCGCCGTTATCCAACCCGTAGGCGATAGCGGCAGCCGTCGGTTCATTCAGCAGACGGAGGACCTCGAGTCCGGCCAACTGCGCGGCGTCTTTGGTGGCCTGACGTTGCGCTTCATCGAAATAAGCCGGTACGGTGATCACCGCGCCGACGATCTCGTCACCCATCGTCGCTTCGGCACGCTGCTTCAGCACCGCAAGGATATCGGCGGACACGTCGACAGGGCTCTTGACACCCTGCACCGTTTCCAGTTTGACCATGCCCGGCGCATCAACGAAGGTATAGGGCGCGTGCGTGCGTTGCGCATCGGCCAGCCCCCGCCCCATGAAACGCTTGACCGAAATAATGGTATTTCTGGGATCCTGTGCCGCCTCGCGCTTGGCGGCAAGACCAACGCGACGGGTGCCGTCGGACAGGTAGCGCACAACCGAAGGCAACAGCGGATGCCCCGACTCATCCGGCAGCACATCCGCGACGCCGTTGCGCATGGCGGCAACCAACGAGTTGGTGGTACCCAGGTCGATTCCCACGGCGATACGGCGCTCGTGCGGCGCCGGCGCCATCCCGGGTTCTGAAATTTGTAGTAACGCCATGTGTGATATTCCGGTACGGCTGCGGCGGGATACGTACACCCGCGGCAGAAACGGCCTGCTATGCGTCTTCGAGCCGCTCGATCTGCTTGCGCGCGGCGTCCGCCACTTTCTGGATAAAGAGCAATTCCCGCGCCGTTTCCGCCGCGGGCTGGTCGGCTTGACTATCGAGCCAGCCCGCCAGTTTGTCGAACCGTTGTCGGCTGGCGTCCTGCAACTCGCGCAGCATCGCATCCAAGGCGCCGACGTTCGACGCCGCCGCGGCATCCTCGATGGCTTCGCGCCACGCGATCTGTTGCATCAGGAATGCCGGCGCAATGGCGGTATTGCGCTCGGCGCTCGCGTCGATACCCCGCAGCGTTAGCAAATATAAGGCCCGTGCCAGCGGATCTCGCAGCGTTTGATATCCCTCGTTGGCGCGCGTGGCCCATTGCATCGCGATGCGCTTTTGCGCCTCGCCCGCCGAGGCGAAGCGGTCTGGATGCACCTGCGATTGAATCGTGCGGTAGCGCTGCGCCAGCACGTCGGCATCGACAGCGAATTGACGTGGGAGACCGAATAAATCGAAATGGTCGGCGTCGGCGCGCGCCAATGCCGGTGCCGCCTGCTTGACAGCATCGAGCGTATCCTCCGCGCCCGGCACCCCCTGTTCTCCTGCCTGCATCTTCGCGCGACTCGTCACCGTGCGCGCAGCACGCATCTCGTCAGACACGGAAGGATTCGCCACAACCGCACTCGTCTTTCACATTTGGATTATTGAACTTGAACCCTTCGTTCAAGCCCTCCCGTGCAAAGTCGAGTTCGGTGCCATCGATATACGCAAGACTCTTCGGGTCCACCACGACCTTGACGCCGTGGCTCTCAAAGACCTGATCTTCCGCTTCCAACGCATCCACGTACTCAAGCTTGTAGGCGAGCCCTGAACAACCCGTGGTCCGCACGCCCAGGCGCAAACCCACACCCTTGCCCCGGCGAACCAGGAACTTGGATACGTGTTGCGCCGCCTTTTCCGTCAACGTGATTGCCATGACCTTCCTGTCTCTATTCTCAAGCGGCCGCAGCCGACGACGTCGCCGTCGACTCGACACCTGCCGCGCCGTGCCGCGCGCGATAGTCGGCGATTGCCGCCTTGATAGCATCTTCCGCCAAAATCGAGCAATGGATCTTGACCGGCGGCAACGCCAGCTCTTCAGCAATCTCCGCGTTCTTGATTGCCGCTGCCTGATCGAGCGTCTTGCCCTTGACCCACTCCGTGATCAGCGAACTGGACGCGATGGCGGAACCGCATCCATATGTCTTGAACTTCGCGTCTTCGATGATGCCGTCGGCGCCCACGCGGATCTGCAATTTCATCACGTCACCACACGCCGGCGCGCCAACCATGCCGGTTCCAACACTATCGTCGTTCTTGTCAAACGACCCGACATTGCGGGGATTTTCGTAGTGGTCGAGGACCTTGTCGCTATATGCCATTTCACATTCTCCTGAATCAGTGCGCGGCCCACTGGATCGAATTCAGATCGATGCCGTCTTTGTACATTTCCCACAGAGGCGACAGGTCACGCAGCTTGTTGATCTTGCTCTTCATCAAAGCGATAACGAAGTCGACTTCCTTCTCCGTCGTGAACCGGCCAAGCGTGAAACGAATCGAGCTGTGCGCCAATTCATCGTTGCGGCCCAAGGCGCGCAGCACGTAAGACGGTTCCAGCGACGCCGACGTACAGGCAGAGCCCGATGACACGGCAACATCCTTCACGGCCATGATCATCGATTCGCCTTCAACGTAGTTGAAGCTGATATTCAGATTGTGGGCGACCCGGTGCGTCAGGTCGCCATTCACGTAAATTTCTTCGAGTTCGTTCAGGCCATTCAGCAGACGGTCGCGCAACGCGCCGACGCGGGCATTTTCGTTGACCATTTCTTCACGCGCCAAACGGAACGCCTCGCCCATGCCGACAATCTGGTGCGGTGCGAGCGTGCCCGAACGCATGCCGCGTTCATGACCACCGCCGTGCATTTGTGCCTCAATCCGCACGCGTGGCTTACGGCGCACATACAAGGCCCCGATACCCTTCGGACCGTAGGTCTTATGCGCAGAGAACGACATCAGGTCGACATCCAGCTTTGCCAGGTCGATCTCGACCTTGCCCGTTGCCTGCGCCGCATCGACGTGGAAAATGATCGGCGTCTTACGGGCTTTCGCCGTCGCGCGCAACATCGCACCTATTTCGGCGATCGGCTGAATCACGCCAATCTCGTTGTTCACCATCATGATCGACACCAGGATCGTATCCGGGCGAATGGCCGCTTCCAGCGCCGCCATATCGATCAGACCGTTGTCCAGCACATCCAGATAGGTCGCTTCGAAACCTTGGCGCTCAAGCTCACGCACCGTATCAAGCACGGCCTTGTGCTCGGTCTTGACCGTGATGATGTGCTTGCCGTTGCCCTTGTAGAAATTCGCGGCCCCTTTTATGGCAAGGTTGTCCGACTCCGTTGCCCCTGATGTCCAGACGATTTCTCGCGGGTCTGCGTTAACCAGCAATGCCACCTGCTCGCGCGCCAGCTCGACAGCCTTCTCGGCATCCCAACCGTATTTGTGACTGCGCGAGGCCGGGTTCCCGAACGACCCATACAGGAACGGGATCATCGCATCGGCAACGCGCGGGTCCGTCGGCGTCGTCGCGCTGTTATCCATGTAGATCGGCATCGTGACGTCTACATTCAGGCGAGACTTCAACGTGGCCAAATCCGTTTGCAGGTGAGGAATGTCGTTATTCATTATCTTGGGTACTCCACCATCTTGAAGGACACCGCGCAGTCAAGCGCGGCCATCCCGTGAAACCGTTGCGTCGCGTGAAAAACACGACGCGCTACGCTCGATACCGCGCCAGTCGTGACATCGGCATCATTGCGCATCCACCACAACGCGTCACGAACGCGCCAGGTTGAACACCGAATTCGGCCCACGTGGCACAACGCGCGCTGGCGGTTCGATCGTGCTCTGGGTGGTTTGACGACGCTCGCGCACCACGGTCGCCGGCTGATCCTTTGCCTGCTGGTCAACCAGATCCTGCAGCGAGACGGAATCCAGATATTCGACCATCTTCCGATTCAGTGTCGACCATAGCTCGTGCGTCATGCAATGGCCGCTCGGCTGCTTCGCGCCTTCACATTCACCCTTGCCACCACACTGCGTTGCATCGATCGGCTCATCGACAGCGATGATGATGTCCGCTACCGACACGTCCGCCGCACGGCGGGCCAGATTGTATCCGCCACCCGGCCCCCGCACGCTTTCGACGATTTCATGTCGGCGCAATTTTCCGAACAATTGTTCCAGGTACGACAGAGAGATTTTCTGGCGCTGACTGATGCCCGCGAGCGTCACCGGACCTTGGTCCTGGCGGAGCGCCAAATCGATCATCGCGGTTACTGCAAAACGGCCTTTTGTCGTGAGTCTCATCAGGGAGCCTCGCATTCAAGTGAGTGTTTCGACTGCCAAGGCATGAATCGGGTCGGATCTTGCCATTCGACCATGCGGACCTGCCTACTCCTACCGTGTGGCAACGTCCTGCCTTTTCGTCGGAAAGCCGGGTAGCGCGACAAACGCATCAATCCCGACAACTTTCGTCAAGTATAAATCCCCTAGCAAAATAGTCAAGTTTTCGCCCGGTCTTCCGCCCTGAAATCATGCCGGAAAGCAATAGGCAATATCACTCGACTAGGCCAGAGACGTCATTCTCCGCCTTTTGGCCTATTTCTGCAGCGCACGGCGTCTCGCACACGGCCTTGCCTCGACCGCTGGGGGCAATTAAATTACGGCGTACCCGCCCCCTGCTGCGCCAGTTCTTTATTGCGGCGCTGCAGGAATGCAATCAAGCCCTGTACGCCTGAGGCCTGTACTTTCGAGGTGAACTGCGGTCGATAGGCTGCAATGAGCCAAAGATTGGCGACATTGACGTCATAGATCCGCCAGCCATTCGCGCCCTTTTCAAGCCGATAGGCCACCGGATAGGGCTGGCCTCCGCTGAT
The DNA here is from genome assembly GCF_034047095.1 of Robbsia andropogonis. NCBI lineage: Bacteria > Pseudomonadati > Pseudomonadota > Betaproteobacteria > Burkholderiales > Burkholderiaceae > Robbsia > Robbsia andropogonis. The sequence goes on along the minus strand of NZ_CP139170.1, from coordinate 1,815,753 downwards.
GACGTCGGTCTGCACCACCACGTCGGTGGCGTCGGCGGCAACCCGCACGGGCTTTACATTGACCGTCTGATCACCCACTTTGGCCGCCGCACCCGCGTACAAATGGATCAGCAGCAATTCAAACTGCTGCACCAGATCATCACGCTGGGCTTCGGTCGCATCCCGCCAGGCCGGACCCAGGGCCAAGCGCGTGGTCTTGCGAAAATCCGTATACGGCAGCAACTGCGTATTGACGACCTGTTCAATGCGATGTGTATCGCCCGCCTTGATTTGTGGGTCCGCCTTGATCGTATGCAAGATCGACGCCGATAGCGTTTCAATCAACGACTGCGGCGTGCTGTCGTCGACGCTGGTGCCCGCTTTTGCCGTTGCGTGCACTTGCGCCATCGTCGTCTGAGCTGCCGCGCTTCGCACGATGCCCTGGAGACCACACGCCAGACTAACGGACAGCACGGCCGCCAGCGCGCACCGCGTGCGCCGGGACGCGCGCGGCCCATGTATTGCCACAGTCACGGTATCTCGCATCGCATTTCCTTTTCTTATCGTGCCAAACGCTCAGGTTAGCACGCGATGGTCTCGTGACGACGCGACATCGGGGTTTGCGGCCATGGCGTGAACGTCGGCACGGCTCGTACGGATGAAGCGGCGCGTCAGCAGCACCGCCGCAACGCTCAACCCCGCCACCAGACCGCACCACATTCCCGCCGGGCCCCAATCCATATCGAGGCATAGCCAGATGCCCACGGGCATCCCGACGCACCAATAAGCAAACAAGGTGACGATCATTGGCATTCGGGTGTCCTTATAGCCGCGCAGTGCGCCATTGGCGGTTACTTGCAGGGCATCCGACAACTGGAACAGGCCTGCCAGTCGCAACAAGACCACCGCGCCCGCAGCCACCGTCGCATCTCCGGTATATAGCCCGATGATGGGTACCGGCAGCAGCAGCATCATCAGGATCGGGACGAGTTGCACGCGAAGCGCAAGCGCTATTCCGACTTGCCCCGCGATCCGCGCCCCCTCGGCATCGCCCCGGCCGCGCGCACCGGCAACGCGCACCGAAACCGCCATCGCCATCCCCAGGGGAATCATAAACGTCAGCGAAGCCACATTCAGCGCGATTTGGTGCATCGACACCGCGGTGTCGCCGAGCCGCCCGATCACCAGCGCCGTCGCGATAAACAAGCTCCCTTCCATCAACCAGGTAACGCTACTTGGTAGACCATTTCGAATCAGGTCACGCCAGGTCGCCGTTTCAATTCGGGATGGCGCGTTTGCCGGGATAGTGGCGTGATGGGAGACGTCCGAGAGCGGCCCATCGCCTGACTGCTGTTTTCCAACCATGTTCACATCGGCAAACGGCCCCGCTGCCACAACGGTTCCCGCTCGCGTGACCGCAACGTCCCGAACGAACGCATAGCGACGATTTGAAACGATATACCAAGCAAAGCCCAACCCGATACACCACTCTACGATCGCGGTCGCGAGTCCGCAGCCAACCACGCCCATTGCCGGAATGGGTCCGGCACCATACATCAACGTGTAGCCAACAGGCGCCAGCAGTATCGGGCCCAGCAAGCCAAACGCCAAACTCGGTCGCGGCATCGATAGTCCTTCGGACAGACCGCGACAGACGAAATACAACCCCAAGGCGGGCGCCCCCGCGGCAATGGCATGCAGGAAATAGCCCGCGTCGCGCGCGAGGTCGGGTGTCACGCCAAATGCATTGATCACCACCGGACCACCGAACCACAGGACCACTGACAGCGAGGCACCGAACACGATACCCATCACGGCCGCCTGACGAAATAAGGGCCAGACTTCCTCCAGCCGTTTAGCGCCAACAAGATGCGCTACGGCCGCCGGCAACGCCGACATCAAACCACTGATGGCGATGTACGCCAATCCCCATACGCCCGCCCCGATTGCAACGGGCGCCAGCACGGCGGGACCGAGATGCCCCGCCAAGATCACGTCGACGACATTCATCGCCATGCCAGCCAATTGCGTTGCAATCAACGGCAATGCCAACGGCAACAGCGCCCGCACTTCGGCACGTCGATCAGCGGCGTCGAATCGAAGGAAGGGCGGCAAGAACCTCGCCAAGCCAGCAAACGGAAGACAAAGCAGACGCGCAAGAGCGCATGGAAAGCGATTGGGATACGACATGACAAACTCAAGATCGAAACGCGCGCCAACTGGAATCGAGCGGCAGGCGCGTGTACAGCGGATAGTGCAGGTACCACGACGTGACGCGTCGATCCGCGAAGCGGAAGGCGGCCAGCAGGAGGAGTTCGAGAATAACAGCCAAATCGGCGCAACGCTATTCATTCGCGTCAAACCCGGACAAATTACCGAAGTGGCGCAAGAGATCAGCCGGGGACCGATCACTGGGCGGTTTGGTCCTTGCTTGTTGGCCGCAATGGCTGACGATGCACGGGAAAAGCGCCATCACATGACAGGCAGTGCGCAAGGAAAAAGGGCGACTTCCAAGAAGTCGCCCTCCGCCGGTCTAATGCCGGTTACCTCACTCCGTCCCCAACTTGCCTTTTGTTCTTCAAACCGGCACGTCAATGCGTATCGATTTTTTTCATCTTATCCTTCATATCACCAAACGCCGCCTGAGCTTTCCCACCGAGTTCCTGTGCTCGCCCCTTCGCCTCAGTACTGGGCTTGCCCGTCGCTTGGCCAATCATCGATTTCGCCTTGCCAGCCAGCTCTTTCGCACGGCCAGCGATCTGGTCCTTGTTCATCTCGCCTCCTTCCGCCCTCGGGCGTCTGATGCGTTAACATGCGCTACGCCATAGACCGAATTCGACCCGCATGGTCAGATCAATGGCGCGTGTGCAGTATCACGCCCGCTCGTTCCGTCGAATATCCGTCAGTGGACGATTCACGAGTAGGACGTGTCTTACAAATAGACCGGTATCGTGTTCCCGTAAATGGTTTTTACCAAAGAAGACACACGCCACGCGGAAACAAGGGCAACGCTCCTCCCTCCGCACAACGCCGACGGCACGAACAGGAAGGATTATATCGAGATGAATATTGATAAATTTCTTTATGAAAAGCGGATGAACTTACTTTAAATCAATTTATATTTAACGATTAATTTAAACAATCGTTCAATAAAAATTGCATTGCATTATTCTAATACCCATAATCTGTCGCTATAATACAAATCGAATACCGTAATGCGATATTCTGTTTGTCGACGGGAATGCGGGAGACGTAGACTCCATTTCAGCCGACGATAGCGAATGTCTTTTGCATGCAAGCGACGCTTATGACGGCGGGTACAGTCAGCTTCCTGGCTGTTTTATCTGCGATGGCGCGGAGTTGATCGTGAAAAAGTTTCTGCATCCTGCTACAGCAATTGTCGCCTTTGTTGCCGCTTCCACCTTGGCCATCGTGCCCACCGTATCCAATGCGGCGGTCTATACGAACGGCACGGCAACGGCCACCTTCCTGGTTTCATTGACACTTCAGGCGAATTGCACGATTGCAACAACCGCATTGAACTTCGGTACCAGTGGGGTGCTGACCGCCGCGATCAACCAGCAGTCGTCATTGACGGTCAATTGCACCAACACGACGCCATATAACGTCGGCCTGGACGCGGGCACGGTATCCGGCTCGACCGTGGCGGGGCGGCTGATGGCGGGTACCGCGACGGGCAATACGGCGACGGTGCCTTTCCAATTGTATTCAGATACCGGTCGCACGACGGTGTGGGGCAACACGCAAGGAACCAACACCGTGGCGGGAACGGGTAGCGGTGCGACACAGTCACTTACTGTTCATGGCCAGGTGCCCACCCAAACCACCACACCGCGACCCGACACGTATCAAACGACGGTCACGGCGACGGTCTACTTCTGATCGTCCGTTACCGCCGCACGCGATAGCGAGGGTCGCCTCGCGTGTAACCCGAAGCATGCTGGCGGATAAGGGTAGCAACATGAAGACAACGCGCGGGTCGCATCAAATTCGAACCTGGGTGCGTTGGGCGGCGTACAGCGTTCTGGCAGGCCTTTTATCGGCGGGCGGACAGGCGTGGTCCGCCAGCCTGCAGATTTCTCCCGTCACCGTCGAGTTTGACACTCAGACCAATGCGGTCGGCCTGACTTTACGCAATCCGGGTGATCAACCACTTTACGGCCAGGTGCGGGTCTTCTCGTGGAATCAGTCCGAAGGACAGGATGCGCTATCGGCCACCGACGACCTCATCGCCAGCCCGCCCCTGATCCAAATCGCGCCACGCTCCGAGCAATTGGTGCGTCTGGTCCGGCGCAATGTGCGCGCGTCCGCGACCGAGCAAAGCTATCGATTGCTGATAGACGAGCTGCCGACACCAAGCGATACCCCATCCGGTGGCGTCACGATTCGACTCCGCTATTCGGTCCCCGTTTTCATCGCCGGCACTGCCGGCACCCTGGAGCAGGCCGCGCGCGCGGCAGGGGGAAATGGCGCGAGTACCGGACCAGGTGCCGCCGCCATGAATGCCGCCATTCCGCCGCTGGACTGGCGACTTTTTCGACGTAACGGTAAATGGGTGCTGCGCGCCGCAAATGGCGGTGTGCGTCGCGCACAGATCGCCAACGTTCATATCGGTGACGGCCAGCATCGTTACGAAATCAACAAAGGTCTCCTAGGCTATGCGTTGGCGGGGCAAGCGCGAGAATGGGAAGTGCCGATTCCAGAGGATGCGCGCTTGCGTCCGACGGAGCCCTTGCAGGCAATGATCAACGCGACAAGCAGCGAGGCAATCGTCAGCGTGTCACCGGGATCGGCGGTATCGCTGCGAAACTCGTCCGGTAAGGCAATGCCGGCGCTGGCGCATGCGTCGAGGTAGCGGAGCCCCTTGCAGGTACACCGCTGCGCTGGCTGCCCTCCCGCTGCTTGGCGCGTCCGTCGTGTTAACGCATGCGGAAGCGCAAACCTCCATGCCCACCAGCCCGTCCACGTCATCGACCTCGCCGACAGGCTCGCATTTACCGGCGTCATCCACGACCGTGTCGACACCGGCATCGCGTGCGCCTGCTAGTCCGGCCGGTCCAGGCGCTCCGATGCCGACACGTGCCCCAGCCGAAGGCTCCGTACGCGGCGGTGGCGCGGAGGCCAGCGGTCTGGACCTCGGCGGAGGCATCTCGCCATCGGCAAGCGCCGCGGACGGATCGGCCACGCCGCAGGAGCTTTATCTGGATGTCACGATCAACGGCGAGGCCACGGGCCTGATCGCGCGTTTTGTGTCGCGCCACGGGCGACTCTCCGCCAGCGGACGTGATTTGCGCGACCTCGGTATTCTGACGGACCGCCTTGGCCTGACCGCACAGCCGGACGTCTCGCTCGATACGATCATCGGGCTGCGCTATACATTCGATGCGGCACGCCAGAGCGTGTCTCTGCAGGTGCCCGACGCGCTGCGTCAGCCAAATACCCTGAACGCTCGCGGTATATCGGCGCCCCCGACCGCTACGTCGCAGCGGGGGCTCGTCGTCAACTACGATATCTACAGCGAGGCCACACCGCGCTGGCGTACGTCGATGTTCGACGAATTTCGGTACTTCGCACCGTCCGGCGTCTTCAGTCTGACCGGCATCCTCGACATCAACGGTGGCCAGACCCGCTTCACGCGATATGACACCTCCTGGACGCGCTCGAAACAAGACAGCCTGTCGACCTTGCTGATGGGCGACACGTTGTCATCATCACTGGGGTGGTCGCGATCAGTACGGATGGGAGGTATCCAATGGCGGCGTAATTTCGCACTGCGTCCGGATCTCGTCACGTATCCGATTCCAAGCCTGCGCGGTACGACCGCGGTACCGTCGTCGGTGGACTTGTATATCAACGACATCCGGCAGTTCAGTTCGCAAGTGCCTACCGGCCCGTTCGTCCTGAACCAGGTGCCCGGTATTACAGGCGCGGGCGTGGCGACTGTCGTGACCCGCGACGCCCTTGGACGATCCGTTACCACCTCGGTGCCGCTGTATGTCGACACCCGACTGCTGGCCACCGGCTTGACCAGCTATTCGGTGGAAGCCGGCTTTCTCCGGCGGAATTACGGACTGTCATCGTTCGATTACGATACGCGGCCCGTGATCAGCGAAACCACCGCCTATGGCTACACCTCGGAAATCACGCTCAACAGCCATGCGGAAGTGTCGACCGGGCAAGGCGTGGTGGGGGCCGGTGGCCTGGTCCGACTCGGACAGGCGGGGGTGCTCAACGGCGCGTTGGCATTCAGCGCCGGACGCTATGCGGGCCAGCAGGTGGATCTCGGCTATCAACTGATTCGACCGAATTTCTCGATCAACGCGGAAACGATCCGCACCCTTGCCAATTACGGCGACATCGCCGCCCGAGAAGGCGATGTCGTGCCGACCGCACAGGACCGCGCGACCGTTTCCTTTCCATTTCTGAAACGACAGTCGCTGGCATTGAGTTATATCGGCTTGCGGCAAAGGACCGGACCACGCTCGCGGATCGGCTCCCTCTCCTACGTGGTGAACATCGGCACGATCGGCTCCGTGAATCTTTCGCTGTTCAAGGACTTCGGCGACCAACCCACCAATGGCTTTTTCGTTTCAGTGAACGTGGGTCTCGGAAGCAGTCGCGGCGGCGGCACCGGAACCTCGATCAACACGACAATGGGACGTCAGAATGGCGCGAATTCATACAACGTCAGCGCGAGCCGTCCATCCGATTACGCCGGCGGGTTTGGCTGGGCAGTGCAGCACGGCCGCGCGGGCACGCTGGGTTATGATCAAGGACAGGTCTCGTACATCGGTAATCCGGGCGAGGTCACTGCGGTGGCGCAATCGTTCCAGGGGCAGGTCAATACGTCGCTCGATCTCCAAGGCGCGGTCGTATTCATGGACGGCGCCGCATTGATGTCGCGCCGTATCGATGATGCATTCGCACTCGTATCGACCGATGGCGTGAAGGACATCCCGGTGCTGCATCAGAACAGGGTCATCGGCAACACGAATTCACGTGGCTTGCTGCTGATTCCAGACCTCAACGCATACCAGCATAATCAAGTCAGCATCGATGCGATGAAGCTCCCCGCTGATGCCAGGGTCGCAAGCACGGCCCTGGATCTGGTGCCGGAATCACGCACCGGCGTACTCGGGCGTTTCGGGATCGGGCACTACGACGCCGCATCAATCACGTTGGTCGATGAGAATCGCCTGCCGATCGCACCGGGCCTACGGGTAATCAACGAGGACAACGGCAAGGAGACGATCGTCGGATACGACGGTCAGACTTTCGTGGATGATCTGCGACCGACCAATCGTCTGCGGATTACCGATGGTCAGCGCAGTTGCGAGGTACGTTTCGACTACCAACGCGCCACTAATGGGGGATTGCAGGCAATTGGCCCCCTGGTATGTGGCGGCGGCGTAGGCAAGACGCCTCGTGCCGGACTCCCGACCGGGGCACAAGCGGAAAAGCAGGATGACAGCCCTGCCGTGCGGACAATGACGCCACGAAGTGAGATACCGCTCAGCGTGCGTGGAGCATTACGATGACGCCCCGCCGCGATTGGACGACTGTCATCGCTACGCTGATCGTCTTATTCGCGTGCGGCCTGTTGCCGCGCGTGGCGCAGGCGGAGACCTGTACGGCGACGCCGACCAACCTGACATTTTCCAACGTCAGCCCAATCTCGAAAGCCTCCGTGAATGGCACGGGCTCGATCCTGGTAAGTTGCACATGGAATAGCGTGACCCTGACACCGACGGTTCTCGTCTGCCTGGACTTGACGGCACCCTTGCCACGCACGCTGAGCGCGGGCAGCAATACCTTGGCGTATGGTCTTTATACGGACAACGCGCGGACGATCCCGTGGGGCGCGTCGACATTGAATACGACGCCGCTGACGGTCACGCTGGCCAAGCCGAGCAACGGTACGACCGCGTCCGCGACGCTGACCTACTACGGGCAGGTGACCGGTAATCAACCTACCGTCCCGACACTGAATGATGCAACGACAACCTATTCCCAAACGATCACGGCCGGGCAGACGGCATTGCGAGCAGGGTTCTATCTGTTAGGCGCGCCGTCCTGTAGCACTGCGGCCAGCAGCGGCACGTTCGGTTTCACCGTATCCGCCCCCGTGGTCAACAACTGCACGATCGCAACGACCAACGTCGCGTTTGCGGCTGCAACCGGACTGACAACGCCATTGACCACCACCGGCTCACTCAGCGTCACATGCACGAATAACGATGCCTACCGGATTTCGCTCAATGCAGGGACGAGCGGCAATATCGGTGCGCGCGTCATGCAATCGACAGCGGGCAACCGTATCAACTATCAGTTGTATTCCGATGCGGCGCGCACCGTGATCTGGGGAGACGGCACCACCGGGTCCGCCTATACCGCCGTCGGGACGGGGCTGGCGCAGACCGTTCCCGTCTATGGCGTCGTCCCTGCCCAGACCGCGCCACCGCCGGGTAGTTATACCGATACGATTACCGCGACCATTGTGTTCTGACAAACCGCTTGTATCGCGATATCCATCAGAACAAGACTGTCCAAAACCGTGCTAACGGCGTTGTACCGTCGGGAGCAACGGCAGCGCGAGCCGTGGGGTCCGCTGAGGTCGTAGTGACAATCCCATAGGGTTCGTCGAACTGGCAGCTTACCTTAGGCGCCGCATCGGCGCCTTGCCCTGTTCCGCTACTGGCCGACTTGCTGGAGGCCACCAAAGTCGTATTGCCCGACGTCGGCGGGTTAGCAACCACGGCAACGCCACTGGCGCCCGTTGATGCGCTCGTGGTACTTGCCGCGCCACTGGCGGCGATGGCGCCGGATGCATCGGCAGAATCGATCTGACAGCTTTGTTGAATCTTCAACGACACCTGAACGCTCGTGGTCATCACGCTGCCGTCCGCACGAGCATGGCTGCGCTGAGGCAACAAAGCCGCCACCACGATAACCGCCGCAGTCGCATGAAACCATGTCAAGGTCGCGAAGGCCGGGCGCGCCTGAAGCACTGCCCGGGGTGCGGCACCACGCGTCGCAGGTCGCGTTGGACCCACAACGGATAAAACAATAGCGCGTTTGCGGCGATAGGCGAAGGGAATCATGTTTGCAATCGGCAGAGAAATCCTCGTCGCAAAAGCGCGGGAAGGCGGCCGACCTGCCAGCCATGCAACACCCACGACAGCGACGACTTCCATGGGCTTACCTAGGATAACGGCACAAAATGACCGTTCTTGATTTTTGCGAGGATTCCCGTACCAGTGTTAGAATGCCGCTCTTGCTCGCCGGGGTGATGAAATTGGTAAACATAGCGGACTTAAAATCCGCCGCCGCAAGGCTTACGGGTTCAAGTCCCGTCCCCGGCACCACAGCAAAGTCAACGACCTAGCGCGACGCATCTTCACCTCCTATCGCGCACAGCAGGTATTTTCCCTTGATATTATTGACACGGCATTGATTGCTGGCGTTCGATGCGTCGATACCGACGCGAAGACATTGCGATTTGCCGGTAAGTTCGACCGCCATGATGGAATGAAAATGGCGCCGTGGAGAAAACAGAATGGGATTGTTTTCGGAACAACCATACGACGAAGGACTGCCGGGACCTGAACGTCGCCTGGCAATGATGGCCGTCATGACCGCTACCGCCATGGCGGTGCTCGACGGCTCGATCGTCAATATCGCGCTGCCCTCGATCGGCCGCGCGCTGCATGTCAGCCCTGCCGCCACGATATGGGTCGCCAACGGCTATCTGCTTACCGCCGCCATGACGCTGATCATGTTCGCCGCCCTCGCCTCACGCGTCGGATTTCGCGCGTTGTTCAGCGGCGGACTGGCCGTCTTCACCTTGGCATCGCTTGGCTGTGCCCTGTCGACGTCGCTCGACGTGCTAACCGCCATGCGCTTGCTGCAAGGCCTTGGCGGCGCAGCCATGCTAAGCATCGGCCCCGCGGTGTACCGTGTCGTCTTCCCTACTCGTCTGTTAGGCCGCATACTTGGTCTCAACGCGCTACTGGTAGCCGCCAGCACGGCGATCGGCCCGACGCTGGGCGGCACATTATTAACGGTGCTGGGCTGGCAATGGCTGTTCGCCATCAATGTGCCGCTGGGCGCCATTGCGATACTGCTTTCACTGCGCGCGATCCCGGATAACCGCACGCCGACGAGCGCGCCATTCGATGTCGCGGGTGCGGTATTGTCAGCGGTAGCGATGGGCGCGTTAATCATGGCAACGGATTCCTGCGCGCGTCTTGGCGAGCCCGCCACGTACATGCACACCGTTGCCACGGCCGGCGGCTATGCCGGCTTGGCCATCGTCTGCGGCATCTTGTTTGTTTTGCGGCAACGTCGTGCCCTACAGCCGTTGTTACCGCTTAACTTGTTTGCGTCCTCACGGTTCTCACTCGCGGCACTGACATCACTCGCTTCGTTCACCGGTCAGGGCATTACCTTCATCGCGCTGCCTTTCCTTTTCCAGAACGCTTACGGCTACGACGCCTTCATCTCCGCACTGCTTTTCACGCCCTGGCCAATCGGCATCGTCCTTGCCGCACCGCATGCAGGCCGACTGGCCGATCGCTACCCGCCGGCGGCGCTGTCCACGGCGGGCCTTTTCGTATTTACGATCGGCATGGTATTACTCTCGCTGCTGCCAATGCATGCCACACCGTGGGACATTGGCTGGCGGGCGCTCCTGTGTGGCATGGGCTTTGGCTTTTTCCAAAGCCCCAATAACCGCGAGATGCTGGGAAATGTGTCGCGCGCCCTCAGCGGCAACGCGTCTGGCGTACTAGCGGTGGTTCGAACATTCGGGCAATGTCTGGGAGCCGCCTTGGTGGCGATCGTACTGGCGATTTACACCACGCCGCGCTCGCATGATGCACATTCCGCCGCGGGCATCCCATCGCTGACGGACCTTGATGCCGCGCGGCAGGACGCGCACGCGATGCAGTTGTCGTTGCTGATCGCGGCCAGCGCGGGGCTGGTCGCAACGGTCATCAGCCTGACGCGGCTGCGTGCCAAGCCGGCAGGGTGATGGGCAGCCGTCAGTCGATCAGCCGGTTCTTGATCGCGTAGTAGGTCAGATCGGCATTGGTCGTCATCGCCATCTTTTCAAGAACGCGTGAGCGATAGGTGCTCACGGTCTTGACAGAAAGATGGAGCTCCTCGGCGATTTCGGTGGGAAGGCGACCTTGCGATAATTTACAAAAAATCTGAAATTCGCGCTCCGATAACGTTTCATGCGGCAACGCATCGTTTGGCTGCTCGAGCTTTCGCGCGAGGGCATCCGCAGTAGATTCCGACAGGTAGCGGTGACCGCGGGCGACCGTACGGATTGCTCGTAAAATCTCCGACGGCGGCACATCTTTCGCGACATAGCCGTTCGCGCCCGCACGCAACAGGCTGATGGCGTATTGTTTTTCCGGATAACCCGATAGCATCAGGACCGGCATGTCCGGACGAATTTGCTTGATGATACGAAGTGTATCGATGCCGTTCTTGTCAGGCATGGCAATGTCGAGCAGCACGACATCGAACGAGGTTTCGCGCACCCGTGCGATCGTGTCGTCGCCCGTCGCCGTTTCCGCCTTGACCCGCATATCCGGCTCGTCGGAAACGATTTGCGCGAGACCGCTGCGTACGATCGCGTGATCATCTGCGATCAGGATCTCAATCATCGAGGGCGCCATTCCGGTGGATAGACACCCATTCTAACGCGTCATCGTCCGCTTTGCCCGGACCGTCGAAACGGCAAAAACCGGCAGTGGCAATCGCCACACCGGTCATTGACATAAAAGAATTATCCGACCTCACGTGCCGACAACATCACGTCAGATGGCTGTCAGTGGTGGTTTTCCTTCGCACCGTCATCCGGGTCGAGAAAGTCTGCCATGTCATCCGCATGTTCTTCCTCTACAGCGAGGATCGTTTCAAACACGCGACGTGTAGTCGGGTCTTTTTCACCCAGATAAGCAATGATTTCCCGGTACGTATCAATTGCAATACGCTCGGCAACCAGGTTTTCACGAATCATATCGTTCAGAGACTCACCCTCGACATATTCCGAATGCGAACGTGTCAACAGGCCTTCTGGCGAAAAATTCGGCTCACCTCCTAATTGGACAATGCGTTCCGCAAGCATGTCAGCGTGTTCTTGCTCCTCGTTTGCATGCTCTAGAAACTCAGCAGCAACCGGTTCAGCATGAATGCCCTTTGCCATGAAGTAGTGGCGCTTGTAACGGAGGGTACAAACGATTTCCGTCGCCAACGACTCATTCAGCAGCTTCAAGACCGTTTCACGGTTCGCAGCGTATGACTCCGTCACGGCGCCATTCTTGATGTGTTCACGCGCCCGGCGGCGAATCGTGTCCAAATCGATCGAAAAATCGTCTTTGCCCGGTTGTGTGGGGCTGGCCTGCTTTACTTGCTTCAGTGCGCTAACCATTATTTCTCCTCGACTCTGTCGGTATTCCGTTATCCGACGCTCCCGGGTTGAACCCGCCGGGTGCGGCCTGGTAACACTTGAGCAAGCAACGCGCCTGCTCAGAAACCGCAATGACATGCTGCGCTAATCGACAATCTTTTTGGCCACCGTGAAACCGAGCAGCAAAAAGATAACAAACAGCACCAAGAACAATACAAATAGGAATTTCGCTATGCTCGCGGCCCCCGCTGCAATCCCGGTGAAACCGAAGACCCCAGCCACCAAGGCGATGACAGCGAATATCAATGCCCATTTCAGCATCGTGTACCCCCTTATTGGTTTTTTTGATCGATTGTTCGAACAATGCGCTCATCTTAAGCAGGATGAGACGTTGCGAAAATCGGCCGTTTGCCAGTTCTTATGTGGGAATACGCCGACAGCGAGACAATCCGCCGCTCGCTATCCACGCAGGCAATAAGGCGGTACGTTGAAAAATAGTAAGAATCTTCTTACCTGGATATCAGCGGCAACCGACAGCACATCCCACGTCTTTACTATACGATTTACTTACATTCATCTGCGCACGATTCTTGCTTAAATCGCGGAACTGAACGGTTGGATGTGTTGTGGTTTGAGGTCGAAGCCCCTCTTGATGACCCTCGAACGATCAAAAGGTCGGCTGCCGACAACGCGGACCCATGCGTCTCTCCAAGATTCAGGGATCGTTGATTTACCAACAATAACAGGAAGAGGAACTCATCATGAAGCGTATCGTCGCCCTACTGCTGCTCTCCGCTACGGCTATGTCCATGCTGGCCGGATGCAATACCATGGCTGGCGCTGGCCAGGATATTTCAGCTGGTGGAAACGCGCTGACAAATTCGGCAGAGAAGAGCAAGTAATTACCTGCCGTTTCGCGGGCGGTACATCATCGGATCACGCGACAATATTGGCAGATGCGTCTTCGATTTCACCGGACGCAGATGAAAAAAGCACGCCACGGCGTGCTTTTTTTTCTGAACGCCTGACAAGAAGCAGTGGCAGACCGATGCCGTTGCTTCCGCCCTGATCGAGGCAGGCGATGCCCCATTAGGCAAATCAAGCCGGCGCTGCATCCCCTTTCCGCGGCCGACGCACGCGACCAGCATGGCGCTCCAATTCTTGTACCCGCAACGCCAATTCGTTCAAATCCGCAGCGTCAGATAGGTATGCGGCCTCGCGCGCTTCACGTCGGACCGCGGCACGGCGAAACAGTAGCGCGACAAGTTGATCCAACAGTTTCATGGGAGGTTCCAGGTCAGTACCGTTTATTCAGGGTTAACCCTATTATAGGGTATTCCCTATCGCTCGACTCATCCTGACCCAGACAATCCACCCTCTGTTTTGTAACATTGTTTTTTGTCCGCTACACAGTAATGACACCCTGTACGGCGATGTTAGCTGGTTTTCCTGACGTCTTTCCTCTTCCTGGCAAGCGCTTCGGTGCATTTTCGTCACTGTCTCGGGCTTCATTCAGTACGGTCTTACGGAAGGTCATCGTCGTGGCCCGGAGCCCGCAAATACGGCATTCGGCTTGCCGCGACGCAGACGTTTGTGTATTGTCTGCGTAACAACGCGCAGGGGTCCTGCGGCCAATCTAAACTGGCCGACGGTGAGAAATACCCTTCGAACCTGATCTGGGTAATGCCAGCGAAGGAAGCGCTTTGGTCGAGGAAAAGTGGCAGTGACGGACGGTGAGAACGGAGCGGGTCGAGCGAGTTGGGTTCTCCTTGCGCCGCACATCGCATCGTGCGCTCAACCCGCACAGGCACCACGCCCCTCCCGTCCACCGCGCGCCCTTCTCGGCCCTCACCGCGGTCAATTCGATCCCCACGTCTCTCCCCGCGCCGCGTGCGGCCGCCTGACGCATTCTTGCGTTCAGTCGCGCCGCGAAAAACGCTGCCGGCGTTCGAGCGCATCCGCTTCGTCCGCGCCTGTCAGCGTCGCTCAACCGATTTGACGCCGACGGCATCGTCGGCGTACCTTGCATAGAACGGAGCCTCACGATGCACGCCAAAGTCGATTTTCATTCCGCCGACGCCCACGTCGACGCGGCAGCCGTTGCGCCGCTGCCAAATTCACGCAAGATTTATGTGACAGGCTCCCGCCCAGACCTGCGTGTGCCGATGCGCGAGATCAGCCAGTCGGATACCCCCGCCAGCTTTGGCGCCGAGCCGAATCCTCCGATCTATGTCTATGACACATCCGGTTCCTACACCGACGGGACTATTCCGATCGACGTACGCCAAGGCTTGCCGGCGCTGCGCGCCGGTTGGATCGAAGAACGCGGTGACACTGAATGGCTTACCGCCCTGTCGAGCGTCTTCAGTCGGGAACGTGCAGCCGATTCCCGCACCACCGCCCTACGATTCCCCGGTCTCCAACGTCAACCCCGACGCGGCCGGGCCGGCGCAAACGTCACGCAGATGCACTATGCGCGCCAGGGCATCGTGACACCCGAGATGGAATTCGTCGCCATCCGGGAGAATCAGAATCGCGAAGCGTACCTCGCCACGCTGCGGGCGGCGGGGCCGACCGGTGAAAAAATGGCAACGTTGCTTGGTCGCCAACATCCCGGTCAGGCGTTCGGCGCGGCCGCCGTGGGCGGACCGGCTGCGCTCCCTGGCGGCCTGCGCGCCATCACGCCTGAGTTCGTGCGTGACGAGATCGCACGCGGCAGAGCCGTCCTGCCGAACAACATCAACCACCCGGAAAGTGAGCCGATGATCATCGGTCGAAACTTTCTCGTAAAGATCAACGCGAACATCGGGAACTCCGCGGTGACGTCGTCGATCGGTGAGGAGGTCGACAAGATGACATGGGCGACCCGCTGGGGCGCAGACACGGTGATGGACCTGTCCACCGGCAAGCACATCCATGAAACGCGCGAATGGATTCTGCGTAACAGTCCGGTACCCATCGGTACGGTGCCCATCTACCAAGCGCTGGAAAAAGTGGACGGCAAGGCAGAGGCGCTGACCTGGGAAATTTTTCGCGACACGCTGATTGAACAGGCCGAGCAAGGGGTCGACTACTTCACCATTCATGCGGGCGTGCTGTTGCGGTATGTTCCGATGACGGCGTCGCGCATGACGGGCATTGTTTCCCGAGGCGGTTCGATCATGGCCAAATGGTGCCTCGCGCATCACCGGGAAAGCTTTATATATGAACACTTCGAGGACATCTGCGAGATCATGAAGGCGTACGACGTCAGCTTCTCCCTCGGCGACGGCCTGCGCCCGGGATCGATCTACGACGCGAATGACGAAGCGCAACTGAGCGAACTGCGTACGCTGGGCGAGTTGACGCAAGTGGCTTGGCGCCATGACGTGCAGACCATCATCGAAGGCCCCGGGCACGTGCCGATGCAGTTGATCAAGGAAAACATGGACCTGCAACTGGAGGCCTGCCATGAAGCCCCGTTCTATACTTTGGGGCCACTTACGACGGATATCGCGCCTGGCTACGACCACATCACCTCGGGTATCGGCGCGGCGAACATTGGCTGGTACGGCACGGCGATGCTGTGCTACGTCACGCCCAAGGAACACCTCGGGCTGCCGAATAAAGAAGATGTCAAGGAAGGCATCATTACCTATAAGCTCGCCGCCCATGCGGCGGATCTTGCGAAGGGGCATCCCGGCGCCCAGATCCGGGACAATGCCTTGTCCAAGGCACGATTTGAATTTCGCTGGGAGGATCAGTTCAATCTGGGCCTCGATCCGGACAAGGCGCGGTTGTTCCACGACGAAACGTTACCAAAGGATTCGGCCAAGGTCGCCCACTTCTGCTCGATGTGCGGCCCCCATTTCTGTTCGATGAAGATCACTCAGGACGTGCGGGCTTATGCCGCGGAGCAAGGTCTTTCCGATCAGGACGCACTGCAGCAAGGCATGACCACGAAAGCAATTGAGTTCGTCCGCAAGGGTAGTGAGATTTATCACGCTACCTGAGCAAAATATACGACTCTATATCCAGGACCATTTATTGCTTATGCATCTGTGTGTGAGGACGACCGCGTCTGGTCGACCTGCGTCTCGCCAGGTGCATCGGCAATCGCCCGCCACTTTGACAAGCCAACGGTCCACTATCCGTCTGGACGGCCTCGACACAATCAAATTAAAAATCGTCGTCAGGAAGACAGGAGTGGAAGATGAAAGTACATCCAGACAGCGCGGCTTCGACGGTCATCGTTGAACCGATGGCGCACGCCAATGTTGATGCCGCACAGCAGAACAAACAGGCCGGCGCACGCAGCGCGCGGCGGATCGCCGCTGGAATCGTTGCCGCGACGTTGATTGCCAGTTTGACGGCCTGCGGCGGCATGACGACACGTCAGCGTGACACCGCCATTGGTGCAGGCGTCGGCGGCGCGGCGGGAGCGGCGCTGGGCGGCGGCGTGCTGGGTACCGTCGGTGGCGCGGCGGCAGGCGGCTTTATCGGCAACCAAGTCGGTAAATAAGCAGGCGCCATCGGCGTACAATGGAAGTGTTGGAGGCCTGCCGTATTTAGGTAAGATCTGCGGGGTGGGTCCACCGGACGGCGTGGCTATCCGGTGGACCCAGTGTCCTACTTCCTGGGAGGGGCGGCGTTTGCCGCCCTTTATTATTGAGCGGTTCACGTTCGCTGCCATGTCTTCCTCCGCTCCACCTCGTATCGTGTTGGCGCCTGCTGACTATCATTTCACGGCCATTCGCGCGCAAGGCGCCGGCGGTCAGAACGTTAACAAAGTCTCCAGCGCCGTCGTCCTGCACTTCGACATTTCTGCATCGTCGCTACCCGAAGCCGTCAAGGGGCGGTTGCTCGAATTACCCGATCGTCGCATTACGCGCAACGGATTGCTGTTGATCAAGGCGCAAACGCAGCGCCATCAAGAAGCCAATCGGATCGACGCGCTTGACCGCCTGCACGCGCTGATCGCATCGGTCTGGTATGCACCAACACCACGCCGCGTCACTCGACCTTCTCATGGCAGCGTGCGGCGCCGCCTGGAAGAAAAAACCCACCGCGCGAAGACAAAGGCGCAACGCGGACAAGTCACTCTAGACTGAGCGCCCCTTGCCAGATCGGCTCACATTGTCTCAATGCTGATCCAGCGGTGCCCGGTCAAGACGAAATGCTTTAGACTTGCGCAAAGAGAATGCTGCGACATCGCGCCCTTGCCCGATGATGCATTGCGGCACTGCCTGGTCTATGCGCTATTCGGTCGAAATAAGAAAGTTCCTCTACAGTCAGCACCTGTTCAGCGGATTACGGATATCGCTCGGCATCGTCCTGCCCGGCATCGTGATGCTTTTCGTCTTCGACGCGCAGGCCCTCGCGTTCACAGTGGCCAGCGGCGCCATTGCCGCCAGCGTCGTGGACTTGCCCGGCCCGCTGAAGTACAAGCATAACGAAATGCTGGCATGCTCGGTGCTGGGCTTCCTGTCCGCCCTTGTGACCGGCATCGCGACCGCCAACCCGCTGACGCTCTGGCTAACGGTGGTACCGCTGACGTTCGTGTTGTCAATGATCGTCATGCTGGGAGCGAAAGGCCCGCAGATCAGTTTTGCGTCCCTATACATGATGATCACGACGCTAGAGCAGCATCTCACGCCGCTCGGCGCCTTGGTCAATGCATCGTGGATGCTCGCTGGTAGCCTCTGGTATACCTATTGGAGCTATTCGCTGAGTCGGCTCCAGATCGATCGCATCGAACGCCAGGTTCTGGGAGAGTCGATATTCTCGATCGCCGAGTACTTGCGGGCACGCGCCAGGTTTTATGACGCGTCCAGCAGTCTGGAAGATGCCTATTCGGATCTAGTGGACAAGCAGATCGCCACGGTCGAGCAACAAGACGCGGCGCGCGATATCGTCTTGCGGCGCTTGCCCCGCCTGAAGCGTAGCGATGGCGATCCACGGCGTGTGAGGCTGTTCAACCTGTTCATCGATGCGGTAGACCTGCACGAGACCGCCATCAGCGCCCACACGGACTATGCGTTGCTGCGCAATACGTTTGGTGACGACAACCCCGATCTCCTGGTCTTTTTCCACGACTTGCTGGAGAAATGCGCGGACGATTTGCAGGAAATTGGTTTAGCGATCCTGCAGGACCGCGCGTCCGTGCAACGGGTGCGAAACCGCGCCGAATTGCGCGCGATTGAATACGAGATCGACAAGATGCGACGCCGGAACTTTCCGGCACGCGATTCCGAAGCCTACGCGGCCATCTCCGCCAGCTTCCGTCGCGTGTGGACCGTAGCGCGGATGATCGACCGCCTGCATCGCCGCACGCGAGAAACCGAGGACGGCGACAAGAACGAAACGGTCATGCGGGTGGACCAGACGCTGTCGCGCTTTCTCGACAGCCGCCGGATAACGGCCGCGCAGTTGCTGTCGAACCTGAACATGACCTCCCCGCCATTTCGCCACGCGCTGCGGGTGACATTGGGCGTGGCCGCGGCACTCGCGCTGGGCAAGCTGATGCAGGCGCTCTTCCCGTTGACCAACAGTTACTGGATCGTCCTCACCACCGTCATCATTCTGAAGCCGGGCTTCTCGCTGACCCGGCAACGCAATACGCAACGGATCTTCGGCACCGTTCTGGGATGTACCGCAAGCGTCTTGTTCCTGCATTTCTTCCATAGCCCTCCGTTGATTCTGGCGGTCACCTTCGCCTGCATGCTCATGGCTTACTCGCTGCTGCTGATCAATTACGCCGCCGCGGTCGTCTTCATCTCGTCCTATGTGTTACTGCTCTACCACTTATTGGCGCCAGTAGGCATGCGTCTGATCGGCGAACGCGCGGTGGACACGATCGTCGGATGCATGATCGCCGTTGGCATCAGTTACCTGTTCGCCAATTGGGAGTATCGGCTGATGGGGCCGACCGTGAAGGCGGCATTGAAAGCGATCCGTGACTACCTGGATGCGGTGCGCCAAGCGAATGCGAAATTGCGGGCGCCGGACCTCACATCCACTCAGCGCCAGGCGCAAGCGTTGGACCGTGACTATCAATTCCGCCTGGCCCGAAAGGTTGTTCACACGACGCATGCAAACCTCGGCCAGGCGTTTCGCCGCATGATGCGTGAACCAAAATCGAAGCGGATCTATGTGGCCGAGCTGAATGACCTGATTGTCCAGTGTCACACACTGGCATCGCATATCACCGCCGCGGCGCCGCTGATGGCGAGCGCCGGCGTTGCCGCATTGCCTGCTGGGTCAGGTCACACATTGTCCGAGCGTGCGGCATCGCAACGTGCGCGCGGGACCATTGATGCGGACAAGGACGCCATCAGTGGGGAGACCAGCACGACACCCGTGTCATTGGAGCCGCCGGCGTTGCGCGCGGCACTCGACGCCATCAGCCATCACCTCGCCGCCGCCGAGGCGGCAACCCTGGAACAGCCGGCGCCCAGGCTCCCGGGCGTGCCGCCGATCGGCGTGGATGCCGAGGCAAACCGGGCAATCAGCCGGGCACTGGACGAGATGGGCGTGGCGGCCGACACGATCGAGGCCAGCGGGGTCGATCCCGCGATGACCGAGGAACGGGTCAACGACATCAAGCTGCTGGTGTATCAAACCAAGCAGATGCTACGCGCGGCGCTGCTGTTGCGGCGTAATGCGGCGGCCATCCACCTGCCGCTGGCTACAACGGACATGCCGCCTCTCGAAACACCATCCGAACAGGCGCCGATGCCCGTGGCGTCCGTCGCGACCGGTGGCCCCGGTGACTCGCCCCCGGCCCGCGCGTCGACGAGGGCCGTCGAGTCGATCGACGCCGCCGAAACGGCGGCACCGGCCGTGACGACCATGCAACCGCCGGCAGTCATTCCCCCGCGCTGAGCGCCATGAACGTCGCGTCGTAAGCGGCCTACGTCTCACGCACCGGCAGCGCGGTCGAATATTTGATCTGCTCGATGGCAAAATGTGTTGTCATGCTACGCACAGTAATCGCGTCTTCGAGTTTGGCCAGGATTTTCCTGAAATCATCGATGCCGGCCACGGCGAGCCGCAACAGGTAATCGCTGTCGCCCGTCATCCGATAGACCTCCACCACCTCGGGCACCTGCGCAATGACCGCGATAAATTTTTCGGCCCATTCGGCGCAATGACGATCGCTCGAGACATTGACGAACGCAGTCGTCCCGACGCCCAAGGCACTTGCATCGCATAACGTCACCTGGCGCCGGATCACACCGGAGCGTTTCAAGCGCTGTACGCGTTTCCAGCACGGCGTCTGCGTCAGGCACACATGCTGTGCCAGCTCCGACAGGGGCATAGACGCATCCCGTTGCAGCAATTCCAAAATGCGTTTATCCGTGGCATCGAATCTCATCGCCTCATCCCCTTGTTTGATGTGAACATTTTTTACCAAACCTTGTTATTTGGAGGAAGCCCTTGCTCCATTTGGGACCCGTCGGAATTGCACGCACTGAAGCGCATACAGGATTCCGCGGCGATGACATTGCTGATAAATGCCGCAATAACATCGTTTTTCTTTTTCTTTATTAGAGATAATTGAAAATAAATGCTGCCGATGCTGCACAATCTTAAAAATGGATAGGAATCACTTTATCTGCACACCGTCTCGCCACGCACGATGTCACTGCCGCCATAAGACGTTGTGCCGCGGAACGGCGTTTTTAATCGCTGTCATCACGCTTGCCCTGGTTTCACTGTAATTTATTGCAAAGGGGGAACAATGGACGATCCAGTTAGAGTTCCGTAGGATTTGTGGTTTGCATGCGGATTTCCGCATCCTGCGCGAAAAAGCAAGGGTCGCGTGCTCGCCCGACATAGTCGATTGATTGACCGGCGGTCAAGCGCCAAAAGAAATAAACAACACGATTTGCGATGGACGAAAAAACGCCTGATCCGAACCCTCAACGGCCCGTCGCTTCACCGGACTCGTCGCTGCCTCCCAAGGTTGCGCCACGTATCTCCGAGGGATCTTTCCCGCCGCCGCCGCCCGATCGCCCCCCCACCTCCTCCCGCCGCCGAATCGGCTGGATTATCGGCGGGACGCTGCTGGTACTCGTCATCGCCTTGATCGTCTGGCACCCATGGGGAGCACATGGCGGTCATGGCGGCCCTGATGCGCTTGGACCACCCGGTGGTCCGCCGGGTGGTCCGGGGCCTGGCGGCCCGGGTGGTGGGCGACACGGTGGTCCGATGGCGGCGAACCAGACGCAAGCGGTTCGCGTGGCAAAAGCCACCATTGGGGAAATCCCCGTGGTTTTCAATGCCCTCGGTACGGTCACGCCACTGGCGACCGTCACGGTGCACTCGCAGATTTCGGGCAATCTGATGAAGATTGGCTTCACCGAAGGACAGCACGTCAAGCAAGGCGATTTCCTCGCCCAGGTCGATCCACGCCCGTACGAGATCCAATTGCGCCAGGCGGAAGGCACGCTGCGCAAGGACCAGGCGCTGCTGCGCCAGGCACGGCTGGATCTGCAGCGCTACAAGACACTGGTGGAGCAGGACTCGGTCGCGCGTCAGACCTATGACTCCCAGGTGTCCCTGGTTCAGCAGTACGAAGGCACGGTGCAGTCGGATCAGGCATCGGTCGACACTTACAAGCTTGATCTCGTGTATGCCCGCGTGACGGCGCCCGTCTCGGGTCGCGTCGGCTTGCGTCAGGTCGACATCGGCAACTACGTGACGACCAGTGATACGAATGGCCTGGTCGTTATCACGCAGACCCAGCCGATGAGCGTGATCTTCACGCTGCCGGAGGACAACATCCCGGCGGTGATGGACGGTATGTCGCGTGATGGCAAGCTGTCCGCGTCGGCCTTCGATCGCACGGACTCGCACCAGATCGCACTGGGTTCACTGGCAACCCTGGATAACCAAATCGACACCACCACGGGCACTGTCAAACTACGCGCCATGTTCGCCAATCAGGACGAGAAACTGTTCCCGAACCAGTTCGTCAATATCCGGCTGTTGGTCAATGTCATCCGCAATGCGACGATCGTTCCCAGCTCGGCGGTGCAGACCGGCTCGATCGGCTCCTATGTCTATCTGGTGAAGCCCGACGACACCGTTACCGTGCGCAAGATCACGATCGGTCAGGTGGACGGGGAACGCACGCAAGTGACACAGGGCCTAACGCCCGGCGACACGGTCGTGACCGATGGCGTCGACCGCTTGCGCGAAGGCGCGAAGGTCGCACCGAGCGACCTCAGCGGCGGCGCGTCAACATCGGGCGCATCCGGGGCCGCCACGGCGTCGGACGCGGCGACCGCATCGGCGGCCTCCGGCACGCATGCCGCGCACCGTCATCGCCACGCCGCGTCGGATTCGTCCGCGGCCAATACCGCGCCCGCCGATACGCTGTCACGCCGTAACGCATGAATCCGTCACGCATCTTCATCCTGCGCCCGGTCGGCACCGCGCTGCTCATGGCGGCGATCATGCTGGCCGGCCTCCTCGGGCTGCATTTCCTGCCGGTTTCGGCATTACCGCAAGTCGAATACCCGACTATCCAGGTCCAGACGCTCTACCCCGGCGCCAGTCCCGAGGTGATGACCACCTCGGTGACAGCGCCGCTGGAACGCCAGTTCGGCCAAATGTCGAGCTTGAACCAGATGTACTCGCAGAGTTCCGCGGGCGCTTCGGTGATCACGTTGCAGTTTGCGCTGGACCTGCCGATCGACATCGCGGAACAGGAAGTCCAGGCAGCCATCAACGCCGCCAACAACCTGTTGCCCTCGGATCTGCCCGCGCCCCCTATCTACGCGAAGGTCAATCCGGCCGACGCGCCCATCATGACCCTGGCATTGACGTCCAAGACGCTGCCGCTATCGAAGGTTGAAGATCTGGCCGACACGCGAATGGCACAGAAGATCTCGCAGGTAGGCGGCGTCGGTCTGGTCAGCGTTGGGGGTGGGCTGCGTCCCTCAGTCCGCATCCAGGCCAATCCGCGCGCGCTGGCCGCCTACGGCCTGAACCTCGATGACCTTCGCACGACGCTGGCAAACCTGAACGTCAATACGCCAAAAGGGTCGTTCGACGGCCCCACCCGCTCTTACACGATCAATGCAAACGATCAACTGCGCGATCCGGCCGAATACGACAAGTCCGTGATCGCCTATCGTAGTGGCCGCCCGGTGATGCTGCGCGACGTGGCCACCGTCACGTCCGGTCCGGAAAATCGCTACCTAGGCGCCTGGATGAACGGCACGCCGGCGATCATCATGAATATCCAGCGCCAGCCGAGCGCGAACGTGATCCAGACGGCGCAGGGTATTCAGGCGCTGCTGCCCAAACTGAAGGCCACGCTGCCCGCCGATATCGATGTGCATGTGCTCAGCGACCAGACAGGGTCGATCAAGGCTTCGGTACGGGACGTGCAGTACGAACTCCTGCTGTCGATCCTCCTCGTCGTCGCCGTGATTTATGTGTTCCTCGGCAGTGTGACGGCGACGCTGATTCCGTCTTTGTCGGTACCGTTGTCGCTGGTCGGCACGCTGGGCGTCATGTACCTGTTCGGCTTTTCGCTGGACAATCTGTCGTTGATGGCATTGACGATTGCCACGGGCTTCGTCGTCGATGACGCAATCGTCATGATCGAGAACATCGCACGCTTCGTCGAAGAGGGAGACACCCCGCTGCACGCGGCGCTGAAGGGGGCGCGGCAGATCGGCTTCACGATCATCTCGCTGACGGTGTCGTTGCTCGCGGTGCTGATACCGCTGCTGTTCATGGGCGACGTCGTCGGCCGCCTGTTCTATGAATTCGCAGTGACGCTGGCCGTGACGATCGTCATTTCCGCGATCGTGTCGTTGACGCTGGTGCCGATGATGTGCGCCAAGCTTCTGCGGCCGGCGCCCTCCCATGACCGCGATGCCGATGGCGCCCCGTTACCGCGCCGGCGTTCGCGCTTCGAGGAAGCGTCGCATCGCACATTCGATCGGATGATCGGTGGCTATGACCGGATGCTGAAGGTGGTACTCGATCACCAGCCATTGACCCTGCTGGTCGCGGTATTGACGCTGGCGCTGACCGTCATTTTGTATATTGTCGTGCCGAAGGGGTTTTTCCCGGTGCAGGATACCGGGCAGATCCAGGGCACATCGGTCGCCGGCCAGTCGATCTCCTTTCAGGCGATGGCCGAACGACAACAGGCCCTGGCCGATGTGATTCTGAAAGATCCTGATGTCGAGAATCTTTCTTCTTACGTCGGCGTGGACGGCACCAACGTCACACTGAACAGCGGCCGGTTCCTGATCAACCTGAAACCGCGCGACGACCGTACCGCCACCGCATCCGAGATCATCCGACGTATCAACACCGCCGCCGCTCAGGTCGCCGGCATCTCGCTATATATGCAACCGGTGCAGGATCTGTCGATCGAGTCGAGCAGCGGGTTGACCCAGTACCAGTTCATCTTGCAGAACACGAACGCGGCCTTGTTCGACACCTGGGTACCCAAGTTGATCGACAAGCTGGCGGTCTCGCCTGCGCTAGCCGACGTCAGCAGCAATTTGCAGCAAAAGGGCAAGGCAGTTTATATCGATATCGACCGCGCCACCGCGGCGCGGTTCGGCATCACGCCCGCCACCGTCGACAACGTGCTGTACGACGCGTTCGGCCAGCGTATCGTCTCGACGATCTATACTCAGTCGAACCAGTACCGCGTGATTCTCGAGGCCATGCCATCGCTGCAAACCAGCATCGCCGCGTTGGGTTCCTTGCACCTGCCCTCGTCCAGCGGCAGCACTTCGCAGGTACCGCTGTCGGCGATCGCGACCTTCCGCGAACAGGATGCGCCGCTGCTGGTCAGCCATTTGGGACAGTTCCCGGCGGCCACCATCGCGTTCAACCTCGCGCCGGGCGCATCCCTTGGGGAGGCGGTGAAGGCGATCAAGCAAGCCGAGTCGGAACTGAACCTGCCGGGTTCGTTCACAACGAATTTCCAGGGTGCGGCACTGGCGTTCCAGTCGTCGCTGGGTAACGAGCTGTTCCTGTTACTCGCAGCGGTTGTCGCGATGTATATCGTCCTGGGCGTGTTGTATGAAAGCTTCATTCATCCAATCACAATTCTGTCAACGCTGCCGTCGGCCGGTGTCGGCGCGCTATTGGCACTGATGCTGACCGGCAACGACCTCGACATCATCG
Source organism: Robbsia andropogonis (assembly GCF_034047095.1). Taxonomy (NCBI): domain Bacteria; kingdom Pseudomonadati; phylum Pseudomonadota; class Betaproteobacteria; order Burkholderiales; family Burkholderiaceae; genus Robbsia; species Robbsia andropogonis. The sequence goes on along the minus strand of NZ_CP139170.1, from coordinate 1,790,183 downwards.
CGATCATCGGCATCGTGCTGTTGATCGGGATCGTGAAGAAAAACGCGATCATGATGATCGACTTCGCGCTGGATGCCGAACGCGAGGAAGGTTTGAGCCCGCGGGAAGCCATTCATCGCGCTTGCCTGCTCCGCTTCCGTCCGATTCTGATGACGACGATGGCCGCACTGCTTGCCGGCCTGCCGTTGATGCTTGGTTCCGGCTCGGGCTCCGAATTGCGGCAACCGCTGGGGGTGACGATCGTCGGCGGCCTGATCGTCAGCCAGTTGCTGACGCTGTTCACCACGCCGGTGATCTATCTGTGGTTCGACCGGATCGGCGTGCGCCTGCGCCGCCGCTTCGGGGCCGACGGCAAGCATGACGATCAAGACGGCATGCGCAAGCAGGGTCGGGACGGCAGCGGCAATGACGACTTCCCGAGTGGACGGGACGCACGATGAACATGTCGCGGCTTTTCATCATGCGGCCGATCGGCACGACGTTGCTAGCCTTGGGCATCGCGCTGGCCGGGATGTTCGCGTTCCTGAAGCTGCCGGTCGCGCCATTGCCGCAGGTGGACATGCCGACGATCGTCGTGCAGGCGCAGATGGCCGGTGCGAGTCCGGAAACCATGGCGACCAGCGTCGCCGCGCCGCTCGAACGTCGGTTGGGCGCCATTGCCGATGTCTCCGAAATGACGTCGATGAGCAATACCGGCCAGACGCGCGTCATCCTGCAGTTCAACTTGAGCCGCGACATCAATGGCGCGGCGCGTGATGTTCAGGCCGCCATCAATGCCGCGCGCGCCGATCTGCCGACGAGCCTGCGCTCGAATCCGACGTATCGGAAATTCAATCCCGCGTCGGCGCCGATCCTGCTGGTGGGATTGTCGTCTAACACATTGTCCGCCGGCCAGCTATACGACAAGGCCGATACCGAGGTTGCACAAGCGTTGCTGCAGATCGAGGGCGTGGGCGATGTGGACATTGCCGGCAGTGCCCTGCCCGCAGTGCGCGCCGAAATGGACCCGCAGAAGCTATTCCATTACGGCATCAGCTTCGAGGACGTCCGCGCCGCGCTTGCCGCCGCCAATGCCAACAGCCCAAAAGGCGGTTTCGATGTCGGCGCGCAGCGCTATCAGGTCTATACGAACGACCAGGCGACCAAGGCCGCGCAGTATCGGGACATGGTCGTGGCCTACCGCAACAATGCGCCAATCCGGCTGAGTGACCTCGGTCGCGTGGTGGATTCGGTAGAGGATGTCAATAATCTCGGGATGTCGAATGGCCGCAACGCGGTGATCCTGATCGTCTTCCCGCAGCCCGGCGCGAATTTGATCGACACGGTGAAACGCATCCGCGAACGGATGCCGTCGCTGACCGCGGGGCTCCCGAGCGACGTCGATGTCAAGGTCACGCAGGACCGGACCACGACGATTCAGGCGTCGTTGCACGATACGGAATTGACCCTGATCGTCGCCGTCATTCTGGTGGTCCTGGTCGTGTTCGCCTTCCTGCAGGATTGGCGCGCGGTGGTCATCCCGGCCGTCGCCGTGCCGATTTCGATCATCGGCACGTTTGGTGCGATGTACCTGCTCGGCTATTCGCTCGACCTTCTGTCCCTGATGGCGTTGACGATCGCCACCGGCTTTGTTGTCGACGATGCAATTGTCGTTCTCGAAAACATCGCGCGGCATGTCGAACGCGGCATGCCGCGACGCGCCGCCGCGTTGCTCGGGGCGCAGGAAATCGGACCGACCGTGCTGTCGATCACATTGTCCCTGGTCGCTGTCTTCCTACCGATACTGCTGATGTCTGGCATCGTCGGTCGGCTCTTCCGCGAATTCGCGGTCACGCTGGCGATATCGATTGGCATTTCCATGCTGGTCTCCCTGACCGTCACGCCGATGATGTGCGCGTTGCTGATCTCGCACCGCAAGCCAGGCGAGCAAGAGAACCCGGGATTCTGGCGACGTTGTGGCAATACGCTGAACCGCTGGGGTGCGAAATGCGTCGATTGGTATGCCGAGACGCTGATCTGGTCGCTCGATCACCGGAAAACGATCTTGCTGATCCTGGTCGCCACCGTCGGCCTGAATTTCTATATGTATGTGAAGATACCAAAAGGCTTCTTCCCCGATGAAGATACCGGGCGCCTGATCGGTGGCATCCAGGCCGACCAGAACGTCTCCTTCCAGGCGATGCAGGGTAAATTCCGGGAAGTGATGGCAATCGTCCAGGCGGACCCCGCCGTGCTCAATGTCGTGGGCTCCACGGGTGGCACCGGATCGCAGACGAACGGTGGCCGCGTATTTGTCGAGCTGAAGCCCCGCGCGCGGCGTGACGTCAGCGCAAGCGAAGTCATTGCGCGACTGCGGCCCAAGCTGGACAAGGTCGCGGGTATCCGGCTGTTCCTGCAATCGGCGCAGGATATCCGCACGGGCGGCCGTCAGAGTAACGCCATGTACCAGTACACATTGCTCGGCGACTCGACCACGGAGCTGTACACATGGACCAATAAGCTCGTGACGGCGCTACAGGCCAAGCCGGAACTCGCGGACGTGAATTCCGATCTGCAACAAAAGGGGCTCGAGAGCGACATCACGATCGATCGCGCTACGGCCGCACGCTTCGGTATTCAACCGGCACAGATCGATAACACGCTGTACGACGCGTTCGGGCAACGCCAGGTATCCACGATCTACAACGCGATGAATCAGTATCACGTGATCCTGACCGTCGACAGTAAATATTGGCAAAGCCCTGACATCCTGAAGCAGATCTATATCAGCACATCGGGCAACACCAGCGGAACCAGCAGCACGAACTCGACGCTGGACTCGACCGGAACGTCGTCATCATCCGGCGCCTCGACACAGTCAAGCAGCAGCACGACCGGTGCCGATTCGATCACCTCGCAACAGACCGCGCTGGCGAGCGCCGTGCAGAACCAGGCGACCAATTCGATCACGTCGACGGGTAACAGCAGTTCGTCCACCGGCTCAGCCGTCAGTACGTCGAAGGAAACGATGGTGCCGTTGTCCGCGATCGCGCACTTCAGCATCGGCAACACCCCCTTGTCGGTGAATCATCAGGGCCAATTCGTGGCGACCACCATCTCGTTCAACTTGCCGGTGGGCGGCAACCTGGCCAATGCGATCACCTTGATACAGCAGACGATGCAGGAAATCGGGGTGCCGGGGACGATTCAGGGGTCGGCTGCCGGAACGGCGATGACGGCGCAACAGTCGCAATCGGATATGCCACTACTGATTCTGGCCGCCATCGCCGCCGTATATATCGTGCTGGGCATTCTCTACGAGAGCTATCTGCATCCGGTGACGATTCTGTCGACGCTGCCGTCAGCGGGCATTGGCGCGCTGCTCGCGTTGCGGCTTTTCAATATCGATTTCGGCATCATCGCGTTGATCGGCGTGATTCTACTGATCGGCATCGTCAAGAAGAACGCGATCATGATGATCGACTTTGCCATCAGCGCCGCCCGCATTCCAGGCACCGATGCCCGGACCGCCATCTACCAGGCATGTCGACTGCGATTCCGGCCGATCATGATGACCACCTTGGCGGCCATCCTCGGCGCCGTGCCATTGACACTGACGCTGGGGGAAGGCTCGGAGATGCGCCAGCCCCTGGGCGTGTCGATCGTCGGCGGCCTGATCGTCAGTCAGGTGTTGACGCTGTACACCACGCCGGTGGTCTACCTGGTATTGGAGCGCGCCAAGGCACGCACACACGCCTGGCGCGATCGTCGGCGCCGCAAACGGGATCAGCGCCGTCGCGACATGCTGGCGTCGGACTGACGCGATCACGTTTCTAAAGCCGTGTGGCGCAAAGGGCTAACCGCGCGCGTCACGCAATCGGCTGCGATTTCGAGCGACAATGCGGCTATTCCCTCAGCCCGCGCGGGACCGCAGCGTCGATCGTCGCCACGCGACGCCGTCAACGCGGCATGACGCGGCGGGCGAGCGCAACAGGACGATCGAATCGATGAGCACCGCCCCCAGCACCAGCCAGGCAGTTTGTTCGCTTCCTACCAACCGGCCAGACCCATACCATGCCACCGGCGTACCGGAGGCATCGCCACTGCCACCCGCCGCGGCGTCACGTCAAGTTGCCGATCCATCGGGCGAGCCGGCGCATGCCAGCGTGCCGCGTTGCGTCGACATCCTGATCATCGGCGCAGGACCGGTGGGTCTATTCGCCGCGTTTCAGGCGGGCGTGCTCGGGTTGTCGTGCGAAATCGTCGAGGCGTTGGATGAACCGGGCGGCCAATGCACGGAGCTGTATCCGGACAAACCGATCTTCGACATCCCCGCGCTCCCCATCTGCACGGCGCGTGAGCTTGTGTCGCGTTTGTTGGAACAAGCGCGCCCTTTCGGCGCCGCCATTCATCTCGGCCAGCAAGCGCGGACCTTGCAAGCCGTGCCAGCCACGCCCCCTGTCGCCACGTCCACTGCAGCGGATCCGGCACTGACGGAAATCGCCGGCACACATCACATCGTCGTCCAGACCGACCGTGGGCTGACCTTTCACGCAGCGGCAGTGCTCCTCTGCGCGGGGAATGGCGCCTTCGTGCCGCAACGCATATCAGGGCCGGCCGCACAGACCGCGGAAGCATTGGAAGGTCACGCCGTGCATTACGCGGTCCGCGATATCGCGCGTTTTCGCGGTCAGCGCGTGGTAATTGCCGGAGGGGGCGATTCAGCGCTTGACTGGGCTCTCGCCTTGCGCGACGTGGCCAGTACGTTGACGCTCGTCCATCGCCGTGACACGTTCAGGGCTGCCGACGCGTCCGTTGCGGCGCTGCGCGCGGCCGTCGCGCGCGGTGATATCGCATTGCGGATTGGTACGATCGGCAATCTGCATACGGCACCAGCGGAGCCCTCCGAGACTGGCAATACCAGTGACACCGCCCAGATCTTGTCGGCCATCACCTTGAAGGAACGCGACGGCGATCATACGATTGCGTCGGACCAGTTGCTGGTGCTGTACGGGCTGGTTGCCGCACTCGGCCCCATCGCCGATTGGGGTCTCGACATCGCAGGCGGCCGGACGACCGTCGATCCGCTGCATTTCCAAACATCGATACCTCGCGTGTACGCGGCAGGTGATATCGCCGGCTACGGCAACAAACAGAAACTGATTCTTTCCGGTTTTCACGAAGCCGCACTGGCACTGCGACACGCCTATCGCCATGCCCGCCCGGAAAAGACACGGACCCACATCCACTCGAGCTATGACGCGCGGCTCGCGGCCATCATCCAGCAGAAGGACGCACCCGCCACAGGCATGTCCACACGCTAGCGCGCTGAATTGAAATCGGGTATGTTTTTTGCATCGACGTGAATCGGAACGCGTTCGCCAGCAATGGAACAAGTGCGTTACTACCACCGGCCGCGGCCTAACGTACAGGGAGCCGCCTGCGATTGTCCGACGACCTTATCATCGCCACATCGCGTGGCCTGTATTGCCCTGCCGGGGATTTTCATATCGATCCGTGGCGGCCCGTGGACCGGGCAATCATCACGCACGCCCATTCGGATCACGCCCGCACCGGCAACCGGCACTATCTTGCAAGTGAAGCAGGGGCCGGCGTATTACGCGCCCGCCTTGGCGACATCGACTTGCAAACGCTGCCGTACGGTGAAACGCTTCGCATCGGCGCGGTGGACTTGTCGTTCCATCCTGCGGGTCATGTGCTGGGCGCGTCCCAGGTTCGTATCGCCCATCGCGGCAACGTCTGGGTTGCCTCCGGCGATTACAAGGTCGCACCCGATCCGACATGCGCGCCATTCGAACCAGTGCGATGCGATACATTCATTACTGAATCGACTTTTGGCTTGCCGATCTATCGATGGGACAGCCCGGATCGGGTCTTTGCCGGCGTGAACGCCTGGTGGGCCGAGAACGCGGCCGCTGGACGGCCGTCTGTCGTGTTTTGCTACGCGTTCGGCAAGGCACAGCGGTTGCTGGCGTCCGTCGATGCATCCATCGGCCCGATCGTCTGCCATGGCGCCGTGGAAAACCTCAATAAGGTCTATCGCGATTGCGGCGTTGTGTTGCCGCCAACGCAGCGCGTGCAGCCGCCCGACGCCGGTAGCCCGAGGAACGCGTCAACCAGCGACTGGTCACGCGCGTTAGTCGTCGCCCCGCCCTCCGCGGCCGGTACGCCATGGCTACGTCGATTCAATAAACACGGCGCCTATCGCGACGCCTTTGCGTCGGGATGGATGCGCTTGCGCGGCGCCCGACGGCGACGCGGCGTGGATCACGGATTCGTATTATCCGATCACGCCGACTGGCCCGGCCTTTTGCAAGCGATCGATGCGACCGGCGCGTCCCGCGTGATCGTCACGCACGGCCATACCGCCCCCTTGGTGCGCTGGCTGACGGAGCATGGCTACGAGGCGGGGAACTTTGAGACGGCTTATACCGGCGATGAGGGTGAGGATGGCACGGAGTCTCAATTGGCTACTGCGAACATCACTGGCAACGACGCCGCACCGCCCGAGGGCGCCGCGCCGAGCATCGGAACGATGCACCGATGAAGGCCTTCGCGACGCTGTATACCACGCTGGATGCCAGTACCGCTACCCACGACAAGCACAACGCCTTGCGTGCGTATTTCAATAGCGCTGCCCCTGCCGATGCGGCATGGGCAGCGTACTTCCTGTCCGGCGGCAAGCCACGCCAAGTGGTGCCTACCCGCGTGTTGCGCACGCTCGCGCAACAACGCGCGCACTTGCCGGAATGGCTTTTCGACGAGTGTTATCACACCGTGGGCGACCTCGCCGAAACAATCGCCCATGTCCTCCCCCCACCGACCTCCGATGACGACACGCCTCTCTCCGTATGGATCACCGATCGGCTGCTGCCCCTGCGTGGCGCCGCGCCGGAGACGATTGAACAGGCGTTGCTCGGCTACTGGGATAGCCTCGATTGGTCTGGCCGCTTTTTACTGACCAAGCTGATCGGCGGCGGATTTCGCGTCGGCGTGTCACGACAATTGGTCATCCGCGCGCTTGCCGATATCGCCGGGATCGATCAGAAGCGTATTGCCCATCGAATGGTGGGATGGACAGACACCAAACGCACCCCTACCGCAGCGCGTTTTCTTGCATTGATCGCAAAGGATGCCATTCTCGATAAGGACATCGCTGGCGATGAATATGACGAGAATACAATAGCCGCTGCTGACACTGGCCATCCCGGCTCGCCGTCTGGCGCGACACAATCGATATTGGCCTTGGTGCCGTCGGCGTCCCCCGTTCAAACCATTGCAGCGGAAGATCTGGGTCTGCCGTATCCGTTCTTTCTGGCGCAACCGTTGCAGGGTGATATCGATACGCCGGAGTCGGTGGCGGGCAAGCTCGGCGAGCGCGCGGATTGGCAGGCGGAATGGAAATGGGACGGCATCCGCACGCAACTGGTGAAGCGCGGTGGGCAAGCGTGGTTGTGGTCGCGCGGTGAAGACTTGATCACCGATCGTTTTCCCGAGATTACCGCCACGGCCGATGCACTGCCGGATGGCACGGTCCTCGATGGCGAAATCGTCGCCTGGGCAGTCGATGCCCCCGGCCCAGCGCCATTCTCGCAATTGCAACCGCGCATTACCCGTAAGACGGTCAGCAAGAAGATTCTCGCTGATGCGCCAGCACGCTATCTCGTCTATGACTTGCTGGAACAATCGGGGCAAGACCTGCGAGAAGTCCCGCTTGCCACGCGCCGCGCAGCCCTGGAAACCTTGCTGGCCGCTTTACTGACCGACGGCCGCGCCGCCGGCCCCTCGCAACGGGCCATCGCACTGCCTTCTGTCGTGACCGCGCCAGACTGGGCGGCGCTTGCGGCGCTCCGTGCGGAAAGCCGAAGCCGCGGCGTGGAAGGCATGATGCTGAAGCACCGCCAAAGCCGCTACGGCGTGGGACGCACGCGAGCCGATGGCGAGTGGTACAAATGGAAAGTTGCGCCCTATACCGTGGATGCCGTGCTGCTGTATGCCCAGGCCGGACATGGCCGACGCGCGAATCTCTACACTGACTACACGTTCGCCGTGTGGGATGGGCCGCCCGAACAGCCCAGTCGTGCATTGGTGCCTTTTACAAAGGCTTATTCCGGTTTAACCGATGCTGAAATAAAGCGCGTCGACGCGATCGTCCGTAACACCACCATCGAGAAGTTCGGGCCCGTCCGCAGCGTCCGTCCGACATTGCTGTTTGAAATCGCCTTCGAAGGCATTGCCCGCAGCCCGCGGCATAAGTCCGGTATTGCCGTACGCTTTCCGCGCATGCTGCGATGGAGAGAGGATAAACCCATCGAGGAAGGTGACACGCTGGCCAGCTTGCAAGCCCTGTTGCCGGACGCCGTAGCCTGGCCTTGCGCCGAAGACACGCCATCGCCTGCCAGTCCGGATGAACCGCGCCGGCCCCAGACATGAGCGCACGGCTGAAACAATGGTTCAACGATAACGGCTGGCGTCCTTTCCCGTTCCAGGAAACCGTCTGGGCGCACATGCAAGCTGGCGACAGCGGACTATTGCACGCAAACACTGGCGCTGGAAAAACGCTCGCCGTCTGGGGCGGCATTCTAGGCAACGGCAACGAAGGCAACGACGAGCCCAAGCAACGCCATGGACCGCCGCTGTCGATACTCTGGATCACGCCGATGCGCGCGCTGGCCGCGGACACCTTTCGCGCCTTGTCCGCGCCTATGGCGTCACTCCGGCCAGATTGGACCCTTGGCCTGCGCACGGGCGACACGCCCGGCACGGAGCGCGCACGTCAAGATCGGCGGCTACCCACCGCACTGGTCACCACACCGGAAAGTTTGTCGCTACTCCTCAGCCGCGCCAACGCGGCAACCCTGTTGCAACACGTGCATACCATCGTCGTCGATGAATGGCACGAGATGATAGGCAACAAGCGTGGCGTGCAGGTACAACTGGCACTGGCCCGTCTGGCACGATGGCGCACCAATGCGCGGTCTCCGGCGACTGTCGCGTGCGAAGGCCATCGCACTTCATACGGCGACGACCGTGCCCTGCGTGTATGGGGACTGTCCGCCACGCTCGGGAACCTCGCGCTCGCACAGGATGTCCTGCTGCACGCTGTTCCGGAGCGGCGACGCCGGACCGTGCAGGGGCACACGGCGAAACAGGTAACGATCGATACACTGATCCCCGACGCCATCGAACGATTCCCCTGGGCCGGTCATCTCGGCACGCGCCTGGTGGAACCGGTGGCCCGGGAAATCGACGATGCCGGCAGCGCGTTGCTGTTCACCAATACCCGCGCGCAATGCGAACTGTGGTATCAGGCGCTTCTCACCGCCCGTCCGGCATGGGCGGGATTGATCGCGTTACATCACGGCTCCCTCGACGCGAACGTGCGCCGCTGGGTGGAGGATGCGCTGCGGGAAGGCAAGCTCAAGGCCGTGGTCTGCACGTCCAGCCTGGACCTGGGCGTCGATTTCTCCCCGGTGGAGCGCGTATTCCAGGTCGGGTCTCCGAAAGGCATCGCGCGATTACTGCAACGTGCCGGGCGATCCGGTCACGCGCCCGGGCGCCCGTCGCGGGTGACGCTGATCCCCACGCACGCGCTCGAACTCGTTGAAGCAGTGGCGGCGCGCAATGCTGCCGTCGCGGGCCACATCGAATCTCGTAGCCCGCCGGAACGCCCGCTCGACGTATTGGTGCAGCATCTGGTGACCCTGGCCCTGGGTGGCGGCTTCGACGCCGGCCCCTCTCTTCTTGATGAATTGCATCAGGCCTGGTCGTATCAGGCACTGGACCGCGCGACATTGGATTGGGCCATCGCCTTTGTCGAGCATGGCGGCAACGCGTTGCAGGGTTATCCCACATATCATCGCGTCGCCCGCGCCGCCGATGGACGCTACCATGCCCCACGCGCCGATTTGGCCCGGCGACATCGCGCCAACATCGGCACGATCGTCTCGGACGCCGCGATGCGCATCGAATGGGTCAGTGGCGGCTGTATCGGCACGATTGAAGAATCCTTCGTGTCACGCCTGCGCCCTGGTGACGTGTTTACCTTTGCCGGACGAACTGTCGCGCTAGTCCGCATCAAGGACATGACCGCCTATGTCCGCCGCTCGGATAGCGCGCGGGGCGCGATTCCGCAGTGGCAAGGGGGACGCATGCCGTTGTCGTCGGAACTGGCGGACGCCATGCTCGATGTGCTCGAAACCGTTGCCCTGAAATTCGATGAAAAATGTCTTCCGATGCGCGATGCGTCCGACACCGCGTCCGGTACCATCCGTGCCGCTGAGATAGGGGCCGTCATGCCATTACTGTCGCTACAGCGGGACTGGTCGGCGTTACCGCGTCCAGACGCCCTGCTGCTGGAGACGGTCAAGACGCGCGAGGGTTGGCATCACTTCTGTTACCCGTTTGCAGGCCGTACGGCGCATATCGGACTGGCTGCCTTGTGCGCCTGGCGCGCTGCAAAACGCCGTCCATCGACGGTGTCGCTTTCCGTGAACGATTACGGCTTCGAATTACTCACGCCCGAACGACTGGATTGGCAAGCGCTCATCGATAGCGGCATTTTCGCGCTAGCGGGCTTGGAGCAGGACATCCTGGATAGCCTCAACGCATCGGAACTGGCGATGCGCCGATTCCGTGAGATTGCGCGTATCAGTGGCCTCATCTTTCAAAGCCATCCAGGAGAAAAGCGCAGTGCGCGTCAATTGCAAGCGTCGGCCGGCCTCTTTTACCAGGTCTTTGCAAAACACGAGCCGGACAACCGGCTGCTGCAGCAGGCGCGGGACGAAGTACTGTTGCAGGAACTCGATGTCGACCGCTTGCGTCTGGCGCTGCATCGCATCAATGGTGGACGGATTGTTCAGACGCCCCCCCCCAAGCCGACCCCCTTCGCCTTTCCGTTGATGATTGCCCGGTTGAGGGAAAGAATCAGTAGCGAGCGGTTACATGAGCGGGTACAGCGTATGCTTAAGACACTGGAACGCGCCGCGGATCATCGGCGCCCCTCTGCCTGAGCACATTATCCACCCTTGGCATCCACGTCCATTCCACTCCATGCGCCGGAGCCGCTGACCATCGATGTCGCCGGTCATCCGTTGATGCTTTGCCCGGAACGCGCAGTTTTCGATCCCGACAGCGCGACGCTGTTTGTGGCCGACGCGCATTTGGGCAAAGAGATTGTTTTCCACGCGCGCGGCGTGCCGGTGCCGCGCGGCGTCAGCGCGTCGACGCTGTCGCGGTTGACCGATCTGTTGCTGCGGTATCCGGCCAGACGACTTGTTTTCCTAGGCGACCTGCTGCACGCCCGTGAGGCGCAATCTCCCGAAATCCTGGATGCGATGCGGCTCTGGCGCGATGCGCACGCCCCCCTGGAAGTCGTGTTGATCACCGGCAACCATGACCGGCATGCGGGCCTACCGCCAACATCGCTTGGTATCGCCGTACATGATGAACCTTGGCTGATCGCGCCGTGGGCATGTTGTCATTATCCGATGCAAACGCCCGGACACTATGCACTCGCGGGCCATGAACATCCGGTGTTCACCGTTCGCACCGGCGCCGATGCGGTGCGGCTGCCGTGTTTTCATTTTGGCGCCGATGTCGGCGTCTTGCCGGCGTTCGGCGATTTCACCGGTGGTCATCCCGTGCGTCGCGCGCGTCAGCGCATCTTTGTCATCGCAGAGGATCGTGTTCTGGCCGTCCCGGTACGGCACGGTCCAAGGCGTGAACGGGTATCCGCCGTCATCGCCGACACGCTCGATCTGCCGCGTGGCGACCGCTGACCGATCGATCCATCCCATCCGTCGACGCAACACCTGGGGTCAGATCAATGCCTGTACCGCCCGACATAGGCAGCGTCACTACATGCCGTTATGCTGTAGGGGTTGCCGTGCCGCGCGCGGCGCGTGCCGTCCACGGAGAGATTGGTGTCGATACGTCATCTGGATGCTTTATTTCGTCCGCGTTCCGTCGTGATCGTGGCCCCGTCCGCAGGGGCCGGCAACACGCCGCCACGCGGTCGCGCCACATCAGATGCGGACGCCGTTGGCCAAATCATCGCAGGGCAACCGGCGATCCTCTCCTATACCGCTTCACTGCTTGAGACACGATTGGTGCAAGGCGGCTCTGTCGCCGATGGCACGCAGGTACGGCGGCACGCGTTTCTGCCGGGCATCGACAGCGACGGCATGGAAAAGGCGCGCCGCCACGCCCACGCAAAGGGTGGCATGCACGGCGATCCGACCGATGGCGATGCATTTCGCGATCATCCTGGCGTGGCCCATGCCGCCACATTACGGACGACCGCCGCGCACTGCGATCTGGCACTCGTCTGTACCGCCCCCGAAGATTGGCCGAGTGTCATCGACGCCCTGGTGGATGCCGGCGTGCGCGCGGCGGTATTGTATGGCGATCCGCATCGACGCCTGGACGAGACGACAAGCACGGACGTCGGCGGTGACATCGCAAGTGATGCACTGATGACCCAGGTCCTCGCCCGCGCGCGCCGCGGCATGCTGCGCGTTCTTGGCCCGTCCAGCAGCGGCATTGTGTCGAGCCGCGCGAAACTGCATGCGAGTACCGGCGACACACCAGCGCTGGAAGGACGGGTCGCCTTGATTTCACAATCGCGTTCGTTCGCCAACGCCGCCGTATCCTGGGCGAGCGCGCGTCACATCGGTTTCTCGAAGGTCATCACAAGCGGGCGCGAAGCCGACATCGACAGCGCCGATCTACTCGATTATCTGGCAAGCGACGGCGAGACCGGCGCAATTGCGTTATCGATGGATTTCGTCGCACCGGACGCAATGCGCAAGTTTCTGTCGGCAGCCCGCGCCGCTTCGCGCAATAAGCCGGTGCTGGTCCTGCGCGCCCGCCATGAACGGGCGGACGATGCCCTCTTCACCGCGGCATTTCGACGCGCGGGCATGGTACGGGTGGAATCGATAGAGGACCTGCTCGACGCCATCGAGACATTGCATGTGGGCCGCTTCGCCGGCAGCGACGCAGCCACCATCCTGTCAAACGGCGGTTTCACCGGTGCCTTGGCCGCGGATGCGCTCCATGCGGCTGGCGGTCGCCTTGCAGTGATGCATGATCCCGTACGGGATGGCGGCAAGCCCGAGGCCATGCCGGCATCGACGTCCGAAACCAGCACTCCCGCCCTGGCGAGGGAAGCGCTGCCCTGGCGCAACGGCCGCAACCCGATCAATCTCGGGGAAACAGCCGATCCGTCGGCCTACGATGCGGCCATTCGCGCGTTGGCGCCACAATCATCGACGGGTGCGCTCTTTGTCGTCCACACGCCCAGCGTCCATGCGCCCGCGCTGCCGCTGGCCCGGACGGTGGCAGCGCATGCCGCGCGCTGGCCGCGTGCGCTAATGACCTGCTGGCTCGGTGATTTCGATCCCGCGGTCCGCACACTGCTGCATCAGCATAAGATCGCGGTCTTCCCCACACCACAACGCCTGGCCCGCGCGTTTGCCGCAATGCGCGAATATCAACGCAACCAGGTATTGCTGGCGGAAACACCGGAATCGATCGGCCAACTCCAGGCGGACGCGATCGCCGCCGCGAGGGCCGGCCTGCAACAACGCCTGGCGTCGGGTGCGCCATCGGATATGCTGACGCATGACGACGCGTTTGCATTACTGGCGACGTTGCTGCCGCACGCACCGGACCTTACCAGCCGCTCTGCCGAGGCGAGAGAAACGGGCAACGACGAACGGACCGGTCCGTTCATGGCGCTGACGGTCAAGCGGGATCTCCACTTCGGCATGGTGTTGGGCGTCACACCGCCCGGTGCGTTTCCCGGCGCACCCACGCAGCAGACCGAATGGACCATTCTGCCGATCAACACCGTCCTGTCTGGCGACCTGGTCGGCCGACTTCCCAGCGCGCCAACGCACGGCCATGCCTCGTTCCGTGCGTTCACGCGTTTTCTGGCGCGCCTGTCCGATGTGATCGTTGCCGTACCTGAAATCGCGGGGCTGTCGTTGCGCGCTGCGCATCGGCATGACGACGGCATTGTAATGCGCGACTGTACACTACGCGTCACGGCACCGGATTCCCTTGCCCGATTGTCGACAACGGGTGCGTCGACCGATACCAATGCGCCACGCGCACGATATCGATTCACGGTGCGTCCCTATCCTGCGGAACTCGAATCCACCGTTCATTGGCAAGGTCAGGCAATCACCGTACGGCCCATTCGTCCGCAAGACGAGCACACGCATCGCATCCTGGTGGAGTCGATGACTGACGACGATCTACGGATGCGCTTCTTCGGTGCGGTGAACGCGCCGGAACATAGTCAATTGGCGCGGATGACGCAAATCGACTACGACCGTGAAATGGCCTTCATTGCCACCACCGAGATCGCGCAAGCCGATGGTGGGGCGCCAACGAGCGTCACATTGGGCGTCGTACGCGCCGTTGCCGACGCCGACAATGAAACAGCAGAATTCGCGGTGCTGGTGCGCTCTGACCGCAAGGGCCTGCGGCTGGGCGCGCTTTTGATGCAGCGGATCATCGCTTACTGCCGGGCACGCGGCACGCGCGCCATTGTTGGCGAAGTACTGGCGGAGAATACCCGCATGATCAAGCTCGCCCGTACCCTGGGGTTTGTTGTCGAACGCAGCGACGAACCGGATATTCGCGTCTTGCGTCTGGTGCTGCAGCCCATCGATGCCACCATTTTGTAGAATGACGGCTGCTTCCCTTGTCCGTTTCGCTCCCTCCTGCTCCGATGACACACGTAGACCTGAATTTCGACAATCGCAAGGCCCTGCTGTTCGCGCTGACCTCCGAACGGCTAAGCGTGTATTACGAGCATGATGTCTGGCCGGACGATAATCGCGCACTGGATACCGCGAAAGTCTGGCTGATGCGCCAAGACCTGGTCGGACCGCCGCGGCTGATACGGGAATTGGCGCAACTCAGCGGACAATTCGCCAAAACACTGGCCGATAGCCTTTCTCGTGAGGCAGGACTTTACATGGCGCACGAAATGAACCAATCGTTGGACCCGAATCACGCATCACCGGTCGCCATGGACTTGCTGGATGAGTGCGGTCGACTGCTTCGCGAGGCATCACTCGCCGACTAGACCACCCGCCACAGCCGTACGGCAGCCTGAATAAATTTGTAACAGAATCGGAAAATCAGCAAATTTTTTGCGGTACACGTCTTCCCTATCCGTGTTTATACTAACTGCATCACACGGAGAATCGTCATGCTAAAAAATTATCCAATCGAGGATTTTTTAGTCAGTGTCACACCGATCCCACAAGTACTGGGCGTCGCGCCGTCGGGACTTGACGGTTTCGGCTTCGATGCAATCATCACCCGCGCCGATGGCTTTCCAATCATCGGCGACGACGTATCGTTCGACGTTCGCAACTGCATCAGTCCTTGCGGCCCCTATGCAAGCGCCGACTTCGCGCTCGAAGGGGGCCTTGAGTGGGCAAAACGGTGTATTCCCGTACTGCAGGGCGCCCGTAGTGCGTAAATAAATGTAAGCGCGTACATGGCGCTGTCGGATATCTCCGCACCCGGATTACCCCGGCAACGCCGGACGCTCCGGAATGGCCGCCAACAGGTGCAATAGCTTGTTGCGATCGACCGGCTTCACCATATGCTGATCCACACCCGCCTCGGCGGAGCGGAGGCGATCCGACGGCATGCCGAATCCGGTAATGGCGATCAGACAGGCGCCGCGCGTGACATCGGACTGGCGCAAGGCTTTTGCGACCGCATAGCCATCCATCCCCGGCATGCCGATATCCAGCAAGACAACCTCCGGCACGAAGGCCTGTGCGATGGTTAGCCCCGACTTGCCGTCAGAGGCAGTCCGTACATCATGACCTTCATGGGCCAATTGCAGCGCGAGCGCTTCGCCCGCATCCCGATTGTCGTCGATGACCAGGATACGCTTGCACGGCGTGACTACCGGCATGGGAAAGTCTGCTATCACACTCGCCGGAATTGCACCGGTCTCCAGTGGCAAGTCAATCACGAACTCACTCCCGCTGTGGCCGTCGCTCATCGCGCGGACCGTTCCCCCGTGCAACTCCACGAGACGGCGCACGACCGATAATCCCACGCCTAGTCCGTTATATCGTTGGCCGTCGGATGTAGGCGCCTGGACGAACATATCGAAGATCTGGTTCAACATGCCCGCGGAAATGCCCCGGCCGTTGTCCTTGATCCGCACGGTCAATCGCTGCGCGGCGGAGGTGGCTGCGTGCAACGAGATCAACCCTCCAGGAGCGGTGAATTTCGCCGCGTTGATCAGGATGTTCTCCATCACTTGAGACAAGCGAGTCGGGTCGGCGTTTAGATACACAGGGGTCTCCGGTAGTGATACCGACAAGCGATGTCGACGCTCCTGAATGATTGGCTGACACACATCGATAGCACTTTGCACAATGGTCTTCAGCGCCACCGTCTGCTGATGTAATTCCACTTGTCCGGCCGCGATGCGAGCGATATCGAGCATGTCGTTGACGAGGTGCAGCATGGCCCGTCCTTGGCGCTGTATCACCCCTGCCGCCCAAGACTTCTTTGTTTCGTCCACCGATGACAGCGAAAACAAATGCCCAGCCGAGATCAGTGCCGCGAGGGGATTGCGCAACTCATGTCCCAACATCGCCAAGAACTCGTTTTTCCGTCTATCCGCCAACGCCAACTGGTCTGCACGTTGACGCAGGAATGCCGTGCTGAGGCCACGGTCCGTCAGGTCCCGTTCCGTCGACGACACGGACACGGCGTTGCCCGCCTCGTCCAGCAGGATCGACATTGACAACCAGATTTCCAATACACGACCATCTTTGGCAACGCGCCGCGTTTCATAGGAATGCAGTGCCTGGTTATCCAGTGCGTGGAGAATGAAATCGTGATGATCCTCCCGCGCGCCAGGTGGCAGCAAATCCGAAACCGACAGGCATAACGCTTCTGCCTCCGTGTAACCGTACATCACAGTCGCGGCATTGTTCCAGGCAAGAAACCGCCCATTCAGATCGAAGACCGTGACGGCATCATTGGAGTCCTGCACGACGGCAGCGAGGCGCCCTGCACGCTCGTCTACTTTCTTGATATGTGTGATATCCGTCCAGGTCACCACCGTGCCGGCGGGAAACTGGCCGACAATGGCGATATACGGCGTGATGCGACGGACATACCACTGCCCCGATGCCGATTTGACTTCCTTCTCCGCCTGCTCGATCGCGCCGGACAAGACGCGCTCGACATCCGGCATCATCGTATCGCCAAGCGGTGCAACCAGGGTTTCCCGCACCGTACGTCCCATGTCTGTCGGCCCCAGACCGAATATCGCCGCCGCACTTGGCGTGAAGCGTTTCAGCAAACCATGCCGGTCAATCAACACGGTGGCAATTTCAGTACTGGCGAGCAAACTCGTGAAATCGTCCGTCAGGGCCTCTAATTGCAGGACTTTCTGTTCTAGCTGATAATTGACCTGATTCAACTGCTCATTAACGACTTGCAACTCTTCCTTCGACGTTTCCAGCTCCTCGTTTGCCGAGCGTAATTCTTCATTTATCGACAGCATTTCTTCGTTCGATACGCGCAATTCGCTGTTACTTTCCTCTAATTCGCCGATCGTGAACCCCAATGCCGCCTGGGTGGTACGAAGTTCACGTTCAAGGTGCCATAGATCGGAATCACCTCCTTCTGCAACCGGTGGCAATATAATTCGTTGTACGAATGGTAATTGCGAAAACAGGATCAACAGCAAGCTACCCGCATAGATCTGATCGGTAATATGGGAAACCGTGATCTGCACGTCAGGCACGCCGTCGCCCAACACGGCTTCACTTACCGCATCACCGAACGGATTCTGAGACGCGCGGCGTAAGACGATCCGCAGCCTCATTCGCAATCTTTCGCGGGTCATGTCCAGAATGTTATTTGTCGGCTCGCCCTCAGACTGCCCCAAGTAGCAATCTACGGCGCCGCTAACATAGATAACCTGATGGGCGGTATTGGCCAAAACCGCGGCCTGATGATGCGACAACAACGCCGCGTTAACTAATTCCGCATACCCTTTATTACGACCGCCAACCCGCCCTGCGTTTGGGAAATCGCCGCGCCCCCCGTTTCGCGATGTATGGCGATGAATCGACGCACTTGGCATGGTGAGCGGTGCATGTTGATAAATGCGCCATTTCTTGGATACCTCCTGGAAATGCGTTGCATCCGGAGTACTGCTTTCGGCACGTCCGAGGAACAGATAGCACTCTGGGTTGAGTGCGAAGTGAAAGAGCGTGAAAACGCGTTGTTGCGCCAGCGGCTCCAGATATATCAGCAAATTGCGACAACTGATCAAGTCCACACTCGAAAATGGCGGATCGGCCGTCAAATTTTGAGAGGTAAATAAGATCGACTCGCGAAGTTCCCGACGCACCTGGTAGCCGTGCTCGCACGGCTGAAAAAAACGCGAGAGCCTTGCTTCTCCCAATTGCAATGCAACATCCGGGGAATAAATACCAAGGCGCGCACACGTCAATGCTGTTCGATTGACATCTGACGCAAAGATCATGAAGCTGCGACCGCTTTTGCGCTTTTCAATCTCCTCGGTCAACAGCATCGAGATCGAATACGCTTCTTCCCCGGTGGCGCAACCCGGGACCCAGATACGCAACGGCTGCGCCACCTCGGGCGCATCGAGTAACGGTCGCAATACACGTTCCGCGAGCATATCCCATGCCTCCGCATCCCGAAAGAATGCGGTCACACCAATCATCATTTCCTGACTCAGTGCCTCTACCTCGTCTAGCTGCGTGCTCAACAATTGGCAATACTTCTCGAAACGATCAATTCGGTTGACCGCCATCCGGCGTGCGACGCGACGCCTCAACGTGCAGTGTTTATAGCCTCTAAATTCGGTGCCAGCTCCTGCCAGAGCATTGAAAACTGGCTCCAGATCCATCGCGGGCACATCTGCCTGATCGTCCGCTTCGGGCGTCGCATGCGCAGCATGCTCAGGTAGCGCCAACCCCTGAAGTTGATCCGCGTAGTCCAACACCGCGGCGGCCATGTCTTGCACAGGCAATACAAATTCGACCAATCCCGACTCAATCGCCGTTTGAGGCATGATGGGATCCTCCGCGCTATTTGGAGATTGTGCAATGACAAGCCCCCCTTCCGCCTTGATAGCACGAAGCCCCACCGTATTGTCGCCATCGGCGCCGCTCATGACGATGCCTATCACGCGCTCACGCTGATCGCTGGCGAGTGATGTTATATATCGATCTATAAACGTTGTCACTGACATCGGCCCTTCGTCCGACACCAAGCGGCATATTGCCTCGTGCATCTCTACCCTAACGTCGGGCGGCAAGACGTAGATGTTTCCCGGGCGAAGTGGCATGCCATCCGACACCATTTGCAACGGCATGGTCGTTTTTATCGAAAATAATTCGGATATCTGTGTTTCTGCATCGGCACCAAAATGAAAGGCAATGACGAATGCAAAATCCTGTCGTGTAATCGGGAATATCTGGAAAAAGAGGCTCAGCGACTTCATCGCGCCGGCCGATCCACCACCGATGACAACGATGTGTGGCGCGGCTAACGATGCCACGCTATCATCGACCTCTCTGGAAGATTCGTTCATCGAGGATGACCACATGAAAGAGATGCCGAAGCGCAACGAATACGAACATAGTCATTGCACACCCTTTGAACTGCGGGGTCAGAATGCGCTGAAACGGTATCAAGCGCAATACCGCTATGGTGATTAATGAATCTTTACGCAGGGTCGACCAGCCTAGATCGTCCAATGCAAAAAATTGGACCGGCAAGTGTTGCTAGAGGGATGTCGAGACGTTAGGGTAAGCGATTAGAATCCGTAGGCTCGCAACTGAAGTTCCTGCTGTACAGGCGCGAAATCAGCTGGCGGGTAATGCAACACTGCGCCCTGCCCATCGTCAACTGTAATGGCCTCCCCGCTACGAGCAGCGCCACGCAAAAACGCTTCACCTTGATCGGTTGCCGGTCGTTCGACGGTAGAACCATTGATGCAGTCCTCAACGAAAGGCAACAAAGTACCATTTACCGAAAATGGTGGCAAAGCAGTAGACGATCCGGCATGCGCGACACAAAGTGCGCTCTCCAGATTCAACAGCGAGATCAACGGACCTTTCGATCCCTCTGATGCCGTCAGCAAGATGGGGCGTGAGCCTGTCGGAGGTAAGACAAATGCGACCCCCGAACCAGAAAATGCACGCCACGCACTCATGGGTTCGGCTTGTGCCGTCGCCATGGTAATCGCAGATGCCGCGTTTATTCCAATAAACGCGGCACGTATGAAGAACCGCGACTGTTGCATCATGCATTATTCTCCGTCGATGGCACGCAGGATCGCGCGATGGATGTATTTACTCGCCGTGATGCGGGGCATGTTCGGGGTGATGCAGCTGTTTATCTGCGGCTTATACTGGCCTGCTGGGATAACGCGTGTAATGCAAAGCAAGTGTATCACCTCATTGCATTAACACAGACTGAGCGCTTTCATATTTTCAACGAACCGAAGCATACGAATATCAAACCTGGGCGCATCGTCCCAAAATAGCTCGCTAATAGGTGCTGCGTCACCGGTACGCAGCATTAATGCCACAATGCTTTTGAAATAGCAGTCTTGTACCAATTCGACAAAATGCGTATCCCTCTTTCACCACGACTTGCTGAGTTCTTCGATCATCGCTCCGATTCTTATCTGTCGATAAATAGGCTTTCCTTTTATGGAACCGGGTTCCACGCAATGGGTGTTTTTGGGCATGCCAAAGCATGCTTTCAAATTGCGGCTGACGTCCTCTACCCGGCCTCAGAAAAGTGCTTTGACCACGCGGCAAGCCAGCGGCAACGAAGTCATGACATGGTTGGCGTTGACGATTGCAGATCGATGCATTCACCCACGGTATAGACCAGAGGCATTGTCGCGGCAATCGCTTCCTGCAATTAAATCTGCCATCCATTATGTGTGATTGCAGCCATCCCCCTTGTTGGCGCTGAATGGTCTTACGCAGCCGGCCAGATCAGAATTGCTATGGGATTTCAGTTATAGTTGACCGTCAACAGGCCGCCGACAACAGTCTAGGCACGCGTGCAAGTCCAGGAACATTCTATTTGCGTGTGAAAAGGAACACGATAAGTGAAAACGAAAGACGAAAAGCTACAAGCTTTAGCAATCGAACTTGGCTTCGATTTGAAAGAGCAAATCAAGGTAGGGGGAAAGTACACACCGGTGTTGATCGATGAGAACGTCGCTTATGTCGCCGGTCAAATACCTCGGATAGGTGACGTCGTTCACTTTGTTGGCATCGTCGGCGAATCAATCTCGCTTGATGACGCTCGTCGGGCAGCCGCTACGGCAACGCTTCGGGCACTTGCACTTGTAAAAGCAGCCTTGGGGACGCTCGATGCGGTATCCGCGGTGCCACGTATTACAGTATGCGTCCGTAGCGCGCCGGACTTTACGATGCAAAGCGAAGTCGCCGATGGCGCATCTGACGCGTTGCATTCCGTTCTGGGCGACGTGGGTGTGCACACACGGACCTCTATCGGCGTTTTGCAATTGCCTAAGGGCGCCTCGGTCGAAGTGGACTGTATTTTCAAGATCGGCTCGTGCACAGCCTAAATCAAACTTTGCGGATATGGATCAATGTGTCATCGTCGTCCCCGCGCGCCGTGCGCACTAAACCGCACGCGGTCACGCGTCCCTGTCCAACCAAGCCGGACCAGCAATCGCAAATTCGAAATGTGCATGAAGAAGTGAATGATATTGTATAAATACACAGCATTTCGCAAATGGAAGTCGGGAGCGTTTGCGCGCCACCGTTCTCAATACCGCGACACCAGGGTTGAAAACCGATAAGATTTAACGCCGACAGGCAGGCTAACTGAATCCGGCTTTATATTTTCAAACGAGATGCAATGAGAAACGTTTTAGTTGTAGCAGGCGGGACGTCAGGCATCGGCGAAGCAACGGCGCTCTATTTCGCAAAGCGCGAGTGGGATGTTGCAATCATCGGCCGCAACGCAGTGGCTGGCGAACGCATCGAAGGCCAGTTGAACAGCTGCGGCGGCTTCCATAGTTTCTATGAAGCGGACCTCACTGATCCGGAACAAGTCACGCAAGTTTTCGGCGATATCACATCGCGCTACTCACGCTTAGACGCTGCCTTCAACTGTGCTGGAATTCTTGGTACGCCCGCAAATATCCCCGATCAATCGCTGGCTGAACTTCGCCGTGTGCTTGACGTCAATTTGAGCGCGACGTTCCTCTGCCTTCAGCATCAAATGCGGATCATGTCTGCGCAGGGTCACGGATCTATCGTCAATTGTTCGTCAATCGGCGGCGTAGTCGGAATGCCGGGCATCGCGCCATATGTCGCCAGCAAACACGCCTTGATAGGGTTGACCAAGTCGGCTGCCCTCGAAGTCGCGCCGGCCGGCGTGCGAGTGAACTGTGTCAGTCCCGGTGCGACGTACACGCCAATGCAAGAAAAGATGATTGCAAACGATCCAAATCTTGAGGCCAGTCTGGCGCAAAGCCATCCTTTAGGAAGGATTGCACGCCCGGATGAGATTGCGAGTGCAGTATTTTGGCTAAGTGCATCCGATGCGACATTCGTCACGGGAACAAATGTCATGGTCGACGGCGGATTTAGTGCACGTTAAGGAGCGAAATGGAAAAGATTATCATTGTATCCGGGGGTAGTTCCGGCATCGGAAAAGCATGCGTGGACCGCTTCAATGCGATTGAGAATACGCGCGCTATCAATTTTGACTTGACCACTCCGGCGCCAGACCGGCCCACCGATTATGTCTCCGTAGATGTAACGGACGAAGCCTCAGTGGCGAAGGGCGTAGCGGAAGTCTTTGAGAAGTACGGGCGAATTGACGGACTAGTGAACTGCGCCGGCCGTGGCGGTGGCGGCCATGCTCATCAGTTGGAATTAAGCGAATGGTCGAAGATTATTGACTTGAACTTGACCGGCACCTTTCTGCTTTCGAAGCACTGTCTCAAAGTGATGGTCGAACAGCGTTCTGGCGCCATTTGCAACTTATCCAGTGTCGTTGCCCTGCAGACGCTGACTGGAGCAACGCAGTACTCCGCGTCCAAAGCTGGCGTAATAGGTCTCACCAAGACAATGGCCCTTGATTATGCGCGGCTTGGCATTCGTGTTAACGCGATATGCCCCGGATACATCGAAACAGAAGGCGTTAGTCATCTGAATCAGCCGGAGTTGCAATTCTTGCGAGACGAGATCACGTCGTTTCACGCGACAAATCGAAGAGGCCGTCCAGAAGAAATCGCGGCCGTCGTTGCGTTTCTCCTCTCTGACGACGCTTCGCTGGTCACGGGCAGTGTTTTAACATGTGACGGCGGCTGGACTGCCGGTCGCCACGCAGGCAATTTCCTCGAATAATCGAGCAAGATGTCGCTATTCTAGGGGGCACCTACTTTTTAAATAGGCACTTCCGCCGTGCCGCTGATCAACAGTCCGACACACACCGTAACGACACATCCCGCAAGATGCCGGCGATGGACGCTTACATTGATGAAGATGCCGGAAGAGCGGTACGGGCGATGGATCACAAAAGCCGCACTAGCGGCAGGCGGCAAAGCGGTTGCCATGTTCGGGGATTACAAGAAAAAGGGGCAAAAAAGCTGTCATTTAGACGCCTTTTTGTCCCCTTATACACACCCTGTCATTACGCTGGCATTCGTAACTAGTTGAATGTGAAGGTATTCTGGCGGAGAGACGGTCCGCCAGAATGACATCCAACCCACAATACACAACTATCCCAAACTTTCACCAAGCCATTGATTCTATTTGCTTCCATTCGAAATCACTATCCAGGACTATTGCAAACTCTCCGCCAGTTAAATTATCATTTGGGGGTTGATTTGTGGGTTAAAAGGTTCGGCGGAGGATTTTAAAATGGCAGGCTCAAGAGCGCTACACCAGCTATCAGCAGCGCGCGTTTCGAAGATGACAGACGTAGGTCGCTATGGCGATGGCGGCGGCCTGTACCTACAGGTGACTAAGAGCGGTTCGCGTAGTTGGATATTCCGGTTCATGCTCGCCGGTAAGTCACGGGAAATGGGTCTCGGAGCGTACCCTACGGTGAGCCTGTCCGACGCCCGTACGCGTGCCGCTGCTGCTCGCGTCGTACTGGAGCGTGGCGAGGACCCAATAGCCGACCGGGACAGGCAACGGGCTATCAAGGCGATTACGGTAGAACAGTCAGAGGTCGTCACCTTCGCTATGGCAGCAAAGGAATACATCGAGATTCAGCGGCCGGGATGGGCAAATCCGAAGCATGTGGACCAATGGACCAACACCATCGAGACATACACAGCCGAGGTTTTCGGAAGTACGCCTGTCGAGAGCGTGACAACGGACCAGGTGCTAAAAGCCTTGAAACCAATCTGGGCGACCAAAACGGAAACGGCTACGCGGGTCCGTGGACGGATCGAGAACATAATCGATTGGGCGATCGCTCGCGGTCTGAGAACGGCGAATAACCCGGCCCGATGGAAAGGCCACTTAGAAAAAATTTTGCCTTCGCCCTCGCGCGTTCGGAAAGTAGAGCACCATGAAGCTCTAGGCTTCGACAAGATGTACGAATTCATGACTGCGCTACGGGACCGGCCGAGTACATCAGCGACCGCCCTGGAATTCACGATTTTGACGGCGGCGCGCACCGGGGAGGTTATCGAGGCTCGCCGAGATGAATTCGACCTTGACGGGGCTACTTGGGTCATCCCCGCCGAGCGCATGAAGGCGAAGAAGGAGCACCGGGTTGCACTGTCGCCTAGGGCCTGTGAAATTGCCCAAATGATGATCGCGAATATTCCCGACGACGACCGGATGGGGTATCTATTTACCGGCCAGCGAAAGAAACTCGCGGCGGGTAGGCATAGCCTTTCGAACATGGCTATGTTGGAACTCGTGAAGGGAATGCGAGGGGAATTTGAGGGTATTACGGTGCATGGCTTCCGCTCGGCCTTCCGCGACTGGGCCGCAGAGACAACGGAGTATGCTGGGGAGGTAGTCGAGGCCGCGTTAGCACACACGGTCAAGAACAAAGTAGAAGCGGCCTATCGTCGTGGTGATTTGCTAGACCGACGACGGCCACTCATGCAGGAATGGGAAAAGTACTGCTTCACGAACCCGAAGAAGGCTGACCAACAGGCACGGTCAGATCCTGCGACCGCTCAATAATCCAAGCGTCCACTGTCGACTCCAGCCACCCGCTAGCGCTCTCGGTTAGCCGAAAGGAACGCGGAAAACTTCCCTCCCTCATCATCTTGAAAATCTGCGGTTCGCTAAGGCCTACCTTGTTCGGCAGGTCCTTCATTCTCAATACTCGGGCCATGTAGTCCTCTTGTTATTCTTGTTATTCGACAGTCGTTAGCAAGGGAAATATGATACTTTTTCCTAATTTAATCGTATCCGCGCGAGAAATGACTGATCTTTACCGTTACGAAAACGAGACCTTAACCCCTACTCAATTATTCTTTGTGATTGCAGTTGAGGAGACATGCCACCACTTCGGCGTGGAAGACGTGACGGCGGTGTCTCTTGTGTTGTTAGGCCAAAACCTGCTCCCTACTCGACAAAAGCCGGGTGGTACGACATGGGGAACATCGGTCGCATCGAAAATCAGCCGCAGATATATCAATAAAACCTACAGCAGACGAATCCTTCCTACTCTAACTTGGGGCAGCGTGCGTAAGATGCGGGTCTTTATGACGCACAGACTTGACGTGTTTGTTGGCAGGGCGGTGCCCGTCTTTGGTTGGGTGTTGACAGGAATCGACGGCGCACAGATCCTGTTTCACACCATCACGCGATACAATTCTTTGGTACTTCCACAAGATCGGGTGTTGTAATGGCTGATGACGCATGGAACCGCTTGTATGCGTTCGTAGAAAAAGAAAGTGGGTTTGTTCCGGGGAAGAAGCCGATTAGCCGGGACAGTGCGCTTATAGATGACCTACATCTGGACGGCGACGAGGCTACCGACTTCATGGAAAGCTTTTTCAAAAAGTTCGATGTAAACCCAGGGGATTACAACCCGCATAGATACTTTTATGAAGAAGGCCTCAATTTATTCGCTTTCATCCCGCTTATCTTCTCGAAGAAAGCGCGGGCAAAAAGTGAACGTGAACCGTTGATACTCGGCACGCTGGAAAAGGCAATCGCTACTGGGAAGTTTGATAGCTCGGTAAAGTGAGCGAGTCATAGCCACGCGAAAGTAGAACCACGAACTGCCTCTAGGTCCAGCGAACCATACGCCGGCAACGGGGGCAGTTTCTTTTTGCTTTGCTCGTCCAGGCAGGCCGTTACGTCCGCCGTCCAGGCGGCCAGTAGGTCCGACGACATCAGTGACACGAATTGCTCGCGCGTCTCCTTGTATACAGTGTCGCACTGCCCGAATGGTGCTCCGAAGCTGTCATGAATCATCCAGAAGTTACGGACGCCGGCAGCAGCGAGGGCATTGATCGTCATGACCATGTGCGAGGAGTCGACGCCGTGGACAAAGTTAGGCGACACACCGGCTCGCTGCTTTTTCGGGCATAAGTCCTCGGTATCTACCAGAAAGACGTACTCGTCCCTGCCGTCCTCGATAGAGCCTATCCGAATAGGCACCTCGCGCGTCTTTACTCGTGCCTGCTCCACCTCCAAGCCGGCCGGGGTCTTCCAGCGCAGCGGCAAACCTTCCCGCGACAAAACGTCGCACACAGCCTGAAGGTAATTCATTGCAGCCAGCATGCCCGGTGCGACGTCGTCAAAGCATTCATTGATCCGTGCAGCCAGCCAAAGGCAGTCGTGATCCGATGCCCCGGTTTTCTTCTGGATTTGCTCCCCGAACGTGTAGGTGCCAGCGGAATAGACTTTCGTCATGCTGGGGGCTTTCAGAAGGTCTCGGTCTAGCGTGTGACCGGCCCAGAATTCGAGGCGGCCCATTTCCTTTTGGTCTGCGGTATCGACCCGGTCACACAGCCTAGCAGTCAGGGCCGCAGCCATCCGGCCGTAGTAGTCGTCTCCTCGCTCCGTGGGTGTCAAATTGACCATTGCGCCGGCCGATGCATCCCGCGTCATCCCGGCAAGCATCTGCACACCCGAACAACTTCCGTCTAAGGCTCCGGCTAGGCGGGATTTAAAACCGCTGCCCTGCTCCAGGTACTCCGCGTATTCGAGACAGGCGGCCAGGAATTGCCACGGTTTGTCGATCTTGGATTGGACCCGCTTCCCGCCTTTGATCTTCTCCAGGCCGAAGCCGCCGACTAGGTGCCATGCTCTATTAGATAGAGGGTCTGCCGCGACAGCTAGAATCTCGGCCTCATGGTCTAACGTCCACTGGACCCGTTCCAGCTTGGTCCGTGTTTGCATCCGGGGTGCGTCGCCGTCGTAGACTATGCCCTTATCTGCGCCGGCTAGATTACACAACGTAATAGCCAGCCAGGCCGCGCCGTCCTCGCCCAGCGTTGTGCCGTCGGCAAATTCCAGCAGGCCCTTGCAGAGGTCGGAACCCTGCGGGGACATGATGCTCGTCGCCGGGTACATCCGGCCCCGGTGGTCCAGATTCCAAGGAAAGTAAAACTCCTCCTCGTCGGCTAGGTCGCGGGCTGCTGCGATAGTCAGAGCACTCCGGATAGTCCGGCTCCGGACAATGTTGTCGGCCAGGTCCAAACGCTCCTCTATATAGTGTCCTCGGATAACCTTGCCGTCCGGCTCCTCGGCATTGACCGAAAACGTCCCGGCGACTGCCAGAATTCGATGGTTAATTCTGAACGGCGTGGCCTGGAGTGAGTTCAGCGCATCGACAATCGGCTGTGCCTTAATTGGTGGGTTGCTTCCCCGGATCGCAGTGACAGCATTGTGCAAATACCCGCCATGCGTTGCAGAGGGCGACCAGGGCACCGGCCTAACCAACATCGGACGCCGCTCGGAAAAGTCGGCTGCCATGCTCCCGCCCAGGACTTCCTGGAAAAACTTATCAGTGAAACCAAAAGTATTCGGCTTGCGCTTAGCCGACATCGCGCGATATCCGCCGCTACGCTGCTCTACCCAGCCTGTCGTCCGGCAGAAATGCCGCATCAGGACCAATCCGGCGCGGGCGTATCCAAGCTCGCCGTAAGGCTCGGCACCTTGGAGCAGATTACGCAGACGGCTCCCTACTCGCTCGGACATCGCCTGACAGGACAGCGGCCGGTCCGGATTCGCCATACGGCCCGACATCGCTACGACCGTTTCCCAGGTGGCCGTCGCTTGGTCGACAACAGACAAGCTATTAATGGGATTCTTGCTTGCGCCGGAGTGCTCTACCTTCGACTCTTTCCGCTTTGTTTTCTTCGCCGTCGCTAGCGCGTCAATGAAAGCGTCCAGGCCGTCCTGGAGCACCGCGACATTGATAGCCTGTGCGTACTGCGCAAGCCCATCCTCGCTATCGATCTTGCGTTGCGACTGCGCTTCGCGGATTAGTTGCCGGAGGACCTTACCGGCTTGGCCGTCGTCTTGCAGCGCGGCGACGTGCCGGCGGGCGTACGGACGAACAGCGGGGATGCCGGCCTGATCGTTATTTACTTCTTGTGTGCGGCGGGCCGCGTACGCTGCAATGCTTTCCATTCGGACCTATAAGTTAGTAGCCTCTATGAAGACTTTCGCGGCTTCGGTGTTGATCGCGTTACCGTAGGCGCGGAGTCGTCCCACTCGGGCGGGAGCCCCATTAACCAGCGCGAAAGTGCCGGGTTCAACTGGCCGCCACTTGCCATCCCGGCATCCGAGCCAATCAGCATCTCGCCAGAAACCGTTAGTCGGGCCGGCATCGTCAAGGCCACCATTTGCGTCAATGGGATTCCTGTATCGTGTGGCCGTGGCGGAAGTCCGCCCCGCTTCGCGTCTGTCGTCGTTGGCGTCGGCCATCCCGCTAACTCCGCTTGCCACCCAAGCGCTGTCACAGACAGGCCCATGTTGTGGCCCTTCGCGATTGCTTGACGTTTCCGTTCCAGCGCCATCTCTGCGGTTCCACCCGGCACACTCGCTGTCGGCGTCCCCCAACCTGCCAACAGGGCAAAGTCGTTCAGGTTTGATCCGTGCCGCGTCTCTCCCATTGCTCGCTTTGCCTGACCTCCGCCCGTGCTGTCCGACGTCTGCGGCGTCGGCCACCCAGTACGCCCGGTCTCTGATGTGCGGCGCACCGACGCCCGCAGACGGGAACGGGACACACCCGAAGGCGTAACCCATGGCTTCCACGTCAGCGTGTACAAGGTCGATCCAAGCGTCTGCGTCTTTGCTCGCAACCTGCTCTCCAAACACGATTGCAGGCTTGCACTCGCTGATGAGGTGGAAGAAAGCGGGCCACAAGTGCCGCTCGTCAGCAAACCCAACTCCTTTGCCTGCCGCGCTGAAAGGTTGGCACGGACAGGAACCGGTCCAAACAGGTCGATCGTCTGACCAACCTGCCCGCCGCAACGCGTGGGACCAAACGCCGATTCCGGCGAAGAAGTGGCACTGTGTGAATTCTCGTAAGTCGTCTGGTCGGACGTCTTCAATACTGCGTTCATCAACTACCCCCGGCGCGATGTGTCCCGCGCTTATTAGGTTCCTCAGCCATGCAGCCGCGTACGGGTCAATCTCGTTGTAATACGCGTAGGTCATAGAGTGAACTCGTAATAGTCTGCCTCCAGTTCGCGTCGGAGTGCGTTCAAGTCAGCTAGGCCCATGTACTCACCGGCCTCAGCAAGGCGCGTTACTGCCTGCTTCGGGTTGCCTGTCTCCAAGGCAATGGCGATCAAGTCGTAAAAGCTGCTGTATGCAGCCTTGGCAATGCACTCGGCCGCACGGTTCGGCGTGGTGTTCGGATCAGGTCGGATGTGTTTGCCAATCATCGGATGCCCCCGAACGAACACACCCCGGTCAGCACATACCCGGCCGGGTTCCGCTCCGCTTGTCCGGTCAACTCCCGGAACCTCGCTAGGAATGCACGCTCTGCCTCATCCGAGCCTAACGGTCTGATGCACTCCGTACGCGGCTCGACGTCATAAAGACAAGGCCAGAAGTCACTACCCGCGTCATAAAACATCAGGTCGCGTTTCTCGGCAGCCAGCATCACAAGATCCGCCTTCTTCACCGACTCGTGCAGGTCGAGAGGCAGGCCGTACCGTAGCGTGATCGCTGCCATAACGTTCCGCTCTAGTGCCTTGTATTCTGGCAGGATCGCTTTCAGCGGACTCGATACGTCGCCCAGGTACGCCTCGCTTGCATCGTGGAGCAATCCTTGCAGCGCATATTGTTTCGGCACGAGATGACTAACCGCGACCGAGTGCTGGGCGACTGAATAGAATTCCGATGTGTGGCCGGTGAAACGGCAGATGCGGGACAGCGCGCGGGCGATGTCCGTGATGCGGATCATTTCCGGCTTGGGGGCGACGAGGTCGAAGTACGCACCGGATGCGGTCAGGATGATGGGTTGCATTAGGCGCGGCTCCCCTTATTGAAATCGTCGGCCATCGCTTCCAATTGCTTGCCCTCGGCGTCCTCCTTGCGGATCAACTCGGCCAAGAAAAGGCCATTGGTATTAACGTGGTCAATGTGCAGCAGGCCGGACTCCTCGTCTCTTGCGTTTGGCCCGTGCTTTGCAATTTCATTCAGATGCCGCTCCATCGCGGACCAGTAGCGATCGAAACCCTGATCTACCGTTTTCCAAGAGTGGTCCGCGTACTTCTTTGCGCCGAACGTAAGCACGCCGGCAATGCCTTCCAATGCAGCAGCGCAGCCAAAGCGTAGCAGGGAGAAACGCGGCTTACCGCCGTCATGTTTCATTCCGGTTCCGATTGCCATGTAGGATTCCTGGTCTTATTGTTTTTGGAAGCACGAAAGCCCCGCGTCTCTTTCGAGAGGCGAGGCGGTGAAATTCCCGCACGGATACGGGAATTTGTTGGTTATATCACTTAACTACAACGAGACGTTGTAGAAGGCTGCGATTGTCGCTATCCTGAATAGTGAGCGCATACTAATTGCGTAACACCAAGTGCCACATAGAGGGCACCCATTACGACGTGCGGGTCGATGTGCATGTTTCGTAAGTCTAAGCAGGGTTTTATAATCCCACCTAGCAACTTTGATCGGGTCTCTAGGTGGGTTTTTGTTGCCCGCGTAGCGGATCAACACCCATATGATAAAGCCCACGGACCCACAAAAGCCTTAGACAAGGAAATTATTTCCAAGGCTCCTTACGTGCGCGCGATTTGTTAATCAGGCGTCACCACAATCTCACTCTTTTGTTAACGATTGTTCACGGCATTCCACAATTGCCTGTCGCACCAGAGCAACGCGTCTTCAGGGATTATCGTAATTTTCGCGACCCACTAGGAGATAAGCAGGTTCGCCTTGTGTGCCTTGCTATTCGTCGTCAGACGGCCGCGACTCCAGGCGTTGCACTCGCCACAGTGGTAGCGCGGGTATTGGCCAACTTGCGTGTAACGCAGGCCGCGACGGCGGACGTTCTCGCTACCGCAATGCGGACACTTCGGACCCTCGCCGGCCGCATCGCTGTAATTCCCGATGTTGGGATGACCCTGCATCCACGGACGCATAACCAGATAAAGCTCCTCCAACGAGAGGACGTCGTACTTGTTGTACTTCGCCATTTCGTCGGCCGCTTCTTGGTTGCCAGCAAGGTACTGCTTCCAAAGTTCGAAGCCGGGAAACTTGCCGTGTTTCAGCTTCTTGTACTTGGTACACAGCTTGTCGGTAAGCCACTCCAGTTTGTTGGACGTGAAACCGAAATGCTTTCGCGCCTCCAGCATCGTGTCCACGACCTTAAACGGCGACGGCGGCGGATGGCCCTGGAGGATCATCCGGGCCTGAATCTTCTTCACGTCGAACTTGACGCCATTCTGCGCAACGATGATATCGGCGGCATCCATGAGTCGCCACAGCTTGCGGACGAGACGCTTATCGTCCTCCCGGTTGCGCTGTCGGAACGTGTCTTCGTACAGAACCTTGTCATCTCCCAGCCACTTCGCCGAGTACGAAAGGATGCACCACTCTCTGTGGATTTGATTCAGGCCGACGTTCTGCTTCCAGAGGGACCAGACGTAGCCAAGAACCGGCGATGTCTCGATGTCTAGGAACAAGATCCGGGGCCGCTTGGTCTGCTGTCGTCGTACTTGTGTTGCTACTTTCATGCGGTCTTCCCGTCTTGTTATTGTTGTACGGCGGCCTTGGCGGCTGCTCGCTTCTTACGTGCTGCTGCGTTCCGCTTGATCCGTGCGGCCTCGGCCTTCTCCTCGGGCGACTTGTGCGAAGGGTGAAAGACGTTGCTGGGGTTCTCGTCCCAAAATTCGATGTAGGCAGCGCACGCCCGTAGAAATGTCGGGACGTGAACTCCGCCGCCGATTCGAGTAGCCGCGTTCTCGATACGGCCAAGATTCGAATTGACCCAGTTCGCTAACGTGGACCGCATCATGCCGGTCTTGTGGCAGTGGTCGGCGGCGGCCTTGTCTACTCCGATAAACCATCCGGAGATGGGGCACTTACCGTCTTGTTCTGAGATTTGCTGGGCTCGCCAGGCGGCAAGCTCCGTTGCTTTCAGCTTACGCAAGGGCGCGCTGCTGGATTGCTGCGAGGTCACTTAGTTGTGTCTCCACGCGGCTTTGCAATCTTTCGAGTGCGCCGCTTATATGTGGGCATGCGGGGAAAGCCTCCGCGACGTTTCCGATACTGGCCTGGGCGTCCGTGCGCAGCCAGAGGAGGCCCGCTTGTTCTACCAGAGCATCAGGCCACCTATCGCCGTAGTGACCCGCATATGCGGCCTGTACTCGGTCGTATGCTTCCTCCTTGCACGTCGTGCCGGCTAGGTACTTTTCCGCCCGTGCATCGCCGCACGCCTGCCCGAACAGTTTGGGCAATCCGGGGATGTGGTCGGCGGTGTCGCCTTGGAGCATTTGGAGGTAGAACCACTTAAGCCCGTACTGCAACTCATCGGCCCCGATCACGTCATAGGCACCTCGCGGCACCTCCGTTAGAATCTGGCTAATCCAATTGATATGCAAACCGGGCAGCATGCGCATATCCTTGTCACGGGTCGAAATGACGATATCGCCCTTCGCAGCGCAGTACGCCATCCCGTCGTCGGCTTCCCGTGTCGTCCATACCTTGGGCCGAAACCGTGGACCTTCGTAGTGCTCCAGGACTTCCCGGAGGTATAGCCAGTTCTTTGGCTTCCGGCCGTTACGATGCCCTTGGTACGGCTTCACTGTGGCAATCAAATACCGATGCGCTTTCGAGCAGCCCGACGCAGAAAGGTGGACGACAACCGACTCCGACCCGCTCATAATCCGCGTGGTCTCGATGCGTTCCATTGCGTTGGACCGTGCGCGGCCTGGAAGTGTGTCGTCGTTCCCCGCGCAGAAGTACGCCATGTAATCACCGTCCAGGTGCAACACCCGCCCCGCTACCAAGCCGGGGAAAGTACCTTTACCGAACTGGGGCGATTCCTGGGCGGCCCGCGCGATCTTCTCGGCTAGGCCGGGGCGCACTCTTACATGGCCTCCAGCGGATCGGCCGCAGCGCCGCCCGTCGATGCCGGAATCTGATCCGTCACATCGTCATCCGGAATATGCACCTCTTGGCCGCCCGCCTCCACCGCGTCATGCACTGCGCACTCGTTCCAGTTCAGCGCCTTACGGATCAGCTCCTGTCGGCGATTCTTGGAACGGGCCGGCGACGTCACGTTACCCTTATCGTCCTTCCGCTCCTCGTACTCACCTTCGACATAGAGCGCGTTCCAGTCGTCCATATCCGCTGTAGCCCATACGAACAGTTTCAACTCCGTAAGTGCGGGGCCAACATTGACCGCGACTTGCTCGCCGGTATCCAGGTCTTCACGGGACGGCCGGCCGACACGATAGCCATTCTCGTCGCGCAGATTGGCATAGGTCATCTTGCCGTCTTTCGACTTGCTATGGAACACCGTACCCAGGAACGGCTCCCCCAGGAATTCCACCATCGTGGTCGCAGTGCCCTTGTAGTTCATCATGGCAAACAGCTTGCGGAATTGACTTTTCTCGCCCTGGCCGATGTTCTCCGTAACGCGGATAGTCACCGGGTACTTGACGCCGTCGAACTCTTTTGGCGGGTGCTTCTTGCCGATCAACTCGAATACAAGTTCGACCTTCGTATTGATCTTCTTCTTACCCTCCCACTCGCCCTCATGCTTACCGAGTTCCACGTACTCGACCAGACGCATGGGCGTTTCGCCAGCGGCAGGCGGTTCACTGCCCGCACCCTTTACGATTTCGTTGTAGTCGGCCGATACGGCCTTGGCTGCTGCGATCTTGGCTTGGAGGTCTTGTGCTTTCGTCATTTGCTTTTCTTTTTATTGTAGGTAGCTGGGCGTGTATCCGCCCATATAGGTGTTACGCAACTCAATGCGGAACTTGTCCGCTAATTCCTGGAATCCCTCCCCGAATCCCTTCTCTTGCATCATGTTATCGCCATGTACCGTCACGCTCGGCACAGGGACCGGAATAGGCCACGAGAAATACCATTCCATAAAGTCAGAGGCGGCCGACATACAGGCGTGCAGCAACGCCGACGATTCGAACATCACTGACTTATGAGCATCCGAATACAGAGCATCGTGAACCTGGTTCACGAGTAATGCCTTGTGATCGAAGTTACGCCGCGCGTAGAACGCCCGAATCGATAACCACATTGCAGCCTTGGCGAATTCGCCGCCAGTGCCCTGTACTTCATAGTTCGCGACTTCGGTCGGGCTGAAGCTCTGAGGCATACCGCCCCGCTTAATCGACCAGGCCGGACTAGGCGACTCGCGGTACGAATACACCTTGTTATCGGGCGTGACGCTGAAGCCCTTGCCAAGCTGGCAATTCAGGCCCGCGATTTCCGGGTGCTGCTGAATGTTCCCAGTCGGCCGGCGTGATGCTTTGATGCGGTCCATCTTTGCAGCGTTGTATTCCGCAAGCTCCGGATAGCGCTTCATTTCGGCCTCTACCAGCGCCTCTACGTCCTCCTTACTCATGCCGGTACTATCTACAATCGCAGCAACGCCGGCACCGTAGGCACGTTGGAAGGAGAATTCCTTAGCGCCCTTCCGCTTCTTCTTCCATTCCGGCTCCTCGTCCACCACGCAACGCCGGTAAGCCTCCTCGTACGGAATCCCCTCCTTCTGAGACACCCGTACGCAGTGCATGTCCAGCTTCGCTATCAGGTCCTCGATCAGGTTGCGGCACTTGGTAAGGATCGCCTGAACGTAAATCTCCAGCGCCGTAAAGTCCGACTGCACGATTTGGCCATCTTCCCGCCACCGCGAGACGAAGACCGTTTTAATCTGCGAGCCTCTAACTTCCCCTGTCTTCTCGTCTACCGATCCACCGCTAACGTTCTGAAGGTTCGGATTGGACGACGAGAACCGCGCCGTAACCGTGCTCGTGTGGTTAATGCTGTGGTGGATAATCCCGTCAATGCCAACAAGCGTCAGCATCCCCTTGTACTCACCCGTCTTTTCATCCAGGGTGATGTAGTAGGTCCCTAAGTCCTTCGTTAGCTTTGCAACACTGGCTAGGGTCTTCAGGAATGGGATATTCCGATTTCCGAGAGCGGTAATGACGTCCTCGGCTACTGAGTACAGGCCTTCTGTGCTGCTTTTCCATTCGTCACGCGGTTCGGTGTGGCCTGGGAATTCATAGAAAAAGTCCCGCATTGCCGTCTTCGGGCCTCGCCCAAGGTCCGGAACCTTTACCTTTTTGGTCTTGGCCTGTCCGGCGTTCTTGCCCGCCTTAAACAGAACCTTTGCCTTTGCCTCGGGCCAGCCGTCCGTCTCGTCTATGTGCTCGTACCATGCGCACTCGACCGTGCTACCGTCTTCCAGGACGTAATGCGTCTCGTCCTTCTGGAAATACGTTTTGTTGCCGTCCTCGTCTAACGTCTCTACCCGCTTCTCATACTTGATCCGGCCGCCAAAGATCAATGGAGACAGGTGATAGCGGTTAGACCAATTGAAATCAAACGGCAATTCGTCTGGCAGGTACGTCCTAAGCTCGGTAGTTATTGCCTCCAGCTTGACGCGAAGTGCATCAGCCAGCTTCAGGCCCAGCGGCTTATCTACGAACATGCCGTTGCGCTCCATTTCCACGGTACACAACAGCGAGCCCATATTTAGCAGGATCGACTTAACTTGCCCCTTTTTCCGCGCCTTCTCAAGCTGTCCCTTGAATATCAGTTCCGTATTACCAATGTCGCCGTGCGCGCGTTCCTTCGGGTCCGATTCCTTCCAGTTCCCTTCATGCGTCCCGCACAGGTAGCGCATCAGCAAGTCGGGATCGATATCGACGGTGTCTACACCGGCTTCCCAAAGTGCCTTAACTTCGTCAATTTTGAGGTCACCTCCGTAGACTGGAACCATCTCATCCATCGACAGCATGTGCGAAGTCGGCTCCATACCCCGCAACAGGTACTCGGCTAGCTGGACATCCCACACGTTCCCGCCCGCCGAAACCCAGTCCATCCAGGCTTCTAAGTTCTGCGGCTCTCGAAGGGCGTACAGCAAATCGAACTTAATGTTCTGGCCGACCAACAGCTTTGTTTCCTTCAGTAGCTTAGTGAACCAGTCGAACGGCCGGGGACCTCTGCCGAAGTATTCGCCTACTACAGTCCCGTCCTTTCGCTTCCATCCGTTCGCCACCGGGTAGTTATCCGGCAGGAACGGGGATGCCTTGCGTTTGAGATACGTCTTAGTGCTGGTCTCTGCGTCCCATACACAGTACATACACACTCCTGCCGGCTTATGCCGGTCTAGTTATTCACGACCAAATCCACGCTGCTACTGCACGCTCCCACCAATAGTGGGTATTCCGGTCGATCGTGACCGGTCATTCCGGTATCGTGACCGACGGTTCCGTTTCAACGTGACCGGTCAATATGATTGAACGTGACCGATTTGGGTGAGTGGCCGGAATGACCGGTCACGATACCGGAATCGTCGGTCACGTTGCCGGACCGGCGTCATACAGCATCAGAATGGTGTTACGCGACTAACCTTATTTCGCGAGGGTACGCTTTCCAGATTTCGTCTGGAGTAGCATGCCCGCGCCAAGGATTACGATGCGTAAGATCAAGGACGTATTGCGGCTCAAGCTCGACGCTGGGCTGTCGCACGAACAGATTGCCGCTGCCTTGCGGCTCTCCAAGGGCGTTGTCACCAAGTACGTGGGGCTGGCCGCCGCTGCCGGGCTCGACTGGCCCACGGTGCAGGCCTGTGACGAGGTCGAACTCGAACGGCGTATTCTGGTCGGCCCGAATTGCCAGCGCGAACGCGTGCAGCCGGACTATGGCCGTTTGCACCAAGAACTGCGGCGCAAAGGCATGACGATGATGTTGCTCTGGGAGGAGTACCGCCAGGCGCATCCAGGCGAGCCCACCTATCAATACTCGCAGTTTTGCGTCAATTTGAAGTGCTTCGCCAAGCGGCTCAAGCGTTCGATGCGGCAAATCCACCGCGCAGGCGAGAAGCTGTTCATCGACTTCGCCGGACCAACCATCGCATTGGCAGACGGCACCCGCGCGCATGTCTTCGTCGCCGCGCTGGGCGCGTCTTCCTACACCTTCGCGTGGGCCACACCGCGTGAGAGCATGGCAGACTGGTTGGAAGGCACGACGCGGGCGTTGCATTTCATTGGCGGCGTGCCGCAATTGATTATCCCCGACAACCCGAAGGCGATGATCACCGACCCCGACCGGTACGAGCCACGGGCGGCCGACATGGTGTTCGACTTTGCCCGCCACTACGGCACCTCGGTGCTGCCAGCGCGGCCCTATCACCCGCAGGACAAGGCGAAGGTCGAGTCTGCGGTGCAGGTCGTCGAGCGCTGGATCATGATGCGCCTGCGCCATCAAGCCTTTACGAGCGTCGCCGAGGTCAACGTCGCCATCGCGCCGTTACTGGCACAACTCAATGCCAAATTATTCCAGAAGCTACCAGGGAGTCGATCCAGCACCTTTGAGGCGATAGACCGTCCAGCGTTGCTGCCGTTGCCGATGCAGCGTTACGAGCTGGCCCACTTCAAGCACGTGCGCGTGCCGGTGGATTACCACGTCAGCATCGACGATCATCGCTACAGCGTGCCGCACGCGCTGGTGGGATTGGTGCTGGAGGCGCGCATGACAGCAGCGGGGATCGAGCTGCTGCATCGTGGGCAACGCGTTGCAAGCCATGTCCGCTCTAGCGTCGCGGGTGGCATCACAACCGTGCCGGAGCACCTTCCGGCGGCCCATCGCGCGCACCTGGAATGGACGCCGAAGCGCCTGTTGCATTGGGGTGAGGAGATCGGCGTTGCCACCGGCACCGTCATCACTCGATTGCTGGAGAAGCACCGTCATCCCGAGCATGGCTACCGGGCGTGTCTGGGCTTGCTGTCCTTGGCTCGGCGCTACGGTAAATCACGTCTGGAGACGGCCTGCGCATTAGCGATCCAACTCGGCACATGTCATTACCGACATGTGCGCGACATCTTGGTGAACAAGCGCGATCAGACAAGCGTCGCTACCTATGGCACGCCACCGAGTGATTGGGTCAGTCCGCATCACGCGCATGTGCGCGGCCCGTCTTACTACCAATAAAGCAAAGGATACGGATCATGATGATGCACACCACACTGACGCAGTTGCGTGCCTTAAAGCTTGATGGCCTGGCCGATGCACTACAGGACCAGATGACCCAGCCGGGCATGACGGACATGAGCTTCGAGGAGCGTATGGCCTTATTGGTCGATCGCGAGATCCACGCACGCAATGACCGCAAACTGGCACGCTTACTGAAACAGGCGCGGCTGAAGTACGGCCAAGCCACCATTGAAGATATCGACAGCCGTCCGAGCAAAGGCGTGGATCGCCGCGCGGTGCTCAGCCTGGCGCTGGGCGATTGGGTCAGCGCCGGGCACAGCGTGTTGATTACTGGGGCGACAGGAGCAGGCAAATCCTGGCTCGCCTGTGCGCTTGCGCAGTACGCGTGTCGACGCGGGTACTCGGCGCTCTATCAACGTGTGCCGCGCTTACAGGAAGAACTGCGCATCCGTCACGGCAGCGGCGTCTTCGGCAAATGGCTGTTGCAACTCGCCAAGACCGACGTTCTGCTCCTCGATGACTGGGGCATGGGGACGATCGACAGTGCCACACGCTCGGACTTGCTGGAGATCATCGACGATCGTGCCGGCACCCGCGCCACCATCATCACCAGCCAACTTCCCATCGAACACTGGCACGCCTGGATTGGTGACGCGACCATTGCAGACGCCATACTTGACCGCATCATGCAGCGAAATCATCGCTTCACTCTCAGCGGCGACTCGCTGCGCCAGGGCGCCGTCAAAACACCTGAAAAGGAGATAAATATCGACCCATCGTGACCGCTACCTCTACAATCTGAACGCGTAACACCATTCCATGCGCAATCGGTCACGATAACGGAATCAGCGGTCACGTTCGCCGGAATACGCACAATAGAACGCGAAACTCGGCGACTCGCCGTATCCAGCTACGAACCGAGGCTGCTCAGCCTCACACACCCACTTACCGTTCCAGAGCTTTATGTGCGGCTTCATGCTCGAAACCCATCAGGCACCACAACGCGATAGTCCGCATACTTCTCCGACAACCGCTGAGCGCGCGTCTCGCTGTAGTGGTTATCGTCGCTGGGGTAGTACGTGATTGTCTTGGCTCGGACGTCTTGAATGAACTCCGGCTCAAGGACCAGACCCAAGGTATTGCACAAATACGCCTTGCAGAGACCGAAATCGAAGACACTCTGTACGTACTCGACTGGGTCCCGTCGGACCAACATGATCTGGATCGGTTTGCCGTCGTGACGCTCATTGGCCTCATAGACGACAAGCAACATCGGTGCAGCGCCTTCGTAGTCGTCGCTCTCCGTATCCAGAAGCGTCATGTTCGGGAATCGCCTCTGCAACGCTTCCATGTTGGCTGGCGTGTTCTCTACGTAGACGTCAAAGTCTTTCACCAGGCGATGCAGCACCGCGTCGCGGATCGCGCCCCCGGCAATGATCCCCTCACATCCAAGAGAGTCCAGCAACTCCGCCGCAGCCTTAATATCAGAGTGGTTCACTCAATTCCTCCGGTTCTGAGACAAGTGAGGGCGGGCCTCGCGAAAACCGTTCCGTCGTATTGATCGCGGATCACGCGCGCAGCATCCATACACGCCGCGCGATCGTGCATCGGCACGTGGTCCACTGCAACTCGCGGCCCACTCGCCCAGACAGCAATAACTAGCACCCATGCGCTCATCACTGCGTTATCTCCATTTCGAATAACTCGCACGACTCGGAACACGTACCGCTGTCTGTCTCGGAAAACCTCCCGGTACTGTCGGCGTCTGCTTCCTGAAAGCCGGCGACAAGGTCGGCCGTGGACCGACGCATACGGAATATCTTTCGCGGGCCTGGTACGTTGTTAGGGCCTACGTGTGAATACGTATCCTCCAAGTGTTTGAAGAATGCGAAGTGCTCGGGATGCTCTCGCCACACCGTGTTCAGCTTCGCGTCGGACTTTTGGAAGCAAGTAAGGCAATTGCCCTCGCGCTCTTGAATGCGCAAATCCCAGTCGTATGACTCAAAGAAGGCCAGGACGTCGTCCTTTATCGTCGGGACCATATCCACAAGCGGGTAGATAATTCGCTGCTCTGTGGCAGTCGGTGATACCCGCCGCTTTTCGTCTGCTCGGATTCCGATTGCTATCGAATAATCCTTGCCCCAGCCCAGGCCGTTCTCCACAAAGGAGCGCATCGTATTGGCCTTGAGTTCGCGGGTGCAGAGTTTGAAAGTCCGGTTAGGCAGACCGTACTTAGCTACTACTGCCTCGAATGGCTCACCGTTGCGGCTAGCCGTTTCGTACGTCACTACTCGGTGTGTGCTGGCCTTTCGGCCCGCATGTACAACAGCCTCAACCCATGTGAGATTGAGGCCAAAGCTCTTATCTGCCGCATCGACAAACCGTAAGGTGTCCGGGTGCTCGAATCCCGTATTGGCGAAAACGAAGTGCATGTCAAATACGCCAGACATGTACCGCTTCAACCACCACGCCATAAACCCGCTAGTACGGCCGCCGGAGAAAGAGACCTGTAGGCGGGGTTTCGTCATTGCTGCGCCCCCGCCGCCGCGTCGCGCCGACCCTCTTGACGTTCCATCTTGTGGGTACGCTTTTTGTGATGCTTGCCGCCGTTCGGGCTGAGCGTCCCGCCGTGGCGGTTTCCTGGCCGCTTCGCCCAGTATTCATGGCCGGGGCCTTTTGATCCGCGTACGCTTCGGCTCATTGCTGCATGTCCTCCAATGCGCGGAACGACTTGAACACCGGATGCCGGGGAAGCTCCTTCACGCCGTGCTGAAAC
This sequence comes from Robbsia andropogonis, assembly GCF_034047095.1. Lineage (NCBI taxonomy): Bacteria > Pseudomonadati > Pseudomonadota > Betaproteobacteria > Burkholderiales > Burkholderiaceae > Robbsia > Robbsia andropogonis. The sequence goes on along the minus strand of NZ_CP139170.1, from coordinate 1,748,723 downwards.
GATTTGTAGGTGATGATTCGACCCTGGAGGGCTTCCCGATCAAGCCAGAACTCGGCCCTCTGTTCGGCGGTAAATCCCGTCCCGACGTTGAACACGAGGCCCGTCATCAGGTCGCGAACGATGAACGCACCGAGAGTGCCCTTTCCGACCAGGCCCGCCTTGGCCGTACTCCGTTCGGTGCGGCCATTGTTGTCCTTGGTTGCCTCGTTCGTGTTGTGCATTTCCTCCACGAACCCGACGATCACGGCCTCTGCGTCCGTAAAGCGCTTGACCTTCAAAAGGCCCGCCTCCCGTTCTGTGCTGCGACCGTACTTGTACGGTGCCAACAGACTGCGCACCATCATTCCTTCATAGCCTTGGCCGACAAATTCGCCCTCCAGGCGGTCTAGTGCTGCTTGGCTGTAGACATGCCATTGGTCCACGAGAAACAGCCGAGAGAACGGCACCGAATCCACGCCCTCGCAGGCGTCGAACGACGCACGATATCGGGTTTCAAACGGCGTCTCCGGGGCGCGCAAGCAATCGAACACGTGGAACGAGAAATCGGGTTCGCCTTTGATACGCATGACGCCGGAGGTGGTCGCCTGCATACAATTCGGTGCGGTCGGGCTTCCCACGACTAGCTCCCCGTCCAATCCCTCAAGGACGTATCGATGCAGACGCGCCCACTGCTGTACAGCGTTGTTCGGGATCGGCTTCATGCTGCGGCCAGCGTACGCAACGCCGTCGAAAATCACCGCACGCACCCCGTCGATTTTTGGCGAAGCGGATACGGGGAATTGCAACGCCTCCGGTTTAGTCAACGGGGCGGCCAGCATTGCCTTAAAGCCTTGTGGAATCATCGACGGCTCCGGAAAGAGCCGAACGACGACGAACGGCTGTAGCTGCTATAGGAACGCGGTGCCGAGTACAACTGACGCGGCGCTACGTATGTCTTGTTGACCACGGTTTTATTCACTACGGTGCGGTTGCTGTTGTATCCGTTGCCTCCGCCCCCAGACATCAGGTGGCCCATAAGCATTCCGGTAAAGAAACCGTCGTTCGAAGGCTGCTGAACGATGACCGGTGCCCCCGCGACGGATGCCGAGGGCTGGACGGTCGCGACGGCTGGCTGCTGAAATACAGCGGGCGTTCGTTGTTCACAGGCGCAAAGAAGCAGCGCGCCGAGTAGCGCGGTGTGCGTTTTCTTCATTGGGTTTTATTCGTCCAGAGGCATGACCAGTCGCGAACGATCTTGGTCAAGTGTTACTTCCAGATTCGGGGAATCAGGCATACCCTCGATCCCCATTTTTGTTTTCACGATGCTGATAAATCGGCTGTTCGGGTAGCCGGCATCCTCCGTCATGCCTTGCATTACGATCCCATCGCATGCACCCTGCTTTCCGGTCTTGCTGTCTTTCAGCATATCGTCCGTAGGGAACGGCTTGTTCGCCGCTGCCCCGCTGGTTTGTGATGTCGGGATAACTGGGCAACCGTGATACACCCCGAGGTCCCGCCCCCAGTCGTACATGGATTCCAGAACCTGGTCCGTTCGCTCGCCTTTGTTCGCTAGGGCACCGGTGAAATTGATCTTGTCGATCATGTCAAAAACGATGAGACCGGGCTTCCTCTTCTTGCATATGTTTTCAACATCGGCCGTTGATCTACCGTGGATGTCGACCACGATTAGGCGACCAGGGGCACCCATCGCTGCATCGTAGGCATTCTGCAACGTACCAATCCGTTGCATTTCCAGTAGCTCCAGCGTCGTCGCATTTAACGCGGCGTTATAGGCTCGCTTCTTGATTCGCCTACCCGGCCCCTCGTTGTTGAACCACAGTAGGTAGCGCTCCTCCCCGTAGTAGTCGTCAAACTGGGGGGCCATGTAAGTGACCTCTCCCAACAGAGACGATGTCTTGCCCCTTCCCGGACGCCCGGCCCATATGATCGAATCACCGCCGCGCAGCGGGCGCATGTGGTCGTTAAGGCACTTTAGACGCCACCGAAGGCCCCGGTTGTCTAAGTCATCTCGCATGATGTCGCTGATGTCCTCGGTGACCTCCGGGATATCCAAGTCCCGTCCCGCCCGCTCCTCGTACCGTTCCAGTTCCGCACGCAGCACCGCACCTAGTTCAATCTCCTGGCCTTCCTCGTACCGCGTTACCCAGTCAGTAGTCCGTCGTGCTAGATCAGCCTCTGCTAAACGCAACAGGATTCCGCCCCGTAGGGATTCCGGACATTCCTGGGTAAGCATTGGCTTTAGTAGCTCGGCAAACAGACCTTGCTTCTCTGTCGATAACGTCGGGTGGGCGAATCCTTTAAACCACAACATGAAGGCGTCGTAGTCAATCCGGGTTACGTCGGGAAACTCCCGGAGAAACTTGCCGAAATCAGCCAAGAGAATCTTGGTCTTTTCATCCAAGGCAGTGACAGGAACCGCTTGCGCTAGTGCAGCGTAGTGTTCTCGGTGCTTCAGAAGCTGGAGTAGTGTTGTACCTAATCCGGCTTCATTCAATGCGCTGTCTCCTTCTTCGTAAGGTGCAGCGTCCTCACCCGCTGTTCATTCGGCGGCCACCCTACCGTTACTTCGTACGCATCCGTCGTAGCATACTGCCGCAAACGGTCATACATCTCGCATAGGTCCGGATGTTCTCCCGTCGTCTTGCCCAGGAGGGAGAGAATCTTATCTACGGTCTCGCGCGAAGCGCCGATCCGCACAGTGCCGTCTTTTTTCGTCTTCACTTTCATACAATCTCCAGCGCCGCGTCTATCTGTGCGCGGCTCAGTAATTTGGGATCTTTAGCTGAAACCACTTTGCGGGCAGGTACGCCATAGTCCCGGAGGTCACGGATAATGCTGCGCCGCGCTGTCTGACCCGCCTTGTCGGGATCTAGCCAGACGATCACCGGCTTTCCGCTGCGGATTAACTCGGTCGCCGTGTGGTCGTTTAACTTGGTCCCCATAAGGCACCAACCCGCAACGCCACACCGCGAAACCCTGTAAGCGCTCAAGATGTCCTCCGTCAGCACGATCGCCGCCCCGTCGCCGTATTTGGCTAACAGGCTGGTCTTGCTCACGTGAGGGTTTAGGTACTTTTTCGGGTTAGTCGGGTCCAGCGTACGGGCCTGCCAGTAGATCAAGTCGCCGGCATCGTTCCGTATAGGGATCACGACGCGCTCTGTACGCGGGTTCCAGTAGATGCCGAGTCGTTCGATATCTACATTGGACAAGGCCGCCTTGTAAAGCCAGACGCGGGCCGCTACCGGCCACGCAGACGGCTCCGCTATAATTGGCTTAGGTAGCCCAGGGGCGCGTTCTACCGCTACCTCCCGCGACCGCACACGGGCGAGACGATCTAACTTTTCCCGGAGTGTTTCCTGGGGGCGACGAGACCAGAACGATTCGCCACAGCGGTGACAGAAAGCGCTAAATCCGTCCCGTTTATGGTTGATTTGCAGGCAGTCGCCGGGGCCGCAGTCGTGCGGTATCTTGCGCGTCGTCCCTTCGACTAGTGCCTGCGCAGCATCTAGCCAATCTGCCATGCTCCTACCTTAGCGACGCCAGCTACGAAGCGGCGGCTTGCGCTTCGACCATCCAAGGGCCTCTGCGCAAATCACCAGCACCGCTCCGATTACAAACAGCGCTAGGCACGCGGCGTATCCCGCCCATAAGGGTGCGGTGACTGCCCACCAGGACCACCCGGCGACAATGCCGATACCGGCCAGCTTCAAAATCAGCAGAATCACGAAAACGACAGTGGACAACGTCATGTACTAGACCTCCACGCCGTGTTTATCGGCCAGCGCGTACAGCTTTTCCAGTTCCGCCTCGGCCTTCGCTATCGCCTTGTTCTCGACGTCTTGGGCACGGTCAACCAGTCGGCCTGCCTCGGCCTTCGCGGCCCGCTCTGCCGCTGTGATTTTGTCGTGTAGCTTCTCTAGGTTCGCCACCAAACGCGCCTTAAGGGCGGCTTCGATGCGCGGTCCAGCCTTTCGCGCAGCCTCAAGGAGTGCCAACAGCTTATCGATGATCTTGTGCATTGCTTTTCCTCTTTTTAGGTGAATTCGATTACTGACTGTGCCGGGTGTATATCATCCGTGCGCTTCGGTTCGACGCCCGCTGCCTCCAGCGCGTAGCGGATTTCTTCCATATGTGCCCGCCGCGTATTTTCGCGGCCGGCAATATGCCGCGAGACATCGAGCAGCGTCTGCGCCTGTTCCTGCGTGACTTCCAACATGACAACGTCGGCCGTTAATGGTCTACGGTCCCGCCAAGCAGCGGCCCGCATTACTCCAGCCCTTCCAGCGGATCGGCGGATGCACCGGCCGCGACACTCGCGCCGCCGTTGTGGTTCGGCATGAACTCGCCAATACTGACAACCGCGCTGGCATCGACCGTAACAATCTTTTCGTCCAAGCCCTCACCGAACAGGACAGACAGCTTCTTGCCCTTATCCGTTTCGACCACTGCGCGCACCTGGCCGGTATGCTGCGCTCGGGTCTCGCCGCGACCAAACAGGAATTCGATTAGGTCGCCCTTCTTCACGGCGGCCAATGCCGCCGATTGCGATTCCGCCGTCACTGCCGCATCGTAGGCAGCTTGTGCCGCATCCAGCTTCTCTTTCAACAGTTCAATCTTGGACTTCTTTGCGTCGGTCATAGTGGCCTCTCGTTGTGATGGTGTTGTTGATTAATTGTTTTAGCCCGCGCAGTCATTTCCCGGCGATTCCAAGCAGCGCACCAGCGCGCTATCCGTTTCTGTTCACGCGTCACTGCCCACCTGTGCAAACTTGTTGGTAAGTACCAGGTAAAGCTCGTGCACTTCTTCCGGCGTTAGCGCCGCGTATCCGCCTTGCACTGTGCCTATGACCCAAAGACCCTCGTCGCGTTCGATAGCTATTGCGCCGTCGTTACCCTGCAATGAGTGCCGTTTCATACCCGCTTCTCCGGATATGCAATAGAAACAAGGGAAAGCTGCAAAGGCCCACTGCCGTACGCAGCGTCGTAAACGGAAAGGCGCTCACGCCATTGCGGTGTGCTCTGCCAGCAGCGGCGGACGATCGGCTTGGGGTCGGGAAAGTGACGACGGGAAAACCAGAGGTCGATACGATGGCCCTCGACCGTCCAGCGGCCGGAACGATGCAGCACCGGGAAATGTCCAGCGGCTTGCGCACGCCCTTTCATGACCTCTATTTGCTCCGGCGACAGATCGTCGTAATCCTTGTTTGTCTGCATATTTGAATAGTTATACTAAGCGCGTTATATTCACACTTCCTCATGCCGTGGCAATGGTTAGAGGAAGAAGAAAATCGAGTTAAGACTGATCGATACAACCGTAGCCCCGACAGCTACAGCCAAAGATCCTGATACTGATAATGCTTCTCGCAGCGCGCCCCGTATGAATATGAACGACGCCAGGACGCACAGAACAAACACGGTAATTGCTGTCATGCACTCTCCGATGCCATCAATTCGCGGCAGTTTTGTATGTACGCCTGGTGTCCTTCTTCGCCTTGCTGGTACAGGTCGGTGAAGTACTCGACGCCCTCCGGAGTGAACAGAAGGCCGGACACACCGACGCCTTCCCCCACGACGATTAGCCGCGAATCCCGATACTGCGGAAGTGGTAGCCAAGCGGTCCCCTCGCGCCGGATGTAGCTCGGAACGAGGACGCCACGCAAATCAAATTCCCTACAGCCGATCACACCAGCTAGTTGGCGGAATGTCAGATAACGACCGTCCTGCACCTCGGATCGCCTCGTTTGTGTTTCTAACGCATGCATCTCATAAAGCCTCGGTTAATTAAGAAGACTCAACCGAGTCCGCTTAACGAACCGTAGTTCGTGCCAGGCCTGACCGTCGGTCTGATTCCTGACGTCGGATTGGTTTCTAACGGCCGCCCGAACATGACGACCCCTAGACTGCTCTCCCCGACTCCGACTCTTTCCTAGTAGCCTAGGTGGTGGCCGTAACCTTTTGCCGCTTTACCAGTTATCCAGCGACGCATCCGAACTGCTGACCATGTAGGTGTCGGACACTGCGGCAGACGCTATCGATCGCTGCTGCTTCACCGTTTGCTGCGATACTGCAAGGTCGCTACTTTAAGGATTAGCGCGCCGTGGCAATCGCCCGATAAACCTAGGGAATTCGGACCCGCCGCTGCTTTAGCATTAGCCAGTAAAAGCTACTGACCCTTTGCCGCTTGGTGCCGTCTTTGTTACCGCCGTCACCGTGAGACGAAATTTACTCTAACCATTTGGTTATAACCAATTGGTTTTTGTATTGTCTCGTTACAGTTTGATAGGCTTGGACTATTTGGTTATAACCACTTGGTGTGCTATGATCACGCGCATTACTCGTACAAGAGCGCTCAATATGACCCTCGCAGATACCTTCAAAGAACGCCTGTACCAAGCAGCAGGAATCAACGACGAGACACTTAGCGGCTGGATGGTCGCCCACGACATCGGTGTAGGCGTAACGAAAACGATTAGGGATCGCAATGGAATCCCATCCGCCGAAAAGCTCGTAGCTATTGCGGCTGTCGTGGGCCGGACAGTGGATTGGCTGCTTGGCGTGGACTCTACGGCTATGGCCGAGATAAACGAGATTAAGAAATCAGCGCCGGCTGAGTCTGACGAATTTGTCTATATCCCGCGCTATGACGTAACCGCATCCGCTGGTAATGGATCGTATGTGGACAATGAAAGCCCTCGCTTTTCAATGGCCTTCCGTCGGTATTGGGTAACTAACTACCTGCGTACCAGCCCAAAGGATTTATCTGTTATTACGGTCAAGGGTGATTCTATGGAACCGCTCTTGAAGGCCGGAGACAACATCCTGGTGAATCACGCGGAAGCGGGGAAAGATGACGGAATCTACGTTCTCCGCCTAGAAGACCGAATTGTAGTGAAGCGAACGCTATGGAAGTCTTCTAGCAAGGTCGAAATAATTAGCGAAAATACTGCGTACCCGGCGTTCGAATTCGACGGCTCCGAGGCTAATGATTTGGATTTTGAGGTGATTGGCCGTGTAGTTTGGTATGGTCGCCAGATTTGACCGACGAATTTAGTTTACGGTAGGCTTGCGGCTCATCTACCGTAAGCCGCGTAATGGATTCTCCGAACGTAGAAGAAAGGCTTGTGCGTGTCGCTGTTCTTGACACCGAGACCACAGGATTAGAAGCCTTTGATGAACCGATCAGCATCGGACTTGTTCTATTGAGCGTTCGCCTCCCAAAGGGCGAAATCGAATCCGAGCTATCGCGTTATTACGGGCTACGCCGTCCGAACGTCCCCATCCATCCCCAAGCACAAGCTATTCACGGCATTTCAATTCACTCTCTGGCCGGACTCGATTTCGACTACGACACCGTATGCACAATTCTTAACCAAGCGGATTACATCATTGCGCATTATGCCGAGTTTGATAAGCGTATGCTGGGGAAGGTTTTGGAAAAGGTTAGCGATAAGACATGGATCTGCAGTGTTAAGAATATTTACTGGTCCGATTTTATTGACGTACGCGATCGAAAATTAGACACGCTGTGTCAGCATTTTAACGTACCGCGTGACTCGCCACATAACGCACTGTCCGATACTGTCGCGCTAGTCTCTGTTTTGGGCAACCGTTCGGGAGCTACTAATCGTTCCCGAACGTACCTAGGACACGCAATAATGCGAGCGCCCACGACCTTCTCAACCAACTCCCGAATCGCCGCTAAAAGCCCAAAGCCGGCCGCTGAGTTTATCCAGAAGTCACCCGAACGTTTGCGACGCGAGGCATATTCAGCTCCGTGGATACCACCGAAACAAAAGCGTACTCAAACCCGCCCAGGAGAGATTGTCTTCTGGGTAATAGTGTTCGTCGTCTGTGCGATTTTAGGACTATCGCGGAAATAGATTTGTTGCAATAATTACAAATAACTCCGATGCACTATGTAAAAAATGGGTCAGGTGTCTAGGAGAGGCAGAAGCCACGGTGCATGACGCCCTCCACAGACGCCCAGTGTGGCCCCTGCCCGGTGCAAGGCCGAGCCTCGAATACTGTTGCCTGAGGGAAGGGATTTAGGGATGGGTGTAAGGGAGCGAAGCGACCGCAAAGGTTTGCTTTACCTATTACATACATCCTAATATCAACACCTCAAATTATATGACCATAATAAATATAATAGGTCGGTAATGCCTGAACGACTTACTGGCAGAGCAGGAACGGCACAACGAACACGAATTAGAAAGAGAGACTGCTATCAATGCAGAATTTGTTCTATAGCAGTTCGTGTAGGTGAAGTAGACCATATCCTGGCTCTAGTCAATGGTGGAACCAATGACGATAGTAATCTATGGCTGCTCTGCTATGACTGCCATAGAGATAAGACCAGATCCGATTTAGGCTATAAAGTGAAGACAGCCATTAAGCCTAACGGCATGCCTATAAATCCCGGTCATCATTGGAACACTTAATCTTATAAAGATAGTTGACATCATAAGGTTAAGAACCTTTTATTCCTGATGCTATCTATTGCACGTATATTGCGCAGGTTTCGGCAATAGGGACAAATATCGTTTGCAATAGATATTATCGATAGTGATTTCGGAATGCGATAGGATTATCATAATGAATCCCCTGTTTAATAGGCAAATGTCATTACTATTCCTATTGACGTCGGGGGTGGGTCAGAATAAGACCGGCAAAAATCCGGACATCGGCTGGTCACAGTCGTTTTAACGCTAACTGCAAAAATCCAGTCCGGAACGCTCCCATAAGGCCGAATTCTGCGCCTTAACGCTTAATACCCTCGGAATCTTGGCAGAGTGGACTAATGCACCGGTTTGCTAAACCGGCGGGCCTTTGGGCCTCATCCGTTCGAATCGGATAGATTCCGCCACATTTCACGGCTCGCTACTGATAGCGGGTTGTTGTGCACGCGCATGCACGCGAATACAGACAAATTATGAACTTAGCAATCTGGCTCGCAATGGGCATCAGCTTGTTAGCAATCCTACTCACATTGGCCGTAGCTGCTGTTATCTGGCTCGGTAATGAGATTACAGGCGACTAAATGAAACGGACCAGAACAGACACCACGGCCGGAGCGGTAGAGGCCGCACAGGCCGCTAGTCTCGGTCCGATTAAACCCCCTGCCCATCTGTCATTACGCGACGAGGATTGGCCTTACTGGAATGCCGTTATCTCGGCCCGCGCGTTAGTCGATTGGACTGATGCCGATTTAGCGTTTGCCGTAAATCTGGCCCGGTGCCAATGCGACATTATGCGAATCCAGATCGAACTGGAGGTAGAGGGCGACACGGTAAAGAACCAACGCGGTACGCCAATCGTTAATCCGAAGCACAGCCTGGTCGAAACGCTAACGCGCCGTGCCGCATCCCTTTCGGCCAAGCTCCACGTCCACGCCTTGGCTACCACTGGCCGTAGTGCAGACGCCGCAGGCCGCCTAGGTGCCCAAGAAGCGGCAGCACAGGCAGATAACGGTGACGACGATCTAATCCCACGTCTTAGGGCGGTCAAATGACTCTACGCCCTAAGACAAGGGGAGAAAAGGTTATTGCGTTCTGCGAGAAATATTGCAAGGTGCCGGAAGGCGCACTTGTTGGCTTACCGGTTAAGTTCGAAGCATTCCAGCGTAAATTTATCCTGGATGTCTACGACAACCCGCATGGCACGCAGACCGGCTACCTTAGCATCGCCCGTAAGAACGGTAAATCAGCACTCATCGCATGCTTGCTCCTAGCCCACTTAGTCGGTCCAGAGGCTCGCCAAAACAGCCAGATTGTATCCGGCGCAATGTCACGGGACCAAGCAGCGATTATCCACGCCCTCGCGGCAAAGATGGTTCGCATGTCGCCGGAATTGTCCGCCATCGTCCGAGTGGTTCCATCCGGCAAGAAGTTATTCGGCTTGCCCCTTAACGTCGAATACCGCGCTCTTTCGGCGGAAGCGGCCACAACCCACGGGCTAAGTCCTGTCCTCGCCATCATTGACGAAATGGGCCAGATCCGTGGCCCGCAAAGCGACTTCATTGACGCTATCGAGACGGCACAGGGTGCACACGATGCCCCGCTAACGCTGGTTGTCAGTACGCAAGCGGCTAGTGATGCGGACATGCTGTCCATCCGTTTAGATGACGCCCTGAGCGGTGCTGATCCGCACATTGTCGTCCACTTATACGCGGCGCATCCCGACGCCGGCCTTATGGACCGTGCGGGCTGGTCTGCGGCTAACCCTGCGCTTGGTATCTTCCGCTCGCTACCCGACTTGGAAAAGCTCGCAAGCAGTGCGGTACGGATGCCGTCCAAGGAAAACACGTTTCGCAATCTGATCTTGAATCAGCGAGTGTCGGTTATCTCGCCATTCATCAGCCGCGACGTATGGAAGGCTAATGGCACTGCCCCTGTCGACTTCGATAAGGACACGCTGGTCTATGGCGGTCTAGACCTATCGTCCCGTACGGACCTGACTGCCCTCGTGCTTATCGGCCGGGTCAACGTCGTATGGCAGGTGCAAGCGCACATTTGGACGCCAGAGGACGGCCTAAGCGACCGATCACACAAGGACCGCACGCCGTACGGCGAGTGGGTCGACGCCGGGTATATCCACACGACACCAGGCAAGACCGTCGACTACGAATATGTAGCACGCGACGTCGCGGACATATGCGAAGGATTGTCTATCCACAGTATCGCCTTCGACCCGTGGCGGATTGACCTTATGCGTAAAGAATTCGCCCGCGTCGGTATTGACACCGAAAAGGCCCACAAGGATGGCGGCCTACTCCCTCTGGTCGAACACGGCCAGGGCTACAAGTCAATCAGCCCCGCGATGGAAGTCTTGGAGGAGGAGCTACTTAACGGCCGGGTTGCTCATGGCATGCACCCGGTTTTAACCATGTGCGCAGCTAACGCCGTTGTCATCAAAGACGCGGCCGGCAACAGAAAGCTAGACAAGTCGAAAGCGACAGGCCGGATTGATGGGCTCGTGGCCTTGACGATGGCGTTCGGTGCAACGGTTATCGCCGCAGGAGACCTAGAACAGCCGAAGGAATTTACCCTGCTCAGCTTATAGCGAGATATGAAAAATAATAAGGCGTTCAGCGCCATCAATATCAAACGTCTAGACGAGGACGCGCGGGAAATCGAGGGCATCGCTTCGACGCCGTCGCCGGACCTCGTAAAAGACATCGTAGAACCGCTGGGCTTGAAGTTCGCGCCTAACGCCCCTCTCCTGCTCAATCACGACCCGGCACAGCCCGTCGGTAATGTGCAGTTCGGTGCACCGACGGCCAAAGGTTTGCCATTCAAAGCCCAGATTGCAAAGGTAGACGAACCCGGCGTAGTGAAGGATCGCACCGATGAGGCATGGCATAGCGTCAAGGCCGGTCTTATCAAGGGCGTATCCATCGGATTCCAGCCCGTAGAGGCTGAATCTCTCGGTGTCGGTAAGGGCATGCATTACAAGCGCGCCGACGTGCATGAATTGTCGCTGGTGTCTATCCCGTGCAATCCAGAGGCAGTGATTAGCGCGTTCAAAAGCCTCCACGCAGCAGAAAACGCGACCGTAGAAACGGTCGACGTTACGGGCGAAAACCCCGGATCGATGGCCCCGGCGGTCGTCAGTGTAAACACGCAGGAAGGGGAAGCAGCAGCCCCCGCGAGCGATCCAGAAGAGGCGGTACAAAAAGCCGCCCGCCTTTCCGCTCGCAAAGCCTTACTGCTTTCTCTTTAAAATAAAAATAAGGATTACATATGAAGCTGTCGGAAATGATCAAGCTGGCACAAGCCAAGATGTTGGTTTTGGCAGACACGAAGGCCGCCATCGTTTCTAAGGGTGAGGCCATGACGGACGAGGAAGTCTCGAAGGGCTTGGAACTGGCCCGCGAAATCAAGGCCCTGGAGGATCGCGTCACGTTGCTAAAGGAACAGGAAGCGGCGGAAGGCGCGGCGGCCGTCGCCGTCCCGGCAGTCGAACCGGTCGCCGCGCCGGTAGCCAAGGGCATCACGGTCAAGTCGAACGCTCCGAAGGGTGCAGACGTTACCCGTACGCTGATGGTCCTGGCGAAGGCTAAGGGAGACCTGCATACCGCCGTCACGATGGCGGAAGTGTACAAGGACACCTCACCGGAAGTCGCGCAAGTCCTCAAAGCAGCCGTAGCGGCCGGTAGCACGACGAGCGCTGCATGGGCCGGTAACTTGGTCTACCCGGAGAATTTCGGCGGCGATTTCATCAGCTTGTTGTACCCGCAGACGATTCTTGGTCGCCTGACCGGGTTGCGACGAATTCCGTTCAACGTTCGAATCGGCGGTGCCACGTCGGGTACGTCGGTCGGCTGGGTCGGGGAAGGTGCGCCCGCGCCGGTAACGTCGATGGGCTTCAATGCCGTGACGCTGGGTTTCGCGAAGATTGCTGGCATTGCCGTCTTGGACCGCGAAATCATGCGTCTGGCTAACCCGTCCGTAGAGGCAATGGTACAGGCCGACCTGATCGAAGCTGCCGCGCAGGGCCTCGACGTCTCGTTCCTGGACCCGTCCCGCGCTAAGACGGACGTGTCGCCAGCATCGATCCTAAACGGCACCACGGCTATTGCCGCAACCGGTACGACCCACGTAGCCCTGCGTAACGACGTGATGTCGCTAGTTGCCGATGCTATCGCCGCAAACCTGATTATCTCCAGCGGCAAGCTGTTGATGAGTCCGGGCCGCGCCCTCGCTATCTCGAACATGGTCAGCGAATTCGGCGTGAAGTATTTCCCGAACATCGATATCAACGGCGGCGAACTGCTGGGCTTCCCGGTCCTGGTGTCAAACAACATCCCGAACGACCGCATTGTCTTGGTGTTCGAACAGGAAATCTACCTGTCCGACGACGGCGGCCTCGAACTGGATGTGAGTCGCGAGGCGTCCATCATCATGGACTCGGCCCCGGCTGCGGCAACGTCCGCCCCGGTGAACTTGTTCCAGAACGACATGATGGCCCTGAAGGTCGGTAAGTGGATCAACTTCCAGAAGCGCCGCCCGCAAGCCGCCAAGTACATCTCGGGCGCGGCATACGCTCCGACGGCTGAAACGGCCGCTACCGGCTCGTAATCAGCCAGCCCCGCAACGGGGCTAACGGCTAGTCCCTAGCTTCGAGGGCGCATAACCCGTGCCCTCCGAGATACTGATTAGACCGGCCATAACAAGGATAAAAATGAAAATATTTGGCTGGGAAATTAACAAGTCAGCTAAGAGCAAGGCACCTGTCGGCACGTCGGCTATAGGTGGTCCGGGTAGTGGTGGCTTCATACGCGAGCCCTACATCGGAGCCTGGCAGCAGAACAAATCCCTCACTACCCGCGACGGTATGCTAGCTAGCTCCGCCGTGTTTTCGTGCGTGGACCTCATTTCGTCTGACGTCTCTAAGCTGCGTATCAAGTACGTCAAGCTAACAGACGGCGTGTGGCAGGAGGCGTCAGCGCCGCGATTTACCGCCGTACTGCGCAAGCCTAACGCGTACCAGACCCGCTCACAATTTATCAAAGCATGGGTTTCTAGCAAGCTAACGCACGGGAATACATACGTCTTACTCGGTCGTAATAACCTAGGCGTAGTGATTTCAATGGACGTGCTCAACCCTAAGTACGTCGTCCCTCTCGTCGCTCTTGACGGCTCAGTGTACTACCAAGTGACGATGTCCCCGTTACAGGTCACACCCGTAGAGGCCGTCGTTATTCCGGCGCGGGACATCATTCACGACCGGGGCGTGACGTCCTGGCATCCGCTAGTTGGTATGACGCCTATCGCGGCCTGTGCATCGGCTATCTGTCTCGCAGAAGGTATTACGACCAATTCGGCGGCGTTCTTCGCCAACGGCGCAAAACCCGGCGCGTTTCTTTCGGCTCCCGGCGCGATAGGCGACGAGACGGCGAAGCGACTAAAAGCGACCATTGACGCGAACTACACCGGCACTGGTGCCGGCAAGACGTTAGTAGGCGGTGACGGGTTGACTTATCAGCCTATGACCATGACGGGCACCGATGCACAGCTAATCGAACAGCTTAATTGGACTGCCCTGGACGTGGCCCGATGCTTTCACGTTCCCGGCCATAAGATCGGAATTGAAAGCGGTGGGAAGTCGGTTAGCAGTGCGTCTATCTACGAGGCTATGTACTACTCGGACTGTCTCCAGGCTTACCTGGAGGCTATCGAACTCTTGCTAGATGACTCCTTCGCTGTACCCGACACCGCCGGGTTCGAGTTTGACACGACGGGCCTAATGCGGATGGACGAGGCCGCCAGGCACTCTGCTAATGCAACGTCAGTCGGCGCGGGCGTGATGTCTCCAAATGAGGCGCGGGCGACTCTCGGTCTCGCCCCGGTCAAAGGTGGCGACACCCCGTACCTACAGGCCCAGTGGATTCCCTTGTCGATGCTCCAAGAACGCGCCGCGCAGCCTGCCACTACGACTCCGGCCGGCGAGAAGATCGGCGGCAACCCAACTACGACGGACAGCGACCCGCCGCCCACGCAAGACAACACACAGGCGGACGACTCCGCAGAATCTGGAGGCTCCGATGACTGACCTAGTCACGCTTGACGACGCAAAGGAACAGCTTAGGCTAGATGGCACCGACGAGGATACGTACGTTGCTTCCCTTGTAACTGCTGCATCCGCAACCGTGGTCGATTACGTGAAGTCCACCGATGCCCAAGCATGGACAGCCGAAACGGTGCCCGCTCTAGCTCGTGTAGCGGTTCTCCTGGTACTCGCCAGCTTGTACGCCGACCGCGAAGGCGGAACGGACCCCATCGGTGTAGCCGTGCAGTCCCTTTTAATGCGGGTCCGGGACCCGGCTCTGCAATGAAGGCCGGCACGCTCAATACGCGCGTCTCGCTCCAACGCAAAGGCGGCAAAGACGACCTTGGCGGCCCCACCAACGCCTGGACGGAATACGCCAAAGCGTGGGCTAACTTAGCCCTGCTGTCAGGCAAGGAAACCGCGTCCGGTAGTTCCTCCGTGTCTACAGGCAACGGGAGTATTCGCATTCGATACCGAACGGACGTAACGGCGGCGGATCGCGTCATAGCCGGTACCCTGGTATTCAACGTCGTAGCAGTGTTGCCCGATATCAATGGGCGCGACCATACCGACCTGGTCGTAACTGTGGGAGCGAACAATGGGGGCTGAGGCAATCATCTATGCGGCCCTTCAGGACCTCGCAGGCGGTAACGTATATCCCGACATCGCACCCGAGGGAACCGGAAAGCCATACATCGTCTATTTCGCAGTCGGAGGGAATTCCTTCCCGGTATTGAACGGAAAAACGCCCGCCACGCGTAACCAACGCATGCGAATAAACACCTGGGCAGAATCCCGGCTGGCCGCCAGTGAATTGATGGACGCGGTGTTTTCCGCCGTGGTTAACCCGTCCGTGCAGGCTGTGCCTATCGGCGGACCCAGTAGCACCTATGAAAGCGATACGCTCCTCTATGGGTCGTCGTTCGATTTCTCCATAACATATAAAAACTAAAACATGACATCCACCGCATTGTCCGCCCAAGGTACCGACATCGGCTATAGCCTGACGAATACCGGCACGCCTACCTATACCGAAGTTGTGAACGTAACCGACGTATCGGGTTTCGACGGCACAGCTACCGAAATCGATGTCACGGATTTAAAATCAACAGGAAAAGAAAAACGCATCGGTCTGCAAGACTGGGGGAATGTTTCTCTTACTACCAATATCAACCTGTCTGAATCGCCCCGGGTATCGAGTTGGCCGGTTGGGTTAAGTTAAAACAGCTTCCTGGGACTCGTGGGCGATTTTACGCCAGTAATTTGCTTCAGCTTCTGCCGGTGGGATGTACCCGATAGGTTCGAGCAGTCGAATATGGTTGAACCAGTGCACCCATTGCAGCGTAGCCAGCTCTAGCGATTCCCTCGTTTTCCACGGCGCTCGACGGTGAATCAGTTCCGTTTTGTACAAGCCGTTGATGGTCTCGGCGAGCGCATTATCGTAACTGTCGCCGCGACTGCCAACCGACGGTTCGATGCCAGCCTCAGCGAGGCGCTCGGTGTATCGAATGGATACGTATTGGGACCCCCTATCCGAATGATGTATGAGAGCATCCGACGCAGCAGGCTGACGGTCATATAACGCTTGCTCCAAGGCATCAAGAACGAAGTCTGTGCGCATCGTGCGGCTCAATCGCCAACCGACGATGCGCCGCGCGAAGACATCGATGACGAATGCGACATACACCCATCCTTGCCACGTCGAGACATAGGTAAAGTCCGACACCCATAGCTGGTTCGGGCGCTGCGCTCTGAACACGCGTTGAACCCGGTCAAACGGGCATGATGCTGATGTGTCTGGCGTCGTGGTACGCACCGTCTTGCCACGTCGCGCGCCTTGCAAACCTCGACGCTTCATCAGCCGTTCGACCGTACAGCGCGCAACACGGATGCCTTCGCGGTTCATCTGCTTCCAGACCTTGTCGGCACCATAAACCTGCCAATTCGCGTTCCAGACTCGCTCAATCTCTGCCATGAGCACGTCGTCGCGCTGAGCCCGCTCGCACCGCAGCGCCGGGTTGCGCTGCCGAGCAGCATGGCGTCTATAGCACGACGGGGCAATCTGCAAGACTTTGCAAATGGGCTCGACCCCGTATGCATCGCGATGCCGGTCTATATACGCCTTCACGACTTCAAGCGGCGGTCGAGCTCCGCCTGCGCGAAAAACGCGCTGGCCGTCTTCAAAATATCGTTGGCGCGGCGCAGTTCCTTGACCTCGCGTTCCAGCGCCTTCAGGCGCTCCCGTTCGTCGCTGGACAGACCTTCACGCTGCCCTTTGTCGACCTCGTCGCGCTTCACCCAATCCAACAACGTCTGCGGCACGCAGCCTATCTTCGGCGCGATGGACTCGACTGCTGCCCACAACGACGGGTATTCGCCACGGTGCTCCTGCACCATGCGCACCGCGCGCTCGCGCATCTCTGGGGAAAATTTGTTTGTCTTGGTCATGGCACTATTCTCTCAAGAATTGGTGCCAACTCAAAACCCGGGGCGATTCAGTCCGAGCCGTCTCACGCGGCCTTATTGGCAGCTAAAAAAGCGGCTACGCTGCTCTATTGGCAAGTGGCACTTTCTGATGGCACGAAAATTACATTTGCCGCTTATGTGAAGTCGTTCCCGATCGCGGCCAAAGTAGACGGCGTATATACCGGGACTATCGCCTTGACGATCACTGGAGATATCACCGTTGCCGTCGCTGGTGCCTAATAAGGACGTTGACGCGGCCGTACAATTCTATATGGAAGAAGTTCGTCGCGTCGCCCTACCCCAAATTAAAGCCCTCCTAGAAGCGGCGAAGGAAAAGAATGAAGCCCCTAAATCGTGAATCGTTCCTGGCCGCTGCCACACCGCACGCACGCGACTTTACGCCGCCGGCACTGGGCCAAGTAGTTCGTATCCGCAAGCTAACAGGCGCGGGTCGCGACACGTTCCGTACTACCGTCGAAGGTGGGGATAAAACGCTCAGCTTTTTTGAGGCTGCTGTGGTCGTTATGGCTTTGGTAGACGAGCACGACGCGCCGCTGTTCGCAGTAGAGGACATCGCTTTGCTTCGCGACAGACTCGACAGCGTCGTTATCTCTCAGCTTGCAGCGGAAGCGCTGGCCCTTAACAAAATCGGCCCAGCCGCCGAAGAAGCGGCAGCAAAAAACTAAGGGCCAGTCCGGAACGCCGCATGTGGTTCCGGCTGGCTTTATCTCTCGGTAGTACCGTGTCGGAACTTCAGGCCCGGATGTCGTCTGACGAATTCGGGGAGTGGCTTGCGTTCTATTCAATAGAGCCCTTCGGCCCTGCGATGGACGACGTACGTATGGGTACAGTCGCCAGCACGGTCGCGAACTTTAACCGGGCTCCAAACACTGATCCGTTTAAGCCTTCCGACTTCGCGCCTTGGCTGCTTCCTCCTCCGGAGAAGAAAGCCCCTCCGAGTGCGGAAGCAGTCGCAGTAGCGGTATTCGGTGTCCCCCTTGCAGAGTTAAAGGCCAAGGGCACTAGGACATTTACGCTATCGAGACCTAAACATGCCTAAGTCATTTTCCGTCGATAACCCCGGCGCGCTTGAGGAACAAATCCGCGCACTAGAAGAAGGGTTATCCGAGTCAACGTTGCGCAAAACGGGCGCAGCAATGGCGACCGAATTTAAAAACGAGGTGGCCCTACGCGTCCCAAAGGATACCGGCGACCTCGCAACGGGATTGACTGTTTTCTACGACAAAGAAGACAGCGTTACCGGAAAGATTGCGACCTACGTGGTCGCGTTTGTCGGAGACACCGCAGCGCGTGGCCCCAAAAACCGGAAGGTGTCCCGCCGCGCCCTAGCTGGTTGGTTAGAAAACGGCCGTTCAAAGATGGCCGCAAAACCTTTCGTCACCCCTGCATACGAGGCCGCTAGACAGCGCGCCGCTGAAGTCGCGCAGGAAAAGCTACTGGAGGCAGTAGCGAAAAAGCCCTAACTACTGGAGTCCCTGATGGCACAGAGCAATAACAATACGACCATCAAGGTATCGGTAGATGCCTCCGGGGTACAGTCTGGAGTCAATCAGCTAAAGGCGAGCGGTGCCCAAGCTAACGCGACTATGGACGCGATGGCAAAACGAGCCGCGCAAGTAGACGCGGCCATGAAAGAGGCCGCCGCTAATGGATTCGAACTCAACGCCCGCGCGGCGAAGCGCCTAGTAGACCAGTACAACCAGTTAGAAGCCACGGCCGGCAAAACTCGCCTGGAAATTCTAAACCAGCGTGCCGCCTCTTCAGGGGTGGTCAATGCTTTTACCGCACAAGCGGAAGCAATTAAAGCTGCGTCCAGCGCTACACACAGCTTTACCATGGACAGCACAGCCGCGCGGCGCGAAATGCTGGTCATGGCACACGAAGCATCCCAGGGTAGCTGGTCAAAGCTGGGTGGATCTCTGATGGTATTCGGAGAGGCTACCGACGCACTCAGCAAGGTTATGTCTCCGCTTGGTGCATCCCTGGGCATAGTCGCTGCTGCTGCCGCCCTCTTTGGCTACAAGATCATATCCGGGGCGGCAGCGTTCGATACGCTTAACAAGTCGGCAATGCTCACCAATGGCTACCTGGGCCTCACGACAGGACAGCTAAAGCTAATGTCCGAGTCGTTAGCCGGTACGTCAACCCCACTGAAAACCGTAGAAGAAGCAATGACGGGTCTGGTCCGGAGCGGTCAGATATCAGGAGAAATGCTCGCTGACGTCACACGCGCAACCGTGAATTTTGCGCACGACACAGGCGAGGAAGTAGATAAAGTCGTAGAGACTATGGTTAAGTTCTCTAAGGACCCTAAGAAGGCCCTGGAGGAACTACAAGGACAATACCATCTATTCACTGCCGCTCAAGCACAGGTCATCGAAGGTTACATCCGCGCTGGCGATGAGGCGGCCGCTTATAAGGCAGTAGTCGATGGTTTGAACGCGTCACACGATCGATTCAAAACAAACGCGGAAGCAAATATAGGTTATATCGGTAAGTTGTGGCGGGGCCTAAGCAAGCTCGCCACCGATATGGGAAACGATCTTGCACACGCGGGGGTCCAGGCCACCGATGCAGAAAAACTCAACGATGCGCTAAAACGCCAGGCGGGCTTAAAGATCGCTGTGGCCCAGCTTGATAAAAACGGGAACTCGGATGCCTTCGGTTATCGTGACAAGCTTAAGCAGGCTAACGACGATGTAGCAGCCCTCCAGAAAACTACCGCCGCACAGAAGGCAGCAGCAGCCGCACAAGCAGATATAGCACGCAAGGGTGACGGTGTCGTAGCTGCTAACACGTATCTTGACAGTACAAAATACGCAAGTCCGACACGTCAGCGTGACCAGGAAATACAAGCTGAGAATGTGGCTTATCAAAAGGCCATAAAAGACCTAGACGCGAGTGGTACCGAACGCGAACAGGTGGAAAAGCGGCACCAGGAAAACCTCGCTCAGATACGTAGCCAGTACGCAAAGAAGACCACTAGTGACAATGGGAATAATGCAGTACTGGCACGACTCCGTGGAGAGAACCAGCTTACAGAAGCGGAGGAAAAACGGTCAGCCGCAGTACTGAAGGGTTTGCGCGACGCGAACCTAATCGACGCTGACGAGTATTTCCGTAGATTGCATGATATCCAAGCATCAGCACTTGATCAGGAAATCAAGAACGCTGCTACTCAGATAGACATTGCTAAACGTAAAAAGGAAAAGGCAGCAGCAGAGACCGCACAGGCTGAGTATGAAAAGCTGGTGGTACAGCGCAAGAAGGTGGATGACGATTTAACGTCAGCCCTAGCGACCAATGCAGCAAAACGCGCTGCCGATATCAAGAAGTACCAGGACGACCAAACAGACCGTGTAGTTAAACAACAAAGGGGCTACCAACAAGAAGATAAATCCCGTTACCTTTCCCCTACCGATAATAAGACGTATCAGGAAAGCCTAAGATTATACGAACAAAACCAGCAAGACCTAGCGTCGCTACGCGATAAGTACTCCAAGCATCAAATTGACTCTACGGAATACGATGCAGAGGTTACTGCGGCGCAGTCTGCGTACAACCAGGAGACCGCGTTACTTCAGCAGCATTTAGACAATGAACTTGCGGTACGCAACAGCTATACAGCCCAGGTTAAGCTAGCAAACCGAGATATTTTGGGCGATGGGACGACGTCTGCGGAGGCCGTGGGGCAGGCATACCGGTCCACTTGGGATACTGCTACCTCTGCATTAGAAACTGCCCTCACAACAGGCAAATTCAGCTTTTCTTCATTCACGGCCAGCATTCTCCAGGATCTAACAAAAATCCTACTGAAGTGGTCCGAAATGAGCGCCCTACAAGCCTTCTTAGGCGCGGGCAGCGGGAGTAGCGGGACATCCGCACTTTTCGGCATCGCGTCCACAGTCGTAGGAGCCGTCGCAGGCGGTAGCAGCGGCGCGTCGTCTTCTGTTGGATCTAATACATACGGTTTCCACTTGGCGACCGGAGGCAACGTGACAGGCCCAGGCACCAGCACGAGCGATAGTATCCCGGCGATGCTCTCCAATGGCGAATACGTCATCAATGCTAAGGCCGCGTCTCAGCATAAGAACTTGCTTGACGCCATTAACTACGGTGGCGTAGGTCGGTTCGCTACGGGAGGCGCAGTAGGTAGCATCGCACCTACAGCGTCCTCCGGGTCGGTGACGCACACCACGTCGCTACAGTTGAACTTACAACAAGGCAACAGCGGTGGCGGTCTAACTGAGCAAGATGTCGCGGCCCTGGCTCCGATGTTTCAAAACTTGATTGATAAGCGACTTAACCAAAAGATGAACGGCCAAGGCGGATACGCGTACCGGATTCGTCACAACCAAATCTAAGGAGGGTAAATGACTACCCAGACATTCACCTGGACACCCTCATTAGACGCATCAGGCGATACAAACTACTCCGTCTTATCCGCACAGTTCGGAGACGGCTACAGTCAGGTAATTCCAGATGGCATCAATAACGCTGCCGATTCGTGGCCACTTACGTTCGTGGGAAGTGGTGACACGATCAGAGCTATAAAGACATTCCTAGACGACACGCAAGGCGCGACATCCTTTTATTGGACTCCTCCTCTTAGGACTACTGCCGGACTTTTCCGGTGCGTTAAACCTAATATCCAGGCGAACGGAGGGGACACCTACACGCTCACCGTCACATTCAACGAGGCATTTAGCCCATGACTACAGTAACAGACGTCGTCTTTGGCGCTGCCTCGGACGGCTCACAAGGCGACACAGTACGCATAGGCTTTACCAAGGTAAATCAGAATATTCAAGCCCTAAATACTGGGAAAGCGGATATTTCCGGGGCAGACTTCACGGGCGACGTCAGCACCGAGGGCGCATTTACGGCAACGAAGAAGGTGACAGCGAGCGGTGGACTCAATGTGACAGGAGAGGCTTCGTTTGCGCAGCGACCAACCTACGCAGGCAAGACGGCGTACGACACAGGTAATCTTGATTTAACGCCGTACGCAAAGCTGTCGGGCGCGTCCTTCGCCGGGGATGTATCAACTACTGGGAAACTGTCTGCGGCTACTTTAGCAGTCGCGGGAACAGCGACTTTCACTCAGCGACCGATTTATGCAGGGTATTCGCCATGGGACGGTGGCAACCTGAAGACACCCGTCGATGCCGGATCGGATGCAACCATCCAAGCGGGGCGAACCGCGTTAGCTCAGGGTCGCACTTTGCTTTCTTCTCAGACATTCGCAGTAGGTTCGGGCGTCAGCGCAGTCGGTTTTGATTTATCGTCTACAGAATTTGATGATTACGAAATCGAATTTTCAGGCGTTCAAAGCGACGTATCTAATCAGGGTCTTCTTGTTCAGTTCGGCATTTCCGGTCAATCTGGATACGACTCGTCATCGTCATATACGTCGCTTTATCGTTATATGTCGCAACCTTCGGCATCAGGGGTTGTATCTGATAACGGCCAATGCTTTTTGGCAAATCCTTATTTCCTGTTTATGACGATTTATTCGATCGCATCAGGAACTTCGGTATCCAAAGCGTCCTCGGGAGACGGTTCCATAATCCTACGGAATATGAAAGCGACATCACTCTTCAAGAAAATTTCGTTCGAATACAACCAAGTTACTGATGGTGGGTCTCTAGTGAGTGGACAGGGGCACGGTTTCTACTTTGGATCAACCGGTGCCATCTCAAAAATTCAACTCTATCTGAATGGGACCGGCGTCAAGATGACAGGCCGCTTCTCCCTATACGGGATAAAGCGATGATGACCTACCTCATGCTCTACGGTCGCCCGAAACCGTTATGACAATACTAGCCGACATACAACAGCAAGAGCCTGGCGCAAAGGTAGAAGTCTACGAATTAGATTGTACGGAACTTGGTGGCGATATTCTGAGATTCCATCCTCATCTGCAATCGGGCCCTATTTACTGGCAAGGAAATCAATACAACCCCTGGCCCGTACAGTCTGAGGGGTTTGAGCGAACTGGCGACGAAAGCCAGCCCACCCCAACTGTCACGGTGGGCAATGTAGACCGCTCTATTTCGGTCCTCTGCATGGCCCTGGGCGATATGGTCGGCGCAAAATTTTACCGCCGCCGTACCCTCGTCAAATACCTCGATTCCGAGAACTTCCCAGCCCTTAACCCTACTGCTGACCCTACCGCTGAGATGCCGGTCGAGCAATGGCAGATAGAGCAAAAGACGAACGAGGACGACATCAGTGTGGAATTCACCCTGTCATCGCCGCTCGATTTCGCCGGCCGTCAGCTTCCGAATCGTCAGGTAGTCGCGAATCTCTGCCAATGGGATTACAGAGGGACTATCTGCGGCTGGGCAGGGCTTACGTACTTCGACAAAAACAATACCGCGACGACAGACCCCAGCGCTGATGCGTGTTCTAAGCGCTTGTCCGGCTGTAAATGTCGGTTCGGTGATAACGCACCATTACCGTATGGGGGCTTTCCGTCAGCGGGTCTAACCTCGACTCTATGATTACCGACGAATTGCGACAGCAGATCGCAAAGCATGCATTAGATGAGTATCCGAGAGAAAGTTGCGGTCTCGTCGTGAACGGAGAATACATCCGTTGCGATAACGCCAGCCCGACGCCTCTGGAAGACTTCACAATCTCCGAACAGCAGTACGCGGCAGCGGAGGACCAGGGCGATATTCAGGCCCTTGTCCATTCCCACCCAGGCGGCAATCCACGCCCTTCCGATGCGGACCTCGTGGTTTGCGAGGGGCTCCAGATTCCACTCTGGGTAATCGTCAGTCTGGGCCACCAGGCAGACGGCTCCGTAGACATCGATGCCTGGCACGAGTTCGGGCCGAGTGGGTATGAGGCACCGCTTATCGGATGCCAATTCTCCCACGGCGTCAACGACTGCTATGGGCTGGTACGGCGGTACTACAAAGCCAAGTACGAAATTGCCTTGCCCGACTTCCCGCGTAGTGGTCCCTGGTGGGACGACGGAAAGTCTGACCTCTACACGCAGGGCTTCCCCAAGGCAGGCTTTACCGCCCTTTCCTTGAGTACCGAACCGCAACCCGGCGACGTACTGCTCATGAAGATCCGCAGCAAGAATAACGTACCGAATCATGCTGCGGTCTACATAGGCGAAGACACCATCTTGCACCATATGTACGGCCGGCTCTCCGGGCGGGAATCCCTTCCGCGCTATCGCGACTACGTCACGCACATCCTACGTCATAACGAGGTACCTAATGGAAAAGCCTAGCGTTATCCGGCTGTATGGGTATCTCGGTGCGAAGTTCGGCCGAGTCCATCGGTTCGTTATCTCTAGTCCAGCCGACGCCATCCGCGCACTTGTGCGTATGGTCCCCGGCTTTGAGCGGGAACTGATGACGGCAAAGGATCGTGGCGTTCGGTATTCGATATTCGTAGATAAGCTGAACATCCCAGAGGACACCCTGGCCTACCCGTCTGGTGGCTCGGATGTTCGGATTGCTCCCGTAGCTCACGGGCGTAAAGCGGGGCTCTGGCAGACGATTGCGGGTGCGGCTCTGTTCGTGGTCGGCGCGGTCTCAACTTACTTCGGCAATGCGTACGGCCCATCCATGATGGCTATGGGCGCAAGTATGGCCCTCGGCGGTATCGCGCAGATGCTTACTCGTCAGCCGTCGTCCAACACCGGCACGTCGAAGACTTCGTATTACTTCTCGGGTGCGGAGAACAACACATCACAGGGTGGCCCCGTGCCTCTGCTGTACGGTCGTATGCGGGTGGGCTCGACCGTTCTTAGCGAATCAATTTTAGCCACGGACACGTAAATGACGAGAATCGTAGCGGGCAGCAAGGGCGGTTCCAGCAGCACCGCCACGGAAGCGTCTGACACTCTTAGCAGCACCGCAAATGCGCAAATCCTAGACCTCATATCTGAAGGGCCGTGCTACGGTCCTGCCAATGGGACTATCGGTGCATCAACCTATTTGAACGATACGCCGCTACAAAACGCGGACGGGTCGTATAACTTTAATGTTGCCTCTGAAGACTACCGCGTAGGAACGATCGATCAAGACTACATATCAGGTTTTGACACGTCCGCGAGTGAGGTAACTGTAGGCGTTGAACTTAAGGCTGTGACGCCTTGGGTGCATACGGTCACTAACCTCGCGCTGGACGCTCTCCGGGTAACGCTTAGCGTCAACGCGCTTTCCCAGCAGGATCAAAAATCAGGCGATATAAACGGCTACCGAGTCGCCTATCAGGTCCAGCTATCGGTAGATGATGGTGCGTTCTCTGCTGTGATCGATACGGCATTCGATGGCAAGGCGTCCAGCACATACACGCGTTCACATCGTATTGATTTGAAGGGCGCAGTATCACATTACACGATCCGCGTAGTTCGCACGACGGCGGATGCAACCACATCATTCATTCAAGATACGACGAACATCGTCAGCTATGCGGAACTAGTAGACGCCAAGCTGCGCTACCCCATGAGCGCCTTGGTCGCGTTTGCGGTGGACGCGACAGAGTTTTCCACAGTCCCCACTCGATCGTACGACTGGAAGGGCCTTTTGATCAAGTACCCCTCAAATTATGACCCCGACACACGAACGTATGCCGGCACTTGGGACGGTACGTTTATCACCGGCTGGACCGATAACCCGGCTTGGATTTTCTATGATCTCGTTCTCAACTCGGTATACGGCTTGGGCCGCTGGATCGACGCGTCTATGGTCGATCGATATTCGCTTTACTCAATTGCTCAGTACTGCGATGTTTTTGTTTCGGACGGTGCGGGCGGCACTGAGCCCAGGTTTCGCTGCAATTGCTATATCCAGACGCGGGCCGACGCTTACAAGGTACTACAGGACCTAGCAAGCGTGTTCCGAGGGATGGCGTACTGGGCTAACTCGTCCGTCACCGCTACGGCGGATATGCCTTTCGATCCTGCCTATATTTACACGCAAGCCAACGTCGTTGATGGAAAGTTTAAGTACGTAGGTTCGTCGCTAAAGACTCGTTACACCGTAGCCTTGGTCACATGGAACGATCCCGACAATGCCTATCAACAGGCGGTCGAGTACGTAGAAGACGCGGACGGCGTCGCGCGCTACGGAATCAACAAGGCCGAGACAATAGCCTTTGGATGCACCAGTCGGTCACAGGCCCAGCGCGTCGGCCAGTGGACACTCATCACGTCACGATACGAGACAAACACCGTCACGTTTTCCACTGGCCTGGATGGCACTGTAGCAATGCCGGGGCAGATTATCGAGATAGCCGACGCGGGCCGTGCCGGTCGGCGTATGGCTGGTCGTATCCGTTCGGTAACGTCCATCACGCAGATAACGGTGGATCGGGCCATGCCGGAGGCCACAGTAGGCGACACGCTTACGCTGATGCTGCCATCGGGAAAGGCGGAGACGCAGACGATCCAGGCTATCGACGGCCAAACCTTCACGACGGTATCGCCCTACTCGGTTCTTCCGGTGAGCGGTGCGGTATGGTTGGTCGAAAGCGCTACGGTCCAATCACAACTATTCCGGGTCTCGTCGGTAAAGGATCAGGGCGGCATCACCTTTGAGATTACCGCCACCCAGCACGAGCCGTCTAAGTACGCGGTAGTTGATGACGGTGCGGCCTTCGACTTGCGGCCTGTCAGCGATAGCACCGTGAACGTTCAAGCCGCGCCTACCGGCATTACGGTTAGCCAGTACGTCATCGTGGATCAAGGCATTGCCAAGACGAATATGACAATTGCCTGGCAGGCTCCTAAGAATGCTGTCGCTTATACGGTGCAGTGGCGTCGCGGGAGCGGCGACTGGGTAACAGCGGGGACGACAGGCGGTACATCAATCGACGTACAAGGTATCTACACTGGTCAGTACCTTGCCCGCGTCCGCGCTGTCAATGGTATCGGTATTGCCTCACCCTATGGCTATTCCGTCCTAACGACGCTCGCCGGCAAAACAGGCGAACCTCCCAGCGTCGCGGCCCTCACAGCAACCACGGACCAAGTCCTGGCAATTGATATTGGCTGGTCTTTTCCGTCCGGTGCTGATGACACAGCTTACACGGAACTGTACTACAGCAAGACGTCAGGCTTCGACAGTGCCTCGCAGTTAGGCATGTACAGCTATCCGACGAACTCGGCCCAGCTTCTTAACCTTGCGTCGGGATCTCGTCTATTCTTTTGGGCACGTCTGGTGGACACATCAGGCAATGTTGGTCCGTGGTATCCGGATGGCGTGGGCGTCCAGGGCCAAAGCACCGCAGACGGTACAGTGATCGCAAGTTACTTAGCTGGTTTGATCGGTCAGACCCAGCTTTCACAGGACCTCCAGGCCACTATTGGCGACGTTCCGAACATCAAGCAAAGCGTTTCGGATGCGCAAGAGGCACTAGCTGCTGAAGTACAGGCGCGCGGCGTCGCTATTTCGTCGGAGCAATCGTCACGACAGGACGCGGATAGCGCGCTGAGTGAGCGCATAGATAGCGTCGGCGCAGCAGTCAACGCTAATAACGCCCTGATCACTTCGGAACAATCGGCACGGGTAGACGGTGATACAGCCCTCGGCCAGCGCATCGACGCCGTATCGGCCTCAGTAGTAATTCCGGAAATGGCTGGGAGTATGGATGACTACGCGGGAGCGGAAGAAGTCTATGCGGGCGTGTACTCGGAGCAATCTGCGCGAGCCGAGGCTGATCTAGCCTTGGGCACACGGATTGATGGTGTATCGGCAAGCGTCACTCAGAACAACGCGACTTTACAGGCTCAAATTACTTCGGAGTCCGATGCTAGAGCTACCGGAGATTCTGCCCAAGCCCAACAGATAACGACAGTTCAGGCACAAGTCGCAGACAACTCGGCGGCGGTTCAGACCGTCTCCACATCATACGCAGACTTGAACGGTGCATTATCTGCTTCCTACACCATAAAAACGCAAGTGACCTCTGGGGGTCTTACGTACGTCGCGGGGATCGGTGTAGGAATCGACAACAGTACCGGAGTCATTCAATCGCAGGTGCTTGTATCAGCCGACCGATTTGCCGTTATCAACTCAACTACCGGCACAGGCATTACCGCTCCGTTCATTGTTCAGAACGGTCAGGTTGTCCTAGCTACTGCAATGATCGGCAATGGGTATATCACCAACGCAATGATCGGGGCATACATTCAAAGTGATAATTATGTCGCAGGCTCTACCGGGTGGCAGATCAGCAAGGCCGGTGTGTTCGAAATGAACGCATCGGACGGCGGCGGTGGCCGGCTAGTTATCAACGGGGCAAGCATTCGTACATTAGATCCTAACAACGTTGCTCGTGTGACGTTGGGGAGGATTAGTTAATGTCTGTGTATGGCCTGGAGATAAGGGACGCAAACAACAATGTAACGCTCTCGGTAAGCGATCGAATCACTAGACAAATCGGGTCTTTCAATACGGGCACTGGCTCGGGTAGTTTGTCTGTCGGCGTTGCTGGGACGGTGTGGTTTGCCGTCATTGATTCGGTGCCAACTGCATCACAGTCCACTCTACCGCCTAACGTTGTCGGAAGCGGATCAGTAATCCAATGGTCTCCGGCCAGTTCCTCATATCCGACTAGGTCCGTCCTAGTCATTTACGGAGTGTATTAAATTTCCGACTATGGCCTTGTGGTGATAAACGGGTCGGGGTACGTGCAGATAGACAGCACTTATAAGAATCTAGGGCTACGCGCAAAGGGTTCCGTTGTTTCTGGAGGCAGTCCTACGAATAATAGCTGGTATACAGCAACTATATCGGTATCGACTGGAAGCACGCCCGTTATAGCGGTCCGTCCGTCTAGTGGGTATGTATGCCTCGTGTCCACCGTCGTATCAAACGGAACAGCAACATACACCTACTTCTGTAGCGCGGCAGGCGTTACCGTCTCCTATTGGGTTTTTGATGACCCTGCCCTGCTTAGCCCGACGGACCCTTACGGTCTACTGGTACGTAATGCATCAGGATCGGTCGTATTTGATAGCCGGTTCGCATATATGCGCATCGTCGGTGCGTATTCCGGTGCGGAGGCCCAGGGTTCAGCCGCGCTAGATAGCGGCGTTACCTACTCATACTCCGGCACTCCTGCTGTAGTGCAATCGGCGCTTCGGCATAACTGGGCAAAGTCCGTTGTAGCCCCAGCCCCACCCTACCCCCAGATGGGCTTCTTCAACGGAGCGGCATTCTCCATTTCAGGGACGAATGTTTCGTACCAAGCTCAAACAATTAATTCGTTCTATGACAGTAGCGGCAGTGTTGTTATCGACACAACGCCCTGTAACGCCTACGCGTATCTAGTCCTAGACGTAACCAACATGTGAATACGATGCCGATTAATTCGAACTACACGACTCCGGCCAGCGGCGCTAACACTGCGTACCAAGTCGTCACCTCGGTGATGCTGGACTACCTCAATAAGCGCACAGTCGCTCAAGTCGCGTCATACGTGAGCGCAGACACCTACACGGCCGGAAAGGCGTCGGTCTTCTCTCAGCAAGCAATGATTAAATCTATGCCGCCTTCAGGTTCGGACCCGCTGGCATTCGTTGAATCGCTGCTGGTTGCTCCGGACGCTACGGTGGACTTGACTGCCTTCAGCGGTGGAACTATCGCCGGCTCTACGGCATCCACAACGACAACGCCAACCGCGTCCAGTACCGCAGACGGTACAGCTACCCCGGCTGCAACGGCCGCATAAGGATAAATAAAATGGGATTGTTTGATTCGGCCAGGGAGGCCGCTACCGGCGCGACTGGCGGAAAGGTAGTAACGACGGTTGCCGGCACAGCGTACGGGTTCTCCTCGTTCCCCCTGAGCACCATCGTTTCTATTGGGACGTTGGTCTTGACCGCGTTCTATATCTGGTCGGCACTGCCGCGCGTGTGGCGGACAGCCGTGGCCCTCAAGCGAGGACTGGTCAATAAAGATTGGTCGATGTGGAAGGAACTGGGCAAACAGCCGGCGGTGGCGAAGGAGGATTGATGCGAAGGCTCCTAGAGGAAATCCTGGCGGGAGCACTACTCACCGCTATCGCAATAGGTCTCGGCCTTGGCTGGTATTCGTCGCATCAAAAGGTGGCGGAGATCACGCGGGAAAGGGACCAAGCGGTAGCGGATGTCACAGCCACCAAGAATGCCTATAAGACCCAAGCGGCGGGCCAGGCAGTCGCAAAAACCACACAGGACGCTGCAACGGCCCGCTTGGCAACCGCTGTAGCTGCGAGCCCATCCGTCGCTTCGGAAGTCGTCCCTGATGCCATATGGCAGGCGATTTATGGTGAGGAGAAAAATGATGCGTGCAAGTAAGATCGCCGCTGTGGTGGCGGTCGTGTTGGCCGGCTGCTCGACCTACCGCGTATCGACACCGCCGGATGACTTAATGGAAAACTGTGCACACGCCGCACGACCAGGAGGAAACACCGTCGCTGACCTCGCCCAAGCGGTCATCAATGAGCGCGGCAAGCTTGACCTGTGCAACGCAGACAAGGCAGCGCTACGAGCCTGGGCAACCGGCGTCAAAGCTACCAAGTAAGCGACTGCTCGCAGTCCGATAGCGTTGCTATTCTGGAATACGTAGCTGGTGCTGGCAATGTTCTTCTACATGCTGAAGCCACGACTCGTACCAATACCAGTGCCCAGCGACAGAAGTTCCATAGCCTTTTTCTGGATTTTTTCCGCCCATCTCTTTCCATAATTTCGTGTGATCGTGCATGCTAAAGTTCTCGTAGCCCTTTGCTTTCATCTTATCCACGACTTGCTTGGGTAGAAATTTATTCTTTTCGGTTTCCTTAATAATCGCGTATTGCTGGTTAACTCCTTTAGCCAGATCACTGTCGGATTTTATAAACTCAATGACCTTATCAGCCTGACCCCTCTTATTAACGTTCTTCGGGACGAAAAGAACACGGTACGCGTACCGAGGGTCGTTGAAAATTTCTTCGGAGATACTGGAATCAAACGCGTTTATATATGCCTTGATGTGCGTCGGAAGCCCCGCCGCCTCTCCCAAGGTTTTCACCTGCTCAGTATCCAAAGAGGAAAACTGTAGACTGAACGCTAGGTAACGATCAATCCCGTTTTCGTTGCCGAACTCGCGCTTTAAAGTATCGTTGTAATTAAGGCAACATGCCTGAAACCGCGCGCTCAGTTGATCGTCAAGCCGAGTTGTCATCTGATGCTCTATTTCGTGGCGAAGACCAATAAGAAACGTCAAATTTGTTACGACGCTTTTGTCCACCGGGCAGTCTGGAGCTTTAAGGCATTCCGTTAAATCCCAATACCGGTACGCCCCCTGCGGCGTCCGGACGTAGGTCCGTCGGGCTCCGACGACTTTGTAATAGCGGTATTCCACACTTTTTTTGCGGTAATACGCATGAAGCATGTACGTCCATGCGATTACCATTAGAACTATGAATGTCTCTGATTTAAATGTAATCGAGGGGCTATTGAAAATCTGCACTGCCGACAAGGCGGCCTCTCTCGATTTTTTGACTAGCTCGGCCGATACTGACCAAACTCCCCTATTACGTTTTATTTTCACCATTTCCACGCCAGTTCCCGAAGGCACTAAAGTAATGTTCGAGAAGTTTAAGCGCAAGGTCTCATCAAAGCAAATACGCAATGCTTACCGCATTAAATTCGTTGAATACCCGCCCGCTATCGGAATTTTGCACTTTGATAATCGCCTAATGCATCGCCTGCATTCATCAGGTTATTCGTGCTTGGGTCCTGCTTGTACTGCTCGACTGAAAGACGGGCCGATTCCCGAGAGGACGATATGTACGCTTGCCGCGCTGCCACGGTGGCATCCACATCCGCATAACTTTTATTCAACGCGGATTGAAGACTGTAGTCATCACCGGAGGCACAACCGCCAACCACTAGGGCAGCCAGGACCATGAAAACGCGCATTGTCTTATCTCACAGAAATTTTCTGTGATGGTACAGCGCGTCAACCCAAGACGTCGATCTCCCCATTCGCAAAATATCCGGCACGCACACGGAAACTCGGGTCTTTCGGCCACGGATGACCCGTTCTCCAACACCAGCGATACGTCGCCACTGATGCCCAGTGTTCAGCCTCGTGACGGGGCATACAGCCATCAAACTCAATGATTGCCATTCGCTCGGCGTAGAACTCATCGGCTTGTTCGATATCTGCTTTCATTCGCCCATATTACTGTACGGATATACAGCATTGCAAGCTACTCCTGCTCATAAAACTACAAGAAAAAAAAAATGGGAATCAACACTTCGACGATTAAAAATATCGTCGGGGCGTCTGCTATTGCTGGCCTGCTGTTCACGGCCGGCTTTGAAGGACGCTCCAATGTCGTCTACCACGATCCGGTCGGATTACCTACGGTTTGCGACGGCCACGCCCGAACCGGGCCCGATGGCAAGCCGCTCGTACTCGGCCAGCGGTACACGGATGCAGTCTGCGATTACTTGATTGGGCAGGACTACAGGGCCGCACAGGTCGCCCTGGCCCGGTCGGTGTCCGTGCCTCTCAGCGAGGGTGAGCGGACCGCCTACGTCGATTTCATATTCAATCTGGGACCGGAAATTTCAACGGGAGCACCATACGGCGAAAGCTCCTGGCCGGTGACCGGGCCGGGGCGTGCAACGCTTTGCTAGCGTGGGATAAGGCCACAGTGAAGGGACACCTGGTCGTTGTACCCGGGCTGCAGACGCGGCGGCAAGCAGAACGTCGGGCGTGCCTTAGCTAAGATTGAGTTTGCACCCAAAGGAAAATTTACGCAGACCGGCATTTTCGAAACCACCACATCTAGATATTCAAAGGCCCGACATCCACTATATTTAGTGCGTTAGCTTGCATAAGCGTAGCAAGACAGAGTACATTGCTGTCAACATGACAACGATAGGAGCGACTCTATGAGCGCGAAGGATGACTTTCTGAGAATGTGGCAAGAAAAACGTGACAACGAGAAATCAGATCAGCAGCAGCAAACTGAAATGATCGCCCGATTTCGGGCGGCAATTGAAACGCTATCTGTACAACTCGCAGAGTGGTTAGCGACAACGCCCGGCGCGACTGTGAGCGTTGACGATATCTCCGTCCGGGATGAAACGCTGAGGCCGCCGCGCCAAGTCAACTATAAGAAGATCGTTATTGCGCTCGATGCCCATCGGGTTGTGTTTGAGCCGGGGGCGCTCTACTATTTCGGCTCAACCGGGGGTCTTACGATCAGCTTCCCCAAGAGCG
The DNA here is from genome assembly GCF_034047095.1 of Robbsia andropogonis. Classification (NCBI taxonomy): domain Bacteria; kingdom Pseudomonadati; phylum Pseudomonadota; class Betaproteobacteria; order Burkholderiales; family Burkholderiaceae; genus Robbsia; species Robbsia andropogonis. The sequence continues at coordinate 1,715,455 of NZ_CP139170.1, read as the reverse complement.
CGGCTCGCAATCGTCCCGAACTCACACTTTTTATGTTGAGCAGCGGCCAGCCTGAAAACATGTGGTGTCTTCGTAGCGGAAATGAGTCTGGCTTGAGCGTCTTCTCACAGCAGACCTTTTTTGCTTTGCTAAAAGAGCGATTGCTAGGCGCACACTAACAATCTCCCGCACCAATAGAAACAACCCCCAGTCAATTCCCTAATTAGGGGTTGAACTGGGGGTTGTTTTTGCATCAGCCAAATAGTTTCTTATAAATCAACTATTTACCCAAATATCTGGCGGAGAGACGGGGATTCGAACCCCGGATAGGTTTTACCCTATACACGCTTTCCAGGCGTGCGACTTAAACCGCTCATCCATCTCTCCGGAGCCCGCTATTATAGCGAAGCTTTTGAGGAATGGGGAGTTTTTTCCGAAGTACTTGGCAAGCCACGTCTCATCGGCGTTTCGCGTCCCCCTGGAAGAATCAATACGGGCATCAACCCATACCGGGCACGCCTACTTTCGGGTCCCAAACCCAGCGCTATAGCGCTTTTCCAACCACTGCTGAAAAAAGCCCCATGCCGTGGTCATCAGCAAATAGTAGATAGCCGCTGCACAAAATACCTCCAACACCTCGAACTTCGCCTGCATGAGCATCTGGCTGCGACGCATCAACTCTTCCATGGAGATCACCGACGTGAGCGACGTCGCTTTCAACAGGCCGTTCACCGAGTTACCAAGCGACGGAATCATCAAGCGGAACGCCTGGGGAAACGTCACTTTCCACAACTTGACCCACCGGGGCAAGCCCAGCGCATCAGCGGCTTCGCGCTGCCCTTGCGGTACGCTGAGAAAACCGGCACGAATGATCTCGGCCAGGTACGCCGCTTCATTTAGGATCAAGGCGAAAAGCGACGATTCCAGCACGTTCAAGCGAATTCCGAACTGCGGCAATCCGGTAAAGACAATCACCAATTGCACCAGTAGCGGCGTACCACGCATGACCCAAATATAAAAGGCCGCAGGACCGCGCAGCACCGGATTGGACGACATGCGCAGCAGGGCGACCCCCATGCCGACAATCATGCCTCCGACGGCCGTGGCGATTGTCAGCGCGAGGGTGATTAACGCGCCCTCCATCAAAAAAACATTGACCAGATAGCCGAGAAAATCCGGCACATTGAACAGACTCATCTCGGCTCCCGTGTTGCCTAGATCGTTACCACCCGTGCGCTTATCGCCAGCGCGCACTCATTCAATCGCAATGACCAATCGCCCGATATGCTTGCTTAGTTCGGCCCCGTACCGCGGATCGAGAACGTGGTTTCTTTCAATGGCGTCATGCGGAACTTCGCAAACAACTTGTCATAAGTACCGTCCGCCTTCAGCTTCGTGATCGCATCGGCCGCTGCCTGCGCGACGACCTTGTCGCGAAAGGCAAATGTGATATCCGTGCCCTGCTGCCCCCTTACCCAGACCTTGACCAGCTTGCGATCTTCCAGCGATCGCGCCGTTTCATCGATATTCAGCCCCGCCTCGACCTGACCGGCCAGCAACGCCTGTGACGTGTCCGTCACCGTCTCGAAAGTCAGGAACTGAATCGGCTGCAAGCCACGTTTCACCATGTCGTCGCTGATACCCCGGGCCTTGCGTTCCTGATACGTACCAATTTCAACCCCCACTTTACGCTCCGCAAGATCATCGAAACCATGAATGACCAGCTTGCTGCCCGGTAGCGTATAGATACTGATCGCCTGTTGCGCGTATGGCACCATATAGAACATCTTCGAACGCTCCTCGGTCCAGAACAAGCCGGTATCGATTGCATCGAAACGGCCGGTCTTCAGCGCCGGGATCATCGGTGGCATATCCATCCGCAGATAGGTCGGCTTCAAGCAAAGCGATTTCGCTATCGCGTTACCCAATTCAACGTTCAGTCCTTCCAGCTCACCCTTGTCATTCACATACTGCTGGGGTGGCAATGTGGGATTGATCGACATCTGCAACTCGCCAGCCTTGACCAGATGATCCGAGGCGAATTTCGGCACACAGCTTTGCGCATGCGCGACGAACGGCAAAGCCAGTCCCAGCAGCATGGAACCCAACAACTTGCTGACTTTCATGTTTGCTTCCCTTCTACGTGTGGTGAGAGTCCCCAGCGCCTACCCCTACATTTCCCTGGGGCCTGACACCGTATTGAAATTGCGCCCAGCTTGCTTGCTAAAAATGCTCGGATAATGCTTGATACAATAAAGTTTGGCCTACTACATTGTCATATTCCGCCCGCCCGAACACCACGGCCCACAGTCGGCCGAAGCGAAATCCTCACTGGTCGCGGCAGGACAGCAACGAAGTGTGCGTTGCGGAGATCACAACCTCGCTACGCTGATTGATCAATTCCAGCGACTCGTTGACGATGCCGCGCCCCGGCTTGGAAGTCGGACGCTTGTCAGTGAAGGTGAAACGTACGTGGACGGTATCGCCCGCAATAACAGGCTTTACGAACTTCACGTCCTGCCAGCCTAGCGACGCAATCGAACTGTTGTCGTACAGCTTCAACTCGGTCTTCAAACCTTCCATCAAAGCCAATCCGTAGAGGCCGTGGGCGATCACACCGTTGAACCCCTTGCTTTGCGCAAATGCCGCGTCCGTATGCAGAGGATGATGATCACGGGTCAGCGTACAGAACGCCGCAATGTCCGTAGTGGTGATCTCATGCGGCGCCGTGCTGATCGTCTGCCCCACTGGAACGTCTTCATAGTACAAGTCACTTGCGGGAATGTCGGTTTTCGTCATCGCCTTATCTCTTTCTCCAGGTCCACTGATAAGATCTTTACCTGTTTGCAGCAACGCGCTAACCCGCGTGCGTGGGCACCGGAATCTGTCTGCGTGGCAGCGCGCGGAACGCCTCTCCAATGCCCATCGCGCCAGACTTGAACAAGCGCGCATCCATCATCTTCAACGTCGTGCTGACCCGCATCGAAAATCCGATATGGTCAAGTACGTCTTCTTGCAAACGCACACCAGGCGCGATCTCGGTTAAGACCAGACCATCCGCTTCGAGTTCAAACACTGCGCGCTCGGTCACGAATGACACGCGTTGACCACGACGGCGAGCCAGGGCACCGGAAAAGCTAATCTGATCGACCATTGGCACGAATTTCTTGAAACGGCCATCACGCCGAATGTCGAGCTTGCCGCCACCGGCAACGATGTCAAGACTGCCGCCGGTCAGCGTGCCGCTGAAAACAAGACGCTGCGAATTCTGCGTGATGTTGATAAAGCCGCCCGCACCGTCGTAGCGTTCACCAAAGCGTGTAACGTTGACATTACCGTTAGGATCGACTTGGGCAAACGACAGGAAAGCACAGGTCAGTCCGCCCCCGTCGTAGAAATCGAATTGATAGCCTTGATCCAGAATCGCCCGCGGATTGACCGCCGTCCCGAATTCCCGGCCATGACCGGGCACACCACCGATGACGCCGGCCTCGACGGTGAGCGTGATCAGTTCGTCGATACCCTCTTCCGCCGCGACATTCGGGATCATCGCCGAGACGCCGACGCCGAGGTTCACGACGTCGCGCGGATGCAGTTCGAATGCGGCACGACGCGCAATGACGCGTTTGATCGTCAACGGGTCCGGCGCGATCTGCGACGCCGGCAAACGGGTTTCGCCAGACCGGGCCGGATCATAATGCGTTGTGTAAGTCTGCATCTGATCCGGTTCGACGACGAAATGATCGATCAAAAAACCGGGAATCTTGACCATATGCGGGCGCAAGCTTGCCCGCTTCACCAAACGCTTTACCTGGCAGATCACGATGCCGCCCGCGTTATGCACCGCCTGCGCGATCGACAGATCTTCGCGCGATGTTGCCTCGTGCTCCATGCTGACGTAGCCGTCCTCGTCGGCGGAGGTGCCACGGATCAACGCCACCGTGGGCACGCCGGGTGCATGATAGAAAAGATAGTCGCGGCCCTTCAATTGGATACGCTCCACCATCGGCTCCGTGGTGCGCTTGTTCATTCGACCGCCTTCCTGCAACGGATCCATGTAGGTTTCCAGCCCCACGTGCGAGACGATGCCCGGATGCTTGCCCGCCATCGCGCGGCAAAGTTGTGTCATCACCCCCTGCGGCAGGTTATACGCTTCAATGGCCTCGTCCAGAATCAGTTTCATGAACGGGAGTTGCAATCCGAAGTTGCCACCAATCACGCGTCCGACCATGCCAGGATGCGCGAGGCGACAGATACCCTTCTCGGTCAGCGCTCCCACCCCGGTGATATGAAACAATGTCAGGTTGCGCGGCGTCGCGCCCTCCAGGAACCGCGATTCAAGTGCCATCAGCACGGCCTCGGGCACCCCGGAGCCGCCATTGCCTCCCAACATGACGAAATCGTCGTCTTTGATCAACGCAGCTGCTTCGGCTGCCGTGATGCATGAAATCATGATCGCTGTGGTCTCGTCGTGATCGTCTGTCGGTCGCCGTTTATGCGAGTTCCTTGTCTACCTGGCGTGAAATGATCATGCGCTGGATCTGGTTCGTGCCTTCGTAGATTTGTGCCAGGCGCACGTCGCGGAAGATACGTTCGATTCGGTATTCGCATGAATAACCGTTGCCGCCATGGATTTGCAGCGCATTCGATACGTTGCGCATCGCCATGTCGGTGGTGAACAGCTTCGCTTGCGCGGCTTCTTTTGCAATCGACCGCCCGGCGTCGTGCAGACGCGATGCATGATGGATCAACAGACGCGACGCATCGATTTCCGTCGACATGTCCGCAATCATGAATTGCACTGCCTGAAACGACAGAATCGAACTGCCGAACTGCTTGCGCTGACGGGCATAGGCCAGCGCATCTTCCATTGCCCCCTGCGCCAAGCCGAGCGCCATCGACGACATCAGCAAACGGCTGAAATTGAAATTGCCCATCGCCATCTTGAACGCCTGGTTCTCAGTGCCAACCATCGACTCTTCCGCCAGCCTCACGTTCTCGAACACCAACTGGCAGTCTTCTAGACCGTGCATCCCGAGCAGTTCCTCGTTCTTGCCCCGCGATATGCCAGGCAGGGACATGTCGACCAGGAAACAACTGATCGACTTGTGGCCCGGCGCATCACCCGTTCGTGCGAACACCATCGTGTAGTCACATACGCCACCCAACGTCACCCAAGCCTTTACACCATTGAGCACCCAGCCGCTTTCAGTACGACGCGCCGTGGTCGTGATGCTGGCGACATCGGAGCCATGATCAGGTTCCGAGACGGCCGTTGCAAAAACAGCGCTGCCGTCGAGAATTTTCGGAATAAGTGCTTTTTGTGTCGCGTTGCCATGGTGATGCAGAAACAGCGCCGCCTCCACTGGAATCGCGAAGGTATTGCCGATTGCACCGGAGCAACGTGCCAACTCTTCCATCGCGATACATACCGCAATAGTGTCGAGTCCAGAGCCACCCGCGGATTCAGCCAGCGAGGTGCCGTACAAGCCAAGATCCGCCATGCCTTTGTACAGTTCGCGATCGAAGTAATCCTCGCGATCGATCTTCTTCGCGCGCGGCAAGACTTCCTGTTCCGCAAAGCGGCGCACGGTGTCGCGGATGGCGGTCTGGTCTTCAGTATAGAGTTGCATCATGGCAGTGTATCAATACAGGGTCTTGCGTCAGACACGTCGTCGAATGACAACATGCACTGCGCGCGCGGCGGAACGTTTCCGGGTTTCTCTACTGCGTCAAAACGAAATGGATGCTGTCCTGGCGGTTCACGCGACTCGGTGATCGCTAGCCAGCATGCCGTCATGTGCGACTTCATCCAGATCACGATCGAAGAAATACACGGCGGTGTCGGTCACCATCGGCGCACAAGCGTCATTGAAGCCGGCGGTAATATGGGCGGCCGCGCGTCGGCGAGCGTCGACATCCCGCCGATATGCGTGCACTTTGATCAGGACGCGTACCGGACGGCCATCTTCATACCCCAGCTTGCCGGCGTGCGCGTAATCACTACTTTCAAGCGGCTGGAAGAACACCGTCACAGTAACGGCCTTCACATCGAACGCGGCAACCACCGCTTCCGTGACGCTCCGGGAAATACGTTGTTTCGTCTCGGCCGGCAGCAACGGCGAAATAATTTCGAGATACGGCATGGTCACTTGGATTCCACGGAAAGATTGCCCTGAAAGACGAGAGGATCCACCGTATCGTCAGTCGCGCATAAAGGCTCTGCTGGGGCTCGGCATGAGCCACGCAGCATCAAACGCTGGCCGACGCGGTATTCCCTTGCCCCGTTCGCGGCGCCATCGATCCGCTGCAAAATCCTATCCGCCGCCAGGTTCGCCAGCGCCTCCGGGCCGCTGTCGACCACGCTCAGGGTCGGGCGGCCCCATTCGAACCATGGCGAATCCTCGGCGCACAATAAAGAGATATCTTCCGGAACGCGTAGACCGCGCTCGGACACAACACGCATGACACCAAGTGCGGATTCGTGATTCGCCACGAAGATAGCTGTCGGCGGATCCGGTCGGTCGAGTAGCGCCATCGCGGCGTTCGTCCCGGTCTGCGGCAAATAAGGGCCATCGATGATCAGCGCCGGATCGAACGGCACGAACGCTTCGTCAAGCGCCCGGAGATAACCGGCCCGGCGCTCGTCCCCCGATGTCGTCCCACGCCGCCCGACGACCAGACCAATCCGGCGATGCCCCATCTGCAAAAGGTAACGCGTTGCGTCATAGGCCCCGTCGACATCGGCGCTCAACACGGATTCGAGCAATGCCGATGGATCGCGACGCACAACGCAGAGAACCGGCACACCACTGCGTTCCAATTGGACGAACACCTCGCTGTTCTGCCCGGTTGGCACCACAACCACGCCGCTGACGTTGTAGTCGGTCAATGCAGATATGGCGTCACGCTCTTGCTGGGCGTCATCACCAGTAATGCAAAGCATTACTTGATAGCCTTTTTCACGCATCCGGCCTTGCACAACGGCAGCGATACGACGGAAGGACGCATTCTCAAGGTTATGAATGACAACGCCGATCAACTGCGCATGCCGGGTCTTCAAACCTTGCGCAAACTTATTGGGACGGTAACCCAACCGTGACGCCGCCTCACGAATGCGCGCTTGCGTGGCGGGGCCCGCCAGCCCCTTCCCGGCCAGCACTCGCGACGCCGTGGCCACGGAGACATGGGCAACTTCGGCAACGTCGCGCAATGTGACGGCTTTCATATCCGCGTCCTTGGGCATGAAGGAAAGTAAAAGTCGGGAAAAATCACGTAATCGATTACGTTGATCGGATGGTAGGAAGCGAAAAATGACCAGTCAATAAGCTGACCATTACCAAATGAAGGTCAGGTATTGGCGTACGTTATAGTGTGTTTTTGACATGACACATGGCACGAGGCCTGAGTCCTTTACTTGACAGGCAATAGCGCTTGCCATCCTGGCCAGGACGGCAGACGCATGTAAGAATGCGTAACCGTTTGCTTGCAAGGAGACCTCGAACGCGACGAAGTGGCGGGTATTTCCGGCAAACGGTCGATGTGCATCGGCACCTTATAGCCCGCTAACGCCCCGTGCCATGCTTGCAATCCGTTACTGAAACGGAAGAAGAATCTGTGTGAGAATTGAACTATTGCCCGTGCCGTTGCACATAGGCAGTGCGTGGCGCGAGTCCGCAGCCCGTCCCCATTCACAACCCGGCACGAGATAGAGACCGATGAGCATGGATAGCGAGACGCAGCAGGCAATCGATGAGCTGAGACGACAAGTTGAGGAACTCACTAAGGCGTTGCTGCAAATACAGAAAACGTTGGTCAGCAGCTTTACGTCGCATAACACTTCCATCAATGCGCACACACAGGCGATCGATACGCATACCGCGCAGTTATCGGCACTGACACCTATTGCCCAGGCAACTGTGGCACGCCTGCAGCATGATCCAGAATTTGCCATGATTCTTAAGCGCATTCTGGAAGAAATATCCGCCAATCAGAACGCTTCAACCATTCCTGACAGTGCACTAGAACGCAGCGAACAGTTCCTGCGGCGCATTGTCCCGGGTCACCTCATGCCTTGAGGGACATGGTCGGGACCCGCCGCATCCCGGTGAAACCGGCTGCGGCCGTGGCGCGCCTACCATCTTTCAGCACCGTAAGGCCGCATGCGTCATGCGGCCTTGTTGCGTTCCGAACAATGGTTTTTCGAGATACGGCAAATGGCAGCGCGTGGTACAAACGACACCCAACACGCTGAATTGCCGTTCACGCCGATTGCCACCTAATTTGGCATCTGCAAGAATGCGAGCGTCTGCACGTGCCAAGCAGCGATTCATGCCCGACGTTGGCAACCTGTGCAGCGGTATTCGGGGACCGGCGACAACGGGATCGCCGCCCCGAGCCTTGCCAGCCTTGTCATCGCCACGCATGCGGTGGGCGCCGTGGCATCGTGCCGCCGGCGCCCGTTACTCGACCGCCCCATGCGGTCACCCAGCAAGAGTTCCATGACAATGAAATACCGCTCGATCCTGACCTCGCTGTGCATCAGCATTTCGCTCATCGGCGCCACGGCCGCGCACGCCGACGCGCTGTCCGACATCAAACAGCGTGGCACGCTACGCATCGCGGTACCGCAAGACTTCGCACCGTTCGGCTCCGTAGGAGGGGATATGAGCCTTCATGGTTTGGACATCGACACCGCCGGACTGATTGCCAAGGCCATGCATGTCAAGCTTGAACTCGTGCCGGTCAGTAGCGCGAATAGAATTGCCTATCTCCAGACACACAAGGCGGACCTAGTCATCTCGACGCTTGGCAAAAACGCTGAACGTGAGAAAGTGATTGACTTCTCGCAAGCCTACTCGCCGTTCGCGAACAGCGTGTTCGGGTGGAAGGAAATCAAGGTCACCGGACCGGAAGATCTGGCGGGCAAAACAGTGGGCGTTGCCCGCAGCACGTTCGAAGATCTGCAATTGACCCAGACCCTGCCGCCATCGGCAACAATCAAGCGGTATGACGACAACAACGGCATGATCGCGGCCTATATGTCGGGGCAGGTACAGGTTGTGGGGACCGGCGACTTCGTTGCCAATGCGATCGCTGAAAAGCATCCCCCCCACCCGCCGGTCTTGAAGTATGTCATCCATGAGTCTGGGTGCTACGTCGGCCTGAACAAGGGCGAACCGGCACTACTCTCCGCAGTCAATGACGCCCTGACGGCAGCCAAAAAGGACGGATCGCTGAATAAGATCGTCGAAAAATGGCTGCATACGCCGCTGCCGCAAACAATGGCGACCACATTCCAATAAAATACGTCAGCCCGACGCCGTCGGAGATCTTCCCATGACGGCGCTGCCATGACATGTCACTGCGCCATCATCGCTTCAGGGCAGCATCCCGTTGTTCTGGAACCCACGCTTTCGTATTTTCAAGATGGCTTACCAATTCGATTTCGGCGCGGTCTTCGACTACACGCCTGTGCTCGTCACAGGCATTGAGGTCACGATCGAGCTGACCGTCGCCGGCGGAATTCTCGGCATGCTGGTTGCAATATTCTGTGCGTGGGTGCGTACGGACGGTCCAACCTGGCTGCGTCCCATCGTGGGACTGTACGTCGAGGTAATCCGTAATACGCCGTTCTTGATCCAGCTTTTCTTCATTTTCTTCGGCTTGCCGGCCCGCGGCATTCGCATCAACGAGATGGAAGCGGCAATCCTAGCGATGGTGATCAATCTGGGTGCCTACAATACGGAAATCATCCGGGCAGGCATCGCAGCCATTCCCCGTGGCCAACGCGAAGCCGCCGCCAGCCTGGCGATGTCGCGTGGGCAGGCGTTCCGCTACATTATCCTGCAGCCTGCATTGCAGAAGATGTGGCCTGCGCTGTCGAGCCAATTGGTCATCGTGATGCTTGGGTCGGCAGTGTGTTCGACGATTGCCGTTACGGAATTGTCCTTCGCGGCGAATTTCATTCAGGGACGCAACTTCCGCTCATTCGAATCCTATGCAATTACAACCGTAATCTACCTGGTTCTCGCCATCGTCCTGCGTCAGATTCTGCGCTATATCGGGGATCGTTACGTTGTCAATCGACGTCCCCGTTCTGTGCCTTTCCCGGGAGGCCGCGCATGAGCTTTACATTGTGGGATATCATCCGTGCGTTACTGATGGCATTGCGTTGGACGGCATTGTTATCCGTGGTTGCCTTTATCATGGGCGGAGTGGTCGGTCTGATTCTGCTGTGGTTGCGGATTTCGCGCGTGCGAACGGCAAACTGGTTCGCGCGTGGCTATATCGAACTCTTCCAGGGTACCCCGCTGCTGATGCAGCTCTTCATGATCTTCTTCGGCCTTGCGCTGTTCGGGCTGGATGTACCGGCCTGGCTTGCCGCGGGTATCGGCCTGACGTTGTGGTCCAGTGCCTTCCTGTCGGAAATATGGCGCGGCACCGTCGAGTCGATCGCGAAGGGACAGTGGGAGGCATCCGCCAGTCTGGCAATGACGCGGCTGCAACAGATGCGCTACGTTATCCTGCCGCAGGCACTGCGGATCGCCATCGCGCCTACCGTCGGCTTCTGCGTGCAGATCGTAAAAGGCACCGCGGTGACATCGATCATTGGTTTCGTCGAAGTAACGAAGGCCGGTACGATGATCACGAACGCGACGTTCCAACCTTTTGAAACCTACGGCATCGTTGCCGCCCTGTATTTTGCGCTGTGCTGGCCGTTATCGCTCTACAGCCGTTTCCTGGAGAAGAAGTTCCATGCCCCTCATCACCATTGACGGCGTCAAAAAGCGCTTCGGCGATAACGAGGTGCTCAAGGGCATCACGTTGAGCGTCGACAAAGGCGAGGTCATCGCGATCATTGGCAAGAGCGGCTCGGGAAAAAGCACGCTGCTGCGTTGCATCAATGGATTGGAGACGATCGACGAGGGCAATATCAACGTTGCGGGCGCTTACGTCGGTCAAGGCGATGCGGAATTGCGGCGGTTGCGCTTGAAGATCGGTATGATCTTCCAACAGTTCAATCTGTTCCCCCATCTGACCGTGGGCCGTAACGTCATGATCTCGCCGATGGTGGTCAAGAAGACCAGCGAAGCGGAGGCGCGCAAGGCCGCAACGGCGCAGCTAGAGCGTGTCGGCCTCGGTGCGAAGTTCGATGCCTATCCAGATCAGTTGTCAGGCGGGCAGCAGCAACGCGTGGCCATCGCCCGCGCCCTGTGCATGGCGCCGCAGGCGCTGCTCTGCGACGAGATCACGTCAGCGCTGGACCCGGAGCTGGTGCAGGAAGTGCTGGCCGTCGTTCGGCAACTGGCCGACGAAGGCATGACGCTGCTGATGGTCACGCACGAAATGCGTTTCGCGCGGGAAGTGTGCGATCGCGTGGTGTTCATGCATCAAGGGAAGGTGCATGAGGTCGGGCCGCCGGAAGAATTGTTCACGAACCCGAAGACACCGGAGTTGCGGCAGTTCATCGGCATGACGGCGGGCCTTTCCGGTGGTGCGGCGGATGGCGCGCCGGCAACGTCATTAGACGCTGCCGGCTTGCCGCAGTCGGCTTGATGAAGGCGCCGGTGTGACCGCCGACACGCACCGCGGCGCCCTTGCGCTTCCTGTCAACCGCGCCATCAGAATGGCTGGCACGGGCGGCGCGGCAACATCGGGCCCTACGGGCGACGCGTTGGATGCCGCCCTGGTCCGCTTGCCCTACCTGAATCACTATCCTCCGGCGTTGCAACAGCAAGTTCGCACGTTGATAGACGAAGGCCGTGTTGCCCGCTATCTGCAAGGGCGTTATCCCGATTACGTTCTGCCGGCAACTGATGACACGTGCATTAAGGAAAGCGGATCGCGGCATGCCGTGCAATCGGACAAGGCATTGTATGCCTTTTGCGCTGACGTCAAACAGCAATTCCTGCGTTCCGCCCCGCCAGTCGACAAGGTGCTATACGATAACAAGCTCGATGTCGTCCGGCATGCGCTCGGGTTGCATACCGCCATCTCGCGAGTCCAGGGTGGCAAGCTCAAGGCGAAGAAGGAAATTCGCATTGCCTCGCTATTTCGCGATACGCCGCTCGCATTCCTGCGCATGATTGTCGTGCACGAGGTGGCGCATCTCAAGGAACCAGAGCACGATAAGGCGTTCTATCGCCTTTGCGAGTTCATGGAGCCTGACTACCACCAGATCGAACTCGATTTGCGTATTCATCTGACGGCGAAACAGTTGCGATTGATCGCTTGAGGAACGGTGCCGTCTAAGTTGCATGGCATTCCGAAACTCCTACTCCCTGTCATGCTGCTTACGGTACGGCACGCCGAATGCTCCAGTAACGCGCCGCCTCACCCTCGTGTTTGCGCCTGTTGCCATTCCTTGACCAATACCGCCATCAGCTCTTCTGCCGGGAGCGTCCGCGCAAGAGGAGCCGCTTGACCGGCCCAATGCGCTGCGTAACTGTGATCGCCGCGCTCGCTGGCTGCTTGATGCAGGGCCTTGCCGGCATCGTACGCGATGGGGTAATCCGGCAACGCTGGTGCACCGGAAGCGCCCATTGCATGAAAGCGATTGACAATACCGCGTGCCGGCCGCCCCGAAATGGCGGCGGTGATCGCGGTATGCGCGGCCTTTTCGCTCTTCAGTTCATCCCGATATGCCTCCGATGCCGATGACTCCGGGCACAGGATGAATGCCGTACCCATTTGCACGCCTGCGGCACCCAGTTGCATCGCCGCGGCGATGCCCTCCCCGTCCATGATGCCACCCGCTGCTATCACGGGAAGACGAGACCGGCTCGCGAGAACACGCACCAAAGCCAATGTCCCTATCTCATTATCATGCGCGGGGTCGAAGACGCCACGGTGACCGCCCGCCTCGATACCTTGCGCCACGATCGCATCCAGGCCCGCTTCCTCGATCTGCTGCGCCTCTTCAAGATTCGTGGCGCAGCCCATCGTCACGCTGCCCGCCTTTCGGAGTGCGTCGATCCAATGCGCATCAGGTAGTCCAAAGTGGAAGCTCACCACTTTCGGGTGGGTCTGTAACAACGTTTCAAGCAACGCGTCATGGCCGAGGGCCGTCGCATAAATATTTCGAAGCGACGGTGGCGGTGTCGCGTCGAACTTCCGGAATTCGGGCGCAAGATGCTGTAGCCAGGCCGCTTCGCGCGTTGCGTCGGCACGAGCCGCCACGTGGCAGAACAGATTGACATTGAACGGCTTGGTGGTCAGCGCCTGTGTCTTCCGAATCTGCTCCGCGATTTGGGCAACGGTATTGGCGCCCAATCCCAGGGATCCCAGTCCTCCCGCATTCGACACGGCGGCGGCGAGACTTGGCGTGCTGATGCCGGCCATCGGTGCCTGGATGATTGGGAAGCGCACGCCAAAAAGCGCCGCCACCGTTTCCGGCGTAGTCATTGATTACTCCAAGTTTCGTGTTTGATTCTTCGCGATAAGAATATAACAAACGCGCTCGAAGATCAGGATCTACCGATATTTCGCTATTCCCGTGACTCGGGTGCAGGCGTGTTCGCATGGTCTTGGCAGCCGAAACGCCAATGCGGGAGCGCGTCAAGCGCCGACCACAGCGCTCGACGACACCCCTACTGCCGCGCCCGGAATTACAGCAAGGATCGCAATGTCACGGCGCCGTCCTGCAGTGCGGCAGGGTCCAACGACTTCCCCGCCGTGAGCAAACGTCGGCAGACTGCCATATCCCGCCCCGCATTGACGGTAACCGCGGCCTGCAGTCGTTGCCCCCCATCGAGGGAAAACAGCGAGAAGACATCGTTCGCCGGATCACCGCGTAGCACCAGTCGCTCCGATGCATCAGCCATATCCGGGGACGCGAATATGCCCAGTGTCTGCACATTGCAGGTGTATTGATCCGACCAGAGCCAAGGTATTTCAGCATAGCGGTCATCGGCGCCGAGCATATTTGCGGCCGCGACAACGGGCTGATTTTCCGCAACCTGCCAGGATTCAACACGAAGATGCCGGCCCAGCAATGGATTGAAGTGCGACGTTACTTCCCCCGCGGCAAAAATGTGGGGGTCTTCGGTCCGGCATTGCGCATCCACCACGATGCCATTATCCACGCGCAACCCCGCCGCCGCCGCGAGTTCCACGTTGGGCAAGACGCCAATTCCCACCACCACGACATCCGCCGTGATGCTGTCCGCACCCGCGTCCACCGCAATCGCCCCCTCATCCGAACGACGAAGTGCCGTCATACGCGCGCCCAACCGGACGTCAACACCACGTCCGCGATGCAGCGCGAGAAGGTACGCCCCTACCGTCGACGGCATCGATCGCTGCAACAAACGCGGCGCGGCCTCAAACAGCGTGACCGTGCAACCGAGTGCACGCGCAGACGCAGCGACTTCGAGTCCGATGAAACCTCCGCCAAGCACCGCCACGCGCGTGCCCGGTTGTAATACCGCGCGCAATGCCTGTGCATCGGCCACAGTCCGCACGTAATGCAGCGGCACGTCCGTATCGACCGGCCCCGGGAAAGGCCGGACGCGTGATCCTGTCGCCAGCAGGAGCGCATCATAGGGCAACGCCCCACCTCGGTCCGTGGTCACGACACGCCGTGACCGATCAATCGCCGTTACCCGTGTGCCGAGCTGCAGCGTGATCCGTTGTGCGTCATACCACGCGGCATCGCGAATGAACGCGCGCCGCGCACCATCGGCGCTGGTCAACGCTTCTTTCGATAACACCGGCCGATCGTATGGCAACGCCTCCTCGGCACCAACCAGCGTGATTCGCACCTCCGCATCACGCTCCCGCAACGCTTCCGCCGCACGGCGGGCAGCATGGCCCGCCCCGGCGACGACGATGGATTTAACCGACATGGACTTCTACCCGCGATGCGACAATGCGTATCGGAAATACGCGAACCGGTTCGGTGATCGGTGCGCAGCGTGGTGCACCGGTCCGGATATCGATCAGTCCTTGGTGCAACGGACATTCCACGCAGCCGTCTTCCACGAATCCCTCTGAAAGCCGCGCATGGCCATGTGAGCACAAGTCGTTGAGTGCAAATACTTCATCCCCCAGACGGAAAACCGCGATCTGCCTATCCCCGGCAAAAACGGCGGTGGGCTCGCCTTCGGTGAAATCATCGAGTGCGCCAATGGGCTGCCAGTTCGTTTCCATAGCGTCCATCCTTTTTCTCAGATCGGCGTTGCAAGCAGGGTCTGCACACGCGAGGTGTCATAGATGACCCGCTTGCGCCGATAGCGCAGACCCGCGTCGGTATGTACCACGGTATCGAAATACTTCCCGGCCTGATAGACGTTCGATTCACCGTTAGCGCGCGTCTGCACCACGACATAATTGCTTTCGGTTTCAATCTCGCCGTCGCGTTCGGATAGGATGATCATCCCCGACGTCATATGGCGATACGTGTGTTCCTCGAAGATATTCGCGTTCCGCAGCGACACCACGCGATCGCGCAACATCCTCTGGTTCGTGCAGTAGATGATGCCAACCGGCAGACCCATGTCCGCATTTTCCTTCGGCACGATCTCGTACAGGCAATCCTCGGTAAACATCGCCGGCCACGCTTCGAGCCGGTCATTGTCTAGGTTGCTGATATATTCGTCCTGCAGCATTTGCAGCGAAAGCCACAACGTTGTTCGATCCATCGTATTCCTCTTGTGCATTGGCGGCCGCGATTGCCAGTCCGCTACGGGTTTCGCTCAATAGCCCATCAGTTTCTGATACCCCACCCAGAACTTCCGGATCAGGCTTTCCGTTATCACCGTATCCTGTTGGTCTGGATTACCGCGCGACATCTCGATGACAGATGTCGCATCCGCGTCGCGGACGGTGCCGCGTTGCACCAATTCGGTCGCCTCGGTGTCTTCCATCGAGATATAGCCCGCTGGCCCGACAAGATTCGCCTGCTTGAGGCGCAGCTCTCGCATTTCCGGCGTGTCGTCGGTGTAGCCAAAGAAATGGAAGATCAACTCGAAACTGTTCGGCCCTTTTGGCAGCAGTTGCCGCGCGACCAACGTATTGTGGATTTGCTGAACCACCAATTGCGGGAAGATCGGCTGGATATGGTTCGTCGTGTCTTCCTCATATTCTGAGATAAGGCCGAGAATGGAGTCATCTTCCAGGACAAAGCCGTCATCCATCGAACGGATATTCTGCTGCTTGTACGCGGCGGATGTATCTTCTCCGGTCTTGGTCACGGTGATGATGCTGTGCAATCCGTGCGTGGCGTCAGGAATCGAACGCGCCTTCATGCCGACGCGGAAGATATTGAACGTGGTATGAAACAGGTGCAGCATGCTGGCGTGATACGGATCCTTGACGTTCTCGAAATACAGCTTCCAGTTCGATTTCGAGAACTGCCGCGTGCAACCAAGATATTCAATGGGTTTATGGAAGATCCGATCGATCCATGGACGCATCTCCGCACCCAGGTACTCGGGGAGCGAGCCTACTGTGTCGCTGAACGTGGCGAAGACAAGTCCGCGATAACTGTCCACCCGCAATTGACGCAAACTATGTTGCTTTGGATCGAAATCCGCGGGCATGCCGGTCATGCCCTTCTGCCCACGACGGAACGGCACGCCGAGCAAGTTACCGCTGTTGTCGAAGCTCCACTGATGGTATACGCAGGTGTGCGACGTGGCATTGCCCCGCGCCTTCCGGCACACCGAGGCACCGCGGTGCGCGCAGCGGTTCACCCAAGCGGACAGCGAACCGTCTTCGCCGCGTGTCACCACCACCGGGGTATCACCGACAAACGTACTCTTGAAGTCGCCGGCGTGCGGGATTTCGGCCTCCAGCGCAAGAAAATTCCACGTCGGGCCGCGGAAGATACGCTCCTGCTCACGGTCATACACCGCCTGCGAACTAAATACTTTATACGGAACGCGCGATCCATCATCATGCGGAAAAACCACCGCGTCGGCCTCTCGCGGTGCGTCGCCAGGCTCATGCGGAGCCTGGCGGCTCAGGGGCATTGCGACTGTTGTTTCCATCATCTTTCTCCATTTTGTGGGGCGCTTGCGCATTACAGGGCGTGTAGACAGATTTTTGGAGCGCCACAATTACGGGTCTATCCATAAAAAACGCGCGAATACCGGCCTTATCCAATTTCGGCAGGTTTCCCAGGTGCCTGCGTTCCGGGATAGACTGTTACTGAATTATTGGCTTCGTCCTCGATAACGGGGTCAGATGATCATGCCGCTTTCCTTTTTCCATCCTGACGCGCTGCGCAAGTACCGTCTGTTCGAATCGTCGGACCTCGACGAAACACGGGAGTCCATTTCCCGCGTGATGCAACCGCATGCGCTACGCCCCACCGGCCACGCGGAGGGCACCTCGCACATGGATTTCGTGAAAGTGGGCCGCCTCGGGCTGGGCACTATTGCTTTCGGGTCGGACATGCATGTCGACGTGGAGTCCGTCGATGGCTATTACCTGCTGATGTTCTGCCTTTCCGGGCAGGCGCTGGCCCGCACGCGCGACACCACCTTGCGCGTGGATCAGGACAACGGCATCCTCTGCCGCCCGGGGCACTCCTTCGACGCGCAGTTATCCGATAACTGCGAACAATTCGTGTTGCGGATCGACGCGCAAGCATTCGTATCCGTGCTCGGTGACGAACCGCTTCATATTGCCCCGCGGCTGCCCGTAGGCGGCCCTCATCTGCGCGGATGGATGGAACAACTTCGCGCCTTGACCGGTTCCACCGCCTTGCTCGAAAGCGCACGCAACAGTCCCGGCATTGCCACGCATATGGAGCATTTGCTGCTTGAGTTGTTGTCTCAGGCAGTTGGCCCCCTCTCGCCGTACGATGGAATCTCAGGCGTCTCCGCCGCGCTACCCTCGCGATCCACAGGCATCGCGCCTGCTTTCGTTCGTCGCGCCGAGGACTTCATTCGCGCGCGCAGTGCGGACGCATTGCAATTACAGGACATCGCCGACGCCGCCGGTGTGCCCCCGCGAACATTACGCGAAGGTTTTCAACATTTTCGGGGCATCACACCGATGCAGTTTGTTCGGGATATCCGGATGTCACGGGCTCGTGAGACGTTATTGCGTGCCGAACAGGATGTTCGCGTTTCCGATATCGCGCTCGAGTGCGGTTTCTTTCATCTTGGGCGCTTCTCACTTGCGTATGCGAAGACGTTCGGCGAATCTCCCTCGGAAACGCTGCGGCGGCGCTGAGTAAGCCCATAGGCGACTCCCCGGACCGCGTACCGATCAGACCGGCTTGCTTTCACTCGACGCCCAGTTCGGCATCATCGTGTTCGATGGCAATGTTTCGTCCACCAATTTCCTGGCTGCCTGGATGCCCGCGATGGGCAGTCCCGCGGGGTTCAATACCCCGATCTGCACCAACACCGACGCCTGATCCCAATAGATGTGCTCGTTATAGAGCTTGTCACCACGGAAGCAGACTACCGCGAGCATTGGTACCTCGAAATACTTGCCCGTGGGTGCCAACCCTGGCAACAGCCAGTCGATCTCTCGATCATGCGTTGCACAGAAAACAAATTCATCGACAATGCGATCCGCCCCGATGGTTCGCGACAGCGGAATCAGGCGCGTGTCCTCGGGATTTGCATTGACGAAATGGTATTTATAGAAGCGCTTCAACTGGTCATGCCCGACACCACCCGTCATTGTCGGAATATGATTGACGTAAGGCTCGGCCACCATCGTCGGCATGATCGCGTCTACATCACGCGTGGCGAATTCGTAATAGCAATGCTGCTCCCATAGATGGTTCAGATCGAAGATCGGACCCAACGTGGTGCGAAGCAATGCCAGCGTGCGCGAATAGGCCATTTCGGCGGCAGGCTTGTTGAAGTGCGACCGGTCCGGTGTCGCGAATGCGTGATTGCAGTCAGGATAGACATGATGCGCGATCCGCGGATTGTCTGCAAAGCGCTGCACGATCGCGTCACGGACATCCGGCCCACAGAAGGCATCGTCACCCGCGAAGTGAAATAACATCGGGCAACGGATGGCGTCCATCTCGTCGAGATGCGCCTCCAGTCCAACGCCGTAATAGCTCACCGCGCAGTCGACATCGGTACGGACCGCCGTTAGCAGCGCCAGCCGCCCACCCATGCAATAACCAATCGCACCAACCTTGCCGGCCTGACGCGGATGGGCGCGTAATGCGGCAAGCGTCGCCGCGATATCCTCCACGGCTTTCTGCACGTCGAGCTTTTCAAGGTACCCGAGCGCCCGCGCGAAATCAGCTTCGTCATAACCGAGCACGACCCCTGGCTTCATACGCCAAAACAGATCGGGCACCATCACGACATACCCTTCTTCCGCATAACGATCGGCCATGTCTTTCATGAAACCGTTGATGCCGAAGATTTCCTGAATCAATACCAGCCCCGGTCCGGAACCTTGCTCGGGCATGGCGAGATACGCCGAAAAGGTTTGGCCGTCGGCCGACGCGATCTGAATGGTTTCGCCGCTCACAAAAAGCTCCGTCGTTAATAAGTACAAACGCGGCGTATCACCGCGCTCCACAGGATAGACCAAAAAGCAGTCAACCGAAGTTGGCGAACTGCTGCTGCACCGCGACCCGTTCATGCGCAAGCTGCGCCGCGACATACCGCGCCATCTCACCGACGTAGACTTCGTCAACGTGGTTCGTGAGCGCATCGAACACGGCCTTGACCACTTCGCTCACCGCCAGCTTCGGCGGCGGGAAATCTCGACTCATATCGGTGTCTATCGCTCCCGGCAGCACAGCCATGACCTGCACGCCTCTCGGACCAAGTTCGGCACGTACGCCTTCCGTCATCCTGAGTGCCGCCGCTTTCGCGGCGCAGAGTGACGTCATTGACGGCAAGGTCACACGCGCCAAAATAGACAGAATATTGATGATTGCCGCGCCTGTTTCCGTCCCACTCGTCTGCTTGGCCACCTGTGTCAAGATTGGCGCAAAACCGCGCGTGAGTTGCAGTGTCCCGAAATAATTGACTTCCATCTCGGCGCGCGCGGCCGCGAGGTCGTCTTGAGCCAAGGCCGGTTGCAAGCGATTGATACCGGCGTTATTGATCAGCAACGTGACGTCTGTCGCCAACATGGTGGCGGCATTCACTTGCGCGGGCACCGTAATGTCCAGTAGCACCGGCACGATACGCCGATCTTCCCGCCAGGGTGCGGGTAGCGACGCCAGATCGCGCGCTGCTGCATAGACCTTTCTCGCACCACCCGCGACCAGCGCATCCACGAAGCCAACCCCAAGGCCGCGATTCGCACCGGTTACAAACGCCACACTGCCTTCAATCCGCATTTTGACCCCCTGGTTGACCTGTTCTCGATCGCACGTCACTTTCCTTTGCATCAATGGCGATGGCACGGCTGGCATGAATACGCTGCGCGGCGTCCATCGTCAGCAACACGGCGGCACCATTCGGCGCGATTCGATCCGGCCAGTCTGCAGGTTCAAGCATCGCGATCACAATGGGGCCGTGATCCGTTTCGACGCTGGCAAGATGCACGTCCCCCGCTTCCTTGTCACCTGCGGACACGCCTGCTCGCATCCGCACCACGGTACTTTCCATAATCCGTCCGCCCGCGCACCCGAGAACGCGCCACGAACCGCTCCCACACGCTGGGCAAAATATGCGCGCAGGGAAAAGCGCATGGCCGCAGGCAGTGCAAGAATATACGTGCAATGTCATTCCATCGATCCCTTAGCACGTGCCAACACTACAGCATTGGCGCACATCGCGTAGCGATAGCCCACCATGCCATAGCCGCTGACCACCGCGTATTGCGCGTTGCGCACTTGCCGCGCACTGGCGCTTCCCTGTAATTGCTTGATCGCTTCAACAAGGCCATGCATGCCACCGGCCGCGCCCGCCTGCCCCACCGACAACTGGCCTCCCGAGGTGTTCACCGGCAATGCGTGCGACGTAACCTTGTCAAGCAAGGACCGCACGTCACCATCGGGGGCAAAGCCAAGGTCCGTGAGTTGGATCAGTGCCATCACCGGATAGTCGTCATACACCGAGACGAGATCGATCTGCTCGGGCGTGATCCGTGCCTGACGCCACAAATCGCTGGACAGTGTTGCCAATCCGGTAAGCAAGCCGTCGCCGCCTTGATGATCCGCGTTGTAGCTGCATTGGAGCGCTTGGACCTTGACGGCCGTGCCGGATTTCACAAGATCCGCTCGCGCAACGACGATCGCGTTCGCACCACTGACCACGGGCACGCAATCGAAACGGCATAACGGGTCCGCGACCATTGGCGCGCTCAGGTAGTCGTCCATCACCAACGGCATTCGGTACACGGCATCCGGATTAAGAATCGCCCACTCGCGCTGCGCGATACAAATGCGACCGTAGTCCTCACGCGCCAGCCCATGCAATCGCGCGTGACGCTGCGTCAACATCGCGAATAGACTATTCGGGCCACCATTTTCCAACGGTCGCAGGTAATCCCGTGTCGTAACGTTGTAATGCTCGACCAAACGCTTGAAGTCGGCGGGTGAAAAGGTATCGCCCGACAACAATACGATCACGTTTGCATCGCCATGCTGCACAGCGCGCATCGCGTGCTGCAGCAGATTGATACCGCTGGCGCCACCGTTGCAGTCATCCATGTTCCATCGAGTACGAATGCCAAGACGCCATGTCATGTCGATTGCGTGATCGGGCGCCAACGTAAACGAAGATACGCCAAGGCCGTCCACATCGTCTGCGCTGAAACCGGACTGCGAAAGGGCCATGGAAAATGCAGCCGCCAGCAGTGCTGCCGTTGTCATGTCGTCACGCTTGCGCCGATAGGGTACTTCAACCGCTGCGGCGATTCGCGCTCCATCGAAATCACAGGGGTGCATGCATTCGCTCCACGATACCTGCCATCATCGCCTTCATTTCGATAAAAGTGTAAGCCGCGTTTCCGTCAGGTGCGCTTGATACGGTACCCGGACGTTTCCACATCCCATGTTGTCGCGGTCACCCCGCGCTCACGCAGCTTGTACTTCTGTATCTTGCCATTTTCCGTCTTCGGCAATTCGTCCATAAACGCGATAAAGCGCGGCACTGCGAAATACGGCATGCGCGGCTCGCAATACTGGACCAGCTCCAGCGGCTTGAGTGCAGCATGCTCGCGCAGCACGACAGCGGCCATCACCTCGTCTTCCGCGAGCTCCGATTGCACGGCAAAGACAGCGACCAATGCGATCGCGGGATGACTGAGCAACACCTGTTCTACTTCGAACGAAGAGATATTTTCACCCCGGCGACGAATCGCATCTTTCAAGCGATCAACAAACCGGAAATAACCGTCAGACTCTCGCACGACCCGGTCACCGGTATGGAACCACAAGTTGCGCCACGCTTCCACGGTTTTTTCCGGCATCCCGAAATACCCGCTCGCGAAAGCAAAGGGCTGCTTCGCACGCAAAACTAATTCTCCGGCCTCGCCATCGGCAACGGGTTCGTCGCATGCATCGACTACCTGCGCTTCGAATGCGTCCGCCAGCCGCCCCATGTAGCCGGCGCGCTGCGTCGCCAGCGCACCACCGATAACCGCGTTGGTCTCCGTCGAGCCATAGATATCAATTAGACCTATACCCGTACGGCCCGTGAATATTGCGTGGAATTGCGCCGGCACGCCGGGCGCCAATGCCACCCTTACCCGATGCTCCCGCTCCCGTGATGCCTCGGGCAGCCGCAATAGGATCGGCACCATCGCGCCTAGAACATAGGTGACGGTTGCACGCGTTTCGATCAGCGCGTCGTAAAAGCGACTCGCGGAGAAACGCTTATCGACGATAAGCGTCGCATCGAACAGCAAGGCCTGAAAAAAAGCATTCAGCGCATTCGTGTGAAACAAAGGCAAGCACGTATAAAGCACATCGCCAGAACGCAATGCCAGATCACCACCGGTATGCGTACCCCACCAATAAAATTGTGCGTGCGAACACATCACGCCCTTCGACAACCCCGATGTGCCGGACGTATAGAGAATTACGAAGAGGTCACCGTCCGCCAACGTCGCTGGGCATATCGGATCGGTTGCCGCCGGCATCGGAATGGTCTCGATGGAGAACACCTTTGCGCCACCGAGCGGTTCATTGACCGCGTCGTCGATAAGCCAAATCGACCGCAATGAGCAAGCACCCTCACCTAGCATATGCACGGCGGACACCAGGCTAGATTCGGTAACCAGCAAGCGCGCGCCCGAATTGCCGAGAATATGCTGCAACTGCGCGCCACGCGATGCAGTATTGATCGGTACCGCCACGGCGCCCAACCAGCCGCAAGCCAGGACGATTTCAAGAAATTCGAACCGATTCGAACACAGCACGGCAACTCGGTCACCACGGGTAACACCGTGCGCCTGCAGCGCGCCTGCACGTCTCGCGACCGCTTCGCGCAGCATCGATGCGGACCAGGTATCGGTCCGATCCGAAAATAGCGCACCCTCTGCACCACGCGCACACCGAGCCGCCAACAGCGCTGGCACTGTGCGCATCGACGCGTTACGGCACGTTGGTTGAGCATCGCCTGTGAAGGTTTCCGCAGCGTGCGTCGTGCCGACCAAATCGTTCCGCTGAGACGCACGTGCTGACAGCGACGATGGCGCTGGGATCTGCATACTTCCGGACTCCGGTGATGAAGGTATTGACCGAGTCTAGAGTCGAGATCAATATCGGTCAAATTCATCTTAAATATCCAGCCCATGAACCCCACTGATTTCCAGCGGGTCGATCTGAACCTGTTGCGCGTGTTCCATATGATTCTCGACGAGCGGAGCCTGACACGCGCTGGACAGCGTCTGGGACTGACACAGCCTGCCGTCAGTTATGCGTTGGGGCGATTGCGCGCTTTGTTCGAAGACCCTTTGTTCGTACGCACGACCGATGGCATGATGCCGACGCCCGCGGCCGAGAGGCTTGCACTTCCCCTGGGCCGCGCAATGGCTGCGATTGGCGAAACATTACGAGATGCTGAGCCCTTCGACCCGCTTACCAGTACGCGCGAATTCCGGCTCACGCTGTCCGATGTGGGTGAGCAAGTATTCCTGCCACCGGTATGTGAAGCCCTGCAGCAAGCCGCACCGCATGTTCGCCTCGCCGCCGACCCGGTTCCGCTCGCCGAAATAGAAAGCAGGCTACGCCTCGGGCAACTCGACTTCGCCATTGGCAACCTGACGGCATTAAGACGCGTGACCCGCCACGCCGCACTCTTCAACGAGGAATGGGCCTGCATGACACGCAAACGCGCGGGTCTCCCGGCGCGCACCTTGTCTCGCAACCAGTTCCTCGAATTGCAGCATGTTGCGGTGTCGTCGACCGATAGCAGCCACCTCGCAATCGACGAGGCCCTGCGCGAGCGTGACCTGCATCGACGAATCGCCATGCGCGTGCAACACTTCACCGTCATTCCGCAAATCCTGTTACGGACCGATTGGATGGTCACCATACCGCGCGGCGTCGCGAACGTGTTCAACGCCACCGGCCAGTTCGCGATTTTTTCACTACCGGTGGTGCTTCCAAAATTTGAATCGACGGTGCACTGGCATGAAGTATATGAACACGATATCGGGCATCAGTGGTTCCGGACACTGTTGATCGACACGCTGACACACGCCCGCCTTTTCGCCAGCAGCGCACGAAAATGATGCCGCTATGCAGATTTTGGGAGATAGCCTATACCGGAAACTCCGACGACCACCGATCATCAGCCTCATTGATGGCCGCGGCAATTTTGATGGATTTGACGCTGGCGCGAGTGCCCCCTATCGTGAGCGCGTCGAGCCATGCCGAATCAGCCATCGTGAGGAACGTTATGTCAGCCCCGCAAGCAAGCGTCGCCGGAGCAGCGGATTACGCTGCGCTCGTCCGCCGTGTGGAAGCCCTGGAAGCCGAATCCGACATTCGGAAAATTCAGGCCCGGTATATGTTCTTGTGCGACACGCCGCTCCCTGAATACGCTGTCGAGAACGATATGGCGCGCATCGACCTCATCTTGCAACTGTATACAGAAGATGCGGTTTGGGAAGGCGTGGGCGAGTATTATGACAACCAATTCGGGCGAGCGGTTGGCAAAGCGGCAATCCGTTCGCATTTCGAGGCGTTCTGGGGGCAGAAAAAAGATCCGGCGCTGATCCTCAATTGCCATTACCTGACATCGGAACAAATCCACGTTCACGCGGATGGACTGACCGCGGACGGTCAATGGGTGCATATGCAACCGTGGTTATTCTCGGACGGCAAGGCGCTGCTGCGGTCGTCGCGACTGAACAATCTATTCCGCAAAGAAACAGACGGCCATTGGCGGATCACGCGAACCCGTACAGAAAATGTCTTTGTCGCCCCCCTGTCGCCTACATGGGCGTCTGATTACCCCTCCCAATCAATATTGATGAAACCGTGAAAATCCTCATCATTGGTGCCGGCGCGCTCGGCGGCTATTTCGGTGCCCGCCTTGCGGCGGTGGGCCAGGATGTCACCTTCTTGTTACGTCCGCGTCGCGCGCAACAGATCGCCGAAGGCGGCCTGGTCATACAGAGCCCCACGTTTGGCAACACCGTCATCGCCGCGCCGCAGGTGACGCGTCGTGAAGCATTGCTCGCAACACCTACGCATTACGATGCCATCCTGGTCGGCTGCAAGGCCTATGATCTCGATGACACGATGGATGCGTTTGCGCCGGCCGTTGGCCCGCACACCATGATCGTCCCCTTGCTGAATGGCATGACGCACCTGGATCGTCTGTCATCCCGTTTCGATCCGAAGAACGTCCTCGGCGGCTTCTGCCTAATTTCCGCCGCGCTTGACGACGCAGGCCGGGTGCAGCATTTGAACGACACGCATCAGCTTTACTTTGGTGAACGCGACGGCACGTTGTCGGAACGGGTATTACGATTGCAAGCCTGCTTCGAAGGCGCCCTCTGCGACGCGATCGCCAGCCCGCGGATCATGGCGCAAATGTGGGAAAAATGGATCCAGATTGCCACCGCTGCCGGCATGACCTGCCTGATGCGCGGCGCAATCGGTACGATCAACTCCGTCGGTGGCACGGCTTTCGCGAACGCCTTGTTCGATGAATGCGCGGCTATCGCGGCCCATGCAGGGTATCCGCTAGGCACGCAAACCGCAGCGCGTATCCGTTCGGTGGTGACCAGCGATACCTCGCCTGTCACCGCGTCGATGATGAAGGATCTGGAACGCGGGGCGCGCGTGGAAGCGGATCATCTCATCGGCGCCTTGATCCGTGCGCGGGATGCCCATACACCGCCCACCGCCCGATGCGCACCGCTCCTGCTGGATCTGGTGATGCTGCACCTACGCACCTACGAGCACCGCGCGCAATCCTGAGTATTACGTTATGGACGCCTCGCCGTCCCCAACGACATCGGCTTGCCGCAAATCCGAAATCAACCATTCGAGACAAGCGGAGGCCATGCCCGACAGCGTACGCCCAGCAAGGGTTTGCACTTGCAAACGCCGTTGCTGCAGTAGCGGATTATCAAATCGGATCGCGATCAGGTCGTCCTGCGCCATTCGATTCGCGACCGACACATAGCCCGACGGCATGACCGCGCCATCCATCGTTTTGACAAACTGGTAAAGCGCGGCGGCGTACTGGCTTGTCACGGCCGGGACAATATCGACGCCTTCGACATTGCACGCGATGTCGAACAGTTGCTGATTCGTCGTAACGCGCTGCTGCACCAGAATGGGATAAGGCAACAGGTCCGCGATCCGCACCGACCGCCGCGTCGCGAGCGGGTGCCGCGTCCGCATTAACGCCATCACCGGGGCCGACATCGTCCACCGTACCCGAATACCGGGTTCCGGCTTCATGCTAAACGTCAACGCGATCTGCGCTTCGCCACTGAGAAGTTTTTGCGTGGCAACATGGGACGGGACGACGTCCATCAGGACGCTGCATTCCGGATAAGCATTGCGAAACCGGCTCAAGGAATTCGGCAAGAAATCAAACGCGAATCCTTCGGTGCAAGCGATGCGGATACGGCGCTCCTGTTGCGCCGTGTCACGGCGGATATCCTGTTCCAATGCCTCGGCATCGGCAATCGAGCGACGGGCATGCCGATACAACATCTCACCGGCGTGTGACAGCTTCATCCCGCGCGCGTGACGCTCAAACAACGGCACGCCGAGGTCGCCCTCCAATTTGGCAATATGTCGGCTCACGGCGGAAACCGTCATGCCGAGCTTTTCCGTCGATGCCGTCAGCGAGCCACACTGAGCAACAACGGAGAAGTAGTACAACGACGGCTCCAGCAATGCACGCATCGGTGGTTCACCCTCAGAGGTTTGCGTTTTTTTCAAGGTTACCTTGTTTGATTGCGAATTCCAAAACTATTTCGGTTGACTACTATCCTTGTTACCGACTGTTCCGAATGCGCCACGCTTTACCTTACGGCGCTTATCGCAGCCTACGCCGCATACCGCATCATCGACTTCTTGCCTTATCGCCATGTCACGTCAAACCGCTATCGATCTCGCCCGCACCCACTATGACAGCGGCGCGTTCCTCGACATTTTGCAACGCCGTGTTGCCATGCCGACCGAAAGCCAGCGCCCGGACGCCGCGCCGCATCTCGTCGCCTATCTGCGTGACGAGATGGGCGCCACGTTGCGCGACCTCGGCTTCACGCATGAGTTAGTCGACAATCCTGTAGCAGGTGCCCCTCCGTTCTTGTTGGCCGCGCGCATCGAAGATCCCGCGTTGACCACCGTGCTGCTGTACGGGCACGGCGATGTGGTTGGCGGCGATGCCGCGAATTGGCGCGACGGCTTGACGCCGTGGTCGATCACAGTCGATGGTGATCGTTGGTACGGTCGCGGCACTGCCGACAACAAAGGGCAACATTCCATCAATCTCGCCGCGCTCGATGCGGTGCTCGCAGCTCGGGGCAGCCTCGGCTTCAACGTCAAGATCATCCTGGAAATGGGTGAGGAAGTTGGATCGCCCGGGCTGGCCGCACTCTGCGAGCAATATCAGGACAAACTGCGCGCTGACGTATTGATTGCTTCTGACGGTCCGCGTCAGCTTTCCACGGCCCCCACCGTCTTTCTCGGTTCGCGCGGCGCATTACATTTCCGCCTGAGCGTGGGGAATGACTTCGGTGCGCGACACTCGGGTAACTGGGGCGGCGTGCTCGCCAATCCGGCGATCGTACTCAGCAACGCGCTGGCAAGTCTCGTAGATGGACAGGGTCGCATCCGCATCAACGGACTGCTGCCACCGCCTATTCCACCGCGCGTGCGTGAACTTGTCCAGGATTTGCGCGTGGGTGCCGACGAAGGCGATCCGCCCTTGTCCGAAGGCTGGGGTGAACCGGGACTGAGTCCGGCGGAACGTATCTTTGCCTGGAACACCCTTGAAATTCTCGCAATGCAGTCCGGCAATACCGTGCAGCCGGTTAGCGCGATTCCACGACATGCAGAAGCGGTATGTCAATTACGTTTTGTCGTAGGCACCGACTGGCATCGGGCCAAAACGCTGATCGAGGCGCATCTTGCCCGTGAAGGTTTCCCGCAAATCACCGTGACGATCGAAGCGTCCGGTGGCGCCACGCGCCTCGACCCGGACGACGCATGGGTCAGCTTTACGACAGCCTCGCTGTCGGAGACGACAGGCAAACCTGTCACGGTGCTGCCTAACCTCGGCGGCACCATTCCAAATGAATGCTTCGCCGATACGCTCGGGCTGCCCACGATCTGGATTCCACACTCCTATCCAAATTGCCGGCAGCACGCGCCCGATGAACATCTGCTCGGCAGTGTGGTACGTGAAGCACTGCAAATGATGGCCGGTCTATTCTGGGATATCGGCGATGCGGCTGGCGACACGCCGAAATCGGCGCGAGCCCCGCACGGCCAGAATCCGCAAGCCTGACCGATTCGGCGCAAGCCGTCTTCACAGCCCGCCGTATATTGCCCACGCCGCGGCGCGAGTTTGGAACGATCTCTATTCATGGACACGATAATGAGACAAGACGCAGTCACTTCGCCGGTCGACGCCAGTGGTGCGATCGCCTCGAGCGCCGCGAATGACACACCAACGCAGGATGCGCAAAAGCGCGCGAAATTGCGACGACTGATCGTCGCCAGCAGCATCGGCAATGCACTCGAATGGTTCGACTTCGCGGCCTACGGCTTCTTTGCCGTCACGATCGCGAAATTGTTTTTTCCGGCATCAAACCCCACTGTCTCGCTGTTGCTGACTTTTGGGACATTCGGTGCCTCCTATCTGTTCCGACCGTTGGGAGCCTTGATCCTGGGTCATTATGCGGACCGGAAAGGCCGCAAGTCGGCATTGCTGCTTGCCCTGTCCCTGACGACCGTGGGCACATTGATCTGCGCGATCATTCCTACGTACGCGGACATCGGTCTG
This sequence comes from Robbsia andropogonis, assembly GCF_034047095.1. Lineage (NCBI taxonomy): Bacteria > Pseudomonadati > Pseudomonadota > Betaproteobacteria > Burkholderiales > Burkholderiaceae > Robbsia > Robbsia andropogonis. Next base: position 1,686,098 of record NZ_CP139170.1, on the reverse strand, counting down.
GCCGCGCCGCTGGGGTTGATGCTGGCCCGCTTCCTGATCGCTTTTTCCACCGGCGGTGAATTCGGTAGCGGCACGGCCTTGATGGTCGAGCAGAAGTCTGAACGCAAAGCGTTTCTTGCAAGCTGGCAGTTTTCAAGCCAGGGCATGAGCACCGTGTTGGCATCGTCATTCGGATTGCTACTCAGCACTCAGCTGTCGCACGCACAGATCGATCAATGGGGTTGGCGCATACCTTTCGTGTTCGGCCTGCTGATCGCTCCGGTCGGGCTGTACATCCGCCGCTTCGTCGACGACACCTTGCCGACGGATGCCCATGGTCAGGCGCTCGCTCCTGCGGCGGCACCGCTGAAAGAACTCTTCACCCACTACAAGGGTCGCCTGTTCCTGGCCGCCGGCATCCTGTCCGTATCGACGGCCGCCAGCTATCTGATGATCCTTTACATGCCGACGTATGCGGTAAAGCAATTACATTTACCTGCATCCACTGGCTTTGCCGCAACGGTGGTAACCGGTGTGATCCTGATGGTACTGACCCCGCTGATGGGGCATTGCGCGGATAAATTCGGGCGTGGCCGCATCATGACGATTGCCGCCCTCGGCACGCTGCTGACGATCTACCCCTGCTTCAAATGGCTGCTGATGGCGCCAACGTTCGGCGTCTTGATGACGATCATGATCATCGCCGGCCTTATAAAAGCGGTGTATTTCGGCCCTCTCGCCGCAGTACTGTCATCGTTGTTTCCAGCTTCGGTACGCAGCACCGGTCTCGGCTTCGGCTATAACATCGGCGTGATGGTATTCGGCGGTTTCACGCCCTGGCTAGTCACGATACTGATTGCAAAGACCGGCGATCCGGCGTCACCTAGCTACTATCTTATGGGATGCGCGGTGCTGAGCCTGATTTGTGTCGGCATCTACAGCAAGCGTATCGCGCATCAGATCTGAAGCATCGACGATGATGATCGCGCCCCCCCCAGCCCCCACGCCGCCGTCTTGCAACTTGCCGGACTCTGGCATCGAAAATCGCGACAGCGGCTGGTGCCTCTACCATTCCGCCGGCCGTTTCCCTGGTCAGCAACAGGCCATCGATCGCGCACTGAAAGCGTTCACGCAAGCATGGTGCGCGCCGCAAGAAGAAGGTTGGCAGTTTGCACTGGAAGCAAGATCACAACTGCTGCGGAACTGGGCAACGCTGATCAATGCGCCCGTGGACAGTCTGTTCCCGGCACCCAACGTGACCGAGGCGCTGGCGCGCTGCATTGATACGCTCGCGGACAACACACACGGGCCTTCGCTGCTGCGAAACCGCGTCGTGCTGATCGCCGCGGATTGCTTTCCAAGCCTGCATTTCCTGCTGCGTGGCCTGTCTGATAGACATGGCTTCACATTACGCACGGTCGCCGCGCCGCAAAGTGCTCCTGGCGGCCCGACCTATGTCAGTGACGACGATTACCTCGCCGCCTGGGACGACGATGTCGCACTGGCGGTTGTTACCTGGGTGTCTTCCCTGACATCGAAACGCGTCGACCTTGCACGACTGTGCGCGCACGCGCAAAAGCGCGGTACCGTGGTCGCGGTGGATATCACCCAAGGTGCGGGCATCCTGCCCTTTGATCTGCAAGCCTATCCGGTCGATATTGTTTGCGGATCCACGCTGAAATGGCTGTGCGGCGTGCCCGGTGCGGCATTCGCCTATGCCGGTCCACGCCTGTTTGCATCGGGGCGCGTGCCAGGGCTGCGTGGGTGGTTCAGTCAGCCCGATCCATTCAACTGGGATCTATCGCGATTCACATTCGCACCTGACGCGCGGCGCTTCGATACAGGAACGCCTTCCGTGCTGCCCTACATCGCTTCGCGTCCCGGCTTCGATTGGGTGCTGTCGCAAGGTGTAGATGTACTACGACGACACAACTTAGCGCTCGGTGATGCGATCCTCGATATCGCCGATACCTGTGACCTACCCGTGTTGACGCCACGTGATCCGGCCGGACGTGGCGGCAGCATCATGCTCGCGCTTCCAACACCCGCGCAAGCCGCGGCGGCGGTGCAAACGCTCGCCTCGCATCAAGTCGCGGCGGATGCGCGTGGCTGCACGCTGCGCCTGTCTCCTGGCGCCCGCACAACGCCAGCCGGGATCGATAGGCTGGCAGCGGCGCTGCATCAAGCCAAGCGCGGAGGATAAGGCAATGCGGGCCGGTCACCATTCAAATGCGCCGAGGACGATCGGCCTCGCCTGCGTGCTGCGGGGACCGCCGGGTCGGCCATCAACGCCGTCCCGCCGCTCTTTTTACGTAACACCAGGAATAGCACCATGAAATTCGCGACACGCATCACCCAGACGTCGAAAAAAAACTACGGCATGTACGACAAGGCGACAAAGCGCTTTGGCAATGATCTCGACCTGATCCATTTGGAACTCGGTAAACCGATTGCCGATACCCCGCAGCCGATCAAGCAGGCAACCATCGATGCACTACTCCGGGGAGAGGTTCATTACACCGACCTGCAAGGCGTGCCGGCGCTTCGCGAAGCGTTGGCGCACAAGCTACGCACACGCAATGGGCTCGAAGTTGAAGCCGATTCCGTACTGGTGACGAATGGTCTGACCCACGCCTCATTCGCTGCTTTCTTTGCCTTGCTTGATGCCGGCGACGAAGTAATCCTGCTCGCACCTTACTATCCTCAACATATCGGCAAGATTGAAATGGCCGGGGGGATACCGGTGATCGTCGATCTTGACAAGGACCGCGACTTCGCCTTTGACATTCCGGCAATCGAAGCGGCCATCACGCCACGCACGCGGGTGATCGTGCTGGTGAATCCGTCGAATCCGACCGGACGCGTTCACACGCGCGACGAACTGCAGGCCCTTGCCGACGTCGCGATCCGGCATGATCTGGTCATTCTTGCAGACGAAGTCTACGAAGACAATATTTATGGCGAGGTACCCCATGTCAGCATCGGCGCGTTGCCGGGCATGGCCGAGCGCACCATTTCGACATTCGCTTTTACAAAAGGCTATGCGATGGACGGCTGGCGTATTGGCTATCTGTGTGCACCGAAGGAAGCGATAGGCGCCTTGATGAAAATCACAGCGAGCGATGTCACGCATGTCAACACCTTTATCCAGCATGGCGCATTGGCCGCGATCACGGGCCCCAAAGCACTGGTGGAAGACATGGTGGCGGCGGATCGGATCAAGCGCGACCTCGTTGTCAAGGCGCTGAACGCGATGCCCGGTGTGCGCTGCGCCGTGCCACACGGCACGATGTACGCGTTTCCTGACATCCGTGCGACCGGCCTGGATTCGCAGACACTCGCGGACAGGTTATTGGACGAAGCACATGTGGTCGTGGAAGCGGGGAGTTTCTACGGGCCCGCGGGTGAAGGCTTCCTGCGTATCTGCTTCACGGCCAGCACGGAAGCGGTCCTGCATACCGCCATGGAACGACTGCATGCATTTTTCACGCAGTTAATGCGGTAAAAACGTCGCACGTCGCGCCGCTCCGGTAGGAACGGTGCGGTTCCGCGATATGCCGTACCAGAGGCCACGGCATTCGCCAGAAAAGCAGAAGGCCTCTTTGTTTCGTCACTTCGCATTCCGAATCACTTCCACAAAGAGACCAAAAAAATGACGCTCCGCTTTGCTCCTTCTCGCCGCATCCGCCCGCTACGGAAGAAATATGCGATGACGCTCGCCGCGTCGGTCGCCACCTCGCTCGGCATGACCATGGCCGCACATGCCCAAAGCAATGTCCAGATCTACGGTATTCTGGATTACGGCATCCAATATACCAATAACAACGCAGGTGGCCGGCTGATTGGTGGGACCAGTGGTGTCAAGCAAGGCTCGCGATGGGGTTTCCGCGGGGACGAAGATCTTGGTAACGGCCTGAAGGCCGTATTTCGCCTTGAAAATGGATTGAATCTGGGCAACGGCACCGCGGGTCAAGGCGGACTGGAGTTCGGGCGTACCGCTTACGTCGGACTGTCGTCCGCACAATATGGGACGATCACACTGGGACGGCAATACGACTCGGTGGTGGATAGCGTGGGCGCGCTGATCACCTCGATGAAAACCGGCGGCGGCAACACCGCGCATATGGGCGACCTGGACAACTTCAACAACGTCAAGCGCGTCAACAATGCCATCAAATACCAGTCGCAAACGTACTATGGTTTGAGCGGCAACGCCCTGTATGGAATGGGTAATCAGGCCGGTGATTTCACGCGTAACCAGATTTGGTCCGTGGGCGCGAACTATAAGCAAGGGCCTATCGAACTCGGTGCGGCCTACTTGAACGTACGCGATCCGAACCAGTCGTTCTTTACCAATACGCCAACAAATGTCAACGGCGCCACGACGAACAACATGACCGCGTATCCTGTGTACAGCGGCTATGCGTCAGCGCATACTTATCAAGACATCGGGGCAGTGGTGAATTACACGATCGGCAAACTGATCATCGGCGTCAACTATTCGAACGTCCAGTTTCAGGGACTGGGCGACAGCAGTGCCGGGGCGAATCCGCTACATTTGCACGGGACCGCCACCTTCAATACGGGCGAAATCAACCTCGACTACATGCTGCGCCCCGATATCGTTATCGGCGCCGTCTACAGCCTGACCCATGGCAGCGGCGTTGGCACCGTCGGCAGCTCAAACTACCATACGCTGTCATTGTCGTATGACTATTTCCTATCCAAGCGGACCGACGTCTACCTGCTGGCATCGTATCAAATTGCTAACGGTACCGACTCGACCGGACAATCCGCCAAAGCCAACATCGCGGCGTTGAGCGCGTCCAGTTCGAATCGGCAGGCGTTTCTCGAAGCGGGGCTGCGCGTGAAATTCTAAGAAAACGGTTGGCGGGCAACAAGCGTACTCGCCAACCCGCATACATCGCTACTCATCAACCTGATTGATGATGCGACTGTTTTGCGATTGATTTGACGGATTTTATCGCCCGTCGGACACTCTTCTTACGTGCTACTGCACGGCGCCGTCTCCCCACCGCGCCCAATACAGAAGAGTCAAAGACGCCATGAATGCATTCATTCGCCCTCTTGCGTTAGGAGATCTCGACGGTCCCTCACTCGCGATTGAAGACACGATCCCGGTCGCTGGCTTAAAGACGGTGCGAGCCGTGGATGCAATCTCCAGCATGGCCGGAAACGGTGTTACCAAGAGGCCAAATCAAGCGGCACGCGACGAGACGACCGACATCGCCACACGTCGCATTGTTCGTGTCTGTCATCGTGTGCACAGGCATGCACCGGCGGTTAGACGCGTACTGGACAATGGCTGGCATGCGGACACCCGCGTCGGGCATGCCGGCTTCGGCGCGGCGGCAGCGGTCTCGAATGCCTGGGTCCGGGGCGCGTTGGCGGCGGATTTCACCGGTGGGCTACGGGTCGGCGCGGCGCTACATGGTATCTTCGGGTTCAAACCCACGTATGCATCGCACGTCGGCCTGCCGATGTATTGCGTCGGCGCGCTCGCGCCTGATATGCAGGCGCTGGTCGACCTGGCGGCCGCCTTGGATGACCGATTTGACGAAACGCAAGCCATGCATCCCAGTGAGCCGATACGGGTTGCATGGCTCGCCAGCGATGATCAGCGCGGCGGCGCGCCTAGCGCCAGAGACAATGGCTATCTGGGCGCAAAAGATTGGTCGAAGGTGCAGGACCTGTTGATCGACGCCTGCCGACGCCACGCTTTGCAGGCACAGTCCACGCATCCCGAACCGCATTTCGATACGTACACCGGGGCGCCGGCCCGTAATCGCACGGTGCGTTTGTGCGGCATCGCGGAAGCGGCCGCGGCTGCCCGTTTGATCGCCCAATTCGCGGGTCGGGCCAATGAAGACAGCATCGATACTCCAACGCTCGTCGACATATCCGAAGCGCTGCATCAGGCGCGCACTTTCCGCCTTGCCGTTGACGAGGCCTTGACGCATGTCGACGTGTTGGCCCTTCCAACCCTACCGGCCCGAGACGGTAACATCGGTATTGATAGGCTAACCCGCGTCTTTAACCTCAGCGGCCATCCCGCGGTGACCCTGCCGTTGCCTTTCGACATGGCGGATGGCCGGCCCCACGCATTGCAGTTGATCGGTCGACATGGTGACGATGCTCGGCTATGTGGGGCGGCGCGCTGGTTCGACGACATGTTTGCCCGCCATCCCGCGGCGCAGTGGACCAATCGGAACCCGGCACGCGCGACGGGGAACCACGCTTTCACCGCGTACCGCACGCTTGCAGATCATATATCCGTGCCCGGTTGGCTCACCGCCCGGGCCGGTTGATCAAGGAACAGGCCGGCATTTATCTGCAACGCCTGTGCAATATCGCCACTCGCACGCCATGTCTCGCCCCTGGTTCCTGCACCGTCGCCACGCATCGCACGGTGCACTTGAAATGCGCCGTACGATCATAGCGACTACCCCTTTCGCTTATATTCAACCGGCAGGATATAACCGCTGTCGAACACGGTTACCTCGACGTTCGACCGATACGCGATAGTGGTGACAGCCTGCAGCAGCGGAACAACCCATGTCTCTTCTGAAGATTGCTTGTTCAGGTCGCGATATCCCTGCATCCGCTTTGCTTCGTCGGTTTCGGTCATCAGCGCATCTATCCGCGGTCCAAGCGCCGGATCTTTCCACGCCGAGAACCGTAGTCGTGGATCGAGCAGGCGACCCGTATAGTTTTCGGGATCTCCGGTTGCATTCGCCCAGCTGTAGAGCAGCACGCCAGGCATTTTCGTCGCCTGAATCTGCCCGATGACCTGCGCCATCGTCGTCTGCGTAAGCTCTGCTTCGATGCCCACTTTCTGCCACATACCGACAATCGCACGCGCCACGTCGTAGTCACTCGGGAACGTTCCGTTGGTCGTCAGGAACGGAACCTTGACGGGCTTGCTCGGACCATACCCGGACTTCGCCAGCACCTCGATGGCTTTCTTCGGATCGTAAGGAAACGTAAAACCAGGCACGTCGGCCGGTGAACCCGGCACGGCGACGACCGACACAGGACGTGCCACTCCGCCGTAGAATGCCTTCGATAACGCTTGTGTATCGATGGCGTAATGCATTGCCTGCCGTACGTTGATATCGTCGAAGGGTTTGACATAGTTTGGCATCCGCAGCATATAGATTTCGCTATACGGATAGATCTTCGTCTTAATGCCTGGCATCTTCGACAGTCGCATCGTTTCACGCAACGGGATCTGCACCGCCACGCTCGCGCGGCCCGACTCGATTGCCGCAACACGCGCCGTCGGGTCCGGTGTGATCTGAATCGTTACATTCTTGATGGCCGGCGCGCCGCCCCAATACCTATCGAAGGCTTCCAGCACGATTCGTGAACCGCGTTCATAGCCGACGACTCGATAGGGACCCGCGCCTACCGGCTTCGCCTGGAAAGCTTCCGCCCCGACCTTTTCGATATAGGCCTTCGGAATGATATAGCCGGCCAGAAAAGCAAAATAAATGGGAGCCGTGGGCGTTGGACGGTTGTACACCATCACCGCCCGCGTGGAGGAAATGATTTCCACGTCCTGCAACGTGTTGAACATTCCGCCAACCGCCAATTTCTTATCCTGAGCCGGACGATCGTGCAGGCTGTATTTGAGATCGGCCGTGGTCAGTTTCGAACCGTCGTGAAACAGGATGTCGTCACGCAGTTCCACTTCCAGTCGCTGCGCGTTCTTGTCCTGCCATTTCCAGGACTTGATCTGGCGCGGCTGCAACACCAACTTCGGCGAATAGCGCAGTGGCGAATCAAATACGGTCGTGTAAATGGACTGCGCCTGCGGCACCGTCACCGCCGTGGGGTCCCATCCCGGCACGTCGGAAATATAGGCGATATTCAAGACGTCGCCAGCCGACGGTTGCTGTGCTCGGGCAAAATCCAGCGGCAACATGACGCCGCTCGCCAGCGTCGCGAGAAGCAGACTGCGACGACGTGCATCAATGTCAAACTTTTCCATCAATTCTCCCGCTGATCAAACACAATCAGTGCACTATGTGGATGAAGAAAACGCGGACGTGCACCCCGGTATGCTTCACCTCGGATGCCTCACGCGCGCGCAAGATGTCAGGCGTCGATCAGAACTTCGTGCGCAGGCCCACGCGCACGATGACCTGATTGACGCTGCTCGACGCGGCTTCCACCGGTGCCAACGCCGCAACGGTCGCATCGCCCGCGGCATGCATCCACGTCGATTGCAGATAGACGTCTGTACGCTTGGACAGGAAGTAATCCGCGATGCCGCCCAGGATGTGATACTTGGGCGTCGCGCCGGTCTGCGAGACGCTGCCTTGCGTATAGCTATAGGCCGCACCCAGTTGCAGTGGGGGCGTTACGTTGTATGCGGCGAGCAGTTCGCCGATATTGAAGGTAACGGAACCGCTGATGCGCGCACCCAGCGTGGGGTCCAACGAGGAAAATCGCGTGTTCGTGTAGACCGCGGCCACCTTGGCTTGACCGAAGACATATTGCGCCGAGATACCCGTCGAGCGATAGTGTTTGGCGGCAATGCCGTAATTGCCGTCGATCGGATTCGCGGACGTCCATACTCCCTCGCTTACGGCCGTTGCCGGATGGTCGATCGCCGTGTACGCGGCTGCCACGCTCAGCGGGCCATTGCCGTATTTGATGCCGAACGACTCGACCGCATTCGTACCCATCGCACCCGCCACGTTGCCGAAGCTATACAACCCTGCAAACGTAAATCCGGCAATGACCGGCGAGACGTAGCGCACGGCATTGTTTACACGGAAGTCGATACCCGTGTTGTCGAGGTCGCCCGCATGCGGTATCAGAATGCCCCAGTTGCCGTTTCCACCGTACGCGCCGACGTAATCGCCCATGAATTCATTCTGCCGACCCAACGTCAATGTACCGTATTGCTTGCTGGCCAAGCCTACATACGCCGCCCGGCCAAACATCCGCGAACCTTGCCCAAGCGCGCCGGTATCAACATTGAAGCCATTTTCCAGACGGAAGATAGCCGCCATGCCGCCACCCAGATCCTCGGTGCCCATCATGCCCCAGCGGCTACCCTGCGAAATACCGCTTTGCATCTGCCATGCGGAATGACCGCCCTGGTTGCTGGAGTACGTCAAGCCGTTATCGATGATGCCGTAAAGCGTGACATTGCTTTGTGCATGCACGGCGCCCGCACCCACCAAGGTGACGGAAGCCAGGGCAAAAGCGTGCAGGCGGGGCATGTTGATCAGGGGCGTCTTCACTGTTTTTCCCGTTATGGTCGGTCGCGTCGCGCGACAGTCTTTATTGATGAAATGCAGCATCGTTCCGTGGGGGCGTCGTCCGCGGCGCCAGAATATTCATCGCCAGAGCAGGCTCATAAAACATTCTGAATTCAGATTATTTGTCGAAAATTAGGGCGTCAAGTAGTACATCAAATTGTTTAGGCATTTACGGGTAATCGATAAGAGAAAGATGTCGACGCCCGTGCGGGCAATCTCCTCCATTACATGAAATTCACTATAAAAACAGTATGAATTCTTGCTAAAACCAATCTTGACGGGTTGCGTTCATACGCAATGAAAGCCTCTCACCATGCTGGCTTATGGCATCGTGGATGTGAGCCGCCTTGTCCTCGCATCTAAAAAACAACGTCTTATTCGACTAAAGAAATTCAGTATTCCCTTGTTTTTTTTTCTTGAACGCCATCTCGAATGCGCTCCGGGACACGTTTCTTTACACGGGGCAACTCGCGGGACCCGAGCCTAGCCGGCTCGGCTCGGCTCGCTAGCGTCGTCTAGACAGAAGGGAAAATGGTGTAACCGTTTAACGCAACAGTGCCTGCGCATTGCGCGCGGCATCATTTTCCTCGGTAGTGAGGAAATATTGGCGTTCCGCATCGTCGATAAAAGCCAGTACCGCGGCGCGCGCTTGCACCGTATCCCTATCGTTGAATGCCTTCAGGATGGCTTGCAGCCCATCGGCGATCAGCTTCATCGTACCGGGCTTCTGCATCGTCACCCGCCGCACTTGCTGAGAATGATCGGACCATCGCAGGATGGTGCTTTTCAGTCGCGAATTCGTTACACCCTCCAGCCAGATGCCGCGAAACGCGACATTCGCTTCGGACATCAACGCGACATCGGCACGTTCATAAGCGCGTCGCGCATCGCGACACGCAGTGGCCAATCCGGCGCGTTGCACATCGTGCAAGACCGGAATCGTCGAGGCGACGGCACTTGGTTCGAGCAAACGCCGCACTTCGAATATCTCACGCACATCCTCGGCGCTGAGCACCGGTGTCATGAAACCCCGCGTGGAGCCTACCAGATAACCTTCGTTGACAAGGCGCAATAACGCCTGCCGTACCGGCATGCGGGTGCAGTCGAATTCCTTCGCGATCTCGTAGTCCAGCACACGGTCGTCCGGGCTGATCTGGCCACGTTGCAAGCGTCGCAAGATTTCCTGGTACACCGTTTCCATTAACGTGGTCTGCCGCAGCGCCGAGCGCTTCGGTTGCTTGACGTTCGCCGTGTCGGCGCCTGCCATGTTGCTCTCCTCAGTGAACCTGACCGACGATTATAGCCATGTCCGCACCCGCACTTCGCACTACCCGCAGCGCATACCGTCAGGCAGCCACCACCTCAGCCGTTCCCTGCATCGCGGCCATGCCATCCACTTCGTCTTCCTCCGGTGGCCACTTCGCGTCAGGGCGGTCACTGGGAACCGCCGCGACCAACGCCTTCGTATAGGGGTGCCGCGGCGCGGTGAATACAGTCTCGGTCGGCCCTTCCTCGACGACTTCCCCGCGCCGCATCACCAGCACGCGACTGCACAGATACCGCACGACAGCGAGATCGTGCGATATCAACAGCAAGGCGATACCGCGTTCACGCCCCAATGCCAGCAGGAGATTCAGTATCTGGGCCTGCACCGAGACGTCGAGCCCCGAGACAATTTCGTCGGCCACGATCAGTTGTGGCGCAGCACAGAGCGCCCGACCGATATTGACCCGCTGCTTCTGCCCCCCGGACAACTGCGAGGGAAAACGATATAACGTATCCGCAGGCAAACCAACGTCCCGATGCACCCGCATCGCGTTCGCCGTGCGCTGCGCCGCTTCCTGCCTGGGCAGGCCCGCGGCCTCCAGGGCCTGCGTCAACAGCGCATCCACTCGTCGTCGCGGGTTCAACGCCGATTGCGGATCCTGGAAAATGATCTGCACCTGCTCCCGTGCTTTCCGGATGGTCTGCGCGGTGCCATGCGTCATATCCTGGCCACCGATGAATACGCGGCCGCTCGTCGGTTGCTCGATTCCCATCAACAGGCGCGCGACCGAGGTCTTCCCACTGCCGCTTTCACCGACAATGCCGACGAATTCGCCCGGATGGATTTTCAACGACAGCGGCTTCACCGCATCGAATTGGGTGACCGTGCGTCCGATCAAACCAGTCCGCGTGCGATAGGTCAGCGCCGCCTCGCACAGCTCCGCCACCGGCATGACCCCGGTCTGCACGGCTGGCACCGACAACGGCACCACCGCCAGTGCCCCGTCCGGCGTGAACTCACACGCTTCACTGCAAGACACGCGATGCCCATTCGACGCCACGCGCAGGACGCGCTCTTCACTGCATGCCGCGTCCCCCACTCCACAGCGCGATGCAAAACGGCAACCCGTGATGCCCGCAAGCGCGGACAGCCCCGGCATCTGCTTCGGCAACACTGGTAGCCGCCGGCGCGGGCCGTTCAGGTCCGGTGTCGCGTATTTCAGCGCACGCGTATAGGGGTGACGTGGATTGTCGAGGACATCGCGCGCCGGGCCCACCTCGACGAGGTCGCCGGCGTACATCACGGCAACATCGTCGCAGACGTGCGCGGCAAGGCGGAGATCATGGGTGATCAACAATACGGCCGTGCCGTGCTCGCGTTGCTGCGTGGCAAGCAGGCGCATCACCCGTGTCTGCGTGATCACATCCAGAGCGGTGGTCGGTTCATCGGCGATTAGCAGCGCGGGATTGCTGGCAAACGCCATGGCGATCAGCACACGTTGACATTGGCCACCCGACAACTGATGCGGATAGCGCTTGAGCATCTGCTCCGGGACGGGCAATTCGACGGCGGCCAACGCGTCCCGGGCCATCTGCCGGCGCTGCGCCGACGGCACGCCGATATGCGCCAGGTGCTCGGCAAACGTATCACCAATCGTCAGCAAGGGATCGAGCGCGGTCAACGGCTCTTGCGGAACAAACGCGATTTGGCGTCCCAGCAACGCGCGGCGCTCACGCGGACGCATTGCCAGCATGTCCCGCCCCGCGAAGTGCATCGTGCCCTCGGTCACATCGAAGCGTGGCGGCAGCAAGCCGGAGATCAACCGGGCGAGCATGCTTTTCCCCGCGCCGGATTCACCGACGATCCCCAGGACACGTCCCGGCGCAATCTGCAGCGTTAACTTGCGCAAGGCGGCCACCGGAGTGCCACCCAACCGCGCGGTAAGGCTGACCTCCCGCAGATCCAATACCGCGTCAGGCGTTACAGGCATCGTCATGCTTCCTCTCCGCGTCCGCGCATGCGCGGGTCCAACGCGACACGCAGCCCGTCGCCCAGCAGATTACATCCGAGCACCGTTATCACGATCGCCAGCACGGGAAATACGAGACCGCTCATCTGCTCATGCATCGAGATACGTGCATCGGCGATCATCACGCCCCATGCCGTCACATTGGCGGGCACGCTCAAGCCGATAAAGCTGAGCAAGGCCTCCACGGTGATCGCCACACCCATTTGGAGCGACATCAAGGTAATGATCAACGGCAACGCAGCCGGCAGGATCTCGCGCAGCATGATGCGCATATGCGTGAAGTTCAGTAACTGCGCCGCCAGCACGTAATCGCGTTGCCGTACAACCATGACTTCGGCACGCACGACGCGGCAAAAACGCGTCCAGTCCACGAGCACGATCGACAAAATGACGTTCTGGATGCCAACGCCCAGGCTGACCATCAGCACGAGCGACAGCACGACCGGCGGAAAAGACATCCAGAGATCCACCAGATAACTGATCACACGATCCACCTTGCCGCCAAAATAGCCTGCCAGGATGGCGAGGGTGCTGCCGACCAGCGCCGCGCCGATGGATGCGACGATGGCCACCATCAACGCCACGCGGGCACCGTAGAGAAGCCGGGAGAGCACATCGCGGCCCAGGCTGTCGGTGCCAAGCGGAAACGCCGCGTCGCCGTCCGCGGTCCATGCTGGCGGCGTCAGCATGTGCAACAGATCCTGGTCGAGCGGATCATGTGGCGCGATCAACGGCGCGAAAATCGCGCAGACCACGACGAACAGCACGATGGCGCCACCAATCCACAGGTTGAAGCCACGTATCCGATGCAGCCACGCGTGCTTGCGTTCCGAGGCTCGCGGCCCCTCGACCCGTCCGGTCGGTGCCGGTACGCCCTTCCCGGACGGTGCGCTGTCGACGTCGGCACCGACAGCGTCGGGGGGGGATCGACGACGGCTGCGTCGACTTCAGCGCAGACGGCGTGTGCGCAACCGGGGTAGGGCCTTCTTGCATGGTCGGATTGGGACGCAGAGGGGTACTGTTCATCGAGATCTCGGACACTCAGGCGCGCTTGCGTAGACGCGGATTCATCATCAGGTAAAGCGCGTCGACCACCGCGTTGATCACCAGCATCAGCACGCAGAACACCATCGCGATACCTTGGATCAGCGGTAGATCGTTCGCTCGAACCGCTTGGATCATCAGGTTGCCGATTCCCGGAAAGCCGAAGATCATCTCCACCAGCAACGCACCGCCGAACAGAAAACCAAACTGAACACCGATCATCGTCAATGCAGGCAGCGCCGCGTTCTTCAACATATGGCCCCATAAGATGCGTTGCTCGCTGACGCCGCGCAGCCGCAAGACCCCGACATACGATTCGTTACGCTGATCCAGCAAGCTTGATCGCAAGACGCGAATCACCAAGGGCGCGAAACCGAAAGCCAGCGACAGCGATGGCAATACGAGATGCTGAGCCGCACTCCACCATGCACGCGGATTGGCCTGCAACAGGAAATCAATCAGTAGAAAGCCCGTTGTGTGGGGCATTGGCAAACCATCTCCCAGTCGCCCCGAAAACGGCAGGATCGGCAGATATACGCCGAGCAGCGCGATCAACAACAATGCCCACAGGAACGACGGCACGGACTGCATTACCACCACACCGACGCTGACCGGGGCCTCTCCCCGGCCACCGGTCACCGAGTACGCCAGGACCCCACCCGGAATACTGATAAGCAGCGATACCAAGAGCGCCGTCAAACAGAGCTCCAACGTGGCCGGCAGCGTCGCGCTGATCAGGGTGCTGACCGGCTGCTGGAACGAAATGGACGACCCCATGTCGCCGTGGACGGCGCGCCAAAGCCAGATACCGAATTGATTCGGGATGGGTTGATCGAGCCCCAATTGGTGGCGTAGCGCCGCGGCGTCGGCCGGCGTTGCGTTTGGCGGCAGCATCATCCCAAGGGGATCGGCCGGAATCAGGCGCAGCACGACGAAGACGATCAGTGCCAGCGCGATCAACGTCGGAATGGCGGACATCAAGCGGCGTGACAACACCGAGGTGACGAGCGTCAGCATGAAGCACCTCCCGATGTTGCCGCGGATGTACCGCTTTCCGGCAGCGCGATGACCTTGCCGGGGTTTAATATATTGCGCGGATCGATGGCGCGCTTGATGGCGAGCATCGCGGCCATGGCGCCCGCATCCCGTGTATGGCCGAGATAGCCGCGCTTCTTCCTCCCGATCCCGTGCTCCGCGGACACGGCCCCGCGCCAACGACGCGTGATGTCGTAGACCATGGCATCCACCGCCTGCTCCAATCCGGGCGGTGGCGCCGGATGATGCGCGATCACATGCAGGTTGCCGTCGCCAAGATGGCCGTAGAACAGCGTCGTGATGTCTGGCCAGCGCATCTGCAATGCCGCCGCGCATTCCGCCGCCACTGCTTCCAGATCCACGATGGGAAAACTGATATCGAAGCCGATGAGACCGGGCATCAGCACCGGAAATTCCGCGGTCGCGTCCCGTACGCGCCATAACGCCACGGCGTCCGATGTCGACGCCGCCAACACCGCGTCCTCGATGACGCCCTCGTCCATCAATGCGGCAAGCAAGACCTCGACATCCTCCGCATGACGCTCTGGGTCCGTGCCCTCGCTTTCCAACAGCACGTGAAACGCATGTGCGCCGTGCAACGGCGCCTTGAGGCCCGATACCCGCGTCGTGACAAAATCGTAATAGCTCGGCCACATGACTTCAAAGGCGGATACGCCGCCGCTCAGGTGCGACCGTGCGCGCGCCAGCAAAGTGGTCACCGCCGCGAAGCTCGGCAAGCCGCACCAGGCAGTGGCAATCGCACGCGGACGCGGTGCAAGCCGTAGCACGGCGCGCGTAATGACGGCCAGCGTACCTTCACTGCCGATCAGCAGCTGCTTCAAGTCGTAGCCGCTGTTGTTCTTCACCATCTTGTGCAGATCGGAGACGATGGTGCCATCGGCGAACACGGCCTCCAGACCCAGCACGCTTTCGCGCGCCATGCCGTATTTAATGACACGGTTTCCACCGGCGTTGGTCGCGAGGTTGCCGCCTATCGTGCAACTGCCACGCGCGCCAAGATCAAGCGGCATCAACATGCCGGCCGCCTCCGCCGCCTCCTGGACACGTTGCAAGATCGCGCCAGCCTGTACCTGAATCGTGGCGGATACCGTATCTATTTCCTCGATGGCTTGCATCCGCTCGAGGCTCAGCGCCACTTCACCGCCCAGGATATTCGCCCCACCCGCCAGGCCGCTTAACCCCCCCTGCGTCACTACTTTCTGATCATGTGCATGGCAAAACGCCAACATCCTGGACAAGCTGTCCACCGAGCGAGGCCTTAATACCGCGATGGGCGCGACACCGTGCGTATCGCTCCAATCCCGAAAACGTCGGCTTCCGAGCGCACTGCCCGACGTCACTTCATCCACGCCGAAAGCGTTGATCAATATGTCGGAAAAAGCCGCGGTACCGGCATGCGCCTGCATCGCGGCATCCAACGGGGTTGACGCACCATCCAACCGTTCACGTCCTGCACCGGGAAAAACCGCCACCGTGGTCTTGTCAACATGCGTCATCGCAACGCTCCAGCGGCGTCTGTGGCGTCGCGCGCATCCTGCATCGCCGCGCACGCCTGGGACATGCCCTTGCGCGCGGCATCGATATCACTGCACGCGACGACCCAGTCGAAACCCGCACGCCATTTGGCCACAGCATCATCGAGGCGTGTCGTAAAAATACCGCATGGCTTGCCATGGGCATGGGCGGCGCGAAGCACCCGCAGGCAATCCGCTTCAACGCGCGACTGCAGTTCCGGCCGATCACCCTGATCGAGATCGCGATAGTCGCCATGCGACATCGCCAGATCGCCGGTACCGATAAAGAGATAGCCGAGCCCCGACACCGCGGCAATGGCCTCGACATTCTCGACACCGTACCGGGTTTCGATCATTGCTCCCACCGAAGACCACACGCCATCGTCACGCATCATCCGCGTGCCCCCCAGCAGCGGTCGCACACCGCCTGCCGAGCGCGTGCCGACCGGCGGATACCGCGATGCACGGACTGCGGCCTCGGCCTGTTCGATGGTCTCGACCATTGGCACCAGCACCGAACACGCGCCCGCATCCAGTGCCTCCGAAATCGCCCCCGGCGTATAGTCCGCGACGCGGACGACCACGGGCACGCGATGGCGCGCGATACCGACGGCCGCCTCCAGCGCCGTCCGCTCCCATAGCCCGTGCTGACGATCGAGAACGATGCAATCCGGATGTGCGGTCAATCCGATTTCCACCATGGCGGCACTACCGAGCATGAACCAGGCGCATGAGATCGGGCGCATCAACGGGGTAAGCGCGGCGCCTGCCCCCGCCGTGCCGCCTGCCGACAAAACGGTCCCGCCGGCGGGCATCAGATCAAACAACTGTTGAAGCGACATCGGAGGCCGCATCACATCGCTGTGCATCGACAACTTCCTGTATTGACCATGCCTCACCGCATGCCGCGTGCAAGCGCGAACAGGTTGGCCTAAGCACAGTGCCATCCATTTGAAATATACATTCTGAATTCAGATTATTCGCATCAAAATCCAGCGTCAAGTCTTTCCCTGCGTTTTTAGCGGATCGAACGCACGCAAGACAATACCCCCGACATGGAAAACATTCTGAATTCCGTTTAACATCACTCTCGTTATTTCACTGATCACGGAGAAGGCAATGCAATGCTGCTTGTTCCTGGAGGCGCGACCAAGTAACGATTCCAACGGCGCGACCACTGTCATGGATGCCACGGCGTTGCATCGCGCGGTTTCGGAAATATCCGGCGGCGTGCCGGGTTTGCTGAAACTGATTGTGCACACGCCGGTGCAAGGCGGCGCGAATGATCCTTATCTTCACAACGAGATACCCCCTGCATGCACACTGCAATGGTATTTCGATGACCTCGACCGCCTGGAAGCGGCATGTCGCGACGGTGGTCCGATTGCGACCATACTGAAGCGAGCAGGCACATTCGGTCTCGATGGACATGCATGGGTCCAGCAGACGATGGCCGTCCGGCGTTATGGCGTACCCGAACCGGCAACCGGCAACACGGCCCCCGGTGCACCGGCACAATGCACTTATATGGTCAGCTATGAGGGACCAGCCGACGATATGAACGCCTGGCTGCGGCATTACATCGACAGCCATCCGCCGATCATGGCCCGCTTCCCAGGTATCCGCGAGATCGAGATCTACTCTCGCATGGACAGTTGCAATACCTTGGACGTGGCCTTTGTCACGCCGATGCAGCGAAACAAGGTTGTCTTCGATTCACCAGCGGCGCTCGATGCGGCGCTGGCCTCGCCGGTGCGTCATCAGATGCGAGCCGACTTCAAAGAATTTCCGCCCTATCAAGGCGCAAATCACCACTTCCCGATGCACAGTGTGGGGCGTGTCTACAGCGCGTGATTTTTAGATGCTGCTGCAGCGCGCCATGAATCCCCTTCAATGCCGGTATTTTTGTGAACCATTTGACCCTGCCTTTTCAGCCCTCTATTGTCGTTCATTCCTGCAATAAAGATGCAAAGGGCAGACAGATGGCACATGCAAATAACAGTATGTCGAGCTCGGTGACCTGCTCTGGCGGAAAATGGAATCTCGTCGTTGCCCTCTGTTTCGGCGTGATCGTGACCGAAGGTTATGATTCCGCCGTAATGGGTGCCATCGTTCCGGCGTTGATGCATTATGGTCCGTGGCAATTGGGGCCGGCCGAAATTGGCGCAATGAGTAGCGCGGCGTTATTCGGTACGTTGATCGGCTGCTATCTGATCAGCGTCATCGGCGACTTCGCCGGACGCAAGCCATTGTTGATCGGCTGCGTTACGCTGTTCTCACTGTCGATGGTGGTGTCCGCGCTGGCGCCGAGCCCGTTATTCTTCACACTGGCGCGCGGCGTTGGGGGGCTCGGCCTTGGTGGTGTCATCTCGGTCAGCGCCGCCTTGACCGTCGAATTCTCGTCCCCTGAACGCAAGAACTTCAATTTTGCCTTGATGTATTCAGGCTATTTCGTCGGTGCTTTGCTGTCGGCGCTCGTGGCGCTGTTTTTCATGGAAAAGTACACATGGCGCTTCGTCATCGCAGTAGGCGGCCTGCCACTGTTGTACTTGCCGGTGTTGTTGCGCTTGCTGCCGGAATCGCCGCTCCATCTGATCTCGCGCGGCCGCGTGACCGAGGCGCGTGAGATCGCCAGGCATCACGGACTGTCGTTGGAGTCGCTGGTGGCATCTAACCATGCGGAAGCCGACAAACCAACGATTGGCCGCTTGTTCCGCGAGATATTTCTGTCAGGCAACTTCTTCGCCACCACGTCTTTCTGGATTGCGCAAATTGCCGCCGTTCTGAATCTCTATGGGATCGGCACCTGGTTGCCCCAGATCATGCGTCAGATGGGCTATAACTTGGGGTCAAGCCTGGCGTTCCTGGCGACGTTCATGCTGGGCTCGGGAATCGGCGGCATCCTGATTGGCCGATACGCCGACCGGTTCGGGCCACGCAAATCCGTCCTGCTGACCTATACATTCGGCGCTGCCTGCCTCATCGCGCTATCGATGAAAAGCGGGATGATCGTGACGTATTGCCTGATAGCCCTTGCCGGCCTAGGTACCGGCGGCGTTGCAATGGTACAGCTCGGGCTGATCGCGAATTACTACGCGCCCCATGCGCGAGGAACCGCCACGGGTTGGGCGGCCGGCGTCGGTCGCTTTGGCGCGATGGCGGGCCCGCTGGTCGGAGGTTTTATCCTGCGCCAGGAAATCAACGTTGCATGGAACTTCTATATTTTCGCCGCGGCCGCGGTCTGCGCCGGCATCGCGACGTCAATCGTTCCGCCACGAAAGGCAAGCGACGAAGAAGCCACCGCCGTTGCAGCGTTGCAGCGTGGTTGATATCGCATACGCGACGCATTTCTCACGCGCTCGGTTGGCTGCGGACATGACATCGACCCTGTTGATAGCACCACATGGTACCCGCGGTCCACGGCACATGCGCATGGAAACGTCTTGCCGCTTAACGCGCTTTGCCGTTGCCGACGGGTGCGTTTGACAAGCGTCCGCCCCCCGCTGCAAGGATCGTATCGAGCAACATCATCGCCTCCCCACGGTCGGGCAGGCTCTCGGTGATGACGTCTAGCCGGCCATCGATTTTCAGCATCGCGAACCCGTGAGCAAGTGACCATGCGGTAACCAGTCGTGCTGCCCGATCTATCGGCAAAGTGCCATCGACCGTGGGGTGTGCATCCACCGCATCACGAAGCACCGACGATGCCGCGGTCATCGCCGCACTCAGGCTTGGCCTCTGCAAATCGAGGCGTTCGCTACGGAACATCAGAACAAACAGCCCGGGATGATCGATCGCAAACGCGACATACGCTCGCCCCAGTGCCGCCAGTTTTTCTTCCACCGTCTCCGCAACCTGCACCGCATCGAGAAGACGTCGCTCGAATCGTCGGAATCCGACAGCCGCCAATTCGCTTAGCAGTCCTGCAACATTCTCGAAGTGATTCTTTGGTGCTGCATGAGAGGCGCCGGCTTCGCGCGCCGCCGCGCGCAACGTCAGTTGGTCGATGCCGTCCCTTGCGAGTATTCGCTCGGCGGCCTCCAGCAGCGCTTCGCGCAACGCTCCATGGTGATAAGGACGTTCACGACGTTCGGTTGATCCGCGTCGCTTGGTGGCGATCATCCCCTGTGTCGGTTTGTTCACGCTTCTCCACCTTACATATTGACATCGTCAATTTTAGCTTGACGCGCCACAAAAGCCTATCTAATCTTAATATTGTCACTGTCAACATAGATCGCCAAATGCCTATTCCATAGGATCTGCCACGCATGGCAGCTTTCTCGCCTTACGTCCATTGTCGGAATTTCTGGCGGTATATCCCCAAAGGGCGCAAGTCACCAACATTACAGCGTCACTACCCTCGCCGGCTTGCACGAATACTGTCCAGCGCGCACACAAGGGGGTACGCAATACTCTTTTCAGAGGTCAGGTCGCCATGATGAATAAAGCGCGCGTCACAGCCCGATTCGAGGGCGATTTTGTGGTGTTTTTAATTGGCATGCGCATCAATGCGCCTCTTAAAGTACACAAATGGCTACCGGTCACGGCAGCCATGCCGCGGATGATCAAAGAGCTCTCGCGTCAACCCGAGTTGGGTTTCCTGCACGCGGAGATGTGGTTGGGCCGCACCACGATCATGGTGCAATACTGGCGTTCGAGGGAGCAACTGCTGGCCTATGCCAAAGATCGCAAAGCCGCCCATTTACCCGCCTGGCAGGCCTTCAACAAGGCGATTGGAACGGACGGATCAGTCGGCATCTGGCATGAAACCTATATGGTGTCGCCAGGTCGACATGAGAATATCTACGTCAACATGCCGCCGTTTGGCCTCGGAAAGGTTGGCGTCCTGCAACCAGCGACAGGCGGCAGACAATCGGCGGCAGGTCGCCTGCGCGGCGACTGAGGCATACCGCGCGTCGCCCGCGATGCCATGCTTACGGATAAGGCATGTTTGGCGGGATGCCAACGAACAGTGACCCGGCACCGTCATACACCGCTTCGTTGAGGAAGGCGTGTTGCGTCACCACCATCGCGTCGCGTACCATTTTTTGCAGCGGATGCTTGCGATAAATCGCGGCGATGCCACCCAGGCGATGCGCTTCCTGCACGATATCGGCGCAGGTACGCGCTGCGTGGACCGCGCTTAATCGCAGCAGATTGGCCTGTTCCTGCGATACTGGATCGCCTGCCAGAATCGTTTCCCATGCGGATTCGGCAGCATCGTAGAAGAACGCGCGCGCGCCATGCCATTGTGCTTCAGCCTTGGCCAGCGCGCTGCGATAATAGGCGCGATCCGCCAGACGCGGCGCACCCGTGGTCGTCTTCGTGCCACCGGACATCTCGATGATCTTGTCGAGCGCCGCGCGAGCAATCCCCACGTTGCAGGCCGCATGCACTTGCGCCTGATACGACACCGCCGGATAGCGATACAGCGGCTCATCGATCAGCGCGGAGGTCCCGCGTGTGAACGTCCAGGGGTCGGCAACGAACTGACCCGTTGCTTTCAGATCATGGCTGCCGGTGCCTTCCATGCCAAACACATCCCAGTTATCGACGATCTCCAGCGTCCCCGCGCGAAACACCGCGGTCAACGGCTTCCCGGCCGCCGCGCCGCCCCCGCTCGCCGCGGTCCCGCCAATGCCCACACCGTGCCAGTCCGCGCCCTTGCAGCCACTGGCGAAGTGCCATTGCCCACTGACTTGCCAGCCACCCTCGACACGCTCCGCCGGTTGCAACGGATATAAGCCGCCGGCGAAGACCTGGTCCGGTCCGGTGCGATAGATCGCTTCCTGCGTGTCCAACGGCAACGCCGCCAGATAGACGTTGGCGGAACCGAACGCGGCGACCCACGCCGTCGATCCGTCGACGATCGCGATCTTCTCCAGAATACGGAGGAACTCCGCCGGTGCCCTGGCATCGCCGCCGAACCGTTGCGGCGTGCTGGCGCGATAGATACCTGCGCGCTTCATCTGCAGAACCATATCGCGCGTCACATGGCCTCGCTCGTCGAATTCGTCCCGGCGCGCGCGAACCATCTCCAACAGATCCGTCAGCGGCAATGCGCCCAACGTTGCAATCACATCGCCCGGATGCGCACCATCGCCCTGCGCCATCGCTTGATATCCGTCACGTGCGGTCATCGTCGTCTGCTCGCTCAAAGTAAGGTCAAAACACGGCGGAGAAATCGCATCGAGATCGGGTTCCGGCACCGTGGCGGTTACTACGGAATAACGATAGAATTTGGCGGCGCATGCGTCAAATTCACACCAATAATGAAAACCATGAAAATGAATCATCCCTCATTTCACGAGATACCGGATTTGAATCTGCTGCGGGTATTTCTGACAATTTGGGATACGGGTAATTTGACGCTTGCTGGCGAACGGCTCGGTTTGACGCAATCCGCGGTCAGTCACGCCTTGCGTCGCCTCCGCACGCTGTTCGATGATCCCTTGTTCGTTCGCGCACCCTCCGGTGCCGCGCATGCGATGGTGCCCACCACGGCGGCCAAGCGCCTGCACGATCCGGTAGAGGCTGCCTTCTCATTAATCGATCGCGCCCTCCAGGAGCACGGTGACTTCGATCCACAACGGGTCCAGCGAACATTCCGACTGTCGATGTCGGACATGTCCGCTTACTACCTACTGCCAGCACTGCTCGCGCTTCTGGAAAAAGAGGCACCTGGCGTGCGTCTTGATGTTACCCAGTTGTCGGTGGAGGCGCTCGGAATGGCCATGCGCGCGGGTGAGATCGATATCGCCCTCGGATATTTGCCCGGACTGCATGAGGAATGCCGACGAAGGGTATTGTTCAACGACGATTCCGTCTGCCTGGTGCGCCGCGATCATCCCGTGCGAGAAGACACGCCCAGCGTCGATGTCTTGAACCGCTTGCATTATCTCTATGCCAGCAGTAACACCACGGGACACTACCTAGCCGAACGGATGCTCAGCGAGCACGGCCTTGACCGCAACTTCGTCGTGCGGCTGCCACATTTCACGGTGGCGCCGGAAGTGATCCGCAATACCGATCTGGCCGTGATCTTCCCCCGTAGCATCGCTGAGCGCTTCAATCATGGCGGCGAGTTTCGACTGCTTACCCTCCCTTTTACCCTACCGAGTATCGACGTCCAACTGTATCGCCACGAACGCTTCGAACGCGACACCGGGATCACGTGGCTGTACGACCAGATCACGACGTTGCTCACGCCGGCGGCCGCGTGAACCTGTCGCGCGACAAGAGCGCGCGTCCAACGACATGAGGCCAAGAACGGCCCCCACAATATCGGCAGTTACTGTCGATAGCTCGTATCGATGCGATCCAGACGACGTATTAGCGCGTCGAGCACTTGGTCACCGCCACGGAAACGCGGATCGTACTGAAGCGCATCCTTCGTCGATTGCGCACTGATGTCGTGATGCACCGGGATGATGTTGCCACGCATCGAATGCGTCGCAACCTGAATTTCACAGGCGCGATTCAGCGTCCAGATCAGCACGAATGCGTGACCCAACGTCACACCATGCGACAACAGCCCATGGTTGCGCAGGATCATCAGGTTCTTGTTTCCCATCGAGGCGATCATCCGCGACTTCTCGCCGTCATGTACCGTCGTGCCTTCGAACGTGTGATACGCAATCTTGTCGTGCAACTGCGACGAATAGATGTTGTGATCGACCAGCCCCTCCTCCATGCACGCCACGGCCACGCTCTCCGTCGTATGAATGTGCATCACGCAATGCGCGTCGGGCACGGCTTCGTGCACAGCACTGTGGATCGTCAGGCCAGCAGGATTGACCGGATACGCACTGTCGCTGAGGATATTCCCCTTCAGATCGATCTTGACCAGGTTTGACGCGGTGATTTCATCATAGGCCAGGCCGAACGGATTGATCAACAACTGATCTCGCTCACCCGGTACCCGCAGCGTGATGTGGTTGAAAATCAGCTCGTGCCAACCGATCATGAAAAACACCCGATACGTGGCGGCAAGCCGCAACCTTGCCTCCCACTCCTCGGCGCTGCAATTGATCGGCGGGGAGATGGCGGTGTTTTGATCGCGTTGCATCGGGGGTCACTCCTATAAATACATTCTGAATTCAGTTAATGCGGGCGTGATGATACGCCATTGCCATGCAGCGTAGGACCATCAGCCGCGAAGAACAAATCGATCAAATATCCCACGCCCTATAAGTAGCCTTGATATTTGCCGTGCGTTCCAGCCGGCTTGCACTATCGCGGCCGGCGTATCTGCCCGTTGCGCGGTGCGATCGCCCTCCGGCTCATACCGGTGCGGCAACCCGTATATACGGGCTTCCAGTGTATGCGGCATCCTGTACTGTCACACGATTGCCGGCCCGACCACTTCGGTGATTAACTCCCGGAACCACGTGTTACCGTCGTCGGCGGCGAAATGGGCGTGCCAATGCAGGGTCACCTGCACCGCCGGCAACGGCACGGGCAAATCGAAGATATCAAATGCGCCACTGCGCTGGAAAATTTGCGCCAGCCGCCTCGGAATGGTGGCGAGATGATCCGTGACCGCGAGCACCGCAGGCAGCGACGCAAAATGGGAGAGATCCAACGCCACATTGCGCGTCACCCGACGGGCACGCAAGGCATCATCGATACCCATATGGCTATGTTCCAGCGAGTTGACGCGCACATGCGATGCGCGCAGATAGTCCGCGAGTGGCATGATGCCGATGCTGCCCGTCGACTTACCGTCCGAATGCGACGTCGCCAATGCCGTCGCGGCGATGCGCCCTTTTGTGACCGTACTGCCGCCCGTCCGTTTTGCGCGACACATGCAAACGTAGTCTTCCTCGAACAATACCGCACTCTCGGTCTGCATCAGCAATTCCGGCAGGTGACCAATCGCACAATCCAGCCGGCTGCTGCGCAAGCGCTCGCCGATCAACGCGATGGGCGTGGGCACCACCTGGATCGATACACGCGGCGCCCGTTCCTGCAGCACCTCACATACGCGTGGCAGATATCCCAATTCACCGGCATCGGATAGCGAAAGCCGAAACGTCCGGCTGCTCGTCACCGGATCAAAGCGCTCGGCATAGCGGAATGCCTCGCGCACCGTCTCCAGGGCCCGCGACACGATTGCCGACACCTCCAGCGCGGTCGGGGTGGGCTGCATGCTCGAACGCGTCCGGATAAATAACGGATCGTCGAACAACGTTCTGAGACGGCCAAGGGAATAACTGACGGCGGGCTGCGACAGCCCCAGGCGCTGGCCCGCCCGCGTCAAGCTGCCCTCCTCGATGATCGCCTGGAAGACGCGCAGCAGGTTCAAATCGACGTGGTCAATAGCATTCATGGCGGCATCCGGTGGGTGGGTGCAACATAGGCCGGGGTCCGACAGTCCGGCATGTCTCGTCTATTTATGGGACGGCGTATTGGGTTTATGGGACGGCGTATTGGGGGCATCAAATAAATTGAATTTATTTACCTATCCATTTTTTATAGATTTGACGGATTTGTCAAACCTTCCTAACCTAGGTCCTCAAGCCGTTTCGCGATACAGCGAAGGAAGCACACCATGACGTCCCCCAGCCTGTCCCCCGTTCTTCGTTCCCCGTCCGCGACGGCGAACGTGCCTGCACGCATCGCGGTACGCGTTGATCAGGTGATCGACGAAACCGACGACATCCGGGTGTTCCACATCAGCCGGGTAGACGGGACGCCGTTCGATGCCTATGAAGCCGGCGCGCATGTCGACGTCATCCTGCCGGACGCACCAGTACGCCAATATTCGCTCTGCGGCCAGCCTGCCAATCGGCAAACGCTGTGCTTCGCGGTCAAGCGGGAGGCGCATTCTCGCGGCGGCTCGCGTGCCATTCATGAACGACTCACCGTTGGCAGCAAAATCGACGTCAGCGTTCCGCGCAACCTGTTCCGGCTCAGCGATGGCGCACGCGAGCATGTGTTGATCGCGGCCGGCATCGGCATCACGCCATTGCTCAGCATGGCGTATCACTTGTTGGCACTGCCCGATTCCACCTTTACGCTGCATTACTTCGTGCGCTCCACGGCGCAAGCGGCGTTTGTACCGCTGCTGACGTCCGAACCGTTCGCCAGGCACGTCGTGATGCATGCAGGCGTGGCGCCCGAGGCACTCGACGACGAATTGGCGAAGATTTTCCAGAGATGTGGTTCGGATGCACACGCCTACACCTGCGGCCCTGGTGCATTCATGGATCACGTCATGGTGGTGGGCGAACGCACGCACCCGGCGGATAACCTGCATCTCGAACGCTTCAGCGCCGAGCCCGCACCAATGGTCGCGGATACCCCCGCACCCGGCGCTTTCGACGTCGTTCTGGCAAATAGCGGACAACGGGTGACGGTAAGCGCCGGGACAACGATCGTCGATGCCCTGGCCGGCATCGGCATCGAAATCGACACGTCCTGTGGGGAAGGCATTTGCGGCACCTGCATCGTCGACGTCGTCGATGGCGAACCGGATCATCGCGATCACTGCCTGAGTAAAGCGGAACGCGCGGCGAACAAGACGATTTGTTGTTGTGTATCACGGGCGAAGAGCGCCGTGATCACGTTGGACATTTAAGGTTTGCCCCCGTAGCCCCCCACTGCGGGGCCTTTTTTCCGAGAGTTGAATAATGAGCGATTCGTCCCTTCACATCATTGATTGCACGGCGCTGAAGGATCGCGGTGCCATGCACGCTCGCGCCGGCACCGACCGGATCGCCCCGTCGATGTATCACGATCCGGCGCTGTTCGAAGCTGAGCTCGAGCACATCTTCTACAAGACCTGGATCTGGGTAGCGCATGAAAGCGAAATCCCGAACGTCGGGGATTTCCGGACGACGACCATCGGCCGTCAACCCGTGATTGTCGTACGTGACAAGACTGGTCAAGTGCGCGTCTTGCAGAATCGTTGCCGCCACCGTGCGGCCACGGTCTGCGAACAACACAAAGGCAACGCAAAAGGTTTTACCTGCCCCTACCACAGTTGGAGCTATGGCCTCGATGGTGCCCTGCGCGCACTGCCATACGGCGATGGCTATGAAGGAGTGATAGAGAAAAGCGAACTGCCACTGGTCAGCTTGCGGGTGGGCATGTATGCCGGACTGATCTTTGCAAGCTTCAACGAAGACATCGAACCGCTGGAAGATTTCCTCGGCGGCGCAAAACCGTGGATCGACCTGTTCATGAAACAAGGCGCGGGCTATCCGGTGAAGGCAAACGGCGAGCACAAGTTCAAGTTCAAGGGCAATTGGAAAATCCAATTGGAGAACACGACGGACCTTTATCACTTCCCCGTGGTACATAAGTCATGGTTGAAGTCGATCGATGCGGAAACCGAGAAGATCGTCACCAGCTTCATGACCGACGACGGGGCATTCTGCCGTGGCCTCGGTAATGGTCATAGCCTGGCCGTATTGATGCCGAACCTGGTGGACCTTGACAAGGACGATGGCGCGCCGCTGCCGGAACGCTTCACGCCGCTGATCGAGAAGCTGTCCGGCAGGCATTCGCCGGAAGCAGTACGACGCATCGTGCGGTCACTGCTCGGCGTGGGATTCAACCTGAACCTGTTCCCGAATCTGGCGTTATCGATGGCGTTCTTTCGTGTGCTCCGTCCCCTCTCGGCCGAGGAAACGGAAATTCGTCACGTCGCGCTGGGCATGGATGGCGGACCGGACGAGGCAAACCAGGAGCGCCTGCGCATTCACGAACACTTTCAAGGCCCGTTCGGCTTCGGCAGCCCGGACGACGCCGAAGCGTGGGAACGGGTGCAGCGCGGTGCCCATGCCGGCCCCGACGTGCCGATTCTCGTTAATCGCGGCCTGAATCGCGAAGCCCGGTCGGACAATGGCGAAACCACCGCGCACTCCACCGACGAGACGGGCATGAGAGAGGCGTACAAGATGTGGCGCAAGATGATGGAAGATGGTGAAGCCGCGGCGGCAGCGCGTTCGGGCGGCACGGAGAAAGCGTAATGAACAACAATGACATGACGATAACCGCGACCTCCGCCGCTTTTGCCAGTGCGATTGAATTGATCTGGCGCGAAGCCGAACTGCTGGACAAGAAGGACTACCATGCCTGGCTTACGCTGTGGACCGAAACCGGCCATTACACGGTGCCGATCGACCAGCAGACCACGGACTTCGCCAGCACGTTGAACTACGTCTACGACGACCACGTCATGCGCGGCCTGCGCGTGGAGCGAATGACGTGTGGCTTCTCCTCTTCGGCAAGCGACGCGGCGCGTACCGTACGTTCGGTGTCCCGCTTCACGAAGGGCGGCGAGCCCGACGCCGACAACATTATCGAAGTGCGCTCGGCGCAGATTGTCGCGGCCTGCAAGCGCGGTGTGACGACGATGTTCGCGGCCGACCTGACACATCGCATCGCCCTGGGTGTGGCACCCGGTGACGCGAGAATCGTCGACAAGGTGATTCGCCTGGTCGACTCGGAAGAAGCACTGAACGCCATCGGTTTCCTGCTCTGAACCAACGATGCCGACATTGCAGATTCACCTTGCGCAGGGTCATGACGCCTCGCAGAAAGCCGCGCTGATCGCGGCCCTGAGCCACGCCACCGTAGAAGCGCTGACGGTACCAATCGAATCCGTGCGCATCATGATTGAAGATTATGCGGCAATCGATCACGGTGCGGCAGGCAACGCGGTCCCCGCCGCCGCGTCGCGCGCCGAAGCGCCATCGCCCATTGTCTTCGCCTTATTGATCGCCGGTCGTACGGCGGCGCAAAAGGCCGCCTTGATCGCGCAGATCGATCGCGCCTGCGTCACCGTGCTCGGCGCCACCCGTGAGCCGAGCCGCATCTTCATCAAGGACATCCCGAATACCGATTTCGGATTGGCGGGCCAGACCGCGCGGTCGCTGGGTCGATGACGCATAGGACGTACTGCATCCCGGGCGCCCGTGCGCCCTTTCGCGGAGCGATGACATGAATGAACTTGTTTCCACCTTCACGCTGGCGCCGGCGGCACCGAACGGCCTGTCGATCGTCGTCAAGGACACGATCGACATCGCGGGCATGCGCACCGTGGCCGGCAGCCGCGCATTGGCCGAGGTCGCGCCCGCCACGCGACACGCCGACGTTGTCACCCGGCTGCTCGACCGTGGCTGGACGATCACCGGGAAGGCGAACATGCACGAACTCGCCTTTGGCATGACTGGCATCAATGCCTTCACCGGAACAGCCACGAATCCGCAGGACCCTGCGCGCGTACCGGGCGGTTCATCGAGCGGCAGCGCCGCTGCCGTGGGCGCGGGGCTGGCCAATGCATCGCTCGGCACCGATACCGGTGGGTCCATACGTGGTCCGGCCGCCTGCTGCGGCGTCATCGGCCTGAAACCCACGTTTGGACGCGTCAGTCGCGTGGGCGTGGCGCCGGACTATACGACACTCGACTGCGTCGGTCCGTTCGCACGCGACATGGACATCATCGAGCGTGTGATGCAAGCGCTGACCGACGATTTCGACATGGAGAGCACACAGCGCGCCGACGGTCGATATCGCCTCGCCGTCTTGCAACCGCCTTGTAACCCGACAATCGCCCAAGGCGTGGCGAACGCGATCGCCGCGACCGGGCTGGACACGCTGTCGGTCATGCTGCCGGATATGCCGGACGCATTCGATGCGGGCCTGACGATCATCAACACGGAAACGGCGCAGGCCTTTGGTCACTTGACGAACCGTGGTCTGCTGCAAGCCGATCTGGAAGCGCGTCTCGATAACGCCAAAAAAACCACGGAAGACGCCATTGCCCGCGCCGAAGCAGTCCGTAGTCGCTTTACCCAGGCCGTGGATGCGATCCTAGATCAGGCAGACGTACTCGTCATGCCGACCATGCCGGAACTGCCGATCACGGTGGCGCAGGCGTTGGCCGGTGTATCGGTAATCAATGTCTCAGCACTGATTCGCCCCTTCAATCTCAGCGGCCATCCCGCGCTGAGTCTGCCGGTGCCATTGCCCGGTCTGACCATCAAGGGAGGATTACAGATCATCGGTCGACATGGCGCCGACGAGATGGTCTGCGCGGTCGCTCGCGTATTCGAGTCAGCATTGAAAACGCCGTGAACGGCACATTCCCACACGGTTGATAGAGAGAGAGACAGCGTGCATGTCGCACCCTGTCTCTTTTTGCATCGTGGCGACGCCCGCCATGCACATCATGGGGTGTGCGCCGCCACGCGCGCCAGCGAATGAAATGCCCGCGCGAAATAGACGAGCCCATCGCGGTCCGGTTGCAATGTGATGCGTTCGATTCGCACGAAAAACACCGAGTGGGTACCCACCTGCTTGCATTCTTCGATCACGCCTTCCAGCGCTGCCACGGCGCTGGACAATACCGGTACGCCGGTGTCACCCATCCGCCAGTCACACGTTGCAAAACGCTCCTCGATCGATCCACCTTGCGCGCCGGCGAACACCATTGCCGTACCCTGGCATGTCCCTGACAGCATATTGACTGCGAGGCGGCCGTTCTTCGCAAGTACATCATGTGCCCGCGCCTGCTGGTTGATGCACAGCAGCAAGGTGGGTGGCGTATCGGTCACGGAGCAGACCGCACTCGCGGTGATGCCGCATAGTCCTGCTTCGCCATCGCTGGTGATCACATTGACACCGGCCGGCAATGACGCCATCGCGTCCCGGAATTGCAGCCGGATGGCTTCCGTATCGACCATGATTCCTCCCGATATTCTCGACGTCGCCGCACCGGCAACCCACCATCACAATACGGTTCGTTATGCAGAAGGTCAAACAAGCGACATTCATGACGTAAAGTCACCCGGCTCATTCTCTTGCGAGCCAATGTCGCGCCGCTGCCTTCACCACTTCATGCCAATGACATTTCGCTGATGATGTCCGTACCCGCAACGGGGCGCGTCACACCGCCTTCATGCGGGTTGCCGATGAAGGCAGGCCCGCATGCCTCATCCGTCACGGGCCTCCGATGCCGACTGCCGCTGGCGCACGGCCCGCGGGCGGGAGGCGCAGCGGGAAAGCCACATAAAACGCGATTGCGGTCGTCGCCCGTCATCGCATGTACAAACCGCCGTTTATATCCCAGCACGCGCCTGTCGCGAAATACGCGTTTTCCGCGGCGAGCATGATCACCGCCTCCGCGATATATTCCGGCGCTCCCAAACGGCCGGCGGGGATGTTCGCAATGACCTGCCGCAGTCGTTCCGGCGGTACACTCTGGTGCACGATCGGCAGATCCAGCGGGCCGGGGGAGACCGCGTTAACCGTCACGCCCAACGGTCCCAGGTCACGCGCGAACACCTTCGTCAAGGTCAACACCCCACCCTTCGCCGCGGCATAATGGGCGCCGGTCGCGGACCCGCCGTTTTGTCCGGCGAGCGAGGCTATGTTGACGATCCGGCCAACCTTGTTCACTCCGAAATAGGTGCCGAACACCTGGCAGCCAAACAACACGCTACGCAGGTTCACATTCATTACCAGATCAAATTGCTCGGCAGTGATTTCCATCACCGGAACGACTTGTGTCGTACTGGCGTTGTTGACCAACACGTCGATCCGGTTCCAGCGCGACAGCATCGCATCGCGCGCCGATTCAAATGCGGCCTTCGACGTGACGTCCAGCGGTAGCGCAAACGCAGTGCTCCCGTCCGCACTCAATTCGGCGGCTACCTTGATTGCCTCGTCCACCGCGATGTCGCCGATGGCGACGCGATAGCCGGCGCGATGAAAGGCACGCGCAATGACTTCGCCAAGACCGCGTGCACCACCAGTGACCAGAACGACGCGTGACGCTTCCGTGTGCCTCATCCGCGCCTCCTATTGCGCATCCGCCGGGACGGTCAGCGCGCGGCCGACGCGCGCCTCGATCTTGCCGTACCGCCAGAGGTTATGCTCACCAACGTGTGTCGTGCGGTACAAATTGCACACCGCCGTCACGGTCTCGAAATCCTTGACGTCGGCCATGATGTAGAACGTCCAGTTATTCGCATCGCCGTTCCCTACGACCAGACGGTCATCATCCATGATACCGAGTACGGATACCCCTTCCATCTGCTCGACCGACTTCAACATCTGGCCATACGCCCGCCAGACCGTGCTGATCTGATCGCGCGGCAAATCGAAAAAATTCTGTGTCACGCTGCAGCAGAAAAGGACGCGCAGCGGCGTTACGGTTTCACTCATGACAGGTCGATCCTTTGAGAAACGTGTTTAGATATAACCCGGGAACGGGGTAGCGCCCACATAGACCGCACCAGCGCCTTCGTAAATCCCTTCGCCAAGAAACGCATGCTGGGTCACCACCATTGCATCACGCATCAATTGCTGGAGGCGATGCGATGAATAGATTGCCGCAATGCCGCCCAGCCGATACGCGCTCTGTACCACATCAGCGCCCGCAAACGCGGCCTCCGCCGCGGTCAAGCGCAATTGGCTGACCTGGTCGGGCGTGGGGTGATTCCCTCGCGCGATATCGTCCCACACCGCTTCCGTGGTCTCGTAGAAAAAGGCCTGAACACTACGCAAGCGCGCCTCCGCCTTGCTTACGCCGATCTTGAAATAGGCGCGGTCGGCAAGTTGCGGCGCGCCGGTGTTGGTCTTGCGGGCACCCGACATCTGATTCACCGTATCCAGCGCTGCCCGGGCCAGGCCAAGATTCACCACCGCCAGCACCTGCGCGGCATACGCGATCGTCGGATAACGGTAAAGCGGTTCATCCACCTGGGTCTGCCCGCCACGCACGAACGTCCATTCCTCGGGCACGAACCTGTCGCGCACGCATAAGTCATGGCTACCGGTCCCCTGCATGCCCACGACATCCCAGTTCTCGACGATCTCGACGTGCGATGGCGGCAGGATGGCCATTCGTGGCTTTGTGCCCGGGGCACCGCCAATCCCGACGCCAAGCCAGTCGGCGCCCTTGCAACCGCTTGCGAAGCGCCAGCGGCCGTTGACGCGATAGCCACCGGGCGTCACGGTCGCCGGTTGCACGGGAAACAACCCTCCGGCAAACGCCTGATCCGGCCCCGATGCATACAGGATCGCCTGCGTTTCCAAAGGCAGCGCCGCAAGATAGACATTTGCCGATCCGAAGCTTGCCACCCAGCCCGCCGAACCATCGGCCTCGGCAATGCGTTGAATCATCCGAAGAAACTGCGCCGGCGGCATCGGCGTACCGCCAAAACGCCTTGGCGTGGCGGCACGATAGAGATGCGCGCGCTTGAATAAATCGATCACGTCACGCGGCACATGTGACAGTCGCGTGAATTCGTCGCGGCGTGCAACGATGTGCTCGCATACGCTATCGAGCGATAACGGCGTATCGGTCGGGCCCGCCCCCAGACCCTGCGTCATCACGGGAATCGACAAATCGACGGCATCACAAACACTCCTCACGTCAGACAGGGTGGCCGCATGGCGCGTCGTATCGGATGTCATTCTAAAACCTCGTATCGAAAAAACGGCAATATCGTGTCGCGACGTGATGACAACGACGCAAGGTGATGACGTCGAGTGTAGAAATACCATAAATGCGCGGCAATTGGGACTGTGCAGCGTGCGTTAAAGAAAGCGAGCGGTCCAACTAAAGATTTCCCTAATACTCGTGAATGGAACATCGCACGCAACCCGGAATCACGCTCGAACATCCCTCGGCCCCAACAAAAATCACGTCATTTCGCGCTATGATTTGGAGATAAATCAGGTTAAGCCACGCGTGCGCGAGACCTGCCCGTGCCGTCTCGCACCCCTCGGAAAACGATGACATTCGCCCTGCAAGACAGCGATCGCCTGGCGATGCTGCAGTCCCTGAAAACGTGCATTCTGCTGCACGACGCCCAGAGCAAGGACATCCTCTGGGCGAACGCCGCCGCCTGCACGGCGCTGGGCTTCACCGTGGAAGAACTGTTGCCGCTGAAAGCACCAGATATGACGCGTAACGAAGAGAAATATCGGCGCGAGGTAGGCCGCCAGTGGCTCGAGGATGCGGTGCAAAAAGGGGAATGCATCGTGCAATGGCCCTATCGCGCGAAAGACGGCACGGAAATCTTCTCGGAAGCAGTCGCGACCCGCGTAACGCTGCACGACCGCGATGTCGTGATGGTGCAGTTCAGGGACATTGCAGCCGAAGAGCGCATCAAGCAGGACTTGCGACGACTGGAAACGCGACTGAAGGAATTCATGCAGGACCTCACGGAAGGCATTGCCGTGGTGGATGCCGACGGCACGATCCGCTATCTCAGCGAATCCGCGCGACCGTTGCTCGGTCTACGGGACGACGACCCCGAACCGACGAACTTTTTTTCACTCGGCGCGGCCGACGATTCGCTGCTTTTGACGAGACGCCTGGCGCAAGCCGCGGAAGGCAAGACACCGCCGACCTTCCGCTATCGTGCCGTGGTTCGCGACGGCAGTGTACGCTGGCATGACGCCACCTGTCGTTATGTGGCGCTCGATGAAGAATGGAGCGGTATCCTGCTGCACTTTCGGGATGTCACAAGCCAGGTTGCCGAACAGGAGGCAGCAAGGCTGAACGAACGCGCTCTCGAATACATGGCACGTTATAACGCCATGGGAGAAATGGCGATGACGTTGTCCCATGAATTAAGTCAACCACTGGCATCGGCGCGTAATTTCATTGAAGGTGGCATGCTGCGCTTGCAAGCCGGCACGACCCCTGCCCCGGACGTGATCTGGGGCATGCAGAATGCCATGAAGCAAATGGAGCGCGCCACAAGCATCATCAAAAGCGTGCGGGACTACGTCGTCAAGCTCGAACAGGTGGTGGAAGACATCGACCTGAACGCTGTTGTCAATGATGTCTACTACTTCCTGCGCCTGCGCGCGCGCGAGGAAGGCGTCCGTATTGAAACACGTCTCGATGAACACCCCCTGCTGGTACGGTGCGAGAAAGTATTGGTCGGTCAGGTTATCCTGAATTTCGCGTTCAATGCGATGGAAGTGATGCGTGAACTGAAACAAAAGCAGCGGGTGGTGACACTCCAGACCACGCGCGTGGGCGATCGGGCTCAACTGACCGTCTCGGACCTCGGTACCGGGCTGGGGCCGAATGTGCAGAGCCGGATCTTCGACGGCTTTTTCACGACAAAACCGTCCGGCAACGGCCTGGGCCTGTCCGTGTGCAAGAACATCATTGCCCGGCACGACGGTGACGTATGGGCGGAGCCGCACGCCCCGAATGGTACGACGTTCGGCTTTTCTTTACCGCTGAAACATGGCGCGTGATATCGGTCCGCACGGACGCATGAGACGCAACCGCGACATGAAATGCGTTACATCAGCGTGTGCGTCCGGCCTTCATCTTTCGCACCGTGGCATCGAACAATAGGATGGCGAAGCGGTCGTTCTGAATCAACTGCGCCGCGAGGTCGGCGCATCGCGTCTTGACCAGATCATCCAGGGCCACATCCGGGCCCGGCAGCGCGCCCGCCTGGCACTGAATCTCGGCGGCACGCTGTACGGTCCAAAGCAACATGAACGTGCCAGGAATGTCTTTCTCACACACTGCAACACCATGATTGCGTAGTACCAGCACATGCCTGGGCCCCAGGCTCGCCAGCATCCGCTCTTTTTCTTCTGCAAACAGCGTGATGCCTTCGAATGCATGGTACGCAACACGACCGAACAACTGCGCGCCGTAAAAATCGTCGTGACGAAAACCACCTTGCTTCAACGCGATTGCGGACACCGGCGTGGTGTGCGTATGCACAATACAATGCACATCTTCGCGCGCACCATGAATAGCGCTATGCAATGCGAACCCCGCCGGATTGGCCGGATAGTCTGATGGCTCGACCAGCTTGCCGTCCAGGTCGACCTTCAGCAGGTTTCCTGGCGTGACCTCGCTGTAGTTGAGTCCAAATGGATTGACCAGATAATGACCGTCCGTGCCCGGCACCCGAACGGAGATGTGGTTGAAGATCAGTTCCGTCCAACCGAGGTAATCGACGAGGTGATAAAAGTGCGTCAATTGCTCTCGTAACGCCCATTCGTTTGCATCGATATGCGCCGGGCGCGGAGCGGATTCCGCGGCCAAGGGGGGGGCAATGTCGTTCATGAAAGTCTCGCCTTTACTGGTTGCATCTTGTGAAGCGGCTGGCGGCATTCGCGCGGAAGCAATAGCAAACGCCCCTGCATGTCCCGGCCGAATACGGTCAGGGGCGCGGCGCGCTGGACACGTGGCGGCGCACGAGGCCAAGTACCGAGGTTGTCACTGGCATCGCGACATCGGCACGCGTGGCCAGCTCAAGCACCGCGTCACCAATCGCGCCCATCTCCAATGGTCTGCCACGTTCCGCGTCTTGCAACATCGAGGTTTTTACCGCCCCCATGCCCCGGCAACGCGCCAGGAACGCATCGTCTTCGAACGGTAGGGAAACCGAAAGCGCCTTACTGAGCGCTCGGATTTCCTGCAACATAGGCCGCACCGTCAGCAACAGATCAGGCTCGCCATAGATCTGTTCCAAGGTTGCGCCTGTCAGCACCGATAGCGGATTCGACGTCAAGTTACCCGCGAGCTTGGCCCATATGTCTGCGCGGATATTCGCACTGCGATGCGTGACGATCCCGGCGTCATTGAACCCCGCCGCGATGCAGAACAAGGACATCTCGGTACTGGCATCGCCATCATGGCCAACGTCATCCGTCTCTCCGATGCCACCGATAATCAGCCGATGCGGATTATTCGCGACATAAACGCCCGCCGAGGGCGTATGGCCGGTCATATAAACAACGGCGCCGACAATGCGCTCTGGCGCAATACACCGTGCCAGCAGACCTTCGGGGTCCAACGCGGCAATCGGACGCGCGATCATCGCGTGCGGCTTGGTGGTGTGTACCGTGGCGGCGTCAGCGCCGTGCGTGCCCATTCCCTGGAAATACCACCACGGCACACCGTTGACGAGGGGCATGACCCGCGTACCCTTTCCTAATAGCGGCGGCACCATCGATGCCACCCCGGGCAACGCGTGCGCCTTCACCGCCGTGATCACCAAGTCTTGCGGACCGATCGCCGCGGCGCTCGCTTCCCGCATCACGGCGGCACCGTCTTCGACATGCGGCGCGCTGTCGTAGGCGGCGAGACGGGCCTGGTGCATGCCATCGAGATCGCTCAGAGAAGCGGGTCCTTCATGAAGCGCCTTGAGCGTCGCACCGCGTGTCAACACGCTGACCATGTGTCCCGCACAAGCAAGACGTACGGCCAAGGTGCCACCGATGGCGCCGGCGCCCACTACCGTGATACGTAATGCGCGACGCGCCCGCTTCGCGTTATCGAGAGGCGTATCCCGTGTCATATGCGACCCACTTGCTCGACCCGCGCCGTCTGCCCCGGCGCAACGACGGCACCGGGTTGCGGATGGCACGTCTGCCCCTCTCCGCCGGCTTTTCCGAGATAGATCGCCGTCACGCGCGGGTCCGCGGCGACATCCGCGGCCGGGCCGGCCACCGTCACGCGCCCCATCTCGAGTACGTACGCATAATCAGCAATCCGCAGCGCGGCGCGCGCGTTCTGCTCCACCAGGAGAATGGATACACCACGCTCACGCAACGTTTGCACGATACGGAAGATCTCCTTGACGATGAGCGGCGCCAGTCCCAGGCTTGGCTCATCAAGCATCAGCAGCGCGGGCCGCCCCATCAGCGCACGGCCGATGGCGACCATCTGGCGCTCGCCACCGGACAGCGTGCCCGTCAGTTGCTTACGCCGCTCACGCAAGCGCGGGAAGAGCCCATAGACCGCTTCCAAGTCCTGAAGGTGATCGCGATGCCGACGTCGATGAAACGCACCCAGCACGAGATTGTCCTCGACCGACATTTCCAAGAACAGTTCGCGCTTTTCCGGCACCAGATTCATCCCGGCGCTGACCATCTCCTGCACGTCGGGATGCGCATACCGCTGCCCCGCGAACCGGATGCCACCCTGGGAAGGCAATAGGCCCATCAGCGCCGATAGCAACGTCGTCTTGCCCGCGCCGTTCGGTCCGATGACCGTCACGATCCGCCCGCGCCCGACCGTCAACGAGACGTCTTCCACCGCGCGGACCTTGCCATAGCTGACGCTCAGGCCGTCCGCCTGCAACATCGCCGCGTCATCGCGGTTGGATGCCGCCATCCTGTCCACTTGCGCTTGTCGCATGGGTGCGTTCACGCTTCACCCTCCCCGAGATAGGCACGCTGTACGACAGGGTCATCCTGGATCGCAGCCGGCATGCCCTCCGCGATTTTCTTGCCGAACTCCATGACGATCACTCGATCCACCAGGTTCATGACGAATGCCATGTCGTGCTCGACGAGCAGAATCGCCAATCCCTCAGCTCGCAAGCTGGTCAACAACGTCGCCAGTTCCTGTTTCTCGTGATAGCGCAAACCGGCGGCCGGCTCATCCAACAGCAACAAACAAGGATCCGAAGCCAACGCCCGTGCTATCTCCAGCAGGCGCTGCTGCCCCAACGCAAGCGTACCGGCTTCCTCGAACAGGTAGGGACCTAATCCCACGCGCGTCAGTTGCTGCGCCGCTTCCGCAAACAACCGTCTCTCCTCTTCCCGATCTAGGCGTAGCACGGCACGCGCGATACCCGCTTCGCCGCGTCGATGCGCGCCCAACGCCACGTTTTCAAGCACTGTCATCTTCGGCAGCAAGCGCACATGCTGGAACGTCCGACTCATGCCACGTCGCGCAATATGTCGCGCGCCCCGGCCCGCCACCTGTTCGCCACGGAACAACACCTCACCACTGGTTGGCGTATCAACACCGGAAAGCTGATTGAACATCGTGCTCTTGCCGGCGCCGTTCGGTCCGATCAATGCCAGAATTTCACCGGCATGAACACTCAGACTCATCGCATCGTTTGCAACCAGTCCACCGAAGCGGCGCGTTACCTCGGCGGCCACCAATACCGTTTCACCTCGTTGCGGCAACGGCTTGCGTGGCATGGGCAACGCCTCGGCGAAGGCAGCGTGACGCATGCGGTTCAGGGCGTCGGCGCGTGCCGTCTCCGCGGCTTCCCGTGCCTTGATGGCATCGTGCCCCTGCGCGCCTGCACGACTGGCAGCAACGTCGATACGTTGGCGGACGCGCGCCAGTATCCAACGGTGCAAGCGGCCGCTCGCCTCCAACGCGCCATCACGCGCGTGATGAAGGATCCATATCATGCCGAGGCCGAAAACGATCGTCTCGACGTTTTGGTTCTGTCCGAGCAGACGCGGCATGACATCCTGCAACACATCCTTCAGCAACGTAATGACGCCAGCGCCCAGCAAGGCGCCCCAGACTTGTCCCGTGCCGCCGACCACGGCCATGAAGACATAGTCGATACTCGCGTGAATACTGAACGGCACCGGATTGACGAACTGCTGCATATGCGCATATAGCCAGCCGGACGCACTGGCAAGCATTGCCGCAATCAGGAACGCCGTCATCTTCGCGCGCTGGGTGTCCACGCCCATGGCTTCTGCCATCACCACGCCTCCCTTCAGCGCCCGAATCGCCCTGCCCTCTCGCGACTGCAACAGATTACGCACGGCCCACATGCCGACGCCAAGAAATAGCCAGATAAGGTAGTAGATATGGCGGCCGTCCGTCAGGCTCATCGCACCGATATGAATCGGCGGGATGTTGGCGATACCGCTATTACCACCCAGCATCGGCAAGGCACCAAAACAGAAATACAGGCTCAATCCCCACGCAATCGTGCCCAGCGGCAAAAAGTGCCCCGACAGGCGCAAGGTTGCTCGACCGACTATCCACGCCACGACGATCGTCAGGATCCAGCCGGCGCATAACGTCAGCCAGGGAGACACGCCGACCCACGCGAGCCAGGCCGGCATCGCGTCGGCCTGCGTCGTGAATACCGCGGTCGTGTAGGCGCCAATGCCGACGAAAGCCGCCTGCCCGTAGCTGGTCAAACCGGCAACGCCCGTCAACAAGATGACGCCGACGGTCACGAGCGCATACAAGGCGATGTAGTTGAGCAAGGTGACGTAGAACGCCGGCAACCATTGCGGGGCGGCAAGCAGCGCCACGGCCACAAGTACGATACAGCCACTCCGCAAGCGTGCATTCTTTCGCGATGCGACCGGCGTCGTAGAGGGCATGACGCGCGCCATCAATGTTCCTCCTCGAGCGGCGCGTGTTTGCGCGAACGCCACAGCAATACCGGGATGATCAGCGTGAACACGATGATCTCTTTATACGGGCTCGCCCAGAACGAGGCGAATGCCTCGATCAATCCGACCACCACCGCGCCGGCCGCCGCAACCGGATAACTGACCAGACCACCGATGATCGATCCGACGAAACCCTTCAGGCTGATAAGAAAGCCGGAGTCGAAGTACAGCGTTGTCAACGGAGCGATCACCACGCCGGACACCACACCGATCACCGCCGCGAGAAAAAATGCGGCTTTTCCCGCGAAGACCGGCGAAATGCCCATCAATCGGGCGCCGATGCGATTGAACGCCACCGCACGCAGCGCCTTGCCGTACAAGGTGTGCTCGAACAGTTGGTGAATGGCCACCATCAGCAAGCCGGCCAATACCATGACCAGCAATGCCTGGCTGTCGAGGTTGATACCATCCAACGACAACGGCAGATCGACGAAGGTCGAGGTCCGCGAACCGTCGGGACCGAACAGTAGCAAGGCAAGGCCGACCAGCACGAGATGCAGTGCGATCGACACGATCATCAACGTCAACACGGACGCATCGGCCACCGGTTGATAGAAGAGCCGATACATCGGCGGCGCCATGGGTGTGATGACGGCCAGCGCGAGCATCGCCTGGACCCAGGTCGGCAAGGCCGCCAGCGGCAACACCGCGAGCATGCCGGCGAGGATGACGGGATACGCCAGTTGCCCTGCTTCCGCTGGACGCAGCGCCCACACCCCCCGATGCCGACGACGTGCGATGACATCCGCCGCCACGGACAATACGGACAACACGACGAGCAGCCAGACCACATGCAACGGCCTGCCGTTCTGCATTGCCGCCATCGACAATCCGCCGTATACGACGAATTCGCCTTGCGGGATGAACAGCACCCGCGTCACGCTGAACACCAACAGGATCGACACGGCCAACAACGCATAGATCGCACCGTTTGTCAGCCCGTCCTGCCCGAGGATCATCAGGATTTGTGCGTTCATGAGCCTTTACTTCAGCAACGTCCACTTGCCATTCTTGACGGTGATCATCACGACGCCACGGCGGTCGAAACCGCTGTGGTCATCCGCTGTCATGTTGTACACACCCTGTGTGCCCACCAGATCACGAACGTTCTCCAGCGCATCACGCAGCGCCTTGCGAAACGCAGGCGTTCCAGGCGCCCCGGCCTTTACCGCGATCGGCACGACACGCTGCAACAACAGGCCCGCGTCATAGACGTTCGCGCCGAACGTCGCCGGGGTCTGGCCATAGCGCTTTTTGTAGTCATCGATGTAACGCTGCGCGACGGCTTTCGACGGATTGCTATCGGGAATTTCATCGAGGACAAGCATCGGGCTGGCCGCGAGGATCGTGCTTTCGACCTTGCGGCCGCCCAGTTTCAGGAAGGCGTCGAGCGCGGCACCGTGTGTCTGATAGAACTTGCCTTTGTAGCCCAGATCGACAAGCGTGGTTTCCGGCAGTACGCTCGCGCCGCCCGGTGCGGCGATCAGGATCGCGTCCGGCTTTGCGGCAACCAACTTCAGCGCTTGACCCGTGACGGAGTTGTCGGCACGTTGATAGCGCTCGTTATCCACCACCTTGATGCCATGCGCTTGCGCCAGGCTTGAGAAAACCTTGTACCAGTTCTCGCCAAACGGATCATTCAATCCGATGAAACCGACGGTCCTGACCTGTGTCGCCGCCATGTGATCCACCAGTGCTTTTGCCACCAGGTCGTCGTTTTGCGTGGTTTTGTAGACCCATTTCTTCTGCGGCGTCATCGGCAGCACCACGGCGGCCGTCCCCACCGGAGCGAACATCGGCGTGCCCGATTCGGCGGCGAACTGGATCACGCCCATCGCATTCGGCGATCCGGTCGGGCCGATGATCGCGTCCACCTTGTCCTCGGATAACAGTTTCTTGAAATCGGTCACCGACGCAGTCGGATCACTGCCATCATCCAGCGAGATATAGCTGACCGTCAGCTCACCGATCTTTGCCGGCAACAACGCCACGGTATTGCGCTGCGGTATGCCGACCAGTGCCGTTGGACCGGTGGATGACGTGATCACGCCTACCTTTACCTGCGCCACCGCGGGAAGCGCCATGCTTCCGAGCACGGCAGCCAGCGAGACGAGCGATGCCAACGAAGTCAACTTTGCGGCGGCGAGCGTGCGAACCATGGCGAGAACGATCCTTTCAAGAATAGGCGGCATGCAGGGAGTCTAGAGGGGCTTTTTTTTGGTAGTAATTCTTAAAATCCTGCTCTCGCCTAAAGAAACCTTTAGTTCCAGGCGCACGGCAACACACAAATCGACACCGCGAGCGTTCAACACTTTGAAATACGGGCCGGAACTTTTTTTTCACGCGCGCCGCGTGATATCGTTCCTTCGTATACGCAGCGGTTTCCTGGAAACAGCCGCTACGCCATAGCGCAGTGCCCGCTCGTCGGGTGCCTTCTTTCCTCCACGCGTACGCCACCATGCATGACAACCGCTCGGCACATGGCGCATTGCCCGGACGCGGCATGCCGTCGACCGACTCCGCTGCGCCAGTGGTCTATATCGTCGACGACGACGACGATATGCGCGCCTCACTGGCCTGGTTACTTGGCTCGGTGCATATCGAATCGATCGGCTTTGCCGGTGCCCGCGCCTTCCTTGAACAATTCGATCGAGACCGTGCCGCATGCCTGGTACTGGATGTCCGCATGCCAGAGATGAGTGGTTTTGATTTGCAGGAGGCGCTGCGCAACGCGGACATCGTCATGCCGACCGTGTTCGTTACCGGCCATGGCGATATTCCGATGTCGGTGCGGGCATTGCAGAATGGTGCCATCGACTTTGTCGAAAAGCCTTATAACTCGCAGGAAATGATCGAACGTGTGCAGCGTGCGCTGAAGATGGCGACCGCGCTGCGACAACGCAGTCGGCGCAGTGAAACGCTGCGCCGCCGCCATGCACAGTTGACGCCGCGGGAGCAGCAGGTGTTGAACGGCCTCGTAGATGGCAAGGCAAGCAAGCGGATTGCCGCCGAAATGGGCATCAGCGCGAAAACGGTCGACGTTTATCGCGCCAATATCAAATCGAAATTCGGCACGACGTCGCTCGCCGCCGTGATCCGCGAAATTGCCACCATCATTGATCCGCTCGATTTTGAGGATGCCAGTCGCGCCCTGCCGCTCGGCAACCGCGTCGCCCGCCGTTGACCCGCCAGAATACCCGGCATCTCGAACACCCGGCAATCGCGCTCATTACTTGCACAAGCAAATAGATAGCATGTGGAGCAGATTGCACGCCACAAGGTTTCATTTTTTCCTCAAACCGCACCGTAATATTGCGCTGCCGGCTTTGCCAAGCGCGCAATTGCGCCGCCGCTCGTGTAAGCTGTTTGCAACAAGTGGAATAGGAAATGGCGTCAGGCAAGCTGCCCATCGTCCCCCGCTTTGGCAGACCGTCTAACCCAGCAGGCAGCATTACATGAATAACCGCCGGATCTATGAGAAGTCGTTTCACATCCTGTTGGCCATCGTTACCCTGGGCCTTGGTTTCGTGCTATGGCCATTTTTCAGCGCGGTGTTCTGGGGCGCCATCCTTGCATTGATGTTCCAGCCCGTTCAACGCTGGCTCCTGATGAAGTTCAACCATCGGCAAAACCTTGCCGCCCTGGTGACGCTGGCG
Organism: Robbsia andropogonis; assembly: GCF_034047095.1. Lineage (NCBI taxonomy): Bacteria > Pseudomonadati > Pseudomonadota > Betaproteobacteria > Burkholderiales > Burkholderiaceae > Robbsia > Robbsia andropogonis. The sequence continues at coordinate 1,642,077 of NZ_CP139170.1, read as the reverse complement.
TTCATCCTTTTGCTGGTGATCCTGCCGCTCGCATTGGTCACCGTCACGTTGATTCAGGAAGTCGCATCGATCTACCAGCGGATTCAGCAGGGCCAGTTGAATATTGGTTCCTATTTCCAGCAAATCATCGCGGCACTGCCCGAATCCGTGCAGCACTTGCTGGCGCGCTACGGGCTGATCGATTTCGGCGATCTGCAGGCCAAGCTCACGGCGGGCGCGGCGCAGATCAGCCAGTTTCTTGCGGCGCAAGCGCTCAGCGTTGGACAAAATACGTTTCAGTTCGTGATCAGTTTTGGTGTGATGCTGTATCTGGTGTTTTTCCTGTTGCGCGACGGCAGGCAGATTGGCCGGATGATCCGCCACGCGCTGCCCTTCGACGAATCACACAAAACCCATCTGCTCCAGAAATTCACGACCGTTGTGCGGGCCACCGTCAAGGGCAACATCGTCGTCGCGCTCGTTCAAGGCGGCCTGGGCGGCGTCATCTTCCTTATCCTCGGCATCGAAGGCTCGCTGCTATGGGGCGTGCTGATGGCCTTTCTGTCGTTGTTGCCTGCAATCGGCGCGGCACTCGTCTGGGGGCCCGCCGCCATCCTGCTGTTCGCCACCGGGCATTTATGGAAGGGGATCATCCTGCTGCTGTTCTGCGTGTTCGTGATCGGTCTGGCGGATAATCTATTGCGACCGCTGCTGGTCGGCAAGGACACGAAGCTGCCGGACTGGGTCGTGCTGATTTCCACCTTGGGCGGCATGGCGCTGTTCGGCATCAACGGTTTCGTTATCGGCCCGTTGATCGCCGCGCTTTTCATTGCCAGTTGGACGCTGTTCGCACAGCAGAACCACGCGCAGGATTATTGACAAGGCAATCACAAAAGGGTGTGCGCGTCAAGATATTTGTTTAACGCACGCTGCAAAAGATCATTGTTCCGCGCAGAGTAGCACTTTCTTTATGAAAACTGCATCCTTGCGGCGTGGTCCGGTCCGAGATAAGGGGAAACCCGAGGGACATACGCCGCCCTCGGAACCTGTTTCCGCCCTCCTCGGCACGTTTGCGCCGCAGCATCGCCTGAATCCACTGCCCCGCCATGTCGATCCGGCATTCCCGGAGAGTTGACAGACTCGACAGCGCTCCCAGACGTTGAAGAGACGCGCAAACCGGACGAGACCGAAAGGATCGTCAGATGCAGTCTTTTGCCCCGCTTGCCTGCCCCAATCTGGTTTGTTACAACGTGCAGTCCTTCCCGCACGTCACGGTCGACTGGCCACACCTTTCGAGCGTTGACCCGCAACGCTGGCACGACGATACGGCTGCCTTGCTCGACATGGACACGCCGTTCGTGCTGTTCGTGACGGACATGCCCGGCGAGCGGAAGACCCGCCTGGGCGGACCGCTGAAGTGGTACAAGGTGTTTCACGAAGCATTTGGCGCGTGCTGCCGGGCCGTGATCGTCATCGAGGCGGATCCGTCACGCCGGGTGATGATGCGAATCGATACCCCGCAGCTCGAGAAAGCATTCGGCACCGATGTCCATATGGCGCCCGACCGCGAACAGGCGGAACGCCTGTCCCAACGCTTGCTGAACACCCCGCCGATCCCGCTCAGCGCCCGCTGATCGAGCAGAGGTGGCCGGGAATCCGCATGCCATTCCGGCAACGATCGCCGGACTCCGCTAGACTGAAGGCCCTGGAGGCGGCAATGCCGCGCCTCTTGTGTCCCCGTCGTTCGGAGCCTCGCGTCCATGATCGTACCGTCGCGCCCCCTGGCATCATCCGCTGTCGCCGAAATCCCCGAATCGGATTTCATCGATAGCACCGGCAGCCTAGACCATCCCCGTGACCTGCGCCGCGTGGCGATCGACCCCAATCAATGGTATCCATTGGCATGGTCAAGAGAAGTCAAGCCCGGTAAAGCCATCGGCGTGCATTTCGGCGGCGTGCCGATCGTCCTGTTCCGGGGTCAGAGCGGCGTCGTGCATGCACTGTTCGACCGCTGCGCCCATCGCCAGGTGCCGCTCCATGCGGGTGTCGTCGAAGGCGACACGCTGAAATGCGGCTATCACGGCTGGACGTATGACAACGGGGGGCACTGCGTCGACATTCCCTATCTCGGTCGCGAGCGTCGGCCCAATGGGGTACGTGCCTATCCGTGTCGCGAGTTGGCGGGCCTAGTCCTGGTCTACTGCGCCGACACCGTTTCCGCAACGATGTCGCAGTCAGGTGCCACGCCCGAGACATGCCCCGCCGCTTCCGGCGCATCGCCGCGCGCCGGCGCGTCCACCGTCGCGATTCCGCTTCGTGACATGCGTGCTGGCGGAGCCGTTGAGACACCCACTGCGGCGCCATGGGAGGAAGACGGCGCCGTGAATCCGGCAAACCGCATGACGCCGGGCAAAGGAACCCGTGGTCACACGGCCACCGAACCTGCATCGGTCCCTGTCAGCGCCGAAGCGGAAGCCCGTTTCGCCGAGCTGGAAGCAGCACTTGCGCATGGCTCCGACCCGGCCTACAAGACGCGTCGATTCGGCGAAACGGTGCGCTGCCACTATTCCTTCATGCACGAGAACCTGATGGACATGAACCATCAGTTCCTGCATCGCAAGCAGATGGGGCAGATGCGTGCGCGCGTCGTCGATCGCCGTGCCGGAACCGATTGGGTCGAGGTCGACTACACCTTCGCCCGCGTGGGTGGCAAGCAACCGATCGGCGAAGCGCTGGTGTTCGGCGAAAGGCGCAAGACCGATCAGGGCGCTGGCAAGCCAGCCGCCAATGACGCAGCGGCGCCCGCGGAGGCGAAAGCAAAGGGTGCGGCCGACCAGCACAAGGATGTCATGACCATCCGCACCCAATATCCCTACCAGACGCTCTGCATCCACAAGGCGGACGGCACCAAGGTAATGGACCTGTGGATCAACTACGTGCCAGTGGACGCGGCGCAGAAAGTCAACCGCACGTTTGGTTTGTTATCGATCAAGCGCCCGCGTCCGGGCTTCCTGCTCGACATCGCCTGGCCACTGCTGGTCTGGTTTACGGACCGGATCTTCACGGAAGACCGCTGGATCGTCGAGGCCGAGCAGGCAGCGTACGACAAGCAAGGCGGCGACATGAACAACGAGTATTTTCCGGTCATCGTTGCGCTGCGCGATCTGTTGCGGCGCCGTGGCGCACCCGTGCCGTTGCCGGCTACCACGCCAGACGGTGGCGGCGCGCTTGCAACACGCGATGCCACTGAACGGATAGCGGCAAACCCGGTCGCGACAGTGCCCCCCACGTCAATCCAGGCTCCCGCCGCCTAAGGACGCGTGGGGTCCGTTCAAATAAGGGGTCATGTCAATCACAGTGGAACTTTTGGGCACCATCCTCACTTGGATATTGCTATGCTTCGGGGGTTCCTTGTATTTGTGATTGCACACTCTATGTCTGAATCCGCAGCGTCCGGCTCGCCCAGCGCGCCGGCACCCCGTCATGCGGCGCCGGCTTCGGGTCCCCGCGGCCGTGCCGCTCTCGATACCGCGCCGCCTTTTTTTCAAGAAAACGACGTCAGCGTCAGCGCCACGCGCATCGTTGCTTACGGCACGCCAGCGGTGCTGACTGGCGCGACATCCGTACGCCTGGTCGTCGATCGCCGTCATGTGCGCTTTGCCATCCCCATCCTGATCGCGGGCATTGCCTTCGGGGTCTACGCCACGTTGTATGGTAACGCGCCAGCCAGCGTCATGGCGGTAATGCTGGTGGTTGTCAGCTATCTGACGTACCGCTTTCAAAACCTGCGTCATCGTTTGTTTCTGTCTCGGGATACCGGGACGGAAGAGGACGTGTTCGCGTCCGGTGATCTCGCGTTCACCGAACGCGTGAAAGTGGCGATTGAACACGCCATCGCCCACAGAGCGCAAACCCCTACCGTCGCGCCGACCCCGACGCAGGAATGACACCGGAACCCACCACGCACGCACTTGCGTCGACGAACGCGCGGCCGCCGACCCGCGATGGGCATGACCCGTTCGCCGCGTTGAGCCGCCCGCTCGTCTTTGTCGACCTGGAAACCACTGGTTCAGACCCCCTGACCGATCGCATCACCGAGATCGGGGTATTGGAAGTAGGCGCCGACGGCATCCAGGAGTGGAGTGCGATGGTCGATCCGGAACGACCGATCCCGCCTTTCATCCAGCAATTGACGGGCATTTCCGACGACATGGTGCGCGGCCAGCCGGTGTTTGCCGCATTGGCGCCTGGTTTGCTCTCGCGCCTGGAGGGCAAGCTCTTCGTCGCGCATAACGCCGGCTTTGATTTCGGCTTTCTGAAACAGTCTTTCCGGCGCGTCGGCCTGACGTTCCGCGCCGATACATTATGCACGGTGCGCTTGTCGCGCGCGCTCTATCCAGCACTGCGCAAGCATGGGCTCGACGCACTGATCGAACGCTTCCAACTGACGCCCAAAGGCCGGCACCGGGCACTCGCCGATGCGGACTTGCTATGGCAGTTCTGGCAGCGGATTCATCAGCAGCTTGCGCCGGACGTCATCGATAAAGCCATCAAGGCCCTGACGCGCCGTGCCACGTTCCCGTCCGGACTGGATGCGGACGCGCTCGACGCGGTGCCCTCCTTGCCGGGCGTCTATCTTTTGCACGGCAAGTCGCCGGCGCGGCAGCCTCTATTCATTGGCCGTGCCGCCGATTTGCGGCAGCGTGTCGGCCAGCATTTCTGCGGCGCACCGCGTGCCAAAGGCAAACCGGCATCCGCCATGGCACCCGCGTCGGGCACCGGGCTCGTCACATCGGCGCAACCAGCATCCGCGGAGGAAAGCCCCGACGCGCGACTCGCCCGCGACGTCGCGCGCATCGAACATCGTCTTTGCGCCGGCGATATCGGCGCGCAGTTGCTCGAAGCGCAACTGATAAGGAGACATGCACCGCCTTATAACCGGGTACCGCGGCGGCGTGCCGGATTGTGCAGTTGGCACTTCCCGGACACGATGCCGGTGCCGCGGCTGACCACGCTGCGAGAGCGTGACTTCGGTCATACCGACGACCTGTATGGCATGTTCGATTCACGCGCCCGCGCGGAAAACCGCCTGCGCAAGATCGCCGATGAATACGCGCTCTGCATGGTCACGCTGGGCTTGGAAAGCAGCAAACCAGGCAGCCCCTGCACCGGGTACCACATGCACCGATGCCGCGGCACCTGCATTGGCGAAGAGTCGTCAAGGGAGCACGCCCTACGCGTGCGGGAGGCGTTGTCCCCGCTGTCGATCGCACGCTGGCCGCACGACGGCGCCATCGCGTTCGCCGAGCGGCACCATAGCGGCTTCACGCAATGGCACGTCGTGGACAACTGGTGCTACCTGGGCAGCACCGACGAGCCGCGGGCATTGCGCCGCATCGTCGAGGGCGCACCTCCACCGATCTTCGATCACGAGACCTACGCCATCCTGCGCCGCGCGCTGAAACAACCGAATCTCGATATCCTGCCGTTGCCGATCGCCGCACCGCTCACACTGGAACCGCCAGGGGCGGTGGCATCGAGGCGGGACAGCGGCGAACATCCCAATCGCGCCGATCCGGCGCAACGCGACCAGCGCGCGCCCCTGGTCGACCGCCCGCCCAAGCGTGTGCCGCCATCACGGGACCCCGTCAATCGCGCCCGCGCACGGCGCGCCGTCCCCGACACCCAGATGGCGATCGGCTTCGAGACAGAGTAACTGCACCGGATCAGGTGTTCCGCAGCCAGGCCCGCTCATGGCAAACGCATCCAGCGCACGCGCTTGCGCATTACCTCGCTCGGGGGCGTGTCGAACAAGCTTGCCGCGATGCCGACGGCGAATCCTATCGGCACCCCGAACACGCCGGCGCTTCCTGCCGCCACGCCAAACCAGGTGTCGGGCGTCAGATACATGGCATGCGCGAATCCAGGATGCGCCCGGCATAGGTAGTACACGCACACAATCAGGCCCGCGACCATCGCCGCCACCGCACCCCGCCGAGTCATCCGCTCCCAGAAGACCCCCAACACCAGAGCGGGAAAGAGACCCGACGCCGCCAGCGAGAACGCCGCACCGACGATAAAAAGAATGTTGCCGCCATTGACCGACGCCAACCATGCGGCGGCCAATGCGACCGCGAGCAACAGGAATTTCGACAACATCACGCGCCTATGCGCGCTCGTCCGCGATGCCAGCAGTTTGAAATACACATCGTGTGACAGGACGTTTGCGATGGTCAGCAGCAATCCGTCCGCGGTCGACAGCGCCGCGGCCAACGCACCCGCGGCAATCAGTCCCGTGATCACGTACGGCAGCCCCGCGATCTCCGGTGCGGCAAGCACGACCATGTCAGGCTGCATCGCGAGTCCGGCCCAATGCAACAAGCCGTCATGCAGCAGATCATCGATGCGCACCAGCGGCTGCGTGGGCGGGGTGGCCTGTTGCCATTGCACGATCCAATCGGGAAGATGCGCGAGCGAGCGCCCCGGCAGGTTTTCCATGAGGGCCAGTTTTACCAGGATCGCCAGGACCGGCACGCTGAGATAAAACAGGCTTATAAAGAACAAGGTCCAGCCCACCGCGCGACGTGCCGATCCGACATCGGGCGCAGTGATATAGCGCGTCAGGATGTGCGGCAGGCTGGCCGTGCCCAAGGTCAGCGACATCACCAATGCAATGAAATTGATCGCATTGGCGCGGCCCGCATTCGCATCGCCTTGTGTGATATCCGCCGTGTCCATCGTGCTGTCACCCGAATCGACATCCCGCATGGCGGCGTCGACGGCGATGACCTCGCCATGCTGTCCGCGCACTTGTTGGTCGCCTGACATCGCCGCTGAAGATGGGGATGGCGCGGGGACGGCCAGCCACGTCGATGACGGCGGTTGTGCCTGACGCAGCAAGGCATCACGCTCGCGCGTCCAAACCTGCAGCGCCTGCTCTGGACTGGCGGGCAGCGCATCCAGAAACCGCTGCAGTTGACCAATCTCCCGCAGCGACGCATTGCGCTCACGCGCCGCCGTCAGTGCCGCTACACGTGCCGCCTTCTGCGCCGTCCAGCTTGCCGGTAATGCATCGATTTCCTGCTGCAACGCCGCGGCTGCCTGCCGATATGCGGCACGCGCGCGCGGTTCACCTGCACCGGTACCCCGTCCATCGCGCAGGTCCGCTTCGAGTGCCGCCACCCGTTGGTACGCCTCGCCATAATGCCATTGCGGCAACCACCCAAGCCCTGCCCGATGGCCAATCAGCGAGACCGTCACCAACATCGCGACGATAAGAATCAGGTACTGCGCAACCTGCGTCCAGGTCACGGCCCGCATCCCGCCTAGAAAAGAACAGACGAGAATGCCCGCCAGGCCAAAGGCGATGCCGACACTGACGTCCACGCCGATGAAATGCGCGGCGATCAGTCCAACACCTTGAATCTGCGCGACCAGATAGACAAACGAACAAAGCATCGTCGCCACCACGGCGATCACGCGCACCGCACCGCTGTCATAGCGCGTCGCCAGGAAATCCGGGATCGTATAGCGCGCCATTTTGCGCACGTAAGGTGCGAGCAAGACGGCGACGAGACAGAAGCCGCCGGTCCATCCGACGATGTAGGCCAGCCCTTGATACCCGGTGGCGAACAGCGAACCCGCCAGTCCGATAAAGGAAGCGGCGGACAACCAGTCGGCCGCGGTGGCCATGCCGTTGAACACGGCAGGCACGCGTTGCCCGGCCAGATAGTACTCATGGGAATGCGATGTTCGCGACAACATCCCGATCACCGCATAGACCGCCAGCGTCATGAACAGGAACAGGTAGGCGATCCAGGCGCCACCACCATATCGGCGCTCCATTGCGTAGAGCACGGCGGTGAAAATAAACAAGCCGACGGTGAAAGCGGCGTAGCGCAACGCGAGGACGATCTCGCGCGTCATCACGCCTCCGGTCCGCGATCGATATCGCGCTCCTTGCCGGTCAACCGCGGATGACGCCTGCGGTGGATCGTGCCACGCACATGGTCGTCGCGGGCGGGATCGCCATGACCGTCGGCATGGACCTCACCCGGGCCGTCGTTGCCCTCGGCGATCGCCTGCATTGCGGCGCGATATCTGCGATCGGCCCGTCCCATGACAATCGTATAGGCGGTCACCAACAGCACGAAGGCGAGCACGGCCCCCTGCGCGCCAATGAAATAAGGCCAGGGCGTGCCCGCCAGCGTCACATCCGGCCAGACCGGATGCCGTCGATACGCCAGCATCGGCGGCACGAACGAGACCGCCGCACTTAGCAGCAACACCGTGCATGTTGCCGCCAGCGATACCCGCCAGTGTCGCCGTGCGGCCTGGGCGGCACGTGCCTCGCCGCGCGATGCCACGTCAGACCGACTCCCCGAGCTGCTCCAGGATGGCGGGGTTTTCAAGCGTCGACGTATCCTGTGGCGCCGTCTCTCCTTTCGCCAGGCCCCGCAGCAGGCGACGCATGATCTTGCCGGAGCGCGTCTTCGGCAGGTTGTCGCCAAAGCGGATGTCCTTCGGCTTCGCGATCGGCCCGATCTGCTTGCCCACCCAGGCACGCAGTTCATTAGCGACCGCTTTCGCGTCATCGCCCACCGGACGCGCGCCCTTCAACACGACGAACGAGACAATTGCCTCACCGGTCGTATCGTCGGGCCGCCCCACGACCGCCGCCTCGGCAACCAGCGGATGCGCCACCAACGCGGATTCGATCTCCATGGTACCCATCCGATGCCCGGACACATTCAGCACGTCGTCGATCCGGCCCATGATCGTGAAGTAACCGGTCTCCTTGTTGCGCACCGCCCCGTCGCCGGCAAGGTACAGCTTTCCGCCGAGTTCCTCGGGAAAATAGCTTTTCTTGAACCGTTCAGGATCGCCCCATACCGTACGCAGCATCGCGGGCCAGGGCCGCTTGATGACGAGAATCCCGCCTTGCCCGTCCGCTACGTCCTGCCCCGTCTCGTCGACCACCGCGGCGGCGATGCCGGGCAGCGGCAACGTACAGGAGCCCGGCACCAGTGGCGTCGCACCCGGCATCGGCGCGATCACGTGCCCGCCCGTTTCGGTCTGCCAGAACGTATCGACCACGGGGCAACGGGCACCGCCCACCTGCTCGTAGTACCACATCCACGCTTCCGGATTGATCGGCTCGCCCACGGTGCCGAGTATCCGCAGCGACGACAGGTCGAATTGCCCCGGATGTACGGCCTTGTCCGCGTCGGCATACTTGATCAGCGAGCGGATCGCGGTAGGAGCGGTGTAGAACACGCTGACCTTGTGCGCCTCGATCATGCGCCAGAAACGCGCCGCATCGGGATACGTCGGCACCCCTTCGAAGATCAGTTGCGTCGCACCCGCCGCCGTCGGCCCGTAGCAGATGTAGCTGTGACCGGTGATCCAGCCGATATCGGCGGTACACCAATAGACGTCCGATGGCTTGATATCGAACGACCAGCGCATGGTCTGCAATGCCCACAGCAGATAACCCGCCGTGCTGTGCTGCACCCCCTTGGGCTTGCCGGTCGAGCCGGACGTGTACAAGATGAACAGCGGATGCTCGGCATCTACCCATTCCGGCTCGCATTCGATCGACTCGGCGGCCATCAGGTCATGCAGCCACAGATCGCGTCCGTCATCCCAGGCAACCTCGCCGCCGGTGCGCTGGTAGACTATCACGGACTTCACCGCGTCGGTACCGCCCGCGGCCAGCGCTTCGTCGACAATCGCCTTCAACGGCAACGTGCGGCCCCCTCGAACCTGCTCGTCGGCGGTGATCACGGCTACTGCCGCCGCATCGACGATCCGCTCGTTCAACGACTTTGACGAAAACCCGCCGAAGACCACCGAATGCGTCGCGCCAATGCGCGCGCACGCCTGCATCGCCACCACGCCTTCCACGGACATCGGCATGTAGATGACCACACGGTCGCCCTTGCGCACGCCGCGCGCCTTCAATGCATTGGCAAGCCGGCAGACGTCATCACGCAGTGCGCGGTAGCTGACCGTGCGCACTGCCCCGTCGTCGGCCTCGAAGATAAGCGCGGCCCGCTCACCCTGCCCCGCCTCGATGTGACGATCGAGACAGTTGTACGATGCATTCATCGTGCCGTCGGCGAACCAGCGATAAAAAGGCGCCTGGGTCTCGTCCAACACCTGCGAGAAAGGCGTACGCCAGGTCAGGCCCTCACGCGCGAGACGCGCCCAGAAGCCTTCATAATCCCGCGCCGCCTCGGCCACCAGGGCGCGATAGGCCTCCATGCCCGCAATCGCGGCGTTCCGGGACACCTCCGGCGCGGGCGGGAATACACGATGTTCGTGCATGACTGACTCGATCGCCGTCATGGCCTGTCTCCTTTTTTGTTAGTCCCAATACTATAAGTGCTGCCTCTTACCCCAATCTTACGCCGCATGGCGCGGGTACAGAAGGGACAACGCCGCGTATGCGGACAGGTCTCCCAATCGGCAGTGCGGCGACATGCCGCACCGCTGCGGCACAACGGGTACAATACGGCCCAAAAATCACGATATTTATTCCCCCCATTTGCCTGTTTTCCCATTCCCACGATACGAACATGACCGTCATCAAGCAGGAAGACCTGATCCAAAGCGTCGCGGATTCGTTGCAATACATCAGCTACTACCATCCGCTGGACTATATCGAAGCCCTCGGCCGCGCCTACGAACGCGAGGCAAGTCCGGCCGCGAAAGACGCCATCGCGCAGATCCTGACAAACAGCCGGATGTGTGCGGAAGGCAAGCGCCCCATCTGCCAGGACACCGGTATCGTCACCATCTTCGTCAAGGTGGGCATGGATGTGCGCTGGGACGGCGCGACGATGAGCGTGACGGACATGATCAATGAAGGCGTCCGCCGGGGCTACACCCACCCCGACAACGTCCTGCGCGCATCGATCGTCAGCCCGCCGGAAGGCGCCCGCAAGAACACCACCGACAATACGCCGGCCGTGATTCACTATGAGATCGTGCCCGGCGACAAGGTCGACATCCAGGTGGCGGCCAAGGGCGGCGGCTCGGAAAACAAGAGCAAGATGGCGATGCTGAATCCGTCCGACTCGATTGTCGACTGGGTGCTGAAGACGGTTCCGACGATGGGCGCCGGCTGGTGCCCGCCAGGCATGCTCGGCATCGGCATCGGCGGCACCGCCGAAAAAGCGATGTTGATGGCAAAAGAGTCGCTGATGGAGTCGATCGACATCCAGGACATCATCGCCCGCGGTCCGCGGGACTGGATCGAGGAACTACGTGTCGAGCTCTACGAGAAGGTCAATGCACTGGGAATCGGCGCGCAAGGCCTCGGTGGCCTGGCAACGGTGCTCGATATCAAGATCCTGGCGGCCCCGACGCATGCGGCATCGAAGCCGGTCGCGATCATTCCGAACTGCGCCGCCACCCGCCATGCGCACTTCGTCCTGGACGGCAGCGGGCCAGCCGAACTGACACCGCCACCACTCGACGCCTGGCCGCAGGTACAGTGGACGCCGGATACGAAGACCAGCCAGCGCGTGGATCTGGATACGTTGACCCCGGAACAAGTGGCCGCATGGACGCCCGGCCAGACGCTGCTGCTGTCGGGCAAGATGCTGACCGGCCGTGACGCCGCGCACAAGCGCATTGCCGACATGCTGGCCAAAGGCGAGACGCTGCCGGTGGATTTCACGAACAAGGTCATTTACTACGTCGGCCCGGTCGACCCGGTGCGTGACGAGGCCGTGGGTCCGGCAGGGCCGACCACCGCGACCCGGATGGACAAGTTCACCGATCTGATGCTGAAGCAAACCGGTCTTATCTCGATGATTGGCAAGGCGGAGCGCGGCCCGGTCGCGATCGAGGCAATTCGCGAAAACAAAGCCGCCTACCTGATGGCGGTCGGTGGCGCTGCCTACCTCGTGTCGAAGGCGATTCGCAAGGCGCGGGTCGTGGCGTTCGAGGACCTCGGCATGGAGGCCATCTATGAATTCGAGGTGGAAGACATGCCCGTGACCGTCGCCGTGGATTCGAAAGGTACCTCGGTACACCAGACGGGGCCGAAGGAATGGCAGGCGAAGATCGGCAAGATTCCGGTCGCCACGGCCTGAACGCCGTGCCGGGAGGCGCAAACGAGAATGGGTACGATTAGCGCTTCCCCACGCATTTACACCGATATTTCGCAAAATTAGCGCAGATTTCACGGTAATTAGCCCAAAAATAGGCCAAGCCCGCGGTAAAAGGCTTGGCTTTTTTTACGCGAGCGATTATCGTGTGCGCATTCCCTGCGATACCGAAATTGCCATCACGCAACGCGGCCGGCAGCATGCGATCGACATACACGCCGGAGTGGGCCAGCCGCTTCTCGATCGCCCGCTGATCGCACTGCCCATACCTGTCTCACCGGCTGCGTGCTTAAAAAGGATAGTCCCGATGAAAAGCGACCCAAAAGTCGTCGAATACCTCAATGCGCAGCTCAAGAACGAACTGACCGCGATCAACCAATATTTCCTGCACGCCCGGATGTACAAGCACTGGGGACTGGAATCGTTGGGCAAGAAGGAATACGACGAGTCGATCGGAGAAATGAAGCATGCGGACTGGTTGATCCAGCGCATTTTCATGCTGGATGGCCTGCCGAACCTGCAGGATCTGCACAAACTGCTCGTGGGCGAAGACACACCGGAAATCCTGGCGAACGACCTGAAACTGGAATACCTTTCCCAGGCGACTTGCAAGGAATCGATCGCTTACTGCGAATCTGTTCGCGATTACGTCTCTCGTGAAATCTTCCAGAAAATCCTCGATGACACCGAGGAACATATAGACTGGCTCGAAACGCAGATCGAATTGGTGACCAAGCTGACGCTGCCGAATTACCTGCAAAGCGCGATGGGCGGCATCAACGAATAAACCGGGATCGCTCCTCCCTCATGCTTCACGACATCAACCGCGCACGCCCGTCCCCGATGCCGGCAACCGGTGACGCCACCGCGCCAGTTGGCGTGTTCGACTCGGGCGTGGGGGGGTTGTCGGTCGTACGCGCGATCCGACAAGTCCTGCCGGACGAGCGGGTGCTGTACTGTGCGGACGCTCGATATAACCCCTATGGCGACCGGAGCGAGGCGTTTGTCATCGACCGGACGCTAGCGATAGGGGAATGGCTGCTTGCCCAGGGCGTGAAAGCCGTCGTCGTTGCATGCAACACCGCGACAACGATTGCCGTCAGCGCGTTGCGCGACGCCCTGCCCATACCTGTGGTCGGGGTGGAGCCCGGTGTCAAACCGGCGGTTGCGGCATCCCGATCGGGCGTCGCCGGCGTGCTCGCGACGGCCGGCACGCTTCGCAGCACTAGCTTCCAGCGCCTGGTTCTAGAACACGCCGGAGGCGCCCGCCTGATCTGCACGGCAGGCCATGGCCTGGTGGAAGCGATCGAATCACGTGACCTCGCGTCATCCGCGCTCCGCGCCCGGCTTATGGACTACCTGCTGCCGATGCTGGACGCCGGCGCGGACACACTGGCGCTGGGCTGCACTCATTATCCCTTTCTCACCCCGTTGATCGACGAGTTGACCGAAGGTCGCTTGCACATCATCGATAACGGCACTCCGGTCGCCCTGCAATTAGCACGGCGCCTCGATGCTCACGGACTACGTGCCAGACCGTCGCACGGCGCCGTGACGAGCGCCGCAACCCACGTCGATTCAGACGATGACGGCGTCTACCTCGCGCCCGCTACCGCCCCGCTGATCCTGTGTTGCACCGGCGATACGACCACACTTGATTGGCTCGCCCGTCAGGCATGCGGTGAAAATCTTTCATCCGCCGCCGCCGTCGATATCCGCTCGCCGCTGACAGCGGCGGAGCGCCCTTTTCTCAGCCTGCACAGTGCACCTGCCACCGTTCGATCTTTGTAACACCCCTGACGGCAGGGATATGCTTTCCATCTTGCCAAGTCGCTTGCAATGAATGATAATAATTCGCATTAACGGCTTTCAAGGGGCGGTGGCCCATTATGATCGTTTGTGTGTGCAAGGCCATTTCGGATCGGCAACTACGTGCTTCGATTGAAGCGGGGAACAATTCGTTTGATGCGCTGCAATTCGAGCATGGTGTCGCTACGTGCTGTGGCCGTTGTGAAGAAGCGGTTCACGATGTGCTGGAAGGCCGGGAAATCGGTTGTAGCCGACGGAGCGCCGCAGCGAACAGCAGTGCGGCACCGGTAGTGTTCTACGCGACCATCGCGGCGTGATCCGTTACCGGCGTGGCGCAGGCGGCGTCCCCGGATAGTGAGTCCTGGTCACCGGCAACGCACAGCGTGCGCCGTCTTCACATCGCCGTAACATACCCTGCCACGGCGGCGTATTTGCGATAATGTCGCGCAACTGTCATGGCACGCTGTCATCTCTTTTGCCGCGGAGTCACTGGAAGCTCTGACAACACATCGAAATCCGATAATTCGCTTCCAATATTGCCAGAGCAAAAGCTGACCGATCGTGCGCTTCCTTGCATTTTTTGCGATGTCGTTGAAGTGAAGTCGTTTCTGATCCATTCTTTAGAATCATGATCCATCGCTCTGCTTTTCGTCGCGCGCATGACTTGGCGCGCTTCTTCCGTGGAGCCCATGCCGCATGAGCGACGTCTTATCCTCACCGAACGGACCGGACGGTTTTCCGGCGCGTGGTCTACCAACGCAGCGCAATTCGACGCTCCTTGCCGCGGGTGCGGTGGTGGCCTTGCATGCCGCGATCATTGCGGCCATCCTGCTGAACAACAAGCCGCCTCCGATCAAAGAGGTGCCCGCTCGCATTGTCACAGCCACATTGATTGCGCCCGAGCCGGCGCCGGTTCCGGTCGCACGGCCGGAACCACCCAAGGCGGAGCAAAAGCCGGTCGTCAAGCCGCCACCGCCGAAGCCGGTCATGCGCAAGCCGACCCCACACCCGACATCGACGCCTACGCCCGTTGCCGCCACGCCACCGGAGCCCGCGCCGCCCCCCACGCCGGCGACGCCCGCGCCCACGCCTCCCGCACCAGCACCAGCACCCGCGCCGGCGATCGATCCGAACGTGCCAAAGAATGTCCGGCACCTGACCTGCGCCGGAACCCGGCCGGAGTACCCGGCCCTGTCAAGTCGACGCGGCGAGACCGGCACGGTGGTCATCCAGTTCGTGGTGGATACGCATGGCAAGGTGGAAAGTGCTCGCGTGAAGACCAGCAGCGGTTATGACCGTCTGGACGAAGCCGCGCGGCAGGCAGCGTTGTCCAGCCCCTGCACCCCCTATATGGAAGGCGGCACGGCCGTGAAAGCGATCACGGAACGGCCCTATAGCTTCAGTTTGTCCGACTAGCACCCGTCCCTGCCGGCGGCGCATTCCGCCCGCAGGGGAAGAACGACCTACATACGCATACACACATACGCGAAGGAACTGTAATGCAAGACTATGGCATCGCCCACGTATGGGCCCAAGGCGACTTCGTTACCCGCGGCATCGCCCTGCTGCTGCTGATCATGTCAGTCCTGTCCTGGACCGTCATTATCGTCAAGTCCTGGCAGGCATGGCGCCTGACACGCCTGTCGCGTACCGCGGAACAGGATTTTTGGCATTCGGGTGATCTCGAGGATGGCATCAAGCGGATCGGCGGCAGCGCGGACAATCCGTACGCGCAGCTGGCGCTCACAGGCAAGGACGCCGTCGACCATCACCAGCAGAACGACAAAGAACTACATGGCGGCATGAGCACCAGTGATTGGGTCGCGCGTTGCCTGAAGAGCACGATGGATGAAATCGTCGCGCGCATGCAAGCCGGCCTGGCGGTGCTCGCGTCCATCGGCAGCACGGCGCCGTTTGTCGGTTTGTTCGGCACCGTGTGGGGCATTTATCACGCACTGCTGGCAATTGGCGCGAGCGGACAGACGTCGATCGACCATGTTGCCGGCCCGGTAGGAGAATCGCTGATCATGACCGCATTCGGTCTGTTCGTCGCGATTCCGGCGGTGCTCGGTTATAACGCATTGACGCGCTCGAACAAGGCGAGCGTGACAAAGCTGAACCGTTTCGTGCATGGCCTGCATGCGTACTTCGTCACCGGCTCGCGCGTACGCCCGACACGCCGCGAAGGGCTGCGTCTGGCGACCCGCGCGCAATAAAGCTGTTTTTTATTTATCCCGATATTCGTGCGCGGCCACCGTGCCGCCACACCGTAACGCACCACGCGGAGAACTGCGATGTCCATGGGCCCATTTGAAGGGGACAGCGACGAAGGGCTGATGAACGAGATCAACATGACGCCGCTTGTCGACGTGATGTTGGTGCTGTTGATCATCTTCCTGGTCACGATCCCCGTGATGAACAACGCGGTCAAGATCGACTTGCCGCAAGCCAGCACCCAGCCGCTGAACCAAAAACCGGCTTTCATCGACGTCTCGATCAAGGCAGACGGGACGATCTTCTGGGACAAGAGCGCGGTTGACGACGCATCGCTCGCCACGCGCGTGGACGCCGCGGCGAAGCAGACGCCACAACCTGAGGTGCACTTGCGTGCGGACAAGAACGTTCGCTACGAGCGGGTCGCGCAATTCATGGCCGCCGCTGAAAATGGCGGTTTGAGCAAAATCGGATTCGTGACAGATCCAGCGCCGAGGAAGTGAGATCCTCCCGCCAGACCGATTACACCCGCATTCTGGTCAGTAGCGCCCACCATTGTCGTACCGGTGGGCGTTTTTCATGAATGCGCAACCCGCTGCACCCCCTTTACGACCATGCGACAATGCCGGACAGCACCGCATAGGTGCTTTTTTATCGGCATAAGCGTCATCGGCCGCTCGGCGCCTTTCGCGGCACCGTGCCCGCTGGAAGACAGGAGGTCCACCGTGAACTACGAACATTTGGTCCAGATCAACGACCCACTTAATCCCCTGTTGGGAACGCTGTCACTTGGTCAGCTATGGCAAGGCCTCGTCTTGCGAGCGGAACAACCACAACGCTTCGTGTTGGGACTCGAGAAATGCACGATCCTGTCCCGGGCCGGCAACGTCATGGAGCGTGAACTGGTCTATGGTCCGTCGGCAACGGTGCGGGATCGCGTCACGCTACGTCCGTACGAATCAATCGAATATATGATCGATGCCACGACAGAACACGTCGGAGGCAGCCTGACGATGTCGATCGAGGCGCCCGACGAAGCGCAATTATTCGTCCGCTTTGCTTATCGTACGTCATTGGCAAGTGGCGACCAGGCGGACCCCGAACGCACGAGCGAATTCGTCAAGTCCGCTTATCGGGAATCGGATATCGATACGATTCGCGTGATTCGTCAGATGGCGGAGCGCGGTGACTTGGACACCGCACCAACAGGCCCCACGCACTGACGTTCAACAGCGATTGCGCACATAGCGTGAAATGCGTGCTTCCGCTCGGAACAACATGGAAAGCGGTCTGCGGAACACGTTCAAAAAACTACTTGAGCGACGCAAATTTCGCTTGCGAATGGGAATGGTTCTCATTTAATATAACCCCATCGTCGCCGCTTACAGAGCCCAGCACACTATGAATTCTCTGCCACGCAGCAGCCGCACGCTTCACCTCCGTCACCGTGATCTGTCGTCCGCGGGCGGTAGTCAAAATGCCACCAACGTCTCGGTGGTTCGCCCCATGCAGCGTCTGATGCCACGCGTGACGAGCGTGGGACAAGAAGCAAGTGTCACCGAGCGCGTGAGCACGGATGCCAGAGCGCCAGTCGCACGGTCGGCCAGGCAGCCGCAACCGGTTGTCATGCCACTTGAACCATCGCTGTCCAACGTCCCTGTGTCGGCAGGGCCCGTCACGAGTGCAGCGCTATTGCAAGGCAACAAGACCGTACAGATCATGCATAACGGCGAGCCGTACACGCTGCGTGCAACACGACACGGCAAGTTGATATTGACGAAGTAAGACGTCAGCAGGAACCCGATTTCGCGTCGGGACGGACACTCAGGCAGCAATGCCTTGGTAAAAGGCAGTATGGAGTGGTTGTGCGGCGTCGCGAAGAGGCAAAAGCGCGCTGCGGACACCCTCGCCCCGCCCGCCGTCCCAACACTTTACCGTGTATTGTGGGGACCACCTCGCACGAGGTGTTAAAGGTCATCGCCAGCGTCAGAGGTGCACGTAAGAACTAGACCCCTTCCGTGCGAATCGGCAGCCAGCCAGACCTTTTTTTTATTCCAGGGCTTCGCCGCGCGGCATGCGGGCGAGGCCCTTTCCCGTGGTGGGCACGATGGGCGATGGGGCACGCGAAGATTGAAAGGCGCGCCATGACAAAGCAAATCCGAACAATGCGCTCAGTGCGACAACATCGGTCAACAATCCGGCGGGATAGTCCAGCAACCCCTCCGTCGCCTCGAAGAGCACCGAATCAAGCACGAGTGAAATGACCGCGCCCGCGATAAAACAAGGCATTGATTGACGCCCAACTGCCACGATCCAATTGATTCCCTTGCCTAGCCGTGCAAGCCAACCTGCCTGCGCCACCATCGCGCATACCCAGGCGATGGCAACGAAATTGACGACCCGCAACCAGGAGAGATTCTGTTTCAGCGACGCATCGAGATACGCCGGCGTAAATCCCACGCGATAAATGCCAAAGCCGACGACCGATGCAATGGCTACCCCGCCCACCGACCAGAAACCCATGCGGGACGAAAAGACACGCTGGACCGGTAACGAGTGCGCAAGCACACCCAACACGAACATCAACTGCCACGCAAACGGGTTGAAGGGCCAGACACGTGCGCTTTCCACGGCACTTCCCATGGCGCCCCCTACGCCCGGTAACCAGACCAGCGCGGACGGCGCGAGCCACCAGACCACCAAACTTGCCGCCAGGGTCGGCAAGGGCCGCCGCATCGCGCAAGGCAGCAACACCGGCGCACACGCTACAAAGATCAGATACATCGGCAGCACCGATGACAGATACGGTTGCTCGCGCAGGGTTGCGACATCAAGCAGGAAGGAGAATGGTGACGACAACAACCTGTCCACCGCCGTGAATGGGAGATTCGGGGCAGAGACGTCGAACACACGCAAGATCAACGTTGTCGACATCATTGCGACAGCGCAAATCAGGAAGCCACGATAGATCGGCCAGATGCGGCGCAGCAGCTTCCCCTGGGCCGTCTCAGGAGCTCGCTCGCGCCAGCCGCACCACGCACCCGTCAAAGCGAATCCGCAAAGAAACACAAAGGCCTCGGCGGCATCCGGATAGGCGAAGCGGTGCATCGTGACGCGGGACAGGATGCTGCCGCCGATATGATCGACGACAATCATCAACATCGCCAGGCCACGATAGAAATCGACAGGCACGGAACGGGACGGACTTACTTTCACGGGTGTTTCACTCGATGCGCAGCAGGCCGGCATGCCCGGCGTGTCATCGCGCCCCGGCAGTCCTCATGGAAAAGCGGGATCCATGGAGGAAGTCAGCGCTTCCGCGCTACGAACGAAAGGGAGTCGATGATACGTACCGGCGCCATGGTAAACCCTCTCGCGGCAAAAAAACACCGTTGATACACTGATTTACGACTAACACCGAATATTTCGAATAAGCAGCCGCCCCCTGCCCGGAAAGCGGCGCGGCCGCACAACAGATGCGCGCGGCAACACGTCCGCACGCGCTGTCCCGGCCGTCTTACCAGCGGATGAACATCAGCCACCAAGCGCTATCAGCGATTGCCAAGGCCAATGCGAAGGACAACATGGCGCCGCCGAGTGCATACCACGACGCCGCATAGCGACGCGCGATCTGAAACGCCAGCCAAAGGCTCCATAAGTTGGCCAGACCAAGAAGGACCGCACGCGCATCGCCAGCCCACCGCGTATCGACGTGATGATGCTGCAGGATCGTCAACGTCGTTGCGGTCAGACCGAGGAAGACACTGGCGCCTGCCTGCGGAATCAGCGCCTGCGCAAAATGATGCAGGCGTCGGGTCGACCAGCCACTGCCCCGAACCGGCATCACGGCACGGCTTGCCACTGCGGAAGCCATGGCCGCCTTGCTATTTGCAACGCCCAAGCCAAGCAGGCCATTCCCGGCTGCCATCACGACGAGCAACGCCGTACCGTACACCAATGCCGTCGCCATCATATAGCCGATGACCAATCCGCCATCCAGCCAGGTGAAGACATCGTTCTGGTCCGGATAGTGCGTGAACACATACCAAGGCGCGTTATCCGCCAGCGGCCACATGATGTCGTGGTTGATCAGCCAACCCGCGAGGGATATCTTGATCTGCACGAACAACGGACTCACGGCCCAATGAAACCCGCCAATCGCGATGCCGAGCATGCCATACAGCAGCAGCGCCGTATCCCAGGCGGACGCACGCTTTGCTCCCTGCTCGACCACTTCATCGGATGAGGAACGAGTCGCCAGGCTGATGGCATCGCGATGCCCGCTACATCGGCCGCACATATGGCAATCGGCGGACTGGATCTGCCGCAACGGCACCAATGGCGCGCAATTGACGGGGATCACCCGATGGCCATGCTCACCGTGCTTGTACGAATGGCGCCATGCTTCTTCATTAACCTGAAAACGGAACGGCGCAAGACGCGCCAGCAGCGTGAAAACACCATTCACGGGACACAGGTATTTGCACCATACACGCTTCTCACGGCCGTACAGCACGCCGATGATCATGGCCCCGACCGTGGAACCGCCTAGCACGACCAGCACGGCCTTCGGATATTGATAGACGCTGACCATCTGGCCATAAACCGTCGTCATGCCGAATGCAACGAAGGGCCAGCCGCCCCAGCGCATCCAGCGCGGAATGGCCCAACCCGCACCGAACTTGCTGGCAAATTCCGTCAACGTGCCTTCCGGGCATAGCACGCCACACCATACGCGCCCGAGCATCACCATCGACAGCAGCACAAATGGCCACCAGATGCCCCAGAACACGAACTCCGACAATACGGTGAGGTTGTTCCACATGCGCGCGCTGTCCGGCGGCAACGGCATGACAGCTGGCACGATAATCAGCACCGCGTACACCAGCACGACAACCCATTGCACTCCCCGGATCACCCGGCCGTGACGCTGCATCCAGTCACCCGCGATATGCGGCCAGCCGGCGATTCCGCGAGGGCGGCCGATGCGCGCAGCCTGACTCATGCTGTTTTTCCCGCCATCGGCTGGCGACGCGCGAAGCGCATCAATCCCGCGACGATCAGCCAGAAGACCGCGTAGGCCAGCAGATTCATCAAGGACGGATGCGCACGGTAGCCCGTCAGCGTGGCGACCAGTGAGCCAATCGTCGAACTATCGTCGAGAATACGGCTGCTATCCCACAGCTGGTCGACGATCGTCGGCAAATATTCCATGTCGATCAACTTGTCGATACCTGCTTCGAACAGTCCTGCGGCAAGGAACAGCAACATGATTTCGGTTACCCGGAAAAACAGCCGCCACGAGAAAATCTTGCCGCCCAGTTGGAAAATATAAAACGTGATGAAGGCCAGCACGAGCCCGATCAGCACGGCGCCGTACATCGAAGGCGCGATATGCCCCGACTGACCGAATCCCAGGCCATACAGGAAAATCGCGGTCTCGCTGCCTTCGCGCGCAATGGCGGTGGCAACGAGAATGGCCACCCCCCACCAATTCGCGGCATCGGCACGCTCCTGCAACTGCGCTTCCATATCGCGCTTCAGTGTCCGAGCATGATGGCGCATCCACATCACCATCTGCACGATCAGCACGCACGCCACCAGGACCATCACCAATTGAAAAACGTCCTGGGCCGAGCCGGACAACAAATCGGTAAACCCAACCAATGCCGCACCCAATCCCACGGCCGCGACCAGCCCGGCCACCACGCCGGCCCACAGATAAGGCAGGCCCCTGCGCGCCGCCGCATCCCCGTTCTTCAGCCACGCGTACAGGATGCCGACGACCAGCAAGGCCTCGACACTCTCGCGCCACACCACAAATATGACCTGCCCCATGATCTACCCTTTTTTTGCCTCACCACGCTGGCGAATCCGGCCCTGGAGACGAGGAGGCACGCTACCGGGCACCGGGCTGGCGACCACACGGGCATCACGCCGCCCCGCCATCAATGCGCATCGCGTAAGCGCGCAACGGCCTGCCTTGTGCGATCAGTCATCAAGATCTCCCGTGCCGGTCACGCCGCGATCATCACTTGGCGACGATGACGCCTTGTCCCGTTGCTTGATGAAAATCGTCGAAAAATTTGTATTCGCCCGGCGACAAGGGCGCAATGACGACGAACGACTCGCCGCCCGGTGCCAGCACCTTTTCCTTGCGCAATTGCACGCTCTCGAACTCCGCCGCGCTGGTGCCGGTGTTCTTGATGGCGATCTTGATCCGTTGACCTGCCGGCACCTCGATGCGGGCGGGAGTCATCTTGCCGTCCTCCATTTCGAGCGGGAACGTCGGCAGATCCGCCGCATGCGCCCAATGCGCCAACAACAGCGCCGTTGCCATTGCCACCTTCTTCATACACAACCCTTTATCAGACAGCAAAACGCCCAGGCGACAACACAGGGGCCGTCCGAGGACCGGACCCCCCCTGTTGCCGGCCGGACGCCGAATAACCGACATGATAAATCAGAATGCTTATCGTTTAACCAGATTACCCATTCCGATGGCGTGGCACATTGTCCCTATCGCATGCGCCGAACAATCCATTGCCGACGCAGCGATAGATCAGTAGCCGCCTTTCTTCCCAACGCCCGCGAACGGGAAATCGTATTCGAGCGTAATCGGCTTGAACCACGGACCCACGCCCGTTTCCTTGTCGACGTGGCGGCCAAAGCCCATGTGCCCTGATTGCAGGGGCGGCTTGATAACCATCTTCAAGTGATACTTGCCCGGCCCCATCAGCTTGACGTTATCGCCATAATGCGGACCGTCGTTCGCGACCATCGGCATCATGTCGCCCTTGATCACGTCTTTCGAACCCACTTTCGATAGCTCATAGCTGACTTGCAGGTACGGCATCCAGTCACCTTCGGCGAAACCTGTCGGGTTGTCCTTGACGGCATGGATATCGGCTTCCAGATGAATGTCCGACTTTGCGGCATCACGCATCAAACCTGCCGGCTCCATCGTGATGGGCTGCAGATACACCGCGCCGATTTCCATGCCTCCCTCGATCTTGTGCTGACCAATCGGGTATTCCGCAGCGGATGCTGCCACGGACCATGCCGCCATTGTTGTCACCACCGCGAAAACGCATGCCCCTGCCATACCGCCCGTCGAACGTGCTGCCACCATGAGAGTCCCTTGCTGTTGATTACCCGCCGCGCATGCACGCCGGTGATTACAAAAAGCCTGCTTTACAAACGAAGCAAAACATATTACTGATGTCTTCGCGAAGTCGAATAATAATACGAATTATTCTCAAAAACAATTTGTAAGGGTAGTACCCCGGGCTAAGAGAAAAGGTGTCGTATTAATGTGTTTCGTGCCCGGTGACACGCCTCATCGGAGGGGGATCATGCCGGCCAGGCGGACATTTTCGATACACGAGGAGGCGAACCACGGACAACCGTCTTGCCACGCCATTGACCCCATGACATCACAGGTCGCTTTTTCGCGCGCCAAACGCCTTTTCCCGCAAGCTCGCCAGCGCGTCCCGGGTCTGGGCCGCTTTCTCGAACTCAAGATTCTTCGCGTGATCGGCCATTTGCTTTTCCAATCGCTTGATCTCTTTCGCGAGCTGCTTCTCGCTCATATCTTCCACACGTGCGCGTTCCTGCGCCTCACGCAATTCCTGTTTCGCGTCGTCCGCATCATAGACACCATCGATGATGTCCTTGATACGCTTCTTCACGCCCACCGGGACGATCCCGTGCGTGGCGTTATGCGCGATCTGCTTTGCCCGCCGCCGCTCGGTCTCGTCGATTGCACGTCGCATCGAATCCGTGATCCGGTCGCCATAGAGAATCGCCTGACCGTTCACATTCCGCGCAGCGCGGCCTATCGTCTGGATCAATGAACGTTCGGCTCGCAGGAAACCTTCCTTATCCGCATCAAGAATGGCGACCAGCGACACTTCCGGGATGTCGAGCCCTTCGCGCAGGAGGTTGATGCCGACCAACACGTCGAACGTTCCGAGCCGTAAGTCGCGAATGATTTCCACGCGCTCGACAGTGTCGATATCACTATGCAGATACCGAACCTTGACGCCGTGCTCCGCGAGGAAGTCGGTCAACTGCTCGGCCATGCGCTTTGTCAGCACGGTCACGAGTACGCGCTCGTTGACCTTGACGCGAAGATGAATCTCGCCGAGAACGTCGTCCACTTGCGTACGTGCCGGTCGAACCTCGATCAGCGGATCCACCAGACCGGTGGGACGCACCACCTGCTCCGCCACCTGACCAGCCGAACGTTGCTCGTAGTCGCCCGGCGTTGCCGAGACGTAGACGACCTGGCGCATCTTGCGCTCGAATTCGCTGAATTTCAGCGGACGGTTATCGAGCGCCGACGGTAAGCGAAAGCCATAGTCCACCAGGTTTTCCTTACGCGCGCGGTCGCCGTTGTACATCCCGTTCAACTGTCCGATCAGCACGTGGGACTCGTCCAGCAACATCAGCGCATCGGACGGCAGGTAATCGACCAATGTCGGCGGCGGTTCGCCCGGCGCGGCGCCGGAGAAGTGTCGCGAATAGTTCTCGATGCCCTTCGTAAAGCCCAATTCCTGCAGCATTTCGAGATCGAAACGCGTCCGCTGCTCCAGCCGCTGTGCCTCCACCAGCTTGCCTTCCTGATAAAGAAACGCCAGTCGGTCACGTAACTCCGCCTTGATCGTCTCGATAGCGCGCATCACCGTATCTCGCGGCGTCACATAATGCGACGACGGATAAACGGTAAAACGCGGGATTTTCTGGCGAACCCGTCCCGTCAGCGGATCAAACAATTGCAGCGATTCGATCTCGTCGTCAAACAACTCGACACGCACCGCCAGTTCCGCGTGCTCCGCCGGAAAAATATCGATCGTATCGCCCCGTACGCGGAAGGTCCCTCGACCAAACTCCGTTTCGTTCCGGTTGTACTGCATCGCGATCAGGCGCGCGATCACCTCGCGCTGCCCGATCTTGTCACCGGAGCGCAGCGTCAGGATCATCTTGTGGTACTCGCCGGGATTGCCGATACCGTAGATCGCGGAAACCGTTGCGACGATTACCACGTCCCGTCGCTCCATCAGGCTCTTGGTGGCGGACAAGCGCATCTGCTCGATATGCTCGTTGATCGACGAATCCTTTTCGATGAACAGGTCGCGCTGCGGCACATACGCTTCCGGTTGATAGTAGTCGTAATAGGAAACGAAGTACTCGACAGCGTTATGCGGAAAGAAGTCCTTGAACTCCGAATACAATTGCGCTGCCAACGTCTTGTTGGGCGCGAAGACGATGGCGGGTCTCCCTAGCCGGGCAATTACATTGGCCATGGTGAACGTCTTGCCCGACCCGGTGACCCCCAATAGTGTCTGATATGACAGACCATCCTCCACGCCCTCGACCAAGGTCTGGATGGCAGTCGGCTGATCGCCGGCCGGCGGGTACGGCTGATAGAGCTGATATGGCGAATCCGGAAATTCGATGAATTTCGACGGATCAAGCACATCCGAGGCGTTCGAGACTTCCCGCAGTTCAGTCATTGGCTTAAGATATCGGGTCCGGACGACCTGACTATCGCCCAGTAAACATCCTATTTTAGACCTTCCTGAGCACGAGGGTCCCAAGGCGTTGGATTTGTCGCGATTATCCTCAATCCTGGATTGCATTACAAAAAGCTTTCGAAACCGGTAATTCACTTGTTTTATGCGTGTCGCGTTGTGGAACTCTGCTATTCGCGCCCTTTATCACTGCGCTCATTCGCTGATATCGCTCCGATAGCCTGTCCCACCCATGCGCAAACCTGAGATTTCTTTCCTTTCGTCCGATTCACGAGACCCTGCCATGACGTTGTTTTCCGCTGTCGAACTCGCGCCCCGCGACCCCATTCTTGGCCTGAACGAAGCGTTTGCCTCGGACGCGCGCGCGACCAAGGCGAATCTGGGTATCGGCGTCTATACCAACGACGACGGCAAGGTACCGTTGCTGCGCGCCGTCGCCGAGGCGGAAAAAGCGCGTCTGGAAGCCGCGCCGGCACGTAGCTACCTGCCGATCGAGGGCCTTGCGGCTTACGACCAGGCAGTGCAAACCTTGTTGTTCGGCGCGGATTCACCGCTGATCGGCGCAAACCGTGTAATCACGGCCCAGGCACTCGGCGGTACTGGCGCGCTGAAAATCGGCGCGGACTTCCTGAAGCGCCTGAATCCCGATGCCAAGGTGGCCATCAGCGATCCGAGCTGGGAAAACCACCGGGCGCTGTTCGAGGGGGCAGGTTTCGATGTGGTCAACTATCCGTACTACGACGCGCAAACGCGCGGCGTGGCATTCGACAAGCTGATCGAAGCATTCACATCCTACCCAGCCGGCACAATCGTCGTGCTGCACGCCTGCTGCCACAACCCAACCGGCGCCGACCTGACGCCGGACCAGTGGAAGCAAATCGTCGACGTGGTCGCGGCGCGTGGTCTGGTGCCGTTCCTGGACATGGCCTATCAAGGATTTGGCGACGGCATCGACGCCGATGCCGTCTCGGTTCGACTGTTTGCCGATGCCGGCCTCTCCGCCTTTATTTCCAGCTCGTTCTCGAAATCATTCTCGCTGTACGGCGAACGCGTGGGCGCATTGTCCATCGTCACGCAAAACGCCGACGAAACAAAACGCGTGTTATCGCAATTGAAGCGCGTGATCCGTACCAACTATTCGAACCCACCGACGCACGGCAGCGCGATCGTCGCGGCGGTCCTGAGCAATACGGCGCTGCGCGCAAAGTGGGAAGAGGAGCTGGGCGACATGCGCGAGCGCATTCGCACGATGCGCACCTCGCTGGTAGCCAAACTGAAGGCTTCCGGCACATCACGCGATTTCTCCTTCATCGCGGCGCAACGCGGCATGTTCTCATACTCGGGCCTGACCAGTGCGCAAGTCGATCAGTTGCGCGAGGAATTCGGCATCTACGCGGTGTCTACCGGACGTATCTGTGTGGCTGCGCTGAACACGCGTAACATCGACGCCGTCGCGAATGCGATCGCGAAGGTCGTATCGTAAGCCATTTTTTGTCTTGCACCGTAGGGATGCGCTTCGCCCCTCCGGTTATCAAGATGCGATTCGCAGTACGAAGTGCCCGGAAGCGACGCTGACGTCCGGTGCAAGACGTGCAGGTGCGGGACAAAGACGGTGACCGTGGCCGATCCATGCACGACGCACCGACTAAAAGATATCTCTAGAGACGGCGGCGCGTGGTGCCGCGAATCTTTTTTCCGGCCTTATTGCATATACCAGCCGTGGCTGACCATGATCGATTGGCCGGTCAGCGCCGCGCTAGGGAAAGTGCAAAGGAACAGCACCGTCTGCGCCACATCCTCCAACGTAGTGAACGTCGCGTCGACGGTCCCCGCCAGCATCACATCCCGTACCACCGCCTCTTCGGAAATACCTAGGGCTTTTGCCTGCTCGGGAATCTGCTTTTCCACCAGAGGCGTCCGCACGAACCCAGGGCAGACCACATGTGACCGTACGCCGTGCTTCGCGCCCTCTTTTGCAAGCGTGCGCGCCAACCCCAGCAGCCCGTGCTTTGCCGTGACATACGGCGCCTTCAATGGCGATGCCAGATGCGAATGCGCTGATCCCATATAAATCACCGTTCCCCCCCGGTTCGCCCGATACATTTGGCGCAACGCGGCGCGGGTCGTCAGGAAAGCCCCATCCAGATGGATTGCAAGCACCTTTTTCCAATCCGCATAGGGCAAGGTGTCGAGCCCATCGACGATCTGGATGCCAGCGTTTGAAACGAGGATATCCACCGCCCCGAACGCTGCCGCAAGCTCATCAAAACCTCGATCTACCGCTTCTTCATCGGACACGTCCATCGCGATCCCCACCGCCTTGCCCCCGCGCTCAC
Organism: Robbsia andropogonis; assembly: GCF_034047095.1. NCBI lineage: Bacteria > Pseudomonadati > Pseudomonadota > Betaproteobacteria > Burkholderiales > Burkholderiaceae > Robbsia > Robbsia andropogonis. The sequence goes on along the minus strand of NZ_CP139170.1, from coordinate 1,614,084 downwards.
AGATTTGCGCGGCAGCCTCGGTCGCTTTTGTCAGATCAAGGTCGGCGACGGCGACCATCGCGCCGGCGCGCGACAACCCTTCCGCAATAGCCCGCCCAATGCCACTGGCCGCACCGGTCACCACGGCGACCTTGCCGGCCAGCGCGCCATTCCCGCTTTCCCGTTCGGGCATGGGCTGCGGCGCGAGCGTCAGATCACCATCCTGCGCAGCCACTATCTCGGCATTACCAGCGGGTTCGCCCGGCGTGCCAGGGGTCCGGTGCGGCGTCTCGGCATGCGCCGGCGGTCGGTGCACATCGGCATGCGGTCGCGCGGCCCGGACGGTGTCAGCCCTGCCCATCAATACATCATCGAGCGGATCAGCCGGTCCTTCCTCCACCCCACGGCGTTCGTCGAATTCCTTGGTCATTGTCCCCTCCGAATGGCTGTCGCCGTTCCAGTGTGCGGGGATTTACAGGATTTGGCAATCGCTTAGGAAGGTCTCATTGACCTGTGACTATACAACGCGAATCAGGGCTTTCCTAACCCGAATACATGACGATGGTGCACACATCCGCCGAACGTGTGGCTGTACAATGAAACCGCACGATGACCACTGAAGGGAGGCTCACCATGTACAAGAAAATCATGGCCGCGATCGACGGCAGCGACACTTCGAAGCGGGCATTCGATGAAGCGATGCGCTTTGCAAGAAGCCAGGATGCGTTGTTGCATGTCGTCTACGTGGTGGACAGCCCTGCGATGCTTTACGGCGTGGGATTCTACGATCCCGCGGAACTGAAGAAAGCATTTGTCGAGGAAGGTGCGCTTCTGGCAAGGGAAGCGGAGGAGTCTATGCAGGCGGCCGGTGTGCGGGGCGACACCGCGATCGTCGATGCCCAAGGCGCCAATGGCGACGTGGTACATGCACTGGCGCAGGAAGCCGACCGCTGGGGCGCCGACCTCGTCGTTCTCGGGACACATGGCCGACGCGGCATGCAGCGGGCCTTGCTGGGCAGCGTCGCGGAGGAGTTCATGCGGGTGACGCCGGTGCCAGTACTGTTGGTACGCTACGCCGCCGACGAGTGATGCGGCCGTGGCCGTGACGCGGCGAAAATAGCCAGAACGGCCGGGTTCGGATAGTATCGCTTCCCTGTTTTACACGATGCGATGGGAAGCCGGGGCGTTGCCGAGGTCCGGTCTCGCCGTCGTCGCATTGTGCAACACGGTGCGGCGACGGTATCCCTGTCCCTACCGTCACGTCGGCCATCTCCTTCTTCCCGCTTGCATCATGTTCAGTTATCGCCACGGTTTTCATGCCGGCAATCACGCCGATGTCCTGAAGCACGCCATGCTGGTCGCCCTGCTGCGCTATATGGCGCGCAAGGACAAGGCGTATTGGTATGTCGATACGCATGCGGGCGCGGGCGCCTATGCATTGACCGATGGGTTCGCGGCGAAACGCGAGGAATTCAATAACGGCATCGGCCGCCTGTGGACCGGTCAGAATTCCGGGGCTTCGGCCCTGACACCGCCGCCCACCCTGATCGTCGATTACCTTGACCAGGTTGCCGCGATGAATACCGACGGGCAGTTGCGATTCTACCCAGGGTCCCCGTATCTCGCTTGGCAGTTACTGCGCGAGCAGGATCGGATGCGGCTTTTCGAACTGCATCCGAGTGAAATCGATATCCTTGCAGACAATTTCTCCCGTGCGGACAAGCGGGCGGTGATCACCAAGGCAGACGGATTCGACGCGCTACGCAGTGTGATGCCACCCGTATCACGCCGGGCGCTGACCTTGATCGATCCGTCGTATGAAGACAAATCCGATTACGCACGCACCCTGGCCACTGTCTCCGATGCCATGAAGCGCTTCGCCACCGGCGTTTATGCGATCTGGTATCCGATCGTTTCGCGACCGGAGTCCGTTGCATTCCCCAAGCAGTTGCACACCCTTGGCGCAGGTGCGTGGCTGCACGCCACGTTGCGCGTCGCCCGGCCATCCAGCGACGGCTTTGGCCTGCACGGCAGCGGCATGTTCATCGTCAACCCCCCCTACCTGCTGGAAGGACTATTGCAGGAAGCACTGCCCTGGCTGTGCGATACGCTGGCAGGCGACGATGGCGCGGCGTGGTCACTCGAAGCTTATATTCCCTGACGAGAAACCGACATCGAGGGCCCCGGCGCAACATCCGGACGCGCTGCGAATGCGGTCTCGTTGGACGAGGCCGCGCAACACGGGGTAGTGGCCAACGTATCGAGAATGGCGCAATCCGGCCGATCGTCGCCCTGACAGGCATCGGCCATGTTCGCCAACGCGGCACGCATCTCGCTCAAATCGGCAATCCGCTGGTCCAACGCCCGCACATGATCGAGCGCGATAGCCTTGACGTCCGCACTATTGCGCGACCGATCCTGCCATAACATCAGCAAGCGCCGGATGTCATCAATCTTGAATCCCAGGTCTCGCGATTGCCGGACAAACCGCAGGACATGCAGATCGCGCTCGCCATAACAGCGATACCCAGCTGAACTCCGCGCCGATTCCGGCAACAATCCGATGTCCTCGTAGTACCGGATCATCTTCGCGCTCACGCCCGACGCCTTCGCCACCACACCGATATTCATTCATGTCCTCCGTATCAACTTTTTCATGAGGCTAGGGTTATCATGAACACCCGACGCATGCATGACGCATGCGGGCACCAGGCATGGTGGTCCGCCGTGCCTCCCCCGCCACGCCGATCCTGCATGAATCGCGCCCCAACCAGGAGAGGTAGCATGCCCCAGTTTCAAGTGAACGACATGACCTGCCAACATTGCGTCAAGGCCGTCACGCAAGCAGTCCAGGACGTGGACCCGAATGCGCACGTGCAGGTTGACCTAGGCAGCGGACGGGTCAAGGTGCAAAGCGATCGTTCGGCCGAAACCTTGCGGGCTGCAATCGATGACGCCGGTTATCCGGCGGCGACGTTGCAGGACGCCGCCGGGTCGTGAGCGCTCGACACTTGCGCAAATAGCGTATCCAGGACGCCATCGGCATACACGGCGGCCACCTCACGCAAAAAAACCGGAAAATCGATCGCGGCTCCGTCATCCGCGCTGTCCGATATCGATCGCATCGCGGCAAACGGTACGTCATGCTCATGACACACCTGCGCGACGGCGGCGCTTTCCATATCCACGGCCAGCAACCCGGGTATCGCCTCACTTAGCAGTATGCGCTCATTTAAGCCCGACACAAATCGGTCGCCACTGCCGATCAGTCCGCAATGTACCCGTGGTTGCGCCTCGCCCGGGCGCCCCCGGCGCGAGGCAAGATAGGTCTGGGCTGCACGGCGCAGCGCGGCAGACCAATGCGCGTCGGCCGCATGACGGGACACCCCCGACAGCGGTACCTCGAAACGCGGAAACAATGGCGACGCGTCCATATCGTGCTGGACGAAGCCTTCGCCAATCACGATGTCGCCAACCCGCACCGCATCACCGATCCCGCCCGCCACCCCGACGAAAACGATCGCGCGCACGCCGAACCGGTGAATCAGGACACTCGCGGTTGTCGCCGCGGCGACCTTGCCAATACGTGACAGCACGGCGACACAATCGACGCCCGCGACGTAACCCCGGTGAAAATCCCGACCGCCAAGCGTAACGCCATAGGAAGACAACCGGGCAAGCAAGCCGGCAATCTCCTCCGGTAAGGCGCCGATAACGCCGATCGGACCGGCATCGCGAGACACGGGCGCATGGTGCGACTGCGCCTCTGCCGCCAACGTCGATGTCATATCAGAAAGCGAGGATGAAGGCGCAAGGGAAGCAGGCATCGGTGAGGTGTTCTCATAACGGCCCAGCGCCTTGCCGCACACGCCCGGAACGGTGCGATGTGACAGCAGCTAGTGCACTGCCATCAGCGTCTCGGCAAAGGGCCATGTGTCGTCGGTCCATTGATCGACGACATGATACCGGGCATCGGTCCCCAGGCGCACGACTTCCTCCGGCAGGTATTTGTGACTGCTTTCCGTCCAGATCGTCTCTCCCGTCACGAAGCCCGCCTGCAGCCCCGCCACCGGGATATTGACGTGTTGTCCCTGCTTGGCGCGCAGATGCATCTCGACACTGCGTGCCTGCGGATTGAAACGGGCAACATGCTCGAATGCGGACAGCAAGAAATCGCCTTGCAGTTCCCGATTGATCCGCCCAAGCACGTTCAGGTTGAAGGCAGCAGTAACGCCTGTCGCGTCGTCATAAGCATTCAGCAGGGTATCGATCGGCTTCAGCAGATCCGCGCCAAGCAGCAGGGCGTCTCCCGCGCACATGGCGCTGCGCAGCGCCATCATGAAGCGCTGCGCGGCAAGTCTCGGGAAATTGCCGATCGTGCTACCCAGGAACAGCACCAACATCGGCGCTCCCCGCAAGTCGCGCGACCCTAGCGCCGCGACATCCCCGCGTGGCGGCTGCAGCCCCACCGCGCCCTGCCTTGCCGGCACCGCCTCGTCCGTGTCGGCGTGCATCCGTTCGCGGCCGACGTGTGCGAGACCATCGAGATAATCCCCCTCGAAGGGCTGGATCGTCACGCCGGGCAAATCCGACAAAGCCTGCGCACATTGCGCCAGCGCCGCGCCCGACACATCGATCGGGCAGTAATGAACCGGTCCTTCACGCGTCAACGCCTGAAGCAGGGCGCGCGTCTTTCGTCCAGAGCCGCTGCCCAGCTCCACGACGCGCAGCGCCTTCGTGCGCGGCGTGGTCGAACGTACCTGCGCTGCAATACGCGCGGCATGCCGCACCAGCACACGCTCTTCGGCGCGCGTCACGCCATACTCCGGCAACAGTGTGATGGCATCGAACAGCGCCGAGCCCAGCGCATCGTATAGATACGTGGGCGGCAGCGATTTTTGCCCTTCCTGCCCCAACCCGTCTCGCACGGCCCGCGCAAACATCGCCCGCTCATGCACATCGCTTGAAGTCATTGCCATGCAGTCTCTCCTTGTCCTTTTAAGGCGTGCGGTCATCGCACGCAGCGAAAACCGGCATATACATACGGGTAATGCGCCTGAAACCAATTGCGAAACGATGGCCGCAGCATGCGGGCCGCCGTGCGCGGGGAGCCGCCTTTCAACACAAAATGCTTGTCGTCAAAAAAGTCGGCTGAATAACCCCGATAGAATGGAAATGCAGTGAATCCTGGAAACGGCGCAAACGGGTCCGCGATCCATTCCCATCCATTGCCAAACTGTCCTTCCACACCAAAGCGACTGCGATTCAACGGCGCTGCGTCGACGGGCTCCGGGTCCCATCGCCGGAAATCGGCGTTGCCGGTAAAGCCGGACGTGGGCTTCGACGCCCACTCGGCCGGACCCGCTGGCGACAACCGGTCGCGCACCTTGTCGCCCTCCTCCCCGGGCGGCCGGCTTTCCATGTCCGGCAGTCCTGGGACGCCCTCGGCCGCACGAAGCCACTCCGCCTCGGTCGGCAAACGTTTTCCCGCAAAGCGCGCGTAAGCGGCCGCTTCCGCTCGGCTCACATACACTGGCCAATCCAGTGGTAGCGCGCAGGAAGCAAACATGCCACGCCACCGCCACCCGTCCGCCGCGTGCGCATCCGCCTCCCAGAATGCCGGGTGGACAATGCCGGCCGTTTGCCGCCATGCCCAATCCTCGTCGCGCCACCATGACCGTTCGTAATAGCCGCCGGCCTCGACGAATCGCAGGAAAGCGCCGTTCGTCACCATCCACCGGTCGATTTCGAACGACGGCACCGGTACCTGGGCGGCTGCCGGGTCCACCCATTCGTTGTCCCAGCCGAAACGTGGCGTCCGTGATGGGTCGTCGTGTTCATCGTCACGGCGCGTGACTGCCGCCTCCACGTCCGGTGACGCGTGGTTGGATGTCGAATGGCGATCCGTGTCCACTTCAGGCGACCGATGCGGTGAGCGGCTTGCAAAGCGCCCAGGGAGCCCCACCGTCACCGTGCCAGACGGTATCACGCACATCGGCGCATCCGGATCAGCCGCGCGGGGACGCGCCCGGCCTGAGGCAACGACCATCGGTGCCGCATCCGGCGGCATGCGCTTGCGTTCGTAAGGCATCTGATGAATCAGATAGGCCAGGGTCTCGGCGTGCATCTGCCGGTGTTCCAATGCCACCAGGCACAATGTTCCAACGGAGACGATGCCATCACCGGCGTCAGAGTGGATATTGCCGCCGCCGGAGATCGGGCTTTCCGCACGCGTCAATGGCACCCCCGCGGGCATCGTGGACGCAGACGGTCGATTTCCAGGGCTGTCCGCGGGAACCTGCTGGATAGGACTGGAAAAATCGACATGCGCGATGGCGGTTTCTATACGGTCCCGAACCATGTCGCGATAGCGGCGAATCTCATCGAGCGCCGGCCAATCCTCCGGAACATCCGTGGGCAAGCCGCCTCCCACGGGATCGATCCCAAACGCGAACAAGTGGTCGAACACCGGGTGGAACGACGGCTGACGGAGCACACGGGACGCCAACAAATTCCAGTCGAACGCTTCCAGGTGCCCGATATAAAACAAGAGGCGGTGCCGTTCCAGGACCGGACGGCTGGTCAGGAAATCTGGATGGACAGCGGCGAACAGACGGTCGGTCTCGGCGCAAGCATCCCGATATTGCATCAGGAAGGACGAAGCATCACCGATGGCTGCGCGCCACGCGGTTGACCGTGCCGCGGCCTGCGCCGGCGAATGGATACTGCCGTCGACGCGAGACGGGTGTATCCGATCTTTGTGGGTAGATGACCGGGTGAAACCGGCGGCGCGCGGCGCGACTGCCGTGCCGTGGCTGGCGCCGTTCAACTTGTCTGGCATGGGGGCAAGCTCCTCGGAAACGGGCGATACATCCAGGCCGTCAGCAACCCGGACGCATCCGCGACCCCGCCGCGCGCCCTAGTCGGACGGCCGAATCGCACGACATGGCAACCGAATCGCACATTTCTGTGACGTCGGGCCGGGTGACAGCATCGACTCAAGCCCATCCTGTCGGCCACACCCGGTCCGCAACCGGTCACCTCGGAAGGGAAAGCGGCGTGGTACGGATAAAAAAGCAACAAGCAGGCATCATGCCCGTACGTCAATCTGATCGACTCCGCCGCGCGGCATCCCGTCGTGCGCGGTGGGGACAACGCCCTCAATCAAGCAGGCGTTCATCCCATGCGTAGACGTGTTGACGCTGTTCCCCGAGGCCATCGATACCTAAGTGCATCTCGTCTCCCGGCCGCAAATAGATGGGTGGCTTGCATCCCATGCCGACACCTGGCGGTGTTCCCGTGGAAATGAGATCACCCGGGTGCAGCGTCGTGAATTGGCTGATGTAGTGAACCAGGTACGCCACGTCGAAAATCATCGCCTTGGTATTTCCAATCTGGCGGCGCACGCCGTTGACGTCCAGCCAAAGCGTCAGCGCTTGCGGATCGCGCACCTCATCCGCGGTGACCAGCCACGGACCCACCGGACCGAATGTGTCGCAACCCTTGCCCTTATCCCAGGTTCCGCCACGCTCCATTTGAAAGGCTCGCTCGGAGACATCATTGACGAGCGTATAGCCGGCCACGTGAGACAGGGCGTTTTCGACGGATACATGGCGCGCCTTGGTACCAATGACGATGCCCAACTCCACCTCCCAATCCGCCTTGACGGCCCCGCGAGGAAGCACCACGGGATCGTTGGGGCCCGACAGGCTGCTCGACCATTTGGTAAACAGGATCGGTTCCGTCGGGACGGGCACGCCTGATTCCGCCGCATGGTCAACGTAATTCAAACCCACGCAAAGGAATTTGCCCATCCCGATAAACGGTACGCCCAGCCGCTCGGGCTCAGGCACGGGCGGCAGCGTATCCGGATCGATTCCCGCCAGCCGCTGCAAACCCTGCGGCGATAGCATCTCCGGCCCAATGTCGGTGATCACGGACGACAAATCACGCACGATGCCGTCCGCACCCAGCACCGCCGGACGTTCTTGCCCCTTCGCGCCATAACGCAACAATTTCAACGTATTTCTCCTTGTCATCGTCCTGGGTGACCCGTAGGCACCCTATCTCATTATTACCTGTCTCATGGTCCGCGCAATGTCAGCTGATCCGCCATGTCGCGCACCGCACGCACCGTGAAAAAGTCAAGGTCGCCACCCTGCGTGGCAAACCGTTAGCCTCATGAGATTAATCGAAAAATCTTATAAGGCTTAAGCATCGCACCTATTACTAAATATTTATACCGCCCATCACTATCCGTTGCACCTAGTCGATCCTGTTCCACCGCCTATCTCTTTCGGAGAGGACGCGCGGAATCCCCGAATTTGCAATGATGGGCCTGACTTCCACTGCCTTTCGCAATGCGGGTCGGACGCAGCTAAAACAGCACGGCCGACCGCAATGCTGAAGGGTCGCACCGAATACTGCGCCGCGCGCCAGTCCTGACTCAGGTCATGCACGTGTCGGCGCTTTAAAACGGCCCCACAGTTCCGAGGACGTTTCGAACGCACACGACGTTGCGCTTGATCGCAGTCCATCGAAATACAGGTGATGCAATGAAATTTCTCGTAGTCAGCCACAATGCGCAGGAACGAGAGGAGATGAAAACCCTTCTTCGGCAACTCGACCGACGTGCACAGATGAGTGATGTCCGTGACTGGCTGCAGGCACGGCGTGCGCTATCTCACGAAGCGCGCGATCTTCTGCTCTGTGATTTGGGTAGTACAGCAAACCAAACCGAGGCACTGCGTCTCATCGCCGAACATAAGGGTACATTGGTGCTCGCCGGTACGTGCAGGGAACTTCCCGCACAACTGATCCGTGACCTGATGTGCGCGGGCGTAAAAGCCGTCATGCCGCATTCGATGGGCATCCGCGCGATGGTGCGTGCGCTTGAACTGGTACTACTCGGGACCCATTACGTGCCGCCTAGTGCAATCAGCTTGCACAGTCCGGAGGCGACATCGCCGGAAATTTCGGAGCGACGCCTGCCATACCGTCGACGTGGTCTTGGGGACGCGCCTTTGCTGTCACCGCGCCAGCAACAGATCATGCGCCTTGTTCATATGGGAAGTACCAACAAGGGCATCGCACGTGCGCTAGGCATCAGCGAAGGCACGGTAAAGATTCATTTAGCTACCGTATTCAAGACTTTGGGAGCAAGCAATCGCGCTGCCGCCGTCGCCATTTATAACGGCTGGATGTTTGAGCAAATCGATTCGGTAGCGGCGACGCCTGGACAGCCGCTGCGCCTGCCCCAGTCGCAGGACGTAGCGGCGGTGTTACGACTTGGACGGCCCAGCGTGGAAAACCTGACCGGTGAAGGGGATGCGGAAGCGTCGACGGCATCGATTGAACGAGGAACATCTGCGCCCCGGGCGCCGCTGTCACCGTTTCCGGAAACGCCATCGATCACGCCGCCCGATCGGCGCCCTTATGTCCTTCGTCCGGAGGCATGCCCGCATTCAACCCCCGATCAGGTGCCCGACACGCTCCAGGACCGGCGCGTCGATGCGCATCCTGATGCGGTGCCGGACCAGCGCCCTGACATGCATGGGGATGAACCTCCTGCCCCACCCAGCACGCCCGCCAGCCCCTTTCCGGGTCCGAAGGCGTTGTCGCCGCCGCGTGGCACCCCGCTTCCACAGCATGATCAAAACGGCACGGCATCATCGTCGCCCACCGAACCAATCCGCTCTCCTCGCGCCGAACGTGCCATTCCGCGCTGGCCGTCGTCGCCGCGCTTTCCCAACCCTGACAAACGCTTCAATGAATCGCAACGACACAACACCCCCGAGACACCACTGCCCCCGATGTCCACCGTACCGTTCCCGGAAGACGGCGATGCCGAACGCGATCTGACCACGCACAACAATATCCACTCGACATGGTAAGGCGCATCCGCCATATAGCCGCGATCGGAACGGATTTTGCACGCCTCCGTCACGGCTATCCAGGCTCCGTATGGCGGGAATCGCCGGCGTCGCGACGCGGGATTTTGACAACAGTCCGCGCGGCAATGCCGTGCCGCGCTACCACTGTTGCGTCGCAGCGGGTAAGATTTAGCGCATGGGCTTCCTTTACTCACCCTTACCGTTGTGGGCATCGATAGGCGGATGGATCGTCGCCATGGTGGTGCTCGCAGCGGCGGTGGTGCGGAAGACACCATTCCCGCATCTTCAGCACGCGGGCAGAAGCCGGGCTGGCCGGCTGCGCGCTTCGTTCAGTACCCCGTTCGCGAAACTCAACACCGACGGGCTGCAGCACCTCTGGCTGTCGTGCGTCGTAACGCTATCGGTGCTGTGGACTTTCGATATCTGGTCGCAATACGGTCCCGTGTTCCACTTGCTGGGTGCGACCTTGATGGTCACGCTGTTCGGCTGGGCGTTGGCGCTGATTGGGACAAGTATCGTCGTGTTGCTGGTTGCCGTGATGCTGAGTACGCCGTTGGACGGCATCGGGCTCACATTACTGGCGTTCAGTGTCGTCCCGGTACTCGTGTCCGCCTTCGTCGAGAACATCCTTACCCGGTACTTCCCGAATAAGCGTGCTCCTTTCGTGCTAGGGCACGGCGTCCTGACGCCAGTACTGGCGGTGACCGCATCGTCATCGACGGTCCTTCTCGGTCATGTCGGGTTACTCGGGGTCGCCTGGCGCTGGATCGATCCATCCTTCGTGATGGTGACGTCGATTCAGGCTTGCGGGGAGGCGATGTTCACCTGCGCGATGACAGCGATCATAGCGGTCTATAAACCTGCCTGGATGACCACGTTCGACAAGCGACTCAATCGTATCGATCAGTAAGCGGCAATACCCCTCTCCTGGTCCCCACGACAATCCGCGCACGCGCGAAATCAGGTCACCATCTCAAACGGTACCGCGCCAATTGGGCAGAGCTGAGACGATTTATCCGTATAATCATTCAGCGTTGCGCGCGTGTCTGGTACGAGCTGTGTGCGACTCGCCCCGTCGAAAGATGGCGGTGAGACGTTTCCGCTCTCGCCATTGCCGTGAAGCCCTGGCAGAAGTGAACGCTTCCGCGCGCATCGACTCTTATTTGTTCCGAAAGATCGCGATCTGGTCTCGGACTTCCTAGTTTTTCGTTAGCAAGATGCCGCAATCCGATTCGTATTCCCGTTGGTACGCCCGTGCCTTGGCGTGGTTGGGTGCCATTCCCGACCGTGCCCTTCGCGCCCTCCCATCGTCCGCGTCTTTCTCGTCTCCTGCTGGATTGACGGTCGTTCGATTCGGACCAACCCGCCTCAGGGCAGGCGCCCTGGCGACGCTGTTGCCCCTCACGATAGCCCACGCCGATCCGATCCTGGACCACGACGTCATGGTCCAGCAATTGATCGAACAGCAACACGCCAATCCATTGGTGGCCGATTGCGCCGCGCATGCCGCCTTTGTCGTGCCAACATCGCATTTGTACGACCACGTGGAATTCTTGCCGGCCGAGCTGGACGATCAGCATGCCAGCATCGAGGCGTGGAACCAGCCGTTCGATGACCGTAAGCAGCGCGTAAACGTCGAAACATTGGTACGCGTCAGCGGGCTCGGCTACCGCAAAAACGCGGGCGAAGCGGGCCAACCCGACCTGCTGCACTTCCGTTGCGGGTATGTCCAGGACAAATTGCTGGCGTTCGGCTATAACGAGCCCGAGCAAGCGAGTCCGCCTGCGGGTGCGCCCGTATCGCGAAGCCGCGGCACCCGGAATCGCGCGTCGTCCTCACGCCACGCTACCCGTGGCAAGGCGGCGCACGCGACCAGCCGGCGTGGCACGACGACGAAGACGCGTTCGTCCGCGAAGTCCACGGCAAAATCGGGCGCCAAGGCTCCGGCAAAATCCTCGAAGGCGAAAAACACCGGCAAATCGCGCACGGCGCAGTGATGATGTCAGGCCCCCGCGGAATGGGGGGCCGCGACCACCCAGTCTCGAATCACATGGCGCGACGGCATCGGGGGCGGAATGATCTGTCCGCGCGCCGCCACGCGGCACGCTCGGACTGTGCTGATCTGACGCGCCCCATCGCTCAGTCGCCGAGTTGCCGCAAGATGGCAAGACACATCGCGGCACCCAACGCCATGCTGCGCGCACCGTTCCAGCCATGCACCGGATCGGGTAGATCGGCATTGTCCTTGAACGGCATCTCCAACGTCAGTGACAGGCAACGATACCGATTGCCAATGTATTTGGATGCAAGCGTCAATGCGTCCGCGTTGTAATGGCCGGCTTCGTAGCCATGGACATTCTGGAAGTCAGGGCTGACCGCCTTGAAACGCGCAATGAATGCATCCTGCTCCGCACGCTGTGCGTCGCTGAAGTCAGGCAACATCTCGCTGCCCGCGACGAAATTCCACGGCAGCGCCTCATCACCGTGGATATCGAAAAACATCGAGATACCACTTGCGGCAATCGCATCACGCACCGCCAGCACTTCCGGGCTGCGCGCCGCACTAGGTTGCATCCACTCGCGATTCAGATTCGCGCCGCACGCATTCGTGCGAAGGTTGCCCAGCGCTGCGCCGTCCGGATTCATATTCGGGACGATATGAAACGTCGCGCGCTCACGCAACTGACGGCCCACCGGATCGCCCGCCCACTCGCCCAGCCCCAGCAGCCGTCGTAGAAATCCCTCGACAAACCACTCCGCCATGGTCTCTCCCGGGTGTTGCCGGGCAATCATCCAGATCGGCGCCCGCACGGCGGTTGCCGTCGCGTCCGCGCCGCGTGCATCACGCACATCACCTGGGCTCCCGGCGTCGGCGGTTTCCACACGCACGCAGGTCAATGGCCGCCCCTGCAACGTCATGCCGAGATCCGTGCAACGCGCATGACCACTAGCCGCGACTTCGCCAAGGAACGCATGGTGTCGCGCTTCGCCATACGGTTCGAAATAGGCGAACCAGACCGTATCCGATGGTGACGTATAGTGCCATTGCAGCACCTGGCCATCGTACCGCGTGTCCACAACACGAAACCAGTTCACGCTGTCGTGACTGGCTACAACGCGATAATCACGCCATCCATCCGGATAGGCCGCTTCGGATGCGTTTTCGAACGTGTAGCGGCACGCCTTGCCCAACACGCCGTTCACGCGAAAATGGAACCATTGCGCGAAGGCGCTGGCGTTATCAGGGCGCAGTCGCAGGCGGACATCGTCCGGCCGGCTCGCGTCGACCACGTCGACCGCACCGCTATCGAACCGGCTATTGATACTGATTGTCATCGTCTCTTCCTGGTCTCAGTCTGCTTGCCGACGGCGGAACACCCAACTGTCCTTGCCGGACACCTCTGGTGCGAAGGCATAGCCATCCAGGTCGAATCCCTTCAGGCCTTCGACGCTGTCGATCCGCTGCGTGGTCACGAAGCGCGTCATCAATCCACGCGCGCGCTTCGCATAAAAACTGATGATCTTGTAGCGGCCCCCCTTCCAATCCTCGAACACCGGCGTGACAACCGGAACAGCCAACTTGCCGCGTTTGACCGATTTGAAATACTCTTCCGATGCCAGATTGACCAGCACGCGCTCGCCGCCCTTCTGCTGCTCGAACGCCGCGTTCAATGCATCCGCCAGCTTGCCATCCCAGAAAGCGTACAGGTCGCGCCCTCGCGGATTCACCAACTTCGACCCCATCTCCAACCGGTACGGCAGGATCAGATCGAGGGGGCGCAGCAGGCCGTACAGACCAGAAAGAATCCGGACGTGCTGCTGCGCAAACGCCAGATCGTCGCCGTGCAACGATTTCGCGTCGAGTCCCTCGTAAACATCGCCATTGAACGCCAGTACCGCCTGCTTCGCCGTGGTCTCGTCGAACGTCGGCTGCCAACTGGCAAAACGCGCGTGGTTCAGGTGCGCAAGCGGGTCCGAGATGCTCATCAAGCTGGCGATTTGCGCCGGGGAAAGCGTACGTAATGTCTTGATCAGCTCAGCCGATTCCTTAAGAAAGGCGGGTTGCGTATGGGTGCGCACATGCGCTGGCGTGTCGAAGTCGAGCGACTTCGCGGGGGACAAAACGATTATCATGTGGGGCAGAAAGACGCATGAAAGACTGACAAAAGGACCGCCAGACGCGGAGAGCAAACGTGATTGTAACCGGCCCCGCCGACAACAATAATCCCGGCACGCACCACGCCAAGGAAGATACGACCGGGCGCACCGCACGGTGCGGGCCAACCACGCCGATCATCCTCGATTCGAACGTGTGGATCGACCTGCACGTTTTCGCCGATCCTGACGTCGAACCGATCCGCCAGGCGTTGCGTGCCGGCACCCTGCACGCCGTCATCGACGACGCCTGCCTCCGGGAGCTGGCGCGCGTGTTGTTGTATCCCCAATTCGTACCCTACGCCGTTGATGATGCGAAAGCGCTAGCGCAAACTCGGGCCTGGACGCATCACGTCACACCAATCGTCCCCGAGGAAGCCGGCCCGACCACCGGCGCCGCACTGCCACTGCAGCCGGTGCTACCGCGCTGCAGCGATCGGGACGACCAGAAATTCCTAGCGCTCGCGGCGTCAACCGGGGCACGCTGGTTGGTGACGAAGGACAAGGCGTTGCTGAAATTGCATCGCCGGATGCTGCGCGATTTTGGATGTCACGTCGTATTGCCCACCGTGTTCACCGCGCAAGCGCTCGGCGTCACTTGACCGGACACACGGCGCGCCTACCATCGAGACGCGATTCATCTCCTCGAGCAGCCGAAACAACGGCCAAAATCCATGTTTGCGAGGCAGAACCTCTAAAATACACCTGTCATCCCGCCATCCGGCGGGACCTTGCTTCTTTTTACTTTCTAAAACCTTACGCTTTATGACCTCGGCCGCCCTCGCTCATCACACGCCATCCTTTCCGTCAAAGTTGCCGAAGGTAGGCACGACCATCTTTACGGTGATGTCCGCGCTTGCCGCGGAAAAAAAAGCGATCAACCTTGGGCAGGGTTTTCCGGACTTCGATTGCGATCCGGCATTGATCGACGCGGTATCGCAAGCCATGCGCGATGGGCACAATCAGTATCCGCCGATGGCTGGCTGGCCGGCGTTGCGCGAAGCGATCGCCAACAAAGTGGATGCCGTCTATGGTCGCAGCTATCACACCACCAATGAGATTACCGTAACATCCGGCGCGACCCAGGCCTTGCTGTCCGCCATCCTGTGTGCCGTGCAACCGGGCGACGAGGTAATCGTCATCGAGCCAAGTTACGACAGCTACGTACCGGCGATCGAACTGGCGGGCGGTAAACCGGTGCGGGTCCCGCTTTCCGCTCCGGACTATATGTTGAATTTCGATGCGATCCAGGCCGCGCTGACGCATCGGACGCGGATGCTTATCATCAATACCCCGCACAATCCCACCGGTCGGACGTGGAAACAAGAAGACATCGAGAAACTGGCGGAGATTCTGCATGGCACCAATGTCTTGGTGCTGTCCGATGAGGTGTATGAACACATGGTGTTCGATGGCCAGTCGCATGCCAGCATCGCCCGGCATCCGGCGCTGGCCGCGCGCAGCTTCATCGTATCGAGTTTTGGGAAGACGTTCCACGTTACCGGCTGGAAGCTCGGTTATGTACTAGCGCCCGCGCCGTTGACGGCGGAATTCCGCAAGGTCCACCAGTTCAACGTCTTTACCGCCAATACACCGATGCAAGCCGGTATCGCGTCGTATATGCAAGATCCATCGACATACGCGAACCTCGCGCAGTTCTACCAGAGCAAGCGCGATCTTTTCCGAGACGGGCTTGCGCAGACACGCTTCACGGTGTTGCCGTGCGAAGGCACGTTTTTCCAATGCGTCGATTACACCGCGATCAGCGACTTGAATGAAGTCGACTTCTGCCGATGGTTGATCAACGAGGCGGGCGTGGCCGCGATCCCCATGTCGGCGTTCTATCAAAACAACCAGGAATCCGGCGTCGTGCGTTTTTGTTTTGCCAAGAAAGACGACACGCTTCGTGACGCCATCGGTCGACTCTCCCGGTTATAACAACGCTGAAATCGCATGATTGGCACGATTACCGAGACAATCCATTCCTTTTTGCCTCATTTATCAATGCTCGACGGGCTCATACAGTAGAGCCTGAGCGATCAATCGATCCCGAGACCGTCGCGCGCGACATGGAGCAAACCCGATCATGCGTTCCCCATCCTCCACGGCGACCCGCTCGCGAATGCCGGCGATGTTCATCTCTCACGGCGCTCCCACGTTCGCCCTGGAACCTGGCGTCGCTGGCCCGCGCCTGGCTGCGCTAGGCAGTGCCCAATTGCATCAGGGCGCCATGTCCGGCCTTCATGCCATTCTTGTCGTATCCGCGCACTGGCTGACGCGAGGGGGCGTTGCCGTTGCCGTAACCCGCGCACCGGAGACCATACATGATTTCGGTGGCTTTCCGCGCGCGTTATACGAACTGCGCTATCCGGCACCGGGCGCACCGGACGCCGCGGCATTAGCAATGAACGCGCTGGAGTCGGCGGGCGTGCACGCGTGGATCGACCCGGACCGCGGCCTCGATCACGGCGCCTGGGTGCCGCTGCGGCATATGGTGCCAGACGCGAATATCCCCGTTTTCCAGGTGTCGCTGCCATGGCCCGCGACGCCGGCCGAGGCATTTGCGTTAGGTCGCGCGCTAGCGCCGCTGCGTGAGCAGGGAATTGCGATCATGGCGTCCGGCAGCCTGACTCACAATCTCGGTGATATTCGACGGGAAGCAGATGCCGATGCCGCCTATGCCACGGCATTCTCAGACTGGATCCGTGCCGCGGTGGTACGCAGCGACGTGCCCGCCCTACTCGATTACCGCGTCTTGGCACCCTATGCCGAGCGGGCACATCCAACTGACGACCACTTGCTGCCGCTGCACGTAGCGCTCGGTGCGGCCAACGTAGACGGTTCACCCGCGCCCGACGTGATCACCTGCATCGAGGGGGGGATAAGCTACGGCGTACTGTCCATGGACGCCTTCTTATTCGCGCAACCCGCTACTGTAGCGTCTCTTTCGCCGAGTCCGGTATAGGCAGCGGCAATACGTCGATGCCTTCGTCGGCGAGTTCAGCGACCTGCTCGGCGGTTGCATGACCACGGATCGCACGTGCCGGCGCTTCTTGATAATGTATCTTGCGCGCCTCGTCCGCAAAGGCTGCGCCAACATTCTCGGTCTGGCGAATCACCTCGCGCGCCATTTTCAGCCACGCTGCCTGCAATGCGTCGGCCATCCTGGCCTCTGGCGTGCTGTCGTCGATACGCTGACCGCTTGCTCGCCGACCCGCCACCGTCCCCGCGCCCTGCTCGGCAGCCGCGCGAGCGTCCCCGTCAACAGCGGCGTGGCGATCGGAACCATGGGGTTGCGTAACCGCCGCCCGCGCCTGCATCGCACCGGGATCACGCAGCGATGAAACGTTCAAATGCGGCGCCGACGGCAACCGCTGCACCACGGGGGAGCCACACATCGGGCATTGCACGAGGCCTTGCTCGCGCTGCGTATCATAGGCGGCAGCGGAGCCAAACCACCCTTCAAAGCGATGCTCGTGCTCACACTGCAAATCGAAAACTTTCATGCTGTAACGAAACTCATCTGAGCCGGCACACGGCATTGTTTCCGGCGAGGCAATGCCTCTCACATCGCAAGGACACCTTCAACCCACAGTGTGCGCCCAGATCGCGCTAAGCAGACAAAGGCCATGCGCCAGACAGGATCTTTTCAAGCCAGAACGTGCCAATGATCGTCTTGACATCGCTGATTTCACCGCGCCGCACGGCTTCCATCATGCGTGCCGGAGATACAATCTCGAGTTCGAGGAATTCACCGTCGTCGAGCTGCTGCTGGCCAGGTGTCAAACCGCGCGCCAGGTAAAGATCGATGAATTCGGTCGAATAGGAAATGACCGGATTGATGCGAGTCAGAAACGTCATCTGGCTCGCACTATAGCCCGTTTCTTCCAGCAACTCACGATGTGCGCAAACAACAGGGTCTTCGCCAGGATCCAGCTTCCCGGCCGGAAACTCCGTCAGTACCTTGCCGAGTGGATAGCGGAACTGCTTCTCCACCAACACGGTACCGTCGTCGAACAGCGGCAAGATCATCACTGCCCCGGAATGCTGAACGTATTCGCGCGTAGCGATCTTGCCATCGGGCAAACGTACACTGTCGCATTTTACCGTCAGGAAGACCCCCTGATGCACCAATGTGCTCGACTCACAATGCTCGCGCAGCCGTTGATCGGCCTGCTTTGCCGCGTCGGTATCAGGGGAAAGCGAATCAGGAGAATCGGTGAAATGGAGGGTCATCGGAAGTCTGAATATCGGAAGGAGTTTTCAGCCTACACGCGATATTTGACCAGATAACGTGCAGTGAAGCCGGGGAAGGCAAAAACCACAAACAAACTGAAGGTCACCGCGTAGAACTGCCAGCCCTGGTCGAAAGCATTACCGGCACGCGCCTCCAGCAGATGACCGAACACGCCAACAAGGAGATACGCGGCAAGCAATTCGCCCAGGCGGATCCAGGCGCTTTTGGCTTTGCCCGGCTTCAACGGCAAGGGAATGACCGCAAACAGGCGCTGGTTGGCGAACGGCAGGTTCGCGAAAAACACGGCAACCAAAACGATAAACCACCCTGCTGCGGACATGTTTCCCTACGCTCCGAAAATTTGATGCATTGCGTGCAGACAGACGTTCAGCAATGGGCCTGGGATGATCCCAAGCGCCAGTACCGCGAGGCCGTTCAGCGTCAAGACCACCCGCGCCACGGTGTGCGTCTCGACCGGCGTTTCATCCAGCGGCGTATCGAAATACATCACTTTGACAATCCGCAGGTAGTAAAACGCCCCGACCAACGAGGACAGCACGCCCAGGATCGAAAGCCAGACCATGCCTGCGTTGACCACTGTGCTCAAGACGGAGAGTTTCGCATAAAAACCGGCGGTAGGCGGAATCCCGGCCAACGAGAACATCAAAACCAACATCACGAACGCGGTCCAGGGGTTACGCTGGTTCAGCCCCTTCAGATCGTCGATATTCTCCGCTTCCACACCGCGGCGCGACAAAATCAACAGGATACCGAAGACCGCGATCGTGGTGATCAGGTAAACAATGCTGTAGAACATCGCCGAACCATACGCGCTCGCCGCTTCGTCGGCATTGCCGTTGACCACGCCACCGATCAGCCCGAGCAGCACGAAACCCTGGTTTGAAATCGCCGAATAGGCCAGCAGCCGCTTGATATTCGTCTGCACCAACCCCATCACGTTACCGATGATCAGCGAAAGGGCGGCGACAATCGTCAGCATTTGCTGCCAGTCCGTCGCCAGCGGAAGCATGCCGTCGATCAACAAGCGGAAACCAAAGGCGAATGCCGCGACCTTCGGGCCCGCCGCCACCAGCAGTGTCATCGCCGTGGGCGAGCCCTGGTAGACGTCCGGCACCCACATATGGAACGGCGCGGTACCAAGCTTGAACGTCACGCCAACAACCACGAACACGACACCGAACAACAACACGGTATTCGGCACCCGGCCGGACGCCAGCGTACGCGAGATCTCTCCCAGGTCCAAGGACGATGTCGCGCCATACATCATCGAGATACCGTACAACGTGAAACCGGAAGCCAAGGCACCGAGTACGTAGTACTTCATCGATGCCTCGCCAGACGTGGCGTCATCCCGCCGCAGCGCGATCAACGCATACAGCGATAACGACATCATTTCCAGGCCGAGATACAGCGTCAGCATATTGTTGCCGCTGATCATCACGATCTGACCAAGTAGCGAGAACATGCCGAGCATGTACACGTTGCCATTGTCGAGATCGCGATCGACCAGATAACGCCGGGAGTACAACAGCGTCAAGGCGAAACCAAGACAGACGAACGCTTTCAACACGCTCGCCATCTGGTCGACGACATACATATCGGAGAAGAAGCGCCCCACCTGCGGCTGAGTCGCAATGGCCGCATACCAGACCGTTGCCGCCAACGACGAGAACAACGCGATGCCGTAGGTGATCCGGCGGCCGCCGGGCCCCGTGGTAAAGGCGTCGTTCAGCACCGTCAGCAGGGCTGCCACCAACAGCAGCGCCTCTGGCAGCAAGACAGTCATGTTCGCATTTTGCATAGCTATTCTTCGCTTCTGTCCTCTTTTGGACCTTCCCTACAACTTCGATTGACTGACGTGCGCGAGCAGATTCGCCACCGACTCATGCATCGCATCCGTGAACGGCTTCGGATACAGGCCCATCGCCAGCACCAGTATCGCCATCACGGTCATCAACCCCATTTCCCGACCGTTCAGATCCGTGAGCGCCGCCACTTGCTCGTTCGCCACCGGACCGAAATACACCCGCTTATACATCCACAACGTGTAGGCTGCGCCCAGAATCAGCGTGGTGGCTGCCAGACCGCCGACCCAGAAGTTGAAATGGACCGACGACAGGATCACCATGAACTCGCCGACAAAACCGGACGTACCGGGCAAGCCGACATTCGCCATGGAAAACAGTAAGGCGAACGCCGCAAAACGCGGCATCCGGTTCACCACACCGCCGTACGACGCAATCTCGCGCGTATGCATCCGGTCATACAACACGCCGATGGCCAGGAACATTGCCCCGGATACGAAGCCGTGCGAGATCATCTGCACGATCGCCCCTTCCACGCCCAACGGGTCGAAAATAAAGAAACCCAGCGTGACGAACCCCATATGGGCAATCGAAGAATACGCCACCAGCTTCTTCATGTCGGTCTGCACCAATGCCACCACACCGACATAGATCACCGCGATCAGCGACAACGCGATCATGACCGGTGCCAGCGTATGCGAGGCGTCCGGCGTTACCGGCATCGAGAACCGCAGGAAACCATAGGCACCCAGCTTGAGCATGATCGCCGCCAGCACCACCGACCCACCGGTAGGCGCTTCGACGTGCGCATCTGGCAGCCACGTGTGCACCGGCCACATCGGCACCTTCACCGCAAAGGCAAAGAAGAACGCGATGAACAGCAGGATCTGCTGCGTCATGCCGAGTGCCATCCCGTGCCATGCGGCAATCTCGAACGTATGCGACTCGCGATACAGATAGATCAGCGCAATCAGCATCAATAGTGAGCCGGCCAGCGTATACAGGAAGAACTTGAACGCCGCATACACCCTGTTCGGACCACCCCACACACCGATGATCAGGTACATCGGAATCAACGTGGCTTCGAAGAACACATAGAACAGCAGGCCGTCGGCCGCGGTAAAGACGCCGATCATCAAACCCGACAGCACGAGGAAGGCGCCCAGATATTGCGCCACCCGCGACGTGATCGACGTCCAACTGGCAATGATGACCACCACGGTGATAAACGCGGTCAACACGACGAACCACATGGAAATACCATCGACGCCAAGGTAATACGCCACCTTGTATCGATCGATCCAGTCCGCGTGCTCGACGAATTGCAACGCCGCGCTGCTGCGGTCAAAACCCCAGATCAACGGCAATGTCACCAGCAATCCCAGCACCGATCCACCCAGCGCCAGTCGTCGTGCAATGTGCGGATCGCGATTCGAGCCACGAACCAGAACAACGATGCCTGAAATGATCGGAACCCAGATCGCCAGGCTAAGTAACGGAAGTGTATGCATGAGGCGCCCTCCCGTTAATTGCCGCTCATCACCACGAACAACGTCAGCAGCGCGAGTACACCGAGGATCATCGCGAACGCGTAGTGATACACATATCCGGTCTGCATCGGGCGCAACGAGCGGGCAAGCCACCGCATCGCATTCGCACTGCCGTCCACCGCGCCGTCAATGACCGCCTGATCGCCTTCCTTGTACAACGCACGCCCGATCGCCACGAAGCCCTTGGCAAAGACGGTATCGTTGAACTTGTCGAAATAATACTTGTTATCAAGCACCGTGTAGACCGGCAGGAAGCGTTGCTTGATCGCCGCCGGAATGGCCGGCTGACGCAAGTAGAACCACCACGCGACGAGGACACCGGCCAACGCGAGCCAGACCGGCAGGCCCGTCACCGAATGCAGCGCCATGCCCACCCACCCATCGAAATGCGCGCCGAGGTCGGCCATGGCCGGGTGGTTCTCACCGATGAAAATAACCTTGTCGAATGCAACGCCTTGACCAAAGAATCGGCCATAGAGCAGCGGCGTGATCGCCAGCGCCCCAATGATAAGCGAAGGAATGGCCAGCAACACCAACGGCAACGTCACGACCCACGACGACTCATGCGGTGTATGTGCGCCATGCGCATGGGCGTCGCCATGACCGTGATCGCCATGGGCATGCGCCGACCCGTCGGTGTCGTGCGCCGCATGCGATGCGCGGAACCGCTCCTTGCCGTGGAACACCAGGAAGTACATCCGAAACGCGTACAGTGCCGTCACGAACACACTGGCCACCACCGCGAAATAAGCAAAGCCGCTACCCGGCAACGTCGATTCGCGTACCGCATCGATGATCGAGTCTTTTGAGTAAAAGCCGGAGAAAAACGGCGTACCGATCAATGCCAGTGAGCCCACCAGCGACGTGATCCAGGTGATGGGCATGTACTTGCGCAGACCACCCATGTTGCGCATGTCCTGATCGTGGTGCATGCCGATGATCACCGAGCCCGCCGCAAGGAACAGCAGCGCCTTGAAGAACGCGTGCGTCATCAGGTGGAAAATCGCGACCGGATAAGCCGATGCACCCAACGCGACCGTCATATAGCCCAGTTGCGACAACGTCGAATACGCCACAACCCGCTTGATGTCGTTTTGCACCAAGCCGAGGAAGCCCATGAACAAGGCCGTGATCGCCCCGATCACCAGGATGAACGACAGCGCGGTATCGGACAGTTCAAACAGCGGCGACATCCTGGCAACCATGAAGATCCCGGCGGTGACCATCGTCGCCGCATGGATCAGCGCGGAGATCGGCGTCGGGCCTTCCATCGAGTCAGGCAACCACACATGCAGCGGGAACTGCGCCGACTTCCCCATTGCGCCGATGAACAGGCAGATGCACGCCACGGTCAGCAACCCCCAGCTCGTGCCTGGGAACGTCAACGCCGCCAGTTGTTCACGATGCGCGAACACGTCGCCGTAGTTCAGTGAACCCGCATAGGCCAGCAATAACCCGATGCCGAGCAGAAAACCGAAGTCGCCCACGCGATTGACGAGAAACGCCTTCATATTCGCGTAGATCGCCGTCGGCCGCGTGTACCAGAAGCCAATCAGCAGGTAAGACACCAACCCCACCGCCTCCCAACCGAAGAACAGCTGCAGGAAGTTGTTGCTCATCACGAGCATCAACATCGCGAACGTGAACAACGAGATATAGGAGAAGAATCGCTGATACCCGTCGTCATCGGCCATGTAGCCAATGGTATAGATATGGACCATGAGCGAGACAAACGTCACCACGCACATCATCAGCGCGGTAAGCGTATCGACGAGGAAGCCGACTTCCAGCTTCAACGCGCCCACGCTCATCCATTCATACATCGTCCCGTTGAAGCTGGCACCCGCGATGACCTTCGAGAAGACGATCGCGGACAGCACGAACGAGATGCCCACGCCCAGGATCGTGATCGAGTGCGCGCCCACGCGGCCGATCTGTCGACCGAACAACCCGGCGACGATGGCCGCCAGCAGCGGTGCGAGCACGATCACCGACAAGATGGTTGGGCTTAATGTATTTGCCATGACGACACCTGCCTTTATCCCTGAATTCCGATGACATACGCGTGGCGCATGCCACCCGCGTACCGTTCCCTTCTCACTTCCCTCTTGCGTTTCATGCTTATCCCTTCAAGCGATCGAGGTCCTCGACATTGATGGTGTCGAGACGGCGGAACAACGCCACCAGGATCGCCAGGCCGATCGCCGCTTCCGCCGCGGCCACCGTCAGCACGAAAAACACGAAGACCTGACCGTTCGGATCGCCCAGATAACGGGAGAACGCGACGAAGTTCGTGTTGACCGCGAGCAGCATCAGCTCGATGGCCATCAAGATGATGATCACATTGCGTCGGTTCAACCAGATGCCGACGATCGCAATCGAAAACAGGATCGCGCCAAGGACAAGATAGTGCGCCAGGGTGAGGGTCATCGTTGTCTCCTCCGTGTTATGACTGCTTGTTGTTCGGTGCGTCTTTCGGTGGATTCTCGGGTGACGCGTGCGGGGGCGTCCGCGTCGCACCACCTGACGCATTGCCCGCCGCGCTCGCCGCGCCGCCGGTCGTCGTTGCCGCCGGGGCCGGACCGGACGGCGTCGCCGACGATGCGGGTGCGGTCGAGCCCGCCGCGGCACCCGCGGTCTGCGTCAAGCCGGCGCCGGCATTGCCTGGCGTTGCCGGGTCGGTCGAGGCATCAGGCGCATCGACGACAGCCGCCATCTTGACGATCCGAAGACGGTCCTTCGCCCGGACACGGACCTGCTGCGACGGGTCGTTGCGCTTGACGCCTTCGCGCTTGCGCATCGTCAACGCGGCGGCGGCGATGATAGCCACCAGCAGGATAAGTCCCGCGATTTCAAACGCAAAGATGTACTTCGTATAGAGCAGTCGGCCGATGACCACGGTATTCGGCACGCCAATATCCGCGGGGTTGCCATCCAGCGGCGTCGCGGTGCCGCCATAACCATGCCAGATGATCAGCGCCAGCTCCGCGACGATGATGACGCCGATAACGGTCGCCCACGGCACGAAGCGTCGGACGTCCTTGCGCAGTCCCTCGATGTTGATATCCAACATCATCACGACGAACAGGAACAACACCATCACGGCGCCGACATAGACCAGGACCAGGACAATCGCCAGGAACTCGGCATGGAGCAGCATCCAGATCCCGGCGGCGTTGAAGAACGCCAGCACCAGGAAGAGCGCCGACTGCACCGCATTGGGCGCCGTGACCACGCGGAAGGCACTGCCTACCAACAGGATCGAAAAGAGATAAAACAGTACGGTCGTGAATGCCATGTTGTCTGCTTGCTGATCTTTCGTGTGCAGTGCCCAGGGAAGGCCTGCGTCGTGCGGTCAAGCCCCCACGTCTTAGCGATACGGTGCATCCGCCGCTTTCGCTGCGGCAATGTCCTTCTCGTATCGGTCGCCTACCGCCAACAACATCGGCTTCGTGAAATACAGGTCACCGCGCTTCTCACCGTGATACTCGAGAATCTGCGTCTCGACAATCGAATCCACCGGGCAACTCTCTTCGCAGAAACCACAGAAGATGCACTTGGTCAGGTCGATGTCATACCGTGTGGTTCGACGCGTATTGTCGGCCCGCGTTTCCGACTCGATCGTGATTGCCAGCGCCGGGCACACGGCCTCGCATAATTTGCAAGCAATACACCGTTCCTCGCCGTTTTCGTACCGTCGCAATGCATGCAGCCCCCGAAAACGCGGTGAAATCGGCGTTTTTTCCTCGGGAAACTGCACGGTGATCTTGCGCCGGAACGCATAACGCCCAGTCAGCGCCATGCCACGCAACAATTCAAGCAGCAGGAAACTACGGAAAAAATCTCTTATCGCATTCATCGCATCAATTCCAAATGTTCAGCGGCGACATGATCCAGCAGCCGGTCACGATGACCCAGATCAGGCACAGCGGCAGGAACACTTTCCAGCCCAGGCGCATGATCTGGTCATAACGGTAACGCGGAAAGGTGCCACGGACCCACACGAACACAGACAACAGCATGAATACCTTCAGCACGAGCCAGAACGCACCCGGAATGAATTCGAGAAAACCGAACGGTGCGTTCCAGCCACCAAGGAACATCGTGGCCGTCAGCGCGGAAATCACGATCATGTTCAGGTATTCGGCCAGGAAGAACAACGCGAAAACGATCCCCGAATATTCGACCATGTGACCGGCGACGATTTCCGATTCGCCTTCAACGACGTCAAACGGGTGGCGATTCGTTTCAGCCAGCCCCGAGATGAAGTAGACGATGAACATCGGCAACAACGGCAGCCAGTTCCACGAGAGGAAGTTCAGGCCATGCGACGCGAACCGGCCCTGAGTCTGCTGAGTGACGATGTCGCTCAGGTTCAACGAGCCCGTAACCATCAACACCGTGACCAGCGCCAGCCCCATCGACACTTCGTACGACACCATCTGCGCGGACGCGCGCATCGCGCCAAGGAACGCATATTTCGAATTCGAGGCCCATCCGGCGAGAATGACGCCGTAGACGCCAATCGACGAGATGGCCATGGCATACAGCAGGCCCGCGTTGATATTGCCCAGTACGGCGGCAGGCTGGAACGGAATCACGGCCCAGACGGCAAACGCCGGCATCACGACCATGATCGGGGCGAGCAGGTAGAGCCACGGCGTAGCCTGGGCCGGTGTGATCACTTCCTTCAGGATCAGCTTCAGCACGTCGGCAATCGTCTGGAACATCCCGCCCGGACCATTCCGGTTCGGACCCAGGCGCACGTGAATCCAGCCGATCAGCTTGCGCTCCCACAGCACCAGATAAGCCACACACAGCAACAGCACGACCGACAGCACGACGATGCGTACCAGCGCCCAGATCGTAGGCCATGCGACGCCGAATACCCCGAGTCCCGCCGTGTTGATCGTATCGAACAAGCTCATTTATGCCTTCTCCACCACCAATTCACCGAACAGGCTACCGAGCGCGGCGGATGCCGGCGTGGCTGCGGACACCCGAACGACCGTCTCGGCCAGCGCCGCATCGCGGAATGCCGGCAAGGTCACCGACAACCCGTCCTGCGTGACACGGACCGCATCACCCTGCTTCAGACCCAGCGTATCGAACAGCGCCGCCGGCAAGCCGGCCCGCACCGCCTGCTTCGCCGCCACGGTCAGGTGCAACGATGGCGCACGACGCACCAGCGGATCAGCATGGTAGATCGGCACATCGGCCAGCCGTTCGAAACGGCCCGGTACACGCGCAGAACGTCGTCCTTCTACGATTGGCGTTGATGTGGCGTTGTTCAGGCGGCTGGGAACGTCGATTTCGCCCAACGCCGCTTGACGCACCTGCTCGACATTGTCGTATTCGAAACCGGACATGCCGAACAGATTGCCCAAGACGCGCAACACTTTCCACCCGGGACGTGTCTCGCCCAATGGCGTGGTGACGCCGTTAAACGCCTGCACACGGCCTTCGCAGTTGACAAAGGCACCCGCGGTCTCCGTGAACGGCGCGATCGGCAACAACACATCGGCGTAGTCGGTTGCATGCTTGAACGCGGTCAGACTGACGACCAGGTCCGCGTTTCGCAATGCCGTGACAGCCTGCGCCGGGTTTGCGGTATCGAATTCAGGCTCGGTGTTCAGCAGCAGGTAGGCCTTGCGCGGTTGCGTGAACTGTTCGGCCGCGGCAAGTCCGCCCTCGCCCGGCAACAGGTCGACCAACTGTGCGCCCACCGTATTCGCCGCTTCGGTCAGGAAGCCGAACGCGGCACCGGCTTGTTCGGCAATCCAGGCAGCCAATGCGTGCAACTGCGTGAATGACGGGTGATGTACCGCGTCATTGCCAAGCAGCACGACGATCTTTTCGCCCGCCACGAACGACTCCGCCGCGCGCCGTGCTTCATCGCCAGGCGCTTCGGCGGCATCGCCCTGCACGAACGCCGCGGGCAAGTCGACCCCGCGCACCGACGCGACCGCGCGCGCGATCGATGACAATTCCGCAAGCCATTCGCTCGGCGCCGCCACGACCGCATGCGCGTTCTGAATCAGCGAATCGTCACTGCTGGCACCCAACAGCGCGATATGCGCCCCACCCCGCGCCGCCTGGCGCAAGCGCGCCGCGAGCAACGGCTGGTCGCGCCGCAGATGCGCGCCGATCACCAACGCACGGTCGACCAACGCAAGGTCCGCGATCGGCATGCCAAGCCAGCGTACCCCGCCACCATTCGCGCCGCCGCCCCGCACCTCGCCAGCGAAGTCGCTCTGACGCAGACGGTAGTCGACATTGGGCGTGCCAATGCCATTTGCCAGCGATTTCAACAGGAACAGTTCCTCGACGGTGCTATGCGGGCTACCCAGCATGCCGATGGCGTCCTTGCCATGCTGCGCGGCGATCTTGCCAAAACTGTCGACGACATAGTCAAGCGCCGTCTGCCAGTCGACCTGATGCCATTCGCCATTCTGGCGGATCATCGGCGACGTCAACCGGTCTTCACCGTTCAAGCCTTCGTAGGCAAAGCGGTCCTTGTCTGATATCCAGCATTCGTTGACCGCTTCGTTTTCCATTGGCAGCACGCGCTTGACCTTACCGTTCTTCATCTGAACGATCAGGTTCGCGCCGGTGCCGTCATGCGGGCTGACCGATTTGCGCCGCGTCAACTCCCAGGTTCGCGCACTGAAACGAAACGGCTTCGACGTCAACGCACCCACCGGGCAGAGGTCGATCATATTGCCCGACATTTCGGAGTCGACCGTTGCGCCCACGAATGTAGTGATCTCGGCGTGCTCGCCACGGCCCAACATGCCGAACTCCATCACGCCGGCAATTTCCTGGCCAAAGCGCACGCAGCGCGTACAGTGGATGCAGCGCGACATTTCTTCCATCGAGATCAGCGGCCCCACATTCTTGTGGAACACGACACGCTTTTCTTCCTGGTAGCGCGACGCGGACTTGCCATAGCCGACGGCCAGATCCTGCAACTGGCACTCGCCACCCTGATCACATATCGGGCAGTCCAGCGGGTGGTTGATCAGCAGGAACTCCATGACCGCCTGCTGACTCTTGATCGCCTTGTCCGATTTCGTCCGCACGATCATGCCAGACGAGACCGGCGTCGCGCAGGCGGGCACGGCCTTCGGCATCTTCTCGACTTCGACAAGACACATACGGCAGTTTGCCGCGATGGACAGCTTGCGGTGATAGCAGAAGTGCGGGATGTAGGTGTTGGCACGCTTCGCGGCCTCCATCACCATGCTGCCTTCCGGTACTTCTACGGTCTTTCCGTCGATTTCAACTTCAACCATGGCTCAACTCAGTTAGGCCTGCGCAGTGGCGAGCGCCGACTGCTTGCTCGCGTCCGATGCCGCCGGTTCCGCCCCGGCCGCCCCCACCAATCCGGTGAAGGCGCCCTCGGCACCGGGCCCGCACAGGCAGCGCTTGTTCGCGACGTGGTATTCGAATTCGTCCCAGTAGTGACGCAGCATTCCCTGGACCGGCATGGCGGCGGCATCACCGAGCGCGCAAATGGTCCGACCCGATATGTTGTCAGCAACAGACTTCAACAGATCGAGATCTTCCTTGCGGCCCTTGCCATGTTCGATCCGGTTGACGATGCGATACAGCCAGCCCGTACCTTCACGGCAGGGCGTGCATTGACCGCACGATTCCTCATGATAGAAGTACGACAGCCGCAGCAGTGCGCGCACCATGCAGCGGGTTTCGTCCATGACAATCACCGCACCCGACCCGAGCATCGACTTCTGCTTCGCGATTGCGTCGTAGTCCATATCGGTTTCCATCATCAGCGCACCCGGCACCACCGGTGCCGACGATCCACCGGGAATCACCGATTTCAACTTCTTGCCGTTGCGCATGCCGCCGGCCAGTTCGAGCAGCTTGGCGAACGGCGTACCGAGCGGCACCTCGTAATTACCCGGCTTCTCGACATCGCCAGACACCGAAAAAATCTTCGTGCCGCCATTGTTCGGCTTGCCCATCTCCAGGTAAGCCTGCGGCCCCACGCCTAGCACGAACGGCACCGCCGCGAATGTTTCGGTGTTGTTGATCGTCGTCGGTTTGCCGAACAGGCCATAGCTGGCCGGAAACGGCGGTTTGAAGCGGGGCTGGCCTTTCTTGCCTTCCAGTGACTCGAGGAGCGCCGTTTCCTCACCGCAGATGTATGCACCATAGCCGTGGTGCCCATGCAGTTGAAACGAAAAACCGGTACCAAGGATGTTGTTTCCCAGCAGCCCTGCTTCACGCGCCTGCTCCAACGCTTCCTCGAAACGGCGGTAAACCTCGAAGATCTCGCCGTGGATGTAGTTATAGCCGACGGTAATGCCCATCGCATATGCGCCGATCGTCATGCCTTCGATCAGGGCGTGCGGGTTGTAGCGCAGGATGTCGCGGTCCTTGAACGTGCCCGGCTCACCTTCATCCGAATTGCATACCAGATATTTTTGCCCTGGAAACTGACGTGGCATGAAGCTCCACTTCAGGCCCGTCGGGAAGCCCGCGCCGCCGCGACCGCGCAGGCTCGATGCCTTCAGGTCGGCAATGATCTGCTCCGGCGGGATCTTCTCTTCCAATATCCGGCGCAGTTGCTTGTAGCCACCACGCGCTTCATAACCCTTCAAATCCCAGTTGTCACCGGTCAGGCCCGCCAGAATCAAGGGGGCGATATGTCGATCGTGCAGGGAGGTCATCGTGCCGTCTCCTCGCGCGGCATGGGAGCCGGACGCTCATTCAGCGTTGCATGTGCACCATCATGGTCGGCATGATCCGCAAGCCGCGCGTCCGCGGCATGATCAACCGGATGCCCGCCACCGGCCGTCGTCCTCAACGGCGCGGCAGACAATTCGGCCAGCAGCGCGTCGATCTTTTCGCGGCTCATGAAACTGCACATTTTCTGGTTGTTCAGCA
The DNA here is from genome assembly GCF_034047095.1 of Robbsia andropogonis. NCBI lineage: Bacteria > Pseudomonadati > Pseudomonadota > Betaproteobacteria > Burkholderiales > Burkholderiaceae > Robbsia > Robbsia andropogonis. Next base: position 1,583,531 of record NZ_CP139170.1, on the reverse strand, counting down.
GCAAGACCGGCGCATCGCCGCAAGCGCCCATGCATTCACCTTCGCGCAGCGTGAACCGGCCATCGGCCGTGGTCTCATTGAAATCGATCCCTAATTTCTGTTTCAGATACGTTGCCGCGTCATCGGCATCATGCAACTGGCATGGCAGGTTCGTACACAGGGTGATCTTGTATTGTCCGACGGGACGCGTATCGAACATGTTGTAGAAGGTCGCGATCTCCTGCACCGCTACCGCCGGCATGCCGAGATAGTTGGCAACGAATCGCATCACCTCGGGTGATACCCAGCCCAGTTCGTCCTGGGCCACCGCAAGCGAGGCCATCACCGCCGAGCGTTTCTGTTCGGGCGGATACTTGGCGACCGCGCGGTCGATTTCCTTCATCGCTTCAGCAGAAAGCATGATCGTCTTCTTTCGCTATTCAGTCAGGCGCTCCCCGCTGCACCTCGCCACCGCCTCATGGACGGTGGCGCGCGCCGGTTTGCATTCCTGGTTTGCTGCCCTGGTTTGATTCTCTTCGCGACGGTCCGACGGCATCTGCTGCCGAACCGGACCCGCACCCCACGAAGCCACAATGCTGCTCTTGTTCACCGCCTGCCATACCGCCACGCCGACCTGCAGCTCAGCGGTCGACTTCACCGAACACAATATCCTGCGTGCCGATGATCGTGACCGCATCCGCGATCATATGCCCCCGCGCCATCTCGTCGAATGCCGACAAGTGCGCGAAACCGCCGGCACGGATCTTCAGGCGGTACGGCTTGTTTGCACCATCCGAAATCAGGTAAATGCCGAATTCGCCCTTGGGGTGCTCGATTGCCGCATAGGTCTCACCCGCCGGCACATGGAAACCTTCGGTGAAGAGTTTGAAATGGTGGATCAACTCCTCCATATTGCTCTTCATGTTTACCCGAGACGGCGGCGCCACCTTATGGTTGTCGATCATCACCGGCCCCGGATTCGCCCTCAGCCAGGTGATGCACTGCTTGATGATCCGATTCGACTGGCGCATCTCTTCCATTCGCACCAAATAACGGTCATAGCAATCCCCATTCGTACCCACCGGCACGTCGAAGTCCATTTTGTCGTAGACCTCATATGGCTGCTTTTTACGCAGATCCCACTCGATGCCCGAGCCGCGCAGCATCGCGCCGGTCAAGCCGAGTTGCAATGCCCGATCCGGTGACACCACGCCAATGCCCACCAACCGCTGCTTCCAGATCCGGTTGTCGGTCAGCAGTGTCTCGTATTCATCGACGTAATGCGGAAAGCGATTCGTGAAGTCCTCGATAAAATCGAGTACCGAGCCGCTACGTTGATCATTCAAGCGGCGTAACGCCGCTGCGTTGCGCACCTTCGATGCCTTGTACTGTGGCATCGACTCCGGCAGATCACGATATACGCCGCCCGGACGGTAATAGGCTGCGTGCATCCGCGCGCCCGACACGGCCTCATAGATATCGAGCAGATCCTCGCGCTCGCGGAACGCATACAGCATCAACGCCATCGCGCCGACATCGAGGCCGTGCGAACCAATCCACATCAAATGGTTCAACAAGCGCGTCAATTCATCGAACATCACACGGATGTACTTCGCACGGATGGGCACGTCGATACCCAACAGCCGTTCGATCGCCATGACATAGGCGTGCTCGTTGCACATCATCGACACATAGTCGAGACGATCCATATACGGAACCGACTGCAGGAAAGTCTTCGACTCCGCGAGCTTCTCGGTTGCGCGATGCAGCAGGCCGATATGCGGATCGGCACGCTGGATCACCTCGCCATCCAACTCCAGCACCAAGCGCAGCACCCCGTGCGCTGCCGGGTGCTGCGGTCCAAAGTTCAACGTGTAGTTCTTGATATCTGCCATGCGAGGCCCCACTTCCAATTCAGCCGCGTTGTATTCATCTTGCGGCGTACGCCATCATCCCGCGCGCTTCTCCATCCCACGACTCAATGCTTCAGCCCGCCATACAGATCCTCGCGGATCACACGCGGAATGATCTCGCGCGGCTCGATGGTCACCGGCTGATAGATCACGCGCTTCTGGTCGGGGTCGTAGCGCATCTCCACATAACCCGATATCGGAAAGTCCTTGCGGAACGGATGACCCACAAACCCATAGTCCGTCAGGATCCGGCGCAGGTCCGGATGACCGTCGAAGACCACCCCGAACAGGTCGAAGGCTTCCCGCTCGTACCAATCCGCGGAACGCCAGACGTCGATCAACGACGGCACCATCGGCATATCATCGTCCGGGGCAAACACCCGGACACGCAGCCGCCAGTTATGCTCTAGCGACAAAAGGTGTACGACCACGGCGAAACGGGGCCCTTCATAGGCCCCGTCTCCGTAGGCAGAGTAATCCACGCCGCACAAATCCGACAGCTGCGCGAAAGCCAGCGACGAATTGTCGCGCAAAGTCTCAGCAACTTTCAGGTAATCTCCGGCATTTACCGTTAGCGTCACTTGTCCCAGCGATGAGACGAGATGAACGATCTTGTCGCCCAAAGCGCTTTCGAGCGCGGCTTGCAGAGTGTCGAGTTTGTTTGTCATAGTGGAAACAGACGCTGTTTTGGGCCACGAGCATCATGCGGCCGATACGCGGCGAAGCAACGCGCCGGCGGTCCTGTACGACGCCAACAGGCAATCGCGCGTGACGAGACGATCGCATGCGTCGGCGCGGGAAACCTGGCTGACAATGCGCACACTACCGCCCGGCCACCTGCCTGCTGTGCGTTATGGGCGCGCAATGGTCGCCGTCCGCTTGATCTTCGCCTGAAGTTGGATGATGCCGTAGATCAGCGCCTCAGCAGTGGGCGGACAACCGGGCACATAGACATCCACGGGTACGATGCGGTCACAACCACGGACGACCGAATAGGAGTAGTGATAGTAGCCGCCGCCATTCGCGCAGGAGCCCATCGAGAGCACCCACCGCGGCTCGGCCATCTGGTCGTAGACTTTCCGCAATGCTGGCGCCATTTTATTGCACAGCGTGCCGGCGACGATCATCAGATCGGATTGACGTGGACTGGGGCGGAACACGATGCCAAAACGATCCAGATCGTAGCGCGCGGCACCGGCATGCATCATCTCCACCGCGCAACAGGCAAGCCCGAACGTCATCGGCCATAACGAGCCGGTACGCGTCCAATTGATCAGCTTGTCTGCGGAGGTGGTGACGAACCCCTCTTTCAAGACCCCTTCGATACTCATTCCTGACTCCTGGTACCGCAAGATGCGGTGGCATCTCGCGAAACACACGCCGCGGCCCGTCGTCGACTCGTGGTCTACTCACGTCGTATGCAACCGGCCGACTCTGCCGCCGGTCCGTCGAACCGATGCGTGCGCTTCGCTCACATCGGTTGGCGATACCGTCCCTCACTTTCTACTCGTCGCCCAGGATCCGGCACGACGCCTGCCCGCCCACTACAACGCGCAGCGTATTGCGCTGCAATACCGCAGGCCGCTTAAAGAAACAGCCTACCTTGCGTTTCCCGCACCGCGACACGTCATACGGCCGACACGTTTATTATCACCCCTTCCCACGATCCTGCTCACTCCCAATCCAGCGCGCCCTTCTTCCAGAGGAAGACGAAACCCAGGATGAATTCAAGGATGAACACCATCATCGCAGCAAACCCGGGCCAACCGACGTCGCGCAGTGATACCCCCCATGGGAACAGGAAAGCGGTCTCGAGATCGAAGATGATGAAGAGAATGGCGACCAGATAATAGCGCACGTCGAACTTCATACGCGCGTCTTCGAATGCTTCGAAGCCGCACTCGTATGGTGCGTTTTTCTCGACATCTGGTTTATGAGGACTGACAAGTTTGCCGACAGTGATGAGACCACCACCCAGTGCGACACCCACGATTATGAACAACAATACGGGGAAATAGGGTGCGAGGTTCACGGCAATCCTCTTTTGATAGTAGTGCGCGCTGACAGCAAAGCGCTTCGGCGCGTAATGATGGTCACGGCCTAGACCGCACCACCCTGACACCATTCACCCACTTCGGGCAAATGATCCTACGCCTCACAAAACAATGCCAGCCGAAGCGTCTCTGCAACAGGCTGGCATTGTCTGAATCATGGTGCCGACGATGAGACTCGAACTCATACGACTTGCGTCACTACCCCCTCAAGATAGCGTGTCTACCAATTTCACCACGTCGGCTAAAACGTTCTACTACTTGCGCTACTTGCTGCTACCCATGATCTTGCAAAGCCACGGGTATCTTACTCCGATGCGCGACGGTTTGCTGCATCGCAACGCTTAATAATCCATTTTCGATTGCGATACAAACGGCAGCAGCAAGCACCTTCAGACCATATCAAGCACCGCGCTTGAATCGTTCTCGCCTTGCACAGGCAATCCGGATCTTTCCGCATCTACGCACAATCTGTGTCTAACGAACCGTCTTCGCTCCGCGACAAGACCAAAATTGTAGCGCCTCTCGTATGATTATTCAATCACAATCCGCAATTTTTACATCGGAACGAGATCGTTAAATACACACCAGACGGATCGCCTTGATCCGGCGAAGAAAACGGGCAGGCACCATATTTACCTGACGCCCGCTACGACGCGGAATGAACACATGCACCCCTTACTTCGGCACATCCTGGCCCGGCACGGTCGACGACGGGGCCACACCTGCGGCACTGGCCGCCGCAGGCGCGGAACCTGCCTGCACTGACGTCACCGGCGCAGGCGCGGCACCCATCACGCCGACCGACGCCACTTCACGATTGGCGCTACCCATGTAGGTCAACGCCAGCGTGCAGATAAAAAACAGCGCGGCCAATACGCCCGTCGTGCGCGACAGGAAGTTCGAAGAACCCGAGGCGCCGAACAGGCTGCCGGAAGAGCCGCTGCCGAACGCCGCCCCCATATCGGCGCCCTTGCCGTGCTGCACCAGCACGAGGCCAATGACGCCAAGGGCGGACAAAACCTGGATGACGATGATCAGGGACTTCAACAACACCATGCGTATGTCATTCGACGTGTCGAATGCCTCAAGTAAAAATCACACTATGCCGCACGGCAGATGGCAATGAAATCATCTGCCACCAACGCCGCACCGCCAATCAAGCCACCATCGATGTCCGGTTGTCCGAACAACTCGGCGGCATTCCCCGGCTTCACGCTGCCACCGTACAGCAACGCCACCTGTTCCAACACTTCATTCTTCGCCACGAGCCGCGCGCGCAGAAATGCGTGCACGTCCTGCGCCTGTTGCGCCGTTGCGCTCTTGCCGGTACCAATCGCCCAGACCGGCTCATAAGCAAACACCATGCGTCGCAATTGGCCGGCATCGAATGCCGACAGCAGCGCATCGAGCTGCGCGCCCACAACCGCTTCGGTACGCCCCGCCTCCCGCTCCGCCAGGGTCTCGCCCACACACACCACCGGCGTCATGCCACCATCCAACACCTGTCGGGTCTTCGCGACCACCGCGGCATCGCTCTCACGCAATAACGTGCGGCGCTCGGAATGACCAACGATGACCAATGTCACGTCGAATTCCCGCACCATCGCCGCGGAGATCTCACCGGTATAAGCACCCTTGTCGAGCGCGTGGCCGGAAATATCCTGGACGCCCAATCGAACCGCGGACCCGGAAAGCGCTTGCTGCGCTTGCGAGAGATAACAAAACGGCACACAGACGCCTACCTTGACGCCGCCTGCAACGCCGGCCTCCGCCGCCGGCTGCCTGCCGACAGTATCGGCCAGTGCCGACAACAGCGTGGCATTTGATGCAAGACTGCCGTGCATCTTCCAGTTACCCACCACCCAGCGGGTACGCCCCGCATCGGCGGGATGCGCATGAGCGTGACCAACGGACGTCTGGGGGCTCTTGACTTGTTCGGACATGGCGATTCGCTCTCTCTGATTAAAAATCGGGGAAGCGCGGTTCGCGGCGGCCGGACCCAAGCCTTCGCAAGACCCACAAACGTTGCGACGGACACGATCGCAACGCCCTTTGCGGCAGGCGGGCACAAAATCCGGACCAAAACACGGCATTGTAAGACGCCGGAACCGGGCTGGTCAATTCAACGTTCAACGACACGTCAACAACGCCACCTTTCCGATCGATGGACGTTCTCCGGCGCCGGGCACGCGTTCTCCGTCTCGGCGACAAGACGGCACGACCCGACAGTCTGGGACATTCGCCTAAATAAAACGCCGGTGTCCGCACCTTGCGACACCGGCGTTCTAACCGATATTCAGGGTGCCGGACCTGTCGACCCGGACCCTTATTTTGCCTCATTGGCGCAGCATCCGCGCAACGCATCGCCAGGCAGACAGACCACCGCAGCCGACGCCCGGCCCCGGCCTGCACCCAACTTGGGTAGACGGGAGCGGGAGCGGTCGCCGCGCGATTACTCGCCAGCGGGCGTCGGCACATCCAGCAAGGCCTTCATCGACAAACGGATTCGACCCTTTTCTTCGAGCTGAATCACCTTGACCTTGATTTGCTGCCCTTCGCTCAGGTAATCGCCGACCTTGTTGACGCGCTCGTGGACGATTTCGGAGATGTGCACCAGACCATCCTTGCCCGGCAGGATATTGACGATCGCACCAAAGTCCAACAGCTTCAACACGGTACCGTCGTAGGTTTTGCCGACTTCCACATCGACCGTGATGGCTTCGATACGGCGCTTTGCCTCTTCCATCCCTTCGGCGCTGGTGCCGGCGATGGTGACATTGCCCTCGTCGCTGATATCGATCTTCGTGCCGGTCTCCTCAGACAGTCCGCGAATGACCGAGCCACCCTTGCCAATCACGTCACGAATCTTGTCCGGATTAATCTTCAGCGTGATAATCCGCGGCGCGTAATCGGACAACTCCGTATTTGCACCATCCACCGCCGCGCGCATCTTGCCCAGGATATGCATCCGGCCCTCGCGCGCTTGCGCCAACGCCACCTGCATGATTTCCTTGGTGATGCCTTGGATCTTGATGTCCATCTGGAGCGCCGTGACACCCGCATCGGTGCCGGCAACCTTGAAGTCCATGTCGCCCAGGTGATCCTCGTCGCCTAGAATATCCGTCAGCACCGAGAAACGCTTGGTGTCGGCATCCAGAATCAAGCCCATCGCGATGCCCGCGACGTGCGCCTTCAACGGCACCCCGGCATGCATCATTGCCAGGCAACCACCGCAGACCGATGCCATGGACGACGAACCGTTCGATTCGGTGATTTCGGAGACGACCCGGATCGAGTACGGAAACGCTTCCTTCGTCGGCAAGCAGGCAGCCAGCGCACGCTTCGCCAAGCGGCCATGGCCGATTTCGCGGCGCTTCGGCGAACCCACACGGCCGGTTTCGCCCGTCGCGAACGGGGGCATGTTGTAGTGCAGCATGAAGTGATCGCGCTGCTCGCCTTCGAGCGCGTCGATGATCTGCTCGTCGCGTTGCGTGCCCAATGTCGCGATGACCAATGCCTGCGTCTCACCGCGCGTGAACAGTGCAGAACCATGCGTCCGTGGCAGCACGCCGGTACGGACCTCGATCGGACGCACGGTGCGCGTATCGCGACCGTCGATACGCGGCTCGCCATTCAGGATCTGGCCACGGACGATCTTCGACTCCAGATCGAACAGCACATTGCCAATGGCAGTGCTGTCTGGCGCACTTGTACCCGACGCCGCCGCTCGCTCTTTCAGCGTCTGCTCGACCAATGCCGTCGCCTCACGCAGCTTTGCCGTGCGTTGTTGCTTGTCGCGCAGTTGATAAGCGGCGCGCAGCGGCGCATCCGCGATCTCGGTGACGCTTGCGATCAGGGCCTCGTCCTTCGGTGCCGGCTGCCAATCCCATTCGGGCTTGCCGCCTTCCTTGACCAGTTCATGGATCGCGTCGATCGCGGTCTGCATCTGCTCGTGACCGAACACCACCGCGCCCAGCATGACATCTTCCGGCAACTGATCCGCTTCGGACTCGACCATCAGCACCGCTGTCTCCGTCCCCGCCACCACCAGATCGAGGTCCGATGACGAAAATTGTGAACGGTTCGGATTCAGAACGTACTGACCGTCGATATATCCGACGCGCGCCGCACCCACCGGACCATTGAACGGCAGGCCCGAAATCGCCAATGCCGCCGACGCACCGATGATCGACGGGATATCGGCCGGCACATCCGGATTCAGTGACAGGACGTGAATGACGACCTGTACTTCGTTGTAGAAACCTTCCGGGAACAGCGGACGCAGCGGACGGTCTATCAGACGCGAAATAAGCGTCTCACCCTCCGACGGGCGACCTTCGCGACGGAAGAAACCGCCGGGGATACGACCGGCGGCATACGTCTTCTCAAGGTAATCGACGGTCAGCGGGAAGAAATCCTGACCCGGTTTTGCACTACGGGCACCTACGACAGTTGCCAGCACGACGGTGTCTTCGACGTCGACGATGACGGCGCCGCTTGCCTGACGTGCTATTTCACCGGTTTCCAGACGGACCTTGTGTTGGCCCCATTGGAATTCCTTCACGACTTTATTGAACATGTACCACTCCTTTATATGCGGCTGCGCGGCGCCCTCGATCGGACGCGGAACCACCGTGCCCTGTTGCCCAGGCGACCGGGAATCCCCGGCGCGCGACCTGCTCGGAGGCGTCCGCTGCCCGCGCACTGGCGCAAGCTAGCCATGACGCCGCGATGCAATATGCCGCGGACGCGCGTTTTCGTTCTGGAAAAAACAAAATGCCTGTATCAGGAGGCTGACACAGGCATTGAGCACTCATTTCAGCGCCGGCAACCGCGCTTCATCACTTACTTACGCAGGCCGAGGCTTTCGATCAGGTTGCGATAACGGTCCGCATCACCCTTCTTCAGGTAGTCCAGCAGCTTACGACGGCGGCTGACCATGGCCAACAGGCCACGACGGCTGTGGTGGTCCTTCTTGTGTTCCTTGAAGTGCACCGTCAGCTCATTGATACGTGCCGTCAACAGCGCAACCTGTACTTCCGGCGAACCGGTGTCCTTCGGCGCGCGTGCGAACTTCGCAACAATTTCGGTCTTATTGATCTCTGATACAGACATGATATTCCTTCGTTTTCCTATAGGGACATGCGGTCACGGAAGAAAAGGCCGTGCCGTGAGTATCAGCTTTTCCGAGCCGGCGCCTTGGCGAATCAACCGCCCACACTTCGCGCGCTGACATAAATCGGTCAAAACTGAATCGCCGAGTCTACCACAACTCGCCTTCCGGCTAAAGGCTATTTATCATGCGAAGATGTGTGTTAGATGCCGCTTCGACGTCGCCATCGTCCATTGGCCGGAAAGCCATTGCCGACGGTATGCCGGGTACGCGAAGCGCAGGCATCCGATTCCGACCGACAACAATAACAGGCCAGCCATGTCGATTGCCCGCCCGCTCATTTCCCGCGTAGCGACCCGCTTTTTCAGGGATTCCCCGTGTTGCATGACCCGGCCGTCGCGGTATTCCACCGCACCCGAGGTCTTCAACGCCGTCAAACGCACGCCGCGATTGCGGGGATGGCGGCGCGTCATGCAGTGGTCTGTCGCTACCGCGGCGCTTGCCACGCTGGCCGCCTGCGCCTTGCCACAGCAGAAATTGCCGCCTGGCACACCGGTGGCGCGAGTCTATTCCACGCTGGGACAGCCGCGCGAGCGTTACCCGCTGGACAACGGCGTTACCCGCCTGCTTTGGCCAACACAGCCGTTTGGCGAGACCACGACCGCCGTCGATATCGATGCGTCCGGCAAGGTGGTACAGGTGGCGCAGGTGCTCGACAACGCGTACTTTTATCAGGCTGTCCCGGACAAATGGACGCAACAGGATGTGCTCTCCCACTTTGGACAGCCCGTCTGCAAGCAATACTTCCAGCTCTCGCACCGGGCCGCCTGGAGTTATCGGTATATGGACGCCGGAGTCTGGTATTCGATGTTCGTCTTCCTGTTCGACGACAACGGCGTGCTGAAGGGCACACAAAAGTCGCCCGATCCGCTGCATGATCCAGATCGACGCTTTGGGTTCGGCGAGCTTTGCTGAAACGCATTGCCACATGAAAAACGGCTCGCCATCGATGATGGCGAGCCGTTTTTCGTTGCACACAGCCTGCTAGACGACTGCGGGATAATCGGTCAAGCGCTCGCGTCCGGCGCTTTCACACGCGTACGCAATTTGGACCAGACCCAGAATACATAGCCGGATAATCCATACAACACGAACAGCCCGAACAGGACAATCGGCGGATCAGACGAGATGGCGATAAACGCGACCACCACCAGCACCATGACGCCAAACGGCACGCGATAGCGTACATCCAGGGCCTTCCCGCTATAGAACGGCGCGTTGGAGACCATGGTTACGCCAGCATAGATCGTCAACACGAAGGCGACCCAGGGCACCCAGTGCGAGCTGACCGGCAATCGGTTATCGATTGACAGCCATACGAAACCCGCGACCAGAGCCGCAGCCGCGGGGCTCGGAATCCCCTGGAAGAATCGCTTGTCGACAACGGCGATGTTGGTGTTGAACCGGGCGAGCCGCAAGGCCGCACCGGCACAATAGACAAACGCCGCCAGCCAGCCCCACCGCCCGAGATCCCGCAGCGCCCATTCGTACATCACGAGCGCGGGCGCGACACCAAAAGACACCATGTCGGACAAGCTGTCGTACTGTTCACCGAACGCGCTCTGCGTATGCGTCATCCGGGCCACGCGACCGTCCATTCCGTCGAGCACCATCGCGGCGAAAATCGCGACCGCGGCAAACTCGAACCGCAGGTTCATCGCCTGGACAATCGCATAAAAGCCGCAAAACAGGGCGGCCGTCGTGAACGCGTTCGGCAACAGGTAGATGCCACGCTTGCGCAGGAACTGCTGGCGCGCCAGACGACGCTGCTCACGGGGCGTAAGCGGCTCCCCCCGTGCGGCGTCATCGACATAGCGCCGACCGAAGCCGCGCGGGCGACGACGGAACGTCCCCTGCAGCTCCGCGCCGGGCTTGGCTTTACTTCGGCGCGGCTTCAGAGCCAATCCCCACCTCCGATGCGATACCTGCTGCACCCGCCAACGGCGCGGTCGCCACGCCCTGACCCACCGGTTCCGCCGACGTCAGTGGGCTGGTCGGCTGAACCGGTGACGTCGGACTGACCGGGCTGGCCACCGTATCCGTCACGGTGGCACCGGCCGGTGCGGTCGCGAACGGTGCTTCCGGCGTGACCGCTATCGGCTCCCCCAATTCCGCAAGAATCGTGGACGATGCGAACACCTTTTCGCCGATCGAAACACGTGGACGTGCGCCCAGCGGCAAATACACATCCAGGCGCGAGCCAAAGCGAATGAAACCGTAACGCTGACCGCGCTTCAGTGTCTCACCCTCCCGGACGTAACAGAGAATGCGCCGCGCCACCAGGCCCGCCACCTGGACGCAGCTGATCACCACGCCGCCCGGCAAGTCAAATATCAGCGCATTGCGTTCGTTCTGCAGCGATGCCTTGTCGAGCTCCGCATTCAGGAATGCACCCGGGAAATATTGCACGCGACGCACCGTCCCATCTACGGGTGAGCGCTGCGAGTGTGCGTTGAACACATTCATGAACACGCTGATTTTCATCGCTTCCCGCTGCGCATACGGATCAAGCACGGTCTCGATGGCGACAATTCGCCCATCGGCGGGGCTCAACACGGCGTTCGGGTCGGCTGGAATCGACCGCGGCGGATCACGGAAAAACTGCACGACGAACACGACCAGCAGCCAGAACGGCCAAGCCCAGCCAAAGCCCCCCAGTGCATGGACCAGTATCGCCAGCAACAGGGCAATACCGATAAACGGCCAACCTTCGCGGGCAATGATCGGATGAGGATAGTTCATATAAATCGAGGTGAGTGTTGATCGGTGCAGTCGGGCGTGACGGGACCGACAACAATTCCCCGTCACGCGCCAACACGCGACGCCAGGCTCAAGGATAGCAAAAGGCGGGCCGGGTTGGCGTGCAAACGCGATACGAGAAAAAAAATGCCATCCAGCATTCGCTGAACGGCATCTTGACGCGCGTTAGGACGCGTCCATCGCAAAGCCGGAAAGGCCTCCCGGCCGGTCGGTTTCTAAGCCTTCGCCTTAGTTCTTCGACTGGTCAACCAACTTGTTCTTCGCGATCCACGGCATCATCGCACGCAACTTCTCGCCCACCTGCTCGATTTGATGATCGGCGGTCAGACGGCGACGCGACTGCAATGTCGGTTGACCGGCACGGTCTTCCAGGATGAACTGCTTCGCGTATTCGCCGGTCTGGATATCCTTCAGCACCGCGCGCATCGCATCCTTCGTCGCCGACGTCACAATCCGCGGACCCGTCACGTATTCGCCGAATTCGGCATTGTTCGAGATCGAGTAGTTCATGTTGGCGATGCCGCCTTCGTAGATCAAGTCGACGATCAGCTTCAGTTCGTGCAGGCATTCGAAGTACGCCATTTCCGGCGCATAGCCCGCTTCCACCAGCGTCTCAAAACCCGCCTTGATCAATTCGACGGTCCCACCAGCCAGCACGGCTTGTTCGCCGAACAGGTCGGTTTCGGTCTCTTCGCGGAAGTTCGTCTCGATAATGCCGGCGCGGCCGCCGCCGTTGGCGGTGGCGTACGACAGCGCGATGTCGCGCGCAGCGCCGGACTTGTCCTGTGCCACGGCGATCAGGTGGGGCACGCCGCCGCCCTGCGAGTACGTCGAACGCACCGTGTGGCCCGGTGCCTTCGGCGCGATCATGATCACGTCCAGGTCCTTGCGCGGCACAACCTGGCCGTAGTGAACGTTGAAGCCGTGCGCGAATGCCAACGTCGCGCCATCCTTGATGTTCTTTTCGACTTCCGTCTTGTAGACGGCCGCGATCTGCTCATCCGGCAGCAGCATCATGACGACGTCCGCGCCCTTCACGGCATCGGCGACTTCCTTGACCGTCAGGCCGGCGTTCTCGGCCTTCGACCACGACGCGCCACCCTTTCGCAAGCCGACCGTCACGTTCACGCCACTTTCCTTCAGATTCAGCGCGTGTGCATGGCCTTGCGAGCCATAACCGATGATCGTCACTTGCTTGCCCTTGATAAGGGACAGGTCGGCGTCTTTGTCGTAGTAAACCTTCATTGTCATGCTCCGCTAAATAAATAATCTGTTATACGAGTATCGGCAGAAACGGGACCAGACCGCGTGTCCGGCACCGATGTTCGCTGCCGGTCAGACCTTCAAGATTCGTTCACCGCGACCGATGCCGGAGCATCCGGTACGCACGGTTTCGAGGATCGATGCCGGGTCCAGCGCGTCGATAAACGCGTCGAGCTTCGCGCTGTCTCCGGTCAGCTCGATCGTGTACGTCTTTTCGGTGACATCGACGACCCGGCCACGGAAAATATCCGCCATCCGGTAGACCTCGTCGCGCTCCTTCCCCACCGCCCTGACCTTGATCAGCATCAGTTCCCGCTCCACATGGCCGGCCTCGGTAAGGTCGACCACCTTGACCACCTCGATCAGGCGGTTCAAGTGCTTCGTGATCTGTTCGATCACGTCATCCGAGCCGATGCTCGTAATTGTCATCCGTGACAACGACCGGTCCTCGGTCGGGGCCACCGTCAGCGACTCGATGTTGTAGCCGCGCGCCGAAAAAAGGCCCACCACGCGTGACAACGCGCCCGGCTCGTTCTCCAGCAAGATAGAGATAATGTGTTTCATCGCACACCCGTTATTTCCGTCAACCGCCACGAAGGGCGTCCACGGCGCGCCGGAGACCGCGGTCGGGCGTTGTGCCTTTTGCCGGCAAACCACTCCCATACCGCGGGCCAACGCGCCATCCCCGCTGATGACCCTCAGTTCAGATCCTCGGACCCCAACAGCATCTCCGTGATGCCCTTGCCCGCTTGAACCATCGGCCAGACGTTTTCAGTCGGGTCGGTCTGGAAATCGAGGAACACGGTGCGATCCTTCAGCCGCAGCGCTTCCTTTAGCGCCGGCTCGACGTCGGCCGTACGCTCAATACGAATGCCAACGTGACCATACGCCTCGGCCAGCTTGACGAAGTCAGGCAACGCATCCATGTAGGAGTGCGAATACCGCTTGCGATAATCGATCTGCTGCCATTGCCGCACCATACCCAGGTAACGGTTGTTCAACGACACGATCTTGATCGGCGTGTTGTGTTGCTTGCACGTCGACAACTCCTGGATACACATCTGGATCGAGCCTTCGCCCGTGATGCAGACGACATCGCTGTCCGGGTGCGCCATTTTCACGCCCATCGCCGCCGGCAAGCCAAATCCCATCGTACCCAGACCGCCGGAGTTGATCCAACGGCGCGGTTGATCAAAAGGATAGTATTGCGCGGCCCACATCTGGTGCTGCCCGACGTCGGAGCAGACGAACGCCTCACCCTTCGTCAAGCGGTGCAGCGTCTCCACCACGTATTGCGGCTTGATGATCTCGCTGTCGCGATCGAACTTGAGGCAGTCGATGTCACGCCATTGCGTGATCTGCTGCCACCACGCGTCCAGCGCCGTGCCATCCGGGCCGGCCGACATTGCGCGCATCTGGTCGATCATCTCGCGTAACACCTCACGCACGTCACCCACGATGGGGATGTCCACCTTGACGCGCTTCGAGATTGACGAGGGGTCGATGTCGATATGAATGATCTTGCGCGGGACTTCGGCGAAATGGGCGACATTGCCGATAACACGATCGTCGAAACGCGCGCCGATCGCGATCAGCACGTCACAGTGCTGCATCGCCATGTTGGCTTCGTAGGTGCCATGCATGCCCAGCATGCCGAGAAACTGCTTGCTGCTGGCACGATAGCCACCGAGGCCCATCAGCGTATTGGTCACCGGGAAGCCGAGCAGGTCCGCGAACTGGTTCAACTCGCGTGACGCATCGGCCAGAATCACGCCGCCGCCGCTATAAATATATGGCCGCTTCGCAGTCATCAACAGCGCCAGCGCCTTGCGGATCTGACCCGCATGCCCCTTCACCACCGGGTTGTAGGAACGCAGCGCGATATTCTTCGGCGTTTCGTATTCGTGCGGCGTGCGGGAAATGTCCTTCGGAATGTCGATCAGCACCGGGCCGGGTCGACCGGTACGGGCGATGTAGAACGCCTTGTGCACCGTGGCGGCAAGGTCCTTCACATCCTTCACGAGGAAGTTGTGCTTGACGCACGGCCGCGTGATGCCAACCGTATCGCACTCCTGAAATGCGTCCTGGCCGATGCTGCCCGTCGGCACCTGGCCGCACAGGATCACCAACGGAATGGAATCCATATAGGCGGTCGCAATCCCCGTGACGGCATTGGTCACTCCGGGACCCGATGTCACCAGGCAAACACCGACATTGCCGGTCGACCGCGCATAGGCGTCGGCGGCATGCACGGCGGCTTGCTCGTGACGCACCAGCAGGTGATTGATACTGTCTTGCTTGTACAGCTCGTCGTAGATATACAGGACCGAGCCGCCGGGATAACCCCAGAGATATTCGACGTTTTCTTCCTGCAACGCGCGCAGTAACACCGTGGCGCCGATAGAGGCGTCTGACGGTTCTGCGGACACCGAGGAGACCGGGAGAGAAGCGGAGCGTACCGACGAATCACGTTGGTTCGTTGCGGTAGCGTGTGCAGCGGTGGGCGCGTTCCGATTCGCGGAAGCAGGCGCTGGGACGCTGTCGGCGTGCGGATCGATATCCGCGCGAGGCATATTCATTAAAGTCGCCTTTGCAATTTTCGGCAAAAAATTGATCGGGTGCTCTCTCCACGCGCTTGTGGCGCGGGTTTGAACGAGGCGTCCAGTGCGCTGATCAGCCGGATAGGCGGATCGACTACGGGACATGGATGCGATAAACAGTCCAACACAATAGTCAGATGACCGCATTCAGTCAAGTTATTTTTGTCCGCCCTACAATGCGTGTATATGGCTGCCGCACCAACGACCCGCCCCACCAGAGGCGGATCAAAAGCGGCGTGGCGTCGCAGCGCCCTCCTACACTGCCCGTCGCCGGGAAATGGTGACGAAATTTGGTACCATCCCCGCATTTGCCGGATCATGCGCGTTACTTGGCGCACCCTGCGTCACCATGACCACTGACGTGAATTCACGACGAGGCGACCGCCGCGTGGTGACGCAATGAATTCAGACGTTTGCCCCAACTTCCCGAAAGTCTTGCTAAGCTCTGCGGATGGCCAGTGATAAGGAATTAGGCGATTTCCTGCAAAGCGCGGAACGTCGCGCATTCAAGCAGACGCTATTTGCCGTCCGCGACGAAGACGCCGCGCTGGATATTGTCCAGGACGCGATGATCAAGCTCGCGGAGCATTACGGTGACAAGCCCGCCGCGGAACTACCCTTTCTGTTTCAACGGATTCTGCAAACGGCGGCGCTCGATTACTTTCGCCGTAAAAAAGTCCGAGACGCCCGTATCACGTTGTTTTCAAGCTTCCGTTCCGCCGCGGCCCGCGAGGAAGGAGAGGACGACGCGGCGGAACGCATAGATGCCCAGGCAACGTCTTTTTCGGCGAGCAGCGAGGATCAGGTCAGCCAGGACCAGATCGTCGGTGTGATCGAAACAGAGATACAACGTCTGCCGGCGCGTCAACGGGAGGCGTTCGTCATGCGTTATTGGGAAGATATGGATGTCGCCGAAACGGCGGCTGCTATGGGATGCTCGGAGGGCAGCGTGAAAACGCATTGTTCGCGCGCAGTGCGCGCGCTGGCCGAGGCCCTCCACGCCAAGGGGATCACATTATGAACCACGTCGCAGAGCCGTCTAGTCGCGCATCACGCGATCCACTGAACGAGGCGGTGTTTGCCTACAAGGTGCGTCGGGCATTGGACGAAGGCGCCCGCGCACTCCCCAACGACACGACGGCGCGCCTTGCCGCGGCGCGGCGCATGGCGCTTGCACGCAAGAAGCCGGAGACCGCCGCCGCGCCCGTTCCGACGTTCGTGCCGGCGCTCGCGGGTGCCGGAATGGGTAGCCTGCCCGGCCTCGACAGCGCGCGCGGACCACGGCCCTTCCGTGTTCGACTGCAATTATGGGTACCGATCGCCCTGCTGCTTGCGTCGCTTGCCGCCATCGCGCACTGGGAAGATCAACGCCAGATCGCTGAGCTGGCGAGCCTCGACGCCGAGGTGTTGAGCGACACACTGCCGCTGGATGCCTACCTCGATCACGGCTTCAACGAATATCTGGCGCGCAACCGGTGAGCGAGCGCCTTGACGATCGGCGACGGATGGCGAATGAGCCGCCCGACAGCGTGGCCACCAAGGTGAGCGACCCGGTCGGGCTCGCGCCATCGCGCCTGTCGACCATCGTCATCAGTGTCGTGTGCGTGGTGGCCGTCTGTGTGCTTGCAACGTGGCCGCGCTGGCATCCAGCGGTGGTCACCGTGCAATTGCCGCCGGAAAACGAAGCCGGTGCGACGGCCATCGAGGTGGCCCGCGATGGGACGATAGCTCCCGCGCCGGAAACGCAAGGCGTTACGCCGGGCGACGGCAAGCCCTCGACGACGCCAGGCGCGATATCCGGGACGCCTTCGACATTGGCAGCGCCCGGCGCCGCGATCGGGAACGCCACGACCGCGCCCACTACCGGTGCCAAGCGCGAGACCGGGCGACGTCCAACGATCGTGCGAGTACCTGTCAGCGACGATGTTCCCGCAACCTGGCAAGCGATGACGCCGCAACAGCAGGACGCACTCCAGCCCTTTGCGGAATGTTGGCCCCACTTGTCGGATCTACAGAAACGCAAGTGGATTGCCATTGCGTCGGTATATCCCAGAATGTCGCCCGATGCCCAGCAGCGATTGCATGAGCGGATGCTGCGTTGGACGCAAATGACACCGGAACAGCGCCGCCTGGCCCGAGAAAACTATGAGATGTCGCGGGTGTTGCCGCCGAACGCGCGGCAACAGGCGTGGCGGGCCTATGAGGCCTTACCCCCGGCCCAACGCGCGAAATTCGCCGCAGCGGAAAAGCGTCGCCAACCATCGGTCGTCAGCGCGCCGCCGTCCGAACCCCGGCGGCCCGCGCGGCACTCTGGTCGCCCTGGCTCCAGCACGCGTGCTACACCCGCCAGTGGTACACCGAATCTCGCGAAACGGGTGGGTGATTCAAATGGCGTAACGGCCCCGGCCTCCAGCCTGGTTGCCCCTGGCACTCCCCCCGCGCAACCGGCACGAGCACCTTCCTCGCCGGAACCCTCGGTCGAACAGCACTAAGTCGCCGACCGACGATTTACGCCATTCGTGGCAAAGTGATGAGGGGTGATCCCCGTTCCGTATGCGTCACGCATGGACGGCATCCACCGCGACGCCCACCACCTGTCACATTGGAGCCACCATGCCCCCTGCGCCGTATTCCCGCGACCATATAGTGCCGCCCCACGCTCCCATTGACGCGCCCGATAGCCAGGAGACGGTCTCACTCGCGGTGGACGTGGTGGTCATCGGTGCAGGCTCGGCGGGTATGTCCGCCTACCGCGCGGCGAAAAAACGCGGTGCACGCGTCATGCTGGTGGAAGCCCAGAGCTACGGTACCACCTGCGCGCAACGCGCCTGCATGCCCTCGAAACTTCTGATCGCCGCGGCCAACGCGATGTACGACACAACACTGCTTGACGGTTTCGGGGTGACGCTGCCGCAAGCTCCGGAGGTGGGCGACGGAGCGCGCGTGCTGGCGCGCGTGCGCAAGGAGCGCGACCGTTTCGTGGCATCGGTGATCGATGACGTCGATGATTTTCCAGCGAGCGACAAGTTGAAGGGGCGCGCGCGCTTTCTCTCCGACCGCGCGCTGCTGGTAACACCGGAAGCGCCCTTCGCCGACCCCAATGGGCCCAGATATCATATAGAGACCCGCGCCACCGTCATCGCCACCGGCGCGAAAGCCCTGATTCCGGATGCATATCGGCCCCTTGGCGAGGCACTCTGCACCAGCGACGATATCTTCGAATGGCCGAGTTTGCCGCGCCGTCTCGCCGTCATTGGCACCGGTGTGATTGCGCTGGAGCTTGGCCAGGCGTTGTCGCGGCTCGGGGTAGCCGTCACGATGTTCGGGCGGGACGGCAATCTGGCGGCGCTCCAGGACCCTGCCGTGCGCGACGCGGCTTTCGCCTTGTTACGCACGCAGATGCCAATCCACGCGCATACCGCCCCGCATGCGGAGCGGCTCGCCAAAGGCGGCGCGCGGCTGCATTGGACGTCGTCCGGAGAGAACGCAACGACGGGCTCGCACGGCGACCGTGACGCACCGACGATCAAGCGGCATGTCGATGTCGATCGTGTGCTGCTGGCCACCGGCCGCGTACCGGTTTTCGACGGTCTCGACCTGGAACGTACCTCGGTAGCCACCGACAAGCGCGGCGTCCCCCTCTTCGACGGGGGCACGATGCAATGCCTCGGCCGTGCCGCCAGCGGCGACGATGCGTCGTCCCATCCGGCCCGGCTTCCCATCTTCATCGCGGGCGATGTCGACGGCCAGCGTCCCTGGCTGAACGACGCCGCAAACGAGGGTCACATCGCCGGCGACAACGCCGCGCGGGTCGCCGCGCCGGATGGCGTCGTGGCACCACAGCCTCTGCCGACCCCGATGTCGCTGGTATTCTGCGATCCGGTGATATTAAGCGTGGGCGCCCGGTATGCGTCGCTGGACCCTCGCCGCTTCGTGACCGGTTCGATCGATTTCGCGCACCAGGGCCGCAGCCAGGTCGTGCAACGCGCCCACGGCCTGCTGCACGTCTATGTCGATATTCATAGCGGCGCATTGCTCGGCGCGGAAGGGATCGCACCTGCCGGGGAACACCTCGCGCACTTGCTCGCCTGGTCGATCCAACAGAACCTCAGCGTCGACGATACGCTCGCCATGCCCTTCTATCACCCGGTCTTCGAGGAAGGATTACGCACCGCCTTGCGCGAGGCGATGCGGGCGCGTACCGTGGCCCGGCGCGCCACCGCCAATTGCGCCGACGCGGTAACGGAAACCCCGCTCAGCAACGCGATTGGCACATGAATCGTATCGCTCACTCCGATACGTCGGTACACGAACGCGGTAAATTCCGAATGACACTGTAATACACAGATCCGCCCAGATGCCGAGCGTATAATCGGACGCATCGAGTGTATCGACATTTATATGGAAGCCAAACCGCCACGACGCACCCGCGAGCGCATTCTCGAGCTGTCGTTGAAGCTGTTCAACGATATCGGCGAGCCGAACGTCACGACGACGACGATCGCCGAGGAAATGGAAATCAGTCCGGGAAATCTGTACTACCATTTCCGCAACAAGGACGACATCATCGAGAGCATTTTCCGGCAGTTCGAGAAAGAACTCGACACCCGGATGCAATTTCTCGCGCCCCGTTCGGCGAGCAACGCCCCGGCTAGGTCTGACGCATCGCTGCCGCCGGCGGAACATCGCCCGCGCGATGAGACGCAGAGCAACCGCGAACGACCAACCATTACTGAGGTATGGCATTATCTCGAACAGATGGCCGATTTCCTCTGGACCTATCGTTTCTTTTATCGCGACTTGAACGACCTCCTGGCCCGAAATCGAAAACTCGAGAAACATTTCAAGGAAATCGTCGAACGCAAGGTGCACTTCGCCCAGCAACTGTGCGAACAGTTGGTGAGCGACGGAGAAATGGAAGCATCGCCTGCGGAGATCGACCAAATAGCAACCAATATTGGCATCATTGCGACTTATTGGCTCTCGTATCAATTTGTCATGAATCCCCGGCAGTACAATGATCAGCAGGCCATTGGCAAGGACTTGCGGCGCGTCAGCCGCCAGATCCTGTCCATCCTGGCGCCTTATCTGCGTGGCAAATCGCGTCAGATGTTTGATGAACTGGTGCGCCAGGCACCGCCCGACGCCACGCCCGCGTT
Source organism: Robbsia andropogonis (assembly GCF_034047095.1). Taxonomy (NCBI): domain Bacteria; kingdom Pseudomonadati; phylum Pseudomonadota; class Betaproteobacteria; order Burkholderiales; family Burkholderiaceae; genus Robbsia; species Robbsia andropogonis. The sequence continues at coordinate 1,562,630 of NZ_CP139170.1, read as the reverse complement.
GTTCGGCGTCGGCGTGCCGGGCGCGGCCAGTCACGGCAGCCACGTGGGCGCATAGCGCGCGCCGCGCGGACCGAGAAGCCTGGGTCTGGTCGCTTCCTTTTTTTATTTCTTCGTTTCGCTATTTATCGATAATGCAATCAGTATGTGTTTATTGCGGATCGTCCTACGGTACGCGTTCCGAATATAAAGCCGGCGCGCAAGCGTTGGGGCAAGCCATGGCCGAACGCGATATCGCGCTGATCTATGGCGGTGGACGGGTCGGGCTGATGGGCACGATCGCCGATGCCATTCTGGCTGCGGGTGGACGTGCGATTGGCGTCATCCCGCAATTGCTGGTCGACAAGGAAGTGGCGCATACGGGTCTGACAGCATTGCATGTCGTGCCCGACATGCATGTGCGCAAAAAGAAAATGGCCGATCTGGCAGAAGGCTTTATCGCGATGCCTGGCGGCGGCGGCACGCTCGAGGAATTATTCGAGGTCTTTACCTGGGCACAGTTGGGTTATCACGACAAGCCGATGGGCTTGTTGAACATCGCGGGTTTCTATGACCCCCTTGTCACGATGCTCCAGCATACGGCGGACGAAGGCTTTATTCGCCCTGCTTATCTCGATCTGCTGCAGTCTTACCACGATCCGGCTGCGCTGCTAAACGCGCTGCACATGCGGGGCCGCGTCAAGCAGGACAAATGGGCAGACGGCCGCAACGCAGTCTGACGCGATTGGCGGCCATCGAGGCTGGACGGGACCGTGCCCGACGCTGACGACGACCGGGGCGGGCCGTGCATCCGTTTCACCGTCGACCCGAGACTTATCCTTCTCTCAGCGTCACCAGCACCGGGCGACGCAAAACGCTACGCAGGCTCCACCAACCACCGGCCACGGCGCAGACCAATCCGGCTGCGACACCGGTCAGCAGAATCAAAGGATTGACGGTAAAAGCGAACGAGAACACTCGCACCGCCAATGTCCACCCCACCGCCTCGGCACCGATGGCCGCCATCAGCCCGGCCAGCGCGCCCACCACGACAAACTCCGTCCATTGCACGGCCTGCACCTGACGTCGCGATGCACCAAGCGCTCGCAACAATGCCGACTCGTGGGCCCGCTCGTCCCTGGTCCCGGCCAGGGCCGCATACAGCACCACCGCACCGGCCGCGAGCGTGAACAGAAACAGGAACTGGACCGCCGCGATGACCTGATCCAGCATGCGCTGCACCTGCCCAAGTAACGCAGCCGTATCGATAATCGTCAAACTTGGCATGGCCCGTACCATGTCATCCAGCGCGCGCTGCTGATCCGCGCGCAGATGAAAGCTGGTGATGAACGTGGCCGGAAAACCGCGCAACGCGTCCGGCGGCATCAGCACAAAGAAATTGACCTGCATCGTGCCCCAGTCCAGACGCCGAATACTGGTGACGGGCGCGGTAATCTGCTGTCCGGCCACGTCGAACGTCAACAGGTCGTTAAGACGAATACCGAGGTCGCGTGCCAATCCCGATTCGATCGAGATCTGCGGCTTGGGCGTGCCTGCCGGACCATACCACTGTCCTTGCTCCACGCGATTGTCGTCCGGCAATGTCATCCGATAAGACAGATTGAACTCCCGATCGACCAGACGTTTGACTCGCGCGTCCTTGAATTGATCCGGAGATACGGGCTTGCCATCGCGCGCGGTCAGGCGCCCGCGGATCATCGGCGCCGGCGGTGCCGCGCTGATGCCGGCCGCGGCGAGGCGGCGCGCGACCTCGTCGGCCTGGTCGGGCTGGATATCGATGACGAAGCGATTTGGTGCATCGGCCGGGGTTGATTGACGCCAGCCAGCTATCAGGTCGCTGCGCGTCATCGACAATAGCAACAGGCACATCAGCGCTACCCCCAATGCGGTAATCTGCAACGTACTGGCGCCGCTGCGGCGTTCCAGCGATGCCACCGCATACCGCCAACCGAAGCCGGGGGCACCGGGCTTGCGCCCCCACCATGCCAGCACGCGAAGCAGCCCGCGTCCGCATAAAGCAAAACCACCCACGCCGATCAGGAATCCGGCTGACACGATCACGCCCAGGCGCAGCGCTCCGGCCGCCCACACCAGCAAGCCGGCATATAACAGCAGACCGATGGCATAGCCTCGCAGCGAATAGACATGTCCCCAGGCCTGACGCCACGCCGACTGCTCCTGGCGCGCCTCGTCCTCTTGCGTCAGCGCGGCCGCCACGCCGGTGCCATCGCGCCGCAGCACCCGCGCCGGCGGCACTCGCGTCAACGGATACAAGGCGGGCAGCCCGAATCCGAGCAATAGCACGAGCGCCGCGGCCAACCCTTGCAACAGGGGCCACATCGACGGCCAGGGCAGATCAACGCGAATCAAACCGCCAAGCCAATGCAACAACATGGCATGACCGGCCAGTCCGAGCAAACCACCCACGACAGATGCCGCCACCGCCAGCCCGGCCAGCTCTATGAGAAAGACGCCGCGTAGCAGTCCCTCGCTTGCTCCGAGACAACGCAGCACGGCGCAACCATCGATATGGCGTCGCGCGAAGCGCTGTGCGCCTAAAGCGATGGCAACCGCACAGAGCAACGATGTCAACAATGCCACCAGCCGCAGGAAATGATCCGCGCGATCCAGTGTCTGGCGTAACTGCGGTTGCCCGGCCTGCAGGGTCTCAACCTGGGTGCCGCGAATCCCGCGCTGAGCAATCGTCGTTCGCGCCCATGCACCGAACGCATCGGCACTCGCCGTATCCGGGCCAGCCAGCAGTGTGCGGTAAGTCACACGGCTGCCACGGCCGATCAACCCGGTGCTGGCCAGATCGGTGTCGGCAAGCATTACGCGAGGCGAGAAATTAATGAAAGAGAAACCCCGATCAGGCTCCCGGACAATCACCGCGGCGATCCGCAATATGCGGCCCCCCAGTTGCAGATTGCCCCCTACTTTCAGGTCCAAGGCATCAAGCAAGGGCGCGTCAACCCAAGCCGTACCGGGTGCCGGCCCGCCCGTGGCAGCATAGTCTTCACGCGTCGGGGAATTCGGCTGCGGTGCCAACAAGACCGTGCCGCGCAACGGGTAGTTCGCCGATACCGCCTTGACCGCGACCAGGCGTGCGGGCGGTGGCGCGGCATGGGTGGATGGGGCGGCGTCGCCTGTCGCCATGCTCGGAAATTCGGCCGTCGACGCGATTCGCAAGTCGCGCACCCGTGCCTCGGCGAGCAGCGCAGGATCGATCGGATGATCTGCGCGGAGACGCAGGTCGCCGCCCAGCATCTGACGCGCCTCGCGGTCGAGTCCGGCGTGCATGCGGTCTGCGACAAAGGCCACGCTGGTCAAGGCGGCGACCGCGAGTACCACGGCGACCCACAGCGTGGTCAACTCGCCGGCGCGCGCATCCCGGAATGACAGCGTCAGCGCCATCCTGAAAAGAAAACGCCACCCAACGCGGGTGCGGCGACGCATTCGGACCGGGTCATGAGAAGACGCATCCGCTACCTTGGATAGCGGCCACGTCGCGGATTCAGGAGAAGGAGAACGACCGGAGGACGGTCGCGATTGCCGGGGATCGGCGCCAGACACGGGGTCCGGCATCAGTCGCCGGAACGGCGACGTGCCGTATCGCGCTCACCGGTCGGCGGCGAGCGATAGCCGCGATCGGTGCGGATCCGCGCCGGGACCATTCGGGTCGACATCGCGTGATAGCCGTGGTGTACACCCCGCCATAACCGCGGCAGTACCCACGCCGAGACGATAAGGAACGCAAAGAGTAATGCCAGGAACACACCCGGCGCCAACAGCGCCAGCGTCAGTCCCCCTACCACGATGCATTCCTCGAACCACGAGGCCATGCCATTGGTCACCGGCACCGGCGCGAGATTGATCAGCGCGCGAACCCCGGCCTTGGTCAGATGCGACGCGCCGGCCAGCGATGCGCCGAGCGCGCCGGCCGCGATCAGCGTCGAGCTTTCCTCCGCATGCCCGAATGCGGCACAGGCCATCACGGCGCCGGCGGGAATCCGAATAAAGGTATGCAGCGCGTCCCAGAGGGAGTCGAGTGGCGAGATCTTGTCAGCCGCAAACTCCGCGGTAGCCAGCACCACGGCCGCGCCAATGATCCAGGGAGAGCTGAGCACATGCAGCGCGCCTGGCAATACGACCAAGCCGCTCCTGCCCGCGAGGCCCGCCAGAAAGACGGCCAAATACAGCCGTAAGCCGCTGGACCATGCCAGGGCCGCCGCCAGCGCGTAAGCCAGGATCATCGCGTTCTCCATGTCGGTCGCGACGTCCCGCATCGAAGAAGATGCCAAGGGCGCCGACCTGTCGATTTCATTATAGCCCCGCATCGAAATCGGCGCGGGAGAACCCTGACGGTTTTATCATGAGCCGATCGTATTCGTGTCACGAATCAGACATCCGCATCGTCCAGCCATCCGGCCAGACAATACGCCAAGGCGCCAGAGCGCGGGCAACGATGCGCTGGCCGGTACATGGACCGGTTCCATCGCAGGGTCGCCGGCCCTCCAATACGCGACCATATTGGTTGAGGCGCAGGATTCAGTTCTTTGTGCCAAATAGCCGGTCACCCGCATCGCCCAGGCCCGGCACGATGTAGGCGTGGTCATCGAGTTTCTCGTCCAACGACGCCACGAAAAGGTGGACGTCCGGATGTTGCCGCGCGAAAACCGCCACACCTTCCGGCGCCGCCACCAATGCCAGAAACAAAATACGCGATGCCGGCACACCGCGCTTTTTCAGTACATCCACCGCGTACGCCGCGGAGTATCCGGTGGCGACCATCGGGTCGCAAAGGATGAAGGTGCGGTCCTCGACATCGGGCAGCTTGACCATATATTCGACGGGTCGCTGATTTTCATCGCGATACACGCCGATATGCCCGACCCGCGCCGAGGGCACCAATTCGAGCAGACCGTCCGACATGCCGACCCCGGCGCGCAGTACCGGCACGATGGCCAGCTTGCGCCCGGCGATGACCGGCGCATCCATTCGGGTCAGCGGCGTCTCGATCTCCCGGGTGGTCAATTCTAGATTGCGGGTGATTTCATAGCCCATCAGCAACGTGATCTCCCGCAGTAATTCGCGAAAGGTCCGGGTCGACGTGTGGCGGTCGCGCATATGCGACAATTTGTGCTGAATCAACGGATGATTCAGGATGCGCAGCGCGGGAAAGCGCGGATCGGTCGTCATTGGCGAAAATCTCGGATCGGTCGGATGGAACGCGCGCCATGACCGGGTCGGCGGCGCGCGGCGACGAGTCGCAGTATACGGTAGCGACGCCTGCAAGACCCGTTCAAATGCGCCCCACCCACCCACCGGATCGCCCTTTCACCCTCTCAGTGCCACGTCCGTCGCGCTAAACCGCCCCGCCAGCGCGCAACCACCGGTAAAATAGCGGTCTTTGCCGCATCCCGTCGACCGGATGCGGCTAACGAATCAGGAAACGAACGAGGAACTTCCGGACATGGCGGGACATTCGAAATGGGCCAATATCAAGCATAAGAAGGCCGCGGCCGATGCGAAGCGAGGCAAGGTCTGGACGCGTCTGATCAAGGAAATCCAGGTTGCGGCCCGGATGGGCGGCGGCGATCCGGACAGCAATCCGCGTCTGCGACTGGCCATGGACAAGGCCACCGATGCGAATATGCCGAAGGACAACATCAAGCGCGCGATCGATCGTGGTGTCGGTGGCGCCGAGGGCGCCAACTATGAGGAAATCCGCTACGAAGGCTATGGCATCGGCGGCGCCGCGGTTATCGTGGACACGATGACCGACAATCGCACGCGGACCGTGGCCGAAGTACGGCACGCGTTTTCGAAGTACGGCGGCAATATGGGTGTGGAAGGCTCGGTGGCATTCCTGTTCACGTCGGTAGGTCAGTTCCTCTTCGCCCCGGACACGTCCGAGGATGCGCTGATGGAAGCGGCACTGGAAGCTGGCGCCGATGACGTCACGACAAACGATGACGGCAGCATCGAGGTGCTGTGCAATCCCGACGTGTTCTCGGACGTCAAGCAAAGCCTGGAGGCCGCCGGATTCAAGGCGGAACTGGCGGAAGTCACGATGAAAGCCGGCAACGACATCGTGCTCACGGGCGACGAAGGCGCACGGATGCAGAAACTGCTCGACGTGATAGAGGATCTGGACGACGTCCAGAATGTATATACGAACGCGGTGATCGAGGAAGCGTGAAACGCCCTCGACACCCATGGCAATTGCGATTCGGGGAAATAGCATGAATGTATTGGTAGTCGGCTCCGGTGGCCGCGAACACGCGCTGGCATGGCGGCTCGCCCAGTCGCCGCGCGTGCAGATGGTCCATGTTGCTCCGGGTAACGGCGGCACCGCGCTGGACGACCGCCTGCGCAACGTCGACCTGCCGGAACTGAAGGACGGCTACACGCCGGCTGCGCTGAACGCATTGGCGGATTTCGCCGAACGCGAGCAGATCGCGTTCACGGTGGTGGGACCCGAGGCGCCGTTGGCAGCCGGTATCGTCAACGTGTTCCGTGCCCGTGGCCTGAAGGTCTTCGGGCCGACGAAGGAGGCAGCTCAGCTCGAAAGCTCGAAAGATTTCGCAAAAGCCTTCATGAAGCGCCACGCGATCCCGACCGCCGACTACGAGACCTTTACCGACGCGACCGCCGCCCATGCCTACATCGACAGCAAGGGCGCGCCGATCGTGATCAAGGCTGACGGGCTCGCGGCCGGCAAGGGCGTCGTGGTGGCGCAGACCACGCAGGAAGCGCACGACGCGGTGGATATGATGCTTGCCGACAACAAGCTCGGTAGCGCCGGTGCGCGCGTCGTCATCGAGGCGTTCCTCGCTGGCGAGGAAGCCAGTTTCATTGTCATGGTGGACGGTAAACACGTGCTGGCACTGGCGACCAGCCAGGATCACAAACGGCTGCTCGATGCCGACCAGGGCCCGAACACCGGCGGCATGGGCGCCTACTCCCCCGCGCCAGTCGTCACGCCCCAATTGCATGCGCGCGTGATGCGAGAAATCATTCTGCCGACGGTCCGGGGCATGGAAGCGGACGGCATGCGCTACACCGGCTTCCTGTATGCGGGCCTGATGATCGACGCGCAGGGCACGCCGAAAACGCTCGAATTCAATTGCCGCATGGGCGATCCGGAAACGCAACCGATCATGGCCCGCGTCAAGGGCGATCTGGCGAAGGTGTTCGAGCTGGCCATCGCAGGCCAATTGAATATGGCCGAGATCGAGTGGGATCGGCGCACAGCCCTGGGCGTGGTTCTGGCCGCGCGCCATTATCCGGAAACGCCACAAAAGGGGGACTTGATTGCCGGCATTCCCGGCGAAACCGACAGCACCGTCACGTTCCATGCCGCCACGGCACTGGAAAACGGCAAGCTGGTGACCACCGGTGGCCGCGTGCTATGCGTCGTCGGTCTGTCCGACTCCGTGCGCGGCGCGCAATCCGAAGTCTACGACGTGATCAATCAGATCTCGTTCGACGGCATGCAATACCGCCGCGACATCGGTTACCGTGCGCTGAACCGAAAACAAACGTCCTGAGCAGGCCTTTTACTTGGCAAACGTTTCCATCGATCAGTCCACTGCCGGTTGGCGCACCGACGCGGTACGCGCCTATCTGCTCGACCTTCAGACACGTATCGCCGACACGCTGGGCGCGTTGGACGACCGGCCGTTCGCACGGGACGCATGGACCCGTGCGCCGGGCGAACGGCTGCAAGGCGACGGCTGTACCCGGATCATCGAAGACGGCGCGGTGTTCGAGCGCGGTGGCGTTGGGTTTTCGCACGTCCGCGGCACATCGTTGCCACCCAGCGCCACGGCGAATCGCCCGGAACTGACCGGTTGCGGCTTTGAAGCGCTGGGCGTGTCGCTGGTCATGCATCCGCGCAATCCGTACTGCCCGACCGTACACCTGAATGTCCGATGCTTTATCGCGCGACATCCGGGTGCGGCCGCGGACGCGGCCCCTGCGGCCTGCTGGTTCGGCGGCGGAATGGACCTCACGCCGTATTACGGATTCGAAGAAGACGCGCGGCATTTTCACCAAGCCTGCCATGACGCCGTGACTCCGTTTGGCGCGGATCTCTATCCGCGTTTCAAGCAGTGGTGCGACGCGTACTTCTTTTTGAAACATCGCAACGAACCCCGTGGCGTAGGTGGCATTTTCTATGACGACCTGACCGAACTCGGTTTCGACAATGGCTTTGCCTTGATGCGCAGCGTGGGCGATGCATTCCTGCCGGCCTACCAACCCATACTCGCACGTCGCGCCGATATCCCGTATGGCGAGCGCGAACGTGATTTCCAGGCCTACCGGCGTGGTCGATACGTCGAATTCAATCTGGTATTCGATCGAGGCACGCTGTTCGGCCTGCAGAGTGGCGGCCGGACCGAATCGATCCTCATGTCGATGCCACCGCGCGTGCAATGGCGCTATAACTGGACGCCCGAAACAGGCTCGCCCGAGGCGCGCCTGACGCGTGATTTCCTGGTCGCGCGCGATTGGCTGGACGAACCGGCCACGCCAAGGAATTGAGCATTCGATGAGCGAGCGACCAAAGCGCATCGCGATCCTGGGCGGCACCTTCGATCCGATTCATGAGGGCCATATGGCCTTGGGCAGCCGGTTTTCGCGCCTGCTCGCCCTGGACGAGCTGGTCCTGCTGCCCGCGGGTCAACCGTGGCAGAAATCTGGTGTGTCCGCGCCTGCCCACCGTCTCGCGATGACACGACTGGCGGCGACGGAACTGGCGCGGCGGCTTGCAGAACAGTCTCGGTTGTCAACGCACGTCAGCGTCGGCACCGACGAGGTCGATCGCCAGGGCAATACGTACACAGTGGAAACACTGCGCGCATGGCGGCCGCGAATTGGCGACGAGGCCTCATTGTCACTACTGATCGGAGCCGATCAATTGGTCGGATTGGATCGCTGGCATGACTGGCTGCACTTGTTCGACTATGCGCATGTCTGCGTCGAGGCACGGCCCGGCTTCGATCTGACAGCGGTGTCGCCCGCCGTAGCGGCCCAGTTGGCGCATCGACAATGCGATGCCGATGCAATCCAACAGCGTCCGTGCGGCGGCATTTTCATCGACCAGGCGTTGGATATGCCCATATCGGCGACCGAAATTCGCGATTCGGCCCATCGCGGACTGGCCGATGGCGCAAAAGCCTGCGAACATGTGCCCGATACGGTCTGGCACTACGTTCGCGACCATCATTTATACAAGGATTAAGCAGCAGCGCCCGGCGTGGCGCACTGCTTGCATTACAGAGACCTCATGGATATCAAAACATTGCAACTGGCGATCGTCGACGGTCTGGAAGACGTCAAGGGTCAGGACATCAAGGTGTTCGACACCACGCACCTGACGTCACTGTTCGATCGCGTGATCATCGCTTCCGGCACGTCGAACCGCCAGACACGGGCGCTCGCGTCCAGCGTCGCGGACAAGGTGCGAGAAAACGGCGGCAAGGTCGTCAGCGTCGAAGGCGGTGACACCGGTGAGTGGGTACTGGTCGACTGCGGCGATGCCATCGTCCACATTCTGCAACCGGCACTGCGTCAGTACTACAACCTGGAAGAACTGTGGGGCGGCAAGGCAGTGCGCGTCACGACCGCCTCCGCCAAGCAGGCAACGAGCCGCCGCAAGGCAAGCACCGATGCAGCGGACGACGACGATACGCCGGCGCCGGCCGTCACACGTTCCCGTACGGCGAAGCCGGCCTTGGCCCCGGAAACGCCAGCCGGACTGGCCGCACAAACGACCGAAGACGAGCCGCTACCGGTAAGCAAGACGGCAGCGCGCAAGACCGCGGCAAAAAAAGTGGCGGCGAAAAAAACCACTCCGGCACGCAAGACCGTCGCGCGCAAAAGTGCGGGCACGGCCTCCGCCGCGGCCAAGGCCCCGGCCGCAAAGCGCGTACCGGCGGCAAAGAAAGCACCGGCGCGCAAGCGCGCCACACCGGCATCCAATGCCTGAGTCGTGTCCCGTACTGTCTGAAAGCGTGCCGTCATGAAACTGTGGATTATCGCGGTGGGCCATAAGATGCCTGACTGGATCGCCACCGGATTTGAGGAGTACGCGAAGCGGATGCCCCCGGAACTGCGCATTGCGTTGCGGGAAATCAAGCCGGAACCGCGTACCGCCAATCGACCGGCGGAGCAGGTGATGGCCGTCGAGCGGCAGCGGATCGAGGCGTCGCTGCCCAGGCAGGCGCGGATCATCGCACTCGATGAACGTGGGGCCGACTGGACGACGATGAAACTTGCCGGTGCATTGCCCGAGTGGCAACGCGAAGGTCGTGATGTCGTCTTCCTGATCGGCGGTGCCGACGGGCTCGACCCCACGTTGAAAAGCCGCGCGGACACCCTGCTGCGCGTATCGAGCATGACCCTGCCGCACGGCGTCGCGCGCTTGCTGCTGGCCGAGCAGTTGTACCGCGCCTGGACCATCACGCAAAATCACCCTTATCACCGGGCCTGACGCCGCTCTTCGGTTCGTCGTCATGGCCGCGTACTTCGCCGCATACCATGACGTCCACGCCCCGTCTTTCCGATTCTGCTTTTTTGTATCTCGCGTCACAAAGTCCTCGACGCGGTCAGTTATTGGAACAACTCGGCCTGTCATATCGCCTGTTGCTCCCCGATGCCGATGAAGATGCGGAAGCGCTCGAAGCAACACGTTCAGGCGAGCACGCGCACGATTATGTGATGCGCGTGGTGCAAGCCAAGGCATGCGCCGCCGCCGAGCGGCTCGCCCGGCGCGGTTGGCCGTCCGCCGCCATACTGTGCGCCGACACCACGGTATCACTCGATGGCGCCATCCTCGGCAAGCCTGCCGATGCCACCGAGGCCGTGGCGATATTGTCGCGCTTATCAGGCCGCCGTCATGAGGTGATGACGGCGGTGGCCGTCGTCCCTGCCCCCACCGGGCAAGCCACACGCCGCGTGTCATCGACGCCAGCCGCACCGCAACCGCAGACCACGGCGTCCGGACCATGGTTCGCATCAACATCAACATGCACGTCGACGGCCCTGTCCGAGGCAGCCCTGCCCCCGTCCATCCGCTGCGTGCTCTCGACGTCGACGGTTACGTTTCGCACGCTCGATGACGCCGACATTGCTCACTACATCGCTTCCGGAGAACCATTCGGCAAGGCAGGCGCGTACGGCATCCAAGGGCGAGCTGCGGCCTTTATCGCGCATCTGGACGGCAGTTATTCCGGTGTGATGGGGCTCCCCTTGTTTGAAACGGCATCTCTTTTGCGCGATACGGCACCGATGGCTTACGATGTCGCATTGTCCCATCGCGATTCGAACCAATGAACGAAGAGATTCTTATCAATGTGACACCGCAAGAAACCCGGATTGCCCTGGTACAACAAGGTGCGGTCCAGGAATTGCACATCGAGCGAAGCGTGTCACGTGGTCGCGTGGGCAACATCTTCCTTGGCAAGGTCGTCCGTGTCCTGCCGGGGATGCAATCGGCCTTTATCGATATCGGCCTGGAACGAGCGGCCTTCCTGCATGTTGCCGACATCTGGCAAGCACGCGTCGACGGTCATCCCGGTCACCACAACCAACAACCAATCGAAAAAATCGTCTTCGAGGCACAGACCTTGATGGTGCAGGTCATCAAGGACCCGATCGGCACGAAGGGCGCGCGCTTGTCGACGCAAATCAGTATTGCCGGGCGCAATCTCGTCTATCTGCCACAGGAACCGCATATCGGCGTCTCGCAGAAGATCGGCAGCGAAGCCGAACGGGAGGCTGTGCGCAAACGTCTGCTTGCCGTCCTGCCGGCCGATGAGAAAGGCGGCTATATCGTCCGGACCATGGCGGAGGACGCCAGCAGCGAGGCGCTGGCCAGCGATGTCACCTATCTTCGGAAGACCTGGGCGACGATTGCTGAACAGGCCTTGCGTGTGCCACCCGCATCGGTACTGTACAACGACCTCGATCTGTCACAACGGGTCCTGCGCGACTTCGTCACCGAGCAGACCAGCAGAATTCAGGTGGATGCGTCCGATGCGCACGCGCGCCTGCTAGCGTTTGCAACGGAATTCATGCCGGCGGTGGCGCCGTTGATGCACCAGTACACCGGTGAACGGCCCTTGTTCGAGTTGTATAACGTCGAGACGGAAATCCAGAAGGCCTTGTCCCGACGCGTCGATCTGAAATCTGGCGGCTATCTGATGATCGATCAAACCGAGGCAATGACGACGATCGACGTCAATACGGGCGGCTACGTGGGCGCGCGCAACTTCGATGAGACGATCTTCAAGACCAACCTCGAAGCCACACACATGATCGCGCGGCAACTGCGGCTGCGGAACCTGGGCGGCATCATCATCATCGATTTCATCGATATGGAAAACCCCGAGCATCGCGCGGCGGTGCTCACCGAACTGAATCGCTCGCTCGCTCGCGACCGTACCCGCGTGACGGTCAGCGGTTTTTCGCAGCTGGGCTTGGTGGAAATGACGCGCAAGCGTACGCGCGAATCGCTGGCGCATATCTTGTGCGAAACCTGCCCTGTCTGCACGGGAAAGGGGCAGATCAAGACACCCCGCACCCTGTGCTACGAAATCATGCGCGAGGTCACACGCGAAGCACGGCAATTCAATCCGAAAGAGTTCCGGATCTTTGCATCGCAAGTGGTCATCGATATGCTGCTAGACGAAGAAGCCGCCCATCTGGCGCTGCTCGAGGACGCCATCCAGAAGCCCATCTCGCTGCGTGTCGGCACGCACTTGAATCAGGAATCATACGATATCGTGCTGATGTAACGCCTCGCGAAACGAGGCCGCTAGACAGAACGCTGGAATACCTCCCGCACCGCAACGGGCAGGCGAATCGCTCGCGCGTCTTGCGCCACCTTCGGGATATTCCTAGGCTGACAGGCCGCCGCTCCCGGGTTTAAATAAATCAACTTGATTAATTTAATGGTGCCAAACAGGGGTGCCACCCGGAGGAGACGCCGCCATGACGAGTTCGTACGTCGGCCAAGGCAGCAATTCGGCCAATGTGCGCCGCTACAACGAACGCTTGCTGCTCAAGGCGCTGCGGCAGGCGGGCAGCGCATCGAAAGCCGATCTCGCCCGCGTCGCGAACCTGACCGGCACGGCGGTCGGCAGCATCATCGCGTCGCTTGCCGATGCGAAGCTGATCGAATTTACCGGCCGCCGCGTCGAGGGCCAGCGGGGTCAGCCCGCGTCGTTGATCCGCCTTGATCCACGCGGCGCGTTCGGCATCGGCGTACGCCTTGATCGAATGCGGATCGAGACCGCGCTGGTCAACTTCGCCGGCGACGTCATCGGCCGCCGATCGCATGACACGCTGCTCCCGCCGCCCGAGACCGTGCTTGCGATGGTTGGCCGCGATATCGAGGCAATGCAGCAGATGCTGCCCGCTGAAGATCGCGAACGCCTGAGAGGTGTCGGTGTCGCCCAGCCATTCAATCTTGGCAGTTGGCTGCGCGAGCTGGAACTGCCGGCAGACGCTTTTCGTGCATGGAGCGAGGTCGACTTCGCGTCCGAGCTGGACCGCACGCTGGCGTTGCCCGTCTTCAGCGAAAACGACGGCAATGCAGCCGCGATCGCCGAGTTGTTCTACGGGCGCGCGCGCCATCACGATGATTTCGTCTATTTATTCCTGGGACCGGTGATCGGCGGCGGTATTGCAGTCGACGGCGACTGCCTGCGTGGCCGTACAGGCAATGGCGGCGATTTCGCGGTGATGCCGGTGCTCCCGAGCCGTCTGCCGTCGGCACCGGCCCCGCAGGGGACCTGGGATATCTTGCTAACCCGCGCGTCCTTGCGTGCATTGATCCGCCATTTGCGCTACAGAGGCGAGGCCGTCGACAACCGGGCGGACCTCGAGGCCTGCATCGCGCGGGAGGTGCCGGCCGTCGAAGAATGGATCGACGACTGCGTCGAGGCGCTCGCCTCCGTATTGCGCTCGGTGCTATCGGTACTCGATTCGCCGGTCGTCGTACTGGATGCCGATATAGACGTAGGGCTGATCGACAAGGTAATGACCCGTCTGCATGCGGCCCTTGCCGCCATTACGCCCGAATCCAGGGATATGCCGACTTTCGTCCGTGGTTCGTTCGGTCCGGACGCCGGCGCGATCGGTGCCGCGACGCTTCCCATGTTTTTCAACTTCTCCCCGCGCGCCAGTATTCTCAAAGGCGCAAGCGTGGAAACGCAGGAGATCGCTTATGTCTCATTCTGAGCCGGGCCGCCCGTTGCTCGAAATGCGTGGAATCAGCAAGACGTTTCCCGCCGTACGCGCGCTCGACGACGTGAGCCTGACCGTCTATCCCGGTGAAGTGCATTCATTGATGGGGGAAAATGGCGCCGGCAAGTCCACCCTGATGAAAATTCTGTCGGGCGCTTATCAAGCCGACCCCGGCGGGCAGATCCTGATCGATGGCGATGCGATCGTCGTCGACGATCCGCTCGCCGCGCGCGCGGCAGGCGTCGCGGTGATTTACCAGGAGCTATCCCTGGCGCCGAACCTGACCGTCGCGGAGAACATCTACGTGGGCCGTGAACTGCGACGCGGCGGCCGGTGGGGCATGATCGACCGGCCCGCCATGGCGCACGGCTGCGAGAACGTGCTGACGCGCCTGGGTGCCAGCTTCGGTCCAGAGACAGTGGTTGGCACATTGTCGATTGCCGAGCAGCAACTCGTCGAGATCGCGCGGGCGGTGCATACGAAAGCACGCATCCTCGTGATGGACGAGCCGACAACGCCGCTGTCGTCGCGCGAGACCGAGCACCTGTTCAAACTGATACGCCAATTACGCGCGGAAGGGCTGGCGATTATCTATATCAGCCATCGGATGGCGGAGATCTACGAACTGTCCGATCGCGTTTCGGTACTGCGGGACGGCACCTACGTTGGTACCCTCGACCGCGAATCGCTGTCGGCCGATCAACTCGTGTCGATGATGGTTGGCCGTGACATCTCCGGTTTCTACAAGAAGGCGCATGCACCATACGATCCGGGACACTGCTTGCTATCCGTGCGCGACATCGCGGACAGCGGTCGTGTAAAGGGTTGCAGCCTCGATCTCCATGCCGGCGAGGTCCTTGGCATCGCGGGACTCGTCGGAGCCGGACGCACCGAACTCGCTCGCCTGATTTTCGGCGCGGAGCCGCGCGTCACGGGCGAAGTGCGGGTGGGAGATCGCACGCTGGGCGCGCACTCACCGCGCGACGCCATCGATGCCGGCCTTGTCTATCTGACCGAGGATCGCAAACACCAAGGTCTCTTTCTCGACATGAGCGTGCGGGACAACATCAATATTTCAGTCGCGGGCAATGACGCGCGTGCTGGCGTGCTCGACTTGGCGCGCGGTGTGCAACGTGCCCGTGACGCGATCGCGGCGTTGTCGATCAGGGTATCGCATGCAAACGTCAATGCCGGCGCCTTGTCGGGGGGCAATCAGCAAAAGGTGCTGCTCTCGCGTTTGCTGGAGACGAAACCGCGGGTGCTGATTCTCGACGAACCGACACGCGGTGTCGACATCGGCGCCAAGTCGGAAATCTATCGAATCATCAATGCGCTCGCGAATTCGGGGGTCGGGGTCATTGTGATCTCAAGCGAGTTGCCCGAGATCATCGGCGTGGCCGACCGCGTACTTGTCATGCGCGAAGGCAGGATCGCCGGCGAACTCGGCGGACGTAGCGGCGCGCCGATCACGCAAGAATCGATCATCGCGCTTGCCACCGGTTCGCAAACGGAGACGGCGGAGACGCACTGAGTCACGCCACCGACCAGTCATTCAAGATACAGGACAACGACATGAACCAACCTCACCAGCGCGACCTGGCCACCGCGGCCGCTACTCCCGCAGCAACGCCCGGCACGCAGACCCGCGGCGCTGACCGCCGTGCCCGCATGCAATCACTGATGCGCACGGCCGGAATGTTGCCGGTGCTGCTACTGCTCTGCATCGGCTTCGGCTTCATGACCGACAGTTTTGCGACCATGCAGAATTTGTCGATCGTCGCCCAGCAGGCATCGATCAACATCGTGCTTGCCGCCGGCATGACTTTCGTCATCCTCACGGGCGGCATCGACCTGTCCGTCGGTTCGATCCTGGCGGCGGCGGCGGTCGGTGCGCTGCTGGCGTCGAACCTTCCCGGTCTGGGATGGGTCGGCGTTCCCGTCGCCCTGCTCGTTGGCCTCCTGTTCGGCCTCGTCAACGGCGCATTGATCACGTTCCTGCGTCTGCCGCCGTTTATCGTCACGCTGGGCTCACTGACCGCCGTGCGCGGCATTGCCCGGCTGATGGCGGACGACACGACGATCTTCAACGCCCATCTCCCGTTCGCCTTTATTGGTAACGGCGCGATCCTGGGCGTGCCGTGGCTCGTCGTGATCGCGCTGGCGGTGGTCGCCTTGTCGTGGTTCATCTTGCGCCGTACAGTGCTTGGCATGCGCATCTATTCGGTCGGCGGCAACCGCGAAGCCGCACGTCTGTCCGGTATCAACGTGCGGGGCATCGAACTGTTCGTGTATGCCGCTTCCGGGCTGCTTGCCGGCCTCGGCGCGCTGATGTCCGCTGCCCGCCTTTACGCAGCCAATGGCCTCCAGCTCGGCCAATCATATGAACTCGATGCCATCGCCGCGGTGATTCTCGGCGGCACCAGCTTTGTCGGCGGTGTCGGCTCGATCGTCGGCACGCTGATCGGCGCACTGATCATCGCGGTACTGTCGAACGGCCTCGTGCTGCTGGGCGTATCGGACATCTGGCAGTACATTATCAAAGGCCTTGTCATCATCGGCGCCGTCGCGCTGGACCGCTATCGCCAGAGCGGTTCCGCACGCACCTGATAGGCCACGGCCCGCTGTCCGGTAGAACTTCCCCCTGATCCGGGCAGCCTGCACACCGGAGCGCGCGCGGGTCCTCGCGCGCTTCTCGACCAACGGGACCCAACGGAGACAACACGACATGTTCCAGTTCAAGATCAAAGCCCTTCAAACAGGCCTCGCGTGCGCACTTGCTGTCTCGGCATGCGCCGCGCATGCCGCGGACAAGCCGCTGAAGTTGATCGGTATCACCGTCGGCTCGCTCGGCAATCCGTACTTCGTGACGGTGGTCAAGGGTGCGGAAGCCGAGGCGAAGGCGATCAACCCGAACGCGAAAATCACCGCGGTGTCCGCCGACTACGACCTCAACAAACAGTTCACGCAAATCGACAACTTCATCTCCGCGCATGTCGACCTGATCCTGCTCAATGCCTCCGATCCAAAGGCGATCGAGCCGGCCGTGAAGAAAGCGCAGGCGGCCGGCATTCCGGTGATTGCCGTGGACGTCGCGGCCGCAGGTGCCGATGCGACCGTGGAGACCGACAACGTCAAGGCCGGCGCGATGGCGTGTGACTACCTGGCGAAGAAGATCGGCGGCAAAGGCAATGTCGTCATCGAGAACGGCCCGCAGGTATCGGCGGTCACCGATCGCGTGAATGGTTGCAAGAGCGTGTTGGCGAAGATCCCCGGCATCAAGATCCTGTCTTCCGATCAGGATGGGAAAGGATCGCGCGAAGGTGGGATGGCCGCGATGCAAGGTTACCTGACGCGCTTTCCGAAGCTCGACGGCGTGTTCACGATCAATGATCCGCAAGCGATCGGGAGTGACCTCGCCGCGAAGCAATTCAATCGCAACGGCATTGTCATCACATCGGTAGATGGTGCGCCGGACATCGAGGCCGCCCTGAAGTCGAATACGCTCGTGCAAGCATCCGCCAGCCAGGATCCGTTCGCCATGGCAAAGAAAGCCGTATCCATCGGCTACGGCATCATGAACGGCAAGAAGCCGGACAATCCGACGATCCTGCTCGATCCGGTGCTGGTCACGCGCGACAACGTGAATAGCTACAAGGGCTGGAGTTCGCACTGACACGCCTGACTCGCGGCGCCGCGCGCCGTAATTCACGATCGGGTCAGCAAGCCCGATCGCATCAAAGTGCCGCGTCCCTTGGGAAAAAGCGGCGTGTCGAAGCGCCTTCTCCGGACGGCCGGCAGACGGCAGACGTCACATGGTGCATGGTGCATGGTGCATGGTGCATGGCATGCTGACGCACACTTATACCCTTGCACGGTACCAGGTTGGCGCTACCAAGGTCGTGCTGGACGGCAGAGATTCACCAACCGCACGTGGGACGGTTCCGAACAGTCGCTCGGTTTGCGCAAGCGCTTTGAAATCGGAGAACTTGACGACTTCATTATAGAAGCCGTGCCGATACATGGCTTGCCATTGCGTATCAGTAGCATAAAGCGCGTTCTCGAAACTGGCGCTGAAACGCCTGAATTGCGCAGCGGTTGGATCAAGCACATACGTCTGACCGCCCCTTTTTATCACCATGACAACGTGATTTGCCGGTTGTGCGATGCCTTCCCGCCAAATCAACACACCGCGATACGACACGCGTAGTGAGTCGCGGCGTATCAATTCACGCCCCAAAAGAGCCGCGTCGTGACACATGCCGGCAGGTTGACGGATCATCGCCCGCATGCCGACATGGCTATCAAATACTCTTTGTATATAGGAGAGATAGATCTGATCGATTCGCCTCAGCGGTGTCGGGGTCAAGGCCGGCGCACGCGCTCTGCCCGCAAGCGACCATGCCGCAGCGCGATCCCAATATAGACGTCGCATTGAGCGCCATGCGTCATTACTGCCGCGACGAACGCCTAATCTCAATCGGTTTGCCCAGTGCCGCGCTGGTCGGGACAACCTGCGCAAATGCGGCAAAGCGCTGCGCATTACCTGATACGCTCGCGCCAAGGGAAGCAAGCGTGCTCTTCTGGCAGATTGAATGGCCGCGCGGCCAGCTTTTAGTGCAGCGTTACCAATGGCCTTTACAGGCAAGCCAAACATCGCCAATACGGCGACGACCTCAAGCGTATCAAGCGCTACGCGACGCCAGCGCACACGATAGGTGTCCGTGCCACGCTCCATTTCTATCGCATTATAAAACGGCAGCCAATTCTCCAGCCACTCCGCACTTCCAGGCGTGTATTGGTCTCGCTCGAATGAATCGACATACTCCCGGAGCACACCCGTCGCGGCAGTCTGCAATTCCGTCAGGATACTGGTCGTTGATGTCGGCCTGGACGGGGTCCCGGAAGCGGTGGCATTGACACGTTCCGGCATTCCGGACGATTCCTCTGACGAACGGCTCGCGATAACCAGATGCCATTCGTACGCTAACCGGCGTCTACCATCGCGCTCGGGCAACCATCCTAGCGCCAATTTCCCGGTGTGCGCCACCATTGCAAGCTGATTTCTTAACGGAAAGCGACGCGGTTTTGAAAGCGCGTTTAATTGTTGCTGACATTCCCCATCCTCTGTCAGGAGTGACACGGCAAGCGAATTGGGATCTTCTTTGCTTTTACAAACGATGAGCGCCGTACCATCGAAACGCACCACCGTTGCTCGCCACTGGTGCGTGAGCACGTGGTAAGGCAAGGCATTTAGTTTTTCTTTTCGTTCGCGCCTGTCATACGACAGATCATAGACATGCCCCTGACTGCGCCAGAGAAGCGGGTGGATACCACCGCGCTGCAATAGGGTCTCCGCCAGGTAAAGCGCATGACGCTCGGCGTCGCGTTCACGATAGAGCGTGAATTGCCGATGATATTGAACGCGATAATGGGGGTCCGTCGAGAAAAAGCAACGGCGATAGACAGCGGACCGTATCCGGTCACGAAGCGGTATCGGATTCCACAGACGCTTGACGCGCAGATGCTTGGTCCCTTCTTCGAAACACCGCGCACGGTAATACTTCATCGGTAAAAACGATATCGCTTGCATGGCTCGTTGCTTTTCCTCATAAGCGTCGCTCAATGCCGCGACATAACGAAGCAACGCACCGGTAGTAGGCAATCGATCCGACGCCTCCCACACCGGCTCCGGTTTCAACTTCACGATATAGCGTAGTAATTGGCCCAGGAAATGGTCGTCATCAACGCCAAGCCAGTGAACCATGTCGAACCGCATGACAAGCAAGTTCGCGGCATAGCGTTGCCGCAATTCGAGATGCTGCGTCGCGTTCCTCTCGTCATTCCCTGACGCTGTATCAAAGCGTTCCCCGGCACCATCGCTTAACAAGTCGAGGGCACGCTCGGCCAGAGCCTGCTCCGTTGCATCAACCAAGTCTGCGGTCTTGGCGAGGCGGGTTTGTCGAAAGGCGGCCAATGCCGCTTCGGTAAAGTGCGCCAAGGATAGCGATCTCGCACCCTCTTCGCCGCGATGCGGCCTCCACCCGGCAAGACGCAGATCCAAGACAGCATCACTGATCAGGCTAACTCCCCGATGTATTTCGTCCCGGATCGCCTCCAGTAGATTGCGCGTGAAGCGTACGTCATTCGTTAAAGCGAACGCGACTTGATCGCACATCGATCTGTCGGGTATCGCCTGTGTCAGGTTGCTTGCAAAATCCGGCGCAGACGCAAGCGTAATCGGCTCCGTAGCACCACTCCGCCCCCCCTCAACCATCGCATTTTCCCGCATCGGTGACGAGGTCGTATTGGACGCAACGTCCACGGCCCGCATCAGCTCCGTCAAGCCAATAGACTTAATCCGGTCTTCACTCGCTTGATCCTGGGCCGCGACGTAGGTGGCCAGTTGATCCACCAGGCCGATCACTCGTCGATAACGGCTGCGTAGATCGCAACGCAGCGCTGGAACGCTTTGGATAGCAGCATCGAATTCGACTGCGGAACCGCTGTTGCTAACCAACGACAATATATACGGCGCATCATCCAGCAGTGTTTCTGCCGCCGTGACGTTTCCCGACAAATGATCGTCGTTCTCTCGAAAGATCGATCCATTACTAGGCACCGGATGGACATTCTGCTGCTTCTCCGTGAAGATCTCAGGGTACAGATCATCGTCCATGCCGGGTTCCTCGGCATCGTCGGCCTCATCCCAAAAAGACGCCAACGCCGTTAATGGCCCCCACGCGCTACCATTCACCATATCCGGAAAATGCGCGGGTGAAACGGTGACATTGCTGTCATCTAAGAAGTCAATAACGGATGGTGTGCTTGCCTCCTCATTGGCGAATGACGATGTTGAGACATCTTCTTGCTCCACGGGCGACACGCTCGACTGGGTGGCATTCGCAGGCCAAAGGTCAGGTACCGTCATCATCTCAACCGTATCCGATTCAAACGCCGCTTCATCGGTTGGCGTCATGAAGCCCGGATCCATATTGGCGGTCACGTTGCGAAGATAGCTCAGCACTTCAATGACGCTTCCTCCAGGCGAGGACTCCTCCTGCACACCCGAAAACTGTAATCCCTGGAGCGGGACCGATGCTTCGTGACGAGACGTTTCATTCAACGCCACGATCGGTATATTGAACAGATCAGACAAGTGCGGACCAGATGCCGCCAGCAAAAGCGCGGGTGCCCGCCAGTTTTCTCGTCGCGATCGGTGGCCAGTGGCATGGCCGTGACCTTGGCGTTCATGCCATTGCCAGAGATGGAGAAGGTCACGCCCTTCCTGCAGCCATACCTCATCGTCGTTCGGGGCAACGCTGCAGAACATCGTTTTCTCATCTTCGGCCCGCGCCCGCGCGCCGACAAGGCGGTTTTCCGCATCGTCCGACCGTTCACCCTCCGCCATCGACATCTGCACGCGCGCGTTCTCCGCGGCAACTGAACCGGATGACCGCGGCCTAGGAACCACGGGATTATCGCGCCCAGGACAGAGATGCGACTGGATCGCGCCCATATGTTGCTCCTATAGTGTGATCGACAGTTCTGGCGGCGTACACGCCATCGCACGCTTTGTTACTTACAAACAATAAGACATGCGCCAAAGGTTGCGTAGTCTTCCATTCGGTCGGATTGCGGGAAACCGGATTCTTGTCTCAAGGGCAGCGCCGGGTTTCCAGATTCATGGCGCGCTTTACCTCTTATTTTATTTCGTTATCCTTATTTTTAAAAAAACGAAGCAGTGATCAAGTGACTCTCTCTGAAGCCGTCTGCCTTCGTGAAGATGCGCTAAGGGGCCTCGGTCGCCATGCTACCGATGTGGTGAACCGTCGAACCTCCGCTTCAGGCAGTCAGTCCGCGGAAGCGGCAGCCATGTCGCCGGCACGTTCATACTGGATACGATGCAGCGTTGCGTACAGGCCATCCTTGCGCAGTAGCTCGGCGTGACTGCCCTCTTCCACCAGGCGTCCGGCTTCCATGACCAGAATGCGGTCGGCCCGTTCGATGGTCGACAGACGGTGTGCGATCACCAGCGTCGTGCGCCCTTCCATTAATTTCTCGAGCGCAACCTGGACATGGCGTTCCGATTCCGAATCCAGCGCCGATGTCGCCTCGTCGAGGATGAGAATCGGGGCATCCTTGTAGATTGCCCGCGCGATGGCCAGTCGCTGCCGTTGACCACCCGACAGGCGCATGCCGTTGTCACCCACCTGCGTCCTGAGCCCTTCCGGCCAACCGGCAACGGCCTCGGTCAGGTTCGCCGCGGCCAATGCGGCTTCAACGCGCGGGACGTCGATTTCCTGACCATAGGCGACATTCGCCGCGATCGTGTCGTTGAACAACACGACATCCTGGCTGACGAAAGCGATTTGCCTGCGTAGGTCCGCCAGGCGATACTGGTTGATCGGCTCGCCATCGATCGAGATCGTGCCTTCCGTTGCATCGAAGAAACGCGGCAACAGGTTCACTAATGTCGTCTTACCGCTGCCGGATGGCCCCACGAGCGCGATCATCTCGCCTGGACGCGCCTCGAAGGTGATGTCCGATAACACCGGACGGACCGTCTCGCCATAGCGGAATCCCACCCGCTCGAAGCGAACGGCGCCACCGGATCGTATCAGCGGTTTGTCGCCACCCGATGTCTCCGGCGGTTCGTCGATCAGGCCGAAGATCAATTCTGCAGCCGTCATCCCCTTCTGCAGCGGCTGGTTCACATCCGTCAGGTGCTTCAGCGGCGAGATGATCAGCAGCATCGCCGTCACAAACGACACGAAGCCGCCCACTGTGGTCTGGTCGTGCGCGGATTGGATCATCGCGATCGCCAACACCACCGCGAGTGCGATCGACGCAATGAATTGCGTGATCGGCTGCGCCAGCCCGCCGGTTACCGCCATGCGCATGGCGTAGCCACGCAGGATCTTGCTCATTTCGCGAAAGCGGTCCATTTCGTAGGCTTCCCCGTTATGGACCTTGACAACCTTGTAGCCCCCGACGGTCTCCTCGACGATATAGGACAGTTGATTGGTCTGCGTTTGAAAGTCACGGTTCAGACGCCGTAAGCGACGGTTGATCCTCCGGACGAGCCACGCGATCACCGGCAGAATGACCGCGATGATCAACGTCAATTGCCAGTTCCGATAGAACAGCAGTCCGAGCAGGCACAGCACTGTCATCGAGTCACGCACCAACGTGACCATGACCCCGCTGAGCGTATTGAGGATGTTGTTCACCTCGAACACGATTGCGTTGATGATCGTGCTGGCCGTCTCACGTTGGAAAAATGCAACACGCGCGTGCAGCATCTTCTCGAACATTTCCTGACGCAATTTCAGCAGTATTTGGGTGCTGATCCGATTCAGCAGATAGCCGGACGCATATTGCGCCGCCCCACGCACCAACGCCAATACAACCACGGCGATCGGAATGGCCCATTTGGAAAGCGCACCCTTGGTGTCGCCAAACCCGTTGTCCACTAACGGCTTCAGCAACCACGGAATGCCCGCCTCACTCGCGGCAACCAGGCCCATCGCCAAGGCTGCCCCGATCAGGACGGCCAGATGCGGGCGCACGTAGCTTCGCAGGCGGCGGAACACGGCGGTGTTCGCAATGGGTTTTGCCGTGGCGCTACGGGCGGGAGATGAGGCGCTTGTAGTCATCGGTGTCGGCCAGCGCGCGTGCCGCGGCACGCGCCAAACAAAAGGAGGCCCATTATATCGGTCACCCCTATCAGCGCAATCCCATGCGGTAATGCGGCGCGCTGCGCGTATTACGCCCATGCTACACTTGGTGTGGATAACAGACCAACGCATGATCCGTAAAACAACCTCTCTATTGCCTCGCTCGGCGTCGCGGAACTCGCCCGCGACTAGTCCCCAAACGCTCCCCGTTCCGCCTGCCGGCGTATTTTTGACGAGCGATCCCGCGCGCGCCGCCGATGCCAGAGAGCGTACATCGCGGAGCGCGGCCGACCGATACGAAGGCAAACGCGGTAGACACACGTCGACAATTGGCCGCATCGTGCCTCAGACCTTACCAATCATTTTGCTGGTGCTGGCGACGCTTTACCCTGCCGCCAGTCTGAACATTCCAGGCGCGGCCAATGGCGGCCTTTTCCTGTTCTCGCTCATCGGGCTGTTCAGCCTGCCCATGCTTGTGAGCAAGGACATCGGTTCACTCACGCGACCCTCGTTGCTGCACATCGCGATCCTGGGTTGCCTGCCATTCACGGCCGCAGTTGCCAGCGAGCTTGCGCGTGGGCAATGGGTGCCCCGCAATCTCGACTTGCCGTTACGCTTCGCACTGCTCGGCCCCTGCATGGCCTGTGCCTGCCGTCTTGGCGCGAAGCATGTCCGTCACCTTCAATGGGGGCTGATCGCTGGGGCGATCGCCGGCGGTAGCCGTGAGATCTATCTGAATTACGGTGTCGACCGGGTCGCGCAGATCGGTCTGATCAATACGATCCCGTATAGCGATATCGCCTTGATGTTCGGCTTCCTCTCCCTGCTGACGCTTGGGTGGACGCTGGCGGATCAGCGCCGCCCTTGGCTCGTCTTCGTGGAAAACACACTCAAACTGCTTGCGTTCGCGTTGGCCCTGGGTGGTTCGATCGCAAGCGGCTCTCGTGGCGGCTGGTTGACGATTCCTTTCCTTGGCTTGCTGTGCTGGTATGCGCTGGCGGCACTTGGCTCCCGTGATGCGGAGCATCAGGGCGGCAGCGGTACGCACGCGTCGTCAACCTACGCTCGGGTGCAACGCGCCGGACTTGCGGCCGCCATCCTCGCGCTGATAGCGCTCGGTGTCTGGCATGCCTGGCCGCGACTGACGGAGGCGTTCTCCAACATCGCGGTATTTCTGCATTACGACCACTTCGACACACCCGTCGGCATCCGTTTCGAAGTATGGCACGCCTCCGTGATGATGTTCGCCGCGCATCCTCTTTTTGGCATTGGCACCGATCAGTTCATACCCGTGCTGAACGAAATGGTTCATGCCAGACGGGTTCCAGACGTGCTGCTCGGATTGCCACATTCGCATAACGACATGTTGTTCGCCTTGTCGACGGCGGGCGCTTTCGGGGGCCTGGGATTGTTATGTCTGTATCTCGTGCCGTTTGCGACATGCCTGCGCTGGCTGCTGGATGCGCGATTTCGTCAGGTCCGATGCGTCATGGCCATGGGCGTGGTCACGCCACTCTCCTACCTCATCTTCGGGTTGACCGAGACGATGTTCATCATTTCGATGGAAACCGCCATATTTGTCTTCATGACAGCTGTCTTCCTCGCCGTGGCGCGAACGACGATGACCGCGACCCTCGAAAAAATCGCCCATTCCGGCAGTGATCGCGAGGGGCGCTTCACCGCCGTGCAGGCCTATCACGATAGCGATGCCGCGCACGACGCTGGTGCTGTCGAATCCTCGCGACACCCCCGGTAAGCCGATGCCGACGCCACCGATGGAAGTGCCCGCGAGCGCACCGGAACGCAGCACGTTAGGTGTGGCGCTGATTACCCGTAACGCTGCACGGCACCTTGCCGCCTGCCTGGACGCGATTGACTTCGCCGATGATATCGTCCTGCTGGATCAATCGAGTACCGACGACACCGTGGACATCGCCAGGACCCGTGGCGCACGCGTGATCACGGCCCCGGACTGGCCAGGCTTTGGGGTACAGAAGAACCGCGCGATTGCTTTACTCGCAACCGACTGGATTCTCCTCCTCGATGCCGATGAAATCGTCTCTGAGACGCTCCGCGCTTCGTTACAGCAACACTGTCAGTCCGTCCACTCCACGATGGAGGTACCGGACAACGCGCCGCCTGTTGTTTATGCACTGGATCGCGTGTCGTCGTTTTGCGGCCAATGGATTCAGCATTCCGGGTGGCGTCCTGACGTCATCCCGCGCGTATTCCGGCGTGGAAATGCCTGTTTTTCCGACGACCGTGTACACGAGCGCTTGCTGTACGACGCCCCTGTCCGGACGCTCGATGGCGAATTGCTGCACTTCAGCTATGACAATGTCGACACCGTATTACGAAAGATCGACCAATACGCAGCGGAAGGCGCTCGCCAACGTTTCGAACGTGCGCCGGGGGCACGCCCACCGAGCATCGGCAAAGCGTGGTGGCGCGCGGTGTGGGCCTTCACCCGTACCTATCTTTTGAAGCGAGGATTTCTCGATGGCGGCGCGGGACTGACGATTGCGGTAATGAACGCGCAGACGGTTTTCTATCGTTTCCTGCGCTTACGCGAGCAACTGATCGCGGTCAGGTCGCCTGTTCATCCCGATGCGTCCGGCATCGACCCCAGCGCGGAGAGCGTGCCCAAACTGAAAGACGATAAAAAGTCGATGTCTTAGTACGTCAAGCGGTGGCACGTGGCCGGAATGCGTTCGATTCACCGTGATGCCCCACAGGAGTATGTCGACGCGGCGGAATCAAGGACAGCAAGGCGGCGACGTGCTGATCGATATTGGGGTCATATCCCACCGGCAGGCTTGTCGAATCGTCCAACGATGCCTGGGTATCCATATCACGCACCTTCGTGCGACGGGCGAGGCATCGCTGCATTGCCGCGGTGACCGCGCGCGCCAGATCATCCGGAATGTCACCATCGAAGACGTAGCAATCGGACGATGGCAACACCTCGGTACATGCGATACGGCGATCCAGCACAACCGGCGTACCGCATAATAACGATTCGACACCGACCAGGCCGAAAGGTTCGTAACGGGATGCCAGGATCGTCACGTCCGCGGCGCGGTAGGCTTCCGCGATATCCGATGCATAACCGAGATACCGGATGGCGTCGGATGTGTCCGGTATCGGTCGGCCCACCACCGCCAGCACAATTGGCAGCGAGGTTTTCGCAAAAAACGCGGCAAGGCGAGCATAGCCCTTGCGGTGGTGGCTATTCGAGGGAAACAGGAAGACAATCTTGTCGTCACCAATGCCATGCCGGGCGCGCCAAGCCTGACGTTCGGCTTGCCCCGCCACGCTATCGAGGGTTCGGAAATTTACTTGATCGACCGGCGGATAAAGCACCTTGACCTTCTCATCCGGCATACCATAGAGACTACGGAGTTCGTGCGCCATCATTTCCGAGTGGGCAACCACCGTATGGGCGTGGGCGTATTGTGACGACTCTAGGGCGATCTGCCGTCGATCGCTCCACGTTGGCTCTCGATCGAGCGAGCGCAGATAGCCCCGATGCGTGCCACCGCAAATCGCAATTTCAGCACAGTCGGTCCGATTGACACCGATCAGAAGATCGACCCGATATTGCTGTCGCAGCGCAGCAACGCGGCGGGCGAAAAATTGGTCACGTAGCTTCCCGGGCAGCCATCGCACATTGATCGGCACAGGGTCCACGGCGCACTCGCGAAGGAGCCTGTCATCAAAGCTGCGCGCGAAGACGATCGGTCGAACGTTTGCGCGATTCAACCCGCGCACCACGTCCAACGCATAACGTTCAAGCCCACCGCTTTGTTTGAAAGCGTTGCATGCGATTGCAATATTCATGCGTGCCTCGCGGATCCGAGAGGGGGTCAATAGGATATTTCCGCTGCATCCCGGCCGAATGCCACCGCCAGCGCCGACATCAATTCATCGTTCGGTTTCACGCACCACGCGTGGCCGAGCGCCAGCTCCGTATAAGCGTCTTTGCCTACATAGCGTATCTCAACCCGCAAACCCGTGCGCGCCGGCGCAACATCGCGCGACTGTCGGCCACGTCCCGCCCCGCCACCAAAGCCGCCCCCCTGCCTGCCACCCAACCCATTCCCACCGGCTCGATAGCCGCCTGCATCCGCCTTGGCGAACGTACCCTCTGTTGCCGTGACCATCATGTCGGGCGCGCGATAGGTGACAAGAATATCCTTCAGACGTGCGATGTCCGCGGTCGGCTGCACGTTTCCGCTCCCCGATCGACTTCCCACCTCGCCATTCACCACTGTGGTGCATTTGCCACCGATGCTGCATGCTTCGCCTGCGGCGCCGATACCACGCACCGACAGGCGTACTGCCCGGGCATAGCGGCTTCGTGCGCGCTCGAGATCCATCAACGACTCCGCGGTAAAGCGAAGACCACCCGTGAATGCGTCATTGCGTGCAGTGCCGCTGACCACCAGCAACTCGTCTTCTTTCAACAGTTCACGATTTGCGTCGAAAAGCTCGTTAAAAATCGTGATTTCGCACTGACCGGTGGTGTCATCGAGCAGCGCCACCACCATTTTTCCACGTTGCGTCATCTGGGTACGCAAGCTGACGATGATCCCGGCAATGATCTTGTCGCGCCCTTCGGTCAACTCGCCGATGGTCTGACGCGTGAACCGACGCGCCTCCGTCTTGTACGCGTCGAACAAATGCCCCGACAAGTAGAAGCCAAGCGATGACTTCTCTTCCTGCAAGCGGCGCTTGTCGTTCCATGGCGCGGTTTTAATCAGTTCGTGCGGCGGCGCTTCCCCGCCCAGATCGAACAACCCAACCTGCAAGGCGTTGGCCGCCGCCTGATCGGCGGCTTCCATCGCCAACGGGACGGAAGCCAGTAGCTGCGCCCGGTTGTCGTGCAATGCATCGAAGGCGCCCGCGCGGATCAACGTTTCAACGGTTCGACGATTGACGACGCGTCGGTCCACGCGCTCGCAGAAATCGAACAGATCGCGGAACGGCCGTTCATCACGCGCACGGATAATTTCCTCGATGGCGTTTTGCCCGCTACCCTTGATCGCACCCAGACCGTATCGAATGGTTCGCGACCGTTGCAGCTTGCCATCCGCGTCCTGCGCCTCCGCGACAGGCTCAAAGCGATAGGCGGAAAGGTTGATGTCCGGCGGGAGCACCTTCAAGTTGTTCGTGGCGCTGATGCAGTCCTCGTACAGGATCTTCACCTTATCGGTGTCGTCCATCGCGAGGCTCATATTGGCCGCCATGAATTCGGCCGGATGGTGCGCCTTCAACCATGCCGTGTAATAGGCCAGCAAGGCATAGGCGGCGGCATGCGACTTGTTGAAACCGTAGCCGGCGAACTTTTCCATCAAATCGAAAATTTCACCGGCCTTTTCCGCGCTCAGGCCGTTTTTCGCGGCACCATCGGCAAACAATGCCCGATGCTCCGCCATCTCCTCGGCCTTCTTCTTCCCCATCGCCCGACGCAGCAGATCGGCGCCACCCAGCGAGTAGCCTCCGATGATCTGCGCCATCTGCATCACCTGCTCCTGGTAGACCATGATCCCATAGGTCTCCTTGAGCACGGACTCCACGCGTGGGTCCGGGTAATCGACATTCTCGCGACCGTGTTTTCGGGCGCAGAAACTCGGAATCAGATCCATCGGGCCCGGACGATACAGCGCCACCAGCGCGATGATGTCCTCGAAACGGTCCGGCTGCGCATCTTTCAGCATGCCCTGCATGCCGCGGCTTTCCAGCTGGAATACGGCGACCGTATTCGCCTTTTTCAGGATATGGAACGACGCAGGGTCCGTCAGCGGCACCTGTGCCAACGACCAATCTGCCTTCGACGGGTCGAGTCGGCGGATATAGCGCTCTGCCCAATCCAGGATGGTCAGCGTGGTCAGACCCAGGAAGTCGAACTTGACCAACCCCACCGCTTCGACGTCATCCTTGTCGTATTGGCTGACGACCCCGCTCTCCTCGCCTTCGCCGGCGGGGCCCTGCGTGTAAAGCGGGCAAAAATCCGTCAGCTTGCCCGGCGCGATCAAGACGCCGCCCGCATGCATGCCGACATTTCGGGTCAGTCCTTCGACGCGCTGGGCAAGGTCGAACAGCTGGCGCACCTCTTCTTCCGCGTCATACCGCTCGGCCAATTGCGGCTCTTCCTTCATCGCGTCTTCTAGCGTGACGTGCTTGCCCGGCTTGAACGGTATCAGCTTGGCGACGCTATCGGTGAAGTTGTAGCCGAGATCCAGCACCCGCCCGATGTCGCGCACGGCGGCCTTTGCCGCCATCGTCCCGAAAGTGGCGATCTGCGACACCGCGTCGGCACCGTACTTGCGCTTGACATACTGAATCACACGATCGCGGCCTTCCTGGCAGAAATCGATGTCGAAGTCGGGCATCGATACCCGCTCCGGATTCAGGAACCGCTCGAACAGCAGGTTGTATTCGAGGGGATCGAGGTCCGTGATCCCCAACGCGTACGCGACCAGCGAACCCGCACCCGATCCTCGACCCGGTCCCACCGGCACGCCGTTGGTCTTCGCCCAATTGATGAAGTCCGCAACGATCAGGAAGTAACCCGGAAAGCCCATCTTGATGATGGTATTCGCCTCGAATTCGAGACGCGCCGCATAGCGCGGGCGCTCGGATTCACGCCGCGCTTCATCTGGATACAGGAACGCCAGCCGCTTTTCTAGGCCCGCGCGCGACTCCGCCACGAGAAAGTCGTCGAGAGACACGCCATCGGGGGTAGGGAACAGCGGCAGCTTCGGTTTGCCGAGTTCGAGTGTCAGATTACACCGCTTGGCGATTTCAACCGTATTGTCGAGCGCGGACGGCAAATCGGCGAACAACGCCGCCATAGCGGCCTGCGTCTGGAAATACTGTGTCTGCGTAAAGCGTTTGCCGCGCTTTGGATTCGCCAGCAGATCGCCTTCCGAGATGCAGACACGTGCCTCATGCGCCGTGAAATCGTCCGGCGTCATGAACTGCACCGGGTGCGTGGCGACAACGGGCAGATTAAGCGAGGCGGCAAGGGCGAGCGCCTGGGCGATGTACGATTGCTCGCCTGGCTGTCCGGCACGCTGCAATTCAATATAAAACGCATCCGGAAACACCGTTTGCCAATATGTCGCGCAACGCCGCGCCGCCTCGGGATTGCCCGCGGCAAACGCCGCCCCGATATCGCCGCCCTGCGCGCCGGACAACGCCAGCAGACCCTCGGCAAAACCGTTCGCCAGCCATTCCGACCTGATCTCGGCACGGCCTTTATACTGGTTCGTCAGTGAGCCTCGTGACAGCAGCTCACACAGGTTCAGATATCCCTGCCGATTGCGTACCAGGAGCAGCAGCCGATGCGGCTTGTCCCGATCGGCCGGATTCGTGATCCAGACGTCGGCGCCAGCAATCGGCTTGACACCCGCACTGCGCGCGGCCTTGTAGAAGCGAACGAGACCGAACGCGTTGCTGAGATCCGTCAGCGCGAGCGCGCCCTGGCCGTCTTTCGCGGCAGCAGCGATCGCGTCATCGAGGCGGACGATACCGTCTGCGATCGAATATTCGGAGTGGAGGCGGAGATGAATAAAACGAGGTTCTGACATAGCGCGTATTGTACCTGCCGGCACATCACCGGAACATACTTTCAGCGTGATGCGCGCGTGGCGTACCGACGCCGGGACAGCGCGTAGGGCTCCAATCCGATCCCATGCGTGGTCTTGTTGCGAGATAATGTCGAATTGAACCCCGTTTACTGCTTCTTACCGATGCGTACCGTCAACCTCGCCGGCTATCTCTTTGTGTCCATTCCGGACCCCGCCGCATGGCGCGCGCCGCTGCGCGAACGCTGTGATGCCTTGCAACTGCGCGGCACGATCCTGCTGTCCCCCGAGGGCATCAATCTTTTTATCGCCGGCGCGCAGCCGCAGACGGATGCCCTGATCGGCTACCTGCGCGACGATCCGCTGTTCGAAGGCCGTCTCACGCCGTTGACGTTCAAGACAAGCCTTTCGGAACATCCGCCTTTTGGAAAAATGCGGGTCAAGCTGAAGCGTGAAATCATTACGATGCGGCACCCAACGATTCGCCCCGAAGCCGGTCGTGCACCGTCCGTGTCGCCTGAGACGTTACGCACCTGGCTCGATCGCGGACACGACGACAACGGCCGGCCCGTGGTCCTGCTAGACACGCGTAACGGCTTTGAAATCGATCACGGCACGTTCGAGGGCGCGATCGACTGGCGACTGGAGAAATTCGGTGACTTCCCGGACGCGGTAGAGACGCATCGGGACACCTTCGACGGCAAAACGGTCGTCTCTTTCTGTACTGGTGGTATTCGCTGCGAAAAGGCTGCGATTCATATGGCTAACAACGGCATCAATGACGTGTACCAGCTTGAAGGCGGCATTCTCGGTTATTTCGAACACGTCGGCGGCGCGCATTACAACGGCGCCTGCTTTGTCTTCGATGAGCGGGAAGCGCTGACGCCGGCACTGCAACCCGTCTCCCGCGCAGCGGCAACCTCGGATGCATTCGAACAGTAATCCGCACCGCGATGACGGCGTGCCGGGGGCCCGCATGCCGTCATCGCGGTCTACCGCGCCGCGCCCCTATTGTGGACGCTTCGCCCCTTCCCCGACAGGGCCATTGCACGCCGGTTCACTGATCAGCGCGCTTGCCAGTTGGCTTGATGCAAAATCACACGACGGCACCTGGCTGGTGCGCATCGAGGACGTCGATCAACCGCGCAGCGTCCCTGGTGCCGCCGACGACATCCTCGCCACGCTGGCCGCCTACGGGCTGCACGCCGACGCCCCGCCAGTATGGCAGCACGATCGCGACCAGGCCTATGAAACCGCGTTTGCGCAATTGCGCGCGAGCGGCCTGCTTTATCCCTGCGGCTGCACCCGACGCGAGATCGCGGATGCGCTGGCGCACCATGACACGCGCCATCGACACGCAACGCTGGCTTATCCGGGTACATGCCGCCATGGCTTGCATGGTCGCGCGCCGCGTACCTGGCGCTTGCGCGTACCGGAAGGCACCGCGGCATGCTTTCACTTCGTCGACCGTTGGCATGGCGCGCAGTCACAGGATCTCGCCGCCGAGGTTGGCGACTTCGCGCTGCGGCGTGGCGACGGGTTGTGGGCCTATCAATTGGCAGTCGTTGTCGACGATGCGGCCGCCGGTGTGACCGATGTGGTCCGAGGCGCCGACCTGCTCGATTCCACGCCCCGGCAGATCTACCTGCAGCAATGTCTGGGCGTCCCCACGCCACGTTATCTTCATGTGCCAGTGCTGAACGACGCACGCGGCGAGAAATTGAGCAAGCAAACAGGTGCCGAGGCGCTACCGCGAGACGCCACCGGCATTGATGCGGCATTACGCGACGCATTGCGTTTTCTACAGCAGGAAATGGGCTTGCCGACGATACCGTTGCTAGAGGAATGGAACGCGAACACGCCACCCCATGCTGAAGCAATTATGGCGGAGGGTCGAACGCGTCTACTGGACGAAGCCGTTATCGCATGGCGACAACGCTTCGGAGGTGCTACCGTCGTGGCAATACCAAGGTCATCCGGGGAGACACCCCCCCCAATGCCTTCCCCCTCGGCGTGATCAGAAGGGGCGTTGCAGCCCGCATCCGCGAAATGGATCGGAACCCGGCGGCGAAGCGCCGATCAGTCCGGCTTGCGCGGCATACCCAGGCCGCCGAGCAAGGCCGCCAGCGGCCGCTTCGCGGTGGTGCGCTTGCCGTGATCCAGCGACGCGTCAGACGCTGTTGCACTGGATGCATCCGTTGGCTTCACCATCGGCTCATACGGCCGAGTGAAGATGTCGTCGATGGGAGCGTGACGTCGCGGACGACGATCCGTCCCACGGCCCGACCCATCCCCGTAGAGGCCACGGCCTTGATGCCCAGACGCACCCTCGCGGCGCGAATGGGCATCGGCGCCGTCACGGGGTTCGCGCAGACTGCTCGCTCGGCCATCGCGCGGTGATCGATCACCGCGCTCACGCGCAGGCGATGCGGGCAGCATGAGCGTCTCGCGTTGGAGCGGACGTCCAATCATTTTTTCAATGTCCGCGAGCAGGCGGAGATCCTTGCTCGAACACAAAGACAACGCGTCGCCCGACGCACCGGCGCGACCGGTGCGGCCAATCCGGTGCACATAATCTTCCGCATTGAACGGCAAATCGTAGTTGATAACCGCGGGCAAATCGGTCACATCCAGTCCACGTGCCGCCACGTCGGTGGCGACCAAGACCGCCAACGAGCCTTTCTTGAACGCTTCCAGCGCCTGCATGCGTTCGCTCTGTGACTTATCGCCGTGGATCGCCGAAGCAACGATGCCGTCATGCTCGAGGGTCCGCGCCAGACGACCCGCTCCCAGCTTACTGTTGCAGAACACAATGACCTGCTTCAGATCGCGCGCGCGGATCAACTGCGTCACCGCCCGCGGCTTGTCCGCTTCGTCCACCTCGAACAGTATTTGGCGGACCGTCGATGCGGTCGCATTACGCGCCACTTCGATCGTCGTCGGATTACGCAGGTAAGTCGACGCCAGCTTCTTGATATCGTTCGAAAAGGTTGCTGAAAACAACAAGGTCTGGCGGTTTTCAGGCAACAGATTCAGGATGCGCTGCAGGTCGGGCAGGAAGCCCATGTCGAGCATCCGGTCCGCCTCGTCCAGCACCAGCATCTGTACCTGGCCCAATTGCACATTACGCTGCTGCACGTGATCAAGCAGGCGACCCGGCGTTGCCACCAGGATCTCGACACCGCCTCGCAGTGCCTGCGCCTGGCCCTGCATGTCGATACCGCCGAACACAACAAGACTGCGCAGGTCCGTATGCTTTGCATAGGCCGCGACATTGTCCGCCACCTGGTCCGCGAGCTCACGCGTCGGCGTCAGGATCAACGCGCGCACCGGATGGCGCGCGGGAGAGGTGCTGTTGTTCGCCTGCGGCATCAACCGCTGGATGATCGGCAACGAGAAACTGGCCGTCTTGCCGGTACCCGTCTGCGCCGCGCCCATCAGGTCGCTGCCCGTCAGCACCACCGGGATCGCGCGCGCCTGGATCGGCGTGGGCTTCGTGTAGCCTTGCTCGGTCACCGCCTGGAGCAGTTTCGGATGCAAGCCGAACGTTGCGAACGTCACCGCATCGGGCACCACCGCCGGGACGGTTTCCACCACGTCCCCAACGTGCGAGATCACTGGCGCCACGTCATCCGCGGCCGGACTGGCAGGCAGTTCGGTACCCGTCTCTGGTGGAGGAGCAACCGTGGACGGAGCGGCCTTTACAAACGATGCGGATGCGGCGTTCGTGTTATCGGTCTCGGACGGCGTGGCGTTCTCGCCGCTGCCGTGAACCGGAAAAATTCCTGACTCGGACATGGAAATAGGTATAGGGCGGTCAGCGGTGGATCAACGACGCTTCACAGTCGAAGCGTGAAAAGATCGGCGCCGGCCCTGAAATCATCAAAATCGCGCGCTGTCCTGGTGGACGGCCGCGGGCATGCCGGTGGCATGCGGCACATGGAGGCTATTGTAACACCGGGAATTTCAAATACTTGCGCGCGGGGGTATTCCCCGCCCCGCGCTGGCGTCATTCGACACGGCGCGGCTTGACCCGAGCCGCGGCAGTGCGGGCACGCTCGCGTGCCTCATCCGTCGTCGACCCGGTGGCAACCGCCACGCCCATGCGGCGCTTCTTGAAGCTTTCCGGCTTGCCGAACAACCGCAGGTCCGCGCCTGGCACCTTCAACGCATCGGCGACGCCATCGTAGGCAATCCCTTGCGCTTCCATGCCGCCATAGATCACCGCGGACGCGCCAGCCTCACGCAGCGACGGGTCCACCGGTAAGCCCAGGATCGCGCGTGCATGCAGGTCAAACTCGGAATAGCGTTGCGTGCACAGCGTTACCAGACCGGTATCATGCGGACGCGGACTGACTTCGGAGAACCAGACATCGTCGCCTTTTACAAACGCTTCCACGCCGAATAGACCGCAGCCACCCAGTGCCTCGGTTACTTTGTGCGATACATCACGGGCCTTGGCAAGCGCGACCGGACTCATGGGTTGAGGCTGCCAGGATTCCACGTAGTCGCCGTCCACCTGGCGATGCCCGATCGGTTCGCAGAAGAAGGTTTCAACGGCACCCGACGCCCCTACCGCGCGTACCGTCAGTTGCGTTATTTCGTAATCGAAGTCGATGAAGCCCTCGACGATGACCCGCGTACCGGCAACGCGTCCACCTGCCATCGCATACGCCCACGCAGGGTCCAGATCGGCCGCGGAGCGCAGCACGGATTGCCCCTTGCCCGATGACGACATCGCCGGCTTCACCACGCACGGATAGCCGATGCCGGCGTCGATCGCCGCTTCGAGCGCTTCGCGCGTATCGGCAAACGCATAAGGCGAGGTCGGCAACGCCAGGTCCTCGGCGGCCAAGCGGCGAATCCCCTCGCGGTTCATCGTCAATTGCGTGGCACGCGCGGTAGGGACCACGCGCGCCAGCCCTTCACGCTCGATCTCGGCAAGCATGTCGGTGGCGATTGCCTCGATCTCCGGCACGATCAGATGGGGGCGCTCCGCTTCGATCACCGCGCGCAACGCCGCGCCGTCGGTCATCGCGATGACATGCGACCGGTGGGCGACCTGATGGGCCGGCGCGTTCTCGTAGCGATCGACCGCGATCACTTCCACGCCCAGGCGCTGCAGCGCAATGACCACTTCCTTACCCAATTCACCGGAACCAAGCAGCATGACGCGCAACGCGGACCCGCTCAATGGTGTGCCAAACGCGGGCAAGACGGATGGGGTGGGAGCGGCGGAAAGGGTCGATTGGCTCATGGCGACAATAGCGTGATCAAGGAAGGGTTCGGAATGGCGGGATTGTACCCGGTCGACGCGTGTGGGCGTATGCGCGTCGTCGCCGCTGGCGCGAGGCCACCGACAAGGCACCCCGCCTTTTGACACGCTCGCGGCGGGCTCGATAGCATTGCCCATGGGTAATCGAAGGCGATCGACCAGATGACGATTGCTCAACTCTGCGTGGGCAGACCCCGCTCGGATTGCGCCAGTGTTTGCGCCGGGGCACTCTCTTCACCGCCGTTCGCCAGGGCACCGCCTGGTACCGCGGGATCCTGCGGTGCATGGCCGGTGTGAGAGCGCAGTGCCTGGCTGACACCGCCGTCAAGTCGTTCATGGAACGGTGCGCTGTCGACATCGGTCCAGACTGGATTGGGAATTTCACCAAACACCTGTCGCAGTCGCTCGCCCCAACTGCGATGAATCATCTGGTAATACGCGTTGTCCTGGTCCAATACCGCAAATCGGCTGACCCGCAACGCATCGCGCTCGTAGACCAGCAGGTCCAACGGCAAACCTACCGACAAATTCGAGCGCAGCGTCGAATCCATGGAGATCAGCGCACATTTGGCGGCCTCGTCCAATGAAGTCTTCGGCGTCACCACGCGATCGATGATCGGCTTGCCGTATTTGGACTCGCCGATCTGAAAAAACGGGCAGGCGTCCGTGGACTCGACGAAATTGCCCGCGGCGTAAATCATGAACAAACGGGGTTTCTGGCTACCGATCTGGCCGCCCAGGATAAAACTGCAGTTGAATTCGACCTGGAATTCGGATAGCGCTTGCGCATCACGCTTATAGACATCGCGAACGGCCTGCCCCACGACCCGGGCAGCTTCAAACATCGACGAAGCCGTCCACAACGTCACCGGGGTCGCCGGGAGGGAAGACGAGGCATCCGTGGTGCTGACCGCCACGGTGACCGCCTCCGTCGGGATCGCTTGCTGACCCAATGGTGCCATCGACACCGGCGCATTGCCCTGCCCAGTCCGGCGCATTGCCCGCTCGCCATCCTGCAACGCTTCCGGAGAAGCGCCCTCGGTCAACCGCTGCACGACAGCCTGCGTCAATGCGAGGTTACCGGCGCACAACAATGTCAGCACCCTGTCACCGGGCTGCTCGAACACAGCCATCTTTCGCGCCGCGCTTACATTGTCCACGCCCGCATTGGTGCGCGTGTCGGACAGGAAGACCAGCCCTTCATCCACACACAGCGCCACACAATATGTCATCTCCGCCTACCTCGCCGCCTTCGTTCAATCCGGTATTGTAGAACGGCGCGCCGATGCATCACAGGCGCGATGCGCAACTGCCGTTCGCGTGAAGCGATCACTGTTGCGCCATGCCGACGCTACTGCCAATCCCGTTGCCCAGGCCGTTCGCGGCGGGATTGCGCGCCGCCCCTCCGACGTCGACGAACACTGCCACCTCAAGTGTTTCATCCCTTCCACCGATGCGCGAGCCTCGCACCGGCGAGGCGGGCTGGAAATCGCGTGCTACCGCAAGGCGGCAATAGCGTTCGCTGGCAAATACCGCATGTGTCACGTCCACGGTCACCCAACCCGCGCCCTGTGGACCGCCGTCAAGCCAGACATCGACCCATGCATGACTTGCGGCATGGGGCACATCGCCCGGATCGATATAGCCACTGACATAGCGTGCCGGCACGCCCCGTTCCCGGCAACATGCCAACATCAAATGCGCATGATCCTGACAGACGCCGTTACCCAACGCCAGGGCCTGCGCGG
Source organism: Robbsia andropogonis (assembly GCF_034047095.1). Classification (NCBI taxonomy): domain Bacteria; kingdom Pseudomonadati; phylum Pseudomonadota; class Betaproteobacteria; order Burkholderiales; family Burkholderiaceae; genus Robbsia; species Robbsia andropogonis. Next base: position 1,524,082 of record NZ_CP139170.1, on the reverse strand, counting down.
CGGTGCTGGTGACCATCGTGACGCCTGGCATGTAGCGCACGCGCCCCGAGATCGTTTCGGCGAGCGCGATCAGATCCGCCGGCGTGCGCAGCGACGAATGCGTACTTGCCATCGCCCGGATGGCATCGTCGGCTTCGGTCAAAGGCGTGGCACAGGTGTAGTGCGCGATCGGGATGCGACCCGGGCCGTCCGATAGCCAGCCGTCACGCAGCGGCACCGTCTCCACTTCGCCACTGACCGCAAAGACGATCTGTTCATGCGGACGGTTCAACACCAGGGTGTGCAGGATATTGCCATAGGCATCGCGCGTGGCGTCCAGCTTTCCGGGCGCGTCGATCGACCAGTGCCGTACATGCTGTGCGCTGTTCGTTTCCGGCGTCAGGCGCAATTGCTGGATAGAGTATTGGACGGGCGTGGCATAACGGTAACGCGTATCGTGACGAATGTTCAACTGCATGGTTCCGTCTCCTGCCGCTTACACCAGCGGCAACATCAAGTAGGTTTGCATCACACGCATGCCCAGTTCATCGACACGCTTCAGAAACTGGGTCAGGTAGGTGTGCAGGCCGGTGGCATAGATCTGCTGGATATCCGCGTACAACAGTTCCGAGCGGAGCTTTCCGGCAAAACGTTCGCACTCCGCGGAACCCGGCGTCCGAAGCAGGGCCAACATTTCGCATACGTCGTCGAGCGACGCCAGCAGCGAGCGCGGCATCTGCGCGTTGAGAATCAACAATTCCACCACGCGCGACGGCGTCACCACATCACGGTACACCTTTCGGTAAATCTCCAGCGCCGACACGGAACTGAGCACCGACGTCCAATAGTAAAAATCCTCCAATTGACGCGCGTTGTCGCGCGTCAAGGTGCTGTCCGACAAGCGCACATCGAGGATACGCGCGGTGTTGTCGGCCCGCTCCAGGAAGATACCGAGTCGTATGAAATAAAACGCATCATCCTTCAGCGCCGTTGCGGAAATCACGCCGCGGGTCAGGTGGGAGCGATACTTGACCCATTCGAACAACGCCTCCGGATTGGCCGTCAGTTCGTCACGCACCAGGCGGTCCGAGAAATCCAGCCAGGTGAAGTTCAGCGTTTCCCAACTTTCCGTCGTCAATGACCCCCGCACCGCGCGGGCGTTTTCACGTGCCGCATACAGGCACGAACGGATGCTCGACGGATTCGACGCATCGGCGACCATGAACTCCAATACCGCCGCCAACGTCGGCGGGGCATCACCGTGGCGCTCGGCAAACGCGCCCTCGAGTTCCGATATCCGCAGCATTTCGCGCTGGGCTTCGGCTTCCGCTTCCGCGGTTTGTGGCAACAGCGCCCCCTTCAAGTGGATGTCGAGCATCCGGGCGGTATTTTCAGCGCGCTCCATGTAGCGCGCCATCCAGAACAAGTGGTCCGCTGTTCGGCTCAGCATGGTCGTCTTTCCTGTCTCTGTTCTTGCTGTCGGTGCGCAGAATAGCGCGCGTATTGCCGCTGCGTGCGTAAGGCGTGAGCGGCGTCGCGAATCGGCTCAGTCGACCATCCAGGTATCTTTCGTTCCGCCCCCTTGCGACGAATTCACCACCAGAGACCCTTCCTTCAACGCGACACGGGTCAAGCCGCCGGCGACCATCGTCACATCACGCCCCGACAACACGAACGGTCGCAGATCGATATGCCGCGGTGCGATGCCGGCATCGACGAAGGTAGGGCAAGCTGACAATGACAACGTCGGCTGCGCAATATATCCGGCGGGCTTTGCCAGCAAAAGCGCACGAAACGCCTCGATTTCCTCGTGCGTCGATGCCGGGCCGACGAGCATGCCGTAGCCACCCGCGCCGTGTACTTCCTTGACGACGAGTTCGGGCAAATGCGCAAGCGTGTATGCCAGATCTTCCGGCTTGCGGCACTGAAACGTCGGCACATTCTTCAGGATCGGTGCTTCGTTCAGATAGAACGAAATCATCTCCGGAACATACGGATAGATCGACTTGTCATCGGCAATACCGGTTCCCATCGCGTTCGCTAGAACCACCTTCCCGGCGCGATAGGATGTCAGCAGTCCCGGCACCCCGAGTGCGGAGTCCGGTCTGAACCCGAGCGGATCGAGAAAATCATCGTCGATCCGGCGATAAATCACATCCACGCGGCGCGGACCTTGCGTGGTCCGCATGAATACGTAGTTATCCTCGGTAAATAGGTCCTTGCCTTCGACCAATTCGATGCCCATTTGCTGCGCCAGGAACGAGTGCTCGAAATACGCCGAGTTGTACATGCCCGGCGTCAGCACGACCACTACCGGTTCGTCGACGCCAGGCGGCGCAACGGACCGGAGCGTTTCGAGCAACAGATCCGGATAATGGGCCACGGGTGCAACACGGTTCTGCACGAACAGCTCGGGGAATAACCGCATCATCATCTTGCGATTTTCCAACATGTACGAGACACCTGACGGCACCCGCAGGTTATCTTCCAACACATAGAACTCGCCGTCATCGCCGTTGCGGACAACGTCGACACCCGCAATATGGGCGTAAATGCCGAGAGGCACATCCACACCTTGCATCTCGGGGCGATACTGCGCGTTGGTGAAGACCTGATCCGCGGGAACAATACCCGCCTTGACGATATTGGCGTCGTGATAGATATCGTGGATGAACAGGTTCAGCGCCTTGACACGTTGCCGCAGCCCCGCTTCCAGTCGGCGCCACTCGTCACCCGGGATGATCCGCGGAATCATATCGAAGGGAATGACGCGTTCAGTGCCCTGCAAGTCCCCGTTCATCGCGAACGTGATACCTACGCGGCGGAACAGCAGATCCGCCTCGGCCCGTTTCCGGGCAATCGTTTCGGCAGGCTGCGCTTGCAACCACTGATGGAAACGCTGGTAGTGCCGCCTGATCCCTCCTTCCGTGTTCACATGGCCCGCGATCATGGCGGCGCCGGTCTCCTGCATTTCGTCGTAAATTCGCATCGTTACGCCTTTGGCCTGTGGCCTGCCTTGCATGGAGAGTCCTGTCTAAGCGAAAGGCATGCCCGCCTGGACGAGCCCGTCATTCACCAAGATGGGGCAATTTTGAGATTTTTTAGCCAACCTTATCCCATCCGATCATCGCATCTCGCCAATTTACGGCAAATTCCGACAAGACGCAGCGCCTTGCCGCACCATTTTGGCGCGAACCTGGGCGGCATCGTACCGCGCCATCGTTTCCCGGGCGCTATCCAAAGAGGGCAGGCCGGATATCGTCATTTTGCAGAATCAACGTGCCAATACGCCATGGATTGACATGGTTCCGGCTGTTGCGCCCCCTCGCCTTCAAACGCTGCCAGGCTGCGCGGGTAAAGCCGCGCATGGCTATCAGGTAGCCCATTATGGCACCGTAAATCTGCATCCCGTCCGTCGGCCTCTCATTTGCTTATTGCCGTCGCCTGCACGCGCGGATCGATCGGCCCACGACGCCTAAACGGCACGCTGTGACGGCGCACCTCATTTATAGAGGATAACGAAGCAATTCAGGAGAGAGCAAGAATTTTCCCGGATAGATCATTGGAAAGGCTGATCAGCCTTTCCGCGTAGGATGCGATCGGTAAGCATGCCCATGCTTTTCCAATTCGGTCAACGTGACCTGACAGTCGTACTGCCACGGCACCCGTCCAGGTGCCTTATACGTCACTTCATGTTGTTTGTCGAAGCCAGGAACCGGCAGGCATCTCGCATCGACGTGAAACCATTTCACACCAACAACCAGGCGTCTATACCGCACGTCACCTTGCATCGACCTTGAACACGGAGACCACGGCTTTCAGGTTTTTTGCCTGATCGGCCATCGACTGCGCCGCCGCCGATGCCTGCTCGACCAGCGCTGCGTTCTGCTGCGTGACACTGTCCATCTGCGCCACCGCCTGGTTCACTTGCTCGATACCCGTTACTTGCTCCGTTGATGCAGAAGCGATTTCGCCCATGATGTCGGTGACGCGTTTCACTGACCGTACGACTTCACCCATCGTCTGCCCGGCGTCCCGCACCAACCCGGAGCCATTGTTCACATCCGATACGGATTTCTCGATCAGCTCCTTGATTTCCTTCGCCGCCACCGCGCTGCGCTGCGCCAAGGTGCGCACCTCACCAGCGACCACGGCAAACCCCCGGCCTTGCTCGCCGGCGCGTGCCGCCTCGACAGCGGCGTTGAGCGCCAGGATATTTGTCTGGAATGCAATACCTTCGATCACGGAGATAATTTCAGTGACCTTGCTCGAACTCGTGGAAATATCGTCCATCGTGCTGACCACCTGCTTGACCACGTCCCCTCCCGACAGCGCCGTCTGGGATGCGGTCACCGCCAGCGTACTGCCCTGACGGGCATTATCGGTGTTTTGCCTTACCGTGGCGGTCAGCTCCTCCATGCTGGCAGCGGTCTCACCCAGCGACGCAGCCTGCTCTTCGGTGCGTTGCGACAGATCGACATTTCCCTGCGCCACTTCGCCCGCCGCGACTGAAATCGACTCGGCGGAGATCTTGATGTCCTGGACAATCGACGTCAACCTGACACGCATCGCCTCCAGTGAGGCCATGAGACTGCGGGAATCACCGCGTGTCAAATGCAGATCAATCATCAGGTTGCCCTCTGCGATCTGTGCTGCAGCATGCTGGGCGAGTGCGGGGTCACCACCGAGCTGCCGCAAGATGCTACGGGTGATCAACGTTGCGGTCACGCTCGCAATTACCACGGCAATCGTCACGATAAGGGCAATAGATTTGCGAACGCTCGAGAGGGTCTCCTCCGCTTGCTGCTGCGCTTTAACATTCAACTGATCCTCGATACTGGCCAATTCGATCGTGCGGTCGAGCCAAACGCGTTGCGGGGCACGCGCATTCTGAAGGAGTTCTCGGGTAGCGCCCGCGAAATCATTAGACTGGGCGAGTTCAATCGCTTTTCGCATCGGGGGCAACGCCGCAGCTTCGTCCTGCTTCAGTGCCACAAGAAGGGCGCGTTGGCGTTCCGTTGTCGTGGGTTCCTCCGCGAACAGACGCGATAATTTCTCGTACGCGTCGGCGTAGGCCTGTTCCTGTTTCTTGATGCGCTCGGCGTCCTGCGCGTTATCCCGTCGGTCGGTAACCAGGACCATGTTCCGGACGCCAATCGCGCGATCCAGAATGGATGCACGCAGTTCGTTGGCCAATCGCGTTTCGGCGTTGTGTACGCGTGCAACGGCATCGAATTGGGCATCCAACCGCAACAAACCATAGAAGGCGATTGCCGCCACGGTAAGCACCAGCGCCGTTAGCAAACCGAAACCGATAGTAAGACGCGTGGATACCTTCATATTGCGCATTGCCGTCCCCAAGCCAAGTAGAATTGTTTGGTTCCTTAACGGCATTTCCAATTGAATGCTGGAGCAATTTTTCTTTAGGGTTTATATGTATAAGAGCGCAGACAATGACTGGCGCAATGCACCTGTCACGAACAGCAAGATCGCTGTAATGAGATAAAAAAGGTATCTGAAAAACACTTACCGTCCGGTCGATATCGGCTCGCCGGAGGACGCCACGGGGGCCACAAATACGCCTCAAAGCAAAAAGCCACCCGAAGGTGGCTTTTCTTACTGTGTTTGGTGGGCCTCCCGTGAGTCGAACACGGCACCAACGGATTATGAGTCCGCTGCTCTAACCAAGCATGAGCTAGAGGCCCGGGGCACGCATTATCGCACGGGGTAGGCCTAATTTCCAAGCGCCCTCCCTCTGCGAATCGGCCATCAGCTCACAACGGACATCAATTTCCTTCGAGGAACGATTTCAGCTTGTCAGAACGGCTCGGGTGACGCAGCTTGCGCAGCGCCTTGGCTTCTATTTGACGGATTCGCTCACGGGTGACGTCGAACTGCTTCCCGACTTCCTCGAGCGTGTGATCCGAGCTCATTTCGATACCGAAACGCATCCGGAGCACCTTCGCCTCGCGCGGCGTCAGCGAGTCCAGCACATCCTTGACAATATCACGCATGCCGGAATGCAATGCCGCATCAGACGGCGCCACGGTATTGCTGTCCTCGATGAAGTCGCCCAAGTGCGAATCGTCGTCGTCGCCGATAGGCGTTTCCATGGAGATCGGCTCCTTCGCGATCTTCATGATCTTGCGGATCTTATCCTCTGGCATCTCCATCTTCTCGGCCAGCGTCGCCGGATCCGGCTCGAGCCCGGTCTCCTGCAGAATCTGACGCGAGATCCGGTTCATCTTGTTGATCGTCTCGATCATGTGCACCGGAATCCGGATAGTCCGCGCCTGATCCGCGATCGACCGCGTAATCGCCTGACGAATCCACCATGTCGCGTACGTCGAGAACTTATAGCCTCGACGGTACTCGAACTTGTCAACGGCCTTCATCAAACCGATGTTGCCTTCCTGAATCAGATCCAGGAACTGCAGGCCACGGTTCGTGTATTTCTTCGCGATCGAGATCACGAGACGCAAGTTCGCTTCCGTCATCTCGCGCTTGGCTTGGCGTGCCTTCAACTCGCCGGACGCCATCTGCCGGTTCGTTTCCTTCAGGTCACCCAGCGGCAACACGACGCGGGCCTGCAAGTCGATCAGTTTCTGCTGCTGTTCGCGAATTGCCGGAATATTCCGCTCCAGCACCGCGCTATATGGATGACGCTCGTCAACGATCGCTTGCGCCCATTCCAGGTTTGTCTCGTTGCCCGGGAAGCGCTGGATGAATTCCGCGCGCGACATGCCACAACGATCAACCACGGTAGCCAGCAACTGGCGCTCGACGCTGCGCACTTCCTCGACCTGCGCACGCAATGTATCGCATAAACGCTCGACGGTACGTGCGGTAAAGCGAATCGATGTCAACTCCTGCTGAATGGCTTCCTGCGCGTGCAGATAGGCCGGCGATTGATAGCCTTCCTTCTCGTAAGCATCACGCATCGCCGAGAATTCCGTACTGATCTTGCCAAACTTCTCCAACGCAGCGCGTTTCAATGCTTCCAGCTGCGCTGCGTTCGCCGATGCCTGGCGCGCCCCTTCGTCGCCATCTTCCTCGTCTTCGTCATCTTCCGCGTCGTCCTCTTCCTCCTCTTCTTCCTCGTCCATGTCGTCCGAGTCTTCAGAGGCCAGCTCCGCTTCGTTGGCGGCGGCTTCAGCGGCTTCCGCGTCCAGCAGACCATCAACCAGTTCGTCCACGCGGATCTCGTCGTTCGCCACACGCTCGGCCATGCCGAGAATATCCGCGATCGTCGTAGGGCATGCCGAGATGGCTTGCACCATGTGCTTCAGGCCTTCCTCGATCCGTTTGGCGATCTCGATTTCGCCTTCGCGCGTGAGCAGTTCAACCGTGCCCATTTCACGCATGTACATCCGGACCGGGTCCGTCGTGCGGCCAAATTCGGAGTCCACCGTAGACAGTGCGACTTCTGCTTCTTCCTCGACTTCGTCATCGCTGCTGGCGGCAGGGGCGTTGTCGTTCAGCAGCAGCGTTTCGGCGTCGGGCGCTTGCTCGTACACGCGCACGCCCATATCGCTGAACGTGCCGATGATGCCTTCTATCGCATCGCTTTCAACAATGCCGTCAGGCAAATGGTCGTTGATTTCCGAGAACGTCAGGAAGCCACGCTCCTTGCCCAACTTGATCAGCGCGCGCAATTTCGTACGGCTTTCCTCAAGCTCCTCGGCCGTGCCGGGCTGATGCGATGCCAGTGCATCCTTCAGCAGCGTCTTTTCTTTCGCACGACGATCACGCGCCTTGGCAGGAGTCGGAGATGCCGGTTTTTCGCTTTTGGAGGGTTCCTCAACAGCCGCGACATCTTCTACAGTGGACACTTCGTTCAACGTTTTTTTCATGGAGTTCGCCATAGCGGCCCGCCTTCCATACGCCTGTCGCGTACGTCGATTGGCCCTGGGTTCCTTGGGTTGCACGTGCCGCGAATCGCTGCAGCCGCCCATTTACCGAATGCTTCGCACCGCTGTGCCGTCCATTCGAAAATGTGCCGCCGCACGCGTCGTCAGCCGCCGCGTGACGGACTTGCCGTGCGCCTCGACCTGTCGCCAACCCCGCGCTTTACGGGATGGCGCGCAGACAGTCCGCGCGTTGCGTTGATGAGTGGCTTCGACCCGCGTGGTCACCGTACCGGCGAGGACCACGCCGCATACGACGCCACACAGGCCAAAGCCCGCCGGCAAATCTTTCGCAGATATCGGAAACGCGGGGCGGCGCCTGCTACGCCTTCGATGCGCCACGGGGGGACCGCGGCACGCCCATTGCCTATAAGAACCCGGCCTGATTTGTAGGCTGTCGGGGTTCCAGCATGCGTTTCTGGTTCATCTTTCTTGCTACAACCGCATTGTTCTAAATAGTGCCAAATTCTGTAAAAACAAGTAGTTGCTTTGGTTTATTCAGCAAGCTTGTGATTTTACCAGCACCGTAAACCCGAAAGTATAGCACCATATCGCCTATATAGCATGAATTGGGATCTTCACTTTCTGGCATGCCCTTCCGTTCAAGCGCTTCCTTCCGGGTTCGCACCCGACGCCGCGGCCTGCTTCAACTCCGCCATTAACCGGAACAATGAAGACATTTCGGCCATCTGCTCCGGTGTCAGCGGCGATTGACGGGACAGTTGATCAAGCCGTTTCGCCACGCTGTCCACGCGCATGTTCGCCAGCGCCGCCATCACTTCCGCCTGCGCCCCGGCTTCCGCCGCTTCCATGCGTTCCCGCGCCGCATCCGCCCGTCGTGCCGCTGACACAAGCGACTGGTCGTCGTCGGCATCGTCGGTACGGCCGGTGCTGACAATACCCATCAAATCGCGGACGTTTTCGTCGTAATGCAGGATTTCCTTGAATACATCATCGAACATGGGGGCATATTCGGACTCGCGCAAGACATCGGATAAAAACCGGAATTCCGCTTGTGGACCCAACGCGCGCGCATGGGTAATCACCTCTGCAAAGAGCGCCCCATGCTGAGCACAATCAGCGATGATGTCCAGGGCCGATTGGTCCAGAGCCAATGCGATACGCGGATACATCACCAGATTGCGCAATGCGCGCTGTTCGTTGCCGGTAACGCGTCGCCGTGCAGACACGGGAGGGGCCTGCGGCCGCGCGGGCACCGCGCGGGCGTCAACAGCACACAACGCCGCCACCTCGCCCACGGACACCCCAAGGCGATCCGCCAGCGCATGCATGATCTGCAAGCGTAGCGCGTTCGCCGGCATGGCCTGCAGCAGCGGCTTGGCGTCGTACATCGACTTGGCGCGCCCTTCCGGCGTTCTCAGGTCCTTGTCGCCACTTATTTCCGACAACAGAAATTCGGAAAGCGGCATTGCACGAGCCACGGCCTCGCCAAATGCATCGGCGCCATGTTCACGGATATAGCTATCGGGATCGTGCTTGTCCGGCAGAAACAAGAACGCCATTTCCCGGTTATCCGCCGCGTGCGGCAAGCTCGCTTCCAGCGCCCGGCGCGCGGCACGCTGCCCTGCCGCATCCCCATCGAAACTGAACACGATGCGCTCGGTCTGGCGGACCAGCTTTTGCACGTGTACAGGCGTGCAGGCAGTGCCGAGTGTCGCCACCGCGTTGGGAAAACCCAATTGCGCCAATGCCACGACATCCATGTAGCCCTCCACCACCAGCACGAAACGACGCTCGCGAATCGCCAACCGCGCCTCGAAAAGGCCGTACAACTCATTACCTTTGCTGAATAGCGGCGTTTCCGGTGAATTCAAGTACTTGGGTTCGCCTTTGTGCAGTACGCGACCGCCAAAACCAATGATGTGACCGGCAGCATTGCGAATCGGAAACATGATCCGTTCACGGAAGCGATCATAACGGCGTGCGTTGCGGTCTGGCGGTGCCGCCTCGTGCGGATCGCCGTTCTTGTCGAGATCGCCTGGCGACCCTTCGGAGCGCGCCTCCGCGCCGCCAGCCCCATGGTCCAATGTGACTGCATGCGGTTCGACATCCCGACCGTCACGCTTGTTCGAAACAATGACAAGTCCGGTCTCGACCAAGCGAGGATCGCGGTAGTCATCGAATGCAGACTCCAGGTTCTGCCAACCGCCTGGTGCATAGCCTAAGCCGAAGCGCAACGCGATTTCGCCGGTCAGGCCCCGCCCCTTCAGGTAATCGATCGCCACGGGCGACTGCCGCAGTTGCGCACGGTAATAGTCACAAGCGACGCGCATGACATCGGACAACTTTCGCGCTTCCTGCCGACTATCGTTCGGCGATGCGCCACCGCCGCCTCCTCGATAGCCAGGCCCCTGATTCGGGCCCGGCTCGTTGGGCACGCTGATGCCGAGCGATTGCGCCAGCGACTCCACCGCTTCAGGGAACGGCAGGCCGGCATGATCCATGAGGAAACCGATGGCGGTTCCATGCGCGCCGCAACCAAAGCAATGAAAAAATTGCTTCGTCGGACTGACCGTGAATGACGGGCTTTTTTCGTTATGGAAGGGGCACAGGCCGGAGTAATTCGCACCGGTCTTCTTCAACTGCACGTAGCGGCCCACCACTTCGACAATGTCGACGCGGTCGATCAAATCCTGCAGGAAAGCGTGCGGAATCACGTCTCAACCAATGGCACCGGGCCAGGAAAAAGTGAACCCTTCAGCCGAGTCAACTGGCCAGAGCGGCCTTGACCCGTGCGGAGACCTTGGTCATGTCCGCGCGCCCGGCAAGCGCCGGCTTCAAGCGGCCCATTACCTTACCCATGTCCTGCGGACCGGCGGCGCTCAGCGCGGCAATCGCACCCGCCACTTCCGCGTCGATCGCGGTGTCATCCAGCTGGACCGGCATATACCCTTCCAGCACGGCCATCTCGGCCTGCTCGATTTCCGCCAGATCGGTGCGCCCGGCGTCAGTATATTGCGCGATCGAATCGCGGCGCTGCTTGATCAGTTTCTCGACCACGGCCGTAACGGCCGCATCGTCCAGCGTGATCCGCTCGTCGACTTCGCGCTGCTTGATGGCGGCCAGCAACAGGCGGATCGTGCCCAGGCGCCCGGTATCGCGTGCGCGCATCGCCGCCTTCATGTCTTCCGTGATCTGATCCTTCAAGCTCATCGCGCATCCACCTTGCAAACAGAAATCCAACGGAAACCGGTGACCCATGCCCTCACGGCGCGGTATCAGGCCGCGTTATGTTATCACACGGGACCCACGGCCACGGCGGCGCTTTCCGCCGCCGCCCGTCCCGCCGCAACGCCGGAAGCCCAGGCCCATTGAAAGTTATAGCCGCCTAGCCAGCCGGTGACATCCACCGCCTCCCCAATGAAATAAGCGCCAGGCATCGATTTGACTTCCATCGTCGCGGAGGACAGCACCTCTGTATCCACCCCACCCCGCGTCACTTCGGCCTTGCGCCACCCTTCGGTGCCGGCCGGCAAGACGCGCCAGTCATTGAGCCGACGACCCAGATCACGCAACGCCTTGTCCCCGATATCGGCAAGCCGTGCGTCAGCCGCAAGCCCCATGGCCTGCGCGCAGGCGCCCTCGCGTCCCTCGCTGCTCGCGATACGACCTGCATGCGTATCGGAGGACACACCATCGCCGCGCCAGTCGTCTATCCACGCATTCGCCAGTCGGGCAGGCAGCCATTCGGCCAGTACCGTCGCCAGTTGCCGTCGCGAACCCGATTTCTGCGCGAGCAAGGCTTCGGCGGCATCCACGCCTGGCAACAGATCGATCGACAATGTCCCCGGTGCGCGCCAGTAGCTGGACGCCTGCAACACGCCGGGGCCAGATAGCCCACGATGCGTCAGCAATAGGTCCTCGATAAAGCGCGGGGGTGCATTGAACGTGCCACGTGTACCTCGGCGCGTCCCGGATGCGATGTCCGGGATACCCGCATCAACGACGGTGATTCCCACTTCAAGCGACAACCCCGAAAGCGCTGAAAACGCGGACCACTGCGCGGACGTGAACGTCAGGGGCACCAACGCTGGCTCAGGGGTCACCACCGGCAATCCCCATTGCGTGGCGAGCGCGAAAGCAAACCCCGTCGCGCCGATTTTCGGAATCGACAACCCTCCGGTGGCGATCACCACCGAATGGACGCCCAGCTCCCCGCCATCGGTGGCGATGACGAAACGGACTGGCGCCCGCCCGCCCGCTGCCGCGCCCGACGATGCGCCAGCCGCTACTGGGCGAACGTCGGCGATCCGCACAGGATGCCGCACCGACACGCGTCCGGTCGCGCATTCGCGCAATAGAACGTCGATGATGTCCTGGCTGCTGTCATCGCAGAACAATTGCCCACGATGTTTCTCGTGCCACTTCACGTGATGGCGGCGCAACAATGTCAGAAAATCGGCGGGCGTATAGCGACTCAAGGCGGAACGGGCGAAATGCGGATTACGCGACAGGTAGTTCGCCGGCGTCGCATCCTGGTTCGTGAAATTGCAGCGACCACCGCCCGATATCCGGATTTTCTCGCCGATGCGCTCGGCATGGTCGAGCAGCACCACACGCCGCCCTTGCTGACCGGCAACGGCGGCGCTCATCATGCCGGCCGCCCCGGCGCCGATCACGGCGATATCAAAATATTCCATGTCCGGATTGTAGCCGCCAAGCACGAAAACCGGGGTGGCCCGCTGCTATACTGGCGACGCTTGATTCTTTCTGCTTTCCAATTCGTTTTTTTCGCTGCCCCCCGCTCCGGTTTTCCCAATGTTAGTACTTGGCATAGAAAGTTCCTGCGACGAGACCGGCATCGCCCTGTACCGCCATCCCGCTGTAGACGCAACGCAGGCGCAGGCGCCGGGGCAATCGGCGACGCTGCCCGATATGCGGGTTGGTTTACTGTCGCATGCGCTGCATTCGCAGATCGACATGCATCGCGAATACGGCGGCGTGGTCCCGGAGCTGGCATCGCGTGACCATATCCGGCGCGCGTTGCCACTGCTGCAAACCGTGTTGCGGGAAGCTGGCGTCACCGGCACCGATATCGATGCAATCGCCTATACCGCCGGGCCGGGATTGGCCGGCGCATTACTCGTAGGCGCCAGCGTGGCCAATGGCCTGGGCTTTGCCTGGCGCAAGCCGGTGATCGGGATCCATCACCTCGAAGGGCATCTGCTGTCACCACTGCTGGCGGAAGTGCCCCCTGCTTTCCCTTTCGTTGCCCTCCTGGTATCAGGCGGCCATACGCAACTGATGAGTGTGCGCGACGTGGGGGAATACGAGATTCTCGGTGAAACGCTGGATGATGCCGCAGGTGAAGCGTTCGACAAGACCGCCAAGCTGCTCGGGCTCGGCTATCCGGGTGGTCCGGCAGTGTCAGCGCTCGCGATGACCGGAACGCCTGGCGCCGTCGTCTTGCCCCGACCGATGCTGCATTCAGGCGACCTGGATTTCAGCTTCAGCGGGCTGAAAACAGCCGTCCTGACGCAAGTAAAGCAACGCATCGGCGCGATCGACAACCGCGGCAACGTCGATCACGTGGTGGCGTCCGTTGACGACAGTCATCCCCATTCGCGGGCGCGCGCCGACATCGCGCGAGGATTTGTCGACGCGGCAGTGGACGTGTTGGTCGCAAAATCGATCGCCGCATTGAAGCGCACCGGCATGAAGCGCCTGGTGGTGGCCGGTGGCGTGGGTGCAAATCGGCAGTTGCGTGACGGATTGAACCTGGCGGCAAAACGACGCGGTTTCACCGTCCATTATCCTGAGTTGGCGTTATGCACCGATAACGGCGCGATGATTGCATTGGCGGGGGCCCTTCGGCTCGCCCGCTGGCCAGACGAAGCGGTACACGACTACCGGTTTTCCGTCAGTCCGCGATGGGAATTGGGACAGCCGCGCGAACAAAATCGCGGGTGAATGCAACTATCCGGTGAGCGGATCCGGTAATGCATCGATGAGACCGCGTACGTCGTTATCGCGATCAACCGCGTCCCCCTCTCAATTGAAAAAGGCCGGATCGTGCGTGGCGATCCGGCCTTTCCTCTTCTCAGTCGCGCCCCGTCTTACCCAGATCGGGTCGTCATGCGACAAGCTTCGCTTTCTTGCCTTGATCGGCGCCCTTATCCGTCGCACCCGGTGTTTCGATGAAGCGCGCGCGAATGGATGCCGTGATACCGGCAGCGTCCAGGCCCGCCATCGATAACAGCTTTGCCGGATCGCCATGATCGATGAACTGATCAGGAAGACCGAGTTGTAATACCGGCAATGCCGCACCGATCGATGCCAAGAATTCCAGGCAAGCTGAACCTGCCCCACCCATGACACAGCCTTCCTCGACCGTGACGATCGCATCGTGCGTAGCCGCCAACGACGTCAACAGATCCGCATCGATCGGCTTCACGAAGCGCATGTTGACCACTGTCGCATCGATCGCCTCACCGGCGGCAACGCTCGGCGTGACCATCGTACCGAACGCCAGGATCGCGATGCGCGGCACGGGCGCTGCCGCCTTGCCGCTCGCACCACGTTGAGGCAGAGTCGACTCGCGGCGCACTTCCCCCTTGCCGACAGGCACGCCCGTCATTTGCTTGACCGTGGCCACGCCCGCGCCGGCGCCGCGCGCATAGCGCACCGCCGCCGGCGTCCCGAGCTGCACCGCCGTATAAAGCATTTGACGGCATTCGTTCTCATCCGCCGGCGCCATCACCGTGATGTTCGGAATGCACCGCATGAAGGCCATGTCGTAGGCGCCCGCATGCGTCGCACCATCCGCACCCACCAGGCCCGCGCGATCGATCGCGAAGACCACGGGCAGATTCTGCAACGCGATGTCGTGGATCACCTGGTCGTAGCCGCGCTGCAGGAAAGTCGAATAGATCGCGACAACCGGCACCATGCCCTCGGTGGCGATACCGCCCGCGAACGTCACCGCGTGCTGTTCCGCGATACCGACATCGAAATAGCGCGCCGGGAAGCGGTTCTCGAACTCGACCATGCCCGAGCCTTCACGCATCGCCGGCGTGATGCCGACGATGCGCTTATCCAGCTCGGCCATGTCGCACAACCACTCGCCAAACACCTGGGTGTACGTCTTCTTGCCCGCCGGCGCCGGCTTCAGGCCCTCGGCTGGATTGAACTTGCCGGGTCCATGGTAGGCCACCGGGTCGGCCTCGGCTAGCTTATAGCCCTGACCCTTCTTGGTCACCACGTGCAGGAACTGCGGGCCCTTCAGCGCCTTGATGTTCTGCAACGTCGGAATCAGCGAATCGAGGTCGTGCCCGTCGATCGGACCAATGTAGTTGAAACCGAATTCCTCGAACATCGTCGCCGGACCGACCATGCCCTTCGCATGCTCCTCGAAGCGACGGGCAAGCTCCAACACCGGGGGTGCCACGCTCAGCACCCGCTCCACACCTCTGCGTGCGGTGGCATAGAACTGACCGGACATCAAGCGCGCAAGATAACGATTCAGCGCACCTACCGGCGGCGAGATCGACATGTCGTTGTCGTTCAGGATCACCAGCAGGGGCAGGTCATCCGATACGCCACCATTGTTCAAGGCCTCGAACGCCATCCCGGCGGTCATCGCGCCATCGCCAATCACCGCGATTGCCCGTCGATCCTCGCCTTTCAGCACGCTCGCGGCCGCCATCCCGATCGCCGCCGAAATCGACGTACTCGAGTGCGCCGTGCCGAACGTGTCGTACTCGGACTCCACCCGACGCGGGAAACCCGAGATCCCGCCCCACTGACGCAGCGTCGGCATGGCCTCGCGACGGCCGGTCAAGATCTTATGCGGATAAGTCTGGTGCCCCACGTCCCATACGATCCGATCATTCGGCGTGTTGAAAACGTAGTGCAACGCGATGGTCAATTCAACCGTGCCGAGATTCGACGACAAATGCCCGCCGGTCTGCGACACGCTCTGAAGCACGTATTCGCGTAATTCGTCGGCGAGGGGGCGTAGCGCGTCGCGGTCCAATTGGCGCAAGGCAGCCGGGTCGTCGATGGTTTTCAGCAAGTCGTACATGACAATTTTCGTTTGACGCCGCCGTCTCGGCGGCTGTAAAGCAAGGGACCTGCGTTGTGCTGCACCTGCAGGACCACCCTGTCAAGGCATGGCACATCGCCGGCCGCTGGATATGCCAGCGGCGACATGCCGCAAGAGGCGATCTGCGCCTAGTATGCGCGCTGAACCACCAATTCGGCCAGTTCCGACAAACGCCGGGCACGCGCGCCGAACGGCTGCAACGCCCGAGTTGCTTCGGCCTGCAACTGGCGGGCCAGATCGCGTGACGCATCCAGCCCGAGGATTGATACATACGTTGGCTTGTCCGCCGCGGCATCCTTGCCCGCCGTCTTACCCAACGTTGCCGAATCAGCGGTCACATCCAGGATGTCGTCCACCACCTGGAATGCCAAGCCGATCGCATCCGCGTAGACATCCAATGCGGCGCGACTGGCTACCGCGGCCTGATCGTCGCCATCGAGCGACAATGCCCCGCACATTGCGCCCAACCGGACCGCCGCCCGTAACAGGGCGCCGGTCTTGAGCCGGTGCATGTTTTCCAACTCGTCGCGGCGCAGCTTCAACCCGACCGACGCCAGGTCGATCGCCTGTCCGCCCGCCATTCCCCGCGAACCGCTGGCACGCGCGAGCTCCGCGACCAGCGCCGCCCGGCGCGACGCCGGCACCGCCTCGTCGCACAGGGTAAGGAACGCCTGGGTCTGCAGCGCATCGCCAACCAGCAGGCCAGTGGCATCGTCGTATTGCACATGCACCGTTGGTTTGCCGCGACGCATGGCGTCGTTGTCCATCGACGGCAGATCGTCATGCACCAACGAATACACGTGGATCATTTCAAGCGCCGCGGCTGCCGCGTCCAACGCCGCCACAGGCGCGGCAAGCGCCTCGCCCGCCGCATGGCACAACAGCGGCCGGACGCGCTTGCCGCCGCCCAGCGCCGCATAACGCATTGCTTCATGAAGCCGTTCGGGTGCCTGGGCCGCCGGCGGCAGATAGCGGTCCAGCGCCATCTCGGTTCGTGCCTGCACCGCTTTCATCCAGTCATCGAAAGACTGGCCGGTATGCGCCTCACTGGATTGCATTGTCTCTTGGGTCATCTCGTCGTTGCTTCGGTAGGCCACGTCGACGATGGTGCGCACACCCGTCTCGGCTCGCATCGCGTCGTCGCGCAGCTCATACCGCCTCTTTTGCCTGTTTTTTATTGCGCCGGCCGTACGCATCGCACCGCCGTATATTGCGCGTTTCCGCAGCCTGCCTCGTATGGACGCACGACTATCAGACCGAATAGAGCGCTCCCATCGGTCTTGCGCCATCACAGCGCGAAGTCATTGGAAACGGGCAATCCTGACGGATAGTAAGGGATAAGTCCGGCATTTTACGGCAAACGGGCGCTTGCCGTGCGTTTGCACGAAGCTTTCCGATATAACAACCGATTGCAGTCGATTTCGACCTCACCCTGCTTCCCACGCGTAACGGTGCGACATCATACAAACAAATATTGCCGCAGCACCGATAAAAATCCAGCAATACCGCATTTCATGGCACTTTCGGACAGAAATACATAGCCAATCTACACCATTACGACTACAATCTCTGGTTCCCTAAATCGATTTTTCGATGGTTGGGTTGTTCGCTGCTTTCCACGTTTTATGGGAGTGGGAATGTCCAATCTCAGCAATACCCCGGAACTGAAAGCGGTTCCGTCGCAACTTCCCGTTTCGGCATACTTTGATGCAGCACTGCTGGAGCGGGAGAAACAAACGTTATTCGCCAGAGCACCCCGATACATCGGACACGAATTGATGGTGCCGGAACCTGGCGACTACTTTGCGCTACCAGGCGAAAACGAAGGTCGTGTGCTGGTACGCAATCAGGACGGCACGATCGCGCTGCTGTCCAATGTGTGTCGCCACCGCCAGGCCATCATGCTCAACGGCCGCGGCAACGCGCAGAACATCGTCTGCCCGCTACATCGCTGGACCTATGACTTGAAAGGCGAACTCCTGGGGGCGCCTCATTTTCCGCAGAAGCCATGCCTGAACCTGGGCAGCACGCCGCTCGTCAACTGGAACGGCCTGCTATTCGAGGCAAATGGTCACGATATACATGCGGATTTTGCCGGCCTGGGCCCTGTGCGCCAATTCAACTTCGACGGTTATCGATTCGATCACGTCGAGGTTCATGAATGCCGCTACAACTGGAAGACCTTCGTTGAGGTCTATCTGGAAGACTACCATGTGGTGCCTTTCCATCCAGGCCTGGGCAGCTTCGTGTCCTGCGATGACTTGACATGGGAATTCGGTCGCGAATACAGCGTCCAGACCGTCGGCGTCCACAAGAGTTTATCCAAACCCGGTTCGCCAACGTATCGGAAATGGCACGACGCGGTATTGTCGTTCCATCAAGGCAAGGAGCCACCACACGGCGCGATCTGGATGCTCGCCTACCCGAACCTGATGCTTGAGTGGTATCCAGGCGTGCTCGTTGTCTCCACGCTGATTCCGCGCGGACCGCAGCATACGACGAATATCGTCGAGTTCTATTATCCTGAGGAAATCGCGCTATTCGAGCGTGAATTCGTCGAGGCAGAACGGGCAGCCTACATGGAAACCGCGCGCGAGGACGATGAAATCGCCGAACGGATGGATGCCGGCCGCAAAGCCCTGATGGACCGCGGTGAATCCGAAGTGGGACCGTATCAAACCCCGATGGAAGACGGCATGCGCTGCTTCCATGAATACCTGCGCAATCGCCTGACGTATTGAGACCGCGCGGTGGACGCGCAATGCGAAGCCGGCTGGCATCCGTTCCTTCGTCGAATGCCCTGACGTCGATCGGTCGTTGTCCCGGTGCAAGCGCGCCGCCGTGCCACGCTACCGGAGAACAACGTATGCCCAGCAGCCAGACGCAAGCCCTGCCACGCTACACGACCTTGATCGACGCCGCAGCGCTGTCCGCGCGCATCGTCGCCGATGCGGCTTCGCTGTTGATCATCGACTGTCGAGCCGACTTGTTGGACCCCGAAGCGGGGCCCCGCGTCTTTGCCGAACGGCACCTACCGGGTGCACATCATCTGAACCTCGAATCGGACCTGTCCGGCCCGAAGACACAGGGTAGCGGACGACACCCGTTGCCCGACCGCGAAACGCTTGCCGCCACGTTAGCCCGGCTCGGCATGCGCGCGGACACGCAAGTCGTCGCCTACGACGCGCAAGGCGGGATGTATGCGGCACGTCTCTGGTGGTTATTACGCTGGCTTGGACATGAAGCGGTGGCGGTACTCGACGGCGGCATGCCACGCTGGGAGTCTCATGGCGGCTTGGTCGAGTTCAGCGCGCCGCGCCCTACCGTGCCGGGCGATTTCGCTGCCGGCACGCCGTTGGTATCGGCTGTCGATACAGCCACCGTGTTGCGCAATATTGACAGCGGTGACCATCTCGTCATCGACGCCCGTGCCTCCGACCGCTATCGCGGCGAAAACGAGACGATCGATCCAGTGGGCGGACATATTCCCGGCGCACGGAATCGCTTCTTCAAGCACAACCTCGACGAACAAGGTCAATTTCAGTCACCCGCCGCATTGCGCAGCGCTTTCCTGTCCGTATTGGACGGTACGCCCCCGGACGCCGCAATCATGCAATGCGGGTCGGGCGTGACCGCCTGCCACAACCTGCTGGCAATGGAAGTAGCCGGGCTTCCGGGCGCTGCGCTCTATGCCGGATCATGGAGCGAGTGGATCGCCGATCCGAGCCGCCCCGTTGTCACCGGCGCCACGCCGCGCTGAAGTGCCCGACACGCGCGCGCCCTCTCAGTGCGCCTCCTCCCAGTTCGCGCCAGCGCCCACTTCGGCAACCAGCGGAACCTTGAGCGTGGCCACGCCACACATCAGCGCCGGCAACGTCGTACGGACCGACTCGAACTCATTCTCCGGGACTTCGAGGACCAGTTCATCGTGTACCTGCATGATCATGCGGGTCTGCCTTTGCTCCTTATCCAACCAGTCCTGTACCGCGATCATCGACAACTTGATCAGATCGGCGGCCGTCCCCTGCATCGGCGCATTAATGGCGGCACGTTCCGCAGCCTGGCGACGTGGTCCATTGCCGCCGTTGATCTCCGGCAGCCAGAGACGGCGACCGAACACCGTCTCCACAAAGCCGTCCTCGCGCGCGCGCATCCGCGTTTCTTCCATATAACGCGCAACGCCCGGGTACCGAGCGAAATAGCGATCGATATACAGCTTCGCGGCCTCTCGTGTGATATCCAGATTCGCCGCCAGCCCAAAGGCGCTCATGCCGTAGATCAAACCAAAGTTGATCATCTTCGCCACGCGACGTTGGTCGGGCTGCACCTCGGACACGGGCACGTTGAAAATTTCAGCGCCCGTCGCCTTGTGGATATCCTCCTCGGCAGCGAACGCGCGTAGCAGTCCCTCATCCTCCGAAATATGCGCCATGATGCGCAACTCGATCTGCGAGTAATCGGCCGAAACGATCCGGCATCCTGGTGAGGCTACGAAGGCTTCACGAATACGACGCCCTTCCGCCGTTCGCACCGGAATGTTCTGCAGGTTCGGTTCGTTCGATGCCAGGCGCCCCGTCACCGCCACCGCCTGCGCATACGTGGTGTGCACGCGATGTGTCTCCGGATTGACCATGCGCGGCAGCTTGTCCGTGTAAGTGGACTTCAGTTTCGCCAGGCCACGATAATCGAGCAGCACTTTCGGCAACGGAAAGTCTTCCGCCAGTTTTTGCAGTACTTCTTCATCGGTCGAGGGCGAACCGCTAGGCGTCTTCTTCACCACCGGCAACTGCAATTTCGTGAAAAATATCTCGCCGATCTGCTTTGGTGAATTCATATTGAATTCACCCCCGGCCAGTTCATAAGCCTGCTTTTCGAGATCGAGCAGCTTCATGCCGATCTCGTGGCTTTGCTTGCCGAGCAACGCCGTATCGACCAACACGCCGTTGCGCTCGATGCGGCGCAAGACGCGTGAAACCGGAACCTCGAGTTGCCGATAGACGTAATCCAAGCCCGGCTGAGATGCGATCCGCGGGTACATCGCCTGATGCAAGCGCAATGTAATATCGGCGTCTTCCGCGGCATAGTCCGACGCCTGTTGCACGTCCACTTCGTCGAAGCCGATCTGCGATGCACCCTTCCCGCAGATGGCCTCGTACTTGATCGTTGTAACGCCGAGATGCCGGCTCGCGAGTGAGTCCATATCGTGCTTGTGATGCGATTCGAGCACGTAGGATTGCAGCAAGGTGTCGTGGACCACACCTTGCAGCGCGACGCCGTAGTTCGCCAATACCTGCGCGTCGTACTTCATATGCTGGCCAACCTTCGGCTTGTCCCGATCTTCCAACCAGGGCCGGAGGCGCGCCAACACCTCGTCGAGCGGCAATTGGTCCGGTGCGCCAGGCCCTCGATGAGTGAGCGGCAAATAGGCCGCCTGTCCCGGCGACACCGAGAACGACATGCCGACCAAGCGCGCGACCATCGGATCGAGCGCCGTCGTCTCCGTATCGAAAGCGGTCAGATCCGCTTCATCGATACGGTGATACCAGCGGTCGAACGCCTCCCAATCCAGGATCGTCTCATAGTGACGGTCGATCTCCACGCCGACGATCGGCGCTGGCAATACCGCATCGACATCGGCACCCTTCGCGTTATCGGCCGATGCCGCGCCGGTGCCCCCGTCTGCCGCCTCCACCTCCCGTAACCACGTCCGGAAACCGTATTTGCCGAAGACGTCGCGCAGTTCATCGCGTGCCTCGGGACGCGCCAGCAGAGACGCATCGATCGAAACCATATGGGCCGCGAGATCGCAATCGGTGTCCACCGTGACGAGTTTGCGCGCGGTGGGTAGCCACGGCAAGGCACGCCGCAGGTTATCTCCCACCACGCCCTTGATGGCATCGGCATGCGCGATCACGCCATCGAGGTCCCCATACGCACTCAGCCACTTGACGGCGGTCTTCGGCCCGCACTTTTCCACACCCGGCACGTTGTCGACGGTATCCCCGATCAACGACAGGTAGTCGACGATCCGCTCCGGCGGCACGCCGAATTTTTGCTCGACTCCCGGCACGTCGAGCGTCTCGTTGCTCATGGTATTGACCAGCGTCACGCTGCTGTTGACCAACTGCGCCAGGTCCTTGTCACCGGTGGAAACGATCACTTTCATTCCCTGCGCCGCCGCCCGCCGGCACAGGGTACCAATCACGTCGTCGGCCTCCACGCCGTCGACCATCAGGAGAGGCCACCCCAGCGATCGCACGACATGATGGATCGGTTCGATCTGCGCGGAAAGGTCTTCCGGCATGGAAGGCCGGTGCGCCTTGTATTCCGCATACATCACATCGCGAAACGTCTTTCCCTTTGCATCGAACACGCACGCGCTATACTCTGCGGGGTACTCGCGCCGCAAACGGCGCAACATGTTGATGATGCCGTACAGCGCGCCGGTGGGTTCTCCGCCGGGGCCGCGCAGATCAGGCATCGCGTGAAAGGCCCTGTACAAGTAGCTCGATCCATCGACCAATAACAGGACCTTGCCGTCCAGAGTGTGTTGTTCCGACATATGAACGATAGAAAAGTGATTCCGAGTCTGCGCTCCATCGCGGATCTCGACCGCGCGACGGCCAAGAAGGCACGCGCCTCCTGGCAGATGTTCACGATTATGGCAGAGTTCGTGGAAGCCACCGAATACCTGTCCGAATTGCGTCCCGCCGTCAGCATTTACGGCTCCGCCCGCATCAAGGCGAAAGACCCCTATTTCAAGCTCACCGAGAAGATCGCGAAAAAGCTGTCGGATGCCGGCTTCGCGGTGATTTCGGGCGGCGGGCCGGGCATCATGGAAGCCGCGAATCGTGGTGCGCATCGCGGCAAATCGCCGTCGGTTGGACTGAATATCGAACTGCCGCACGAGCAGTCAGGCAATGCCTTTCAAGATATTTCGCTGCGTTTCCGGCATTTCTTCACGCGCAAGGTGACGTTCGTCAAGAATTCAGACGCCGTGATCGTGATGCCGGGGGGCTTTGGCACGCTCGATGAATTGGCCGAAGTGCTGACGCTGATTCAGACAAAAAAATCACGACGCGTGCCGATTATTCTGGTGGGTGCCGAGTTCTGGCAAGGCCTGCTTGACTGGTTCAAGAACACGTTGGAAACACGCAAGCTGATTGGTGAAAAAGACGTGGAAGAGCTGATTCAGGTCATCGACGAGCCGGACGAGATCCTGGCCGCCATCGTGCAGTTCTACGAAAGCGGCAAGGACGCCAAGGCCGAGAACGAACGCACGAAAGCAAAGTCCGAAGACGACCAGATGTTCTATCTCTGATCTATTGAAACGCGACTTCGGCAAAGCTGCGCAGCTTGCGGCTGTGCAGCTTTTCCAAGCCATTTTCGCGCAGCAACTCCATTGCCCGCATGCCGATCTTCAAATGCTGATTCACCTGTTCGCGATAAAAGGAATCGGCCATCCCCGGCAACTTCAACTCGCCGTGTAACGGCTTGTCGGAGACGCAAAGCAGGGTGCCGTACGGCACCCGGAAGCGAAAACCATTGGCGGCGATCGTCGCGGATTCCATATCCAGTGCAATGGCACGGCTTTGCGACAGCCGTTGCACCGGCTCGCGATAATCGCGTAACTCCCAATTCCGATTGTCGACGCTTGCGACGGTCCCGGTGCGCATCACCCGCTTCAATTCTCGTCCCTCGAGCCGCGTCACGTCGGCCACGGCTTGCTCCAACGCCACTTGGATTTCAGCGAGCGGCGGCACCGGCACCCAGAGCGGCAGGTCAGCATCCAAAACGTGATCCTCTCGAACGTAGCCGTGCGCCAGCACGTAGTCCCCAAGGCGCTGCGTGTTGCGTAGTCCAGCGCAGTGACCAAGCATCAACCAGGCATGAGGCCGCAGCACCGCGACATGATCAGTAATGGTCTTGGCATTCGATGGCCCGACACCGATATTGACCATCGTGATGCCGCTGCCATCCGGGCGCTTCAGGTGATAGGCCGGCATCTGCGGCAAGCGCGGCGGTGGCATGCCGCTCGCCTCGCAATCCGCCGGAACGGATTCGTCGATCCGGTTCGCATTCGGCGTAACAACATCGCCGGGCTCGACAAACGCCGTATAGGCCGCACGCCTTGACCGCTCGTCAGCATCGTCGCCCCGCTCCATCAATGCGCGCCCCATGCGAACGAACTCGTCGATATAGAACTGATAGTTCGTGTACAGCACGTAGTTCTGAAAATGCGTTGGCGACGTGGCCGTATAGTGGCGCAGCCGATGCAACGAGAAATCGACGCGGGGCGCGGTGAACAACGCCAGTGGCCGCGGCGCGTCGGGACCTGGATCATAGGTCCCGTTGACGATCGCATCGTCGAGTTGCGCCAGGTCGGGTGTATCGAAATGCCGCCGCAGCGTCCGCAAGTGCGCCTGGTCCAATTCGCCTTCGAGGTGAATACCCTCGGCGAAGGCGAAGTGCAACGGCATTGGTTGATCCGACATCCCCACTTCGATGAGGCCTTCAGGATGATTACGTCGCAACAATGACAATTGCTGCGTGTAATAGTGGTCGAACAGGTCCGGGCGCGTCACCGTGGTCTCGAATACACCCGGTCCGGCGACAAAACCGAACGACCGGCGCGAATCCAGCTCATTCGCCGCGTCCACGGTCACTCGCAGCATCGGATAGCACGCCCGGATCTTGCCCGGCGGCAACGCCTCCCCTCGTTTGAAGCGCGTAAAAGCAGACTGCAGCCTGTGCGTGCTTTCCTCGTAGAGCGCGCTCAGGCGCGCGAGTGCACTGGCCGGGTCATCGAAACGTGCCCAAGCGCCGGTCGGTGGTGCCCCGCCGGTTTCTCGCGACGTAGCGGCGTCGACACCCTTCGAGGTCGTGCCGACGGCAGGGAGGGACGATGTCATGGGCATCGCCGTATGCTTGTGCGCCTCTTCCTTCATTGGTTCATGATCCTTGTTCTGCCTTGCTTTTGCTTGTTCCGGCCCGCGACCACGGCGGGCCTTGCGCAGGCTCGGACATACCGTCCCGCACCGGCGCCCACTGGCGCCACAGTAACACGGAAGCCACTGAGATCGTGCTAGCCCCAACCATCCATTATCCGGGTAGCACCGTGACGCGAACACGACATCTGACCGTGATGGCATTGATCGCTGTCGTGACTGCCATCGCAAGAGGCCCACAGTTTGCTAGAATTCCGCAAGCTTCTGGAGATACGCTATGAAATCCCTCGCGGCCGGCCTCATCGTCGGCGCTTTGATGTGTTCAGGTGCTGCTTTCGCACAATCCCCCGCCACCTCTGTCACATCGGGCGTCTCCGATGCGCCACCGACGCTCTCTGAAAGCCCATTGCAAGCGGATTCCGCCGCCGAGCGCGCGGCGGCCGCCGAGAACGCCGCCGCTGCGCGTCAAGCAGCAGCAGCCCATCCGATGTCGGCAAACGAAGCGGCCGGCCTGCCTGATCTGGCACAGATCAACCGCCCGGGCGCCGTGGTATCGTCGCGCGTCGAGCTCAATACGGTCCGCGAGCCAAGCTTCCATACGCGAGACCGCTCGGGCACCGAGATCACGGAGTACCGTGACAAGGGCAAACCCACTGAAATCGATGTCCGCTCGAATTTCGGCACGCGTTATTCGATGTCGAACCCTGTCGACAACTCACCGCGGGTGCCAAACAACGGCGCGCCGAACGGACGCGTACCGTCGATCCATTTATCGTATTAAGCATGCGGATGGACGCGCGCTGCTTCCAAGGCAGTGCCGTGTTCATCCCGGCGGGGCGCCCTGCCCGGCCGATATGCCATGCCTGGCGCACGACATATCGCTGAGATTCGCATACACATCGATAGGTCGACGAAAGATCAATCGTTTGATTTAAAAACGAGCCTGACATTCCGGGTTTCTGGCGCTAGCACGCTCCCGTGTCAACGGTGAAGCGCTATCCCGTTTTGCCTGATTCCCGATTTATTTCCACACACCAAATTGATCTGAACCGCTAATCGATGGAGATCTGTACCGATCAATGATTGCTTGCGGGCGATCCACAGGGTACGCTGTACGTCGTTTCCGAAACACGCATTCTCCCCTCTCTATCTGCCACCGGTTTTCTGACACGCATGGCCGTCTTCACGTCTGTTTCCGATCACGATCTTGCCGCGTGGCTCACCGATTATCCGGTAGGCGCGTCATTGGGTTTGCGCGGCATCACGTCGGGTATTGAGAACAGCAACTTCTTCCTCAGTACGACAGCGGGCGAGTTCGTGCTGACTATTTTTGAAAAGCTGAGTCCGGCCGAGCTGCCGTATTATCTGAATTTGATGCGTCACTTGGCTGCCCACGACATCAGCGTGCCCGATCCGGTACGGCGCGCGGATGGCACATTGTTCGGCTTGCTGCACGGCAAGCCCGCCGCCATCGTGACACGCTTGCCGGGCAGCGCCGTACTGTCGCCAACGCCGGCGCATTGTGCCGAGGTCGGGACGATGCTCGCACGCAGCCATTTGGCCGGACAAGACTTCGGCGTCCAGCAGTCGAACCTGCGCAGCTTGCCTTGGTGGCGCGAGGTCACGCCGCTGCTGCATCCATTCCTGAACGTATCCCAGGCGCAGTTGTTGGCGAACGAGATTGCGCATCAAGGCGCATTCTTCGCGTCGAACGATTATCGCGCGCTACCCGGCGGTCCTTGTCACTGCGACCTGTTCCGGGACAATGTCCTGTTTATCAACGATCCTGTCGCATCCACGCCTCGGCTGGGGGGATTTTTCGACTTTTACTTTGCCGGCAACGATAAGTGGCTGTTCGATCTCGCGGTAACGGTCAACGATTGGTGCGTCAACCTGGAAAGCGGTGAACTCGATATGCCGCGCGTGACGGCCCTGCTACGGGCCTATCAACAGGTACGCCCGTTGACGCCGGTCGAGTTGCGCCACTGGCGCGACATGTTGCGGGCCGGCGCGCTGCGTTTCTGGGTCTCGCGCCTGTACGATTTTCACCTGCCGCGCAGTGCGGCGCTGCTGGAACCGCATGATCCGGAACGCTTCGAGCGCACGTTGCGCGCCCGGATTGCCGCGCAAGATGCCACGATCAACGATCCACTGGCTTGACCGCGCGCATCCATATCTGCCGCCGGTACACGTGATAAGCGACCATCACGCGCCGGTTCCTGTTATCCTGCGGATCGTCCGAAGCGTTGTCCAAGGCATGTGATCCCCCGTGTCATCCCGGATCGCCATGCCAGGTCTCACGTGCGGTCTTCCGCCCGAGCGATGATGGCCTGTCCCCTGTGCTGAAAGGGGAATGCGATACGCGCCGGTTTCGCTCGATTACCGCCTGTTTTTGCTGATTCCCGACGTCATGCAACTGAAACACGTCACCGCCAGGGACGGCGTACTCTGGTTCCGCCAGGGCTTGGGAACGTTCCGACGCAGTCCCCTGCTGTTCCTCGCACTGTCCTTTGCCTATCTGCTGTTGATGCGGATCGTGTCGCTGCCTCCGGTCATCGGCACGGTTGTCATGCTGTTGATGCTCCCCGGTGTCACGGTCGGTTTTTTTGCCGCGAGCCGCGAAGTACTGTCCGGCAAACCCGCGTTCCCCACGATTTTGCTGCGCGCCTTCGCGGGCGGGGCTGTTGTCGTACGTCGACTGCTGATCCTGGGAATTGTCTACTTTGCCTGCATTTGCGCCGTTTTCGCGGCCTCGGCCATTGGTGACGACGGCATGTTGGCGCAGATGATGCTGTTCGGCAATGCACCGTCCGAACAGGAAATCCGCAGCGGCGTATTGATGATCACGCAGCAGGCGATGCCCATCGTCATGCTGGGTTATGTGCTGGTCGCCGTCGTGTTCTGGTTCGCGCCGGTGCTGGTGGCGTGGCATGACGTGCCGCCACACAAAGCCCTGTTTTTCAGCATCTATACCATCTGGCGCAACAAGCTGGCCTTTGTCGTCTACGGTATGCTGTGGTTCGCAACGCTGATTCTGCTCTGGATCGGCGCGATGATCCTGTCCGCGCTGTCGGGCGCCGGACTGGTCGCGATGACCATGCTGATGATGTTGATCGTGGCCATCTTCATCACGATGTTCTACTGCTCGCTGTACGCGACGTATCGCGGTTGTTTCGACATCGAAGGTCCGCCCTTGCCACCGGTCGGACGCCCCGCGAAGCCGGCCCCGTAACAACGCGCGCTCAGTCGTCGATTCGCTGCAATTTCGCGACCGACAATGCCAGCCATTTCGCGCCATGCCGCTTGAAGTCGACCTGGGCCCGCGCATCGGTGCCAGTGCCTTCGAGCGCGATCACCTTGCCTTCGCCGAACTTCGTGTGAAATACCGGCTCGCCCACGCGAAAACCCGTCTCGGCCTCCTTGTTCTTGGTCGCGTACGACGGTAGCGGTGCCGAGTCGGCACGATAGTCGTCATCACGGATGCGTTCGGTCCCATCCCCACGCTTTTCACCGCCTCCGCGGCCAAACCAATCCCGCCCCCAACCCGCGTTATCGGCACGTCCACCCCATCGGGCCGCAGGCTCGACTTTTGCCGTCAGCCACTTGAGCGCGCCCTCGGGCAGTTCATCGAAGAAACGGGAGCGCAAGTTGTATCGCGTCTGGCCATGCAGCATCCGGCTCTGCGCGAACGAGAGATAAAGACGTTCCTTCGCACGGGTGATGGCCACGTACATCAGTCGCCGCTCTTCCTCCAGCCCTTCCCGCTCCATCGCACTGTTCTCATGCGGGAACAGACCTTCTTCGAGCCCGGTGATGAAGACGGCAGTGAATTCCAACCCTTTCGCCGCATGCACGGTCATTAGCTGCACCGCGTCCTGTCCCGCCTGTGCCTGGTTGTCGCCCGCTTCGAGCGACGCATGCGAGAGGAAACCGGCAAGCGGGGTCATTGCCACCGGCTCCGGCGCACCGGGTACGGGCGCATCCAACACCTCGCTAGCGTCTTCTTGCACACCAGCAAGCGGCACGGCGGTGCTCGCGCCGGGTGCCAACGGCACCATCCGCGCCGGCGCATCACGGCGCAGTCCTTCCTCCGCCATGAAGGCACTCGCCGCATTGACGAGTTCCTCCAGGTTCTCCAGCCGCTCCTGCCCCTCGCGCTCCGCCTGGTAATGCGTTTCCAGGCCGCTGGCCTTGACCAGATGACGAACCAGATCCGGCAGATTCATCTGCTGCGTCTCAGCACGGACCTGCGCGATCATTCGCAGGAAATTGCCCAGTGCCGTACCGGCCTTGCCGGTCACATATGGCACGGCGGCCGCCAGCGGACAGTTATACAACCGCGCCATGTCGCTGAGTTGTTCGATCGATCGCGCACCAATGCCGCGTGCCGGAAAATTCACCACGCGCAGGAAAGCGGTATCGTCGCCCGGGTTATCGATCAGGCGCAGGTAAGCCAGCGCATGCTTGATTTCCTGGCGTTCAAAAAACCGCAAGCCACCATAGACCCGGTACGCCACGCCGGCCGCCATCAGCGCATGCTCGACCACGCGAGACTGCGCATTGCTCCGATACAGCACCGCGATTTCCTGGCGCGCCTGGCCCTGGTTGATCAGTGCCCGTATTTCCTCGACGATCCAGTTTGCTTCCTGTGTGTCCGTCGCCGCTTCATAGACGCGCACGGGCTCGCCATGCCCTGCATCCGTGCGCAAGTCCTTGCCCAGCCGCTGCGAATTGTTCGAGATCAGGATGTTGGCCGAATCCAGGATATGACCATGTGAACGATAGTTCTGTTCCAGCTTGATCAGATGCCGCACATTGAATTCGCGCTCGAAGTCGCGCATGTTGCCGACGTTCGCACCGCGAAACGCGTAGATGCTCTGATCGTCGTCGCCCACGGCGAAGATCGCGTTATGCTCTCCCGCCAGCAACTTGAGCCAGGCATATTGCAGCCGGTTCGTATCCTGGAACTCGTCCACCAGAATGTGCGAGAAGCGGCTCTGGTAATGCTTGCGCAACGTGTGATCGCGCTGCAGCAGTTCATAACTGCGCAACAACAGCTCGGCGAAATCAACCACACCTTCGCGCTGGCATTGCGTTTCATAGGCCTCGTACAGCTCGACGAACCGGCGGTTGAATGCATCGTTCGCCTCTACTTTAGATGGCCGCAGCGCTTCTTCCTTCGCCCCATTGATGAAGTATTGGAGGTTCTTCGGCGGATACTTTTCCTCATCCACATTCAGACCTTTCAGCAGCCGCTTGATGGCCGACAACTGGTCGGCCGTATCCAGAATCTGGAACGCCGGCGGCAGCCCCGCTTCGCGGTGATGGGTGCGCAGCAACCGATTGCAAAGGCCATGGAACGTACCGATCCACATGCCTCGCGTATTGATCGGCAGCATCGTCGACAGCCGCGACGTCATCTCGCGCGCAGCCTTGTTCGTGAACGTCACCGCGAGGATGCCGGATGGGCTTGCATGACGTTGACCGATCAACCACGCAATGCGGGTAATCAGGACGCGGGTCTTGCCACTCCCCGCGCCGGCCAGGATCAGGGCCGCCTCGTTCGGCAGCGTGACCGCGGCGAGCTGTTCGGGATTCAGGTTGGCAAGCAGATCGGACATGGCGGAGCGGGATGGGAAACGGAAAAAGGACGCGGACCGGCCGGATGGACGGCGGCGAAAAAACGGCCTTCATTATAAGCGCGACGCCGCTTTCGGGCCGAAGCTGCACCGAAGCGGCTATACACCTTGTTCACGCCGTATAATCGGCGGTTTACCTTTGCATTACCGCACCAGTAAACCGATTCCAGGCACACCATGAGCGACAGCGATCAACGCCCGAATGACCACACCCTTGGTCAGCAGAGCGGCCAGCCGGCCAGCCCACCGCAAGCAGACTCCCCGAGCGCCGCGCGCGCGGACGACGCGGCCGTACAGGCACCCTCGGCAAGCCCGGCGGAAGCGCCGGAAGCGTTGGCTAAGAGCTTCGATCCCGCACGAATCGAATCCACGTGGGGTCCGGAATGGGAACGCCGTGGTTACGCGCGCCCGACGCTCGCCGCCGATCGTCCGAACTTCTCGATCCAGTTGCCGCCGCCGAACGTGACCGGCACGCTGCACATGGGCCACGCGTTCAACCAGACCATCATGGACGCGCTGACGCGCTACCACCGGATGCTCGGGCATAACACGCTGTGGGTACCGGGCACGGACCACGCCGGGATCGCCACGCAGATCGTCGTCGAACGGCAACTGGATGCGCAAGGCGCGAGCCGCCATACGCTCGGGCGCGAGAAGTTCGTCGAACGCGTACATGAATGGAAGGAACAGTCGGGCTCGACGATCACGCGCCAGATCCGGCGCCTTGGCGCCTCGATCGACTGGTCGCGCGAATACTTCACGATGGACGAGAAAATGTCGCGCGCGGTGCGTGATGTGTTCGTCACACTGTATCGACAAGGCTTGATCTATCGCGGCAAGCGCCTCGTCAATTGGGACCCGAAGCTGCTGACGGCGGTGTCGGATCTCGAAGTGGTATCCGAGGAGGAGGAAGGCTCACTGTGGCAGATCCGCTATCCATTGACCGACGGCAGTGGCACGCTGACCGTTGCCACGACGCGTCCCGAGACGATGCTGGGCGACGTCGCGTTGATGGTCCATCCCGAAGACGAGCGCTATGCGGCGCTGATCGGCCGGACGGTGACGTTGCCGCTGGTCGGCCGCGAGATTCCAATCATCGCGGACGATTACGTCGATCGCGAATTCGGTACGGGCGTGGTGAAGGTCACGCCGGCACACGACTTCAACGATTATCAGGTGGGCCTGCGTCACCGGTTGCCGCAGATCGAGATTCTGACGCTGGATGCGCATGTCAACGATAACGCGCCGGAGGTCTATCGAGGCCTGGAACGCTTCGAAGCGCGAAAGCGCATCGTCGCCGATCTCGACGCGAGCGGCTTCCTTGAATCCGTCAAGCCGCACCGCCTGATGGTGCCGCGTGGCGACCGGACGAATTCCGTCATCGAGCCGATGCTGACCGACCAATGGTTTGTCGCCATGACCAAGCCGGCACCGGCCGACACGCTGCATCCGGGCAAATCGATCACGGAAGTCGCACTGGACGCCGTCCGTAACGGTCAGATCAAGTTCATTCCGGAAAACTGGACAACCACCTACTACCAATGGCTCGAAAACATCCAGGACTGGTGTATCTCGCGACAACTCTGGTGGGGCCACCAGATTCCAGCCTGGTATGACGACCAAGGTGGTGTCTTTGTCGCCGCGTCCGAGGAAGAAGCCTTGGCGCAGGCGCGCGCCGCTGGCGCGACTGGTCCGTTGCGGCGTGACGAGGACGTGCTGGACACTTGGTTCTCCTCGGCACTGGTGCCCTTCTCTTCGCTCGGCTGGCCGGAAAAAACGCCGGAATTGACGCATTTCCTGCCATCGTCGGTGCTCGTGAGCGGCTTCGACATCATTTTCTTCTGGGTCGCGCGCATGGTCATGATGACCACACACTTCACCGGCAAGGTGCCATTCGAAACCGTCTACATGCACGGCCTGGTACGCGATGCCGAAGGTCAGAAGATGTCGAAGTCGAAGGGCAATACCCTCGATCCCATTGATATCGTCGACGGCATCGGGCTCGACGCGCTGGTGGCGAAACGTACTACCGGCCTGATGAACCCGAAGCAGGCGCAACAGATCGAGAAGAAGACGCGCAAGGAATTCCCGGAGGGCATTGCCGCCACCGGCACCGACGCCTTGCGTTTCACGTTTGCATCGATGGCGACGCTCGGCCGAAACATCAATTTCGACCTGGCACGCTGCGAAGGTTATCGAAATTTTTGTAACAAATTGTGGAACGCCACGCGCTTTGTCCTGATGAATTGTGAAGGACACGACTGCGGCGTGGATAGCTGCCAATCGGACTGCGGGCCAGACGGATATCTGGATGTTTCGCAGACGGATCGCTGGATCGTTTCGGCCCTGCAGCAGACCGAAGCGGACGTTGAAAAAGGATTTGCCGATTTCCGGCTCGATAACATCGCTAGCGCGATATACCGTTTCGTCTGGGACGAGTACTGTGACTGGTACGTCGAGTTTGCCAAGGTCCAACTGCAATCCGGCACGCCGGCGCAGCAACGCGGCACGCGTCGTACGCTACTGCGCGTATTGGAGACGATTCTGCGGCTGGCACATCCGGTGATCCCTTTCATCACCGAAGCGTTATGGCAAAAGGTCGCGCCGCTCGCCGGCCGCTATCCGGAAGGTGCGCTGCCCGAGCAGGCCTCCATCATGACGCAGGCCTACCCAGTGGCGCAGTTGGAGAAGATCGATGCGGACGCCGTGGCCTGGGTTGCCGAATTGAAGGGACTGATCGACGCGTGCCGTAACTTGCGGGGCGAGATGACGATTGCGCCGTCCAAGCGCGTGCCGCTGTTAGCCAGCGGCAATGCCGAGCGACTGCACGGCTTTGCACCGTATGCGCAAGCGCTGGCCCGCCTGTCGGACGTACACGTGCTCGACAGCGACGCCGGCCTGGACGCGCGTGCCGACGGTGCGCCCGTCACCGTGAGCGGCACGACCAAGTTGGCGCTGGAGGTCGAGATCGACGTGGCAGCCGAGAAGGAACGGCTGGGCAAGGAAGTGGCACGGCTGGAAAACGAAGTACAAAAAGCACGCGCCAAGTTACAAAACGATAGCTTTGTTGCACGTGCGCCCGAAGCCGTGGTCGAACAAGAGCGCAAAAGACTGGCAGAATATGAAACGACGTTGGCGAAGCTTGCGACACAGTTGGGTCGTCTGACCGCCTCCTGAATCACCTGAGACACCTCGGCGCGCGCGCAACGTCGATATGGACGCTGGCGCGCGCCGTGTCGTATTGGGCCGCACCGCAGTGCCCTCGAACACCCTAGGAAGGTCGGACGCCCGAGGTGAGCGCGAACACCGCCGCATTTGTTTTGCGATATTGTATTTATCGTTCTTTTTAAATTAGCTGCGGGGGTTTCACGAATGCTAAAAGTCACAAAAGCTGTTTTTCCCGTCGCCGGCCTTGGAACCCGCTTCCTGCCCGCGACGAAAGCCAGCCCGAAGGAAATGCTGCCGATCGTCGACAAGCCATTGATCCAATACGCGGTCGAGGAAGCGGTTGCTGCCGGCATCACGGAGATGATTTTCGTGACCGGCCGCAGCAAGCGTGCGATCGAGGATCATTTCGACAAATCGTACGAAGTGGAAGCCGAGCTGGAAGCGCGCGGCAAGGACAAGCTGCTGGCGCTGGTGCGCAGCATCAAGCCGTCGAACGTCGACTGCTTTTATGTACGCCAGCCAGAAGCGCTAGGTCTAGGCCACGCCGTCATGTGCGCGGAAAAACTGGTGGGCGACCACCCGTTCGCCGTGATCCTGGCGGATGACTTGCTGTACGGCAAGCCCCCGGTCCTGACCCAGATGGTCGAGAAATTCAACCGCTTCCATAACTCCATCATCGGCGTGGAAGACGTGCCGCCGTCGGAAACGGCGTCGTACGGGATCGTGACACCGGACCAGCAACTGGGTGACGATGTCGTCTCCCTGTCGGGTATCGTCGAGAAGCCGAAGCCGGAAGTCGCGCCTTCGACGTTAGGCGTGGTCGGACGTTATGTGTTGAAACCGGCCATCTTCAAGCACCTCCATGCGTTGAAGCCCGGCGCCGGCGGTGAATATCAACTGACGGACGCTATCGAATCACTGATGCGCGAAGAGCAGGTGCTGGCCTACCGCTACCACGGCACGCGCTTCGATTGCGGCAGCAAGCTGGGTTACCTGAAGGCAACCGTGGAATTCGCGTTGCAACACCCGGAAGTGCGCGAGCAGTTCGCGGAATACCTCAAGACCCGTTCGCCGGTTCTGGAAAGCTGATTGCCGCAAGTTGATGTCTCCCGCATGACGCGGGGTGACGCGCGTTTATTCGCCGTTGTCACCCCGCCAAACCGACACGAAGCGAACCCGGTATCGCCCCCCGGCATATCGTTGCCCTCCTGATATCCCCCCTCTTTCCCGCGGCAACGTCTGAATTTCCCCCACTGATCCCGCGTCCCGTAGCGACGACGCGCTGCGTCAAGCCCCCTCAATGCAACGTGAACGACGTACCACAGTCGGTTTCAAGATCACGTAATCAAGCACAAATAATTATTGTTCTAAAAGAACACGAACTATAATCACAACGATTCTCATTTAGCAATTTGCTTGCCGTCTCCCTGGCGAGGAAAAGAAGTCTTCTTTTTCAGCCGCCATGGATCCTGCGGCGCGATCTTCCCTCCTTCTGAACGCACTATCACACGAAATCTCATGGCTGCTATTGATTCGAACCGGCACGTCAGACCGGTCCTGACCAAATCCGCTTCCGCCATACGGCACGCATTATTTTTGTTGTCGATGCCGATGGCATTCGGTGCGGCAGGCGTCGCAAACGCACAGGAAAGTATTGATTCCGCCACGGCCACAAACACAAGGGCACAAACTGCATTGCCCGCCGTCTCGGTGTCCGCCAAGAGCGCGCCAGTCGCACCGGAAAAGCAAACGTTTGGTGGTGGACAAGTAGCCAAGGCGACATCCCTGGGTGTGCTTGGGACCCAGCAATTGATCGACGTTCCGTTCAGCGTCAGCAGCTATACCGAGAAAGCCATCAAGGACAAGCAGTCGCAG
This sequence comes from Robbsia andropogonis, assembly GCF_034047095.1. NCBI lineage: Bacteria > Pseudomonadati > Pseudomonadota > Betaproteobacteria > Burkholderiales > Burkholderiaceae > Robbsia > Robbsia andropogonis. Next base: position 1,488,501 of record NZ_CP139170.1, on the reverse strand, counting down.
ACAGTTGGCGAATTCTTGCAGGCAACCGACCCGAATGTACGTGTTTCGTTCAACTCGGGCCAGTTCGCTGAGAACTATACGATCCGAGGCTTCCAGTTATATTCGGATGATGTGTCCATGAACGGTCTTTTCGGTGTAACGCCGCGGCAGATGGTGTCGACGGTGGACATCAGCCGGATCGATTTGTTCAAGGGAGCGAATGCATTCATCAATGGCGCGCCCGCATCAGGAACCGGCGTGGGCGGCGGCGTCAATGTCGAGCTGAAGCACGCTGACGACAAGCCGCTGACCGAGCTGACAACGAAGGTCTCGGGGTCCGGCCAGGTCGGCGCGCAAGTGGATATCGGGCGGCGTTTCGGTGACAACGATCAATTCGGCATCCGCTTTAACCAGTCGGTGGACGATGGCCCAACAGCGATCGACAAGGAAAAGCGTTATGGGAAAACGGCAGCGGTTGGCATCGACTGGCGAGGCGACAAGCTGCGCCTGACCGCGGACTTTCTCTACCAACGCGCGAAGACCGATTCCGGCCGTACGACATACACTGCAACAGGTGCCATACCCAGCGCGCCATCGGCAACCTCGACCTTCGCCCAGCCATGGACGTATTCCAATCTCGAGGATACCGTCGGCATCGTGGGCGTGGAGTATGATTTTGCGCCCGGCTGGACCGCCTATGTGAAGGGTGGCGCGCATCACGGCAACGAATGGGGCAGTTTTTCAAGTCCGGCCTATGATGGTCTCACCGGATTGTCTTCGGCCTATCGCTTGAACACCGTACTGAAGGAGGATTCAACTTCGGCAATGGGTGGTATTCGGGGCAAGTTCGACACGGGCCCAGTCTCGCATCAAGTCAACGTTGGCGGCTCGATCGTCAGTGTCGATCAATCAGCAGCCTACACGTTCGGCTATGGGGCCTACACGACCACGTTGTCGAATTCGGCCGCGGTCCCTTATCCGGCGACCACGTCGTCCGGTGGGGACATGAGCAATCCAGGCACGACCTCGCAAGTCGTTAATCGCAGCGTATCGATATCGGACACCGTTGGCTTCCTGAACGATCGCATATTGCTCACCATAGGCGCGCGCCGCCAGGAGCTGCGTCAGGATGCGTACGGCTATGATGGCGTGCGCTCGAGCACGTACGATCAGGCAATCACGACACCTGTTTTAGGCATCGTGTTGAAGCCGACGAATAACTGGTCAATATACGCCAACCGTACCGAGGCACTGGTTCAAGGCGGCACCGCTGGCTCGACATCGGCGAACTTTGGCCAGGTCTTCGCGCCGTATCGCTCAAAGCAATGGGAAGCCGGCACCAAGTACGACCTGGGTGCCTTTGGGGCTGATTTCGCGCTGTTCCAGATCGAGCAGCCGAGCGCCTATACGGACCCAACGACGAATATCTACAGTCAGTCAGGCAAACAACGTAATCGCGGCGTCGAACTGGGGCTACACGGCGAACCGATCAAGGGTGTTCGCTTGATCGCCGGTGCGTCTTACACGAATGCCAAGCTGGTCAAAGCCAGCGACACCGCGAACGACGGCAATACGGCCGTCGGTGTTCCAAGCTGGTTGGCGAACATCGGTGTTGAATACGACATTCCACGCGTGAGAGGCCTGACGTTGACCGGACAATGGGTTTATACGAGTCGGCAGTATCTCGATCAAGCGAATTCGCTGTCGATTGGTGCCTGGAGCCGCTTTGACGTCGGCGCGCGCTATGCGACCCAAGTCTTCGGTAAGGACGTGACGGTACGCGCAACCGTTCAGAACGTCGCCAATCGTGCCTATTGGGCGTCGACCTATGGCGGCTATTTGACCCTTGGCAATCCGCGTACGTTCTGGCTCTCGCTGACAACCGACTTCTAATACCGGTCACGATGCCCCCCGCGGTATTGCCAGTTGCCTTGGACGGCGGGGCCCCGCTCTCGTACCGTCGCAAGTATCACGAAAAGGGAATGCTCTTGCCCTGCTTTTCGTTGCCTGTCGCCACATTCTTTACGGACTGACACGCGCGTGCGGCAACATCGGAAAGAGCACATACCGCCGTGCTGGCAACGTCATTCCCCATGCTTGTTTGGACACGGAGATTGACACCGGCGCCACGCCGGAAAACGACGCGGCATCGTCGATGCATGCCGGTTCATCACTCTGGCAAACGAACAACGCCCCTTCTCGGCGGACCGACGAAACGTTGAACCAGGGCGTTTCCGCCTGCGTCAACACGTTCCAATACCGTGTGTTGGGGTTGCCATAAAACGCGATCGATCCTGCATCCGCCATCGGTCCGACGACAATCGGGATACTGCTCCCGGTACGCTGCTGCCAAAGGGCATCCGCCGCTGCCGCCAGTTCGGCGCGCGGCGCCGTGGCATCGTCGGTCTTGCGCACGACCCCCATATAGCCGACGGCGGCAGTGGCCGCCAGCACGATCAGCCAATAACCACCCATTACGCGCACCGCACGCTCTGGTCTCACGACCCCACCAGCACGACCTATCACGGTCAGCCATAGCGGCACGATGGCAAACCACTGCGCCATGCCCCATACCGATGCCATCTGCGTCTTCATGATGAAGGCAATCGTGCCGACAACGATCAACGGCCCCATTGCCAACCACCAGAGGTCCGTGGATGTCGATGGTCGAAGATAACTGCACGCGATCAACCGTAGCGCTTGCAGTCTCTCTCCCCTAAGCAATAGCACGACGAAAACGGCACTTGGCAACAGGTAGGCGAGCTGGGCGGCGGTGTACTTTCCGAGTCGCACGACAGCAGGCAACAGCGTTCCGCCCGTACGATCCTCGGCGTAACCAAAAGTCGGGAAATCGTTGACCACTAACCAGTGAAGATGCGGCAGCAGGACAACGCCGCATGCGAGCACCGCACCAAGCGTCTTCGTGCTAAACAACCGTGCACGCCATGCCGGACGAACGAGTGCCGCCAGCGACAACGAGAGCAGCAGCACGACTGAAAAGTACTTCCCGAGCAGTGACGCCCCTGCCAGCACGCCAAGCGCCAGTGCCTGTCGCCATGTCCCGGTCTGCATGAAACGCACGAAGAAAAACGCGGTCCACGGCCACACGGAGAGAAGCACCGCATTCGCATTGAACTTGATCGCGAGGTTCGAATATAGCGGTGACACCGCCATCGCCAGGCCCGCGACCACCGCAAGCGGACGCGGCAGGAACCGTCCGGCAAGCGCGACAATCCCAAGCAGGCCCACCATCGCATTGACCGCGGAAAGCGCGAAATACGCAATGTCGACATGCGGAAACACGCGAAACCACGCAGCGGCGATCCACGCAAACAGCGGCGGATGCTTAAGATAGCCCGCCTGCCATTCGATACCCCATACATAGTTCTCGACCATATCACCTGGCATGTCGAGATTACCGCGTGACAACCATGCGGCAATCGTCCAGACCAGGGCATGCACGGGCAACAGCCAGATCAGATGCGACCGGTCCGACACGCTTCGCAACACAGGCCGTGTCGCAGACAACGGCAGGTCGCGAATCGTCGAGCCATCATGCTGATATACCTGTCGGACAATATAGACGGGGCGGCGTTTGGCCTCCATATACATACGGCCTACATACTCGCCAATCACGCCGATTCCGATGAGCTGTGCACCACCCAGGAAGAGTATCGCAGTGATGATGGATGCATAGCCGGGCACGTCGATGCCATGCCTGGCGGTTCGAAACAGCAGATACACCGCATACAGGATGGCAAAAACGGCAGTCATGCCACCAAGATAACTCCAGACGCGCAGCGGCAACGTGCCGAAGCTCGTCATACCGTCCAGCGCGAAATTCCATAGCCGCCAGCCGGAGAACGTCGACTTGCCGGCGGCGCGTGGGCGACGGGCGTAGGTGATCTCCGCCGTTCGAAAACCAACCCATGCGAACAGCCCTTTCATGAAGCGACGATTTTCAGGCAACGCCTTCAACGCATCCACCACTTGCCGCGACATCAGCCGAAAGTCACCAGCGTTTTCAGGAATCGAGATATCGGAGATCGCGTTATGTACGCGATAAAAGAGCGCTGCCGTAATACGTTTGGCAAAAGAGTCCGTCGGTCTTTCCGCGCGTCTCGCCAGCACGACATCAAAGCCTTCACGCCACTTTGCCAATAACAGTGGAATCGCTTCAGGTGGGTCCTGTAGATCAGCATCGAACGGAATCACCGCATTGCCCGAAGCGGCATCGATGCCTGCGGTCAGCGCGGCTTCCTTGCCGAAATTCCGAGACAGGTCGACAATCTTGACGCGTGCATCGCTTGCACATATGGCCTGTAACTCGCGCAAGGTGGCATCGGTGCTGCCGTCATTGACGCAGACGATCTCATAATCGGCATGCGAAAGATTCCGGAGCACCGGCACCAGCGCGTGGAACAATGCTGCTACGACCGCTGCTTCGTTGTGAAAAGGGATCACAAGCGAGATGACATCACGCGCACCAACTCCAGACCCATTCATCGTGTTACTGCTCAAATGGCGCGAATTATTACATGGTTCAGTGGACAAAACGATGACGATTGATATGAATTGAAGGGATACCCGAAAATCGGATCGATCTCACGAAAAATGGCAGCCCCCATTGCCCCTTTTGGGGTGACTATGCCTAAATCGTTACGGTGCATAAAAAAAGGAATCGCATGGATTCCTTTTTTTATACGGTCATCCGCTTTATGCCACCCTATTACTTTGCCTTCCCGCCTGGGGCAAGTCCTCAGACTGGCGAGGTCACGGGCTCACCACGCAACACGCGTTGCGCGTTATCAAGAAACAAGACGACCGCACCGTGGACCGCCTCATGGGAATATCCCGCCACGTGCGGCGACATGACCAACGTATCAAAGCCCAGCAAAGGTTCTGGCTTGGCGGGCTCCGATTCGTACACATCCAGCCCGGCGCCCGCAATCGTCCTGTTCTTCAGGGCTTCGGCCAAAGCCAACGTATCCACCGCGCTACCGCGCGCCACATTGACAAGAAAGCCGTGCGCACCCAACGCCGCCAGCACGTCGGCGTTCACCATATGTCGGGTCTGCGCGCCACCCGGCATCGCCAACACGAGAATGTCGCACCATGTCGCCAGCGACATCACATTATCGAAATACGTGTACGGTAATGCATCACGCTTGTTACGGGTGTGATAGCCCACAGCGCAATCGAATCCCAGCACACGCCTGGCAACGCCTTCCCCGATACGGCCCATGCCGACAATGCCCACTCGCTTGCCGCTCAGAATGGGTGGCAAGGCATATGCGTCGCGCCATTCGCCCTTATGCACGGCGCGATCGAACACTGGCACCCGTCGCATGGCAGCAAGCATCAATGCCAACGCATGGTCCGCCACCGTGGTCGCATTCGAGCCTGCACCGCTGCTCAACAAGATACCTTTCGCCCTCGCGTGATCCACCGGGAGATTTTCGATGCCCACCCCAAAGGCACTGATCAGCTTCAGCCTCGGCGCGGCGTCGATCTGCGCCGGCGAGAATCCAAGTGAACCGTTCGTCAAGACGATGTCCACGTCGGCAAGCCGCGCATCCGCCTGCAACCGTTCTTCCTTGTTCGTGGCCATGACGACATCGAATGCGTCGGTAAGCAACGGCATGTACTCACCAGCGATCGGAATATTGAGATAAAGAACGGGTTTCATGGTGCCGGGAAAAAGTCCACGTCAACGGCGCCGTAGCAGGAAGGTGAAAACCTTCTCATGCACGGTGCTCTCGACAATCGTGTTGCCGGTCTGCTTCGCGAATGCGGCGAAGTCACGTTGTGAGCCGGGGTCCGTGGCCGTCACCTTGAGGATCTGCCCGGTGGTCATATCGGACAAAGCCTTTTTTGCCCGCAAGATCGGCAACGGACAGTTCAGGCCCGTTGCATCCACTTCCTTATCTGCTGCTACCGTCATGTGTCCAGGCCGGATGGGGTTTCCAGCGCCTCCGTGATATCGCTTGCGTTACGGGCACTTCGGCAAACTCCGCCGTGGCCACCCGTCTTTTTCCGTGCCGCCACTCACACGCTCACGCCGTGGCCGTCGCCGCACGCAGGTCCGTGCCAAAGCGCTCGACCAGCGCTTCCGGTGTATCCCATGCGCACATCAACCGGCATCCTCCGGCCGCGATGAAATCGTGGAAGACCCAGCCCTTCGCACGCATGGCCGCGCTCGTTGCCGGCGTCATATCGGCAAAGACCGCATTGGCCTGCACCGGATGCGCCACCTTGACACCGGCTGACGCTACTTCCTGCGCAAGGCGCCGTGCCATCTCGTTCGCATGACGAGCGTTGCGCAACCAGACGTCGTTATCGAGCAAGCCGAGCCACGGTGCCGAAATAAAGCGCATCTTGGATGCCAATTGCCCGGCTTGCTTCACGCGATAAGCAAAATCCTCGGCGCGCGCCTTGTCGAAGAAGACGACGGCCTCGCCCACGGGCAGCCCGTTCTTCGTACCACCAAAACACAGCACATCGACGCCCGCCTTCCAGGTCATTTCCGCGGGAGTGACCTGCAGCGATGCCACGGCATTCGCGAAACGCGCGCCATCCATATGCACCGCCAAGCCATGTCGATGAGCAATATCCGTCAACGCGCGAATCTCGGCAATACTGTAGACCGTTCCCACCTCGGTGGATTGGGTCAACGTCATTGCTTTCGGCCGAGGCCAGTGAATGTCGTTGCGGCGGGTGATCACTGCCTCGACCGCCACCGGGTCGAGTTTGCCAAGCGGTCCGCGCGACGTGATCAACTTCGATCCGTTCGAGAAAAACTCCGGACCACCACATTCATCGGTCTCAACATGAGACAATTCATGGCAGATCACCGACTGATACGACTGACACAGCGACGCCAGTGCCAACGAATTCGCCGCGGTGCCGTTGAATACGAAAAACACTTCGCAGTCCGTCTCAAAAAGAGTCCGGATACGATCGCACACCTGTTTCGTCCAGCTATCGTTGCCGTAAGCCACCTCGTGTCCGGTGTCATTTGCGTTCACCATGTAACGCATTGCTTCCGGGCATACGCCGGCGTAATTGTCCGACGCAAAATCTTGCATGCTCATTGTTTGGTCCTTTCCATGCGCACGGTGCCACGGCGCGCCATGTCATTGCTGGCATTCCGGCACGCCATCCGCACGCCACCGATGCCCGCAACGCGTCACTGTAAAAGCGTGCATTTCGCGCCGCCCATGATTACGCCGGCAACTTGGACGCTACCCAGGCTGTCACGCTAGCTAGCGCGGCAGGCAATGCCGCCGCATCGGTGCCACCCGCCTGCGCCAGGTCGGGACGCCCACCACCCTTGCCGCCAATCTGCTGCGCGACCATATTGACCAGTTCACCAGCCTTCACCTGCTTCGAGGCATCCGGCGTCACGCCGGCAACCAGGCTGACGCGGCCATCGACCACCGCCGCCAGCACGATGGCTGCGTGCTTCAGTTTGTCCTTCAAGCGATCCACGGACTCGCGCAGCACCTTCGCGTCGGCGCCATCCAGCACCGCGGCCAACACCTGCACGCCTCGCACGTCCACCGCCTGTGCGAGCAATTCATCGCCCTGGCTCGAGGCCAGCTTCGACTTAAGCGCGCCCAGTTCCTTTTCCAACGCCCGAACCTGCTCCTGCTGTTGAGCAATGCGTTGTGTCAACTCCGCCGGCTGCACTTTGAGCGCCTGCGCCGCCGCATTCAAACGCTCATCGAGATGTTGGACGAATCGCAGCGCATTGTCGCCGGTGATGGCTTCCACACGGCGGATGCCGGCCGCCACCCCGCTTTCAGACGTAATCTTGAACAGGCCGATGTCCCCGGTCCGCGTCACATGAGTGCCGCCACACAATTCCATCGAACTGCCGAGCTTCAACACGCGGACTTCGTCTCCGTACTTTTCGCCGAACAACGCCATCGCGCCTTCCTTGACCGCATCGTCATACGCCATCGTGCGCACCACCGCCGCCGCGTTCGACAGGACTTCCGCATTGACACGCTCTTCCACGCGACGCAGTTCGTCCGACGACATCGGCGAATGGTGCGCGAAATCGAAACGCGTCTTGTCCGGATCGACCAATGAGCCCTTCTGCTGCACGTGCTCGCCCAACACCTCACGCAATGCCTTGTGCATCAGGTGGGTGGCGGAGTGATTCCGGCCGGTACGCGCACGACGCACGCCATCCACCTGCGCCGCGACCACGTCGCCCACTTTCAACGTGCCTTGCTCCAGCGTGCCGTGATGACCCGATACGTCGGCCTGCACCTTTTGCGTGTCATGCACGGCGAAGCGAACGGCATCGGTCGTCAACAGACCCTGGTCCCCCACCTGACCACCGGACTCCGCGTAAAACGGCGTATGGTCAAGTACCACCACGGCATCCTGACCGGCCTGTACCCGATCCACCTGAGCGCCATCGACATACAACGCAATCACGCGGGCATCGTCGGAGACGATCGCGTCGTAACCGAGGAAGGCGGTCTTCTCGCCCGCGTATTCGAGACCGGCGGCCATCTTGAACTTGCCCGCCGCACGGGCCTGGTTACGCTGGCGTTCCATCGCCTGATCGAAGGCGGGCTCGTCCACCGTGATCCGCCGTTCGCGACAGACATCCGCGGTCAAGTCCAACGGAAAGCCATAGGTATCATGCAGCTTGAACGCCAACTCGCCCGACAACGTCAACACATCATCGGGCGACTTGCGGGCCGCTTCCAGGGCACCGATCGCGCCCTCCAGGATCGTCATACCGTTTTCGATCGTCTCGAAGAAGCGCGCTTCTTCCTGACGCAAGATATCGATCACGCGTTCCCGCGCCTGGGCCAGTTCGGGATAGGCCTCGCCCATCTGCAGTACCAGATCAGGCACCAGCTTGTGGAAAAATGCGTCGCGGCGACCCAGCTTGTAGCCGTGACGAATCGCGCGGCGGACGATACGACGCAGCACATAGCCTCGCCCCTCGTTGCCGGGAATCACGCCGTCGACGATCAGGAACGCGCAGGCACGGATATGATCGGCGATGACTTTCAGCGAGTTATTGCCCAGGTCTGCCACACCGGTTTCCCGGCCGGCCGCGGTGATCAGCGCCTGGAAGAGGTCTATTTCGTAGTTGCTATGAACGTGCTGCAGCACCGCCGCCACCCGCTCCAAGCCCATGCCCGTGTCAACGCACGGCTTGGGCAGCGGCGTCATATTGCCCTGCGCATCCCGGTTGAACTGCATGAACACCAGGTTCCAGATTTCGATGAAGCGGTCGCCATCCTCTTCCGGCGACCCGGGCGGCCCACCCCAGATTTCCGGACCATGATCGTAGAAGATTTCCGAGCACGGGCCGCACGGACCGGTATCGGCCATCTGCCAGAAGTTGTCCGACGCGTAGCGCGCCCCCTTGTTGTCACCGATTCGGATAATCCGCTCGGCCGGCACGCCGATTTCCTTTTCCCAAATGCCGAATGCCTCGTCATCCTCGAAATAGACGGTGACCGTCAGCTTGTCCTTCGGCAGCTTGAAGACATCCGTCAACAGTTCCCAGGCGAAATGGATCGCATCGCGCTTGAAATAGTCACCGAAAGAGAAATTGCCGAGCATTTCGAAAAACGTATGGTGACGGGCCGTATAGCCCACGTTTTCGAGGTCGTTGTGCTTGCCTCCCGCACGCACGCTGCGCTGCGCCGTGGTGGCACGGGTATAGGGGCGCGGGTCATTGCCCAGGAAGACGTCCTTGAACTGCACCATTCCGGAGTTCGTGAACAGCAGCGTGGGGTCATTGGCAGGCACCAGACTGGACGAACGGACGACAGTATGCCCCTTCGATTCGAAGAAACCCAGGAACTTGCTACGAATATCGGCGGCTTTCATGACGTATCAGGTAAGTAGCAGGCGGCGGCAACAGACGCCCCAAACGGCTGATTATACCGTTTGCCCCCTGCACTGTGACACCCGCATGCCAGCCGCGTGCGGGCGCCTCCCGAAAACGCGTGCCACCTCCTCGTTATTTGACGACAGCGGCGACCCCCTGACCATGGAGATCCGCCTGCGGCACCGGTGTATTGCCTCGCACCTGGACCGCTTGAACAGCAACGCCGGAAGCCGGCGCCGACATCGCCTGGGCCAACGGACGGCCTTCATGCACGATCGAAGTAATGACGTGGTACTGCGCGAGCGGGCCAGCCAGACTGTCCGGCTGGCCCGAACCACCAGCCCCCAGCACCAGAATAACCTTGCCGCCCTCGGTCAAGATCGTCGGCGCCATCGGCGAGACCGGACGTCGGCCGCCCGCGATCGTCTTCCCGGACGACGTGCTACCGGATGCACCGCTACTCCCATTGGACGATGGCGCACCCGGGGGGGCCGAGTCGAAGGTGTCCATCGCGTCATTCATAAGAAAGCCCGCGCCCGGAACGACAACGCCGGAGCCAAACGGCGCATCCATCGTCATGGAGACTGCCACGGCGTTCCCCCCTTTGTCGACAACCACGTACTGCGTGGAGAGTGCGCGCTCCGACAGCGTCGTGGGAGTCGATGCGGCAAGGCTTGTCGCCGAGGCGCTTGAAGCAGGCAATGCGCCCGACGCACTTGATGCAGACGCGGCACTTGAAGCGCTTGATGCACTTGAAGCGCTTGATGCAGGCGATACGTTGGCCGACGCGTTCGCGGCATCGGAAACGGCACCGGACGTGGATGTGCCATTGCCGGAATCGGTATCGGCTGCGGAGGCGATTTCCGTGGCGCGACGCTGCACCGCGTCGGCGCCGATCCACTGCGCGACGTCCGGGTTGCCACCGCCATTCAGCCCGCCAGGGCTGTCCGGATCACCTGGATAGCCCTTCAGATCATTTTCCGCACGCTTTGCGATCGCGGCCGTCAGCCTCGCATACTGCGGCGAATCGGCGGAAACGCCAGTGAAGGCGTGGTCCAACCCATCACGCAGGCGTAGCATCTGCACCAGCGCAATACCGCCAATGCTCGGCGGCGACGCAGTGATGACCTGATACCCGTGCCATGGCGCAACCAACGGCGCACGCCATTTGGCACGGTAGTCGGCAAGGTCGGAGGAGGAGATCAAGCCGTGCCCCCGCATTGCATCCGCCAGCAAGCCACCGGTGCGACCGGAATAAAACGCGTCTGCCCCGTCGTCGGCGATGCGCTGTAGCGTGACCGCCAGTTCCGGCTGCCGCAAACGCGCACCGTCATGCAGGCCAGCAAAATAAACGGAAAAATTGGTCTTGCCATTAAATCGCGGCGCGGCCTTGGCTGCAAGCTGCGAGAGCGACTTATCGACATCAAATCCGTCGCGGGCAAGTTGGATCGCCGGCGCAAGTACCTGCGCCCACTTCAGCTTGCCGAATCGCTTCTGTGCTTCCCATAGCCCCGCGACGCTGCCGGGCACCGCCACCGCTCGACCTCCCACCGTGCTGGCATGTGGCACCGGTTTTCCCTTCGCATCCAGATACATGCCAGCGATGGCCCCTTGCGGGGCGCGCTCACGGAAGTCCAGAAAATAGGGTTGATTATCGACGTAAAGCGTCATGAAGCCGCCGCCGCCCAATCCCGCCGTTGCAGGCGACGTCACGGCAAGCACAAAACCAACGGCCACTGCCGCGTCGACAGCATTGCCTCCTTGCCTGAGCATCTGCTCGGCGGCCGAGGCGGCGTATGCGTTAGGCACGGCCACCGCGGCGCTATCGAACAACGTCGGCGGTGGCGCACGCTTGGCCCAAGCCTGGCCAGAACTGGCCAATGTCAGCAAACCTGCCGTCGCGATCCCGACGACAGCCATCCACCGCACGCCGCCCCGCCGCCGCGACAGGACACCACGGATATCCCGCCGGAATGGCGGTCGGTGGTCGGAAGACAACGATAGTAGGTCAGTGCGGCGCGTCATCAGCGGCCGGCCCCGGCACCGATCAAGCCACCCGCCGCCGCACCGGCGATCGTCCCGATAGGCCCGCCCGTCAGGACGTAACCCAATGCGCCGCCAGCAGCGCCGCCAATCGCAGCGCCCTTCTGGCTGCGCGTGAGCGGCGCACACGCCGCGATACTGGCCACCATTGCACCAATCACGCTCCACATCGCCATCCGTTTGATGAGCATCATGTTGTTCTCCTTTTGTGCCCCTATGGTCTGCATCGTAGGTCCGCCCAACCACGTCGGCAATGGGACTTACGCGCGGTTACGGCTGTTACGCGGCGTCAAAAATGCAAGAAGCGATCCAGCGAAAACAGTAGGGGCCGCTGCCCTGGTCACATGACCGCGCCAGCTTGGCGGGCCGGTACGGTAAAATGCCCCGATGGACCGGAAGCGGTCACCGTCCCGAGGCCAGCCACGCTCGGGCGGTACCGCTCCCGATACGATTGTTATTGCTGTATTTACTGATTCGGCACGCGGCCCTGCATGAGTACTCCTTCGAACCATTCGAACGACCTTCCGGTCGTCTCCAACTTCATCCGCAACATCATTGACGAGGACGGCCGCACTGGAAAATGGGGTGGCCGTGTCGAAACGCGATTCCCCCCTGAACCCAACGGCTATCTTCATATCGGTCACGCAAAGAGCATCCATGTGAATTTCGGCATTGCCCGGGACTACAACGGTGTTTGTCACTTGCGGTTCGACGACACGAACCCGGAAAAAGAAGACACCGAGTACGTCGATTCGATCATCGACTCGGTACGCTGGCTCGGTTTCGCGTGGCAACGTGCCGACGATCCCGTGGCGCCGGCGCACTTGTACTATGCGAGCGATTATTTTGAGCGTTTGTACGCGCTGGCAGTCAAGCTGATCCAGATGGGCAAGGCGTACGTGGACAGTCAGAATGCCGAGGAGATGCGGGCGGCCCGGGGGTCGTTGACCGAGCCGGGAAAACCGTCGCCCTATCGAGAGCGCGGCGTCGAAGAGAACCTCGATCTCTTTTCGCGGATGCGCGCCGGCGAATTTCCCGATGGTGCCCACGTGCTGCGCGCGAAGATCGACATGGCATCGCCGAACATCAACATGCGCGACCCCGTCATCTACCGGATTCGCCATGCGCATCATCACCGCACCGGCGACGCGTGGTGTGTGTATCCGATGTATGACTACACGCACTGTATCTCGGACGCGATCGAGAACATTACGCACTCGCTATGCACACTGGAATTCGAGGATCACCGTCCGTTGTATGACTGGGTTCTGAACACGCTGGCCGACGCCGGCGAATTCTCCCGCCCATTGCCGCAACAGATCGAATTCGCGCGCTTGAACCTGACCTACGCGATCACGAGCAAGCGCAAATTGTTGCAGCTAGTCAACGAGAAACATGTGGATGGATGGGACGATCCCCGCATGCCGACGTTGGTCGGCCTGCGCCGTCGTGGTTTCACGCCCGGCGCGATCAAGCTGTTCTGCGATCGGATCGGCCTGACGAAAGCGGACTCCTGGATCGACATGGGTACGCTGGAACAGTCTCTGCGCGACGAGCAGGATGCCATCGCCCCACGCGCCATCGCCGTGCTGGATCCACTGAAGCTGATCATCGACAACTATCCGGAAGGTCAGTCCGAGACCTGTCACGCGCCGGTGCACCCGCATCATCCGGAGCGCGGCAGTCGCGCATTCCCGTTGTCGCGTGAATTATGGATCGAGCGCGAAGACTTCAACGAAGCGCCGCCTAAGGGATACTTCCGGCTGTTTCCAGGCAACAAGGTACGGCTGCGCTACGGCTTCGTCGTGGAATGCACCGGCGCGGACAAGGATGCGGACGGCAATGTCATCGCCGTCCATTGCTCCTATTTTCCGGATAGCAAGTCGGGCACCGAAGGCGCGAACACGTACAAGGTCAAGGGCAACATCCATTGGGTCAGCGCCGGGCACGCGTACGCGGCGGAAGTGCGGCTCTATGATCGCTTGTTCAAGGACGCCAACCCGGGCGCGGGCGGCGCAGACTTCCTCGAAGCAATTAATCCGCAAGCCAAACGGGTAGTCCAGGCCTTTGTCGAACCGGGCGCACGCAATACCGCACCGGACGACAGGCTGCAGTTCGAACGCCACGGCTATTTCGTCGCCGACCGGGTTGATTCGGCACCAGGACGTCCGGTATTCAATCGGATTGTTTCATTGAAGGACAGCTGGGGCAAGTGAGCCCCATGGCCGTCACCGCGCGGTGGCGGCCAATGTGTTCAGCACATGTGCGGCCGCGGCCAGTCCGAAGCTGGCCGTCACGACCACGCTGGACCCGAATCCGGCGCAGTTCAGACCGGTCGCGCCCCCATTCCGGCCAAATCCGGCTTCAGCGTCCGTTGCCCCTGCGGCATCGGTGTCATCGACCTCACAGACCCGGGACTGCGGATAGCGTAACGGTTCGTCTGAATATACGGCGGGTACGCCAAAGCGCGTCTTCGGGTCACGCGGGAAGCGATGCATCTTGCGCAGCGTTGCCCGCACCTTGGCAAGCAACGGGTCCTGGATCGTGCGCGACAGATCATCCACCCGAATGCGCGTTGGATCGGTCTGTCCACCCGCGCTGCCGACGGTGACGATTTTTTGACCGCGCGCCGCGCACCAGGCGATGAGTGCCGTTTTCGTCCGCGTGCTGTCAATCGCGTCGATGATGTAATCGAAACCTGCCCCAAGCACCGCGTCGAAATTATCGGGTTCGGCAAAATCTTCAATGGTCCGCACGGTACACGCCGGGTCGATCAGCGCGATACGCTCGGCCATTGCATCGACCTTCGCCTTGCCGTAATTGCCATCGAGCGCGTGAATCTGCCGATTCGTATTGCTTTCCGCCACATTGTCCAGGTCGACGAGCGTCAACCGGCCCACCGCGGTGCGGGCCAACGCTTCGGCGGCCCATGACCCGACGCCGCCAATGCCGATCACGGCAACGTGCGCCTGCGCAAAACGCCGAGCCCCCGCGTCGCCATACAGTCGCGCGATACCGCCGAAGCGGCGTGCACGGTCTGGCGCATCAGGCGGGTCGACCTGATCGGCAGGACGGAATGGGTCGGGCGCACCGCTCGGCGGCGCGGCATGGTTTTCCATCACGCGGAAGTCCTCACTCAGATGCACACATTAATCGACCACGGTCGACGCATGCGTCACTACGATTATCAACGAGAGAATCGCGTCATTATTCAGCAATAACTTACTTTTATATTACAGTAACAGGTATTTTTATTACAAAATCCATTCGACACGCCTCGGGACGCGCACGAAAAAAAGCCTGGAGCTATACTTGACGCATTGTAGTACCTAGACAACCAGCTCGTGAACGCTCTCGCCGACATCAGAAAAAATTATGCTTACGGCTCCCTGTCGGAATCCGATGTGGATCATGATCCCATTCGGCAGTTTTCGATCTGGTTCGACCAAGCGCTGGATGCCAAGCTTCCCGAACCCAATGCGATGACGCTCGCGACGGTCAGTTCCGACGGTCGCCCATCCGCACGAATCGTGCTGGTCAAGGGCGTGGACGAGCGGGGTTTCACGTTCTTTACCAACTATCAGAGCCGCAAGGGGCAGGAACTGGCAGGTCAGCCTTTTGCCAGTTTATTGTTCCACTGGGTTGAACTCGAGCGGCAAGTTCGCATCGAGGGGCGCGTCGAACAGGTCAGTGACGCGGAAAGTGATGTCTATTTTCATTCTCGTCCATCCAGCTCACGCATCGGCGCCTGGGCATCGGAACAAAGCAGCGTTATCGCCAGCCGCGACGTCATCGTTGCGCGCGAGAACGCTTTCAAGGCGGAGTACGGCGACAATCCACCGCGCCCGCCCCACTGGGGGGGCTATCGCCTGATCCCTGACACGATCGAATTTTGGCAAGGACGACCGTCGCGGCTTCACGATCGCATTCGCTTCCGTCGCGCCCTGCCAGCGGATACCGCTGCCATGCCGAGCCCTTGGTCGATCGAACGCCTGTCGCCCTGACAGATAGACGGATCACGACCTTGACGGATCAGTAGAAGTCGTAGCGCGCACGCTCGATAAAATGGGCGTTATATTTAATCAATGCCGTCCTTTATTCGATACGCTGGAAAGATTTCGCATAGATAACGCATTAAACCTTACCGATGGTATTTGAGCGGCACGGAAAAAGCAAAACAACCGACAGTCTGACACCCGCATAAAACCGTTCGTGAAAGACATCCCGGACCGGATTTGCAGCGCACTTCATATCGACACAGCACGGAGAATATCGACATGTTTTGGGAGAAGAAGCTGGGAGAGTGGATCAACGACGTGAAATCGCGTGCGAATATACCGGCACGGCTCGCCCTCTGGAACGGGCAGACGTTCGACTTTGGTACGTTTGACAATCCACAGGTTACCTTGCGCGTGCATTCGGCGGCGGCCATGCCTTTGCTACTCGACCCGAGCCTGGATAACCTCGGGGAGGCTTACGTCAAGCAGAAGATCGATCTGGAAGGTCGCCTGGCCGACGTCATCAAGATTGGTTACGCATTGGCAACGGTTTCGGTCTCCGCGCCCAGCAAGCTCCAACGGGCCGTGCGTTACTTTACGCACACGAAAGACTCCGACAAGAAGTCGATTCAGTATCACTACGACGTGTCGAACGCGTTTTATCAGCAGTGGCTCGACCCGAACATGGTCTACTCCTGCGCATATTTCGAAACTGGCGACGAAGATCTTGCCACGGCGCAGTTGAAAAAAATCGATCATATCTTGACGAAGATCGGTGTACAGCCGGGGCATACGCTGCTCGATATCGGCTGCGGCTGGGGCGCGCTGGTCATTCGCGCGGCACAGAAGTTTGGCGCGCATTGCATAGGCGTGACGTTGTCGCAGAACCAGTTCGATCTGGCGACGGAACGTGTGAAAGCAGCCGGCTTGTCCGACCGCATCGAGATTCGCTTGCAGGACTATCGTGACGTCGGCGGCCAGTTCGACCGCATCACGAGCGTCGGCATGTTCGAGCACGTCGGCCGCGCGAACCTGACCGAGTATTTCGGCAAGGTCCAATCACTGTTGAAGGACGATGGCGTGGTGATGAATCACGGCATCACGTCGACGGACGCAGACAGTGGCGAGACGTCGCACGGCGGCGGTGAGTTCATCGACAAATATGTGTTCCCGAATGGCGAACTACCGCACATCAGCCTCGCGCTGAGGGCCATGCAGGAAGGGGGACTCGAAGCATTCGACGTCGAAAATCTGCGGCGGCATTACGCCCGCACGCTGGACATCTGGGCTGAAAATTTCGAACGGGCAACCCCGACGTTGCGCCAGATGGTCGACGAAGAGAAGTTCCGGATCTGGCGCGTCTACCTGGCAGGCTGCGCCTATGCATTCGACAACGACGACGTCGCGATCTATCAGATTGTCGGCCGCAAGGCGGGACGAAAGGGGACAACGCTGCCATGGTCTCGCCGTTATATGTACGACAGCGCGCCGCGCTGATTCGCCGTCCCATGCCGATGCAGCGAAGCGTGTGATGACAGCCGCGCCTGATCCTCCGGACGTGGACGCGCAGGCATCGCTATTCGACCTGCCGTCCGTCGACCTGACGCCAGATACGCCCATCGATGCCGGTGGCGCCCGCGCGACGAGCAATGGCGCGGCCCCGCGCACCCGCCCGGCAAAGCCGTTGCCGGCGATCGGCACCGCCACCCCGCCTCACCCTTTTCTGGCGGCCGCGGCGGCGGCATTGCCCGAGCGGGTACACCTTGGCACCTCGTCCTGGTCTTTTCCAGGATGGGAAGGCTTGTTATACGACCGTCCCTACAGTACCGAAGCGCTGGCTCATGGTGGACTTGCCGCCTATGCCGCGCACCCGTTACTTCGCACAGTCGGCATCGACCGATCGTTTTACGCGCCATTGTCCATTGAGGCGTATCAGGACTATGCCTCCCAGGTACCGTCGGATTTCCGTTTTCTCGTCAAGGCGCCGGCCGCGGTCTGCGACGCCGCGATTCGCGGCCCGCGCGGCATGCCCTCCCGCGCCAACCCGGCATTTCTAGACGTAGAACAAGCCATTGAAACGTTTGTACACCCCTGCCTGACCGGGCTCGGTTCCCGCGTCGGCCCGATGGTTTTTCAATTATCCCCATTAACGGATGCGCAGCTTGCCGATCCGGCCGCCTTGATCGATCGGCTCGGACGGTTCTTTGCCGCGCTCCCCGCCCTCGATGACGCGGCACGCCGCAACGGCGCATGTTATGCGCTGGAGCTTCGCGATGCCGGCATGCTGACGCCGCGACTGATCAAGATGTTGCACGCACGACAGGTACGGTATTGCGTCGGCGTGCATGCCCGGATGCCCGACGTCTCGCGACAGTCAGCGGCATTGGCGATGCTCGATGGACAGGATCCGCGCGGCGCGGCGCTACCACTCGTTGTCCGATGGAATCTTCACGCCGGCATGCGCTACGAAGGAGCCAAGACCCGATATGAACCTTTCGATGCGATCATAGATCCGGACGTAACGACGCGGCAAGCGGTTGCCGCCCTGATACTGCGCTACCTGCGCGCGGGACAATCCAGTTTTATCGTCATCAATAACAAGGCCGAGGGCTCTTCCCCTCTGAGTTGCGCCTGGCTGGCCAGCGCGCTTGCGGTGTTATATCGCGATGCAGCAACCCAAAAGGCGGAATGATGGTTTACACCGTCTCGACGACACTGGCCATCACGTCGCATTGACAGACACGGGCGCAACACGCACCATCTTTCAGGTAATTGCCGAAGGAATCCGTGATGCCTGCTTTGATGAACGGTCAACCCGACCTCGCCCCGTCCGCGCCCGGCCTCCCGCCGGGTCCCGTGCCCCTGAACACCAATGTGCAGTGCGTGAGCCAAGCATTCGGTCCCGAGGAAAAAGCCGCCGTCTATCGCGCCATTCATGAACGGCGCGACATGCGGCATTTCTGTGGCGGTCAAGTCCCCGAGGCACAACTGCGACGCTTGCTGTCGGCTGCGCACCACGCGCCTAGCGTCGGTTTCATGCAGCCCTGGCGGTTTGTGCGCATAACGGATACGTTGTTAAGGCAACAGTTGCATGCGATCGTCGAGGCGGAACGGCTTGAAACGGCCAAGGCGCTAGGCGAGCGCAGCGACGATTTCATGGCGCTGAAGGTGCAAGGCATCCTCGATTGCGCGGAAGTACTGGTTGCGGGGCTGATGGACCGGCGCGAAGAACATATATTTGGTCGGCGCACCTTGCCGGAAATGGACGTCGCCTCACTGTCGTGCGCGATTCAGAATTTATGGTTGGCTGCGCGCGCGGAGGGGCTGGGGATGGGCTGGGTGTCCCTCTTCGCGGTAGAGCCGGTCCGCGCCCTGTTACGAATGCCGGGCGGATCGAAGCCCCTGGCGATCCTATGCCTGGGCCCGGTAGCTGCCTTTTATCCGCAACCGATGCTGCAGCAGGAGGGCTGGGCTTCGCGCGCGGACCTGGACCAGTGTCTGGCGGAGAACCATTGGCCTGATTGATCCTAGCGGCGATCTTTCAGCCGATGGGCAAATGCCATACGCATCTTCACGACCTTCGGGGCGATTACGTAGGCGCAATAGCCTTGGTTTGGATGGTGTGCGAAGTAATCCTGGTGGTATGCCTCCGCGGGAAAATAATTACCATCGAGCGCGGTTACCTCCGTCACGATGGGTTGGCCGAAGACATTCTCCGCGTTTAACGCCGCGATTACCTGCCTGGCTTGCTCCGCTTGCGCATTATTGAGCGTGAAGACCACCGAACGGTATTGCGTCCCCACGTCGTTTCCTTGACGATTCAGTGTTGTTGGGTCGTGCGTCGCGAAGAAGATCTCCAATACGTCTCGATAGCGCAATTTTGCTGGATCGTATCGGACACGCACCACCTCCGCATGGCCGGTGGTACCGGTGCAGATTGCCTCGTAGGTCGGATTCGACACATGTCCCCCGGCATAGCCGGATTCCACCGTCAATACGCCGTCCACCTGCAGAAACACAGCCTCCGTACACCAGAAACATCCCCCTCCGAGCACGGCTTCCTCGGAAGCAACTGCATTATTCGACGCACTGCCCGGGTGATTGCCGATACCCGTCGGTGTGCTGCTGTCGGTCGTCATTTTCCGCTCCTATGCGTTTGTTCAAGCGATGCAAAATGGGGTCATGGCGCCAGATTACCGGCTTTCTCCCTGCAGGGGGGATACAAACAGAAACAAGGCGTCACCGCATTCCGCTGCCAGGGATGCGTGTTTTCCGTTACGATAATAGGCATCCCCGCGCCTGAGGAACCCTGACTCGTGCCTGTCGGGATGCCAGGAAGACTTATTCAACGTGCTTCGAGCCTGCCTCGAACGCCCCTTTTGAAAGGACTGCGATCATGTCGGAGACCAACAAGGAGAAACTGATGACCGATATCAAGACGGTATTGAACGACGCCGAAGAATTGTTGAAGCAAGCTGCCAGCGCGACCGGTGAACAGGCAAGCGATCTACGCGACAAGGCTATCGCCCAATTGAAGCAGGCGAAGGAAAAAGCCGCCGATGTACAGGTTGTCGTCGTGGAAAAAGGCAAGGCTGCGGCACGTAGGACCGACGATTACGTGCATCAGAATCCTTGGCAATCGCTTGGCGTGGCTGCCGCTGTCGGCTTCGTGCTTGGTCTGCTGATCAATCGCAAATAAGATGGCGTCGAACGAGACGCCTGACACCACCCCGTCTCCCGTGGGACGTATCGGTGCCGCACTGCTGGGATTGGCGCAAACACGCCTTGCACTGATTGGTATAGAGCTGGCAGAGGAAAAAGAACGCATTGTTGGCGCATTGGCAATCGCCGCGCTCGCGTGCATGCTCGGTCTGGTTACCTTGATCAGCCTGAATGCCTTGATCGTGATCGTGTTGTGGGATCGCTATCATTGGCAACCTTTGCTGGCGCTCACGCTGTGCTACGGTATCTTGTCGCTAGTGTGCTTAGTGCGTCTACGACGTGCGGCACGGCATGCCTCGCCGCCGTTCGAGGCAACGCGTGCGGAGTTTGACAACGACCGTGCGTTGATCGCACATCACTTGCGGGGTCGCGATGCCGATTGATGCCACCACGCCAACGCCTGCAGCGCGTCGGGCGATGCAGGCGCGCTATGCGGGGCTCAGCCCGCGACAGGCTCGCGCCGTCCAAAAGGAGTTGTTGATCGCTCGCGCGGCACTCGAACGTCTGTCCATCGCGGAAGCCAGTACCGATCTTCGCGGGGATTTGTCCGGGCTCGGCGTGTTCGGGCTCATCGGCCGACTATTTGGCAGGTCCAGAAGTGCGGAAACAGGTCTTGGCACCCTGCTCAGCGCGGTACCTGCCTTTATGCAACCGGCAATCCGTGCGGTCTTGCCTTTGCTATCCCGCCATCCGCTGTTCGCTGGCGTCGTTTCCCTGCTAGTAGGTGCGAGTCAAGGCGGTGCGTTGCAAAAAGCGGGGAAATCGGCAAAGTGGGCGGGATTGGCTGTCGTGGCGTTGAAAACCCTCGGTTGGGCGCGACGTGCGCAATCCTGGCGTACGCAACGTCAAGCACGCAAGGCGGCGCGACGCCGCGAAGTGTGAGGCATTGCGTTCAACGCGTCCAGTTGTCGGTGCAATGTCATGCATGGCGCAGTGATGATGGAACAACTGCTTACAGGATGGCGTCGGCGCGTTGGAGGCAAACAGCCCCCGCGCCGAAATGCGCCGGGTCACCGATGTCCGCGCCAACACGCTTGCTGACGCGGATAGGGCAAATATGTGCCGCCCGTACCTACGTTTCTCTGCACGCCATTGCTCCCGAGCTCATAGGCGCCGCACGCGTCATCCTGCATTGCCCCGCCATAGATCGGCGTTGCGCGAATATATGTCGTGCCGTCCCGATTACGCGTTCTGTTGAAGCGATATAACCCGTGCAGCGGTCCGCTTGATGCCATCGCGTCTGACATGCGCGCCTTGGCCACTTCATTGCCAGCAGGGGTGCCCGATCGCGTGGCGTGTGGCACGGCGGCATTGCCCCACACGACCCCATCCGCCTGCCACGCCATCACCGATAGATGTTCATGTAAGGCGTTGATGACCAACACGCGGTGCCCGCGCGCCGTGACATCGCGATACATCGGCATACCGAGCAACGTCATTGCGGAAAGCAGCGCCACCGCAATCAGTGCTTCGATCAATGTGAATGCACGCGCGGCAGAGATATCAAGCGTCCGCTCGTCAGGCTTTGGCACCTGTGCCTTACTTACCGATATCGTCGGGATGCGCACGGAATAGGCGTGGCCGGTGTGGCTCAGCGCGTACCTTCGGCACGGCGCCACGGTTCGACGATTTCGCGTACGCGGCGCGCCGTGCGGCTGCACGGCATCGGTTGCCGCGCAATGATCGATTGCACCCATATCCCCTCCTCGGCGCGATTGCGCTCGTCTGGCGTGTCGATATCAGCGATGCCAACCGAGCGTTGCGCCATCGCACGCACCGTCAACACTGCTACCAACCCCGTTGTTTCGCTATCGATCCACGTTTCCGCCAAGCATACGGTTTCAACGATTACGGGCTCTAGCCCACCGGGCAACGCTCGCGCTCTCATCGGTGAGCCGATTGACACGGTACGCCGTACGGTACCCTTCGCGTCGGCGGACAGCGCGCCAGGGGCACGCCAGCGGCGCGGCGCCTGCCTTGATCGCATTGCCTGATGTACAGCCCGCCAATGCAACGACGCCATGCAATTGCGTTCGACCATCTCATCAGGGACATGCATGACATCGACAACATTCCCTGCTTGCGCGCCGCTGAACGCACGTAACGTCAGAAGATCGGCCTCGCACTGCCGCAACGACACATGCGCGCCATGCGAGACAAGCATGTGGCTACGCTCGGCGCGCCAATGCGCCAACTGCAAAACCATGGCGTCCGACGTCATCCCGGTCATCAGAAGCATTCCGGCCGTCGCCAGGATCGTCCATGGCAAGACGGCACCCCGTGCGTATTTCGGTCGGAACGTCATCGGCGCTGCTCGTGCATTGCCAGGCTAGTCCAGGGAGAGTACGTTCTGGGCCACGCGGCGCGAACGACGTGCCGCCGATAACCATCCGCGCCGCCATAATCCGCGCGCAGCTGCAATGCGCCCGTCTCCGTCAAGAAGCCATCGCATCGATCGTTCAAGCCGCGTGGATCACGCCCCTTCCTGTACGACGCGTCCATTTGCGCCCGTGCGTCATGGTGCGGACCATCTGCTCGCGACGCAAATGGCGACGCGAAAGACCGCCGCGTCCGACCACGCATCACGATACACACTTCGTCCATTGAAGCGGTCCGCCACACCACCAACCGTTCGATCCCGTCCACCATCGCGCTGCCCGGTGCCGGCTGTCCGCGTTGTATGACATCCCGGCTACCCGAGCAAAACAAGCTTGGCGTAGCATCCCCCGCAGTGACACTGATCGATAGAGCCGCATGCATCATCTGCGTGTCCTGCCACTGCGATTTCGGTCTCCTATCCTCGGGTATCCGTACACCCTTGCAGTCCGCCGGATAGCCGTTCGCATCGCGCCATGATGCGTCGCCATCGGTTGGGTAATCCATCGCCAGCACCCCTCGGTGGGACCGGAGGTCGCAACGCCAGCCTGGCATCGACGAAATCGATGACGCGTCGGCGGCACGGGCAGAGGTCTGACGCGCACCGTTGCCAGGTTGCGGATTGCCACACCGCAGGCGCCCGGAGGCATGCCGTCCGGGTGCGATCGGATCGTCGGAGCGCTCGATGTAATGACGCAGAAACCGCAATGCAATACCGGCATCGGACTGTAGCCGAGCCGTTTCCGCGATCTCGCTAGCCTGCTTTCGGAATCCGATCAACGCAGCGACTATCGCGACGGAAAACATCATGCCCAGCGCAGCGGCAAGCGCCCACTCCAACAAGACGGCACCACGCGCATCCGAGATGCAACGGCCAAGGCACGTACAATGGTCACGGCCCCGGAAGCGACTCGCACCGGCGATTTTTGTCGGGAACGGCGCCATTGGGAATGAATACATCGTTATCCTTATCAAGTCCAATGGCATGCTTTGGCCTGTCACCGACTCGCCAGCATAATGTCCACGTGGCACCATGTGTTTCCCCTGTCTGGCGAATCCATTGCGCGGCAGGCAACCGTGACGCCAACTGTGCCGCCACACCGTTCGGCACCACGATATCGGCTTCACGCCCGTCTTCCAAGCCGTCCGCATGCGCGCGCCGATAATCCGACATACCAGCACGCCGACCGGCGTCGTGAAACATGTCTCCTTTGACGCTTTCAGCCCCAACGCGCGCTTCCAGTGCCCGAAGCGCCACCCGATGCTGGTCGATCTCGCGCATCAATGTGAGCTGCAACAAATGCGTTCGCATCGTCACCTGTAGCGCCATGCCAAACAGCGACATGGCCATCACCAGCTCCAGCAACGCGTGGCCTCGAATAACATGCCTGGAACCGATACGGACACGTCGCCGTCCTGACACGCCACGCACGTCAACCACAATGCCCCCGCGAGCGGCGCGCCCGGCCGCCACCACTGATCCAAATGCATCGCGGCGTCAACGGCCCCACAATGCGATCGCGGGGACGCGACATCGCCCTTTCGGGCGCGATGGTAAAGCGCCCCCATCGACCAACGGACTGTCCAAGCGGTGGCCGAAAAACAAGACGCTGCGTGCCATTGTTCGCTGTGATGCTTACGCCACTTATCGCCGCGACGCGATGCAGAATCAGTGGGGTGTCAGCGCCTCGCCGGCCATCAAACTTCGCGCTCATCCCTTGATTTCGCATACCCTGCCGATCCGTCACGACGAGCCAGCCGTACCGCCAATCGTGAAGCGGAATGTGCTTGCCCGCGGCATCACGCATCGTGGTATCCGCGCAGGCACCCATCGCATCGGCGCGACACAGCCCCACCGGCTGATTACGCCGCACCGCCTCATGACGCGCGATGGACAACGACGCGAGCAATGCATGCTCGGTGCGTGCCAACGCAACGCCCAGCCACCATCTTCGCCATGGCCCCACTGCAAACGCGACGATGCCAATGGTCAATGCCAGCGTCATCAACCACTCGATGAGCCCAAAGCCGCGCATGCCGCCGCGGCAGGATAGTGGCCCCGATTGCCATTGCCGCATCGCCGCTCCGTTACACCATGCAATGGCCTTACTGTAGTCTTCGGCATCGGGACGGCATAGTCGCCCAGATGGCCAGCACCATCACCGGGGAGGGGTCCGGAAAGCCGAAAGCCCGCCACCGTGAGAAACACCCCAAAGGCTGGACGGGCTTCCGACCTTTGGGGTGCGATTCACACGGTGCGGGCTTTTGAACTTCCGGCAAGCAACGTCGCTCTGTGCGGCCTACTTTTTCATCGGAGGGGATTCCTGCGTGCGATTGAATTCATCGATCACGCGTTGAAAGTCGTCCATATTGTCGAATTGCCGATAGACCGATGCAAAACGGATATAGGCGATCTTATCCAGTCGTGCCAATGCGACCATGACCAATTCGCCGATCGCGTCGCTGCGAATTTCGCGTTCGCCGCGCGCCACGAGTTGAAACTCGATCTGCGCCAGCGCGTCGGCCAGCGCGTCCGCGCTGACCGGCCGCTTGCGCAACGCAAGCCGCATGCTTCCTTCAATCTTTTTCCGATCGAATTCCGCGCGACTGCCGTCCCGCTTCACCACGGCCGGCAACGCCAATTCAGACCGTTCGTAAGTGGTAAAGCGCTTGTCGCATGCCGGACAGCGCCGACGGCGGCGGATGGCCGCGCCGTCTTCCGACACCCGGGAGTCGATGACCTGGGTATCGTCGTGCCGACAGTAGGGGCAGCGCATCGGAGGGCTCGCTATTGTCTTGAGAAGATCAGCCGTAAACCGGGAAGCGCTTCGTCAGCGCCGCAACCTGCGCGCGGACCTTGGCCAGATTGGCCTCGTCTTCCGGCGCATCCAGCACGTCAGCGACGAGGTTGGCGACCAGTTTCGCTTCTTCCGCGCCAAAACCGCGCGTTGTCATCGCCGGCGATCCGACGCGCACGCCGCTGGTCACGAACGGTGATTCCGGATCGTTCGGGATGGCATTCTTGTTGACAGTAATGTGGGCCTTGCCCAACGCGGCCTCGGCAACCTTGCCCGTCAACTTCTTCGCGCGCAGATCCACCAGCATCACGTGACTTTCCGTGCGCCCGGAGACGATTTGCAAACCACGCGAAATCAACGTTTCTGCCATGACGCGGGCGTTTTCCACGACCTGCTTCTGATACGCCTTGAAATCGTCGCCAGCGGCTTCCTTGAACGCGACCGCCTTGCCCGCGATCACGTGCATCAACGGACCGCCCTGGATACCCGGGAAGATTGCCGAATTGATCTTCTTCTCGAACTCGGCCTTCATCAAGATCACGCCACCGCGCGGGCCGCGCAAGCTCTTATGAGTAGTTGTCGTCACGAAGTCGGCATGCGGCACCGGGTTCGGGTAGACACCGGCGGCGATCAAGCCGGCGTAGTGCGCCATGTCAACCATGAAATACGCACCTACTTCCTTGGCGATCTTCGACAGGCGCTCGAAATCGATCTTCAGCGCGAACGCCGATGCGCCCGCAACGATCAGCTTCGGCTTGTGTTCCTTCGCTGCCGCTTCCGCCTTGTCATAGTCGATATCACCCTCGGCGTTCAGGCCATAGCTGACGACCTTGAACCACTTACCCGACATGTTGACCGGCGAGCCGTGCGTCAAATGCCCGCCTTCCGCCAGGCTCATGCCCATGATCGTGTCGCCGGGCTGCAGCATCGCGAAGAACACGCCCTGGTTGGCTTGCGAACCCGAATTCGGCTGCACATTTGCGGCCTCGGCACCGAATAATGCCTTGACGCGGTCGATCGCCAACTGCTCGACAACATCGACGTACTCGCACCCGCCGTAATAGCGCTTGCCCGGATAGCCTTCGGCGTATTTGTTCGTCAGCTGGGAACCCTGCGCCGCCATGACGGCCGGGCTGGTGTAGTTTTCAGAAGCGATCAGCTCGATGTGATCCTCTTGACGCTGGTTTTCCTTGCCGATGGCGGCAAACACTTCAGGATCCAGGGTTTCGAGCTGGTATTTGTCTTTCGCGAACATAGGGCAATTTCCGAGGTTGACGCTTTAGGTTGACGGTAAGCCCGACCCAACGGCGCACCCCCTGCCCGTCCTGGTACACGTTCAGACGCGACCGGCGGGCGGCCGCGTCGCGCATTGGGATGCACGACGTGGAAAGCGGACGTGGCGAAGGATGGTCGACCATCGACTCACGGCTCTGCCCAGGCGAACGGCGCAAACGACGCTTAGCGCTTCACGGTGGGCAGTTCCACCTCGACGCCGACTGCCACGGAGCGCCGAAACGAGGTCCGGCAATGGCATTTGCAAACGATCGCACCGATCGCGCAAACCATGCCGACCCCGCCCCGGCACGCGATGCCCGAAGGACCGGGTATCGCTTAACCGTCGCGACAGACGACGTCGTATCGCCAGTTACGCTAAGCTGGGACCAAACAGTGTAGTGCATTCGCCACGCAGTGGCAATGTCATCGCAACGACTGCCACGTCCTTCGTTGCCGCCGCACACAGCCGCGCGAAAACTTGTAACAAGATTTTCCAAGTCACTTTTACCTTGAATCCCTTCGGGTAGAATTCGCGCATGAATTCCGTACCGTCGTCGCATACGCCGCCTGTTTCGCCACGCAAGACATTTGCCTGGCAAACCCGGATTTATTATGAAGACACCGATGCGGGCGGCATCGTGTTTTACGCGAATTATTTAAAATTTTTTGAGCGTGCCCGCACGGAGTGGTTGCGTGCCGGTGGTATCGATCAAAGCCGACTCAGCATGGACACGGGGACGCTGTTCGTGGTGCGCCGGACGTCGATCGATTATTTCGCGCCGGCACGACTCGATGACATGTTACGGATTGAAAGCCATGTGGCGCGAATGGGCCGGGCGTCGGTTGAATTCGAACAACACGCATTCCGCGCGGGCGAACGGCTGTGCAGCGGCACGATCCTGGTGGCTTGTGTCAGTGCGACCACGTTGCGGCCCACCGGTCTGCCGCCTGCGGTGATTGCAGCGCTTCAACACGAATAATGAACACTCGCGCGTTTTCCAGGGACTAATACCGTTGCGCCGTCACACGGCGGATCGCCAGGCAACGCCAACCCGGATCGACATGATCGATACAACCGGTTCGGCGCGTGAATGCGACTCGCCGAACCGGCATGCCCGCCTCTCGAACCAGCTCTATGAACAATACCGAAGACCTGTCGATCATCTCCCTAGTCTTGCACGCCAGCGTACTCGCCCAGGCGGTCATGGCGCTCCTGCTCGTCCTGTCGTTGATTTCCTGGACGTTCATCTTCCGCAAATGGGCCACCGTACGCCGTGCACGTAGCCAGACCGAGCGTTTCGAGCGCGACTTCTGGTCTGGTGGCGACCTGAACGCGTTGTACCAGAGCGCCACGCACAACCGCCATTCGATTGGCGCTTTGGAACGCATCTTCGAAGCCGGCATGCGTGAATTCCTGAAAGGCAAGGAGCGTCATGGCGACGCGACCACGATCGTCGACGGTTCGCGCCGCGCGATGCGCGCGGCGTTTCAGCGTGAGCTGGATGTGCTGGAAATCAATCTTCCCTATCTGGCGTCGGTTGGTTCGGTCAGTCCGTATATCGGTCTGTTCGGTACCGTGTGGGGGATCATGAACTCGTTCCGGGGCCTCGCCAACGTGCAGCAGGCTACGCTGGCCAACGTGGCGCCGGGCATTGCCGAGGCGCTGGTCGCTACCGCGATCGGCTTGTTCGCGGCAATCCCGGCCGTGGTGGCTTACAACCGCTTTGCCACCGATGTCGATCGCCTAGCGATTCGCTTCGAGACGTTCATCGAAGAGTTTTCGAACATCCTGCAGCGTCAGGCCGCTTGAACGTTACCCACCGGAACGCCGGACAGATAGGACAAGGAGCCTGATTCGATGGCAGATTCAATGCGATCGGGAATGCGCGGCGGCCGTGGCCGCCGGGCGAAGTCCGATATCAACGTCGTGCCGTACATTGACGTGATGCTGGTGCTGCTGGTCATCTTCATGGTGACCGCGCCGTTGGTGACGCCGGCAGTGGTGAACCTCCCCACGGTTGGCGGCGCATCGCAGCAGCAGCAGACCCCGCCTGTCATCGTCAACGTACGCGCGGACGGGACGATGTCGGTGCGCTATAAGAGCGACGGCGGCGCCGCGCAGGAAATGCCGATGACGATGCAAGATCTGACTGCATTCCTTCAGGACCGCACGCCGACGCATCCTGACGAGCCAGTCGTGATCGCAGGCGACAAGTCCGTGCAATACGACAAGGTCATGGCCGTCATGTCCGAACTGAAGACCCAAGGCGTCAAACGCGTCGGGTTGCTCGTGAAGAATCAATGAGCAGAAACGCCATACCGTCGGCCGAGCTGGAATCGGCGCGCTTCGAACCACGCAGGGAGAAAGGAACCTGGCGTGCGTTTGCGCTCGCGGTGCTGATACACCTGCTGCTGATTGCTTTCTTGTATTTCGGGATTCAATGGCCCGTATCGGATTCGTCCGGCGTTCAAGCCGAGATCTGGACCGAGGTGCCGGATTTGAACGCACCGGCACCACGTCGCACGCCGGAACCACAGCCCCCCGTTACCCCCCAAGTGGTGACGCCGCCCCCGCCACCACAGGCGGCGCCGGCCAAGACGGCCAACGACGAAGACGCCGAGATCGCACTGGAAAAGAAGCGCAAGCAACAGGAAGCGGCGAAGCAAGCCGCGTTGGCGGCCGAGCAACAACGCAAGCAGGCTGCGCAACAAGCCGCTGCCGCTGCCGCAGCAGCGGCGGCTGCAGCAAAGCAAGCGCAGGCCGAAGCGCAGCGGAAAGCGGAACTGAAGCAACAACAATTGGCGCAACAGAAGGCCGAAGCGGAAGCGCAGGCCAAGCATGAGGCGCAAGTGAAGGCGCAGCAGGCCAAAGCCGCGGCAGAGAAAGCGGCCGCGGATAAGGCAGCGCAGGAAAAGGCCGCCCAGGAAAAAGCGGCGCAAGAGAAAGCCGCACAGCAGAAGGCCGCAGCGGATAAGGCGGCCGCGGACAAGGCGGAAGCACAGAAAACCGCTGCCGCGAAGGCAGCCAAGGAAAAGGCGGCCGCTGATGCGCAGCGCCAGGCGGATCAGGCACGCAAGGCACGTCTGGCCGCCTTGCAGGGCATGGCGGCAGCGGGTGGCGAAAGTGGTGGCGGTGCAGCGAACAGCGGCAACGGGTCGGGGTCAGGCAACGCCTCGCCGGGGTATGCGGACAAGGTACGCCGTCGCGTGATTCCGAACATCATTTATGCTGGCAGCACGTCCGGCAACCCGGTGGCGGTGATCAATGTAGTGTGCGCGCCGGACGGTAGAATCCTGAGCCGGCACCTGACGCAATCGAGCGGCAACCCGGCATGGGATGACGCGGTGCTTAAGGCAATCGACGCGTCGGACCCCATGCCACGCGACGACGATGGCAAGGCGCCGCGCACGTTCAACGTGCGGATGCGACCGAACGATGCAAAGTGATGATGGCAGGGCAACGAGCGACGACGGGTGCGGCATGACCCGCGGATACGATAATAGGGGGTCGGTGGTACGACTCGTGCTAGGGTAAGCAGCGTCCTATTTCACGCAGATAGCAACCAGACCAGGTACACGTTTCCAACTCTATGAAATTAGTTGATAAATTCGGTCTCAAAACGATCGTGGCGGGATTTTTCCTGGCCGGAGCCACTGCTGCTAACGCGCAACTGACGATCGATATTGCCGGTGTCGGTTCGAATTTGTATCCGATCGCGGTTGCAAACTTCAAGGGCGAGACGACATCGCCCCAACAGATTGCCGCGATCGTCCGCGCCGACCTGGCCCGCAGCGGCCGTTTCTCGAATATCGATGCCGGCCCGACGCCGGTATCGGAAACCGATTCGGTCGACTTGGGCAGTTGGAAAGCACGCGGCGCGAACGCCTACGTCTCCGGCAGCGTCACCGCGCTGTCGAACGGGCAATTTGATGTCCGCTTCCGCTTGTATGACACGCAAAGCCAGCAAAGCCTGGGAGGCCTGTCGCTTGTCAGCCCGGCGGCCGGGCTGCGTATGAGCGCGCATAAAATTGCTGACTATATTTATGAGAAACTGCTGGGCACCCGCGGTGTGTTTGCAACGCGCCTGTCGTATGTGATCAAAGCCAACGGCCGGTACCAGTTGCAGATCTCGGATTCCGACGGCCAGGACGCGAATATCGCGCTGTCCAGTCCGGAACCGATCATCTCCCCCACTTGGTCGCCGAACGGCACCAAGGTGGCTTACGTTTCATTCGAACGGAAAAAGCCGGTGGTGTTCGTGCATGACTTGCCGACCGGACACCGGACGATCGTGGCAAATCAAAAAGGCGACAATAGTGCGCCGGCGTGGGCACCGGATGGACAACACCTTGCGGTGGCGCTCTCGCTGCCGGGCCACACGCAAATCTATCAGGTCAATGTCGACGGCTCGGGGTTGCGCCGTTTGTCGAATGGACCGACGATCGATACCGAACCGACCTACTCGCCGGACGGTCAGTGGATTTATTTCACCAGCGACCGCGGCGGCGAACCTCAGATCTACAAGATGCCTGCCAACGGGGGCAATGCGCAGCGCGTCACGTTCAAGGGTAGCTATAACACCAGTCCCCGGGTCAGCCCGGATGGCAAGCTGTTGGCCTATATCGGACGCAGTGGTGGTGGCTACAAGTTGTACGTTCAAGATCTCAGCACCGGTGAAGTGACACCTGTCACGGACACCAACCATGATGACTCGCCTAGTTTCGCGGCCAATGGGCAGTACATTCTGTACGCCACTGAGGTTGGGGGACGTGGTGTGCTGGCGGCCGTGTCGACAGACGGTCGAATTAGGCAGGTTCTGTCGGTTCGGGGCGGCGCGGTGAGTGCGCCGTCCTGGGGTCCATTCATGCAATAACACAAAAAGGAGAAGTAAAAATGGTTCGTCAGCTTCGTGGTGCCGCGATCGTCGGCTTGGTTGGCCTGCTGGCCGCCTGTCATTCGGGCGTCAAGATGGACAAGGACGCAAACGCTTCGGGTTCGGGCTACGGCACGCAGCCGAATCCGAATGCGGTCCAGCAAGTGAATGTGGATCCGTTGAACGATCCGAACAGCCCGCTGGCAAAGCGTAGCGTGTACTTCGACTTCGACAGCTACACGGTCAGCGATCAGTACCAGCAAGTGCTGCAGGCTCATGCCGATTACTTGAAGTCGCATCCGGAACGCCATGTGCTGATCCAAGGCAATACGGACCCGCGCGGCACGGAAGAGTACAATCTGGCACTGGGCCAGAAGCGTGCGGCAGCAGTGGCACGTGTCCTGGAAACGCTGGGTGTGTCGCAATCGCAAATCGAATCGGTCAGCCTGGGCAAGACCAAGGCATCAGGTGACGGTGAAGACGCGTATGCACAAGACCGCCGTGCTGATCTGATCTATCAATAAAAAAACCGATGCAACGAAACTCGTTCACGCCCCCATCCACGAGGGGCATTGCCCGGACGGCTTTCGTTGCGCTGCTCGCGTGGGGCGCGCTGTTCACAGCGCCCGCCCACGCTTTCAGCGACGACGAAGCACGCAAGGCGATTCTGGAACTCCGCCAACGCCTGGATAACACAAATGCTCAGCTGTCCGCTGCTCAGCGGGCGGTGATCGACCTTCAGAATCGTAACGACCAGTTGAATCAACAGGTCGCACAGGTTCGGGGACAAAACGAAGACCTGACGAACCAGCTCGCCACGGTGCAGCAGACGGAAAAGGATTACTACACGGATCTAGACGGTCGCCTGAAGAAGCTTGAGCCGCAACAGCAGACCGTGGACGGCGTGCAAGGTACGGTCCAGCCAGGTGAGTCAGCCAAGTTCAACGCGGCATTGCAACAGTTCCGTAGCGGTGACTTCAAGGGTGCGAGTGCGTCGTTCAGCGACTTCGTCGACGCCTACCCACAAAGTCCATACCGCCCTACTGCCCTGTTCTGGCTCGGCAATGCGTACTACGCATTACGCGACTATAAGAAATCGACTGCCACGCTGAAACAGGTTGTCGACAGCTATCCTACGCACCCACGTGCGCCAGACGCGTTGTTGCAAATCGCGACGAATCAGTCGGAACAAGGCGAACGTGCAGCAGCACGCAAGACGCTGCAGCAGGTGGTTGCACAGTACGCCGGCTCACAGTCGGCCACCACCGCACAAGACCGCTTGTCCAAAATGAAGTGACAACGGTTCGAAGGCGGTACGCCAAGGCCCGAGCTCGACGATGCGAGGCTGATAGCTAACGCCGTTTTCGCACTTCTGGCGGAATTTCTTGACGGACCACGGTAAGTCGCCTATAATCTGCGACTCTCTTGGGTCCTTAGCTCAGTTGGTAGAGCAGCGGACTTTTAATCCGTTGGTCGCGAGTTCGAGTCTCGCAGGGCCTACCAAGATAAAGAAAGGGTCTAGCTTCGGCTTAGACCCTTTTTCTTTTTCCGACAAATCACCCATCACCTCCCACATTGTCGCAGCGGCCACAGCGTGCCATCCGCTGATGGCACGCCTTGTCCTGCGAACAAACATGTGATTCCGCACGAATCAGGTCATTCGTCATTTATGTGTAGTCACACTCCCTCCTGACGCGAATACCACTACGCCCGACAAGACATCGAGGCACGTGGACAACATGGCTGTGCCCGGTTGTCTCAGAGACTTCCTTGCTACAAACAGCCGAATTTCCGTTTAGCTGCTTCATCCGTAATCTACGGAAAAGGAAATTCTGTTCAGGAGAGCGGCACCATGATGGAAATGAACATTCGTGGTCCGGTTGCAGCACGTGCGCGATTGATGACGCCGATCCCGTGCTATGCCCACCCGGGATGAGATAGCGGCGCCCGGTTCGATCCGCCCAAACGTAGACATTCAAGCGCTTCAGGGCATCTCCGATAACACTCGTGCTGCACGATCATGGTGGCGTCGAACAGTACCCGCCTGGATGCCCAGCCCAACGATCTGCACGCTCGCCTGCCCATGGTACGGCCAACTTGTTTGCTGTTAATTATCGTCGTGAAAGCATGGCTTCAGTGAAGCATTGGGGCTGCGGTCGGATGCACGCAGATGCCCGCCCCTTCTTTCTCAAACAGCTGTAACGCGACACCACGATCGCGATCGTGGAATCAAAGGAAGGACGACAGCAATGCCATCTCTCGATCG
Source organism: Robbsia andropogonis (assembly GCF_034047095.1). Taxonomy (NCBI): domain Bacteria; kingdom Pseudomonadati; phylum Pseudomonadota; class Betaproteobacteria; order Burkholderiales; family Burkholderiaceae; genus Robbsia; species Robbsia andropogonis. The sequence continues at coordinate 1,454,299 of NZ_CP139170.1, read as the reverse complement.
CTGGAAACTGGGGTCGTAGACCACACTCCCTGGTCGCGCAAGCGCATTTCGTAACAAAACAACCAAAACTTTCGCATTATTTCTACACGATCGCCCGTCATGCATCGTGATCTCCTGTAACGACCGCTTCACACCGCTCCGTCGATTTATCCTGAATCACAATGACAAGCCACATTGTCCCGTTTTCATTCGGTCAAATTTCTTCGCCTATACATAAACTTACGAAATGACCGGACAAATTGTTGCAATATAACTACATGGCTCACCACGCGGAAAATCGTAATACGGCGTTACACAATGAACAGAAATGACTACAAAAGACGCCAAATTGACTGCTTTTAAGGTCGTTGTGGAAAAACACCAACAATAGTTTGTTGCATTAATTGGCGTGTCACACAGCACAGCGTCTTCTACACTCAGTCCCGATGTATCGAAAGGTAGTCAGAAAATTTTGATACGTGTAAGTCGATACCCCCGTTTCGGCCGCTCGTCATCAAATCTCACGATTCCTTTCAATGCCTTCGTTTACCTAGAATCTGGAGAGACTATGAAGAAGACTCTGATGGCTGCGGCACTGGCTGGCGCCTCGGCTTTTGCGATCAACGCACACGCGCAAAGCAGTGTGACGCTGTACGGCGCGCTGGACGCCGGTCTGGTGTATACGAACAACGCAAGCAACGGCGCAAAATGGGCGGAAGGCAGCAGTAACCTTTCCAATTCGTACTGGGGATTGCGTGGCAGCGAAGATCTGGGCGGTGGCCTCCATGCCCTGTTCACCTTGGAAAACGGCTTCAACCTGAATAGCGGAACGAGCACGGAAAGTGGGACGGAATTCAATCGCCAAGCCTATGTCGGCTTGAAGAGCGATCAATACGGTACATTTACCCTCGGCCGCCAATACAGCTCGGCAGTCGATTTCCTGGGTCCGCTGTCGGCTTCGGGCCAAGGCTATGGCAACAACCTGGCCGCCCACCCGTTTAACAACGATGACTTGAACGCTATCTCGTCGATCAAGAACGCGGTCAAGTATCGTAGCGCCAACTACAACGGCCTCGAATTCGGCGGAATGTACGGCTTCAGTAACGCGTCCGGGTTCTCCAACAACCGTGCTTACAGCGCAGGTGTGTCGTACAACAACGGTCCGATCTCCGCCTCAGCGTCTTACCTGCAACAAAACAACGGCGGCAAGACGTCCGGTGGCGCCACCACGCTGGGTAACGGTTCGGCGACGGTCGCGGCCGACTTGCAACGTACCTTCGGCGCTGGCCTGAACTACTCGTTCGGCCCGGCAACCCTGGGCTTCGTCTATACGAATACCCATCTGGACGGCATCGGCGGCATCGAACTGGGTGGCAACACCTACGGCGGCCTGAACGGCTCGAATCTGCACTTGAGCAATTATGAAGTGAACGGCCGCTACGCACTGACCCCGGCGTTAAACCTGTCAGCGGCCTATACGTTCACGGACGGCAAGGCCAGCGGCGCCAACGGCACCGGCCACCCGAAGTGGCAACAAGTGACGCTCCAGAGCGATTATTCGTTGAGCAAGCGCACCGACGTCTACCTGGAAGGCGTGTACCAGCGTGCTACCGGCTCCCTGGGTAACGGCGTGTCCAACTTCGCCGCGATCGGCTCGCTGTCGCCTTCCTCAACGGGCAATCAAGTGGCCGTGACCCTGGGTATGCGTCACCGCTTCTAATCGGCATCTACCTCGTCCACGCGCTCAAGGGGCAAGCGGCTTCCGCGTCTTCCGACGCGCATTTGTCCCCTTGGGCGGTAGCGCACGCCACGGAAAGCACTCTGCGATCCATTCCAAAATCCCGGTCCTGCACCGGGATTTTTTTATTCCCCTCTTCAGGTCGCGCCCATCCGTTGCCTACGGTGCGGTGTCGAACGATTGAACGCCCCACCCGAACGACTACCACCCTCGCCGATACGGCCTCTTGCATTAACCCCTCATATAATGCATCAGCCTGATCGGCAGCATCCGCATGACTTCCGGAGCCCTATACGCGCCATCGTGCCGTGGCGGAAGGGCCCCTGATACGGCCTTGACCGGCCCCGTCCAGGGCTGGACACATTCGCAAGCGCTCGGCACGGTCCACATCGACGCCACGCGGGGAGCAATCATATGGAACCCAGCCTGCCGCCTTCTTGCCTACGCCCGACAGCCCATCCACGAAGGCCAACTAGCGGGAGTACAGAGACAGGTAACCACGACAAAGCGTAGAGATTCAGATGAAAAAAAACCTCGCGGACTAGGTCCACGAGGTTTTTCAATGTTGTCCTCGACGTCATCAGAGACAAGCGCCGCGTCTCACAGAGGGATCAGCGCAACATCATATTGGTTGCAACATTGTGCATGATCCAGATCGAACCACCGATGACGATGGCCGCGGTCAGCACGGTGAACGTAAATGCAACAACGTTCCAACGCTGTGCCGACGTACCGTTCATATGCAGGAAATACGTCAGATGGACCAATACTTGAACCAGCGCAAGGATGGCAAGCACCGGCACTTCGGTCCCGGGCGGAAACATCTCGCCCATGACCACGCCGAACGACAGCGCAGTCAGAATCACTGAAAAAATGAAACCGATAATGTACGACTTGTAGCTGCCGTGGCCTTCGCCGCCGGCGCCGTGCCCGTCGTGGGAATGAGTATTCGTATTCGCCATCAGACCATGCTCACGAGATAAACGAAGGTGAAAACGCAAATCCAGATCACGTCCAGGAAGTGCCAGAACAAGCTGAGGCAAGACAAGCGCGTCATGACACGCTGGTTCAAACCGTTCTTACCCATGACCTGGAACATCATCACGACCATCCACACCATGCCCAGCGTCACGTGGATACCGTGCGTGGCCACCAGCGTAAAGAAGGCGGAGAGGAACCCGCTTTGTTGCGGACCATGACCGTCCGCGATCAACAGCGCGAATTCATGCACTTCCAGCGTCACGAAGGTAATCCCCAGCAGCAACGTCACGAGCAACCAGCCCATCACGCCGCTTCGATTGCCCTTGTAGCCGCACAGCATCGCGAAGCCGTACGTGATCGAGCTTAACAACAGGGCCGCCGTTTCAAACGCCACGCCCTTTAGTTCGAACAGTTCCTTCGGTCCGGGTCCGCCGGCGTACTCGTTGTGCATCACGGCGAACACCGCGAACAGCGTACCGAACAAAATACAGTCGGTCATCAGGTACAGCCAGAAACCGAACGTCGTTGTGCCGCTGTGATCGTGATGCTCGTGTTCATGTTCCGCAGTCAAACCTGCCGCGGTCGCGGCCGGTCCGGTGCTTTGATGTGCATTCGACATCAGTTTGCCTCCGCCATGGCGACGCGTCGTGCAATCGCTTCTTCGGTCGCCTTCACTTCAGACGCCGGAATGTAGAAATCAATGTCGTTATCCGAGCAGCGCACGATCGCAGTGATCACGATGCCCAGGAAGCCGGCAATCGCCAACCACCACATATACCAGACCGCCCCGAAACCCATCGCCGTTGCGAACATGCCGATCAAGAAGCCGGTCGATGTATTACGCGGCATATGGATGTCCGTGTACACCGGCGGCGTGGTTTCCTTGACGTGCTGCTTCGCATGGTGGAAGTGATCCAGCTCTTCCACGTGCGGGATGATTGCAAAGTTATACGACGGCGGCGGCGATGCAACCGCCCATTCCAGCGTACGGCCATTCCACGGATCGCCCGTGAAATCACGGTTGCCCGGCAAGTCACGATCGCGGATCGACACGTAGATCTGCACCAGTTGGCAAATGATGCCGCACAGGACCAGCACCGCGCCGACGAATGCGATGATCATCCACGGATGCCATTCCGGATTGTCGTAGTGATTCATACGACGCGTTGCACCCATGAAGCCCAGCACGTACAGCGGCATGAAGGCAACATAGAATCCGACCAGCCAGAACCAGAATGATGCCTTGCCCCACTTTTCATTCAACTTGAAGCCGAACGCTTTCGGGAACCAGTAGGCAAAACCCGCCAGGTAACCGAACACCACGCCGCCGATGATGACGTTGTGGAAGTGGGCGATCAGGAACAGCGAGTTATGCAGCACGAAGTCCGCGCCCGGAATCGCCAGCATCACACCGGTCATGCCGCCGATCGTGAACGTGACCATGAAGCCGATCGTCCACAGAATCGACGGATGGTATTGCACGCGACCCTTGTAGATCGTAAATAGCCAATTGAAGATCTTCACCCCCGTCGGGATCGCGATGATCATCGTAGTGATGCCGAAAAACGCGTTGACATCGGCGCCGGACCCCATCGTGAAGAAGTGGTGCAGCCATACGACGAACGACAGGACCATGATCGAGCACGTGGCATAGACCATCGTCTTGTAGCCGAACAACGGCTTGCGCGCGAACGTCGAGACAACTTCAGAGAAGATACCGAACGCTGGCAAGATCAGGATGTACACCTCGGGGTGGCCCCACGCCCAGATCAGGTTCAGATACATCATCTGGTTGCCGCCACCATCATTGGTGAAGAAGTGCATGCCCAGATATCGATCCAAGCCCAGCAACGCCAGCGTGACGGTCAGGATCGGGAACGCCGCCATGATCAGCACGTTGGTACACAACGCCGTCCACGTGAAAACGGGGAGCTTCCAATACGTCATGCCAGGTGCGCGCATCTTCACGATGGTGACGAAGAAGTTCACACCCGTGAGCAACGTACCCACCCCGGATATCTGCAACGCCCAGATGTAGTAATCCACCCCGACACCCGGACTGAACTGCATCTCCGATAACGGCGGATACGCCAGCCAGCCAGTCTGCGCGAACTCGCCAACCAGCAGCGACAGGTTGATCAGGATCACGGCTGATGCCGTCATCCAGAAACTCATCGAGTTCAGGAAGGGAAACGCCACGTCGCGTGCACCAATCTGCAACGGCACGACAATATTCATCAGGCCGATCATGAACGTCATCGCCATGAAGAAAATCATGATGACGCCATGCGCGGAGAAGATCTGGTCGTAGTGGTGAGGCGGCAGGTATCCGGGGGCATCATAGGCCAGCGCCAACTGCGAGCGCATCATGATCGCATCCGAAAAACCGCGGATCAGCATCACCAGCGCGACGATGATGTACATCACCCCGAGCTTCTTGTGATCAACCGTCGTGATCCACTCTTTCCAGAGGTAGGTCCACTTCTTGTAATACGTGATCAGGGCGAGTAGCGCGAGACCGCCCAGAATAATGACGATACCGACACCGGCCACGATGGGCACGTTATACGGAATATCCGCTAGTGTAAGTTTTCCAAACATGCTTTATCCCCTGGGAGCCGACGCAGCAATGGGCGCGTGCGGCATGGTCATGCCCTCCATCGCGCCGCCTTCTGCTTTCGGCTCACCCATCTTCATGCCCATGTGATTCCCGCCGACGTTGTATTGCGCCAAGATCTGGCCGAACACATCGCCTTGCACCGCAGGATAGTACTGAACCGGATTTGCCTCGCTGGGCTTGGCGAGTTCCTTGAAGGAAGCGAAGTTCAACGCGCCATTGTTCGAAGATTTCACTTTCTTCACCCATGCGTCGAAATCCGACTGCGACATCGCCAACGCGCGGAACTTCATGTCCGAGAAGCCACGGCCGCTGTAATTCGCCGACAGCCCAGCGTAGTCACCCACCTCGTGCGCATCCAAATGCAACTTGGTGTGCATACCCGCCATCGCGTAAATCATGCCGCCAAGTTGCGGGATGAAAAACGCGTTCATCACTGAATCCGACGTGATTTCGAAATTAACCGGGGTGTTGATGGGGAACGCCAGCTGGTTCACCGATGCCACGCCCTGATTCGGGTATATGAACAACCACTTCCAGTCCAATGCCACAACCTGCACTTCCAGCGGCTGCACCTTGGACTCAAGGGGTTTGTAAGGATCGAGCGCGTGCGTCGTGACCCAGGTCAACCATGCGAGATACGCAATGATCAACGTCGGAATCGTCCAGACAACCACCTCGATGGCCGTAGAGTGCGCCCAGCTCGGACGGTATTCCGCGGACTTGTTCGTCGCGCGGTATTTCCAGGCGAAATAAAGCGACAGGAAAATCACCGGAATAACGACGATCAGCATTGCCCATGTGGAAATAGCAATCAGATGCTTTTCCTGGACCCCGATGCTGCCCTTCGGGTCGAGGATGCCACTGCTACATCCTGTCAGACCCAAGATCAAGCTACTGGATAGGAGTCCCGCCAACTTTGGCGCGCCCCTTTCTTTCAAATATTTCACCGGCCTCTCCGATACCCAGGGACGCACATCGCGGCCCGAGCCCCATGAATGGAAGTGCGCAGAGAATACCTCCACCTGCGACATTTTTACACTGAAAATTGTGGAAATTGATTATTAACGACGTCGACGTGCGTCAAATCGCCGCACTTTTTCGGGCACCACGCGGCGCTTTGCCGCGACTGGCCTCTGGTCCGCGTCGCCAGCCGTGATTTTACACGTTTGACTAGCGGATTTCCGAATGGCTCTCAAGCGAAATGTCCTAACGCGGGTAATCGCTGATTTATCTCCGGGACCGCGGCCCACTCGTCACGTGCACAACGCATATGGCGCTTACGCTGATAATTCACTGACAAACGATCGATTCATGCGCCGTCTCCGCGCGCTCCTGAAACGTTCCGTCGTGTCTTGGCGCCCGATAAAAAAGAAATCGCATGCGGTCTTTTACAATAGCGAAGGCCCTCCGCCCGCTTGCGGCTGCAACCGGCCTTACCGGCGCCGAATCCACAATGAGACGAATGCGAAAAGCCTTAGGGAACGATGTGAATTCAGACGAAGCACGGCCGCACATGCCAAACCCGCCAACGTCCTCCGGCATCGATCAAACGACCGGATCGGCTTCTCGCTACTCGCCGGCCGCGGACCCCGCCATGGGAGGAGGGACTCGAAAACCGGTCGCGCTTCATCCGCGTCAACAGGCGTTGTTGGACATATTGAAGCGCGACGGCTTCGTCACGGTGGATGAATTGGCCCGCGTACTCACCGTTACCCATCAAACCATTCGACGCGACGTCAACCAACTCGCCGCTCAGAACTTGCTGCGCCGCCATCATGGCGGTGCCAGCCTACCAACGAGCGCGGAAAACTTGGCCTACACGGCGCGCCAGCAGATGTTTCGAGAGGAGAAGCGACGCATCGCGCAACTGGTGGCGGGCCACATTCCGCATCAGGCTTCGCTGTTCGTCAATCTGGGAACCACCACCGAAGAAGTCGCGCATGCCCTGCACCGGCACGAGGGACTGCATGTGATTACGAACAACCCTCATGTGGCCAGTGCCATGTGCGACTACAAAAACTGCGAGGTCATGATCGCCGGCGGCACGGTGCGGCCGTGGGATCGCGGCATCGTAGGCGACATGACGGTCGAGTTCTTTAAGCAATTCAAGGTTGACTTCGCCATCATCGGCGTCTCGGGTATCGAATCCGACGGTACGCTGCGCGATTTCGATACGCGCGAGGTCCGCGTCACCGCCACGATCATCGAGAACGCTCGTCAGGTGTTCCTGGTCGCGGATCGATCGAAATTCGGCCGCTCCGCGCTCGTTCGGCTAGCCGATATGTCACGCATCCATGCCTTTTTTACCGACGAGCCGCCCCCCCCCGGCATGCGTGAGATTTTCGAAAATGCAGGGACGCAGGTCTTCATTGCACCTTGATCTGATACGTCGCGTCCCGTTCCGCCGTGGGTAAGCCTCCTCGCCAGGCTGCAGGCTTCATAACCGTCGAACGATAGATAATTGCTATTATATTGATAGCATAAATTGCTTTTCTTTATTTTCTATTTTCGCTTTCGGACTTTATATTTTCGTAAACGAACATTTCATGCGTATTCTTCGCAAGAGATGTCCTAATGCGAATTTTCCGCCAAGCTCAGTGCGCGATGCGCCCTCAGGCAGCCATGTCGTCAAACCGCGCACGTTGCGCTGCAAAACGGTGATAACCGATCTCAGGCACCGAGTCGGGCAGTCGCATTGCACCAGGCACGATATAACGCCCATAGGCATACGAACACGATCCCGGATCCAGCGGACATGGTGAAATGACAATGCAATCAGCAACGCATCAGCAACAGGCAAGCCACGGGCTGTCGGCCGGGACGCCGAGTCTTGCGGAACAAGACGTCGACCTGCTCGTCATCGGTGGTGGCATAAATGGTGTTGGAATCGCACGGGATGCCGCGGGTCGGGGTTTGCGCGTGGCGCTATGCGAGAAGGATGACCTGGCGTCGCACACCTCCTCGTCCAGTACGAAGCTGATCCATGGCGGTCTGCGCTATCTCGAATACTATGAGTTTTCTCTGGTGCGCAAGGCACTGCAGGAACGGGAAGTACTGCTTCGTAGTGCGCCGCACATTATCTGGCCGCTGCGCTTCGTCATGCCGCATCAGCCTGACCTCCGGCCGGCATGGATGATCCGGGCAGGCCTGTTTCTATACGACCATCTTGCAAAACGGGCCGTCCTTCCTGGATCGACAAGCATCTCAATGCGCAATTCGGCCGTCGGCGCACCGTTGATCGATACGATTACGCGCGGCTTTATTTATTCGGACGCCTGGGTCGACGACGCCCGTCTCGTCGTGTTGAATGCGAAGGCCGCTGCCGATATGGGCGCGCACATCATGACGCGCGCAAAGCTCGTCAGCGCGCGCCGTATCCACACCGACGCCGGTCCACGATGGGAAGCGCGTATCGACAGACTGTCGGCCGATGGTAGCGCGCGGACCACCACGCTCCGCGCGCGCGGCATCGCGAATGCCGCCGGTCCCTGGGTTGATCAATTGCTGCGCGATGTCGTGCAAGGCAGTCCGGCGGATCACGGCGTGCGGCTGGTCAAGGGCAGCCATATCGTCACGCGCAAGCTGTTCGAGCATGATCACGCGTACATCTTTCAGAACCCGGATAAGCGCATCATCTTTGCCATCCCCTACCAAGGGGCGTTCACGCTGATCGGCACGACCGACGTGCAAATGGATGGTAATCCCGATGCGGTCAACGGCGTGCAAATCAGTGACGATGAAGTACGGTACTTGTGCGAGTCGGTGAATCGCTATTTCAAGCAAGGCATCACCCCGTCGGACGTGGTCTGGAGCTATGCGGGCGTGCGTCCTTTGCTCGAAGAAGCCGGCGATAATCCGTCAGCGGTCACGCGCGACTATCGGCTCGACCTCGATGCGCCCGATGCCCAGGCGCCATTGCTGTCGGTCTTCGGCGGCAAGATCACGACGTTCCGTAAGCTGGCAGAGGAAGCCGTCGATCACTTGGCGGGGCCGCTTGGCGTAACGCGCCCATCGGTCACCGAGCACGAGACACTACCTGGTGGCGATATGCCGCATTCGGATTTTGCGGCCTTCCTCGGCGACGTTCGGCGACGCTATCCCTGGCTGCCGGCCGAGTTGGCGCATCGCTACGCGCGTGCCTATGGCACATGCATCAACACGTTGATTGCAAAGGCAACAACGCTGGCCGGACTGGGATCGGAGTGGGCGCCAGGCATATACGAAGCCGAACTTGTGTATCTGTGGACGCACGAATGGGCGCGTACTGCGCAAGACATATTGTGGCGCCGTACGAAACTGGGGTTAATGTGCTCGGCAGAAGACGCTGACAGGCTGTCCCAGTGGTTTGCCGAACGCGCGGCGTCGAGCCCGGCAGTCGCCAACAATGCAACCGGCGCCGTCGCGTCACCCATGGCACCGGCACCGACAGCGCTCTCGACAACTGGTGCTGCAAGTGTGGCAGCCGACGATTCGAGCGATGCGGATCCCCATGATGGACACCGTTCCGAAGCACGCATTTAAATGGCTTGAACACCGCGACAGAACGCATCAATCAGATCAATAACGAACGATAAAGGAGACGGACGATGGAGACAAAAGCATACATTCTCGCGCTTGACCAAGGCACGACGAGTTCCCGTGCGATCGTGTTCGATCATGGTGGGCAAATCGTCTCTACCGCGCAGCGCGAGTTCACGCAGCACTATCCCAAGGATGGCTGGGTGGAGCATTGCCCAGACGAGATCTGGTCGACACAGGCAGGCGTCGCCACCGAAGCCTTGACACGCATCAACTTGACCAGCGCCGACGTGCACGCGATAGGCATCACGAACCAGCGTGAAACAACGATCGTCTGGGAGCGTGCGACCGGCAAGCCTGTCTACAACGCGATCGTCTGGCAGGATCGGCGAACCGCGGCATTCTGCGATGAACTGAAAGCGGCACAGCACGCCGAGATGGTTCGAGCAAAAACCGGCCTGCCGATCGATTCGTACTTCTCGGCAACGAAGATTCGCTGGATTCTCGACAACGACAAATCGCTGCGAGCAAAAGCCGAACGCGGCGAGCTGGCATTCGGCACCGTCGACAGTTGGCTGATGTGGAAATTCACGAAAGGCGAGCAACATGTAACCGATATCACGAATGCATCACGGACGATGCTGTTCAACATTCATACGCAGCAATGGGACCCTGAACTGTTGAAGTTGTTCAATGTGCCTGAATCGATGTTGCCCGAGGTACGAAGTTCGTCCGAGGTGTACGGTACGACCAATGACGTCTTTGCGACGAGGATTCCACTTGCCGGCATTGCGGGAGATCAACACGCCGCGCTTTTCGGCCAGATGTGCACCGAGCCCGGCATGGTAAAGAATACCTATGGCACGGGATGCTTCCTGGTGATGAATACCGGGCCCAAGCCGATGGAATCAAAAAATAATCTTGTCACGACCATCGCATGGAAAATTGGTGATCGGGTCGACTACGCGCTTGAAGGCAGCATCTTCATTGGTGGCGCCGTGGTGCAATGGCTGCGAGATGGCCTGAAGATCATCCAGCGCTCCAGCGACGTCGAACGGCTTGCTGCTTCGGTCGAAGACAATGGCGGTGTCTATCTGGTACCAGCCTTCACCGGCTTAGGCGCACCACACTGGGAGGCCAGTGCTCGCGGCACGACGTTCGGTCTGACTCGCAATACCCGAGACGGCCATGTTGCCCGCGCGGGACTGGAAAGCATTGTCTATCAGTCGCTTGATGTGCTACGAGCGATGGAATCGGATTCTGGCATTCCCATTCCCGAGCTCCGCGTGGATGGCGGTGCCGCCGCGAACAATCTGCTGATGCAGTTTCAAGCTGATATGCTCGGCGCGAAGACGATACGCCCGACCGTCATAGAAACGACCGCCCTGGGCGCCGCGTATCTGGCTGGCCTCGCGACCGGCTATTGGCCCAATATAGAAGCCATCCAGCAGCAGTGGAAGGAAGACCGTGGCTTTGAACCCCGCATGGATGCCGCAACGCGCGACCACTATGTTAACCAATGGAACCGTGCTTTGAAGGCGACAATCGCGTGGGCCGAGGACCAGCCCTCCGCCGCGTAACAATGCATGCAGCTCGAAGACGGCACTTCAAGACACCGTGACGCCGCTGTCGAGTGATGCAATGCGCGATATTTGCATAGGTTATCCATGCAAGTATCGCCCGCCCTATCAGACAGGACTCCTACCGTCTTGTGGCAACAATAATTGATCAGCATTTAGGAGACCTTCGTGGAAACGACCTTCGCGCGCCGTCGCTTTGTCGGCGAATTGATTTCGGAAGCCGTCGCGGTTTTCATTATCATTGCTTTCGGCGACTCAGTAGCGGCCATGTACGTGCTATATGATCCGAGCCCTTATCTGAACGCCTACTGGGGCGTCGCCATGTGCTGGGGACTAGCCGTGATGATCGCGATCTACGTCACCGGGTCCATTTCCGGCACCCATGCGAACCCAGCAGTTACATTGGCCTTGGTGCTCTTCCGCGGGTTTCCCGCCAGGAAACTGCTGCCTTACTGGCTCGCCCAGGTCGTGGGCGGCTTTATCGGCGCGGCGGTCGTACTGCTGTTATTCGGCCCGGTGATTGATCACTTCAACGCAACGCACCACTTGACACGCGCCGATGGCGGTGCGGCCGGTGTGTTCTTCACACATCCCGGATTGGCAATCAGCCCGATGCATGCATTTGTCGATGAAATCATTTTGACCGCATTGTTGGTATTCGGTATTTTCGCGATCACCGAGAAATTCAACGAGGTGGCACCGCAAGGGAATACCAGTGCGTTGATGATCGGCTTGCTCGTGGCGCTGATCGGCGGTTCGATGGGATACCTGGAAGCGTGGGCGTTGAACCCGGCACGGGACTTTGGCCCTCGTCTGCTCGCGTATGTTGCAGGGTGGAATACGTCTGCGTTGCCGTCTCCGGACAACTACTGGTGGGTGCCGATCGTCGGCCCTCTGATTGGCGGCGTCTTGGGCGCGGCAGCGTTTCAAACCTTGATTTATCCGTTCCTGCCGGCCCGGCTCGCGGCATTGAGCACGGCAAGGGCAAAATCGGGTGAAACCGTCGCGGGCAAGAGGTCCGCTAACACCGGGGCAAGCACGACCTCGGTGAAACCCTCTTGAGATCGAATTCGATCATAACGACCCTCGCCCCGGTACCGCCGTGATAATCGTCGTGGCGGTGCCGGCACGTTGCCGCTTATTGCGGAAAGCGCCCTTCGAAGGCGATGTTCGATAGCGGCTGGCGATCACTCGGTACCTCTCGGGCTTGCAGGCCTTCAGGCAACTGGCTCTTGTCGCCCAGACGGCCAATGGCCAAGGCTGCTTCAACGTGGAACCCGGCAGGCACGCCCAGGTCAACAAAAGCCTTGTCGAAATCCACGCCCGTCATGCCGTGGGTGTACCAGCCCAGCTTCGCTGCTTGCAGCGCCAGAAATGCCCAGGCCGCACCGGCATCGAACGAATGGCTGCGTGATGGAACGTCCTTGTCACCGCCCGGCGGCCGCATGACCGAATTCGAGACCACGAAAACCAGCGCCGATGCATGCTTGGCCCAACTTTGATTGAATTCAACCAGGCAGGCCAGCAGCGACGCGAACTGCGGCGTGCCACGGCGAGCGTAGACGAAACGCCAGGGTTGCGAGTTGTAGGCCGACGGTGCCCAGCGCGCCGCCTCGATCAACGTCAACAACGCATCCTCTGAAATCTCCTCATTTGAAAAAGCACGCGGCGACCAGCGTTCCGTAAAAATGGAATCGATCGGATGGGTAGGACGGCGTGGATTGTTGCTCATATTCTTATTCCTAGATCAGAGAAGGTTATCGGCACCGCGCAACACAGCGATGACGCGGCATGCCATAAAAACTCAAAAATACCCTATGTAGGAAAAGTTTGCCCTGTCGACGCCGTGACAGCGCACCGCAATGGGCGCACCGGGGCGGTAGGCAGGCATCACATCAAATCAGACGGGGATCATGACGAACAGCGTGACGTGTGCCGAGCGGGAGCACGCGACACGTAATGACGGCTAATTCTCGTAGCGCTTGAGAAGGTGTTGCGCGAGAGCACCCGCTTGTTCGAGCGCCTCGCTTTCGGAATCCAATGTGGGTTCCGCCCGATAAACCTGTGCATCATCCGCCGTGCCGCCGTCTCGCGACAGCAGCACGAGACCGCGATAGCGCCCGTCTTCAAGCGCATTGACAAATGCATTGGCGACCATATCGCCTTTTTTAAACCTAAGCTCCGGCATACGCTGCCTCCTGACCAAACGCGCCTCCTGGCGCCGAGCACGCGTGCGGGATATTTCATGCCGCTTACATCCTTTATACCAGCAACCACGGAATCTCGCCGACGCGCGCCCCCACATCCGCCGACCAAGTCACGACAGTGCTTGACGCCATGCCGCCGGTAGTTACGTCAAGACCATGCATGGCCTCCCTGCGCCATGGCTTGTCTGCTCATGGCAAGCGTTGCCGGTCCTTTCAATTGGTGGCGCTCGCTGGTGGACGCTACACTGTATGGTATTCACTACGTTGCCAAGGAGCCGCCACGATGACAGATTTCCGCCTTTTCTCCGATGACTTTGCCGCCGACAGCCATTTCGGCAAGGAACAGGAACTGAACAATCCTGATTTCGGGACTAACGGCAAGAACCTTTCACCATCACTACGCTGGGAAGGGGTGCCCAGCGATGCGCAAAGCCTGGCGCTGACAGTCTATGATCCGGACGCGCCAACAGGCAGTGGTTTCTGGCATTGGGTCGTGATCAACCTCCCGGTGGATACACGATCCTTGCCAACCGACGCGGGTCGGGCCTCCGGCGACCTCATGCCGCAAGGCGCAACGCAGATGCTCAACGATTATGGCTTCCGCGGCTTTGGTGGCTGGGCGCCGCCAAAAGGCGATAAACCGCACCGTTATATCTTCCAGATCCATGCGTTGAAGGTTCCGTCCCTACCGCTGCCACCCGATGCCACAAATGCCGTGGCCCGTTTCATGATTCATCTGAACCAGGTGGCATCGGCAACGCTCACAGGCTATTACGCCATCACGTGATGCACCCGGAGCTGGACGGCCACGTGCCGTGAAGATCACGCGGCACGGTGCCCGAGTGCGACCACGCTCCGGCTTTTTCGCAAGCATCGGCACGTTGTTTGCTTGCGCCTTTCGAAATCAGGGTGTAATACAACGTGGCGGCGTAATACCTCACTGCAAACCAGTCGATCGCTTAGCCACCCGACTTTACCCTGATTGGCGCGCTGCAACATCGCATCACGCTTATCTTGTCAGGGCCATGCCGGCAATACAGCCGCGCGGCTATCTCGCGAACGTGAGGTCTTTCATGGACTGCTTCTTCCCGAACATCGATCCCGAGTTCCACGGGTCGCCTCCTGAAGTCCGTTTTGTCGTGCGCGTGGATGGCGAGCCCGTCATCTGCGCCGTTTCGGCGGAAGCGCTGCAAGATCATTTCGATGCGCGTGGTCCATTCGAAAACGACCTGCTGGACGCGTTCCGCCGTGGCCGGTCGCGCATTCTGGCAGTCTGCAACGTCGCGCTGCAACGGAGCCAGGGCAATCCCGTCATCTTGCGCAGCGGTATGTTCCGGTTCGTCGAGGCAGCGATGGGCCGCCGTTTTGGGGCGAATACAGATCGGGAAGGGGAGTCGGACGGAAGCCTGGCGATGATGGCAACGGCAGGACGTCGCTAGACAGCACCGCGTACCATGAAAAAGCCGCATTGGTAACGCACTTTACGTGCGCCACCGCTGCGGCTTTATGGGAACACCCGGAACGGAATTTACGCCTGACGCGTCGTCAACCAGGCATAACGGCGATTCTCCGCCTGCACATCACGCGCGTACTGCATCGCGTCGTCCATACGATCAAACCGTGCCAATGGCCGCTTCGCCGTTTCCTGCGTCACCTCCCAACGTCCATCCTTACCCCGCAGCACGCGGTAGATCGTTTCGTTCGACGTGTCGTAGTACATGCGATTTCTCCTTTCCGTTCGGTTGGGTGGGCGTCTCATCGACCCCGATCCAGTACGCCGCGCCGGCGGGCCCGCGCTTTCGCAATTTCCCTGCCCGGCTCGCCGTGCAGCGTGTGCATCGGCGTCTGGTGATGTCCTATAAGCAACTGGTGTGCCAGGGCAAGTCGATCGTGAAGAACCAAGGTGTCACGTGCGTCATCGACGAAATTGGGAGACTTCACAAAGATTGCAGTAGCAAGCGCGACAATCCACCGTGCAAAACTTACCCGCCCACGCGGGAAAACCCTTGTTCACCGGAACACGTCCTGGCACGCGGGATGCATCTTGATTCGTACCCTATCGGCAAGGTCCGCTTGCCGACAATGTCAGGAGCACAACCATGCAAAATGCCACGGATATCGATAAAACCGTTAATACGATACTGAACGACCTGATTGAAGTGTCCAAGGACGGCGAACAAGGATTCAGGCAGGCCGCCTCGGGCGCACATGACAGCCAATTGAAGGCGCTGTTTTCCGAATGTGCGGCGGACTGCGCGCGCGCTGCGACAGAATTACAAGGTGTGGTAACGCTGCACGGCGGCAAACCTGAATCCAGCGGCTCCGTTGCAGGCGCATTGCATCGCGGATGGATGCAGATCAAGGCTGCCGCAGGATCAAATGACGATACGGCAATATTGGAAGAAGTCGAACGGGGTGAGGACAGCGCAAAAACGCATTATCGCAAAGCACTTGACCGTGATTTACCGGCGGATGTTCGTGCGCTGGTCGAACGCCAGTATCAAGGCGTAGTACAGCACCATGATCAAATCCGGGACCTACGTAATCAATGGCGTGCCAGCCCACACCAGTGACAGTGGCACGAAACGCTGCGCTGCACAGAAAGGATAACGGGCTAGTGTGAAGGGGTAAGTGCAAGAGAGAGCGGGCCATCCACAAGCCCGTTTCTCTCTTGATCCATCTCCAACCAGCCCCCCCTCATCATCACGTTCGTAAAAAACGGGCCTAAGCCCGTCTTTTGATATTACTCATGTGTTTATCCGGATATTGCACGGCGTTTCCGCCATGCTGCATCCGGCAACGATATCGGTTAACCGCCGTTTGACGAATTCGTCTTCATGTTGTGCATATCGCCCATATTGCTCCCCGTCGCCGGTTGACTCATGCCCGTGCCGGTATTCGACGAGTCGCTCATTGCGGCACTCTTTTTCGTGTGCTTCGTGTGATGTCCCTTACCCGGGGACGAGCTACCCGTCAGCGAGCTACCCGTCGTACTTTTGGCCGTTACGTCGGAATTGGTTGTGCCATCCGTATTCGACTGCGCAAACACGGGAACTGCAGCACCCGCGGCGATCAACGCAGCTACACCATACGACACCAGCTTCGGCGAAATAAATTTACGCATTTTTGTCCTCCTGTCTATCTCAAAAATTTTGCATCGCGGTAAGTGGAAAGTAGCGCAAAACTTCCACTTTCACTTGGAGCAGTGCCGAAGTAAGTAGCTTCGCCGACCACTTATCTACTTCGCACAGCTTCCAGGAACTAACGCCGCAAGATGCGTACCTCGGCGCCGGAGTTGCGATGCGCACCCTCTCGCTCGCCGAGACGGGCTTACTTCGTTGCAACAACCTTCAGGTTGTTACGAATGGACTTGACGCCGCTGACATTCGCCGCAGTTTCACCGGCCAACGAACGTTGCGTTGCGTCAGGCACAGACCCTGTCAAACGCACAACGCCGTTCGTCGACTTAACGTGGATGTGCAGTGACTTCAGGTTGCTCTGCGCAGCCAAGGACGCCTTGACCTTCGTCGTCAAGGCACCATCGCTGATCTTCTCGCTGGCAGTTTCATGCGGTGCCGAGGAAGCGGTATCACCACCGGTCACTGTCACTTGCGCATTGGCCGACATTGCCAATGCCAAAATCGCAGCGCCGCCAGCGGCCTTGATGAAATGGGTTGTCTTCATGGTCATTCTCCCTTGTAGATGTTATTAAGATAGTTCCGCCGCGTACCGGCAGCATCGTATCGGATGCTTGTCCGTGACGTAACCATCGTTCCCTGCCTGCTTACTGCCCTGCCTGATCAATGCGAATAGCCTACTCGCATTCGATTAACTATCCTCACTACGCCGTCGCAACTGGCGACAAGCGCCTCGATCGAACCCAGGCTGCGCCGGTTAGGCACCTCGCCCTGCAGCGTCACCCAAGCACGCTGCACGGCCACATGCACGCGATCTGTATCCGCGTCATCCGCTGAAGCAAGACGCGTTGCAATTACTGTTGCTAATTCGTCGTCCGTTCCACGACGATTGGCATTCCACGCAGCATCGCCTTTGACTCCCACGCCACCGCCAACAGGGCCGTCATCAGCATTCCGCAGTGTTGCAAAGCGACTGCCAAGAATCGTCTGATGCCACATTGCTACCTCCATCAGGTCTGCACATCGCTGATAACCGATACTGCCGTTACTATCTTGTCGCATGTGCTTCGAGGTGTGTCGAGATGTGTCAGCCAAATCACTGGCAATCCATCCGCATCATTAGTAAGCGTGACAGTAAGCAAACGCCATGCCGGGGGTGACCAAGTCGCTAAGGAAAGTAAGCGGCAACGTGCGTTATATAGATCATTCGCATCCCACCCGTCGGTGTGCACGCGACATACGTAGGGGAATACCGGCCCATTTCCTGCGAAGCGATACCAGGCCCTGCGCTCACCAGCGGACACAAGCGTACACACGACGTCAACGGCAATTCCAGCGTCCGCTCACGTAAATCTTTCGCACTTTTACCGCCAGCCAAACCTCGGCCAGGCGGTTGCATGCAGGTAAAAGAACACAATTTGGAGAGCTGGCACACTCGTTGCTCTAAGAGATCATCGCAACGGCAGACTTGATATGTTCCGGTGCGCAGCAAGAACCGATTCCGGTTACTCCCCATAGGGTCACGCGATTTTCTTCCACGACCCGCCCGAGCTGACACCGACATACCCGCTATCGCACCTGCTGCACCTTTTGCGCCTGGCGGCGGTTAAGCGGCCCCATGACCGCGCCAACAAGCCATTTAGTTCGTTGACGTCACAACGCGAGCCGGTACTGATCCGGGGCTGCAGGATGTCATCGACACGGGCGGTGCGCTCGCGATACTCCCGTTCTTTTGCAAAATGACACAGACGATTGCCGAGGTAGCCAGTGAACCACCCATCGATTGAACTTCGCGCCAAACAAAGTCTGACCTTGACGCCGCGCATGCAACAGTCCGTCCGGTTGCTGCAGTTGTCTGCGTTGGAATTCACGCAGGAAGTAAACGACGCATTAGCGAGCAATCCATTCCTTGAAAGCGACGAGCCGGGATCAGGCAATGAAGCCGATACGGGCGAGCGTGCAAACGCCGTGGCAAAGGAGGCCTCCGACAGCGGTGAAGTCCTCGACTACACCACGGCAGCAGCCTACAGCAGTGCTACCGACAGTATTGATCATTTCGACGGCGCCGCATTTAGCGGCGATGCCGCAAGCGCTGCCATTAGCAACGCCAATGATGCAATGCGTGACGGCAATCTATCTAATACCGTGGAAAGTGGTCCTGACGGGCTGACGAGCGCGGAAGGCGTCAGCGGTATTGGCGAGATGCAGGAATTAGGGTCAAACGACGGCAGCAATGAGGGCGGCGGCGACGGCGCGGACCCTTACAGCAGCCGTCAATATGGCGGCGACGGCTTCGACCCCGGCGAGTGGATGCACGCGGCGCCGTCTTTACGCGAAAAACTACATCAATCACTGCGCTTGACGCCCCTCGACTCACGCGATCGCCTGGCGGCGTTGATCGTCATAGAATCGCTAGAAAGTGATGGCTATCTTAGGATGTCATTCGACGAACTGGCGGACATCAGTGATTGCGATCCGGCGTTGACGCATGAAGAACTCGACAATGCAGTCACGCTTGTACAGACGCTGGATAAGCCCGGCATTGCAGCACGCAATCTGGGGGAATGCCTGCAACTGCAATTACAAGCGCTGCCCGCCTCCCGTCACCGTGATCTCGCCATCGAACTGGCCGGCGCGCATTTGGGGCGACTGGCAAAACGGGAACACGCGGAGTTACAAAAACGCCTGGGATGCGACGCCGACACGCTGCGAACGGTAACCGCACTGATTCGCAGGCTCGACCCAAAGCCGGGCGAAAGCACGGCAGTGGACGAACATCAATATTTGATTCCAGACGTCATTGTCCGACAAGTCAAGGGCAAATGGACGGTCGCCATCAACCCCGCAGTCATGCCACGCGCGCGGGTACATCGGATGTACGCGGACATGTTCGCGCAAAGCGAGGGCAGCAGCCGCTCCCCGCTGGCGCAGCAACTTCAAGAGGCGCGGTGGCTGTTGCGCAATGTGCAGCAACGGTTTTCCACGATTCAACGGGTAGCCGAAGTGATCGTTTCACACCAGCGCGCGTTTTTCGACTATGGCGAGATCGCATTGAAGCCGCTGGTGTTGAGAGACGTGGCGGACCAACTCAATCTACATGAGTCGACGGTATCGCGAGCGACGGGCAACAAGTACATGGCGACACCGCGCGGCATATTCGAATTCAAGCACTTCTTCCCTCGCGAGTTGGGAACCGAAAGCGGCGGAACCTGTAGTGCCGCGGCGGTCCGCGCGCTGTTGAAGGAAATGATCTCGGCGGAAAACAATGACGCGCCACTGTCTGATGTCAGTCTGGCGAAACTGCTGGCACAACAGGGGGTGATCGTCGCCCGTCGCACCGTGGCCAAGTATCGGCGGCTGATGAAGGTACCCCCGGCCGAACTGCGTCGGGCCGGTGCATGAGCAAAAGGAAGCACCCACGCCACGCCCGGCCCGGCGCTTCCTTTGAAACGATATGCTTGCAAGTTGAACCTGCGTGGCAGCAGTCCTGCAATAGATGCAGGCACCGACGGGGGATGTGCATCAAACCTTTTTCAAAGCCGATGGCGCCATTAATGGCGCGAGCAGACCACGCCGGCGTGCTGCCGACGCCATGACCTCGGCACCCAACAGGAAAACAGCCGCCGAGTAAAACAGCCACATCAAGACAACAGCGAAGGAGCCTGCGGCACCGAATGAATTCGCCGTACCTGCATGAGCAAGATAAAAGCTGAAGACATTTTTCCCGGCTGAAAATAGGAAAGCACTTGTAAATCCGCCATACGTCGCGCATCGCCATTCCAGCAATGCATCCGGTACGAGTTTGAGCACCGCGGTAAATGCGCCAAACAGGATCAAGAAACTAAGCACTCTCTGCACCACATCCGCTAGCATCACTGCATGTGATGCATCACCGATGACCCACGCCTCCGCAACCTTGACAACGGTGTCAAGCACGAGCATGAAGACGATCAGGAATCCCGCGCCAATCACCAGGGCGAATGAAATCAATCTTGTTCGAATCAGTTTGGTAATCGTGGCGCGTGCGCCGCGGCCGGCCGTGACAAGAGGCGGGCAAATATCGTTTAGTGCGGTAGTCAACGATGCGAATGTCGCTGATGCGCCCACGGCAACCACTATCACCGATATGACCGTGGTTCCGGCGACCACCCGCGCGTTCCACGCACTACTGATCATCGCCTGGATGCTGGTGGCGGCCTGATCGCCAACATAATCCTTAATCTCGGCGACCAATCTCCCCTGCGCCGCTTCCGCACCATAGAAAAAGCTGATGATTGCAATGATCAGCACCAGCGTTGGCGCGAGCGAAAATGCGGAGTAAAAAGCGATGGATGCGGATAAAGACGCGCAGCGATGTTCGAACCACCACCGTAGCGGCTCAGTCACGATAGCTATTCGGCCAGTGATATGGGGAAACGGTCCGGCAGAGTAGCCAGAAGTGTCCGGGTCGGCTTCTGCTTTACCTGAGCAAGGCAAAAGCGGGCCGCTTGCGTCTCCCGGAGCATCCGGGTCAGACATCGACAAGGGAGATTTTGGCAATGACATGGGCGCGGAAAAATCCAGACCAGCGCGTCGATCGAAAAGCGGCTTTATGCACGCGCTGCGTTGGCCGCTCTCCAGGCGATAATGGCGCGGCCCGGTTCAAACAGAAGATAGAGCGGCCAATGCCTCCGTCGGCATCATCGGCCCGGTCACCCTGCCCTCCTCCTGGCAATCACCACGGCCTTCGGCAAGCTGCGACAGCCCATCGAAACGACCGGCATAACGCGCCAATAAGGATTCGAGCAGTGCGGTATTACTTGGCTTGGTTACATGGAAGTCAAAGCCTGCCGCGCGTGCCTTTGCAATATCCTCGGGCAAACCATAGCCGGTGACAGCCACCAACAAGGCACGCGGCGGCGCTTGCTCCGCATCGTTGGTGAGCTGAGCAGCCTGCCTGCCGTGACGCGCACGCGCACGCGCACGCGCACGCGCACGCGCACGCGCCTGAGACGATGCCGCGGCGTTTACCTGATCGCTCATCTCTTGCACAGTGCGTTGCGTTTGCACGGCCCGCAACGCATCGCATGACGATTGCACTTGCGTCTCACTGGCTCGCAAAGAAGCCGCCACGTCATATCCGCTCATGCCAGGCAATCCGATGTCAAGCAGCACGGCGTCCGGGCTATAGCCTGACGCCATACGCATGGCCTGATCGCCATCGTAGGCAAGACGCACATCATGGCCCCAGCACTCCACCAGCAACGACAGCGCTGCCGCAGCGTCCGTGTTGTCATCCACGACCAGGACACGCAATTTACGCGCGGCCCGCGCACGTGGCTCGGCTTCCTCAAACGCCACCGGAGCCCGTCGATACCACGTCGGCGACACGTTCTTGCTCGCATTCCCCATTGCCATCATGCACGCCTTCTCTTTTCGATATCGAATGCCGCCTGTTCAACCGCGCCATCGTTATCGTCGACGGAGGCGCTCCTGCTACCATCGGCGATGTCCGCCAGCGAATCCATGGCATCGGGCACCAGGTCGGCATCGAGGACTGTCGTGCCGGCGCCGTCGGCCGCGGCACGCTCGCCAGTACCGGCGCGGTCCGTGTCGCTGTTCAACTCGAGATCGCCCTGCTCCAGCGCATGCGTGTCGAGTTCGCTTTCCACGCCACGAGGGTGCCGGACCGCCCCTTGCACATCACTGCCCGAATCACTTGAATCACTCGGTCCGAGTGCACCGGTGTCATGACCGCGACCTAAGACCTGTCTGCCGTCTTCGGGGGGATGCAAAGTGCTTCCTGACATAACGCTTCCTCCTGCATTCGTGTAAGACGGTCTCACCTACCCACGCACAAAACATGGCACACGGGAGACCGCTCGTTTGCGTATAGAGATGCAAAAGACGTACCAGCAGGTAAAAACGTCAGCACCATGACACGAAGATGAATGATCGATGAAGATGGGTAAGAGTACACCGGGCAAATCCGGCAAAACGACGCAACCTTTACCACATCATGCGGCCTGGCGTTTACCTCGCGGACGCTTCACGGCCCGAAGATCACGCATGAACGTATCTCGCCAGACTGAAAGATTGTTTTCCTGCAATCGCGTCATCATGTCGCGGTAGCGCGATTGCCGCTCCGGCAACGCCATTGTCAGTGCCCGTTCAAGCGCCTCGCTCATCTGAGCAACGTCGAAAGGATTCACGACAAGGGCTCCCTGCATCTCGTCGATTGCGCCGGCGAACTGCGACAATACTAATACGCCAGGATCGTCAGGGTCTTGCGCCGCCACGTATTCCTTCGCGACGAGGTTCATGCCATCCCGCAACGGCGTAACGAAACCCACTTGCGACGCACGGAACAACGCCATCAACACGTTGCGCTCGTACTTTCGATTGAGATATTGGATAGGGGTCCAGTCGAGCTGCGCAAAGCGGCCGTTGATCCGGCCCGCCTCCCCTTCGAGGCGCTGCCTGATCCGTTGGTACGTTGTAACATCCGAACGTGTCGGCGGCGCGATCTGCACCAAGGACACCCGCCCCTGAAGGCCCGGCGAGGATAGCATCAACCGCTCAAACGCAGCGAAACGTTCGCCAAGCCCTTTCGAGTAATCAAGGCGGTCGACGCTCATGATCAATGCCCGGCCGCGCATGCTTTCACGGACGCTGGCAACCAGCCGGCGATTCGAATAGTCGCGCGCCGATGCTGCGATGGCATCCGGATATACACCGATCGGATAGGCGCCTACGCGCGCCGTACGGCCGAACGCCTGGACCCGGCCATCCTCGAACGCCTCACCGCCTGCATCCCGCACGACGTAGTCCTTGAATGACCGCGCGTCCTGCACGGTTTGAAAACCGATGACGTCGTATTGCATCAACGCTTCGATCAGCGCACGGTGCGGCGGCACCGTATAAAGCACCTCGGGTGCCGGAAAAGGGATATGCAAGAAATAGCCGATAGGCTGTTTGGCGCCCAACTTGCGTAGCGCCGCGGCGAAAGGAATCAGATGGTAGTCATGCACCCAGACAACGTCGTCAGGCTGCAGCAACACCGATAACTGCTGCGCCAATGCTTCGTTCACGCGCAAATAGCCGGCGTACTCCTGGCGATCGTATCGCAGCAGATCGTTGCGGTAGTGAAATGCCGGCCAGAGGGTATTGTTGGAGAAGCCCCGGTAATATTGATCATAATCACGCTTGGTCAATCCGACCGTCGCGAATGTGACGTTACCCCGGGTTTCGGCCGTTGGCGCCAGCACCTCGGGGACAATTTCGCCGCTCCAGCCAAACCAGAGGCCGCCCGTCTCCTTCAACGCATCGAGCACACCAATCGCCAAACCGCCCGCCGCCGGTTTGCCTTCCGTGCTGGGTGCGACCCGATTCGATACCACTACCAGTCGACTCATCCATCTATCCACTTTGACATGACGATTCTACAATTAATGCAAAAATCGTGCCTGGATGAGATATCGCAACGTGGTCTGACATGATGCGGTACAAGTCACTCGCTAATGCCATTCCCACCAGACCTCGCGTACGCGCGCGCCCATCTTACTCGGTGACGGCAGGACGTCCGCTGAGGGCGAGCATATCGATCAACTGTGATGGCGCCACAGGCTTGACCAAATATGCATCGAAACCCGCGCGCAAGGCGCGCGCGCGATCCTCCACACCGGCATAGGCAGTGACAGCGACGGCGAAGATGGCTGCGATCGATCCGTCCATGGCACGCACGGCCTGAATGAGCGCGCAACCGTCACGCCCGGGCAGGCCGATGTCGGACAGGATGACCTGAGGCTGCCATTCCGCCAGTACTTGCAACGCCGTTTCGGCGTTGTCGGCAAGACGCACATCCGCCCCTTCATCGCTTAATGCTTCCGCGATGATTTCGGCCGCGGCCTGATCGTCCTCGACGACCAGCACACCAATGCCATAAAGACGGCCTTGATACACTTCCTCGTTCTTCACGCCGCCCGCTGTGCCGGCGAGTGCCGCGGCACTGTCTGCCGCGGTGACCACATACCAACCTGCATTCCCGGACGACGGGGCCGCCATGTCTCGATCATCGGCACCATCCTCCGACAACGGCGTATATCGCAATACCGGTCGTGCGGGGAAGCCGACCCGGAACGTGGCACCTAGCCCTAGGCCGTCGCTCTCGACAGCGGCGTATCCGCCGTGAAGCTCGGCCAAGTGCCGCACGATCGCGAGCCCCAGCCCCAGCCCCGAATGCCGGCGCTCAATCGACGAATCCGCCTGGCGAAAACGATCGAATACGAAAGGCAGGAAAGCCGGCGCGATGCCTTCGCCGGTGTCACGCACCGACAACACGAACATCGCCCCACGCGACGCTGCGCCCGCCTCCGCGAGCTCGGCCGCCTCATCGAGCGACAAGACGCCAGACACCTCGGTGTTCCCGACGGGATCCGATACGACCGTTCCGCGATGCGTGCCTTGCCCGGCCTGCGCGGAATAGACTGATACCACTACCGTACCACCTTCCGGGGTGAATTTCAGCGCATTGGACAACAGGTTCCATGCAATCTGCTGAATGCGCTCAGGGTCTCCGTTCACCGGAGCGACCGTAACCACATTCGATGCCGCGTCGCATTCGGACGTTGCGGGCATATCGTTTTCAACAAGGAGCGAGATCGACTTGGCGTCCGCCGTTGGCCGCAGCGATTCCGCCGTCGCCCGCGCGATTTCCAGCAAGTCGACGGGTCGTACCACCAGACGGGTCTTGCCCTTTACAAAGGAAGAGACGTCGAGGATGTCTTCGATGACCCGCGTCTGCGCCCGCACGTTGCGGCGGATCACGTCCATCCCGCGTGCCTGCGTTTCGGCATCGGGCTTGCGTTGCATGATCTCGAGCCAGCCATGCATCGCATTCAGTGGGGTGCGCAGTTCGTGCGACACGGTGGCGAGGAACTCTTCCTTCAAGCGGCTCGCCTCCTCCGCGGCGCGTCGGGCATCAATCGCTTCCGACAGCAATTGCTGGCGTTCGGCATCGACGATTTTCATCTCGGAAATATCGACGAAGACCGCAATGGCACCTACCACGCTATGATCCTGGTCGATAACAGGCGCCGCATACGCCATGATCGTCCACTCACGCTGCGCGGAACGTAGCGTCAATTCCGTAGGTACGATTTCACACCGTCCGCGTACCGCGCGATGCAGCGGCGAGTCGGCTTCCTGCAGCAATGCGTCGCCCTGCCAGATTTCATAGCCGGTCTGCGCGCCACCATCGAACGAAAACTCGGCCGCGCGTTCGAGACCGAGCATCGTCGTCAGCGCCATGTTCGGGCGAACGTGGCGGCAGTCAGGTGAGTCCGCAATCACCATACCAACGGGCGCGATATCGAAAATAGCCTGCAACTCCTGCGCACGGCGCACCAGTTGCGCACCAAGATGCCGCACGCGACGCTCACTGAGCCGCCGCTCGCCAATATCCCGCAATACAAGCACGACGCGCGTGGCGCCCGCGATATCGGCCGCACGCAGCGCCTCCGGCAATGTCACCCGGAAGGCGGCGAGCGACACGTCGAATTCCCGCCCATCGCGGGATCGCATCGTCAAATCACGATCAACGACCCGTTCGCCAGCGATCGCCATTCGTACCGTCTGCGACAAAACCGCATGCCGATCCGCGCTGACGAGCATGCCAATGGACTCGCCCAGGACATCTTCCACCTCATACGCAAACATCGAGCGCGCGCCGGGATTCCAGCTACCAATCACTTCGTTGGCCGAAACGCCGATGATCGCATCTACCGAGGCCCCGTTAATGTGTCGGGCATGGCTGTCGCGAGCAAGCCTCGCGCGCACCGCACGTCCGTCGCGCAGCATCACCCCAACGGCATCGATGACACCGGATGGATTCCTCAGCACCAAGGGCGCGATCATCAGTGGCAAGTCGGCCACCGCGATGGTGGCGTCTTTACCTCGTGCCGTCCCCATCATGTCCGGTGCGGCGCGATTACCTTCGGCATTGACTCGTTCGACCGTGGATTTCGTCCATGTTGCTACACGGCGCAAGACAGGCATTGCATCGACGGCAGCCCCCTCCGTACCGAAACCGTCGACATCGGCGAACGCACCTTGTGAATCAAGCGCGGACGACGGATCCATTGGATCGACCGGCTTGCCGCTCTCTGTCCAGAGCGGCAACAAGGCGCGAATAGAGGCGCCCTGCGCGTCACGCGACGAAACGCCAAGAAGGGATTCCGCAGCCGCATTCATGTACAGGACTACCCCGGACAACGATGCGACCACCACCGCCTCCCCGGAGTCGGCATAGCGATCAGCCGCCTGCGTGCGAATACCGCGTAGGCGACGCGCCTGCAGGCGGCGACCGGCAAAGGCACCGCAAATGATCGCGCAAGCCAGCAGCAGTAATCCGATCGATATCGCGAGACCGGTCCAGTCGGAAGAAAGCGCAAGAAGGGTCGACCACTCGCGCGGTGTAATGTCCGCGCCGAAGGCAGGCACACTAGCACTCAGCGCTATCACCGTCGCCATCAAGGGGACTGCTTGCCGCACCCGGCCGCCATTGATGCTGCTGATGGCGCACGCTTTAGGCAACGCGGATGGCATAGCCCGCCAAGACCTTTTACAGGGCCTTGAAACAGTGGCACGCGGACGGCGAAGGAGAAACGGAAGCATGCGCGACGAAACGAAGAGATTCGTGCCGCCGGCATCCCGGTTTATGGGACAAGCCAGCCGGAGGCGCGCCAGGTTCAGCGGGTTGGAAGAATGCGCCGGGCTAGGACGACACTGTCTACTTTACCACTTTGCTCCGTGTTGACACTATGACATCAGTAAAATTAACCGTTGCCATGCGGGAAAGTTGCACGGTAGGGCCGTTGACCTGCAGTTCATGACGCCGCGGACGGCTGTTCCGGGCCGCGAGGGGGATCACCAATCGGCGGCATGTCAGGCATCGGTGGTTCCATCGGGGGTGACTGAGGTTCAGGCGGTTCGATGGGTGGCGTGGGTGGAATAGGCGGTATCTCGGTGGGGCTAGGTGGCTCGGGGGTTTGCAGCCAGATATGTCCGCCAATGCCGTGCAAAAGCGGCATGGCATGCGCGCGCCATTCAGGAGGCCGCCTTACGTCGGCAACGCGACGATGCATGGAACCTGGAACAAAAGACATCATGTTTTCCCCTTATCTCACCTCAAGGTGGCTGGTTACGTTCACCGACGAACGCATAAAAGCATGCGCAAGGTTTATGCCGTAAATTGCACCTCCTGCAAAAACGCCATGCGAAAAGCTTTTTTCAACGTCCCGGACGCAGTCAAAGCAGTATCTGCAAGCGCTGAGTAGAAACTGCGATTACGACGTAGATTATGCGCGTGCCCCCTCCTTGAACACGCCGCGGTTACCCGGCCAGTCATGCGGGCCACATCATTCAATACGTCGGACAGCTGTATATGGCGGAATCGGCCGCCCGCGCAGATCGCCATGTCTATGGCGCCGCGCACGAAACCTGATGGCATGCCATTTGCTAAATGATCGCGGCGCATCCGCGCGGCATTGGGACCCGGCGTCCCAATACAATTGCGCCGCAGGCCATGTCCCGCGGCGCTTTCTTCCAACGCACTTCGAGAGAGATGATCATGTCGCACACCGTCCGTCGTCCCCGACTCAACGAGGATCGGCCTTTCCGGGAGCACGGCAAAGAGCGCAAAGCCCAACGTCAGCAAAACGCCAAGCGGATGCGCGTACGCGAACGGATGTCGATGCAAGAAGACAGAATGCCGGACGCACGTTGGTGTTAAAGTCGCGCAGGGGTGCTATACGTGAGCCCTGCATGCCATTCAGCACACGAGGTCGTGCGCCACCGCAATTGACTTCCTCTTGCCCGCATGCGCGCTTCGACGATCGTGATGCGGATCATAGAAATGCAAACGGGGCGCTCATCCAGCGCCCCGTCCATGGTGCCGTCATCTCACGCATACGGCGCGATAACGATGCCGACTATGCGAGTTCCGTCGACGAGTCGGTGTCGCCGGTCGCATTGCGCGCATCGTCACCGTATTCCACCAGCCGATTGTAAAGCGTCTTCAAGCTGATGCCCAGAATTTCGGCCGCACGCGTTTTTACGCCGCCGCATTGGTCCAGTGTCGCCAGGATCAATTGACGGTCGGCTTCCGCAAGCGATGTACCGAAAGGTATGGTGACGGACGTACCCGCCGATGGCTTCGACAGTGAAATCTGCAGCGGCACGGCGGCGGTATTCACGTCGTCGGACGCCGACATGATGTAAGCGCGCTGCACATAGTTCTTCAGCTCACGCACATTACCCGGCCAGTTATACGCCAGCATCGCTTCGATACCGGACACCGGAAACCGTTTCTTTGTACTGTAGCGCTCGTTGAGCCCACCGAGAAAACTATCCGCCAGTAGCTGGACATCGTTCTCGCGCTCGCGAAGCGGCGGCAACTGAATCGGGAATACGTTCAAACGATGGTACAGGTCAAGGCGTAGCTTGCCTTCCAGCACGGCCTGTTCCGGGTCTCGATTTGTTGCCGCGATGAGGCGCACGTCTGTCTCGATTTCCTTGGCGGTCCCCACGCGCATGAAGGTACCGGTCTCAAGCACCCGGAGCAACTTGACCTGCAGCTCGATCGGCATTTCGGTGATTTCGTCGAGGAACAGCGTCCCGCCATTCGCCCGCTCGAAATACCCCTTGTGCTGACGATCCGCGCCGGTGAAGCTGCCGCGTTCGTGGCCGAACATTTCCGATTCAATCAGGTTGGGCGAGATCGCGCCGCAATTTACCGCCAAAAACTCGTGCTTGCGGCGCAGACTTAGCTCATGCACCGTCTGCGCCGCCAATTCCTTGCCGGTTCCGCTCTCACCGATGAGCAGCACAGAAGCGGCTGTCGGTGCGACACGATTGATCTGGTCATAAACCGCCTGCATGGCCGTGGAGTTACCCAACATCAGACCAAAGCGGCCGAAACGTCGCAGCTCTCCGCGCAGACTACCGATTTCCGCTTTCAGATCGCCCGCGCGCGGAATACGGTTGATGATCGCTTTTACACGCTGGAAATTGACCGGCTTCACCAGATAATCGGTGGCGCCCATCTTCAATGCATTTACTGCCGATTCCACGGTTGCGTGACCGGTAAAGACAATAATCTCGACGCCGGTGCGAGGATCGAGGTCCTCGAATAACTCCACACCGTTGCCGTCAGGCAGCTTCAGATCGGTGAACACCACGTCCGGCATCTGCCGCACGATCTGGATGCGCGCCTCGCGCAGATCCCCCGCCGTGGCAATCGTGAGTCCATCACTTGCAATCACGTCCACCAGCGCCTCGCGGGTGTTGGTGTCATCGTCGACTACGAGAATATGTGGCATGTTTGACTGTTGTAATAGACTGTTCCGCCACGAAAGCCCCAGATAGGAAACGTGCATTCGCCATACGCTTCCCATGTGGCGGCGTCATCATCGACTGACGCGGCATCCGGCCCTTTCGACCAGCTACCACGCGCGCCACTGCATACGTTACCGCAAGGGTTGTTTCCCGCAGCAAATGAGACCGATCGATTATACGGATTATAGAGATAGACGACAGGTCGCCCTGATCCTGCGCTTGGCGCAATCGCACCGGTACCCGCAGAGCGCCCCCCTGGCGAACGGAAAATACCTAGCTATGCCGAGCCAATGCATTGCGGGAGATAACGACGACACGTTCGCGGTGCGCCACGGCACCCTACCCGAGCGCTGACGATTTACATCACGCGCGCGGGAATACCCATGCATGCGGCGTTGATCCGACATCATCGCGATTGGAGGCCACCGAAGGCCGGCGCCGGCTCCGACGTGGCGTGCCAGCCGCCGCCACCTCGGCAGGGGCACCGCCTTCGCCTTCCCAGCGCGACAACGGCCGCGCGGCTTGTGCCGCCGCCTCCGCCGATGCTGCCGCGCTACGCCGCAAGATCCAGACCGCCGCGCCACTCAACAATGCGGCGGCGGCCATCACGCCCGATTTCCGGTTCATAATTTGTCTCCTGAATATGGGTTTGCGACTTTCGATCGGCAAGCTGCACGCCATGTCAGCGAAAGTGTTTAACGATCCGCCACACCGCGAACGCCCGTGCCGCCAGACCGGGCAAGGAAGCCAGACGCGGTCGCAGACGCCACGTGAGCAGCGCCAGAATCGGCGCCGCGGGATAGAGCCACTGCCGGCGCTGCCTCGCACCTTGCCGAAAACGGTCGATGGTGCGCAGCGGACCAATCAAGGTACGTGCGGACTCCTGCAGCCCGCTGCGTTGCAATGCAATATCATCGAGCAACTGCTGCCGGCGCACTGACACTGGGGGTTTGGCTAGCTTATGCGCGGCCGACTGCCTGGCACCGGGCTGATCGAGGCGGCCATTCATTCCAACGTCTCCACGGCACGGCGATCTTTTTCAAATTCACTCAAGCTGTGGTTGAACAACGTTGTCGGTTTCTTCACCCGATAAATAAAGAAAACGACCGCGAGAAAAGCAACCACTAACGCGCCGCCCGCGAGCCAACCGATAGAAGCCAACCTGTAAGGCGTATCCCAATAAATCGCGATGACAAGCACAGCGGCAAAGATAACCGCCAGAAAAACGAAAAAGCATGCCACGAGCGCCGCGACCAGCAGTGCCAGAACACGATCACGCTCTTCCGTGATCTCCAACGCCAAAAGCCGCAATCGGCTACTGGTTGTCGCAATCACCCCAGAGATCAAATGACTGAGTGACTGCACCAGGCTTGCCTGTGCCATACACGCGCTCCTCCGCCTTGCGGGATAAATAAATCGCCCTGCCGGACCTGCCACTCAACGCGTCAAAAGCGCACCGAGTACGATGCCACCGGCCACCGCCATACCAAGCGCTTGCCATGGACTACTGCGCACGAATTCGTCCGCGCTTGCTGCCGCGCCCGCGCACTTGGCAACGCTCACCTCTTGCTGCTCACGCGCACGCTCACGCAGGTAGCGAAGCTGCTCCGTCAGACGCGCGCGCAACGCATCAATCTGCTCACCACTCGCCGATGCGGTAAGTCGCAGCAGCTCCTGCGTGTCGGCGGCAAGAACGCGAAGGTCCTCGTTGACCTTCGCGCGTCCCAATGCCAGCTTTACCGATGTATCCGCCATACGCCCTCCTTATAAGTCCTGCCCTCTTTTAGAACGCTGCGCGTACCGCGCATATCGACGTGAGAGGACATGGGAAAGACAAAAAGCATTTTTCATGCCACGCAGGTTATTCTTGTAAAAAAGCAGTACACTTACCGGTATGCTGAAATCAACGTCCATCACGGCGGCGAAACATGCGGACGCATGGCGCCGACTGCACGCGCCTGTCTTACCGCCATGATCAACATTCGTTGTTTACATCGTACCTTACGATGTCAAGTACGCACATTTCGCAGACCGATAGCGGCCTGCGTCAGCACCGATCACGCACACCAAGAAATCGTAATATTTACCGGCGGAATGTAACGGTGTGAGAATCGTTTATACGCTCTTTAAGAAAGATGAGGTCCATCAACATCGCGCCGCGGCAGCCTCTCCGATGCATGGGCAGCAGCGCCGCGCCATTGTCTATCCGGCATGAAGCGCGAAAGCCGGGTAGGATCGCGAGATAGGTCGCCACTGCGCGCGGCCGCAGCAATGTTGCATGGCAACGCCCGACGTGCGGATCCTTGCCTGTTTTTGTATCGCTGACGGAAATCGACATTTATGGCGTCATCAGATTCGGCGCAAGCCGCCGCTTCCAACCCAATCGCCTCCTCTGCAGCAACTGCGGAGGGCGCAGGGGCGCTGCCGCGCAAATCGGAAACAGCTCGCAAGCGAACCAGCACCAAGCAGACGATCAAGTCATACGGATCTTTGTTCGGCGGCTCGGACGCCATGCGGTCGTTGTATGAACAGATCGACCGTGTCGCGGCGACCGATGCCACCGCGTTGATCATCGGTGAGAGCGGTACGGGCAAGGAATTGATCGCGCGGACGATTCACGACTTTAGCGCTCGACGCGATGCACCCTTTATTGCGGTCAACTGCGGTGCGATCCCGGATAACCTGATCGAAGCGGAACTGTTCGGGCATGAGCGCGGCAGTTTCACCGGGGCGGCACAGGCGCGGGTCGGCTATTTCGAGCATGCCCGCGGGGGCACTATTTTCCTTGATGAAGTCACCGAGATGGCGCCGGTACGGCAGGTAAAACTGTTGCGTGCATTAGAGACCGGGACATTCTTCCGCGTGGGCGGCAGCGAGGAAGTATCGAGCGATGTCCGAATTCTCGCCGCGACCAATCGCGACCCTGCTACGGCGGTAAAGGAGAATGGACTGCGCGAGGACTTGATGTATCGCCTGGCCGTATTTCCACTGCGTGCGCCACCATTGCGGGAGCGCGACAGCGACCGAGAGTTGCTGGCCGAACATTTTCTTGCGCAATTGAACGCGCAGCATGGCACTGAGAAGGTGCTGTCGAAAACCGCACTGGAAACGCTGCGTGGCTATTCCTGGCCCGGGAATGTACGTGAACTGAAGAATGCGATCTACCGGGCGTACATCCTGGCGGAGAATACTGTCGAGCTGCCGCATCCTCACCTGAACACCCGTAACCGCAAGGCCGTTACGCAGGGCGACAGCATGAGTATCTGGGTAGGGACACCGCTGGCCGACGCACAACGGCAGATTATCCTAGCGACGCTGCGGCACTGCGGCGGGGACAAACGCAAGGCGGCAAAGGCGCTTGGCGTCAGCCTCAAGACGCTGTACAACCGCCTTGGTACCTACGAAGAAACGGCTGATGGTCTTGACAATGACGAACCGGCTTCGTAAATACGCACGCTCAGCCACGCATGGCTTGACGGCAGGCCATGCGAACGTGTGATCGCCTACGGTGGCGCCTTTGACGGCGACGATACATCGACCGCTCGGCCCTACTTTTTTATGACCGCTCCGGCATCGCGAGCGACACGTCGCTTTCATCGAATTATTGCCATGGCGTGAATGGAAGGTCACGTAGACGTTGGCCGAATCGCCCGGCATGGGACGCGGCGATTGATAAAAACTGAGGGTCACGTTTTACCCCGGGTCCACAAAGATTGCCGAACCGCCTGCGCGGGGTCGCGCTTGACGCGGACGAGATACCCCTGACCAAAAGGTTCTCCCTGTCCGATACGGCTTACCCCATGGAAAATCATTGCGATTAACGCAAATCGATGCGATGCTGTAGCGACAGGTTGCCCGCGATGGCCCGGCGCACTTGTCCTATCCGTACTCACCCGTTTTTGCTCCACGTCTACCGGCGTCACGCTCACTAGAGCGAACAAACACCGCAACTGATCGGAGCAATACCAATCCGTCCAACCGGTATATCCGTTCGGCAGAGGGGGGAACGAGATGGCCACGCAGGTTCTCAATGTATCATCGTCACTCGTCCAAGCTGGAGATCTGAGATGAAAGGCAACTACGTGGTGGTGTTTCGCGATGAAAATGCGGAAGCGTGCGATCCAATCATGGCCGAATACGGCACATACCAAACGCGACTGTCTTCCACAACCTGGATGCTGGATTCCATCGACGATGCCGAGGAATTACGCGAGTCGATCCTCGCTCGCCTGGGTAAGCATGCCACTGTCTACGTGTTCGAGACATCCGGCGTCGCCTACAATACGGTGGACAGCGATGCTGGCACCGCGCTACGTGCCCAGTTTCCACACTGAACGACGCCTGATTGGTTGAATAGCACCGTCGCTTGCATGGCGTGCGGTTTAGGCAGCGCTGCGAGGAACGTCCGTATTCGGTTGCATCGGGAAGCGCAGCTCGACGTGCAGCCCCTTGCCGTCGTCACCGCCGTTGGTGTCCGTACCGGCTGGGTCCGCTGCATTGCCATCTGTCGCGCCTAATCCATTCGACAGCAGGCAGATCCCCCCCGCCCGGCTGGCAAGCCGCTCGACAATCGCCAGCCCCAACCCGCAATGGGCAGTACCGCCACGCGCCGGATCGAGACGCACGAACGGCCTACTTGCGGTACCAAGCGCTGCATCGGGAATGCCCTCACCTTCGTCGCACACGCGAATAAACCATTGCGTGTCACGTTCCGCATCACCATATCGATGCGTCGGCACCGTACCGCAACGGCCGGTAGTAATACACACCGGCGGCTTGCCGTAGTTGTACGCATTATCAACGAGATTGGTCAGCAAACGATCGAGCGTGGCGACACTCAGTTGAAAGCCTTCACCGGCCTGCAGCACCAGCTTGAGCGGTGGGCGTTGCGGCCAGGCGGATTGGTAGTTGCGGGCAAAGCGCTCGCAATATTCGTCGACTTGATGTTGCGCACTTTGGTCAGCACCGTCATGGGCAAACACCAGAAACTGGTCGACGATATGCGCGAGCGAATCGACATCGCGCACAAACCCGTCACGCTGCTTATCGTTGTCGACCATCTCGGCGCGTAGCCGCAAGCGTGCAAGCGGCGCTTTCAAATCATGCGCTACACCGGCCAGCATGATCCCGCGATCGGTTTCGTTCTGCGATATATCGGCGATCATGCGGTTGAAGCGCCGCGTCAGCACGCGAAACTCGGCGGGACCCTCTTCCTTCAATGGTGCAACATCACGACCTTGACCGAAACGCGACGCCGCGATGGCAAGCTTGCGAATGGGGTCCTGCAGGCGCCATGCGGCAAACAACGCCAGCAGGACGGCCGCGGAAAAGCTCGACGCCAGCCAGATGAAAAGGCGGTCACCGTTCGGGCGTGGCGGCGGAGGCGGCCGCACGGACATGACGACCCAACTCGGCTGCCCCGGCGATAACACCCATAGCTTCGCGTCCTTTCCAAGTGTCGGGGCGCTGATGCGTACCTGCGTGCCGGACGGCAAGCGCGCCAGCAACTGGTCTCGAAAATGGTCTACGGGTGTATTGTCATCGTCGTCCCCCTCTGGCGGTACCAGCGGCGAATTCAACGGTATCGTGCGTAAGCGCCACGGCAGCGGTTCAGTCGAACCGCGTGCTTCGTGCTGCTCGACCGCCTCGATCAGAAACCGTGCTTCCTCCACGGCATAACTGCTACGTAATGCGCTTCGCTCGGCGCGCGTCACTGCATACCAGGCCAGGTGCGGGCACAATAAGGCAAGGATCACCAGCACCGCCAGCCGTACGAACAAGGAATCGAAAGTTCGGCGCATGCGCGCTCGTCTCGAACCCCGCCGGCGCACCAGAGGCGCTCCCGACGTAGCGGTAGCGCCGGTGGCGATAGGATCGTCCTCCTCCGTAGCGCGGCTTCGCGGCTGGCGCCTCAAGCGCAAAAACGACCGACCTTTCCCTTCGGCGGGGGCCACCCGGCATGTGGAACCATCAGACGAGCTGTTCATGACAGCGGATTAGCCTCGATCTGTCATCAACGCGCGGCTTCCGGGGCAAGCGACGCGGAATCCGGGTCCCCTTCGGGTACGAACACGTAGCCCCGGCCGCGCACGGTCTGGATAAAGCGCGGCAAAGACGGATCTTGCTCCAGGATACGCCGCAGACGCCAGACTTGTACATCGATCCCGCGATCGGTGCCATCGTACTCGGGGCCATGCAGCAATTCAAGCAGGCGTTCACGTGCGAGCGTTCGCATCGGTTGCGAGACAAACACCTTGAGCAATGCAAATTCGCCACCGGACAATGGCAATACCTGACCGTCGCGGCTCAAGGTCCGCGCCTGGAAGTCCAGCGTGAAACGACCGAAATTATAGGGCGCGCGTTGCTCTGGCGCGGCGCTGGGGACGTTGCGCCGGCGGCGGAGCACTGCCTGGATGCGGGCGAGCAGCTCGCGCGGGTTGAAGGGCTTCCCGATGTAATCATCGGCGCCCAGTTCGAGGCCCACGATGCGATCGACATCGTCGGCTCGCGCTGTCAGCATGATGACGGGAATGTCGTCGCCCGACCCTCTCAATTGCCGCAACGCGGCCAAGCCGTCCACGCCCGGCATCATCAGATCGAGAACGATCAAATCGGGCCGCTCGCGTTCGAGCCGACGTTCAAGGCCACCGCCATCGTGTAGCACCGATACCTCGATGCCCTGGCGTTGGAGATAATCGCGCAGCAAGTCGCGAAGTTCGGGGTCGTCGTCGACGATCAGGATTTGCGTAGTCATGGCAGAATTTTATCGGGGCTTTCACACAAGGGCGACTCATTCAGGACTGCTGCACCAACAAATGGGTTACATCATATTACGCAGCTCCCGGACGCGTAATCGGAAGTAACGTTCTGCACCAATTGTTCGGAGCCCGGTAACACCTTCGGTGCGGCGTTTCGCTTACGCTTTCATCAGGTTGTTGCCAGTACGAGGGGCGCCAACGCCTTGAATTGCCCCCACGGCACACCGCAGACACAGGGAGAATGACTATGTTGAAGAAGACCCGGACGGCTTTCACCGTGGCCGCCGCCATGCTGACACTCGGCGTGGGCGCGCAAGCGGCACATGCCCAGGATGCGGACTCCGCCCCGACGGCCACCACGCCGGCCGCAGGCGCGCCTGCCTCGAACCCACCAGGCATGCATAACGGCCCGCACGGCCCACGCGGCGACCGTCACGGGCCGCCCCGAGGTCCTGGTGGTCCTGGTGGTCCCGGGGGCCCCGCTTTCGCACATATGATGGACCGGCTGCACGCCAGTCTGCACCTGAATGCGACGCAGGAAGCCGCGTGGCAAAATGCGCAGACCACGAGCCGCCAGAACTTCGACGCGGTCCGCACGCAGCATGAAATCGTGCAGAAACAGTTGCGCGAGGCGTCGCAGCAACCAATCCTCGACCTCGGCGCGCTGCAGGCACAGCGACAGCAATTGGAATCAAACGACCTCGAGCTGCGCAATGGCACGGAGAAGGCGTTCGTCGATTTCTATAACACGTTGGACGATCAACAGAAAAAGCTCGTCAGCGACAGCATCAAGCAATCATGGAAACGCATGATGGAGCACGGGCGCCGTCCACCGCCCATGGGCGATCGGAAGGGCGATGCGCCGCCGCCACGTGACGCACCGCCGGATGCGCACACCACAGAAGCACCGGCCAGCTGATAACCGTCTCCGCGCAGCGCAGGCTCCGCGCCATGCGCGGGTAAGACATCAAGCCTGCGCGCCAGGCGGCCGGTGGGGCGCTTGGCCTATCGGAAAACTGATATCTTTTTCAAAATCGCACCCCAACGTTGGACGTCTGTCCAGCGTTGGGGTGTTTTTCATGGTGCACAGGGTCAGTGTTCTTCACTTACCTTCCACCATGTCCCTCTGACGATGAATCGTTTTTCCCCATTTCGTCATTTCCATTACCCGTTTCCCCTTGATATTGCAATAAAGCACGCTGAATGCTTAATTGGATATGCCGTTAATTAGAGGACGAGGTCTAAGTGTTTGCCTAAAAACCAGCAATCACTTCGATAGCACGACGACGACTCGCGGTAAAATGCGCCCGCTATCGCGGTTCAAACGCGCAGGTCATTTTTGTTTGCCTAAAATACGCTTGGCCTGCAAGGCGACACGTCATACGTTTTTGAGGAATTTCATGAAGAAATTGGCATTGTGTTTTGCACTGGCATTGATTGCCACCGGCGCAAGCGCGAAGGAATGGAAGACGGTGCGTATCGGGGTTGACCCGACCTACGCGCCTTTTGAGTCAAAGGCCCCGGACGGCAAGATCGTCGGTTTCGATGTGGATCTGGGCAATGCGCTTTGCGCAAAGATGCAAACCAAATGCGAATGGGTTCCGACGGACTTTGACGGCCTGATCCCGGCACTGCGCGCACGCAAGATCGATGCGATCATTTCATCACTGTCGATCACCGCGGAGCGCGAGAAAGCCATCGCTTTCTCGGCAAAACTGTTCGATGCGCCAGCGCGCATGGTGGCCAAGGCTGGTTCGTCGCTGAAACCGACGCCCGAATCGCTGAAAGGCAAGACCGTGGGCGTGGAGCAAGGCACGACGCAGGAAGCCTATGCCAAGAAGTTCTGGCAACCGAAGGGCGTGACGGTGACGTCATATCAGAACCAGGATCAGGTCTATGCCGATTTGAAATCGGGCCGCCTGGACGCCGCGTTGCAGGATGAAGTGCAGGCGGATGTTGGATTCCTGAAGACGCCGAACGGTCAGGGCTTCGCCTTCGCGGGTCCGGAAGTGGAGGACGCGGAAACGATCGGTGCCGGTACCGGCGTGGGCCTGCGCAAGGAAGACAAGGACCTGATCGCCAAGTTCAATACGGCGATTGCCGCGATCCACAAGGACGGTGAATTCGATACGCTGCAAAAGAAGTACTTCGACTTCTCGATCTATAAGAAATAAAACCCAAGCCGGTGCCCTGTCGTCCGAGACGACAGTCAACCGGCCAATCGGCGCGGACAACCGGGTCCGTCTCTGTCGGCCCGCGCAATCGACCCGCGTCATACAGACACACGGCCGCCTTGCGATTCGTCGCGGGAGGGCGGTGTCGGTCATCCGGGACAGGGTGATCGACCGATGGACCCCCACTTTATGTTTCTCTACGGCTATGGGCCGGTAATTCTCGAGGGCGCCTGGCAAACAGTGCAGCTCGCGGTGTTATCGGTCGTCGTTTCGGTGCTGATCGGCCTCATCGGCGCATGGTGCAAGCTCGCCCGGCACCCGGTACCGCGCTGGTGCGCGACCGTTTATACGACCTTGATCCGCAGCGTGCCAGATCTGGTACTGATGCTGTTGATCTTCTATGGCATCCAGATCTGGATGAACATGCTGACCGATGCACTCGACCTCAATCAGGTCGACATCGATCCATTCGTCGCTGGCGTGCTGACCATCGGCTTCATCTACGGTGCCTATTTCACCGAGACGTTTCGCGGCGCCTTTCTGGCCGTCCCGCACGGACAACTCGAAGCGGCATCGGCCTACGGCATGCGACCGTTCCAGGCATTCCGCCGAATATTGTTCCCGCAGATGATGCGGCATGCGTTGCCTGGCATCGGCAACAACTGGCAAGTGGTCGTCAAGGCGACCGCGCTGGTGTCGATCATCGGTTTGTCCGATATCGTCAAGGCCACGCAGGACGCCGGCAAAGGCAGCATGCGCTATTTCCTGTTCACGATCGTGGCGGCGATACTCTACCTGCTCATCACCACGGCATCGAATGTGGTCCTGCACGCGCTGGAACGCCGCTACAACGTCGGCGTGCGGAAGGCGGAGCTATGATCGATCTGATTCACGACTACTGGCGGCAGTTTCTGTTCACCGACGGCTACCACTACAGCGGGCTGGTGATCACGCTTTGGCTTCTGGTATTTTCGATTGCCGTGGGCTTCTGTCTGTCGCTGCCATTGGCCATCGCGCGTGTGTCGCCGCGATGGTGGCTGCGCCTGCCGGTCTGGTGCTACACCTATGTATTTCGCGGCACGCCATTGTATGTGCAACTCCTGATCATCTACACGGGCTTGTACGGACTCCAGGTCGTGCGTGACCATGAAATGTTGAACGCGTTTTTCCGTAACGGCATGCACTGCACGTTACTGGCATTTACGTTGAACACATGCGCCTACACGACCGAAATCTTCGCCGGTGCGATCAAGGCCACTCCGTATGGTGAAATCGAGGCCGCGCGTGCATATGGCATGTCTTCGTTCACGCTGTACCGCCGCGTGATCCTGCCATCGGCATTACGACGTGCGTTGCCTTACTACAGCAACGAAGTGATCCTGATGCTGCACGCGACCACCGTGGCCTTCACCGCGACTGTTCCAGATATCTTGAAAGTCGCGCGAGATGCCAACGCCGCTACTTACCTGACACTGCAATCGTTCACGATCGCCGCACTGCTTTACATGGCGATTTCTTTCGCACTCGTTTATCTGTTCCGCCGCGCGGAACGCCGCTGGCTTGCTTACCTCGCCACGCCGTCCCACTGACCTGCCTCAATCGTGACTCTTACCGCCGCATCCGAACCCGCCGCCATGTTCAAACTGATTGCTGACGATATCCATAAAAGCTATGGCGAACACGAAGTGCTCAAGGGCGTATCCCTGCGCCTGCGTGCCGGCGACGTCACCAGCATCATCGGATCGAGTGGCTCAGGCAAAAGCACCTTCCTGCGCTGCATCAACTTTCTCGAGCGACCAAGCAGTGGCCGCATCCTGCTCGACGGCGAGGAAGTGCGGACGGCGCCGGCGAGAGACGGCGCATTGCGCGTGGTCGATCCGCGCCAGTTGCAACGCGTCCGCAGCCGGCTCGCCATGGTGTTCCAGCACTTCAATCTGTGGTCCCATATGACCGTGCTCGAAAACATCATTGAAGCGCCGATGCACGTACTCGGGATGTCAAAAAAAGACGCCGTCGAACGGGCGCGCACCTATCTGGAAAAAGTTGGCCTGGGACCGCAGGTGGAAAAGAAATACCCGGCGCATATGTCCGGCGGTCAACAGCAACGGGTGGCTATCGCCCGCGCGCTGGCCATGGACCCGGAAATCATGCTGTTCGACGAACCCACGTCGGCGCTGGACCCGGAGTTGGTGGGCGAAGTGTTGAAGGTCATGCAGACGCTGGCCGAGGAAGGCCGGACCATGATCGTCGTGACCCACGAGATGAGCTTCGCCCGGAATGTCGCGAATCAGGTCGTATTCCTGCACCAGGGAAAAATCGAGGAAGCAGGCGTACCCCACGAAGTCTTCACACAGCCCCGCAGTGAGCGACTCAAGCAATTCCTGTCAGGCAACGCAAAATAAGCTGCCGGCAAGCGCCGGAAGACGACCAAGCATGGGAAAAGCCTCGACATTCGGATATGTGCCCGAATGCCGAGATCTGGTTCAATACCCGATTCTCAATAAGTCTTATGACGCGTATCGCTTACTGCGCAAGGGTCGCCGTCAAGATTTCCGATGCGCCGATAAAAGCCGGATTCTCGGCGGTGATCACATACGTCGGAATAATCGAGAGGTATCGTACAAATCGCCCCTTCTGCTCAAAGCGTTCCCGAAACGGTGACGTGTAGAATCGCTCGCCCAGCTTCGGCACCACGCCACCGCCGAGGTAGATCCCCCCCTGCGCACCAAATGTAATGGCGACATTACCCGCGAAACTGCCTAGCACGCCACAGAATACATCGACCGTTTCATTCGCCAACGGATCTCCCTGCTTCGCCCGTTCGACGATCGTGGCGCTGTCCACGGCGTCGACAGTCTGGCCGGCCCTCGCTGCCAGCGCGCTATAAATCAATTCGATACCCGGTCCCGACGCCACCCGTTCGAACGACACGTGTCCCCACTTCTCCCGCGCAAACGCGAGAATATGGTCCTCGCGCGCATCGAGCGGCGCGAAACTCGCGTGTCCCCCTTCGCTGGCGATCGGCGTCCAGCGGCCATCCACATAGACCAACCCCGCGACCCCCAGGCCGGTGCCGGCGCCCAGTACGCCACGCACTTCTCCCACCGCGCCGACCGACGTCGGGTGCACGGTGCCGGTGCCGACCTGGCGCACCTGATCCTTGCGTAGCGCCGGAACCGCTTGCGCCAGCGCGGCGAAATCATTGACGACCTTCAATGTTTCCAGGCCCAGGACCTTGCGTGTGGCCTCGATCGAAAACCGCCAGTCGTGATTCGTCATGGTCACTTCGTCACCATCGATCGGATTGGCGATCGCGATGGCGGCGTGACGCGCCGGTCCGTATTGCTTCAGATCATCCGCCGCATCATCAAAAAAAGCGTTGACCGCGTCGGCGATACCCGGATAGTTCGCACACGGGTAAGTGTGGATCTTGCCGATCCGGCCCGGTCCGCACTCGAGCGCAAAACGTGCATTCGTGCCGCCGATATCGGCGAGCAGACGAAGACCATCCGCGTGCAAAGCACCGGATGTGATATCGATTACAGCGCCTGCTTGAGCGGTGGGCGCACTGGCCTGTTTGTTTTCAGGCGTACCAATAGGCATCGAGCTTCACTCCCCCATCGTTGGCGAGCCGCGAAATCGCGGTGCGTTGCGGCATTGCGGCGGCGGCTTCCAGCACCGCGCGCTTTTTTTCACCACTTATCTGTAGAAACGTTACCGGCGCGCGGCGCAGCGCATTCAGCGACAAGCCGATACGGGCATGTGGCGCGGTCGCCGGCTCAGTGTAGACGTAGCGATCGAGCGTGGTCGTCGCATAAGCCCATTGCGGCGCGTCGGCAAACAGCGATGCGGTATGACCATCCTCGCCCATTCCGAGAATCACGACATCCGGCCCGGCGACACCACCCGGCCCGTTCAGTAATTCAAGCACCGCCTGGGGCGTCCGCGCCGTGTCGACGATCGGCCAGAACCGTGCCGCCGCAGCCGCATCGCGCAACAGCGTGTCACGCAACAGTCCGGCATTGCTGGCCTCGTCATGCGGGGGCACCCAACGATCGTCCACCAGCGTGATATCGATTTGCGCCCATGCCAGCGGCGTCTTTGCGAGATGCGCAAAAAATCGCGCAGGGCTTTTGCCGCCAGACACCGCCAGCGTCGCGCGGCCCTTGGCCCCGCGCTGCGCCAGGACATGACGCAATGCCTCGGCCACAGCGGCCGATAGCGCCTCGGCCTGGGCATCGCCGTCGGCAAAGGTATTCAAATAGAGCATCGACGTAATCTCCTTTTCAATGCCGTCTTTACATACGTCGTCGGACGCTCAATTTTCTTCTTCAAGCCAATAG
Organism: Robbsia andropogonis; assembly: GCF_034047095.1. Lineage (NCBI taxonomy): Bacteria > Pseudomonadati > Pseudomonadota > Betaproteobacteria > Burkholderiales > Burkholderiaceae > Robbsia > Robbsia andropogonis. The sequence continues at coordinate 1,410,890 of NZ_CP139170.1, read as the reverse complement.
GTACCGTCGTGGGCGAGCATCGCACTGGCGGCCGGCGGACCCCACGAGCCAGCGGCATAGCCCTTCGGTTTGCGGCCCGGCTTCGACCATTCATCGAGGATCGGCATCACGTACTTCCATGCGGCCTCCTGCTCGTCACGACGGACGAACAGCGCAAGACGTCCGTGAATCACGTCGAGCAGCAGGCGTTCATATGCCTCCATTTGCTGGCCCCGGAAGAAATCATTGAAGTCCAGGTCCATGTAGACACTCTGTAACTGCATACCATCGCCCGGCTGCTTCGATTGGCAGTAGAGACGGATCGTCTCGTGCGGTTGCAGGCGGATCACCAGACGATTCGGCGGCGCATTCGATACGCTCGAACCCGGCAGCGCCGAATGGGGCACCTGCCGGAAGTTGACAACGATCTCGGCCGTTCGATCGGCAAGCCGCTTGCCGGTCCGCAGATAGAAGGGTACACCGGCCCAGCGCCAGTTCTCGATTTCGACCTTCAGTGCAACAAAGGTCTCGGTCAGGCTCTCTTCGTTGACACCCTCTTCTTCCAGATAACCGGGAACGCTCTCGCCGCGGGTAACGCCCTTCAGGTACTGACCCCGCACGGCCACCTTGGACACGTCGGTGGGCGACAACTGCTTCAACGCGCGCAGGACACGCAATTTCTCGTCGCGCACGCTGTCGGTATCCAACGCATGCGGCGGTTCCATCGCCACGATGGCGAGCAATTGCAGCAAGTGGTTCTGCACCATGTCGCGCAACGCGCCCACGCCATCGTAGAAGTCGCCGCGGGTTTCAACGCCTAATTCCTCAGCGATGGTGATCTGGATACTCTGGATGAACTCACGACGCCACAGCGGCTCGAACAGAATATTGCCGAAGCGCAGCGCCAACAGGTTCTGCACTGGCTCCTTGCCGAGGTAATGGTCGATTCGATAAATCTGTTCTTCCTGGAATATTTCGCCCACCGCATCGTTGATCGCCTTGGACGACTCGAGGTCATAGCCAAGTGGCTTTTCCAGCACGATGCGCGCGCCTTCATTCAATTGCTGCCCCGCCAGCGCCTGGCAGATCGGCACGAATAGCGACGGCACCGTCGCGAGGTAAAAGACACGAGTGCCACCAAAACCGGATAGTGCCTCGGTGAGCTTGGCAAAATCATCCTTTGCCGCGTCCAGCTTGACGTATTCGATGCGCTCGAGAAAACCCTTCCATACCGCGTCGTCGTATTCCTTACTCTTGACGAGACGCGGTTTGACATTTTCCTCGACCCACTTTAGATAACCGTCACGATCCGGGGACTTGCGTGCCACGGCGACGATCTTGCCGGCGGGATCGACCAATTTGTCGCGATGCGCTTGATACAGCGCCGGCAGGATCTTTCGGTGCGCCAAGTCGCCGGTGCCGCCAAACAGGACGAACGTAAACCCGTTCTCGTCACTTGCCGCAGCCTGTGCATTGGGCGTTGCCGAAACATGCGCGCCAAATGTCTTGCGTTCTGTCGTCGTGTCGCTCTGCATAACTACGTCGCCCTTCTAGGTTGGGATGATGCGTCGGATCGCTCTGACAGCAGTTTACCCATAAAAGGCGATATTGGCTGACTACCCTGCCCGGCGGCGAGTGGCTCAGTCCCGTACGCGCGACGGACGTGACGCCTGATCATGCAATACGACCGAGGCTGGCGCCTGCGTCACGGCTCGCCGCACGGACGCGCGGTGCAATCGCAACAACACGGTACGGCCGATGAACGCGCAGACGCCGCACACGACAATCAAGACGCCCAGGGCGAGCGGCGTACCGGTGGACAGCACACCAAGCAATCCGCCCGCGCCGGCACCCAAGCCGAATTGGACCGCACCGAACAATGCGGCGGCGGCACCGGCATTGTTCGGGTAGCGCTGCATCAAATCCGTCACGCAGTTGGCGCCCAGCACGCCGGTGGTGGATACAACGAAAAACAACGCCGCAGCCAGCAGCGGCAAGCCACCGATACCTGTCACACAAACAAAGCCGGTGATGAGCGCCGCCGCGATCGATACGCCCGAAGCCCACGATATCATCCGCATCGTGCCCAATTTCGATACAAGTTTGGCGTTCAGGACATTGCCGCCTACCAGGCCCACGATGTTCGCGGCGAAGAAAAATCCATAATGCTCCGGGGCGACGTGGTAATACGAGATGTAGACAAAAGGGGTGCCCGCGATATAGCAGAACATCGCCGCGTATGACATGCCGCCACACAACAGATGCGCCAGCGCGGTCTTGTCGGTCAACAAATGGCCATAGGCGCGAAACGACTGCCGTAATGCCGACTTCGCACGCTTTTCCGCAGGCCAGGTCTCCGGCACGCGGGTCCAGACCAGAACGCTGCAGATAATCCCGTAGAGAAGCAGCGCCGCGAACACCGCCCGCCAGCCACCCGCGTGCAGTAATTGCCCACCGACCAACGGGGCCGTCAATGGGCCGACGGAGGTGACAATCTGCAGGAACGACAACACTTTCGCCGCTTCCGAAGGAGCGTGGGAATCACGCGTGATCGCGCGCGCGAGCACCGCCGCCGCACCGGCACCCAGCGCCTCGAAGAATCGGAACGTCGCGAGGGACGTCACCGTGGGCGCGAGCAGGCAGGCCAGTGTGGCAACCGTATACAGCAAGATGCCGATCATCAGAATTAGACGTCGACCATAAGCGTCGGACAGCGGGCCGTACAGCAGCATGCCGACCGAGAAACCGGCAAGAAAGGTTGTCAGCGTCAATTGCACATAGGCGCGCGCGACATCGAAACTGCGGGCCATGTCAGGCAGGCCGGGCAGATACATGTCCACCCCGAGCGGGCCAACGGCGGCAAGCGCGCCTAGCAGTAAAAGCAAGCGGCGCGCACTGCGTGCCGCCGGGGAAACAAACGTGGACATGGTGTCGGGAAGGAGTCTGGCCGCGGTGCTGCCGGTCAAATCGCTCGGCGGCGCCAGCGTGCAGGCAAGGTACGCTGCCGCCGTCGACTCACGACGCCGGCAGACGGAACCAGTACAAGGCAACGTGGAATCGATGCGGATGGACACGCAGCGCCAGCATGAGGCGCGAAGCGTCTGATTATAAAGCAGCCCTTCCGGCGATATAAGCCGGTGTGCCCGGAAACGTCATGGCACGCGCGCAACTGTGACACCACGTCGCGCTACGGATTGCCGCACCGCGCCGTCCTTTGATGGCGGACCGCGAAAGGCGCAGGGGCAAGCGGCGGCGGCGCGGGGCGTGCGGTACAATTCCGCGGATACACTGGCATACCCTACGCGCCGGCCCCCAGGGCCGACGAACTAGGTCGGCAGCCCCGTCCGCCTTGTGCGTACGGCATTGCTCCTCCGCTTTTCTTTTCGCGTTCACCATGTCCCAGAACCAGGTTCTCTTCAATCGCGCCCTCGACAGCATTCCGGGCGGCGTCAATTCACCGGTTCGCGCGTTCGGCTCCGTCGGCGGCACACCGCGCTTCGTCAAGCGCGCGCAAGGCCCCTATATCTGGGATGCCGACGACAAGCGTTATATCGATTACATCGGTTCATGGGGGCCGATGATCGTCGGGCATACGCATCCGGACGTACTCGCCGCGGTTCAGCGCGTGCTGGGGGATGGGTTCAGCTTCGGCGCGCCGACCGAGGCCGAGATCGACATCGCGGAGATGATCCGGGCGTTGGTGCCGTCGATCGAACAGGTTCGGATGGTGTCCTCCGGCACCGAGGCAACCATGAGCGCGCTGCGCCTCGCCCGTGGTTTCACCGGGCGGGAACGGATTGTCAAGTTCGAGGGCTGCTATCACGGCCATGCCGATAGTCTGCTGGTCAAGGCCGGCTCGGGCCTGCTGACGTTCGGTAATCCGACGTCGGCCGGCGTGCCCGCCGACACCGCCCGACATACGATGGTTCTCGAATACAACAATGTCGAGCAGATCGAGGAAGCCTTCCGCGCGTTCGGCGACGACATCGCCGCGGTCATCGTCGAACCGGTGGCGGGCAACATGAACCTGGTGCCTGGCAGCGCCGCCTTCCTGAATGCGCTTCGGACACTGTGCACGCGGCACGGCAGCGTCCTGATTTTCGATGAAGTGATGTCGGGATTCCGCGTGGCGTTGGGCGGTGCACAGGCGTTGTATGGCACCACGCCGGACCTGACCTGTCTCGGCAAGGTCATCGGCGGCGGCATGCCGGCAGCGGCATTCGGCGGTCGCCGGGACATCATGGCCAAGATCTCGCCGCTCGGCCCGGTCTATCAAGCAGGCACGCTTTCCGGCAACCCCGTGGCGGTGGCCGCCGGCCTGGCAACGCTGAAGCTGATCTCCGCTCCAGGCTTTTTTGATGCACTGGGCGCGCGAACGGCACGCCTGGCACAAGGCCTGACGCAGGCGGCGACGGCGGCCGGCGTGACCTTCAGCGCGGCGACGGTGGGTGGCATGTTCGGCCTGTACTTTGCCGACAAGGCCCCCGAGCGCTTCAGTGATGTGCAGCGTGGCAGCATTCCTCGCTTTAATGCGTTCTTCCACAAGATGCTCGACGCCGGGGTCTACTTTGCGCCTTCGGCGTTCGAGGCCGGATTCGTATCCAGCACGCACGACGATGCGGTGCTGGACGCCACCGTCGTTGCCGCGCGCGACGCCTTTGCGCATGTTGCACAACTCGACCTGGGTGCCTGATGTTCTCGAATGCCGATTTCGCCTATATGCAGCGTGCGCTGGCCCTGGCGGAGCGCGGCATGTACACGACCACGCCGAATCCGCGCGTGGGTTGTGTGCTGATCAAGGACGGCAACATCATCGGCGAGGGATTCACCCAGCCTGCGGGACAGGATCACGCGGAAGTGCAGGCACTGAAGGATGCGCGCAGCCGTGGCATCTCGCCGGAGGGCGCGACGGCTTATGTCACGCTGGAACCATGCAGCCATTTCGGCCGTACCCCGCCGTGCGCGCGCACCTTGGTAGAGGCCGGCGTCGCGCGGGTCATCGCGGCGATGGAGGATCCGAACCCGGCGGTCTCGGGACGGGGGCTGGCCATTCTGCGTCAAGCAGGCATCGACGTGCGCTGCGGACTGCTGGAAAAGGCAGCAGCGGAAATGAACATCGGTTTCATCTCGCGGATGACGCGGCGCCGTCCCTGGGTGCGGCTGAAAGCGGCGGCATCGCTGGACGGTTTCACGGCCTTGCCTTCGGGCGAAAGCCAATGGATCACCGGCGAAGCGGCCCGTCAGGATGGGCATCGCTGGCGCGCCCGCGCGTGCGCGATCCTCACCGGTGCCGGTACCGCGCGCCAGGACGATCCGCAGTTGACCGTGCGCGGCGTGGAAACGCCGCGTCAACCGTTGCGTGTATTGGTGGACAGCCGCCTGACCGTGCCGCCCACGGCGCGTTTGCTCGATGGTGCCCCGCCGCTGATCGTTCATGCGGGGCCTCCCGCCGCGGCAAACCCGGACGACCCGGCCGAAGTGGCGCTGGCGGCGGCAAAAGCCGTCTTGATGGACAACCGGCAGAGCGGTGACGTGCACGACCCGCATCCGCATCACCTTGCAACCATCGACCCGTCGCGGGACGCGTTCCTTGCCCGCGCGGAAGCATTGCAGGCGCGCGGCGCGGAGCTGGTTGCCTTGCCGAACGAAGCGGGAAAAGTCGATCTGCCGGGGCTGATGCGTCTGCTCGGCGATCGCGGCATCAATGAACTGCACGTCGAGGCGGGCACCAAGCTGAGCGGTTCGCTGATCCGCGAGGGCTGCGTCGACGAATGGCTGATCTACCTTGCCCCTAGCTTGCTCGGCCGCGGCTTCGGACTGTTCGATATGCCTGCGGCGGGGCGTCTGATCGATCGGCGGCAACTCGTCTTCGATAGCGTGGAGCGGATTGGCGATGACATCCGCATCCTGGCGCGGGCCGTCGGTGGCAACGAGACGAACGCCGAGACACGCGACGCAACATGATCAAGGCCGGCACGCCGGCACCAGAAAAGGACGGATAACACGATGTTTACAGGGATAGTCGCGGCAGTCGGCAGCATCCGGAAGGTCACCCCCCTTGCCAAGTCCGGTGATGTTGGCGAAGCGGGTGTACGGCTACGCGTGGATGCCGGTAGCCTGCCATTGGACGACGTGTTGCTGGGTGACAGCATCGCGATTCAGGGTGCCTGCATGACCGCCGTCGCCATCGACACGTTGGAGAACTGGTTCGATGTGGATGTCTCGCACGAAAGTCTGCGCCTGACCGCCGGCCTGGATCGCCCAGGCCCGGTGAACCTGGAGAAGGCTTTGCGGGCGAACGATCGGCTGGGCGGTCACCTGGTAAGCGGCCATGTCGACGGGCTCGGCGAAGTACACCGCTTCGAACCCGTAGGCGAATCGCACCTTTTGGAAATCATAGCGTCGCGTGATATCGGGCGGTATCTCGCTTACAAGGGCTCGGTTACCGTGAATGGCGTCAGCTTGACGGTGAATCGCGTGGACGATACGGTTCGCAACGGGCAGGCCTGCCTGTTCGCCATCAATCTCATCCCGCATACGATCGAGGTCACGACGTTGAACGCGTTGCGCCCCGGTTCGCGGGTCAATCTGGAGATCGACCTGATCGCCCGCTACGTCGAGCGCATGATGTCGGCGCCCCCGGCGCAACAGTAATTCCGCCCTACGCGCATTATCGGCCGCGGCCGCGCGATGTTCGCGTAAAATACCTGTTTTTCCAGACGGCCGTCCCGCGCGCCCCGCCCCCTTGCCATGAAGCTTGCGACCACCTCCGAGATCGTTGCCGAATTGTCGGCCGGCCGCATGGTCATCCTCGTGGACGAGGAAGACCGTGAAAACGAGGGCGACATCGTCCTCGCCGCCGACTTCGTCACGCCGGAGGCCATCAATTTCATGGCCACGCATGCGCGCGGCCTGATCTGCCTGACATTGACCGCGCACCGTTGCCGCCAGTTGGAATTGCCGTTGATGACCGCCCGGAACGGCACCCAGTACGGCACGGCATTCACGATGAGCATCGAGGCCGCGGAAGGGGTTACCACGGGCATCTCGGCGCCGGACCGTGCCCGCACGATCCGCGCCGCGGTCGCCCCGCATGCACGGGCGAGCGACATCGTGCAGCCCGGCCACGTTTTTCCGGTAATGGCGCAAGACGGCGGCGTGCTCGTTCGCGCGGGTCATACGGAAGCAGGATGCGATCTCACCGCGATGGCAGGCCTCACGCCCGCCTCCGTCATCTGCGAGATCATCAAGGAAGATGGCACGATGGCGCGGCTGCCCGACCTGATGCTGTTCGCCGAAACCCACGGTCTGAAGATCGGCACGATCGCCGACCTGATCCAGCACCGGTTGCGGCACGAGTCCGTCATTGAACGCGTCTCCCATCGCGAGATGCATACGCCATACGGCACCTTCGACGCGACGCTGTACCGTGACACGCCCACCGGCGCGCCGCATCTCGCGCTGACCCGCGGGACACCGAGCACGGATACGGAAACGCTGGTGCGCGTGCATGAACCGTTATCGGCGCTGGATCTGCTTGAGACACAGGCGTCGGTGCATTCGTGGACGATCGAGGCTGCATTACGCGAAATCGCACGGCATCATGAAGCCACCGGTGGTGCTGGCACCGTGGTCATGCTGAACTGCGATGGGACACGCGAGCGCTTCTTCGAAGCGTTCACCGCTTTGGAGGACACCGAAGCCGCCGCGCGTCGTGCCCGACGCCCGATGGATTTCAAGACCTATGGCGTGGGTGCGCAGATTTTGCGTGACCTTGGCATCGGTCGGATGCAGGTACTGTCGAAGCCGCGCAAGCTCGGCAGCATGTCCGGCTTTCACCTGGAAGTGACCGGTTTCATCGCGAAGCCCGGTGCGGCATTGACGCTGCCCGAGCAGGCCTGCGCGTTGGATAATGCGGCCCCGGGCGCGACCGACGGCCGCTACGCGTAATTCGGCGAGGTGCATCCCGCAGACATCGTCGGTCTTGCGGGCAGGCGGCACGTGCCGCATCGCATGCTCGCCAACGCTTTTTTTGCCTGCGCGGAACCATCACCCGGCCGCGGCCGCCTACAAGGCGGTCGCATGTGCCAGGAGACGCACCATACCGCGCTTATCTCCCCTCTTGCATACGGATACCCTCATGGAAACCGGTAAATACGAACTGAACATCGACGGCACCGGTCTGCGGATCGGCCTCGTGCAATCGCGCTTCAACGAGCCGGTTGTCAACGCATTGCGCGACGCCTGCATCGACGAACTGGAAAAGCTCGGCGTGGCAGGCGAGGATGTATTGCTGGTCACCGTACCCGGCGCGCTGGAGATCCCGCTGGCGCTGTCGAAGCTCGCGCAGAGCAACCAATTCGACGCCCTTATCGCCCTGGGCGCGGTCATCCGCGGCGAAACCTACCACTTCGAACTGGTGTCGAACGAATCTGGCGCAGGCATCACACGCATCGGCCTAGATTTCGACCTGCCGATTGCCAATGCCGTACTGACGACCGAGACCGACGCGCAAGCCGAAGCCCGCGCCGATGAGAAAGGTCGTGATGCCGCTCGCTGCGCGGTTGAAATGGCCAATCTGGTGAACGCCCTATCCGGCTTGTCCGAATATGGTGACGAAGGCGACGAAAGCGGAGCGAATGCATGAGGAACGCCCGACGCCGCGCGCGCGAACTCGCGACGCAAGCGCTGTATCAATGGCTCGTGGCGGGCAGCCCCGTCTCGGACATCGATGCGCATATCCGCGGCATGCAGAGCTTCGATAAGGCTGACCGCGAACATTTCGACGCACTGCTTTACGGCGTGGCGAAAGAACAGGCCCAACTGGAAGCGACCATCACACCCTGCCTCGACCGCCCGGTATCAGAGTTGTCGCCAGTCGAGCGCGCCGTGCTGCTGGTCGGTGCTTACGAGTTGCGCCATCATATCGACATCCCGTATCGCGTAGTGATCAACGAGGGCGTGGAGCTGGCCAAGACATTCGGCGGCACCGACGGCTATAAGTACGTCAATGGCGTACTTGACAAGGTCGCGGCGCAATTACGCCCGGACGAAACGCAGGCGAATCGCCGCGGCTAAATCGCGAGAATTCCGTTTTACCCTCGTAGCGTGCCTGGAGCGCCGTGTTGACCGATTTTGCATTGCCGTCCGACGCCCGCGTCGGATCATCCGCCGCCACGCTGGCGCACCTGGCCGGACGGGTCGACGAGATCGCCCCGTTCCACGTCATGGAACTGGTCAAGCGCGCTACCGCGCTGGAGCAGGCCGGGCGTGACATCATCCACATGAGTATTGGCGAACCGGATTTCACGGCGCCGGAACCCGTCATCGTGGCGGCCTCGGATGCACTGCGTCGTGGCGTTACGCAATACACCCCCGCGCTAGGTCTGCCGGCACTACGGGAGGCAATCGCATCGTATTACCTCGATGCGTTCGGCGTTCACGTGGCGAGCGAGCGGATCATTGTCACGGCAGGCGCATCGGGCGCGCTATTGCTCGCCTGCGCGGCGCTGGTCGACGCAGGCGATGAAATCCTGATGCCCGACCCTTGTTATCCGTGCAACCGGCATTTTGTCGCGGCATTTGGTGGCGTACCCACGATGGTGCCAAGCGGGCCGGCACAGCGCTTCCAACTGTCCGCGGGCGACCTAGCTGATCGATGGGGCGCACGGACGCGGGGCGTCCTTCTGGCATCGCCGTCAAACCCTACCGGCACGACAATCGAGGCCACGGAGCTCGCCCGCATCGTCGACATCGTGCGCGCGCACCGAGGCGTCACCATCATCGACGAGATTTATCAGGGATTGACGTACGATGGTCCGGCACGGACGGCACTCGCACTGGGCGAGGACATCATTACCGTGAACAGTTTTTCGAAGTATTTCGCGATGACGGGATGGCGGCTCGGCTGGATCGTCGCGCCTACCGCCTGGGTACCGGCGTTCGAAAAGCTCGCGCAGAATTTGTTCATCTGCGCGTCCACCGTGGCACAGCACGCCGCGCTGGCCTGCTTTACGCCCGCGGCGCGGCAAATCTGTGAAACGCGGCGCCTCGCCTTGAAAGCGCGCCGGGACTATCTGGTGCCGGCGTTACAGGGAATCGGTTTTGACGTGCCGGTCGTGCCCGACGGTGCGTTCTACGTTTACGCGGATTGCAGCAAGGTGCGTCACCCCGACGCCCATGATGCCGATGCGCTGTCACACGCGTTGCTCGAGGCAGCCGGCGTGGCTGCCGTGCCCGGATTGGATTTCGGCGCCGATGCACCCCGCCGCTACCTGCGCTTTTCCTATGCGACGGCGCTCCCACGCATCGAGGAAGCGATTGCCCGGATGGGCGCGCTATTCAGGCAATCCGAATAGCATGCGCGTCGGGACCTGTGGTGGCGCGAACGGCCGAGCAAGGGTGCGGGCTCAGGTATTACTGGAAGCCACCGGCGCGGCTAGTGTCTGTTTGTCAGCCACCGGCTTGATCGCATCGTTGCCATGCAAGGCACCGGTCACATTCGCCGCTGTTCCGTCATGCGGCGAATTGGTCATCGGCGCGGCTTTCGGTTTTGCGGAGGCGGTCAGTATCGGCGCGGCACGCTTCACTGTCACCGTTCCACCACTGCGCAAGATGTCGCGCAACTTGTCACGCTCCGATAATACGCGCGTGCCATAGCCGTTATCACCCGTGGCGGTCGAACCGACATAACGACGCAAGCCACCGGCGATCGTACCCGTCTGGATTATGTAATCCTTCAGGATCAATGCACCGACGCGGAGATTCGGTACCGGCTCGAGCGCCGCCTGCGGGCCGCCGTAATAGTCGAACTTGTCCGCATGCACGACCGGCATCACCTGCATCAGACCGCGCGCGCCCACACCGCTTTCGGCGTAGGGATTGAAGCCGGATTCCACCGCCATCACCGCCAGCAACAGCAGCGGATCGAGACCGACGTCACGCCCCGTCTGGAACGCGGCGTGCACCAGCACATTGATCGGCTCCTGGGCGACATGATATCGCTGGGCGATGGCCACGGCGATGCGCTGTTGATCACGACCCGATGTTGCCCCGAAACGGTCATATCGCGCATCGGCAACCACTTGCATCGTCCGCGTCGATCGCACTACCGACGGCAGATTGCTCGGATCGAGCGGCGCGCCAAACACACCAAGCGACGGTGTCTGCGTGGCATCGGCCGCATTCGAGCCCGTGGGAAGTAAAGCCGCCGCATGCAACGCAGCGGCATCGGCGGACGGGCGGGCGCTGGCATTGGCCGCCGACAAGAAACTTAAAGCAGCGATATTGCTTGCATCGTCACGCGAAGCAGCATTGGCCGAATGCAGGAACTTCGCGGCCAACGCCGTGCGCCAAGCCGGTTGCATCCACAATGCCATGGCACTGACGATCGCCACCAGGCCGATGACGCTGGCGCACTGGTGTCCTACCCGCGTTCCCCGACGCACGAGCGCACGCACGGCATCGGGGACACGCCTGGCCGGCTGGCCAGAAACTGCTATGTCCATATATCGAGTCTCCCTCTCAAGGCGCCGGGATCCGGACACGCCGACAATCAGGCAACAAAAGCCCCGTCTCTCCAGGTGGAAAGACCTGTCACGCATGCCGAATCACGGCTTGGAAGATGTCCGGGGTGCGCGGTGCGGATACGAGATCCGCGCCGATACAAACCCAGTTGGCACCGCCGGACAACCCTCCAGATCAGGCAGCAACGTCCAAGGACGGTGCGGCTGCCTGCCGCTTTCTTCCGTAACCGGGCATTGCATGCCCGGGCCACGCGTGCCATATGGCACATCGAATAAAGCCGCGGATCGGAATCCGGCGCCTTTGTAGAACGATAAGACCGCATACCACTTTAAAACAGTTGCGGAATTTTCGTCTGGCGCCGGTGTGTTCGCCCGCACAGCATTGGGGTGGCGGGGGGCGAAAGACCGCATTCCTGGCCCACGTGCACGTTGACTCAGTGCGGCGCGGGAACCCCGGGAATAACCTTGGCGTGGATAACGCCCGTGTAGTCGACAGCGGATTCTAACAGGCGATCCCGCACGGTCAACACTAACAAGTGTCATTTTGATGACTTTTAGTAATAAAGGTTACACTTCTACCAAACCCAAAATCCGGAAAAACCCCGGAATCGCCTTGCCGTCCGGGCATCCGTCGGTGGCAACGCGGACTTGCCCGCGACGACAGTGTCATTGTTCGTTACACAGGTAAAATGAGGGTCTTTTGCCCCGGAACTTCGGGGGGACGTCTGCGGAGCGATATGAAATACCAGGATCTGCGGGATTTCGCGGGGCAGCTCGAGCGCCTTGGCGAATTGCGACGCGTGCAAGCAGGCGTGTCGACGCACTTGGAAATCACGCAGGTGTGTGAACGGGCATTGCAAGCCGGCGGCCCGGCGCTGTTATTCGAACAGGTACATGGCGCGAGTAGTGTCGGGACGAGCACCAGCACGGGCAAGTCGACAATGCCGGTACTCGGCAATCTTTTCGGCACCACGCGCCGGGTCGCCCTGGGGATGGGAATCGATGCGCCCGTGCGCCAGGACGCGACCCATGGTGGCGTGGGCGCGCTGTCGGCAGGCGTCAATATCGGCAGCGATACGGCAACGCTCGAAGCACTACGCGACGTTGGTCGCTTGCTGTCTGCGCTGAAGGAGCCGGAACCGCCACGGGCGTTGAAAGACATCGGACGCCTTGCGGGATTGGCCAAGGCCGTGTGGGACATGGCGCCGAAGATCGTCAAGGGCCCGCCATGCCAGGAAGTCGTGATGGAAGGTGCCGATGTCGACCTGGACGCGCTGCCGATCCAACACTGCTGGCCCGGCGATGTGGCGCCGCTGTTGAGCTGGGGCTTGACGATCACACGCGGTCCGAACAAGCCACGGCAGAATTTGGGCATCTATCGGCAGCAGAAGATCGGTCGCAACAAGTTGATCATGCGTTGGCTCGCGCACCGGGGCGGCGCCCTGGACTTCCGTGAATTTGCCGCGGCGAACCCTGGCAAGCCCTACCCCGTTGCAGTCGCGTTGGGGGCTGATCCGGCCACCATCCTCGGTGCGGTGACCCCGGTTCCCGACACGTTGTCCGAGTACCAGTTCGCTGGCCTCCTGCGCGGGGCACGCACCGAGCTGGCGCGTTGCCTGACGCCCGGCCTCGAAGGGCTGCAGGTGCCCGCACGCGCCGAAATCATTCTGGAAGGCTTCATTTATCCTCAAGCGCACGATGCGCGCACCGCCGCGACGACGCCGGACGCACCCGGCGCACCGCCGCGGCCGTCACAGGGACCCACCGCTGCCTACGAACATGCATTGGAAGGACCATTCGGCGACCATACCGGGTACTACAACGAACAGGAGTGGTTCCCCGTGTTCACCGTCGAACGCATGACAACCCGACGCGATCCGATCTATCACTCGACGCACACGGGAAAACCACCCGACGAGCCGGCAGTCCTGGGGGTAGCGTTCAACGAGATTTTCGTGCCGCTACTGCAAAAGCAATTTCCGGAAATCACGGACTTCTACCTGCCGCCGGAAGGATGCAGCTATCGGATGGCCGTCGTGCAGATGAAGAAGAGCTATCCCGGCCATGCAAAGCGGGTCATGTTCGGTGTATGGAGCTTTCTCAGGCAGTTCATGTACACGAAGTTCATTATCGTCGTGGACGAGGACGTGAAAATCCGGGACTGGAAGGAAGTCATCTGGGCCATTACGACCCGCGTCGATCCGTCACGGGACACGCTGCTCGTTGACAACACGCCAATCGACTATCTGGACTTTGCCTCGCCGGTCGCCGGCCTGGGCTCGAAGATGGGGATCGACGCGACCAATAAATGGCCTGGTGAGACAGAGCGCGAATGGGGATTGCCGATCGTGATGGACGAGACGGTGAAGGCGCGTGTGGACAGTCTCTGTAAGAATCTGGGCTTTTAAATCCATTGTACTGGCGGGCATCGATTGCCCCGCCAGTGGTTTTTCCTCGTTATCAGCGGTACCAGCCCGGCGGCGGCGGACCACGGCGCCAGTCGGGCCGATGATGCCAGTATGGCCCGCCATAATAGACCGGCGGGGGCGGCGGACCGTAATACACCGGCGGCGGTGGCGCATAGTAGACCGGCGGTGGTGGCGCGTAATACACCGGCGGCGGTGCATAGTAACCCGGCAAACCAATGCCAATGCCGACCGAAACGTGCGCCTGCGCCGGCGCTGCTGCAAAAAGTGCCGCACTGCCGAGCAACACGGCAGCGGCTGATACGATGGAACGCTTGATCACGATATATCTCCCGATGTCCAGCCGCCCGATCACGCCCGAGCTTCCCTACTCTTCGGAACGCGGCACGCACTGAACACAGGGCTACTGTATCGAAAAGCCGAGAAAGGATGCGCAAGGAAATGTTGCAAATTGAAAAAAGGGTGACACGAGCAAGGAAAGACCGTGACCAGTCGATATCGTCTTCGCCCTCACCGGCTTCCGCGCCTGCGGGACTTCCGCCCCTCTTGCCCACATTTGCTGCATCGCCAGAAGCGCTTCCACGCGGCGCCAAGCCAGAATGGACTGTCACATTTACCATACGCCGTACCTGCTGCATGCTCGGTATGGCGCTACTGGCCGCCTGCGCCAGTCCGACATCGCAGCCGGGCAAGGCATCCCGCGCGGACGAGGCGACGGTCTCCGCACCGTCATCTGCTTACGTTCCGCCGCCTGCGGCAATCGACGGCACGGTGCCACGGGAAACGGTACTGAGCGCCACAGCATCCGTCTTCCCGATGGACCGTTACGATCAGGATGTCGATCGCTGGATCGCCCCCTCCCGGGCGGATTATCGTGTTGCGCTGCTACCTGCTGATCAGCAGCAGCGTGCCATGCAATCGTTGCTTGCAACCTATTTCGGGGCACAGGATGGTCCCGTTTCAACGTCCGGAGACGCGCGCGCTACCACATCGACCCGATCGCCATGGGACGCCGCCTTCGTTGCTGATACCGTGAACCCACTGGGTCGGATAGCACTGGCCGCCCGGATCGAGGCAAGGTTGCGGACGTTCTCACCGGATGGCCCACGCGAAGGCTTTGGCGCGAATCTGCGACCGCATCCCGCTAGCTGGATCGGTGCCATACGCGCGAATATCGACCTGCCGTCGATTTTGCTCGGAAAGGACGGCGACGCGACGGCAGCATCCGATGGTGACGGCATCACGATACGGAACGGTCAGGCGCATCGCGACGAGCGCCCTGGTGACCGTATCGCGTCGGACAGCGATGATCGCGCCAGCGGCGGCTACCGCCCCGCTCGCCGTGCGATCTCCGTCGTACAGGCCGCGATACGCTTGCTGCCCACCGATGATCCGTACTTCTATGACCCGCGCCTGCCCGGTGAAGGCTATCCATTCGACAACCTGCAGGACTCGGCGATCGCGCCCGGCACACCGTTATACGTCGTTGCGCTCACGCGCGACCGCGCCTGGGCCTATGTCATGTCGCCCGGTCTCGGCGGGTGGGTCCACACCACGGCCATCGGCATGGTCGACGATCGTTTTGTAAGCCGTTGGCGTCAAGCCGCTTACGCACGGCTTCTCGCCGTTACCGCACGCGATGTGACGCTGCGTGATGGCAATGGCGTCTTCCGCTTCCACGCCCCGGTGGGCACCGTGCTACCGGCAGGGCCAACGCCGGGGACCGTACTCGCACCGGCCGTGGATATCAATCGGCACGCGGTCATCGTCACGGCCCGCGCACCGGAGCTGCAATGGCAGCCGATGCCCCTGTCTCCAACGCCGCAAAACATGGCGAGGCTGATGAAGGCACTGCAGGGACGCCCCTATGGTTGGGGCGGAAGCGGGTTCTATAACGATTGCTCGCTCGAACTGCTCGACATGATGATGCCGTTCGGGCTGTTACTACCCCGGCACTCTTCGTTTCAAGTGGAAGGACCGGGAATGGTGGACCTGTCGAATCGCTCCGAGGATGCCCGGCTACGCTTCCTGATGAAGCACGGCAGGCCGTTCTTCACGATCATCCATATTACAGGCCATGTGATGCTTTATTTGGGTAACGGCATCGTCGATGGCAAACAGGTCGCGCTGGTGTACGAGGATATGTGGGGGCTCGCGCCTGCGGACCGAAGTCGCCGCGCGATCGTCGGTCAATCGGCGATCATGCCGTTACTGTCGTCCTTCCCCGAGGACCCGGCCCTGCAAGGCCAGGCTGGCGGCAAGATCTTCCGCCTGGGCTTTCATGCGCAAGGGCTCGGGCCATTGCCCTTGGCAGCACAGGACGATATCCAGAGGCGTGATCACACGCCGGCATCGACCTCCGACGGTGCCGATGATGCCCGCCCCGTTACGACGCCGGACCCCGACGCCAGTGAAAACGTCACGCCAGACATGGCCCGCGATGGACATTGATACCGCGGCGGGAAAGACCCAGGAAAATGCGGTCCCGGCAGCCAGGGAGCACAGGTGATACCGCCGGTACGACAAGGCAATGACAACGTCGAGGCGTCGCATTTTTGCGTCGCACTGCCACGGCAAGTTGCTGTTTTATCACAAATTTCTTCAGATTTATCTAACAGGCCGCTACACTTGGCAGGCGATACGGGCAGACCATTGCATGACTGCTCAAAGTTGCGTCATCCGGCGGCTCGCCGGGTACCGCGAAGAAGGACATCGCGAAAGACGGTGCGTCGAGCATGCGCTCGCGACCGATAGGCAGTCCGCCATCATGTCCTTGATGCTTCATGTTCCAGGACATCCGGCATGACCTTGTTACCTGACCGGCTCGTAGTATCGATGCGTCCTGTCGACACCCGCGTGCCATGCTGAATCGTTCACGAATGACGCGTCAACTTTCGCCCCCGCCTTGCGGCAGCACACTCGGTCAGAGCGAGCAAGCGTTTAACGCCGCGCCCAATCGGCGGCCGCACTTTCACATCGTCACGGAAGCCCGACGCTCGACTGATCCCGAAATCGACTCCGCCTACGACAAGGCGATGTACACGCGTAGCGAATCGATCGTCGATCACGGCCTGCGCGGTGCCCACAGCATGATGCGCCGAGGGCTGCGCTTGACCGTCGGTGCGCTGGCGATTGCCGCCATCGGGGCCGTCATCGGCTTTCATGCCTGGCAAGACCAGACGACACGCGCCGCGGCGATGGGCAATGAGGACATGGTTGTCGTCGAGACCGTTTCGGACGACACGACGACGTTATTGCTCGCCGGGACGCTGGCGCAATTGGTCGGTTTCCCGCGCGCGGTCCCGGCAGCGAAGCCAGATGCCGCGTCGGCCACACCGATCGCCGCCACCGTATCATCGCTGCGCAAGGCGGCTATTTCCAGGCCACCCGTGTGGCTTGCACACACCGTCAGTGCCGTCGCTTCGTTGCCGGCCACCCTGTCGCCGTCGCGCCTGGTCGACCCTGTTACGCAAGCAGTGCGAACGCACGTCAGCCAGGCGGTGTCGCTTGCCGTTGGCGCCAGCAATTTCACAACGGTTGCCACGATCTTCGAGCGCTTCCAGTTCACCATGGAACGCACGCTCCCCGACGCGCTGGAGCGGGCCACGCCGCAGCGCTAGGCGCCCATCACACCCGCGCCGTTGCCTTTGTGACTGTCTTTGAGCGCTCAGGTCAGGCCTTGGGACGCCGATTCGCGCACGCCATGCGCCCGCGACGTCAGGTCTGTTCGGCGATCTTCACGCGCACGCCCAGGGGTTCGACGGTAATATCCGCAGGCGCGTAGCGGACGCCGGCAAACGACAGCTCTTCCGGCTTGAACGTGTGGATGGGATAGCCTTCCAGCAACTGCGCGACGGCGAGGTCCAAGGCCGCCCGAACCTCCCCACGATAGCCCGGATTCAGATCCGGAAAATCGAGACTCTCGATCGACGGCTGACGCAGCACGACCGCCATGCGTTGCGCATCGTACGCAATGGCGGCGGTCACCGAGAAACGGCCGTCGGCGGGCGCCTGGAGCAACGGGCTTTGGATGTGCGCATGGGCGGCAACCGCCATCCGGTTCTGATCAGGGCGCGTACCCACGAGCGGCTGGTCCACCAGGAGGTCGAGCAAACCTGAAACTTGCCGCCGAATCGGAAAGCGCCGGGCCACGGCTTGCTGAATCTGCGCCAGTGTAAAGGTGTAATGCGATGGGATGAACGAAAACGTCGCGCACGCTCCCAACGGCAGCACACTTGATAACGCACCGAACACGCCGATCTGCAGCATGCGCCGTCGGGCACGCCCCCTGTCCGAACAGGCACTTGATCGTTGCACTGCTTCCGCCTGGCCGTTTTCAGCAACGATGTCCAGCGCGCTGGACTCGGTCATTTCCCACTCACCTCGATTCGAAAGTCTCACGCTGCATGTCTCCCTTGCTGCACCGCCGCGGGTCCACGCGATCCGATATGACCCCTACCTGCGAACGGTACGTTACCGCCCCGGACGCGGAACGGCTCATCGCGCGATCTTACCGCGAGCGGTCGACGTCGGCACGCTTCCCGTCGTCCCCGATACCGGGTAAAGTCTTGGGTTTTCGATGGCTTACCCTCATCGCCGCGCATTGGCGGCACGGTAAGCGCGCCAGAACGACAGCATGACCGCCACCCCGCACTCCCCTCTCGACGCCGACCAGAACGCCGACGGCACTCAGCCCGCCGACGCTTCCGAAGACCTCGCCCCCGACACGGTTGATGGCGCGCCTCATCGCCGGCGCATTCGTAGCTTCGTCACACGCGCCGGACGGCTCTCCACCGGCCAGCGACGCGCCATCGACGAATTAGGTGCCCGCTTCGTCTTACCGCGCGACGCACGTCTCATCGACTGGCCGGCCGTTTTCGGTCGCACCGCACCCCGCATATTCGAGATCGGTTTCGGCATGGGCGCAACCACCGCGGAGATTGCCGCACGCCGTCCAGGCGACGACTTCATCGGCGTGGAAGTGCATGAGCCCGGTGTCGGCGCCTTGCTGAAGCTGATTGAGGAACGTGCCTTACCGAACGTGCGGATCATTCAGCATGACGCCGTGGAAGTCCTCGAACAGCAGATCGATGACGGCACGCTCGACGGCGTACATATCTACTTCCCCGATCCCTGGCATAAAGCCCGTCATAACAAGCGGCGCCTGGTGCAACCGCCCTTCGTCGCATTGCTGGCACGTAAGCTCCGTTCCGGCGGTTATCTGCATCTGGCCACCGACTGGGCACCGTACGCGGAGCAGATGCTCGATGTGCTGCGTGGCAACGCCGACCTTCGCAATACCGTCGCGGACTACGCGCCGCGCCCGGACTATCGGCCGACAACCAAGTTCGAGCAACGCGGCCTGAATCTCGGCCACGGCGTCTGGGATCTTGTTTTCCTGCGCAAGTAACCGCGCGCCGTTACGCGATTTGCCATTCGCCGAAGCCATAGGCGGCGACAAGGATCACGAGACCGAAGACGATCCGGTAGTAAGCGAAGACCGTGAAATCGTGGTTCGAGATAAAGCGCAATAGCCAGCGCACGCAAACCAGCGCCGATACCAACGCAGCAATCAGACCAATCAACAGCAACCCAAGGTCATCGGCTTGCAACGAGTGGCGCGCCTTGTATAGATCATGCGCTGACGCGCCGAAGATGATCGGAATCGCGAGGAAAAACGAGAATTCGGTCGCGACTTTTCGTTCGAGGCCGAATAGCATGCCGCCGATGATGGTCGCACCGGAACGGGACGTACCGGGAATCAACGCGAGGCATTGCGCGAAACCGACTTTCAGCGCATCGGTCCACCGCAGCGCTTCCAGGGAATGCACCCGGGCGCTGCCATGATGCGCCGCTTCATGCGCCGATCCACCGGGCGTGGCCACGATGTGGTCAACTCGGATGCCGTTCTCCGCGGTCATCGCCAGGGGGCCGTTGCGGCGCGCACGTCGCTCGACCCACAAAATCACAAACCCACCGATGACCGCCGCCAGCGCCACCGGCACCGGTGAAAACAGGTATTCCTTGATCAGCCCGCCAAACAACAGGCCGAGAACGACCGCCGGCAAACAGGCGATGACGACATTCCAGGCAAAACGACGGGAATGGACATCGTCGCGACGCGTCAGGCCGCCGACAGTCGTGCCGATCTTTTTCCGGAACTCCCAGCACACGGCCAGAATCGCACCGAACTGAATCACGACATCGAATAATTTCGCGCGCGCATCGTCGAAGTTCAGCAGGTTGCCGACCAGGATCAGGTGGCCGGTGCTGGAAATCGGCAGGAATTCGGTCAAGCCTTCCACCACGCCCATCACGATCGCCTTCAACACCAAAATCACATCCACAGTTTCTCCCCCTAAAAAAACAGATGCCCGACACACCGCTGGCGTCAGGTGCGCGGGCCATGACCGTAAGGATTTCGTCAGTATTCGCATTATCCATCACTTGGACCCGCGACGTTGCGTCGCAACATGCATGGTTTGCTACAATCGGGGCACCAGATGGTAGGCAACTTGGGTGGGCGACGAGATGAACTTCGAAAAAGCGCGTTTCAACATGATCGAGCAGCAGATCCGGCCGTGGGAGGTGCTGAATCTGGACGTACTCGACCTGCTTTCCGTGATCAAACGCGAGAATTTCGTACCTGAAATGTATCGCAATCAGGCGTTCGCCGATCTGGAAGTGCCGCTGCCGCACGGCCAGCATATGCTGTCACCCAAGATCGAAGCGCGTATCCTGCAGGAACTGGCGGTGCGAAAGCACGAGCAGGTCCTTGAAATTGGTGCCGGTTCCGGTTACATGGCCGCATTGTTGGCGGCGCGGGCGCAGCGGGTCATTACCGTCGAGCTATACGAGGACATTGCGGCGTTCGCGCAGCAGAATCTCGTGTCAAATGCCGTGTCGAATGTCGAAGTGGTGGTGGGCGACGCGGCGCGCGGCTGGCCGGCCGCCGCACCGTACGACGTGATTGTGGTCTCCGGCGGCTTGCCGATTTTGCCGCAAGGTTTGCTCGAACAGGTGAAGGTAGGCGGTCGCTTGTCGGCTTTTGTCGGCGAAGCGCCGGTGATGAAGGCACAGATCGTGACGCGACTCAGTGAAACCGAGTTCCGCATCGTCGAACTCTTCGAGACCTACGTCGCACCGTTGGAAAACGCGCAGCAACCGCCGCGCTTCAAGTTCTGACCTTGCCTGACTCGCCTGCTGCCGTTCGCGCTCAAATAGCATGCTTTTTTCGACGGCAGCACATTGGAATGCACGCGGCTGGCATACATGCTGGCCCATACGGATAAAATCGATGGAACAACTCGCCCCGGCCGCCCTGGCCGAACGTCTGGCCGACGCATCCCGTCCCGCGCCGGTTCTGCTCGACGTGCGCGAACCGTGGGAAATCCAGACGGTGGCGCTACCGAACATCGTCGCCATACCCATGAACCAGATTCCGGTACGGATCGATGAACTTGATCCGGAAGCGGAGATCGTCTGTATCTGTCACCACGGGGGCCGGAGCGCGCAAGTTGCCATGTTCCTCGGCTCACGCGGTTTCACACGCTTGCACAACCTCCAAGGCGGCATGGACGCGTATGCCCGGACCGTCGATCCGAGCCTGCCGACGTACTGAACCCGGTGTATCTCCCGATCGTCGATCGGTAAGCCCTGATTTCCGCCGGAAGCGCGATGCAAGCGTGCTTGGTTCGCTTTCGGGCATGGGTTCCATCGGGCCGTGGCGCTTAGTGCGCTATGATGCGGCCTCCACGACTTTTTGCGGCCCACCCGGTCCTTCCCGCCATGGCATTGAAAGCCACCATCCATAAAGCGGAACTGGTGATCGCCGACATGGACCGCCCGTACTATGGCGACCATGCGCTGACGATTGCAAAACACCCTTCCGAGAATGACGAACGCATGATGGTGCGATTGATCGTCTTCGGCCTGCTGGCGTCTGAATCGTTGAGCTTCACGAAAGGATTAAGCGATGCAGATGAACCAGATCTGTGGCAAAAGGACTTGACCGGACATATCGAGAAATGGGTGGATATCGGTCAACCGGACGAGCGGCGGATGAGCCGTGCCGCGGCACGGGCGGACTTGGCGCTGGTGGTCGCGCATGGTGGGCGGGCAGCGGATGTATGGTGGCAGCAGAATGAAAACAAGGTCTCCCGATTGGACAAGCTTGAAGTCTGGAAACTGCACGATGACGTCCCGGCAGCATTGGCGGGCCTTGCCGCACGCGGCATGCGCCTGGCGTTGAACCGTCAGGACGACCAGTTGTGGGTCAGCAGCATGGATAGCGATACATCGGTGCTGGTCGAATGGACGGTGCTGAAGGCAGCGAAGGCCGCTCGCGTAGGCTAAAAGCGCTAGACTGACCGTATCGTTGCGTTGCTGACGATATCAGACGTGCGCCACGGCAATGTGGTTGTCTCACGCGGCAACAGCGCGCCCCACCTAATCAGGAGCCTGCATGACTGCATCCCCGTCCCATCCCTCCTCCGCCGACGCCGCATCGGTATTCGTCGTGATTGCCGAATTCACGGTCAAGCCGGGTGCGCGCGAGGCATTTCTGAAAGTTGGCGCCGGCGACGCGGAAGGTTCGGTGTCGAATGAGGAAGGCTGTTTCGCTTTCGATGTTCTTGTATCCGAGGACGACCAAAACCGCGTGACGTTCCATGAGGTGTATCGCGACCGCGCGGCGTTTGAGACACACAAAACCCAGCCGCATTACAAGGTGTTTGCCGAAGCCTCGCCGCCACTACTGGCAGGCGCGCCGACGGTACGGTTTTATCTGTCGAAGCCGTCAAAGGGATAAGGTTTCTCCCGCGTGATGGGAGTGCGAGGCCCTGTCCCCTTGGCGGGTGGTGTGCCGCCGGACGCCGCGTCATCAGCGACTACAGACGGGCACGGTTTTGTGACTTGCCTACGCGGCCAGTCGCGTTTATGATGTCAGGCTTCGCGGGCGTCGTATAATGGTAATACCCTAGCTTCCCAAGCTAGAGCCGTGGGTTCGATTCCCATCGCCCGCTCCAGATGAAGAAAAAGGCCCGGAAGGCGCTAGACAGTACCTATTCTGTCTAGCGCCTTCCGGGCCTTTGCTTATGGCGCTGAAGCGCCCGGCTCCTAAGCCGGTCGTAAGAATTCGGCCAGGAACGCCACCGTTCGCGCCGTCGCGCCGCGATCTTTTTCAGCGAACTGTTTTGCGGCAAGTCCCATCGCCTGGCGACGGCTGTGATCGCGCAGCAATGATGCCACGGCGTCTCCAAGCGCATCGGGCGTTGCCACGCGCATGGCCGCACCCACGCCAATCGCATTCGCGCTGGCTTGCGTAAAGTTATACGTATGCGGCCCGAGCAGCACAGGCGTGCCAGCCGCCGCCGCCTCGATCAGGTTCTGACCACCCGTTGGCACCAGACTACCGCCAATGAACGCCAGATCCGACGCCCCGTAATACGCTGGCAGTTCTCCCATCGAGTCGCCAATCAGCACGTCGACATCCTCCGGCAAGACGTCGCGCGGCGCCCGCGAGGGTGCCGCCTCGGCCCACTCGGAGCGGCGCACCGTCTTATAGCGGCTGGCCACGAGCGCAGACACCTCGTTGAAGCGCTGCGGATGGCGCGGCACCAGAATCAATAATGCTCGCTCCGCATCGGTCCGCTCATCGAACGCTCCCGCATCGACAGCCTTGAACGGCTTCGCGGTCACCGCGGGAATGTCCTCCTCGCTGGCCTGTGCATTCCCGCCTTCCAATACGGCCGCCTGCGCCACCGCTACCGGCGCCGCCGACGTGACACCAACCGGTTCGACACCCGCCTCGATCACGTCCTCCACACGCGCCGTTTGGGGGGGCGTGGCAAGGCGGGCCGCCTGCACCGACTGTTTCGGCAACCCCCTTCGTACCGATTGCGATTGCGCGGAAGCCTCCCCCACGACGCCACTCGCCTCGCGCCACGCCCGCGCCGCTTCACGCTGGCGCGCGAAGGCATCGAGCACAAGGGCCTCCTCGCCTTCGCGCGTGCTCGCGGCCACCCACACCGGCCGGTCGCCAATCGCAAGGCGCCAGCGCGCCCCCGCATCGATCAATGCGGTATCGCATGGTACGTCGAATTTGAGATTGCCTAACACCGCGGTACGCCGCGCGCCCAGTTCCTCGAGTCGATGCGCATCCGCTTCGGTCTGCGCGAGCACGGCACTCAAGCCGGCGAACACGCTGCGCGCCGCCGCGCCAAAACGCTGCGCGCGCCGGAACGACTTCTCCGACATTCGGCCATTGACCATTACCAACGGCACACCGGCGTGCGCGCACTCGTCGATCAACGTCGGCCACACCTCGGTCTCCATCACGACGCCCAAGGCCGGACGTTGACGCGCCAGAAAACGCCGCACCGCGCCACGCATGTCGTATGGCAGGTAGCATCGCGCCACACGATCGCCAAACACCGTCACGCTGGTCGCGCGACCGGCGGGCGTCATGCACGTCACCAGCAATTCCGCATCCGGATGTGCCTGACGCAATGCGTCGACCAGGGGCTGACTCGCACGCGTTTCACCTACCGAGACCGCATGCACCCAGATCAACGGTGCCGCGCTTTGCCGTCGAGGCACAAACCCGAATCGCTCACCGATATGCCGGATGTATCCGGGCTCGCGCCGGGAACGCCACACCAAGCGGCAAACGGCAACCGGCGCCGCGATCCACCAAAGCAGGCGGTACATTTCTCTCAGCAAACGAACAGATGGTGTTGGCATCAGGCATTTCTCCTCGACGGAAGGCGGATGGATCGGGACGGTTGCGCGGATGCGTCAACCGTCATACGAGGACCTTGCCGGTCAAACGTTCAAGCACGCCCAGCGGGGCACATGCCGGTTCGACCATCGAGGCGGCCGGCAAGAAAAACGTTTGTTCCATCATGAACTGTCCCGACATCACCGCGTGGGACGTTTGATCGGAAAAACAAATCCAGATACAGCCCGGCGGGAAACGCATTTCTTCCTGCGGACAATGCTGCTGATATTGCTGATCCGCCTTCATCGCGTCATGCAAACCGAGCATCAGATGATCGTACGGCGTACGACGGGATTTCGTAATACCCAACGTCTGCAAAAGCCAGGCACTCCCCGGCGTTTGACGTGGAATACGCGGGACAAAGGCCTTCGCCACATCGTCGAAGGACTCCCCCACGCGCCAGACGCGCGGCTCGCCAGCAGGGTTGATATTGGCAAATACGCGCAGGATGCGCTCGCCATGATTCGGCCGCGATGGAAACGCATCCACATGCAGGCGGCTGTCATCGGCACGCCATGACGTCTGCCGCGTCTCGACACGATGCAGCCGCAAGCTCGTCGGCGCCGCGCGCAGCTGGCCATCATATTCAGGCAACAAACCGCTGATCAAGCCACGCGCCAATTGCTGATACCGGGCGATCATCCCCCGTACCCGCGCCTGCCTCTCTTCGTCACCGAGGACACCCGCCAGTTTCCCGCCATCGGGCGACAGACTGATATTTTTGCGTTTGGGATCGGCAATCGTCGGATCAAGCAAGCGCCGCTCTTCCGCATCCAGGTCAAATGCCAAATGCGGAAAATACAAGACACGCCCCCGTTCCAACGCGGCCACCACATCGGCGCGTGGTGCGGAGAGACCGTTGGCGTGCCAATCGCCTTCAAGGGTGATGATTTGTGAAACGCTCATGCTGCTGCCTGGAATGTCGAATAAACCGTACCGATATCAGGCAGCAGGATAGCCGATTACGCACCGCTCGACCAATGCACCGGCTTCGTGCCAGATTTTATGACTGTCCCGGATGCGGAATACGATAACGCGGGCCACGAACTCGCCCTACCCGCGCTGGAGCCGAGGGAGTGCTTACAGCAATCCAAATCGGCTGAGCGCCTGCTTCACATCGCTGAGATGCGGCGGACGATTGGCGGCACCGATTTCGACCACGTTGGTCGACCAATACCCTCCCGTGCGCCAGGCAGTAGAGAAGTTATACAGTTCAACGGTCGGTCGACGCAGTGCCGCGGCGATATGAATAAGCCCAGTGTCCACGCCGACGACCGCCGCCGCTCCGTCGAGCAAGCCCACCACGGCGTCCAGCGCCAGTTTCGGGGGTACCAGTGCGGCATCGCCGAAGTGACTGGCGATCCGCTCGCTGCAGGCCTTTTCTTCTTCGTTGCCCCACGGGAGTACCAGCGACGCGCCTCGACGGGCCAATGCTTCACCCAGCGCGATCCATTCGGTTTCCGGCCACTGCTTGTCTTTGCGTGAGCTCGCATGAACAAAAACGACATAGGGCACGGGCAGATTCAATCCGAGCCGCGCCAGCGCCAAGGCACCCTTGTGCTGGTCCAGGCCGAAATCGACGTCCGAGGCATCATCCGTCGGGGCGGGCATGTCCAGCGCCGCGGCCACCAACTGGCGCGAGCGCTCGACCACATGCGTGCGACGTTCGATCGCTATCGATCGCTTGTAGAAGTAGCGCGCCGGCCATTCATAGCCGGCGCCATCCGTCCGATTGCCTAACCCCACGACCGGCCCTCTGCCGCGCGATGCGATCCACGCGGTCTTTATCAGACCTTGGCAATCGATGATGACGTCGTAACGTTCTTCGCGGAAGGCGCGTTTGAACATCCCGTATTGCTGTCGCGTCACGGAAGATAGCGGTGCATGCCGCCAACGGCGCAAGGCCACGGGAATCACGCGCCGCACGCCGGTAACGAGCTGGACCAGATCAGTGAACGATTCTTCGACGATCCAATCGATGTCGGCATCGGGACGATAACGCAGGATATCAGCGACGACCGGCATGTTATGCACGACATCACCCAGGGATGACACCCTGACGATGGCAATCTTCGGTCGAGGGCGATGCGGATTGGTCATGCGAGCGGAACACACAAAAAAGACGGCGGGAAGCCAGGCAGCGCCTCGTTTTTACGAGACGCGCGCGGACTTCCGAGAAAACGTAGATTCTACTGCCTGCGGCATCGCCGGAGCGGGATTTTTTCGTGCAGCCCGCCGATGACGCGGCACCGCAGGCGCGGCGGCATCAGAACGGCAGATTGATGTCGGCGCGTTCGGCCGTGATCACCCGGCGGAAATCCTCCTGAATCCGCTTCAGCGCTTCTTCGCTGTCCGCTTCGAAACGCAGCACGACGACCGGCGTCGTGTTCGAGGACCGGGCCAAGCCAAAACCGTCGGGATATTCCACACGCAGGCCATCGATCGTGATGACGTCGTCCGCACCGGTGAACTTGGCGTTCTGCCGCAGCTTGTCGATGAGCGCCACATTCTCGCCTTCTTCCAGCTTGATCTGAAGTTCCGGTGTGCTCAACGAATTCGGCAAATCGTTCAGCAGCTTGCTCGGATCACTGACGCGAGACAGGATTTCCAGCATGCGCGCGCCGGTGTAAAGGCCATCGTCGAAGCCATACCACCGGTCCTTGAAGAACACGTGACCACTCATTTCGCCTGCCAACGGCGCACCGGTTTCCTTCAGCTTCGCCTTGACCAGCGAATGGCCCGTCTTCCACATCAGCGGGTCCCCGCCATTCTTGCGTACCCACTTCGCCAGGTTGCGCGTGCACTTGACGTCATAAATGATCTGGCCACCCGGCACGCGCGACAGGATCTCCTCGGCAAACAGCATCATCTGACGATCCGGATAGATAATCTGGCCATCCTTGGTCACCACGCCCAGCCGATCGCCGTCACCGTCGAAGGCAAAGCCGATTTCCATGTCCGTGGTTTCCAGCGCGGCAATCACGTCTTGCAGGTTTTCCGGATGGGCAGGGTCTGGGTGATGGTTCGGAAACGTGCCGTCGACATCGCAGAACAACGGCTTGATCTCCGCGCCCAACGCCTTGAACAGCTTCGGTGCGATCGCTCCCGCCACGCCGTTACCCGCGTCGAGCACCAGCTTCATCCCGCGCGCCGGCTTGATGTCGCTGACAATGCGCTCGATGTATTCGTCGGTGATGTCATAGCTTTCCAACGTGCCAGCGCCGCTTTCGAAGCGCTCGTCCACGATGCGCTGATAGAGTCCCTGGATCGCATCGCCATAGATCGCCTGGCCGCGCAGCACCATCTTGAAACCATTGTAGTCAGGAGGATTATGGCTGCCGGTCACGACAATGCACGAATCGACATTACGCGGACCGCCTTTCAACTTCAACGGCACATTGGTGGCGAAATAGCCGACCGGTGTGGGCACCATCCCGATGTCAACGACGTCGACGCCCGCGGATTGCAGACCTTCCGCCAACGCCGCCGACAGTTCGGGGCCCGACAGACGGCCATCCCGACCGATCACGACCGCGCTGCCACCCTGGGCGCGCACGTCGCTGCCGAAAGCCTTGCCGATCTGACGGGCAACGTCCGCGTCCAGCGTTTTGCCGATTACACCGCGAATGTCATATGCCTTGAAAATCGTCTGGGAGATCATTGCTTGCTTTCACCTTTATTTGAAATGTCATCGGTAGCGCGACACCACGCGCAGCCTGCGGCTGCACTTTCACCTTACTCTTTCAATATAATCGCGGATCGTGGAACGTCCGTGACCTGTATTGATTTGTTACAGCTTGCCGCCGCGTGAGGCGACCGGGCGTTTCTTATTCTATGCGAAGCCTGACGGGCCCGTCACAGTCAGGCAAAATCGCCCATTCCGCCCCACGCCATGCCAGGAACGGCGGCAACGAAGGATGCCATTGAAGCTGCCTCACCAAGCAACGGGCCCGATGCCGGACAACGACGGCGAGCGCCCGCGTCCGAGCCACGTGCGCGCGGCCGCCCGCAATCTGTTCTGGCTGGCCGCGGAGCGCGCCACCCAGTTGGGCGTCGCGATCATCGTTTCGGGGATGCTGGCGCGCTATCTGGGAGCGGACCTGTTTGGTAAATGGCAGTACGCGAACACACTGCTGACGGTACTGGCGCCGATCACCTGGATATGTGGCGCGGAAATCCTTGTTCCCGCCATCGTGTCGGCCTTGCATCCTGCCGCGTCGACAAAAGCGACAGGTGGGCCACAGTCGGAAGGCGGCACGGCATGGCGCCACGCCGTGGACGATACCGCGGCCCGTTCACTCGGCGCCATTCTCGGCAGCGCGTTCGCGTTGCGGTTCAGTGTCTCGGCGGCGGCCTTGCTGCTGGTCTGGATCGTATTGGCCTGGTGCGTCCTCGCGCCCCCGGTTGCCTCCATCGCCGTTGATCCGCACGTCGCGGCGATGCTTGCAGGGCTGGCCGCGACGATGTTGTTCCGCGAGCCCTTCGGCGTGATCTCCACCTGGCTGCAAGCGCGCACCTATTCGAAACCCGCGTTGGTGCTCAGTCTCGGCGCGGCTGTCGGAAAAGCCGGGGTGCTGGTGCTATTGATCAGAATGGCGATCCCCGCCGGCGCACTGGGTTGGCTTTGGGCGGCGGAATCGGCGCTTATCGCCGCCGGGCTCGTCTGCTACTACCGCGTGTTCTGGCGTCGGGAGGCATCTGGAGGCGGTGCATCCGCACCAGATGCGCAGCAGCGTGCATACAGCCATGCCGCCGCACGATGGCATGTCGATCGGGGGCTGGTGCGTGTCTATCTGCGCAGCGGCGCGGTGTTCTGGGTCGGCCTTGTCTGCATGTATCTGTTCATGAAACTCGATCGGCTGGTGCTGCAGCACTATGCCGATTACGCCACCCTTGGGCGCTACGCCGCCTCGCAGCAGTTAACCGAAAACTGGGTCACCGTCGCCTTGATGCTGGCGCAGACGGTCGGGCCGGCGTTTATCTACCGCGTCGATACCGCAGCCGCGCTGCAGCGCAACCTTTGGCGCTTGTTGGGATTGACGCTGCTGGCCATGAGCGCCGGCGCCTTGCTGCTGTCCGCCGCCGCGCCCTGGATCGTGCGGATCGTCTTCGGCCCCGGCTTCGACGCGGCGGCCAGCTATCTGACGTGGGCAAGCTGGATCGGCGTGCTGGCCGGCCTGGAAGCCATCGCCAATCTAGTGGCGCTGAAGTTCCAGGCACGCAGGCTGGTGCTGGGCAAATGGCTGGTTGCCGTGGCGCTGGGCTTCGCCGTTGATCTTGCGCTGGTGCCAAGCTACGGCGGCTATGGCGCGCTCGCCGGCCTGGCGGTGGGCTATCTTGCCGCACTGATCGCTGACCTGCTGTTTGCCGGGTACATGATCCGAACGATACGGCACGCCGAGCGGCGGCATGGCACGGATCACGGCGACCATGCGGACAAGGGAGCCCCGCACCCGCCACTGCACGCTGGCCGTCCCACCGACGACGGCCATACAACGGATACACGATGACCGACTTGCCTCGCCCCCCTCAGCTCGATGTGCTGATGCCGGTTTTCAACGCGCAAGACGATGCCTGGCGAACACTGGCGGCGCTCGACGAGCCAGCGCTCGCGTCTATCCGGGTGCTGGTCGTCGACGACGGCAGTACCCCACCGTTCGAAGCGCCACCATCCGCGCAACTGGCGACAAACGTCCGCGTGGAGATTCTGCGTCTCTCGCCCAACGGCGGTATCGAACGCGCTTTGGCCGCGGGGACGCGCGCACTATTGTCTGATACGGTCGGGCTTGGCAACCCTGCTCCTTCGGACGAACTCCCCGACCAGGCCGACAGGGCAAACCGGGGCGCGGATGTCACGCATGAGGACTACGCGGCATCCAATCGGATGCCCGATCTGACGCAACGCTTCATCGCGCGCATCGACGCCGGCGACATACCGCTGCCTGGCGCGCGCACAAAACAATTGGACCACCTCCTTGCCCATCCAAACGTCGGTGCCATCGGCATGGCCGTAGACGTCGTCAATCGCGAGGGCGTATTGCTTTACACGCTAAGGCCACCGCTGGACCCCGCGGCAATACGGCGTCAATGCTTCGCGCGAAACTGCTTCATTCATCCGGCAATGACCCTTCGCGCCAGCGCGCTGGCCGAAGCCGGCGGATATGACACGGCATATCCAGCCGCCGAAGATCTCGATTTGTTCCTGCGTATCCTTCGCCATCATGATTGCGCAAACCTGCCCGATGTCGGCTTGCGTTACGAGATCAACGAGCGTGGGATCAGCGCGACGCGCCGCCAACGCCAGATCGACTCGACCCTGCGACTGTTCCGGCGCGAATTCACTCCCGCGCAAGGCCGCAATCCCTATTTCTGGCTCGGGGTCGTCAAGCACCTGGCGCATCGCGTCATCCCCTATCCCGTGCTGCAACGGATCAAGCGCAGGGTATTGAACCGCCGCCATGCCCCGGCAACTGACGCGCGGCGCCTCGCCGACAACGGCGCGCCGGCCAAAAACACCGGGCAACTGCATGTTTGCCTAGTCTCGAATACCGCCTGGTCGATCTACAATTATCGGCACGGACTCCTGCAAACGCTATGCAACCAAGGGGCGCGCGTCACGATCATCGCGCCGGAGGATCGCACATTCGCAATGCTGCAATCCATGGGTTGCGAGTGCCTGCATCTGCGCATGGCGTCGAAAGGGACCAAACCACGCCAGGACGGGGCAACCCTGCTGCAATTGCTGGAACACTATCGGCACCTACGACCGGACGTCGTCTTTCACTACACGATCAAGCCCAATATCTACGGCACGCTGGCCGCCGCTATCGCGCGGGTACCCTCCGTTGCCGTGACCACCGGTCTGGGCTATGTATTTCTGCATGACACCCCGGCTGCCCGCGTGGCCCGCGCCCTGTATCGAATCGCTTTCCGCTTCCCAAAAGAAGTCTGGTTTTTAAACCCCGACGACCGCGGCGCGTTCCTCGATGGCAAGTTGCTCGCGCACCCGGAACGAGCACGTCTGCTTCGAGGGGAAGGCGTTAACCTCAACCATTTTTCCCTGACGCCGCCAGCATCCAACGCCACCGACTCGGCGGCCCCCTCGGACGCCGCCGGGCGCGCACCCTTCCGTTTCCTGTTCATCGGTCGTTTGTTATGGGACAAAGGCGTGGGCGAATTTGTCGAGGCGGCCAGACGACTGCGTCACGAATTTCCGTCGGTCGAGTGGCAATTGCTGGGACCGGTGGGCGTCGAGAACCCTTCTGCCATCTCACCTAGTGATGTGCGTGCGTGGGTCGATGAAGGCGTGGTGACCTACCTGGGCGAGGCGCATGACGTTCGACCGGCCATCGCCCAGGCCGACTGTATCGTCTTGCCGTCGTATCGGGAGGGCGTTCCGCGCACGCTGATGGAGGCCGCCGCGATGGGCCGCATCGCGATCGCCACTCGGGTGCCGGGATGCGTCGAGGTGGTCGAGGATCAAGTCAATGGCATACTGTGTGAGGTCCGTAATGCCGATGCGCTGGCGAATGCGATGCGGATGGTATTGACATGGTCCCCGGAGCGTCGGCGCGAGGTCGAGCGTGCCGCACGGGACAAGGCCGAACGGGAATTCGACGAGCGTGTGGTCCTACGGCAATACCAACGCACGCTATCGGACATCACGGGACGTACTTTTTCGTTGGAGAGCGACACATGAACATCCTTGCGCAGACAGCATCGGATCGCGGCGCACCTGACAGCGGTTCGGCACAAGGCGCCGCATCGAAAGGCCGCATCCTCGTCACAGGCGGTGCGGGCTATATCGGCGCGCATACGTGCGTCGAGTTGATGGGTGCCGGCTATGATGTCGTCATCGTCGACAACCTCGTCAATAGCAAACGCGAGGCCGTCAGACGCATCGAACAGATCACAGGCCGGCCGGTGTCGTTCGTTGAAGGCGATGCGCGCGATGCCGCGCTGCTCGACGACATCTTCACGCGTACGCCGATCACCGGCGTTATCCATTTCGCGGCGCTGAAAGCCGTGGGCGAATCAGTCCAGAAGCCACTGGCTTACTATCGGAACAACCTGGAAGGCCTGCTCGTCGTTCTGGAAGTAATGGAACGACACAAGGTCAAGCACTTCGTTTTCAGTTCGTCCGCCACCGTCTACGGCGACCCGGCGTCGGTACCCATCGACGAAAGCTTCCCGTTGTCAGCCACGAACCCGTATGGTCAGTCGAAACTGATCGCCGAACAGGTGTTGCGCGACCTGCTGGTCTCGGATAACACGTGGCGTATTGCCACGCTGCGCTATTTCAATCCCGTGGGAGCACATCACACAGGCCTGATTGGCGAAGATCCGGCGGGCATTCCTAATAACCTGATGCCCTACGTCGCTCAGGTGGCGGTTGGCCGTCTCGCCAAACTGCGCGTTTTCGGCGGCGACTATGACACCCATGACGGCACCGGCGTGCGTGACTATATTCATGTGGTCGATCTGGCGCGTGGTCACCTGGCGGCCCTGGATGCTTTGGTCAAGCTGGACGAGAGCTTCACCGTCAATCTGGGGACCGGCAAGGGCTATAGCGTGCTGGATGCAATACGGGCGTTCGAGACCGCGTCGGGTCGGGCGGTGCCCTATGAAATCGTCGCGCGCCGTCCGGGAGATATTGCCGCCTGTTACGCCGATCCCACAAAAGCCGCCGAACTGATAGGCTGGCGGGCACAATACGATCTCGCCCGTATGTGCGTGGACCAATGGCGATGGCAATCGCAGAATCCCCACGGATACGCGGACGCCCAAGCCTGACGCCCTGCTCGTGCCGGTGCCGTCACGGGCGCCGGCACCGCTTCCCTCACCCTCTGTGTCATGATCAGTCTTGCTCTAGGCTTTTTTATTTCGCTGTTGATCACGTTGTTGATCGTCCGTTACGCCCATCTTCACGCCGAGCTTTCGGCGGATCGTGACTTGAACGGTGTACAGAAATTTCATGCGCAACCGGTTCCGCGTATCGGCGGCGTGGGCATTTTTCTCGGCCTGGTCCTGGCCGCCTTGCAACTTTATTTCACCCGGTTTCCAGGCGTTGCCGACAGTTTGCTCATGATGGCGGCATGCGGGCTGCCGGCGTTTGCGTCGGGGTTGATGGAAGACCTGACCAAGCGGGTCACGCCAATGATCCGGTTGACCGCGACAATGCTCTCGGCGTTGCTATGTTGGTGGCTGATGGGCGTGCGGATCACGCACGTGGATGTCAGTTGGCTCGATCCTTGGTTCGGCATCGCGCTGATCGGCGTGCCGCTGACGGTGATTGCCGTCGCCGGTCTTGCAAACGCGATCAATATCATCGATGGCTTCAACGGTCTGGCCTCGATGGTCGCGTTTATGATGTTCGTCTCCCTCGCCTATGTGGCGTTCCAGGTGGGTGACCCGGTTGTGCTCTCCGGCTCGCTCATCATGATGGGCGCGATCCTGGGGTTCTTCCTGTGGAATTATCCGGCGGGCCTGATCTTCCTGGGGGACGGCGGTGCGTATTTCCTTGGTTTCATCCTGGGCGAATTGGCGGTTTTGCTGGTGATGCGCAATCCCGCCGTCTCACCGTGGTATCCCGTGCTGCTGGCGATGTATCCCATCTTCGAGGTCTGCTTCTCGATCTATCGCAAACGTTTCGTGCGCGGGATCTCACCCGGTATTCCCGACGGCGTACATCTGCATATGCTGGTCTACAAGCGATTGATGCGCTGGGTCGTCGGGGCACAGACCGCGCGCGAGCTTACGCAACGCAATTCGCTGACGTCGCCCTACCTCTGGATGCTATGCCTGTTGGCAGTGATTCCCGCCACGCTATTCTGGCGCGGCACCAGCGTCCTGTTCGCGTTCGTCGTGGTGTTCGCGCTGGTCTACGTCTGGCTGTACGTCAGTATCGTGCGGTTTAAATCGCCAAAATGGCTGATTTTCAGGAAACGGAAGGCGTCGGGGAACGTCTGACGCGCGCATCCCTATACACCCTCCGGCATCACGCTTCGATCATTGTGCCGGTCAATGCATTTATAGTCACTGCCGCGCTCCGCTGCCAGCAGAAGCGTGACAGATGACGCGTCATCTGATGCGCCAACGCGGGAGAACGAGATTGACCCAATGTCAGCATGTCGAGCATTCGCTCGCGAATCTCGGATTGACAGAGCGGATCGTCGACGTAGACTGCGCACTCTCCCGCCGCTTCAGGTACCGATGCAACTCGGCTAGCCAGAACCGGGGTCCCGCAGGCATAAGCCTCGAGAGGTGGCATGCCAAAACCTTCATATAACGGCAAGAACGCCAGGAAGCGAGCCGCGCTGTAGAATGCCGCCATTTCGTTGTCCGCGACGAAACGCGTGGGCCGCAGAATGCGGACGCCTTTGGCCGTGGCACGTGCAATGGCGACCTGGATGTCATCGCTTTGCCAACCATCCGCGCCGATGATGACGAGAGAAAGCTTCCGCGTTACTTCCACCGGCAAGGCCGCAAAGGCGCGGATAACGTTCGCATGGTTTTTGCGCGGCTCCAGATTCCCAACCGATAGCACGAAATCATCGGTGTGCACCCCGCACGACTCGCGAATGCGGCGGCTGTCTTCAAGTGACATCGGTCTATAGCACTGCCTGTCGACCGCAGGTGGCGCTATGACAATCCGAGCGGGATCAATGCCGAAATACTGCGCTATTCGATTTTTGCTAAACGTGGATACGGTAACGATGGAATGCGCATGCGTAATAGCGAATGGCAAACCAATCGGTGAGGATGTCGCCGAGCAGCTCGAGTACGTGCCCGGGAGCTGGCGTGCCATTCGACACATGCGCCCCAAATTCAGTTGCGCATGCTGTCAGACACTCGTTCAAGCGAGCGCGCCGTCACGACCCATTGCCCGAGGGTTAGCCGGTCCCGGTTTGCTCGCACACGTCATGATCGGCAAATATGCCGATCACCTGCCGCTGTACCGACAGTCGCACATCTATGCACGTGACGGACTGGACTTAGATCGCTCGACGCTGAGTGAATGGGTCGGCGGTGTCACACGACTGCTGCGCCCATTGGTAGAGGCGCTGCGCCGATATGTAATGGCGGGGCCGTGCGTGCACGCTGATGACACGCCCGTGCCGATGCTGGCACCGGGCAAAGGCAAGACTGTCACGGGTCGGCTGTGGGCGTATGTGCGTGACGAACGCCCAGCGGGCTCGGCAAATGCCCCCGCATTATGGATGGCGTTCACGCCCGATCGTCGCGGCGAACATCCGCAACGACACCTCGGCGAGTTCAACGGCATCATCCACGCCGACGGATTTGCAGGATATGACGCGCTGTATGGCGACTCGCGAACGCAGGCGGCCTGCTGGGCGCATGCCAGACGCAAATTCTACGAACTCACGAAGTCGCATCCGTCGCCGGCGGCAGGCGAAGCGGTGCGCCGCATCGCGGCACTGTATGCAATTGAAGAGCAGATCAGGGGGGAGCCCCCGGACAAGCGTTTGCTAGTACGAACCGAACACAGCAAACCATTGCTCGACAGTATGCGAACCTGGCTAGACACGCTGATCCCAACGCTATCGACCAAATCGGCGCTCGCCGGTGCGATCCAGTACGCGCTCAATCGATGGGATGCGCTGAATACATTCGTCCAGGATGGCCGTGCGGAAATTGACAATAACGCCGTCGAACGCGCGTTGCGTGCCGCGGCAATTTCCCGTTCATTCTGCCCATATCGGGCAGGAAGTCGAGATTCATTATCGTTGGCATCCGCTGTATGGGCGTCGCGTCAAGGTTAAAGACATCGAGCGTCGCGGCGGAGGTCAGGTCGTCCATGTGGAGGCGGACCCCGGTGTAATCAGGATGATCGCGGGATGGATGCTCGATGCCGCGATTTGTTCAGCGATGGTTCTCGGCGAACCGAGAGTTACCGTAGCGACACTGCATAATCTGCATCAATTGCTGGTCGATCTGCATTTGCGGGGAAACTCTCCGGACGGTTCCACCAACGTCCGGGAGAAACGCAATGGGCAATCTGCCAAACGTCGTTCCAGCAGGTCAACAGTTATCGCGGTCGATGCCGCCCCAGATGAACCTGATGTTCGACGCGGTCGAGCTTCAGGGGATGAACGCGGTGCAACGGGCAAACACGCTCAGGCATCTCGCATGCCTGTTGATGCAGGCGGCGGGCATCCCGACTGCGAAGGGGCGTAACGATGACGAATGATGATCGTTTGCCCGCAGATCTTCTTAAACGCAAGGCGGTAGTTTATGTCCGACAGTCCAGCCGAACGCAGGTCCAACTGAACCTCGAGAGCCGGCGCCGGCAGTATGACCTCGTGCAGGAAGCAAAGCGACATGGATTTCGCGACGTCGAAGTCATCGACGACGACCAGGGACGCTCGGCGAGCGGCACAGTTGCGAGACCGGGCTTTGATCGTCTGGTCGCGTTATTGTGTGCAGGCGATGTCGGCGCAGTGCTTTGCCTGGACGCCTCACGCCTTGCCCGCAATGGACGCGACTGGCATCATCTGCTCGAGCTCTGTGGTCTCGTTCAAGCGCGGGTAATCGACCTTGACGGTGTGTACGATCCTTGCCGGGCAAATGACCGGCTATTACTTGGCATGAAGGGCAGCATCAGCGAATTCGAACTCAACGTGCTTCGAACGCGCATGCACGACGCCAAACGAGAGAAGGCACACCGTGGTGAATTACGTATCAGCGTGCCGGTCGGCTATATCTGGCATCGTGATGTTGGTCTGGGTTTCGATCCAGACGCACGGTTGCAGGAAGTCATACGCCTGATTTTTACTCGTTTCCGGCAACTGGGCAGCGCGCGGCAGGTTCTGCTGTCGATGAACGCTGAACAGGTCCACTTCCCGCGCCCCTCTGACGGCCGGACGCTGACGCGGGTCGACTGGACTCCAATACGCTACCGTAACGTGATTTCGGTGCTCAAGAATCCGTTCTATGCTGGTGTCTACGCGTATGGCAAGAGCGGCAAGCAGATGACGATCGTCGAAGGCCGGGCACGCAAGAGCTACAAGCACCGCAAGCCGTTTGAGAACTGGGACGTCATGCTCCGGGAACACCACGAAGGCTACATCGACTGGGCGGAGTTTGAACGCAACCAGAAGAAGCTCGCGACAAATGCTTACGGCAAGGCGGGCGACGTAAAATCCGGTCGTGGTGGCCGCGCGCTGCTCGCTGGCCTGCTTGCCTGCGCACGCTGTGGACGTCGCCTGTCGGTGGCCTACGCTGGACGTATCCCGCAGGCCGTGTACCGGTGTGACCGCTTCGACACGTCAGCGCGATGTATGAGGTTCGGTGGTTCCCGTATCGATGCGACTGTCAGCAAGGAGCTTCTGCGCGTCGTGGAGCCATTGGCGATCGAAGCGGCACAACAGGCTGAGCAAATGCACATGGATACCCTGAACGAGCAGCAACAGATCGTGGAACTCGAACTGCAGCAGGCCCAGTACGAGGCCACGCTGGCTGAGCGGCGCTACGCCGCCTGTGATCCCGAGAACCGCCTGATTGCCGCGCAGCTGGAGAAGAACTGGGAAGCGGCATTACGTCGTGTACAGGCCTGCCAGACGCGCGTGGAGACGGTGACTGCACCAAAGGCGCAGGCTCCCCTGCCTGACTTTACGAAGCTCGCCGAAGATCTTCATGCTGCGTGGAATGCACCGAGCGTCGCCATGCGCACACGTCAACAGCTTGTTCGCGCGCTCATCGTCGATATCGTTGCCGACGTCGACGAGGCTACACGCGAAATCATTCTGACGATCCACTGGCAAGGCGGTCAACATTCCCGGCTACGGATTCGCAGGCCGCGAACTGGCGAGCATGGCTGCAGTACGTCAGACGAAGCGCTCGCGGTTATTCGCAGCATGGTAACCCGATGGTCCGACGAGGACATTGCTGCATCACTGAACCGCATGGGAATACGCACAGGACAGGGCAAGACCTGGACCGCACATCGTGTCAGCTCTGTACGGCATGTCCGCGATATCCACGCCTACAAGTCGGCAGATAAGGATGGCGACTGGCTGACGATGTCTGAGGCAGCGAAGGAGCTTGGTGTCACTCACTACATGATCCGGCGTTTGATCAACGATCGGATTCTGCCTGCCGAGCAGGTCGTGCCTGATGCCCCATGGCAGATTCGGACGATCGATCTGCACAGCGAAGCGGTTACCGCAGCACTGGCGCGCAAGTATCGCCCGTGTCGCAACGATGTCGAAGGCCAGATCCCAATGTTTATCCAGGTTTCAGAAGGAGGTGCACAATGAACGCCCCGTTGCATTGGGCCGCAAGAATTTTTTATTCGCTGGTTCCGAGTCCGGCGGCGACAGGGCTGCTGCCATGTACAGCCTGATCGGTACGGCCAAACTCAACGGCATCGAGCCCGAAGCGTATCTGCGCGAGGTGTTCACGCGCATAGCCGACCACCCGGTCAACCAGATCGAAGATCTGCTGCCGTGGAACATCGCTTCCAGCAAAC
The DNA here is from genome assembly GCF_034047095.1 of Robbsia andropogonis. Taxonomy (NCBI): domain Bacteria; kingdom Pseudomonadati; phylum Pseudomonadota; class Betaproteobacteria; order Burkholderiales; family Burkholderiaceae; genus Robbsia; species Robbsia andropogonis. The sequence continues at coordinate 1,371,689 of NZ_CP139170.1, read as the reverse complement.
CCCGCTAAGCTTAAAAGGCTTATTAAAGTGCCCATTTATTTTTAAATGGGCACTACCGGCTTGCCGCCAATCGATACCCAGCCACATGAAATACGCGGCTGACAAGATGCCTTCGGTCGACGCTTACGCTGATCAACAGCCCGACAACGTAAATACGCATCTCGCAAGATGCCGTCGCTGGACGCTTACGGCACATCCTCACTTTCGTAACGCATGCGATGGGTTGAGCCTGATAAGCCACCATTGGCCGAGTGCCGCGGACGCCAAGACAGGCGCATTTACAACGAGCGAGCCCATCATTGGCAAAAAAGAAGGCTTGGCCGAGGCAGCCCTTCCCAACCACGGCCCACATATGACCCGCTTGCTCACGAGCGACGATCTCAGCTACTACAATCGACATGCCACGCGACGTTAGCAGCCGAATTTGACGGTGCCAGATCTTGGCTAAGCACGTCTCATATGCTTTCAAGACATTGGCGCAGCGATATCTGCCACGGGGGCGTACGCAAGCCAAACGTTCGCGCCAACTTATCGTTTGAGATCCGCGAGTTGACGGGTCGTTTCGCCGGAGTGGGGTACTCCGATGCCGGGATCGCATCTACGCGGCAGTTCAACTCCTTGATCGTGAAAATCTCTCGTGCATACTCTGCCCAGTTGGTTTCACCACCGCCGCTAAGATGGTAGGTGCCTGACTTCGCTTGCCACCACGCGGCGTTATCCGCTATCACTTGTGATTGAGCGACAATATGAGCGGTGATGTCGGCGATCGTTCGCGCCGATGTCGGCGCGCCATATTGATCGCCAACCACCCGCAGCAATTCCCGCTCCGCGCCAAGTCGCAGCATCGTTTTAACGAAATTGCCGCCGTGGACGCCGTACACCCAACTGGTACGGAAAATCACGTGATGACAGCCACTCGAACGGATTGCGTCCTCCCCGGCAAGCTTGGTCGCACCGTAGACGTTTTGCGGATTTGTCGCGTCGTCTTCCGTATAGATGCCATCTTTTTCGCCGTCGTACACGTAGTCGGTCGAGTAGTGGATTAGCGGGATACCGGCGCGCTTGGCTTCTTCCGCGAGGATTGCCGGTGCGGCCGCGTTGATTGCCTGCGCGGCATCGCGCTCGGTTTCCGCTTTATCTACTGCCGTGTAAGCGGCCGGATTGACGATCAGCCACGGTGAGAGGCTTCGAATAACCTCACGCATCTTGTCAGGGTTTGATAAATCAAAGCCGGAACGATCCAAACCGATAACCTCGCCTAATCCTTGAAGACTGCGAGCCAGTTCGAAGCCGACCTGGCCAGTAACGCCAGTAAGTAAAATGCGCTTTTCTGTCATGCAGGACCCCGTTATTGGTTCATAAAACGCAGCGCGCTGTAGTTCGCTTGTACTGCCACCGCCGTATCAGCGTGCAAGCGGAGGCGTCCGGCAGGCGCAGCCCTTCCTAAACATAGTTTAACGGAATCTTTATTCCCAACTCAGTGGGCTTGCGGCACCGCGGGAGGCGACAGAACGGCATGGGTCGAAGGCACATATTCCTCGAGCCATTTGCCAAGTTGGGCGCGTACATCATCGTCATCAGGCACATGGGCAGCTGTCAGCCATTCAAGAAGCGATGGCAGAAAGTCATCGGGAACGGCACGCGGCCGGGCAATAAGCAGCTTCGCATGATGCGTCGGACGCGTGGTTTCCGCATCGGCCAACAACTCCTCAAACAGCTTCTCACCAGGGCGCAAACCGGTGTACGAAATACCGATCTGTTCCTCGGTGAAGCCATATAAATGGATCAAGTCGCGCGCCAGATCGACGATCCCCATCGGCCGCCCCATGTCCAGTACGAAAATCTCCCCGCCACGTCCCATGCTCGATGCCTGCAATACCAGTTGCGAGGCTTCCGGGATCGTCATGAAAAAGCGCGTGATATCAGGATGTGTCACCGTCACCGGGCCACCCTTTGCAATTTGCTCCTGGAATTTGGGAATAACGCTACCAGCACTGCCAAGTACATTCCCGAAACGTACAATTTCGAATTGGAATAAGTCTCGACGATGCGGGCTCGATTGCGCCTTTTCAGCGGTGCTGATATCAGTCCTGCCCCAGTCAACGCTGGATTGTCCCGCGACAAAGCCGTCGAAGGTCGATATTCATTTTTCCGGGTCAGGCCGCGCATTGTTTTGCATCAGATCCTCTGACGCGTGCTCGGTCATCATTGGCGCTGCGCGTTGCTGCAAAGCCTGACAAACCATCTGCGCCAGCCGCTTGCTTGCACCCATCACATTTGTTGGATTCACCGCCTTATCGGTGGAAATAAGGACAAAGCGGCCAACGCCCGCTCGGGTGGCGGCCATGGCCGTCTGGTAGGTGCCATAGACGTTGTTACGGACCGACTGCCAGGCATTGACGTCCTCCATCAATAGCACGTGCTTATACGCGGCGGCATGAAACACGACCGACGGGCGGTAACGCGTCATTTTCGAGCAGTAGCCCGTCTTTGACGTCGCCAATGACCTCAACCAATGGAAATTCGGCATGTTGCTCACGACACTCTTCAGCGAGGCGATAAATCGAGAATTCGGACTGATCGAAAGCGATCAATTGGGCCGGCGTGAATTGCGCGATCTGGCGACAGAGCTCCGAGCCGATCGAACCACCTGCACCGGTCACCATCACGACACGTTCGTGCAGCATTTCACCAACGTGTTCAGCATCGATCGACACCGCATCACGGCCGAGCAAGTCTTCAAGATCAATATTGCGGACTCGGGAAAGGAAATTGCCTTCCGGCGCGGTCTCGGTCAGTTGCGGAAGCGTCATGACCCGCGCCGGCGAGCGCATGCAGAGGGCCGCGACGCAGCGCTTCTGCTCCGCCGTTGCGCCCGGCGTGGCGATGATCACGTGGGTGGCGGTACGACCAATGCCAGTGCTTAGAGGGCCGGGCCATATCAACATTACAGACTTTCGACACACTGACGCAACGACGTCTGCCATGGGGCGGCACGCAAACCGAATGCGCACGCCAACTTATCTTTTAAAATCAGATATTTAGATGGATTTTTTGCCGGCGTAGGATACTCCGCAGCCGGGATCGCATCGACGCAACAGCTCAGATCCTTCATTGCGAAAATCTCTCGAGCATAATCAGCCCAGTTCGTCTCTCCGCCGCCGCTAAGGTGATACGTTCCCGTCTTCGTTTGTCACCAGGCATCCGGATCGTGAACCGCGAGCGATTGCGCAACGATGTGGGCCGTAATATCGGCATTGGTTCGGGCCGCTGTCGGCGCACCAAATTGGTCTCCGACCACGCGGAGGAACTCCCGTTCTGCGCCCAACCGCATCATCGTTTTAACGAAGTTGCCGCCATGGACGCCGTATACCCAACTGGTACGGAAAATCACATGGTGACAACCGCTTGCCCGAATCGCTTCCTCACCGGCCAGTTTAGTAGCACCGTAGACGTTTTGAGGGGTCGTCGCGTCTTCTTCCGTGTAGACCCCGTCTTTGTCACCGTCATAGACATAATCGGTGGAATAGTGGATTAGCGGGATTCCAGCGCGTTTGGCTTCTTCCGCGAGAATGGCTGGTGCCTTCACATTGATCGCCTGTGCGGCCTCTTGCTCTGTTTCTGCTTTATCGACGGCCGTGTACGCGGCGGGATTCACGATTAGCGTCGGCGAGACACTTCGCACCACATCGCGAATTTTGTCAGGATTCGACAGGTCAGGGCTGCCCGGTCGAATGTAAGAACAGTGCCCAGACCCTGCAGGCTAAGCGCAAGCTCAAAGCCGACCTGACCGTTGACGCCGGTGAGAAGAATGCGCTTTTCTGTCATAGGGGATCCCGTGATCGGTTCAATTGGATGCTGCCTCTCGTTCACCATTCCGTCTTTCGCTTACATCACGAGGAAGGTAACGGCACATAGCTAAGGGGCTTGTCGTCAAACAGTTTAACGGAATCCCGAAATACGGCTCAATGCGCGCGTACGGTCTCGGGGTGGACCAGGGGCACTTGGGGGTGATGCGAAGATGGGGAATATTCCTCCACCCATTGCCCTAACTGCGCACGAACCAGATCATCGTCCGGCACGTGCGGGGCCGTCAGCCATTTCAGGACCGCGGGCAGGAACTCATCTGGTACCGGGCGCGTACGGGCAATCAGTAGCTTCGAATGGTGCGTGGGACGCGTGGTCTCCTCGTCCGCTAACAACTCCTCGTACAATTTTTCCCCCGGACGCAAGCCGGTATAGGAAATGCCGATCTGCTCTTCTGTGAAGCCATAGAGCCGGATGAGGTCGCGCGCCAGATCTACAATACGCATGGGACGCCCCATATCAAGTACGAAAATCTCCCCTCCACGACCCATGCTGGAAGCTTGCAACACAAGCTGTGAAGCTTCCGGAATCGTCATGAAGAAACGGGTGATATCCGGATGCGTGACAGTGACCGGACCGCCCTTGGCAATTTGCTCCTGGAATTTTGGGATAACGCTGCCGGCACTGCCGAGGACGTTACCGAAGCGAACGATTTCGAATTGCAGGTGGGGGGCATCGCTACCACCGTTGGCGGATGACCGCGACGCATCGGCTGGCGCCATTGAGCACCCCACGCAATCGGCGTTCATCAGTTCGGCCTGCTGTTGCAATGACTGGCACACCATTTCGGCTAGCCGCTTACTGCCCCCCATGACATTAGTCGGGTTAACCGCCTTGTCAGTTGAAATCAGTACGAAGCGTCCGACCCCCGCCTGTTTCGCTGCCATGGCAGTCTGATAAGTGCCGTAAACGTTGTTGCGGACCGATTGCCACGCATTGACGTTTTCCATCAATGGCACATGCTTATAGGCCGCCGCGTGGAATACGACCGACGGCCGGTACCGCTTCATGACCTTCTCAAGTAGCAAACCATCTTTGACGTCGCCGATCACCTCCACCAGCGGCAATTCAGGATGACGATCGCGAAATTCTTCACCGAGGCGATAAATCGAAAATTCCGATTGATCATAGGCAACCAATTGTGCCGGCTTAAAATGGGTGATCTGACGGCAGAGTTCCGAACCAATCGAACCACCGGCGCCGGTGACCATGACGACACGGTCATGCAACAGCTCGCCAACGTGTTTGGCATCGATAGAGACTGCATCGCGCCCCAACAGATCCTCTAGATCGATATTGCGGATGCGCGACAAGAAGTTGCCTTCTGCGTCGGTCTCGGTTAACTGCGGCAAAGTCATCACGCGAGCCGGCGACCGCATACACAGCGCTGCGACGCGGCGTTTCTGCTCGGCTGTTGCGCCCGGCATGGCGATAATGACGTGGGTGGCCGTACGATCGGCGCCTGAGGCGCTGGTCAAACGATCCAGCGCATCGATCGGTCCGAGCACGCGATACCCGTAGATCTCACGACCAATTTTCGCTGCATCGTCGTCAAGAAGTCCCAGCAGGCGCCACTCGGGCGAATACGCAAGTTCGCGCGTCAGCGCGGCGCCGGCACGCCCTGCACCGAGGATCAACACGGGCTTACCACGACGGACGCTGTGGCCGCCCCGCGCGCCGCGATCCAGGTAAAATTCTTTGCCGGCGCGATAGCACGCCCGAGCCCCGCCCAAGATGAGCATCAGAAGAATGGGCGAAACGATCAATACTGAACGGGGCACCAGTGGTACCGGTTGCACCAAGACACTGCCAACCATCGTGATGATTGCGCCAGCAATCACGGCTTTCCCGATGCGGATCAAATCCGGCAGACTGGCAAACAGCCACATGCCCCGATAAAGACCGAACAACCTGAACGACACGGCATATATCGGTACGATCCACAGCAATTGCATCGCTACCGGACGCGCATACTCAGTGGGCAGCGCTCCATTGAAACGCAATAGATAAGAAATGACCCATACGACCGCAACGGCGACGGCATCAAAAACGAAAGCAGCGAATGTCCGCCACGCGGTGTTATTGTGATTTTTGGGGTCTATCATGCGTATTAAGTCATCGGCCTTTCGTCAGTTCGTTTCCACGGCGGACGTGTAACGCCCCCATCGACGATCGATGAAGACACCTAGTCCGGCCAAGCCCGCAAAACACAGCACGGCGGCGATTATTCCGATTGGAAACACATGCCCGGTAGGACGCGCTGTTGCCGAGGGAGCCGTTGCGTAAATGATCGCCCCCCCTCCCGTCAACAGCATCGCGCCATAGGAAATCAGTAAGACTCGCCAGCGCGGCCAGCCCATCCGGGCCATCCGTTGATAGTAATGCTCACGATGCGCCTCCCAGAAACGTTCACCCCGAGCCAACCGCCGAAGCAATGTCACAGTCGTATCGCAAGCGAACGGCGCGAAGACGATGAACGGAAACGCTGCCGGCCATGCTCCGTAGGACCAGCCTAGCCAACCCAAGGACGCGGCAAGAAAACCCAGTGGCACGGAACCGGCATCACCGAGGAACAATTTCGCAGGAGGTGCATTCCAGAACATAAATCCGACAGCCGCCCCCGCCACCGCGCTACTGGCGATCGCGACGTCGCGCACCGCCGAGAGGCGATGCACTGAGGCATCGTACAACGCGGGTGCTCCCGCCGCACTCGCACCATCACGTATTGCAAAAAAAGCAACGATCGCATAGACGGTGAACCCGGCACTGGCCATGCCTCCCGCCAGGCCATCCAGGCCATCCATGAAATTGTACAAATTCATGGACCATACGAAGGTGATGACCGACAGTATCAATAACGCCGTGACACCCCATCCGCTGGTCAGGAAACCTGCTACCGCGCTGCCCGTAAGCGCGGTTCCCGGCGGCCCGATCGCCCAAGTGAGGCAGACGAAAACGACCGCGCTCGCCATATGCACCGCAAAGCGCACCCGGGCCGGTAAACCACGCCGATCGTCGATTTGCGATACCAAGGCGAGGCCCAGCGCAATCAAGGCCGCCAAGCGAAAGGTCGGAGCGGACATGGCCCCCACGATCAGACAGGCCGGGATCAGTCCGAGCCCCCCCACCCGAGGCGTTGGCCGAGTGTGCATCGAACGATGATTCGGCACATCGGTCGCGATGTCCCAAGCCCAACCGGTCTTCATCAACACCGCCAGGATGCCGAAACCAAGGACCAGCGCCGCGCCACCGCACATCACCATGACCGTGGACGTCGGGAACGCGTTCGCCAACCATTCGGACAGTGCCATCGTTAATGTCTCGTTCCGGCCGTGACCGCCGCCAGCGTGGCGCGAATGCCATCGGTAACCGTGTACGGAGGCACCCAGGCAAGGGTAAGACGGATATGCGTCGTGTCGACCCGTAATGGCGAAACGAGGCGCTGTACCTGATCGGCTCGTCCCGCAAGCCGGCAGATGCGCTCCAGCCACGACACCGGTAAGCGCCACAAACGCACGCGCACGCCATGCAAGCGAGCAATATCGGTGATTAGCTCCGGGACCGTGACGTCGACGCCATCGGATACGTTGAAAACCTGTCCGGCGGCAGCCGGATGGGTACAGCATCGGGCGATCGCATCACTCAGGTTGCCGATATAAATCATGCTACGCCGCGCAGTGATAGCGCCGAACGGCAAGGGCAAGCCCGATGTCGCGGCACGCAGCAATTGCAAGAAGTTGGCACGTACGCCGGGTCCATAAACCAAGGGAGGCCGGACGACGACCACCTCCATCCGCGTGTTCTGGCCAAGTGACAAAAGCGCTCGCTCCGCTTCCTCCTTGGAAATGCCATAAGGATCCACCGGCATCGGTGTGTCTCGCTCAGACCATGCGTGAGAAGGGTAGCCAGGCTCTGACTCCCCCATGGCCTTGACGCTACTGACGAAGATCAAACGCCGCACCCCGTTTTTCCATGCAGCGCGCGCAACCCGAAGGCTTCCTTCGACATTCGTTTCGCGATAAGCGGCAAGCCGCGTGTCGAACGATTGACGTGCTTCCTCGCGTTGATGGACGCGCGCGGCAAGGTGCACGACGCAGTCGACCGCATCGTCGTGAGGCCAACATTGATCGATATCGATGAAGTCGCGTGCCGGACTGTAGCGTTGTACGAGCGCAGGATCGCCGTCGAACGGACGCGACGTCAGTCCGACGACCTGATGCCCCGCATCCAACAAGACCCGTGTCAACGATCTTCCAACAAAACCGTTGGCGCCTGTGATCAAGATTTTCATTGTTTCAACGCGCATGCGCCATGGCGCCGAAGCTTTCGCTCCAGCGCCATGGTGTCATGCGGTGACCGTTGTGATCGAGAAATGCGTTTTTCGTCCCGGATCGTCAACTACAGCAAACGAATAGAAGGAACGGCGACCGCGAAACGGCCGCCCCACTCTGCGATATAGCCGTGATGTTGCGCGACTTCATCGGCAATATTCCAGGGCATGATCAAGACGATATCGGGTTTGACCTGACGCAACTGCTCCGGCGGCAGAATCGGGATGTGACTTCCGGGCAGGAACTTGTGCTGCTTGGACGGCGCCGCATCGCAGACGAACGGCAGCAGATCGGGCTTCACACCCGCATAATTCAGCAGTGTATTGCCCTTTGCCGCAGCGCCATAGGCTGCAACCGACTTGCCTTGTTGCTTCTGCTCGAGCAGGAAGCGCAATAGCCCATTCTTGACCTCGTCGGCACGAATCTGAAACGCCGCATAAGTGTCCAGATTCGTCAAACCGCCACGGACTTCATCCGCCAGTACTTTCTGCACGGACGCGTCATTGGCGCGCGCGTCGTCCGCGTGACAGCCATAAACACGCAAGCTACCACCGTGCGTCGGGATTTCGTCGATGCTCCAGACCCGCAAACCGGCCTTTTCAAAGATCGACGACACCGCGTGCAGCGATAAGTAGGAGAAGTGCTCGTGGTACACCGTGTCGAATTGCGTCTGCTCGATCAACTTCAGCAGGTGCGGGAACTCCAGCGTAATGGTGCCGCCCGGCTTCAACGCCGTTTTCAGTCCAACCGTGAAATCATTGATATCCGGCACGTGCGCATAAACATTGTTGCCGGCAATCAGATCCGCTTGCTTGCCCTGTTCGACCAGCCGCTGCGCAAGCGTTGTGCCAAAGAACTCGCGCGTTACCGGCACACCTAGCTTTTCTGCTGCGTCGGCCGTACTGTTCGTCGGCTCGACACCGAGGCAGGGAATGCCAGTCTCAACAAAGTTCTTCAGCAGGTAACCGTCGTTAGACGCCACCTCAATCACCAGGCTATGCGGACCCAAGTTGAAACGCGTGATCACCATGTCGGCGTAGCGCTTGGCGTGCGCCAACCAGCTATGTGACACCGAGGAGAAGTAGGCGTAATCGGTGCGGAACAGCTCATCTGCACGCGCATAGTCTTCCGTCTGCACCAACCAGCATGTTTCGCAGACGAACAACTTCAACGGAAAGTAGGTTTCCGGCGCCTGAAGGTCTGCTTTTGCGAGGTAGGCATTCGATGGCGGTGCGAACCCCAGATCCAGAAAAACGTTCTTAAGGGACGTTTGGCAATGACGGCAATTCATACAGATAATCCAGGGAATGTGGCAGACAAAAGTGGATGGGATTCGTCCCGTCGTGACGTATCCGTTATCGGCAAAGGCCAGGCGATTTGCAACATCGGGTCATTGTATCGCACGCCTCCTTCAGCATCGGTAGTGTAACGCGCTGTATGGAGATAGAGCAGCTCGCTGTTTTCTTCCAGAACCTGGAAACCATGGGCGCAGCCCTCCGGAATAACAAACATCTTGTTATTGTCGAAAGACAACTCCTCCGCATGCCACTGCAAAAAGGTCGGCGACCCGGCACGAAGATCGACCGCAACGTCCCATACCCGGCCCTTCAAACAGCGAATCAACTTCATTTCGGCATGTGGTGCGCGCTGGTAATGCATCCCTCGCACCGCCCCGACGCTCGCCGTTTGCGAATGGTTGATCTGCACAATGCTGCGCGCACCAATGACGTCCTGCAATTCCTGATCGCAGAAAACGCGCTGAAATTTGCCACGATGATCGGCAAACGGGCTTGCCTCGACGACAAAGACGCCTGGCAGGCGGCACTCGGAGGTTTTCATGGCGTGCACCATGATACGCCGGCTGCCGCAGCGTCAGCGCCGTATTGACGCAGTTGCTCGGCACTAAGGACCTGTTGCGATTCGACGAAGGCGCGATACCAGTCTGCCGTATGACGCAACGCTTCCTCGAAGCCCCATACCGGCTGCCAACCCAAAACACGATGCGCCTTCGTACTATCAAGCGAAAGCAAATGCGCCTCATGCGGCTGCGCCTGGCTCGTCATATGCCAACGGACTGCTGGCCACAGGGCCGCCAATCGGGACAACACGTCCTCAACAGTCCGATTGCCGATCGCTTCCGGGCCAAAATTCCATGCGTCCGCGAATGCCGCCTTTCGCTCTAGAAGATGCTGTCCAAGCAGTAGATAACCGCTCAATGATTCGAGCACGTGCTGCCACGGTCGCGTGGAGCGCGGCGAGCGAATTTCGAGACTGCCATTTGCCTCGACCGCGCGCACCATGTCGGGAATCAAACGGTCGACTGACCAATCACCGCCGCCGATCACATTGCCGGCACGTGCCGTTGCCAGCAACGGGCCAGCCGGGTCGTTGAAAAAGGACGCACGATAGCTCGCGGATAGCAGTTCAGCCGCCGCTTTCGACGCACTGTAAGGATCATGTCCACCGAGCCGGTCGGTTTCACGATAGCCCCACAACCACTCATTGTTTTGGTAGCACTTGTCAGTCGTGATATTGACGATCGCCTGGACGCCACCTGCCTTGCGACATGCATCGAGCACGTTGCACGTGCCGACGACATTGGTCGACCAGGTCTCCGCTGGGTCGACATAGGACCGACGAACCAGCGGCTGCGCCGCGAGATGGAATAGGATCTCCGGCTGCACCGCCGCGAAGATTCGGGCCATGGCGTCCGCATCACGGATATCGACGATATGTTCATCGATCGGCAAGTGCTGCAACGCCCAGTGACTCGGCACCGTGCTGGGGGCCAGCGCAACACCCGTGACCTCGGCGCCAAGCTGTTGTAGCCAGAGCGCCAGCCAACTACCTTTGAAGCCGGTATGGCCCGTAAGTATGACGCGCCGACCCCGGTAAATATTACTGAATTGCGTCACTTCCACACCTTCCAAGGCGGCGTGGTTCGCCACAAATCCTCGAGGTGGTTCCGATCACGCAAAGTGTCCATTGCCTGCCAGAAGCCATCGTGCTGGTAGGCGGCCAACTGCCCCATCGCCGCAAGGTTTTGCAGCGGTGCGGCTTCCCACATCACATCGTCACCGGTGATTTGATCTATAGCGGACGGCTCTAGCACGAAAAAGCCACCGTTGATCCAGGCACCGTCGCCGGCCGGTTTCTCCTGGAAATTTAAGACTGCATCCTTCTCGATATGCAGCGCGCCATATCGGCCCGGCGGCTGAATCGCCGTGACCGTGGCCAGCTTGCCGTGTTCGCGATGGAACGCGAGTGTCTTCTTGATGTCGAGATCGGTGACGCCATCACCATAAGTAAAGCAAAAGGTTTCGTCGCCTAAGTACTCACGAACCCGCTTCAAGCGGCCGCCTGTCAGCGTCTCCGCCCCCGTGTCGATCAACGTGACGCGCCAGGGCTCCGCATATTGCTCGTGCACTTCCATCTGGTTCGACGACATGTCGAACGTGACGTTCGACATGTGCAGGAAGTAGTTGGCAAAGTACTCTTTGATCACATATCCCTTGTAGCCAAGGCAGATCACGAAGTCGTTGATTCCGTAGTGGGAATAGATCTTCATGATGTGCCAAAGGATAGGCTTGCCGCCGATTTCGATCATCGGCTTGGGCTTCAAATGCGATTCTTCACTGATCCGGGTGCCGAGACCACCCGCAAGGATTACGGCTTTCATAAGCGAAAAGATGTCAAAAATTTCAAGAAACTGGGCCAAACTTAAATCGCTATTTCTGCCCACGGTCAACCAGAGGTATCTCGGATTCGCTCCGCTTCCCTGTCGTCTTCGAGGCTATTGACAAAAGACCCTGCGTGCCATCGATCGTAGTGTACTTGACTTTAGGGACTGGAGGAAATGCCTCAGGCCGATAACAGGCACCACTGCGTCGCGCCTCTCGCTTGACATATTTGTAAAATTTTTCGCTTGACGCTCAGATTATTTTTTCGGTTTGAGCGGCTAGCATACACAGCTTCATCTGGCAAGCTGCCTGCCGCCTTTCTCTTCCTTTGCACCGGGGATCGACGACAGGTACTATGAGGTCGCCATAACATTGGAGGGTCACCACGGACCCCAAAATTACCCTCATCCGCCTTATATCCTATACATGATCGCATCTCCGAGCCGCCGGGCATTTGCAATGTGGGGCCTGATGGCGTTGGCCTTCTTCTCTCAAATGCTCCCGAACATTGCTGTCCAGACGGTTACGGGCATCGACGGCTCCTTTCCCTACACGCTGAATCGCTTTGCATTCGGTGGTCTCCAATTTGGCACCGATCTGATATATACCTATGGACCGCTCGGATTTTTGCTTAGGACCGAAGACATAGGACATCATCTTATTATTTCCTATGCGTTTTGGATCGTTCTGTTTTCGGTTGTCTCGTTGCTACTGGCGCACAAAGTTCAAAGCAGTGGGAATCTCGCCGTCACGGGAGCGCTGTTTCTTCTGACATTTGTCTTCGTGCGCTATATTGATCAGGAAAGAGCGATCACATGTACAGTAATCTTCTTGTTGTTGGTGTTTTTCGATACGCAATACCGTCGAAACAGTCTTATTGCCGCCGGCGTATTAACCTCGATCGGCGCCATGCTCCGGTTCCCGATCGGCATCGAATGTACAGCCATGATCGCGGTCAGTTGCCTCGTCCCGTTCAAAGCTAAGCGGATCGCAGGCAATGCAGTCACTGCCGCGCTCGCCGTCGCGGGAAGCTTCGTCATTGTCTGGGTCTTGCTGCAGAACAAGCCGTCGAGCATCTGGCCCTATCTCACGACATCGATGCAGATCGTCTCCGGCTATTCTGTCTCGATGAGCCGAGCGCGTGAGCTCGAATGGGACAGTTTGCTCTGGTTCTTGGCGAGCATAGCTATCGTACTTGCGATGACGTGCCAGCTTTCCCAGAAGGCCAAAATTGCGCACGCGGCCCTTGTCTCGGCATGCACGTTGTTCATGGGATGGAAACACGGCGTGGTGCGATACGACGGCCATATACTGGCCCTCATCAGTATCTCTTTTTTCCTCGGCCTGACGTTGGTTCTGATCCGGTTCACCGACGGAAATTCAGCGAGCAGCGGACCGACGTCTGCCTCTGTCCCTATTCAGCGAAGTGTTCCATCCTCGCATGGCGTCATGGGTGACGTCGTCATGGCGCTGTTATTGGGCATGCTTTGTTTTACGCAAAACGAAGGGTTGAAGTCTTCGGGCATTGCCACGGGGCGTGCTCCCATCTTCTCGAAATTCGCCTTGCAATCGATGGGAGGCGTACGTGACGAAGCATTTCCAACGTGGAATTCACTGCAACGATTGGTCCACTACCAACGGTACAAAGCTGAAATCGCCGCCCACTCAGCAACACAATTGGTCAATTATCAGCTAACGCCCGCGGCATTGGCTCTGATCGGGGGCGCACCAGTCGACGTCTATTCATCCGATCTCGGCTTGATTGCTGCGAACCGGACACTCTTTTACGACCCCAAACCGGTTTTTCAGCATTTCAACGCCTTTACATCGACGTTGGACCGCCTGAACGCCGATTTCTTTTCCTCGAATCGGCGTCCAGCGTTTTTACTGACTTATCACGACTCGTTAGGCTCGACCTCCGGCGTGGATGATCGGCATCAATTTTTCGATGATCCGATCACCCTGCCGCGCATTATCAACGACTATTCCCCCGCGTATTTCGAGTCGGACCAGCGCCAGGCGCCAGTCGGCATATTGAAATATTCGCCAGCCGTTTCGCCTCGGCTGTCAGCCCTCACGCTTCAGGGGACGGTTGCGACAGGCTGGAATAAAGCTGTCGCGCTGCCGACGCTGCCCGCCTCAGCCATCCTCTATGCGAAAGTCGACATCAAGACCCCGTTTCTTTCAAAGATTAAGAACCTCTTATTTCGGCTCAGTCCTATCGACATTGTGTATTCCCTGTCGGATGGCACGGAGAGACGCTATCGTCTAATGCCGACACATGCTGCAGATGGCGTATGGGCTAGCCCACTGATCGAAAATTATCAACAATTTTACGACATGCTGTCCAACCAAGCGCCATTGGTAGGAAGCGTGGAGGCTATTCGTTTCGAAACGCCGAATCCGGACGAATATGGCCAGGAAATCAAGATTACCTGGGCCAGCTATGCCTGCCACGGATTGGCCTGCAGCCCGGCCGACACGCGCTTACCTTACGTCAGCGTAGCGCAAGCCAATGCACAGCCATTGCCCCTCACCGCACCGGTAGACAACAACATCACCGTCGCGACCAACCAGCTTTCCGCCGTAGACGTATTCATGTCGAACTATGGAACGACACCAAGCGGGACTGTCACGCTGCGTATCCTAAGCGAGGACGGCTATGAGATACGTGAAACAACAATCAACGCCGATTCGATCGCCGATAATACATTTATTGGATTTCGCTTCGCTTCATTGGAAAACGTCAAGGGTATGCATCTCACCTTAGAGATTTCGTATCAGCCGCTTCGACACGACATGCTCGCCGTGTGGCAAAGCCATGACACGCGCGCTGGCTTCATCTATCGCGCCTACGGACACTAACTCGCTTGGTTCGCAATGCTGCCACTTATCACCATCCTCTGCCCGGTCTATAACGAAGAACACGTCGTTCCATTGTTTTTCGCGCGAATGCATCCCGTCATCAAGGCGCTGCGCGAGCACTATCGCGTGCACCTGGTTTTCTTGAACAATGCATCCACGGATGGGACCTATGGTGCTATCGCGAAGCTGAGAGCTGAATTCGACCACATTTATGTGATCACATTGAGCCGCAACGTTGGGTATCAAAGGTCGCTTGAAAGTGGCATTCGAACCACATCCGGCGACCTGATAGCGTTTATCGATGTCGATTGCGAGGATCCCCCTGAAATGCTGCTCGAGTTTGTCAAGCTGCACGAAACGGGCCACGACATTGTCTATGGCGAACGGGTCGATCGGGAAGAAGGCCGTGTCATGAAGGGGGCGCGCAAACTTTTCTACCGGATCGTGCGCCGCGTTGCGGACGACGAAATAATTCTCTACATGGCCGAGTTTTCGCTTTTCACCGCAGAAGTACGTGAGGCAATTGTGGCGGATCGGAACTCATTTCCCTTCATTCGGAGCTCGATATCGCGCGTTGGATTCAATCGTATCGGGATCGCGTACCGGAGACACCGTCGCATTGCCGGAAAGACCAATTACAATCTTCCGCGCATGGTCGTTTTTGCTGTCGCCGGCATTCTGTCGTCTTCCACGTTGCCATTGCGAATCCCTATTTACGTTTTCCCGTTCTGGCTATGTCTAACAGCAATCCTCGGCATCGCCCAAATCGAGACAAACAGCCTTTGGTTTGGATTGCTGAATCTGTTGATGGCATGTGCCTTCTTCGGGGGAGCGGTATCGTTCATCGCCCTGTACGTGGCGCGAACTTATAAAAATGCATTGGGCCGGCCAAACTTCCATATACATAGGAAGTTCACGCATCTCCCTACCCCCTAATATGGCGCCCCCCTCACCGCCCACTCGATCCAGCAAGACGGTAGCGACCACCCCGATGCTCAGTTTCGATGGTGGCGTCGGTGCGTCCGCCCATTTTCGGCAGCCGGATCGCTATCGCTTCTGGTCGAATACAGAGATTGTATCGTCGCGCATCGCACGTGGCGCGGGGCTGTCCTATGCCGGAGCAAGTTTCGTCGAAGGCGGCGACAGTATTGGTCATTTAGCATTCGATCGCGTCTTGGATTTTGATCCGCTCACTGGCATCGTCGAAGTCGAGTGCGGGATTTCTTTGGCCGCGCTTCACGGGTTCCTGCAACGACAGGGGCGTTACCTGAGCATTCAACCGGGACATGGCGCTATTTCCATCGGCGGCTGTATCGCAGCCGATGTCCATGGCAAAAATCACGCTAAGGAAGGCACGTTCCATCATCAGGTCGAGTCAGTCCGCTTATGGCACCCCGCGCACGGGGAACTCATAGTATCGCGAGCCGCCGACGCCGACGTGTTCGACCTGACGTGTGGCGGGTACGGATTGACTGGGCACTTGCTCACTGCCCGGCTTTATACTGCAGCGATGCCGTCGCAATCAGTCAGACTCACCACCAGGCCGTTCGATCGTTTCGAGTCCGGCATTACCGCGCTACACGCATCCCTTGATCGTTCCGATTTCAGCTACACCTGGCATGATTTCATCAATAAAGGGGATAGGTTCGGCTCGGGGTATCTGACCGAGGCCCAGTTTGTCGCGACGGATACAGCTGCTGACATGACGCTGTTACGGCGCAAGCCTTCGACGCTCAGCGCAGATACGCGAGCCAGGCTGCCAATCAACTTGCTCGGCAACAGCAGTGCGCGTTTGTTAAATTACCTCTATCGCCGAAAGCAGGAAAGGATCGGCCTAGGCGGCCGTCTGATCGGTCTGGAAGCAGCGCTGTACCCCGCGCAACAGGTCGAATCGTACTTCCGACTGTTCGGACGGCCTGGATTCCATGAATATCAAGCGTTGCTGCCCCACGACGCTGCTCCCGCATTTATCGATGCCATCGCAACAGCACTGGTCCGTTCACCCTGTCCAGTCACGCTCGCATCGGCAAAACTGTTCGTTGGTCCCAGGTCGCGCCTTCGCTTCAGTGGCGACGGCGTGTGTCTCGCACTGAACTTCCCGCGCCATCCGAACGCGGAGCCGCTGTTGCAGTGCCTCGATATGCACCTTGTCGAATTTGGTGGCTTGCCAAACATCATCAAGGATTCCCGCCTGCCGCGAGAAGTTGCTGAAGCGTGTTACCCAGAAATGGATGCCTTCCGCGCGGCGCTGCGCGGCTTTGATGCAAAAAGGTTGTTCCGTTCGACGTTGTCGGAGCGACTCGGTTTATGAGAACAATGATCTTGGGTGCGTCGGCCGGTGTCGGTCGTGCATTAAGCGAGGCGCTTGCGGCGCAAGGCAGCCCCCTGTTGATCGCCGCCACCGATGCGCGCGATCTCGCGGCACAGGCGCAGCACCTGCGCCTTCAATTTGGAATCGATGTCGTTACCGTCGTCTTGGATGCGAGGCAATTGGAAGCGAGCGTCACGAGCCTTATTGCCGTCGCCCGGCAGCTCGGCGATATCAATAGTCTTTATTTTCCGATCGGCGTGTCCATGGACGACGATACAGCCGATTCTGTCAGCCTAGCGGCGACTATCGCTTTGCTGAATGTCAACCTTGGCATTGTCATTGCAGTCACCACGGCGATGCTGCCAGAGCTCAGACGGTTGCCCGCAGCGCGAGTTGTAGGGTTTGGCTCAATCGCTTCATCGCGCGGGAGAAGTAATAATGTCGTCTACTCTGCAGCAAAGCGTG
Organism: Robbsia andropogonis; assembly: GCF_034047095.1. Classification (NCBI taxonomy): domain Bacteria; kingdom Pseudomonadati; phylum Pseudomonadota; class Betaproteobacteria; order Burkholderiales; family Burkholderiaceae; genus Robbsia; species Robbsia andropogonis. The sequence continues at coordinate 1,354,170 of NZ_CP139170.1, read as the reverse complement.
CATTGGAAAGCTTCTTTGAAAGCCTGCGCCACGCGACTACCGGCTCTTGCATACGCGTCCACTTCATCAAATTGGGCTACGTAGCCACCCAGCAGACGTTCGGAAAAAAATTATTGTTTCCGGTCGTATCGCCGCAACGCGTGGCGCAACACGCGATAAAAGTTGCCAGCCGTGATAGGGGACCGCATTACTACCCTGGATATTGGCTCGCGGTCACAACAGTCCTCAAATACCTTCCGTGGCGACTCTTCAAACGACTCAGATTCTAGAAGAGATGGACGTCCGACTCTTTCCTCTGCATGTTTAGAATAATGACACTGAACCCGTGAAACGTTCGACAGCATCACTTCTATTTGTCAAATTGACCGTCACGATCGGCTGCCTATTCATCTTATTTCGTAAGATCAATTTCGAGCAGATCGTCATCCAACTGGCAAATGTGGATCGGCGCTGGCTTGTCGCGGCCGTTGTATTGATGTTCGTTCAACTTCTGCTCACCGGTGGACGCTGGCACGTAATCAGCGGTCTTATCGGCGCACCGCTTCGTACGATGCAAGCGATGCGGCTAACGCTAATTGGGCAGTTCTTCAATCAAACGCTACCGAGTTCGGTCGGAGGAGATGCGGTCAGGGCATGGCTTTTGGTGAGGTACCATCGGATGCCACTGGCGTTAGCATTAAAAAGCGTCTTCAGTGATCGCCTTTCCGCCTTGATTTATCTCGCCGGCATCGCGGCCGTTTGCTTGCCGTTTTTCCTGTACGTTACGCCTCATTCGGGACCGCATGCACAAGTAGTCGTCGGCGTCATCGATCTTGTTACAGCGCTGTGTTTTATCCTGCTCTGGCTTGGCGCAGATCGCATTGCGCGATACTTATCGCGCTTTCGGCCTACACGCGCCGTCGGGGCGCTTTTCACTATGCTGCATCAGATTGTTTTCGCACCGATGCCGAGCGGCGCGTTGACCCTACTGCTAAGTTGCGTCGTGCAAGCGTTGATCGTCTTGTCGACATACTGCATCGCACGCGCATTCGCAATCACGCTGGCGAGCGACGCCATTTTCTTGATGCCGCTCCTCATGCTTCTTTCCGCTATCCCTTTGTCTTTTGCAGGCTGGGGTTTGCGCGAAGGCGTCATGGTTACCGGTTTAGGTATGACAGGCGTATCGGCAACACACGCCATCAGTATTTCCGTTTGCCTCGGTCTCGCGCAACTGTTAATCGGTGTACCGGGTTTGTTCGCATTGTTTTTTGAACGCACGCATCAAGCTCGATCTGATAACGCCTGATTTACGATGCTGGCGGGTACCGAGAAATCGAAGCCCAGGTCGCACACATTGGCGCGGCCGTCTGATGACACGCCCCATGTCATCATCATTAATGTCTGCTGTTCGAGTGGCGACAGGGCAGCAAAAGCGCGCGTCTGATTGTCGTCAAGAAAAGAATGTCGGGTGCTGAGCGCACGAAACGTTTTGCTGCTGTGCCATGCTGCCTCGCCGTACGTCCGACCGTCCGTGCCGACTACCACCAAAGTGCGTTGATCCCGTTTCACCAGATCTGACAGACTCTCCGGACCGCTTTCGAATGCATAGGCGGCCTCTTTTGTTGGCGCGATTCGCGGATAGTGGCGCAAGAGTGTCTCCCGTAGCACCATGAAGCCATTACTGCGTATGTGCGGACGCAGAGTGCGGGGGAATGCGCTTAAATAACCGTACGTGTCCCCTGCCGTCGTCCGCTCGTCCCAAAACTTCTGCCACAGGCTCTCAGGGTCGCGGCGCAAGCCACTCAATACCTGCCGTACCGAACGTCGACGTTGCCCATAATCAGGTACGACGGGCGTAATGGCAAAACGAAAATGCGCTAGCAGATCGGCGTCGAAAGGCTGTAGCTTGGTAGAAGCGAGCCAAATCGCTTTGGACACCAACGCCGATGAAAGATAAAGGCTTTCATAGGAGCCATGCATGCCTGCCAGACCGACGTTGCCATCACCTCGTAGCGCACCGTATAAGGCCGAAAGCCACCCAGGCGCGCGCAATGTCGCGTGCGTGTTCATAAAGCAAACATAGCGCGCATTGCATCGCGAAGCGGCATCGATATAGGCACCGATGTCGAGCATATCGTCGTTTAGGAGCACCTCGTCGGACGCCAATCCGGAAAAAACCTCCCGCGCTCGTTGCAACGCGGCGGCCGAAGAGAAACCTTTATAGATCGGAACTAATACATGTGCCACCCCGGCGTGATGTTGCCGGTAGGAATCGGCAAACCGTTGCAGGGCGGCATGCCCCTCCGCTTCCCGCGCCAGATAAAATACTGCTATCGATGGCTTATCGTGGTCCATGTACCCGTCCTCCCTACACAGATTCTTTTACCGATGCGCCTGCTTGATGCCATAACGCGATAACGCCAGCCTTGGCACCGACGCAGTAAGCGCTATTTCCGAACGCGCCGGGCGCAGCAGTGTATGCGCGCCGCACGTTGCCCGTACGAGGGGCGAGAATCCGACGCGATGGCCCGCGTCGATCAGACGCGCGCATAGTTGTCCGGCGTTGGGGACGACGTCGTCGGCGAACGGCACAATGCAGGACTGCTTTAGCGCGGACAGGCGGAAAAATGCCAGCGCGTCGCCCGTGGCGACCACGGTCTGCGGTTTGAGTTGCAGTGCCCATGGCCCGGGACCCCGACGACCACCCCGCCAGGGCGTTGTCAAATCACCCGCGGCGTCGCTGACATAGCAGGCGTCGACGCAGGTGCCATCCGGCAATTCCACCAATCCACCCAGCGCGCCAAGCTGCGAATGCAGTTCGAACAACCGCGCGACTTCGACATAGACACTGGAGCGATCGATCACCAAGCCGTCGTCTGCCTGAATGACGATCGTATCGTCTGCCAGATCCAGGCCCTCGTCCGACGCCTTGGCTAGCTCGTCGATCGTCACAAACGCGGGGAGCGCCGTAGCATGTCGTGCGACATACAATTCCCGCGCGCCACGCGACTCCGGCCAGTCGGCGACATCAAAGTGCTCCGGATGGGCCTGCAGTGCAATCTGCGCCGACAAGACGGCACGGACGGAATCCAGTGAGCGTGAATCGCCGGTGTCATTGTTCGTCGTCGACAACGAATGCTGACGCCAGTGGTAAAGCACTTCCGGTACGTGAACGATCCGCTCTTCAAGATTGGCGATCCGCGTCACGCTGTCCCAATCGTGGCACCAGGTAGCCCCCGCGTCCGTATAGATCCCCGCGCGCTTGCCTGCGTCCCGGCGAATGGCGCATAGGTGCCAGATATAGGAACTTTCCAGGTTCAGTATAGGATCGAAATCGCCGCGAAGATAAGGCGACGCAGGCTCACCATCGACCAAAAGGTCTTCATCGGAATAGACCAACGCCGGCATTTTTTCCGCAGCGATGGTGTGGGCCAGGATCTGCAAGGCATCGGCCGTGAGCAAATCATCCGCGTCGACCGGAACGACATAATCGCTCGTCGCGGCGTCGAAAGCGCGCGACATCGCACCCATGATTCCCAGCGGAGTCGGCTCGACGATCAGTGTCGCTTGCCAACGCTGCGCGGACTGCTCGCGCAAATGCGCCAAGTGCGCTTCCGTTATTGGCCCGTGCGCAACGATGATCCATTGGGACGGCGCCAACGTTTGAGCGCGCAATGCATCGCCCAGGGCGTCTAGCAACGCCATATCGGTACGTTCGTACACCGTCGTCAATACGGCGATCGATGGCGACGGGTGATTTACCGGGTAACGGGCACTTCGCTGCGGAAAGGTCGCTTCTGCCCAGCGCGCGTAGGGAAGCAGCTTTTTCTGCAAGGACAGCAGGTGACGTTGATTCACCTCTGGTGCCACGCTGACATAGGTGTAGGCAGGATCGAGTCCCAGTCGCTCGGAATAAGAGACAGGGTCCGGAACACAGGACCAAAACCGAGAGAGGAACTGCGCTAGCTGATCGTGCGACACTGCGGGCAGCGACGCCGCGCTCCCCTTCGCGCGCATGAATGGCGACGACACGACACGCTTGCCCTGGACTTTCGCCAGCCCCGACAACCACAGTCCAAGCGCCGCCAGTTCGATGTTCTCGCCTGCAAGCGTGGTCACGCTGTCGCGCAGGAACGATGCGCGCACGACCACGTGCCATCCGCCCAAGGCCGAGGCCGTGTGCGCCTTCCAAAGACGGGCACCATAGCCTGGATCTTCGATCGCCCGGCCGCGATCCGGACAATCGGCGCCGGCGCCATAGCCCAAGACTCGCGAACCATCAACGACATGACGGCCGTCGTGAACCATACCGCCCACCATCACGGCGTCAGGGAAAAGTTCCAACAACGCCATGGCATCCCATGCCCACTCATCGCCATCCGGTTCGACGCCGTCGACCATCAAATGAATCAATTCAGCATCACAGTCCGAGACAATCCGCGCCAGTCCCGCAAGACCTTCGCTCGCATTGAGCGTCGCGACCTTGATGACCGGCGCTGCAGCCACAGCAGCAGTATTGGCCCCAATCCGTATGCTTAATAGCGAAGCCGGATTTTCCCGACGGCGCCGGAACCACCAGTCGACGTTATGCGCAAATAAGGGGCTGTTGACGAATTCGATATTCGGCAGGTTCCGAGATGCAAGAAAACGCAAGAAGGTATTACGATGCGAATCCGTTATGTAAGACTTGGACGCGATATTGCCCGACGTCGACTGCTCGTGCATGCGCCAGCTATACAACACTTCCGGAATGTGGACCGGCACGTGCCCGGCATAACTGAAGCGCAGGAAGCTGTCCCAATCGTGACAACCTTCTGATCCTTTATCGTTATAAAGCTGGAGCGCCAGCGCCTTCTCTCGATCGATCGCGCACAGGTGGGCGATGTAGCAAGAGTGCAGGAACAGGACGGGGTCCCAGTCCGGCTTGAAGTACGGCATATCGAAACGCTCGCCAGACAATTTGTCTTCGTCCGTGTACAGCAACGCGGGGAAATCGTTTTCGATTAGGGTCCGCGTCAGGATATGCACGCAATCGGGTTCGAGCAGATCGTCAGAATCAAGCGGCAGGATATACCGTCCGGTCGCTTGCTCCAAGCAATAGCGCATCCCGCCGATGATGCCGAGATTGTCCTCGACGCGCATCAGCCTGACGCTTGGATGCTTGCCGAGCACCGCCAGGGCCGCGCGACTTGCAGCGTCCGTCGTGCCGTTATCAAGGATGAACCATTCGAATTGCGTTCCGCCGTCCTGCCCCAGCACGCTCGCCCCCAATGCTTCGAGGAACGACGGCGCCGTGTTGTAAGCCGACGTGACAAAGCTCAACAACCCGGGCTGTTGTACATAGGGGCCATCTAATCGCCGACGTGCCAGACGGTCGAGGCGAAAACGTTCGTAGTCGCTCCGCGGGACAAGCGGCAATCCCGATTGCATGGCCCGTCGGTCGGTCGGCATATCGTCGTCAACCGCCAGATTGCGTAACGCTTGGATCTGATGCATCAGCGTAGGCAGGATCGGCGCGAAACTGTCGTCCCAGTCCGTTGGGAAACTCACTTGGCCCCTCGGATCGAAGGCCGGGAGCCCGAGATTCACCCGGTTCGCAGCAAAGCGCAAGGCCGCCGCGATTGCCTGCGGTGTTGCGTCGGCACCAATGATATTGGGTGAAATCTGCTTCAATCGCTTAGCCGACTTTACCGAATACTGATTGGTCACCACAAGCTTGCCGGAAGCCGCCATTTCAAGCGGCGGATAGCTCGGGTGGGGCGAAAGCATCAAGGACAGCAACACATCCGCAGTTCGAACGCGCTTTGCGTAAGCCTCGAAATCTAGCCAGGGTAGCGGCTTCAAGGACACGCCGTTGCCGAGGTCGACAGGCTCGATTTTCTCGCCCATCGCCCAAACGTCCCAGTGCTCGGCCGAGATCACGCCGGCCGCCACTGCCTGCCGCAACGCCACGACACCTATCTCGAACAGGTTACGCTTTGCCACAGTGGGACGTGCATAAAACAACAACACTTTTTTCTGAACGCCACCATCCGTTGTCGCATCCGGAAAGTAATGATCCCGGTCCAGCGCCGGCTCGAAGTACAGCGCGTTATCGGCGAAGCGGCTGTCCTTATAGCGGCCGATGGATTCCTTGACGAAGAAATCCTTCAACAATTTCGTGTTGATGATCGGAATGTGCGGCAACCCGTAGGTCTCCAGCGCCCTCGCCTGAAACGTCGATCCCTCGTGCAAGATCGGCTCGAAATCTTGGATCAGATAGATGAATTCACGATGCAACGTTTGACCGACGGCGAACTTCGCCATCTGTGCAGTCCACCAGGCGGTGGCGATGAATATATCGCGTATGCCGATAGGCATCGGGACCGCCCGATTAAACCCGTCGACGACGGTGATGCGCTCACGTGCAACGGGACGGCGCAGCAGCACGTCCATGTGTCGATACAAGGCGTTGACGTTGCCATCGCTTTCGACGTCCGTATTGATGATACGAACACGCTCACCCCTCTCTGCCAGCAAAGCCGCGAGAAGGAGCGCCGTGTTCGGACCACCCGACATATGCCGCATCTGCTGGCTTGGTAGCAGCACATTGATCGTCGAGACATTCGCAAGTTGGTCGTCGATGACGGTGTTAAGCGGCGGCGAGTAATGGAAATACGGCTCATGCGAATTCGCCTCGACCGCGAGTGCTTCATGGGCGCGATCGAATTGCAGCACGACTGGCGCGGCCGGACGAGAGAAGCCCGGACCTTGCAGTTCCTCGCCACGCACCAAGCCACGCGTCAGCAGATAACGTGAGAGCTTCTCCCCCGCCGGGGTTCCTTTCAAGAAACGGCGATAGAAGGCATGCGCTCCAGGCAAGACGATTTCTCGAAGATCGCGGCCAGTCGCTTGTTTGTAGCGCCGATTGGTAAAACGCGCAGCACCGAGCAATGCGCGGGCGGGATGCCGCGCATGTGTTCCCAAAAAACGAATCGGCGCAGAGATACGCCAGCTCGTCGAGCGCAGAATCTCGCGCTGTGCAGCATTCAGGTTCGCGATCTCCTGCTGCAGCCGCGCGATATCGTCGCGGAACGACTTCACATCAAGCTGGGCTGACGCCAACTTTCGCGTCAATCCAAGATACGCTTCGTCCGGTGGCGTATCGAGCGTGGACCACGGGTTGATGGACTCGTCGAAAATGGGATCGAGCTTATACTGTGCGCCATTCAGTGGCGCCATGCCGTCGGCAACCAGCGCCTGGGTTCCGGTGATAATCCGCGTACCAAGTGAATTCGCAGCCGCAGGCGCTTTGCGGACCACACAGAGCGAATTGATGAACTCAACCGAATGTACCTGTGCCAGTAGGTCTTCGGGCAACTCGCAGCGGTATTCGCGGGCAAAGCCGTCGAGTATCTGCTTGCGCTCTGCCGCCACGCCCCAATGTTCATGATTGATCACGTCTGTCAGACGCTTGAAGAACGACCAAGAAGAATAGGGATCGTACAGGCCGCCCTCGAACACCTTCCAGTAGCTGCAATGGAGGTCTTCGATAACGAACAGCCCCCCTTCTTTCAACTGCGAAAAGTACAAAGCGAAGGAGCGCACGATGTCACTGGACAGGTGTGATCCGTCGTCGATGATGATGTCAAATGCTGGCGCCCGCGCGAGGACTCGCGCCTGCACCGTCGTATCGTCGGCATCACCAACGATCACGGAAACGCGTGGATCCTCATATGTCAGCTTTGCGCAGTCGGGGTTGATGTCGCAGCCGATCAAGTTCTGCGCACCATCGAAATAACGCGTCCAAATTTCGAGGGAGCCCCCGTTTTGGATGCCGATCTCCAGAAAATTGATCGGCGCATCGCGATAGGGCTGAAATAGCCGATCATATTCGCTGATGTATAACGACCACTTATCGGAAACCTTGCCGCGATGTTCTTCGTATAGCTGATGCAGGCTCTTCTTATTCATCTGTGATCCTTAATTCCACACGCTCATATTTGATTCCGACCAGACCGTACCGTACTTTGCTTGACGAGACGGTTATGACAAGCGCGTCGTGCAGCCAATGATGCTGTACTTGCTCGTAGATATCGCCATCCGCGACCGACGCCATGACCGTGTACTCGCCATTTGGCAGCATCGGCAGCGTGAAGTCGAAAGTGGCAGTGAAACGGTCGCCCGCAGCGACGACGATCGGCGTACGTTGCGAGCTGATATAGGTGTTTTCGCCAAAGAGATCTTGACCCAAGCGATCGCGCACGAGAAAGCCAATAATCGGCCGAGCAATTGCTTCGTCGGCGTGGGCGCGAATCGTCATGCGCACGCGCTCTCCGCCTTCAAAAACGTGCTTCGGCCCCGGAGTCAGTCGAGAGAGCGAAACACTTTGTAGCTTGGCGCTGCCTGTCTGCCATCCTTTTGCCGCGCTCACGTTATCCCGCACATCGGCTTGCGCTGCGTAGTCGATGGCCGCAGGGGCCGCGGGATCCGGCTCCGGCTCGGTCGGCGCTGGCGCCACAGGCGACGACACGGCGTCGGTTGCAGTTGCGGCAGAAGCCAACGCGGCCGGCGCGTCGCTCGGCGCCACGGCGACAAGCTTGTGCTCCTCGCCGTAGATTTCTTGAAAGGTGAACTGTGTGTAGGCCTCCGCGACTTCCTTCGACGTACCGATCTTCACCATCTGACCCTTGCTGAGCCAAATGGCAGATTTGCATAAGTTTTGAACAGCCGAGATATCGTGGCTGACAAACAGCAATGTTCCTCGCTTCTGAAACTCGCGGATAAAACGCATACACTTCTGAGTGAACACCGCATCGCCAACGGCCAACGCTTCATCGACAACGAGAATATCCGCATCTACATGGGCGATCACCGCGAAGGCGAGGCGCACGAGCATGCCACTAGAATAGGTCTTGACTGGCTGCTCAATAAAGTCGCCGATATCGGCAAACTTTTCGATTGCTGCAAAACGCGATGTGACTTCCGCTGCCGTTAAGCCCAGCAGGGTCGCGTACATATTGACGTTTTCGCGGCCGGTAAATTCTGGATTGAATCCCGAGCCCAACTCGAGCAACGCCGCAATGCGCCCAAACGTTTCCACCGTCCCGGTAGTCGGCGACACAGTGCCGCAGAGTATTTGTAGCAGCGTTGATTTACCTGAGCCGTTACGACCGACGATGCCATAGGTCTCGCCGCGCTTGATGTCGATCGAGATGTCTTTGAGCGCCCAAAATTCACGGTAAAAAAACTTTGGCTTTCGCCCAGTGAGTCGACGAAAACGCAACGACAACGACTGCTTTAGCCGGTCTCGCGGGTTGTTATAGATCTGGTAGCACTTGCTTACGCCATGGATCTTGATCACGGTATCAGAGGACATCGGCAAATCCCTTTCTGGTCTTCTGAAACCAGGCGAAACCGATATAGGCGACAAATGCACATCCTAGCAAGTAGGCAAAGAAGAGTCCCAAGTCCGGAAATTTTCCCCAGAAGAGCACATCGCGGATGCCCTCGATGGCCGGACTGAGAGGATTGAGATTCAACAGAAATCGGAAGCGTGCCGGAAATGCATCCGAGGAATAAAAGATCGGCGACATGAACATCAGACACGTCGTGATCAGCCCAAGAAACTGTGAAATATCTCGGACATAGACACCTAGGGCGGATAAGCTCCACATCAAACCGAGAACGAACAGGACGAGCGGCAGAAGCACAACCGGCAGCAGCAAAAACGTGGGATGCGGCAAGCCAAAAAACGCCAAATAGGCGATGAGCCATACGAGAATGCTGATGCATGCATGAAACAAGGCCGAACCAAGCGCCACCCAAGGGAGGATCTCAAGCGGAAAGATCACCTTCTTCACGTAATTGACGTTCGACAAGATCAGACCAGGTGCCCGACCAAAACACTCGGCGAATAGATTGAAGACGATCAAGCCCGGGAACAGGATCAATGCAAATTCGACTTTCGAACCGCTGGTCGAACCGCCCCAGCGCGACTTGAAAATCACGCTGAACACCACTGTGTAGATCACCAGCATGATCGCCGGGTTAACAAACGACCAAACGATGCCCATTGCCGACCCGCGGTATCGGCCCGCCACTTCACGTTGCGTCAGCGCTCTGATCAAGCGCCGATTGCGCCATAGTCCCGCCGGAATCTCGCCGGGCGAAACGGGAAAATCTTTCATTGGAAAACAGCCTATTTCAGTTGCGCAACAACACGGTGCCATCGCGCCTTACAGCGAGTCGACTTTTGGTCCTTCAATCAATCGCTGTCGCGAATGGCGTCGATCTGCCTCATCCGGTTCGCGTCGCCCCAGAACGCCAAGGGCTCAAATGGCGAATAAGGATAGAAACCCAAATTAAGCGCAATCGTCGCTTTTCGCTTAGCGATATGTTGCTCCACAAGGCGGCGAACAGAAATTGGCTCGCCGCTGCAAATATTGGTCACGCCCTGCAGCGTCGGGTGATCGAGAAGCAGCGCCAGCCGGCGCGCGACTTCCTCGATGGGTAGATAATCGCGCAACTGCTCTCCCAAAGACATGTCGAAGCTAGGCTGCCCTTCGTCGATTGCACGATCCAATTGTGCAAGCAGGCTCTTCGGATTCTGACCTTCGCCGTACATGTAGAACAGCCGCGCCCACTGAAACGTCAGCGGCGTCTCTTTTTGCAATAGCTCGACGAAACCGCGCAGAGTATCCTTCGCAAAGGCGTAAGGGTTGGCCGGCCGCGCGCCCATGGATTCGACGAGACAACCGTCGCGCATGCCATATTCGAAGCAGGTCCCCGTTGCCAAGACGTGGCGGATCCCCCGCTCCACACACCGTTTTATAAACTGATACGACTGGGGAAGATTTGCCTCGAAATGAAAGGAGGCCCCGTAGTTTGGCAAATTGGGCCACGCAAGATGGATCAGCGCGTCCTGCGATCCCCAGTCCGGCAGCGCATCAAAATCAGTCGAGGCGAGATCAAAAGCCAACGCTTCGACATCGGCGCCCCAGGGGAAGCCGCTTACCGATGAAGGGTCTCGGACCAACACGGTGAGCCGATGGCCGCGCGCCAGTAACTGCGGCACAAGGTGACGCCCAACAAAACCCGTCGCCCCAGTCAGTAATATTTTCATCTACAACGCACCTTATTCAGTCAAACTGCCCGATTCTCGGAGAATGAGCGAGCGTGAACGGGGGTATTCCAGCCTCCACGGTCAGATTGGGATTGTATGCCGGGTCGCGCGCCAAATGGTCGGGCCATCGCCGCTCCATCCACCGCACTTCTTCCACAAATCTGCGATATTTCTCGACGTTCATATCCGAGCCTCGCGTAGCAGATTCGTGATGATAGAGCTCAGCAAATGGCGTCCAAATATTGCGATATCCCGCTTCGCCCAAACGGATACAGAAGTCGATATCGTTAAAAGCAACCGGCAGGTCCTCGTCCAAGCCGCCGACAGCGTGATAGGTCGAAGCCCGGATCACGAGACAGGCCCCTGTCACGGCAGACAGGTTCTGTGTGCTCGCTGCGCGCAGGAAGTAGCCGAGCTGCCAGCGCCGAAGCCCGGCATGGAGGTGTCCGGCCACGCCACCCACCCCGAGCAATACACCGCCGTGCTGCAACGTGTCGTTGGGGTACCAAAGTCGTGCCCCAACGGCACCGCTGTCCGGGAGGGCCGCCAGACCGACCATTTCATCGAGCCAGTCCGGTGAAATCACTTCGATATCGTTATTCAATAGGCACAGATAATCCCCGTGCGCAGCCGCCGCAGCCTGATTGTTCAGCGCGGAAAAATTGAACGGTGCGTCATCGCGAAGAACTCGAACGCCGCGTTGCCCATCGATACTGGCCAGGTAGGACAACGTTTCCTGCTCGACGCTGCCATTATCGACAATCAAAATCTCGAAGTACGGGTATGTCGTCTTCTCGAATAGGCTCTGGATACACTGTCTCAGCAAGGCAAGGCCATCGCGCGTCGGAATGATGATGGAAACCAGCGGTACAGGCTCCGGCAAGGCGTAGCGCACCCGCGGCTGCCCTGACGCTTCGTTCGTCAATACGGTCGCGCGCATCGCGTTGCGCGCCAAATGCTCGCGTAATGCATTTAAGCGTGCTTCATGTGCATATGGTTTCGCTTCCACATTCTGTGCCGTGCTCCCACTGCCCAAGCGCCAGTGATACAAGATATGCGGAATATGGACCACCGCATCATAGCCGGCGACATCGACGCAACGAAGCATCAGGTCATAGTCCTGGCTGCCGATGAATTCGGGCCGAAAGCCGCCCACTGACCGCACCAGGCTCGTCTCGAACACGCCAAGATGTGAAAACAGATTCTGAGACAGGCTCAGTTGCGGGTTCCAATCCGGTTTGAAGTACGGTGTCGTCCGGCCGCCTTCAGTCGTCAGCTTATCTTCGTCGCTATAGAACAAGCGGCCCTGCGGGAAGCGATTAATATAGTGCGCAACCATGTACAGCGCATGCTCGGGCAGTAAATCGTCGTGGTCGAGCAGCGCGACGTATTCGCCTCGTGCCAGCGCGAGCGCCGAGTTGCTGGCCTCTGCAATATGCCCATTTCTTTCCCGAACGACAAACCGTATGCGCGCGTCTGCTGCCTGCATCTCCTCCAGAAGAGACACCACCGCAGGATCGGTCGAGGCATCGTCGGCAATACACAGCTCCCAGTGGGAATAAAGCTGCGCCTGTACCGACGCGATCGTCTCTCGCAATAACGCCACGTCGCTGTTGAAAGTGGGCATCACAACTGAGATGAGCGGCGTGGACGGCAAGGCAGCGATCGCAGCCCGCAACGTCTGGCGCTTCACATCGTCAATCGTATCGAACCGAGCGATCCAGCGACGATAGACGTCATCGGCCGGCGGACTATCCGCCACGCCCTGTCCTTTGCGCAGCTTCGTCAGCCGGCGCGTGATGCCGCCGAGACCTTCGCGCTGCAGGAGCGTGCCGTAATAGGAAAATGCCCGAAAGAGGCCACCGCGCACGATCGCCTGATGGCGGATCGTCAACACGATTCTCGCAGGCAGGCGCAACAAAGCAGGAATAGAGGCAAATACAGATCTCATGGACTCAGTCGCACTTATAAAGGCCCGGACCGACCGATCAGGCCGTGCCAGAGACCGCGGAGTGCCATCCCGATATGGGCGGACCGATCCTGTGGAAACAACGCATACACGACGAATCGCGACGGTATCTTATAGAGCTCCGGCAGCTTCCAGCCCAACGGGACGTAGCGCCGCTTCAACATCGCAATCGAATTTCGGAACAGATAGTAATGGCGGGTTGCGCTATGCATCGGATAGCGCCGACCAAATACCAGGACCGGTTCCTCGCCCAGCTGATGCGTCATCTGCAGCCAGGGCACACCAATAACGCGATAGCCAGCATGCTTGGCCCGAACGCACCATTCGAAGTCGACGAAATCGATGAACAAGTCATCGTCGAATACCCCAAGATCGGTCCAAGCCTCCACATTGATGCACGAACCCGAGCTGATGAGGAAGTCGATATCCAGCAACGTGTCACCCGCCACTTCGACGCGCTGCATGCTGAAACGATCGAAGCGCACAAAGGGCGTGACGCCGCCGAATCGACTGTCCCGGTAAGCCGGACCGACAACGGCAACCCGCTCACCCCGCGCACGCAAGGCCGCTAGCGTCAGCGGCAGCTGCGTCAATAACATGTCATCCGGCTCACTATCTTGGTCGAACAGTAGCGCGATATCACATCCTTGCTCACGCAAGCAAGAAATCCCGCGATTGAACGCGGTGGCGATGCCCAAGTTCGCGCCATTTGACAGGTAGACAACGCCCGGGTCCAGCGCCGCATTGGACGTCGAGCGGGCGGGGTCACGGCGATCGCATTTAGGGGTATTGTCGACGACGACGCAGAGGTAGCGTTGCGACAATCGGTTCGCTCGGCGAATGCAGGCGTCGTCCGGGTGGTAAAACACCACCACGACGCCGACGCGACGCACCGGGGACGACAGGTCCGTCAATGCGCAGACTTCCGATTTCAGCATTCCAGACCGATACCTTGCTTACATTTTTTAGCACAAACGCCCTCTATGACGGCGTCAGGCCAAGCCGAATTGAGCGGCCCTACCCCGAACATGGGCAATCAAAACTCCCATCTTACCAGTCAGTCCGTGCGGACAGATACTTGCCCCGATTTTTTGCCGTATTCCGGGCCGGGAACGCGGGCACAGTGTGCCCTCTTCTCCCATTGCCGCGCCCCGGACGCACCTCAACGCACGCTCATGTGGGCAGGCGTTATGCAATCAAGAAACGCGATAGCGGCGCGCACATCGCGCATAGTCGATACTCCAAACACAGCAATTCGGCCCACGCCGCTGGTCTTACCTCGACACGTGGCTCTGCCTTTCGGTGCCGCTACTGGTGGGCAATCGCTCATTCAGTCTGGGACAGGACACGAATTGGGATCAAGATAACTACCATTTCTATAATGGCTTTGCATTGTGGCATCACAAGCTGGCAATAGATTTGGCCCCTACCGGGATGCAGATGCATATCAACCCGATCCTGCGAGGCACGCCACGGTAATCCTCGATGGGACGACCGATGCGCATGGGTGGTTGGCGGGGCGTTCCCCAATACGGTTGCCTTTGCACAGATCGACGGCAGCTTTCCGGCAAGCGATGTTTTTCGACACGCTGTCGCGCATTTGGTGAAACGACGGGGCGGCCCCGCCTACGCAATTCTATCGGCCGAAGGCCCGGCGCGCGACGGCGCGGTGCAAGCGCGTGCCAACGCGCTGTTCATACGCGAAGGCCTTCCCCGCATCGTCAGCTGCAGCAACCGTACAGGCTTTACCTGTGCCCAGCTTCAATGGTGCATTTTGAACGCGAAGCCATGAATACACCGAGTGGTGCCCTCAGACCCATTTCCACCCGAAACGATTAAAAAACCGCCATGCCGACGCGGCAAACATTCTGATATGCGCCAGCCCCTTACGAGAGGCACCCCCGCCGAAATGGACGATTTCGACGGCGTCCACATAGGAAATTTTCCCTACACGGCCCGCGCGCAGACTGAGGTCATAGTCTTCAAAATAGAGGAAATAGCGCGGATCGAAGCCGCCGACCGATCGTAGCGCTGGCGTCCGGAACAACATGAAGCAGCCGCTGATGATCGGCGGATAACAGACACCGCCGTTACGCGCCTCGTCTATCGTATCGCGCATCTCGTAGCGCTCAAGCCGTTGCGCAAATGGGGCGCGCCACCGTGCAGGAAGAAAGCCACGCACGAACAGATCAAGCACCGAAGGATATTGCCGACAAAGATATTGCTGCCGCCCATCTTCCCCAAGGATCCGAGGCGCAAGTGCTACCACCGACGCTTCGCCGTGCAGCCAAGCCAATGCCTGCACCAGGGCATCAGGCGCCATGATCACATCCGGATTCAGGATCAAATGCAGGGTTGAATCCGCAACATCAATGGCCAGATTATGGCCGCGACCATATCCGATATTGCCGTGCCCCGCCTCGATACATACCTCCCAATCCGTGAACGGCTGCCGCAGCGCGTCAAGGGAAACCGCGTCATCCGAGCCGGCCGCGCCGTTGTCGATCAGCGTCAGCCGCACCGGCGCCTCCAACAGCTGCTGGGACACCGCAGCCGAGATGGCGACGCGCAAGGCATTGAGTGTGCGAGACAGCACAGCCGGGTCGGAACGAAATACAACAACGGAAACGGACAACTGCGCCACGCAAAGCCTCGATGGGAACGACACAACCAAGTAGAGGCGACTACGATAGGCGCCTCTGGAATGGGCCATGTTACCGCATGTGACACCGCGCACACAGGCGCGTCGTCGGCGCTACCCCGCGCTTCATGCCACAGCCGCCGCAGAACACAAAACCGGAGGCATAATAGCGCCTTTAAGCGCCGCCGCCGGTGAGTCCATTGGCGTGACGGCCACGCTGGGACGGCGCGGTGCTTTTTATTCGGCCCGTCTCCCGCGGAATTGCTTGTTCTTCCCGGTGCCGCCGCCATGCACACCCGTTTTCGCTCCGTTGCAACCCTTCCATCGGAAGCTGCGTTCCTCGCGCTACACCGCCACTACGACAACACCGTGCTCAATATGTGGCGTGACACGGGTTTCAATACGGCGTTGGCGTTGGCGTATGAAGCCCTCGCCTCAAACGAGGGCGCGCTCGCGCCCTGCGCGCCAAAACGCTTCCGCGCGATGGCATGTGCCCGGCAGTTGTACGTGTTTGCAAAAGCGGGGGACCAGCTCCATGCCGCCCGTTTATTCGACAGCCTACGCCGCTTTTTCCCCGATCTTACGCACGGCGGTTTCTACTACAGCGTCGGGCCGGACGGCCAGCCCCTGGAAACAAGCAAGGACCTCTATACGCACGCCTTCGTCTTGTTCGCGTTGTCCGCCTATTTCGGCTACTGCGGCAATTCAGAGGCGCGTGTATTAATGCATGAGGTTGCAGACGTGATTGCGACTCGGTTCAAACCGGATCCCGTTCACGGACTGCCGCAGGCCGCGTTCGATGTCACATTCACCACACCGCACAGCGGGCCGCTGCAGAATCCGCTGATGCATTTGACAGAGGCGTATCTGATGGCCGCCGATGCGACTGGCGACACGCGCTTCGACACGGCGCTCGATGCCTTATTGCCCCGCATTGCCGTGGCATTCGTTGACCCCGCCTCGCAGTGCGTGATGGAGTTGTCGCACGACGAAACCGCGAGCTGGATCGAGCCAGGCCACCAATTCGAATGGTTCTATCTGTCGGTGGAAAGTCGACATCGTGCATTTTCGGCATCAGGCCTGGACACATCGCTCTTGGCGGCGTTTGACTTTGGCCAGACCCATGGCGTGGATCCTGTCAGCCACGCCGTGGCGGCCAGCATCGATCGGCAGGGGAAGGTGATTGATGGTACTCAGCGGATATGGGCGCAGACGGAATACTTGCGTGCATTGGCGGTTCACCCCGATTCAGCAATCCGCGCTATGGCGCCCGAGCAGGCCCGTGCCTTCGCAGAGCGATTCCTCCTACCCGTCGGCTGGCGTGAGGCCATCAACGAGCATGGCGATATTGTCCGAGCGGATATGCCCTCGACAACGCCATACCATCTTGCCACCGCCTACGACGCTCTACGCTGAACGACACCACCTGCTTCGCACAAGTCGGATCTACTTGCTGAAAACGAAATATCGCGATGCAGTGAAGTTGAATACCAAGCCGCCTGCCGTGCCCGCCGCAACCGCAATGACCGGATGCTGGTGGATGACAGGAAACGTCGATATCAAAAAGAAGTAGATCAGGTTACTGACGATCCATCCCACACCATTCGCCAACGCATAACGCAACCACTCGTGCCGCGCGCTATGCGTACTGGGCGCAAATGTGAAACGTCGATTGCATTGCCACGCGAGCGTGACAGCGAACGGAAACGCGATTATTTGTGCCCAGACCGGGCCCATTAATCGCGCACCGCCTTCTACCAGCGCCGCTTGAAAGATAAAGACACTCGCGCCGACAATGCAGAATCGGACAAGCTGCCGCAATAGCGACGCACGTTCGGCACTCATTTCCGCCCGGTATCGGTCGTCCATGAAGCGCTTTGCGCGACATGTGCCGCTTCATTGCCTGGTAGGACGGCTGGATGTTGCAAATAAGAAAGCATGCGCAATTCACGGCGCCCTCCCGTCACCGTGTCCAGGATGGTGCCGGTAATCAAGGCGAGGAAGGCCATACTGATGATACCCATCGACAAAACAGCCATGGGCGATTGGGTGTCGGAGGCACCCGGCGCACTCCGCCGGTAGCGGCCACGGGGAAATTACGCCGCATTATGCACGGGTGAGTGGAATTAACCAACGCGCGAAACAACGCTCGACGCACGTTTTCCCCGACCTGGCTCTATACGCTTTATTTGGTTTTACGGCAAAATGACGGTTCAGAGTGTCTCTGCGTCATCGCGTCATGGTTTCGACGATGACATACGGTGTCTGGCTCACGGGCTCTCCTTTTGCTTTTAGTGTGTTTGGCTATGCCAGTCCTGTTTTCCGAGTCCGCCTCTACAGGCGACCTAATGTCGCCACTCTCAGGCACGCCCCCGTCCGGCAATGTGCGAGTTCCCAGCACCCCCCTCCCCATCGCCATCGGCGACATCCAGGGCTGTCGCGACGCACTCGATCGTTTGCTTGATCAAATCGACGCCGACGACGAGCGCAGCATTGCCAATGGCGAGGCGCTGGCCCGCTCGCCGCTCTGGTTCGCGGGCGACCTCGTCAACCGCGGCCACGACTCGCTCGGAACGCTGCGGCGCTTGATCGCCCTTGGCGACCGCGCAACGGCGATTCTCGGCAACCACGACCTGCACCTGCTGGCCGTCGCTGCCGGCGTGCGCACGATGAAGCGTGGCGACACCATCGCTGACATCCTCGCCGCACCGGACGCCTCCGCTTTGATCGATTGGGTCCGTCGCCGTCCGTTTGCGCATTTCGCGAACGATATGCTCATGGTGCACGCGGGTGTGCCGCCGCAGTGGGACGCACAAACCACGCTAGCGCTCTCCGCTGAACTGGAAACGGGACTGCGCAGCGACGACTGGCGCACCTTCGTCGCGCGCATCTATGCCGGGAATGGGAACGTCTGGCGCGACGATCTCACGGGCGACGATCGCCTGCGTGTCATCGCCAACGCCTTGACGCGCATGCGGTTCTGCAATGAAAACGGCGAAATGGAGTTCAAGGCAAACGGCGGACTGGACTCCGCGCTGCCCGGCTATATGCCCTGGTTCGATGTCCCCAACCGCCGTACCGCAGGCCTGACGGTGATCTTCGGTCACTGGGCCGCACTCGGCCTGGTGACGCGCGACCGCTTGCTTGGTCTCGACAGCGGCTGCGTCTGGGGCCACGCCCTCAGCGCACGACGCCTCACGCCGGACCCTGAGCTACGGAAGCTGTTTCAAGTGTCCTGCGAACTGTCCGGCGCCGCGCACAGCACGCCGCACGTGGTCCAGGAAGGTAACTGATCTGGCGCCATGCGCGCCGGGACGCATTTCAGTCGCCCGGCTGACCCGCCAACGGTGCCTGCAACGTCTTCAACATCCCGTCGATCGCCGCATGCGCCACTTGTGACGCGCTGCGCCGATCGGCCAGCGCGGTAAGCGGCTCGCCTACATGAAGGTGCGCCACGAGCGGGCCATCCCGCAGCACCGCCGTCAGCGTATCCCCCAGCGACATATCCCCGATATAAGCCGCGGCCATCGACTGCTCGCCGCGCCTCCCTTGATGCGGGCGCTCGTATAGCAAACACACCGGCTGCACCGGCGCGCCCGCCGCTACGGCCGCCTGAAAGATATTCGCGTGAAAAGGCATGACGGTGCGCCCATCGCCGGTCGTACCTTCGGGGAACAGGCAGATCAGGCCGCCCGCCTGCAAGACGTTCGACAACTGATCGACAATCCGTTTGGCATCGCCGCGCCGCTCGCGCTGAATAAACACGGTGCCGATCGCCGTTGCCAGAAAGCCGACTACCGGCCAGCGCGCGATCTCGGCCTTTGCAACGAATGGCGTCGGTCGCCACGCATTGATCACGTAAATATCGAGCCAGGAGACGTGATTCGACACCAACATCGCCCCCTGCCCGAGCACCGGAACGCCCTCTGGCATGTGCACCTTCAAGGTCACGCCACACAGCGCGAGCAATTGCGCCGACCAGTCCCGCACCATCCGCTCTTTAACAGCGGCGTCGGCACGGGAATAGCGCGCCACCACCTGCCATACCCCCTTTACGATATGGGCGATCAGGCGACATTTCGCCAGCGGCGGCGCGGGTCGGGTCACGATGAAACTATCGTCGATCGCGGCATAATCGAACGCCGAACGCGACGGGTCGGCCAAGACTGTTTCCTGCCTGGAATTCACGGGACGTTGCATGAAAGACAATAAGCGAAGGACAAAAAAGGAAGCATGACGACAATCGAGTATGACGCTCGCGGCACATTCAGCATGCGAAGAAATCGCATCTTACCGATCTTGTAAGGTATCAGCATAGCGGCTCCCATCCCAGAATTCCGACATTTCTCGACCGGCCAGCCAGGTTCGACGGATCGGCGCGGGCAATTCGAAATCCGCAAAGGGGGACGCCGCGCGGCTTTCGCTTGCCCCGGAAACAGCGCCGTTGATCGCCACAGCCTGCCAATAATCGTCAGGATCGAGCAAAACGAGGTCGGCACTTGCACCCACGGCGATCCGTCCCGCCGGAACGCCCGCGATGCCGGCCGGCACCGAGGTGAGCTTCGACAGCGCCTCGACCAGCGGAATACGATCTTCCTCGGCCCATTTGACCGTCAAGGCCAGCAAGCGCGCAAACCCCGGTGCGCCCGCCGGAGCTTCGGCAAATGGCACCTGTTTATCTCGGGCACGGTGCGGCGTGTGATCGGAGCAGATCGCATCGATCGTGCCGTCCGCCAGACCCTGGCGCAGCGCCTCACGATCGCCGGCGGCCCGCAAAGGCGGATCAAAGCGAAAACGGCTATCGAACCAGCCAATATCCACATCGATCAGATGCAGCTGATGCGCCGCGACATCGCAGGTCAAAGCTAGGCCCTCGGCTTTCGCATCGCGCACGCGCATCACCCCTTCCGCCGACGAAAGTCGGGACAAATGCACCGCCGCCCGCGTCTCGCGCATCGATGCGACCAGGGCATCTATCGCCTGCGTTTCCGCAGCCACGGGCACTCCGGGCAACCCCAGGCGCACGGCGAAAGGCCCGCTCGCCATCACGCCGCCCGCCACCAACGTCCGGTCCTGCGGCCTGACCCATAACGGCACGCCGGCAGCCTTTGCGCGCAACATCGCTTCTTGCAAGCCGGCATAATCGGCGATGCCGTCAAAGCTCGCGTCGAACGTCGAGCCCCAGGCAAGGGGTGCTGTATCGGCATCGACGCCGGGGCAAACGACATTGCCCAGCACGTCGTCGTCGATATCGCGATCGGTCCCGTCAGCCTCGGCACGCCGATGCATCGCCGCACGACAATCGACGTGCGCGACTCCCGGACTTACGAATGCCGCAATGCCGCACGCCGCAGCTTCAGGCCAGGCAGCCGCTTCGGTCCCATATCGCGCGCAGAGATCGACCATTGCCGGCATCAGCAGCAAGCCCCTCGCATCGATGTGTTGCGCAGTGGAACGCACGAAGCCCGAAGGCTCGGTCCCTATGCTCGCGATGACGCCCGCGTCCAGATAGACATCCGTTTCGACGCGACGCAGGCCCGCGCCGACAGTCGTCGGCAGCAAGACCATCGCCCCTTGAATCAGCGTCGGTATTGGCCGAGGCGGCAACGTTTCACCCATCGCTATCGCCCACTCCCCGGTTCGATCGACGGGACGTCAAGCGAATCGTCGATATGTGACATGCTCTGCCAACCGATGACGCGATGGGCGTTCTCATCAGCGCATCCCGCCAACACCGCGAAAACCGCCATCCAGACCGCTTGGACGACAAGATTCGGCGGCGACGTCAGCGCAAACGCGTCCGCATCGGCATCCGTCCTTTCGTCAAACCGCACATAGGCTGCTGGCGTGACGCCCGCTTCCGCCGGGTACGTGGACAGCACCACCACCGCATCCATATCGGCCAGGCCAATCTCGGGGTCGTCGTACCACATTGCGCCTAACTGCGCGATCGCCTCGAAAGACAGTGCGGTCGGTCCGACAACGCGGATTTCCGGCGCGCCCAAGGTCGTCAAGGCATGCAAAGTCGATCGTGCGACGCCGGACTCGGCAATATCACCAAGAATCGCCACTCGCAGCGACGTCAAAGCCGGCTTGCGTTGCATGATCTCAAGAATATTGCATAGCGCGCGTATCGGGTGCGCATAGCTGCCGTCGCCGGCATTCACAATCTGTTGATGCGCCGCGCAATGGGCGGCGAACAGAAAAGGCGCGCCGTTTTGCGCATGCTGAAGGATCAGATAGCGCGCATCGGTTAGCGCGGGGAGCCAGTCGATCAGGCGGCGCGAATACACGCCCTCGGCCACAACGGCTGGCGGTTGGGACAGCAGCGATGTCGCTACCGCCCCAACGAATCCGGGGCAAAACCGCACGTCGGCACCAAGCGCCAGGGCGGCCGCCACGCAGGCGGCCTGCTCCTCCACATCGACGAACATCGGCGCGACGCAGGACCCGGCAAGCACACCGCGACCGGCATCATCGGTGCCCGGTGCCGGCGAGACGCTTCCTGCTGTCAGATAAACGAGATAGCGCGCAGCCCAGCGCAGCAGATGCTCTAGGTGCCGACGCGGCAAGCCATCCAAGGTCAACAGATGTCGCAGCCGCCCATCCGATCCGGCCTGCGGATGCGACCCCCAACTCATCAGGCGCCGCCCTGGCCGCTGAGATCGACTTGGCTGGTGCCACCGTCGTGCAGATATTGCTGCAGAATCAGGCTGGCCGCGGCGTCATCGATACGTGCCCCTCGACCGCCCCGCACGGCCCCGCCGCCACTTCGTCCACGGCCGCCGCTCCGTCCCGCCTCACGCGCCAATTGCCGTGCTTCGACTGACGTATAACGCTCGTCGACCCACACCACGGGCACATTGAAGCGACCATTCAACTGGTTGCCGAATCGCCGCGCCAGTTGCGTCATTTCATGCGGCGCGCCATCGGGATGCAGCGGCAGACCCACCACGAGGCACGCTGGACGCCACTCCGCAATCACCTTGCCGATTTCAGCAAAACGGTAATCGCGCGACCGATTCTCGATGATCGTGAGCGGTCTCGCACTTCCAGTCAGCGTATTGCCGACAGCCAGGCCAATGCGTTTTTCACCGTAGTCGAAACCGAGCACCACGGCGGCATCCGGCACGAAGGTCGGCGCGTTGGTCGGAACAGCGGCAGGCACTTGCGGTGCTTCGCCGGACCCGCCCGCCCCTGAACCAGCAGCCGCAGTGCCCACCGCGGCATCGGATGCGAACGGTGAAGATGACCCCACCATTCAGGCGTGCCCTGCCTCGCCTGACAGCATCGACAACGAGACGCCGAGCAAGCCGAGCGCCGCTTCCTGCCGCTGCTCGGCGGGTACGTCGAACACGATCGACGGATCAGCGGCCACGGTAAGCCAGCCGTTCTGCGCAATCTCGTTTTCGAGCTGTCCAGCGCCCCACCCGGCGTGACCGAGCGTCAACAGGAACTTTTTCGGTCCCTGGCCGCTCGCAACCGCCTCGAGCACATCCTTCGACGTGGTCATTTCGAGCCCACCCGGTACCGACATCGACGACGTGTACTCGCCACCGGGCTCATGCAGCACGAAGCCACGCTCTGTCTGAACCGGGCCGCCGAAGTACACTGGGAGGGAGGAGAGAGTCGCGCTGTCGAGTTTCAGATCGATCCGGTCGAACAGCGACTTCAAGTCGATGTCGGTGGGTCGATTGATCACGAGACCGAGCGCGCCCTTTTCGCTGTGTTCACAGCAATAAATGACAGTACCCGAAAAATTCGAGTCCACCATGCCCGGCATGGCAATCAGGAATTGGTTTGTCAGGTTGATGCGATCGTCAGAGGACTTGGACATGATGCAAATTTTAGCAATGACACGGTAACGGTATGCCCGAATTCAGTAACGCCCTGGTATGGTTCCGGCGCGACCTGCGTACTCGCGACCAGACAGCACTCTACCATGCAGTGGAAGCTGCGCAGCAGGTCCACTGTGTGTTCGTATTCGACCGGACGATCCTGGACGGCTTACCGCCCCACGATGCCCGTGTCGCTTTTATCCACGACAGCCTGGCGGAATTGCAAGCCAGCCTTCAACGTCACGGCGGCGGTCTCTGGATTGGCGACGGTGATCCCGTGTCCCTGGTACCCGCGCTGGCGCGTCATCTGCGCGTGGACGCGGTATTTCTCAATCACGACTACGAACCTGCCGCCCGCGCCCGCGACGCCCAAGTAGCCAACCGCCTGAATGACGATGATATCGTGCTGCGGACTTTCAAGGATCAGGCCATTTTCGAGAAGAACGAGATCGTCACAGGCGCCGGCAAGCCGTATAGCGTCTATACGCCCTACAAGCGCGCCTGGCTGCAGGCGGCGCAAGGTGACCGCGCCTTCGCCGCACGCCCGTCGGAACGGCATCTCGACCGACTCGCGGCCCCACCGGCGCGTTCACCGAGCTTGCCTGACGTGAAAGGCACGCTGCACCCGCGTCAGTTGCCATCGCTGAAAGCGCTCGGTTTCGGCGCTGCTCAAAGCCCGTTGCCGGCCGGTGAGGACGCCGCGCTGACCTTGCTGGAGCAATTCGAAAGCCGCGTGGGCGACTACCATCGCACACGCGACTTCCCGGCCTTGGCCTCCACCAGCTTGCTGTCGACGCATCTGCGGCACGGCACCGTCTCGGCGCGTGCGCTGGCGCGTACGGCTTATGCCGCCAGCCACGCGGCGCGCGACCGCGAGGGCGCCGAGACCTGGCTGTCAGAGCTCGTCTGGCGCGACTTTTTCTTCCAGATCCTGTATCACCACCCGCGACTCGTCATCGACGATACGGACGATGAATTGGATGAAGACTCGGCAAAAAAGACGCACACGACCCCGCTCCGGATACCCAAACCGGCACGCCATGCCTTTAAACCGGACTATGACCTGATTGCCTGGGAGTCTGGCAAGCAAGCCGACGCCCATTTCGCGGCCTGGTGCGAGGCCCGTACCGGCTACCCGCTAGTGGATGCCGCCATGCGCCAGATCAACCAGACCGGCTTCATGCATAACCGGCTGCGGATGGTCGCGGCGACGTTCCTGATAAAGGACCTGGGCATCGATTGGCGGCGTGGCGAGGCCTACTTCGAGCGACTGCTCAACGACTTCGACCTGTCCGCGAACAACGGCAACTGGCAATGGGCGTCATCCAGCGGATGCGATGCGCAGCCCTACTTCCGCATTTTCAATCCGTTGACGCAATCGGAGAAATTCGACGCCAACGGCGCCTTTATACGAGAATGGGTCCCCGAGCTGGCGGCGCTCGACGACAAATCGATCCATGCCCCATGGCTCGCCAAGCCGGAGATCCTGGCGCGCGCAGGCATCACGCTCGGCAAGGAATATCCGCACCCGCTCGTCGACCATGCCGAAGCGCGGCAGCGCACGCTGGAACGCTATGGCGTGGTAAAGCAACCCGGCACGCACGAGACGTGAGGGTCTGCCACCACACCAGTCATGCCCCGAGCGCGACGCGCGACCCGACGGTGGTATAAGGCATCGATGCCGGATCAACAACCGCTCGCCGGCGCGCCACGCAAAAAGCCGGACCGCGTCGCGCTGACCGGGTCCGGCCACAGGACCGCACGCACCCCGACGGGGCGCGCGGTGCAAATCAGATCTGAACCATCTCGAAATCTTCCTTACGGGCACCGCACTCGGGGCAGGTCCAGTTGATTGGTACGTCGTCCCACTTCGTGCCAGGGGCAATGCCCTCTTCCGGCAAACCCGCTTCCTCGTCGTAAATCCAACCACAAATCAGGCACATCCAACTTTGATATTCCATTCTTTCGATGCGTCGTACGACGATCCGCTACAATGCAAAGCATGATGGTAACGTTTTGCCGCATTGACGGGAAGCCCGACAGGCGTTTCTCTTTCACGCAACTACGTGCCTGCGCAACAATTTGACGCATGATAAGTTCCCCCCCTCCTATTGTTTTAACCTTCGGCATTGCCGATCCCACCGGTGCCACCGGCGTGCATGCCGACCTCGCGACCTTCGCCAGCATGGGCTGCCACGGCGTCAGTGTCCTGACTGGTTACGCAGTCCGTGATTCCCGCGATTGCCTGGGCGTCACCGCCGTCGATCCCGAACATGTCGTCTCGCAAGCCCGGATGTTGCTCGAAGACATGCCGGTTGCCGCGTTCAAGATCGGGGCGACCGTCAGTGCCGAGATCGCCAGCGCGATCGCCGAAGTGGTGGCCGATTACGATACCCTGCCACTGATCCTGCACCCAGACCTGGGCCGCGACGAAAACGGCCATATACTGGCGGATGACCACCTTTGCGCGGCAATCGGTGAGTTACTGGTGCCACAATCGTCGATCGTGGTCGCCGATGCGGCGCTCGCGCGCCAACTGGCCAGCTATGAAGGCTTGGGTGAAAGCGTGATCTATCTGGATGACAGCGACCCATGCGGCGAGGACGATGCGGCACCGTCAGGGGTGGAAATGCATCTCGGCGAACAAACCATCGTGCAACGGGCGCACGGTTTCGGCCAGTTAGCCAGCGAATGGCCGTCCATCCTGCCGACCCCGGCGGGCGCCGGCCTCGATGACCCGACCGGTGACGATGCCGCCACCGCGCAGGCGATTGGCCGAATCATCGACGCCGGCGCGGAATTCCTGGTGCTCTCCGCGGCGCAGGGTAGCGAATACGCACACACGATCTTCAGCGAACGCGGCCGCATCGGCTATCGTCGCTTTGCCGGCGCCGGCCCCGTCGCGGGTCCATGGCAGAGTAAGACGACGCGTGAAGGCCGGGATGCGTTCTCTCCGCCGCATCCCGGCAGCGGCGTTGGATTCAGCGATACGCTGGCCGCCGCGATCGCCGCGCTGCTGGCGAGCGGCTACACGGCGCAGGATGCGATTGCGGAGGCGCAACGCTACCTTGCTCAGGCCATGCGTCACGGCTTCCGCCCTGGCATGGGGGCATGGATGCCTCATCGGTATTTTTGGAGTCTGGGTGCCGGCGCACCGGGACTGCGCGCGCGTCCAGGGGAAAGCGACGAGGCTGGAGGTAATGCCGACCTCGCCGCCGCCGTGGTACAAGGCGACGGTGACGGCACTGACGACACAACGACCGACGCTGATGCGCAAGCGCATGCGGGCAGCGGCGAGATCATCATCTCCGAACGCCGTGTCGCGCCAATCGACGCATGGTCGATGCAGGGTTCACGGCATTGATGGCGTGATAGCCAAGCGCCATGCATGTGCATGCACATGCATGGCCAACCAGAAAGCAAAAACGCGAATGACTCCAAGAAGTCATTCGCGTTTTTTCATGGCGTTGCCGCCATGGACCGCACTGCATTGCAGCGGGACGGTGCCTCAAAGGCGGGACGCTCGCCCCTGATGCAGACCGCGCGGCCGGATCATACCACCCACGCCGCTGCATCAACCCTTCCCGCGAGCAGGACTTACATGTCCATGCCCATGCCACCCATGCCACCCATGCCGCCCGGCATACCGCCAGCCGCCGGCGCGTCATCCTTCGGCAGGTCAACGACAGCGCAATCCGTCATCAGCACCAGGCCAGCCACCGACGCCGCGTTTTGCAACGCGCTACGGGTCACCTTCGTCGGGTCCACGACACCTGCCTCGACCAAGTCTTCGTACTTGCTGGTTGCCGCGTTGTAGCCAACGTTACCGCTTTCCGCCTTCACCGCAGCCACAACCACGCTGGCTTCCTCGCCACCGTTCGAGACGATCTGACGCAGCGGCTCTTCCATCGCGCGCAGCACGATCTTGATGCCTGCGTCCTGGTCGGCATTTGCACCCTTCACTGCCGACACTGCCACCAGTGCGCGAATCAGTGCGGTACCGCCGCCGGGCACGATGCCTTCTTCAACGGCAGCGCGCGTTGCGTGCAGTGCATCTTCCACGCGGGCCTTCTTTTCCTTCATTTCGACTTCGGTCGCCGCGCCAACACGGATCAGCGCAACACCGCCTGCCAGCTTGGCAACGCGTTCTTGCAGCTTTTCACGGTCGTAATCCGACGTGGCTTCCTCGATCTGCGCGCGGATTTGCTTGACGCGTGCTTCGATGTTCACCGATTGGCCTGCGCCGTCGATGATCGTCGTGTTTTCCTTGCCGATTTCGACACGTACGGCATGGCCGAGGTGTTCCAGCGTGGTCTTTTCCAGCGTCAGGCCGGTTTCTTCCGCGATCACTTGACCACCGGTCAGGATCGCGATGTCTTCCAGCATGGCCTTGCGGCGATCGCCAAAGCCCGGCGCCTTGACGGCCACGGTCTTCAGGATGCCGCGGATGCTGTTGACCACCAGCGTTGCCAGGGCTTCGCCTTCGACGTCTTCCGCGATGATCAGCAGCGGACGGCTCGACTTCGCCACTTGCTCCAGCACCGGCAGCAGGTCACGGATGTTCGAGATCTTCTTGTCGAACAGCAGCACGTACGGATTTTCCAGAACGGCAACTTGCTTTTCCGGGTTCGTCACGAAGTACGGCGACAGGTAGCCGCGGTCGAACTGCATCCCTTCGACGACTTCGAGTTCATCTTCCAGCGACTTGCCGTCTTCGACGGTGATCACGCCTTCCTTGCCAACCTTGTCCATCGCCGCGGCGATCTTCTTGCCAACCGATTCATCACTGTTGGCCGAGATCGAACCCACTTGCTCGATTTCCTTGCTGGTCGTGCACGGCTTGCTCAGCTTCTTCAGCTCGGCGACGGCCGCCACAACGGCCAGGTCGATACCGCGCTTCAGGTCCATCGGGTTCAAGCCAGCCACCACAGCCTTCTGGCCTTCGCGCACGATGGCTTGTGCCAGCACCGTTGCCGTCGTCGTACCGTCACCTGCGTTGTCGCTGGTCTTGGAAGCCACTTCCTTGACCATTTGCGCGCCCAGGTTCTGGAAGCGATCCTTCAGCTCGATTTCCTTGGCGACCGAAACACCGTCCTTGGTAACCGTCGGGCCGCCGAAGCTGCGCTCCAGCACCACGAAACGGCCCTTCGGGCCCAGCGTGACCTTTACTGCATTGGCCAGGATGTTGATCCCTTCGACCATCTTCGCGCGCGGCGAATCACCAAAAGCGACTTCTTTAGCTGCCATGTTCTGAAACTCCTAGAATACTTTGTGCATTTGTCGAACAACAGGATGCCGGCACGACGCGGCGCGGGCTCATCACCCCTTTTCGAGGCGTCGGACGCCTCTCGCGCAACCATGCCGGTGCGTCGCACCGCCCACGTCCATCGCCGCTCGAAGGCGGACCGGACGTGAAGAACAGCGCGGAACGCGCCTTTACTTGTTCACGACTGCCATGATGTCTTCTTCACGCATCACCAGCAGCTCTTGACCATCGACCTTGACGGTCTGGCCAGCGTACTTACCGAACAGCACGCGATCACCAACCTTGACGTCGAGCGCATTCTGTACGCCCTTATCATCACGTTTGCCCGGGCCGACAGCCAGGATTTCACCTTGGTCCGGCTTTTCCGCAGCCGAATCCGGCAAAACGATACCCGAAGCCGTCTTGGTTTCTTGGTCGAGACGCTTGACGATGACGCGATCGTGCAAGGGACGCAGGTTCATACACACTCCTTTCAATTCAAAACAGGACATGACCACGAGGTAAATCGCGCGTGGTGCGACGCATCCGCGTCGTCACCCGGTTGACTCCGCGCCACCTGAAACAGGCAGCCGTGGCGGGACAATCACTGCACTTAACGCAGCCCGTCACCGTGTTAATAGCCCCGGAACCCCGCTGGACGGCCTTCTCAGGCCTTTCCCGGCGAACTCCAAGAGAACTGTTAGCACTCTCCGCCAACGAGTGCTAAGTATAGGGGTGAGCTATGGCAATTTCAAGGCAGCAGATGCAATTTCCGGGAAAACCTGACCGAATGGCAGGGCCGCGCAGGCCTTAACACCATAGTCAGGGGCCATGGGCATGCGTCTCCCGCTCTGTCACGCGCCAGTCATCTCGATTTATTACATTGCAAGCTCAATCGAATCCCATAGAGGACCTGAGCTGAAATGAAAACGATCCGCACGCACGCGGAGGGCATCTGCACGCCCGACGCAGCGACCTTCGCTGTTTGCGACGCACCCGTCGCGACCTGCCTTACCGCCAAGGCTTCCATCCGTGCCATGCGCACGACGCTCGCCACCCTCGTTTCCCTAGCGTGTCTTGCCGTTCCCCAAGCCCGTGCCGCATCCAATGTGACGCTGTACGGCATCATCGACTCGGGCGCCGAGTTCCTGACGTCCGCGGCAAGCACCACCACCGGCAGTAAGCAAAACGTCGTACGCGCCACGTCCGGCAATATGTCCGGCTCCCGCTGGGGCATCAAAGGCACCGAAGACCTGGGCGGCGGTACCCAGGCGCTGTTCCTGCTCGAAAACGGCTTCGATGCCACAAGCGGCAAGACACTGCAAGGCAGCCGTGAATTCGGTCGCCTCGCTTACGTGGGCCTGTCGAACAAGACCTACGGCCGCTTCACATTGGGTCGCCAGGGCGGCATTTTCCTGGACTGGGTCAGCAAGTACAACCCGCTCGGCAACGCCGTCTATGCGGTCAAGATGCAGGACCCAATCTTCTCGGACCGCCTCGACAACACCGTGCGCTATGAGAACGCATTTGGCGCATTCCATGTGTTGGCGCAGTATTCGAAAGGGTATGACGACGTAAGCTTCGGCAGCGCCACGCCGGGCGACAATCGCCGGGCGCAGGTGCTCGAAGCGGGTATCGAATACCGCGGCGGCCCTTTCAACGCGGTGCTGGCCTATGACCAGAAGAACGGCGGATCGACCGCGCTCAACGCCGCCACCACGGCGAAGGTCGGTGGCTACGAGGGCAACCTGAATCGCGCGGTCGCCTTGGCCGCCAAATACACGTTCGCTTCCGTTGAAGTGTCAGGCGGCTGGCGTTACCGCGATGGCCGAGCAACGCACCTTACAACGCTGACCACCACCCAGTCGGAAATCTCGAATTTCTACTGGCTAGGTGCCACCTACAGGCTGAACCCGGCCTTGGAACTGGCAGCGACCGCGATGTATCAGGATTTCAAGGATACGAATCGCGATCCGTGGTCGTTCCAGGTCAGCAGCGACTACTTCTTCTCGAAGCGGACCGACGTCTATATCAACGTCGGCTATGTGCTGAACCGGCACGGCTCGAATCTCGGCCTGAACGGCTTCGGGACCGATGTCGTCGCGGGCAGCAACCAGTTCGGGACGATGGTCGGCATCCGGCATCGCTTCTGACATGGCGGCCGGCGATTCACCGTCCGTCTCCACCGCACGTCCTCGCGGCGCCAGTGTGGCGATTCACATCGACCAGCTCAGTCATGCGTTCATACCGGCATCCACCCGCGAAAGCGATAGCGCGTGGGTACTGGACGACCTGACGTTATGTGTTCCCGCCGGCACGACGATGGCGCTGCTGGGTCCATCCGGCTGCGGCAAGAGCACATTGCTCAAACTGTTGGCCGGACTGTTGCGGCCGACCTGCGGGGCGATCCGTTTTGGCGATCGTCTCGTCGCGACAGGCGCAACGCGTGTCGGTGGCGGCATGGTTATCACGCGCGCCGGAGATGCCCCCGTGGCACGGCGCGATGTTCCACGCGACGCATGGATGGCCCCCGAGGACCGTTCCCTTGGCATGGTGTTCCAGGATTATGCGCTGTGGCCACATATGACCGTGGCAGGCAATGTATCTTTTCCATTGGAGATGCGTGGCATCGCTCGTGCCGCGCGCCGGGAACGGGTCAATGAAGCATTGGCGATGGTCGGCCTCGCGCACCTTGCCGATCGTCGCCCGCAGGCGCTGTCTGGCGGTCAACAACAACGCGTCGCCCTGGCCCGCGCGATCGTCGCCGCACCGGACGTGCTGCTGTTCGACGAACCGCTATCGAATCTCGATCGCGATCTGCGCGCCCGCCTGTGCGAAGACATCGGCACGATGTTGCGGCAACTTGGCACCACGGCGGTCTACGTTACCCACGATCCGCAAGAAGCGCATGCGCTGGCTGATCGTATTGCCACCCTCGCACATGGCCGTATCGACTCCATCAATATGGTGCGTCCCGATTCTCCCGTGGAAACACCGGGTGACGTCGAACACGCCCCCCCTTTAAGCTTGCCATCATGACGATCCGTTCCGCGCTGGTTACACTGTTCACCAGCCACGCACTCTTTCCTATTGTGACAATGCTGCTTGCTTCCTCCGCCGCGCCGGCACATGCCGATACACATGCCATTACGGTCTACACCGCCGGCCCCGGCACATTAAGCCGCAAGCTGGCCGTCGGCTTTGAAAAGAAGACTGGGATCAAGGTGGATCTGTTCCAGGCCACCACCGGCAAGGTCATGGCACGGCTGGAAGCCGAGCAGGCCAATCCGCGCGCTGATGTGCTGATTTCCGCGTCGTGGGACGCCGCCCATGATCTCGACGCCCGTGGTTGGCTCGCCCCGTGGCAAACGCCAGGCAGCCATGAAGCCGACGCGGTCCCGGCGCCGTTCAAGACCGCAACGTACGTTGCGCAAGGCATCTCCGCGCTCGGCATCGTCTGGAACAGCCGGAGCGGGACACCGGAACCCAAGGACTGGCGTGACCTGACGCAACCTGCCTTCCATGACAAGGTCACCATGCCGGACCCGGCCCTATCGGGCGCATCGGCTGATTTGCTGCTCGGCTTGCAACGCCGCCTTGGCGACAACGCCTGGCAATTGTTCACGGCGCTGAAACAGAATGGCATGCAGGTATCCGGACCGAATGCGCAGGCGCTGAACCCCGTGTTGCAAGGCGCAAAGGCAGCCGTGTTCGGTGCGGTCGACTACGTCGCTTACGCGGCCGCGGCACAGGGAGAATCGGTCAAGGTGATCTTCCCATCCAGTGGCACCGTGATCGCGCCCCGTCCGATGATGGTCCTGAAATCGTCCACGCATCAGTCCGAAGCACGCGCCTTTATCGACTACGTGTTATCGAAAGAAGGTCAGCAGGCGGTAGGCGATGCCTGGCTGATCCCGGCCCGTACCGACATCCTGCTGAAGCGCGCATCGTTCAACGACCTGCGTCTGCTACCGCAAGACGGCAACGCGGGCCATGACAACCGCATTGATGTGCTCGCACGCTTCAAGACCTTGTTCGGCCAGCCGTGAGCCGCATCGAGCATACGCAGGCGCGTGGCAGCGCCGGTGACGAAAATGATATCCATGATGCAGCGCGCGGTACCCCCCGTGCATGGCAACGTATCGCCGCGAGAATGGTAGGCGCCGCACCTGCATTGTTATGGCTGGTCTTGCTGGTCATTGTGGCGTTGCCGATGGCGTTCATCGTGCTACAGGCGATCTTTCCGTCGCTCGCCGACGGTCGGCTCACGCATCCGTTCGGCGCGTTGCCGTCCACTCTCGGCGCGCTGCAAACCTGGGTCCTGCTCGGCACGACGATACGCCTTGGCGTCACAGTCGCCGTTGCCGCCACGGTGCTCGGTACGGTATTGGGCGCCGTCCGCGGTCTTTTCGCATTGCCATTCGCACGTGTCTGGGACGTGCTGTTCCTGATGCCATTTCTGATACCACCCTATCTTGCCGCGCTCAGTTGGATGCTGTTGCTGCAGCCAGCGGGCTATCTGCAGCAACTGACCGGGCTGCATCCGGGTGACGCCCTGTTTTCGTTCACCGGCATGGTATTCGTGATGACGATGACCACCTTCCCGGTTGTCTATTTCGCCGTTTCGCGTGCCTTCGCGCAGATCGGCGGTCGTCTCGCCGATGTCGCGCGGGTCCACGGCGCATCGCCTTCGCGGGCATTCCGGCATGTCACGCTGCCGTTGGCGCTGCCGGCAATCGCCGCCAGCGCACTACTGGCCTTCACGATGTCCGTGGAAGAGTTCGGCGCACCCGCGGCCCTGGGAGCACGTGCCGGTGTCGGTGTGTTGGTGACGGCGATCGAATCGCGCTTTTCCGACTGGCCGATCGATCTACCCGGTGCCTCGGTGCTGTCGCTGCTGTTGGCGGGATTGGCCATCGGCGCATTCACGCTTCAGCAACGAACGCTGTCCAGGCGAGACGTTTCCGTCGAGAACGGCAAGCCCGTGAGCGTTGCCGTGCGCACGCTCGGGGCATGGCGTTGGCCGGTGACGATCCTCTTCGCGTCATGCGCGGCATGCGCCACCGCGGCGCCGCTCGGCGCGATCCTGGCCACCGCGGTATCGCGTACGCTGTCCGGTGGGTTGCAGTTGTCCAATCTGACGCTGGCCCATTTTGCCATCCTGTTTTCACAAGGGGAAGACGGCTTATCGGCGATCCTCACCAGCGCCGGCCTCGCTGCCGCAACCTCGGTGGTGACCGCGGTATTGGGACTGGCCTGCGCTTGGTATGCCGTACGTTCGACATTGCGCGGTCGCGCGACACTGGATGCCTTGAGCTTGTTGCCGCATGCATTACCCGGCGTGGTAGTGGCGGTCGGATTGATCCTGGCGTGGAATCAACGGTTCTGGCCGGCCACCCCGTACGGCACCTGGTTCATCCTGCTGCTGTCTTATAGCTGCCTGATGCTGCCCTATCCGGTACGGTACGCGGGAACGGCACTCCGGCAATCAGGAGCATCGCTGGAAGCCGCCGCACGCGTGCATGGCGCAACGGCCGCACACGCCGCATGGCGCATCACGCTGCCGTTGGTCGCGCCGTCCTTGGTGGCGGCATCGATGATCGTCTTCGCCATCGCGTCGCGCGAGCTGGTGACATCATTGCTGCTGGCGCCCAGCGGACTGCAGACCGTATCGATCTTTGTCTGGCGACAGTTCGAACAAGGATCGATCGGTGACGGCATGGCCATGGGACTGGTATCGATTCTCGTGTCCGCGGCGCTGTTAAGCCTGGCATCGAGGTTGACGCCGTCGCGCGATGGATGATGTGATGGCGTCACCCATGCACCGCGACCCACTCCGCGATCCGCGCAAAACGTTTGTGCCGAAACGCGCGCGACGCGGCATAGTTCGCATGTTCAATGCGGATCAGGTCAACGGGCGTCAACCCCGCTGCCGATAACATCCAGGCGAACGGGCCATCACGACGCAAAGAAGGGCGCGTCGCGATCGCCGAGAAATAGACCTCGTCCCACCCCGTGGCAATCATGTCGATCTGGTAATAGCTCTCGTCACGAAACGTCCTCGCCAGCCGGCGCGCCGCGGCATCCACCCGTTGCATGACCGCCGCCGACAACGGGACGGCGGTGGCGGCGGGTGCAACGGCCCCGCTATCCCGAGGCTCAGTCACGTACTCCTGCCGCAAGACAATGGGCTCCCGGCCATGAACCGATGCCGGCGCCCCTCGACTGTCCTTGCCACCAGCATTGCCGGACACGTCCTCCGACACGCCACCCTGCCGCGGCCCCGTCAACACGCGCCGGGCCATGGCACCATGCGCGCCGTCGGCGGCCAGCCGCACGCCATCGTTGTGCCTGACGTCGGCACCGGCACAGATCGGCAGCATGGTCCATCTGCCATCACGAAACACGATGCCCACAGAAAGCGGTATGCCACCGACACATTGCTGCACCAGAAAGTGATCGTCATAGGGCGAGATCTCCGCCGCAAAACGGGCGGTCTCGTCCGCGGTCACGAATGGCAGCCCCCGAACCTGGAAACCCGCGCCGGCCGCGTTCGGACGCAGCAGCACCGGTGTCGCGCCGAACCGTTCCCGTGCCGCTTGATAGGCGGCATCAGGATCCCCGATATTGGCGAGCACCGTTGGCACCGTCATCAGCAAGTCGCCCGCCACCTGCTGCACGACCGCCGCCTGCGCGTAGAGATCGAACGCCAAGGCCGCTGTCAGCGTGGAACTCCGGTTGTCGGGGAAATCGAAAAAACGCGCCAATCCTTGAAAGGTGCCGTCTTCGCCGTCCTGTGCCTGCAACAACGAAAACACGATGCTGCCGCCATCGATCAACATGCTCATGCACTCCGAAGCGCTGACAGTGCGGCCCATCCTCAGCAAGTGCGCGGCGACAGGCAGCGTGTCATGCGAGGTGGGGTTTTCCATCCTGATCGTGCCATCGGGCGCTATCAGGATGACGGTGTTCACGACGATATCGGTCGGCGCGGCACAACGCAGGGCCTCTCGAAGATGGTCGTATCCCTGGCACGATGCTCGCCATTCCACGGAACGGCCGCCAAATAAAATCGTTACCGTCGGCATGTGGTTCGCCTCCTCGATACAGGTGATACACGCGCGAACGCGCGGGGTGGTGCACACATGACATGCACCAGTCGATCAGGCGAGCAGATGACGAATGGGCAAGCGGTTTTTCCTGATTCCGTCAAACGGCGCGGCGGACCCTTGAACAATCATTTGCAATGCCTTACTCATTCGTTATCCTTATCAACTTGACATCCTCCTATTGTAGGCAGATCAACGACGCAGGATGAGTACGAAAGTTCGTAAGTCGTATGGGATTTTGCCCTACTACTCGCACCCGGTGGATGGGGACCGGCATGCTTGCACGATGCGATGCAATAGCATCTTGGCGCGAAGACACCGCGCCGGGCGCCAACGCTTATGGCAAGATAGAGAGAACCCTAAATAAGAAGGAGCCGCGACGTCATGTTTTCATTCATTGGTACCGTGATCATCGGCCTGGTTGTCGGTCTGCTCGCCCGTGCATTGAAGCCAGGTGACGACAAGATGGGCATTTTCTGGACGATCATTCTCGGCGTCGCCGGGTCGCTGCTGGCGGGATATGTCGGCCGCGCCTTGCATTGGTACGCACCGGGACAGGGTGCGGGATGGATTGCCTCCATCGTTGGCGCCATCGTGTTGCTGGTCATCTATGGCGTGGTCCGTCGGCGCACCTGAGCGACCATCAGCGTGACGCCAGCCGCGCATAAAGTGCGGTCAACTGCACGTCCTCGCGTAGCACCCGGGACATATTGCGCCCCGTATAGCGGGGCACGTCCCCCAAGGCGATCCACGCGAACGCGTCCATTTCGGGAATCATCGCGCCGTTCCGCCGACTGGGAAACAACGAAGTGCACACGCACGCGGCGACGTCGATAAGGCGGGTGTCGACGCGTTGCGCAAAGAGATGAAGCGATTTATCGCTGCGATAGGCGAACACGCCAAGATCGGTCAGTCCGCCCCCATCCAATACAATTCCCGTCTCCTCGCGCAGC
This sequence comes from Robbsia andropogonis, assembly GCF_034047095.1. NCBI lineage: Bacteria > Pseudomonadati > Pseudomonadota > Betaproteobacteria > Burkholderiales > Burkholderiaceae > Robbsia > Robbsia andropogonis. The sequence continues at coordinate 1,317,332 of NZ_CP139170.1, read as the reverse complement.
TCGCGCAAGGCGCCCTCCTGAGGCGTTTCCCCCGGATCGGCCATCCCCTTCGGAATGTCCCAATGGTTGGTTTCGGTCGCGTGACATAACAGGATTTCAGAGCGCTCGTTGAGCAACAATACGCCCGCCGACATCGTCTTTCGCACCGCTCCCCCTCGCCTTATCGTTGGATCGCACCGATCGGTGGCATATCGCACAGGCAAAGTCTACGCAACAACGCCGCGCGGCGCCCATTTTGCGCCGAACTCTCAGACAGGGCGAAGCACGGATAAGACCGCAAGGCAGTTATGATATATTATTACACTTACTATCCCCGTCGCCCTGACGCGATGCCCGTCGACCCCGCCTCCGCTCCACAACCATGACGTTGCCGAACTCCACTTCTTCCGTCTGTTCGCGTGCCAAAACGCGCGCGCAGCGTTCCGCCATCCTTTGCACCTTGTTGGGCATGACCGTATGCGCCGCACTGCCGTCGCGCAGTGCCGTTGCCGCACCGGCCGCGCCGCTTACGGCGTCGACGGACGCCGGCACCCACACGCCGGCCGCGCCGCTGCGAGTCGTGGCGGCGGAGAACTTTTACGGCAACCTGGTACGGTCGCTCGGCGGCACCCATGTTCGGGTGGATAGTATTCTGTCGAATCCGAATCAGGACCCGCACAGCTTCGAGGCGAGCCCGGCGGTGGCCCGCGCCTTGTCGTCGGCCGATCTCGTCGTCTACAACGGCATCGACTACGATCCATGGATGCAGAAGCTCCTGTCAGCGTCACCGCGCGCCGCGCGCCAGTCGATCGTCGCGGCCGATCTGCTGGGCAAGCAAGCAGGCGATAATCCACACCTTTGGTACGACCCCGCCACGATGCCCGCCGTCGCGAAGGCAATCACCGCCTACCTGCAAGCGCATGACGCCACGCATGCGGCGGAGTACGCGCAACGCCTGCAACAGACGCTCGATGCCCAGCAAGCCATCGCCACGAAGGTTGCGGCAATGCGGGCCAAGTACGCAGGCATCAAGGTCAGCGCGACCGAGCCGGTCTTCGGCTATATGGCGCAAGCCGTGGGTCTCGACATGCAGGATCAGCATTTCCAACTTGCGGTGATGAACGAAACAGAGCCGGCCGCCAGCGATGTGGCGCGTTTCGAACAAGGGTTGAAATCGAAGCAGACCAAGGTGTTGCTCTACAATGCGCAGACGTCCGACCAGATGAGCCGTCGCCTGTTGCAGGTGGCGAAGCAGGCCGGCGTACCGGTGGTGCCGGTCACGGAGACCGAACCGCCCGGCGTCAGCTATGTGCAGTGGATGCTGAATCAATTAAACGCGTTGGACAATGCGCTGAAACACGCGCCGTGATATGGAAGCAGGACACAGCGTCGGCGTGCCGGCGATAGGCATCGATCATCTGAGCATCACCCTGGCGGGCAGGCGCGTCCTCGACGACGTGTCGTTGTCGATCGCACCAGGAGAATTTATCGGCGTGCTCGGCCCGAACGGCGCCGGCAAGACGACGTTGATGCGTGCCCTGCTCGGCCTGGTTCCCGCCACGTCGGGCAGCATCGCATTGTTCGGAAAGCCGGTGGCGGCAGGATTATCCAGCATTGGTTACATGCCGCAGGTCCGGGCCATGCAGGCGGCCCAACGCATCTCCGGGCGGGACTTCGTGGCCTGTGTCGTCGAAGGCCAACGGTGGGGCTGGCCTTCCCCGGCCGCGCTTTTCGGGCGCGGACGCCATGCCGACGCGCAGCGTCAAGCGGTGGACGAGGCGCTGGACATCGTCGGCGCGCGCCAATTGGCCGACCGTGCGATCGGCGATATGTCGGGCGGCGAGCGGCAACGCCTGCTGCTGGCGCAATGCCTGATCGGCAAGCCGCGCATCCTGTTGCTGGACGAACCGTTGATCAGCCTCGATCCGCATCGGCAGCAATCGGTTGTCGATCTCGTCACCGATGTCACCCGGTCACTGGGCATCACGACGCTATTCACCGCGCACGAACTGAATCCGCTACTCGGCGCCATCGATCGCGTGCTCTACCTCGGCAACGGCGGGGCCGCGCTGGGCACGGTCGAGGACGTGATCACGGCGCCTATCCTCAGTCGCCTGTACGGCGCCCCCATCGACGTGCTGCGACTCAATGGCCGCATTTTCGTGATGTCAGGCAGTCAGTTGATGGAAAAGGACGTGCATCACCATGCTTGAGTTTGATTTCATGCGCCATGCCTTCGCGGCAGCGGGAATCGTCGCGGTGGTGGCGGGCGTGGTCGGTTACTTTCTCGTACTGCGGGGCCAGACCTTCGCCGGGCACGCGCTCGCGCACGTCGGCTTCACAGGTGCCACCGGCGCCGTCCTGCTCGGGCTGTCACCGCTCACGGGCATCGTTGGCTTTACGCTGCTGGCTGGCGTGGGAATGGGCGCGCTGGGCGAAAAGCTGTCGGGACGGGATGTCGCCATCGGTACTATTCTGGCGCTCTCGCTTGGAACCGGCATGCTGTTCATGCGGTTTTTCTCATCGTACGCTGGCCAGGTCACCGCACTATTGTTCGGCAATGTGCTCGGCGTCGACGACCGGACCTTACTGGCCCTCGCCTTGCTCGGCGTAGTGACCTTGGCCGCACTGGCCATGATCTCACGTCGACTGGTTTTCGCGACGCTGCAACCGGAACTGGCGGAAGCCAAGGGCGTCTCGTTGCGGGGGATGTCGATGCTGTTTCTCGGCATCGTCGCGCTGGCCACCGCGCTGGCAACGCAGATCGTCGGCGTTTTGCTGATCTTCACGCTGATGGTGAGTCCCGCAGCGGCGGCACAGTTGTTGACGGCCCGCCTGGGCCGAGGCATTGCATTGGCGACGGTGCTGGCGCTCGCGAGCGCCTGGGCCGGGATCACGTTGGCCTACTACACGGACTGGCCGACCAGCTTCTGGATCACGACGCTCAGCGGCATGATGTACCTGGGCAGCGTGTTGATCGCCAAAGTGCGAGACGCCCGCGCCGCCGTTAGTCCGGCGACTGAAGGCGGGGCGCATGCGCACGTGCCAGGCGCGGATGCCCACCATCACACGCATTGATTCGTGCACCATACCCGGACGCCACTCCTTCGCCCGTCGCCCGCTACAGTAGCGCGGCGTGATGCGCGACATGGTCGCCGATGAACGACGCGATGAAGTAATAGCCGTGGTCGTATCCGGGCTGCCGACGCAGCGTCAAGGCCTGGCCTCCGACACTGCAGGCGCGCTCGAAGCGCTCCGGTAACAACTGTCCATCCATCAGAAACTTGTCCGATAGCCCCTGATCGATCAGGATTGGTGCGTCGTTCGCGCTACGCTTGCCCTGCTCGATCAGCGCGGTGGCGTCATACGCGGCCCAGGCGGCGCGATCGTCGCCGAGATAACCCTTGAAGGCTTTTTCACCCCATGCACAATGACTGGGTGCCGCAATGGGTGCAAAGGCCGAAATCGATCGAAATCGTTCCGGGTTCCGCAAACCCAGCACCAGGGCGCCGTGACCACCCATCGAATGTCCCATGATCCCGAAACGCGCCGGATCCACCGGGAGTTCCGCAGTCACCAACGCCGTCAGTTCCTCGACGATATACCGGTACATCTGGTAGTGCGATGCCCACGGGGCCACGGTGGCATTCAGATAGAAACCCGCTCCAACACCGAAGTCCCACGCATCACTCTCCCCCGGCAGGTTCGCGCCACGAGGACTCGTATCCGGTGCGATCAACGCCAGCCCATGATGCGCCGCGTATTGTTGCGCGGCAGCCTTGGTCGGGAACGTTTCCTCGGTGCATGTCAGCCCCGCGAGATAGAACAAGGCCGGGACCTTATCACCGCGGACCGCCCCGTCGGTATCGATCCCGGCCACCGAAGGCGGCAAAAAGACGGAGAAGCGCATCGGCAGACCAATCGCGGCGGCATCGTGTTCGTAGAAGCGCTGGACGCCGCCAAAAGCGCGGTGTTGCGAAAGCAGTTTCATCGTCATCAGGGACCTCGTTTTCTTGCACGCCAGAAAGCAAAACAGCCCGTCCCACTTGCGTGACACGGGCTGAAGAACCATTGCGGATCGGAGGTGCCAGGCACATCGGCATCGGGGATGCCGCCAGCGAGGCGCCGTAAACCGCGCCGATATCGCGCTGGTGTTATCTTACTTCGCGTTGGGCTGACCTTGCTTGGCATCCGCTTGCTTCAGCGGGTTACCGTACCTGTCGACGCCCCAATCCGGATCGACATCGGCATCACGTGGTGTGTCACCCGTATGCGCCAACCAGCCGCCGCCCAGGTACTGATACAGCTGCACCAGATTGGTTTCACGGGCTTGCTGGGCGCTGACCAAGGTCTGCTGCGCCGTGTACAGGTCCGTTTGCGCGGTCAGCACATCCAGATAGCTGTCGGTGCCGCTCTTGTAGCGCAGATTCGACAGGTCCAGCCGGGTCTGCTGCGACGCGACATACCGTTGCAACGCGTCGATCTGCTGGTCATACGTGCCGCGCGCTGCCAAACCGTCCGAGACTTCCTGGAACGCCGTCTGGATCGCCTTCTCGTAATTGGCGACCGCAATGTTTTTCTCGGCCTCCGAGTAACGCAAGTTCGCCCGATTCTCGCCACCCGAGAAAATCGGCAACGAGATCTGCGGGCCCCAGCTCCAGTACGCCTGGCCTGGCTTCAGCAAACGGCCAAGCGAGGCGCTCGCCGCGCCGGCGGAACCGGTCAACGAGATTTGCGGGAAGAATGCCGCACGCGCCGCGCCGATATTGGCATTCTGCGACAACAGCTTGTTCTCGGCTTCGACGATGTCCGGACGACGTGTCAGCAGGTCCGATGGCAACCCGGCCGGGATATCGGCGATGATACCCTGCTTGTCGAGCGGCAACGGGTCCGGCAGGTCCGTCGGCAACGGCGCGCCAACCAGCAATTGCAGTTGGTTCAACGCTTGCGCCTTCGACCGCATCTGCGACTGCAGATTGGCCTGCGCTTGATCGACAACGCCTTCCGATTGCTTCAGGTCCAGCGCGCTGCCCACGCCATTGTCGAATTGCAGCTTCGAGATCCGATACGATTCACCGGCCGTCTTCAACGTGTTCTGCGTCACCACCAACTGCGCGTCATACGCCCGTACCGTCAGATATTGCACGGCCACTTGCGAGATCAGCGAAATCTCGGTCGCCTTGCGCGCCTGCGCCGTGGCGAAGTACGTCTGCAGCGACGCATTGCTCAGACTGCGAATGCGGCCGAAGAAATCCAGTTCCCACTGCGCGCTGCCGAGCGCTTGATACGTGCCGCTCACGGTCGGCTGGCGGACGTACGTCAAATCCGCTGGCGTCCGCGTACGCGTACCGCTCCCGGTGGCGCTCAGCGTCGGGAACAGCGAGGCACGCTCGACGCGATATTGCTCACGCGCCGCCGCCACGTTCAACGCCGCCACGCGCAAGTCGCGGTTGTTCTTCAGCGCCATCCCGATCAACACCTTCAGTTGCGGGTCCGTGAAGAACTCGTTCCAACCGAGATCCGCGGCGGGAACCTGCGTCGCCGACTGTGACGTCGGCTGCGTGTCATACGCGTCACCGGTGGGATAGCCCGACGGCACGGGCGCGGCAGGCTGATGATACTTAGGCGTCAGGTTACAGGCGCCGAGTACCGCGACCGCCAGCACCGACACGACGGACGCCGGCCAGCGCCGCGCGCCACGCGAGGCGCGTCCGGCGCGCGCATCCACCGCCGACTGCCCCGCCCACGATTGTTGTTTCTTCATATCAGTGTTCATCCTTACGGTCGATCGGCTCGGCCTTGCGGTTGTCGACATCGTGCGTGCCGCCGCTCGTACCCGCCGCGCGATGCACCTTTTCATGCTCGGAGAACCGCCCTGCGATCACCACGTAGAACATCGGCACCAGCGGCACGGCCAGGAAGATCGCCGTCAACATCCCGCCAATCACGCCCGTACCGATCGAGTGCTGGCTCCCGGAACCGGCCCCGCTACTGATGGCCAGCGGCAACACGCCCAGGATGAAGGCCATCGACGTCATCACGATCGGTCGGACCCGCAGGCGCACGGCTTCGATGGCTGCATCGACAATGCTCATACCCTCTTCATGCAGATCCTTCGCGAACTCGACGATTAGAATCGCGTTCTTCGCCGCCAGACCCACGGTGGTCAACAACCCTACCTGGAAGTACACATCACTTTCCAGGCCACGTAGCGTCGTGGCGATCAGCGCCCCGAGGATACCGAGCGGCACCACCAGGATCACCGAGAACGGAATCGACCAGCTCTCATACAATGCCGCCAGACACAGGAACACGATCAGCACGGACAGTGCATACAGCATCGGTGCCTGCGAACCGGACGCCTTCTCCTGGAACGACAGACCGGTCCATTGGTAGCCGATTCCCGTAGGCAGCTTCGCGGCGAGCTTCTCCATTTCCGCCATGGCCTGACCCGAGCTGTAGCCTGGTGCGGCTTCACCCTGGATTTCGACCGCCGAGACGCCGTTGTACCGTTCAAGCTTCTGCGGACCATACGTCCAGTGCCCCGCCGCAAACGACGAGAACGGCACCATCGTTCCCGCGGTGTTGCGGACATACCAGGCATTGATGTCTTCCGGATTCATTCGGAACGGCGCCGCGCCCTGCAGGTAGACCTTCTTCACCCGACCATGATCGATAAAGTCGTTGACGTACGAGGACGCCCACGCGATCGACAACGTCTGGTCGATGTCCGACAGCGACAGACCTAACGCGCTGGCCTTGTCCTTGTCGATGTCCACCTTGTAGGCCGGTGCGTCGTCGAGACCGTTCGGACGTACGCGCGTCAGGATCGGACTCTGGCTCGCCATGCCCAGCAACTGATTACGCGCGGCGATCAATGCCGTGTGCCCCAACGCCGCCTGGTCGACGAGTTCGAAGTCGAAGCCCGCGCCGGTCCCCAGTTCCGGAATCGACGGCGGGTTGATCGGGAAGATCATCGCGTCCTTCACTTGCGAGAAGTGCATGAACGAGCGGCCAATCAATGCCTGGATCGATTGATTTGCGGTCTTGCGATCACTCCAGTCACGTAAGCGAACGAAGGCGAGACCCGAGTTCTGGCCCCGACCGGCGAAGCTGAAGCCGTTGACGGTGAACACCGATTCGACAGTGTCTTTTTCGTTCTTCAGGTAGTAATCCGACACTTGCTTCAGTACGCCTTCCGTACGCTCCTGCGTGGAGCCCGGCGGCGTCTGGATGATCACGAACATCGAGCCCTGGTCTTCTTCCGGCAGGAACGATGTCGGCAACTTCCAGAACAGCAGGCCGACCACGGCGCAGATCAACGCGTACAGGACGAAATAGAAACCCGAACGGCGGATGATGTGCTTGACGCCGACGATCGTGCCGTCACGGCTACGGTTGAAGTTGCGGTTGAACCAGCCGAAGAACCCGGTCTTCTTTTCATGATCCTTCTTCACCGGCTTGAGAATCGTGGCGCACAGCGCCGGCGTCAGGATCAATGCCACCAGGACGGACAGGCCCATCGCGGAGACAATCGTCAGCGAGAACTGCCGATAAATCGCGCCCACGGACCCGGACGAGAACGCCATCGGCACGAACACCGCGGCCAACACCAGCGCCACGCCCACCAACGCGCCGGTGATCTGATCCATTGCCTTGCGCGTGGCCTCTTTCGGTCCAAGGCCTTCCTCGGCCATCACCCGCTCGACGTTCTCCACCACCACGATCGCATCATCGACGAGCAGACCAATGGCCAGCACCATCCCGAACATCGAGAGCGTATTGATCGAGAACCCCACCGCCTGCATGATCGCGAACGTGCCCAACAGCACCACCGGCACCGCGATCGTCGGAATGATCGTGGCGCGGATGTTTTGCAGGAACAGGTACATGACCAGAAACACCAGGACGATACCTTCCAGCAGGGTCTTGACGACTTCCTCGATCGACAGCTTCACGAACGGCGTGGTGTCGTAGGGATACTTGACCACCATCCCGTGCGGGAAGTACGCCGACAGCTCCTGCACGCGGTCACGCACTGCCTGCGCCGTATCCAGGGCATTTGCACCGGTGGCGAGCTGAATACCAAAGCCAGCGGTCGGCTGACCGTTGTACTTCGTGTTGAAGTTGTAGTTTTCCGAACCGAGGCCAATCGTCGCGACGTCGCCCAGACGCACCGTCGCACCATTAGTCGAGGTCTTCAGGATAATGTCGCGGAACTGCTGCGGCGTTTGCAGACGGACACTTTCCGTGATGGCCGCGGTCAATTGCTGACCCGGGACCGACGGCGTACCGCCGAGCTGGCCGGAAGCAATCTGTACGTTCTGATTGGTCAGCGCCGTCTTCACGTCAACCGGCGTCAGCCCGAAACTGTTCAACTTGTTCGGGTCCAGCCAGATCCGCATCGAATACTGCGAGCCGAACAACTGCACCTGGCCCACCCCGTTCACACGGCTGACCGGGTCCTGAATGTTCGACGCGACGTAGTTCGTCAAGTCGGTCTTGTTCATCGACCCGTCTTCGGACACGAAGGCCATCACCAGCAAGAAGCTGCTGCTGGACTTCACGACCTTGATACCCTGTTGCTGCACTTCCTGCGGCAGCAACGGCGTTGCCAGGGACAGCTTATTCTGTACCTGGACCTGCGCGATGTCCGGGTTCGTACCAGCCGCAAAGGTCAATGTGATGGTGGCGCTACCGGAGTTGTCGCTCGTCGACGACATGTACAGCAGATTGTCGATACCGTTCATCTGCTGCTCGATGACCTGGGTCACCGTGTCTTCGACCGTCTGCGCGGACGCGCCCGGATAGGTCACCGACAATTGCACCGCGGGCGGTGCGATGGTCGGGTATTGCGAGATTGGCAACCGCATGATGGAGATGATCCCCGCGATCATCAACACGATTGCGATCACCCACGCAAAGATGGGGCGATCGATAAAAAACTTTGCCATATTGGGTCAGCCCCTGTCTTTACTTTGCTTCGGACGCGGCGGATGCCGGTGCGGCAGACGATGCACCCGAGGCCGGCGACGTGACAATGACGCTCGAAGCGGCCATGGCGGCGGCGCCGTCCTTGCCACCCATTGCACCACTCGTGTCTTCCAGATCCTTCGATGCCGGCGGCAGCTTCGCATCCACCGGCTGCACCGTCGCGCCCGGCTGGACCTTCTGCGTACCTTCCACAATGACGCGATCACCCGCTTGCAAACCACCGGTCACCACCCACGATGAACCCAATGCCTGCGACGTTTGCAACGGACGCATCTGCACCTTGTTGTTCGCATCCACGACCATCGCGATCGGCGCGCCCTTCTGGTCATGCGTGACGCCCTGCATCGGCACGACGAAGGCGTTGTCGTTGATCGCCTGCTGAATACGTGCGCGGACGAACATGCCCGGCAAAAGATCGCGCTTCACATTCGGAAATACCGCGCGGACCGTGGTCGTACCGGTGCCTTGATCCACCGACACGTCGGTGAATTCGAGCTTGCCGACGTCCGGTAGCGTAGTGCCATCCGACAGCACGACCTGGACCTTCGCCGCATTTGCGCCGGCTTCCTTCAGCGCACCGGTTTCGATACTGCGACGCAGGCGCAGTAATTGGTCGCTCGACTGCGTCAGGTCGATGTACACCGGAGAGATTTGCTGCACCAGCGCCATGTTCGTGGCGGCGCTGCCTTGCACGTACGCACCCTCGGTCACCAATGCCGAACCAATGCGGCCACTGATCGGCGCACGGACCGTGCAATAACCCAGGTTGATTTCCGCGGTACGCACGGACGCGCGACCGGACTCGACATCGGCCTTGTCCGAGCCCAAAGTCGCCAATGCATCGTCGTATTGCTGCTTGCTGACCGCATTTGCAGCAACAAGTGTCTTATAACGATCGGCTTGTGCCTGGGCCGAGCGCAACGTCGCTTCCGCCTTTGCCAACGTGGCCTTCGCGCTCATCAGCGAAGCCTGATATGGAGCGGGATCGATCTGGAAAAGGATCTGACCGGCTTTCACTTCCGCGCCTTGCTGGAAATAACGCTTCAACACGATGCCGTCCACGCGCGCATGGACCTCGGCCACCAGGTACGACGACGCGCGACCCGGCAATTCCGTGTTGACCGCAACGGCCTGCGGCTGAACCGTTATCACACCAACTTGCGTCGGCGGTTGCTGCCCACCGGCGCCGGGCGGTTGCTCCTTCTTCCCGCACGCAGCGAGCGTGAGCATTATTGCCCCCGAAGCGGCGCAAATAAGACGGTACTTGACCCGATCAACGCGCATGGAACGACCTCTGCCTAAAAAATGTTCTTAAAAACCGCTTTTCTGTCGCCGCCAACATAGCGGCCTTACCGATCTATCGCGTGAGAGCCTACTGGCTTTCGCAGATCTCGGCATGACTACGCCCATGACCCTATTAATATCAGGGTTTTCATCCTCTCCATTCTGACTTTGTAAGCAATTCCTCACTTACCCAGGCCAGGCGCGGCGGCATCGTAATTTTAAAAAACGCTTTCAAAACAGATGTCTCGTCGCGAAGTGGATGCTATTATATATACATTCAGTAATGTAGGTATTACAGTGCATTTAATTCCTGGTGGCAAAACGCCGCAGGACGTGCATTCGGAAGCGTGGTAGAGACTATCGCCGGCGCAAGGGCAAGACTCCTCGACCATTTCCTATCCTCTCCCCTTTTTCAAGACCCGCGCAGGCGCGACATGGCCAGAAGAACGAAAGAAGAAGCGCTGGAAACCCGCAACCTCATCCTCGATACCGCGGAACGCATGTTTTCAGAGCGTGGCGTGGCGCATACGTCGCTGGCGGACATCGCCACCGCAGCCGAACTGACCCGTGGAGCAATCTACTGGCATTTCAAAAATAAGTGCGAATTGTTTGTCGCGATGGTGGATCGCGAACTGCTGCCAATGGATGAACTGATGGCGGAATCGATCGATGCCCGCGAGCCGGACCCGCTCGGGCGGCTACGCACCATCCTCGTTAAATGCCTGCTGGATATCGCCCACAATCCGCGGCGGTGCACCGTGATCGAAATCATGCTGTTGAAGTGGGAACATACGGTCGACATGCAACCGGTGATCGACCGCAAGCGGGACAACGTGAAGCGGACGGTAGACGTGTTGCAGCGCGCGATAGCCAATGCGATCGCTAAAGGTCAATTACCGAACACATTGGACACCACGTTTGCCGCAAATTTTCTTCATTCGCTCATTCTTGGCGCACTGACCGATCATGTCGCAGGCTACAGCACGTGCACCCTGCTCAACGACGCACAGCGACTCATTGACAGCTTCCTGGATATGTTGCGCTGCTCCCCGGCATTGCTACGTCCGAGTCAGTTGGAAACGCTGGACGTGGGACCCCGCTGACGCGTCGGCCGGTTGCCGCAAGATGGCGGAAGCGGGTCGTGCGGATGGTTCCACCTAGTGGCGGGCGCGAAAGTTGCTCTGCATGTCGGCTTGTATTCGCCATGGACGGCAACGGCTTCACGCCGATACTTGGGCCGGTCGCCCCGGACCGGCCCACCGGTCGGCCGCAACCCTCACTTCACGATAGATGCGGAGTCTTCGAATGGACAATGTCGATCTGAGCGTCATCGAGACTGCGGAACAATGGCGTGTCGACGGCCGTAGGGTGGTTTTGGGCACGGTTGTGCGGACGTGGGGATCGGCACCCCGGCCGCCGGGATCAATGGTCGCCATCCGCGATGATGGGGTGATCACTGGCTCCGTCTCTGGTGGCTGCATCGAAGATGATCTCGCGGATCGTGCCGTGCAAGGCATGTTGTGCGCAGAGAACGGTCTGCCATCGATAGTGACCTACGGCGTCCATGCCGAAGAGGCACGGCGCTTCGGATTGCCGTGCGGGGGCACGCTGGAATTGGTGCTGGAGCCGGTGACGGAACGCAGCCTGCTCGCGACACTGATCGACGCATTACGCCAGTCCGCACCACCTCGCACCATCGATGAAATAGCCTCGGCGGCCACTGCGGCGCTATCGTTTCGACGCACCGTGCTATATCGCGACCTGGACATGCGCACCGGTGCGGTGACATTACGAGACAGTGCACCGGACATCGAAAAGCACGCCGCCCGACACGCCCAGACAGGCGATTTCGCTTTTAATGGGGAAACGTTGACAACCTTGCATGGCGCCGCTTATCGCATGGTGCTGATCGGCGCCGGTGAGATCTCGGCGCATCTTGCTCGCATGGCCATCCCACTTGGCTATAACGTCATCGTCTGCGAGCCTCGAGAACACCATGCCGGTTCATGGGACGTGCCGGGCGTGATGCTAACGCGTGCGATGCCGGATGATGTGGTGCTGGGAATGGGCATGGACGCGCGTACCGCGGTCATCGCCTTGACACATGATCCGAAACTCGACGATCTGGCGTTGATCGACGCGCTGCAATCCGAGGCATTCTACGTCGGAGCGATCGGTTCACGTCGTCACCGCGACCAGCGGATCGCGCGCCTGGCGCTGTTCGATGTGACACCGGCACAGCTGGCGACGTTGCACTCGCCGGTTGGCCTCTATCTCGGCGCGCAGACTCCGGCTGAAATTGCCGTCTCGATCCTGGCCGAAGTCACGGCGTTTCGTCATAACGTTCCGGTCCTGCAGTCGCATGCGATTCGGGCCCGCGCAAAGGTGCCATATGCAACTTGTGACGAGCCCGAAATCAACGGTGCGGCGTGCGCTTCGATGCGGCCGGACGATACTGACTCAACCGGGTCAAGATGACTTACTGGTGTTTCCAACTAAAGCTGGCGCGCGCGTGACCCTTGTCCGTCACATTGACCGCGCGAGTTTGCTCCTTGCCTGAATACGTCGCGTGAACCGTGTAATGACCAGGGCGCAGGCGTACCAGCATATAAGGGCCCTTGGCGGAGGTTTCGAGAACGGTCCCGCCCTTCGCATCGGTAATTTTCACTGCAACGTCGGCAACAAAGTTACGGTCTCCGCCGATAAAGGTCAATGACAGCGGCCAGTGCGCCGATGCTTTCTTGATCGCATCGGATTCGTCTTTCCCCACGCCCCCGGACAGGAACGTCACGTCGCCTTGCTGCGCGGCGGCCGGCAAGCTGCCTTGATCGGCCGATTGCGCATGGACCACCGGCGACAATACCGACAGCGTGGCGGCCAGCGAGATGGCCAATGCGCCCACACCCTTCATCCAGGCAGGGGCAGCCATTTTTCTCTGTTCAGCCATGTGTTTATTCTCCTTTATTGGTGGCGTGGGCCGCATGCCGGCAAACCGCCGCGGCCAGATGGACAGCCGCTTCCCCATGCAAGACCAATGCCAGGACGATATCGAGGAAAGCGGGCGCATCCACTTTGGACACGCCCACGACATACGACGCTACATCAGTTATTGCCTGCCGCGCCCAGGTCAACCGGGACAAAGATCTGCGAATCGTCCCGTTGAATCAATAACGCCACGCTGTTGCCCGCCCGGGCAATCCGTTCACGGAGCTGTGCCACCGTGGTCACAGGAGACCCATTGATGGACAGGATCACGTCACCCGGTTGAATGCCGGCATTCTCCGCCGCACCTACCGCTTGCTGCACCAGCAGGCCACCGCTCACCTGCGCCTGATCGCGTTCCTGCGGTGTCAACGGCCGGACCGACACACCCAGGCGTCCTTGCGGCTGGTCGGTACCAGCGGTCGACTTCGATTCGGCATCCTTGGCTCCCAACTTGCCGACGGTCACATCAATCGTCTTGCGCGCCTTGTCGCGCCAGACGACGATGGTGGCATGCGCGCCAGGAGCGATGTTCGCCACTTCACCCGGCACGGCAGTCGAATCCTCCACCTCATGGCCGTTGACCGACAGAATGACATCGCCCGGCTTGATGCCTGCCTTTGCAGCGGGACCACCCGGCTCTACCGACGCCACCAGCGCGCCGTTCGAATTCGGTAGACCGAACGAATTTGCGAGCGTCTGGTTCATTTCCTGAATCGTCACACCGATCCGGCCACGGCTGACATGACCGTCCTTCACCAGGGCTTCCTCGACCTTCATCGCCACGTCGATCGGGATCGCGAACGACAGCCCCTGGAAACCACCGGTCTGGCTATAGATCATCGAGTTGATACCAATGACCTCACCATCGAGGTTGAACAGCGGGCCGCCGGAATTACCCGGATTCACCGGCACATCGGTCTGAATGAACGGCACATACGTGTCATCAGGCAGCGAGCGCGACTTGGCGCTGATGATCCCCGAGGTTACCGTGTTGATGAAACCGTACGGCGAGCCGATGGCGACCACCCACTGGCCCACCTTGCTCTTGTTCGGGTCCCCGATCTTCACGATCGGCAAGTTCGTTGCGTCGATCTTCAGCACGGCGACGTCCGTGGGTTTGTCCACGCCGACCACCTTTGCGCGGAACTCACGTTTGTCTGTCAACTTCACCGTCACGACATTCGCACCGTCAACCACGTGGGCATTGGTGAGGATATACCCGTTCGAATTGACGATGAAGCCGGAACCCAAACTCATGCTTGGTTCGTCCTGCTGCTGATTCGGCAGATCACCGTAAAAATGCTTAAAGAACTGATAGAACGGATCATCGGGGCTGATCGGCAACTGTTGCTGCGACTGCCCGCGACGCGACGATGCCCGTACCTCATGCTTTGCGCTGATGTTCACGACCGCCGGACTGTAGGTCTCGGCCAATCCGGAAAAATCAGGCACGCCGGTGCGCCGTGCCGCTTCCGCCGGCATCAGCGGCGGCTCGCTCGGCGTCTGGGCCGTCGGCGCCGCGGGTGCCGGTAAGGTCACAGGGGCGCTAGGCGCCGCATGCGCAGGCTCGACAAAATCGGTTTCGTAGTGATGCGTGCCGGCAAGATAGCCGCCTGCCACTGCCAACGTGAGTACGCTAGCCAGTGCGGTGCGTTTGAATGTCCGTTCCTTCATCGTCGACTCCCCTCGTTCCATTGAGCATGTACTTCGCTTGTTTAGAAGCGTACGGGCAAGCGCTTAAATGGATCTTAAGTAAGGTAGGAGAAACAGTGAATGACCGGGAAGTTGAGACGATTCACGCCGATGTTGGTATGTGCAGCCGGACGCGCAGCCCATTGGGCGCGCGGTCCGCGAGGGTAACCGTCGCGCCATAGCGGTCCGCAATGCGCTTGACGATGGCGAGCCCCAGTCCGCTACCCTGGGGATTCATCGGATTATCCGCCTGCATGGCGTCCGGTGATCGATAGAAGCGATCGAAGACGCGTGTTTTTTCCGCATCCGCGATGCCGGGGCCGGTATCGACGATTTCCAGCCAGGCGCCCTCGTCCCCAGGTCCGAGCGATACATCGACCCGGCCTCCGCTCGGCGTGTACTTGACCGCATTGTCGAGCAGATTGCCAATCAGCACGCGCCAGTCATCGGCATCCCCGATGATTCGAACGCTCTGCGCCTCCGCCAGCCCCAAATCCACGCCCTTATCGATGGCGAGCGGCGCCAGCAGGCCAACGCACGATTCCGCCAGGACACGTAGGTCCGGATGCGACGGGGTGCCCAGTGCAGGCAATGCGCCGCTATCGGGCAGCACCGCCGCGTTTTGCTCGGCGGCATCGATGCCCCGCGTCGGCATGTCCGAACGCGCGAGCAACAGCAACTGCTCCAGCAGGCGCGTCGCCCTTTCCACTCCGTGTTTCAGGTCAGCCAGTGCTTCCCGCCGCGACACGTCGTCGTCCGCGCGTTCGAGCAGTTGGGTCTGTATCCGTAACGCTGCCAGCGGGGTCCGCAATTCATGCGCCGCATCGGCGACGAAGGCTTTCTGGTTGTCGAACGCCACGTTGAGCCGCTGTAGCAAACCGTTCAATGCCTGTACCACTGGACGGATCTCCGGCGGCAATTTTCGCTCGGACAACGGATCGACCGCCTCTGGCTTGCGTGCTTCCAACACCTTCGCCAAACGGGACAACGGCCGTAAGCCGCGCCCCACGCTCAGCCAGACGGCAATGCCCATGACGGGCAGCAGCACGACTAAGGGCCAGACGGTGCGCCAAGCCGTTTCAGCGGCCAGGAGGCTGCGTACCGCCATGGGCTGCGCTAGTTGCACCACGTTGTCGCCGACGATGGCGCTATAGACGCGCCAATCGCCGCTGGGGGTGTGTTCGGTGGAAAACCCGAGCTCAGCGCGAGGCGCCAGTGGCGAGCGCGGATGCGAGTAATAAAGCTGCGCGCCATCGCGGCTCCAGATCTGGATCACCACGCCGTCGCTGCTGACCGCGTTGTTCCCAAGCACCGACGAAAACGGTTCCGATGGCAGCGCCGCCGCGGTCTGCTGCAACTGGTAGTCGAACAGCGCGTTGGCCTCGGCCTGCGCTTGCCGATAGATCAGGACGCCAGCCAACACGATGCCGAGCATGACGATGCCCAGCAACCAGAACAACAGAATCCGTCGGATCGATCGCATCGGATGCTTATTCCCCACCATCGTGGCGCGTGGTATCGCCGTCGCGGTGCGGTCCCTTGCCCACGTCCGGTGCGGTGGCGACACGGCCTGCCCCGGTACCGTCCGCACCCTGGCGCGGGATCAGATAGCCCAGCCCGCGCACGGTTCGGATAAAATCAGCACCCAGTTTCTTGCGGAGGGCGTGCACATATACCTCCACCGCGTTGCTGCCGATTTCCTCGCCCCAACCATAGATCTTCTCCTCGAGCTGCGCCTTGGACAACACGGCTCCAGGCCGTGCCGCCAAGGCTTCGAGCAGCGCATATTCACGCGCGGAAAGCGCCACGGTGACACCGTCGACCGCCACTTCGCGGGTGGTCGGATCGATCGTCAGCGCACCAAAACGCATGACCGGATCACCCCGCCCGGCCTGACGCCGAAATAACGCACGCATGCGAGCGGCCAACTCATCGAGATCGAACGGCTTGACGAGATAATCATCGGCACCGGCGTCCAGCCCGCTGACGCGATCCGCAACCGCGTCGCGGGCCGTGCAAATCAACACCGGGACCTTGTTCCCGGACGCGCGCAGACTGCGCAACACGTCCAGGCCGTCACGCTTGGGCAGCCCCAGATCCAGCAGCACGAGGTCGTACTGTTCAAGCCCCAGTGCCGACAACGCCGCGGCACCATCGGCAACCCAATCGGTTGCCCAACCGTCGGCACGCAATGCCTTGCGAACACCATCCGCAATCATACGATCGTCTTCCACCAGCAAGATCCGCATCATTCCCCTCCTGTCGCATCGTGGCGGGCGCGAATCCATCCAGGCGTGAAAGGCACGGTGCAATCCATCAGCACGGCACGCATGTCGATCAGGCAGTCGTCCACATCCCCGTCGATCACGCGGATCGCGCTCGCCAACATCAGGTTGCGCGGCAACGCGAAATCTTCCACCTGCCAATCCCGTGCGTCGCGCCCCGCGGCATCGTGTGGCACCTGTCCGGTAATCGGGGTACGCGGCGCGCCATAGCCCCACACAGGCAACCCCAGCGCCACCGCGTAACCTACTTCGAAAACCGTACCGGAATCCGGCTCGTGACCGCGAAAGTCCTGCAGGTTCGCCATCACTGCGTTGCACGTGCGAAGCAAGGCGATATTGGCGCGGTAGATCGCCATGGCACTGGCGGGCGTGGGCGGCAATGGTTTCGGGTTGTCCGCATCAAGTGGGAAATGCCCATCGAAACCATGCGCGGCGCAACGCGCGCGCAGATGTCGGCCCCGTTCCACCGGATCCCGAAAGAAAACATCGGGCCCGGCCAGATAGAGTTTCAAAGAGGCGGTCATGGCGATGTCGGACTGGCGGACGAAGTGGGAAGTGTAGCGTGACCGCTGCGACAAAGCGCAAAGCCATAACGAAATGTCACGAAAGGAGGCGAAATGCGGACTACGAGCAAGCCACATGTAAGCAAGCGACGGCAACTTATGTCTACAATGTCCGCTCCCGTTTCCGACCGCCGCATGCCGCCGGTCCTTTCAATCGAGTCGATCTTACGTGCTGCGTTTTTCCGGTTTGTCGCCTTCCCACTTTTTTACTGTCACCGCCTCCGCGCTCACGGCGCTTGCCCTGGCCTGCGTCACGCTGACCGTGCCCATCGCCCATGCCGAAACGCCCTCCTCGGGCGGTACCATACCCGGCGCTGCCCGGCACGCGGCTATCCATCGCGTTGTCGCGCATGCGAATTCGGACCACGGCGCGCATATCGTTCGCGTGGCCACGAATGAGGACGCCGCCAAGAAGCGCCGTACCACCGGACGCGCCCGGGCCCGACGTGCGGATCAACCGTCGCCGAAGGCACGTGCCGCGGCGGCGGAATCCACGGCGCGACTGAATGCACGCGCAACCAGTGTGTCCGCCCGTGGCAAGCGCATCGAGGTGCCGGCCGGCCCGTTACCGCCCACTGTCATGCGCGGTCTGGCATTAGGTCACCTCCCGGTGTCGTCGATCAGCGCCCTGGTGATCAGGCTGGACACCGACCAACGGGTGCTCGACTACAACACGCAGCGTCCGATGGCCCCGGCATCGACCATGAAAACGCTGACGACCTATGCCGCCTTGTCCTTGCTGGGTGCGAATTTCCGCTGGACGACATCGGCGTTCGTTGATGGTCCGATCCAGAACGGCGTACTGAACGGCAATCTGTATATCGAGGGCACGGGCGACCCGTTTCTGGTCCCCGAACAGCTGACGGACCTGATCAACCAGATCCGCGCCGCCGGGATCACTCGCATCAACGGCGATCTGGTGCTGGACAAGAACTACTTCGATCCGTCGACGGCCAGCGCGGACATCATCGACGATTCGACCGATGCGCCGTACAACGTTGGCCCGGACGCCTTGTTGTACGCGTTCAAATCGCTGACGATCAATGTCGATCCAGATGTCGATGGCCATGCTCAGGTCACGATCACGCCACCGCTCTCGCAATTGCGCGTGACCAATAATATCCGGCCTTTCCGCGGACCGTGCCGCAGTACCGCCGCCGCCCAGCCGCATATCAGCAATGGCCCCGATGGCACGTTGAACGTCAGCTTCGAAGGCCCGCTGTCCTTGCGATGCGGTCCGATGCAGAACAACATCGCGGTGATGGACCATACGCGCTTCTTCTCGGGCGGTTTCCTCGCCTTGTGGCAACAAGCGGGCGGCACGTTCAACGGTTCGATTCGTGAAGCGACGATTCCCGTGGCGGCTCGTCGCATTGCGGCCCACCAAAGCCCGCCGCTGACCGACATCGTCAAGAGCATGAACAAGGTCAGCAACAACACGATGGCCCGCAATATCTATCTCACCATCGGCGCCGTGGCGTACAAGCCACCGGCAACGTTGGAGGGCGCGGATATCGCCGTCAAGCGCTGGTTACGTCGCAGCAAGATCGGGGACGACGGCATCGTTGTCGATAACGGGTCGGGGCTCGCGCGCGATGCGCGGATCAGTACGGAAACGATGGGCGAGATGCTGCAATCGGCGTTCCATAGCCCGGTCGCCCAACCGCTGATCGACTCGCTACCGACGGTAGGCGTGGATGGCACGATGCGGCATCGCCTGGTGCATAGCCCCATCGCCGGCCATGCGCAGATCAAGACGGGGACGCTGTCGAATGTCCGTGCGATCGCGGGCTACGTGTTTGCCGCAAACGGGCATCCTTATCTGGTCGTCAGCTTCATCAACGACCCGCGCTCATCGCTGGGCGGCGCGGCGCACGATGCGCTGCTGGACTGGGTGTATAACCTGCCGGGCTGACTGGCAGCCGCGCCGCGGTTTCAAACGTGCGGCGCGCGCAAGGCACACGCGCCGCCGATTCAGGAGATGGCCGGCAGCCCCAAGTCCTGCGCGACCTGACGGGCACGCTGTTTCGCAGTGGCGGCGTCGGGCCCGGTCACTGTGACATGGCCCATCTTGCGGCCCTTGCGCGCCTGCTCCTTGCCGTAGAGATGGATATGTACCTCCGGCAGCGCGACGATCATGTCCCAAGGGGGCGTACGCGCCACATCGGCATCCGCCCCCTGAAACCAGATGTCACCCAGTACATTCAGCATCACGGCAGGGGAATGCTGGCGGGTATCTCCCAGCGGCAACCCCGTCATTGCACGGACCTGCTGCTCGAATTGACTCGTCACGCAGGCATCGATCGTGTAATGACCGGAGTTATGCGGACGTGGCGCCATTTCATTGGCCACCAGCGTGCCGTCTGTCAGGACGAAAAACTCGATGCACAACACGCCGACATAGCCGAGCGCCGTGACGATCGTCCGTGCTTGATCGGCGACCTGCGCGGCCAAACGGGCCTGATGCAGGCCATGCATCAAATCCAGACTGGGCGCCGGCACGACGGTCTCTGCAAGAATGCCGTCGATGTGCGTGTTTTGCGCGATGGGATACACCACCGTCTCGCCGTCGGCGCCACGCGCGACCAGTGCCGATACTTCGTAGTCCAGAGACAGGCGTTTCTCCAGGATGCAGGCGGTGCCACCCAATCCGGCGAATGCCTCCCGCGCTTCGCGGACGCTTTCCACGCGGACCTGCCCCTTGCCGTCATACCCCATGCGGGCGGTTTTCAAGATACCCGGCAGTACACCGGTGAAAGCGCCGTCGTCCAACGCATCCAACGCGGCCTGCGACTCGATCACCAAGTGGGGAGCAACACCGACGCATTGCGCCAGGAACTGCTTTTCCGCGATACGGTCCTGCGCGATGGCGACAGCACGGCCGGGGGGGCTGACACGCACCGTCTCGGCGAGTTTGTCCAGCGCCGCGGCCGGGACATTTTCGAATTCGGTGGTCACCGCTTCGCACAATTGCGCAAGCGTGGCCAGCGCGGTGGGATCGTCATAAGCGGCTTGAATGTGGCGATCCGCCACCATGCCGGCGGGGCTGGTCGCATCGGGTTCAAGCACGGCGACCTTGTAACCCATCGCTTGCGCGGCGTGGCAGAACATGCGGCCTAACTGGCCGCCGCCCAGCACGCCGAGCCATGCGCCAGGGAGTACCTTGGGATACGGCTTACGATCTTGCGTGCCGTCCTGCATTCCGGCGGCGCTCACGATGCCGCGTCCTCGTCCAGCGGCAGCGTCATGGCCTCCGCCACCTTGCGCTGCTTCACGCGAAACGCTTCCAGTTGTTCCTGCACGTCCGGCGCACCCGCGGCCAGCAGCGCCACCGCGAACAGCGCGGCGTTTGCGGCGCCGGCTTCGCCGATGGCAAACGTAGCCACGGGCACGCCCTTGGGCATCTGCACGATCGAGTGCAGCGAGTCCACGCCACGCAGGTATTTGCTCGCCACCGGCACGCCCAGCACCGGCACCGTCGTCTTTGCCGCCAGCATGCCCGGCAGATGGGCAGCACCGCCGGCGCCGGCAATGATCGCGCGCAGACCACGGGCGCGGGCGCTCTCGGCGTAGGCGAACATCTCGTCCGGCATCCGATGCGCGGAGACGACCTTCGCCTCGTGGGCAATGCCGAATTCCTTCAACACCGCCACCGCGTGACGCATCACGTCCCAATCGGAATTGGAACCCATCACGACGCCGATTACCGGCGGCTTGGCTGTTTCTTGTTCGCTCATTGCGGCAGTCACTCTGTAAAAGTCAGGCGTCGAGGATCAGCGCAGCGGCTGGCCGGTCACACGGGTCAACGCCTCGATGTACTTCTCCGATGTCTTCGCGATCACATCGGCCGGCAACGCCGGCGCTGGCGCGGTCTTGCCCCACGGCTGCGTTTCAAGCCAGTCACGGACGAATTGCTTGTCGAAGGAAGGCGGATTCGATCCCACCTGATATTCATCAGCGGGCCAGAAACGCGAGGAGTCCGCGGTCAGCACTTCGTCCATCAGGACAATGTTGCCGGCATCGTCGAGACCAAATTCGAACTTGGTGTCGGCGATGATGATGCCGCGTGTGGCGGCGAATGCCGACGCTTCCGTGTACAGCTTGATGGAGATGTCACGGATCTGCTCCGCGATGCCGGCGCCCACACGTTTTGCGGCATCATCGAAAGTGATGTTTTCGTCGTGTTCACCGAGCTCGGCCTTGGCAGCCGGCGTGAAGATGGGCTGCGGCAGTTTTTCTGCATTGCGCAGACCGGCCGGCAGCTTGACGCCGCAGACCGACTGGTCGGCCTGGTATTCCTTCCAGCCACTACCGGCCAGATAGCCCCTTACCACCGCTTCGATCAGAATCGGCTTCAAGCGGCGTGCGACAACGGCGCGACCGGCGACCTGGTCGACTTCGTCGGCGGAAACAACCGACTCCGGCGCGATACCGGTCAGGTGATTTGGAACGATATGGCCGAGCTTGGCGAACCAGAAATCGGACAATTGGTTGAGCACGCGGCCCTTGGCCGGGATTGGCTCACCCATGACGACGTCGAATGCCGACAACCGGTCAGACGTGACGATCAACAGCTTGTCGTCGCCAACCGCGTAGTTTTCGCGGACCTTGCCACGACCTAACAGCGGCAGTGAGCGGATTGTCGATTCGTAGAGCGTCGATGGCATGGGGGTCCTTCCTGAAGGCGGCGTGGGCCGCCTGACGGGCTGCCCAAGGGAGAAAACCCAGCATTTTAATACTTTTGAGGAGGGGGGGATGAAAATGTGGCGGCCGGGGGGAAACTGCGACCTGTGCGCCACAGTGCGGCAGGCGACGTCGGGATGTCGCCGCTCCCCCTTCTCTTATCATTAAGCAAACGCCCCTGACGCAATGGGCTTGGCAGCCAATCCGCAAGGGGCGACGTGGAAACGGTGAGCGCGTGAACAGGCCGTGCCACCGGCCTTGACGCGAGACGATCCCCGCGTCCCGCATCCAGACTTGTTTAATTCACCACTTGATTCAACTCACCTGCCTTATACCGCTCGGCCATCTTCTCCAGCGAGATCGGCTTAATCTTGCCGGCCTGTCCTTCGCAACCAAATGCGATAAAGCGGTCTTTACAAACTTGCATCGCCGCATTCCGTGCCGGCTTCAGGTAATCGCGCGGGTCGAACTTCGACGGGTTTTCCACGAAGAACCGACGCAGTGCACCGGTGATCGCCAGGCGCAGGTCCGTATCGATATTGATCTTGCGCACGCCGTTCTTGATGCCTTCCTGGATTTCCTCGACCGGCACGCCGTACGTTTCCTTCATATCGCCGCCGAATTCGCGAATTTCCGCGAGCAACTCCTGAGGCACCGACGACGAACCATGCATGACCAAATGCGTATTCGGAATCCGGCGATGAATTTCCTTGATGCGCGAGATCGACAAAATATCGCCCGTGGGCTTCTTCGTGAACTTATATGCACCGTGCGACGTACCAATGGCGATTGCCAGCGCGTCGCAACCGGTCTGGCGCACGAAGTCCGCGGCCTGCTCCGGATCAGTCAGCAACTGCTCGCGCGTCATCGTGCCTTCTGCACCGTGACCGTCTTCCTTGTCCCCCTTCATCGTTTCCAACGAACCGAGCACGCCCAGCTCCGCTTCCACCGTTACGCCGATCGAGTGCGCCAGTTCGACCACCTTGCGCGAGGTTTCCACGTTGTACTCGTAGGACGCGACCGTCTTGCCGTCAGCTTCCAGGGAACCGTCCATCATGACGCTGGAAAAGCCGCTGCGAATGGCCGCCATGCAGACCGCCGGCGATTGGCCGTGGTCCTGGTGCATCACCACCGGCAGATGCGGATAAGCTTCCACCGCCGCTTCGATCAAATGACGCAGGAACGCTTCGCCAGCGTATTTCCGCGCACCCGCTGACGCTTGCATGATCACCGGGGCATTCACGGCATTGGCCGCTTCCATGATCGCCTGGACCTGTTCCAGATTGTTCACGTTGAAAGCCGGCAGGCCGTAACCGTTTTCAGCGGCGTGGTCCAGAAGTTGGCGCATCGAAACGATGGGCATGGTTTTCTCCTTTCTTTATATAAAATCTTTGCGTGGGGACTAAGGGCATGCCGGTTTGAGACGCAAGCGGCCACCCCTGACCGACAGCGTCCCCCGTACGGCGAATCGCCTGCAACGCGGCGCTATTCGCCCACCGTGACGATCTTCAATGCGTTCGTGCCGCCGGGCTGTCCCATCGGCGAACCGATCGTCAACACCACCCGGTCTCCAGCACTGGCATGACCGTGATCGACCAAGGTTTTAATTGCATCAGCAAGAACCTCGTCGCGATTGTCCCCCGTCTCCATCGCCAGCGGCGTCACGTTGCGGTACAGCGCCATCGCGCGCTCCGCCCTGATCCGCGGCGTCAGCGCATAAATCGGTACTTGCGTCCAATGCCGGCTCATCCAGAGGGCGGTGGCACCGGATTCGGTCAGCGCGACGATCGCCTTTGCCTCAAGATGGTAGGCCGTGAACATGGCGCCAATCGCGATCGACTGGTCGATCCGCGTAAATGTGCGGTCTACGATATCACGATCAAAAGCCACTTCCTGTGTCTTCTCCGCCTCACAGCAGATGGCGGCCATCGTTTCGATCGTCTCCACCGGATAGCGCCCCGCCGCCGTTTCGGCTGACAACATCACCGCATCGGTACCGTCCAGGACCGCATTGGCAACATCGGAAACCTCGGCGCGCGTGGGTACCGGCGCGTTGATCATCGACTCCATCATTTGCGTGGCGGTAATGACGACGCGGTTCGCGTCGCGCGCCATGCGAATCATCCGCTTTTGCAACGCCGGTACCGCGGCATTGCCCACTTCCACCGCCAGGTCACCGCGCGCCACCATGATGCCGTCGGATGCCTCCAGGATTTCTTCCAGCGCCGGAATCGCCTCGGCCCGCTCGATTTTCGCGATCATCCGTGGCTTGATGCCGTACTCGGCGCCGGCAACGGTGGCCAGTTGCCGGGCCATCGTCATGTCGGCCGCGCTTTTCGGGAACGACACGGCGATATAGTCGGCTTGAATGGCCATCGCGGTGCGGATATCGTCCATGTCCTTCGCCGTCAACGCCGGTGCGGACAAGCCACCACCCTGCCGGTTGATGCCCTTGTTATTCGATAGGTCGCCGCCAATGCGCACGCGCGTATGGATTTCCTCGCCCACCACCTTCTCGACCACCAGGACGATCAAGCCGTCGTTCAATAGCAAGACATCGTTCGGCGACAGATCCCGCGGTAGATCGGGATAATCGAGGCCGACGCGCTCATCGTCTCCTACCTTGCAATTGGCATCGAGGATGAATGACTGCCCAGGGCGCAACGTCGTCTTGCCATTTGCAAACTTTCCCACGCGGATCTTCGGCCCTTGCAGGTCAGCCATGATCGCCACTTCCCGGCCGCAGGCACGGGCGGCGGCGCGGACCCGGTCCGCGCGATGCCGGTGGTCGTCCGCGGTGCCATGCGAAAAATTCAGACGCGCGACGTTCATGCCGGCGTGGACCATCCGCGTCAGCGTTTCTTCGTCGTCCGACGACGGGCCGAGCGTGGCGACGATCTTCGTCGCCCGCTTCAGTGTGTGGACTGGCTCCATCGGCACCCCGGGCGGCGCGATGAAATGCGCCGGCGCCGGCCCTGGCCCCGTTCCGGCGGTCTCGGTACCCTGCTGTGGCGTGGAGGCAGCGTGCTTGCGGTCGTTGTTTCCCGTCGTCGTCATGGCTCAAGCCCTCGATGCAAGAACGGCCACCGCCGGCAAGGTCTTGCCTTCGAGGAACTCAAGGAAAGCCCCGCCGCCGGTCGAGATATAGCCAACCTTGTCGGCGATACCATATTTGGCAATCGCGGCAAGGGTGTCACCACCGCCCGCAATCGAAAAACCGTCGGACGCGGCAATCGCCTGCGCCAACGTTTTCGTGCCATTCCCGAATGCGTCGAATTCGAAAACGCCCACCGGACCGTTCCAGACGATCGTGCCAGCGGATTTCAACTGCTCGGCCAGAGCCTTTGCCGTATCGGGGCCGATGTCCAGGATCATGTCATCCGCCGCGACATCGGCCGCGGCCTTGACCGTCGCCTTAGCGGATGCGCTGAATTCGGTTGCGGTCACGACGTCCGTCGGGATTGGCACCTGGGCACCGCGCTCCCGCATCATCTCGATAATTTGCTTCGCTTCGTCGACCAGATCCGGCTCGGCCAGCGATTTACCGATCGGCAGACCGGACGCGAGCATGAACGTATTGGCAATGCCGCCACCCACGATCAACTGATCGACCTTCGCGGCCAGTGATTTCAAAATCGTCAATTTGCTCGACACCTTCGAGCCCGCCACAATGGCTACCAGCGGGCGCTTGGGTGCATGCAAGGCCTTACCCAACGCATCCAGTTCCTGCGCCAGCAACGGACCGGCCACCGCCACCGGCGCGTATTTGGCCACGCCATGCGTGGTGGCTTCCGCGCGGTGGGCGGTGCCGAATGCATCGTTGACATAGACGTCGATCATCGATGCGATTTGCTTGGAGAGCGCGTCCGAATCCTTCTTCTCGCCCACGTTCACGCGGCAGTTTTCAAGCAGCACGACATGGCCAGGCGCCACATCGACGCCCTTTTCAACCCAGTTCTGCACCAGCGGCACGTCACAGCCGAGCAATTCCGCCAACCGCTTGCCGACCGGCGCCAGCGAGTCTTCCGGCTTGAACTGTCCTTCGGTCGGACGGCCCAGATGCGAGGTCACCATCACCGCGGCGCCCGCCTCCAGCGCTGCCTTGATCGCCGGCACCGATGCCTTGATCCGCGTGTCCTCGGTGATGTTGCCGTGATCATCCTGCGGCACGTTCAGGTCGGCGCGGATGAATACACGCTTTCCGGCCAATTGCTTGGCGGCAATCAGGTCGTCGAGGCGGTGGACAGTGGTGTGGGCGGCGGAAGCGTTTTCGGGAGTGTTGGACGTCATGTAGGGTGTCTCGCGTGCTCGATGTAATCTCGATATGATTTTGCGGGCGATCCCACGTCGCCGGATGGTACCGGCCGACAGCGTGCCGGCACCGCCGCTACCGTGCGCGCGCCGGGGCAGCCGAGGCCGCGCGGCGCGTTGGACCGCGTCTTGGAGGTGCTTACCGTCGATTATTCTACCGCGATGTGTCCGGCACGCGGCAGATCGATACAACCGGACACATCTGCGGCCCCGCGCCGCCCCGCTCGGACGCCGTGTGAATTACAATAGCCCGGACGCTTCCCTTATCCGCAACTTCCAGATTGGCCGTACGATGTCGAACGTAAAAGAGATGCCGCTGATAGAGGTCCGCGCAAAAGACCTCCCCGTGTATTGCCCGAATCCGGAAATGACACGCTGGAATGCGCATCCGCGCGTTTTCATCGATGTCACGCATGGGGAGACCAAATGCCCGTACTGCAGCACGCGCTACAAGTTGCGGGACGGCGAGGTCGTACACGGGCATTGAGCCCCGGCGCCGACACCGCGATGGTGACACTCATCCAACGCTTACCCCGCTGCCGGTCTTATCCCGTCGCCCCCACAAGAGCTGCGCGAAGCGAACCCCGCCGCGTGGCGGTTTTTTATTTGAGATGGATTGCTAGCTGATGCGTCGCGCGCTCGTCATCGCCCCGAACTGGATAGGCGATGCGTTGATGGCCCAACCTTTGTTCACCGTGTTGAAGCGTCTGCACCCTCGGCTGCAGATCGATGCCGTGGCGCCCGGCGGCGTCGCGCCGGTATTGGAAAGGATGCCGGAAATCCAGACCGTGCATACCACTGAACTCGGGCATGGCAAGCTGCAACTGTGGCAACGCCGGGCGCTGGCGCAGGAACTACGGGATATCGGCTATGACGCCGCCTACATCCTGCCGAACTCATTGAAATCGGCGCTGATTCCATGGATGGCAGGCATCCGGTTGCGTATTGGCTATCGCGGCGAGTACCGCTATGGTTTGCTGAACGTGATGCACGCACAGCCGTCAAAGCGGGAACGGCCACCCATGGTGCCGCATTACGTGGCGCTGGCGTATGCCCCCGGTGCGACGTTATCGGACACGTTGCCAATACCGCGACTCGAAAGCGACTTGAACGAAAGCACGCGTGTCTCGCATCGGTTTACGCTGGATAACCGGGTGCCATTGATCGCCTTCTGTCCCGGCGCCGAGTACGGTCCGGCCAAACGCTGGCCCCCGGAACACTTTGCCCGATTGGCACAATTGCTACGTCAATCGTTTCCGTATGCGCAGTTTGTCGCCCTGGGTGCCCGCAAGGATGGGCCGGTCGCACAGGCCATTGCCGACGGCGCACCGTTCGTGCGGAACTTGTGCGGACAGACGGCGTTGGGCGAAGCCGCGGCGTTGATCGCCCGCGCGGCGCTGGTCGTCAGCAATGATTCCGGACTGATGCATGTGGCGGCGGCGCTGCGCCGACCCTTGGTGGCGCTGTATGGATCGACCGATCCGCGCCACACCCCGCCTCTGTCCGACACGGCACAGGTACAATGGCTCCATTTGGAATGCAGTCCCTGCTTCCAGCGCGAATGTCCGCTCGGCCATCTCCATTGCCTGCGGGAACTCGCGCCCGAGCAGGTTTTCGAAAGCGCACGCCAGCAACTCGCCCAGCATCGCTGAGTGCCGCAACGCGCCGTAGCGACGCGTTTCTCTCGATTCCAATCCCGACGAGCCACGATGCCACGATTCGCCAGACTGTTCGAAGCCGCCGCCGACACGCTGAACGCCTACTATGCCGCCGTTGCCGAGCGTAATCTCGAAGCGGTGATGCAGCTTTGGATCGACGAGGAATTCGTCTCCTGCATCCAGGCTGACGGCGCGCACTTGCACGGACTGGAGAAAATCCGCTCCGGCTATGCGTTGCAGTTCAACCAGGGTCGCAAGAATATCGAAGCCCTCGATGTCCGCGTCTATGACAGCGTGGGAACCGTCGTCTATGCTGCCGCGGAGGTCCATCGTGGCCCCGGCGAGGCCGAGTCGATGGTGTTCACGACGTATGTGATGGTCCACGAGCATGGCCGATGGAAGATCGCGCATGTCCACGCCAGCACCATGCCGGAAGACACCGCACGTCAGTTTGCCGCCAAGTCCCGCAGCCGGCGTGGCCCGCTCCACTGACACCACCGCGGCGTTTGACGCCGCAACCGCACGCACCGCGCCGCGCCCACCTCCCTGGCTGTTAGGTGGTCATGCGCAGACGATCATACCGTCGCTCTGTCTACCGAAAGCCGCGGTACCGTATCGACGCGAACGCTGGACCACGCCAGACGGCGATTTCATCGACTTGGACTGGGCCGATGGGGACGCGCCCATCCCGTTGGCCACATCCATACCGAATGGCTCGCCGCCCGCCGCGCCGAGCTTTCAGGACAAGCGTCCCCTTCTGGTTCTGTTTCATGGGCTGGAAGGCAGCTCGGACAGCCATTACGCCCGTGCACTGGCCTCCGCTGCATTACGCCGTGGCTGGCGTGCGGTAATTCCCCACTTCCGCAGTTGCAGCGGCGAGATGAACCTTGCCCCCCGCTTCTACCACTCCGGTGACGCAGCCGAGATTGATTGGATTCTCGATCGGCTTGCGGGCGTCTTGCCGCCGGGGGTGCCGATGCATGCCGCCGGTGTGTCGTTGGGCGGCAATGCATTGCTGCGATGGCTCGGCGAGCAGGGACAATCGGCACATCGACGTGTCCGCGCGGCAGCCGCGATCTCGGCCCCCTTGGACCTGGCGGCAGGGGGACATTCGCTCGCGCAGGGTTTCAATCAGATCTACACCCGCCATTTCCTGCAGACATTGAAGCAAAAGTCGGCCACGAAATGGCAGCAATTCCCACGTCTGTTCGCGCTGGAAAAGATGCAAGCCGCGCAAAACCTGCATGCATTCGACAACGTCGTCACCGCGCCGTTGCATGGTTATCGCGATGCGGACGACTATTGGCACCGCGCCTCTTCGAAGCCGGTCCTGCCGGCGATTCACGTCCCTACGCTGGTCCTGAACGCGCGCAACGATCCTTTTTTACCGCGTTGGGCGCTTCCCGGTCCAGCGGAAGTCTCGCGCGCCGTGACGTTGATGCAGCCGGATCGCGGCGGTCATGTCGGCTTCACCGCGCGCGGCGACACAACCACGGATAGCTGGCTGGCCCGCTGCGTGCTGGGATTCCTGGGCAAACACGAGGAGCGTTGATATGGACCGGATCGTGAAAGAAGCCATGGCGAAATGGCCAGACGTCCCCGCTTGCACGGGCTGGCTGGCGTTGGACCGACGCGGGCGCTTCCGGATGCGCGATGAAGCATGCCAAGCCGCCGGTGAACCCGGCGAGCCCATTCGCCATGCCGCCCTGAACGCGTTCATCGCTCGGAACTACACGTCCGATGCCGAGGGGCGGTGGTTCTTCCAAAACGGCCCACAGCGCGTGTTCGTCGACCTCGATTACACGCCACTGGTAGTCAGACTGCACCACGGCACCAATGACAGGTGCATAGAGCACGCCTCGGCGGATGGCGCCCGGCTGCCGGTGCTGATCGACCAATGCGCACTGCCGTTCATGCCTCATGCGTGCTGGTGCGATGATCAAGGGAGTATTTTGTTTTCAGGACAACGTGGAGAGACGAACGCAACGGATGCGGCATCGTGGCGTGATGCGACAAATGCCACCGAGGCTTCACGCAGTCACATTGTCAGCGATACGGTCGCCTTGCTGTACGATCAGGATCTAGATCTCTTCCTGACGTTGTTTCCTGAGACGGCGCACCAGATAGCCGCATTGCTGGAAATCATGGAACCCACGCAAACGCCTGTACCGGCGCCAGATGATCCACGGTTCGGTGCCAATGAAGGCACCTCGCTACGTTGGCCGGGAATCGCCTCCCCGCTACCATGCCATGTCATCGCCACCGAAGCCGTTGCCGCGCGCTTCGCCTTCTGCCGCCGTCCGGTGATATGACCGATCAGCGCACGGCACGCCATCTGGCACCGCCTCCCAGCCACCGATATCCCATCCTCGCATGCCTACCGAACCGATGACCCAGAAAGGCGTATCCGTCATTGCAACCGCCGCCACGTCTGACCGCACGGCCGCGGCGCCTTCCGAAACGTCCGGGACGTCGACCCTTACGCACTTCGACGCCGCCGGACAGGCACATATGGTCGACGTCGGCTCAAAAGCGGAAACCCGACGTATCGCGGTCGCACGCGGCAGCATCGTAATGCTGCCGGAGACACTCGATTTGATCGCGCGAGGCGCGGCAGGCAAGGGTGACGTCATCGGCATCGCGCGCATTGCCGCCATTCAGGGATCGAAACGCACCGCCGACCTGATCCCCTTATGCCACCCGCTCGCGTTGACCCGGGTTGCCGCCGACTTCGTGCTCGACGCCACCCTCCCAGGCGTGCATTGCACGGTCCGCGCGGAAACAACCGGTCGCACAGGCGTGGAGATGGAAGCACTGACCGCGGTTCAGGTTGGCTTGCTGACGATTTACGACATGTGCAAGGCCGTGGATCGGGGCATGACGATCACCGATGTGCGGCTCCTGGAAAAGCACGGCGGCAAGTCCGGCGACTGGGTCTCCTCGACAGGTTGACCCGGGATACGCCCTCCCCGGCCGCTGGCACGCTCCCTGCGCCATCCGTGTATGACGGGAACGATTTACCGGATCTCCAGACCGATTCCACGGTATGACACGCTCGCCATTTGCATGGATATTACTGATATCTCACGCGAAAAGCGCGCAAAGCCTGGAAAATCGTAACCCTTTGTTACCCGGAGAAAATTCGGGTTGACCCCCATACAGTTCGTTCCTACCCTTGTAAAGGCGCCAATAAAGCATGGTCGTAACCTTGCGTAAAACGGAAAAATAATTTCGGGTGAGCGCGAGCGCAAAATGGGCGCAACCATGGCTTACGCGGACACACGCAGAATCTCGCTTGTCATCGTGGAACGTCTCTTAACACGGGGCGTGTGTCGAGGCGGCGGAACGGAGACAAGCATGACAAGCAGCAGCAACGCCGCCGCGTTGACCAATAGCCCCTCCTCCACGAGCCCGGCCGCGCCACGTGCGGTCGGCAGTCGGCGCAGTATAGAAGTCGATTTCTTTCGTGGCCTTGCCTTGGTCGTCATCATGCTCGACCACATCCCGCAAAGTCTGGTGTCGAAGGTCACGTTGCATAACTATGCCTTCTGCGATGCCGCCGAGATGTTCGTGTTTGTAGGCGGGTATTCGGTAGCAGCCGCCTATACCGCGATCATGGACCGGCAAGGTGAGCGCGCCGCAGCGCAGCGCTTTTTAAAGCGTGGTGTCGAAATCTATCGCGCCTTCCTGTTGCTGGCTGCCATGATGCTCGTGCTTGGCATGCTGTTCCACGGCCTCAAGCTCGATACGCCCGAAGTACTGGCAACCGAAGCCGGAACTTTCATGAGGCGCCCGCTCGGGATGTTGCTGGATATCGCGAGCTTGCGCAGGCAACCTTTCTTGTCTTCCGTCTTGCCGATGTATTTGTTGTTTGCCTTGTCAGCCCCTGCCGTACTGGCCTTGGCGCGGCGCGCGCCCTGGTTGACGTTGGTGATCAGTATTGGCATCTGGGCACTGGCCCCGATATTGGCCGCCGGATTGCCCACGGCCTACCCGGAAGGCTGGCCGTTTAACCCGTTTGCCTGGCAATTGATGTTTGTTTCAGGGGCTATCTTCCGTCTGAAGCCCGTTGATGCGGAAGTGTTGGCTACACCGTGGGGCGGCATGCTGACGCGGATTGCCGTCGTCGCCGTCGTCGGTTTTGCGATCTGGCACATT
This sequence comes from Robbsia andropogonis, assembly GCF_034047095.1. NCBI lineage: Bacteria > Pseudomonadati > Pseudomonadota > Betaproteobacteria > Burkholderiales > Burkholderiaceae > Robbsia > Robbsia andropogonis. The sequence goes on along the minus strand of NZ_CP139170.1, from coordinate 1,284,740 downwards.
TTTCTTCTGTCCGCGCCCACTCCGGGCTATGACAAGCAAAACCTCGCATTGAGCCGTCTTTTGAATTTTGCGGCCCTGGCCTGGTGCGCGAGCTGGATCACCGCTCGCGGCTGGGCAGGGCGCGCCGCGGCAGCCCTCCCGGCGCTAGTGCGGACTGGCCAGCACAGCCTGCCATGCTTTGTGGCGGGCGCCTGCATATCGGTCTCGATGGACGCCCTGTCCCGTCCCTTTGCCGCGGCACAGCCCTGGCTGGTGGGGAGCTGCGACGACATCCTCGCCACCGTACTGCTGCTCAGCGTGGCCTGGATCGCCGCATCACTGAAGAAGCGCGGCCGCAAACCGGCGGCTTCACGTACTGCCGGCGCAAGGGTGCCGTCGGGCGGACCACAGCGTACGTCGGCAGCAGTGCGCAACTGACCCCAGCCGAGACAGGTCCCACACGGGCACCCGTTCGCGTCGGCCCTTATCACCCAATCTATCCGTTGCGGCGCAAAAAACGGGGCTTTTGCGTCGAAGCATGCCCCAAACAGGGGTACATCGGTCACAGGCCAACTATCTTTGTGTATAGTCGCCGGTTGCCGTGACCATTTCTTATTTCGATGCCGATTTCGATTTCGCGTAGCGGATCCGCCTTCTCCCCCCGTTCCTGGACCTCCGCGCCCACGCTTCCGTTCGCCTGCCTCGTCGTACTGGTGTGCGCCTGGCTCGTTCCCTACGCGGTCGTCGGACACACTTACCCCATTCCGACGTTCTATGCCGAATACGCGGCATATTGCCTCTACGTCGGCCTCGCCGCGATGGTGGGCCTGATGACGTGGCAAGCCAGCCGCCAATCATCGGCGGCGGAGATACGGCCCGGATCACCGATCGTCGCGCTCGTCCCGATCGGTCTCGCCTGTGTGCTGCTTATACAGACGATGGTACTGCCCACCGCGCAGCCGTCGATGAATGTGCTGGGTGCATGCAGCCTGCTGCTGGCGGCGTTGGCCATGCACGCGGGGTACTGGACCGAACGTCTTGCGTGGCGAACGCAGATTGCAACCTGGATTGCCTGGGCGCTGCTCGCGGGTGGCTGCTTTGCGGTGTTCTGTCAGTGTGTGCAGCTGTTCCATGCCGAGCGTACTTTCGCACCGTTCGTCGTCTCCTATAACGTGACGACGAACCGCAGACCGTTCGGCAATATGGCGCAGGCCAATCATTTGGCGACCTATATCTCGTTTGCGTTGGCGGCATCCGTCTATCTCGTGCAGACCCGACGTCTGGCGCTGCCCGTCTGGATCGTACTGGCAGCGGTGTATTCGTTCGGGCTGGCACTCACCGTGTCACGAACACCATGGCTGCAAGTTGCCGTGATATTGCTTGCGGCCGTGCTGATGGCCTGCGCGGCGGCGCGCACTGCCGCCTTGTCGCGCGTGACGCTCGGCAGCGATGGTTTTCTGCGCGATACCACCGGCAAGGGCGACGATAGCAAGTGGATGCGCGCAAGGCGCTGGCTCGTGCCGGTACTGACCTTGCTCGTCTTTGCCGTGGTCAACGTCATGGTGCGCAAGCTCAATACGTTCTATGGGTGGCATCTGGACGAGTCGGCCTCGTCGCGCTTTCAGGATGCCGGGCAGATCTCGCCGCGGCTCGCCCTGTGGAAATACGGCTGGACGATGTTCCGCACACATCCGCTACTGGGGGTGGGCTGGGGGGAATTTCCGCGATTCCAATACGAGTACGTCGAACAGCTTGGTCATGTCGAAATCGCCAACAACTCCCATGACATCGTCATCGACCTCCTGGCCAAGACAGGTCTGATCGGCTGCCTGATCGTGGCGCTCGGTTTCGTATGCTGGTTATGGCGCAACCTCGGCGCGCTGTTCACCGATCGTGGCGACGTGCAATCGCGGCTGTTCGGCCTGGCGATGCTTGGCGTCCTGGGCATGCACGCACTCGTCGAGTATCCACAGCAATATCTGTTCTTTTTGCTGCCTGCGGCGTTCTTGTTCGGGTTGCTGGAGACACGCGCCTTGCGTCGCATCCCCGTGCCTGCCAGTGTTGCCAGCTATGCCGTAGTCACCGCCGCCGGTGCCGCAATGATCTATCCGGTCCTGGCGGATTATCATCGCGCCGAGACGCTGTATTACGGCAACGCACCGGAACAGCAATATCGCAGTGATCCGGCGTGGATCTTCGGCGCATGGGGGCAATTCGGCCTTAGCACCCTCCTGCCACTGGACCGGGCCGCCATCGATGCGAAGCTCGACGCCCATCGTAAAGCAATCGCCCTATTGCCCGGCGAAGTGGTATTGCGGCGCTATGCGATCCTGCTCGCTCTCGCCGGCGACAACAACGCCGCGCTGGATCAGGTCGTACGCCTGAAAATCTTCGCCGAATCACTGCACGACTGGCCTGCCCAATTGAAATTGCTCTACGGCCTTTGCGCACAGCGGCCAAACGAACTGGCGGGATTCAGCGCGCAATTACACGCCTTGTACGGCGTCCCTGAAGGCGCCGCCGCCACGCCCGACGACGAGGACGAATAAGCCCTCATAGGCGCGCCATGATAGGCGCGCGCTATACTTTGGGTTGCGCACTTGAATCGTCACCGATGCCACCCACCTTTTCCTCACTCCCCTCCCGCACCGCGCATCGCGCGCGTCGGCTCTGGCACGACTACGGCATTATCTGGATGGGGGCCATCGTCGCAGGCCTGATCGCCGTTGGCTATGCCAAGCTGATCGACTACGGTTTCTCGCTCTTCAGCAATGTGCGCGAGTCGTTTTTCTGGGCGCCGCTTATCGTCACGCCGGCAGTGGGGGCGGCCTGCGTCTGGATCACGCGTACTTTCTTCAAGGGGTCTGAAGGCAGCGGCATCCCGCAGGTGATCGCGATGTTGCATATGGATGCATCACTTGGTAAGTCCTTACTTACGCCACGAATCATCATCGGCAAAATCGGGGTTTCCTTCATCGCCATCCTCGGCGGCTTTACGATCGGGCGAGAAGGACCCACGGTACAGGTGGGGGCGGCGTTGATGTACCAGTTACGCCGTTTCTATAAGGAATCGTCGATTGCACTGGAGCGGCAGCTTGCACTGGCCGGTGCCGCCGCGGGTCTGTCCGCGGCCTTCAATACGCCACTCGCCGGCATCGTCTTCGCCATTGAGGAATTGGCGCGGAATTTCGAACAGCGCGCGAGCGGCGTGGTCATAACGGCCATCATCTTTGCCGGTATCGTCGCGCTTGGCATCAACGGCAACTACACGTACTTTGGCACGATCGAGGTCCGCACCGACTTTCCGAAGATCATGATCCTGGCTTGCATCGCCGTTGCCATACTCACCGGTATTGCCGGCGGCGCATTCTGCTGGTTGATCATCAACAGCGCGCGCTGGATTCCAGCACCGATCGCGCGTATGCGTGCTGAGCGACCGGTGCTGTTCGGCGCATTATGCGGTCTTGTCGTCGCGGTATTAGGGTTGGTGTCGGTTGGTGCCAGCTTCGGTAGCGGCTATGCGGAAGCGCATGCGGCGTTGGATGGTCGACAGTCGCTGTCGCCGCTGTATCCGTTCCTGAAGATCGCATCGATGGTGGCGTCCTACCTGCCCGGCATTCCGGGTGGCATTTTCGCGCCGTCGCTCGCCATCGGCGCCGGTTTCGGCACGGTGCTGCATGAGGTTTTCCATAGCCTGTCGATCCCGTTGCTGATTGCGCTCGGCATGGTGGGCTATCTCGCGGCAGTGACGCAGGCCCCGATCACGGCGTTTGTGATCGTGATGGAAATGATCAACGGCCATGCGTTGGTGATTTCGTTGATGGTGACGTCCCTGCTGGCCAGCCGCGTGTCCAAGCTGTTCGCACCACCGTTCTATGAAACACTGGCGCACCGGTATGCTGCAACCCCGGCCTTGTCCGCACCGCCGCCGACCGCGGAAAGTGCGACTGCGGCCGCCGTCCATGACGTACCGCCGTCCCGGCACGTCGATCGTACCGATGGCGCCGGTCAGGCAGAAAAACCGTCGACGCCTCAGGTCTGAGGAATTTCAATCTTCACTTCGAGCACTTCCAGGTTGCCCTGATGCTCGACGTGCAGCTTGATATCGTCGTCGCCAATCTTCACGTATTTGCGGATTACCTCGACAAGCTCCTTCTGCAGTGCCGGGAGATAATCCGCCGGTGGCTTGTCGCTGCCGCGCTCATGCGCAATGATCAGTTGCAGCCGCTCTTTTGCAACGGCTGCGGTTTTTTTCTTTTCGCCCAGCAAAAAAGAAAGAAACGACATATCGTCTCCTTACTTGTTGCCGAAAAGGCGTTGTAAAATTCCCGGCTTCGTGTACTCCGTGAAGCGCAGCTCCTTTGTCTCGCCCAGGAAGCGGCTGATCACGTCCTTGTATGCCTCGGAGACATCACTGCCTTCGATATGCACGGCCGGCAAGCCCTGATTCGACGCTTGCAACACGGATTCAGACTCCGGCACCACGCCGATCAACGGAATGCGCAGGATTTCCTGGATATCGGTCAGTGACAGCATTTCACCTTCATTGACGCGTTTCGGGTTGTAACGCGTGATCAACAAGTGCTCCTTGATCGGCTCCTTGCCTTCTTTGGCACGACGCGTCTTCGAGGACAGAATGCCAAGGATGCGATCCGAATCCCGCACCGACGACACTTCGGGATTCGTCACGATCAGCGCTTCGTCGGCGAAGTACATCGCCATCAGTGCGCCCGATTCGATACCGGCAGGCGAATCGCAGACGATGTAGTCGAACTTCATGTCGATCAGGTCATTGATGACCTTTTCCACGCCTTCCTGCGTCAGTGCGTCCTTGTCACGCGTTTGCGACGCAGGCAGGATGAACAAGTTCTCGCACTTCTTGTCCTTGATCAGCGCTTGATTCAGATTGGCTTCACCCTGGATCACATTGATCAGGTCGTACACCACGCGGCGCTCGCAACCCATGATCAAATCCAGGTTTCGCAGGCCGACATCGAAGTCGATGACGGCGGTCTTATGACCCCGCAACGCCAGGCCTGATGCAAAGCTCGCGCTGGTCGTGGTCTTACCCACGCCCCCTTTGCCCGAAGTCACCACGATAATTTTTGCCATACGCTTTCGCCACCTAATGTAAAGAGATGAACCGGTTGCGCCGTCAGGTCAGCCGCAAGGGTTCGAAGATCAATTTTTCGTCGTCCAGGCGAACTTGCACCGGCTTGCCTTGCACGTCCACCGCCAACGGATTCTCGGTGGTCCGATAAATACCGGCGATCGAAATCAGCTCCGGTTCCAGGCAGGTACAGAAGATCCGCGCCGCATGGTTGCCGTGCACGCCGGCCAAGGCCCGACCACGCAACGGTGCATACACATGGATATTGCCCTCGGCAATCACTTCCGCACCGTTGCTGACCTGCCCAAGAATGACCAGATCGCCTTCGGCGTAGATACGTTGGCCAGAACGCAGTGGCCGATCGATAATCAATGTAGGGGCAGCCTTAGGCGGCACGCTACCTGACGCAGGGCTTGTTACCGCCGCGGCATCAAGACCGGATTCGTTGCCTGCCGCCCCGCCCTTGCCGGCCGTTGCCGGCGTTTCCGTAGCGTGCGTCACCGCCGCCGATGACGCGCTCGACGCATCGTCAATGGCGTCACCGCTGCGACCGCGGTCCCGCGACTCCAGGACCGGCGCCTGTTGGCGCTCGGCCCAGGCACGCTGCAGGCTGTCTTGCGTGTCGATCACGACACCGGCCGTGCGCATGCGGAATTCGGTCAACAGCGCTTCAATCTGCGCCAGATCAAGGCCGGATACCGGCGTCTCAAGGCGCCGGACGTCCACCGCGACCGACTCACCGGCAAAAAATGCAGGCGTCGATTCGAAGCGACGCGCCAATTCGGCACGCAGCGCCCCAACATCGGCGGTCTTCATCACGAAATGCAACAGATCGACGGTACCGCTTCGCAATTCGAAAAACGGCGTTTTTTTGAGCGACATAGATTACTGACGAAGCTGCAGTCACGGGTTTGTGACAAAAGTTTCGCGTATTTTACAGGCATGTCCCCGTCGGTCGAGCGTTGTAACGATTTCTTTTCATTTTAATAGAGCACACTTGGCGTAAAGTTCCGTCATTCGAGACTTACCATAGCGCAGGAAGACCCTGAAAGGCGCACCACAGGGCCGTTTCAGGAAAATCAGCAAACCCCGGCGTGCAAGGGCCGGGCGCGGTAAACGGGGGAACGTCCCAGGCCAAGCCGTCACCGAAGGCAATCCCTGTTCGCGCTTGCTTTTACACGAGGTTGCAGCTTCCGCGTCTGATACGGGTAAGATAGATAAAAAAACTCAGTCGAATAGCGCGTCGCCACATGACTCGCTGGCCGGCGCCTACGGTATCCCGATGCAATCCGGAAACTTCTTTGAATGGCTGGGCAACCTGCTCGGCAGCATCTTGCGGACGATTGTCCATCTGCTGACCGCCACGGTTGGCGGGCTCGGGCACGCCCTGCATGAATTCACCCACGGCTTCGCGGATGCATTGGGTATCCATGCGTCCGCCGTCAATATTCTGTTTCTGGTGGTAGGGGTGCTGTTCCTTGTCGCCGGAGTGCGGTCGTTGCTCGCCCGCAGCTTTATTGGTGGCATCATCTGGCTCGTGCTCGCGGCGCTGATTTTGGGTAACCTGATCGCTTACTGAACGAGCCGTTCGAGATGCGCTGCGGCGTGACCGGCGATCATCGTCGAACGACGCCCACTTCGCTTTGTCGACGTTGGGATCGCGATCGGTGCCTGCCGATCGCGCAGTCGTTTCCTATTATTTTTTTTCGCGATTCGCCAACGCCGCGATTGCCAAGCCTGTCACTGCAGCAAATAAGGCCGCGGCAATCGGATGGCGGGTACGAGATGCCACCCGACCATACGGGGAGCCCGGTCCTGTCACACGCGTGACGCCACGCTTCACTGGTACTGGCACTGGCCTTGGCCGGCGCATGAACAGCGCGCCAAGCCGCTGCGCACGCTTGGCGCGAGGCGTCGCTGCAGACCCGCGCCCTATCGGTATCGTCTCCGAAGAAGATCGCGCCAACTCATCCACGCGGCGGCGCGTCGGCAACAGAAGCGTTATCGCTTGTAACACCCATGGTGCTGATTGCACGGCGACGCGTAGTAAGACCGGATGGCGCGAGCGAGCGATTGCCCGATCGACGGCCGCGCGGACCTCGCCCCGAGTGCAGGAGCGTGGCCGGGAAGCCGTGCGAGCTGACGCAGGCGCGTCGACAGGCGGCGACATGGATCGATCAAGGATGTCACGCGACGGTGCCATGCCCATGACTTGGCGCGCACGCGCTGTCACATTCTGGCGTGCGCCCTTCGCCTTGATGCGTGCCACGGGGGATACGGCTCCGCCAGAAGCCTGCTCGTCAGCCTCTGCCTCACCCCGATCGAATCCGCCTCGCACCGCTGCGATCTCCGCGCCCAATAGCAAAACCGCCGCGGAAAAATAAAGCCACATCAATAACACCGCCAGTGATCCCGCGGCGCCAAACGCACTCGCCGTGCCTGCATGCGCCAAATACAGCGCGAACAACTTCTTGCCGATGCTAAACAGCACTGCGGAAACGGCACCACCCCATGCCGCATCCCGCCAGGCCACGAGGGACGACGCATCGGGCAGGAACTTGATCAGCGCGCCGAACGCCGCCACCAGGATCACGAAGCTGACGAGCGTCTGCACCAGATTGCCGAAAAACACGAAAGGGGTGTTCTGCCATAGGACCGAGCCGATATATGTGATCGCGGTATCCAGGACCAGCGACACGATCAGCAAGAAAGCCACGCCGAGCACCAGGCTGAACGACACCAGGCGCGTGCGCACCATCTGCACGACGGTGGAACGAGAAGTATTGACCGGCATTGGCAAAACGACATCGAAAGCCGTATTCAGCGACGAGAAGGTGGCCGAGGCGCCAACGATCAACAGGAGCACCGACAAGATGGCGGCGAAGCCGCCGCCGCCCTGACGATGCGCGTGTTCGACAATGGACTGAATAGCGGCGGCGGCGTCCGCCCCCAGAAAACCCTGCACCCTGGAAAACAGTTGCCCGCGCGCCGCCTCCGCGCCATAGAACCATCCGGCAACGGCGATGACCATCAGCAACATCGGTGCAAGCGAAAAGGCCGAGTAGAATGCGATTCCGGCGGCCAGCGTCGGACATTTATCGGCACTGAAGCGCTTGGCGGCACGCATGGAGACCGAAATGGTCCTGGAACCGTCCTTTTTCAATGCTTGCGTGATGGATGTGGTATCAACTGCGGACATGGCGACGGCCCCTGGAAACAAACCGGGCCGTCAGACGCGGGAGCGTGCCCATGTCGCAAATCGATCCGGCCCTGCGAAGCAAAAAAGTTCGCTGGAGCAGTGAGCATTTCTCGTTCCCGGGCGGGATCGGTTGCAAGAATCGGTGCTGGCGGCGCGCCGACGCTCGTCAGTGCTTAGTGAGAAACCTACGACCCGGCATGCGGCGCAGCCGGCGCACTGCCAGCCGGGGGCATCGTGGTCACGGCATGCATCTCCTGCGCGGGGGTTACCGACGCTTCCTCGCCGGGTGTCATGGCCGACTTCGTATTCGGTGACGGCGTACCCGATGCACCGATCATATCGGCCGCTTCTTCGCCGTTACCGACATCCATCCGTCCGCCATCGCGCAGGAACGCGGCCAGGCTTTCGTGGTTCAGCACAAGAATACTGATTCGCCGGTTCATCGGTGCGGCCGGGTCCTTCAAATCCAGCGGCAACGCATCCGCCAGCCCTCGCACCTGGATGACCTTGCGTTCGTTCATTCCGCCGGCAATCAGCTCGCGCCGGGCGGCGTTGGCACGCTCGCTGGACAGCTCCCAGTTCGAATAGCCTTTTTCGCCACCACTATAAGGCGCTGAATCGGTATGCCCGGCAACCGATACGCGATTTTCCACGTCGTTTAGCGCCACACCAATCTCATCGAGAATCGACTTCGTGTACGGTGCCAGCACCGAGCTGCCCGACGCAAACATCGGACGATTCTGTGCATCGGTGATCTGAATGCGGAGGCCTTCACTGGTGATGTCGAGTCGAATCTGGTTCTTGAATGGCTTGAGCTTGATGTTCTGATCAATCAGCTGCTCGATCTTCTGCTTCAATGCGCTCAGCTTGCGCAAGTCGTCGGCCTTCGTCTGCTGTTTCTTCTCATCGAGCGGCGATGAGGGCTTGGCTTTCGATTTCACGGGATCCTCATGCTTGACGTCGCCGATGTTGCTCTTCGTCATGTCCGCACCACCGCCGTTCAGGATCGACGTGGCGCCTCCCGAGTAGGATCCTCCGGTCAACGCCACGCGCAGCGGCGTATTGAAATAGTCTGCGATCCCGGCCTTTTCGCCCTTCGTCGTGGAGCCGAGCAGCCACATCAGCAGGAAGAAGGCCATCATCGCCGTCACGAAGTCGGCGTAGGCGATTTTCCAGGCACCGCCGTGATGACCACCGTGATGTCCCTTCGACTTGCGACGAATAATGGTGAGCGAGACCCGATCCTTATCGTCGCTCATCGCGGCCCCTTGGTCGCCTTGACCGCTTCTTCCAGTTCATTGAAAGACGGGCGGTCGTGCGTGAACAGCACCTTGCGACCAAATTCCACCGCGATGCTGGGCGCGTAGCCACCGAGCGAAGCCAGCAGCACGCACTTCACGCACTCGTACGGCTTGCCCTCTTCCTTTGCTTTCGTATTGATCAGGGTCGCCAGCGGTCCGATAAAACCATACGCCATCAAAATCCCGAGGAACGTGCCCACCAACGCGCCGGCGATCAACTCTCCCAATACGGCGGGCGGCGCACCAACCGAACCCATCGTGTGGACCACGCCCATCACCGCCGCGACGATGCCGAAGGCCGGCAAGCCGTCCGCCATGCCCTGCAACGCGCCACCGGGCACGGCGGCTTCGTTGTGGTGCGTCTCCATTTCCGCGTCCATCAAGTCCTGGATCTCGTGCACGGTCAGGTTTCCCGATGACATCATGCGTAGATAGTCGATGATGAAATCGAGCAAATGGTGATCTGCCACCACGTCTGAATATTTCTGAAAGATCGGGCTGGTGTCGGGTGATTCGACATCCGCTTCAAGCGCGATCATGCCGTCCTTACGTGCCTTCTGCAGCAATTCATACAGCAAGGAAATCAACTGAACATAACGTTCCTTCGTAAACGCATTGCCCTTGAATGCTTTTGGCAGCGCACCCAGCGTCGCCTTGATCGTCTTGCCTGGATTGGAGATGACGAAAGCACCGCTCGCCGCGCCCAGGATGCAGAGCAGCTCCAGCGGCTGGATCAGTGCAGCGATGTGCCCACCCGCACCGATGAAACTGCCAACTACGCAGCCGACGACAAGGACCATTCCAATGATCACAAACATTCATGCACCTTCCAAAGCAAAAAGGATTCAGGCAACGCCTTGATACTCGGATTACGACCGGAAAGGGCAAAACTTGAGTGCGACCGCTGCCGTGCCATGCTGCCAAAGCAATCACTAATACATTGAATTTAATGTATTTTTTATAATCCCGGCATTCTTAAATGGCTGCAAAAAATGACTTCGGCCATTAATAATTCACGGGTTTTTCGCAATGGGGTGTGAAATGCCTAGACAATCATATTGCCTGGGGGTGCTCCGGATGAGAGTCTCACATGCAAACGCCACAACCGCCCGATGGACACCTGCCTGGCATGGGGCCTCAGGTTCGCACTGTGGATGCAAAAACGGACACAGCCACGAAAGAAAAACTCAGGCCGTCAGCACGCTAACCAGAATATCCTGCAGCACGAGACCGGCCAGCGCGGCCAGTAACGCGGGGATCATCACGACCGCCCCGACGCGCAGAAAAGACCAGGCGCTCACATGCAATCCTTCGCGTCGCAACGCAGTCAGCCAGAGCAACGTCGCGAGCGAGCCTGTGACCGATAGGTTCGGCCCCAGATCGATACCGATTGCCACCGCGCTTGCGATCAGGGTTGGCGCGTGCGCCTGACCCAGAACGGTTCCGGCGACGAGACCGGCCGGGAGATTATTGACGACATTGCCGAGCAATGCCGTGACGATACCCGCACCGGCCGCCACCACCGCCTGATTTGACAGCGATCCGTCTTGTACCCGCTGTTTCAGCCACGTTCCCGCAACGTGCAATACACCGGTCTGCGCCAATGCTTCCACCAGCACAAAAAGCCCTGCCACTAACGGCAACACGCCCCAGGACACACCTCGCAGTACGTCGGTGACACGGAATGGATCGGCGTCGCCGCCAGGGCGACGCTTTCGTGCCGCGAGCGTCACGATTGCCAGCACGAGGCAACCGCAGGCTGCCGTGGGGGCGCCAAGTTCGACGTCGCACGCCGAAGCCGTCAGCATGACGACAACCAGGGCGGCAATGCCGGCCACGGCCCAGCGGCCAGTCACGGACAGGGTCTGTCCTGGCGCATCCCGCGCCCCGGTATCCGGCTTGCTGGCGTCATTGCCTGCCATTACGCCCTGCGACCGATTTCTCTTGCTGTCTCGCCCGGGTCGTTCCGCGTTATCGCTGAATGCATTACGCAATGCCACGCGTTGCGTGAAGCGCAATGCGCCATAGGTCAGACCAATCGACAGCAGCGACGGCAAGGCAAAGCGTACCAGCCAGGCTCCCAGCGGCGGCATGTGATTTTGAAAGACAACGAGGTTCGCCGGATTGGCGATGGGCAAGACGAAACTCGCCGCATTGGCGACAAAGGCGCAGGCGTACAGATAGGGCAGCGGCTCGCGGACCTTTGACGCGCGCGTGGCGGCAAGCACGGCAGGCGTCAATACGACGGCGGTCGCATCGTTCGACATTAGTGCCGTGACCACAACCCCCACGGCGTACACCAGCCATAGCAGACGGTAAGCGCTACCGCGCGCGCGTCGCGCCGCGTGCTCGGCAACGAAGTCGAACACACCGGTCTGTCGCGCTATCTCGGAAACCAGCATCATGCCTGTCAGGAACAGGTACACGTCCATGCCTTTTAGCACGGCCTGTCCCGCCATCGGCCAGGAAAGCGCGCCGCCCAAGCACAAAACCGCCGCGCCGCCCAACGCAAATACGGCCTCGGGCAAACGCAGCGGTCTCGTCATCACACCAACGATCGACAATACGATCACACACCAGATCACACTGGTCGGCATGCAACTCCCTTATGAAACCATGTCGCCAATCGCATCACGCGGTGTTCCCGGGTTAGTGCGTCGAGAGAATAATGCTGGAGATAACGCCCGTCGCCACGGCGACGAGTACATAGTCACCATTGATCTGACGCCATTGATAGCCACGCGGTGGCTGGCGCAGACCGTGCGCATGCCAGTCGTTGATAACATAGCGATCGCCCCGGTAATCGTCCGGCAAACGTTGGCCGCGACGCCAATCGCTGTGCGGCACCGGACCCCGGCCACCGTGATCATCCGCGTGCATTCTCGGGCCACCATCCGGGCCGCCTTGAGGACCGGCGTGTCCCGGGCCACCATGTTGGTCCGGTCCGCGATGATCGTCCGGTCCCGGACCACTTTGCGCGAAGGCGCCCACCGACGTACCCGCGAGAGCCGATGCCAGCAACAACGCGATGGCTTTCGATTTCATGTTCCGCTCCTTGCATCTTGTTCATGTGTGAACATGATCGCCTATTTCGGGATGACTTGCCTTACAGTGGCGGTCACAGATGTAACAGCGACGCATTGCGCCTGGCCTCACCGAAGACGGTCCCGCGTCATGGCGATGCCACGTCTTCTCGCGCCGATGCGGGCACCGGCAATGCATAGCGTTTTGACAAGAACACATTCATGGCGGCGCTCACTGCCATCAGTGCGGCGGTTCCCAGGAACACGGAACGCATGCCCAATGCTCCGCCGATCAGGCCTCCCGCCAGCGGCCCGGTGACTTGCCCGGCGTATTGCGACGATGTCGAATAGCCCAGCATGCTGCCTGCCACATGCGCGGGCACACGATGTCGAATCACGCTGGCGACGCACGGCAGCAAGCCTCCAAGCGCCAAGCCCATCATGAAGCGCAGCAGTACCAGTTGCCACGCCGTCTGCACGAAAGCCTGCGGTACGAGCAGGATCGCAGCGGCGGTCATGCAACCGATGATCACGCGCCAGTGGCCAACGCGGTCCGCGAGCTTGCCAAGGCGCGACGCCGACAGGACGCTGCCCAACGCCGCGGCGGACATCGTCAGCCCGGACACGACCGTCACCTGTGACGTATCCACCAGTTGCGCGACGAATAACGTGATGATCGGTTCAATCGACATATTCGCGAACATCAGCAACATCCCGGTTACAAGCATTGCCACCACGGGCCCCTTTTGCGGGATGGCCGCCCATCCCTCCTTGCGGTGCGCCAGTCGTGTCTGATCGCCAGACTCCACCGTTTCCTTACCCGCCTTCGGCTTTCGTCGCTGTGGATCTTCCTTGATCAGAAAAGTGGTGGCGAGGAACGCGATAAAGATGACGCCACCCGCGGCAATAAACGTCCAACGGATGCCAATCCATTTTGGCAGCACCCCTCCAATCAGCGGCCCGACCAGATTGCCAAACATGATGCCCGACGAAAGCGTACCGAGAGCCCACCCCACGCGCGCCTTCGGCGTTTGGGTTGCCACCAGGATCATCGAGCCGGAGGCATAGCCTCCAAGAATGCCGGCCAGCAGCCGCAGGCCCGTCAGTTGCCAAACGTCGTGCACCATGCCAAGCAAGGACATGGTGATCGCCATCCCGAGGCTGGCGCGGATCATCATCAGCTTGCGGCCGTATTTGTCAGCCAAATGCCCCCACACCGGCGACAACACCGCAGCACCAAAGAAGGTCGCGCCAAACGCCAGGCCCGACCACCGCGCAATGGCCGCAGGTTCCTGCACGCCGAGCTCCTGGACATACAATGGCAGGAACGGCAGCAGCAACGTCATTGCGATCAGCGTCGTGAACGAGCCGAACACGCAGACCGCCAGATTGCGGCGCCATGCCGGATTGAAAGTCTCTCCCGGAGGCTCGACCGGTGTATGCGCTATCGAACCGGTCGGAGCATCGACCGATACGCACCGACCATTGACGGAAAGGTTCGTCGACGCGGCGCTATCGGCTGGCGGTAAAGCAGAAGATCCCTGGGACAAGGGAGTGTTGCGGGACACGATGTATTTATCCTGTTCGAGGACATCCGCGATGCGGACGCCATAATCAGCAAGTGAGAGAGATCCGGAACGGCGTGATCAGTTGCGACAGGTCATGCCGAACCGCGATGCAATTTTTGCTTCAGCGTAGCGTGTCGTCGACAGCAAGGCCTTGTGCACGCAGATACTGACGATCTTCACGCAGCGACCGCAATAATCGGTCATGCGTATCACGGATGTGCCGCGAAGCGGCCTGTGCCGCGTCATCCGCACGTCGGGCCTGAATCAAAGTAACAATGGCCTTGTGCTCCTGCCAGCTTTGTTCACGACGTGCCGGGGTGGATACTTCGAGCCATCGCACCCGCGCCAGACGGGTCATGACTCGCTCGATGGATTTCACGATAAAAGGATTGCCACTCAAACGGGCCAGTTCGATGTGAAAGTCCGTGCCTGCGCGATGCCATTGATCACGCCACTGTTCAGCCGGTTCGATCGCATTGCAGATATCGCGGACCCGGTCGAGACGCACGATGACCGCGGCGACGTCCTGATCCGTCGCGCGTTCGCACGCTGCACGTACACCAGTCACTTCGATGGCTTCGCGATATTCGGATAGCAACGTCAGCTCACCGGTATCGATGGGCGTCACGCGCCACCCCCGCGTGTCTCGTTGGACCAGATCCTCATTTTCGAGACGCATCAACGCGGCACGAATGGGCGTTCGCGATCCATCGAGCTGCGCCTCAAGCGTGCGCTCGGAGAGTTGCTCCCCGGGCCGCAACGCAAGCGTCAGGATCATCTCGCGCAATTTCTCAAAAATAAGATCTGACTGGTGCATCACATTGCATTCCATATTGGTATACCAGAATAGAATACCACATTAGTGTGATTGCATTCTTGTTATGCAACGCCATTTCTCCTCGCGTTCTCGTCGCGCGTGCGCAGGCACGCGTATTGCGCTGGTGGCCTCACCCCATCCCCATCGGAGGCAGCGATGCTTACGCGCCTGGGAACCAATTTGCGACGAGTCGGTCGGCATCCGGTGCGGTTCGCCTGGGACGCCGCAAGGCATTTCAAGGATAACCAGGGGCTGCTGCTGGCAGGCGCGGTCGCCTACTACGCACTGCTGTCGATCGTGCCGCTGATGATCCTGATCGTTATCGGCCTGTCGCACTTTGTCCCGCGCGCGATGCTGCTCGATACGCTGCGGCATTTGCTGGAATGGCTGGTGCCGGGCCAGGCGCGCGCGGTCGTCCGCGAACTCGACGCCTTTGTACAGCATCGGGGGGTGCTAGGCTGGCTGCTGCTTGCAACGATGATTTTCTTCAGTTCACTCGCCTTCACCGTCTTGGAAAAAGCGATGGCAGTGATCTTCACACACCGTGTCACGGTGCAGCGTCGTCATGCCGTAATGTCGGCATTGCTGCCCTATTTCTGCAGTATTTGCCTGGGGGCAGGTGTCTTGATCATTACGTTTGTTTCCAGTGGCCTGGAAGCAATTGGCGCGAATGGCGTGGAACTGTTGGGGTATCACATCCCGCTGGGTGGGGCGACGCGCACCACACTCTACCTGCTGGGGCTGGGCGGGGAAGTATGTGTGCTGACAGCGATCTACCTTGTACTGCCCGCGCGAAGGCCTTTCTTCAACGACGCCCTGCTAGGCGCGATCATCGCGGCCATCTTGTGGGAAATCACCCGGCACTTTCTGGTGTGGTATTTCGCGACGTTGTCGCAGGTCAGCGTCGTATATGGCTCGCTGACGACTTCGATTGTCGTCTTGTTTAGCCTGGAAGCGCTCGCCACCTTGCTGCTATTCGGCGCGCAGATCATTGCCGAGTTCGAACGACTCGACGGACGATTCGCCAGCGAACCGGCGTTATCGCGCTAACTAATTGTGTCAATGCGCGGTGGTGGCGCGCTGTGACGGGTGCACCTGCCCAACCGCGGCACGCTGAACCAGGGGCGCGGACAGGGTGGAGACCATCGGCACGGACGTAGGCTGTAGCGGAAACGCCGTGATATCGATGTCATGTTCGCGCTGCATAGCAGCGTACTCGCCCGCGAAAACGCGCTTCATCAGACGTGAGAACATTGAGTCGTTCATGGTGAGATCCTATTGGCCGACACGCGACCCTATCTTTGACCGTACCAATCGTAACAAAATTGAAGTGTCAAGTTAGCCAGTGAAAACCCTGTAAGTAGTTGTTTCAGATGACATGCGTATGTCAAAGGCAACATCTCGGCTTCTTTGGAAGCGAGGGGCATTCACTTCGGCTCAGTCTCCCGTATGAAAAGAAGCGAACGAGGAAGAAAAATCGTCGGTTAATCCAGTACGGCCACATTGCGGGGCGCGTTCGCGAGATCCATCATCAAACGCGCGATCAATGCGTCCGCTTTATCAAAGCGCTCGACTCCCTCTATCTGGGGTGCCCCGTCGAGCGTGCATACGCGCTTGCCCCATTGCAGACCGAGCGCCATCTCGGACAGCGTCCCCAAGCCTCCCCCCACCGCGACCAGGCACAATGCGGCCCGCGCGATCAATGCATTCCGGGTGATGCCAAGTCCGGTGGGCAACGCGACACTAAGATACGGATTGGCGGCGTCGGCAGTGTCCTCCGGCAGCAATCCCACCACAATGCCATCCGCCGAACGCACCCCGGCGGCGCCCGCTTCCATCACGCCGGACTTGCCACCACACAGTACCGGCAACCCAGCAAACCCGCACGCGGCACCGAGCAATGTCGCATGCGCTCTATGCGAATCGCTCGCCTCGCGCGGACCGATCAGCGCCAAGGGCATCGTGTGCGGCAGCGCCACGCCGAGACCTTGCTGCCGGGCGCGCAACGCATGGAGCGCATGCCGCGCCGCTTCGCTCAAATGCCGCAGCGGCGCCGGTAGCGGCACCTCGATGAATGCGCCTGGCGCTTCACCAGACTGCACCGCGTCCTTGACCTTTTCAGGCGTGGGGTCGTCTCGCAACGCTTTCTCCAATAGCAAGGACGCACATGCAGACCGCCATCAGCACCAGGGACAACGCCGCGACCTGAGAGAAATCCGTCTGTCCATCCGAAAGTTTCATATACATCAGCAACGGCAGAATCGTGATCTGCGTACCCGCTAACGCGAGTGCGGTGCCATACGTTCCCACCGCGATCGATGTCACCAGACACCATGCACCCAGGATTGACGGCCACAGCTCGCGCAATGCCACATCCAGCAACGCGCGCCATGGCGGCGCGCCTAACGTCATCGCGGCATCCAAAGGGCGACGATCCAGATTCGCCACCGTTGGGTAAAGCAACAACGCCACCCGGGGTATGAGGTAATAGGCGTACGCGACGACAAGTCCGGCGGCACTATAGATCCAGGCACCCACGCGGGCCGGGTCGGCACCGGCCATCGCCAGCAAGGAGGTCACAAAACCAGCGCGTCCGAAGGACAAGATAAAACCGTAGGCGACCACCAACCCGGAGAACGCCAAGGGCACGCCGAGAACGGCCATCAGCAGACGACGACGATTTACGGACATCGATGCAAGGCAGGCGGCCAATGGCAAACCTACCGCGACCGATACCGTCCCTGCAGCCGTAGCCAGCAGCAAAGACTGACCCAGCGCAAGAAGCACAAGCGGATCGCGGAACACATC
Source organism: Robbsia andropogonis (assembly GCF_034047095.1). Classification (NCBI taxonomy): domain Bacteria; kingdom Pseudomonadati; phylum Pseudomonadota; class Betaproteobacteria; order Burkholderiales; family Burkholderiaceae; genus Robbsia; species Robbsia andropogonis. Next base: position 1,266,935 of record NZ_CP139170.1, on the reverse strand, counting down.
GACAAACGCGGCACCGTGCCCTTGCGTGGCAGCCAAGACCAGCGACCCGATCGGCAGGATCAGGAATACAAGCAACATCAAGGCAGCAGGCACGACGCCCCATCGTCGAACGATACCCGTGGTGCCGAGGCCCGTAGTCTTCATCGATGCACCCGGGCTCAATTCGCGAGCGCGGCCTGCGCCCACCACTTATCGACATTGGCCTTCTGCGCCGCCGCCTTCGACACATCCAGGGGATGCACTTGCGGTGCATCGGGCATTTTCGCGCGGATATCGTCCGACAGCGCGACATTGGGAACCGAGGGTCGCACATAGCCTTGCGCAAACAAGGCCTGTCCGACATTGCTCATGATCAGATTCATCCACAACCGCGCAGCGTAAGGGTCCGGCGCGTTCTTTACCAAACTGATCGCATAAGGCGCCGATACGGACGCCTCTTTCGGAATCACCACCTCCACGGCATCACCCATGCCATCGGTGTACTTCGCTTTCAGGCCGTCATTCTCGTATCCGATCGGGATCGGGATCTCGCCTTTCAGGAATTTTGCATAGGGTGTGGTGCCCTCCACACGCAAGACATTCCCCGCTTGCTTCAATTTGCCGAAGTAGTCAGTGCCCGGTTTCGGATTATCGACGCTGCCGCCATATGCGTACGCGGCAGCGAACACGGCAACCTGCCCCTGCCCCGTCGAGCGCGGATCCAGGTAGACGACCGCATTCTTGTACTCCGGCTTCAATAAGTCATTCCAACCTCGCGGAACGTCCTTGACCAGCTTACGATTGACAAGCAATGCAACATTCAGCGAATGAATCGCGAACCACCTGCCCTGGGGATCACGAAACACATCTGGCAGCTTGTCGAAGTTGACTGGCTTGAATGGCGCGACCACATCCGCCTTTACCGCATCCAGGGCGGACGCGGCGAAGTAATACGCGGTATCCGCCTGCGGACGGCGGCGCGCCTTGTCCAACGCCACCACGGTGTTGGCTGAACCGATATCGTTGTACGTGATCTCGACCTTCGGATATCGGCGCTTGAACTCCGCGAACAGCGCCTTCCAATTTGCCCACTCCGGCCCCGTATCGAATGACACCACCATGCCTTCCTCAGCGGCCTTTGAATAGAGGGTGGCCTCGCCCGGATACAGTTCCGTCGCCGGCGCGGTGGGTGCCGCAACGGCCGCATGCGCGGCCATCGACCACCACGCCACGCCGGCAAGCGACATCGCCAATGCACCGGCGGCGCGACGCAGGAATGGACGACGATTTACATAGGAATACGAATCGGAAGTCGTTGCCTTGTTCATGTCTTAATTTTAAAAAAGAGGAAAAATGGGGGAGTGAGCGCACTAGCAGATCGATGAAACGGCGACGACACGACACGCGCGCGTTGACCTCATGTTGCAAACGTCGACATGGAGGCGGACGGTACGGCCCTGCCCGCAACAGCGCGCGGCAGCACGCGAATGGCCTCTGGCGCGATCGACACGGACTGCGGCAGGCGTGAATCGCTGACACCATTCGGTAGCCGATCGAACGGCATGCTGGCGGCACTCGCTTCGCACAACAATACTTGCATGCCCTGCTCCGGAATAAAGTCGTACCGGCATGCGGCCCCGAGGTAGCGCATATTGGTACAACACCCATCGACCACGTTGATGCCCTGCCGACGCGGATCCGGCAGGACGTGCTCGGGCCGGACAACCACGTCGACCAGCGCACCGGGCGGGAACCGACCCGTATCGGCAAACCAGAATCCGAACCCGACATCCACTTGCCCATGCACATGGACACGGCCGCTCAGCACACTTGCCTGACCGACGAAGCGGGCAACCGCGGCGCTCGACGGGCGGGTGTAAAGCGCGTGCGGCGTATCCACCTGCAAGATACGTCCGCCATCCACCACGGCAATACGATCGGCCATGCTGAGCGCTTCCTCCTGGTCGTGCGTCACCAGCAACGTGGTAGCACCCACCGCGCGCTGCAAACCTCGAATTTCATCTCGTAGTTGGTGACGAATGCCCGCATCCAACGCGCCAAGCGGTTCATCGAGCAGCAGGACCCGCGGCGCGATAACGAGTGCACGTGCCAGCGCAACGCGTTGCTGCTGACCACCCGACAATGCAACCGGACGCTGCCGCGCATACGCTTCCAGGCCAACGCGTTCCAGCATTGCCAGGGCCTGTGTGCAACGTGCCGCGGCACCGACACCGCGCATCTTCAAACCATAGGCCACGTTATCCAGCACGTTCAGATGGGGAAACAAGGCGTACTGCTGAAATACCATCCCCACTTCCCGCTGCCACACTGGCGTCTGACCGATGTCCCGGCCTGCGATGGTGATTACCCCCTGTTGTCCCGTCAGCAAACCGGCGGTCAATCGCAGGATGGTCGACTTGCCGGAACCACTGCGACCAATGACCGCTAGCAGCTCACCCTGGGGCACATGGAATGACACCTCCTCGATACCGTGCTCGCTGTCGGGATAGTGATAGCTGACCGCCTCGAACGCGAGGCCCGACGATACGTTGTCCGCGACAGCGCTATTAAGCGACGGCGAGACGGCTTGAGATGACATGATGGTTTCCATAAATCCTGTTCAACGTACGGCGCCTGAGCCGGCATCGTGCAATGCACCCGGCGCCTCGTCGTTCACCTGGTCGACCCGATTGGCGGCACGCTCCCGTCCGGCGGCGACGGTCGAAAGCAATGTCGCCGCCACGGCGAGACACAACAGCACGACGGTGGCCGCGCACGCGAGTCCGGTCGCGCCGTAGAAGGCTTGCAGCAGCACGACGGGATAATTGCGATACCGAAACCCTGCAATCAGGTTTGATATTTGAAATTCGCCAATCGATAGCGCGGCCACCATGACCAGTCCGGAAACGATGCTATGACGCAGGCACGGCAACGTGACGGACGTGAATTGGCGCCACGGCGTTGCCCCCAAGGTGGCCGCGCAGGTCTCAAGCGTTTCGATGCCGAGATGGCGCAAGTCGCCGAGCAACGTTTGTGTCAGGTACGGCAGCGTCAACACCACATGTGCCGCCACTAGCAGCGGCAATGAACCAATCCATGGCATCGGGTCATCGCTGAACACCGCGACATAACCGAAGCCTAGCGTCAGTGCTGGAACACCGATGGGCAGCAGGCTAATCATGCGCACCAACAGCGATACCAGACGATGTCCCGCCTGCGCGCCATGATGCAATGCATAAGCCAGCGGTACACCGATCAATGCGGTGACCACACAACAACTTAACGCCACGATCAAACTGACATTGAATGCACGACGAAAGCTTGTGTCATCGAGCAGTGCGCGAAATCCGTCCAACGTGATGCCTGAAGGCAATAAGGTGTTTGTCCAACTCCTGCCGAACGCGCCGATGAGTACCAGCACCATCGGCAACAGCAAATAGAGCAGAAACAGCGCTAGGAAAATGCGCGACGGCGCGCCCCGGCCCGGTCGCGCATGAGCCTTGCAGTTCGGTGCCATCGAAACCGCGTCGCTTGAACCAATTGCGAACTTGCCCATTCGCAAAGACGCATGCCGGTGTTGCCGAGCAGCGGTGATGATGGGAGTTGGGGCCATGGCGGGGGGGGGCAGGTCGTTTGAAGAATCAACCCGTGCAGTGTCGGCAATCGACATGACATCGTCATGAAAATAACCTACAAAGCAGGCACGGTGCTGTGCGTGTTTCGCACAGCACCACCCTTCGACAACGCGGATCGACGATGAAACATCACTATCCGAACATGGCCGAATTACTGGCTTTTACCATATCCGCCAAGCACTTGAACTTCAGCCATGCGGCGCGTGAACTGGGCCATACGCCCAGTGCGATCAGCCGGCAAATTGCGAATCTGGAATCGTTTTTCGGAGCGAACCTGTTTATCCGCAACGGCCGTCAACTGACTTTGACACGGTCCGGTGCACTGTATCTCGCCCGTGTATCGGAGCCGTTACGAAACATCGGCAACGCATCGGTCGAGCTATTGGCCGCGCGAGGCGAAGGCGAACTGTTGACGATCGCCAGCGTTCCCACATTCACAAGCAAATGGCTGGCGCCGCGCTTGCCAGCCTTTCTCGCCTGCGCGCCCGGTGTGACGTTGAGTTTCGCCAGGCATCTCGCGCATGGCGATCCATTTGGGCAAGACCTGGACGCCGCGATTCGATACGGCAACGGCAAATGGGAAGGGGTGACAAGCGAATATATCGATGGACGCCGCTTTATCGTCGTCTGCGCGCCAGATTTTCGAGATCGATTCCGGTTACGCCACGTTGGCGACGTGGCGGCGGCCCCACGGCTGATTCATAGCCAGGCCGAAACCGCCTGGGGCAAATGGGCGCGACAATACGATTTGCATCAGATGCGTGCGATGACCGGGCCGCGATTTGAACAGTATGCGACTCTGATCCAGGCGGCGCAGGCCGGCTTGGGTCTGGCATTGATCCCGGCATTTTTAATTCGGGATAATCTGGCTGGCGGGTCCCTGATCGAACCGTTTGACGTGGGAATCGATGTCGACGACGGGCACTATCTGTGTTACCCGCCGGACCGTCTGTCCTGGCGTCCGGGCCTTCGGCGTTTCCGTGACTGGCTGATCGCCGAGGCACGAACCACCTCGGCGGCATGAAATGAATGAGCCATCCCGGCGTTGCAGTATCATTGCGCGGATGCATGCTTATGCCAGCGGGGGGTGACGTCATGTTTATTACATGGAGCGATGCGGCGTCGGAGGGCAAATGCTGCCAATGCCGGGCAGGTCCGATTACAGTGCCCGCCTGATCGCGCACGGACAAGCAGGGGCAACCAGACAGGGACGCGATGCATGATATTTCAGTAACTGCGGACTCACCGGATAAACTGGCGAGAGATATGGCAGCGGTAGGCCGCATCAGCGCCGTACCGTCGATTCTGAAAATCATCTGCGACGAAACGGGCATGGGTTTCGCCGCGATTGCCCGTGTCAGTGACAGCAGCTGGACCGCATGTGCGGTCCACGACAAGATCAACTTCGGTTTGAAGGCGGGCGGCCAGCTCGAACTGCAGACCACGCTCTGCTACGAATCACGCGCGGCGCGCGCGCCAATCGTTGTCGACCGTTTTAGCGAAGACCTGATCTACCGCGATCACCACACCTCGGCGATCTATGGGCTAGAGAGCTATATCTCTGTGCCGATCATATTGCCGAACGGCGAATACTTCGGCAATCTATGCGCGATCGACGCCAGACCGGCACAGGTTTCTTCGCCACGTGTCATTCGGATGTTCGAAGTGTTTGCAAGCTTGCTTGCCATGCAGTTGGACAATGAACGACGCCAGATATCGACCGAGGCGCTGCTTAGCAGCGAACGGGAAACGGCGGCGCTGCGAGAGCAATTCATTGCCGTGCTCGGCCACGATCTGCGCAACCCGTTATCTGCTGTGAACGCCACCGCGCAGATGTTGTTAATTCGGCCGGATCCGGAATTGGTCACCGCGGGGCAACGATTAAAGCGTACGGTCACGCGGATGGCCCGCCTGATTGATGACGTCATGGATTTCGCGCGCGGTCGTTTGGGTGGCGGTTTATCGTTGTCGCTGCAGACGGTCGACGACCTCGGCGGCCATCTGCAGTCCGCAATCGATGAATTGCGCGATGCGAACCCGGGGCGTAACGTCGTATGCGATATCGAGAGCATCACGGCAGTCCGCGCCGACCTTGGGCGCCTGCAACAATTATTGTCCAACCTGCTTGGCAATGCGTTGACGCACGGCGCAACGGAACATCCGATCACGGTACAGGTATGCCGTCTTGCCACGGATATCGTTATTCGCGTCACCAATCATGGCACGCCAATTTCACCTGATACGCTGGCCAGGGTATTCGAACCGTATTGGCGACCCGCATCAAGCGCGCCGGGTGGTGGACTGGGTCTCGGCCTGTTCATTTGCAAGCAGATCGTTGAAGCGCATGGCGGCATACTCGATGTGACATCGAGTGTGGTGGATGGAACGTGCTTTACCGCGCGGATTCCCACGACGCCGCGATAATAATGGTTGTCTCGTTTGCCATCTTGTCTTGCATCGACACGTCGGGCATTGTCGCCGACGCCATATCGGGCAGTCATCGTACTTTACGGAACGACACATTCCAACGCACGATTCATACAGCCGCTTCAATCCAAGATGTTGCGTTCGTCAATATAATTTGGCATTTGGTGCGCACGTTATCGCCTGCGTCCTGAAAGCAACGGTATGATTCTTGCATGATTAAAGGGTTCATTTATCTCACCGCAAGACCGAAACCGCGAACCGCACCATGCAATTATTTTCAGGAAAATGGCAGTCGCACGGGGTTGCGCTAAAACCGCGGGCAAATACGCGGAAACGGTACCACCCGGGAGAGCAAGCAATATCAGCAGTGAAACCCCTTGACACCGTGTCTACGCCGACAGGCACGCGATGGCGCGCTGCGATAGTCACGTGGATCGCGGCCTGCACCACGCTGATGGTTACGGCGTGCGGCGGTGGCAGTAATAACACGGATAACGACACGTCCGCCAACAGCGCGACATCAAGCAACGCCGCGTTACCCGGAACCCTGAGTGCGACGGTGGCAGGATCCCCCTGGTTGTCATACTACGGACAGGCAAGCACGATGGGGAGCTTGGCGACGGTTGCCGCTACCTTCCACATCATGGATCTCGATCTTGATCCCGATTTGGCCAACTTCTCCACAACAGATGTGGCAACGCTAAAGAACGGCGGCACGAATCTCGTTTTAAGCTATTTGAACGTTGGTTCCTGTGAATCGTTCCGTAGCTACTGGTCAACAAACCCGTCAGGTTTCATCGGGTGCGGCAACAACACCGCGGCGCAAATCGGTCCGTATTCGGGCTATGCCAATGAAACATGGATGAATCCGTCCAACACGGATTATCAAAACCTGATCGTCAATTATGTTGCTCCAAGACTGGTGGCACAGGGTGCGGATGGCTTCTTCCTGGATAACATGGAAATTGTCGAGCATGGTACGGCTACGCAAAACGGCCCGTGCGATGCAACATGCGCGCAAGGCGGCCTGGACCTTGTAAGAAAATTACGTGAGAAGTATCCCTCGCTAGTTATTGTGATGCAGAACGCCACCAGCACGACGACCCGATTGGGGACAACCGGTGGTGTGTCGTTTGCGAGCTTGCTCGACGGGGTGTCACACGAATCGGTGTATGCCCCGTCCTATGACGCAAGCGCCGAATCACAACTACTCGCATGGCAGGCAATGCAATTGACGCCACGCGGGCATCCATTCTGGATCGCCACATTGGACTACGTCGGCAGTTGCTCGCAAACCGCTAGCGCACAGACGGATTACGCGCGAAGCCGCGCAAAGGGATTCGTGCCGTATGCATCGGATAAAAGCTCCGGGCTGAATGTCGTGTGCTACTGGGGTTTTTGATGGCAGGGCCGGCCTACGTTGCGCACTTCGCCACAGATAGGGAAAAACCGAAGAGTCTGAGATTGTGGCGGATAGTTATCCACTAGGGCAAAAAAAAAGCCACCGCGGAACGGTGGCTTTTTCACAAGCTAAGTGCTTGATTTCGTTTGGCGGAGAGGGTGGGATTCGAACCCACGGTACGTTTGCACGTACGCCTGATTTCGAGTCAGGTACATTCGACCACTCTGCCACCTCTCCTGCTTGCTACCTCTGCCGGTTGCGCCACACCCCATCGATGGTGATGCTTTGCTTTTCCGCCAGCGCTCCGCAGGTCGAATCGCGAAGAAGAAAGATTATAGGTGAGGTTTTCAGGCTTGCCAAGCTTTTTATCAGCGTCGAGGTCTCGTCACGGGCACCGATCACGTGCCCGGACGCAGCACTTCCACACCGCCCATGTACGGACGCAGCACCTCCGGCACCGTCACGCTGCCATCGACATTCTGGTAGTTTTCCAACACCGCTACCAGCGTCCGGCCCACGGCCAGGCCGGAGCCGTTCAACGTGTGCAACAACTCGACCTTCTTGTCCGCATTCCGGAAACGTGCCTGCATCCTGCGCGCCTGGAAGGCCTCGGTGTTCGAGCAACTCGAGATTTCGCGATACGTGTTCTGCGCCGGCAGCCACACTTCCAGGTCATACGTTTTCGCCGCCGAGAACCCCATGTCGCCCGTGCACAGTAATACCACGCGGTAAGCAAGACCCAGCTTCTGCAGAATCGTCTCGGCGTGTCCCACCATTTCGTCCAACGCCGCATAAGACGTTGACGGCTCGACGATTTGGACCATCTCCACCTTGTCGAACTGGTGCTGGCGGATCATGCCCCGCGTATCGCGGCCGTACGCACCCGCTTCCGAACGAAAACACGGCGAGTGCGCCGTCATCTTGATCGGCAACCGGGCGAGCTCCACGATGCTCTCACGCACCGTGTTGGTCAGCGTGATTTCCGACGTGGAGATCAGGTACTGCGTCGCTTTCGTTTCGTCGCCCCCCTTCTGCACCTTGAACATGTCGTCGGCGAACTTGGGCAACTGACCAGTACCACGCAGCACGTCGTCATTGACGATGTAAGGCGTGTATGCCTCTTCGTAACCGTGCGCGCCAGTGTGCGTGTTCAACATGAACTGGGCCAGCGCGCGATGCAGGCGCGCGATCTGACCACGCAGGACAGTGAAGCGCGCGCCGGATAGCTTCGCCCCGGTCTCGAAATCCAGACCTAACGGCCCGCCAACGTCTACATGATCCTTGACCGCAAAATCAAAGCGGGGCACCGTACCCACGCGCCGCACTTCCACGTTTTGCGTTTCATCCGTCCCCACCGGCACATCCGCCGCAGCCAGATTCGGTACCTCCATCAGCAGCGCTTCCATCCGTGTACGGATGTCTTCCAGCTTCACTTCAGAGGCTTTCAGCGCTTCGCCAATGCCGCCCATCTCGTCCATCAGCGCACTGGTGTCCTCGCCATTGCGCTTCATGATGCCAATCTGCTTCGACGCGGTATTTCGGCGCGCCTGCAGCTCTTCGGTACGGGTCTGGATCGTGCGGCGCTCCGCTTCCACGGCGTTGAACGCGGCAACGTCCAGGGTGTATCCGCGATCGGCAAGGCGTTTGGCCACACCGTCGATGTCTTTGCGAAACTGTTGGATGTCGAGCATGAGGCTGTCTGAGACGCAAGTACGTGATTCGGTTACGATGCCGCCAGCGCCAGGAGGTCGATGTCCATGCCCCCTGCGTGTCAGCACGGGCTGATCAGCATCGCGTAAGCCGCGATTTTACCGCAGCGGCGTTGCCGAGGGCGTGACAAAGCGCGGCAATATGGCGAAGTCCCACCCACCATCGTGGAATGCGCCCACGAAAGACCTATTTCTTTGCCGGCGTATCGCGCAATTCGGTCAACCAGCCGCGCAACGTAGTGGCGGTCTGCTCGCGCACCATCTTTTTCACGGCGGCGATGCTGTCGGCATCGAAATCGCTCCATTTCATCAGATGCAACGCCATGGGCCTGGCAACGTGAAACACGAACACCTGGCCAAACAGCATCAACGATTTCATCCGCAACGCGACATCGTCGGATGACAGGCCGCTAAGCCGGGAAAGCAACGCGGTGGCGGCGCGATTGATCGGATGACCGACCTTCCTGCGCAGGGCCTCGATGCCTTCATCGGGCGCATGGCCGCTTTGCACGCGTGCCATGAACAGGTGACGACTTCGGTAATCGGTCGAGTTGAGCAAATGCTCGACCAACACGTCGAGCAGATCGCAAAACAGATCAATCGCCTCCTCTTCCGTGATACCGGCCTTCAACGCCGCCTCCACGCGCGCCAGCACAGGGTCGAAACGTGCGCGCGACGTGGAGGCCATGTGCTCAGCGCAAGCCCGATAAACACCGTCCTTGTTCTCGAAGTAGTACTGCAACGCAGGCGGGTTGACGCCCGCTCTTTGCGCAATCTCACGTGTCGTGGCGGCATCGAATCCGCGCTCGCCAAATACGCCAATGGCCGCCTCGATGATCCGCAATCGGGTCTCCTCGCCCCGCGCGTATCCGCCACCAGGCGGATGCCTTAGCCGTTTATCTTCCGCCACCTCGGCCGTGCGTGTGGCTTTTGTTGGCATGGCGCGCGACGACGCCGACGCGGCTCGCGCGACTTTCTTCGAGGACGCGGCGGACAGCGCGGGTTGCTTCGCCAAGCCGCGGGGCGTCGATTTGCGAGGTACCTTGGTGACCACTCTATGCATGTCGTTTGTTGGACCGATTCAAATAATACCACTTGACACAATTCTTCCAAACGGAATAATTATGCCTACTGGAATAATTTGGAGCCAAGCGTGGCGACAAGCACTACGCCGCAGTCAAGCGGCGGTCCGAACGGACAATCTGCACCCGGCAACACGACCGAGCCGAAAAACAATAAGCGCCGGACCCGTGTCCTGCTGGGACTGCTGATCGTCGCGGTACTGGTCGGCGTGGCGTGGGGCGCGCACTGGTGGCTGGTGGGTCGTTTTATCGAATCAACCGATGACGCCTATCTGCGCGCGGACAGCGTCACCATCTCGCCGAAGGTTTCCGGCTACGTCCTGCAGGTATATGTTCCAGACAACGCCACCGTCAAGGCGGGGCAAGCCCTGTTGAAACTCGACACACGCCAGTACCAGGCCTCGCTGGACCAGGCCAAGGCGACGATCGATGCGCGCCAGGCGGATATCGTCAGGGCACAAGCCGATATCACGCAGCAGGAAGCGAGCATCGAACAAGCCAGGGCGCAAGCCGAGGCATCGCGAATCAATTATGACCACGCGGCGCGCGAATATGACCGCTACGCACCGCTGGCCGCGACGGGTGCCGAAACCAGCGAGCGCGTCGCGGATCTGCGCAATACCCGCGACCAGGCCCGGGCGACTTACCGCGCGAACCTTGCGGCGGTGAAAGCCGCCGAGGCGCAAATCGCCTCGATGCGCGCCCAGATCGCGCAAGCCAAGGCGCAGATGGAAGCAAGCCAGGCAAGCGCACGCGATTCGGCCTTGAACCTGGATGACACGATCGTCCGCAGCCCGATCGACGGCCGGATTGGCGACCGCACCGTGCGCGTTGGACAATACTTGCAGCCAGGAACGAAGACGATGACTGTCGTGCCTGTCGAGCAGATCTACCTGGTGGCGAACTACAAGGAAACGCAACTGAGCGACATGCGCGTTGGACAGCCGGCTAAACTGCACGTGGATGCCATGCCTGGCGTCGACCTGCGCGGTGTGGTGGACAGTTTCGCGCCGGGCACCGGATCCGAGTTCGCCCTGCTGCCGCCAGAAAATGCAACGGGCAACTTCACGAAGATCGTGCAACGTGTGCCGGTACGCATCCGCCTGGATACCGACAAGCAGACGCGCAGCCTGCTGTTGCCCGGCATGTCCGTGACCGTCGATGTGGACACCAGCGTCACGCCACAACAATCGCAATCGCAAGGCGCGCAATCCTCCAGCGACGCCGTGGGCGATAGCGCCAGCTCGTCGCCGGCGACGTCTGGCGTCGCATCCGGCGCCGCGACATCGCGCGTCAGCTCATCCGCGAACGCCGCATCCGCACCGGCAGCCTCCCCGGCGGCGAATCATGGCTGAAACCCTCTCCTCGCGCCCCACCGCGTCGATCGACGACGACAACCGTCGCGCCTCCACCGCGGACTGGGTTGCCGTGTTCGCCGGCGCGTTGGGGGCGTTGATGGCCACGCTGGATATCTCGATCACGAACTCGGCGTTGCCGCAGATCCAAGGCGAAATTGGCGCCACCGGCACTGAAGGCACCTGGATTTCGACCGCCTATCTGATGTCGGAAATCGTGATGATTCCGCTGGCTGCCTGGCTCACCCGCGTCTTCGGTCTGCGTAATTTCCTGCTCGGCACGGCCGCGTTGTTTACCGTGTTCTCGATCTTCTGCGGCCTTTCGCAAAACTTGCCGCAGATCATCGTTGGACGGCTCGGCCAGGGCTTCGCCGGCGGGGCCTTGATTCCCACCGCGCAGATGATCATCCGGATGCGCCTGCCACCGAAGCAGATGCCTGTCGGCATGTCCATCTTCGGCCTCATCGTGCTGCTGGGCCCCTTGCTCGGGCCGGTGGCGGGCGGTTGGTTGGCGGAGAACATCAACTGGGCATGGTGCTTCTACATCAACATCCCCGTCTGCATCGCGTTGCTGGTACTGCTATGGGTCGGCCTGCCGCCGGAGAAACCACACTGGTCGCGTTTCTTCAGCGCGGATTGGCTGGGCATCGTCGGCCTGTCCATCGGCTTAAGTTCACTGACCGTGGTGCTGGAGGAGGGCCAGCGTAATCGCTGGTTCGAATCACAGATGATCACGACGCTGACGATCGTCACGGTGGTGGGCATGATCCTGATCGCCATCTCGCAATTCGTCGCACGGGAACCGATGTTGCGTCTGTCGTTGTTTCGCAATCTCCGCTACGCCAGCGTCATCCTGATCGTGTTCGCCGTCGGCATGGGTCTGTATTGCGTCGCCTATCTGCTGCCGCAGTTTCTATCCGGTGTGGCAGGGTACAACGCGGAACAGTCCGGGGTCGTATTGTTGGTCTCGGGACTGCCGGCCTTCCTCCTCATGCCGGTATTGCCCCGGATACTCGGTGCGATCGACGCCCGTTGGCTCGTCATGACGGGCGTCATATTGTTCGGCATCAGTTGCCTGATGGATACGTCGTTGACAGCGCAAAGCGTGGGCCATGACTTTACCTACTCGCAGTTGATGCGCGGTTTCGGGCAGATGCTGGCACTAATGCCCTTGAACCAGGCGGCGATGGCAGCGGTGACGAGAGAACAGGCCGGCGAAGCGTCCGGCATGTACAACATGGCCCGCAACCTCGGCGGCTCGGTGGGCCTTGCATTGATCGGCATTTTCCTGGATCGCCGCACCGTACTGCATGACAACATCCTGCGCGAAGCCGTGACGAACAATTCAGTGCTGGCCAATGCGCGCATCGACGGCAACGCCGCCAGTTTCATGGCCCAAGGCAGTGACGCCGCGCATGCCCACATGCAGGCGCTCAGCCAATTCGCGCAGCAGATTCATGTGCAGGCTACCGTGATGACGTATGCGGAAACCTTCTTCCTGCTGGCAATCGCGCTGTTGATCTGCATCCCCCTGGCCTTATTCCTTCGGTCTCCGCGCGGCTTCGGCGGTGCTTCCTCGGGTGGGCATTGATCACCGTGAACGCTTTATTTGATATCGGCCGCATGACTTCCACCCGCTCCTCTTCCGCCACGGCGACGCCGACCAACCTGTCATCGCTGCTGCGTATATCGCAAACCGCGTTCATCGCGCCGCGGCCACGGCCATCCCGCCGGTTTGCAGGCGCCTTGGTGACCGTCGCTGTGCTTACCGCGCTGGGATTGACCGGCTGCACGGTCGGACCGGACTACAAAGGCGCACCCAATGCCGCCCCCGATACGCTGAAGGCAAACGCATTCCGCCGCACGCCAGACACGGGTATTGCCACCTCTCCGGGCATCTCTCGATGGTGGACCACGCTGAACGATGCCGAACTGAACAGCCTCATCGACCGGGCGCTGGCACACAACCCTGACATTCAGGCAGCGGAAGCCCGCTTGCGCGCCTCGCGTGCCGCGCTGTCGAAAGAACAGGCCAACGAACTGCCGAAAGTCAGCGGTAGCGGCACCGTGATCCGGGCGCGCCGCCCCGATAGCCTCGGCAACCTGTTGGGGGGGAGCGGTCCTATACAGAATTTCTCCGCGTCCTTCCTGGCCAGCTGGGAAATCGATCTGTTCGGCGGAACGCGCCGAGCCATCGAGGCGGCCGGCGCCGATGCACAGGTAAGCGAGGCCAACCTGGCCGACGCCCATGTATCGCTGGCCGCTGAAGTGGCACAAGCATATATCGATCTGCGAGCACAGCAACAGCGGATCACGCTCGCGAATCAATCGGCAACGGCGGAACAGAAAATCCTCGATCTCACCCAGCAGCGCCGCGACCGGGGCACGGCGGGCGACGTGGATGTCGAACGCACGCGCACGCAAGTGGACACGACCCGCGCCTCCATCGCACCGATCAACGCCGACCTGGGTGAGTCCCTTGATCGCCTTGCGGTGCTATGCGGGATGGAGCCCGGCGCGTTGGATGCCGAATTATCACCGTCAGCCCCCCTGCCCGCTGTCCCTGCGGAAGTCGCGATCGGCGATCCCACGGCGATGCTGCAGCGGCGTCCCGATATCCGCGCCGCGGAGCGGAAATTGGCCGAAGCCACCGCGCAGATTGGACAACAGAAGGCAGCATTCTTTCCCAAGCTGACCCTGTATGGCGACCTCGGCTTCAGCGGGACACAGCCGGCGCATTTGTTCCGCAAGAGCAATGCCGCTTGGCTTGGCGTGCCCTACCTCTCGTGGAACGTCCTCGATTTCGGACGGACCGCGGCGTCCGTGCATTCGGCTGAAGCGCAACGTGATGCCGCCGAGGCCGATTACCGCAAGGCCGTCCTCGAGGCATTGCGCGACGCGGATACCGCCCTGTCCCGCTACGGTCACCAACGCGAAAATGTCGTGCAGTTGATGGCGGTACAGGCGTCCGCCACGCGGTCCGCCACCTTGGTGGAACAACGTTATCGCGCAGGCGCCGCAAGCATGATCGACTGGCTTGACGCCGAACGCACCCGTCTGTCGGCGGAGCGTGACACCGTGTCCGGCAAGGCCCAACTGGTACAGGACTTCGTCACGATCCAGAAAAGCCTCGGCCTGGGCTGGAACGCCCATTAGACGGCGACAAGCGAACGCTCTACCATCTGCGGATAGGGCCGCAACGGCCCGATCTTGGACTTGCCATGGAAGACACCACCACGCTGGACGCAATAGATCGCAAATTGCTGGCGCGATTGCAGCAGGATGCCACCACACCTGTCAATGAGCTGGCCGAAGCGGTGAACCTGACGACTACGCCTTGCTGGCGCCGCGTGCAACGTCTGGAAAAAGAAGGCTATATCCTCAAACGCGTCGCCTTGCTGAATGCCGTGAAGCTCGGGGTGGGCGTGACGGTCTTCGTTCAAGTGAAGACCAGCAACCACTCCAAAGAATGGTTTCATCACTTCAAGGCGGTCGTACAGGCCATCCCCGAAGTGGTGGAGTTTTATCGGATGAGCGGTGCGTACGATTACATGTTGCGCGTCGTCGTTCCCGACATCACCGGTTATGACCGGGTCTACCAAAGGCTTATCGCCCAGATTCCGCTGTCGGACGTCACCGCGAGTTTCGCGATGGAGCAACTGAAGTACACCACCGAATTGCCGCTCCCCGGCCTCTGAGACATACGGCGCCCCCTCCCATTCTCCGCAGGGCGCGTTTGCCTACTCGCCTGTCAGCTTGCAGCCGGTGTCACGGTACCGGCTGCTCCCCTTATCCCATGGCATTTTCAGGGCACGCTTGCGTCGTGATCTCTCTAAACTGAGCTTCTGAGCAGCTTACAACTATTGGCGTATATAACGCATCACGGCAATTGATATCTTTTTTTATTTGTTGCCGACGCTAATTTTGTGCGTCTTAATAGGGTTTCCCAACGCCTCGCAAGACGGACTTGTAAGCCGCTCACGGAGACAGCCATGCCTCATGCAGACGCCGCAATAGACTCCCATTCGCCACAGACCCCTGCGTCGCCGGATACGATGGACGCCGCAGCGCACTCACTGCCGCGTCCGTTCGGCGCCAGCGTGCCGGATGCCTCGCTAAGCCGTGGCGACGATGCCTATGCGCGTTTGCGCGCCGACATCATCGCGTGCCGACTGATGCCCTCCAGCACCATCACGGAGCCGGAGTTGATGCAGGTCTATAACATCGGCAAGAACAGTTGCCGAATCGCCCTGGTGCGTCTCGTCCATGAGGGATTCGTCAAATCGCTGCCGCGCCAGGGCTATCGCGTCGCCCCTATCACGCTGAAGGATGTCGAGGAAGTCTTCTCGATTCGCGAGGAGCTGGAACCGCTGGCCGCACGCCTGGCCGTCGGTCGAGTGGACATCGATCTGCTGCGCCGCCTGGAGGCGGCATGCCGCGTAAAGCATCCGGTGCCGTTACCCGAGCAAATAGATGTATTTCTCGATGCCAACAAGGAATTCCATCTCGCCATCGCCGCCGCAAGTGGCAACCAGCGCCTGCTGAGGACCCTGTCGGGGCTGATGGATGAAATGTCGCGGCTGGTGGCGCTGGGCTTTGGGGTACAACAGACCAAACCTGAGATCAAGCACGATCACAATGCAATGATCGATGCTTTTATCGCGGGCGATGGCAAACGTGCGGAATTGATCGCACGGCGACACATCGAGACGTTCCGGGCGATGACGATGGAAAAGGTCTACGCCAGCTTGTCACAGGCAGGCGCCACGGTGCCGACGCCACGCGGCGGCAATCGCCGCGCCACGCAAGCTGCACACGCCAAGGTTGCCGAGGTCGAGCTGACGCAACCGGCGCAGCACGCGGCAAACGATGCCGCGCCCCACGCGCCGCATCCCGTGCCGACCCACGACGTCACGCCGTTCGCCAGAGCCCGGGCATGAGCGTCACGGGCGGCATCGCGCCGATCGCATCGACCGGGCGCGCCACGACGCGCCCGGTCGATGCGACGCCAGTGCCTTCTGAGATCGGGAAGTCATCCGATGCCACACCGGCTTTGTCACTGCGCCGCGTGGGTAAGCGGTTCGGGGATATGACGGTTCTGTCGGACATCGATCTGGATGTTGGCAAGGGCGAGATCGTCGCCTTGCTGGGCGCGTCGGGCAGCGGCAAAAGCACGTTGCTGAACATCGTCGCGGGTTTGCTGGCGCCGGATGGCGGGACGCTGGCCTATGACGGCATCGCATCCGCACGCGTCGATCGATGGCGCGAAATCGCCTATATGTTCCAGGACGACCGCCTGCTGCCATGGCGCACCGCCCGCGATAACGTCGCGTTCGGCTTGGAAGCACAGCGCCTCGACAAGGCCTCCCGACGTGCTCGCGCCGAGGCGGCGTTAACCCTCGTCGGTCTGCAGCACGCCGGCGATGCCTATCCGCACGAGATGTCCGGTGGCATGCGTAGCCGTGCAGCGTTGGCGCGCAGCCTTGTGGTCGCCCCCTCGATCCTGTTGATGGACGAGCCGTTTTCAAAACTCGATCCGCAAACGCGGACCTCGATGCATCAGGAAGTGCTGCGTATTCAAGCGATGCAGGGTACGACCGTGCTTTTCGTCACGCACGATGTGGAGGAAGCAGTTGTCCTGGCAAACCGTATCGTCGTTCTGACCGCGCATCCGGGTCGCATCAAGGCAATCCACCACAACACACTATCGGCCCCGCGAAACGCCACCTCGCCCGTGGTTGCCGAAGTCATCCGTGCATTGCGTCTGGAGATTTGAGCATGGGACTACCTCCGGTACGCCCCGATAATTCTGATTCGTCATCCTTACTATTATCGTCCCCGACATCCGATAGCCGTGATGATCCCCATCTCACCGTCAACGAAGCGGATGACAAGCGAGCGCAATGGGTAAACGCAGGCCCTGCCACCACCTCGGCACAGTCGACGACCTCCCGTCGGCGCGCCCGCGCGGACGCCCGTCGCCACGGCAGTTGGCAAGGGCTGGTGCTGCAACGAATGGCGTTCGTCGCGATACTGCTGGCGCTCTGGTGGTGTGCATCGCTACGCATGCCTTCCTTCGTCCTGCCGTCGCCTTTGCGCGTGGGGGCGGCGATGCTCACACTGTGGCACACCGACACATTCGGTCATGACCTCGCGATCACGCTATATCGCGTGTGCGGCGGCTTCCTGCTGGCAACGGCACTCGGGACACCCATCGGCATTGCCTTGGGTGCCAGCCGTGCGCTCGCACGTTTCTTCGAACCGATTCTCGCCGTGATGAACACGGTTTCATCGGCGATCTGGGCCATCTTCGCCATTATCTGGTTCGGCATCTCGAACGGCACGACGATCTTCGTCGTCTTCATGACGGCGATGCCCTTGATACTCACCAACGTCTGGCAAGGCGCGCAGACGGTGCAATCCGATTACGTCGAACTGGCGCGCAGCTTCCGGATGTCTCGCATCGCCATTCTGTACAAGGTATACCTGCCGTCGATCCTGCCCTACTTTTTCTCCGGCGCGCGCCTGGCATTCGGCTTCGGCTGGCGCGTGTCGCTCGTCGCTGAAACGCTGGGGGCGTCGGACGGCATCGGCTATCGGCTCAAGCAAGCCGCCGACCTGGTCCAGACCGATCAGGTCTTTGCCTGGACCATCACGCTGGTCGTCCTGATGCTGCTGCTGGAAAGCGGCATCCTCAAGCCACTCGAACGCTATCTGTTCCGCTGGAAGAAAGTTGCCTGAACCCGGAGGCACCCCGCAGCGCCACGGTGCACGCATTGTCGGTACCACGCGCTCACCCCTCCATCACATAAAGGTCACCGTCATGCGATCGATCCTGCCGCGCCGCAAAGGCCACCCCACTTCTCCTCTTCGTCTTCGTATCGGCCGTCGTGCCGCAGTGCTGGTGGGCGTATGCGCCACGGTATTGACGATGCTCGCCGCGCCGATGCAGGCACATGCCGCCCCGGTACGGATCGGCTATTGGACCAGTGGCGTCAGCCTTGGTTTTGGCGCGGTATTGGAAGCCAAGGGCTACCTAAAGGCGCATGGCGTGGATGCAACGTTCGTTCGCTTCTCGGACGTCAACGCGCCAACGCGTGCGCTGGCCGCCGACGCCATAGACTTGGCTTTCGGCGCCGCGGCCGCGAGCGTCTTCGCCACGGCCTCCGAAGGCGTGCCGGTAAAGATTTTCCTGGCCACGCAACCTGCCGACGTGCAATTCGTCGTCCCCGAGGATTCTCCGATCAAGTCGCTGTCCGAATTCAGGGGCAAGAAGATCGGTATGTCACCTGCAGGCAGTTCGGTTGCCTCGATCGCACAAGCCGTACTCGCCGGCAACTACGGTATCCGGCCGACGGACTTCTCGCTAGTAGGCGGCAATGAATCACGGCTCGCGCAATTCCTCGTACAGAAACAAGTCGATGGCGCCGCGCTGCGCTCGGTGACCATTGCACAGTTGCATGAATTGAAGGTGCGCCAATTGGGCACCTTCTCCGGGGAGTGGCGCAAGTACACGAAGACCGATGCAGTGCCGTATATCGGCGTCGGCGCGGTGCGCGGCGACTTGATCGCACAACGCCCGGACCAGGTCGCGAAGATCATCGCCGCAATGCGCGACACATTGGCCTGGGGCGCCACGCATCCGGATGACGTCGCGCTGATCCTGCAGAAGACCGCGAACCTGCCACCCGAAGACGCCAAGGTCTACGCCGCGCAATGGCGCAATATGAACCGCGCGGCGTTCGAGCCATCAGACATCGAAACACTGAAACGCGAAAATGCGCTGTTTGTCAGCAGCGGCATCCTCAAGGGAACGTTGCCGGACAACCTGTTCGTGACCGGCCCTTATGAACAATCGAAATCGATCAAGGAGATCGCACAATGACCGCTCCCCCACAAGACACGATGCGCGCGCTGGTGTTGCACGGACACGGTGACCTTGACACCCTGGCCGTCCAGACAATCGCCACCCCGCGCGCCACCGACGGGCATGTCGTGATCCGCGTGAAGGCGTCGTCTTTCAACTATCACGACGTGTTCACGGTACAAGGCATGCCTGGCATCAAGGTGCCGTTTCCGGTTGTCATCGGCCTGGACATGGCAGGCGAGATCGTCGCACTAGGAAGCGATGTGCAAGGCTGGAAAGTCGGACAACGCGTGCTCGTCAATCCGCTCTATCCGGGCAAAGGTCTGATGGGCGAGATGCTCGACGGCGGCATGGCGGAATACTGCCTGGTGTCGGTGCCGCAGTTGATCGCAATGCCGGATGGCGTGTCGTTCGAAGACGCGGCATCGCTGCCGGTGGCCTACGGCACCGCGCACCGGATGCTGATCACACACAATACCGTGAAGGCGGGTGACAAAGTGCTGGTCCTGGGTGCAAGTGGTGGCGTGGGAAGTGCCTGCGTCATGCTTGCGAAGCAACTAGGCGCCGAAGTGATCGCCTGTGCCGGCAGCGACGAAAAGGCCGCGGCGCTTAAGGCGATGGGTGCCGATCATGTGCTCAACTACCGCGACACCGATTTCTCGAAATGGGCCATCAGCCAGTTCGGCAAGCCACAGCGCCGAAGTAATGAAGGCGGCGTGGACGTGGTGATCAATTTTACCGGTGGCGATACCTGGGTGCCGTCGCTCAAGTGCATCAAGCGTGGCGGCACATTGCTGGTCTGCGGCGCGACCGCCGGCTACGACCCGAAGGAAGACCTGCGCTACATCTGGAGTTTCGAGCTGAAAGTGATCGGATCCAATAGCTTCTACGACGACAACCTGTCGGCACTGATGGACATGATTGCCGCGGGCACGTTAAAGCCGGCCATTGATCGCGTGCTGCCGCTGGAAGAGGCGGCGGAAGGCCTGCGGCTGATCCGCGACCGTGAAGTGCTCGGCAAGGTCGTGATCGCCCCGTAAGCTGGCGCATCGGACCCTCCCGCCTTTTCATTCTCCTCACGCCCCCGCAACCCTATTTGACGCGCTTTTCGAGCGCGGTCACGCGGGGACGACGTTTCAGTCAGCGTAACCGGAAACCATCATCATGAGCGACACGATTCTGTCGAAGGAAGCCATCACGGAAAAGCTCCGTCGTGGTCCGTTTCACCAATGGCTCGGCCTGGAAGTGCTGTCCGTCGCCGACGGCGAAATCGAGATCAAGGCGCAATGGCGTGAGGAATGGGTGGTGAACCCCGACAAGCGCTACACGCATGGCGGCATTTTGGCGACGTTGGTCGACCTGACGGCCGACTGGGCGCTTGTCTCCAAAACCGGCCGGGGCGTGCCCACCGTCGACCTGCGTGTTGATTATCATCGCGCAGCGATGCCCGGTGATCTGATCGCCCGCGGCAAGGTGATCAAATTCGGTGCCACGCTGTCCGTTGCCGAGGCGCAAATCTTCGACACCGACGGCAAGCTCTGCGCCAGCGGCCGGGGCGTGTATTCGACCGCATCCGCTCCGGCCGCCAAGCCCGCGACCTGATTCACCACCTTCAACCTGCTCCTCCTCTCACCGCACGAAGCGAGATCGCGATGCAACTCGACCATCTTGTCATCAACACGCGCTTCCACACCGATGACGCAGCGGCCCAATGCGCAGCATTGGGCTTTACGCTCACCCCGCGCGGACGCCATACATTGGGTTCGATCAATCATCTGGTGATGTTCGACAATCACTACCTCGAATTGATAGGCCTGCCGACCGACGCCGGTAACTTGCGGGACGAAGTGCTGTCGAGTCCGTTCGGCATCGATGGACTGGTGTTCCAGACCGATGCGCCGGAACGTACCGCAAGCGATGTCGCCGCCCACGGCTTCACGCTCGGGCCTGTTCAGCGGTTTTCACGGCCGGTTGAGATTGATGGGCTGCACCGTGACGCGACCTTCGTGACGGTGCGTCTTCAGCCCGGACAGGTAGATGCGGGACGGGTCTATTATTGCCAGCATCTGACCCCGGAACTGGTCTGGCGGTCACAGTGGCTCACGCACGAAAATGGCGTGCAACGCATCATCGCACTGACGGTGGTCGGTCACGACCCGGCCGCCCTGCGTCGACAATATACGCAGCTCGGCGGGAATATCGAGACGCGCGTCCATGCCGATTCAGCATCATCCCGGTCGATGACCTCGGATGCCGCCTTTCTGATCCGTGTGACCGATCCAGGAAGCTTCGCCATGCGCTTTGGTGATGTCGCGCAATACGCGCCCACGCTGGCGCCGATGCCCGGCGCGGCGCGGCACCTGCCCGAGGACCCGAGCGCCTTGCGTCCCGGTTTCTTCGGTGCCATCACGTTTCACGCCGAGGCGCCCATCACGCTGGCCCGGCGCGCGCAGGCGGCCGGCCTGCCTTTTTTTATCGATGGCTTGTCCATAGAAGATTTACACAGCGCACACGCCGACGCCGCATGCCGGGTAGTGGTCGCCTTACCGGCTTTCTCGACGTTGCTGGAGTTTCAAAAATGACCACGGACAATCTCGGCAACGTCGCTTTCTTGCGCGGTCATGCCGCATGGAAGCCCGACGACATTGCGTTCATCGGCCTGGATGCGCACATGCAGGCGCGGGAGATCACATTCGCCGACTTCGAGACCCTCACCGAGTGCATCGCGCAGCGATTATTGGCGGACGGACTGCGGCATGGCGAGCGGGTTGCCGTGGTTGCGGCGAACTCGATCGACTATGTGGCCACGCTACTGGGCACCATGCGCGCCGGTGGCGTGGCGGTGCCGGTGAACTTCAAATTCCCGGACGCATTGATCGCCTATGTGTTGCAGGACGCCGGGGCCGTGCGCGTATTCTGCGACAGCGCCCACGTGGCATCCGTGCCCGCCGCTCTCCCGGTCGTCGTGCTGGATGCGCCCGACGACCATCCAGCCGCCTTCGGCGGATGGTTAAAGCAAAACACCGCTACGGCCCCCTCTGCGATCGATACATCGAACGCCGGGCAGGCCTTCGCCGCCATGCCGCCGCGCGTCACGCAGCGCGAGGACGACGTGGCGATGTTGTTGTACACATCGGGTTCCAGCGGCAAACCGAAGGGGGTAAAACTCACGCATGCAAGTCATGCGTGGGTGGTGCGCACGCGACTTGCCGCGGACCCGCTGACGGGCGACCGCGTGTTAATTGCCGCACCGCTGTATCACATGAACGCCCTGGCGCTGGCCATGCTGACAGTGGCGGCAGGGGCGACGGCGGTGTTGCTGCCACAATTCAAGGCCACGCGCTACATTGCCGCGATCACCCGCTATCGCTGCACCTGGCTTACGGCGGTGCCACCGATGATCGCCATGATGCTACGTGAACATGACGCGTTGGCGCAGGCAGACCTGTCATCGGTACGCGTGATCCGGATGGGTTCCGCGCCGGTCAGCGCGAGCCTTCTGGCACGCACGGCCGAATTGTTGCCGAACGCGCGCATCATCAACGCCTATGGCACCACGGAAGGCGGCCCCGTCGTCTTCGGCCCGCATCCAGACGGACTGCGCACTCCGCCTCTCGCCGTCGGCGTCCCGCATCCGGCCGTCAAGGTCCGGCTTGCCACGGCCGATGGCATGACCAGCGACAGTGATCCCGCCATCACGGAGGGCGTGCTGCAAATAGCCAGCCCGGGCATCATGCAGGGATATCACCAGCGCCCCGACTTGGCGCCCCCCTTCACCGCGGATGGGTACTACATTACCGGTGATGTCTTCCAGCGCGACCGGGACGGCTTTCATCTGTTCGTAGGGCGCGCTGACGACATGTTCGTCTCCGGAGGCGAAAACATCTTCCCTAGTGAAGTCGAGCGCATGCTGGAAACCCACCCTGGCGTCCAGCAAGCTGCCGTGGTGCCGGTGGATGACGAGATCAAGGGCACGAAACCGGTCGCGTTTATCGTTCGCGCGGACCCGGCGCTGACCGCCGAAGCGGTCAAGCAACATGCGCTGGCCCATGCCCCCGCCTATCAGCACCCGCGTCAGGTCGTATTCGTGGATGCCTTGCCGCTTGCCTCCACCAACAAAATCGATCGTCGCGCGCTGCTCGATGAAGCCCGCAAACAAGCGCTCGCACCTGCTTCCTGACCCGCGCCGACGACGCAGTCGATATGCTGCGTCGCGGGCGGGAGATCGTTGTCTCGCAAACCGTACATTTACTTACATCGGTGGTCCTATCACATTGACAGGACTGATGTTTTTTCGCTACCATAGCGGTACTTTCATTCTTGGAGATTCTCAGTGGACAGTGACTCTCATAGTCACACGCCGGCATCGGCCGGCAAACACTGACGAATCAGCGCTACCGCCGCGTCTCCTTGTCGGCCAGAGCTGATTCGTCGTTTAGACGGGTCAGCGCGCCACAGCCGCGTCACCATGGTGTTACCGCTTCGCTCCTCGGCTTCGTTCGTTTTGCCGCATCGCATTTTCTTGTGATGACAGGCAGCGATGCCCGGACAGCGTCCTGGTGTGCGGCTGTACGACTCGCTCCCTTTATTTGAATCGATGCCCGTACGCTGCGTGCGCCGGGGTATTCGCGCAAACGGTTCGGCCGTTGTGGCGTGATTTTGCGATGCGGTAACGCCGATCAGGCTGACACGCCATCCCAACGATCGCCGTGACGGATGATACCGAGGCTGCTTTTGCGTGGACGCCAACGTCATGCAGGTTCACGGAAGGTCCGTGTAAGCCGGTATGGGCAGCATCACGACACGTCCTAGCGGCGTGCCGGAAGGAGTTGAAACATGCAAATCGCCATTGAACGTCCGTTGCATGCTCGCCGCCATGCTCATGAACTGAGCCTGGTATGTTCCATCGACGCGCTGAACATCGTGCGCAAGCACTTGTTCAACGCGTTGCGCGAAATCGGTCTGGATGCCAATCAGGTCATCGTCAACCGCGGTACGGCGGACGCATGCGCGTCACTGGCCGCCTTGATCCGCTGCCGCCCGAGCCAAGACGCGCAATTGCAGGCGTTAGCCGAGACGCTACGTCACCATGAAGGCGTGAGCACGGCCTCCTGGCGCACATCGCGACGCGATAATACGTGGGTCAATTGAATCCCTGAAGCAATCCGAAGAATGTAAACGCATCACATCCGTGCGATGCGTTTGCGTTCCGCCACGCATTGGACTTACTTAAGCGATATCGCCCCACGGTATGCGCACCAGCCGTATCTCTATCGGTAGGCGACCGTCACTTGGTCGATGCGGTTTCGTACAGAATGGTCGAGGCGACCAAACGGCAGATCCGATCATGCTCCCCCTGATTGCCTATGACGGCATACAGGGGCTACGGATAAATACCATGCCGCCGTCGGCTGTAACAGAAGCCGTGCAGCCACCAACATGTCCGCCACCAGATCACGACGTCTCGCCGTCATCCCTGGCAGCGTCATCCAGGCTGCGCAACCAGGCCAGCTTATCGATGATCTTGGTCTCCAGACCCCGCGGTACCGGTTGGTACCAACCCGGCTCGGGCATGTCTTCGGGCAAGTAGGTTTCCCCGGCAGCGTACGCGTGGGGTTCATCATGTGCGTAACGGTAGGCGTGCCCGTACCCTAGTTCCTTCATCAGCTTGGTTGGCGCGTTGCGCAGGTGGATCGGCACCTCTCGCGTCTTGTCCTGCTTGACGAATGCCATCGCTTGATTGAACGCGTTGTAGCCCGCATTACTCTTCGCGGCGCAGGCGAGATACATCACCGCCTGCCCCAGCGCCAGCTCGCCTTCCGGCGATCCCAGTCGCTCGAACGTCTCCGCGGCATCATTGGCCAGTTGCACCGCGCGCGGGTCGGCAAGGCCAATATCTTCCCACGCCATCCGGATAATCCGGCGCGCGAGATATTTAGGATCGGCACCACCGTCGATCATCCGGCAGAACCAATACAAGGCCGCGTCCGGATGCGACCCACGCACCGATTTATGCAGCGCCGATATCTGGTCATAGAAATTCTCGCCGCCCTTGTCGAAGCGTCGCGTGTTCAGCGTCATCGCGCTGGACACGAATGCCGCATCGATATGCTGCCGCTTCGTCGACAGCGCCGCGGTCTGCGCCTGCTCCAGCAGGTTCAGAAACCGGCGCGCATCGCCATCGGCGTACCCAATCAATGTCTCGATCGCCTTGTCGTCGAAGGTCAGGTCCTGCAACGCGATACCCTGCGCACGGCGCAATAGTTCGCGCAGCTCGTCTTCGTCCAGTGACTTGAGCACATAGACCTGCGCTCGGGACAGCAGCGCCGAATTCACTTCGAAACTGGGATTCTCCGTCGTCGCGCCGATAAACGTGACCAGGCCCGACTCGACGAACGGCAATAGCGCATCCTGCTGTGCCTTATTGAAACGATGGATTTCGTCAACGAACAGGATCGTATGTCGACCGCTACGGTCGAGCGTCTGCTGCGCCCGGTCCATTGACTCGCGGATATCCTTGACACCACCAAGCACCGCCGACAATGCGATGAATTCGCAGTCGAATGCCTGGGCGGTCAACCGCGCCAGTGTCGTCTTACCGACACCGGGTGGTCCCCACAGGATCATCGAATGCGGCTTGCCCGCCGCGAAGGCAAGCTGCAACGGCTTGCCTTCCCCGAGCAGATGCCGCTGGCCCACCACATCGCTCAGCTGCCCCGGTCGCAATGCTTCCGCCAGCGGGCGGCGCGGCGTGGCGGAGAACAGGTCCGGCGTGGCCATTCGGATCAGCCCTTGATCACGTCGGCACCCTTTGGCACCACGAAGGAAAACGCATCGGCCTTCAGCGACGGATTCTCTTTCAGGTTCTGGAACGACAACAGCGTCACGTTGCCAAAGACGTCATACAGCTCCATCGCGTTCAGGCGTCCTTTTTGAAAGCCGATACCGATGCGCTTGAATTGCGTGTCCTTGGTCTTCGGCACGAGTTCGACCCAGTCCATCCCGCCCTTCGAGCCGCCGTCGTTAACGGTGAAGTTCTTGTCGAGGTCATTGCTACCAAAAAGGATAGCTGCCGGGCTGGCGCCGAGCGCACTGCCGAGCGTGCGCTCGGTCACCTGCGCCAGATCCTTGTCATAGACATACAACGTCTTTCCGTCCGCCTGCAGCAATTGCTGGTACGGTTGCTGGTATTCCCAGATGAACTTGCCTGGACGGGCAAACGTAAACGTGCCGCTCGACGACCCCGCCGGTTCCAACACGTCACCGCCAGCCTGTACCGTACCTTGACCGGTCGACTGCGCCGCCGCGGTCTTCGCGCCACTGCCCTTGACAGGCTTCAACTGGCGTTGCGTGAATTCGCCGCTGGCCGATTTGACCTGCGAGACGAAGGTATGGAGTTCGTCGACACCGTTCGCCCTGGCGACCGTGGCGAGGCCAGGTGCCAGGCCCATCAATGCGCCGCTGAACAGCAGCGCGGCAGTAGTGCGCACGGCACCGCGGAAAACCCGTCGTTTGTTCGCCATCGTCATGTGCTCCTCTATTGTCTCTGTCTTTCCCGGAGCGAATGCCCGCTTTCCATCCCGCCTTAATCCGCCTCCCGGTGCGGGACCAGGATTTCCCGGTTGCCGTTCGAGCCCATGGCCGACACCATGCCGGATTGTTCCATCTGCTCCAGCAAGCGGGCAGCCCGGTTATAGCCGATGCGCAAGTGGCGCTGCACCAGCGAAATCGACGCGCGGCGATTCTTCAGCACGATTTCGACCGCCTGGTCGTACAGCGGATCGGCTTCGGCATCGCCTCCTTCACCGCCCTCCCCGCCTTCGCCGCCACCGGCCACACCGCCTTCGAGGATGCCTTCGATATAGTTCGGCTCGCCGCCCCGCGCCTTCAAATCATCGACCACGCGATGCACTTCCTCATCGGAAACAAATGCGCCATGCACGCGCACCGGCAAGCCCGATCCGGGTGGCAGATACAGCATATCGCCCATTCCGAGCAGCGTGTCGGCGCCCTGCTGGTCCAGGATCGTACGGGAGTCGATCTTCGACGACACCTGGAACGCAATGCGGGTAGGCACGTTCGCCTTGATCAAACCCGTGATGACATCGACGGACGGCCGCTGCGTCGCCAGGATCAAGTGAATGCCGGCCGCCCGCGCCTTCTGCGCGATCCGGGCGATCAACTCTTCCACCTTCTTGCCAACGACCATCATCAGGTCAGCGAGTTCGTCGATAACGACGACGATCGACGGCAACTTCGACAACGGTTCGGGTGCATCGGGCGTCAGCGAGAACGGATTCCCGATCTTCTCGCCCTTCTTGTCCGCTTCGTCGATCTTGTTGTTGTAGCCGGCGAGATTACGCACGCCGAGCTTGCTCATCAGCTTGTAGCGGCGCTCCATCTCCGCCACCGTCCAGTTCAGCGCATGACCGGCCTGGCTCATATCGGTGACCACCGGACAAAGCAAATGGGGAATGCCTTCGTAGATGCTCATTTCCAGCATCTTCGGATCGATCAGGATCATTCGCACCTGATCGGCACTGGCTTTGTAGAGCAGCGACAGGATCATCGCATTGATCCCGACCGACTTCCCTGAGCCAGTCGTGCCGGCCACCAGCAAGTGAGGCATTTTCGCCAGATCGGCGACCACCGGCTTGCCACCGATATCCTTGCCCAGGCCCATCGTCAACATTGATCCGGCGGCATTGTAGACGTCGGAGCCCAGGATTTCGGACAGACGCACGGTCTGCCGACGCGAGTTCGGCAACTCAAGGGCCATGAAATTCTTGCCCGGGATCGTCTCGACCACGCGAATCGATGTCAGCGAGAGCGAGCGCGCCAGATCCTTCGCCAAATTGACGATCTGGCTGCCCTTGACGCCCGTGGCCGGTTCGATTTCATAACGCGTCACCACCGGACCGGGATAGGCCGCCATCACCGCGGCCTCGATACCGAAGTCCTTCAACTTCTTTTCAATCAACCGGGACGTGTATTCGAGCGTGTCATCCGACACAGTCTCTTGCGCGGCCTGTGGTGCGTCCAGCAACGCCAGGGCGGGCAACGTGCCGTCGCCCGGCAGATCGGTGAACAGAGGCACCTGTTTTTCCCGCTCCGCCCGCTCCGAGCGCGGCGCGGGTGCCGGCGGCACGATCTGAATCGGCTCGTGCTCCTCCACCTTCGCCCGGCTGCGTACGACCTTGTCCTCGCGACGCGTCGCGGCAACCTCGCCCGCCTTGCGGTCGCGCCCGGCCTCGTGGCGCAAGCGCGCCAACGTGACGCCGGAGATAATGGCACCGCCCACGCGCTCGCAAACGCTCAGCCAGGAAAACTGAAAGAACAGCGACAAACCGATGGCCAGCATCAGCAATAGCGCCAGCGTGCCGCCGGTAAAACCCAGCGCGCCCTGCACCGCGTGCGCAACAACGTCGCCAAGCACGCCACCCGGTGCACGTGGCAACTGGATCGTCAGCGACCACATCCGCATGGCTTCCAGCCCCACGCTGGACAGCACGACCAGCGCAAACGCCAGCACCTCGGCAATCGGGCCGATCCGGCCATGTTCGTGTGCCGCCGGATCATCGGCGGTGGACGCGGACACGATCAGCGGATGGCCACTGATACGTCGGTAGTTCAACGCCACGCGGCGTGCAACATACAGCAGCAGCCAGTAGGCGGACACACCAAACAACAAGAGCAACATGTCGGCAGTCCACGCGCCCACGCGGCCGCCCCAATTTGCAATGTGGTCGACATGGGCCGCATGCGTCCATGCCGGATCGCGCCGGTCATAGCTGAGCAAAGACAGCAGCAGGAAAATCGAGACGGCGACCTGAATCAGCCAGCGGATCTCGGTGATGAGCCGCGACATCCGATGCGGTAACGCAGGCGCGCCGGGTGTAAAGGTGGTTTTCGCCATTTATCCAATCAATCTGTCGGGGGTGCGCGGTGGCATGCCGGCGGCCATGAGGCCCGCGCCATCCTTCCGGCGTAGTCATTTTATCCTGCCCGGTCCGGCGATGGACGCAAAGCGTACGGCAAACCACGCACACCGCGTGGCAAACGGCGCGGGACGGTGCCTCCAATGGTCGCGTCAGGATACGAAACAAGAGCGTTACACGTTGTTTTTCCTGACCTTTTTCAATAACAGTCCCTACGTGAGCGCGCGCCGAAGCATGTAATGGCAAGACACCACCGTTTTGTAACACTTTGTCGGCGAATCGTCTTTGTCCTAGCGTCGGACGGGTTGGCCGTGTCCGCGAGGTCTCAGACCGCACCGTTACTGCTGTCCCACCGTCACCGCACGGTGAAACGGCGCGGCGAGGTGGAAACCGCCACATAAGGCCAGGGATTGAAAACGGATCGCACGGCCCCAGGTATCATACCGATATCTGTGGCAACGGCACTCAATAGGAATCACTGTCATGTCCGACAAGAAACACGCAAAAGTCCTGATTCTCGGCTCCGGACCGGCTGGCTATACCGCGGCGGTGTACGCTGCGCGAGCCAACTTGTCACCGCTGCTGATCACCGGCATGGCTCAGGGCGGTCAATTGATGACGACCACCGACGTGGAAAACTGGCCGGCCGACCCCAGCGGCGTCCAAGGCCCGGAACTGATGCAACGGTTCCTTGAACACGCCGAGCGCTTCAACACGGAAATCGTCTTTGACCACATTCACACCGCGAAGCTCAATGAGCGACCTTTCCGCCTGTTGGGTGACTCGGGCGAATACACGGCGGATGCGTTGATCCTGGCGACCGGCGCATCGGCGCAATACCTGGGTCTCGAGTCCGAAACGGCGTTCATGGGCAAGGGTGTCTCGGCCTGCGCGACCTGTGACGGATTTTTCTACAAAGGCAAGCCCTGCGCGGTGATCGGCGGCGGCAATACGGCGGTGGAAGAGGCGCTGTACCTGAGCGGCATCGCCAGCAAGGTCACCGTCATTCATCGCCGTGACAAATTCCGCGCGGAGCCGATCCTGGTGGACCGTTTGATGCAGAAGGTCGCAGAAGGCAAGGTCGAGATCCTGTTCGACCATACGCTGGAGGAAGTCGTGGGAGACCCGTCCGGCGTGACGGGCCTGAAAGTCAGGCATAACGGCGGTGCGGTCAAGGCGCTGACCGTCGATGGCCTGTTTGTCGCAATCGGCCACAAGCCCAACACGGACCTGTTCGCCGGCCAGGTTGAAATGGAGCATGGCGGCTACATCATCACCGGCAAGAACACGCGCAACTACGCCACGGCCACCAGCGTCCCAGGCGTGTTCGCGGCGGGCGACGTGCAAGACCACGTCTACCGTCAGGCAATCACCAGCGCCGCCACGGGGTGCATGGCGGCACTCGACGCTCAGCGCTTCCTGGAAGATCCGGAAGCGACGGAAAGCCTGCAGGCCTGGTAAGTGCGGCATCATGGCACGCAAGCCTGCCCAGGCGGATGCTTCCGCCAGTTTTGCCGAATGGGCTGAACTGGCAGGACTGCGGCGGGCGCTCGCCGATGCCGCGATCGCCCGCGAGCGTGCGCGCCTTGAGGCCGCCGAGCGCGCGGCGCAGGCAATGGCCGATGCCGACCTCTTCCGGCGCACGGTTGGTAAGGTGGCGCCGATGACGGCTCCCGAACGCGTCATGCCGTTTGCACCGCGACCGTTGCCGCTACCGCTGAAGACGCGGGAAAACGAGCGGGAGGTCATGCGCGAGGCATTGTCCGATGCCTACGACCCGGACGTGCTTGTCGATATCGACGACAGACTGTCGTTCAAGCGCCACGGCGTAGGTCAGGAAGTCGTCCGGAAACTGCGGCGGGGGCACTGGGTGGTCCAAGCCCAGATTGATCTACATGGCTATCGCACCGACGAGGCACGCGATGCGATGGCGCTGTTTCTTCGCGACGCCGCAAAACGTGGTCTGCGCTGCGTGCGCGTGATCCATGGCAAGGGCTTGGGATCGGTCAATCGGGAGCCCGTCTTGAAAGGACGGGTGAGGAGCTGGTTGACGCAGAAAAACGAAGTGATGGCTTTTGTTGAAGCGCGCGAGCGCGATGGGGGCGCCGGCGCCCTGCTGGTGTTGCTACAAACGCAGCGCCAGTGCCTGTGATCAGACGGCGTCTTCGTCCTCTTCGCCAGTCCGGATCCGGATTGCGCGGTCAACCGGGCTGACAAAAATCTTGCCGTCACCGATCTTGCCCGTGCGCGCCGCGGCGACTACCGCATCCAGCACCGCATCCACCTGCGCATCCGACACGACCACTTCGACCTTGTTCTTCGGCAGGAAATCCACGACATACTCGGCACCACGATAGAGTTCCGTGTGCCCCTTCTGACGGCCAAAGCCCTTCACTTCCGTCACGGTCAGCCCGGTTACACCTACGGCAGCCAGTGCTTCGCGGACTTCATCGAGCTTGAACGGTTTGATGATTGCAGTGATTTGTTTCATAACGCCTCCTTGATCGCTCTCTGTCTAATAGGGTTTTGTGGCGTGACGTGTTTTCACACGGGCACGCGATCTACGTAACGCGACGTCACCGGATAACGCCAATCGCGGCCAAATGCGCGTGGCGTCACGCGCACACCGATGGGCGCCTGCCGGCGTTTGTATTCGTTGATCTTGATCAAGCGCACGATGCGGTTCACGTCTTCGGCCGCGTACCCGGCAGCGACGATATCCTCCGGTGCGCGATCTTCTTCCATATACATCCGCATGATCGCATCCAGCGTCTCGTACGGCGGAAGGCTGTCCTGGTCCGTCTGATTCTCGCGCAACTCAGCCGATGGCGCGCGGGTCAGGATACGCTCCGGGATGATGTCGCGGGTGCGGAATACGTCTGTGCCATTACGCCACTGGCACAAACGGTAAACCAATGTCTTTGCAATATCCTTGATCACGGCGAAACCGCCGGCCATGTCGCCGTAGAGCGTGCAGTAGCCCACTGCCATTTCACTTTTGTTGCCGGTGGTCAGGACAATCGAACCGAACTTGTTCGACAACGCCATCAATAGCGTACCGCGGATACGTGCCTGGATATTCTCCTCGGTCGCGTCAAGCGGCAACCCGGCAAATTCGCTTGCCAGCGCCCCTTCGAAGGCCTGGAACATCGGCGCGATCTCGACGATGTCATAACGCACGCCCACCCGCGCCGCCATGTCTTTCGCATCCACCAGCGAGATATCCGCGGTGTAGCGCGACGGCATCATCACCGCGCGTACCCGATCCGCACCCAGCGCATCGCAGGCCACCGCCAGCACCAGCGCCGAGTCGACGCCGCCGGACAAGCCAATGATCGCGCCGGGGAAGCCATTCTTGCCAATATAGTCGCGCACGCCCAATACGAGCGCACGATAGACCTGCGCCTCGATCGATTCGGCACGTGCCAACGTGGCACCCGGCGCGGCCACCGGCACGCCCTCGCCGACCTCGAAGTCGACCAGGCCGAGCTTTTCCTCGAATTGCGGCAACTGTGCGACGCGCTCCCCGCTGCCGTCCAGTACGAAGGAACCGCCGTCGAAGACCAACTCGTCCTGTCCACCTACCGCGTTCACGTAGACAACCGGCAAACCGCTTTCCCGAATGCGTTCCCGGACGATCTGCACGCGCGTATCACCCTTGTCGAGATGATAAGGCGACGCGTTCGGCACCAGCAGTACCTGCGCTCCCTGCGCCTGCGCCAGCAGCGCGGCGCTACGGTGCCAGGCATCTTCGCAGATGATCACGCCAAATCGCACACGATCGACCTCGAAGACGAACGGCGTGGGGTCAGAAGCAAAATAACGCTTTTCATCGAACACCTCGCCGTTCGGCAATTCCTGCTTCAAATACGTACCGATAATCTCGCCGTCGACGATCAGGGAGGCCGCATTGAAGGTATCGCGTGGCGGCAGGCTGCGGTCGATCGGCGCCAGATTCGGCGGGGCGTCGTGCGTGGCGCGATTCAGGTTGTCGTGGCGGTCATAGTTTGCCGCCCCGTCCGGTGCCCGCGCCGCGGCCGGCACGCCGGCCGCATTTGCGTTAGGATTTCTGCGGAACGGGTGCCCGACAACCACGTAGAGTCCCGTCAACGGCCGCAACGCATGGCACAACGCCGTCAG
Source organism: Robbsia andropogonis (assembly GCF_034047095.1). Taxonomy (NCBI): domain Bacteria; kingdom Pseudomonadati; phylum Pseudomonadota; class Betaproteobacteria; order Burkholderiales; family Burkholderiaceae; genus Robbsia; species Robbsia andropogonis. Next base: position 1,233,401 of record NZ_CP139170.1, on the reverse strand, counting down.
CGCTTTCTGGCTGGCAGCGAAAAATGCCGGACGTAGCAGCAAATCTTCCGGCGGATAGCCGGCCAACGCGAGTTCCGGCGTCACGAAGACGCGCGCACCCTGGGCGTGCGCGTCGCGGGCCGCGGCAACGATTTTCTCGGTATTGCCGGAAAAATCACCGACAGTCGTATTGATTTGCGCAAGCGCGATTCGGATGGGCATGGGTTCGGCCGTTTTGACAGTGCACCGTGCGGTATCGTGTTCTCTCCGCGGCGTCCTGCGAAGACGAGCATCGTCTCGCACGCCGCACGGTCTGGATCGTCCTGTGATCATGAACGGATTTCGATGAATTATCGCATGCGCATTGCGGCCCTGCCCGCCGAAATCAACGCCGCAGCCTGGGACGCGCTACTGGCGCGCCAGCCGCGGCCCACACCTTTCCTGAAACACGCCTTCCTGTCGGCGTTGACGGCCACCGGCTGCGCGACCGACGAGACGGGCTGGGCGCCGCGTTTTGTCACCTTGTGGCGTGACGATGCCGTCGTGACAACGGCAACCCCGCCCCTAGAAAACGAGGCGGCCGACGGCAGCGATGCCGACACCGAACATACGGTCAGTTCCTCGGAAGCCCCGCCAGGCCCCGGTGAACGGCTTGTCGCGGCTGCGCCGTTGTACCTCAAATCGCATTCCTATGGCGAATATGTGTTCGATTGGGCCTGGGCAAATGCCTACGAGCAGCATGGCCAGGCATATTATCCAAAGCTGCTGTGCGCGGTGCCGTTCACGCCGGTGAGCGGCACACGCCTGCTGGCCGAGGACGATACCGCGCGCTTCGCGCTGGCACAGGTGCTGGTTGCGTTTGCAAAGCAATCCGGCCTGTCGTCGTTGCATGTGCTCTACCCGACCGAACACGAAGCCAACCTGCTAGATAATGCCGGGATGATGGCGCGGACCGCGGTGCAGTTTCATTGGCTGAACGCCGGCTATACCTCATTTGACGATTTCCTTGCCACGCTAAACCAGAAAAAACGCAAGAACATCCGCGCCGAGCGACGGCGCGTCGAAGAGGCCGGGGTGACGTTCCGACGCGTTCGCGGCGAGGATGCAACACCGGAAGACTGGCGATTTTTCAATCGATGCTATCGGCACACCTACCGCGAACATCACTCGACACCCTATCTGAACCTGGCATTCTTCGAGTCGATCGCGGAAACGATGCCAGAAAATTTGCTGCTGGTGATTGCCGAGAAGGAAGGAAGGCCGGTGGCCAGCTCTCTGCTGGTGTACGACCGATCGATCGGCGGGACAAGTGACGTTGCCGATACGGATACCGGCGCCGCGTCCACACGCACCGCGGACGCCCCGGCAACGACAGGCACGACGAAGACAACCGCACCGCGCGGCACGCTATATGGACGCTATTGGGGCGCAATCGAACATATCGACTGCCTGCATTTTGAGACCGCGTATTACCAGCCATTGTCGTTCTGCATCGATGAAGGGATCGCGGTATTCGAAGGGGGTGCCCAGGGAGAGCACAAGATGGCACGCGGCTTCCTGCCGACCGTGACACGCTCGGCGCACTGGCTGGCGCACCCTTCGTTTTCCGATGCCGTGGCCCACTTCCTCGCGCGTGAGACGGCAGGCATCGGTAACTACGTCGACGAGCTGCGCGAACATGATCCCTTCAAACAGCGGACATAGCACGAAACGGCACCACGATCTTTTTCCCTCGCTGGCGACGTACATTGTCGCGCCTGCGCTGCGTCAGCGTCGTGTTTTAAAGAGGGGCCGCCATATCGTGACGGGGCACGCCGAAAGCGCGTGACGTGCAACGCATGTCTTTTTGGAGGTGGTTTGGTACGACTCCTACTATCGAAAGCGGATTGATCCTGCCAATTTCAGCGTGCCATTGCGACTGATGAGACGCGCAACCTTGCGAATCCGATATCGAAAGGAGTCAGACATGCTTGCACCGGTAGACGCATACGTAACGAACATCGAGACGGACGGCGTGCAAGGCACGCATCCAGCGCCGCCTGTGTATCTCGATGACCAGGAAGCGGCATTGCTCGCGGCGATACAGCAGCGCGGCCGCCGTTGCATTCCCGCGTTCGCACTCTACGATGGGCTCGGATCCACGCTCCACCATGCCCTCACGCTGATTCCCGAAAATCATCAATTCCGCGCGGAAAATGCCATCCTTCAAGCGCACGTCGCGCATATCGTTGCATGGGCACAAAGCCGACAGTGCTTGCCCGTCAGTCAAAGCATTTCCCGCGCACCGATCTTGCAATGCCATATCGCGGATCTCAGGTGTGGCTCGGGACAGAAGACACGCGTCATCGTCGAAGCCATCGCGACAAAGATGTCCACGACATTGTTCGCCGTCGATATTTCGGAGGAGGCGTTGCGTCAATGCACCGTGACGATGGCTAACCTGCACGCCGTGGAGGTGATTCCATTCGAAACCACTTATCTCCCCGCGTTGCGCATGATCAGCGAAATCAGGCCCGACGACGCGCCACTGCTATCTCTATTCCTGAACAGTGCGATTTCAGAATTCGATGCCGATGCGATCGTTCCGTTCCTGGCAGAAGTCCGCGAGCAGATGCGTCCGGGCGATGCGCTATTGATCGGCACGGAGGGTATCCATTCTCATACCGAGACAACGCACCAGTACAACGACGCGCTCGGGATTGAAGCCGCGTTTGGCAAGAATGCGCTGAATTTCGTCAATCGCGCCTTGGACGGTGATTTTGATTTGACCTCATTCGACTATACGGTGAGCGCTAAATCGCTTGCGGGCCCGCTCCCATACAACCTTGCCATCGTGGAACCCGCACTGGTCGCGCGTTCCACGCAGTACGTGTCGCTCCGTAAAGCTGGCGCGACGCTAGTCATCGAGGAAGGCGAGCGCTTGAACATGGCGCATAGCGTGAAGTTCGGAGCAGGCAGTATCGCCGCCATGGGACGTGAGGCAGGTTTTGGCGTGCTTGCCGAGTGGCGTGATCCCGAGACCGGATTCACGGACACCTTTTTTTACGTGCCTCCTCCGGGGCAAGCGCCAGACTGATCGCCACCGTTGAACGTCAAAAAAAACACCGCAAACCGGCATTGATATGCGCCTTTGCGGTGTCGGTGTCGGTCGTGGGTAAGCGGCGCAGGCTGACGAACGCGCTCGCCTGGTGGCGAGGGCCTATTTACTTCTTGTACGCGGCCAGCCCTTCGGTTATTTCCTTCTGGGCCTTGTCCTGCCCTTCCCACCCTTCCACCTTGACCCACTTGCCCTTTTCCAGCGCCTTGTAGTTTTCGAAGAAGTGCTTGATCTGGTCCTTCAAATACGCCGGCACATCGTCAATCGTCTTGATATCCGACGTCGCCGGGCAGATCTTGTCATGCGCGACCGCGACCAGCTTCGCATCCACGCCGGACTCATCCGTCATATTCAGCATGCCGACCGCGCGCGCGCGCACGACCGAACCGGCCAGCAGCGGAAACGGCGTAATCACCAGCACGTCCACCGGGTCGCCGTCGCCAGCCAGCGTCTGCGGGATGTAGCCGTAGTTCGCCGGGTAGCGCATGCCGGTGCCGATAAAACGATCGACGAACAGCAGGCCCGTCTCCTTGTCGGCTTCATACTTGACCGGATCGCTTTGCGCCGGGATTTCGATGATCACGTTGAAATCATTGTTCTGGGGGTCCTTGCCCGCCGGGACGTCATTGAAACTCATAGCGCACTCTCAGTGTTGATCAGGTTGATTCGAAATAAAGGGGCTGGCGCGGCGTGCAACCCACGACGCAGCGCCACGCCAATGGCCATTAGTGTAAATCAAACGCCCGGGCGCTTTCCCGGTAATGCCTCGCGGCATTGTCGGCATCACCGAGCGATTCATACATGTCGCCAAGCAAGCGATGCGTTCGAACCGTCGTTGCCGGATGATCGGCATGTTTCAGCGCGCTTTCCAGGAACGATTGCGCCTTGCCCCACAAACGCTGCTGGATACACAAGGCACCCAGCGCAAAACTCAGGTCCGGGTCGTTGGGATGCGCACTTTGCCACGTCTCCGCCCGCTGGATCGCCGGCAGCGGATCTGAGCCACCGCAGCTGCCGTAGCGGCGCACCAGCTTGCCATCCCAATGCTCGGCCAATGCCTGCTCGACAATCCGCCGTGCATCGTCGGCCCGATCGAGTTCGAGCAATAGCTCGGCGGCCAGGTCCGCCACACGCGGCGCAAGGCGCGTGTTCGAAGGCAGGCTCTTCCAGCCCTCCAGCAGCTTGCCGGCATCATGCTTGCGTTCACGCAGCACGTGTTCCGCCGCTTGCCGTCTGAGCTGCGATGCGCTGGCTTCATCGATGGCCTCGCGCTTTTCCAGCAATTTGACGATGCGCAACACGTCATCCCAATGATGCAGATCGCGATGCGCGCGAAGCGCCAGCTGTTGTGCCCGCAAGCGACGCGCACCCTGCACTTCCAATGCATTCAGCGAGACCAGCGCGGCTTGCGGGTCATGCGCGTCCTCCTGCATCTCGGCCAGTGCCAGCAGCTTGGCGTCCCACCATGCGTTACCCTTGATGCTGTCCAGCCATGCATCTCGCCGTACCGTTTCGCGCATCCTGTGGGCCGCCAACGCACCGATCAGTCCGGCGCTGTCGGTGTTCTCGCGAATGGCAGCCGCGCTGCGAGCCGATTTCTCGGCACGCGAGAATCGTCCCGAGTGGAAATGCGCAATCGCCTCACGCAACGCCGCATTCGCCTTTGAGGTGCGTGAACGCGACCGGAAACCGGCGAAACGCTCTGGCATTTTCCAGACACTGCGGAACAGGCGGATGACGACATACAGCGCGACAAACAATGCGAATACGGCGCCGATCAATACATGCAGCGTCATGTCGAGCCGATAGGGCGGATACAGCAGAATCACATGCCCCTGCTGGGCATGCCCCGCCAACGCCACCCCGACGGCAATGACAAACAACGCCGCGATCCAGATCAATCCCTTGAGCGTCATCGTGGTCAGCCCCGCGACATGTTCTGACGCAAGGCCTGCAGGCTGCCGTCCAGGGTGGGGATATCCACGTGCCGTGCCGCGCCGCGCACGCTCGCGATCGTTTCCCGGACCTGTCCGACGCTCGGCGACGACGGGTCGAAATACCTGGCAAGCGCGTCATCCGCGGCCGCAAGATCGGACTGCATCGATGCCTCGTTGCGCGACAGTAATGACAGGCGCGCGGACAGCAGCCGCAGCGTGACGTTCTGCCGCAGATAGGCGTCCTGATCAGGGGCGATCAACATCGCGTCGGCGTTCGACCGATCGATACGGCGGACCGTCACCATCCGCGATGCGGAGTCGCTGGCGCGATGCGTCAGCGTCGCCCATGCCGCGCGCCAGTAAGCGGCAGTGAACACGCCGCCTTTATACCAAGGCGCTATCCCGGTGTCCGATGCGCTTGATGCCGCGGCGGCCGTGACACCCGATGCCGCGACGGCCGCGGTTGCCGATGCGTCCGCACGGGGCGACACATCCCCTGACAACGGCAAGTCGTCGACTTTCGCGATAGCCTGATCCAATCGCAGCGCGAGACCGGGTACATCCACCACCTGCACGGCCTTCAACTTGTCGATGTCGGCAGCAATTGCACGGCGCACGTCGAGCACTTGCGGCGCACTGCTGGTCGACAATTCCGTGTCCGCGTTCTGCAATGCGTACAACGCCATATGCACGTCGCCGGTCAATTGCAGTTGCTGGTTGGCACTGGACAACGTCTGCGCGGCCTGCGTCATCACCCAGTCGTCACGGTTACGCGCCAGGTCCTGATACATCTGCCGCAACGCCTGCTGCTGCGTCTGGGTGTCATTTATCCTGCCCGACAATGCCGCGAACGCGTTGTCCAATTGGTGGGCCGCGAGGAGCGACTGCGCACTTTTTTCGCGCGCGTCGGCAAGCGCCTGGTCACCGGAGGTCTGACGTATCCGCAACGCGTCCAGCTCATGGTTGAAACGTGCGTTCAGCCACCAGCCGCCCGCCGCTCCCGCGGAAACCGCCAGGATGACCACCAGCCATAGCGAACCGATCATGCCGGCATGGCGGGAATGCGGGATGGCCGGGCTGGCACCAGCCACGTAGGGCGCGCTTGGCCGCTGGGCCGAGGTCGTACCCGCCGGGGACGCCGTGCCTGGGGAGTGGGCCGCAGGAGCGGCCGTATTACCTGTGTTCTCTTCTGTCATGCCGTCGGTGTTCTGCTTTTTTGTCAGTCGTTCGGAGGCCGCGAAAATCGCGCGGGCCAGGTTCAGATCGCCCGCATCGGAATGCCATATCGTATCAAAACCCGCGCGTTCGGCTGCGTGGGCGATTCGAGGATGCGGCGCCAGCACCGGCATATGCAGCAATGCGCGCAGGCGCTCGCCCTCGCCAAACCGCGCTTCCGCCAGTGCGCGCAGGTTACGTACCGCCTCCGAGCTGCCCATGACCCAGGCAGCGGGCGCATCGCCATCCACCAATGTTTCGATCGGCCGCCACGCCGCGGCATCCGGCGCCGGGAGCATCCGGCGATACGCGCACACGACATCCACTTGTGCACCGGCCTCGCGTAACAGGTCGGCAAACCACTCCCGGCCACCATCGCCTCGCAGAATCAGGACGCGCTCGCCCCGCCAAGCGGTGCGCGGCACGACAGCGTCGAGGGCGGCGACAAGGGCCTCGGAATCAAAACGCACCGCATCAGTCACCTGCGCCGGGTCGCCCTCGCGCATCGCGCGCATGACGCCTTCCGCGCCATCTGGGGACACCAGTCGATGGCTGCTCGCGTGAATACCGTGATGAGCCAATGCCATGAGCGTGCCAGGGCCGACAGCGGCTATCCACGGCGCTCCGGTGAACGCAGGGTGGCGTACGGCCGATGACACGGATGCTGGCGCGACGCCCCGTTCGGTGGCGGGAGACGTCAGGGAAGTATTGGCATTGGCGTGCTGGACACCCTGCATCGGATCGTCGCCATCGCCATCGTCATTGGCTAAGGATGGTGATGCCGAGGCCGCCTGCAATGCCCATATCCGCGCCAGATCGACCCCTTGCGAGGCAGCATAGGCAAACGCGTGCGTGACGGCATTCGGTGATACAAAGAAGATCAGCCGATACGCAATCGGCGACGCTTCAACCGCGGCCAGCACCGCCTGTAACGGCGCGGTATCCTCGGCCGGCAATATCCCGATCAACGGAAAATCGATCGAGGGCACACCACCGTCGGTCAATCGCTTCGCCAGCGGAGCCGATTGACCCGCTGGCCGCGTCAGGATTGCCGTGAAAATCGGCGATGCGGCGTTCACGGCACGGTTATCGGCGACAGGCCCTTCCGGCACGGCGGATGCCGCGGGCTCGGTCACGGGGAGATCGCGCGGCGTACTCACACGCCGGGATCCGTTTTGCCGTCCGTATCGGCGTCCTTGACGTCGCCACCGACGGCACGGTGTCCGGCGGCGGGCGGCGCGGACGGATTCCGATCACCACCCGCGGATACCAGCGCATTGACGATTTCCAGCGCGCCCTGCTGGATCAGCGATTCCGCGACATGTCGGCCAATCGATTCGGCCGCGTCCGGCGTCGTCGCCGCACCCTCGCCCTGCGCGTGCAAGGCGCGCGACCCGTCGGGCATGGCAACACGCGCCCGTAGTTGCAAGCTACCCTGCCCCCCTCCGGAACCGGTTTCGGCGTCCGTGGCATCGGACCAGCGCGCAAAGGCCGCGATCGGCACTTCGCAACTGCCACCGAGCATCCGCGAGACGATCCGTTCGGCTTGCACGGCCGACGCCGTCGGCGCGTGATGCAACGGCGCCAGCCAACGCGACAGGTCCGGGCGGGCCGCTGCAATCTCGATACATAGCGCACCTTGCCCGACGGCCGGCAAACTCGTGTCCGTGTCGAGCAGCGCACTGATCCGATGCGCCATGCCCAGCCGCTTCAGACCGGCCGCGGCCAGGATGATTGCCGCGTAATCGCCGCGATCGAGTTTGGCCAGGCGGGTGTCGAGGTTACCGCGCAGGCTCGCCACGCAAAGATGGGGATAACGGGCGCGGATCATCGACTCCCGGCGCAAGCTGGACGTGCCGACCACCGCACCCGGCGGCAGATCGCCCAGTGCGGTCAACATCGTCCCCTGGCGCGCCACCAACGCATCGCGCGGATCCTCGCGCGCCATGACCGCCGTCATCAGAAAACCGTCCGGCAATTGCATGGGCACATCCTTGACGCAATGGACGGCGAGATCGGCGCGGCCCGCGTACAGCGCGGCCTCCAGCTCCTTGACGAACAGGCCCTTGCCGCCCACCTTGGACAGGGTACGATCCAGAATCTGGTCGCCGCGCGTGGTCATCCCGAGGATACGGACATCGCATGCCGGATAGAGCGCGCGCAACGCGGCTTGGACATATTCGGCCTGCCACATCGCCAGTCGGCTTTCGCGCGACGCGATGGTCAGGCTGGCGGGTGGTTGCGCGGACGCACCATCGAACAAGGAAGAAGAGACATTCATCAACTTGGCGCCACGGCAGGAGGACATGTCCGGACAATACCGCCGGGTCAACGCAGGGGCCAATTTGCCGATGCGATGCGTTGCGCCCCCACGCCGAACGGGCGATCTGACTACACGATTGACAACATAAAAGTCGCAGAAGGCCCGCCGAATGGGCGTGGACGACCTGCGCGCTACGTCCCGCATGGTAGCACGGGCACACGCGCCGCCCGGCAACTTGCGCGCGGCACGTATAACGAACGAACCGCTACCAGGATTGGCGCACGTCGAGCGCGTCGGTTCGTTCGCAAAAGCAAGGTTTTCAGTTCATTGACCCGAAGTGCGTTAGGGAATGCCACTGCCTCCCCTTATCACCCTCTCTTTTCACAACAAAATGCGATTTTCGCCATCTGCCTTGCTTGCTATAATGGCCCGCTTTATCGTGGACGGTTTTTGCTTGCTTCCGCAATGAAATGATCCGGCTCGAACCCGCCCGATCTCCCCGTATTTCCGCTTATCGTAACCGCGGTCGCCGCGCCTCGCCGCGCCCCCGCTAGAACAAACCTGCCGCCGCCATGACCACCTCCCAATTTGCCAAGAAAGCCGAAGCGTGGTCCGCGCGCTTCAACGAACCGATGTCCGATCTGGTCAAGCGCTACACGTCATCGGTCTTTTTCGACAAGCGCCTGGCCCTGGTCGACATCGCCGGTTCGATCGCACACGCGACCATGCTCGCCAGGCAGCAGATCATCGGCCAGGAAGACTTGGCAGCCATCGAGCGCGGTATGGCCCAGATTCGCGGCGAGATCGAGCGTGACGAATTCACGTGGGAGCTGGATCTCGAAGACGTGCATTTGAACATCGAGGCGCGCCTGGTGGCGTTGATCGGCGATGCAGGTAAGCGCCTGCACACCGGTCGTTCACGCAATGACCAGGTCGCCACCGACATCCGCCTGTGGCTGCGCGGGGAGATCGACACGATCATCGACCTGCTCGGCGCGCTGCGCGCCGCATTGATCGATCTCGCGACGCAACACGCCGACACGATCATGCCCGGCTTCACCCACTTGCAGGTCGCTCAGCCGGTCACGTTCGGCCATCACCTGCTGGCCTATGTCGAGATGTTCACCCGCGATACCGAGCGGATGCGCGACTGCCGCAAGCGCGTCAATCGTCTGCCCCTGGGCGCGGCGGCTCTGGCCGGCACGACTTACCCGATCGATCGCGACTTCGTGGCCGCGCAACTCGGTTTCGACGGCATCTGCGCCAACTCACTCGACGCCGTCTCGGACCGTGACTTCGCCATCGAATTCACCGCCGCCTCGGCATTGGTGATGACGCACGTCTCGCGCTTCTCGGAAGAGCTGGTGCTGTGGATCAGTCCGCGTATCGGCTTTATCGATATTGCCGACCGCTTCTGCACCGGGTCGTCGATCATGCCGCAGAAGAAGAACCCGGACGTGCCGGAATTGGCGCGCGGCAAGACCGGTCGCGTCACCGGCCACCTGATGGGTTTGCTGACGCTGATGAAAGGGCAGCCCTTGGCGTACAACAAGGACAATCAAGAAGACAAGGAACCCCTGTTCGACACCGTCGACACCGTTGTCGACACGTTGCGGATCTTCGCTGAAATGGCTGCCGGCATCACCGTCAAGGCCGACGCCATGCGTCACGCCGCCGCACAAGGTTTCTCGACGGCAACCGATCTAGCCGATTACCTGGTCAAGCGTGGCCTGCCGTTCCGCGATGCACACGAAGCCGTGGCGCACGCGGTGCGAATCTGTGTCGACCGGGGCTGTGATCTGGGCGACTTGTCCGTGGCCGAATGGCGTACCGAACTGCCCGCCGTCGCCCATTTGCTCGGCGACGACGTGCCACAGTATTTGACGCTGGAAGGCTCGGTCTCCGCGCGGAATCATCCCGGCGGGACCGCGCCAGAACAGGTCAGGGCAGCAGCGGCCCAGGCGCGCGCGGCGCTGAACGCGAAAGACTGAGCACGCGCTGCGCTCGCCGGCCATATTCTCGCAGCACATGGCGCCCAGGCCGCGCGATGCGGCAGGCGCAACACGCAACGCACGCTTGATCGCCTGGAAATCTTTTGATGGCGGACGCCCATCCGCTTTCAGCAACGGACAGGCCCTCTCACCTCGCCACGGAATCAGACCCGTACCCGCCTTTTGACACCATTTTTATTTCGTAATCCTATTTATAATTCTTCCGATGTTCGATTCGACCCGCGCTTGAGAAGTCCGTGCCTCAAATGCAAGGACGGTGCAAGAGCGCGCCAATGAACGTGGGCCAATGCCGGCCAAATCGGCACCAGGCCGATGCTCCCACATTAGCGTGGTGCATGCACAAGGAGAGACATAGATGGAAAAAATCCCGGTTTATTTGGGTAGCAAAGACGAAGGCTGCTTATATCTGGAAAAAAGCAACACGCTGCTGATCGTGGGATGCGCGCCAGCCCAAAATGCCGCCTTGCTTTTGCGCATCGACTCTGGTCCATGGCCTTTCCGAATGCGTGATGCGGATGAGGATCGTACGGGTATGCCGAATACATTTCTGGTCGAACTCGCGCCAGGCTCGGCATCCAGCCTGACCCAGGCCAAGCAAATCATCGCTGACTGGCCTGAGGTGGCATTTGTCGCTCGGGCGCTGGTGGACTCACAGAGCGGGCAACCGCCGCGTTACTCCGGCGCGATCTTCGTCAAATTCAGAACGGCGCGGGCCGAAGAGGCCGCGACGGCCTATCTTCGTGAAGCGGGACTGAGCGACATACGCACGGAGGCATTTAGCCCGAATGGTTTCTCCGGCCGTGCCATCGGCTCGCCCAAAGCGGTTTTCGATATCGCGCTTACATTACTGAACGACGAGGAAATCGAGTACGCGACCCCTGATTTGCTTTGGCCTCTATCGCGAATGGAAAGTGGTCGTAAAGTCCATGCCGAAACCCCTGCCACCCCGCACACCCTCGAAGAATGGCCGCCGTCACAAGGCGAACGCATCATCGACCGCCGACAGTGGCACCTCAGAAAAACCCAATACGCGGCTGACATTACGATTGATAACAGCGCGAACGTCGTCGATGCACACCTCATAGCGACGGGGAAGGGAATCACCATCGCCGTCATTGATGACGGCTTCGACATCGACCACCCGGAATTCGCCGGCAGTTGGGAAAAACTCGTCGCACCGCAAACTTTCGCGGAGTACGATGAGCATGCGGAGGTCAGGCCAACTTCGCCAGGCCACTCACATGGCACACAAGTAGCAGGGGTTGCATGTGCATCGGGCGTGCATGGTGCGTGCGGCGTCGCACCCGATGCGAAGCTGATGCCATTGAAATGGGGCTTTGAATCCGATCTCGGCGGCGCACGTGCGTTCGCCTGGGCGGCGGATCACGGCGCAGACGTCATTGTTTGCTCCTGGGGAATACCTACAGGTTATTGGTCGAACCCACACGACCCAGATCACTATGTGCGCTTGCCGCCATTGGCATCCTACTTCCGCGAGGCTATCCACCACGCCACGACCAAGGGCCGCCGCGGACTCGGGTGCGCCATTTTTTTTGCGTCGGGCAACTCGAACAGCTGCATTGACAAAAACGCAATGGACAACCATCCCGCGGTGTTCTCAATCGGAGCCTGCAACGAGCACGGGCAGCGATCGCAATACAGTAATTTCGGTCCGCGTCTGCTGGCCGTCTTCCCGAGTGACGACGAGCAACCAACACTACCGGAGCGGCGGCAGAGTGGACAAGCGCTGCGTACCTACGGCATTTGGGCACCGACAATCACCCGCAGCGAATTCCCTGGCGCCGCGCAACGGCATAATGGTGCCAGGAGTCAACCCGTAACACTGGGTACGCGAAACGGCATAACTGCGGCGTACAGCAGCGACTTCGGCGGTACATCGAGCGCCGCACCCGGCGCAGCGGGCGTGGCGGCGTTGGTTCTATCCATCGCAAATGAACTGACGCTAAAGGACTTACGCCGTATTCTTGCTGCTGCATGCGACCGTATTGACGCGCCCGGTAACGCAACCGACGGCGTGACGTACAATGCGACCGGCCACAGTCCTTATTACGGATACGGTCGCATCAATGCGCGCCGCGCGGTCGAACTTGCGCAAACATGGCAGTCACGGACCTGAGGGCGGGACTGAGATATCCGTCGCGGTGACGGGCCGTTAAAACGCTGAAGGCGGGCGGACAGGCACGACGTGCCCGCCATCGCATCGTCACTTCGTGCTGAACTGCGCCTTCCAGCGGTTCAGGATCGTCAACGCCAAATCATCGTAGCTGCCCCCGAAATGGTGGCCGCCTTCCATCTTGACCACGTTGACACCTCGCTTGGCCAGCTCCGGGCAGGCGGTGTCGTCTTCCTCAACACCGTAGAAACACTGCAGCAACGGTGTGGGGATCTTCGCGGCCTCGGGAAGCGTCGGCAACGCCTTGCTGCTGGCCTGCATGCCCAGCCAGCCTGTTACGCGGATCTGGAAATCCGCCCTGGGCGAGAAACCCATCAACGCGATCAGCGACACCTGCACCTTGTCTTCCAACGGCAAGCGGTTATACATAAACGGCATCACGTCCGCGCCGAAAGAGTAACCTATCAACGCCACATGCTGGGTGTGCCAACGCCTGCCATACACCTCGATGATCCGGGCAATATCATGCGCCGTCTGCTCCGGGGTATGCTCGCTCCAGAAGTAGCGCAGCGCATCCACACCCACCACGTTCACGCCCCGTTTCTGCATCGCCTCGGCCACCGATTTATCGAGGTCACGCCAGCCGCCGTCACCCGAGATCACAATCGCCAACAGGTCGCTCGGCTGCGACGAGGGCATGGCCACCAGCGGCAGATCGGATACGTCGTCGTTCGATGGCGTGCCGGTCTGTGCCAGATGCGGGATCACCAACGTGCTCATCACATCGGCATCGGACGTTCCCTTCGGAAAATACTTGGTGACCAACGGCCGGCCCCCGGTGGAAATTGCCGGCATGACGCTTTCACCGCTGGTGGACGCCGCGCTCAGGAAGCCGCTGGGACCATTGCCCTCTTTCATCTGATCGTTCGGGCAGGGGGCGAAGCGCGCGTCCAAGGTCCCATCCGGATCCACCACGATCGCACCTGCCAAGGTGTTCGACGGGGCACGGCCCAAGGCACGCTCGGCTACTAGCGCGCCCTGCCCGCTACCGGCAAGAATTGGCAAAAAATAACGCGACGAGTGCGCCTCGCGTTGCAATTGATGGCTGACGGCCTCGGCATCGCCGACCAGGTAGTGGCAACCGCTTGCGTCCTCTTTTTCGTGAGAGAGACGCGCGGCGTAGCGCTGTGTGTCCACCCCCACCACCATCGCGCCGTTTTTAGCGAGCGCTTGCGCCGCATCACGATCCGACGCTTGCCAGCCGCTCTTGCCGGAGTAGAGCACGACGAACCCGCGTAGTGAACCGGCAGGCGCGTAGTACGTGACGTCGCCGAACAAGCCGCCTGAAATGGTTTTTTCTCCTGTCGCAGTGGGTTGGGGCACTACCGGAGCGGAGGCGCTGTTCGGCGGCGTCGTGGTTTTCGCCGCACGCATGCCAACCGGACCGCCACCGTGGCCGCCACCGCCGTGGCCGCCGGCCGCCATCGCCGCCGGCCCAGCAAACACGATCCACCCGAGCAGCGCACCACGCAGCGCCGACAACCACGTCGCGCGCACCACCCTCATGGGATGGCGTGTGCGATGCACGGCGTGCCTAGACATACCATCCTGCGCGTGGATGACGCAGTTGGCAGCCCATTCCGCTGTCAGGCCCACCCTACCGTTCCTTGCCACAGGTACTGCATATTCTTCCGCCTGCTGTGGCGCCGCGCGCCAACCTTCTGCCCCGCTCATGCTCGACCCTCGTTCCTTCTGGAGATGATGCCAACGTCAAACGTCGGCGTGATGGTATCTGTGTGTGCCTTGCGCCGCACCGCGATCAGGAGCGCCACCCGCCAGCGAGCAACGACAGGTCCGCGAGCGTAAACAACACGCCCACCGATCCCGACGCGGCCAGATAACGGGGCTCCCATTGTGGCGTGAACTTGTTCTTGAACGCGCGCAAACCGCGGAAGTTGTAAAAACGCCCGCCGAATCGCCACGTCAGTGCACCCAGACGGAACCACGGCGAGGCCAACGGGCTGGGCGTCATGCCGGACAATGGCGACATGCCGAGGCTCAACGTGCGCAGACCCGCTTTTTTCAGATGCAAGGCCAGCGACGTGAACAGGTATTCCATCGTGTACGGCGAAGCCTCATTCAAATGCCGCATGACGCCGATGGTCGCCTCTTCGTTTAAATCGGTCGTCATGAACGTGCTGAACGCCACGGGCAGGCCATTTTGCGAAATTACGATCACGCTCTGCGACGCCAGATATTCCGGTGTGAACGCGGCGACCGAAAAACTCTTCTCTTTTGCCGAACGGCTGTCCAGCCAGGTATCCGAGATACGGCGCAAGGTTGGCACGAACGCATGGACGTGCGCCTTGTCCACTACTTGCATGGAAAGACCATCTTTTTCACCCCGCTTCATCGCATAACGCAAATTGGCGCGATGCGGTCCCGTCATCTCGAACGCATGCAGGTCGATCTGCGCCTCCTCTCCGAGCTTGACCAGCGTCAGACCCGCATCGAGATACAACGGCAGCGCCTCGGCCCGCACCTGATAAAACGCCGCGCGGCCACCATGCGCATGCGCCAACGCCACGAACTCGCGAATCAACCCGGCCCATTCGTCGCGTGCCCCGACCGGATCATGCAACGCGGCCCACGTGCGGCCACGCTTGGCATACATCAGAAAGGCCTTTCGCGACTTGGAAAACAGAAAGCTCTTGTCGCCCATCATGGCAAGGCCGGCATCACTACGTGGCTGCGCGCGCACGATGCGGCCCGCATCCGCGATATCCGAGAGCGGCGGCGCGACAAACCGGCCGCGCGCGGGCCGCAGCAATTGCCAGACCGACAACGCCGCGGCAAGTAGCACCGCCCCCAGCACGGTCCGTAATGCCCGCGGAGCGCGTTCGTCGAACGCAAAAGCCGACCACAGGTCGTCCGTGTATGGCACGTTACGGAACGCATAAAACATGAGCCAGACGGACAGCGCGAGGACAATGCCGACCGACACCATCCAGCCAAACGTGAAGCGCTCCGCGAACAGCGAGGACGATCGATTAAATTGCCGCCGCGACAAGAGCAGCAACGCGAGGATGACCAGCAACACCCCGGCCTCGAAGAACGCTAGCCCCTTCGTTACCGACAAGGCGAGATTGATCGACACGATAATGGTTGCGAGCCACCACGCACCGTCGAGCCGACGCAACAGTCCCCGCGCGACGAACAGCAGCAACACGCCGAACAAGCTGGCCAGTATCTGCGAGCTTTCCAGCACCCAGAGCGGCAACCAGTCCTTCAACACCGACAAGCGCGTCTTGTAAGCCGGCACCGCGCCCGAGAGCACCAGCATGCTCCCGACGGCGAATGTCAGCGTGCTGAGAAACACCGGGGCCAGCCAGCCGATTCGCACCGGCGCCAGCTTCGACTTCAGCATCCTCCCTTCGAAGACCGCCAGCAGCGCCGCGGAAAGCAGCAGCGGCAGGACGAAATAGATCACCCGATAGGCCAGCAACGCGCCGACGATCGACGACAACGGCACACTACGGCCCAGCGCGAAAGCCATCGCGGCCTCGAACACACCGAGACCGCCCGGCGTATGGCCGATCATGCCGAGCAGTAGCGCGGCCGCATAAATCGCAACGAAATTGATGAAGCCGACATCGGCGTGCGGCAAGATGACCCATAGCGCGAGCCCGGCGGTCACGACATCGGCGATCGAGAACACCATTTCCGCCAGCAACACATTACGCGCCGGCACCGACAAGCCGAGCGCGTTGAACCATCGCATCCAGCGCGGCAATGACGGCGCCGGCGAGGCGACCGCGGGTGCGGCGCCGCCATCGAAGCCCGCCACGATCTCGATGGGCTCACCCACCAATTCGACCGCGTTGGCCGTGCGGCGCGTCGCGCCTAATCGCACTGCCCGCGCTTCCTTGCCACAGCCCATCACCAAGGCGACGAAGGCGAGCACGATCATCCCGCCCATGATCCGGAGCATCCATGCCGGCAGACGGAACATCGGTGCCAGGTGGGTCGCGCTGAACCACATGCCGGCACCGGTCATCACTGCCAGGGTCAGCGCCAGCGTTACGCTGGTGAACGCCGTCAAGCGACCAACTTGGGCGGGCTGCACGCCGTTCGCCCCGTAGACGCGCAAGCGTACCGCGCCCCCCGTCAATGCGCCGAAACCGGTCACGTTACCAAGCGCGGAACCGACACTCGCGCCGATCCACAGGTTCGTGCGGCTGACGGTGGCGCCCACGTAGCGCAGTCCTGCCCAATCGCGCGCCACCAGCGCGACATAACTCACCGCCGTGGCAGCCAGTGAGGCGGCCCAGACATTCAGACTCAGTGCACGGAGCTCGCGAACGATCTGCGGGTAGTCGACACGCCGCAAGATATGTTGGAACACCACTAGCAAGACCACGCAAAGCGCCAACGCCGCCAATGGACCGACGAACCGCCGAGCCGAGCCGTGCATGAACACGAATGGCTTGCGCCATGCGGCGCGCGCGGAAACAGTGAGGTCTTCGGGCGATTTCATCGTCGTTCCAGGCGGTGCAGACCGGCGCCTGGCGCCGGCGCGAATATCAATATTTCAGACAAGTATCTCAAAGATCGTCGCTGCGGTGCGCCTGCGTGTGGAAAACGCACGGCGCGGCAGGGTTTTGCATGGGATTTCCGAAGGGAACGACAATGCCGATGCGGTGAAAAAACGACACGGCGCCGCTGTCGTAAGAGACATCGGCGCAGCGTAGCGCCGACGGTGCAGTGTGCGAAACGATCAACGCACGCAGTCGACGAAATATTCGATGCGACCGTTGATCACCTCGCCGACGAGACCATGGATGTCGGTATGGAAGCCTGGAAAGCGCTCGTTGAAATCGCGTGCGAACTTCAGGTACTGAACGATGATCTTGTTGAATCGCTCACCGGGGACCAGCAACGGAATGCCCGGCGGATACGGCGTCAGCAGGATACTGGTAACGCGTCCGTCCAATTCGTCGATGGGTACCCGATCGATTTCCCGGTGGGCCAGTTTCGCGAAGGCATCTGCCGGTTTCATCGCCGGCTCCATATTCGACAGATACATCTCCGTGGTCACCCGTGCGATATCGTTCGCACGATAGACGCTGTGGATCTGGTTGCACAGATCGCGCAGCCCTACTCGCTCGTATTGCGGGAATTGAGCCGCGAACTCCGGCAGCACACGCCACAATGGCTGGTTCGCATCGTAGTCGTCCTTGAACTGCTGCAACTCGGTGACCATGCTGTTCCAGCGGCCCTTGGTGATGCCGATGGTGAACATGATAAAGAACGAATACAAACCGGTCTTCTCGACGATGATGCCGTGTTCGGCCAGATATTTGGTCACGATCGCGGCAGGGATGCCGCTTTCGCCGAACTCGCCGTCGATGTCGAGGCCCGGCGTGACGATGGTCGCCTTGATCGGGTCCAACATGTTGAAACCGTCAGCCAGGTTACCGAAGCCATGCCAGCGATCACCGGGGCGCAGCATCCACTCCTCCCGGTCGCCGATCCCTTCGTTCGCAAGGGAGTCCGGCCCCCATACAGAGAACCACCAGTCTTCGGCGTAGTCGTGTCCCACCTTGCGCATGGCGCGACGGAAGTCCAACGCTTCGGCGATCGACTCCTCCACCAACGCGGTGCCGCCCGGCGCTTCCATCATCGCGGCCGCCACGTCGCACGAAGCGATGATCGCGTAGTTCGGGCTGGTCGACGTGTGCATCAGATACGCTTCATTGAAGCGGTGCTTGTCGAACGTCGACTGCGCCGAATCCTGCACCAGGATCTGCGAGGCCTGCGAGATGCCGGCCAGCAGTTTGTGCGTCGAATGCGTGGCGAACACGAGCGCCCGCGTACGAGGCCGGTCATGCCCCATTGCATGCATGTTCTTATAGAAGCTGTGGAATTCGGCGTGTGGCAGCCAGGCTTCGTCGAAATGCAGCGTATCCACCAGATCGCCGAGCAGGTCCTTGATCATCTCGACGTTGTACACCACCCCGTCGTAGGTACTCTGTGTGATCGTCAGAATGCGTGGCTTCATCGACGGATTCTTCTGCAAGGCCTCGCGCGCGAACGGATTCGCCTCGATCTTCTTGCGGATGTTCTCCGGGCGGAACTCGTCGAGCGGAATCGGACCGATCAAGCCGTAGTGGTTCCGCGTGGGCGTCAGGAAAATCGGAATCGCACCCGTCATCGTGATCGCATGGAGGATCGACTTGTGGCAGTTACGGTCCACCAGCACGATGTCGCCCGGCGCCACGGTGGCGTGCCAGACGATCTTGTTCGACGTCGAGGTGCCGTTGGTGACGAAGAACAGGTGATCGGCCGAGAAGATCCGCGCGGCGTTCTGCTCGGAGCGTGCCACCGGGCCGGTGTGATCCAGCAACTGGCCAAGCTCGTCCACCGCGTTGCAGACGTCCGAACGCAGCATGTTCTCACCAAAGAACTGGTGGAACATCTGCCCCAGCGGACTCTTCAGGAATGCCACGCCACCCGAGTGGCCCGGGCAGTGCCACGAATAGGAACCATCGGCCGCGTAATGCGTAAGGGCACGGAAAAACGGCGGCGCCAGCGAGTCGAGATAGGTCTTCGCCTCGCGAATGATGTGACGCGCGACGAACTCCGGCGTGTCTTCGAACATATGAATGAAGCCGTGCAACTCCCGCAACACATCGTTCGGAATATGCCGCGACGTGCGCGTTTCCCCATACAGGAAAATCGGCAGGTCCGCATTGCGACGGCGCACCGCATCCACGAATGCACGTAACGCGACGATCGCGTGCGCCAGTTCGCCGGCCTCGTTGTCGTCCACCAGACCAAATTCGTCATCGTCGATCGACAGGATGAAGCAGGATGCCCGGCTCGCCTGCTGCGCAAACGATGTCAGGTCGCCATAGCTGGTGAGGCCGAGTACTTCCATGCCTTCTTTTTCAATCGCCTCGGCGAGCGAGCGGATGCCGGAACCCGAGATGTTCTCGGAACGGAAGTCCTCGTCGATAATGACGACGGGAAAGCGAAATTTCATGCGGAGAACTCCGTCGAAAGCGCCGATGGCAAGCGAAGCCACTCGGGATGGACGAAAAACGCGTCAAGGAAAGCGTGGCATACCGAAGAAACCCGGCCACCACGTGCGCCCGACGAAAATAAGAACGAGAAAGCCTGGACGAATAATGTGAAGCCCGTGCGACAAAAGCAAAGCCATGTCACGATGCGGCCCGGGCGGGTGCCACGACACGCGCCGTTCACCGGATCGATCCGGTGCCGTCCGTCTCGGCTGTGCCGGCGGCTCCGGGCCAAACCAACGCCGCTCAGGTCTTCGGCAGGGTCACGCCTACCTGCGACTGATATTTACCGCCACGATCCCGGTACGAAGTCTGGCAGACCTCGTCGCTTTCAAAAAACAGCACTTGCGCCACACCCTCATTGGCGTAGATCTTGGCCGGCAGCGGCGTGGTGTTCGAAAACTCGAGGGTGACATACCCCTCCCACTCCGGCTCGAACGGCGTCACGTTGACGATGATGCCGCAACGCGCATAGGTCGACTTGCCGAGGCACACCGTCAGCACGTTACGCGGGATGCGGAAATATTCGACGGTACGTGCCAGCGCGAAAGAATTCGGCGGGATGATACAGACATCGCCCTTGAAATCGACGAACGACTTCTCGTCGAAATTCTTCGGATCGACGATCGTCGAATTGATATTGGTAAAAATCTTGAATTCGTCAGCGCAACGGATGTCGTAGCCGTAGCTCGACGTGCCATAGCTCACGACCTTCTGGCCATGCTCGCCCACCCTGACTTGGTCGGGTTCGAACGGCTCGATCATCTTGTCGGATTCCGCCATGCGGCGAATCCAGTTATC
The DNA here is from genome assembly GCF_034047095.1 of Robbsia andropogonis. Taxonomy (NCBI): domain Bacteria; kingdom Pseudomonadati; phylum Pseudomonadota; class Betaproteobacteria; order Burkholderiales; family Burkholderiaceae; genus Robbsia; species Robbsia andropogonis. Next base: position 1,212,881 of record NZ_CP139170.1, on the reverse strand, counting down.
GGATTTAATCGTCATCTCGGGGCAAGCGTCTTGAGCAACCGCGCGGACGCACCGCACGGCAGGATCGATAAAAGCGGCATTCTACTCGATTGCCACGCGGTAAAGACGTTGCTTGCGGGGGAGGGAGCAGATACCCGCAAACCACTGCGGTGTCGCGGGCCGCTCAACGATGCACGACGCCGCAGGCCAGCACCCCTCCCGCCGGGTCCTTCGTGGGTGGTACCGGCCAGCGCAGATGGACGCTGTCCGGAGAGTCGCCCGGCAGATCCGCGTCACCCGGCTTGCGTTTGCCGGATGACGGCGCCCCTTTCTTGCCACTGGGCTTTCCGGACCGCTTCGCCGCCGACCGTTCCGCGGCGTCGCCGGCCTGCTGCCTGGCCTGCTCCTCGGCAAGGCTCGCACGATCGACATACCCCTCATGCACGACGAGGGTCCGTCCGACAATGGACCGCAGGCCGTCCAACGACATCTCCGGCAGCACGAAGAATCCCACGGCCGTGCCGGTGGCATCCGCCCATATCCGTGTCAGCGCGTCATCCTGCCAGGCGGGACTGATCGCGTCGCGGGTCAACCCGACACCGCCGCTGCTTTCCCGCTGGCGCGCCAGCGCCGTGCCGGGCGGAACGATATCGGCCAGCTCCAGACGCGGCCCGACGTGACCGGCGTCGGGGCCGCCACAATCGCCCCCCTGATGCAAGGCAAACGCGTGGGCGGTGTTCGGCGTCAGCCCGACGATGTCGTATGTCACCTGCACGCCCTCGGGACGCTGCGTCAGCGCCACCGTGCCACGTGCCGTATGCCCAGGCGTGGGACGCAATGTCGCATCGGCGCGCAGGGGGTGGGTCACAAAAACGGCGCACCCGCCGAGCGCCACGCTGGCAGCGCCGGCCATGCACGCCGCCCGCGCATGGCGCCACCATCTACCCGACCTCATCGCCGCGCCCTTCGCCGGCACGCCCGCCAAGGCATCCGACCCTGCAAGCGGGGCCGCAACCTGCCGTCTTTCATGCAGATCATCGCCACGGTTCGCTTGCTTGCATTCGGTCATCTATCCTCCCCTGCTGCCTAAGAATTCTGCACGACGATCGTCGGGAACTTCGCGGACATGTCGCGATGCTTCGCCGCAACCGACACCGCTATCCGACGCGCGATATCCCGATACGCACCGGCAATCGCACCATCCGGCGCCGCCACGACCGTCGGGACGCCTGCGTCGGCTTGCTGCCTGATGGCGATATCCAGCGGCAGCGCGCCGAGAAAATCCACATTGTAGTCACCACACATCCGCTCGGCCCCGCCGCTGCCGAAGATAGGTTCGGCATGGCCGCAATTCGAGCATACATGAATGCTCATGTTTTCTACGATGCCGAGGATGGGGATTCCCACTTTCTCGAACATTTTCAGCCCCTTGCGCGCATCCAGCAGCGCCAGGTCTTGCGGCGTGGTGACGATCACCGCGCCCGTCACCGGCACTTTCTGCGCCAGCGTCAACTGAATGTCGCCGGTACCGGGTGGCATATCGACGATCAGGTAGTCGAGGTCCTGCCAATTCGTCTGGTTCAAAAGCTGATCAAGCGCAGACGACACCATCGGACCACGCCAGACCATCGGGTTATCCTGCGCCACGAGGAAACCGATCGAATTGACTTGCAGGCCATGACCGGTCATGGGCTCCATCGATTTGCCATCGGTCGTCTCCGGCTTCCCCGAAATGCCCAGCAACAACGGCTGCGACGGACCATAAATGTCCGCATCCAGCACCCCTACGCGCGCACCGTCGGCGACCAACGCCAAGGCGATATTTGCCGCCGTCGTACTCTTGCCCACGCCACCTTTGCCGGACGCCACCGCGATGATGTTCTTCACGTTCGGCAACAGCTTCACCCCCCTCTGCACCGCGTGCGCGACAATCTTATGGTCGATTGCCACCTGCACGTCAGGCGACGCGCCGTCCTGTCCGTCAGCCCCTCCCGCCGTCCGGATCGCCGCCCGCACGGCGTCCTCCACGCGTGCCCGCAGCGTCGGCGCCGCCGACACGGACGGATAGCCGACCGTGACGCGCAGCGTGATGCGCTCGGGGGTGACGACGACGTCTCGCACCGCCTTGGCCGCACCGAGCGGCGCGCCGGTATAAGGGTCGAGCACTGCCGCCACGGCGGCCTCGACGATTTGCTGGTTCACCATCCTGTTCTCCTGCCTGCTCGCGGCGATTATTTTGCAAGGCACTGTTACATCGATTGCATATGCAAGCGCAGCACGGCAAGCTCCTGATAGGATAAAAGCCCGCCGCATCTACGCACATGGTCGCGCATCGGGCGTGCGAGGTCTGATAGACCCCGTAAGGAAAACCCGGTAAGCAACCGACGTCTTTGCGGCCGTTGCCGCCCTCGATGTACCGCATAGCCTCGCGTCCGCGGTTGATCGCAGCATTGTATGTCGAGCCGGCCATTCTTTCCGAGCCGATCTGCGCGGCATGCCCGACGGCATCATGGCGCAGTCGGCTCCGTTGCCTGGCAACGCGCAGTTCTTGGCGCTGCCAGGACCATCGTATCCGTGTCCGCAATAGGAGTTTCAGATGAATCGCAAGACCCTACTCGCCCGTCAACCCCTGGCCGGCACCCCGCACCGCGCCGCTCACCGCACTGGAGCTCGCCGCGGCGTGCGGCTGTCCGTCCTGCCAGCAATCGGCGTGTTGTGCACGGCAATGCTGTTCACCGGGTGCGCAAATCAACAGCAGACCAATACCGCCGTGGGCACCGGCGCCGGCGCGGCGGTGGGCGCCGGCATCGGCGCCCTGCTGGGCAATCGTACCGGCGCGATCATCGGGGGCACGCTGGGGGCCGCCGCCGGCGGCATCACTGGCTATAACTGGGGCGCCATCAAATCGCGCTTGAGCGGCGCCAGCAAGGGTACCGGCACACAGATCACCGAGCAACAGGATGGCTCGCTGAAAGTGAATATACCGAGTTCGGTGTCCTTCGACACGAACAGCTACGAGGTCAAGCCGTCGTTCGCGCCAGTCCTCGATCAGGTTGCCCAATCGATGACCGAGAATCCGGAATTGGTGGCCCAGGTCGTCGGCCATACGGATAGCACCGGCAGCCCTGCTTATAACCAGACGTTGTCACAGAACCGCGCGCAAAGCGTTGCGGGTTATTTGGTGCAGCATGGCGTGGCAGCCAATCGCCTGGCTGCCGAAGGACGCGGCCAGACCCAGCCGATTGCCGACAATTCAACCGAAGCCGGCCGAGCGCAGAATCGTCGCGTCGAAATCTTTCTCCGCGCCACGCGCCAGCACGGACAGTAAGCCACAAATTAACCGACGTTGCGCGACATAGAGCGAGAAAGAGGTCAACGTAGTTTTTTAAGAAAAACCGCGAACTCTCTGGCATTGCGCCTGTCTGACTTGATGGCATGTGACGGTGCCTGACCGTAGCGTGCCATTCTCCTCTTGTCGTTGTTGCTCCGGGGCGTTCTGCCCCGGTCTTTTTGGCGCGGACTGTTAGAATCGGGGGCTTAGCCTGTACCGAACTCTTTCCAACGTCCTATGTCAGCCAACGCTTCCCGCCGCCTGCTCGTCACCTCCGCTCTGCCTTATGCCAACGGCCCGATTCATATCGGCCATCTGGTCGAATACATCCAGACCGATGTCTGGGTCCGGATGCATCGGATGCATGGTCACGAGGTCTATTACTGCGGCGCCGACGACACGCATGGCACGCCGGTGATGCTCCGCGCGGAAAAGGAAGGCCTGACGCCCAAGCAGTTGATCGAGCGGGTCTGGACCGAGCACAAGCGCGATTTCGACGACTTCGGTATCTCGTTTGACAATTTCTACACGACCGACTCCCCGGAAAACAAGGCCTTGTCGGAGCGCACCTATCTGGCGCTTCGGGATGCCGGCCTGATTCAGACGCGGGACATCGAGCAATTTTTCGATCCGGTGCGCGCGATGTTTCTGCCGGACCGCTACATCAAGGGCACCTGCCCTGTCTGCGCGGCGAAGGACCAGTACGGTGACTCTTGCGAAGTCTGTGGCTCGACCTACGACCCGACCGAACTGAAAGACCCGTACTCCGTGGTCTCGGGCGCCACGCCCGTACGCAAGACATCGACCCATTACTTCTTCACGCTGTCCGATCCGCGCTGTGAATCCTTCCTGCGTGAATGGGTCGGCAAGCTGGCCCAGCCCGAAGCGACGAACAAGATGCGCGAATGGCTCGGCGAGGATGGCGACAACAAGCTCGGCGACTGGGATATCTCTCGTGACGCGCCCTATTTCGGCTTCGAGATTCCGGATGCGCCCGGCAAGTATTTCTACGTCTGGGTGGACGCGCCGCTCGGCTATTACGCCAGCTTCAAGAATCTGTGCGCGCAGCGCGGTCTGAACTTCGATGAGTGGGTACGCCCGGACAGCACTACCGAGCAATATCACTTTATCGGCAAGGACATCCTGCGCTTCCATACGCTGTTCTGGCCCGCCATGCTGCAGTTCTCGGGCCATCGCACACCGACCAATGTGTTCGCCCATGGCTTTCTGACTGTCGATGGCCAGAAGATGTCGAAATCGCGCGGCACGTTCATCACAGCCAGCAGCTTTATCGATACGGGCCTGAACCCGGACTGGCTGCGTTATTACTTCGCGGCAAAGCTGAACAGCGCGGTGGAAGACATCGACCTGAACCTCGAAGATTTCATTGCCCGTGTCAATAGCGACATTGTCGGCAAATACGTCAATATCGCCAGCCGTACCGCGAATTTCCTCGTCAAGCGCTTTGACGGCAAGGTGCTCGACACGGTGATGTCGCATCCTTTGCTGGAAAAACTGCGCGCCGGCATTCCACAGGTGGCCACACATTACGAAGCGCGCGAATACAGCCGCGCAATCCGTCTGGTCATGGAGTTGGCGGATACCGTCAATGGCTTCGTCGATGGCGCGAAACCATGGGAACAGGCAAAGGACGAAACGCAGGCCGCCGCGTTGCATGAGACTTGCAGCATCAGCCTGGAAGCGTTCCGGCTGCTGACGATCGGTTTAAAGCCGGTGGTGCCGACGATTGCGGCCGCGGTCGAGCAGATGCTCGGCGTGGCGCCGCTGACCTGGGCCGCGGTGACACAACCGCTGTCATCATCGCAGCCGGTGTCGCCCTACAAGCACCTGACCACACGCGTGGACATCAAGCAGATCGAGAAGTTGCTGGCGGCCAACCGGGATTCCCTGACGTCCGAGGGTGCGGCGACAGATACAACGTCGGCGAAGAACGCGAAGTCCGAGGCAAAATCCGCCAGCAACGGCGACAAGACCAAACCGGCACCATCCGCCGATAGCGGTGAGCAAGGCGACGCGTACATCACGATCGATGACTTTGCCCGCGTCGACCTGCGCGTGGCGCGCATCGTCGATTGCAAGGCCGTGGAGGGATCGACGAAGCTGCTGCAACTGTCCCTGGACCTGAACGAGGGTCGCCTGCGCAACGTATTCTCCGGCATCCAGTCCGCTTACAAGCCGGAAGAACTAGTTGGTCGCTTGACGGTGGTCGTTGCGAATCTGGCGCCGCGCAAGATGAAGTTCGGCGTGTCCGAAGGCATGGTGCTCTCGGCGGCGGGCAGCAAGGACCAACCGGCTGAAGGGCGCGGCTTGTGGGTTCTCGAACCAGATTCCGGCGCGCAGCCGGGCATGCGCATCGGCTGATCGGGACCGGGCGCGATACTTCGATACGGCCAATGAACAGGCGTCGACGCATCGCGCTGCTGTCTCGCCTCCCGCACCGTCAGTCGAAACGGTGAACGTAAAGCAGGAAGACACCGTTGTAAGTGCCGGCCTGCAGGGCCACGGACCAACTGCGGCTTAACAGCCAAGTCAACTTGAACAGGGACCCCGTGGATTGCAGCGCCTGCTCGTAGCCCAGGACGAAGTGTTCGTTCAAGGCCTTCGCGACTTGGACGACCTGGGCATCGGTCAGGCCCGAATCGCTTGACCCGATCGTGAATTCGTCGAGGCCCACGGTCTGCGCGATCCGCTTGCCTCCGGCGCTACCCAGCAGTGCCAGCGCGGCGTCGACGGTATTCTGTTGACCGAGATTCTGGCCGGAGTCCGTGCCATGGCCGAACAGCAGCCAGGAGAGCTTCTCGTTGTCGGGTACACTCGGCTCCGACACCAATTGGGCATCGGGCGCCCGTAACGTTCCGCGCACGCGCACGCCCGCTTCCACTTCCTGGTTCCGACGCATCGCCAGCAGGTTGATCGACGGATTATCGATCGGCCCGTTGAACGTAAAAAAGCCTGTCTCGATATTCAGCTTCCGGCCAAATGCCGTATACGTCGAGCCGTTCGCCACATTGACCGATCCCTGCGCGGACAGCGGAACGTTTGGCGCACTGACCACCGTCAGGCCGCCCGTCAAACCGAGATCCGCGCCTTCACCTCGGAATCGGAAATTACGCCCCAGATCAATCGATATATTGGCGCGTGGCGCGTACTTACCCACCGGTTTTTCAGCGCCCGGCACGCCCTTTTTCGGGACCGCGGGCGTAGGCTGCCCGTTCGACCGGACGATCACCACATCGTCTCCCAGCGAAGGCGCCGATGATTCCGGCAGATCGAACAGGGCGTGATCGACGACGAACTTGCCATCAACCGCGACGCCGCCCTCCGGACCTGCATTTTCAAGCGTGGCCTGTCCGGACAGTTGCAGTTGCCTATCCGGTGTTCCGAACAGTTCGAGCTTGTCTGCGACGATCTTCGCCGCGATCGTGGGATCATCCGCGTCCAGGCGCACCTGGCCGGTGGCCCGCAGTGTGCCGCTGCTACCGTGGAAGACCACTTGCCGGAACGTCATCAGATTCTCGTCGATACCGATATCGATGACGCCATCGCGCAATTGCACACCCTGGTCGAGCAACTGGGCATTCAACTGGCTGCCCTTCAGCGAGCCCGACAACCGGGGCTTGCCGAAAGTGCCGGCAACCTGCAGCCGCAACGCCAACGCACCATCGAACAGATAGGCGGGTCCAAGCAGGCCGCCGGTCGTCCGCAACGACGGCACATCCCCCGTCACGGTGCCCGATAGCGCCGAGTCCGGTCCCACGGTCAGCATGCCGTCTTCCACCACGAGACCGGCGTGCAAGTCGGCACTCACCTGCCCGATGCGCGCGGCGTTGGCCTGAACGGTCAAGTGCGCCTGGCGCGCCCCTGTAAAATCCACGCGAGCGCGCAGTTGCTCGAGGCCCAGCCCGGCACGACCTTGTCCTGTCGTAATCTGGATATCACCACTACGACGCTGGAGTTGGAGATAGCCGCTGGCGGTATCCGCGAGCGACAGGTTCCAATCGCCATCGAAGACCAGGTCGGTGAGATTCTGGGGCGCTGGCTGGTCAGTCATCTGCGCCTGCAACGCCAGCAATCGACCCACATCGATACTGGCGACACGGCCGGCCGAGCGGATCTGGCCGGCACGATAGAACAGGCTTTGAATGTCGATGGTGGCGCCTTCGAGCGTCATCTGCGTCCGCCCCAACTCGATGTCGCCTGGTGCGGCCACCACACTGACAGGTGCCGCAAGGGCAATGGCCGGCGTGCCCCGATTCTCGAGTCGACTGATCGTGCCGCGCCAGCCCATCCCGCCGCCGGATGACGACGCGGATACGGACGTGTCGGCCGCACGGGCTGTCCCTTCCGTCGGTTTGTCCTGCGCGTCGCGACGCGCAGGCGTCGCCTTGCCTTGGCGTGTGGGGGCCGCATCGAACAGGCCACCTTGCGCGGCGATGCTGGCATCGATGAGATTGCCATGCACGGAGCCGTGCATCGTGGCGTCGATCGTGTGCTTTGCACGCGTACCGGCAATGCGTGCGCTCAACGTCTGCAACGTCACACCCGGTGCATCGATATCGCTACCGTCCACCGAGAGGTTCAATGCGCCATTCGCGCCATCACGCAACTCCGCCTGTCCATGGGCCCGTTGCGCGCTGATGGTACCGAAAACCAGATGGGACGCATCATAGCGCGCGGTGACATCGGGATGCGCGATCGAACCCGTCACATCACCTTGTGCCTGCACCGCGCCCGAAAGGCCAAAACCGAGCCTGCTGATATCCGGGGCGTCGACGCGAAAGGCCAGGCGATCGCCCCGCGCGCCAAAGCTGCCGTTCAAATCCACCAGATTGCCTGCCACGGAGAGATGGGCGCGACTCGGCAACAGACGGGAACCCGCCAATTGCACGGTGCCGTCGCCGGTGAGCGGCAAGCCGTTGTACTCGCTGTCGCCCAGAGCAAAGGCGATTCGCGCCGCCAGGGTGGGCGCAAGCCGGCCGGTGACGTCGAATTTACCGGACACCCGGGCCTGGATGCGCTTCCCCCCTGTTGAAACGGATGTGCCGATCGACGCGGTGGTTTTTGCCGCAGTCGTCGTTCGGTGGGCAGCACGCGTCGTCGAATCCCCTTGTCTTTCACTCGCGGTCTTGGCCGTGCCGTCGCCGCGCCGCGCAATACCGGTGTCGCCGTTGGTGACACGTCCGGAGGCTCCCCGCGCGCGCCGCGCGGGCGTTGCACCCTGGGTCGTGGCGCGATCGTCGAGCAGGGCCAGCGGATCGACGTCATGCAACGTGCCTTTTAGCGCGAACTTCGCGTCGGCATCGCGGCCGAGGGTGCCATCAAGCCGCAATTCGCCATCGCCGGCATTGAGCCGCACGGCATCGAACATCGTCTGCGTCGCCGTGGCCTTGACCGTCCCTCGCAACGCGATGCGCGCGTGCGGGTCCGCGAGTTGCAGTGTCACGTTTTGTTGCGCGCCGTCGAGGCGCACACCGATATCGCCGCCAAGTGCTGTCCGTCGCAGGGCGGAATGGACCGCATGCAGATCAAGACGGGACACGCGCAGGTCCAGTTGCCCCTTGCCTTGCGCATACTGGCCGCTGCCAGTGATCGATGCGTCATCGAGCAATGCGATGCGCAGCGCGTCGATGACCTGCCGCGTGGCGTCGAGCTGCACGCGGGCATGCGCGCTGACGAAGGGCAAGCGCTGTGCATCGATTCGACCTGGGATCGCATTGTCGATATCGATCGTCCCCGCCACGACGAGCCCTGACACGGCCGCCCGACGCGCTGCCGGCGAGGCCGCTGCGCTAGACGCCACGTTGGGCGTCACTGCCGACGCCACGGGCGATGCTGCGTTAGACGCCACCGTCGACGCGGTTGTCGGTGCCGCGGCCGCCGCGCCGATTGCCGCGCCCGATGCTGCTGGTCCTGCTGGTGGGTCCGACGCTACTGGCGACAATAGCGCACGGACGCGCAGATCAGCGGATGAGGCACCGGCACTGAGCACCGAGGGATCGATATGGTCGGCGGCGATCGACACGGTCCGGAACGGCACCGCCGCAAACGGACTGGCCTCGATATCGGCACGCGCCGCCAGTTTATAGCCTGTCGCGTCGAGATGAACCTTCAGTGCTTCCAGGTTGCCGGACAGAGTTGCGTTTGCCGTCACGGCCTGTGTTTTCACATTCGTGGCGATGCGCAGATCACCGTGCAATGCGAATGGCGCGACACCATCGATCGCCAGTCCCGCCGTCGCCGTACCGTATGGGGTACGAACGCCCTGCAAGACCATCGCGTGGTGGCGACCATCACTGGCACCCTGCAACGCCAGTTCGTCGATGTCGGTCTCGTCCCCACCGCCATGCAGCGCGATCCGTTCCACTCGGACATCCCGTACCTCGAACTGCAATGGAGAACGCAGCGACGTCGGCATCGTCAAGGAGGAGGAGGCGTCGCCGCTTGACGGTCCGGTCCGCACATCGACGGTACCCACCCGCAGGTAATCGACGGTGAAACGCCAGTGTGGCAAATGACCCGGCGATGCCGTCCCCGCCGCCTTTGGGAATGCACCGTCCCCCGTGGACAATGCCGTGTCGCCGCTGGTAGACGGCGCTCCCGCGGTCGATGCGGCGACAACGGATGAGGCGGCGGACGTCGCGACGCCCGATGCCGTCATCGGTGCGGGCACCGGCGGCGCAGCGATGATGGGCAATGCCGGGGCGGCGGCGACACGGTGTAGCCTCCAGCGGCCCGCCAATCGATCGATCCGGATGTCGGTCGCACCGCTATGCCAGCGCACATCATGCATGCGGATGCCGTTTTGCAGCGCGCCGCCATCGAGGACGCCGGACAGACGGCCTTTCAGCACGTACGTGGCGATGCGCCAGGCCGTTCGGGTGCCCGTATCGGTGTGTACAACCCACGCAAGCGTGCCCGCCAGCGCCACCACCACGATGAAGATAACGGCGACCAGCCATAGCAGCACCCGCCCGCCGCGCTGCCAGCCCCGACGACGTGGCGGCTTGCCGCTCCCGTCCCCATTGCCCCCGCCCTGCCCACCTGCAGGCGCGGCTTGCGCGACACGTGCACCCTCACCTGCCGCATTCAGGTCCATCGCCTCGTTGCCGCCATGCAAGCGGCTGCCGACCGAAGCGGCGCTCCCTGCCGCATTGCCGTCAGGCGGTGGCACCGTGCTCGGGTGCGATGCGTGTGCTGTCGTCGGTTCCATGCTGCGCCCTCAGAACGCGACGCCAAGCGTCAGGTAAGGCCGGATGCTCCGGTTTTGTATGCCGTATCCCACGTCGACGTTCAGCGGTCCGACGGGGCTGCGCCAGCGTGCGCCTATGCCAACCCCCTGGTAAAAACGCCGCTCGTCCCAGGTATCGCTTGCCGTGCCGACATCGTAAAACACGGCCGCGCCCCAATCGTGCGAGAACCAATGTTGATACTCGACGCCGCCGGTGATCAGGTATTTCGTCGGCAGCACACTCCCTGCCACATCGTTACCGATGCTGTCGTATCCATAACCCCGTACCGAGGTGGCGCCACCGGTGCGAAACAGCAGCGTTGCCGGAATCCGATAGGAAGGCGCATTGGAAAATACCCCGCCCAACTCCGCCCGAAACAGCAACAGATCACGCCTTCCGAGTGGGACATACTGGCGCCCATGCGCGTACAGGCGCAGGAACGTGGCGTCGGACAGCGCCCCCTTGACCGCGAAACCCGCCTCGGCGCCGATCAGGTTACCGCTTCGCGGGAACATTGGATCATCGACGTTGCGCCGCGCCCAGGCCCACGCGGGCAACAGCGCCCGACTGACCGTGGGCGGACCGGAATTCTGCTCCAACCGATCCTGGTAGTAGAGCAACGAATAGGAATAGTCATAAAACTGCAGCGACCGGGTCCGCTGGAAACCCGTGCGCAAGCTGTAGATCACCGTCCCTTCCGTATCAGTACGGGTATAGGACGCAAGCGCGCTGTTGGTGTACCCCTTACTGTCCGGCGGCATCGACAATTGAACCGAGCCGTATTGGCTCTTTTGCTCCAGGCGCCCCGTGATCGTGAACACATACGCCCGGTTGAAGACGTTGTTATAGGAATAGGCGCCCTCCACGCGCGCCCCCCGGTCCGTTGTATAACCAACGCCGGCACGCACGCTATGGAACTGGTATTCATTCAGACTGACCGACACCGGCGCCGCGGCGGCTTGCGCCGGATCTGCGGCGACATCCACGGCCACGCTGGCGTAATACGGCGTGTTCTGAATCTGACGCTGTAGCGTCTGGATGCGCGTGGCATCGTAGATTTCACCTTCGTGCAGCGGATTCACGTGGTCGACGATGAATTCCGGATAGCGTTTGACGCCGTTCACCTTGATCGGGCCAAGATGGAAGGTCGGCCCGCTGCCGTACTCCACGTTCAACACCGCCGTATGAGTCCGCGGATCGATCTTCGCTTCGGAATGCACGATGCGTGCGCCGAGGTACCGCTTGGCCTGCAGCACCGTCAACGAAGCCTTTTTGGCATCGTCCCACGACGATTGGGAAAACGGATCGCCCGGTTTCAGGGGCCATGCCACCCGGGCGGCCAACGCACGATCAGGCGCCTCCGTCTGCACCGCTCCAGTGAATGACAGGTTTACCTCGGATACGGTGGTCTGCGGTCCCGGCGCCACGCGCAAGGTGACCGACGACTTGCCGTCGTCGGTGCGCAAGTCCGTCGAGATGACCGGCGTGAAGTAACCCCGCGTCTGCACCAGCTCACGAGCCTGCTGCGGCGCGGCGGTGACCAGGAAACGCAGTTGCTCGGCGTCAATGTCCTTGCGCTTTGAAAATCGCGATAAGTTGAGATTTTGTTTCAGCAGTTTTTTCAACGAATGCGGGGCAACGATGTCAACGTCGTAGTTTGCCCAGGCAGCCGGAGCGTAAGCGAAACAGAGGGCCAGCAACCTGATATGGACTCCCCTCACGCCCGACCGCGCCCCCGCGTCAGACGCGCGACCGCTCGGCCTGATCCGTCGCCAGACGCACGCTGCCCAGCCAGACGGCGCCAGGCGCACGGGCAATGGCCACATGGCCGCGGTGATCCACTGTCGTCGCCCCCCCAAACACACCCTCCGTTGCTGCATTGCTGCGTCATTGCCACGCCCCCGACAACGGCAGCGCATCTCACTCGCGATTATTTGACCACAAACCGGACACCACTGTCGCCCTTCACGACGTGTCCAACCAGCATATTCGGAGCGGCCGACAGCGGCAACCGGCCGGGCAATCAATGCACAGCGCGCATTTCCCGCCAGCGTAAGGCGATAATGCCCGCGCTTAGGCTAAAATACGGTCATACTCGGGTGTCACGAAAGCCCCGGCGTTTTGCCGCCCCGGGCCGCCGCGCCCGCCACTCAGGCCTGCATCCTGTATCGACCATGTACAAGTCCGAAGTCACAGAATTCCTCAACGAATTGAAGGCAACCCATCCCGAACTCGACAAGGAGCAGCAAACCGGCCGCGCCTTGTTGTGGGACAAGAAGCCGATCGATCTGGCGCAACGCGCCGCTGATACACATGCGCGCGTGAAGCAGACGCCGTACGTGTACTACCAGAACATCTGACATGACGGCATCGATCCCACCGGACCTGGTGTCCGGTGGACCGGTCGCGCCCGGCAGCAGCAGCCGACCATCGCAGGATAGGGATGCCGCGGCAGCGGGTCCGCTGGCGGTAGCGCCTGGCGCGACCGACTCCACTCCCGACGTGATCGACGGCGTGGCCTTCGCGCGCCTGTACGGCGAGCCGTTGTTCAAACTGCCTCAGGATCTGTACATCCCGCCGCAAGCCCTCGAAGTGTTTTTGGAAAGCTTCGAAGGACCGCTGGATCTATTGTTGTACCTGATTCGCAAGCAGAACCTGAACGTGCTCGACATTCCGATGGCCGACGTGACGCGGCAGTACCTCGGATATGTTGATGAAATCCGCAAACATAACCTCGAATTGGCGTCGGACTATCTGCTGATGGCCGCCATGTTGATCGAGATCAAATCGCGCATGCTGCTTCCGGTGAAGAAGGCCGACAGCAATGAAGAAGTAGCCGATCCCAGAGCGGAATTGGTACGCCGCCTGCTGGAATACGAGCAAATGAAGCTGGCGGCGCACCAGCTGGATCAATTGCCACAGCACGGACGTGACTTCCGTCAGGCGCAGGTCTATGTCGAGGAAAGCCTGGTCACGCGCTGGCCGGACGTCGATGCCGACGACCTCGCAGCCGCATTTCGTGATCTGTTCCGGCGTGCACGCCTGGTCGCTCACCACAAGATCACACGGGAAGCCCTATCGGTTCGCGAGCATATGAGTTTGATGCTGCGCAAGCTGCAAGATCGCCAGTTCATGGAATTTACCGAGCTGTTCGATATTCAGGAAGGCGTGCCGGTGGTGGTGGTCAATTTCATCGCCATGTTGGAATTGACTCGGGAATCGTTGTTACAAGTGACACAAGCCGCACCGTACGCCCCGATTTACGTACGCTTGGCCTACGCGCCGAGCTAATCGCCCCCCTTCGAAACCCGTCTCTGATACCGGCGCGAGTCGGTGGTGCGCCTGATCGCCTGTCTAGTTTGGCTGAATGCACTACAATCGCGCGATACGTCAAACCGGCGTTTCCGTGTTTTGGTGTGTTGTACCACACTGACAAGGCTGAAAAGACACCATTGACCGCGATGTCGCCGCAGGCATCGCGCCGGACGCTAGGAGACCGTGCCGCACCATGAAAGTCATTAGTTCGATTCACGAATTGCGCGACCATTTGCGCGGACAGACGCGCATTGCCTTCGTGCCGACGATGGGCAATCTGCATGAAGGTCATCTGACGCTAATGCGTCAGGCACGCCAGCATGGGGACCCCGTGGTCGCCAGTATTTTCGTGAACCGGCTGCAATTTGGCCCGAACGAGGATTTCGACCGCTATCCGCGTACGTTGCAGGAAGACATCGAGAAGCTGCAAAGCGAGAACGTCTACGTGTTGTTTGCCCCCACCGAGTCGGACCTGTATCCAGAGCCGCAGGAATATCGCGTGCATCCGCCGTCGGATCTCGGCGGCATTCTCGAAGGCGAGTTCCGTCCGGGCTTCTTTGCCGGCGTCTGCACGGTCGTGATGAAGCTGTTCAGTTGCGTCAATCCCCGTGTGGCGGTGTTCGGCAAGAAGGATTACCAGCAACTGATGATCGTACGCAAGCTCGCACAGCAGTTCGCGCTGCCCACCGATATCATCGCGGCGGAGACGGTACGCGACACCGACGGTCTGGCGCTGTCGTCACGCAACCGCTTCCTGAGCGCGGCGGACCGCGCCGAGGCACCGCGCCTGTACGCGTTGCTCTCCGAAATACGCGCCAGCGTGCGGGCGGGCGAGCAAGACCTGGGGGCGCTCGAGGCAAAGGCACGCACGGCGTTGCAAGGCACCGGTTGGCAGCCGGACTACATCGCCATCCGACGCCGTGCGGACTTGAGGGCCCCGCAGACCGATGACATTGCACATGCGGCAACGGCCGAATCCCTGGTGGTGCTCGCGGCCGCGAAATTGGGCGGCACCCGTTTAATCGACAATCTGGAAATCTGAACCAACATGTTTCGTACAATGTTGAAGTCGAAGATCCACCGTGCCACCGTCACGCAGTGCGAGCTGCATTACGAAGGGTCGTGCGCGATCGATGAAGACTTGCTGGAAGCATCCAATATCGCCGAAAACGAGCAGATCGACATCTGGAACATCAATAATGGCGAACGTTTCACGACGTATGCCATCCGTGGCGAACGCGGTAGCGGCATGATCTCGCTGAATGGATCGGCGGCGCGGCGCGCGGAAATTGGCGACCTGGTGATCATCGCCGCGTTTGCCATGATCCATGAGAAAGACGTCCAAGCCGGCGTCACACCGCATCTGGTGTTTGTCGACGCGGACAACAAGATCAAGGAGACGCGCGGTCACGTGCCGCTCCAATCGGCGCCCGGTTGATCAACGGTGATCTGCCGGCCGTCTTTGGATCGACATCGCGTTTTTGCACCAATCACGGGCCTTCCCCGATCCATCGAGGCATTTTGGGCGTGATCAGGCGCTTTTAGCGCGTACCCAGTCGATGATCGACGTCCACTGCGCGACGTCCTTCTCGACGCGGCTGGGCGCGACGTCCCAAATAGACCGGCCATGTGCCGCGATCTGCACGTAATTCTGCGTGTCGCGCAAATCTCCCAGCACCGTGATGCCCAGGCCCTTTACAAAGCGATGCAACTCGTCGGCGGCCTTTGTGCGCTGGTCCACGCGCATGCCGACGATGCCGATCTGCGTGTGACGCCGTTTCAGCGTCTTATCCTCCGCCAGCGTCTGCAGAAAAGCCTGCGTCGCGAAGATATCGAAAATCGACGCCTGGAGCGGCACGATCAATTTGTCGGCAATGCTTGCCACCTGATGCAGAACTGGGCCGCTTAGACCCGCGGGCGTATCGAGTACCGCAAATTCGATGCCTTTCGGAGGGCGGGCCGGCGCGTCGACATCCAGCTCCCACCGTTCGATGGCAGGCAGCATGGGAGAGCGTATGTCGAGCCAGCCGTGAGACGAGCGTTGCGGATCTATATCCCCCAAGGCCGTCCACTCGCCGTTTGCCGCAAAATGGCCCGCCAAATTTGTTGCCAACGTACTTTTGCCTGCTCCGCCCTTAGGATTCACGACCGCAATGACCGACATGACGTCTCCCGTAGTCCGAACGAAACCCTATTATCGTTGAAGTGGACAGTCGTGTGCATGGTCGTCCCGTGCAATCGAGGGTAATGGCTAATGGGCGTGTCCCGTCGCCTGCCTGGAGCAGAAAACGTGAGAGGGACGCCGATCCCCTGGTTCGCCCCAGAAACGGCGGCTCCCCACCCGTGAGTGAGGGGAAACAGGACGCCTCGGATACCCCCGGTGCCCCATCCGACAGAACAATTCGAAACAACCTGCAACCGTGTTTCGGTATGGTCCGTGTTCCGGGTTAAAATGCCCGGAATTCTGAGGACCCGCTCACCATGTTGAACGAACTCGATTCACTATCCGAGAAAATTACGCGACTTCTGCGTCTGGTCGATTCCAATCGCCAGACGCTAGGAGACCGTGAGACACAGTTAAACCGCATGCGCGTCGAACGCGATGAGGCCCTGACCGCCAATCATGCGTTGCGCGCCGAGCGCGACGCCCTGCGACAGGAACGGGACACGTTGCTCGCCAAGATCGAGGATGCGCAGGTCAAATTAAACGCCATCCTCGAAAAGCTGCCGCCCCCCCGAGACCGGAACGCGGCGCAGCAGGATGGTGCCGACGCGCGAGCGGACGGCAACACGCACCATCACGACGCGGCAGGCGCCGAGGTAATGGCCGAACAAGAGCCGCATGTGGAGGGAGAATCCTATGGCCGCTAAGCAGATCGAAGTCAAGATCCTGGGGCAAAGCTACCGGCTTGCCTGTTCACCTGAAACGGAGCCCATCTTGCGTGCCGCCGTTGCACGGGTCGACTCGGAAATGCACAAAGTGCGTGAAAACAGCGCCATCCGCGGCACGGACCGATTGGCCGTGATGGCCGCTCTAAGCATCGCGTCCGAGCTGATGAATCTGCAAGAAAGCGTGCGACACGGCGAAGCGTTTCCCGCGGAGCAGATCCGTGCGGCGTTGGAACGGATGAACACCGACATCGATAATGCCGTGTCCCGCGCGGCAATGCAATAACGTAACGGCGGCCTGCACCCGGACATCGAAAATATATTCGCGATCGGCCCTTGCGGCATCGCCGATCAGCGCCTATCTTCATACGAGATGCGGGACATTGACAGGCAAGCACGGCACGTTGCGCTGCCGATGTATGCCTGCAACGGATCGGCACAATGGCCTGAAGTCAGGGGCTCAGCATGCATCGAACGTTCGCTTATGGCACAATGAATTTGTCGATCCATACTGTGGTCGCGATAAATTTACGTACTTTGGACGCTAAAAGTGTGTTCTGTGACGATGTAGCATCGGTTTGAAGAAATCGTCGATATAGGCTGCACGGAGGTTGACAAACGACGATGAAAAGCGGTTAATGAATGAAACGCAGAGGAACAGCAACAGTGCTCATCTGCGTGGCAACACAGATTTTACGGTTTCCCTGCCTGGTTCGCGATGGTCATAAATTCCTTGAACCAATGCTTACTCAGCACAGGTCGCGGGACATTGAAATGCGGGCGTGAGCGTCACTCTGTCTGACGAACCCGAAGCGTTTCTTACTGCGGCCGATCTTGAACTCCGGTTCAGGATGCCGGCCAAGCGGCTAAGGCGGGGATCTTATTGGCGATATCGATCGATTATCGATATCGCGCTCTGGTGGCGGCATGAGCGTTGGCTCATGCCGCTTTTTGTTTTTTAGCAATTAATACGTAGTCCTTACTTTTTCCGCGTAAAACCCGAAGGTCGATTTGCACGAGGCGGTTTATCATGGACCATCCATACAGGAGACGACAATCCATGATCGCATCGCGTTCCCCCATCAGACCACAGGCGCCGGCAGCCACGTCGGCTGCACTGTCCGTTCCTGTCTACAAGGCGATGGATACCGTCAGCGCGTCCCGCATCGCCACGGCGCTGTGTGCAATGGCTGGTATCGGCGCGATAAGTATCGCACTGCTCGCGGCGCCGCGGATTGCACATGCTCAGTCAACCCTGCAATCGCCACCGTCGGGGGTACTACAACTTGACGCCTCGGCCAGTAACGACGTGCCCGCCGATGAAATCCGCATCACTTTGTTCTCGGAACGACAGGGCAATGACTCCGCCACCGTTGCACGGCAGTTGAATCAGCAAACGCAGGCAGCGCTTGACAAGTCAAGGTCGCAGTCATCCGTCAAGGTCAGCACCGGCTCGTTTTCCATTTCCCCATCGACTGATCGTGACGGCAAAATTGTCGCCTGGCGGGGACGAAGCGAATTGATATTGGAATCCCAAGACTTTGCCGCGGCATCAAAGCTCGCGGGTGATCTCGGTGACCAGATGCAGGTTGCAGATGTGTCGTTCTCTTTGTCGCGCACCAAGCGGCAGCAAGCCGAATCCCGACTGACGGACGTCGCCATCGCTGCATTCCGGCAAAAGGCCGAGGCGGCCGCTAAGGCCTTCGGCTATCACGGGTTCTCGATCCGCGAGGTGCAACTGGGGCATAGTGGCAACATCCGCCAACCGCGTATCGCCATGATGTCGATGGCGGCAGCGCCGATGGCAAAGATGAGTGCGGTACCGGTGGAGGCAGGGACGACCACGGTGACAGTGGACGTCAACGGGAGTGTTCAGATGGTGCCCTGAGCGCTGCGCGGTGAAACGCCAGGCCCTTGACCAGCAGCGCCCATTCCACAATGGTCACGTCAGCCGATGCGGTGGAGCATCGCGCTCCCCGCTGCCCGCTTAAACGGACTGACCCGCAGGAAGGGGCTTATTTCGTTTGAAAGCCCAGATGATCATGCCGATACCGAACAAGATCATCGGGATGGACAACCACTGCCCCATGGACAGACCAAGTGCCAGCAATCCGAGGAAATCATCCGGTTGGCGCGTGAACTCGACCAGGCACCGTGCAATGCCATAACCGACGATGAACACGCCAGTCACCGCGCCCATGGGGCGCGGCTTGCGTGAGAACAGCCACATGACGGCAAACAGGATAAAGCCTTCCAGCGCCATTTCGTACAATTCGGAGGGATGACGCGGCAGCAAGCCGTGGATCGGATAGACCGCGTTCAGCCCTTTCGCTGCCGCCTCGGCCGCGTGGGTCATCATCCATTGACGATCTTCCCCCGCTGCCTGCGGGAACATCATGCCCCATGGCAAGGACGGGCTTGTCACCCGCCCCCATAGCTCACCGTTGATGAAATTGCCGAAACGCCCCGCCGCAATGCCAAGTGGCACGGCCGGCGCCAAATAATCGGTCACTTGCAGCAGCGGGCGCTTCCGGCTCCGGCTGAACAACCACATGGCCAGGGCAACGCCAAGGAACCCACCGTGGAATGACATGCCGCCCTCCCACACCCGAAAAATCGCGGCGGGGTTCGCGAAATAATAATCAGCCTTGTAGAACAAGATATAGCCGATCCGGCCGCCGAGGATCACTCCCAACACTGCATAGAACAGCAGATCGTCGATGTCGCGCTTATCCCATCCCTGGGACGCTATTTGCGGCTGCTTCAGACGAAGCCGCAACACGACCACGCCGAGGACGAACGCCAGCAAGTACATCAGGCCATACCAGCGGATTGCCAACGGCCCGAGCTGGATCGCGATTGGATTGAAATCAGGATGAAGCAGCATAGCAGCCTTCGTCAGGGTAAGAATCGTGTCCGGGGTGGCATCGATGAGATGGATGGCTCGGCAAGCGCCGCCTTATTGCTGACGTTCAGCCGACAACACCTTGCAATTGTCCGCTTTTGACGCAATTTCGACGGAATCACATCCCGGGCACCTGATAATAGCCCGTTATGATGTCATAAAACCCTCATCCAGGGCGGTCGAACGCATGCGGCACGTTCCCCGTCGGCGATCCGGCGGGGTATCCGCGACCGGGAACACGCGAAAGGACATCGCGCTATCCAAGCGCGACAGACAAGACATGCAGACGCCAGGGCCGAGGGGCAATGAGCGGTCGATATCGATCGCGCGTAAATGCTCGTCCAATGGATGCGCGAAAAATTGCACTGGACTATGGGTTGACCAGTGATTACTCTGGCGCGCTGCAGCCGTTCATTCGTAACGCCGCAGCGCTGGCGCTGGCTTAAAGGCGGCATGGCCCGGGGTACGACGTGGCAATATGATCGCGATTCGGCCCTCCGTGCCGATCGCGGCAACCGGGCGGTCGGCATTTGGGTAATACGGGGCCATCTGCATCCCAACGCTGTCGACGCATTCATCGAACGCGCCATCACCATGCCTGACGAGGATGCGGGCTTGCAAGGCGGGCAATCGGAACCACTTATGTCATCAAAGAAGAAGAAAGCCAAGAAAGCGAAGGATCGAAAGCACGACGTCAAGGCCCCGTCCACACGCAGTGGCAAGAAGAAGGTGACCGGTGACGCCGTATCGACGGTGCTGGCGTCAAATGCGCCGACCCGGATCGCCATGCCGGCGCAGCCTTCCGTTCCGCGCCGGACTTCGCGCGCCACAGCGTCCAAGAAGCCAGCGACCTACCCCGCCGACATGCCACCGGCCATAGAAAGCGACAGTGCGTTGGCATCATCACCGTCGCGTCGTGCCGCCGTGCTGGTGCTCGCGACCGGTGGGACCATCGCCAGCAGCGCCGCATCGGCCACCGAAACCGCCAGCTACACGGTTGGCGTGGGCATCGACACGCTGCTGGAAACCATTCCGGAGCTGGCAGACGGGGCGAACGTCAGCTATGAGCAATTCGCCAATGTGTCCAGCAAGGACCTCGGCGATGCGCAGTTGACGCAGCTCGTGCAACGGATTGATGGCGCATTGGCCGATCCGGAGCTGGACGGCGTGGTCATCACGCATGGCACGGACACGCTAGAGGAGACGGCCTTCTTGCTTGCATTGACGGTGCGATCACCAAAACCGGTGGTATTGGTGGGCGCCATGCGTCCTGCTACAGCGGTCAGCGCCGACGGACCAATGAACCTGCTGCAGGGCGTATCATTGGCTGCCAGTCCTCACGCCGCAGGACGAGGACCGATGATCGTGCTGGCCGACCGCATTGGCTCGGCGTTCTATACGACCAAGCGGCACGCGAACCAGACCGACGCCTTCGATGGTGGCGAGGCGGGGTATCTCGGCTACTTTATCGGCCTGCGCCCTCACTTCTTCTTTGAAGCGGCGCGGCCGGCCGGTCTGGTGACCTTTAACCTCGACGCATTGCCGCCACTGCCGCGCGTTGACATTCTCTATGGCCATCAAGGCATGAGCACCGATCTTATCGATGCGGCTGTCCAAGGCGGCGCGGCTGGCTTGGTGATTGCCTGCGTGGGGAACGGCTCGCTGCCAAACACCTGGAAGCCGCGCGTAGCGGCATTGATCGATGCCGGCGTGCCGGTGGTACGCACCACACGAACCGGCGGCGGACATGTAACGCCGCATGCGGAAGGGCTACCCGCCGGACGGTTGAACCCGCAAAAAGCGCGGGTATTGCTGCGGTTGCTGCTAGCGGCCGATGTGCCTACGCAGCAGATCGCGGCAGCGCTGCTGGGGTGATGGGGTAGCAAAAGTGCCGCTTTGCATCGGCAGCGCAACCTCGTACAGCGACTTGAAGACGGTACTGGACCGCTGTGCTGCCCGCCTTTTGACGCCATCAAAACCTTGATCGGGCTTTCACAGAAGTCTCAGGCAGTGCCGTGGCTGAACATGCCTACTCTTGCGAAGCAACGACGTTTTTCGCCAGTTGAAAAACGTCCTCTAGCATCAACAGTTCGAGTGCGCCCTTCTCGATTACCACCGGCTGCGATTTGTCTTGCGCGAGGCGAACAAAGTGATCCCAAAAAGAAGCGGGAACCGTCGGAGCGTTGTTTACGGTGATGGGTGCGGCGGTCGAGGCAGTCACTAATCGTTACCTCCTTCAGTCCCCGGGAAAGCATCAGGGTAAAAGTCCTTGTAGACGTTCTTTATCTGCTCATCACGCATGCCCAGAACCTGCACCAGCACCGCGCTGAACATGCACGGGACAACGGCCAGGATAATGAGCAGGCCCAGGACCGCCATGGCGTAGCTCACGCCTAACACCCCTGAAAACGCGCCACCAACCAAGGTCCCAAACGGAATGACCATCCCGGAGATGAAAGACGTCGCCGAACCAATCCGGTTTCTGTAATGGTCTGGTGTGGCCAGCATCCGCACGGTGGACGTATTGACTGTGACCATGACCAGACCGATACCGCCGATGAACAGCAGCAGTACCGTCACGCTGGCGAACCACCGCGGCTCGGTGTGGAAGAAATCGCTAAAGATGCCGCAGGCAGACATGGTGAACCCCACCAGCAGGAATCCTCCGAACACCACGTTTGGTCGGCCCCGGCGATGGTTGGCGCACTTGACCAGTGACAGGCTACCCACCAGTAATCCCACTGCAAACGCCGCTTCAGTAACAGCAATCAACCATAAGTCTGACCTTGCCTCGAAACGACGTACAGCAGAAACGTTAGATAATCTGTTGAACGGAGGTCGAGATGGGCGAAAAGACTGTACCGAATCGTCGCTACACGGAGGAGTTCCGAACGCAAGCGGTAAGGCTGGCAAATTCTGTCGGGCATAACGAGGCGGCGCGTCGCCTTGGGGTACCGGTTGCGACGATCGGCAACTGGGCGCGTCAGCAGCAGCGTGCAGGGGCTGCGTCAGGGACTCGCATACCAACGCTGGCGAGTCGCGCCAAGCCAGGTGTATCGGAACTGGAAGCCGAGATCAGTCGGCTTGGCAAAGAGTTGGCGAGCGCGAAACTCGATGTGGAGATCCTCTCAAAAGCGACGGCATGCTTCGCGAAGGGGTCGCGGTGAAGTATGCATGGATCGACGCTAACCGCGACCAATACGATGTCAGCCGGCTATGTCGGGTGTTGAGCGTCTCGCGCAGCGGATACTGCCAATGGCGTGTGCGAGCGCCTAGTAAAAGCGCACGGCGACGTGCCGCGCTGGATGCGAAAATAGCGGCGCTACACGCGAGAAGTCGCGTCACCTACGGTCGCCCCAGGCTGGTGAAAGAACTGGCCGCAAGCGGCATAAAAACGAGTGCTGAGCGCGTGCGTAGAAGCCTTGTGCGTCAGGGGCGAAGGCCCGTGTACAAGAGAGCATGGAAAGTAACGACGGACTCGGCCCACCGGCTGCCCGTGGCACCTAATGTACTGGCACGCCGATTTGATGGTTGGGATATGAATCAGGCTTGGGCAACGGACATAACGTACCTGCCCACAAGCGAGGGCTGGTTATATCTGGCCGCTGTATTGGACTTGGGAAGTCGGAGGATAGTCGGCTGGTCGATGTCCGAGCATATCGACGCCGAGCTTGTTTGCAATGCGCTGCGTGCGGCATACTGGCAGCGTCGTCCCGGTGCGGGGCTGATTCTGCATTCCGATAGCGGGAGCCACTACGCAAGCTGGCGTTATCGGGAGTTAGCGCAACGATGTCGATGAGTCGGCGAGCAAACGCGTGGGACAATGCGGCGATGGAAAGCTTCTTCAAGACGTTAAAAGTGGAGCAAACGTCGCGACATCGATACGAAACACGGGGGCAAGCAAAGCTGGATGTAGTGGATTGGATTGAAGGCTTCTACAATCGTCAACGCATCCATTCGTCGATTGAATATTGCAGGCCGTGCGATTACGAGGCTATGCAAAAGGCAGCGTGAGTTGCTGTACGTGGAAACGAGGCATGGTCATATTCGTTGCTGGAAATTGCGTGGTCGGTTGGTTCGATAATAGCGAGCACGTGGCTTGCGGCCCGCCAGTCACGTTCTTCGACGTCAGTTTTTGTTGACCTCACGGTTCTTTTTGCAATGGCTGTATTGTTAGCTTTGGTTCCAGTTACAACAATGTTGGTGCTTTTGGCAGCGATACATTGGCTGTTAGGTATCGCCTTTTCCATCGTGCGAATGAGAGGAGAAGCGCGATTTCTAATGCTCGCGCCTCAGGCATCACTTGGCCATTCGCGCGGCACCGCGAATATGCTGACGCAAGGCGCGGCTCTTTTCGCGTTTTCGCTTCCGATAAGTTTAGGACAGCAGAGCTTGCCACTGTTGTATTACTGCGCGGCGGCGCTGATTGCCTCTGCGACGTTAGGAATAGGTCTTGTGTTCATAACGAGGTCTTGACAACGAAAGGCCGTAGCGCATTCAAAAACCAAGCGCCGTTCACAGCCAACCTCAACCCTGGGCGCCCGTCCGCAATTATCTACTTCTTCAATTAATGACCCGCTCTCCAACCGGGTGTAGCGTCGTGGCGTTCCGTCGACTGCGTCGCATCAGTGCTTGCGACTGCTTTCGCCGCCACGGCCATCTGATCGGAAGGCAGCGAGGCAATTTCAATTTTGCCCAATGAGATGATAATGGCAGCCAGCAATAGCGCGAGAGCAAATACGGCGAAGGTGATCCACGCACTCGAATTAAACGTCGCGATCGCACCAACGATCACAGGGCCGAGAATACCGCCGACGCGATTCAACCCCACGGCAACCCCCATCCCGGTGCCGCGGACTTCCGTGCGATAGCTCATGGCCTGATAGTTATTCAACACGGCCTGCGCACCGAAAATGAAGAACCCCGTGGCCGCCACCATTGGCAGGACAAAGCCGTGGCCCAACGCAAAACCTAGAGCACCCATTGACACCGCAGCCATCACATAGCCAATAATCATGGCGCGGATACGGCTTCCCAAGCGATCGGCAAGCCATCCCATGCCGATACCGCCGAACACGGAAGCGATCATCGTCAGCGTGCCGTAACCGAATGCGGAGTTCACCCCGGCGCCACTTGCAATCACCAGAGACGGGAGCCAGCCCGTTAGCCCATGGATACAAAAGAGACTCAGAAACCCCACGATCCAATGGACGATAGTATTGCGGCGATATAGCGGAGACAGCAAATCCGTAATCGAGCCAATCCGGCTAATAGGATTAATAACCGAGAACTCCGCATTGGCGTAAGAATCCTTACGATCCGGCCTCGCGATAGTCAGCCATTTACGCACGCGCTCTGGATTGTTGTGAAGCAGCAGATACTGAATCGACTCTGGCAGCCAAGCCGTTGCGGCGAGCGCGACCAGTGCCGACAATCCCCCGATATAATAAAGAGACTGCCAACCGAACCGATGCGTCAAGGTGATGCCGGCAATGCCTGCAAAAATGCCGCCAGCCGAAAAGCCAAACTGAAAAACCCACGTGGCATAGGTATTCGCTTGTTTGCGCGGCGCCCATTCATTGATGCACGTCAAGGCCAGCGGGGTAACCATCCCCAGCGCCGTGCCTAAAACGAGTCGCGCAATGGCAAACTCGATTGCACCGCTTACCATCGTGGCGAGTATAAGGCTTGCTACAGTAAGCAGCCACAGCGCCAGGATCATGATCTTGCGGCGACCAAATCGGTCCGAAAGCAGTCCTTGCAATACGGATCCGATCGATAAACCGGCAATGCCGCTCGATAACATGATGCCGATCAATGTCGCGGACGGATGCCATGTTTGGCGTACCAGCGGAATGACATACGCGGCATTGAAAAGATCATAGCCATCGAAAAACATGATGAAGGCTACAAGTATTGCAAACTTGTAGTGAAAGACACCTATGGGCGCTTGAGCAAGCTCTTCGCGCGCGTTGATTAAAGCCATTTGTCTCCTCCTCGGGAGCGGTTCCTCTCGCGGCGTCTGCGCGCCGCTCGTGAAAGGCTAACTACATAACGGATGACAGCGCTTCAAGCATGGGTACCAGTTCGTTCGGATGCTCGGCAACGCCATAAACGTAGTGGTCAGGGCGTACAATCGCCGCAGTGCAGGCATGCTTGGCAAACCAGTTTTCCAAGACACGATCCAGCTCAACGACGCGACGCGTTTCACCCTCCACCTCGACCGATACCTTTTCACGTTCCTTGCATACTTGCGCGATTCGAATATGCCTTTGCGAGAGCAACGTACGCAGTGACGCCGGCAATGGTTCATCGTTCGCAAGCACCACCCGCCATCCGTCCCCAATCACCGTGTCAAAAAGTGCCGTCTTGCCTTCGTGCCAAATACGCGGTTGCGGGAACAAGGTGCCGTTCGCCAAGTGATCCGTCGTTGATAGCAGGCCAGCTTGCAGCGGTGGCACGATTTCCTGACGCGTCACCGTCTTGATCACCCCTCCCGCTTCTTCCAGCAGCCTCGCATCCCTTAGGCGGGCTTTTTCAAGATCACGTTCGCAAATAACCTGCCCCAACGCCTTGATCCGCGAAGTGAGCGTTCGAACATGCGTACTGCGCTCGATCTGATAGGACTCCAGCAAGGTATCTCGTGCCTCGCCTCGAATGACCTGCTTGAGCTTCCAGCACAGGTTGACCACGTCCCGTACGCCCTGGCACATGCCCTGACCAATAAAGGGCGGCTGCTGATGCGCTGCATCACCGGCGATAAAGACATTGCCCTTACGCCATTCCTTCGCCACCAGCGCATGGAATCGGTAGCTGGCCGCACGCCACAGTACGCCGTCTTCAGGCGCCAGCCACCGGGATAGCAACTGCCACACCTGTGCCTCTTCCTGCATGTGTTTCGGATCCTCATCCTCTTGCAGCATGATCTCCCAACGACGATGACGACCCGGCCCGACGATGTACGTCGCAGGACGGCTCGGCTCACAGTATTGGACCGCCGTCGAAGGTAGTTTTGCCAGCCCCGATTCATTGACCATCATGTCGATGACAAGCCAGGGTTCGTCAAAGACCAGATCTTCGTAGCGAATGCCCAATTGATTCCGGACCGTGCTGGATGCGCCATCGCAACCGATCACGTACTCCGCCGTCACCGTGCGCTCGACCCCGGTATCGTCTCGTAAATGCGCGGTGATTTTTTCATGCGTTCGGCCACCGCTTGCTGTGCCAGGGCGAGTGCCAACGTCGTCGCCCGCGTGGTCAATGGCGGCATCCTGCCCGCGATCAAATTCGACCAGCCGAGTCCCCAGGGCGATCTCGACATTCGGCTTTTTCGCCGCATGCGCTCTCAACGCAGCTTCGACGGGCGGCTGCGTGAAGACCATCGTGGGGATATAACTTAATGGATAGGGCTCCGGAACTTGATGGATACGTTTGATCAATTGCCCATCAACGCCATAAAACTCCGACGGTGGAAAGACCGCGATATGCTCCGCGATCTCGTCCACAATGCCGATCTCCTGAAAAACACGCATGATTTCATGATCGACCGCAATGGCACGCGGTTTTTCATAAACCGTCCGGCTAGCGTCGATGCAAAGAATTCTCAGACCAGCCGCACCCAGCAGATTCGCCGCCACCGCGCCGGAAGGACCGAATCCGACAATCAAAACGTCATAATGGGCATTCATTTCTTTCACCGGGCCAGGCTTTCATCCTGCACATTGTTCTGCAGAAGGCCGATTCGTTCGACTTCGACTTCAACACGGTCTCCGTCCTTCATAAAGACCGGAGGTTTGCGAGCCCAGCCCACGCCTGCCGGCGTTCCCATGGCAATCACATCACCGGGTTCCAGTGTCAGACATTCGGTTAGCAGCTCGATTGTTTCCGCGACGCCCCAGATCATGTCGGACGTACTCGCGCGTTGCATCACTTCGCCATTCAACCTCAGTTCGACCGCGAGACCTTCCGCGCCAAGCGGCAGTTCATCCGCTGTCACCACATAGGGACCAAACGCTCCCGTGTTATCGAAATTCTTGCCAATCGTCCATTGCGATGTACGCTTTTGATAGTCACGCACCGATGCGTCATTGAAGCAGGCGTAACCGAAAACATGGCTTAACGCATCTTCGCGCTTGACATGACGCGCACGCTTGCCGATGACTACCATGACTTCGGCTTCGTAATCCAGCTTGTCGGAGACTTGCGGACGAATGATCGGATCGCCGTGCGCGATCAACGAGCTGGCGCCGCGGAAGAAGATCAGGGGATAAACCGGCTTATCGTTGCCGCCTTCCTTGGCGTGATCATAGAAATTATGACCCAGACACACCACCTTGCCTGGCGCCGGGATCGCGGGACCCAACTTCACTGAACCGTACGGCACGCGATGATCAGCGGCCGAGGCGACAGCGCGCTTCGCGGCAGCGACGAGGTCAACGCCAGCGAGCAATGCCTGGCGCAAATCGGCAGGCACTGTGCTATCGAACCGAGCAAGATCAATGACCTCATCACCGTCCAATACACCCAGACGGTATCCGTCGTTCGATTTGAATGTCAGCAGCTTCATGGTGCATTTCCCTCTTTTTCGCGATGCTCTTCAGTGATGGAACCTGGCCAACGCACGGCGGCAATTCACCAGGCGGTGCGCGTTATCGCGCGAAAAAAATCGTCTTTTGGGCTGTTTTCAAGCGGGCCGACGGCGGCTGTCCAATGCCCCATTGATCAATTCGCCCTGGCGGCCATGTCCAGTCGTCCGGGCCACCTGTCTTGTAGCTATCGTCAACCTGCTCGACCTCGGCGGTATATTCGATGACGAAATCAAACGGCCCCAGAAAATAGGCGAATGCGTTGTTACCCGGCCCGTGTCGCCCGACACCCCATTCGATGGGATAGCCGGCATCACGCATGCGTCCGCCGCCACGCATCACGGAATCCAGATCAGGCATCAGGAAGGCAATGTGATTCAGACTGTTCTCTTGCGAGTCGGCAAGCGCGATGCTGTGATGGTCCGTACTGCATCGCATGAACGCCATGATTCGCGTGCGATCAGATAGACGAAAACCCAATGCTTTCTCAAAAAACTGCTGCGCGACGGCGACGTTTTCGCTGTTGAGTACGACGTGCGTGATTTTGACGGGACGGTCTTTCACCGCATCGATATCGGTATGCCGGATATCGCCATACACGAAACGCAGGATGCGTCCTTGCGGATCGGCTGCCACGAGTTCGCGTCCCTTTTCCGGACCGGTTACGTCCGACGGACCCGCCAAGATCGTTCCGCCGGACTCGGGGATCGTTCGTGCCAGCTCCGACAACGCTTCCAACGACGCAACATTAAAAACGACCGCCCGTACTTCCGAACGTGGCGCACGATGCAGCGAGAGTATGTGATGTGCAGGGCCCGTACCACGGAGGTACACAACGTCGTCGGTCTGCGCAACGACATCCAGATGCCATGTCTCGGTATAGAAACGCGTGGCCGCCGATATATCCGGCACACCAATGTCAATACCGCGCAAGGCGGTAACAAACGGATAGGTCATATCTCGCTCCCAGCATGAAGACCAAGGAATATTTCAGCATTGCGATATAGAAGAAGATCGCGTAGATGCTGGTCGGCACTCGCGGCTTCAACCCGCGCACGCGGGTCGTTTTCGCGGAAAGCGAAGGGGTAGTCCGTGCCGATCATTAACTGCGTCGAACCAAACAGGTCGATCAAATGGCGCAACGTCGCATCGTCAAAAACAAGCGTGTCGTAAAAAAATTGGCGCGCCTGAACAGCAGGCGCCGTATGCATGCTGTCATTCAAGACTCCGAATACGCGATACGCCTGATCTAATCGCGGAAGAAGCGAGCCCAACGTTCCTCCGCCGTGGCTAAACGCGATGCGTAGTTTCGGAAATTTCGTCAATACATTGGTGCAGATAACCGATGCTGCCGCCAAGCCGACGTCGGTAGGATAGGCCAGGGCCTGCAGCAAAGGTTTAGGCCCGATCAATCGGTCTTGCCCGGTGGGTTTGAGCGCATGCACGAAAACCGCCGCACCCAACGCTTCCGCCGCTTCAAAAAAAGGCGCAAATCGCAAGTCGCCGATAGGTACGCCGTTCACATTACTTCCCACCTCTACACCCGCAAATACATTACTCCGCATGAGATGGGTCAGTTCGCGAATGGCCAGATCAACATCCTGCAACGGTATGGTGCCCAATCCGATCATGCGTCCGTCGCTTGCAGCCACCATGTCGCCGATCTGATCATTCAGATAGCGTGACAGGACCTGAGCGTCGTTTTTATCCATCCAGTAAGACAATAGCTCGGGCATGGGAGAAACGGCCTGAAGGCCAATACCCTGTGCGTCCATATCAAGACGCCGTTTCTCACCATCCCAGCAAAGGTCGGACACGGTCCGATAGACCTTCTCCTTGATCATGACGTGCCGATGACAGGCGTCCGCGGGCGCCATCGACGGCCAGTCAACGGGAATCTTTGTTCCGATATAAGCGGGGAAATCCGACGGCACGAAATGGGTGTGGATATCCACGCCGCCCATCGCACACCGACATTGGGCCGCTAGCGGGCGTCCTTGCATATCAATGCGCTCCGTCAAGGACTTCCGCCAGGGCAGTCAAGCAGATCTGCTCATCCTGGTCGCCTGTACCGCCACTGGCGCCTACCGCGCCGATAATCGCACCGTCGCCATCTTTAATGAGCACGGCACCGGTCTGCGGAATAAACTTCCCCTTGCCTGTCGCCATCAGCGCATTGAAGAAGCCTGGATTGTCTTTGGCGCGCCCCACCAGATCCCGCGTCGGCACGCTCATTGCAGCACTTGTCCAGGCCTTTCCAAGCGCAATGTCAACGCGGATCATCGTCGCGCCATCTTCCCTTTGAAGCGTCACCACATGACCGGCGGCGTCCACCACAACCACCGCCATGGGCGCAAACTTTTGCATGCGCGCGGCGGCAATGGCCGCGTCGGTAATCTTGCTTGCCAAGGTAAGCGTTAAAGCGGGCATGTCCTACTCCACGTTGCAATCGGTCTTGCATCTCTCAAGATATACAAAATTGTAGTTCATATGATTTTGTATATAAAATAGGGAAAACCCGTGTTTTGGCGCTATTCGCCCCTCTTCCCTGATAAGCTATACTTGTCCTTACGAAATTATTCGGATCGTTCTTGTTCCTCTCCAGGTCAGCCATGTCTTCTCCTTCTTTGCCGCAGCCTGCAGGTGCAGCGCAAGGCCAAACGACACCGTCTTTTGCTACCCTGGCAACCAATCTCTATGATCGGATGCGAGCCGATTTGCTCGACGGCAAATTGACGCCTGGCAGGAAGTTGGAAATAGAGAACCTCAGCGAGCAGTACCAATCAGGGCAGACGCCGATCCGGGAGGCGTTGAATCGCCTGACATCCGACGGCTTGGTGGAACGGCGTGACCGGAGGGGCTTTGTCGTGGCCGGTGTCAGCGCAGCCGATCTTCGAGAGATAACGAAAACGCGATGCTGGTTGGAAGAAATCGCGATCCGCGAAGGGTTTGCCGCGAACTCTCCAGAATGGGAGGAGCAAGTGGTATTGGCTTATCACCGATTGTCGAAGGTGGTACGGTCTCTTTCTGAAGTGGAATACCAGGAAAATCCCGAGTGGGAGCGGCTGCATCGTGCTTTTCATCGATGCCTGATCAGTGGTTGCGGATCGCGCTGGCTAATCAATTTCTGCGACCAGTTGGGCGATCAACTGTATCGTTATCGCCAGCTTGCCGTCCGGCGTGTCTATCCAAAACGGCACGAGCGGGAAGAACACAAAGCCATGCTCGATGCGCTCGTCGAAGGCGATGTGGATAGGGTCGTTGGATTGTTGAGGGCGCATTACGAAACCACTGCCGAGATCATTCTCGCGGACGCCGAACTTTTTCCCGGAGAAGGCGCGACCGTCTCCGATTAAGACCTCGGCAACTTCCATCCTCTTCCGTACTTTCCGCCTGGCTGCCTCGTAGCGCCGCCAAACACCTGTTGCACGGTTACCTTCATCACGTGGCATTTCCAGTGAAAGCCACCGCTCGCTTTCTCGATCGCGATGCCGGCCTCCAAAAGGCCGGACCGCACTTGCCTCGCGTGCGTCCACATATCAATCAAATGCGCGTATGCGCCTTGTTGCGAGCGCTTGCAGGCTTTGCATCGGATCGCCATGCCTTGCTCGTAAATGGCCGCGATGAACTCGCACCACGCAGGTTTACCCGCAGTGTGCGTTTCGCTACATTTTCCACTTTTTGTACAGGAATAATAGTTTCCTCCTATTTTGTATATCTTTAATTTTCATTACGCTCCGCAGACACTTCTATAAAAACCTGAGCTTCAGGCTCGACTGTGGGGACCATTGTGAAAAGATTGAAGTTAGCTGTAGCGCTGGCGGCGAGTGCCTGGGCATCGATGTCTTACGCGCAATCGAACGTCACCTTGTATGGCATCATCGACGCCGCCATCCAGGTGGGGCGTACTGGAGGAACAACCACAACGCGGCTGGATTCAAGTGGCGTCGCGCCATCTCGCTGGGGCTTGCAGGGCAGCGAAGATCTGGGAGGTGGCTTGTCCGCGGTCTTCCGGCTGGAAAATGGCTTTAATACCAATAACGGGACGATTGCCGGCAACGGTGCGGAATTCAATCGGGAAGCGTGGGTCGGCTTACGGGGGAAATTCGGTCAGGTGCAGTTGGGCAACAACTACACCCCGCTTTTCACTACCTACGTAAACTATTCGATGGGGGAGCTGAATACCCTTGGATGGGGTAATGCCACCAATAATTTTGCGTTTGTACCCTCTGCCAGAACTGCAAACTCGGTGCGCTTCGTTAGCGCACCGATTGGTGGGGCATTGGTGAGGTTGCTGTACGCGCGTGGCACAAATGGCACCGCCGGCCAACCGCCCTCGCTAGGCGATACCTTGTCTGCCGGCGTCAATTACGTACATGGCAATTTTTCAGCAGACGCGGACTATCTGCAGCAGCGCTTTGCACAAACCGCCGTTGTGACCCAGAACAGCCCGGTGGCAACCGGACGTTACTATCTTTTCGCGGCGTCTTACGACTGGGGACGCGTCAAGGCGGCCGCGCTGTATCAAATGCACCGCAATGCCACTGGCGTCACCGCGGCAGTCAATAGCACCTATGCAAATCCCAACCACGATTTCTACGAGGTTAATTTCCTTGTCCGAGATATAGCCCATGGGACGGTTTTGGTCAGCGTGGGACAGTATCGCCTGAGCGCTGGGAGTAGCGGTGATGCCTCATCCTATGCGGTGCGTTATGACTATCGTCTGTCGAGGCGAACCGGCCTATACGCAGGGGTTTCCGAAATTCGCAATCACAGTGCCGCTACGTTCTCTATGAATGACGCTTCCGGTGCAGGCATTCCCGTCAAGGCAGGTGGAAACTTGACCGCATTCATCGCGGGTATCGTGCATAAATTCTAAGCGTTATCCGGGGAGGTGCGTGCAATGCTGAACACGAACCTGCTTCGATGCTTTTTAGCGGTTTTGGAGCATCGCACAATGACCTCCGCGGCACTGGCGTTATGCATCACCCAGCCAGCACTATCAAAGAGTTTGAGTCGCCTCGAGAGCGAACTCGGTGTACCCCTTTTTTATCGCACTCCTGATGGGACGGTCCCGACACAGTTCGGTATCACGCTCGCCAATCGTGCGCGATTTATCGAACTGGAGTCACAACGTGCGCGCGCGGAACTAAAGTCACTACAAGAAGGGGGCGTTGGCTGGCAGACCATTGGGACCGGGCCACGCTAAATAGAAGGGAAGGCCCACCGGCTTTCGGCGTCGCCCTTTCCCGCCATCCGCCAACGAATCACGCGGCGACGTGATTGGTCAACGGGTAGCCACGGTCACGATAGAAGCGGTATCGATCACGGCCGGCGGTCACGGCTTCCGGCGCCGCACCCACGATCTCCAGCAAGCGCTCGAAACGCGCGAAGTCATCGGGCACGGCCGCACCCAGATTCACGAGCACTGCATGATGTGGTGCCCTGGCAGGCTCCGTGCTCAACACCACCGGCGTCTGCGCCGCCAGTGGACTGTCCACGCCACAATGTGGAATGAAGTCCAATGGCGAGAACGTCCACAAGGCCGTATCAAACGCCGCCAGCGTGCCCGGCTCCGCTACGACGACAATCTGTTGACCGGCCCCGTACGCCTTGCGCACCAGCCGACAGGCATAGCCAATCTGGTCCGGCACCCCGGTGTGAAAATCGATACGCGTCATAAGCCGGCCCCGACGATGTACGCGCGGCGGTGGTTACGGAGACGTTCCGCGAACAACATGGCACTCAGGCCGCGCTCGCGGCCTTGACGGCGGGCTTGCGCCCAGGCGCCTTGCGCGCCGCCGGTCCGGCGCCGGTGACACGCGTGGTGCCAGCTTTCCGGGCAGCGGGCTTGCCTGCTTTCGCCGCCTCGTCCACCAACGTGGTTGCGGGTCCGTCCGCCCGTTCGCACAGGAATTGCACCAGTAGCGGAACCGGACGGCCAGTCGCGCCCTTTGCCGCACCGCTCTTCCATGCCGTACCGGCAATATCCAGATGCGCCCATGGATACGCCTTCGCGAAGCGTGCCAGGAAGCATGCCGCCGTCACGCTGCCGGCAGGACGGCCGCCGATATTCGCCATGTCCGCGAAATTCGACTTCAACTGGTCCTGGTAGGCATCGTCGAGCGGCATCCGCCATGCGGCGTCCGCGGCGATCTTGGACGCGTCCAGCAATTGCGCCGCCAGCGCGTCGTCGGTCGCGTACAGGCCGGAGTTGTGGTGGCCGAGCGCGATGATGCAGGCACCCGTCAGCGTGGCGATGTCGACCACAGCGGCCGGCTTGAAGCGCTCGGCGTAGGTCAGCGCATCGCACAGGATCAAGCGCCCTTCGGCGTCTGTGTTCAACACCTCGATCGTCTGACCCGACATGCTGGTGACGATGTCACCCGGCTTCAGCGCATTGCCACCGGGCATGTTCTCGCAGGTCGGAATGATGCCGACGACATTCAGCTTCAGCTTCATCTCGGCAACGGCGCGCATCGTGCCAAGCACGGTGCCGGCACCGCACATGTCGTATTTCATCTCGTCCATCGCCTCGCCCGGCTTCAACGAGATGCCGCCCGTATCGAACGTGATCCCCTTCCCCACCAGCACCACTGGGGCATCCTTCGCACCGCCGCCGTTATGACGAAGCACGATGAATTGTGGCGGCTCGACGGACGCCTTGGCCACGGACAGGAACGAACCCATGCGCAGCGCCTCGATCTGCTTGCGCTCCAGCACCTCGACCTTCAGCTTCCAATCGTGCGCCAGCTTGCGCGCGGTGTCGGCCAGAAAGCGCGGCGTGCAGAAATTCGGGGCTTCATTGCCGAGATCGCGAGTCAGGTCCATCCCGTTAGACAACGCCACACCCGCCTGGAGCGCCGTCCTCAGGGTCTTGTCCTCACCGGCGTTGACGCTGAACAGCACTTTCTTAAGCGTTCGCGCGGGGGGTGCGTCGGCACGCGACCGACGACCGGCAAAGCGATAGCTGGCCTCGCGCAGGCTGACGATCGCCGTGCGCAGCGCCCATGCCGCGTCGCGCTCCGGCACGGGCAGTTGCGCCAGCGTGTGCAAGACGTGCGCGGCCTTGGCCGACGCCAAGGCACGGCCGACGGCGCGGGTCGCCTCCAAATAGGCTTTGGCGCCAAAGGCGTCCGGCTTGCCAAGGCCCACCGCCAGCACGCGCGGCGCGGGCCCCTCGGCGTCGCAGTGCAACAGCAACGTCGCACCGACGCGGCCTTCCATGTCCCCGGTCTTCAGCAAGCGCGCCAACAGGCCGTCAGTCGCGGCATCGACATACGCGGCGGCTGGGCTCAAAGCAGCATGACCGGTCGCCTCGAATACGCCGACCACGATACAATCGGTCTTTGTACCCGTAACGCCGTCGGCGGTGCCGGCCGTCTTGGTCCATCCGAAGGCTTTTATGCTAAAGTCCATCGCGCTCATTCCTGGTGACAGTTCAAGCGCGATTATCCGCTATTTTCCGCCTAACGGCAGCGAGCGGCAGTTGAACGTGTTCCAGGCCTGCGCGTCATGCTCCCCTGACGCGGTGTACGGAACCCGCTAACGTGATGCGTGTAATGCGTCGAAACAAGTCCGCCAGCGCTATCAGGACCTCCTTCGCGCTATCCTGCTGAGCGGATCGCGTGTTTCCGGCGCTCTCTCATTCTGACAACATGATTTTTCAACGTTCACTGCAGCGTGAACTCGCGGCAACCGCCGGCGCCGTCTTCATGGTGCTGGTGACCATCATGCTGACGACAATGATGATCCGGGTGATCGGATCGGCCGCCGTCGGCAAGATCGACCCTCACGACGTCCTGGTATTGATCGGCCTGACAATGGTCGGCTACCTCGCCGTGATGATGATCGTCACCCTTTTCGTCTCCATCCTGGTCGTGCTGACGCGCTGGTATCGGGATTCCGAGATGGTTGTGTGGCAGGCATCCGGACTGAGCCTGACGGCACTGATACCGCCGGTCGCGATGTTCTCGGCGCCGATCATCGTTGCCATTGCGTTTTGCTCCTTGGTGGCGTGGCCCTGGGCCAGTAACGAGCAACAGAAGATTACCGCGCGCTTCCAGCAGCGCGACGATCTCTCGTTGATCCTGGCCGGACAGTTTCGCGAGTCGGCCACCAATCACCGGGTGTTTTTCGTCGAAAAACTCTCCGCCGATCAAGCCCAGGTGCAGAACGTCTTCGTCACCAGCACCGAGAACGGAAAATTGTTCGTCGTCGTGTCGAAGCAAGGACAGATCGAGACCCAACCGAACGGCGATCGCTTTGTCGTCCTGGAAAATGGCCGCCGATACGACGGCGAGCCCGGACATGCCAATTTCCGCGTAGTCGAGTTCAAACGCTACGGGGTAAAAATGGACGACAAACCGACCGTGGACACGCAATCCACGCGCGGCACGCCGTCGTTGGCGCTTCTGCAAAACCCCTCGCCGGATAACTTGGCAGAACTGGCCTGGCGGCTTGGGTTGCCGATGACCGGCATCACCCTGATGCTGCTTGCCATCCCGCTGGCCTATCAGAATCCGCGGCGCGGGCGCACCATTAATATGGTGTTCGCCGTTCTCGTGTACCTGACGTACTCGAACCTGCAGAACCTGATGCAAAACTGGATAGAGCAGCGCAAGATCTCGTTCGCATTCGGCCTGCTGGCACTCCATATCATCGTGGCTTGCCTGGCCTCCTTCCTGTTGTGGCGCCGGATTCAAAACCGCCCCCTCTTCACTCTTCGGCTGCGGCGGGCAAAATAAATGTTACGTACCTACGAACGATACATCGGGAAGCAGATCTACCTGACCTTTGTTTTCATCCTGTTCGCGTTTTCAGGGCTGTTCTTCTTTTTTGACTTGATCAGCCAACTTGATTCGGTCGGCAAGGGAAATTACAGTTTTGCGTATGCGATGCTGACGGTTGCGTTGCAGCAGCCGTCGCATTTCTACGAGATTATCCCGGTCGCGGTCCTGATCAGCGCCATTTATGTCTTAGCCCAGATGGCAGGAACGTCCGAATTCACCATCTTGCGCGCCGCCGGACTATCGCCGCGTCGCGCGCTCGGCACGCTGATGAAGATCGGTGTACCGCTGCTCCTGGTCACGTTTGTGATAGGGGAATTCGTCGGCCCCTACGCCAAT
Organism: Robbsia andropogonis; assembly: GCF_034047095.1. NCBI lineage: Bacteria > Pseudomonadati > Pseudomonadota > Betaproteobacteria > Burkholderiales > Burkholderiaceae > Robbsia > Robbsia andropogonis. Next base: position 1,175,499 of record NZ_CP139170.1, on the reverse strand, counting down.
CAATTGGCCGAGCAAGTTCGTTTGGGTGCGCTGGGCTCGTCGGTCTCATCCGGCTTCAAATCGGGCGTCTGGCTGAAGGACACGGTGACGGCCAATACGAAGGGCGCGGCGAACGACCAGGCCAGCGTCACGCGTTTCGTCAATGTTGGCAAATTGAATTCGGATTCATCGATCAGCGCGGTCAAGATCTATGAATTCGACTCGCAATACCGGCTGAACAGCATCCGCGAGGCAAAGAGCGGGACGTTCGTTCCGCCAAACCAATGGCAGCTGCATGACGTAACGGAAATGGACCTGCAACGGCTCACGGATGAGCCAGTGGCGGATCTGAATTCCCTCGATCCACTGTACCGGGCGACCGAGAAGGTGCAGCCAGAAATGTTGATGCGCTCCGAACTGACGCCGCGCATTCTGGCGGTGCTGCTGGTACCGCCAGACCAGATGTCGATTTATGCGCTATCGTCGTATATCAGCCATTTGCGCGAAAACAGCCAGGATGCCCAGCGCTACCTTACCGCACTTTGGCGGAAAATCTTCTATCCGTTCGCGGTATTCGTGATGCTAACGCTGTCCCTGCCCTTTGCCTATCTGCACAGCCGTGCCGGTGTCGTCGGGATGAAGGTTTTCGGCGGCATCATGCTGGGTATGAGCTTCCAGTTGATCAACACGCTGTTCTCCCATATCGGCAACCTGAATACCTGGCCGGCGCCTCTGACGGCGGCGCTGCCCTCGCTGATCTATTTGGTGATGGGGATGGTCGGCCTTAAATGGATGAATCGAAACTGATGTCACGCCCCGGTATCATCTTGTTTGGTCATGGCGCACGCGACCCGCGTTGGGCGGCGCCTTTCGAGCGCCTGGCGCAGCGGTTGCGCGGCGTGCCCGATGCACCACCGGTATCACTGGCCTTTCTGGAATTGATGTCTCCGGATTTGGGGGGCGCGATTGACGCACTGGTCGCCGAAGGGTGCGATACGATCAAGGTCGTGCCGGTGTTTTTCGGCCAGGGCGCCCATTTACGTCGGGATTTGCCCGTGCTGCTGGATCAATGCAGACTGACGCGGCCCAACGTGACCCTCCTCTGCACCCAGGCGGCAGGCGAGGATGACGCGGTGCTGGACGCGCTCGCAGCATACGCGCTACGGGCGTAGCGAGGGTATGTGCGCGCCGCCTCGCAATCGCCTGGCCGCCGGCACCCGCGCTTAGGCAGCCACGCCCTGTTCGTGTTTGGACGCAGCCGATGCTTCGGCTGAAGCCGGCGCCTCGGCCCGTATCGCCCTCTGCCGAAACGCGTCGCCAATCAGCAATGTACAGGGCTGCGACGCGTCGAACCAATCAGCCAGCGCGCCGTCCGCCAGCGCGCGGAGGGTGACGGTAATGCTACGCTCGCGGTTCGTCGAGCACGCTTCAACCACGACCGCTGGCGTGGCGGCATCTCGCCCCGCTTCGATCATTTCCCGTGCGATGTCCGGGGCCTGATCCCGACCCATGTAATACACTAGCGAATCCGCATCGGCACGACGTTGGATCTCATCCGAATCGGCGGCACGGCTGCGCGTGGCCAACACCACGCTGCGGGCGACGCCGCGCAACGTCAGCGAACGCTTCAGGCTGGCTGCGCTGGCCAGTGACGCGGTTACACCCGGCACGACGTCATAATCGATACCGGCGGCCTCAAGCGCCCGCATTTCCTCATCGGCGCGACCAAACAGCATGGGGTCGCCGCCTTTCAGCCGCACGACCACTTGCTCGTCATCCTGCGCTTGTGCCGCATCCACCAACTGCTTGTTGATGAAATGCTGCGCACTCGAATGCCTGCCGCAGCGTTTGCCGACGGCGATCAGACGCGCATTCGGTGCGAGTGCCAGCATGTCCGGTTCGACCAACGCGTCATGCAGCACCACAGACGCACGCGCCAGCAAGCGCGCACCCCGGACCGTAATCAAGTCGGCAGCGCCTGGTCCCGCACCAATCAGATAAACCTTTGCTGTCATCTTTTCCCCCTGCCGGGGATCCTTTGCCGCATTACGCCGCCCATGTTCCCGGACGATGCGTGTGGATTGCATGCCGCCTTGCCTCTATACACCGCGTCGCACTTCCACATTCAAAGGGTCCGGGCAGCGAGGCAATCAGGCACTGTATTGCCGAATCATTCCGGCAGCAACCGTATGATACGTCGCTTCGTCAATCAACACGAACGCTCCCGTCGCCGGATTGCTGTCGTAGGTATCACAGACGATCGGTTTTTGCAGATTCAACGAGATCGCGCCGATATCATTCATCTTCACCGTGACCGCGGCGCCGCTATTGTCCGAAAGGGTATGGTCCAAGGTATGGACATCGAGCGTATGCTTGACCGCCGACACGCGTGCGAATACGGTTGCCGTCGTGTGCTTCAGCAGATACTTGCGCAGCGGCGACAATGGTTCCTCCCCCAGCCAGCAGATATCGGCCTCGAGCTTGCGCGCGACAATACCGCTGCCCTGCTGTTGCGCCGCATCCGCCGTGCTCGACGCCTCCACGAACATGTCGCCGCGCGACACGTCGACATCGGCGGTCAGCCGGACCGTGACACATTGCCCGGCATGCGCCTGCCGTACCGCCGCCGTACCGCCCGGCACCGGTGCGATCAATTCGGCGATCTCGGCCTCGATGCCCCCCGGCAACACGCGAACCTTTTGCCCGACGCTCAGCCCCCCGGATTCAATTCGCCCCATATAGCCGCGGAAGTCATCCGCTTGGGAACCGTCTTGCCGCGCAACCCATTGCACCGGGAAACGCAATGCGCCAAGCCGTTGCGCCACCGGCAGTAGTTCGAGCGTCGACAACAGCGGACCATCGCCATACCACGGCATCTGTTCACTCGGGGTCACGACGTTGTCGCCCTTCAATGCCGATACCGGGACAAATCGCACGTTCCGCAGGCCGAGGCGCCGTGCCAGCGCGACGTAGGCTTCCCGGATCTTGTCGAAGACACTTTCGCTATAGTCAACGAGATCCATCTTGTTGACAGCGACGATCACGTGCTGGATGCCGAGTAACTTGACAATCGCGCTATGTCGCTTGGTCTGGGCCAGCAAGGTGGTCGTGTCGCCATCGAATGTCACGCGCGTGGCATCGATCAGGACGATGGCCGCGTGGGCCGTAGACGCGCCCGTGACCATGTTGCGCGTGTATTGTTCGTGCCCCGGCGTATCGGCAATGATGAACTTGCGACGACCAGTCGCAAAATAGCGGTAAGCGACATCGATCGTAATGCCTTGCTCGCGCTCAGCCTCCAGGCCGTCCGTCAGTTGCGCGAGGTCGATTTCGTCGCCGACCGTCCGCTTGTTCTTCGCGCGGGCCAGCGCACCGAGCTGATCGCTCAGCACCGCGCGGCTGTCGTACAGCAGCCGGCCGATCAACGTGCTCTTGCCGTCGTCGACGCTGCCGGCGGTGATGAAGCGTAATACGCCAAGGTCGGCCACCGGGCCGTCGCTTGCGTGTGACAGGCCCGCGTTCGCCGGATGCCCGGCGTTGAGAGATGGTGTGCTCATAATCGGTCCGCCCCGCTCAGAAATAGCCTTGCTTCTTGCGTTGTTCCATTGCTGCCTCGGATGCCTGGTCGTCCATCCGCGTCGCCCCGCGCTCGGTGACATCGGCCACCGCCGTCTCGGCGACGATCGCCGCGACATCGGTCGCGTCGCTCGCCACAGGGCAAGTGCAGCTAATGTCGCCAACGGTCCGGAAACGCACCAGCGCTTCCTCCGCGACCTCGCCATCGCGCGGCGGCGTCAGCCGGGTAACCGGTACGAGCAGGCCGTTGCGTCGTACGATTTCGCGCGTATGAGCGTAATAGATCGACGGCAACGCCAACCGTTCCCGTCCGATGTATTGCCAGACGTCCAGTTCCGTCCAGTTCGAGATCGGGAACACGCGCAAGTGCTCTCCCTGATGCAGCCGTGCGTTATACACACTCCACAACTCGGGGCGTTGCGCCTTCGGGTCCCATTGACCGAATTCGTCGCGGAACGAGAAGATGCGTTCCTTCGCGCGTGCCTTCTCCTCATCACGACGGGCTCCGCCGATCAATGCGTCGAACTGGTGCGCCGCGATGGTTTCCAGCAGCGTGACCGCCTGTGCTCCGTTGCGCGAGTCCGTTTCACGCCGCAGACGCACCGTGCCACGGCGGATCGAATCCTCCACGTGCCCGACGATCAACTCGGCGCCCAGTTCGGCGACCCGCTGGTCGCGAAACGTGATCACTTCGTCGAAGTTGTGGCCGGTATCGATGTGCACCAGGGGGAAAGGCAGCGCCGTCTTGCGATTCGGACCGAGGCCAAATGCCTTCAATGCCAGATGCAGTACGACGACCGAATCCTTCCCCCCTGAAAACAGCAGCGCCGGCTTGCGGCACTCCGCTACCATCTCACGCAGGATATGGATGGATTCGGCTTCGAGCCAATCCAGATGGTCCATGCCGCCCGCAGGCAGCGCGCCATCGGCTGGCACAGCGCTCACACCGGCGGCATCGCTATCCAAGTCAAAAGGGCTGTTCATGTTGCTCATTGCCTCCAATCCATGTCACTGCTTGCTGTCTGATGTTGCAACGTTCTGATGCAATCCGCATTCTTTCGTGTCTCGCGACTCCCACCACCACCGACCCGCCCGGCTGTCCTCGCCGGCCCGTACCGCGCGCGTGCAGGGTTCGCAGCCTATACTCGGGTAGCCCCGCGCATGCAGCGGATTGACCGGGACATCGAGCCGATCCAGATAGGCCCAGACATCGGCCTCGGTCCAATCGGCCAGCGGGTTGTATTTCGCGATATCGCGCGCGCCGTCGTGTTCACGATGCGGCAGTTCCGTACGCGTTACCGATTGTTCCCTACGTTGCCCGGTTACCCAGGCATCCACACCAGTCAGTGCCCGATTCAACGGTTCAACCTTGCGCATCTCACAGCACGCCTTGCGTAGATCGACGCTTTCATAGAACGCATTCAAACCGTGCGCGTCGACGTATCGTGCAACGGCTTCGGGACGCGGCTCGAAAGCCTCGATCCGATAGCCATAACGGCTTTCCACTGTGTCGAGCATCCCAACCGTCTCCACATGCAACCGTCCGGTCTGCAACGTGAAGATGCCAATATCGACGTGCCGCGAAAGGATCGCATGCGTGAGCACCATGTCTTCCGCCGCCAGGCTGCTCGCAAGCTTGACCCGGTGCCCCGGGTGCGCGGCGGCGATACCATCGAGGCGCCCGTCCAGTTCCGCGATCAGGGCGTCCAGCGGTTGAGAGCGCGGGCCGTCACGGCGAGGGCCCGACAATATCGGGCGCATGCTGATGGTGCTGACCGTATCGGTCTCGCCGGCACCGTCATCGGCGCGGGCAATCGACGCGTTAACATGCGCCAGCGCCGTTGCCGATGGGGGGACCGTTTCCGTTGCCATGGTGCGTGCTCCGTTCAGGACTCAGACGACGAAAGTGCATTCGCCGCGGCCAAAGCCACGTCGCCTGCGTGCGCCGCCGCTGTCGCCCCGTGGCGCCGCACTCGACGAAACAACGGACGCGGATCATCGAAAGCGCCTTGGTAGTGCACTGTCAGCTCGTCGAACGCATGCAGTGCATCATGAATGTCCTTGTCCGCACGGACCGCGAACGCGTCGATTCCGCAACGCGACATATAACCGATCTGGTCGCGCAAGACGTCGCCGATCGCCCGTATTTCCCCCTTCCAGCCATAGCGTTCGCGCAACAGCCGGGCGATGCTGATTCCCCGGCCGTCCTTGAACGCCGGAAAATCGACGGCGAGGACCGTGACCGAATCGATGTCATCCAGGACTGCGGCCGGCTCGTCATTCGGCGCCAGCCAGATGCCCAGGTCGGCCTTGCTCCGCGCCGCGGTCAACGCGTCGCGATGTTCGGCCCAATACGTGAACGGCACGATAACGGCGCCGTGCGGCAGATCTTGCGGCGCCGGCACTTGCCCTTGGGCATCCGCACGCACGGTGTGCCAGCGGTCTTCCACGACCTCGCGGTTCTTGATGATCAATGCCATGGTGTGGGTCCCCTGTCAGGCGACGGCCTTCGGCCGGGATGCGTAGACGTATTCCTTGAAAGGCGTCACGCCAATACGAGCATAGGTATCGATAAAGCGCTCTTCGCCATCGCGGTTCGCAACAAAGGTATCGATAATCCGCGAGACGACGTCCGGCACTTCTTCCGCCGAAAACGAAGGGCCGATCACGCGACCGATTCGCGCCGCGTGGCCTTGGTCGCCGCCCAGTGACACCTGGTACCACTCGCTGCCGTCCTTGTCGACGCCGAGAATGCCGATGTTGCCGATATGATGATGACCGCATGAATTGATGCAGCCGGAGATATTCAACGTCACGTCGCCGAGGTCGTACACGTAGTCCAGATCGTCGAAGCGGCGTTGGATCGCTTCCGCGATCGGGATCGACTTTGCATTGGCGAGCGAGCAGAAATCGCCCCCTGGACAGGCGATGATATCGGTCAACAGGCCAATATTCGGCGTGGCAAAACCCGCGGCGCGCGCCAGTTGCCACAACGCGTGCAGATCCGCTTGCCTGACGTCCGCCAGAACCAGGTTCTGCTCTTTCGTCACGCGGATCTCACCGAAGCTGAAACGGTCGGCCCAATCAGCGACGGCTTCCATCTGCGCATCGGTCGCATCACCCGGTGGCGCGTTGTGGGGCTTCAGCGACAGCGTCACGCTGGCATAGCCCGGTTGACGGTGCGCACGAACATTGCGTTCGGCCCAGCGCGCGAACGCGCGGTCGTCCCGCAGATGCTGCTCGTACTGACGATCGATTGCCGGCAGCGTCTCATAAGGATGCGGCACAAAATAAGACGCCACACGATCGCGCTCCTCGACGGTAAACGTCGCGGGACCGTCCTTCAGGTGGACCCATTCCTGCTCCACCTGCTCGGAGAACTGCTCGGCCCCCAATGCCTTGACCAGGATCTTGATCCGCGCCTTGTAGATATTGTCGCGCCGTCCATAGCGGTTATAGACCCGTAGCGCTGCCTCGCAGTACGAGGCAAGATGTTGCCATGGCAAATCACGCTTGATCACACTGCCGAGAATGGGCGTACGGCCCATGCCACCGCCGGCGAGCACATCCGCAATCACATCACCGTTGGCGTCACGCTTCAAATGGATGGCGATATCATGCAGCAGCGTTGCCGCACGATCCTCGTCGGCGCCGGTGATCGCAATCTTGAACTTGCGCGGCAGCCAAGCAAATTCCGGGTGGAACGTCGACCACTGCCGCATCAGCTCGCAGTAGGGGCGCGGATCGACACGTTCATCGGCAGCAACCCCTGCGAACTGATCCGTGGAAATGTTGCGAATGCAATTGCCGGACGTCTGGATACCATGCATCTCGACCGATGCCAGTTTTCGCAGTATTTCCGGCGTTTCCTCCAGCGTGATCCAGTTGTACTGGATGTTCGTGCGGGTGGAAAAGTGACCATATCCACGATCGTGCTCACGCGCGATATGCGCCAACATACGCATTTGCGTACTGCTCAGGTTGCCGTACGGAATCGCGACGCGCAGCATATAGGCATGCCGCTGCATATAGAGACCATTCTGCAGACGTAGCGGCTTGAATTCTTCTTCATCCAGTTCGCCGCTCAGGCGACGCCGCACCTGGTCAGCGTACTGCACCACGCGTTCGTCAACGATTTGCTGATCGTACTGGTCGTATTGGTACATAGGGGAACTCGCGTATTTCGCCACTCTTCGCCAAGCGCTCCGCTGAGTCCGAGAGCAGCCATGAGCAGCTTACAGACTGCGACGTAGGCACCTCAAACGCTAAACCGGGGGCGCTTCACTACCGCGGAACGGTGGCATTGGGACTGGAAATCGTAATAAACTCGCTTTATATTTCAAACGACTAAAAAATTAGTACGTTATACCGCAGGGTTATTAGCCCGGTCTGGCCCGCCAGACGGGGCGCTACGGCGCGTCGGCGGGCCAGACGGCGGTATGTTACATCGCGTCAGCACCGCGCTAACCCTGTTTCGCGACAGGGTTGTCCTTCGGGCGCCGCACGTCACGAAGTCGCCCCGTGGGGCCTGCGGCAGCGTTTTGAAGACGCCATTGCGGCACCCGCGCGGTTGCGCCACGTACTCATTAAACCGGACCAGGGGCCTTTGCCGGCACTGGCCCTTCGGGACTTGCTGCTCATCATGAACCTGCATCAATTCCGCTTCGTCCGCGAGGCCGTGCGTCAGAATTTCAACCTGACTGAAGCGGCGAAAGCACTATTCACGTCACAACCCGGCGTTTCGAAGGCCATTATCGAGTTGGAAGAGGAGTTGGGGGTTGAAATCTTCCGGCGACACGGCAAGCGCGTACGCTCGCTGACCGAGCCTGGACGCCTGATTCTGGCATCGGTCGAGCGCATTTTGCAGGAGGTTGAAAGTCTGAAACGGGTAGGGAGCGAATTTGCCGCCCAGGACCAAGGCAATCTGACCATTGCGGCCACCCACACGCAGGCGCGCTATGCGCTGCCGGCCGCCGTGGCGGATTTTCGCAAACGCTTCCCGAAAGTGCATCTGTCGATCCTGCAAGGCAATCCAACGCAGGTTGCCGAGATGGTGCTGCGTGACCAGGCGGATCTGGCCGTGGCGACGGAAGCCATTGCCGATTACCCAGGGTTGACGACGGTGCCCTGTTTCCAATGGATGCACGTGGCCATCGTCACGCATGATCACCCGCTGGCGTCACGCGGTGAGTTGTCCCTGGAAGATCTGGTCCAGTATCCGCTGATCACCTACGGGTCCGCCTTCGCGGGGCGAACGAAAATCGACCAGGCGTTCGAGCGTCGCGGGCTGACGCCGGACATCGTGCTGGAAGCGATAGACTCGGACGTGATCAAGACCTACGTGGAGCTGGGACTGGGCGTGGGGATCATGTCCGATATGGCGTATCAAGCGGATCGAGACAAGTCACTGAAAGCCATGTCCGTGGGACATCTGTTCGGATCAAACGTCACACGGATTGCGCTGAAGCAAGGGGCCTATCTTCGAAGCTATATCTATACGCTGGTCGAATTGCTCTCGCCGCAGACCGATCGCAAGCTGCTGGATCAAGCACTACGCGGCAACGAAGGCGAGCGATACGAGCTGTAGCCTGCGGGCCATTAAGAAAATGGCGATCAGTGCTTGCCTCGCTGAACATTTTCCGCCATAATCCCGCTTCTTGTTTGTCTCGGTGTGTGCTTTACAGCATTTTCCTGGTGGCAGTTTGTATCGCCACCATCAAGGATCACCGAGCCACAGACGGCCCGGGTGGTGAAATTGGTAGACGCAGGGGACTCAAAATCCCCCGCCGCAAGGCGTGCCGGTTCGATTCCGGCCCCGGGCACCAACGGGATTTAGCGGATGTCTATCCGCAAAAAAAGGCCTGCTCTTCGGAGCAGGCCTTTTTTCATGGCGCGGGCGCCTGCTCCGTCGCGTTCATGCCGAGGCGGCTAGCCGTATGGTTTGTCCGGGGATTGACGGGGTGCGCGGTGATGCTTCGTATTGTGTGGTCACGCATGCTGGCAACTACCGATTGCAGCGACGAATAGCCGGCAATATTCCGCAGGCGGAAATCAGCGCCCAACACATTAAGATGTTCGTCGTTGTCGAAATACGTTTCCCATTCATGGGCACCCATGTTCCGTTGCAGTAGTGCATCGATATCGGCGGACGTCGTCCCGGGTGAAAAATGGGTAAATGGATGGGCCGCAACGGCCTTTATCACCAAGTCATCTTCCCCTGGCACGTATTCCGTGTATGCCACCGCGTAAATCGGACGCCCTGGAAAACCGATGTCCTCCTTGCGCACCAGGGCGAAAAAACGCTCATTCGGTTTCCCCTTCGCCCTGAACGCATCATCGATATAGGACGCGAACCGTGAGAGGGAAATAAGGTTGTGCCGCTGTTGCTCGGACAATCTCATACTCTCCGCTACGTCACCCGCACAAGCTTCACCGGGTGGGCGAATAAGCATATCCGCATACTGGCGCACCCTGCTCACCTGCGAGCGGAAATGATCATGGTCAAGCGGCGTGGTCATGACGTGCGCCGCTCGACCAGATTGTGGAACACCCGTAGTGCGTAGCGCGTTACGCACTTTATTCACTGGGATCAGTGTGAACGCAGTGGTCGCCGACCACGATCGGCTACGGTCATTGAACGCCTTGAGCGGTTCGATGTCCGCGGCAAGACGAGACGCATGCGGCAATCGCGCCAGGCGCCGCTCGATCCACGATACCTTGCGATGATGGATCGGGACACTGCACGCATACGCGCTTAGATGGCCTACGCCTTCCGGCGCGGATGCCGATTCACCTTGCGCATGCGTCCCGATCCGCCCCGATGCAATAACCCATTGACCGATACGCCCCAACACCGACGACATCGCACCCGGTCGACTATGCGCCACGGCAACGCGCGATAATGCCGGCCCATCCACATCCGCCGACACATCGTCCACCTCTCCTTGAACGCATCGTCTTGATGCTTGCGTCAAAGAAAGTGATGCCGATGTCGGTGCAAGCTCGCGGCGTTGCATAGTCTCGTTCGTCTAGCCATGAAGGAAGCCCAGAATAGCAAAGCAGACAATGAAAAGATCGCCTCTAAACCTCTCTCCTACGGCCAATCAAGCGATGCAACGGTGATGCCGAACGAGATGCCTAGCCGGAATTTATTCAAAGGCCGCACGCCGTTCACGCACTTGCCCTGCGCCATGGAACAGATCCAATTTACAAGCATGGACCAGCCCGCACGGCGCTGGATGGTGCGGGATGGCTGTTGGGTGCTGCGAGGTAGATATTTGATGCAGGCCAGCGCGGCTATTTGTGGCCGCGAGGCGCTGTCGCCGTCACGGTGACAGCGCGCGGCATGACATGGCATTGTGCGCGAGCGTCCGCCATACCCCCCCGAGCAGGCCTACCAACATCGGCAATGACATCGTGCTGTTGCCGTTGTACTGCCCGCTATAATGCCAATCCGTTCCCGCCATTCCTTTTCGCGTCATGTCGACCCTGCCGATTACCTGCGAGACGCCTGGCGCGTTACGTGCCCTTGTCAGTGAAGGCGGGCGCCATTATGTCAAACTCGCCTTCGCGGATGCGGATTTATCGAATCTCGATCTCAGTGGCTGCACATTCGAAGATTGCGATCTGGCCGGCGTGGCACTCCGTCATGCCGATCTGCGAGAAACGCACTGGCAACGTTGCCGAATGGGACATGTACGCTTCGATGGCATCAAGGCCCAAGGAGCCGCTTTCACTGCATGCGATCTGGCAAATTCCGAATGGCGAAACGCACGTATCGATGGGGCGTCCTTTTCGGATTGCCGCTTGACCGGCGCACAGTTGAACATCGATATCGGCCTGATCGGCGCGACCTTTGCGCAAACGCGTCTCGTGGCCGCCACGATCATCGGACTGTCGATGCGCAAAATGACGCTTGACCATCTCGACTTTTCAGACGCGGACCTGCGCGGCTGTGATTTCCGGGAAGCGATTTTCGAGGGTGGCTCGTTGCGTGGCGCCGCGTTCAAAGACTGTAGATTTAAAGACGCCGATCTCAGAAATTGCGAGTTGGGCGAACTGTCGTTGGCGCAAGCCACGCTCCTGCAAGGTGCCATTATCTCTCACGAGCAAGCCGCACAGATCATGACCACGTTTGGCTTCGTCGTAGCGTGACAGCAAAGGGTAACAACGGCTGTGCAAACGCATACGGGCCCGTATGCCAATCGGGTATAGCCGCCGCGCCCGGCCCTGACAGCGATTACCGCACGCCTCAATCCGCAACGCTAGACACCGCCTGCGCCAGCCTTTTCGTGCCTTCTCCAATCTGTTCCAGCGTCGGCGTCGCGAACGAAAGCCGAACAGCGCTAGCATCGGCGTTCGAGGCGTAGAAAGCCTCGCCCGGCACAAACATCACGCCGTGTTCAATTGCCGCTTTCAACACCACCGCCGCGTCGATTCCTTGCGCGAAACGCCCCCACAGGAACATCCCCCCCTGTGGCCGGGCAAACGTTAGTTGCTCGCCCAATGACTCGGACAGTCCATTTGCCAGTGCATCGCATTTCGCGCGGTAGCTGGCGATGATGTTCGGGAGATGGGCCGCAAACGTATCGCCCTCCAGATACGCCGCGGCCACGGCCTGCATCCAACCCGGACCGCAGAGATCCACCGTCTGTCGCGCAATCGAACATCGGCGCATGATTTCAGCGGGCGCCAGCATCCAGCCAACCCGCATTCCCGGCGCAAGGATCTTCGACAAGCTGGAGAAATGCACGATCAGGTCGCGCGCACCCGGCACGTCCTGTGCCAACGCCAACAATGACGGCTGTGCCTCCCCAGCGAAACGCAGCCCACTGTAAGGGTCATCCTCGATCAACAGTAGTCGATGCTTGACCGCGAGTTCGAGCAACGCCACCCGCCGCGCGCGCGACATCGTCAGGCCGCTGGGATTCGAAAACGTCGGCACCGTGTACAACGCCTTGGGTTCGGATAGCCTGTCGTCCCAGCACGCCAATTGTTCCGATAAGGCATCGACGTCCAACCCATCGGCATCCACCGCCACCGGTATGATGCGGCCCTGCGCCAGGCGAATGGCCTGCAGCGTCGCCGGATACGCCGGTTGCTCGACGAGGATGACATCCCCCGGATCCACCATTACGCGCAACAACAAATCAAGGCCCTGCTGGGACCCGGCGGTCACCATGATGTCGCCGTCGTCGCACGCCACCCCACGCGACCGCATCACAGCCGCGAGGGCGGCACGCAGCGACGGCAAGCCATCGGTTGGACCGTACTGCAAACACGCGGATGGATTCGACCATGCCTTCTCATGCGCGCGTTGCAAGCCATCCCGATCGAACAGCGCGGGATCCGGCATGCCCCCCGCGAATGAGATCATCCCGGGTCGGCTCATATACGGAAACAATGCGCGGATTGGTGATCCGGCCGCATGCCGGTACGGTGTCGCGAAAAAAGACACGTTCATGGCGTTACCCGTCACGGAACGCGTGCTCGCGGATCCAGAAGCCGTGCTGGAAAGGTCGGATTGCGTGGTGCTCATATCATCTCGAAAAAAAGGACGGCAACTGCAACAACGAAAACAACGTTGACGCCAAGGGAGGCAAGACCACGTCAACTCGCGTCGAAATCGAATCGGATACCCTGAGCCAACGGCAACTGCGTTGAGTAATTGACAGTATTGGTCGCGCGACGCATATAACCCTTCCACGCATCGGAGCCGGATTCACGTCCACCACCCGTTTCTTTCTCGCCGCCAAATGCACCACCAATCTCGGCACCGCTTGGTCCAATGTTGACATTGGCAATGCCACAATCGCTACCGGCCGCACTGATAAAGCGTTCCGCCTCGCGCAGGTCGTTGGTGAACACGCACGAAGAAAGACCATGCGCCGCCGCGTTATTTGCCGCTATTGCATCGTCGAATTGCGTATAGCGCATGACGTAGAGAATCGGTGCAAACGTTTCCCGCAATACGACCTGTGTCTGCGTCGGCATTTCCACCAGTGCCGGCCGCACGTAATACGCGGCATCACTACCGGCCTCACCGTCGGGGCGCACACGCTCGCCGCCCGTCACGCGGCCGCCCTGCTCGCGCGCTTCATCCAGCGCGCGCTGCATGGCATCGAATGCCCCGGCGTCAATCAGCGGTCCCATCAACACGCCCTCCTTCAATGGATTGCCGATCGGCACCTTGGCGTACCATGCCTTCAGACGCGAGACCGTGTCGTCGTAGATGCTGTCATGTACAAAAAGACGCCTTAACGACGTGCAGCGCTGACCCGCCGTGCCTACCGCCGAGAACAGAATGCCGCGCGACGCCAGTTCGCGATCCGCCGATGGCGTCACGATGCCTGCGTTATTACCGCCGAGCTCGAGGATGGCACGACCGAAACGCCGTGCAACATCAATGCCCACCGCCTGACCCATCGCCGTGCTGCCAGTGGCACTGACGATGGCCGCGCGCGCGTCACCGACCAGGCGCGCACCTATATCGCGGCCGCCGATCACCGTCTGTACCAGTCCGGGCGGTGCGTCACCGAACGCGATCAGCACATCGCGCATTAACGCGTCCACCGCGAGTGCACTCAACGGCGTCTTCTCGGACGGCTTCCACACCACGCTATTGCCGCACACGAGTGCAAGCGCCGCGTTCCACGACCACACCGCCACCGGAAAATTGAATGCCGAGATCACCAGGCACGGCCCCATCGGATGCCACGTCTCCGCCATTCGATGTCCGGGCCGTTCCGATGCGATCGTCAAACCATACAACTGACGCGACAAGCCCACCGCGAAGTCGCATATATCAATCATCTCCTGCACTTCGCCCAGCCCTTCCTGCAAAATCTTGCCGGCTTCCATGGACACGAGGGCGCCTAGCGCCTGCTTTTTTGCGCGCAACGTTTCGCCCAGCAAACGGATCAGCTCTCCACGCCGCGGCGCCGGGACACCGCGCCAACGAAGAAAAGCGGTCTGCGCGCGCGCCATGACCGCTGGCGCCTCCTCGACGTCATGCGTCGGCACCACCCCGATACGGCGGCCATCGATCGGGGAATGGACCGCCAGCCCTGCCGACAACGCTACGCCATCGATGGGGACGGCATGCGCGCCAAGATGCGCCAGGCCCAGTTCCGCCAAAACAGCATCGATATTCATGTGCTCTCCTCGTTGCCCACATACCGTCTTCGCGACGCGTTGACGGAAACCTTCACATTGTCACACCGGCGGTCATCTTGAAAATACCTTGCGCATTGCCGGCGTCAAAGCGCAGGTCCAACCGCCAACGACCGCTGACTGTGTCGAATTCATGCTTGCGCGTGATGAATTCGTAAAATGACCCCGGTACCGTTCGTGTGATCTGCCGACCCTCGCTATCGACGAAAGGCCGTTCAACCAGGTCGGCACGGTAGGCCGTCTGAAAAACACGCCCTGATCGCGAACATTCGACGTCGGGCTTCATCGGCAAGCCGAGCGATTTCTCGGCATCGGCCAACGCAAACACATCGACCACCCGGTCCGTTGCATGATTAAAGGCATTGCCCTCGGTCGCGATCCACGCCATTTCCGCCGATTCGCGCAGCACGGTGTCATAGTCGCGCTCATGCGGGACGGCATGCTGCCGGGCAAACGCACCCACGATGATTGGCAGCAGTTCCTGCGCATAGGCCAACGGCAGGCTACCGTCGCGATGGAGGTCCCATAACAGCGCGGTGGCATTGGGCGTCAACGGATCGACAGAGCTAGACACGATGCGCGTCACCGCCTCTTGAAAATCCCGTGAAAAACGCTCCGGGTGCAGTTCGCTGACAAAGAATTGCGCAATCTCTTCAGGCGCATCGCGATGCGCGTACGCCCGCCCGGTCATGCCCAATTTGTCGAGCGGATAACGATTGCGCAATTCGAAGCCCAATGGCACGAGAATACGCGCGAAGGCCGCTTCACCAGGCGGCAACGCGCCGTTGCGCGACCATCGCACGGTGCGCAGTGCACCATGATCGAAACACACCGCGGATATCGGCTGATCCTGCTGTCCACTCGCGCCACCGTGGGCCTGGCCGCGCTCGCGTGCCGTGGCCAAAGCCCGGGTGGTGTAATGACGGCCGTTCGCGGAACGGGCAATCAGCCCGTCGAACAAAGCCATGTTCATGGCTTGCGCCAGCTCGGTCCGGCTGACAATGCCGGGCTCGCAGTGCGACAGCACGGACGGTCTATTGAGCGTTTCAAACAAAATCGCGGTCTTTTCCGGTCCCAGCAGGGATTGCAACAGGGCATCGATATTCGCATTGCGTTTCATCTTCGTCTCCTCGTAGCCTCACGCGCGTTCCATCGATTATTGGCCCCTGGGACGATGCCGTAAAGCGCGATAAAATCGGCACATGATGCGTTTACGGAATCAACTCCATGCCCACGCGCCGCCGCCGTCTTCCCAATATGGGTGCGTTGATCGCATTCGATGCCGCCGCGCGGTATGAGCATTTCACCGCCGCGGCCCGCGCGCTATCATTGACCGAGAGTGCGGTATCGCGTCAGGTGGGCGCGTTGGAGCAGCAACTGGGAGTGCGACTGTTCGTTCGCGCGAAACAGCGGGTGATTCTGACCCGTGCCGGCGCACTCTACAGTACACAGGTCCGGCGCATGCTGGATACGCTCGAACGCGATACGTTGGCGATCATCGCGCACGGCAGCGGCGCCGACGCGTTGGAACTGGCGGTACTCCCAACGTTCGCATCGCAATGGCTGCTACCGCGCATGGCGGGCTTGTCGGCGCGACACCCCTCGCTGCGCGTGAACCTGGGTGTCCAGACTGCCATGTTTTCCTTTTCCGATACGCATTTCGAAGCGGCTATTCACTACGGCGCACCCAACTGGCCTGGCACGATGGCGGATCGCCTTTTTGGGGAAGAAGTCGTTCCCGTCTGTTCGCCGACATTATTATCGTCAAACGGGCAAGCGCCCACGCATCCGTCGGGGCTGCTCGATTTCCCGCTCCTTCATTCCACCACGCGCCCCGACGCTTGGCATCATTGGCTACTGCAGCAGGGCGTCGATGATCCACGCGCAATGCGCGGCGTTCGCTACGAATTGTTCACGATGCTGATCAGCGGTGCGCGCGCGGGACTGGGCATCGCCCTGGTGCCGCGTTTCTTTCTGGAGGAACTGTGTAACGATCCCGGCTTGGTGATGCCCTTCGCCGAACGGTCAGTCGCGCAGGCACGAAAACAAAACAAGTCAGACAGAGATGGAAAAACAGGAGACGCCACGGAGGGGCGCGATGGCGAAGCAGCGGGATATTATCTCGTCTATCCAACCGAAGCGCGCCACAATGCGGCACTACAGTTGTTTAGAGAATGGTTGTTGGAAGAAGCTGACGCCTACACGCGGCGTCAGAGCGTAGCAATAACACCTTCCACGTCGATCGGCTTGACCAATAGCTGATCAAAGCCTGCTTCCTGCGCCTGACGGCGGCTGCCCTCGTCACCATAGCCGGACAGCCCGATGAGTTTCAATTGCGCACTCGTGAATTGCGTTCGCAAACGGCGAGCGACCTCGAAGCCGTCCATGCCGGGCATGCTGATGTCCAGGATCACCGCTTCCGGTACACGTGCCGCGACAGCGGCCAATGCCGCGTGGCCGTTGTGAACCACGCGGGCCGAGTAACCATGAATTTCGAGCAACATGGCCAAACTCTCAGCCGAATCAACGTTATCGTCGACGACCAGCAGATCTTTTTGCTCTTCCATACGTACCTATGCTCCTCTCCCTCCGCAACCGTCGAACGCGTTCGGCGCGCATGCGCCGGAAACCGCCCGGATTACGGAAGGGTAGATGGCCACCCCGCCGAAACAACTGACGACGCAATTGACTTTAACCGTCTATTATACTCGTTGGCAAATCGCCGCTTTACAATTCAGAAAAAACCCAACGCCGATGTGCCATAGCTAACCAACAGGTTTTTTGTCTGTTGATAGTGCTCCAGCATCATCTTATGGGTCTCGCGACCAATCCCAGACTGCTTGTAGCCACCGAAAGCCGCGTGAGCCGGATAGGCGTGGTAACAGTTGGTCCAGACCCGGCCCGCCTGAATCTCGCGGCCCAGGTGGTAGGCACGATGGACATTGCGCGTCCACAAACCGGCCCCCAGACCAAAGGGGCTGTCATTCGCGATTTCGAGCGCTTCCGCCTCGTCCTTGAACGTGGTCACGGACAACACAGGCCCGAAGATCTCTTCCTGAAAGATGCGCATCTTGTTGTTGCCGCGAAAGATCGTCGGCTGCATGTAGTACCCGCTCGCTAACTCGCCATCAAGCCGCGCACGTACCCCGCCGGTCAGGCAGTCCGCTCCCTCGCCTCGCCCTATCTCGATATACGAGAGGATCTTGTCCAATTGTTCCTCTGACGCTTGCGCGCCAATCATTGTCTTGTCATCGAGCGGATGTCCCTGACGGATCTTTTCCACACGGGCCACCGCCCGTTCGATAAACCGGTCATAGATACTTTCCTGGACCAACGCGCGCGACGGACAGGTACACACCTCTCCTTGATTGAGCGCGAACATCGCAAACCCCTCCAGGGCCTTGTCGAAGAATGCATCGTCCTGCGCCATCACGTCGTCAAAGAAAATGTTCGGGCTCTTGCCGCCAAGCTCCAACGTGACCGGGATCAGGTTCTGGCTCGCGTACTGCATGATCAACCGCCCGGTAGTGGTCTCACCGGTGAAAGCGATTTTCGCGATCCGCTTACTGGACGCCAACGGCTGCCCGGCCTCCGGACCGAACCCATTGACGATATTCAACACACCCGGCGGCAACAGGTCCGCGATCAATTCGGCCAACACGAGAATGGAGGCCGGGGTTTGCTCGGCCGGTTTCAATACGACGC
Source organism: Robbsia andropogonis (assembly GCF_034047095.1). Lineage (NCBI taxonomy): Bacteria > Pseudomonadati > Pseudomonadota > Betaproteobacteria > Burkholderiales > Burkholderiaceae > Robbsia > Robbsia andropogonis. Next base: position 1,157,067 of record NZ_CP139170.1, on the reverse strand, counting down.
AATTACCCGCCGCCAACGCCGGGGCCAGTTTCCACGCCGCCATCAGGATCGGGAAATTCCAAGGAATGATCTGACCCACCACCCCCAATGGCTCATGAAAGTGATAAGCGATTGTCTCGCGATCGATCTCACTGATTGACCCTTCCTGAGAACGAAGACAGCCTGCGAAATAGCGGAAATGATCGATCGCCAGCGGAATATCCGCGGCGCGTGTCTCACGAATAGGCTTGCCATTGTCAATCGATTCCGCAAAGGCCAATTGCGACAAATGCAAGGTCATCCGATCCGCAATGCGCAGCAATACAGCGGCGCGATCCGCCGCCGATTGCCGTCCCCATGCGTCCTTGGCGCGATGTGCGGCGTCCAGCGCCAATTCGATATCCGCTGCCCTGGAGCGCGGCACTGACGTGAAGACCTGGCCAGTGATTGGAGACACATTATCAAAGTAGACGCCGTCAACCGGAGGTACCCAGGCCCCACCGATAAAATTTTGATATTGCGACTTGAATGGGAAGGGAACACCTAGAAATTGCATGTTTGCATGGTCCATTGCTGTCTCCATTATGGTGATGCGGGCCAGTCCGGCCAGCGTGGCAAATGCTGGTTATGTAACGCGCCACGCCGATACGCAATGCGGGTTTTCAATGCGGTGAAAACCCGATCCCCTTGAGACGACAATGACAAGCCTCAACACTTTCGGAACAGCAAATACGCCAAGCCCAGACAATAAAGGATCACAGTCTTATGCAGTCATCCACCACTTCGCTGATCAACGGTCTTTTGCGCGTGGGGTTGCATGGTGCAATGCGACCTCCGTTGCATAGCCTAATTTGCGAAAAGCCATCATCTTGTGGCCGCTGACGGTCTTGACGCTTCGTTTGAGTTTCGCCGCGGCGCGCGTTGGCGATAGTCCCTGTCGACAACAGCGCAGCACGTCATATTCCTTTGTCGTCAGGTCCGCGTTAAGCGCCGTATCCTTTGCCAAGGCGGGCACGCCAGTCAAGCCATTGCTGCCGATATCACGACCGTCATCTGTCCGCTCTGAGAGATAGCGCTTGCCGGCCGCCACGATATAAAGCGCATCGATCATCTCCATCACTGATTGGCGTTTCGACAGAAAGCCATGTGCCCCCGCATTGAATACAGCATCGGTGGTGATGGGATCATCCAGCGCCGAACACACCAATATCCGAGTACCGTTAAAACGCACACGCAAGCGCTGGATCAAGGCAATGCCATCTACATCATCATCGGACAATTGCAGATCCAGCAGGACGATGTCCGCGCCACCATGGCGCAGCACATTGGTCAGCGAGGCACTGTCCCCCAGACTCGCCAGCACCGTCATGTCCGGCTGCGCCTCTATGAGAGTGCCATACGCTTCACGAACCAGCGGATGATCATCTACAAGCACGACGCGCCATGCGCGCGCCTTTGCGCTTTCTCGAGCGATATTCATCGTTCCCTCGTCGCTTGGTTGTATCACCTCTCGCAAACCGGAGGAGAATCATTGCCCGTGACATTATCGCGACCGCGATACACCAATCCAAGCGGGCATCGAAGAAATCAGAAAAGTCTGATCCTTTGTCGCAATTGGATGAGGCCGTGAAGCGATGCGCAGTGCAGCGACACGCGTTCGCCCTCATGCATCAGGGGCGACGAACGGATAAGCAAACGGCCGTATCAATCCTGCGAATGGATGGAAGAACGGTGGCGGCATCGCTTGGAAACGCCGGTTAATCGTGCGATGCCCCACCTTATCGGTTGCGCTTCATAGGGTCTGACTGCTACTCTAATGGCCGTGACAAGCACTGTTGCATCGTGTGCCGACGCGGGACAAGGGGCAGGCGGCATACGTCCGCTACAAGGACCGTTGGCAGCGCGGTGACGACGGGCGAGAAACCCACGCGCATTCGACTCGCGTTGGATTGAGGCCCCCTGGGTCGCGTCGTCACCACCCTTATCCAATGCCCTCGCCGCGCTTGTGGACACGGCAGCGGTGATAAGCATGGTGCTTGTTCCGCCTGCATGTGCGCCTTGTTCTGCGGCGTCCTGTCTTGCTTTACCTCGCACCAGGGGAGTGCCACTGCGTCATACAGTGAGATTTGCTCGTTCGCGTCAGCGCGCATTCCAACGATGCGCCCTGACCGGACATGCGCCGTTTTGACACCGTTTTCCGACGCGTTGCCGGAGGACGTTTGCGACGCCCTATTTTTTCGCCACTCGCGGGTTCCAGTCAGCGCGCGTGGCGCGACCTACCATTCGACCGGTTCCAGATTGGCGCACGCGTTGCGACGAACCGGCGAAACACGAAAATTCATGTCTTTTACCGAACTCGGCTTATCTGAACCTATTCTGCGCGCCGTCACGGACCTGGGCTATACGACGCCCACTCCCATCCAGTTGCAAGCCATTCCCGCCGTTCTCGAAGGAGGCGACCTGCTCGCCGGTGCGCAAACGGGTACCGGCAAGACCGCCGGCTTCACCTTGCCGCTGCTCGAACGTCTGACGCGATTACCGGCCAAGCCGGGCAAGGCGACAATCCGCGCACTGGTTCTTACCCCCACACGAGAGCTCGCGGCGCAGGTCGAGGAAAGCGTACGCGGCTATGGGAAATACCTGAAACTGCGGTCGATGATGATGTTTGGCGGCGTGGGGATCAATCCGCAGATCGATCAACTGCGCCGTGGCGTCGATATCCTGGTGGCCACCCCTGGCCGGCTGCTGGACCACCTGTCGCAAGGCACCGTCGATTTGTCCGGCGTGCAGATCCTGGTCCTTGACGAAGCGGACCGGATGCTCGATATGGGTTTCATCCGTGATATCCGCAAGGTGCTGGCCGCACTCCCACCGAAGCGCCAGAACCTCCTGTTCTCCGCGACGTTCTCCGACGAAATCAAGACACTGGCCGCAGGCCTGCTCGACGCACCGCGCACGATCGAGGTTGCACGTCGCAACACGACAGCCCAGACCGTCGATCAACGTGTCTATCTGGTCGACCGCGAGCGCAAGCGCGAACTGCTGACAAAGTTGATTCGCGACAACAATTGGTATCAAGTCCTGGTCTTTACCCGCACCAAGCACGGCGCCAATCGTCTGGCCGAACAGCTCGATCGCGACGGCATTCGTGCCCTGGCGATCCATGGCAACAAGAGCCAGTCGGCGCGGACGCGCGCGTTGGCCGAATTCAAGGATGGTACGCTGCAGGCGCTGGTGGCAACCGATATTGCCGCACGCGGCATTGATATCGACCAATTGCCGCACGTTGTCAACTTCGACCTGCCGAACGTCGCGGAAGACTATGTTCATCGGATCGGTCGCACCGGCCGCGCGGGGGCGACGGGGGAAGCCTGGTCGCTGGTCTGCATCGACGAGAAGCAGTTGCTGGTGGATATCGAAAAGCTCATCAATCGCAGCTTGCCGAAGGAAATCCTCGCCGGCTTCGAACCCGATCCGTCCATCAAGCCCGAGCCGATCCAGAAGCGTGGGGGCGGCGGAGGCGGCGCGCAACGCGGCGACCCACAACGGAGCCGTGAAGGACAGCGCGATGGTGTACAGTCGAGCGGCCACGCTGGCGGGCGAGATAACGCGAATCGCGATGGACAGGGATCGCGTGGCAGCCAGGGACAGGGCGCGAACGATGCGCGACGTCCGGTAGCAGATCGCCCCGCGCGCCACGCGGCCGGCGACGGCAAGCCGCGCCATGGCGGTGCGCCAAAGCCGCAGAACCCGGCCGGGCGCGGGCCACGGCAAGCACATGGGAACAGCGGCCATACGGCCAGCGCACCACGCGTGCACGCGGATTCAGGTGCGGATCGCGGTCAATCGCGGACATCCCGTCCGGGCGGCAACACCGGCGGCCTGGCGAACGCGCCACGCAATGCCGCATTGCTGTCGCGCGGTGCCCGCGGCGACCGGTCCTGATACTTCTTGTTGTGGCGTTATTCCGCGGACGGCATGGCGAAGCGGGTCAGGGCGGCCTGCTGAACACGCCAGCGCACGGCGGTTTCCCGCCGGCAGGCTGCATCGCCAGTCAGGCGATACCGGATACCCGACGTTAATTCGGCATACGGTACCTTCTGCGCCTCCCCCTCCACCAGTAGCAACTCATGGCACACGAGCGTCGGTGCCGACGCGTCAACGACCAAGGGGGCGCGGCGCAGTGCCCGCAGTCGTAGCTGGTGGAAGTGTCCGTCGAAGACGAAATCGAGCGTCGCCCGTTCCTCGCGCACGATGTTGCTATTGGCCCGTGCCGTCGGCCATAACGCGATACGCACTTGTACTTCGCCAACAACCACCACTTCGCCCGGGCCAAGCAGCGATGTCACAGGCCATCCATCGACGCCGGTAGTCAATAATGAAAGGGTGAATTGAGGTGAGGTCGCTTCCTGCGGATGCATGTCAGATGCCGCCGGGTGGACACCCGTGACATCCTCGTTACCCGGAACATCGGCCATCGCCAACCGCAATGCGGACGCCAGCACGTCCAGCGTACTGACGATGGCGCGTTCCCTTGCCGGCTTACCGGAAGAAGACATGTTGCAGCACCCCCGCGAGGGGCGGCTGAATCGTCGATTGCAATTTCCTTGGCAGATCGAGCGGTTTCATCAGCATTTTCAAGCACATGTCCGCCGATAGGTTACGGCGGACCAGCCGATTCACGCGGTGGCTCATCGCACGGTACTGCGGCGTGTCCCGCGGCTCCGTGTGATAGCGCTCGGCGAATACGTGCCGCAAGGCGATATCGGAATCCTCGCTCTTGATCTCGATGACGCGCCGGACCACCGCACCCAGCACTTTCCAGCGACTATTCTTCTCAGTCGCGTTATAGCGCTTGAAATACTGAAAGAAATGCTTGTAATGACGCACTTCATCCGCGCGAATATTGGAGGTCAATTGCTTAAGGATCGGCTCATCGGTGCATTCGTTGATGGCACGGTACAACGTAGCGGTGCCTGTTTCAACCACGCAGCGGGCGGCCATTTCAAGCGCCGGGGTTTTTTCGAACTCCTCGATACTGCACGTCTTGGAATATTCGTCGAAAAAACTCTTGAATGACTTATCCCAATCGAAATCCGGCCAGACGTAGGCGATATACGCTTTCAACGCACGGCCGTGTTGAAGCTCCTCGGCTTCCCAATTCGTGTTCAGCCAATCCTCGACTTCGGTATCGCCCGCGAAGTATTCGGCCAGATTACTGCTGTAAAGGTCCGAGCCGCTTTCGATGAACGATGACGCGCACAATAGCGCGACGAGGTCCTCATTACGGGCGACCACCTCGGGTTGTATCGACGCAAAGTCGATATCCTCGAGTCGCCACGGTAGCGTTGGAACATGTCCGGTTTGCACTTTGCTGCCTCCGAGAGCCATGTCTTGCATGTCTTTTCTCAGTCCGTCCGCATGGCCTGCGAGTGGAATGGTGTGTATGGATAAAATCCCGGGTGAATCCTGGCTAACCTAACCTTCTGATTCCCCCTGACGGCGCCAACCGTCGCGTGATAGACCTGCAGGTAATCGCCGGTCCCATCGCCGCGGCGAGTTTCATCAGCTTGCCATATGGCCCATCATCGCCATCATAATGAACTTTGGACGAATGCGCGTTACACCTGATGACGTACACCCCTTCTAATAGTTGATAACCGTGTCGGAATTTCACTTATCTACCGTCAATTACGCGTAAGAAATAGTAAGCATATTGTTAGAAAAGCATGATTGTAAAATCTGCCAGATAGTACATGGTGAATCGGCATATTGGCACGATTGGGTAGCGGCGTATCTCGCGCCTCACGAGCCAATCGGCGACATACGCGACGTTTCACTGGATTGACGCGTTGCTTCAATGAGTCATCCACATCCATCCGCCATGGACATGGCGTGCAATACAGGGCAATGCAGACAACGAAACTGGCCGATAGAAGCATAACTTATGCCTATTCGCATCATGCACGTGTCGCGCCGGCATGGAGAGGACCGACTATCGATTCATGCTGCCTGACCGGTTATAATCTTCTGTTTCAATTTTCGTCGCATGCCTTGCGGACCACCGCCCCGGGAATCCGGGTTCCGCATCCGTCCGGAACGGCACGTAGCGCGCTTTCCATCCTACTAAACGCCCCCAGGTCAACCACTGCGATCGGCGCCCCCACGATGACTACCGAAAACCACACCTTGTCGGACACGATGTCCCTCTCCCCGGCCAGCCCGGCCAATACGGCCGCCAGCCCGAGTACACCACGTCAGAAAAAGATTTTCATCAAGACGTATGGGTGCCAGATGAACGAGTACGACTCCGACAAAATGGCTGATGTGCTCGGCGCGGCCCAGGGTCTGGTGCAAACCCAGACACCTGATGATGCGGATGTCATTCTTTTCAATACCTGCTCGGTACGCGAAAAAGCGCAGGAGAAGGTGTTTTCCGAACTCGGCCGGGTCAAGGTGCTGAAGGAGAACAATCCGGACCTGATCATCGGCGTGGGCGGTTGCGTGGCCAGCCAGGAAGGCGCGGCGATCGTCTCGCGCGCGCCCTACGTCGACGTCGTATTTGGGCCGCAAACGCTGCACCGACTGCCAAAAATGATTGACGCGCGGCGTGCCACGGGCCGCTCGCAGGTGGATATCTCGTTTCCGGAGATCGAAAAGTTCGACCATTTGCCGCCAGCCCGCGTCGAAGGACCGAGCGCGTTCGTTTCCATCATGGAAGGGTGCAGCAAGTACTGCAGCTATTGCGTGGTGCCTTACACGCGCGGCGAGGAAGTCTCCCGGCCGCTGGACGACGTATTGACCGAGATCGCCGAACTGGCGGACCAGGGCGTACGCGAAGTCACCTTGCTGGGGCAAAACGTCAATGCCTACCTGGCACCGCTGTCAAAAGACCTGGCCGACGCAGCCGACGAAGACAAGATCGATTTCGCCGGTCTGATCGAACTGGTCGCGGATATCCCTGGCATCGAGCGCATCCGCTACACGACATCGCATCCGAAGGAATTTACGCAGCGCCTCATCGATGCCTACGCAAAAGTGCCGAAGCTCGTCGATCACCTGCACCTGCCCGTGCAGCACGGCTCCGACCGGGTTCTGATGGCGATGAAGCGCGGCTATTCGGTTCTGGAGTACAAATCGGTCATCCGCAAGCTGCGCGCCATTCGCCCGAATCTGTCGGTGTCGACCGATTTTATCGTCGGCTTTCCTGGCGAGACAGAAGACGATTTCGACAAGTTGATGGCACTGGTCGAGCATATTGGCTATGACACGAGCTATTCGTTCATCTACAGCCCGCGCCCCGGCACGCCGGCGGCCAATTTGCACGACGATACGCCCCATGACGTCAAGCTGAAGCGGTTGATGCACCTCCAAGCCACGATTGAGGCCAACGTGCGCCGTATAAGCGATGGCATGCTTGGAAGCGTACAGCGCATTCTGGTGGAAGGGCCATCGCGGAAAGATCCGAACGAATTGCACGGTCGTACGGAGAATAACCGGGTGGTCAATTTTCCAGCACCTCCCGGATCGCACGCACGCCTGACCGGCCAAATGATCGATGTATATATCGATCAGGCATTTCCCCACTCGCTGCGGGGCCGTATCGTCACCGCCGACGATACGCAGGCGGTTGCCTGACCCATACCGGCCAAAATCGGGCAGACAAAGCAGCACGGTGTAATAATGCAAACGCAGCCAGGGTCTGCGGGGCCGGAAGCACTGACCGGCCGCGTCCGGAACCCTGCCCGATTGAGCCATGCGGCCATTTGTTCAGGACGAACCGTCTGGTCACTGCTGTTAGACACCGCGCGCCGCTGCCCGCGCACCTCTTTATCTGGAAAGGATGGCTGTCTCGCGTTGAAAATCGCCCAAGAAGAATTCGCCGCCCCGCGTGACGACAATCAGCGTCTCGCCAACTTGTGCGGCCCGCTGGATGAGAACCTGCGTCAGATCGAGCAGGCGCTGGACGTAACGCTGGCCCGGCGAGGACACCGGATCGCGGTGCGAGGCCGGAATGCCAAGGCCGCCGTTACCGCGTTGGAAAGCTTCTATAACCGCGCACGTGTGCCGCTGTCCCTGGAAGATGTGCAACTCGGACTGGTGGAGGCGCGTCATACCGGCACCGTGATCGGACTGCATACGGGGCGCACCGCCCGCGCGGGACAGTCCGGCTCGGCGACGAAAAGCCGATCATCCACCGCGACGGGGAAAAGTGCGACGCACACGGGGCCACTGCGGCACCCTACCGGCCCCGCTCTGCCACCCATGGTCGAATTGAGCGCGCGCGACGTGGCGCCGCCAGCGGCACTCGACGCGGATCCGCATGCGCTACCAACGCATCTTGGACCGGACGCCATCGTCTTGCATACCCGCAAGGCCGATTTGCGTGGCCGCACGCCGACACAGCATGCCTACCTGAAAGCGATCCTGTCGCACGACATCACGTTTGGCATCGGCCCGGCTGGTACCGGGAAGACCTACCTGGCGGTGGCGTGCGCGGTGGACGCGCTCGAACGCGACCAGATCAAGCGTATCGTGCTGACGCGGCCGGCGGTGGAGGCCGGCGAGCGGCTGGGTTTTCTGCCCGGCGACCTGACGCAGAAAGTCGATCCCTACCTGCGTCCACTGTACGACGCGCTGTATGACCTGCTCGGCTTCGACCGCACGGCGAAGATGTTCGAGAAACAGATGATCGAGATCGCGCCGCTGGCTTATATGCGAGGCCGGACACTCAATCACGCGTTCATCATCCTCGACGAGGCGCAGAACACGACGCCGGAACAGATGAAAATGTTCCTGACGCGGATCGGCTTTGGGTCGAAAGCAGTGGTGACCGGCGATACGACCCAGGTCGACTTGCCGCGCGGCCACCGCAGCGGCCTGCTCGACGCGAAAGAGATTCTAGCCAATGTACGGGGTATCGCGATGACGCAATTCACAAGCGTCGATGTCGTGCGGCATCCGCTCGTCGGCCGGATCGTCGATGCGTATGAGGCCCACGCAAAGCAGAAGGATGGCAGTGACCGCGGCGCGTTTCTATCGCCGCATTGATGTGATCCGGCAGCCGCACCCTACGCAACACACCCACCTACCGCCATGACAATCGAAGACGCCGCCCCGGGCGCGGACGATATCGACGACGATCAATCCTCCGAGCCGCCAAAACTGACGCTTGAGGTGCAGTTCGCCGCCCCTGCGTTTGCCGCGCATCGCAAACTGCTGACGAAGCCCGTACTGACGGAGTGGGTGCGGGCTGCAATCTTCGACGACGCGGCACTGACACTGCGCTTCGTCGATTCGGACGAAGGCAAGGTATTGAACCGCACCTACCGTGGCAAAGACTACGCGACGAATGTGCTGACATTCGCCTACGCCGAATCGGAAGAGGACCCCGTGACCGGCGATATCGTCCTTTGCTGCCCCGTGGTGGAAAGTGAAGCGACCGAGCAGGGCAAACCGCTGCTGGCGCACTATGCGCATCTGGTCATCCACGGCGTGCTGCATGCGCAGGGCTACGACCACGAAGACGATGAAGAGGCAGAGGAAATGGAGGCCATCGAGACCGAGTTGCTCGAAAGCCTGGGCTTCCCTGATCCTTACGCGGACGATGTTGAAGACGACGATGGCGCCGAACCAGCCGCCCCCCGCGTGCTGCATTGAAGGCGCCCCATGTCGAATCTTGATGAACGCGACAGCCTCGCTGGCATTTACCCTCCTCCGAACGGCGCGGTTGTCCATTTATCAGAGGCGGACCTTGCGGCGTCACGGCGGCAGGCATTTGCGTCGCACGCCGAAGCCGACGACATCTGGATCTTCGGCTATGGCTCGCTGATCTGGAACCCCGGCTTGCCCGTCCTGGAAGCGGTACGCGCCCGCGTCCATGGCTATCACCGCGGCTTGTTCATGTGGTCCCGGCTTAATCGCGGCACCGCGGAACAACCCGGTCTCGTCCTGGCGATCGATCGCGGCGGTTCCTGCTCCGGCATGGCTTTCCGGCTTGCCTTCGCCGGAAGCACGCCGCACTTGGAAACGCTATGGCAACGGGAAATGTCACTCGGCGCCTACCGCCCTGCCTGGCTTTCCTGCCGGCTGACCGATGGGCGCCAGGTCCGTGCGCTCAGCTTTGTCATCCGCCGCGATTCCGCGGCGTACGCCGGCTTGTTGCCGGACGCGGTGCTACGCCATGTCATGCGGCAGGCCAGCGGCATCTACGGAACCACACGCGAATACGTCGAGAAAACCGTTGCCGCCTTGCGGGCGGCCGGTATTCCAGATCCGCACCTGGAACGGCTGCTGGCGCGCTGCGTCGATCCAACATGATGATGACGGGACAATGACAAATCGTCGATGAAATAGTCGAGTCGGCAAAAAACGCCACCGCTTGCCTGACTGAAAGGCCGTGCCATCCCATGGTAGCCGGGCTTTTCTGGCCGATCCCCGCCGATAGTGTATGCTTCCAATCTTGAACGTCACCATTGCGTCCAGACACCCCGGCCGCCTTCGTCCGTCTGCTGCTGCGTCCGCCTGCCTGCCTGCCGCCTTTTCGGCATGTCTCGGCTGGCTCAGGCGTGGCCTCGCGCCGAGACGTGCCGCCGACGGCGACGCTCCACCATGAACGACCCATATCCTAGTAGACGCAACACCGATAGACCCCGTTCCCTGCTCGAACGGTTGACCGACCTGATCTCTCCGGAACCGGATTCGCGGGCCGAGTTGCTCGAAATCCTGCAGGATGCGCACGAGCGCAACCTGATCGATGCCGACTCCCTGTCGATGATCGAAGGAGTTTTCCAGGTTGCCGAGATGAGCGCGCGCGACGTAATGGTGCCGCGCGCCCAGATGGATGCCATCAATATCGACGAATCGCCGGACACCTTCCTGCCGTTCATGCTCGATAAGGCCCATTCGCGCTATCCGGTCTATGAAGGCAGCCGCGACAACGTGATCGGCGTGCTGCTGGCGAAGGACCTGCTGCAGTTCTACAAGGAAGATGCCCCGGAACATCGCGAGACGTTCGATGTCCGGTCCATGCTGCGCCCGGCTGTCTTCATTCCTGAATCGAAGCGCCTCAACGTGCTGCTGCATGATTTTCGCGTCAATCGCAATCACCTGGCCATCGTCGTTGACGAATATGGCGGTGTCGCCGGCTTGATCACGATCGAGGACGTGCTGGAGCAGATCGTCGGCGATATCGAGGACGAGTTCGATTTCGACGAGGAAGAGGACAATATCATCGCCGCGCCGGATGGCCGTTACCGTGTGCGCGCCTTGACCGAGGTCGCCCAATTCAACGAGGTATTCGGCGCAACCTATGGCGACGACGAAGCAGACACGATCGGGGGCCTTGTAACGCACCGCTTCGGTCGCGTGCCGCACCGTGGAGAAGCCATCGATATCGATGGCTTCTCTTTCGAGATCCTGCGCGGTGACGCCCGGCAACTGCACGTACTGCTGGTCACCCGACTACCCGAACCGTCGCTACAGGACGGTGACGGCTCGACGCACGACAACTGATGCGCGACGAGACCACCGACCGCGCCCAGCGACCAACCAGTATCGACACATCGGCGGCCGCTCGCCGTGGACGGCTGGCACGCATGGGCGCAGCCCTTGGCACGATCGGCTGGCGGCGCACCGCCAGCGCGCTCGGCCTCGGCGTGTTATCCACCCTCACCTTTGCCCCGGTACCGCAAGGCGGATGGTTGCAATTGCCTCTGCTGGCCGTGCTGTTCGGACTGCTGGCATTGTCGCGCAATCGGCTTAGTGCGTTGATCACCGGTTTCCTGTTCGGTGTCGGCAATTTTGTCAGCGGCCTATACTGGCTCTATATCAGCATGCACCACTACGGTGGCATGCCGGCCGTGATGGCCGGCGCCGCTGTCGTCCTGTTTGCCGCCTACCTGGCCCTCTACCCGGCGTTGGCCTGCGGCGCCTGGTTTGTCGCCACCCCCCTGTCGAACGATCCTGCCTCGGTCGGCCCGCTGCGGATCACCAGCTCCGATGCGGTGACCAACAGCGCCGCCGCTCACGCGACGTCATCCGATGTGTCGGCAGCGGACCTTTCCGCGTTCAATGCACCCATCCGAGGTTTGCCCTGGCGCCCCCTGCGCCTGGATCGCACACCGAGCCGCCCGGTGCGCGCGCGCCGCATCGGGCGACTGCTGTTGTCGGCGGTGCTGTTCGGGGCGACGTGGGCGTTGGGCGAATGGTTGCGCGGCACGGTGTTCACCGGTTTTCCCTGGTTGTCGATCGGCTATGCCCAGGTGGATGGCCCGTTCGAAGGGTTTGCCGCGCTCGTGGGCGTGTATGGCGTTGGATTCATTACCGCCACCTGCGCGGCACTGCTCACCCAATGTGTTTTTGGTGTTCGCCGGCATGCCAATCTCACCGGTGTGGTGTGCGGCAGCACGGCGCTCGTGCTCGTCGCGCTTGGCCTGGGGGGACGCTGGCTGCACTTTACCCATCCCGATACCGCCCCCCTGACCGTTCGGCTGTTGCAAGGCGACATTGGGCAAAGCATCAAGTTCTCCCAAGCCGGCCTCGACCATTCGCTGGCCCTGTACCAGCAATTGATCACCGCGAAAGCCGCGGACTTGATCGTGACGCCGGAAACGGCCTTGCCGATCGTGATTAACGATACCCCGGAACGTTTTGCCCAGGCGACTCGGGCATTTGTCGATCGCACGGGCTCGTCGCTCCTCCTCGGCGCGGCGGGCGTGACGGACCGCGACGGGCATCTGTCCTATACGAACTCGACATTCGGTCTGAGTCCGGGGCAGTCGTTGTTGTATCGCTACGATAAACACCACCTGGTGCCGTTCGGCGAATTCGTGCCCTGGGGCTTCCGGTGGTTCGTGCAGTTGATGCAGATTCCGCTTGGTGATTTTGCCCGCGGCGCGCCCGTGCAACCGCCGTTCATCGTCAAGGGCGAGCGCTTTGCAGTCAATATCTGCTACGAAGACTTGTTCGGTGAGGAAATTGCCGCCAATCTGCGCGGACAGGCAATGCCGGCAGGCGTGCTGGTGAACTCGACGAACCTGGCGTGGTTCGGCGACTCGATCGCGCTGGACCAGCATCTGCAAATCTCGCGGATGCGGGCTCTGGAAATGCAACGCCCTGTGATCCGCGCGACCAATACCGGCACGACCGCCGCGATCGATGCCAACGGTGACGTGCAAGCGCGCCTGCCCGCGGAAACGGTGGGCGCCTTGGACGCCACCGTGCAAGGGATGCAAGGCACCACGCCGTATATCCGATTTGGCAACGTACCGGTGCTGGTCGCCGCGCTGGTCATCCTGCTTGGTGCCTTTGCCGGCGGGCGAAAGCGCCGGGACTAGGCTCCCTGGCGTCATTGGCAGGAAATCCCAGGCCGGGACCCGATGAAAGAGGCTAGAATCGAGGGTTTCCGAGCCGCGTCCCGCCGCTCTCGACCGCTTTTGACGCTTTTCGTTTTTCCATGCTCACTTTCCAGCAAATCATCCTGACCTTGCAGTCGTATTGGGACAAGCAAGGTTGTGCGGTCCTTCAGCCCTACGATATGGAAGTGGGCGCGGGCACCTCGCACACCGCCACGTTCCTGCGCGCAATCGGCCCCGAACACTGGCGCGCCGCCTATGTGCAGCCATCGCGTCGGCCGAAGGATGGACGTTACGGCGAAAATCCGAACCGCCTGCAGCACTATTACCAATTCCAGACGGTCATGAAACCGGCCCCGGACAATATCCTGGAGCTGTACTTTGGATCGTTGAAGGCGCTGGGCCTGGATCTGCAGCAGAACGACGTGCGCCTGGTGGAGGACGATTGGGAAAACCCGACGCTCGGCGCCTGGGGACTTGGCTGGGAAGTCTGGCTGAACGGGATGGAAGTCACCCAGTTCACGTACTTCCAACAGGTGGGTGGCATCGACTGCATGCCGGTGCTGGGCGAGATCACCTACGGTATCGAACGCCTGGCGATGTACCTGCAGAAGGTCGAGAACATCTACGACCTGGTCTGGACCGAATGGGAAGAAAACGGCGAGCGTCGCGTGCTGAAATACGGGGACGTCTTTCACCAAAACGAAGTAGAGCAATCGACCTACAACTTCGAGCATGCCAACGCGCCGATGTTGTTCGATTTCTTCACGCACTACGAATCCGAGGCAAAGCGGCTGATGGAAGTGCCGCTGGCGCTGCCGGCCTACGAAATGGTGTTGAAGGCGGCACACACGTTCAACCTGCTCGATGCCCGCGGCGCGATCTCGGTGACCGAGCGTGCCGCGTATATCGGCCGAATCCGGACGCTGGCGCGAACCGTGGCGCAAGCGTATTACGCCTCCCGCGAGAAACTCGGCTTCCCGATGGCGCCGCCGGAAACACGGGCCTTGATGACCCCGCCCGCCGCAACCACTAAGGCAGCCTGACCCTGCCCCATGCCATGTCGCACGCACCGCGCTAGGACACACGGGCACAGGAGCGGGTGAACGCCTGCAGCAAAAACCGCTGCAACACGGATTAATGGACGGGCTTGCTCCGGTCCCGGATCGAATCTTGAATGACCATGACGCACACAGCCACGCTACTCGTTGAACTCCTGACCGAGGAACTGCCGCCGAAGGCGCTGGCCCGCCTTGGCGACGCCTTTGCCAGCGGTATCGCCACGCGCCTGGCGAATGACAATCTGATCGATACCGTCACGACAGGCAACGCGCCGGTCTTCACCACGTTTGCCACGCCGCGCCGCCTTGCCGTACTGCTTCCCGGTGTGCGATCACAGGCAGCGGAGCAACGCGTGCGCCAGAAAGTGCTGCCGGTACAAGTGGCGCTCGATGCAAACGGCCAGCCCACGCCACCATTGGCAAAGAAGCTCGCGGCGCTGGGATTTCCCGACATCGGCGTCGACGCACTGGAGCGCGCGCCGGATGGCAAGACCGAGGCGCTGTTTCTGAACTACACGGCCCCCGGTGCGTTGTTGGCCGACGCGCTGCAATCAGCGTTGACGGAGACGCTCGCGAAACTGCCGGTACCGAAGATGATGACCTACCAGCGATATACGCCGGGCAAGGTGGAAGTGGTGAATTTCGTGCGTCCGGTGCATCGCTTGACGGCACTACACGGCGATGCGATCGTCCCGGTCTCGGCCTTCGGCCTGCCCGCGGGGCGCACGACGCTTGGCCATCGTTTTCTGTCGGATGGCGAGATCGCACTGCCCGATGCAGATACGTACACCGATGTCCTGGGACAACAAGGCCGGGTGGTGGCAAGCCAGGCCGCGCGGCGCGAATCAATCGTCCGCCAACTGCGTGACATCGCCGGCGACGATCAGGTGATCATGCCTGACAGCCTGCTCGATGAAGTCTCGGCATTGGTCGAATGGCCACGCGTCTACGCCTGCCATTTCGATGACGCGTTCCTGGAAGTACCGCAGGAATGTCTGATCCTGACGATGCAGACGAACCAGAAGTATTTCGCGCTGACGGACGCCGCCGGCAAGCTGCGTTCGCGCTTCCTCGTCGTGTCGAACATCGATACCGACACACCACACGACATCATCGAAGGCAATGCCCGCGTGATCCGACCGCGCCTGGCAGATGCTCGCTTCTTTTTTCAGCAGGATAAGAAGAAACCGCTGGCCGATCGCGTTGCGCAACTCGGCAATGTCGTCTATCACAACAAGCTGGGCTCGCAGTTGGCACGCACCGAACGGATGGTCGCGATTGCCGAAGTCATTGCGCCGCGCATGGGTGCGGACGTGACACTGGCGGCACGCGCCGCACGATTGGCGAAGGCGGACCTGATCACGGACATGGTCGGCGAATTCCCCGAGCTGCAAGGCACGATGGGCACGTACTACGCCCGCCACGACGGCGAGGCGGCGGAAGTCGCACTCGCATGTTCGGAACATTACCAACCGCGTTTCTCCGGTGATACGTTACCGACGACGGCGACCGGCACCGTGGTGGCGTTGGCGGACAAGTTGGAAACGCTGGTGGGTATTTGGGGTATCGGCCTTGCTCCTACCGGTGAGAAAGATCCGTTCGCGCTGCGGCGGCAAGCGCTGGGCGTGCTGCGGATTCTGATCGAAAAACAGTTGCCGCTCGACCTGCGCGCATTGCTGCACGCCGCCTATGCGCCGTTTGCAACGATGGCGACCGTGACGGACCCGGTGGATGCGCTGTACGGTTTCTTCCTCGATCGACTGCGCCCGTTGCTGCGTGACCGTGGCTATGCATCGAACGAAATCGAAGCCGTGCTGTCTGATGCGCCCACGCGCTTCGATGACGTCATCGCGCGCCTTGATGCCGTTCGTGCCTTTGCGTCACTGCCTGAGTCCGACGCGCTCGCCGCGGCGAACAAGCGGATTGGCAATATCCTGAAGAAATCCGAAGATGGCGTGGTGGCATCGGGCATGGCCGTCGAGTCCGGTGTGCAACCGGCGCTGTTGCAGGAAGCCGCGGAGACAGCGTTGTACGGAGACCTGGAACGCGTGGCGCCTGCGGCACGCGCGCACCGCGCCGCAGGCGAGTATGCACAGGCGCTGACGGTGCTCGCCGGTCTGCGTGGAAGCGTCGACGCCTTCTTCAACGACGTGATGGTCAACGCCGAGGACCCGGCCCTGCGGGCCAATCGACTGGCGTTGCTGCGCGAGCTGCATGCCGCGATGAACGCGGTCGCGGATATCTCGAAACTGGCGAGCTGACGGCACCCGGCCGGGTTCCGGATGGCGGCGGAGAAAACGATGGGTGTATACGGCAATCAAGACGGACAGCGCGGCACGGCACACGGCCGCAAGCTGGTCGTGCTCGACCGAGATGGCGTGATCAATCACGACTCGGCCGCGTTCATCAAGTCACCCGATGAATGGCAACCGATTCCCGGCAGCCTGGAAGCCATTGCGCGGCTGAATCGCGCCGGTTACCGGGTTGTCGTGGCGACGAACCAGTCCGGCATTGGTCGCGGCCTGTTCGATACCGCCATGCTGAACGACATTCACGAGAAGATGCATCGTGCCGCTGCCGCGGCCGGTGCACGGATCGAAGCGGTGTTCTTCTGCCCCCATACCAACCGCGACGCCTGCCTGTGCCGCAAGCCACTGCCCGGCATGATGCACGAAATCGTGGAGCGCTACGACGTGGCCGATGCCTCCAAGGTGCCGATGGTCGGTGATGCGTTGCGCGACCTGCAAAGCGGTGCGGCGGCGGGTTTTGTCCCGCACCTCGTCAAGACCGGCAAGGGCGCCAAGACACTGGCCGATGCCGAGACGCAAGGCGCCGACCACGCGCTGCCGCCCGGGACGCGTATTCACGACGACCTGCGGCAATTCGCGCTGGATTTCCTGGCGCATCACGTGGATTAAGGACTGGGGTCATGCGCCTGCTGCGTTCCGTGTTGTTCCTGTTGTATATGTCTTTGCTGACGCCGGTTTACGCGATCACTTGTCTACTGGTCTTCGTGCTGCTGAATGCGCACCAGCGTTGGTCGATGGTCCGCGTCTGGTGTCGACTTTCGATCAATGGCGCGCGCGCCCTTTGCGGCATCCGATATCGCGTGATCGGCGAGGAAAACCTGCCGGACCGGCCCGTGGTCGTACTCGTCAAACATCAGTCGGCCTGGGAGACCATCGCCATCCCAGCGTTGTTGCGCGGTCCGCAGTGCTACGTCTTCAAGCGGTCCCTGCTTTATATTCCGTTCTTTGGCTGGACGCTGGGTCTGCTGAAGATGATCCATATCGACCGCAAGCAGGGGCCCCGGGCATTTGCGTCAGTGATCCGCCAGGGGAAGGAACGGATCGCCGATGGGTCGTCGGTCGTGATGTTCCCGGAAGGCACGCGCACCCCTACCGGCGTGACGGGCGTCTACAAGTCGGGCGGTGCGCGGTTTGCACTGGCGACGAACGCCGATGTCGTACCGATCGCCCATAACGCCGGACGCGTCTGGCCACGTAACACCCTGGTTAAGCATCCGGGCCTGGTGACGATCTCCATCGGGCCGGTGATTCGCACCGCCGGTCGCACGACCGACGACGTCAATAACGAAGTGGCTGGATGGATCGAAGCGGAGATGCGCCGAATCGATGCGTCCGCATATGCGTCGGAGAAAGTCACGGGTGCCTCGGCTGCGATCGATACGGCGAGTGCCACCGCCGCGCCTGCCGCGTCGACGGCAACCGTATCACCGGCAGCGCAGCAGGACGCGGCATCGCGCGTTTCCCCGTCTGCCGGCAACCCACCCGTCGATGCGACTTCTTGATCTGTTCCGGCGCCATCCGGACCCGGCTTCCGGGGGCACAGCTCATGGTACTCCGCCAAAAGCCGGGACGACCCGTCCGCCTCAGACGCGCCTGGTGCAGAAACGCCAGATCATGCTCGGAGATCGATGCATCGATTACACCCTGAAGCGTTCGTCGCGCCGCACCGTCGGCTTTGTAATCGATCGGGAGGGGCTGACAATCACGGCACCGTTGCGGCTTTCGTTGGCCACGCTGGATGAAGCGATTGTCTCGAAGCAAAGCTGGATCATCGGCAAGCTCGACAACTGGCTGGCCAAGTTTGCCGCCGAGCCGGCCGGTCCGATTCAATGGCAGGACGGCATGCTATTCCCGGTTTTCGGGGAGCCATATCATTTACGGATCGTCGCGTTGGCGACCGGACGGCGGACGACACAAGTCATTGCCCAACCGGTATCGCGGACGTTGACGCTGATGGTCCGCGACCCGTCAGATGCGGAGATGGTGCGACTGGCGTTGCTCCGTTGGCTGCAAGGCGAAGCGCGGCGCGTGTTCGCGGAGCGCCTTGATCATTACGCGGCGCGGATGGGCGTGCGCTACGTAGGCCTGGGCCTGTCATCGGCACGCACACGCTGGGGCAGTTGCTCCAGCACCGGACAGATTCGACTGCACTGGCGGCTGGCGCATGCGCCCATGACGCTGCTGGATTATGTCGTCGTCCATGAACTGGCACATCTGCGAGAAATGAACCACAGCGACCGCTTCTGGGCGATTGTGTCGCAGGAGATGCCAGATTACAGTGAACGGCGCGCTCGCTTGAGGGGACCCAATGCGGACTGGTTGCCGCATTGGTGATGGATTGCCCCAGAAATTTACGTTGGGTCTCCCGATCACGTTATCCAAGAAAATAGTGCGTAAATGCATTACCGGATATCGTCATGCGTCCGCGACAATCCGGCGATGGCAAGTCTGGCCGACAATGTCAGCCAGACACCGCAAATGTCAGCCGATCTTGAAAGCAAAATTGCGGATATTATCAACAGTAAGCGGCATATTGTTCATTGGATGCTTTGGCTTGCTGACAAGATATTCCGCAAGGTTTTTCATGTCCATGAACACGAGGTCCTTGTTGACATCGGCCTGATAGGCTTGGGGCGTGCTAGAGGCAACTTGTGCCAACCCGATCATCTGCTGATTCGGATTACTCAAGGACAGCTCCTCTCCGAAAAGGCAGGCCGTTGCCTGGTCCCGATCAGATTCCCCCTCGCAGTCCTCTGCATCCTTGAACCCCATGGCTTCGGCATCGGCTTTCGAGATCACACGCAACTCGTCGAATGCCGCGCAGATATTGTTGTAGTTCTGGATATATTGTTGCAGCGCTGCCTCTAACGCTTGGCGATTGCCTCTCTCCGGAACTACGGCCGACAAGATATCCTCCGTTGAGGCGGCAGGATTTTGGGTACGAATTCTCCAAGCAAATTGAACGTTGCTTTCCGCATTGCCTCGCCTCGGAATCACGAGCCTAGGCCGTACCTCTTCTCTACGTCTTCCTGTATCTCGCGGCAATGCGCCCTGTTGCGCAACGCCGCGCGCGCGTGGTGCGTCACGAGGGATTGTGGCGCGTGCCGCAGGCGGTGCATCGCCAGACGAGGCACCGCCTGCGGTGTTGCGCACACTCATACCTGTTCCGCGAGAGAACATAGGGGCACGCCGCGGTATGTCACGTATTGCACCGGACGGCGGCTCCGCGCGTGAGGAGGAAGGCGCAAATTGTGCAAGGGCCTCACGGAGTGCAATCGCAAGGGGTTCGTGATCACTGACACCAAGCATCACGAAATTTGGGAAATGCCGATCAAGAACACTTTCCGCCGTCCTGTCATAACGGGCGGTATACCCGTTCATCGTATTGGACAACATGGTATGCACATCGGCCAGGTCGACGTTGGCATCCCGGAGTTGCGTAATGATCTCGTTGACGCGCAAGGCGGAATTGGGGACAGGAAAACGGTGCGCTGCCGCCGGCGGTACGGCGCGGCTCGGCCTTGAGGGTTCAGGAGCGACACTGCCGCTCGCACGACTTTGTGGTTCGGGACCCGTGTGGCTCCTGCCCCGCGCTGATGTCCGCTGCTTGCTCACGAATTAGCGCCAAAGATCGCTGAAGTCTTGGGTTAGCGGTCCGTGGCGGTGACGCGGACGTAGACGCCTGTTCAGTGCCTTGACCGCGTTGCGGCGTACCGGTTCTTCTGAACGGACGCGTCAAAACACCTAAAACGGATTGCGTATCCCGCCGAAGCCATCGCGAAAGGATTGACGTCGGTCTACTCGATCCACGGCTTGCTGCCGCGTCATCCATCCGAGCTGTATGAAATGGCGTTGGAAGGGTTTGTGCTGTTCATTGTGATGTGGCTGTTCTCGCGCAAGCCGCGGCCGATGGGCGCAGTGACCGGTTTGTTTATCGTTGGCTGCGGTATTGCGCGACTCCTCGTTAAAATGACGCGGTAACCGGATGACTTTCTTGGTTTGTTGGCGCTCGGTTTGTCGATGGAGCAGTGGTTATCCTTTCCGATGATTTTAATTGGTATTGGCACAATCGTATGGGCGTATAAGCAGCGTACATCGGTCGCAGAATCGTCTCCCGCCGCTTAATGTCTTCGACCGTGTTGCCGGTTGATCAATGCAATTATTTCCCAATACACCGCCGTCTTCCTATTTCCACTCCGCGGGTTGTGGCTCGCGCTGCACGTCTCCGCATGGGTCGCATCCCAAACGCTTCGCCCCACGCGGCTCCGAGAATTGTTTAGGGTACGACCACGTACGTTCCATGGTCTACATTTTCGCGCACACAAAATGTGACCATGTGACGTTATTTTACGAATGACGTCGATTAGTTATCATTCTGTACTTTTTTAATCTATAAAAATCAATAGCTTAATATTTTTGATATCGATGCTCTGTCGATATTTTGATGTACATATTTCGATTTTATGATTATTCCCTCTGCCATTGGGTCTATCGATTTTTTATTTCGATAAGCCTATATTTAATTTATTAAATATTTCAGAGACAGATTACTTTTCGCGGATGATTTATTTCAGGGGCATGACAAAACGCTTGACCTGAATAGGAGAATTTTGTGTACGCATCATCGAACAAATTTAGCGGACCGTCGCTTAATAATGCACCTTTGGATCTAAACTTAAATATTGGAAATAGCGAAGAGTTCTCTGATATAGACAATATATCCGCAGACGCGCTTTCCGAAAATGCAATGTCTGAAAAATTAAGCCAAGCTCTAAAGAGCCTTGAAAAATATTCCAAAAACCCTTCAAGCACATCTAATAATGTCGAGGAGCTTCTTAAAGAGAAAGACATTAAAAAATCGAAGAAATTGCTCACTAAAATGACTTTTGAAGATAAGCGAAAACTTAACAAAATAATAGTGGAAGAATTGGAAAGAAATGAAGGAATAGCAGAAACGCATGAAGTTTATGAGAAATTTCTTGTCCTTTTTGAAATAAAAGCGAGGCCCGGATTTGTCACTCCGCTTCTAGATCGTCCTATAACAAATTATTCTTTCTATTCAGTAATTGCTGAAGAAAAAGAATTGGACCAGAACGGTCGTTGGAGAGCATATGGCACCTTACACGCTGCTTTTGGTAACGAAGGCGCAAGTGGGCACCTCACCGACATGGAGGAATTTATGCCGGATGTGTCCAAACCGGATATCACGTTTGATACCCGCATTCGCTATTATGCCAAAGCCTTCAAGCAGGTAGTAACCGCCGTTAAAGACGCGGCGCAATCCAGACAAAAGGGATATGTTAGCTTGCAGGGAAGAACCAACCCGTACACTGTTCTTGCCGAGGGTAGGGCGAGATGCGTTCTTCGGAATACCAATAACGACACCTATGGGATACTCTTTTTTTCTCGAGCAATCAAGCGAAAGCAACAGAAAGATCGAGAGACAACAAGGCATTATCACGTATCAACGCTGTATGCACTGAATGCTGAAAAAGCACTAAAAAATTTGAAAGAAATAAAGCAGGAACTTATTTCTGAAAATTCTGTGACAGAAAACGATCCGAGTAATGTGGACAAAACCATAAGAGGTGAGTGGGACTTAGCAGGTACTCTGTCTCAGTTAGAAGATATTGACAGGTTCATAAATGAACTCAAAAATAAAACTACATCAGCGGCAACGGGCTTGGAAAATCCTGAAATGAGTCAAGATGATGTTTCTGAAAGATACGGTCTGGAACAAGGAATCGAAAAATTTCGAGCCTTAATAAAAGAAAACGAAGGACTCACGTGGCTAACTTACGATAATTTAAATAAAATTAGTAAATCTTTTGGAAAAGAGAAAATTATTCTTCCACTTGAAGTAAAATTTACATCTAAACAAAATAAAGAAATAATCGCTATAGTGAAAATCTATAGAAATAAATCTGCTAGAACTAAAGTTATGGATAAAAAAATTGATGCGTTCTACAAGGACATCCTTGCGCGCGCTAAATTTCCTCCAAAAGAAAGATAAAAAATAAATAAGAGTGGCTAACCTTAATCAGGCGAGTCTAATATCAGCGTGAGTTGATGGGTCATATCTTGTCGTTCACAACGAGACGAAAAGTAAGCGATGAAGTATGGGCGGCGCTTGAGCCTTTGATTCCGACGGTGATGCGACTTACGAACAAAGGTCGGCCGCCGAAAGATTTCAGATCGGGCGGCTTTCCATGGCATCTTGTATGTGCTGCAAACGGGAGTGCCTTGGGAAGATCTCCCACAAGAACTGAGCTTCGGCTCGGGTATGACGTGCTGGTGGACTTCCCCGGTTCTGCGCCCGGCGTGTGTGAGTTTGACTCGCGTTTCCTTCGGTCACCGCCCTTGGCTCCACCCACTCCGCAGCAAGTTTCCCGGCGTTGTTCGCAGGCTTCGTCGCGACTATGGCGGGGTCTGACTTCTCACGTCCGTACATCATCGGCCTCGGCTCCTCACCTTCCCGATGCGGGCCTGGTCAATGATACTGATCCAGGTCAAACGTGAGATATCCCGGTTCCCGCGCAAGGCGCTTGTGTGCATGCCAGGTTCTACGACCACGCCGGATCGGTCGGCACTCGCGCTGTCGCACCGCCCCCTGTTGCTTTCCACGTACTGGAGCGCGTCAGCATCCGGGATATAAAACATTTCGTGGCTCCCTGGCTGGCCTACACATTCCCCTACCGACGCTTCGCTGACATCCTCGCGAATGCCCGCGCACGGCTCGGGGGCGATGTGGTTCGCTATACCTTCATCGTAGTGGACTCTCACCACCTACACCTTGCCGGTCTCCCGGCGCACCCAGTACGGATTCTCGACCCATTGCCACACCACGTCCTCATCAAACAAGTCAAACGCATGCTGCAAATACAGCAAGCCCGCGATCAAACGTGGGGAACTTGCTGGCCTGCTGCGCTGAGATACGAAGCTCGCGCCCATCACGCCGTGCAGTCGCTCCCAATCAATCAGCTCAATGAGCTTCATCAGCGGACGATTCAAGTTGATCTGTTCGCGTAGCGGGTGCCGGAAGAAATCTTCCTGCGGCGCAGCCTTCTTCGACCCCATTCAAACCTCATCAGAATTTGCAGGATTCAATGCGTCATATGCCTGTTCCTTGCAATTCCTTCAACCCCGTTACCAGGCCAAAGCTTTATCTCGTGCGGCTCTGCGAATTGTTCAAAGCCGACCACGGTACAATCGCTGGCGGCAGACAAGGCAGCTAGTCGAGCGAGTGACACAACGTCATTAATGAGCTGATCTTCCGTCGCAACATAGCGGATACGATACGCGCCGTTCAAGTGAGTCCCGCTCACCCAGCGTGATTCATGGCGTGCGAGACGCCCAGTGCTGGCCAAATAATGCGTCCGGTCGGTGTGACTTGCCTCTGGGAAAATCGTTGGTCCGATGGCGGAGGCGACTATGCTAGCTAGCAGGTCCGCCGCGGTACCCGCGTCGGACTCTACTGCCAACTCATAAAGCGCGAACAACGCGGTACCGGCAATGTGTGGTGAGCGCATCGCTTGGGAAAATTTGATAAGGAGCGTTGCGTTCGAGTCATCGATACCGTGAGCGAGCGGTTCAAAAAACTGACGCCTCAAGGCCGCGAAGCGGTAGTGATCCCGATTCAGCCGATGCCGTTCGTCGTAGTCCAAATGCATCGATCGGAGCGGACTTTGTGGATCTGTGCGGGGTAATGGTATGACCGGTACTGTCGCGTTTTGTACGGTTGAAACTGTCGGGTCGATTGTATGCGTGGCGTCCACGGGTAATACAGGAGCCCTCGCGTCGACGACTGCCCAATCCCATTCGATCGCAGGGGCCCGTGTGTTTGACGTCCACTGCCATCGCATTTTATTAGGGAGCTTTAGCCCATGGAGTGCCTCCGGTGCGGCCAAATCGGTCGGATCAAACGACGACACCTGTCTGAACTTCGTGAAAGACGAAGGCCTGTAAGTCAGCTTGTAGGGAGACGCGCTGATGTCTAACGTAGTCCTGGCCGTACGTATGCGCGAGTGGAGCGCGCGGCAAAATTGCCCTACATAGCTCTCCGGTTCGCCAGGGCGCTCGGCATAGCCTAACAGTGCGCAACTGATAAAGTTGACCGCGAAGATGTCGTCGTCAAAGCGAAATAGTGAAAAAATCTCTCGATCCAAGTATGCCGCCATTTCATGCGCGTTGTAGCCTTTTATCTCGCGTCGGATGAATCCGTCTTTCTCTGATCTCTGCGCACCATGTGCAACCACAAACACACGCACATGGCGGCCTGTGATGTGTGATGCTTCGGCCCATGCGTTGAGCGGCACGGCATACATGCTTCCCGTCGGCGTTACCGCCGACCTCTTATCGATAGAGGGTGCGTGTTCCCGCCATCGCCATTCAAAACCATAGCGCACTGAATGTGGCGTCTCCTCGTGGGATAAAAGCAATAGAGAGCCGGGCCTTTTCACCGCTTCTTTCACTGCGATGTCACGGAGTTGTGCGTCTTTGCTCGCTTGGAAAACGATATTAATCTGAGTGGGTGGTGCCACAGCGCGAGCGTTTAGCATGCCATCGAGAACCTTGTTACCGGTGCTTTTTCCGTGCTTTAAGGCTTCTTTGACTGCTTCTAAAACATGGTGCCGTGCCACTGCGCTGAGCGCCGCGGCAGTGTCTTCAACATGGGTAGGTATGGCAGATAGCCGGTTCGGCGTAGACATGTCGCAGCGACCACCAAAGTCGATATTTACGGCTCGAAAACCCACCGATGCTCCTTCTATGGCAGCAGCGTTATGTCGATGGTCAGGACACAATGCACTCGTGCTTCTTGGCACCTCGACGTTTTTGGCCGAGTTGAGTGTGGTTGTTGCGAACATCTACCGGTTCCCTTTTTCGTATTTATGCATTTATAACGCCTTATTATCTCGACGCTCGAACCTCAGCGGTACCTAGCCGATTCGTCACTAAGCGTTTAGAGTCTTGAGATAGCCGTTCAGGGCATGGTCTTTTCCTGTCGTCAAAGCAATACTTATCGCTTTTCCCCTGTTGAAAATGACCTTTTCAAAATTGACCTTTATCGAAAAAGCATCTAAAAGAATGGACGCTCGTTTTCTTATGGAAGAATGCTGCATAGCTGACCTGCACTGATGGGATACATAGCTCCTTCTCGTTTGTGTGACACGGTAAGAGACATTAAATCCAGCAAGAAAAATGTCCAATCGGTCGACGCTTTGTTCGATATGGCGGCCTTGGAAAGCGCTGATCAGAATCGTGTGAGCAATGAGGTCTCGACCGCCTTGTCATTGTTCGATTTCGACGATACGCCTGGTGCGTTGAACGATAGAAAATATGCGATCGGCGGCGCCGATGACGCGGTGGTTGGTCTGGCACCGGATCACGCAGCGGACGACGACGCTGATTTACGCACTATCGGACTCCCCGAGCCCACCGTCGACGCGCTGATCGATATGATGATTGGCGCCGATTCTCATGTGATTCCGCGCCCCAGTCCGGATGTCGACCTCCGGGCGCGTATCAGGACGGGCGTCGATGAAGCAGGGAATGCGGCACCCGCGTCCACGAGTTCGAGATATGCCAGTTATCCGATCATGCTCTTCTGCCTGCATACATCGTTGGAAACCATCTCGCAGGAGATGAACGACGTGACAGCGCTATGTTCAGAAAAAATAGAACAATACAAAACGGCGCGTGTAGCGCGCTACGAGGCTCATCAGACTGACAGCAAGCCGGGATTGAAAGCACCGCTCGCTGACGCCCCGGGGACGGACGGCGACATGTTGGCGCGTCGGAAAACCTGTCGGGACATGTTGCAAGGCGCAAGGAAAGCGTTGGAATCAACCGTTCAAAAAGCCAGTTCGATACTGCCACTGACAGTGGTATTTCCCAAAGATCGCGGCGATGCAAAGCGAAACGAGGCACCGCGGTCGCCTCCGGCGATCAGATTGAAACCGGGGCGACAAGTTACGGTAAAGCGCACATTCAGTTTTCCTATTGGGACGTCAATACGGCAGAAGGATAGGCCATTAAGAGAAGACACCAGGGTTTCAATGGATGACCTGCCGGCCCGTTTTTATAAGCCGGTCGTCACAACCCGATCCGTGACCGTTTTACGGACTGCAGACGACCAACGCGATCTAAACGGAAACGCCGACGTCCGCGAAGTCATGAAACATTTCAAGCTGACAACGTCGTATCCGGACCTTGAGAAAAGCGAAGAGTGAACCGCCGGATTGAGGCCGCCTCGCGGATGCGCGTAGATCGCCGCGTAGATGGTCTCATGACTGACGCATTGTTCTGGGGTATTGGGGTGCATACGCCGCCGTTTCGCCGCACTTTGCTGCGGCGACCAGCGTCTATAAACGTTCAAATTACCGCCAACTTCAGCCGACACACGCTGGCCACTCACATCCGAGCCGATGACGTTCGTATCGCCGCCCGACACGATCGAGAGGTGACGCAGGTCATATTGGCACGTAGCAAGATAGGTCCTTAGCGACAATACAACCTTGAGCGGTCCGGGCATGTCTGTGATCTGCGAAAGAACGAGCGTATGTAATCGATAACGTCACCAGCGTGGCGAGGCGTTGCCCGCCAGCCCAAAGCACGATGTCGCCCGCATTGGTAAAATCGTGTGCTTGTACCTCACTTACCGGTCCCCGAAAACACCATGAGAATCCTGCACACAATGCTGCGCGTCGGCGACCTGCCCAGGTCCATCGACTTCTATACGAAAGTGCTTGGCATGAAACTGCTGCGCCAGCATGAGTATCCGGAAGGCAAGTTCACACTCGCCTTTGTCGGCTATCGTGACGAATCCGAGGAATCGGCTATTGAGCTGACCTATAACTGGGGCACCGAAAAATACGAACTCGGCACCGCCTATGGGCACATCGCGCTGGAAGTGGATAACGCCGCCCAGGCATGCGACGATGTTCGCGCACGCGGTGGCAAGGTCGTCCGCGAAGCGGGTCCGATGAAGCATGGCACCACCGTCATCGCCTTTGTCGAAGATCCGGACGGCTATAAGATCGAGTTGATCCAGAAGAAAGTTGGCGCGCAAGGCGCGAAGGACTGAACGCGCATGATCACGTGCACTGCGCCGCGCTTGCGTCGAAGCGGCAGGCGCAGTGCGCGACATCGGCATTGCAACTGAGGCAATGCGCGATAGCCTGGCTGTTTACGCAGCGCCCGTGGTTGCGCGTGATGCCTGCACATGCTGCGCCACCGTAACGTATTCGTGCACCGGCACGTCCTCGGCGCGACGTGACAGATCGAAACCCAGCGCATCGAAATCGATCTCTTCGCGATAAGGGCCCAGCGTATTACGCAGCATCTTTCTCCGCTGCGAAAATGCCGCCGTGACCACCGCCGCGAACACACCTTGATCGACGTCGGGCAGGTCTTCCACCGGATGCGGCAACATCCGGACGATCGCGGAATTGACTTTCGGCGGTGGATCGAAAGACCCCGGGGGCACGTCCATCAGCTTTTCCATCGAATAGCGATACTGCAGCATCACGCTCAGTCGGCTATACGCCTTGCTACCCGGCTCCGCGATCATCCGTTCCACCACCTCGTCCTGCAGCATGAAGTGCTGGTCGATGACCCGGTGCGCCACACGCATCAGATGAAAGAGCAAGGGGCTGGAGATGTTGTAGGGCAGGTTACCCACCACGCGCAGCAACGGTGAGGACGACGTATCGTCACCCTCACCGCCGGTGCCGGTAACCGCAGTGAAATCGACATTCAGGGCATCGCCCTCATGCACGATCAAGCGCTGGCCGAATGTCGCATGCAGCCGCTTGATCAGATCGCGATCCAACTCCACCACATGCAACGGCTCATAGGTCAGGGCACCGTCACCGTTACGTTTGCCGGCCTCCAGCGTTTCCAGCAACGGCGTGGTCAATGCGCCAAGACCCGGCCCGATCTCAACGATCGTTTCGCCCGCGCGTGGCGCGATGCACCGGACGATGCCGTCGATGACACCCTGGTCAACGAGAAAGTTCTGCCCGAAGCGCTTACGCGCGAAGTGCCCTTGCACCGGGCCACGATGTGATCCACTCATGATTAACTCTACTTTGAAACGTCGGGCCGGTGCTCTCCGGAGACATCGTCGAAAGACATGCCACGCGGCACGCTTTTTTCCTTGCCGGCGTGTACATGCCGGTTGCGCGCCATCTGCACTGCGGTGTCGATGGCCGCCAGCATGCTGCCCGGGTCGCCGCGCCCGCTGCCGGCCAGATCAAGCGCGGTACCATGGTCCACCGAGACGCGCACGATCGGCAATCCTAACGTGACATTGATACCCTCACCGAATGTCGCGTACTTCAACACCGGCAACCCTTGATCGTGATACATCGCCAGCACGCAATCGGCGTCCGCGAGATGGCGCGGCTGGAATAACGTATCCGCGGGATAAGGCCCGCGGGCATCGATACCTGACTGCCGTGCGCGTGCCAACGCGGGAGCGATCACGTCGATCTCTTCACGTCCCAGATAGCCGCTTTCTCCCGCGTGCGGATTCAATCCCGTCACCAGGATACGGGGATGCGGGATCGCGAAGTCGCGGCGAAGATCCGCATCGATGATCTCGAGCGTGCGCACCAGCATCTCCATGTCGAGCGCCTGCGGCACCTGCGACAACGGCAAGTGGGTAGTCGCTAACGCAACGCGGAACATATACGAGGCGGCAAGCCGCGCCGTTGCCGGGGAAACGGTGGCCGTGGACAATACCGCCGCATGCATCGACGACGACACGGGCCCCGCCAGCATCATGACCACACGTTCGGTGCCGGTGCGCTCCGCCAGGTATTCGGTATGACCGGTAAACGGTACGCCGGCATCGTTGATCGTGCTCTTCTGCAACGGTGCGGTGACGATGCCATCATAGGCTCCCGACAAGGCACCATCGATCGCCAGATCCAGCAAGCGCAATACATAAGGGCCATTGCGCGGATCAAGCACACCGGGCGTCACGGGCGCATCCACGGAAGGGCCGTCGACGGTAAAGCAACACCTTTCGGGCGCGGCCGTCGCGCCACGCGCGCCCATCGCCGACCGCCCGAGCCCGGCATCCGCTCTGTCCACCTCCACCTCCGCACCCGCCGTCCCGCCATCGGCGTCACGGCCGTACCCTCTTGCCACATCCAGCCCCGCCGCACGGGCACGGTCGCGTAACATGGCGGCATCGCCAAGGACGACGAAACGGGTGTCCCCCCAACGGCGCGTCCGCTCACCATATGCAAGCGCCGCCAGCGTCAGTT
Source organism: Robbsia andropogonis (assembly GCF_034047095.1). Taxonomy (NCBI): domain Bacteria; kingdom Pseudomonadati; phylum Pseudomonadota; class Betaproteobacteria; order Burkholderiales; family Burkholderiaceae; genus Robbsia; species Robbsia andropogonis. The sequence goes on along the minus strand of NZ_CP139170.1, from coordinate 1,127,089 downwards.
CGGGGCCGATGCCCGCCGGTTCGCCCGTCGTAATTGCCAGCGTCAGCGGTTGGCCACGCCCTGCTGGTTCGTCAGCGCCTATCGCGTCCATCGCTGCGCTCCATCCTCTCGGTACCTGTGCTTCTCTGAAAAAACCAAAAGAACCAGGGGGCGATCCCCGGCTTCATGCCGATATCGCCCCCTGGTTCCCAGACCCTGCTCAAATGTCGCGCCTGCGCCGCCCCGCCATGTGCAACCCGGTGGTGCGCAACGCTCGGATCAGTTGTCCTGCCCGTTCAGCATGACCTTCACGTACGCCGAATCATACAACTGCCGCAGCCAGTCACCATACGCCTGCTCGGATTTCCGCGAGCCCACCGCTTGACGCGCCGCATCTTCCTGTTCCGCCGGCGATGCCGAGATCTCGCGGCGACCCAGTACCTCGATCAAGTGATAGCCGTAGCGCGAACGCACCGGATTACTGATCTGCCCAGGCTGCAACGTGTTCATCACGCGCTCGAACTCCGGCACCGTCTGACCCGGATTCACCCAGCCCAGATCGCCGCCGTTGCCGGCGGAACCATCCTGCGACGTGGTCTTGGCAAAGTCGGCGAAGCTACCCTTGCCGGATTCGATCGCTTGCCGCACGCTTTGCAGCTTCTGCAATGCCGCCCCTTCGTTCCCGCCATCCTCCACGCGGATCAGGATATGCGCCACGTGCGTCTGCGTAATCTTGTCCTGCGCATGGGCTGCCGGACGCCGCGCCTCCAGTCGCACCACTTCAAAGCCATCCGCCGTGCGAATCGGCTCCGGGGCAACCTGACCCGGCGCCAGACGGGATACCGCCTCGACATAGGCCGGGGGCAGATCGGCTTGCGGCTTGAAACCCAGGTCGCCGCCCTGCTTCGCATCGTTTGCCGCGGAATTCGACCGCGCCAGGCGCGCGAAATTGTCACCGCTACGCGCGTCCTTGATCAAACCGGCCGCCTTCTGCTGCGCCGCCTGTACCAGCGCATCCGTTGCGTTCGCCGGCACCGGCACCAACAAGTGCGCGAGGTGCAAGTCAGGCGGTGTCGTCGTTACACCGCGCTGGCTCGCGATGTAGTTCGCCACTTCACCATCGGACACGGTAATCTTGCTGTCCACCTCGCGGCGACGCAGCTCGTTCAACGTCATTTCGTCGCGGGCATCGCTACGGAACGTATCCCAAGGCACACCCTGCGCTTCCACCCGCGCCCGGAATTCCGGCAGCGGCAGACCATTGGCCTGCGCAAGGCGCTCCAGCGTCTGGTCCACCTGGGCGTCGGTGATCTGGATGCCATCCTGCTCCGCCTGCTGCATCTGGATCTCGGACATGATCATCTGCTGTAACACTTGCTGACGCAAATCATTGTCCGGCGGCACTTGCACACCCGCCTGGCTTTGCATGCGGTTCTTCACCATCTGCATACGCCGGTCGAGTTGCCGCTCCGTGATCACACCGTTGTTCACGATCGCTACAATGCGATCCACCTCGACACCGGGCCCCGTGGGACGTACGGTCTGCGACGTCGCGCCCTTCAACGCCTGCGCGTGAACCGGCATGGTCACGCCGAGCACGCCAGCCATCATCGTTGCACTGGCCAGCCACGCTAGCCGTATAGTCTTCACCATCACGAACGTCGACTCCTTGGGGTTACCGCATTCGGCGAAAAAATCAAATCGCGAGAGTATCACGCTTGTCAGTCGTAGTCGGAGAATCGCGACACGGGGGGCTCCGGCGGCGGCGGCGAGACATAGCCCGGCACGCTATTACGGAACGCGGTCACCAGCCCGTTATCAACGTTTGCAAGGCCTTTCAAGGTCAACTGGACCAGGAAGCGCGTACCCGACGCTGGCTCGCCACTGCTGTTGATCCCGCTTGCGTACTTCTGGAACGCCACGCCGAGCACCCAACACGGCGCGTCGTACTGCATGCCGAGCAAGCCGTCCACCAAGCGTTTTGAATCGAATGCATAGTTGATGCGCCCCACCGCATACACATTGCGTGTGATCGGCCATTGTGCCGAGGCGATGATCTGCTTGACCCCGGTGGTCAGATAAGTACTGGCAGTGTCGGTCGGGTCCGGCCGCGTATAGCGATACGCCAGGTTGATCACCTTACGGTCCTGCGGCGACCAGGCAAAACCGGTGTTCAAGCGGTCCACCTTGCCATTGCCAGTGTTGTATTGCAACGCATTCTGCGTGGCAAATGTACTCGACAGCTTGAACGACGCGCCGAGTATCAGATCCGAACGGGCGGCATTGCTGACCGACTGGTTCGGCATCGTCGTCACCTGGCTGCGGAAATAGTACTGCTGCGCCACCAGGAACCGCGCCCGCTCGTCACCACTGCCGGCATTGATGAAACGCGTAGACAACGCCGCGGTCATCCGGCTGCCATCCGCGATCCGGTCCTCACCGACAAACGTGTTCGTCGTGAAGATTTCGGCCAGGCCGAAGTCCGACGGTGCCGTATCGAATACCGGAATCTGCGATTGATCGCGATACGGGGTGTACGTGTAGTAGAGGCGCGGCTCCAGGGTCTGGATGTAGTCTGTACCGAAAAGCGAGATCGACCTTTCGTACTTCAATCCCGAGTCCACGCTCAGCGTGGGAATCGCCACGTTGGAGGTACGCGCGATCGTACTCGGCTCCATGCTGTTGATCTGCGACGGAATCCGCGTCATGTCATACGACGCCAGATGGTACTGCGCCTTCGGAATGAAGAACCACCCCGACCGGATAATCGGATAGCTGATGTAAGGATCGAGTACCGCGCGGTTGCCTTCCGGCATCGTCGAGTTAGACGATTGAAACCGCGTGAAATCCGCCATGGCCCCGTAGTCGAAACCGCCCACGTCGTACTTGGCGTAATTAACCTGCACTTCCGGTTCACGCGAATACGGCGGCACGACATCGTTTTGCAGGACCTGCCAACGCTGGACGCGGGTCAGCACGGACCAGGGGCCGTGGTTGTAGGTCACCCCGGCTTCCTGCTGGAACAGCAACTGCGCACCGTTGTAGACAATGTTCTCACTGCTCGCGAGATCGGACGTATAGGTCTTGTCCGATACCCGGTTGTAATTCACATAGGCGCCGAAACCGTTGCCGAGGTCCTGGTTATGCTGCCAGTAAAGCGAGTAGCGGTTGCTCAGCTTCGCCTTCTGGTCCCACGGCATGTACTCGGCGGTCAGCGTGCCCCGATAGGCCGTGCCCAGGTAACGGAAGTCAGCGCCGAGGAACGCGCCGCGTTGCTGCATGATCCGTGGCCGTAACGTCAGGTCACGATTCGGTGCGAGATTGAAATAATACGGAATCGTCGTATCGAAACCACTCGTCGAGTTCAGCGAGAACGTCGGCGGCAGCAGGCCCGATTTGCGTTCGTTCGACAGGGGGAACGTCAACCAGGGGCTGTAGAAAATCGGCACGCCCTGGAAGAAGACCATACCGTTTTGCGCGTATCCGACATTCTCACCCTGGTCGACATCGAAGCGGCTGGACTTGATGTACCACGCCGGCCGCTCACAATTGCATGCGGTATAAGTCGCGTGGGTGAAGCGCGTACGCTCATCGTCGATCATGTCGACACGATCCGCACGCCCCCCTCCACCCGTGGCATTGAAGTGATAAGTCGGGCTCAGCATGTAGCCCACCCGCGCCTCCAACTGCATCTGCGCCCGCGGGCCGACGAACAGATTGCCGTGATCGTTGATCCGGACGCTGCCATACGCGTCGGCGGTATCGGTGTCGACGTCGTAATGGAGTTTGTCAGCGCGAATGATCGATCCGTAACGCCGTAATTCGGCGTTACCCGTCAGCGTCGTCTGGCTGCCGTCCGCGCTGGCATTGTCCCCCGAGGAAAAGGTACCGGGGGTGACGCCCTGCGGCACCTGGCGCTCGATGATCTGCGGCGCGAGCGAGAAGCCCCAGTCCCGGTCCAACGGGATCGGTTGCGCGGCATCGCCCGTCAATTGCGCGAAGCCGGGCAACGGCGCGGTCAGGCCGGCCGTCAGCAAGGCGGCGGCGATCCGGGTAACGCGCTGCGGCGCCTGGGCGCGAGAACGAGGGGAAAGCAAACGGTTTGGCGGTCTAGGCGGCATGAATCGGGCTAAAAGCGAGCTATAAGCAAGGGCTGACTGGATCGGATCGCGCCAACAAGGCGCGGCTTACAACGGACAGCGGCGCTACACAGCGCTCGAACAGGGGTCTCCCCCGAAACCATCCGCGCGAGAACTCAGGCGTATCCCTTTAACCTGCCAGGCGCCGGTGCAATCATGCATTCGCGCGTTCGCGCATCCGCGTAACCACGTCTCCGCGCGCGCGACAGCAGCAACATCGGGCGGTCCCCGTGCATGGTCTTACCTTGCACGGGGTCTCAGAATTCGTCGGGTATTATATATGCCAAAGTCTGCAAACTGACCGGGCGCATGGGAATCCCATCGCCAAATTGATTGGGATTATGCCGCTACCCTCTTCCCGTGCCGTAAATAACAGGCCTCCCGGCACGCCGTCCGCCGCGACGTCCGATCCTACCCTTTGTATCTCCGTAGCCGCGGCCGGACCGCCGACGCCCGCCGAATCAGCCGATGCCCGTCATCAGCGATTGATCGCGTGGCTCTCGGGACTGTCAGCCGGCGCGCCAACCGATGCATTGGCACCGCAAGCCGATGACCTGGCTTCATTGCTGCCGCTTGATTTCCGCACATTACAACTTGCCTCGTCCGACGCCGGATTTAGACGCTACTTCCGCATTCGGACCGCCCGTGGCGACACCGCCATCGTGATGGACGCGCCGCCGCCAGAGAAATCCCGGGAGTTCCGCGATGTTCAGCAACTGTTGAAGGCGGCCGGCATTCATGTGCCTGCAATCTATGCGGCCGACGTCGATGCTGGCTTCATGCTGTTATCCGATTTGGGCAGCACCGCTTATATCGATGTCCTCGACGGCACGAATGAAGACCGCGCCAAGCCGTTGATGCGCGATGCGCTACGCACGCTGATCCGCTGGCAGAAGGCGTCCCGTCCGGACATACTGCCTCCTTACGATGAAGCACTGTTGCGCCGCGAACTGGATCTGTTTCCCGAATGGTATGCGGACCGCCATCTGGGCCGCCCGTTCGACGACACCGACAAGGCAATGTACGCCGACACCTGCCGCTTGCTCGTGGAGGCTGCACGGCAGCAGCCGCAAGTCTTCGTGCATCGCGATTTCATGCCGCGCAACCTGATGCTGAGCGACCCGGCACCGGCCGTGATCGATTTTCAGGATGCGGTGCATGGTCCGATCGGCTATGACGTGGCGGCCCTCCTGCGGGATGCATTCCTAAGCTGGGACGAAGCATTCGAAATCGATTGCGTTGCCTGGTACTGGGGCGAGGCCAAGGCTGCCGGCTTGCCGGTCAACAGCGATTTCGCCTTGTTCTATCGCGATGTCGAATGGATTGGACTGCAACGACACCTCAAGATTCTCGGCCTGTTCGCACGACTGCAGTATCGCGATGGCAAGCCGCGCTACCTAGCCGACACGCCGCGTTTCTTCGCGTACGCCAGCCGCGTGGCGCACCGTTACCGCGAATTACGACCGCTGGCGCGACTGCTCGACAAATACGAGAATCGGAACCAGCAAGTGGGCTATACCTTCTGATGCCGACCATGGGAGCCCCGGCGGTCGGGGCGATGAATACCGCAATGATCTTTGCCGCAGGGCGCGGTGAACGAATGCGCCCGCTGTCGGACCGAATGCCTAAGCCATTGCTGTCGGCAGGCGGCAAGCCGTTGATCGTCTGGCAGATCGAGGCGCTGGCGCGCGCCGGGTTTCATCGGATCGTGATCAATCATGCCTGGCTTGGCGGGATGATCGAAACGGCATTGGGCGACGGGTCGCGCTTCGGCGTCGCGCTGCATTACTCGGCGGAATCCGATCATGCGCTGGAAACCGCCGGGGGTATCGCCAACGCGTTACCGTTGTTGCTGGGTGCGACACCCGCATCCGAAGGTAAACGCTTCGTCGCGGTCAGCGGTGACGTCTACTCTGACTTCGATTTTGCCCGCCTGCATACGGTACGGATCGAACCGCGCACAGTTAGCGCGGACTTACCAACAAGCACCGATACCATCGTCCCGCACGACGCGCCGGGCATGCACCTCGTCATGGTACCCAATCCGGATTTTCATCCGGCGGGCGACTTCGGCCTGCGCGTCGATGGTCGACTGAGCGCCACGGACGGCGTGCGACTGACATTCGGCAATATCGGCGTCTACGATACCCGGATGTTTACGGCGCTGGCGGCACAACGGCCGATTCCGGCCGCCGCGCTTGGTCCGATGATGCATGCGGCCATTGCAGCCGGCCAGGTCACGGGCGAGCGCTTCGACGGGCACTGGTGCAATGTCGGCACCCCCGCGCAACTGGCCGAACTGGATGCGCGACTGTCGGCCGCGGGCGACAGTCGCTGACACGCGACGCGTGTGCTGCAGGGTGATCACTCATCGGACGGATGGCATGGGACGCGTCGCGTCATTGGCGCTAGAATCGCGGGATGACGAATCCACTCTCCCCCTCCGCCGCTCTCTCCACCCGTACCGCGCATGCGGACGGCGAGTGGATACTGGCCCCGCAGCGCGCATTCGCGCCCGACGTGTTTGCCGCGCGCCGCGCGAAGATTGCCGACGCGCTGCGGGCGGCCGGCGGCGGCATTGCCATCATCGCCTCGGCGCCGGTTCCCGTGCGCAGCCGCGACAGTGAATTTCCCTATCGCCAGGACAGCAGCTTCTTTTACCTGACCGGTTTTGCCGAACCGGACGCGCTGCTCGTCATCGACAGCCGCGGCCGTGGCACCGCCAGCCAGCCGGTGTCGACGTTGTTCTGCCGGGAAAAAGATCCATTGCGGGAAACCTGGGAAGGATTTCATTATGGCCCGCTAGCCGCGCAGGAAGCCTTCGGATTTGATCTCGCGCTGCCCAACAGCGCGCGTGATGGGCAACTGCCGGATTGCCTGACAGGGGCCGCGGTACTGGCCTATCCGTTGCTTACCCACGGTGCGCTGGAAGCCGACATCGCGCGCTGGCTTCGGGAAGCGCGAGGCCGCCGACGCGTCGTCACGCCCGGCAGCATTCTCGATCTGGCACGCATCGTCGAGCCAATGCGCCAGATCAAGGACCCGCACGAGATCGACCGGATGCGAACGGCGGGTCGCATTTCGGCACAGGCGCATATCCGTGCGATGCAGACCGCGCGAGTCGGCATGCCGGAATACGCGCTCGAGGCGGAGCTGTTGTATCACTTCCGGCGCAGCGGTGCCCAGGCCCCGGCCTATACGTCGATCGTCGCCGGGGGCGCCAACGCGTGCACACTGCATTACCCGGCCGGGGACTACGTGTTGCGAGACGGCGATCTGGTGCTGATCGACGCGGCGTGCGAACTGGATGGGTATGCGTCGGACATCACGCGGACGTTTCCCGCCAATGGCCGCTTCACCGGGCCGCAACGCACGCTGTACGACATCGTGCTCGCGGCGAATGACGCGGCCGTCACGGCCACCCGGCCCGGCGCCCGGTTCGATGACGCACACCAGGCGGCCCTGCGCGTGCTGGTGCAAGGGATGCTGGATACAGGCCTGCTTCGGGCAAACGACCACGGTAGCGTCGAGGATGTGATTGCGGACCGAGCCTATTCGCGCTTTTACATGCATAGCACCGGGCACTGGCTTGGCCTGGACGTCCATGATTGCGGCGACTATGTTGAAGCGCCGACTGCCGCCACGGTCGATGCCAACGGGCGTCCCGGCCCGGACGCGGACAACGTGGCGCAGGCACCGCGGTCCACCTTGCTGACGCCAGGCATGGTATCGACGATCGAACCCGGATTGTATGTACGGCGTGCCGATGACGTGCCCTCTGAATACTGGGACATTGGCATCCGCATCGAGGACAATGTCGTGGTGACCGACGCCGGCTGCGCACTGCTCACCCGGGACGTGCCCGTGGCCGCCGACGAGATCGAGGCGTTGATGCGCGCCGCTTGATCGGCGCGCGTTGTCCGGAACCCCACCTATCCAGCAGCATGAATTCGTTGCCCCCCGACGCCGCCCCTGGCCCTGCCGCCGCCGCGCCCGATGCCGACGGCGTGTCGGTCGACATCGCCATCATCGGTGCCGGTCCGGTCGGACTGGCCTTGGCCGGTGCACTGGCGCGCCACAGCGCCACCGCTGGTCTGTCCATTACCTTGATCGATGCCCGAACCCGTGCCGCCGCGGATAGCGACCCGCGCGTGCTGGCGTTGTCACATGGCAGCCGTACGTTGCTCGCGCCCATCGGCTGGCCCGAACAGGCGACGCCGATTGAGACTATCCACGTCTCGCAGCGCGGCTATCTGGGCCGTGCGCTGATTCGACACGAGACGCACCACCTGCCGGCGCTCGGCTATGTCGTACGCTACGGCGCGATTGCCGGCGCGCTGCGCGCGGGCGTTCTGCGGCTCGCCGAACGGCCGGGCCGCACGACGAGAACGGCATTGACGTTGCTCGAACAATGCACGGCAACGGCGATCGCCGAGGATGCCGATGGCGTCCTGCTCACGCTGGCAAGCACCGCCCCCGGACCGAGGGAGAATGCCAAACCGATGCGCGCGCCCTCGCCCGCGAGCACGCCGATAGACACCGCGCGCGCCGGGGTGGCCCTACCTTCACGGTTACGCGCGCGCCTGGTGATTCATGCGGAAGGAACACGTCCGGGCGCAAATCGAGCGAACACGGCACAGGATCGGGTGCGCAATTACACGCAGACAGCCATCGTCGGCGCGGTGCGGACCGATGCCCCGCTCCCTCGCGTTGCCTGGGAACGATTCACGGACGAGGGCCCTCTGGCGTTACTCCCGCTGGCCGAATCGGGCGTGCAGTGTCCACCTGCTGCAAGCGCCACGCCCGGCATGCCGGGCGATGGTGCCGCGGCACCCGCCGATTACGCATTGGTCTGGTGTCAATCACCGGAGCGCGCAGCGGCACGTATCGCACTCGACGACGATGCCTTCCTCACCGATCTGCACCAAGCCTTCGGCGACCGCCTCGGGCGTTTCACGCGCATCAGCGGACGCGCCACGTTCGACCTGCACCTGCGTGCCAGTGGCGCGCTCCCGGAAGGTCGCATCGCCACAATCGGCAATGCCGCGCAAACGCTTCACCCGGTGGCCGGCCAAGGCTTGAACCTGGGGGTCCGCGACGCCGAAGCGCTGGCCCTCGCCATCGGCCGACATGGCACGACACCGGCGGCTCTGAAAGCGTTCGCGACCAGCCGTTCGTGGGATCGGCGCTTGACGATCGGGCTGACCGATGCCTTGGCGCGGGGATTTACCCATCCCTTTCCGCCGCTCGCCCATCTGCGGGGCGTGGCCCTTGCCGCGCTCGATTGCCTGCCTGGCGTGAAAGGATGGCTTGCTCGGCAAATGATGTTCGGCCAACGCACTTGACTGCGGCGTGCGGCGTGCATGAGCCAGATTGATCAGGCCACGCCTGGAACGCTGCACTGCAGCACGAGCGCGTCGTTTGTGCACAGCTTCTTACCGTTGCCTACGGCGCTTGCGATACAATACGCGTTTGTGCTTTCGGCAGCGACGTGACCGGGACGGACGCGGTTGCATCGCTGTCATTGAATCGGCATGCCGATGCGGTGCGCAGGCGGACCCGGCGCGCGGACACGGCATGTGTCGCCTGTTTGCCTCGTTCCGCCCAGTTTTTTGACTCCCTATTTGCCCTGTTTCGCCGTCCATCGGCCCGCTCGCATGTTTCCTACCGGACCTCGACTCGGATCGCACACGCTGCGTAACGCATTGTTTGTCGCACCCATGGCGGGCGTGACGGACCGTCCGTTCCGCCAGTTGTGCAAACACCTGGGCGCCGGCTATGCGGTATCGGAGATGGTCGCCTCCAACGCGCTGTTGTGGAAAAGCGAGAAGACGTTGCGGCGGGCGAATCATCACGGCGAGGTCGAGCCCATATCGGTGCAGATCGCGGGCGCGGACCCGCAGATGCTGGCCGACGCCGCGCGGCACAATGTCGCGAACGGCGCGCAGATCATCGATATCAATATGGGCTGCCCGGCAAAGAAGGTATGCAACGTGGCGGCCGGTTCGGCATTATTGCAGAACGAGGCGCTGGTTGCCCGGATCGTCGAGGCAGTGGTCGGGGCCGTGGGCATCGGCCCGGATGCCGTGCCGGTGACACTGAAGATTCGCACCGGCTGGAATCCCGAGAACCGGAATGCCTTGCGTATCGCGCGGATTGCAGAATCGGCAGGCATCGCGATGCTGACGATCCATGGCCGTACCCGCGCGGATTTGTATCGCGGTGATGCCGAATACGAGACGATTGCCGCGGTCAAGGCGGCGATCAACATTCCGGTGGTGGCCAATGGCGACATCGATTCGCCCCGGAAGGCCGCTGACGTGCTGCGTCTGACGGGCGCCGATGCGGTGATGATCGGTCGCGCGGCGCAAGGTCGGCCGTGGATTTTCCGTGAGATCGCGCACTATCTGGAAACCGGCGAAATCTTGCCACCGCCACGTGTCGACGATATCCAGGCCGTGATGAACCGGCATCTGGAAGATCATTATGCGTTCTATGGAGAATTCACCGGCGTGCGCACCGCGCGCAAGCATATCGGCTGGTACACGAAGGCGCTGAAAGGCGCGAACGGGTTCCGCCACCACATGAACACGCTGGATACCACGCGCGAACAATTGGCTGCGGTCAACGCGTTTTTCGAAGAACAGAAGTTGTTGTCGGACCGCCTCGTCTACGACGAGACGGGCCATACGGACAATTCGCAACCCCTTGCCGCATGAGCCGACATAATATCGAGCGGTGCGTTCGCGAGAGCCTGGACGAGTACTTCCGGGACCTCGACGGATCGAACCCGAACGAGATCTACGACATGATCCTTTCCTGCGTCGAAAAACCGATGCTTGAGGTGGTGCTGGAACGTGCCAGTGGCAACCAGTCGCTGGCCGCGGAATACCTGGGCATCAATCGCAATACGTTACGCAAGAAATTGAAGGATCACGGTTTAATCAAGTGATTCCAGGCGCGGGGCCGGTACGCCATCGATAAGCGGCGTATCGGCCACGTCGCACCGCACCGCTTCCCCGCACGCCGTGAGCACCCGGATCGTCGTGAAAAATGCGGTGCGAGCGATGTGGTGCAACACCCCGCGCCACGCAGCCACCGCCTCATGCAGTGACATCCTTTCCACCGCTTTCGTTTTCCTTTGCCGTTCTTTTGACATGATCAAGCAAGCGCTCATTTCCGTATCCGACAAGTCGGGCGTCGTCGACTTTGCCCGTTCACTCGCCGATCTGGGCGTGACGATCCTGTCGACCGGCGGCACCGCCAAACTGCTCGCCGCCGAAGGCATCGCCTGTACCGAGGTCGCCGACTACACCGGCTTTCCGGAAATGCTCGACGGCCGCGTGAAAACGCTGCACCCGAAGATCCACGGCGGCATTCTCGCGCGCCGCGACCTGCCCGACCACGTAGCCGCGCTGGAGCAACACGCGATCCCGACGATCGACCTGCTCGTGGTGAACCTGTACCCGTTCCGCGAGACCATCGCGAAGTCGGATGCAACACTGGAAGAGGCCATCGAGAATATCGACATCGGCGGGCCGACGATGCTGCGTTCGGCGGCAAAGAATCACCGGGATGTAACCGTGATCGTCGATCCGGCCGATTACGCCGTGGTGCTCGACGAGATGCGCGTCAACCGGAACACCGTGGGCTATCCGACAAACTTCCGCCTGGCTACCAAGGTCTTCGCGCACACGGCGCAGTATGACGGCGCGATCACGAATTATCTGACGAGCCTGAAGGACGACCGCCAGCACGGCAACCGCAATGATTACCCCGCAACGTTGAACCTGTCTTTCGAGAAAGTGCAGGACCTGCGCTACGGCGAAAATCCGCACCAGGGTGCCGCGTTCTACCGCGACCTCGTCACGCCGGCCGGCGCGCTGGCGGCGTACAAGCAGCTGCAGGGCAAGGAATTGTCGTTCAACAATATCGCCGATGCCGACGCGGCATGGGAATGCGTGAAGAGCTTCGATGTTCCGGCCTGCGTGATCGTCAAGCACGCCAATCCCTGTGGCGTGGCCGTCGCGGCATCCCCGGAAGCGGCATACCAGAAAGCACTCTCGACGGACCCAACGTCAGCATTCGGCGGCATCATCGCCTTCAACGAGGAAGTGGACGAAGCGGCTGCCGCGGCCGTCAGCAAGCAGTTTGTCGAAGTGCTGATCGCGCCTGCGTTCAGTACCGCCGCCAAGGCGTTGCTGGCCGCGAAACAAAACGTGCGCGTGCTGGAAATCGCCTTGCCGGCAAGGAACGTCGCTGCGCATAACGTACAGGATCTGAAACGCGTAGGTGGCGGTTTGCTCGTGCAATCGGCGGACAGCCGCAACGTGTTGCCGCAAGAACTGCGCGTGGTCACCCGCCGCCAACCGACGCCGAAGGAAATGGACGACATGCTGTTCGCGTGGCGCGTGGCAAAATTCGTCAAGTCGAATGCCATCGTGTTCTGCGCGAACGGCCAGACCCTGGGCGTTGGCGCCGGCCAGATGAGCCGGATCGATTCGGCACGCATCGCCGAGATCAAGGCGCAGAACGCGGGATTGACGCTGCAAGGTTCCGCCGTGGCGTCGGATGCGTTCTTCCCGTTCCGCGATGGTCTGGACGTGGTCGTCAAGGCCGGTGCGACGTGTGTCATTCATCCAGGTGGCTCGATGCGCGACAGCGAAGTCATCGACGCCGCGGACGAGCAGAACATCGCGATGGTGATGACCGGCATTCGCCACTTCCGTCATTGATGGCCCCCGCGCCGCTGGTCACCCCCGGTACCGCGCAAGCCGCGGTACCTACTCGCATTCTCGGTATCGACCCGGGCTTGCGGGTGACCGGCTTCGGTGTGATCGAACAGCGTGCGCATGTGCTCAGTTATATCAGCAGCGGCGTGATACGCAGCGGCGAAGGCGATCTCCCCTCGCGCCTGAAGATCATCTTCGAAGGCGTGCGCGAACTGGCGGTGCAGTTCAAGCCGGACTGCGCCGCCATCGAGAAAGTCTTCGTCAATGTGAATCCGCAATCGACGTTGCTGCTTGGCCAGGCCCGCGGCGCCGCCATATGCGGCCTCGTTACCGCAAATCTACCGGTGGCGGAATACACCGCCTTGCAGTTAAAGCAGGCGGTGGTGGGCAGTGGCCGCGCGAAAAAGGACCAGGTGCAGGAAATGGTCGCACGGCTGTTGAGTCTCTCCGGTCTGCCGGGAACCGATGCGGCCGACGCCTTGGGCGTGGCGATCTGTCATGCGCATGCCGGTGATGTGCTGGGGCAATTGCGCACATTGGCACCGCAATTGGCGGGACGCGGCATGCGCGTACGGCGTGGCAGATTGGTCGAATCGTGAGGTGTCGACGCATCGCGGCAGGACGGTCTGCATTCGTGCCGCGATGGCACATGGCGCCTCGCCCGGTAGCAACATCGCTTCAACGGGCCATGCCGCCGTCAAACAGTCTTTCCGCGTCTTTTCGGGTAACGCGCTGTCCGGCGCTTGCCTCCCTTTCCTCTCATTCCCGCTGATCATGATCGGTCGTATTGCTGGCACGCTGCTGGAAAAGAATCCGCCTTCCATTCTGGTCGACTGTGCGGGCGTCGGTTACGAGGTATCGGTACCGATGAGCACGTTCTATCACTTGCCGCATCTGGGCGAACCGGTGGTACTGCTGGTACAGCAGATCGTGCGCGAGGATGCACACCTGTTGTTTGGTTTTGCGACCGCGCAGGAACGTGGCGCATTCCGCGAGTTGTTGAAGATCAGCGGCATCGGCGCCCGCATGGCGTTGGCCGTGTTGTCAGGCATGAGCGTAAACGAGCTGGCTCAGGCGGTGACGGCGCAGGAAGTCGCGCGCCTCACGAAAATCCCGGGGATTGGCAAAAAAACCGCCGAGCGATTATTGCTTGAGCTGAAAGGCAAGCTGGGAGCCGATCTCGGCGCCTTGGGCCAGGGTGCGAGCACGGTGCCTGCCGCTGGTGATACTGGCAGCGATGTCCTGCAGGCCCTCCTCGCACTCGGCTATTCGGAAAAGGAATCCGCCGCGGCCATTCGCGCATTGCCCCCGGATACGGATGTCTCGAACGGCATCCGTCAGGCGCTGAAGACTTTGTCGAAGGCATGATCGATGGGCGGTACAATGCCTGAATGATCGAAACTGACAAACTCTCGGGTGACCGACTGATCTCCGCCGCGCCGGTATCGGCGCGCGAAGAGGCGTATGAACGCGCGCTGCGGCCAAAACAGCTCGACGACTATGTCGGGCAGCAAAAGGTGCGCGGCCAGCTGGAAATTTTCGTCCAGGCCGCGCGCAACCGCGGCGAGGCGCTGGACCATGTGCTGCTGTTCGGGCCACCCGGACTGGGTAAGACCACGCTCGCGCATATCATCGCGCGGGAGATGGGCGTCAACCTTCGACAAACTTCCGGCCCCGTGCTTGAGCGTGCTGGTGACCTGGCGGCGCTGCTGACGAACCTCGAACCCAACGACGTACTGTTCATCGATGAAATCCATCGATTGTCTCCCGTCGTCGAGGAAATCCTCTATCCGGCGCTCGAGGATTACCAGATCGATATCATGATCGGCGAAGGTCCCGGCGCCCGCAGCGTCAAGCTCGACCTGCAACCGTTCACGCTGGTGGGCGCGACAACGCGCGCCGGCATGTTGACCAACCCGCTGCGGGACCGCTTCGGCATTGTCGCCCGCCTGGAGTTCTATACCGCCGAGGAACTGGCGCGCATCGTGCAACGTTCGGCGGGCCTGGTCGGCGCCGGCATCGGCGCGGAAGGCGCATTCGAAATCGCACGGCGCTCGCGGGGCACGCCACGTATCGCCAATCGGCTCCTGCGACGCGTGCGCGATTATGCCGAAGTCAAGGCCGACGGGCGCATCACGCCGGAAATCGCGGACGCAGCCCTGGCGATGCTTGATGTCGACCCGGTCGGCTTCGATCTGATGGACCGCAAGTTGTTGGAAGCCATCCTGCTGAAATTCGATGGCGGTCCGGTAGGACTGGACAATCTCGCGGCGGCAATCGGCGAAGAGCGCGACACGATCGAAGACGTCATCGAGCCCTACCTGATTCAGCAGGGCTATGTACAACGCACACCGCGCGGCCGCATGGCGACATTGCTCGCCTATCGGCACTTCGGCGTGGGCATGCCAGATAGTTCGGGCACGCTGCCGCTGGAACCGTCCACGCCGCCGGCAACGGAGGACTGATGTCGGCGAGCGAGTTCCTTAGACAGCGTATCGTGCAAGGGGTCAATCAGGTCACCACCGACGCTCGCCTGCGGATCGACTATACGCAACCGCCTGGTGATCCAGGCCTCTATGGTCCGGATACGGTCTGCTGGCAGGTCCATGCCGATTTCACATCGATGCTGGTGGGCGGCGTGGCGGCTTTGCTGCTGCAGATGTTGCACCCGCTGGCATTGGCGGGCGTCTGGGATCACTCGACGTTTCGCGAAGACATACACGGTCGCCTGGGACGTACCGCGACATTCATTGCGGCCACCACGTTCGGCGGCCGTGCCGATGCGCTGGCGATGATCGAGCGCGTGAAGGCGATTCATCGTCGCGTCACCGGCATCGCACCGGATGGCCGCCCCTATGCCGCAGACGACCCGGACCTGCTGACGTGGGTACACGTTGCCGAGATGTCTTGCTTCCTGCACGCATACACCGTCTATGTAAACCCGTCATTGACCGGCGAGGAGCAGGATCGTTACTACGCCGAAACCGCGCTGGTTACCGAAATGCTGGGCGGTCGCGGCGTGCCGCGCAATCGCGCCGAGGTCGATGGCTATATCACCCGGATGCGACCCTTGCTGCGGTGTGATGAACGTACACGCGAGGTACTGGACGTGCTGATGCACGCGCCGGCACCTAACCTTGCGACGTGGCCCGCGGCCCGCTTGCTGCTGCACGCGGGACCGGATCTCTTGCCGCCTTGGGCGAAGGAAATGTTCGGACTTCAGCGGGGCGACGCACTACGTAGAATGGTCTTGCGTCCGAGTGTGCATGGCGTGGCGAAGGTCATGCGTTGGGCGCTGACCAATGGTGTGTCGAAACGCGCCCGGGCACGCGTTGCCACAGGTGATGGCGGGTAGGTCACACCCGATCGTCACGGGCCTCATCCGCAGCCATATCGGCGAGATGGGCGACATCGCACCATGCAAGCACCTCGGCTCGGTCCTGTTCAGGCGTAGTCCCCGAATACCACCGCAACACATTGATACTGGCATTGCGTAACACGCAGGCGCGCGGCACATCCAGCGGGACGCCATGCGCGAAACGGAAAGCGCAATCCAGGACCCCGCCATGCGCGACACAAGCAACCGTTCCGCCGATATGGCGACGTGCCTGCTCGCCCAATGTCCCGATCACACGCTGATAAAGCGCCCGCAGCGATTCACCGCCTTCCGGTGCGAAGTCCGGATCATGTGTGATCCAGCGCCCATAAGCGACGGGCCAACGCCGTTCGATCGTCTGCTTGTCCTGCTGTTCGAATACACCGAATGCGCGTTCACGCAATCCTGCCATATGCGTGATGGCCTTGAGAGGCGTATCCGGTGCCAAAGCCTGCAGCAGCGGCGCCGCCGTCTGTGCCGCGCGTGACAGATCACTGCTGACCACGGCCGTCAACGGCCGGACCCAGGGCGATGCGTCGCGCGGCACCGACGACGCGGGATCACCCGCGAGCACCACGTCGCCAGAGCCCCGCCCCAATGCGCCGGCGGCAAGCATATCGTCCTGCCGGACAGGGCCGGCTTTCGTCGCGGGCGGCAACCAACGCCGCACCAGCATGCGCGCCTGGGCCAGGCCGACATCGGATAGGGGGATATCGGTATGCCCCTGAATTCGTCCGGCCTTATTCCAGGCCGTTTCGCCGTGCCGTATCAGCAGCAGGATCGTCGATGACGAAGCGGACGAGGTCGGGTCAGGTATCAAGGTATCGGCGGACGGCAGCGTCATCGCGCGTCAGGCCGACAACGTCACACGTGCGAAACGACGCTTACCGACCTGCACGACGTAGGTGCCCGCATCAAGCTTCAGGGCGCGGTCGCTGATGGTGGCGCCATCCACCTTGACACCGCCCTGCTCTATATTCCGGTTCGCCTCGGTCGTCGACGGCACCAGTCCCGCCTGCTTCAGCAGTGCCGCGATACCGAGCGGTGCGCCACCCAGGGCGACGTCCGGAATATCATCGGGCACACCGCCGCGGGCACGGTGATTGAAATCCTCCAACGCGCCTTCCGCAGCCTGCTTGCTGTGGAAACGCGTAACGATCTCCTGCGCAAGCTGGACCTTGAAATCACGTGGATTACGCCCTGCCTCGGTTTCCGCCTTGAACGCGGCAATGCGCCCGAGCGACTCGAACGACAGCAGTTCGAAGTAGCGCCACATCAGCGTGTCCGAGATGCTCATCAGCTTGCCGAACATGTCGTTCGGCTTTTCGCCAATGCCGATGTAGTTGTGCTTGGACTTCGACATCTTCTCGACGCCATCGAGTCCTTCCAGCAACGGCATCGTCAAGACGCACTGCGGTTCCTGCCCATAGGCCTTTTGCAGCTCGCGGCCCATCAGGAGGTTGAACTTCTGATCAGTGCCGCCCAGTTCAAGGTCCGCCTTCAGTGCGACCGAATCATAGCCCTGCAACAGCGGATACAGGAATTCGTGAATCGAAATGGCCACGCCACCTTGAAAGCGCTTCGTGAAATCCTCGCGCTCCAGCATCCGCGCAACCGTCGATTGCGACGCCAGCTTGATCATGCCGGCCGCACCGAGCGGTTGCAACCACTCGGTGTTGTTGCGCATTTCGGTTTTCTCGCGATCCAGGACCATCGCAGCTTGCTCGAAATACGTGAGCGCATTCGAGTCTATCTGTTCCTGGGTCAGCGGCGGGCGTGTGCTGTTGCGGCCGGACGGATCACCGATCAGCGACGTGAAGCCGCCGATCAGGAAAATCACCGTGTGGCCAAGGTCCTGCAGCTTGCGCATCTTGTTGAGCACGACCGTATGGCCCAGATGGATGTCCGGTGCGGTAGGATCAAGACCGAGCTTGATGCGCAGCGGCGTGCCGCTTTTTTCCGCGCGCGCAAGTTTCTGCGCGAATTCGGCCTCGACCAGCAACTCGTCCGAGCCGCGCTTGATCTCGGCCAGCGCGTCGCGCACGGTATCGGTGAGAGGCAACGCGTCAGGAAGCGCGGGAGGGGACAGCGTGTCGGTGGAATGAGCGTCAGAATTCATGCGAAGCCAGGCAGTATCGAAAAAGCGCAACAGTCGCGCGAAAAACGGCATATCGACGTGATCGCGGCCTGGTGGTCGGTCGATGCAGGTGCAGCCCGACGGGCGGTGACACCTTCAGACCCTGGACGCGATGCCCGTCGATCGATGCGAGATGACGCGTATTGTACCGAACCCGCCGCGATTCTTCGCCCATATGAGCCGCAATCGTCTCTCGATCGGTCACACATCACCGAACGCGGAACGTGTCGTCGGATCGGACGATGTCGAATGGCAAAGTGACTTGAAAATGAAAGCCGCGTTACATGCCTTGCTCAGGACACTCACGCATTGGGAGCAGGACAAGTGGGCCGGCGCGGGGAGCGTCATCGCCCAAGCAGGTCGGCCCGCCCGATCGCCACAAAGGCGTGCAGAACGCCGGACGGACACTTCAGCGTGCAGCGAGACGTGTACGCAGGGCGAGGCGATGGCATGGACGTCAGGAATCGGCGAGGCGAGACGAGGCGCGTAGAATACCGCTCGACGACGCGACGTTCATGGTAGCGAGCCGTTTCCTCCGCCACCGATGCCACGCGCTATCGGCTTGTTTCCGCCCCATCGATTCGCCCTCCGCCCTGCCATGCCCAGCGTAACCGACACCGTATCATCGACACGCCCACCCGCGCCGCTTATCCGCCACTTCATCGGCCTGATGTCCGGCACGAGCATGGATGGTGTCGACGGCGTGATCGCCACCTTCGGGCCCTTGTCCGCCCCGTCCAGTCCGCGCATCCTTAGCCATGCACATGTCCCGTTCGACGCGGCATTGCGCGAAGCGTTCTTTGCCCTGCAATCACCCGGCGAGGACGAAATCGCGCGGGAGGCATTCGCCACGCAGGTCCTGGCAGACGTGTACGGGTCCTGTTGCGACATCTTGCTACGCGACACCGGCCTGAGCGCGCGCGACGTCACGGCCATCGGTGCGCACGGACAGACGATCCGCCATCGGCCGGAACGGGGGTACACGCGACAAAGCAATGATCCAGCACGGCTGGCCGAGCGAACCGGCATCGACGTGGTGGCGGATTTCCGCAGCCGGGATGTTGCCGCCGGCGGGCAGGGCGCGCCGTTGGTGCCGGCCTTCCACGCGGACGTCTTTGGTGTGGACGGGCGCACGCGTGTCATCTGCAACATCGGCGGAATCAGCAACGTCTCGATTCTCGATGGACGTCACGCGGCGCGTGGTTTCGATTGCGGGCCCGGCAACGCGCTGATGGATGCCTGGGCCGAGCGCACCATCGGCACGCCCTATGACGTGGATGGGCAACTCGCGCGCGCCGGACGCGTGGACGTAGCGCTGCTGAGCGTATTGCTCCAGGAACCGTTCCTGGATCACCCGCCCCCGAAAAGCACCGGGCGCGATCTGTTCAACATCGGCTGGCTGGATGCCAAGTTGGCAAATCATGCGCGTCTGCAAGCCGCCCCACCCGCCGCTGCCGACGTGCAAGCCACGCTGACGCAATTCACCGCTATCGCTATTGCACGGGACATCGGCCGATATGCTCCCGCGTGCGATGCCGTCTACGTCTGTGGGGGCGGTGCCTGCAATCCCACACTGATGGCGGAGCTGGAAAACGCGTTGCGTGCCGTGTTCGACGCCGACGGGCGCGCACCGCCGTCGCTGCAGATCACCGATACGCTCGGTATTGACGCTCAGCAGGTGGAAGCATTGGCGTTTGCCTGGCTGGCAATGCGCTTTGTCGAGCGCCTGCCGGGCAATCTGCCTGCGGTGACCGGCGCACGGGGCCTACGCGTCCTGGGTGCTCTGTATCCGCGCTAAGGGACACCGGGGTGCCCTCCCATGCTTGTTTGACGACGCAAAAGAATAAAGGCCCCGGCACAGGGTGCCGGGGCCTTACCGATTACCGCCGACGCTGTATCGTTATACCGAGAACGACGATCCACATCCGCAGGTCGTGGTCGCATTCGGATTCTTGATCACGAACTGCGCACCGTTCAGGTCGTCCTTATAGTCGATTTCCGCACCCACGAGGTACTGGTAGCTCATCGAATCGATCAGTAACTGAACGCCATTCTTGTCCATTACCGTATCGTCCTCGTTCACTTCCTCGTCGAACGTGAATCCGTACTGAAAGCCGGAACAGCCACCACCCTGCACGAACACCCTTAACTTCAAGTCCGGGTTGCCTTCCTCTTCGATCAGCTCTTTCACCTTCCCGGCGGCCGAGTCGGTGAACACCAGGAACGTTGGGGGGGTGGCGACGGGCGTGTCTGTCACAGCATTCATTGATCTCTCCAGGGGATACTGCTTGTTCTGTGGCGCAGGGCCTATGCATAACCCCGATTTTAGTCCGAAGTGGCGCATCGCGGCGGATTGCGCGGGTACACCTGCCAGCGACAGGGACTTGCGGCATCAGGAAAGCAACAGCGGGACGTCAAAAACAAAAACGCCGCTGGAAGTGCCAAAGGCATCCAACGGCGTTTTCCTTAGCGTGGAGGGCAAATCCGGCAGACCGTTCCCGCCCTCCCCGCGCGCTCGATGCAAATTAACGCTTCGAGAACTGCTTCGCGCGACGTGCCTTGCGCAGACCAACTTTCTTCCGCTCGACTTCACGCGCATCACGCGTCACGAAGCCCGCAGCCGACAAAGCCGGCTTTTGCGTCGCATCGTAGTCGATCAGCGCACGGGTGATGCCGTGGCGCACGGCGCCCGCTTGACCCGTTTCACCACCGCCATGGACGTTGACCTTGATGTCGAACGTCGACAGGTTGTTCGTCAGTTCCAGCGGTTGACGCACGACCATCAGCGACGTCTCACGCGAGAAGTACCGCTCGATGGGCTTGTCGTTGACAACGATCTTGCCCGAACCCGACTTGATGAAGACACGGGCAACCGCGCTCTTGCGGCGACCAGTGCCGTTATTCCAATTTCCGATCACGGTATAGGCTCCTTAGATCTCGAGCGCCTTCGGCTGTTGCGCCGAATGCGGATGCGTACCCTCGGCGTAGACCTTGAGCTTCTTGATCATCGCGTAACCGAGGGGACCCTTCGGGAGCATGCCCTTCACGGCCTTCTCCAGCGCGCGGCCCGGGAAACGGTCCTGCATCTTGCCGAACGTCGTTTCATAGATGCCGCCCGGGTAGCCGGTATGACGGAAGTACTTCTTGTCCGTCGTCTTCTTGCCGGTTACCTTCAACTTGCTGGCGTTGACGATAATGATGAAATCGCCGGTATCGACGTGAGGAGTAAATTCAGGCTTGTGCTTCCCGCGCAAGCGGCGTGCCACTTCGCTGGCGACACGGCCGAGAACCTTATCCGTCGCGTCAATCACGTACCATTCGTGCACGACCGTTTCGGCCTTAGCAGAAAATGTCTTCATGACTGATCCAAAATAAAAAAATGCGCTCTTACGGCGCCGTCCCAGGTGTGTAGAACTCTTATCGGCCAGAGGTCTGGCCGTCGTTTCCCTGCGCCTGGGCGGCGATGCATCATGCCGCGCCAACTTGCCCCGCACGGCGGAAATCCTTTGATCGATTTCCCCGCGCCGATACCGCGTCGGCATCGACATGTCACATATGCTGCCCGACCTTGCGGCCGTCCTCCCCGACGAGCTTTTATCGGAAGAGCCTGCGAGTATAACGCAATTCTTGCGTAGCGAGACGGCTTTTACCCGACAATCGACCTGACAGCGTGCGATCAACACGTCACCATGGCCCCTCGGACCGATCACCGCGGCAATACCCCATCCCTCTTGCCTGCATCGATTAGATAAAAAAAATGCCCGGAAGAAAGCCCTCCGGGCGAATCCATCCACGCGACGAAGTCGGCAGCGGATGGAGGAGACAGGGGAACCCGACGCCCACGGCAGACGCCGCGCCATGACAGCACGTCGTAAATCAGCATTGCGGCGGCGCCGGCGCATTATCATCCGAGGAGCCCGCATCGCAGGGCAATTGCCCGCTAGATTCACTATAGACGCGCAAATATCACGTTACAAACATCTTTTCATAATATGAAAACTACTTTCGCATGGCGAAAAATCAAGCAGTGCAGCGATGTGAAAAGATTCATCGCGATTTCATCCATTTGCAGCACGACTGTTTATTAAACCTGGCATCTATTTGATATAACAATCACTTGTTTTTGTCGTTTCAGAGAACAAAACAAGGGCTTACACAAGCTATGATTTCTCCGGAGGTAGAATGCGCATCTAAGAGGAGTGAAGCCATAATGGAATGCAAGATCAGTTGGATGGGCCCCGAGGGTATGGCGTTCGCCGCGGAGACCGGCAGCGGACACCTGGTCACGATGGATGGCGCACCGGAAGGGGGCGGCCGAAACCTGTCACCGCGGCCAATGGAGATGCTGCTGGTGGGCACGGGCGGCTGCACCGCCTACGATGTCGTCATGATCCTGAAGAAAAGCCGTCAGGATGTGCAAGGCTGCACGGTAAAACTGGACGCCGAGCGCGCCAGCGAAGACCCGAAGGTCTTCACGAAAATCCATTTTCACTTCACCGTCAGCGGACGACATCTCGATCCGTCGAAAGTGGAACGCGCAATCAATCTGTCGCACGACAAGTATTGCTCGGCGTCCGTCATGCTGGCGCACACGGCGGCGTTGACGCATTCGTTCGACATCGTCGATTCAGCCGCGCCCTGACCGCGGGCCGGCGCGGCAAGAAAAACGCCCCACGTCTCCGGCAGGAAGCGTGGGGCGCGGAATGGGGGCAAAGTGTCCCGATAAGCCGGATTCTGTTCGCGCCGCGAAGCGCGCGACAGCCATTCATCTAGACGCACCATTGCTGATGCGCTCGAGCTCCCTACCCGCAGACCGACGGGGGCCCCGTCGTGACGCCGTTACCGGCGCCGTGCCTGCCTATTTGGAATTGCTCCGGGTGGAGGTTACCGTGCCGTCTGGGTCGCCCCAGCCGCGGTGCGCTCTTACCGCACCGTTTCACCCTTACCTGATCCGTTGCATGCGAGCATGCAACGGCCATCGGCGGTCTGTTCTCTGTTGCCCTGTTCCGCGTGTCGCCACGGATGGCCGTTAGCCATCACCCTGCCCTGTGGAGTCCGGACTTTCCTCCCCCTGCCCCCTTTCCCCGTCAACGCGTGACGATGAGAGACAACGCAGGCGGCGGCTGCCTGGAACACTTTGCGAACGGAAGTGTAGCATGCGCCCCTTTGTCATCGCCCTGCCGCGCGACACAGGCGCTCCGATCAAAACAGCTTCCAGCGTAGCGTTTCACCGGCGCGCAACGGCACCACAGCGCTCTGATCCTTGCCATAAACGGCAGGCAAGGTCCACGATTCGCGACGCAACGTCACCTTATCCGTATTGCGCGGCAGTTCGTAAAAATCAGGCCCGTGAAAGCTGGCGAATGCCTCCAGTTTGTCCAATGCACCGGCGTCCTCGAACGCTTCCGCATACAGTTCCATCGCGTGTGGGGCGGTAAAACATCCGGCGCAACCACACGCATTTTCCTTTGTGTCCTGCTGGTGCGGCGCACTGTCCGTACCAAGGAAGAAACGCGGATTACCGGACGTGGCGGCGGCGACCAGCGCAACACGGTGCGTTTCGCGCTTCAACACCGGCAGGCAGTAATAATGGGGCCGCACGCCACCGGTGAAGATCGCGTTACGGTTAAACAACAGGTGCTGTGGCGTGATCGTCGCGCCCAGCGTGCCGGGCAACGCGTCGGCGTCCCGCACGTACTCCGCCGCTTCCTGGGTAGTGATATGCTCGAACACCACCTTCAATGCAGGATGCCGCTTGCGTAGTGGGATCATCACCTCATCGATGAACACCCGCTCGCGGTCGAACAAGTCGACATCCGCATGCGTGACCTCCCCATGCACCAGCAGCGGCAAGCCGGCTTCCTGCATCGCATCCAATGTCTTTGCGCATTTCGCCAGATCCGTCACGCCAGCGTCCGAATTCGTTGTCGCACCGGCCGGATAGAGCTTCAGCGCATGGACGATGCCGCTATCGCGCGCGCGGCGAATTTCGTTCGGTGGCGTGTTGTCGGTCAAATACAACGTCATCAGCGGTTTGAACGATGCGCCGGTCGGCAGCGCGGCGACGATCCGGTCATGGTAAGCCTGGGCCAGCGCCGTGGTGGTGACCGGAGGCTTCAGGTTCGGCATGATGATCGCGCGACCGAATTGGCGTGCCGTATGCGGCAGAACCTCGGCCAGCATGACGCCGTCCCGGACATGCAAGTGCCAGTCGTCGGGTCGGGCGATCGTCAGGGAAGTCAACACCGGGGCAGCGGTCGACGAGGAAGCGGAAGGCATGGTGGGAGCGGCAGAAGTCATGGCGGCGTCGGTCGGAAAAATCGGCTTGTTTGCTGGATGATACGTTTATCGCGAACGGCGGGCGGGCGCGGGCGAAATGCGGATGTTCCGGGCACGACAAACGTCCGGCGCCACCCGCGCGATCAATCGCGCGATAAGATTCGTCCCGGGACGCTGTTGCCGCCCCGCCGCATTTTGCCGCGATTGCTCGCAACTACTTTTCTATGAACTTTTAAGACAATCGTCGCAATGCTATGCTTGGCTCGTCGTTTGTTCGGGCGCCGAGGCAAGACAAAGCGCGCCTATTGTACCGACGTCTCACCGCGTCGGTCAGCCCAGGCAAGCGCAACGGCGTCCGATTGGGTCCATGCGCCATGGACCGCTTTTACTTGATTGTCCGCGGCTGAAGGAGCCGCCAGCCTTATGTGTGAGCTCTTGGGTCTGAATTGCGCGACGCCCACGGATGTGCGCTTCTCGTTCACCGGATTTGCCGCGCGCGGCGGTATCACGGACCACCATGCGGACGGCTGGGGCATTGCCTTCTTCGAGGAAAAAGCGTGTCGGCTGTTCATCGACCACCAGTCGTCGTGTCAGTCACCTGTCGCGGAATTGGTAAAACGCTATCCGATCAAGTCGAAGAACACGATCGCGCATATCCGTAAAGCCACCCAGGGCGCGCCGATGCTTGAAAACTGCCACCCTTTCATGCGCGAATTGTGGGGACGCCACTGGATCTTCGCGCACAACGGTGACCTGAAAGACTACGCGCCTTCGTTGACAGGATTTTACCAACCGGTTGGTGGCACGGACAGCGAGCTGGCCTTTTGCGAAATGCTCGAAGGATTGCGGCGGCGCTTTCCCGGCGACCAGC
This sequence comes from Robbsia andropogonis, assembly GCF_034047095.1. NCBI lineage: Bacteria > Pseudomonadati > Pseudomonadota > Betaproteobacteria > Burkholderiales > Burkholderiaceae > Robbsia > Robbsia andropogonis. The sequence continues at coordinate 1,101,576 of NZ_CP139170.1, read as the reverse complement.
CGCCGTTGGATGAGGTGTTCGATGCGGTTGCCGAGATCACGGCGGGTATCAGCCAGCATGGCTCATTCAACTTCCTGATGTCGAACGGCCAGGCCATGTTCGCGCACTGCTCGACGCACCTGCAATACCTCACGCGCCAATGGCCCTTCTCGACCGCCCATCTGGTGGACGAGGACATGTCGATCGATTTCGCGCAATACACTACACCGGAAGACCGTGTAACCGTCATCGGTACATTGCCATTGACCGACAACGAAGTGTGGACCGCGTTTTCGCCGGGCGATCTGTTCCTGTTCCGCGACGGCGAGCGGATCACCTCACGCCGCCTTGCCGTCCCCCCCGCGGTGCTGGAAGTTGCGGCACGGCCGCGTGAACGCCACCCCTCCGAAGCCGCGACATTGCCCCGCGCGGCGATGACCTTTCCCGCCATGCTGCCGTTCCGCGCGGCCTTGTCGCTCGACGATCAGGATGATCGCGCCGTCGCCGGAAGCTGAACGTATCCACGCCCGCCAATTGGCATGGACAATGCGCGCGACCGCTTAGCGGCGAGGCGCGGCCATCTCCGTCGCCGACTTGACGCATGACCGATGGTTCAGTGGCGGTTATTTGCAACACGATGCGGCAGTCCGTGCCGGTTGTCTCGCTGGCGCCACACCGGGGCCACCATGCCATCGTGCGCCCCCCTTTTTTCGCCATCACCGCACTTTTCCCTCAAGATCCGACTATGGCAAGCCGTTATGGCTTACAAGGCATGCCGACGATGCCGCTCATTGTGATCGCACAGGATGCAGTTATGGATGTGACGAACGCCCCCGCAGCCAGTACGGCCAGCGTGGCCAGCAGCAAGCGCAAGGACCCGGACGCAAAAGCGGCCGGGTCCTCGGACACGCCTTCCAAAACGTCGGCAGCGGCCAGCAGCAAGGTGTCGCTATCATCCGCCGCGAAAGCTGCCCACGAAACGGAACAAGCGCATGCCGCAAAGTCCGTGGACAAAGCCTCCGGGTCAACGGTAGGCGTGAAGTCGGCAAACGACGCAGCCGCAAGCGAAGAGAAAAAAGCAGAGAATGCCGCGGCAGACGCGAAGGATGGGTCTGCATTGAAATCGCTCGCCTATGGCACCTTGGGCCTGCAAAGCCCGGAAGAGGCCAAGGAGAACACTGATTCCTGGTACTCGGCGGGCAAATGGGTAGGCGCGGCCATCACCGTTGGTGGAATCGTATCGCTGCTGCTGTAACGCCCCGGTAGCCACGCGCGGCCGTGGGCAATCAACGATGCAGGAAACATCATGCGTAAAATTGTATTGATCATCGGCACCGTTGCTGCGCTGGGCACACAAGGCTGTGCCACGAATTTCCAGACATTCCTGACCGGCGCGGTCGTCGGTGGTGCGCTCGTGGGCGCGTCTCAGTGTTCGCGCTTCTGCTATTAACGCAGCCGTGGCCCCGTCGATTCGCCCAGCGATCTCGTCTGACGCAGCCTTCCGCCATCAATGCGCTGCGCGGCTTGACCCCTGATGATAAAGGGCCGCGGGACGGGCGGGCACCTGGCCCTTCCTCTCCCGCGGCCCTTACGCCGCGCAGTATGGTTGCTTAATGCTTAGTGGAGGATTTTCGCGAGGAAATCCTTTGCGCGATCCGACTTCGGACTATCGAAGAACGCTTCCTTACGGTCGTCCTCGACAATCAAGCCCTGATCCATGAAGATCACGCGATGGGCGACCTTGCGAGCGAATCCCATTTCATGGGTTACGCACATCATCGTCATCCCTTCCTGCGCCAACTCCACCATCACATCGAGCACTTCATTGATCATTTCAGGATCGAGCGCTGAAGTCGGTTCATCGAACAGCATCGCGATCGGGTCCATGCATAGCGCTCGGGCGATCGCCACGCGCTGCTGTTGACCGCCCGACATCTGGCCCGGAAACTTGTCCGCATGTGTACGCAGGCCCACGCGATCGAGCAGCTTCAACGCTTTCTGCGTGGCTTCGTCACGGCCCCGACCGAGTACTTTCACCTGCGCCAGCGTCAGGTTCTGCGTGATCGACAGATGAGGGAACAGTTCGAAATGCTGGAACACCATGCCGACACGGGCACGCAGCTTCGACAGGTTCGTCTTTTTGTCGGTCACCGATGCTCCGTCGATCAGAATCTCGCCCTGCTGGATCGGCTCCAGACCATTGACGGTCTTGATCAACGTTGACTTACCGGAGCCGGACGGCCCGCAGACAACGACAACCTCGCCCTTCTTCACTTCCGTCGAACAGTCGGTCAGCACTTGAAACTGGCCATACCACTTCGACACGTCCTTCATTACGATCATCTGCTTACCCCTTTTTGCATCCGTTTGACGAGCGTCGACGCGATTACTGAAACCACGAAGTAGCAAGCGCCCGCAAACAATACCATTTCGACCATCGTACCGTCGCGGTCACCAATATTCGTGGAGGTACGGAAGAAATCGGCCAGACCGATCACGTACACAAGCGATGTATCCTGGAACAATACGATCCCCTGCGTCAGCAACAACGGCACCATCGCCCGGAACGCCTGCGGCAACACGACATACCGCATTGATTGCGTATAGGTCAGGCCGAGCGCCGACGAAGCTTGCACCTGACCGCGCGCCACGCTCTGCACGCCCGCCCGGATAATTTCCGAATAATAAGCGGCCTCGAACAGCGAGAACGCCGTCATCGCCGACACAAAACGGATATCAACCGAGGGCGACAGACCAAACACCGACTGCAGCAGTTGCGGCACCAGCAGGAAGAACCACAACAGCACCATCAGCAACGGGATGGAACGGAACAGCGTGACATAGATTGATGCGAACCAGGCCAGGGGCTTTACCGGCGACAGGCGCATCAACGCAAGCACCGTGCCCCACAGGATGCCGACGACGATCGCGCAGACCGTGATCTCGAACGTCACGACCGCACCATGCCACAGCGTGTTGAGCGACGCGGGAATGGAAGACCAATCGAATTCGTGATGCATTACTTGCCTCCCAGGTAGCCAGGCAGGCGCGTCCGTTTCTCGACCCAGCGCATGAAGGCCATCACGATCATATTGATAAGGAAATACGTGGCGGTCACGACGATGAACGACTCATACGGTTGCGCCGTGTAATCCACGAGCTGCCGCGCCTGCGCCGACAGCTCAAGCAGTCCGATCGTGGACGCGACGGCCGAGTTCTTGAAGATGTTCAAGAATTCGGACGTCAGCGGCGGCACGATCAAGCGGAACGCCACCGGCAGCAGCACATGACGATACGCCTGTGGCTGGGTCAGACCCAGTGCATACGCGGCATTGCGCTGACCACGCGGCAAGGCCTGCACGCCGGAGCGGACCTGCTCGCAAACACGCGCGCCGGTAAACAAGCCAAGACAGATGATGCTGGACGAGAAGAACTGAATAGTGGGGTCCAGTTGCTTGAACCAATCGCCCCATGCCTTTGGCAACAGCTCGGGAATCACCAGATACCAGATGAAGAATTGAACGATCAGCGGGATGTTACGAAAAATCGCCACGTAAACCGTACCGATTGCAGGTAACCATCGCCCCTGCACTGTGCGCATGACGCCAAAGAACGATCCGCAAATCAGCGCCAGCACCCACGCCGATAGCGACAGCTCCACGGTAACCGCCAATCCCGACAGCATCCACCCAAAATAGGTGGTGGGCTCGCCGGTAGAAACCGGGCTCGCCAGGACGCCCCAGTTCCAGTGATAAGCCATGGTGAACTCCAGAACAAGAAAAAAACCGGTTGCCTACGCAAACCGTACGCAACTTGCACGACAAAACACGCGCTCTATATAACAAAAGGCCCGCAGCGCGCGGGCCCTTCCATTGTCCATGATCCAGCCTGTTAAACCATGGTCGCAATAGGTGCGAATTTTCCGAATTGCCAACCGTCACCGCAAGCGGAACTTTACACGAGTGTAAACTGCGTGCAACGCCAGCAAAAAAACAATTTACTGGAAGGCTTTGTCGTTGGGTGCCTTGAACAACGCTTTCATGTCATCGCTCAACATGAAGTTCAGGTTCAGGCCCTTTGGCGGAATCGGTTGCTCGAACCAGGTGTGATACCACTTCAGAGCGTCGCCATCGGTCTCAGCCTTCGAAATCACCTTGTCGGCCAGCGCCTTGAAACCCGGATCGTCCTTGCGAATCATGCAGCCATACGCTTCGTTCGATTGCGGCTTGCCGACGATTACCCAGTTGTCCGGCTTCTTCGCCTTCGCGCGTTCACCGGCCAACAACGCGTCATCCATCATGAACGCGACGGCCCGGCCCGTTTCCAGCGTCAGGAACGAGTCACCGTGATCCTTAGCGCTGATAATGCGCATACCCATGTTCTGGTCCGCGTTCATCTTGCGCAGCAATGCTTCCGACGTCGTACCGGCCGTGGTGACCACGTTCTTGCCCTTCAAGTCATCAAAGTCCTTGATGCCGGAATCCTTGGCCGTCAGCAGACGCGTGCCAATCACGAAGAATGTATCCGAGAATGCGACCTGCTTCTGCCGCTCCAGATTGTTCGTGGTCGAACCGCACTCGAAATCGATCGTGCCGTTCTGCAGCAGCGAGATGCGATTTTGCGACGTGATCGGGATCAGCTTGACCTGCAGGTTCGGCAACTTCAATTCCTTCTTCACCTCCGCGACAATCGCGTTGGAGAAGTCCTGTGCGTAGCCGACAACCTGTTGCTTGTCATCGTAGTAGGAGAAAGGAATCGACGACTCGCGGTGCCCAACCGTAATGATCCCGTCTTTCTTGATCTTATCCAGCGTGGCACTGGATTGCGCATTCGCGCTTCCGGTAATGGCGCCCAAAACGCACAATGCGAGCGCGATTTTCGTGATTTTCATTGCCCTGATCTCCTTGCGGTGTGTCGATTCTGCTGTCAGTTGACAGATGTGCGGCGCGCGCGGGCGATGCACAGACACATGCGCCGCAACGTCAAACACCTGTTCATATTTGCTCCGCCTTGCTGCTAGCTGACGAATGCACTGCATTTATATAACAACACGTGCCGTGCCCGCAACGAGTTCACATATTCTCGTCGCATAGAATATGCCGCGAAAAAGCCCGTGCAATGTGTTTCAACACATCACGCGGGCTTTCGATATCAGAGATAACTACACGCGGCTGCAGCACCGATGCAACACCAAATAACGTATCGCAATGGTTCGGACACCGGGGTCTTTCGGAAAATTACGGATAAAGACCCCGCATTTCGCGTGCTTGCAGGATGCGCGTACAGGCAACAATGTACGCCGCGGTGCGGATTGTCACCGATTTGTCCTGCGCTACATGCCAGACCGAGGAGAAGGCCTCCCGCATGATACGGTCCAGCCGTTGATTGATTTCGTCCTCGTCCCAGAAGAAGCTCGAAAAATCCTGCACCCATTCGAAGTAGCTGACAGTTACCCCGCCTGCGTTGGCGACCACGTCCGGCACGACGAGTACCCCATTCTCGCGAAGGATGTCGTCCGCTTGCGGTGTTGTCGGGCCATTGGCACCTTCGACGACAATGCGCGTCTTGATCTGACCCGCGTTTTTCTCGGTGATCTGTCCTTCCAGGGCGGCCGGAATCAGGATATCGGTCTCGATCTGCCAGAACGCCTCACGCTCGCGCAACGTTTCGATACCGGCATCCGCGCCGGCTGCTTCGGCGAAACCCGCCACCCCGCGGTGCTGCTCGACGTGCGCGGCCAAGGCACGCGCATCCAGTCCTTTCGGCGCATACAGCGTACCTGTGTGATCCTGGACCGCGATGATCTTCGCACCGGCGTCCTGGAACAGCCTGGCAGCCACGCCGCCCACATTCCCGAAGCCCTGCACCGCAATACGCGCACCGTTCAGATCCAGGCCGATCTTCGTCGCCGCTTCACCGGCGACAACGAACACGCCACGGCCCGTCGCATCGCGGCGGCCGAGGCTACCGCCCAACGAAATGGGCTTGCCGGTAACCACGCCCGTCGCCGTATGGCCCTGGTTCACCGAATAGGTGTCCATCATCCACGCCATAATCTGTTCGTTCGTGTTGACGTCCGGCGCGGGGATATCGGTGTTCGGCCCGATGATGTTGTTGATCTCGCTGGTGTAACGGCGCGTCATGCGCTCCAGCTCGCCCCGCGACAGCGTCCGCGGGTCCACGCGAATACCGCCCTTCGCACCGCCATAGGGGACGTTGACGGTGGCGTTCTTCACGGACATCCACGCCGCCAGCGACATCACTTCGCTGAGCGTCACGTCCTGGTGGAACCGCACGCCGCCTTTACCAGGGCCCCGCGAGACATTGTGCTGCACACGATAACCCTCGAAATGGGCAATCGTGCCGTTGTCGAGTTCGATCGGCACATCGACGATCATGATGCGTTTCGGCCGCTTCAGTGTCTCGACCCATCGACTCAGCGTCCCCAAATAGGGCGTGACGCGATCAACCTGCTCGAGATAACTGCCCCAGGGACCCAGATCTTCCGCGCTGAGATACGAGGGGGTGCGATGACCTTCTGACATGGCGGCTGCTCCGCATTAAGTAGTTGATGACTGCACTCTAGAACCGACGAAATCGCGTTGCAAATGCCGAAGCGTCATTTATCCATGCATTTTTTGCATAACCCCTGAAAAGCTTTGCAAAACAGCAGGTCACCCGCATTTTTCGGACAAGTGATGCATTGCCATTGCTATCAGTCTTTCAGACAAGATCCCTTATTTTCATCGTAATCCAGGATAACTCCCACCTTACTCTACACAGATCGCGGCAAATCTCATCTGTATTTCCGACCTTTCAGACACCCTCGGGGTTATCCAGCAACCGCTGAGCGGCCTCCCAGACAGCGTCGCGCAACGCCCGGCGTTGCCCGTCGACATCGGCAAGGGTATCTCGGTACAGACGAATTTCCATCGTGAGTGTCCATGGGCCCGCCACGTTGCTGTTGCCAGGAACGTCCCCCAGCGGCACCAGCCGGCCATCGGCCAACGCGTCGGCCGCCGCGCTATGAGGTAGAAACGCGATACCGTGTCCGGCGACCGCCATTACTTTAAGCCCCTCCGCCATATCGGTCTCATATATCCGGTCGAGATACAACGGCTGGGTCGCCCGTGAAAGCAGTACTTCGGTCATGCGGCCAAGATATGCATCAGATGCATAAGCCAGATACGGCACAGGATGGGTTGGACTCCCGGGCAACGTAAAACGCGGTGTGAGCCGCCCCGTTCGTGCGCCCCCTGCACTGGCCACCGAGGCGGACACCTCGGGCGGCCCGGCAGCACAGAACAGTCCGATGGTCTCCGTGCCCAGTGTCAACTGGGCATAACGCCGGGGATCGAGCGCAACCGGGTGACTGGGATGGTGGTACCCCATGATCAGGTCGCAGCCGCCTTCAGTCAACGTCAGCACGGCGTCGTGAACGTTCAGCGCACGCAATCGCGCGTGCAACGGCCCGGACGGCGGCGGGATCGGCGGCTTCCCATCGGCGGCTGGCGCGCTCGGCGTGACGACGCCGCGCGCCAGCAAGGCATCGATACGCTGAATCCATTGCGGAAAGAAGGTAAGCGACAGCGTATGCGGTACGGCGAAATCAAGCGTGGTTGCGCTCAGTACACCTTGCCCCCGTAGCAAGGTGCGGGCTTCTCGCGCCTGGTTGAGTAACGCCAATGCCTGCGCATGGAAGATATTGCCTGCCTGGGTCAGTCGCGTGGGATAACCGGAGCGATCGATCAACTCAGCGCCCAACCAGGCTTCCAGGGCCTGGATACGACGCGAAAACGCCGGCTGCGTCACGTGCCGCAATGCCGCGGAGCGGCTGAAACTGCGGGTTTCCGCCAGCGAGATGAAGTCCTCGAGCCATTTGGTTTCCATCGTGTCCCGTCTCGCGTTACGTTATGCCGGTTCGTCGTGCGATTGCAGCCGCCACATCTGCGCATACAGGCCGTTTGCCGCGAGCAGATCCGCATGGGTGCCACGCTCGACGACACGCCCGGCATCCATCACGAGGATCTGCTGTGCACCCACGACCGTGGATAGGCGGTGCGCGATCACCAATGTCGTGCGACCGCGCGCGACCCGATCGAGCGCCTGCTGGATCGCGCGTTCGGCACGAGAGTCCAATGCCGACGTGGCTTCGTCAAGAATCAGGATCGGCGGATTCTTCAATAGCGTTCGCGCGATGGCGACCCGTTGCTTCTCGCCTCCGGAGAGCTTCAGACCTCGCTCCCCCACCGGCGTATCGTACCCTTTGGGCAAACTCTCGATAAAGTCATGGACCTGCGCGTCCCGCGCCGCCGCGATCACCTCGTCGCGACTGGCGCTCGGACGGCCGTAGGCGATGTTGTAGTAGATGGAGTCATTGAACAGCACGGTATCCTGCGGCACGATACCGATGGCCGCACGCAGCGATTGCTGCCGGACCGTCCGGATATCCTGGCCATCGACGGTGATCCGGGTACCCGCCTCCGCGTCGTAGAAACGGAACAGCAACCGCGCCAGCGTCGATTTTCCTGAGCCGCTGTGTCCGACAATCGCCGTGGTCGTTCCCGCCGGCACCGTGAAACAGACGTCATGCAGTATCGTCCGGTCGGACTGATAACCGAAGCGGACGTGATCGAACACGACCGTCGCGCCCAAGGGGCCATGCAATGCCAATGCGGGGGCATCCGGGAAATCGGCGATCTCGCGTTGCTCGGCGGTCAACGTAAACATCCGATCCATGTCCGCCAACGCTTGTTTCAGCTCGCGATAAATGACGCCAAGAAAATTCAACGGCACATACAGTTGCAACATGAAGGTGTTGATCAGGACCAGGTCGCCCAGCGTCTGGCGTCCCGCCATCACCTCGCCGGTTGCATGCCATAGAATCAGCACGAGTCCGATCGAGATGATCACCTGCTGTCCAAAATTCAACATCGACAACGTTTTCTGAGATCTGACCGCCACGGCGCGATATTGACGCAGGTGCGCATCGTAGCGCGCCGCCTCGAAATCCTCGTTGTTGAAGTACTTCACTGTCTCGTAATTCAACAGGGAATCGATCGCGCGGGTGCTCGCCTTGGATTCCAGCTCGTTAACCGAACGACGCAGCGCGGTGCGCCAGGCGCTGACCTTGATCGTGAATACGACGTAAGCAAGCAATGCGAAAAACGTCACCGCCGCGTAATACACTTCGTAGCGCGTGATGAAGATGACGATGACCAGCGTGATTTCGATCAACGTCGGCAGAATACTGTACAACGAGTATTGCAGCACCTGCTGGATACCGCGCGTCCCGCGATCGATGTCGCGCGTCATGCCGCCCGTCTGCCGATCCAGGTGGAATCGCAAGGAAAGGCCATGCAGGTGCCGGAAGACCTGTAGCGAGATATCGCGAACAACCTGCTCGGTGACGCGAGCAAACAGCAATTCGCGTAATTCGGTGAACAGCGACGTGGAGAGTCGTACCACCGCGTAGGCGATGACCAGCAGCCCGATGCCGCCAGCGAGGATGATCAGCGGCGCATGCGCTTGCCGCCCCACGGCAACCAGCGTATGGGAGGCGGACAATCTATCGACGATCGACTTCAACAACAACGGCACACCAAGGTTTGCAACCTTCGCCAGGATCAGGCAGCTCAACGCCAGCGTGATGCGAAGCGAAAATCCCGACAGGTAGGGCAGCAGCGAGCGCAGCGTCTGGAAATCGCGCCGCGACGAATCGGCCAGCGAGGCGGCATCAGGGGAGAAAGTAGAAGAACGACGCATCGAGAACGAAAGAATGGAGCGGACTTACAATAGCGGACATTCGCGTACGGTCCGTCATTGTCACTGACAGCCCGCATCTTACAGAACGGCTTTTCATTCAAAACAACGATGACCGAACAATACAACGCTTCCGCCGGCGACGGCGCGGGCCAGACAGGGGTCTCACCCGCCTCGGGCGGCAATGCGGTGCCTGTCAGCGGCAACGACGAGACGCACGGCTTCCCCGCGCATCGCGAGACCAGCCAACCCACCCTGCGGGTCATGGCCCGCCCATCCGATGCCAATATTTACGGTGACGTGTTCGGCGGCTGGATCATGTCCCATGTGGACATCGCCGCTTCCCTGGTCGCGGCTCGCCGCGCAAACGGGCGTGTGGTGACGGTTGCGGTGAATTCCTTCGTTTTCAAGCAGCCGGTCTTCGTTGGTGATCTGCTCAGCTTTTACGCGGATGTCGTGCGCACGGGCAGAACGTCGATGACCATCGATGTCGAGGTATTCGCGCAACGGATGCATGCTCCGAACAACGTCGTGCGCGTGACGGAAGCCAGCCTGACGTTTGTCGCAACCGGTGACGACCGGCGGCCTCGCCCTATCCCGCCGCTCTAAACACTCACGCCAGGCCGAATTCCCGTAGCGCGGGCAAGAAATCATGGTTGGATTTTGGCTTGCGCGACAGCTTTTCCAACGCATAACGCTGGAATCGCGACAACGCGCCCCATTGTTGCAAGGTCAATTCCGGGACAGAAGCTAATCCGCACTGCGCCAATACGGCCTCGGGTACAGCCGTGACGTCGTCGCCCGGCATGGGCCGCATCGGTGGCGTGCGTTCGATCGGCTCGCGCAAGTGTCGCGCGGCCAGGGCCACGAGCGCGGTATCGAATGCCGCGGACGACGCGTCCGGCGCGGCACCCTCGTGCGCAAGCGCGGCGGCAACATCGGCGGGCGCATCGGCAAGCACCGGAAAAGTTGCCAGCGTCACCCGGTCGGCATGGGGAAACGCCTGCCACTGCGCGAGCGACAAACGCCAGCCGCAGCGGTCCAGGTGAAAGCGAACGCTCAGCGGGATATACGTAAAATCCTCGCACGATGGCTGTTCGAACGCGAATAGCTGCGGCGCGCCGGCGAGGTGATCCGAGTGACGGTGGCTGTTCATGTTCCCACGATAGCATGATCGTCCCACTCCACACTGTACCGTGGGGCCTGGGCGGTACAGTGATTGCTTGCTGGAGGCCACTATCCCGCTGGATTGGGAATGTTGCATGATAGCGTATGGTCGATGGCATGCCATCGACCAGCCCTTCCCGCACCCGAGACAGGCAGCATGATCAAATCAGATCCGAGCGAACGCGACCCATCCCCGAGCGCGGGCTGGCGCGCGCTGGACGTCGCGCGTCATCGCGGTGGCGCGAGCGTTGCCGCACGGGACGATATTGCCGAGGAATGGCCTGTCGCGCTGGTATACAACGGTATTTCCCATGCCGTCATGATGACCACGCCACGCGACCTGGAGGCGTTCGCGGCCGGTTTCTCACTGAGCGAAGGCATCATCACCGACGTCGCGGATATCCGCGACATTGACACCACGTTTTACGAAGACAGCGCCGAGATCCGCATCGACATCCTGCAGTCGGCCTTTGTCAAGTTGAAGGAAAAGCGGCGCGCGATGACCGGCCGGACCGGTTGCGGTATTTGTGGCGTTGAAAGCCTCGACCTGCTGGACCTTGATCCGGAGCCGATAGACGCATGCCGACCACGTCATCATGGCCACGCGGCCAATGCCGCGGCGCCCGCCGAGGCGGCCCCGATTGCAGACATGGTGACCGACGCCGCGATCCAATGTGCGGCGGCCGCATTACGTGCGCATCAGCATTTGATGCACCGCACGGGCGGGGTACACGCCGCCGCCTGGTGCAGTCCGGAAGGCACGCTGCTGGCGGTATTCGAGGACGTGGGCCGGCATAACGCCATGGATAAGCTGATCGGGCGACTGGCGCTCGATCGCGTCGATTTCGGGTCGGGGTTCGTGTTTCTATCGAGCCGGGGGAGCTACGAATTGGTCCGTAAGGCGGCGCGAATGCGGATCCCGATGCTGGCGACCATTTCCGCGCCCACCACGTTGGCGGTACGGATCGCCCGCCAGGCCGGCGTGCGGCTGGCGAGCTTCTGCCGTGATGACGGCTTCGTGGACTATACCACCGTGGCCGGCGTCACTCTGGCGCGGGACTGAGCGGCCTTCTGGTCAGGCACGTCTGGCTTTCCCGCCGCTCGCGGCGAGGATGCGTTCCTGCGCCGCAGGTGTCTGGAGCAGCCGGGCAAACACATCGGCTTCGATCGTGATCTGCCGCGCGGTTGAGGCAACGCCGGCGGGAGCGTCCGATTCACGGGGCTTCATTAGCGCCTTCGTTGCCTGCACCGCCTCCCGGGGCAGCATCGCGAGCTTACGCGCCAATGCCAGCACATGGCTTTCCACGGTATCGGCGGGCAGCACTTCGCTCACTACCCCATATGCCAGCGCCTGAGCCGAATCGAAGGGTTCGCCCAGCAACAGCAACCGGGCGGCGCGTTGATACCCGACCAGTCGCGGCAGCAACAGGCTGGCGCCCGCTTCAGGACATAGGCCAAGCGCCGTGAAAGGCAGCGCAAATCGCGCATCATCGCCAGCACATACAATGTCGCAATGTAGGAGCATCGTCGTGCCGATACCCACCGCCGGGCCGCGTACGGCCGCCAGCAACGGCTTGCGCATCCGGTTCAACGTATCCAGAAAAGCAAGCACCGGCTGCAAGCCGACCGTGATGTCCGATGCATCCGCGGCGGTGACGGCGTGATGGGCATCAGGCCCATTCGATGGACCCCGGGCAGCGAAGTCCGACAGGTCGTTGCCCGCGGTGAACGCCGCGGTGCCGTCATGCTCGGAACCGGCCACGACAACGACCTTGACCGTCTCGTCGGCTTCTGCCTCGCGCAGCGCCGTGGCCATCGCGCGATACATCGCCAAATTGATCGCGTTGCGCTTCGCCGGGCGATGCCAGCGCAAAACGCGCACCGCACCCGCCGACGCCGCGTCGGACTCGACGCGGATACCTTCCTCCCCGGTAGTCATCAAACCCGCTCCAGGATGCCGGCGGCGCCCATGCCGGTTCCCACGCACATGGTGATCATCCCGTAGCGTTGCTTCGTCCGCTGCAAGCCGTGAACGAGGGTTGCCGCGCGCACGGCACCGGTCGCCCCGAGTGGATGCCCCAGCGCGATGGCGCCGCCGAGTGGATTGACGCGCGTCGGGTCCAGGTCGAGGTCCCGTATCACGGCCAGCGCTTGCGCGGCAAACGCCTCGTTCAGCTCGATCCAGTCCATATCGGACTGCGCCAGCCCCGTGGCGCGCAATACCGCGGGAATCGCTTCCTTCGGTCCGATACCCATCACGTCCGGCGCCACCCCGCGCACGGAGAAGCCGACGAAGCGTGCCAGCGGCGTCAGGTTGAACAGCTTCAACGCGCGCTCGGATACCAACACCAGCGCGGCCGCGCCGTCGGACATCTGCGAACTGTTGCCGGCGGTCACCGAGCCCTTTGCCGCGAACACCGTCTTCAACTTCGCCAGCCCTTCCAGCGACGTATCGGCGCGCGGCCCCTCGTCAGCGCGCAGCACGCGGGTATCCAGCCGCACCGTGGCACCCTCGAATTCCGGGGACCGGGTCACCACATCGATCGGCGCGATCTCGCGCTCGAACGCGCCTGCTGCCTGCGCGGCCAATGCACGGCGATGCGACTCCACCGCGAACGCATCCTGATCCGCGCGACTGACGTTCCAGCGCTCGGCCACCCGTTCGGCCGTCAAGCCCATGCCGTAGGCAATCGCGACATCCTCATCGCGCACATAGACCTGCGGGTTGATCGATGGCGTGTTGCCCGTCATGGGCACCATGCTCATCGACTCGACACCACCGGCGATCATCACATCGGCTTCCCCCACGCGAATCCGATCGGCCGCCATTGCCAGCGCGCTCAAGCCCGAGGCGCAGAAACGGTTGACCGTAATGCCGCCCACCCGTTGCGGGAGGCCCGCCAGCAACACACTCGATCGGGCCACGTTCAAGCCCTGTTCGCCTTCCGGCATCGCGCAGCCAACGACCGCGTCCTCGATCGCTTGCGGGTCCAGCGATGGCACCTGTGCGATAGCGCTGCGTAATGCATGCACCAGCAGGTCGTCAGGCCGGGTGAAGCGCAGTGCGCCGCGTGGTGCCTTGCCGATGGGGGTGCGGACTGCCGCGACGATATAGGCATCCTGCAGCTGGCGCGCGCCGCCCGATCGTTGTTGATTGAAGGTTGTCATTCGTCTCGCTCCACCTTGTTAGTTTCGCGGCGGCTTGCCGCCCTGCAGCAAACCGGCAATCCGTGCCTGCGTCTTTGCCGTGCCCAGCAGGTCGACGAACGCACGGCGCTCCAGATCGAGCAGCCATTGTTCGCTGACCAGCGTGCCGGGTTCGACGTCGCCACCGCACACGATGTCGGCGATACGGGTGGCGATCTCTGCGTCATGCGCGGAGATGAAACCGCCGTCACGCATATTCACCAATTGCGAACGAATCGTCGCCGCGGCGGAACGTCCCGCCACCGGCACCAATACATTCGGCAACGGCGGACGATACCCGGACAACGACAACGCCCGCGCCTCGCGAATGCCGGCACCCAGCAAGTCGTGGACATTGAAGACGATCGGGTCCGACGGCTGCAGATAGCCCATGTGCAATGCTTCGTGCGCCGATGCGGATACCTGCGCCGTAGCCGCATACTTGAATCGCGGCGTCAGGAAATCGAGATAGCGCTTGCTATCGAACTGACCCGCCACGCGCGCCGCCGCAATGGCCGCTTCCTTCAAACCACCGCCCGCCGGCACGACGCCCACGCCAATCTCGACAAGACCCAGATACGTCTCCACGTGCGCCACACGTCGCGCCGCATGCAGCGTCAACTCACAGCCACCGCCAAGCGCGATACCCGACAAGGCAACGACAACCGGCACCTGCGCGTACTTCACGCATTGCATTGTCTGCTGGAATTCCGCGATAAACGGCTCCACCCCGGCGGCGCCTCCGATCATGAACTTCGGCATCGCCGACGCGAGATCCGCGCCCGCCGAGAACGGCCCGCCCGGCGTGCCGAGCGTCAGCGACGTCGGCTGCCAGATCACGAGGCCGCGATAGCTTTCCTCGGCGAGCGTAACGCCGTGGCGGATGGCATGCAGGACGTCCGGGCCGATCGTATTCATCTTCGAGCGGAACGAGAGGATCAGCACGTCCGGATTCGAAGACCCGTCCGCAGCCGGCACATCGTCGACCCATAGCCGTGCGCCGGCGTTCTCGAACACCGTGGTGCCACGCTTGGCCGGATCGGCATTGGCATCGCGCTGCGTGCCAAAAACCCGTGCCGGGAAGATTTGCCGGGCATAGATCGGCAGCGTGCTACGTGGGACAAACCGCTTCCGCGCAGGCGACCAAGACCCGTCCGGCGAATGCACGCCGCCATGGGTCTCCACGGGGCCGTCGAGCACCCATGCCGGCAACGGCGCCGACGACAACGACTTGCCGGCGGCGATATCGTCACGCACCCACTGCGCGACCTGGCGCCAGCCTGCCGCCTGCCACAACTCGAACGGACCTTCGTTCCAGCCAAAGCCCCAGCGAATCGCGAAATCGACATCGCGGGCGTTGTCCGCGATCGTCTCCAGATGCACGGCGACGTAATGGAACACGTCACTGAAAATCGACCACAGAAATTGCGCTTGCGGGTCATTGCGCGCGGCGGCATCGCGCAAAGCGGCGAAGCGCTCGGCCGGCGCCAACTTCAGGATCTGCTTGATCTCATCGCTGGCCTTGGCGCCGGAAGGCTTGTACGCGGCGTCACCCGAGGCGCCAGCTGCCGCTTTTTCCGCGTCCAGCACCAAAATGTCCTTGCCCACCTTCTTATAGAAACCCGCCCCCGTTTTCTGACCAAGCGCACCATGCTCGACCAATGCGCGCAGGACCGAGGGTGTGGCATAGTGAGCAGCGAACGGATCATCGCGCAAGCCGTCCTGCATCGTCTTGATCACATGTCCCATCGTGTCCAATCCAACGACATCGGCAGTACGGAACGTGGCGGACTTCGCACGTCCCAGACGACTGCCGGTCAGGTCGTCCACCAGATCAAAGGACAGTTTGTACTGCGCGGCGCGCGCGATCACCGCGAGAATCGAGAAGACGCCCACCCGGTTGGCGATGAAATTCGGCGTGTCCTTTGCATGGACCACGCCCTTGCCCACCACGCCGGTCAGGAACGTCTCCAACGCCTCCAGGATGTCTGGACGCGTTGAGGGCGTGGCAATCAACTCGACCAGATGCATATACCGCGGCGGGTTGAAGAAATGCACGCCGCAGAACCGCTCCGCCAACGAGGCGGCCGCGCCTTCAAGACCTTGTGCCAACGAGGCGATCGACAAGCCGGACGTGTTCGACGCGAAAATCGTCTGCGCGCCCAACGCCGGCGCTACCTTGCGATACAGGTCGTGCTTCCAGTCCAGGCGCTCGGCAATCGCCTCGATCACCAGATCGCACTCGCCCAGCAAACCGAGATCGTCGTCGTAGTTCGCCGCCTGCAAATAGCCCGCGTCCGCCGGATTGCCCAATGGCGCCGGCTTCAGTTTCTTCAACCGCTCGATGGCCTGCAGCGCAATCGCGCTACGCGGCGCGGCGCCGCCCTTTCCGGCGGCCTCCGAGTCGGACTTCGTCGCCAGATCGAACAGCACCACGGGAATGCGCGCGTTGACCAGATGCGCGGCGATCTGCGCGCCCATGACACCGGCACCCAATACCGCGACCTTGCGCACACGCCATTGCGCGGCGACGAACGGCGTCGTCGCCGGCGCGTCGGCGAGCGCACGCGAAGGGCCACCCGCTCCCGTCGCGGAAGTCGGTGTGGCGATCGCGGCGGCGGATGCGCCTTTCGTCTCGGCCGACGGCGCAAACAATGCGCTGACGCGATCGAACGCCTTCGTCACGGTACCGTCCGCGCCGAACGCCGCGGTGCCTTCGGTCATGATCGGCTCCGCACCGGTGCGCGCCAATGCCACCTGCGTCAGGGCTTCCGGCAGCAGCTTCGCGAAATAGAACCGGGCAGTTGCAAGCTTGGATTGGTAGAACGCCGCGCCGCCTTCATCGGTCAACGCATCATGCTTGCCTTGCAGCGCGTCGAATGCCGTACGCGCCATCCGCGCCCAAAAATAGGCGAACACAAGATGCCCGACCACCCGCAGGTATGGCACGGCGGCTGCCCCCACTTCGTCGGCATTCTGCATCGCCGCCATGCCCACCTCGGCGGTCAACTTCTTGACCTCCTCGCCCAGCAAGGCCAGCGGCCTGATGAACTCCGCCATCTCCGACGACGCCTGCTCCGCCTCGACGAAACCAATGATAAGTTGACCGAACTGGCTCAGCTTCATCCCCATGTCACCCAGGATCTTGCGGCCCAGCAGATCAAGCGCCTGCACCGCATTCGTTCCCTCGTAGATCATGTTGATTCGGGCATCGCGGACGTACTGCTCGATGCCCGTCTCGCGGATATAGCCGTGACCGCCAAACACCTGTACCGCATGATTCGTGCATTCGAACGCGTTATCCGTCAGGAAGGCCTTGGCGATTGGCGTCAGCAACGCCACGTGATCTTCGGCCGTCTTGCGTACCGCCGCGTCCGGGTGACCGTGCATCACGTCGATCTGCAATGCCAGCCAACTGGTGAACGCGCGGGCGCCTTCCGCGTACGCCCTTTGCGTCAACAGCAACCGGCGTACGTCCGGATGTTCGATGATCGGATCGGCAGGCTTGTCCGGCGCCTTGATGCCCGTGAGCGAGCGCATTTGCAAGCGCTCCCTGGCATAGGCCAGCGACTGTTGATAGGCGGCTTCAGTAAGCCCGAGTCCCTGCATGCCCACGCCCAGCCGCGCCGTATTCATCATCACGAACATCGCCTGCAAGCCCCGATTTGGCTCGCCGACCAGCCAGCCACGTGCACCGTCCAGCAGAATCTGACAGGTCGCGTTGCCATGAATGCCCATCTTGTGTTCGATCGCGGTGCAACGGACCGGGTTGCGTGCGCCCAGCTTGCCGGATGGATCGGACAGGAACTTCGGCACGACAAATAACGAGATGCCCTTCGTGCCGGCCGGCGCATCAGGCAGCCGTGCCAATACCAGATGGACAATGTTGTCGGCGAGATCGTGCTCGCCGCTGGAGATGAAGATTTTTTCGCCGCTGATCAAAAAACCGTCGCCATCCGGTGCCGGTTGCGCCTTGGTCCGGAGAATGCCGAGATCGGTGCCGCACTGCGGTTCGGTCAGGCACATCGTGCCGGTCCATTCACCCGAGGTCAGCTTAGGCAAGTACTGTGTCTTCTGCGCGGCGGTACCATGCGCACGCAGCGCCTCATAGGCCCCGTGCGATAAACCGGGATACATCGTCCAGGCCTGGTTCGCGCCGTTCAACAGCTCATAGAGCGTATTGTTAAGGCTGACCGGCAGGCCCTGGCCGCCATATTCCTCGTCGCAGGCCAGCGCCGGCCAACCACCCTCGACATATTGCTTGTAGGCTGCCTTGAAGCCCGACGGCGTGGTGACGGTACCTTTGTCGAAAACGCACCCTTCAAGGTCGCCGGACGCGTTCAACGGAAACAGCACGTCCTCGCAGAACTTGGCCGCTTCCTCAAGCAATTGATTGATCGTGTCCGCGTCTATTTGCGCGTGCGACGGCAAGGCCTGCCGTGCCGGCTCACCGGCCAGCAGTTCATGCAATACAAACCGGATATCTCGCAACGGCGCGCGATACTCTGCCATGAGTGTCTCTCCTCCGACGCGCCGCCAATACCGCCTTTGCCGTCCGTGCCGTCTTGTCCGCGTCCGCGCGGTCGCGCGGGGCGGCAAAGCGGTGACGGGAGCCAGGGATACGCCGGCGCGCTATGCCTGATATGAAACGATCAACTTCTCGAGCGCGGCCCGCGCAAGCGGAATCGCGTTCGGAAGTCGCAGGAACCGGGCGTCGTGATGCACGCCTAGCGTCAAGCTATACAACTCGAACAACATCATCTGCGGATCGACATCCCGCCGCAAATGCCCCTCTTCCTGAGCCTGCAAAATCGCGGTCTCCAATGCTTTTCGCCAGCTGATCACACTGTGCTCCAGATGCTGGCGCACAGGACTGTCCGCTGCGCGATCGTCATACTCGACAGGTCCACTGATCAGGATACAACCGGTGGCGATCTCTTCCTTGATCCGCTTGTCGACCCAGGAAAACACCATGGCCCGCAGCCGTGGCAACCCACGCGGCGCCGCCAGGCTCGGGAAAAACACGTCCTGCTCGAAACGGCGGTGATATTCCTCCACCACCGCCACCTGCAAGTCTTCTCGCGAGCCGAAATGCGCGAAAACGCCGCTTTTGCTCATACTCATCCGCTCAGCCAGCGAGCCGATGGTCAAGCCTTCCAGTCCTTCACGGCTGGCCATTTGGAGCGCGGCGTCGAGAATTTTCGACCGCGTCTGCTCACCTTTGCGCATGCTCTTCTCTTCCGATTCTAAAAATCGAACGGCCGTACTATTATTGGCGCCGGCCATTCCGCAAAACAAGCAATTTATTAGAAATGACTTTCTAATGCAGACTTCGGGACCGTCCTGGATACCAAACGGAGCGAAGGCTGGCGACCGGGATCATCGTTTGTCCTGTTACGTCGGCGCGTCACGCCATTGCAGTACGGGACGCGCCTCCCACATGCCGGAAACCCTAGCGGGGTCGCGGCGCTCATTCGAACCGGCCCGCGGTCAGTAAGCGCATCATGAAACGGTACGCCAGGTAAGCGGTCCCATTCAACAGGCGCGTCATCCACCCTCGTGCGGCAAAACGCCCGGGATCGATCTGACGCGATGCGTCGAACGCCTTCTCGATTGCCTCGCGCAACGTGACGGCCAACGCATCGTGCATCAGGACGACATTCGCCTCGTGGTTCAGGAACAGACTCAGCGCGTCGAGATTGGAGGACCCTACCGTCGCCCAGACGTCGTCGACCACCGCCACCTTGCCGTGCAGCAACGCCTGATCGTACTCCGCCACGCGCACGCCGGCCTTGAGGAAACCGCCATATAAGGCAGGCACCGCCCAATCGAGCAATCTGAATTCCTTGCGACCGATCAACAATCGCACGTCCACGCCGCGCTGTGCCGCCTGGGTCAACGCGCGCCGCAAACGCCGCCCGGGCGTGAAGTACGGCGTAGCCAGCACCACCTGACGCCGCGCCTGCCGAATGGCTTGCAGGTAGGCGCGCTCGATGGCGCGCCGATTCAACAGATTGTCGCGGGCAACAAACGCGACCTGCGCCGCATGCGTCGAGGCGGTGGGCCGCCCCCCTTCGCCATGTGCCAAGTGGGCATCGGTATGCGTGGCGGACGTATCGTCGACACGCGCACCGTGATTAACCATCCTCTGCGCGCTGTCCTCGGCGGTCCCCTCCGCCGCGCCCGGTAGAGGCGACGAAACCTGTGCGGAAGCCGATAACAAGGCCCGCTCGCGCCGTAGCTCGCGCCGCAAATGACGTCGGTCACGTTGCGAGGCCATGGCGGCGCGGAGTCGCTGCCACAGCGAACCCTGTTGCCGCGCCGGATCGACGCGATGCCATTGCACGTCGAACGCCACCGTCACGTCACGGACAACCGGTCCACGCAATGCGACCGCAAAATCCCACCGTGGTGCGTCGAGCCTCATCCCCTCGTTCATCCAATCATCGACGATATTGATCCCGCCGACAAACGCCACGCGTTGATCCACCACGCACAACTTGCGATGATCACGGGCCACGCCCATCGCCCCGAACCAATGCGGATTGAAAATCCGATGCCGTATCCCTTGGGCAGGCCACGCGGCGATCAACGGTAACGCGGCGGTGCCGACGCCATCGGTAATCACCTGCACCATCACGCCCCGCCGTGCCGCACGCTCAAGCGCGGCGGAGATGGCGCGGCCAGCGTCATCATGACAATAAATATACGTTTCAAGGCGTACCGTCTCATGCGCGTCATCGATCGCCTGAATCATCGCGGGAAACAGCATCGTGCCGCCCGATAACAGCGTCGCGCCCGGGCAATCGAGGAAGGTGAGGCGCGTGGCACGCCAGCTTCGCCATGTCCCGTGCAGCCGACGCGTACGAGACACCGACGCACCGGGACGCGCGCGCGATGACTCAGCGCGCGGCGAGATGATCGGGGAGCGCGAGGATCGCGGTGGCATTGGAGGGGGAGGTGCAGCGCGCTGCCGCATCGGATAGAGGCAACCACGCGTAGTGGGTGTGCTCACGCGGCGCGAGAGTGATCGGGATGTCGCGCGGGACCTCGACGCTGAACCAGTGCTCTGTATTGGTCGTCACACCAGCCGCATAGCGATGCCGCCAGACTGGATAGATGTCGTAGATAATGGTGCGCCCCCAGTCGTGCAGCGCGCTGCGTGCGACCCGGTCTCCACCGACGACGATGCCGGTCTCCTCCGCCAGCTCGCGGATGGCGGTGTCGGCCAATGGTTCATCCAGCCGGTCCTTGGAGCCGGTCACAGACTGCCAGAAACCGGGAAAGTCCGCGCGCTCGATCAAGAGCACCTGGATATCGGGGGGCGGGGTATGAATCACCACGAGCACCGACTCGGGAATCTTCGGGGGGCGGTCATGCATCGGCGACGCACCAGCCGGTCCCCGCGGCTCAGGCTGTCGTGATTGCGCATGCACCGGCGCCGACACCAACTGCTCCGTGGGTACCCCCGATGATGCAGACCGCTGTGTCATCGCCGCTCTCCAGACCCTGGCATCGTTGTCGCGCCGTGATGCGTGCCACCGGACTCAGGCCGGCTTCTGCTCCTGACGCAAGCGGATGTGCAGCTCGCGCAGTTGCTTCTCGTCGACTTCGCTCGGTGCCTGTGTCAACAAGTCCTGGGCGCGCTGCGTCTTCGGGAACGCAATCACGTCACGGATCGAGTCGGCACCGGCCATCATCGTGATGATCCGATCGAGCCCGAAGGCGATACCACCATGCGGCGGCGCGCCGTATTGCAGCGCGTCGAGCAGGAACCCGAACTTCAGCTGCGCCTCCTCGGCATTGATCTTCAATGCGCGGAACACCTTGCTTTGCACGTCTTCACGATAGATCCGCACCGAACCACCGCCAATCTCCCAACCGTTCAACACCATGTCGTACGCCTTTGCCAAGCAACGACCCGGGTCCGTTTCCAGATAATCAAGGTGCTCGTCTTTCGGACTAGTGAACGGGTGGTGGCAAGCCGTCCACCGGCCATTATCGTCGTCGTATTCGAACATCGGGAAGTCGATCACCCACAGCGGACGCCAACCCGCTTCGAACAATCCGTTCTTCTTGCCGAATTCGGAATGGCCGATCTTCAAGCGCAACGCACCGATTGCATCGTTGACGACCTTGGCCCGGTCCGCGCCGAAGAACAGGATGTCACCGTTCTGGGCGCCACTGCGCGCCAAGATGGCGGCAACCGCCGCGTCATGGAGATTCTTGACAATCGGGCTTTGCAAACCATCACGGCCAGCGGAGAGGTCGTTGACCTTGATCCATGCCAGACCCTTGGCGCCGTAGATCTTGACGAACTCGCCGTAGGCGTCGATATCGCCACGCGACAGCGCCGCGCCACCCGGCACGCGCAGGGCGACCACACGGCCATCCTTCGCATTCGCCGGGTTGCTGAAGACGTTGAAGCTGACGTCCGTCATCGCATCCGTCAGTTCCGTGAATTCCAGGTTCACGCGCAAATCTGGCTTGTCCGAACCAAAGCGCTGCATCGCTTCCGAGTACGCCATCACCGGGAACGTGTCCGCCAGGGAGACGTCGATCGTATTCTTGAACACGTTACGGATCATCGTCTCGAACAGGTCACGGATCTCCTGCTCGGTCAGGAACGACGTTTCGCAATCAATCTGCGTGAATTCGGGCTGGCGATCCGCTCGCAGGTCTTCATCGCGGAAGCACTTCGTGATTTGATAGTAGCGATCGAAGCCGGACACCATCAGCAACTGCTTGAACAACTGCGGCGACTGCGGCAAGGCGAAGAACTGACCGGCGTTGGTGCGCGAGGGCACCAGATAATCGCGGGCGCCTTCCGGCGTGCTCTTCGTCAACATCGGTGTCTCGATATCAATGAAGCCGAGGCGGTCCAGGTAATTACGCACTTCCATCGCCACGCGATAACGCAGGCGCAGGTTGTGCTGCATCTGCGGACGGCGCAGATCCAATACCCGATGCGTCAGACGCGTGGTCTCGGACAGGTTGTCATCGTCGAGCTGGAACGGCGGTGTCACGGACGCGTTCAATACGGTCAGTTCGTGACAAAGCACTTCGATCTTGCCGCTGGTCAATCCGGCATTTTCGGTGCCGGCGGGACGCGGGCGGACCAGACCCTTCACCTGAACACAGAATTCATTGCGGACGCCTTCGGCGACCTTGAACATGTCCGCGCGGTCGGGGTCGCACACCACCTGGACCAGCCCGTCACGGTCACGTAAATCGATGAAGATCACGCCCCCGTGATCCCGCCGGCGGCTGACCCAGCCGCACAGGGACACCGTTTGTCCCAGTAGATGCTCGGCCACGCGGCCGCAATATTCGGTTCTCATCGAAGTGGTCATATCGTTGACTCTGTCATTCATTCAGTAATGGCAATGCGCGCAAGGCTGCGGGTCTGCAGCGCGACGGATGGGCAGAACCCGCCCGTCGCCAGGCATCGCGTGATTCTTTCAAGCGGCGTGGTTGCTCTCGGCCGACTTGCCGTTCAGCACGCCGTCCGGCGGACCTGCCGATGCCTCGCCCGACGTGTCGACGCCCGGCTCGACGACCTGCGGTGGCTCCGGAACACGCCGCGGCGGACCGACCGGCGACACCACGCCCATCGACACGATGTATTTCAATGCCGCATCCACCGACATATCAAGTTCGATCACTTCCGCGCGCGGCACGATCAGGAAAAATCCTGACGTCGGATTCGGCGTCGTCGGCACATAGACGCTGACATGATCGCCGTTCAGCTGGTCGGCCACATCCCCGCCCGGCACGCCGGTCAGGAACGCGATCGTGTAAGACCCTTTACGCGGATATTCAATCAATAGCGCTTTGCGAAAGGCATTGCCGCTACTCGACAGCAAGGTGTCCGATACCTGCTTAATGCTCGTATACAGCGGCCCCACAATCGGAATGTGACGCAACAACCAATCCCACCACTTGACCAGCGTCTGGCCTATGAAATTCTGCGTCAGCAAACCGACGACGAAGATGAAAGCCAGCGTCAGCAACGCCCCGATGCCCGGTATGTGTACGCCAAGCCAGGCATCCGGCTGCCACGACTCGGGCAGTAACAGCAACGTCTGATCCATCGTACCGATGACCAGACCCAGCACCCATAGCGTGATCGCCAGCGGCACCAGGACCAGCAAACCGGTCAGGAAATAGGTTTTTAGCGTCTTCTTCGTTGTCATCGATTTTTCCGTCGGCGATTCCGTGGCGACCGCCCTGGAACGCAGGCCGCGGCAATACTCAGGCAGCGCTCGACGTCGGCGCGGCCGGGCTCGCACCGCTACCGCCGGCCGGCGCAGCCGGAGGTGCCTGCACTGCGGCGGCACTGCCGGACGTGTCCCCACTGCTGCCGCTCTTGGCGTCCCCACCGGTGGCGGCCGCACCCTCGGCCGCGCCATCGGACGCGGCCCCGGTTCCGGACGACTTATTGCCGTTGTCGCGGAAATCCGTCACGTACCAACCCGATCCTTTCAATTGGAACCCGGCCGCCGTTACTTGTTTCTGGAACGTGGCCTTGCCGCAGCTCGGGCAATCCGTCAATGGCGGATCCGACATCTTGCGCAGGACGTCTTTCTGGAAACCGCAGGATTCACAGCGATACGCATAGATCGGCATGATCCGATACCCTCTTGAATACGTGTTGCAATGTGCAAAGCGTTGAATTATAGCTGCAAACCGTCCCTTTACCGTGCAAAACCGTGGCTTGGGACTGACGTTCAGAGTATCCCGTAGGTGCTTGCGAGCCAAACCTTGGTCAGGACGACGCCGATGCCCACCGCGACGCCGAACAGGATGACCCCACGCAGCATGCGATTGGTACGCTGCTGCTCCTTGACCAGCGCCAGCATCAAGTCGTCTCCGCGCCGGCCTTGCGTCGCGCGCTGATGCTCGCTGAGCAATGCATGCACCAGACGGGGAACCTGTGGCAACGTCTTGCTCCACTGGGGCGCCTCAACCTTCAACCGGTCATACCAGCCGCGCCAGCCAATCTGGTTCAGCATCCAGTTCTCGAGGTAAGGCTTGGCCGTCTGCCAGAGATCCAATTCCGGATCAAGGTCGCGACCCAGGCCTTCCACGTTCAACAACGTCTTCTGCAGCAACACCAGTTGCGGCTGGATCTCGACCTGGAAACGACGCGACGTCTGGAACAGGCGCATCAACACCTGACCCAGGGAGATGTCCTTCAACGCCTTATCGAAGTACGGCTCGCACACCGCGCGGATCGCGCCTTCGAGTTCTTCCACGCGCGTCTTGGCCGGAACCCATCCCGACTCCAGATGCAGCATGGCGACACGATGGTAGTCACGCTTGAAAAACGCGAGCAGATTTTGCGCGAGATAATTCTTGTCGAAGTCCGACAGCGCGCCGACGATGCCGAAGTCCAGCGCGATATAGCGGCCGAACGTGTTCGGATCCAGGCTCACCTGGATATTGCCGGGATGCATGTCGGCATGGAAAAAACCGTCGCGGAAAACCTGGGTGAAAAAGATTTCGACGCCTTCGCGCGCCAACCGGGGGATGTCGACCTTGGCGGCCCGCAATCGGTCGGTCTGACTGATCGGCACGCCCACCATCCGCTCCATCACCAGCACGGTGGAGGTGCAGTAATCCCAGTACATTTCCGGCACGAGCAACAGGTCCGTGGCCGCGAAATTGCGGCGTAGTTGGCTGGCATTCGCCGCCTCCCGCATCAGGTCCAATTCATCGTGCAAATACTTGTTGAACTCCGCCACGACCTCACGCGGCCGCAAGCGCCGGCCATCCGCCCAGAAGCGTTCGAACATGGTGGCGACGTCGGCCATCAACGCCAGATCGCTTTCCAGCACCGGCAAAATGCCGGGACGAAGCACCTTGATGGCAACTGGCTTGCCGACGTGTTCGCCGGACTTCAACTTCGCGAAATGGACCTGTGCGACCGATGCACTGGCAACAGGCACCCGCTCGAACGCATCGAACAGATCCTCGACAGGCCGCCCCAATGCCCTTTCGATCAACGTAACGGCGACATCGGACGGGAATGGCGGCACCTGGTCCTGTAGCTTTGCCAGTTCGTTGGCGATGTCGGCGGGCAGCAGGTCACGGCGCGTCGACAACATCTGGCCGAACTTGACGAAGATCGGGCCGAGGCTTTCAAGCGCGAGGCGCAATCGGACGCCACGCGGGGAATCGAGCTTACGGCCAATGGTCATCAGACGGACCAGCAACCGTATCCGGTTGTGCTGGAAGCCGGACAGGACGACTTCGTCCAGACCAAATCGGATCAACGTGAAAATGATCTTCCATAACCGGAAAGTTCGCATCATCGCGGCGCTCCGGTGTGCTTGGTTGACGAGGGTGAGGGTGACATGCGTCCCGCCCCACCCGTGCGTTGCTGCTGAAGCCGCGCGATGCGCGCCTCCAGCGCCTGAATGCGTTGCGCCGTTGCGGCGACATCGGCGGCGAAGGCCTCGTTCACCCGGGTGCGAACCAGTTGCGGCCGTTCGTCGAGCAAGTATTCCGCGACCTGTCCAAGCGCGCCGTCGGCCAGTTGACGCAGTTGTGCGCCGACCTGCCGCACCCCTCGTATCATCCGGAACGCCGCTGCGTCACCGATCCATTGGGCCAAGTCTTCCTCCGGCTCCCACCGCAAATGCTCGGCCAATCGCCCAAGCGCCTGCGCGAACTCGGCATCGCCCTCGATGCGCACATGTTTCATCAACACCGACGGACCATACCGCAATAGTGCCGGCATGGCATCCGGCAAAACGGTGATCTCGACATCCGCGACATCACCTGCAGCAGCACCGCCGCTATTGCCCGAGGCAGCCGCGAGACCGGTGGCGCTGCCTGCCTGGGCCGCCGCGGCCGTCATGACGGCGCCAACGCCTCCCGGCATCGTGGGGACGAACGTCGCGGCGGCACGCCATGCACGGGCCACAGGTGCCGCATCACGCAATGTCGCGGGCAGCGCCAACAGACCATCCTGCGCGACAAGCACGTCGAAGCTGAAGGCCGAGACGTGCAGACGGGCACGACGACCCGCGTACGGAAGGAGTTGGGCCAGCGCCCACGACTCACGGCGCAACAAGTGATTGACCGCCGCTTGAAAAGACGGAACAGGAAAAGGAGCGACGCGCATCAGCACAAAGAGCACAAAAGGAAAAAGCCCGCCACACGGAATTCGTGCAGCGGGCTCCTATTGTAGGGCAGTTCGATCAATGCAGTTGCTGAATCCCCGCCAGCAACCAGCCAGACTGCTCCTTCTTACGCTTGATCAGATTCCATACCTCGGCAAACTCTTCCGCCGTTGCCCCTTCATTCTCACGAATCAAGCCGGTGAAGCGCACACTGGCCAGATAATCGGTCGCCGTGTCTTCCATACCCAAAAGTTCCGCATCAACGCGAACCACATCGGTGCGGTTCTTTGACTCACCACGCGACTGAAGATCCAGACGCAACTCGGCGAACATCTCCGGTGTCGTGAAATCACGTAGATCGTCAAGATCCGACGCATCCCACGCCGCTTGCATCCGCACGAAGTAGACTTTTGCGTTGTGCAGGAATGTCGTTTGGTCGAAATCACCGGGCACGCCCCACTGCTGGTGGGGCACATCCGCCGCCGGCTGAGCTTGCGCGGCATGCGTGGCCGCGCCGAATGCACCGCCCGCAAGACCGGCTGCCGACCCTGGTGCATCGCTCCAACGGCCAGACGAACCGGACTGTGCCGTCTGCGCGGAGGTAACACCATCGAAACGACTACCCGCATCCCGATCTGATCCGCCCAAGCCCGACGAGGGGCCCGTACCCGCCGCCGCGTAGGCCGGCGTCGGTGCTGCCGGCTGACGACGCGACATGAATTTACGAATCAGCCAGATGGCAACGAAGGCGATCAACGCGATCACGATCATGTTCGCCATCGCGCCGGCAAGGGCACCGCCCAGGCCAAAGTGCGACAAGAGCGCGGCGATACCGAGGCCGGCGGCGAGACCCGCGAGCGGACCCATCCAGCGATTACGCGCCGGTTGCGCGGCCGCGGGTGCAGGCGTATTAGGCTTGGCGGCCGCTGACGGCGCCGGTGTCGCAGGACGCGTTGGGGCTTGCTGCGACACCATCGGCGACTGACGACCCATGCTGCGGCTGCTTCCCATCCGGCGCGCATCGGCATGCTCAGTCATCGCGGCAAATGCGACTACCGCGACAATTGACAGCGCCCCCACCTTCACCGCCGGCACCTTCACGCGGCGCAGCGAACGTACTATTGAACGGCCGAACGACCGGACCGCTTCCATTCCTGCTGTAGACATACGTCCCTCACGATTGACATGCTGAATTGACCGCCTGACGTCGCACGCACGAAGCAAAGTCGACGATAGCGCGGTGTTGCGCCATTATCATGCGCAACCTTTCAATTAGCATACAACCGAAAGGTGCCGAAGTAAATCAGAATTTCGTACCTTGATGCAGCGCCACGATCCCGCCGGTCAGGTTGAAATACTGGACCGATTCCAGGCCCGCGCCATGCATCAGGTCCTTTAGCGACTCCTGATCCGGGTGCATCCGGATCGACTCGGCAAGATAACGATAGCTTTCGGCATCACCGGCGATTCGTTCACCCAGCCAGGGTAACAGCTTGAACGAGTACATGTCGTACGCTTTCGTCAGCGGGCCCCAGACCTTCGAGAATTCCAGCACCATGACCTTGCCGCCCGGCTTGATCACGCGGCGCATCTCGGCCAGTGCGGCATCCTTGTGCGTCATGTTGCGCAGGCCGAACGCCACGGTGACCACGTCGAAATAATTGTCGGGGAACGGCAGTTTCTCGGCGTCGCACAGCAACGTCGGCGTGACGATGCCGCGATCCAGCAGGCGGTCACGGCCGACACGCAACATCGAGCCGTTGATATCGGTCAGCCAGACTTCACCATGCGGGCCGGCCGCCTTCGCGAACGCGGCGGCCAAGTCGCCCGTGCCACCCGCGATGTCCAATACTTTCTGACCGGGGCGCACGTTCGCACGGCCGATCGTAAAAGCCTTCCAGACGCGATGCAACCCACCGGACATCAGGTCGTTCATCACGTCGTATTTCTGCGCGACCGAGTGGAAAACGCCCGCTACTTTCCGGGCCTTCTCATTCTCGTCCACCGTGCTGAATCCGAAATGGGTCTTGCTCATCGCGTCATGCCTCGCGTCCTCTTGCGTCTTTTTTGTCCGTCATCTCACGCCTCGACCGGTTGGCCGGGCACCGCGCCGTCACGGCTTGCGCCCGCGGCCTCGAGCCGGGTCAGGTAATCCTGCCATAGTGCGTCCTGCCTCGTTGCCAGCGTGTACAGATAATCCCACGAGTAAATGCCCGTGTCATGGCCGTCGGAAAAACCCAAACGGATCGCATAATGCCCAACACCGTCGATCCGCGTGACGCGTACGTCACGTTTGCCGGTTTGCAGTATTTCCTGGCCCATGCCATGCCCCCGGACTTCCGCGGACGGTGAATACACGCGCAAGAACTCGAACGGCAGTCGATATCGCGCGTCCGGATACTGCACCTCCAGTACCCCGGATGCCGTATGGAGCACCAGTCCGGTGGGAATCGGCGTATCTTTTTCAAGTCCGGCCATCACTCAGGCTCCTGTTCCGTTTCCGCATCATCCAGCACGTGTGCCTGCCTGGCGTACCGGACGCCTTCCCGATGCTCAGGGGCGCGGCGCAAAGGCGTTGTCCAATGCATCACGCAAGGCGATGCCCACGGTGGCCGCGCGGGCCCGGCGTGCTGTCAGTACATCCGGCGCAACCTCTCTCTGGCGCGCCGACCACACGGACTGCGGGAAATGCGCATCGTCACGAAATCGTGGAATCACGTGCCAATGCTGGTGCGCGACCATATTACCGAGGCTCGCCACATTAACCTTGTCGCAGGCCAGATGCGCCCGCAAGACACGCTCGACGACAACGATCGCATCGAACAACTGGCCACGCGACGGCGCATCGAGGTCGCTCAATTCCGCGACGTGGTCCTCCCAGATCACACGGCAGAACCCCGGATAGTCCGGCTCGTCGGGGAGGACGACGCGCAGCGCGGCATTGCGCCAAACCACCACTCCGCCATCGCTCTCGCATAACGGACAGTCCGCTGCGCGCGTCATACCAGCACCCGCTCGATGCCGCCGGCGTTTGCCTTGTCGACGTATTCGACCATCCAATTCTCACCCAGTACCGCGCGGGCCATCTCGACGACGATATAGTCGGCGCTGACGTCCACGTCTTCACCATAGCGCGACAGGCCCTGCAGACACGAAGGGCAACTGGTCAAGATCTTGACGTTGCCGTCGAACGCCGCCGGCTCGGCCGATGTCCGCGTGACCGACAGCGCCGGATCCGCCGATGCGTCGCCTTGGACAGGTGCGGCGGCGATCGGCACCGGGATCTGGCGCACCCGCGCCTCGCCCTTGCGCATTTCCTCGGCCTTGCGGAAACGCACCTGTGTCGATACGTCCGGGCGCGTGACGGCCAGCGTGCCAGACTCGCCGCAACACCGGTCGTTCTTTTCGATCTTGTAACCGTCGCGCTCGCTGCCCATCAGCTGATTGACCAGCTTTACCGGGTCCATCGTCTTGATCGGCGTATGACAGGGGTCGTGATACATGTAGCGCGTGCCCTTCACGCCGTCGAGCCTGATCCCTTTCTCCAACAGGAATTCATGTATGTCGATGATCCGGCACCCGGGGAAAATCTTGTCGAATTCGTACGTGGCCAACTGGTCATAGCAGGTGCCGCACGACACGACCACCGTCTTGATGTCGAGATAATTCAGCGTATTCGCCACGCGATGGAACATGACGCGGTTGTCCGTCATCATCTTCTCGGCCTTGTCGAACTGTCCCGCGCCGCGTTGCGGATAACCGCAACACAGATAGCCCGGCGGCAGCACCGTCTGCACCCCGGCGTGCCAGAGCATCGCCTGCGTCGCCAGGCCGACCTGCGAGAACAAGCGCTCGGAACCGCAACCCGGGAAGTAGAACACCGCCTCCGTATCCGCGCTTGTTCCCTTCGGATCGCGGATGATCGGGACGATCTTGTTATCCTCGATGTCGAGCAAGGCCCGCGCGGTCTTCTTCGGCAGATTGCCCGGCATCTTGCGGTTGACGAAATGCACGACCTGCTCGGTCAACGGTGGCTTGCCAACCGTAGCCGGCGGATGCGCGGCCTGCTTGCGCGCCAGTCGCTTGAACAGGTCATTGCCGGCGCGTTGCGCTTTGTAGCCCCAGTTCATCATGACCTGGCGCGTGGCGTTGATCGTGTTCGGATTCGTCGCGTTCAAGAAGAACATCGCCGCGCTGGAGCCCGGGTTGAACTTCTTCTTGCCCATCTTGCGCAACAAGTTGCGCATATTCATCGTGACATCGCCGAAGTCGATCTTGACCGGACACGGCGTCACGCACTTGTGACAGACAGTGCAGTGGTCGGCTACATCATTGAACTCGTCCCAATGCTTGATCGAGACGCCGCGTCGCGTCTGCTCCTCGTACAGGAATGCCTCCACCAGCAACGACGTGGCGAGGATCTTGTTGCGCGGGCTATACAGCAGGTTCGCGCGCGGCACGTGCGTTGCGCACACCGGCTTGCACTTGCCGCAGCGCAGGCAATCCTTGACGCTGTCGGCAATCGCGCCGATGTCGGACTGCTGCATGATCAAAGACTCGTACCCCATCAGGCCGAAGCTGGGCGTATAGGCGTTACGCAGATCCGCCCCCTCCATCAACTTGCCCTTGTTGAAGCGTCCCTCGGGATCCACGCGACGCTTGTACGCGCGGAATTCCGCGATTTCCGCTTCGGTCAGGAACTCGAGCTTCGTCACGCCAATGCCATGCTCGCCGGAAATCACGCCGTCGAGGGAACGCGCCAGCGTCATGATCCGCGCCACAGCCGCGTGGGCGTCCTGCAGCATCGGGTAGTTGTCCGAGTTCACCGGAATGTTCGTGTGGACATTGCCGTCGCCCGCATGCATGTGCAGCGCGACGAATACCCGGCCCCGCAACACGCGCTTGTGGATCGCCTGCGCTTCATCGAGGATCGGTTTGAACTCACCGCCGTTGAAAATCTTGCGCAACTCGGCGCGAACTTCCTGCTTCCAGGAGATCCGCACCGTGCGATCCTGCGCGACGTCGAATAACGTGGCGTCGGGCTGCGTGGCGAGACGGTTCGTGAACGCGTCGTCCAGGTGCGCCAGACCGAGGCTGCGCAGTGCCGGCGCCGCCTCGGACAACGGTTGGTCCAGATGCGACTGAATATAGGTCCACCGCGCGCGGACCTGCGCGAGCAGGTCCAGCGCATGCGTCACGCGGTCTTCCAGCAGTTCGGCGCTGGGGATCTCGTTGGCGTCGTCGCTCTTGCCAAGCGGCAGGTCACCGCGCGCAAAGAACGCGTCGAGCGCCTCAACCAGTTGCAGCTTGTTCTTCAGCGACAGTTCGATATTGATTCGCTCGATACCGTCGGTGTATTCGCCCATACGGTTCAGCGGGATCACGACGTCTTCGTTGATCTTGAAGGCGTTCGTATGCTTCGCAATCGCGGCGGTGCGGGAACGGTCGAGCCAGAATCGCTTGCGCGCCTCGGCGCTGACCGCCACGAAACCCTCGCCGCTCTTGCCGTTGGCCATGCGCACCACCTCGGAGGTGGCATGGGCGACCTTGTCAGGATCGTCACCTACGATATCGCCGATCAACACCATCTTTGGAAACGCATTGCGCTTGGACTTCGTCGCATAGCCAACGGCGCGCAGATAACGCTCATCCAGATGCTCAAGGCCGGCCAGGATGGCGCCGCCTTCTTTCGCGGTCTGGAACAGGTAGTCCTTGATCTCGACGATCGACGGGATCGCGTCGCGCGGCTGGCCGAAGAATTCCAGGCAAACAGTCCGGGTATGCGCCGGCATCTTGTGCAGCACCCAGCGCGCACTGGTGATCAGGCCGTCGCAGCCTTCTTTCTGAATGCCGGGCAAGCCCGCCAGAAATTTGTCGGTAACGTCCTTGCCCAGTCCTTCCTTGCGGAAACGGCGCCCTTCGATATCGAGCGTCTCCTTGCGCAGCAGCTTCTCGCCGGGCGCATGGCGGCCATCGAACCAATGCAATTCGAACTTCGCCACGGCAATGTCATGGATCTTGCCCATGTTGTGCTCGAGGCGCGTGACTTCCAGCCAGTCGCCATTCGGATCGATCATCCGCCACCAGGCGAGGTTATCAAGTGCGGTGCCCCACAACACGGCCTTCTTGCCGCCGGCGTTCATCGCCACGTTACCGCCCACGCAGGATGCATCGAGCGATGTGGGGTCGACGGCGAACACGAAGCCGGCCTTCTCGGCCGCCTCGGTGACCCGGCGCGTGACCACGCCGGCGCCGGAGAAGATGGTGGCGACCGGTACGCCGAGCCCCGGCAACATCGTGCTCTCCACCTCTCCCAGTTGCTCCAGCTTCTCGGTATTGATCACCGCGGCAAACGGCGTCAACGGCAGTGCACCGCCGGTATAGCCCGTACCGCCGCCACGCGGGATCACCGTCAAGCCGAGCGCGAAACAGTCGCGAATCAAGGCGGCGATTTCCTCCTCGGTGTCCGGCGTCAGCACGACAAACGGATATTCGACACGCCAGTCCGTCGCATCGGTCACATGGGATACGCGTGACAGGCCGTCGAACTTGATATTGTCCTTCTGCGTGTGCTTGCCCAGCAGACGCGCGGCTTGCTTGCGCAGGTCGGCCATCTTGCCGAACTCGTCGGCAAAGGCGCTCACGGCACGACGCGCGGCCGCGATCAGTTGCTCGACACGCGCCGCGCGTTCACGGCCTTGCTCGTCGCCATGGTCACGCAGATCCGCGCGGCGGCGCTTGTCGATCTCGGCCAGCCGATGCTCCAATGCGTCGATCAGCAGCTGGCGACGACGGGGGTTGTCGAGCAAGTCGTCCTGAAGGTAGGGATTGCGCCGCACCACCCAGATGTCGCCCAGCACTTCGTACAGCATGCGTGCGGAACGGCCGGTGCGGCGTTCTTCGCGTAACGCGGACAGCGCTTGCCAAGCCTCGTCGCCCAACAGCCGGATCACGATTTCGCGATCCGAGAACGACGTGTAGTTGTAGGGAATTTCGCGCAAGCGCAATTCGCCATGCGCGTCGACGCCACTGCCAACGGCAACAGGCACGCCGTTCTGATCGAATATCTGGGGAGCGTTCATTGTCAACTGAGGTCGTGTCCGGCATGCCGCCGGACCGGCTTTTACAGCCGCCGCGAGGCGCGGTATTCGGCGATATCACTGCCTCGAAAGTAGCGCATTGTACTGCAACGCCTCGTTGCGCGCGGGCAACGCGCACCGGCCCGGAAGCGGGGACATCGCCGGACTGTTGCCTTGCCGCGCGAATGCCAGGCCGTCCGCCGCGTGGCGCCTGATCCCGGCGCGCCCGTAGCCACTGCCCGAAAAAACCGTGACAATACGCCGATGAAACCAGTCCACGCGCCCTCACCC
This sequence comes from Robbsia andropogonis, assembly GCF_034047095.1. Taxonomy (NCBI): domain Bacteria; kingdom Pseudomonadati; phylum Pseudomonadota; class Betaproteobacteria; order Burkholderiales; family Burkholderiaceae; genus Robbsia; species Robbsia andropogonis. Next base: position 1,066,982 of record NZ_CP139170.1, on the reverse strand, counting down.
CCTGTCCCCTCCCAGCCGGTGGGCATCTTGCTCGCGGCCGGCCGCGGCAGCCGTTTCGACCCCTCCGGGGCCCACAACAAGTTGCTGACAACGCTGCCGACGGGCGCCGAGGCCGGTCTTCCGGTCGCCTTCGTCGCCGCGCGCCGCCTGCGTAACGCATTGCCGCGCGTGATCGCCGTCATCGACGGTGATCCAGACCTGACGCCGGCACAGGCGGCGCACCAACGCACCCTGCGCGACTGGCTGACCAAGGCCGGCTGCGAGGTGATTGCCAGCCCACGCGCCCGACTCGGCATGGGAGCCAGCCTTGCCGACGCCGTGCAGGCAAGCCTTGCAGCGGCACCGGCGGTCGCATCGGCGCCCCCTGCGACAGCCCCCGCCGCGCCAACAGCCGCCGACGCAAAAGCCGTTGCCGGCGGCACGCCGCCGCCCGGCTGGGTCGTCGCGTTGGCCGATATGCCGATGATCGCTCCCGCGACCACGCAGGAAGTAGCCGGCGCACTGCTGGCCGCAGGCGATCCGCTCGCCCTCGTCGCGCCGGTATACGAAGGGCAACGTGGCCATCCGGCCGGCATTGGCGCAGGTCATCTGGCCGCGCTGCTGGCGTTGGACGGTGATCGCGGCGCCGGTGGCTGGTTCAAGGCGTCCGGCTTCATCACCGTGGAAACGGGCGATGCGGGTGTGCTCCGCGATATCGACCACCCGGAAGACCTGGGCTGACGGCGGGCCGTCGATGGGCACCGGTCACGACGAACGCGCCCCCGGCCCGATGCTCAGCCGCGACGCCACACCGCAAGCATGATCCTGCAAATCCTCCGCGGAGGCTCCCCCGATCAGCGGCATCGCGACATGGCGTACGGCGACGTAGACCTCGGTTGCATCCGCCGCGCCGTGCGTCGCGGAGGGCGCACCGCTGACGAAGATCGTCTTGCGCCCCATGTCATTGGCGGCGTCTGGCATATCCCGCGCCACCATCGCGAACAGATTGCCCGTACGTAACGCGTCGACCGAGAGACGCCGCACCTTCCATCGACTGCCACCCAATGCAAGGTCGGACCACGTGGCAGTGATGCGCGCGGCGGCGAGCGCGTCGCGCACATCGGCGCGCACGCAATCGATGTGGATATGCAGGTGATCCTGGGACCGCGCGTTGGCGGGATTGATCGCCAGCCCGATCTCGCTGTCGTCGACCGGTTTGCCCAGCGCGGCGATCACATAACGACGCCGGCTCCACGCCTCGTAAAAATACGGCGGCGCGTCCGGACGCAATACGGCCGGCGACTCGATGCCGGAAATCGCCGAAATCGGCATCAGCAGAAATTGCGCGCGGCCGCGGATATCCTTGATCAGGACATCGTCGCCCGCCGGGTCATATACAAGGCATGGCTGATGATCCGCCGCCGCGACGCAGCGTGCGACAATGCGGGCCAGGGCCTGGCGCCGCGGTCCGTTTGACGCCGTGGCGTCGCTCGTCGGCGTTGCGCCAACAGGCTGCGTGCCGACGTCGGCCCGCACTGCCGGTGCGTGTCGCTCACCCTTCGGCGACGACATGATGTCACTCCTGGCCGCCACCGCCGCGAACAGCGTCAGACCGGCAATGGCGCGAATAATGGCAATGCTGCCCAAAAAGCGCCAAGACAGCCATTCTGTCGTCATTTATCAGCCGGAACGGGTAACGAATCGCGATATCATAGGCCCTTTCCTCTCCGCCCGTGGCATCATGTCAGCCCCCGACTATCTGCGAAAAGTCTTAAATGCGCGTGTCTACGACGTAGCGCGCGAAAGCGAACTGGACTTCGCGCCCAATATTTCCGCGCGCATTCGCAATCGCATTTGGTTCAAGCGCGAGGACAATCAACCGGTCTTTTCGTTCAAGCTGCGCGGCGCGTATAACAAGATGGCGCGGTTGGACGACGCGCAACGGGGACGTGGCGTCCTCGCCGCCTCCGCCGGTAACCATGCGCAAGGCGTCGCGCTGGCGGCTGCACGCATGGGCTGCACAGCCGTGATCGTGATGCCGACCACCACGCCGCAGGTCAAGGTGGACGCGGTGCGCGCGCACGGCGGCGCATTCGTCGAGGTGGTGCTGCATGGCGAGTCCTACTCCGATGCCTACGGCCATGCGCTCACGCTCCAGGCAGCGCGCGGCTTGACGTTTGTCCATCCGTTCGACGATCCGGACGTCATCGCCGGCGCCGGCACGGTGGGCATGGAAATCCTGCGTCAGCATCCGGGCCCGATCGACGCGATATTCGTACCGATCGGGGGCGGTGGATTGATCTCCGGCGTGGCGACGTACGTCAAGGCCGTCCGGCCGGAAACACGGGTGATTGGCGTGCAGACGGAAGATTCTTGCGCGATGGCCCAGTCTCTCGCCGCCGGCGAGCGTATCGCGCTGACAGACGTCGGCTTGTTCTCGGACGGTACGGCGGTCAAACTGGTGGGCGAAGAAACATTCCGCCTATGTCAGATGCATGTGGATGAGATCGTTCGTGTCGATACCGATGCCCTGTGCGCCGCAATCAAGGATGTCTTCCAGGACACACGCAGCCTGCTGGAGCCAGCTGGGGCGCTCGCGTTGGCCGGTTTGAAGCGCGTGGTGGAGCGCGACGGCCTGACGGATCGCACATTAATCGCGATCAACTCAGGTGCAAACCTGAACTTCGACCGGATGCGGTTTGTCGCGGAACGTGCGGAAGTGGGTGAGGCGCGTGAGGCGGTGTTCGCCGTCACGATTCCGGAGGAGCGCGGCAGTTTCCGGCACTTCTGCGAGATTGTCGGCGAACGCTCGGTCACTGAATTCAATTACCGCATCGCCGACTCGCGTTCCGCGCATGTTTTCGTCGGTGTGCAGACGCGCAGTCGTGAAGAGAGCCGGGAATTGGTCGATGCATTCGAACACGCGGGTTTCTCGACGATCAACCTGACGCACGATGAACTGGCCAAGCAGCATGTGCGGCATATGGTCGGTGGCCATTCGCCGAATGCGCACGACGAACTGCTTTATCGCTTTGAATTCCCGGAGCGGCCCGGTGCGCTGATGCGTTTCCTGTCGTCGATGTCACCGAATTGGAACATCAGCCTGTTCCATTATCGCAACCAGGGTGCGGACTATTGCAGCGCGCTAGTGGGCCTGCAGGTCCCCACTGAAGACAGTACGGCGTTTGCCGCTTTCCTAGAACGCATCGGTTATCCCTATAAAGAGGAAACGGCCAATCCGGCCTACCGGTTATTCCTCGCCGACCCGCCCCTGCCGACGCCGCGCACGCCCGGCGCCGCTTCGCGCTAAGGCGCAGGCTACAGACATGACCCCGGAACAATCATCTCTCGGCAAAAGCGTTGGATACACGGATCGATATGATCCGTCCCTGCTTTTCCCGATTCCTCGCGCCCAAGGTCGTACCATGCTCGGCATCGCGCCGGGCGCAACATTGCCGTTCTTCGGCGCCGATATCTGGAACGCGTATGAATTGTCCTGGCTGAATGGCCGCGGCAAGCCGCAGATCGCCGTGCTGACGCTGATCGTTCCAGCCGACGCACCTTGCATCGTCGAGTCGAAATCGCTGAAGCTGTATTTGGGATCATTTGCGCAAACGCGCCAGGAATCGATCGAGATCCTGCGTGATACATTGCGGCACGACATCGGCGCCGTCTGCGGTGCAAGCGTCAGTGTGCAATTAACGCCGCCCCATGCGTTCGGTCGGCTCACTCTCGACGAGCTGTCAGGTACCGATGTGGACCGCCTGGATCTGGATTGCGAAGTCTACACGCCCGACCCGTCGTTTCTTCAAGCGCGCTTTGATGAAGCACCCGTCGAGGAAACGCTGGTGTCGAATCTGCTACGTTCTAATTGCCCTGTGACCGGGCAGCCAGACTGGGGCAGCGTGCAAATCCACTATGCGGGGCCACAGATCGACCAGGCCGGACTGTTGCGGTATATCGTGTCATTCCGGGAGCACACCGGCTTTCATGAGCAATGTGTCGAACAGATATTCCTCGATCTGCTACGACAATGCCGCCCGGTCAAACTGGCGGTATATGCGCGCTACACGCGCCGGGGCGGCCTGGATATCAATCCTTTCCGGACCAACTTCAATATGCCGGTACCGGACAACGCCCGGACTGCGCGTCAATAAGCTTAAGTCCACGCTGACCGCCATCTGCGCGGCGCAAGGAATCGCCCTTCCAGAATACGCGATTCCTCATCCATGGCCCTCCGTCAATTCTTCGATGCGCTGACGCGCGCCCGTTGGTCGCTGCTCGACCATTGCGCAAAGCGGTGCTCAACCTGATTCACCAGCAAGAACAGGAATTCGAGGACCGGACCGCTTGCCACCGCGTCCTGAAGACGACTATGAAACGCCGCGATCTGGGGCGTGGCATCCTCGATCAACTTGCGGCCTTGATCCGTCAGGCATAGGTTGTTCAACCGGTTGTCCCGCGCATCCGGCTCGCGATTGATCGCTCCGCGTCCGTTTTCCAACCCCTGACAGACGCGCGTCAATGCACCGGCGTCGATACCCAGCGTGCTGACCAACAGCTTCTGCGGGTGCTCATCCTTCCAGTCCGACATGCACTTCAGCACACGCCATTCGGGTGCCGAAATCTTCTGCTCGTTATGGCCGCACAAGCCAGTGGTATAGTCGCGGCTCAAACGATTGCAGGCCTGTGCGAGGTCATTGCACAACTCGTCCAGCGAAAGCGCCCGTGCAACATCGGTCTCCACAGGAGGTTCCGCAGCCGTCCTGGCATCCGCAGCACGGGTGCCCAGGATCACGCCCCGCGCCAGCTCGATCACGTCCTGCAGCGCGATCGACCCACGGGCCAATGCCTCCCGGCGCACGGCAACCGCATCGATCGATCCGGCCCGATCCCCTTCGTTGACACCGCTATCAGACACACCGTTGGCGACAGTTTCGGGATGCCGCCCCTCGGCCGCATCACCAGACTGGTCGGTGACAATGCCGGAAATGGTGTCGAAGGCAGCGTTCAACGCATCGATTTGCTCCGATGTCAGCGACTTTCGGGCAATTGCCGCCACAGGTGCCGGCGTCCATGCGGTTTCATCCTCACGCTGCTGCATACGGTTCATTCCATCGAAAATACTGCGCCCCGGCACATCGATTACGTCGCCGATAAAGTTTCCACTCACGTTTCCTGTCTCCTATCCCGATTTCCGGACCAGCCGGCGCGCCACCAAACCCATCGGCCCGCCTTGACCCTACCAACCCTTATCCTCACCGCACAAAGCCGCCTCCGGTGGCGCTTCGCATGAAGCGGGCGCACCTTCTTTTTATTTCGTCATCTTGGAAATTATTATGGTATCCGAACTGTCTGATTGACATTTCGCGACCATTCCACGACATCCATTACAGCACTGTCACCACCCGGTGACTGCGGCAGCGGTTGCCGCCACCAGCAGCACGCTCATGTCGCCAAAGACATATCAACACCATGCGCAACCGTCGTATCACGTGTGTGTCGCGGCCGGCATCGGATAACGCATTGGCAATGCCAGGCCGGAAGCCGACCTTCTTATCCTTCGAGAAAACGATTAAAAAGAGATGACCCGGCACGTCCGCCACGGCCCTGTTATCCGGTCACCACCACACACGCATCAGACACGCACAACGCTTTTAGACGCGGTAAAGACAGGTTCGATTACCAGACCATTATGCCCAGCCCGCAACCGTTGCGCGACCAGCCAAGTCTCATCTTTTTGATCCACCAAAATTTGCAGAGTGGACTATTGCGCCGGTCTCCTCAACATCGCTAGCTAACTACCAGATGCCGATATCTCATCAATGACGCAGGAAACATATACATTGCCATGCACTTGACATCATTCATCGCCAGCCGACTACGTTCCCGTGCGACCCGACGCGGTCAGGCCGCTTTAGTCGGGTAACGATCCGGCTGTTCGTGATGCTGCCTACTGTAATACAGACAACCAATGGCGTGACAAGCGCACCCGCATTTCCGGGCGGCGAACCGAAGCCCCCTTGAACGGACGCCACCCGCATGATGGCGGTATTTGCGATCGATGCCAGCAAAAACGGGTGACGCCCCGAAGGCGTCAACGAGCCGGCGGAAGCCAGGGAGCGTGATGTCCGGTCTAACCGTAAGGACGACAGGCCGTTATGATGAACACGCAGTATGATCGAGAGAGATGCACGCACGTTGCGCTCGCAAACATGCCCATGGTACGGACACGTCATGATTGATTCGGTATCGGATTCGCCTCTTCCCACCGCGCTCGCACCCGCCGATCTGGCACAACTGCGCGCCGCGCGCCAGACGCTAGAAAATCCTGGCTTGGCGGTCAAACTCGCCTCGGCGATGGGAGCACCTTTAGAAAAATTGCTTGGCCGCTTGCCAAGGTTGGCCGGTCGCTTCGTCAACGACGCAACCAGCCGCGCGTTGCAAACTTGCCTGTCACTCGCGATCCGTACGATTCGAGCGCCGCGCACTGAAGAACTGGCCTTCACCATCGATGAAACCAATACGGTGACGCCTGTCGTGCCAACCGAAGTGGTGACGGACGGGAATGGACGGGACGGCAAGCGCAGTCGTCGGCTGCATCAACTCGCGGTGGCCGCCACCGGGGCGGCGGGCGGCGCGTTCGGCATGATCTCGCTGCCAATCGAGTTGCCGGTTACCACGACCCTGATGTTCCGCTCGATCGGGGACATCGCCGCCCGGCACGGCGAGGACATCCGTCGCGCGGAAGTACAGTTGCAATGCCTGACGGTGCTGGCCATGGGCGGCCCGACGGTAGCCGACGACGATGCGTCGTATGGCTATTTCATGGTGCGTGGCGCGATGGCGCAGCAGGTGGCGGCCGCCACCGCGGAACTGGCGGCCCGCGGCGCCGGTGGTCACAGCTCGGCGCTGGTCACCAAGCTGTTGCACTCGGTCGCCGCGCGGTTTTCGGCGCAGGTCAGCGAACAAGCCGCCGCCAAAGCGGTCCCGGTGGTCGGCGCCGTGTTCGGCGCGGCCATCAACACGATCTTTATCGCACATTTCCAGGCCATGGCGCATGCACACTTCACCGTGCGGGCGTTGGAGCGGCAATACGGTGAAGAGGCCGTCAGGCTTGCCTATTCGGATGTGTATGACCTCGGATGAACTGCGCGGCGCGCACCAATGCGCAACGTGCCTCGGGCAGCACCGGCGCAAACATCTGCCAGGCATGGGGCACGCCGGACGTGATCTCGAGCGTGACATTGACGCCCGCCTCCCGCGCACGCTCGGCCACGCGACGCGCGTCGTCAAGAAGCATCTCCACGTCACTCGCCTGGATCAGTAGCGGCGGCAAGCCATGGAAATCACCATATAGCGGGGAAATCCGCGGATCATGGGCATCCAGGCCCCCGGCACCTAACACGAGCGCCGTGGCATCGTGCAGGCCCTGGGAGTCCATCAGGACATCGGTGCCGGCATGCGATTCGAGCGTCGCACCGGTCAATGCCAGGTCGGTCCACGGCGAAAACAATACCGCTGCCGCCGGCATCGGCTCGCCCGCATCACGCAACGCCTGCAACAGCGCCAAGGCCAACCCCCCGCCTGCGGAATCTCCCGCTACGACAATCTGATCAGCCGGCTCTCCCGAATCGCGCAAGGCGTGCCACACGCGCAAGGCGTCATCCAGCGCGGCGGGTGCCGGATACTCCGGGGCCAGTCGATAATCTGGCGCACACACCCGCGCCAATCCGCGGCGCGCCAATGTACAGGTAATGGCGCGGTGGGTTCGCGGGGAACAGAAAAAATATCCGCCGCCGTGCAGGTACAGCACCACGCGACGTGTGGTCTTCAGCAATCGGGGCGATGCCGTCGTGATCCATTCACCAGGCACGCGGCCTGGCGTGGACAGAACCGGTGCAGTCGCGATAGCCGGCGGTGCACTGGCCTTCGGAGCCGAGGCCGGTAAGCCGTCCGCAGGAGTCGACGACGATACCCGAGATGGCGTTGACGCCGCGTCGGACGCCTTGACCGTCAGGTCTTCCATCTCACGAATCACCCAACCGGTGGCAGGTCGCGCCGGCCAGATCATCTTTTCAGCGCCTTGCCGCACGCGCACCGGGTCCAGCGGGGAATGTCGCAACGCGCGCACGCGGCGACGCAAAAACCAACTCAATAGCCCGTTCTGCCAACTCATTGCGACAACCGTCCTTTTTTTCGCCCTGCTCGTCGATCGGCATCCATACTGCGCTGTCCGGCCCTCACCGCCACGGTCACCCGCAACGGCGACGCCGCGCGCCATGCAAGACGATAGCATTGCCGCACTGTTCGCTTTCAGGCAATGGCCCGTTTCCGAATCTCACGGCATATCGGCCGCGGCAAGCTTCTACAATATGCAGGCGAGAAGGAGACCTCCGTTTGAGGAGGTGTCCGGTCCTTTGGCGCGGCCTGACGGCCGCGCTTTTTTTTCGCAGACATAAAAAAAAGAAAAGGGGCTTGTCGGCAGGCGACATCCCCTTTTTTCGCAACGCCACGTGTTAACCGACCCGTACTGATGCGGCATCCGCCGCGTGCCGCTTCCGGCGCGGCCCGTGTCGATCAACGCTTGGCGTTTTGCTGCGCCATCGCATCCACAACAACCTGGCAGAGTTGGAGATGTTGCCGCAGCGCCAAGCGCGATTGCGCGCCTACGTAGGCCAGGCTACGGGCGAACACGTTATTTTCACGAATCAGGAATTTTGCAATGGCGGTCATGATGGCATCCTCTGACTTAGGGATATTACCTAGGGATTACCCCTAGTCTAGTCAGTCGACCGCCACATTGCAAGTTGTCGGATTCTTTTGGTGCATCCTGAGCCGCGAAAGATGCACCGCCTCTATCCATTCACCGTCAGTTCAACACCGATACAACGCCATGGCGCGGGATTTATACAACAGATGGCATCGGGCGCAGCTCAGGCGTGCCGATCGCGCAACACTTGCGCGAAGCTTTCGCCCACGTAGCCGACATTGTCTTCACTGAGGCCTGCTACGCACATCCGGCCCGAACGGATCAGGTAGATCGCAAATTCCTCGCGCAAACGGTCCACCTCCGCCCCCGTCAGGCCGGTATAGCTGAACATGCCGTTCTGCGTCACGAAATAACGGACGTCGCGGTCCGGTAGTCGCGCCTTTAACTCGGCATGCAGCCGGTCACGCATTGCGCGAATCCGATCGCGCATCGGCGCCACCTCAGCTATCCAGCCGGCGAACAACGCCGCGTCATTCAAGATCGTCGACACCAGCGTGCCACCGTGTCGCGGCGGGCTGGAGTAATTGCCGCGCACCGTTGCCTTTAGTTGACCCAGCACGGCATCGGCTGCCACCGGGGTTTCGGCCACGACCGACAAACTGCCGACCCGCTCGCCATACAATGACAGGTTCTTCGAGAAAGACTGCGCGACGACAATTGGCAAGCCGGCATCCGCCATCATCCGCACCGGGCCCGCATCCTCCTCGATACCCATGCCAAAGCCTTGGTAAGCCATATCCAGGAAAGGGATGACGTTCCGCGCCTTTAATACGTCGGTGACCTGCGCCCACTGCGCCGGCGATGGGTCAACGCCGGTTGGGTTGTGACAGCACGGATGCAGCAACACGATGCTTTTCTCGGGCAACGCCGCGAGCGTGGCCAACATCGCATCGAAACGTAGACCACCGGTTGCTGCGTCATAGTACGGATAGGTGTGGACCTTGAAGCCCGCCGCGCCGAACAGCACGACATGGTTGTCCCACGTCGGATCGCTGACCCATAGATGGCTCTCGGGGAAATAGCGCCGCAGGAAATCGGCGCCGATCTTCAATGCGCCGGAACCGCCAACGGTCTGCACTGTCGCGATCCGCCCTTCCCGCAGCGCGAGCTGGTCGGCACCGAAAATCAGGCGTTGGGCCCCCGTCCGATAACCGGCCAGCCCTTCCATCGGCAAATAGACCTGCGGTACCGGCTGCGCATCAATGCGATGCTGCGCCTCGCGCACACAGTCCAGCACGGGAATACGGCCAGCCGCATCGTAATACAGCCCCACCGACAGATTGACCTTGCGCGCGCGCGTGTCGCGCTCAAAGGTTTCGATCATCGACAGGATGGGATCGCCTGCATAGGCGTCGACGTGCTGGAACATTCCGTTTCTCTGATGGGTGCGCGAGGCGTAAGTCTAGCCTGTTTGCGCGCCCTCGGCGCGTAGAAAGTCCCTTCTCACCACCCGTTGATAACGCATTCGTTGACATTGCAATGTTATCGATATATCTTTTCGATATTATATTTAGATATATCGAAATGAAACCATTCCTTCACCCCTTTTTTCGCGCCTGGGGGCCGGTACGCGCCCGGGATGATTTTCCTGGCGGCGGCGCGGCTGACTCACGCCCTCACGGGGCCGGCCTCGGGGGTCGCGGCCGTCGAGGCCGTACCACGCGCCTCGACGGCGTGGACGGTATCGAGCGCGCGACCTTTTCACCGGCGGACATGCCGCACGGCGGCGGACATCACGGTCACAATGGACACGGCGGGCGGCATGGCGAAGGTGGTCGTGTGCTCGGGCGTGGCGAGCTGCCGCTGGTGATGCTCGCGCTGCTGGTGGATACGCCGCGTCACGGCTATGAAATCATTCGGATCATCGAAGAACGCACGCGTGGCGGTTACGCACCCAGCGCAGGGGTGGTCTATCCCACGCTGACGATGCTGGAAGAACAATTGTGGATCGCGGGACTCGGCGCCGACGAGACCGGCAAGCGGCGTTTCCTAGCCACCGAGTCGGGGCGGGTCCACGCCACGGCGAACGACGGCCTGATCCGCGGCGCGTTCGCACGCCTGGACATGGTGGCGCGGATGCGGGCCCGCGAATCCCTGCCGCCCCGGGTGCGCCAGGCGATGGAAACACTGAAACAAGCGCTACTCGCGCCCGGCGCACGCTGGGACGATGCCGAGGCCGATCGCGTCGCGGCGGAAATCGAACGCGCGGCATTATCCATCGTCGACCCGGGTAGCTCGCCGTTGCATAGCCGAACCGCATCGGCCATCGGCGAATCAACAACCGTCACGACGGCAGCCCCCGACACGTCGACCGCGCGGCCCGCCGAGCCTGTGGCCGATCGCCCTGCCGACCCTGCTGCCGAGGCGCCCCATGTCCCCGCGGACCGTTTCCTCCCGCAACGGGTAAGGCACACATTGTCGCGCCGCCTGCTGCAGGTAAAACGCGTGACACATGTGACGCGGCATCTCGTACGCATCACACTCACGGGGGATGACCTGCCAGGCTTCGTCAGTGCATCGTTCGACGATCACGTGAAGGCTTTTTTTCCGCGTGAAGGCGAGGACACGCCCCGCATGCCCGATCTGAGCGATCTGAAACGCCGGAGCGACGATCCCACGCAACGTCCAATCGCACGGGATTACACCCCGCGCCGCTACGATCCGGCGACCAACGAGCTCGATATCGAATTCGTTCTGCATCACGGACATGGCGCGGACGACCATGCGGACAGGGCACACGTTTCCGACGAGGGTCGAGCTGCACGGTGGGCGGCACAGGCGAAGCCGGGCGACCTGCTCGGTATCGCGGGACCGCGCGGCTCCTTCGTCGTACCGGACACGTTTGACTGGTATCTGCTGGCAGGCGACGAAACGGCGTTCCCCGCCATCGGCCGTCGTATCGACGAGTTGCCGGGACATTGCCAGGCTTTCGTCTTTGTAGAAGCGAGCACGCCCGAGGACATACCGCAGTGGCCCGCGCGGCCGAACGTGCGTGTCGTGCCGGCGCTGCGCGGCAATGCCCCGCCCGGTACAAGCGATGTATTGTTGCAGACCGTTCGCGACACGCCGCTGCCAAAGGGGGTCGGGCATGGCTGGGTCGCGGCCGAGTCCGGTGCGGCCCGCGCCGTGCGTCATCATCTGATCGACGCGCGCGGCTTCGACAAACAACATGTGCGGGCGGCAAGCTATTGGCGCAACGGCGCCAGCAACCAGCATGAATCGCTGGACGACTAGGCGCGTGCCGATGTGCCGATGTGCCGATGTGCCGATGTGCCGTGTGTCACGCGCACCGCGGTACGGTGATAAGTGAACGTGCCATCGTCATCGACCCCGGGCACCATGTGGCGTCGCTACGATCAGTGATCCGTTGTACCGTGGAGCCCTGCATTGTCCACCCCGTCGGCGCCGTCATCCACGATCTGCACGTCGTCCAATAAAGATAATGGTGGTATCTGCCGAAGCCGGCGGGCCACGGCGATATCCAACTGCAATGGCCCTTGCGGCAACGCCTGCCACGCGGCTTGCCGCGCGTTGGCATGCAGCGGCATCACCCCGCTCGGCGACGGTTGCCCTTCCCGCATCATCTGCAATGCCAGCCGCGCCGCCATCGCCGCTGCGGCCTGGGGTAGCGGCATCACGCGCAACAGGCATCGTCCCGGCATCGCCTCGCGCGGCAACGCATCCGCCGCGCAAAACGTCCCAATTCCGGCGGCCAGGGCGGCACGGGTCACTGTCTCCGGGGTCCGCCCATCGACATAGAGCAAACGCACCCCCTTTGCACGCCAGTACGCCACGGCGCTGTCGAGCGCGCCGTCCGCCATGACGACCTCAATGCCCTCCGTCGCATCCGCACGCATGCCCAACGCCGATGTCGTTTGCCCCGATGTGCTACCTCCCACCAATGACCTCTTCTGCAAAACGCCGATGCCTGTCATCGGTTCCCCTCGCCAATAGCCGATGCGTAGCGGCGCCTGATGCGGTAGGTAGCGGCGCGCCCACTGCCATTGCATCGCCTCGGACGGACCTGCGATGACACCACCGATCGCGTAGTGTGCCTTGGTCTCGCGCGCCATATCGGTGACACACCTTGCCGTGACCTCGTCGACGTCGCTGAAGACAACGCGGACGTCGCCGCGCGGCGACGCATTGGCCCGGTCACCTTGCATGGCCGCCTCACGCTGCATTACCGTGCTAACAGCACCGGTCGCGCAGGCACCTATCGTATAGACCACGGCGGGCCGCGTACCGCGCCGCTGCAAGGCGTTGGTGACCGTCACGTCACAATCGGCCTCGCGATCATTCGTGGGGAGCAATACCGCATCGACTTCTGGAAAGAAATTGGCATCGGTCAACGCATCATGGAAGGCCTGCGCCTTGGCCGCGGCCGCCGTACTGTCCGGTCGAATGATCATCACCGTGGGAAAAGCCGCCGCGCGCGACGTGTCAAACAGTCTTGATCCATTGTCCTCCCGACGTAATGCCGGCACGGCACCCTGCCGGAATAACAACGCCACGCCAGGCCGCAGGAAGCGTGGCATCTCTTGCAACAGCCCGGCCCATGCCACAGGCGGCGCCAGTTTCCACCACACGCCGGCAATCAACAACACCGCGCCAGCCAGCGTGATCATCATGCGACGCCACCAGTGGCTGCCGCGCCGCGATGGGACCGAACGCATCATCGCGCCTCCTCGTCGTTCCAGGCGAGGGCGACACACGTAATATCGTCGGCTTGCGGCACGCCGTCCGCAAAGGCATGAACCGATCGCAACACGGCGTCGGTGACATGGGCCGCAACGCGCATCGCCGAAGACGGCGGCGCGCCACCGGTTGCGGCTACGTTGTCAAGAACGGACGCATCCACGAGTCGTTCAACGCCCACCGCCGCAATCACCGTATCCCGCAAGGCATTGTCACCATATAGGGCCTCGGCGTGGTCGCATGCCTCGGTAACGCCATCGGTGTAAAAGAAAACGATGTCGCGCCGGTCAAGGATCTCCCGGTGCTGCGTGTAGCACGCCTCGGACCACGCGCCCAGGGCCATTCCTCTGCCTTGATCGAGCCAGCGTGCCTCATCGGGCACCGCACGGTTCAGCCACACCGGGAAGTTGTGCCCGGCATTGGCATAATCGAATGTCCTGGTTTCGAGATCCAACACGCCGAAGAACAGCGTGACGAACATGCAGTGGGGATTGTCTTCGCACAACAATGCGTTCAACCGCGTCATCACGGCAGCCGGCTCCGGCGTCAGGCCCGCGATGTTCTTCAGCAAGGATCGCGCGACGGCCATGAAGAACGCGGCCGGCACGCCCTTGCCCGATACATCGGCAATGACGATCGCCAGATGCCGGTCGTCGAGCATGAAGTAATCATAGAAGTCGCCGCCAACTTCGCGCGCAGGTTGAATCGCCGGCGCCAGCGCCAGTCCGGCGCGACCGCATGCGGCGGGAAGTCCCTGTGGCAGTATCGACATCTGCATCTGCTGCGCGATCAGCAGTTCCTGGCGCAATGCGGCGAATCGCACTTCCTGCACCAGCGCCGCCTCTCGCTCCGCAAGCAGGCCACGCAACCGTTGATGCTGCTCGCACACCAGACGCGTCATCTGGGTCAGCACCGCGGCAAGGTCAATCAGCGAATCCGATGGGGCTTGCAGCGCATCGAGGGTCCGCAGGATCGCCGCGCGGTCCCCCTCGTCGAGCGTTGCCGCCAGCGTACGCAGTTGCGCCCGCATCAACTGGCCCTGTTGCGCAACGGCGCGCGCGCGTTCATCACGTAACGTCTGCAACGCCGCCAGCTCGGCATGCAAGGCGGTGGCGGCCCGCACGATGACGCCGGCCTCGTCATCACGATCGCGGTCGACATCATCGAGATGCACATCGCTTCGACCATCGGCCACGCGTCGCAAGCCGGTCATGGCCCGTCGCAGCGGCGCGAAAATCACGGCAAACGATCCGCGCAATCCCACCCCAAAGCCGATCGTCACCAACACGACCGCGATGAAAAATACCATCCCGAACGCACTGCTCCGATATCGGTCGACACGGGAAATCGGGTCGTCATCGACGATCGCGCCGGTATCGATTGGCGCGACATCGGCCGATGCGAGCGCCGCCCCGCCCGTGCGCCAGACAAGCCAGCCGATCTGCCTGTCGTCGGCACCCGTCACCGGCAACGCCGTTTGCCAATAATGACGCCCATCGACTGTCACGCGCCGGACCTCGGCGCGGTCACGGTGCATCACCGGCCATTGCGCGTCCGCTGGCCATCCAGGACGCATCGCGATGGAAAGGGGCGCGCCGCGAATACCGCGCATCGCACTCACCGACGGGACGGCATCGTCACCCGGCTGCGCTTCCTGGGTGCCCATGGCGGCAGCGGCGCGCTCGACCACGCCACCATGGAGATTCACCAATGCGACGTCTCCACCTATGCCGCGTTGCAATCGTTCCAAGGCGGGGGCGGCCGACACGACCGTCGCCACGTCTCGTACGGCGGCGAGCGGTGGCGATCCCGGCAAGGACGATGACGACATCGGGCCGGTATCGATGCAGTCGGACCACCCATAATGTGCACCATCAAGCGCGCGCAGTAACGCGGGACCCGTACAGCCCAATGCCTCGGCGGCCGTCGCACGTTCGTCATGCCAGCGACGTGCCAGCAACGCAAGCAACACCGCGCTGTCACCTGCATCCTGCCCCGTCAACCGGTCCTCGATTTGCGACCAGGTGGGGAAGTGGCCCGTCTCGTGCCATGCGCCCCAGTCCGCAAGCCGGCGCCACGGCAGCGGCCCGCCGGCTGCGGCGCCCTCTTCCCGTACATGCGCCACGCCAGCCCCGCGCAATACCGGTGCCGCGGAAAACTTGCCGAAAACAACAAGGCAGAAGCCGATCACCAGCACTGTCATCCATGCGGCGCCCAGCAAGGCGATGCCGGTCACGGCAAAGACATCGCGTTCGATACGCGTGCGGGATGCCCGTGATCGCCCCTTCATGGTGGCCCCGAATGGATACCGTTACCGTCACCGTTATCGCCGTCGTAGACGGGTGTGGACGTGCAACGCACTGGCGCACGCGGGCGCAAAGCAATCGATCGGCGAGCCGCGCGCTGCCACGGACTGGCGACCGCCTGCCAACGCCACGCCTGCACAGCCGCCATCATCGGCAAACACGTCAGTGCCAACACGGTCACCGCGAATGGCCAGCCCGATACCACCATGCAACTCAAGCCCGGTCCAACGATCAGCGCGCCCACCGCGACAGCCGCGATCACATCTCGCCTCGCCCTTATTCTCGCCCGCATCCGTGGCTTGCAACCACCGTCTCCGGCACGCGGGAAAAGAGACGACGTGCCGCATGCGTCCTTTCCCGCATGCGGGTACGGCCTGGACGCCACATCCTCGAGGTCACGCACGTCACAAACGTCAATGTAGACCGGGTCATGCCGCGTGATGTCATGTACGCACCATGTGCAGGACACGGCCTCGCGCAACAGGTATCCCACCATGACTAATATCGTTGCTGGCAAAAGCGCCGCGGGCCAATCCAACAGCGCCGGCCACATACGCACACCCATCAACGACGCGACCGCCACGCCGATCCACAGCGCGATCCCGCTGGCATGCATGCCGAATGACGCCGCGCCGGCCTCGACATCCGGTGTCGCGCGTGCCGGCAACGCCGTCGTTTGAAGGAGCGCCTCAATCGGGGAAACGTCGTGCACGGTCCGGTCCACGGCCCATAGCCGATGCAGCCCCCATCCCGCAGCGAGGCAAACGACCGCGTACGCGCCGAACATAACCGACGCGCCGACCTGTCCCAGCAAGCCAGCCAGACTGCCCGCGCCAATGCCGCATAGGAGGGCGAACCATCGCGTCTGCGCGCCAACCGGTACCACGATGCGCGTGGTGACCGTTCCCTGCGCGAATGCCGCGCCGCCGGCCGCATTGGAAAGACACGCCGCGCGAAGGGGAGGCCATGCGGGGTCTGTCTCGGTGCGATCGAGGATGCCGGATCGTTCGCGTAGCGTATGCCAACGCGCCGTGACGCGTTGTACCGCACGCGCGGCAATACGCGCCCGATCGACATCATCCGCCGCGTCCGCGGATACCGCGGCCAGGAACCCGCCACGTCCTCCCACGCGCCAGAGCGTCCGATAATCGTCGTGCAGCAGCGCATCGATCATCCGGCTCGTAACCGCGTCGCGCACCATGGGGCCCGACCACCACGCATAACGCCATGCGGCGAGACACAGGATTGCCATTGCGCCGCCGAACCAGAACAGCGGCATCCAAAACGTCCAGTCACGCGGCAACGCCGATAGCACGATCGCACCGGCACCCTGCACAGGCATCGGCGATAAACTTCCCTGCACATATGCAACGACATGCCCCCCCGCGTCATCGACCGGCATCGACACGACAAATGCCGGCGAGGCCGGCATCCTCGGCGCGTCGGATAGCCAGGATGATCCCAACTCCGCACCTGCCGGATCGACGATGCGTATCGTCATGCCGGGCTGATCCTGGACCCGCTCCCGCAATTGCATCGATAGTCCCGCGATTTCGCCCAATGGCGCGATCCGCGACGCCACCATGCTTTCACGCGCCACGGCGGTCACCACCGCTTCGAGACGATGCTGCCGCAGCGCCTGCAAGCCGATACGGCGCTGTGCCGCGCTGTCGATCAGTACCGGTATCGCGATCGCCGTCCCCAACGCCAACACCGCCGTCACAAACGTGGCAACGGCAAGGCCCTGCCAACGGCCGGTGCGTGCCCGGGTGAAGGCACGGTTATCAGAGGGGATCATCGGTGACGCCCGGTAGTTCCACCATTGCATGCGCCAACGCATGTTGGCGCCGATATGCGCGCGACCACGCGGCGCGCCATCCATCGGTCATCACCTGCTGCCGGCGTGCACGCCACCACGCGCCGGCGGACACGACCAATGACAGCAGGCCTGCCGCTAAAAGGTATCGGATCACCCAACGCCAATGGCGGATGAACGCCGCGCCGTCCGTGTCACGAAGGCTCGCCGCCTCATGCCAGAGGCCACTTTCGGCCGTATCCACACCGATGACGGCGAACGCCACGCCCCGGCCGAGCGCATCGCGTACAGGTTCGCCAATCAGGCGCTCTCCCGCATGCACGATGGACCACGGCGATATGGCCCACGCCTCCGGCGAGCGTCGGTAGACATCGTCGTGCGCCGCGCCGCATGGCACCTGTCCCACCGAGGCGCGGCCACTCGTCAGAATGCACTCCATCGTGCCCGCATCGCCGCCCGTACCTCCGTGCATCGCATCACGTACGGGCGCGGGCAAGATGCCGCCCGTGCCCGTGGTATCACTTCCCGCACGGATGACGCCTTGCAAGTCCACCAGCGCAATCCAATGCAGTGACGTCTCATCCTCGTACGCCCGGGCCAGCACCGCCGGAACTCGCGAGAACGTCGCATTGTCCGCATCCATTGCCGATGGATCGGTTACAGGCATGTCCTGGCGCTCGACCGCATGCACCGCCCCCGCCTTTCCCGTCGCTGGCATGGGCGGCGTCGACGATGTTATCGACGTGAATATCGGGTCCCATGCCGTGAAGCGACCGAGACGCTCGGCCACGGACGCCAATGTCAGCCGCGCGCGTGCCTGTGCCGTCGCCTCCAGTACACCTTGATCGTGTGAACGCAACATGGCCGACATGACACTCACCGCCGTGACGGCGCACAGCAACGGCACACCGAACAGCGCCAGCCAGCCAGCCAGAACGCGCACCGCGCGTCGAGAGGAGAAAAAATGCGTGGTGTCGATGAACGTGAAGCGGCGCGGCCGCGTGATGCTATGGTGACATGACATGAAAGACCCGATTCCGCCCTTTCCGTTCCTACCGGCCGAAAGCATCCAGCCCTGCGCCCCGGTTTTTCATCTGTGCACGGTTGCAACGATCGACGAAACGGCACGCTGCATCCGCGCATTGCACGAATGGCTCGACGCTAGGTCACCGGGGTCGCGCCATGGGTTCCACGCCGCGTTGATCATCGACGAGCTGCTGCACAATGTGTCAATGCACGGACAACGATCCGCCGACGATGACCCGGGCAACCACACATGTTTCGCGCTCTGGGTGACCCCCATGGGAACGGGTTTCGCGATCACGCTTCATGACAATGGGATCGCCTTCGATCCGCTGACGGCGCGGCCGGCACGCGTGACCCCGCCGTCACTCGACGATCCGATGGGGGGCTTGGGACTGGTGCTGGTGAAGCGGTTGTTGCACGCGGCGCATTATCACGTGCAAAACGGAGAAAATCGCCTTTTCATCCTCGTCTTGCCCTAGCTCAGGCCAAGCTGCTCGTCTCACCGAAGCACCCCGTGAGATGCTTACCGAACAGCATTCCAATTATCAGAAACGTCTCTTGTCATGTCCGTAAATTCTTAAAAGTTGCGTAACAAACCTTGCGTATCTGGCAGTATATCGACGTGAATCCTCGCGAATGCCAGATGTCTCTCAACGATCTTCATCCGGTATTGAAATTGATTTTCCATCGCCAGAAGTAAAAACCACGATTCAAATTAGTTACGTAAAACCCTTTACGCAAATTCCTTTGAATGTATTTTATACCAGTTAAAACGATCGTTTGAAAAAAACGACTAAACGATCGTTTGATTTACACTATCATCTACATGATGTGCTCACGAACTACTGTTGTTAGGTACATGAATTTCAAAATTTCTTATCTTGACACAAGTTAAAACACCCGTATCACCAATAAAAAATCCATGCTCTAGGGAATTACCTACCTGCAAAACACAGAAAAACCCGAAAAATAATAATTCAAAACGAACTTCGATAACCCTTAATCAACGCCAGCTACTTTTTTTAGGGATAATTCGAAGACTACCTAAATCCAGGTATCGATTTTTTGAGAAAGATCGTTTCTAATGTAATCAATCGTTATCTCATAGCACGTGTATTCGCCGGGGGCGATCCTCCCTGGCGGAACCGTCGGTTGCCAGGGGTTACCCACCTCCGGAGCTACCCGAAGGAGCACAAGCGACATGATGAGTTTTCGCAACGCATCGAGCACGACCCCTGGTATCGCGGCCTTGAATCTTGCCGAGTTCCGTCGACGTGCCGAATGCGGGTCCGCTGTAGCTGTCGTGCGAGACCGCACCAGTGTCAAGGTAATCGCTGTCGGGTTGACGCCTGATGCCCGGAGTGTGGCCTGGTTACGAGCGAACGAAGACACGGCGGCGCATTTTGTGTCGTCATTAGGTAACGCATTTGGCAAACGGATAGCGGAGCATACCGCCCGTGAGCTGAATCTGACGTCGTATGGGAGTGTGCCATTGACAGCGTCGCTGATACAGAACGCGATAGAGATGGCTGAAAGCGCAAAGGCATCACTGGAAGGTGTGGCATTCATGCAGACGCTACACATCAAGGCGTCTCTCGGCACTGCGCTTTAACACCTAAGACAGGGCGTACGCTGTCCGCGGGACGAACGGTTTTCATAATCGTCGACAGTCAACGGACCGGGTTTGCGCGTGCCGCAGGCGCCCCTTGTGAAAATTTGCCTATCAACGTTTGCGTTCGTCGCCAAGCCGCACGCATGCCGGCGGATACCGCCTCCGGGGAAATAAAATGAAAGACATGATATGTAGTACTGATCACTTTCACCATGTTGCATCGCTGTCGAAGATATCGGTCAGCCTTACGTCGGTCGATGCGACGCAATGCCATCCGGAGGTAAATGAGGACGATGCGCTTACCGATGGCGCGTTCGATGAGACAATTACTACGACATCGCTGGATGTCGAGGGCGAACCGGCGCCGGCATCCAGATTGGAATCGTGCGCGCTATTGCAGTCCCCGGCAGCGCAGTCCGCAGGAGTGGAACCAATCGTCCATACGATGCCGTTCACCGGCTACGTCGACGAGAACGCACTTTTCAAGGAATTAATCGATCGCCACGCGTCGCGGCTCTATCGTTTTATTTTGAAGCATATCGGCAACGCGTCTGATGCGGAAGAGTTGGCCCAGCAGACATTCGTTGAAGCCGTGCAGGCATACCGCACCTTCCGTGGTGACTCACAATTGTCTACCTGGTTGTACGGCATCGCGATGAATCTGGTGCGCAATTACCTTTCTCGCGCACCGCATCGTCGGCATCATATGACGGACGACTCGATACTCGACGACATGCCGGAAAGCGAGATCGCGGGGCGTACCGTGCATGACCCCGAGCAACGTTTTGCGCAATCACAGTTGTTCGCGCAAATGGACATCGCGCTGGCGGAATTGCCGGTACATATGCGCGAGCTGTTGATTCTGGTCGGCGTGGAAGCGTTGTCCTATGAAGAAGCCGCCGTCATGCTGACGATTCCAATCGGTACCGTACGCAGCCGGCTCTCACGCGCGCGCAAAGCGCTCTCCGAGAAACTCGCGGCGCGTGGCATCGTGCTTTGATACCCGGCCCTTACGTCATGGGGCGCGAACAGGCGGCGCTTGTTGCCCGCACACGCCACACCATACCGATTGATACCAGCCTCGCTTGAAACGGAGGCTGGTTTTTTTTTGGCTAGGGGCGATCCGGCACTGTTGAAACGCCAGGAGGCTGCAGTAGCGGCGTGGTGATCGTAGTGATCCCCAATGCATCACGGCTGACGGTACTACCGGGCGGAGTCCTGCCCCGGTCGATCGAGGTCATCCCATCCAGAGCCGGCGTTGGCGTTGGCGTTGGCGTTGGTATTACGCCACTCGTCGCGCCGTTCGGCACGGGATTGCCGTTTGGACGATAGGCCGGGCCATCGGGAATACTGATCATCCGCGGCCGAATGATGAAGATCCGCTCGGTATTGGCGGAGTTGGTCTGGCGGCTGCGAAACAAGGCGCCCAGCAGCGGAATCTTGCTCAGCCAGGGGGTACGCTGCAACGCCAGCCGCTCATTGCTGCTGTTATACCCCGCGATCACCAGCGCTTCATTTTCGGAAAGGCGTGTCTGTGTCCCGATCGTGGTCTTGCGTATGCGCGGCAGGCCGCTGTCATCCAGCTCCAGAATCGTGCCGTCCTCGATGTCTACCGTCAACTCGATTTCACCCAACGGCGCATTTGCCACATACCGCGGCGTCACATTCAACGTCGTCCCCACGCTGACGGGCGTGACCGTTGCCACGTCCCGGCCGGTCGTTCTGATATAGACGGTGTCGGACAGATCCATGACGGCGCCAAGGTTGTCGAGTGTCAAGATCGACGGACTGGCCAGCACGCGTGCGTCACCATCCGCCTCCAGCAGGGTCAACCGGGATGCGAAGGCGTTGCCTGCATTGCCGACCAATGACAACACGCCGCTGGCGCCGGCGGTTGCGCCCAACAATGCGCCGCCCCTGGCTGCCGCGGTCGCCGTGGTGCTCCCTAAACCGATGCCGACATTGCCCGTGCGTGCGCTCCAGTTGATTCCCAGTTCCTGCACGCGGTTTTTACTGACATCAACGATCTCGGCCTCGATCTGCACGATGGCGGTGGGAACATCCAGTTCGTCGATCAGCTTTTGATAGATCGGCATCCGGTCCGGTACGTCCTGAACGATGATGGCGTTCAACCGGGCATCGGCGCGAATCGAAGGTTGAATCGTGCGCGGCAGGTTGGCCTGGAGCGCCATCTCACCGCCGGCAGTGCCTGCCGCAACGGCATTGCCGTTTCCGGCCCCCCCCGCCGCCAGCGCCTGGCCCAGACCGTTCGGTGGCGAGACGCTGGCACCGGCCGACAACCCCATCGGCGGCAGTGGTGGCATGCCGCCCGCCACGCCCGTCAATGAGGGATATCCAGTGCCGCCGCCCTGCAACGGTGAATACGATGGCGGTAGATTCGGCGCTTGAAACGAAGGCGGATTCGCCCGCAAGGGTGCGGTCAATGCCGACATGACCTCGTTGCTGCCACGCCCCCCGCCGTTGCCGCTGCCGTCCCCTTCGATCAGCGCACGGAGCGTGGTGGCCAATCCGGGCGTGACAATCTGCCGGTCCCGGTATTGAATCGTCCGATCAAGCACCGATGCATGCTTGAGCCGGAACACCCGCACTTCCTGCGCGCCCGCAGCACTCGGCAATTGCGCGACCAGCCGCTCGACCAGCTCGACATAACGTCGCGGTCCGGACACCAGCGCAACCCCCCGCTCCGGCATCTCCCCCCATCCGAACCGGGGGTCGAGTACCCCGAGCGTGTACAACGCGCTGCGCAGGCCGCCGATGCTCCCGCCACGCGCATCCACCACGCGGGTGCTGACATCGGATGCACCGCTGATGTACAGCACGCCCGCATAGCTGAACCATGAGAAACCGTAGACGCTTCCCATCTGATCGAGAAAGGCGGTGGGATTCGCACTGTTGAAGCGGCCGTTTACCCGTGCACCAAGGCGTGAATCAGCGCGGGCCGATGCGACGCCGTCGAGATCGAGCTGGAGGCTGAAATTGCGCGCAAAGTCCTGCAGGACTTTTGTCACGGGCGCATTGTTCGCGTAATACGTGAACGGTGCATCGTCCCAGCGCGGCGCCGCCGCAGCACTATCGATGCCCGTTGCACAGACTGCCGCCAATGCAAAAGCGATGACGACGGACCGCAGGCGATACACCGGAACCGGGGCGGCGTGGGCGTGCCCGACGAGAGAGGCAGACTGCTTTGAAAGGCGCATGACGGACTTGGAAGTGGGGGAGGGCCAGAAGATGAAACGATCTGCATCCGCGTTTGCCTCGCAAGACGCAACGGCATAATGACGCGCGACGATTGCCGACGCCATCACGCGGGTATGAAAAAAACGGGCATCCGTGCAGGGGCCTGCACGGCATTGATCCGCTCGGCACGCGCCAGAAGCGTGCGCCACGCAGCGAATCCATTGACGAAGTCACCTAGCGTGCGAGCGAAGACATCCAGGTCATCCTGGCCGACGTGCGGCGTCCGAAGCGCCTCCCGCCGCGACGGACCGTAGGACGTGTCGACATGGACGCCGGTTGACGTACCACTTTGCTCCGCCATGTCCACGACGCGCTGCAGCCATGCCGCACGTGCCGCCGCGTCCACGACACAATATGCGCGATACCGGTTCGCCGACCACAATGCCAGGCGGCCCAGCCGCAACAACACCGCGTCACGCTGCGTCCCAGGAGAAGGCAGCAGCGTCAA
Source organism: Robbsia andropogonis (assembly GCF_034047095.1). Classification (NCBI taxonomy): domain Bacteria; kingdom Pseudomonadati; phylum Pseudomonadota; class Betaproteobacteria; order Burkholderiales; family Burkholderiaceae; genus Robbsia; species Robbsia andropogonis. Next base: position 1,043,066 of record NZ_CP139170.1, on the reverse strand, counting down.
GCGTCCACGAAGCAACACGCTGCCTTCCCGGCACGGGATCATTTCAACGCGATACCGCTGATCGAACACGACGACCCGCGTCTTCGACGCGCCCTGCGCCGCACGCACCTCACCGGGCAGTCCGCGGCGCAGCAGATAGGCATCGATCAGCCGCCGCGCGGCAGCCTCGCCGTCCTGTTTCATGATCCGTCTCCCCTGTCGTCCGGCCCCAACATTTCCCGCACGAAACGCAGCACTTCCGCCACCGGCTCCAGGAAGACTTCGGGAATGTATTCATCCACCGTGGCGTCCGCGAGCATGCCGCGTGCAAGCGGAATGTTCTGTACGATCGGTACGCCCGCGTCCCGGGCCTCGCGGATCATTGCTTCCGCCACCGCGCCCTCTCCTTTTGCCAGGACCAAAGGCAATGGCGAGTCCGGATCGTCTTGCTTGTAGTACAGCGCGATGGCCACGTGCGTGGGATTGGTCACGACGACCGTGGCATTGCGCGCACGCTTGACGGAGCCTTCCGTGGCCATCTCGCGCTGCAGGCGACGGCGCATACCCTTCACATGCGGGTCTCCTTCCATCTCCTTGTATTCGCGCTTGACCTCGTCCTTGCTCATCTTCAACTGGGTGCGATGCTGGAAACGTTGCCAGGCCAGATCCGCCAGACCGATGACGAGATAGGCCAGCGCCACGTTGATCAGCAACGTCAGCATCAGCGTACTGATCGCACTGAACACCCCTTCCAATCCTGCACGCGGCAATGTGAACAATTGCGGCAATGCATTCATCAGCACCTTGTAGACCAGCACCGACAGGAAAACGATCTTCAGCGTCGATTTCAGGAACTCGACGAAGTTCTTTTTCGAGAAAATTTGCTTCAGGTTCGTCAGTGCATTGAGCTTCTTCCCGCTGGGCTTCAGTTTCTCGAACGCAAGGAGTACGCCGGACTGGATCATCTCCCCGAAAATGCCCACTGCCAGCACGATCACGAGAAAGGGCGCGACGATCATCGCCACCTCCTTCGCCGCCATATGCGTAAACGCCGAAACGGCCGAATCGAACGGCATGTCCATCAGCGTCGGCGGCACCAGGATCAAGCCGGTAAGGGATTCGTACATCGCCTTTCCCCGTCCGATCAAGTAACCGAACAACGACAGGATCAGCAAGGTCTGCGTGAAATCCTTGCTCTTCGGCACATCGCCTTTCCTTCTGGCATCCCTGAGTTTCTTTTGCGTGGGCTGTTCCGTTTTTTCGCTGCTCATGCTTTTTCCTCACCATTGCGCGTTGAGGAACCGCAGCAGGCCACCCAGTTCCGTCAGCACCCCTTCGAGTTGCTGCATCAACGTGCCGATGTACAGCACGAGGACGAAAAAGGCGACCGCGCTCTTGACCGGCATGGCGATGAAAAACACCTGTAGCTGCGGGACGAACCGGCTGATCAGCGCAATGCCCACCTCGGTCATGAACATCACGATCATCACCGGCGAGGCAAGCAGGATTGCCGTGCGCACGAGATTGCTCAGCATATCCAGCATCGCCGGCACGCTGTCGCCGCGTAGGGACGGATACCACGACGCCGGTGGCCACAAATGAAAACTGTCGTAGATACAAGTCAGCATCATTTGCGGCCCATTGGCAATGACAAAGAAGACGACGAAGGCCTGCAGGAAAAGTTGACCGAGCGGCGAGGAGTCGTTGCCGGTCAACGGATCCAATGTCGCGCCCAGCCCGGCACCGCGTTGGTTGTCGATGAAAAACCCCACGCCCTCCAGAATCCAGAACGGCACCGAAAACGCATAGCCCAGCACCAGCCCGATGAATGCCTCCTTGAAGACCCAGACGACAAAGCCGGCGACGTCGCCCGTGGACACGCCCACGGCACCGGACAACAGAAACGCCACGCCATCGAGCCCGGGGGGTGCCTTTGATCCGTCCGCCGCCCCGGCCAGCAATACCGGCATCGCGACGAAGCCGAAGGCCGCGGATATCGCCATGCGCATCGTCATCGGAATCGCCTGCTTTCCGAAAAGCGGCACCACGGTGAACATCGCCAGCATTCGCGGTTGCGTGGCGAGCCAGGCCCACATCATGCGCAGCAGCCCCTCGAAGGCGACCGTGTCGAAACCGGCTATCGCTGTCGACATTGCAGCCTCCGACCGCCCCCGGCGCGCACCACGTCGCCACGCCGCTTCATCGCACGATATCGCCGAACTGCTCGAACAACACCACGGTGAAGTTGTATAGCTCCGTGCCGATCCATCCGCCCAACAGCATGAGCGTGGCGATCACGGCAATCAACTTGACCGCGAACGACAGCGTCTGCTCCTGGATCTGCGTCAATGCCTGAAATAAGGAGAACAGGGTACCGACGACAGCCGCCACCGCGATGGGCGGCAGCGACAACCAGAGCGTCAGCATCATCGCCTGCTTCAGGTATCCAACCAGGTCCACGGTCTGCATGATGTGCCCCGGCGCCTATAAGTACGAAAGAACCAGGCCCTGGATCAACCGGGTCCAACCGTTCACCATCACGAACAGAAAGAGCTTCAATGGCAGGGAAATCGTGACCGGCGACACCATCATCATGCCCATCGCCAGCAGCACGTTGGAGACGATGAGGTCGATCAGCACGAACGGCAAGTAAAGGAGGAAACCCATCTTGAACGCCGCATCCATCTCGGACAGAACGAAGGCGGGAATCAGGACCAGCAAATCATCCTCGGCAACATCGGCCGCCATCGTACCGGTCCACATCCGGCGCGCGGTATCGACAAAAAACGTGCGATGTTCCGGCCGACTGTTGTGAATGAGAAAAGCCTTGAACGGCGCGCCGCCGGCCGCCACTGCCCGCATCAGACCATCCAGCGATATGCCCGTGCCCTGCGACGAGGTCGCCTGACGCGACACACCGGGTGCCATGCCTTGCGCCCCGCCCTGGCGGCCGAGTTGCGGGCTCGCGGCACCATAGCCGTTCACGGTCTGCGGCGGCGCCGACATCGACGGTGCGCTACCGCCATTCGCATCGACGTTGCGAGGATCGGTGACATTGGCGCCCATGCCGGCCGGCGCCGCCGGACCGAACGCGGTGACCGTCCCCGCCGGCAATGTCGTCATGACCGCATCGTAAATGCGCGCGCCAACCGGCGCCATGACATAGGCCGACAGGATCAATGCCATGCCATAGATGGCGACGTTCGGTGGCGCCTGCTGCACACCCAATGCGTTGCGGACCAGAAGCATCACCACCGAGATTTTCAGAAAGGAAGTGGATACCACCGCCAACGTGGGTACCAAGGTCAGCGACGCCAGGATCACTGCCAGTGCGATGGGATCGAGATTGCTCACCGCGATCCATCCGCTTCAACGCCGCCGGTCTCATCCGCCTTTTCTTCTTCCGGGTGCGTCCGCGAATACGCCCCGTCCGCGAACAAGGTCATGATCGACACGCCCAGTTGACCGTCGATCTCCACGAGTTCACCCACGCCCACGGGCGCGCCGTTGACACGAATGCGCACCCGCACCAACGGCGGGGCATCCGGCGCGATACTGTCCGCCGATTCGCCCATCTCATGTGTGTCGTGCCGCTCCAGCGCGGCCTCGATGTCGTCGTCGATATCCAGGTCCGCCTCATCGTCTTCGTCGCGCCGGGCCGCCCTCCCAGCGGAGGCAGTAGCGTTTGCCTGCGGCACGAATGACGGTTGGAACGTCAGGATGCCGCCTTCGCGCCACTGCCGCAGTTCCGCGAGCGGGACCGTTTTCCCACCGAGTTCAAACGATACGCGCACGGCGACATGATCCGTCCACGACGCACCATCGCGGCCGTCGAGATTGCCGCTTACCGGGGATCCGTCCATCCGACTCCCGCCGCCATTCGTGTCATTCATCCCGTCGTCCACCACACCGCGCTCCCGATTGATCAAGCGTACGCACCAGCCGTCCGCCGCCGCCCCCGTTCCGCCTTTCGCCACAACGCGCCAGTACACCCGGCCGGCAATTTCGATAAAGACAGGCATTGCCGCGTCGTCGATTGCTTCAACGCCAACCGCGCGCAGGCCGTGTTGCCCCCCCGGCGCGGCAGACGGCGCGTGCCCCTCTCCAGACGTATGCGGCCTGGCGGTCCATGGCACACCCAGCAACACGATGTCGCCCACCGCCAGCGCGCGTAGTTCGGCGAGCGTCAAGTACGCGGGCGGCAGGATGGCCCGCACGACGATCGGCATGGATACATGCACCGGACATGGCGGCACCATGTCCTCGCCTGCTGTCGTATGCACATGCGGCAACGTGTCGTCCCGCGCGCTACCACGCGGCCGCTCGGGACGGTTTTGCAGCAAGGCCGCCAACACGTTCACGCCGAACGCGTCGGCCTCCAGCGCGGCGAGAATCGTTGGCTTGGCGGCATCCAAGGCCTGCAGCAACACGACAAAGGAAAACGCCCCGGACGCAGTGCCACGTGCGCTGGCGGACAGCGCCCGGTCGTGCACGATATGCGGCATGCCTAGTCCGGTCAGCGCCAGGCGGCCGATCAAATCGTCCAATGCGGCGCCACGCAGCGACCGTGCCGAAGCATCATCAAGCGGCATATCGCCATCGATATTCAGACGGGCCGCAAGCCAGGACAACGTCGCCGCATTGCGATACAACAAGCGCATGCGCGCGCCGGACCAATCGATGACGGCCTCGCGATCGCACGCATCGCGCAGCGGTTGCGCCACGCCCGTGGACAGGCTGAGCCGCCAGCCACGCGGCGTCGCGCCGGCCTTCATGTCGATCAAGCAGTCGATGCCGCGATGGCTGAGCAACGTCAACGACTGCGCCACGTCCGCGGACAGGCGACGTAATGCCACGCGCGCCGGCCGTGCGCGCCCCGTGGCAAGCGGTGGCGACATCGCCGGCACGACCTCGCCCGGAACCTGTAGCGTGGGTGAAAACGCCGACGATGTCAGCGTGGGTTCATGCTGGACTGGTGGTGGCAAATCCCCCATCAAACCGACTCCCCGCCCGGCGACGGTGCGAATGCCTCAGCCACGCTTTCAGACTCGCCTTCTGCTGTCCTAATCCGAACCCGGGCAGCGCGGGTGAAACGCGTGGCAAGGTGATCGGCGAGCGTCTGGATACCGCATTGCAGCCGTGCCACGTCGTTCGCCTCGCGGCAGGACAGCGTGGTCTGCAGACACCCCTCGTACTCCTCGACGCGAACGGTGACGCCGCGCGTTCCCGGCACCGCGATATCCATCTCCACGCCGCGCCCTGCTTCTTCATCGACCCGCAACGCGTCGATCGCATCCACCATCTCGCGTAACAAGGCCTTGGCCATCTCCGCGCTGGTCGGCCCCAGCTCCGGGATAAGCGGCGACGCGTACACCTGCCCGCGTGTTGGAAGGGACGTCGTCACCGCGCCCTGCAACGCGCCTGCTCCGGATCGCGTCAGTGCCGCCAACACGGCATCCTGGGCGTGCCGTGCCATCCCGTCGCTCGCCTCCCCTCCCTCGCCGTCACGTTCGCCGCCCGCGAACTCGCCATCGCCACGTCGCGCGTTTGGCGGCGGGGAACCGGCATGTGATGTCGACAACATGCCATGCCCGGCCAGGCCCTCGCGGTTGCCGACGGATTCCCCCTCTTCTTCCCCGAGGCCGCCACGTTCGTCGCCAACATCGCGTTCGACGTCACCGTCGGCCTGCAACCGTGCGTTTGCCACATCGTCCGCTTCATTGCCATCGGCAATGACCTCCGCCGCAGCATTACTTGACGGATACCGGGGCGACGCGTCCGCCTCGTTGCCGGACGAGCGATGTTCGTCCGACCAGCTAGCCTGTCGATCGGCGTCGGACATGCCATGGAATGACGCATGGCGCGATTGCACACCATCACGCACATCCGTGCGTCCGTATAAAGACCCGGTCGATGATGGTTCAGGCCGTCGCGGTGAAGGTGAGACCGACTTCTCTGGAGCATGACGCGATAATGCCGCCGCGAAAGCGCGTGCCTGCGTCACGGTGTCACGCGTATCGCCATGCGCGCCGTTCCGCCCCCGGTCACCGCCCACCCCCGCCTTGACCTGCGCCGATGCGCCGCGCGCGCCCCCCGCTACCCGATCCCGCCCCGCGCGCGTCGTATCGTAGGCGGCATCGCCACCGGTGATTCGCGTTGTTGTCATCACATGCTTTCCTTAACCAGCTTACCGGGTGAGCACTGCGGTTTTCTTGCCGCTCAGTCACCCGGAGGGTGGTCGGCGTTCCATTCTTCCCGTGCTTCCTGGTCCGCGCGATCCGCCCCGGCCTTGCCTTGCGCGGCGACCTCCTCCATTTCTAGGTCCTCCACCCGTTGCGCCTCGCGCGCCGCAATATGGGTGTATCGCAGTGCCAGGTCGACAAACTTCTGTTTGGCGCGCTCGGCGCGGCGTGCGGTGTTCCTGACCTCATCGAGCCGCGCTTGCGCCTGCGTCAATGCAAGCTCGGCCTGGCTCGCCAGGTCGCCGAGTCGGTCCGACTCCTGCCGCATCGACTGGACTTCCCAGCGGGTGTCCTCGATTTCCCGGACGCGTCGCAATGCGCCCATCATCGCGCCGAACAAGGTGGTCTCGCGTTCGCGTGCCTCATCGCACTGCGCTTCCCAGGTCTGCAGCGCATCGTCCCGCTCCTGCCGTGTCTTCGCGAATGCCCATTGCTCGCGCGTCAACGCGAGTTGCGCACGCGACTCGCGTAGTTCCTTTATCTTCAACAACTCGTCGATCAGTTCCATCGTTCAGCGCGCCAATGCGATCAACTGCCCCAGCGTCTCCTCGAAGGTGCTGTGCTCATGCACCCCTTGCCGCAGAAACCGGACGATCGCGTCCCGCTTTGCAATCGCCTCATCCGTAACGGGATCGCCGCCGCGCTGGTATTCGCCGATCTTCAGCAGCAACGCGACGTCGTCGTATTTCGCCATCAGCTCACGGACGCGCGCGGCCGCCGCGCGATGCTCCGGGGACGTGACGGCATTCATCACGCGGCTCGTGGACGCAAGCACATCGATCGCTGGATAATGGTTCGTCGCCGCAAGCGCGCGCGACAGCACGATGTGCCCGTCCAGGATCGAACGCGTTTCGTCCGCGATCGGTTCCGTCATGTCGTCGCCTTCCACAAGCACCGTGTACAACGCCGTGATCGAACCCTTGTCGTTCGTTCCCACCCGCTCCATCAGCTTGGGCAGCGTGGCGAATACCGACGGCGGATAACCGCGCCGTGTAGGCGGTTCTCCGGCGGCCAGGCCGATCTCACGCTGCGCGCGCGCGAAACGCGTCACCGAGTCCATCAGGAACAGCACGCGCTTGCCCTGGTCGCGAAAATATTCGGCGATCGCCGTGGCGACATAGGCGGCCTTGGCGCGTTCCATCGACGAGCGGTCGCTCGTGGCGCACACGATCACCGCGCGTCGGCGCCCCTCGGGTCCGAGTTCGCGCTCGATGAATTCCCGAACCTCGCGCCCGCGCTCGCCGATCAGGGCCACCACCGTCACATCGACGTCCGCGTGCTTGACAAGCATGCCTAGCAGCGTCGACTTACCGCCGCCCGCCGCGGCGAATACACCGAGCCGCTGCCCCTCGCCGCAGGTCATCAGGCCATCCAGCGCTCGGATACCGAGCGCCAAAGGCCGATCGATGATGCGGCGTGTCAGGGGGTCCGGCGCTTCGGCGAACACGGGGTAGTACATGCCGGTGCGCAACGGCTTGGGCGCGCCGTTCTTATCGGTCTCGCCCAGGTTGTCCAGCGGACGTCCCAGGCCGTCCAATACGCGGCCGAGCAATTCGTCGCCCACCGGCACGCGATGCGACTGTCCGGTGGGCAGCACTTCCGTGCCCGCGGACAGGCCATACATGTCGCCGAGCGGCGTCAGCAAGGCCGCGTCGCGGACAAAACCCACCACCTCGGCGCGCATCTCGAAACGGCCGTCCGGGTCGCGCAGGATACAGAGTTCGCCTACGCGCACGCGGGGCACCACCGCGCGAATGATCGTGCCGGTCACCTGCGTGACACGCCCCTTGACCTCAACGGTCCGCGCATCCTGCAGCGCGGCCTGCATCATGTCGGTGATGTAGTCGAATGTGCGCATGGCGCGTCAATCCTCCGAGCCACGGGCATGTACGTCTTCGCCGCGCGTAAGACGCCTCGCGGGTCGCGCGTGACCGTCCCGCTCCGAACGTTCCCCTAGAACGGCGCCAAGCGCGTTGCGGATTGCCGTGAGTTGACCATCAAGGCTGGTATCCACCATGCCGATATCGGTTTCCAGGATGCAGGCGTGATGTCCAAGCCGGCCATCGGCCACCACATCGACAAAACCGACCGATGGAAAACCCGACAAAATGGTATCGAGACGCGAGCGCACGGACGCGGCTTGCTCCGGATGGACGCGCAACAGCACCTGCTTCTGATTGCGCACGGCGGCAAGCGCCGAGCGCACGACCATCGTCACCTTTGCGAGGTCGTCGAAATCATCGATGATGCGCGTGACGGCGGACATCACCAGATCCACCGCGTCGCGTTCGACCCGCGCGAAATAGTCGATCGCGCGACCAACGTTCTCGATCATGCGCTCCGCTTGCTCCAGTTGCGCCGTCTCGCGCCCTTCTGCATAGCCTCGGGCACTTTCTTCGTCATGGGCGCGCTGGGCGTCGTCGATGATCGCTTGTGCCTTTCGTGTTGCCTCTGCCAGCAGCCGGTCGGCGGCGACGTATGCCGCGGATGCGGACGCCTTCACCACCCGCGTTCCGGGCGTGAGGTGAACACTGGCCTGCTGCGGGGTCACGGCAACGTGTCGAATGTGGAAAGCCATGGCGCATCCAGGCAGGTGGTCAAAGAGGCGACAAACGTCAGCAAGTCCGTGTCGGCGAAGGCGGTCAGTGCCGGTGCGGCCGGCAAAACGGTGGGGCGCAGCGAGGCCGCCGCGCGCACCTGTCCCGCGGCCAAAAGCGGCGACCCGGGAAAGCGATCCGGCACCACCGCCGCAATCGCGTCGACGGGCAGCTTCAAGGCAAGGCGTCGACCGATTGCATCCGGCGTGCGCAGCGCGAGGGTGGCCAGCACCCGCCAGCCGATGGCATCGACCGTCTGCCGCATCCGCGGCGTGCCAAGTACGCTGAGATGATCGCGATCGAAGGCACCGGGGAGGAGAACGGCGCCCTGGGGCAGCGCGGCGCGTGTCTGTACCGGCGCGGGTTCGCTCGTCATGGCGGGGCCGGCCAGCAACGTATCGGCAAACGCTTCACCCGCTTCCATGGCAAGCATGTGCGGCGTCATGCATGCAAGGGGGTGGAAGCGATGCGCCTGCCGCAGCGCGAACGTGTAGAGCGAATCGCCAAGCGCCTCGCGCCATTGCGCCACCTCTTCACGCCGGATTGCCGAGCGGACCCACGGTGCCTGCAACGTAACGCCACACAAGCTGGCCAGCGCGGTTAACTCGTTTGCATCCAGCAGCACCACGCGCGCCAATGCGGCAGGCAATGCCGGCACTGGCAGATCGTCAAGACCATGCGTCGCGGACAAGGCCTCGGACTTCACGCGGTGCCAGTACACCGCCGCCGAGGGGCCAAACGCGCTCAGACGCGTCAGCGTCTCCCGGTCCGACGGTTCCTGGCGACTGGCGTGCAGGTTCCGCGACGGCCAGCGCGTGAAGTCATCCAGGCGCTCGGCCAGCGGCGCGGGCAACTGCCACCGGTTCTCCGGGTCAACGGGGGTTGGCACGTTCATCACCCGCTTCCTCAGTGCCAGGCCCAACGGCAGCCTGTCCGCCTGGCACTGCCATCAGGCCGGGACTTTTTGCAGCAGGCGGCGAGCTCGCGCCCGACGCCGCGATAGCGTCACGCAACGATGCGCGCATCCGCCATGTCCACCAGCCCATTCCGGCCAGACCGGCGGCCATCGCCAGCGCCAGGGCGCAGGTCACGCCGATCACGATGCGCAATCCCGACACCGAATTCGGCGCGACATGCCAACCGGCCACACGTACCCACGGCACCGCGTCCCCATGGGGCACCGCTTGCGCCGGCACCATGAACACGGTCACCCGGGCCACGCTCAGACCCGGAATACCGTTGGCGACCATGGTCCGGATCTGTGGCATCAGCGCATCCAGGCTGACGCCCGCCTTGTGCTTGATAAAAACCGACGCGCTTGCCTGCGTGGCGACCTCGTTGATGCCGCCACGTTCCGGCAATACCACATGCACGCGCGCGGAGACGACACCATCGATCTGAGACAGCGTCTGCCCCAGCTCCTGCGACAGCGCGAAAACGTATCGCGCGCGCTCCTCGAGCGCCGAGGACACCAGCCCTTCCTTGCGGAAGACATTACCGATACCCGTGAAACGCTCGCGCGGCAACCCATGCGCGCGCATCACTTCCAGCGCGACGGCGACCTGATCGCTCGGCACGGACAAGGATGAACCACCCTTGACTACCGTCTTGGTAACCTGGACACCGTCGCTTAGCAGCGTCGACATGATGTCGTTCGCCTCGTCCTCCGGGACCGTCGACATCAACTCCACCCGCGAGTTGCAGGCCGCCAGCAACAGGCACAGCAGCACCGCCCCCATGCATCCGGCGCGCATCATTGTGTCTTTACCAACTGATCGATAATTTGAGGGGGCTTCGAGATCAACTTCGTCGCAAGGTCGATCTGAAACGTCGCGCCGAGCGTGGTCATCTGCAGGCGCGTCAAGGTGGCCAATGACATGTCATCGGTCGCCGCGACGTTATGCATGACCTCATGCCACGATTGCGACACACCTCGCAGCGCGCCTTTCACGTCGTTGGCAAAACGGGATGCGGTGGTCGAGGAGGTTGGTGCCACAAGGGCGGGCACCGGCTGCCCGTCCGCCTGCAACGCACCGTCGCTGATACTCCTGGGGAGCGGTTCGCCTTGCAGTGCCGCGTTGAAACGCGCGACTGCGGCGGGATCGGCCGCGCCGCGCACGCCGCCACCCGATCCAGCGCCAGCGGGTATGCCCGCCGCGTTTTGTGCCAGTGCCTCCAACATCACCTGCTCCTTGCGTTTGCAGTTGTCTTATTCGTCAAGACATCGGCGAGTCGTCGTAACGCCGGATCGAGCGGCTGGCCATCGGCATCCTGTGCCGGCACGTTATCCCATTGGATGGCCGACACGATCTGCTCGCCTTCGGCCTGGCGACCTACCGCGTGCAGCATCACCGCGTGATGCACGTCAAGCGCCACGCGCTCATGGGGCGCAAAACGGTCGGGCGCATCCGCCGCGGTGTCGTCGGGGGCCGCCGTGCGCCGCCAGAGCGCCGACAGCGAGGGCACCGGCGGCCGGAGGTTTTCGAACACCGCTATCGCGCGCGACCCCTGACCCGCGCTCATGGCCGCGAACGCTAGGCCGATATGGCCCGCGGCGCGATTCGGCCGCATGGCGATGACACCGGCCAGGATCGGTTCGGCATGCTTCAGATCACCCCGCTCCGCCGCCAGGTATCCCAGGCGGTTCAGCAGATTGATTTCGCCGCTGTCGAGAAGGGATCCGGCAGGCCCCTGAGCGGTATCGGCCACGTGCGCGGTGCCGGGTCGGGCGGACATCACAGATTGCGCGTGATCGCGTTGGACGCATCCGCCAGCGACTGGTGAATCGCACGCAGCGTTTGCAATGTTTCATTCGCGCGGTCGCGCATCACGCCGGCCATTTCCGCGGCGGAATTCGTCGCAGTATCATGCCGGCTTGCATCCAGTTCATGCCGGCGCTGCGTGATCGATGCCTCGTCGGCAAACGATGTCGTCACGGCGCTGGTCGCCTTCCCAATCGCCGCGCCCATCTTCTGGTAGCCGTCGTTGCGGGCCGCCAGTGTGTTGGCTGCCACTTTCGCTTCCGCGAACCGCGCCCCTACCGCCCGCACGTCGGCGGGAGTAGGACGCATCGGGCCGATCCCGGGCGCAGCGGCGTTACCTTGCTTGGACAGCTCCTTCGCACCGGCATACTCCACCTTCGCGGTTTCCGCCGCCAACGACGCTTTTGCCGTGCCGGCGGCCTGAGCCAGTGCCAGCGCGCCCATCGCACACTGGCTCACACCCTCAATGATGGCGCTGGCCAAGCGTTGCGCCGCCGCATCCCGCATCGCGTTGATCGCCGCCGACTGGCTGGCGATATTCGCTTCCTGACTCATCGCGCGTTGCTTCATCGCGGTATCACGCAGACTGCGTGACATTTCGAACATCATCAACATCAACTGATTGATATCGATCTCGGATACCGCTGCGGCGCCGCCGTCATCGCCGCCCCCCATGATCGCGGTCATTGCCTGCCCGACTCGCGGTTTCGACAACGCATCGGCATCCGGCGCGGGCAACGGCATCGGTGCCCCTGGCGCTTTCGCCGCTGCGTCGAACGCCAGGCCCGGATGATCGGCGGTAACCGGCGTTGACGTTTGCGACGACAACGCCCCGGCAGCGCCCGGCTTTGCCAACGACGCACCCGCGGTATTCGTTGCGCCTTCGTTGACCACGGACTGGGTAATCCCGGCCCCGTCACCGCGAATTCCGTCAACCATCGTTCCTTCTCCTCAATACTGTCGTCATCTATTCCATTACCTGTGTAACCCGCCAGCGGCGCCCGGTTCCACGGTCGGGTACACGCGCACCGTCAGAACGGTGCCGATACCGGACCGCTGTCAACCGCTGCGCTTGCGGTCCTTCGCCCGCTAACGGAACTCGCGCCGTTGCCCTCGATGCCGCGTCGCAGCACATCGAGCAAGGCTTGCGCACGATAGGCCACATGCGTCCGTTTTCCAGAAGAAACCATCGAATCCGTCACGATGAGATCCAGCAGGCGTTCCGCCTCTGTCCGGTCCTTGAGCGATTGTGTTGAAAAAGTCTTGTTTTGTCTTGAAACGCTGGAGTCAGCAGTACGTTTTCGAGTTGTGGGGATTGGCGAAGCGGCGAACTTGGACAGGGCAACGAGGCCCGTTGCCCGTCATGCGACTGCCTGGTTCATCTGCTGGCTTCCTAGCATGAGCCGCTTGGCCATTCTTCGCAGATTTTGCGCAGTTGCTGCCATCAGAAACTCATCATGGGCACCGCTCGGACCTCGCAGTCGCAGACGGTCCAGTTTCAGGATGCGTTTGAGATGGGCGAATAGCATTTCCACCTTCTTTCGCTCACGGCAAGATCGGTTGTATTCAGGGGTCTTTGCAATACGCCTCGTTTCGTCACGCGCAGCTTCATGGATGCTGCGGGCGATCTTGCGAAATGGTGTATTCGGGCAGCAGCGATCCTTCATCGAACAGCCCTCACAGTCAAACTGGCTTGCCCTATAGATGATCGTGTCAGCCTTCGTGACTCGCGAGCGCGGGTTTCTGAACTTGCGTCGATCACTGCGTAGTGCGTGCCCGGTGGGGCAGCGATATTCATTGGCCAGTTCATCCCATTTGAACTCGCTGCTGGACAATGTGTTGTCCTTGCGTGCGGTTTTATCCCAGACCGGAACATGTGGTGCAATTTCCTTCTCTTGGATCATCCAGGCAAGCATCGCCGCTGAGCCATACGCGGTGTCGCCTGCAAGACGTCGAGGTTTGAGATCATGCCGCCGCTCAACACGGTCAATCATCGTTCTGGTTGATTCCACTTCGTGCGTCCGGTTCGCGGGCGTCGCCTCGACGTCCACGATGATCCCCGCCTGCAGGTCAATCAGATAATTGGTCGAGTAGGCGAAGAACGGCAAGCCACCCTTCGCGGCTGTCCAGCTCGCGGCGGGATCCGTCAGAGATAGCCTCTTTGGAGGCGTCAATGTCTCTTCCTTCTCTGCCACTTCGGTGTTTGCCGAATTGGCTTTTTCCAATGCTTCCAGATACTCCCGCACTGCACGGCTTTGGCCGTTGACGCAGTCCCCGTCGATGGGATCAGAACCCGGAACAGCGCGTACAGAGCTCGCATCGGCTCTAATGATGCTCGCGTCAATCGCGAATCCTTCTCCCTTGACAAGCCCTTCGGACATGCATCGACCCACTACCGACTCGAACACATGGCGTAGCACATCGCTATCGCGGAAGCGACCGTGGCGGTTCTTGGAGAATGTCGAGTGTTCCGGTACGGTGTCCTCCAGACCCAGGCGGCAGAACCATCGATATGCAAGATTCAGATGCACCTCTTCGCACAGGCGGCGCTCTGACCGAATGCCGAAACAGTAACCGACGATCAACATGCGGATCATGAGCTCCGGATCAATCGATGGCCGTCCCATCGGACTGTAGAACGGCGCGAGATGCTGACGAAGATCGCTCAAATCTAGGAAGTGATCGATGCCTCTCAACAGGTGTTCGCGAGGGACGTGATTGTCGAGGTTGAACGAGTAGAAAAGTTTGTCCTGTTCGCTGCCCAGTTGACCCATCATGACGAATCACTCCCGTCGATCGATGTCCTCCAGAATACCGAACAATCCGCACGTCGACAGACTTTTTCAACACAATCTGAGCGCGAGCAGACATTCAGCGCTGCGAAGGGTGGCTTCGACGTTTTCACCGTCAAGCGTGCCGACCCAGGAAAACACGGTCAGCGCTTCCTCATATCGATCGCACTGCTGCAGACAAACGCCCAAGCCCGTCAAATAGGTCGGGGCGGTAGGCGCGTAGTCCGTCAGGAACAGAAAAAGACGCAAAGCCGTGTCTGCCTGCCCACGCGACAAATGTGACCATCCCAACGCATAGATCGTGTCCAATTCGTCGCGCGTGTAGCGCGACGTCAAGGAAAGCGTGGACAGTCCCTCCCGCAGACGGCTGACCAACCCTTCGATATCTTCGACCGATCGTGTGGCTGCCCCTTGCCGTTCCGACGCGTAAGCGTTGCCGATCGCGCCGGCATCGTTTCGTTTAGCCGATAATTGCGTGTCCACCATGACTTTCTCCTTCCTCATGCCTTCGATCAGGCCCGGCGTTATTCGAACTTACGCGCTTGTACTCACGCGCCCATTCGGGCGCCCATGTTGCGGGCAAGCAGTTGATACGACTGCGATGCGCGGCCCAACATCCGCGTGGCGCCGCTATAGCTATCCTCTACCCGCTCGAACAACCGGCGGACTTCTTCCAGGAGATCGTCCATCTGCTTCTGCAATTTCATGGTCTGTACAGACGCCGCCTTCGCATCGGCGCGAGCGGTATCGACCTCGAATTGGCTGCGCGCGACCAGAATGCCCTGCGTCCCACCAACGATGCCGCCCGCGCCCTCGGCCACCCCTTTCGTGACCATCAACCCGTACTTCAAGCCGGCCATTTTCGCGAGCACACCAACGAGCTTGTTACCGCCTTCCACTCCTTTGAGCAGCGCATTCGTCCCCGCCATCGTCAATGCGACGGCCGCGAGCGTCGCCACCACGGTAATGATCCCCATCACCGTGGGACTAGCGCCCGACAGCGCAGCGATGCCCCCCGCCAGTTCCCCCAATATCGACGGGTCGATCACGGCCAGCAAGACACCCATGCTATTTCCCGCGACCTTGCCGATCTTCTCCGCATCCTCTTCGGAAGCCCCACAGGCCAGGGCAAGTGCCGTACCCATTTTTGTCAGCATCGCCGACAGGGAAATCGGGGGGCCGCCCGCCGCCTGGCTGATTTCGCTGGCCAGGCTGATGGTCGCGCCAATCGCACCGGCGACGGCGAACGCGAGCAAGGGTGCCGCGGCGCCCGCGGTCGCGGCAACGGCGATCGCCGACAACACGATGCCGGCCAACGCCGCAGTCGCCTTGAAAAGTTTCCTGAAAAATCCGAGCACGCCGCCCGATTTGGCTTCCGCTTCTCGCCCGCTTTCCACGGCCTTCTTGTAGTGCGCATTCTGTTCGGCCTGACTGGCCTTTAGCTTCACCGAATTGTTCTTGATCTCCGCGAGCGCCGTGCCAGCCTGGGCATTGGAAAAACTCGCTTGCATCAAATGCATCGCGAGCGCCATATCCTCGACGTTGCCGCTCAGGTGTGACGGCGCCAGCGCGGGTGCGCCGTTATCGTCGTCGCCACTGCCGCCCGACACGCTGGAAGTACGAAGGTAATCGCGAAGCGCGCGCAGGGGATCTATCGTCGGATCAACGCCCACGTTCATGCGCGGTGCGCCGGCCGGCGCGCCCGTGGTCGACGTCGGCTCCCCCGGCGCACGACCGCCACCGGGCTTCGCGGCGTTACCACCGTCCAGGCCATCCCCGTAGGTCTCGTTCGTCGATGACCACGCGCCGCTCGACGGCAACGCTGTATCACTCATGGCCTGGCCTCCTGCAGCAACCACTCCCGCGTCGCCCGTGCGCGGGCACGAAGCGCGACGTGCTCTGGCGCATCGGCAAGATCGATGACAAAGCGCAATGTCTCCACGGCCTCCTCGCGCATGTTCAATGCGATCAAGCATTCCGCAATGCGGAATTGCGGCATCGGGTCCGACATCTGGAGACTGGCGGCCGTGCCATACGAAGACAGGGCATCCTCGAAGCGGCCCAGCATCTGCGCACACCCGGCCGCCCCGAGCAGATAACGGCTTTCCCACTGGTTATGCGCGCTCAGGAACAAAAACAGCACCGATGCATCCTGATAGCGCTTTTGTTGATAAAGCTGCGTGGCGTAGTGATAAGCCGTTTCCATTTCCCGCTCATCGATACCGACGAAGTCACGCGTCAGACCGCCTTGCGCGACCCATTCCACCCATCGGCCACCGACCACCTGGACATCCGGCGTGGCCTTGCTTTCGTTGACCCCTTCGGCCGCATCGTTCATGGTCGTTAACGCATATTCGAGATGGGGGTCTGCTTTGCCTGCGCGATCTTCGACATCATGTTTGACCACTGATCGACAATCTGCCCCATTCTGCTCATCGCCTGCTGCGTCATGAGCTGATCCGTTTGACTCGTACTCCCAATCGAGTCGGCTTTCTGGCGTACCGATGTCGCCGCGCTGGTCAACTGGTTAAGCGTCACCTGGGATAAATCCGCATTACCCAGGATCGACGTCACATCCAGGCCGGTCTGACTACAAAGCGTCTTGATTTCCTCGATATTGCTTTTCTGCGGCTCGGCGTTTGTCAATTTGAGCTTATCTTCCGATTTGCTCGTTTGCATGCTGGCCGCCAGACGCGACAGGGAACCCGAAAGTTCGTTCAACTTCTGCATCTGCGTGGTGGACGCTTTCATCGCCGTGAGCTTTCCCTGGATGCTTTGCTCACTGACCGATAAACGCGCCGCCATCACCAGATTCAAATCGGTCTCAAAATTCCCGGTCAAATCGGTCACACCGCCGACACCAGAAACGGGAGTGCTCATATCATTCCTCCTTGCAAACCGACATCATCAAATAAACAAGCGCCCGCGGCGCACCGCGCCGGCCATGCCGCCGACGTCCTTGCGATCCGCCACGGAAAACGCCTGCGCCGCCTTGGCCTGCATTAGTGCTTTCTCGATTTCCGCCTCGTCTTCCGCCGTCATTTCGTTGAGCTGCGCCCGCTCCGCAGGCGACAACCGCGACATGACGGACGCCAGATCCAAACCACTCTCATCGAACAGCGCCTGACTTTCGATCAGCAACGCCTCGGCTTGCGCGATCGTCTCCGCGCCGCTCTCAAGGTAGGCGGCGATACGGGCATCCAATTCAATATCGGCAGGGGTCAACGTGGCATTGCCAACGTCGGGCGACGGCGCATTTGCAGTATCAACATGGCGGTCATCGGGTTCGGAATGCGTGGACACAAACCCTCCTTCATATGAAAAGATGAAAACGTCGCCCAATCCCCTCGTGCGGGCTGCATCGTCGCGATCCGCGTTCGACTTTATATAGGCGTCCCAACTCTGTACCCTCCGGCTCGTTCGGGTTCCCTTTGCCAATCCGGCGTTTCCGAATGCACGACCCGCCCGCCCGTCACATTGTTTGCCGACCCATGCGATCTGGCGACCACCCCGCGCGGCAATTCAGCGCGCGCGAGGAACGCATGTCCCCTGCCGCGTTACTGTGCACCAGCAGATCCCGACAACCTTTCCTTACGGTAAAAAAAGCAGACAGTCGGGCTGCCGCGCCGCGTCTCGACAGGCGCCACGTTCCTGGACCACGAATAACCGAGGCGTTGTATCGATCCATCAAACCATGCATCGACATCGCGCAGCACCGATGACTTCGCGCTTCTTCGTTCCTTCGCTATTTCGCTTACCTGCGTGCACCGCCATGACCGCTTTTCACATCGGCTCCACCCCCATGAAACATGACCCAAGTACGTTCGATTCCGTCGGCCCGCGCGCTGATACCACGGCGCGGCCCGGCGGACAAAGCCATGACGGCGCGGCCCCTATCTTCAAGAACGATGCGCTCCTCGCCATCGAGCACGGGGAACGTCTGGCCGAGCAAGCCGATGCCCTGGCGGAATACATCGCGGCCGAAATGGATAGCGAAGACGAGGCTGATCGCGCGTTGCGGGAGGAAGAGACGCACGAATGGATCGATCCTGAAGCGCTGGCCGAGTTCCTTGCCGAGACATTGCAGCAGGATGAAGATGCGCAGCGCACACGCGAGGCGTTGGTCGCCGATCTTCAACAAGGCGCACCGCACACGATGCTGCAGTTGTTGCGCGAACGATGCGACAACAATCCGACAAAACTCTTCGTGGCGTTGCAGCAGGCCGCGGGGGCGCTGCGCCGTGGTGCGGTGGGGTCGGATCAGGATCAGGACAGCGCGCGGGCAGACGCGGAGGCGGACGGCGTGAAGACACCGAGGCAATCCTGGAACGGCTCGCAGACATGACGCAGGAACTGGAGTTCTCGCACGGCACGCGGATTCGTGCGGACCTGAATACCGGTGGCGTCTGGCAAACGCCCGGAGACGGACGGCGACTGGATGCGGCTGAAATCGTGTCGCTGCAAGCGTCCTATGCAACGCTGGTGGAAGGCGACACGCGCATTGCCTCGGTGCTGCATCGGGTGCTGGACGGCGTGACCGCCCTGCTCGACAGTCCTGCCCGCGCCGGCACGGCAGCAGGGGAGAACGGTACATCCCCCCAGGCCGCGGGTAGCGTGGTGCAAGCAGTGCTCGAACGATTCATCCTGGCTGTGGGGCGCGATATCGACTCGCTGCGTCCCTCGGTCGATCGGGCGCACCTGCACGCGTTGCTGACGGAAAAATCGCACGTCACCACGGCCGTCACCGTGCTGCAGCAGTGCGACTCGTTGGCCGAAGTACTCCACCCGGGTTCTCCGGCCGATGCGGGCGCGGCTGCGTTGCAGACGATGCGCAAAGCGGTTGATCTGACTGATCAATCGTACTTTACACCGGAAGCGTTCGTGGCCTTCGCGCGCACAATGGCTGGCCAAGAGCAAGATCCGTCGGCCCCCGACGCGACGCCCGGAACGGAAGGCGTTCCTGTCGTACTGGCGCGCGCCATTCCCTTCCTGCATGGCTTCAGCGCCGTGCTGCGAGACATGCCAGAGCGGGTATTCGTGGACGATCAACAACGCATGCGTGCCCGCGAAGCGGTGCAGCATGCGCTGGACGATCTGATAGACGAGGAAAACGCGCATGTCTGATCTCGGCGTAGGTGCATCCGGCTCATCGGATGCCGCCCATGCGGTCAAGGCGCTGGTGGAAGCATTGGCCGTGCGACTTGGCTTTGCCGCCGAGCCCGCGCAAAGCCGTCAGCGCACGGTGTTGCGCCTCGCGTCCGGCGCGCGGATCGGTATCGAACCGCTTGATGAAACGTTATTGCTGCAAGCCATCTTCCCGGTGGCGTCGCAGTTGCCAAGTCATGTGCTGGACGCGATGCAGCGTCTGGCCGCCACATCGCGGGAAATGCTCGGCGGACGGAACCGCGACGCGTCCCACGCCACCGATGCATTGCATCCGCCGCATCCGCACTGGTCGATACATGTTGCGGCCCAGTCGGTGCAGGACGCGCATGCCCGTGAGGACGCCTTGATCGTCATGGTGCGTTTGCACGGCAGTGCGCTGCATCTCGATGAGGCTGAAGCGGCGCTGCGTTACCTGCACGGGTGGCAACCGCATTCGATGGACTGAAGAAACGCTTTGATCGAGAAAGATGGAACTGCACCCATATCGACTGGACCACGGCCTGACGAACGTCAGCCAACTCGATGCCGCGGATCGACCGCGCTTACCCACCGGACCCGCCTCGCTCCTGCCATCGGATACGCCGACCGGCGGCCCGTTACAAAAGCTGTTTCGTGAACAAGGGCTCGACATTTATTTGCTGGCCGCGCTCGGGGTTAAAAGCAGTACTGCGCCAGAACATGCCCCCGCCGATGCATCAATAGCCGCATCCACCCGCGCCTTTGCAAAGCCGAAAAGCTATGGCGAAGCACTCGATCGTTCTTGTCAATCGCTTGAACGCGGACTGGCCGCGCGCGAAAAGGCGGTGCGCCAGGACGCAGGACGGACGGACAACGTCAACGCGACGAATGACACCGGGGCAAGGACCATGCGGGCGGCGCACCGCGTGCTCGTGTCGACCCGTGAAATGCGGCAGGAGCTGGCAACGTATCGCGGCCTGGTAGTGGCGGGTTGAGATGGCCTCCGCCGTATTGGACACCTCGTCTCCACCCGCCGCGCGTCAGACGCCCACCGCTTCACGGATGTTGCTGGCCGACCACGATGACCGCGCCTTCATCGAACAGCTTGCCTTTCTGTTCCTGTCACACGAGCGCGCGGACCGCGCCGCCGCACTGCTCGCGTTGCTGGCACACGATGCCGCCGCCGACGACCCGATCCGCGGGGTACTGGCGCTGGCGCAATTGCGCGCCGGCAAGCCGAAGGCGGCGTTGGCGACGCTCTCGGCTATTCCGGTGCGGGTACAGGTAAGCGCACCCTACCAGTTGTTACGTGCCCAGATCCTGTCCGCGCTCGGACGCCATGAAGAAGCGGCGCGCGCCATGCAGGCCTTCGCGATTGCCCGCGCGGCGGACCCGTTGCCTGCACAGGATGCGGCGCCATTCGTGCCGGACGCCTGACCCCCGAACCCTCCTTCACACGCCCGATCATGTACCAGACCTTGCAACGCGCGGTGGCGCTGGCCACCAGCCGTAACGATATCCTGCTGGCGTTCATCCTGGTCGGGGTCGTGTTCATGATGATCCTGCCGCTGCCCACCTGGCTGGTGGACACGCTGATCGCGATCAACATGACGTTGTCGGCCATTCTGTTGATGGTCGCGATGTATCTCCCTTCACCGCTGTCATTTTCGTCGTTCCCGTCGGTGTTGCTGGTCACCACGTTGTTTCGTCTGGCCATCTCGATATCCACCACGCGCCTGATCCTGCTGCAAGGCGATGCGGGCCATATCGTCGAGACATTCGGAAACTTCGTCGTCGGCGGTAATCTCGTCGTCGGCCTGGTGGTATTCCTGATCCTGACCATCGTCCAGTTCGTCGTCATCACGAAAGGGGCCGAACGGGTCGCGGAAGTCGCGGCGCGTTTCTCGCTGGATGCCATGCCGGGCAAACAGATGTCGATCGATGCGGACATGCGCGCCGGCGCCATCGACCTGACCGAAGCGCGCAAACGCCGCTCACGCGTAGAGAAGGAAAGCCAGTTGTACGGCTCGATGGACGGCGCGATGAAATTCGTCAAGGGCGACGCCATCGCCGGCATCATCATCGTGGCGGTCAACATGCTCGGCGGCATCATCATCGGCAGCGTCCAGCGCGGCATGCCGATGGCGGAGGCGGTCAGCACTTATTCCGTCCTGACGATCGGCGATGGCTTGATCGCGCAGATTCCGGCGCTATTCATCGCCATCTGCGCGGGCATGATCGTCACGCGTGTCCAAACCGGCGAAGGCGAGTCGAACGTAGGTCGCGACATCGGCATGCAGATCCTGTCGCAACCGCGGGCCTTGCTGATCGGCGCGGGCGTGGCGCTGGGCATGGGCATGATTCCGGGCATGCCGATGGCCGTGTTCATCTGCCTGGCGATTCCCGCCGGCCTGATTGGTTTCGTGCTGCTGCGTTCCACCCGACGGGTCGTGGACGCGAAGACGGGCACGGTCTCTGAAATCCCCGGCCTGCGGGCCGCGGGACAAGGGGAAGAAACGCCCGAAACCGCTCAGGAACATACGGAATTCTCGCCCACGGTTCCGTTGAGTGTCGACGTGGCCACGGGACTGCGAAGTACCTTCAGCGCGAATGTGTTGAATAGCGAACTGATCAAGATCCGACGCGCGCTGTACGCCGACCTGGGCGTGCCCTTCCCTGGCATCGCGTTGCGCTTCACGAACGCGCTGGCCGACGAGCGCTACAGCGTACTGCTCTCCGAGGTACCGGTAGCCAGCGGACGCCTGCGACCCGCACATCTGCTGGTACGTGACACGCAGCGCAACCTTGAAGCATTGCAAGTGCCGTTCGAACCCGATGTGCCCTTCCTGCCAAACATCGCGACGTTATGGGTTGACGCCTCGTTGCGGGGTACCTTGACGAACGTCGGCATCGCGACGATGGACCCGAGCCAGATCCTGACCTACCACCTCGCCTTCGTACTGAAAAAATACGCCGCGGATTTCATCGGCATCCAGGAGACACGTTTCCTGATCGAGTCGATGGAAGGCCGGTTTCCGGACCTGGTCAAGGAGACGATGCGCGTGATGCCGATCCAGAAGATCGCGGAGATCTTGCAGCGCCTCGTCTCGGAAGACATCTCGGTGCGTAACCTGCGTGGCATTCTGGAGGCATTGATCGAATGGGGTCAGAAAGAGAAGGATACCGTCTTGCTGACGGAGTATGTCCGCATCAGCCAGAAGCGCCAGATCAGCTACAAGTTCGCCAGCAACCACAACGTGCTGCCCGCGTATCTGCTGGCACCCGCTATCGAGGATACGGTGCGCAGCGCCATCAGGCAGACGTCCGGCGGCAGTTACCTTGCCCTCGATCCCGCCGTCTCGAAATCACTGATCGCGGCGATCAAGCTCGTCGTGGGCGATCTGCGCGGGGGTGCCCATCCCCCCGTGATGTTGACGTCGATGGATATCCGGCGCTATATGCGCAAGCTGATCGAGAGCGACTTTTACGAACTGCCGGTGCTGTCGTACCAGGAGTTGACGCCCGAGATCAATGTTCAGCCGCTCGACCGCATCGTGCTCTAGGACCATGCCGATCATGCACGCACGGCAGCACAGGCAGGCACGCCAACCCGTCGGTGCGCCTGAAGGTCTTTTGCATGATGACGTGCCGGTATCACGCCGCTGCCGGCTGCAAGGTCGCGAGGTCGTCGATGACTGGGAACAACGCGATGAAGCCGCTCATCTCGAGTACCTCCCGTACGTTCGCCTTAAGCGAAGCCAGCACGAGTTGCCCCTTGGCGCCGCGCTCCGCTGTCACCTCGCCGCCCGCGGCGGCGACCGAAGCGGACTGCCGCGCGTCGGACGTCGTATTGCCGGGGCCCGGACGCGCCAGCCGCTTTCCCGCCATCAGCAGGACGCGCAAGCCGATGGAACTGATGTAACTGAGCCGCGACAAGTCGAGCACAAGATGACGCCCCCCGTCGCCGAGGTAGGCATCGATCGCGTGCTCGAGAAGCGGCGCGCCCGTCCCGTCGAGTCTGCCATTGAGGTGCATGACCTGCCAGCCATCTTGTTCCGTTTGATCGATCTGCATGGTTCGGTTTCCGGTTTGTCGCGGCAAATGTGCCGCCAACGCCACCTCAGTGGCGGGCTTTGCGCCTCATATCCTAAAAATAGATAGACGATGAAACCTCAGGATTTCTCAGCGCCGCACGATATTGCGCCATCGCAGGGACCTGCCAGGTTCGCGCTTCGCATACTGCGTGGCTGGCATGCAGGGGCGCAGATTGCCGTGGGGCCGGGTGAAACCCTGCGTGTCGGCGGGCAGGACGATTGCGACATCATGCTGACCGATGACGCCGTCTCTCACTTGACGCTGCGCGTACGGTTGGCACAAGCATCAGACGGCCGTGTCACCGGCTGGTGCCTGCGTCGTCAAGACGCGCGTCCCGCATCGCACCGCACCAACGCCGAAGCCGATCGCGACCAGGACGATCATCGCGACGGCGCCGATAACCCACCGCGCGCCGATGAGGCGGATGACGCGCATCACCACGCTGATTCCGTCAACGACAGCGGCGGCGGCAACCGCGACGCCACGCGCGATCACGACGCGGTCATGCCGATCGACACACCGATCGACATCGGGCAATTGACGGTGACCGTCGCGCATGCCGACGCTCCCTGGCCCGCCGTACATCTGCCGGAAGACGTGACCCTGTCCGAGCTAGGCGCCGCGCTATCGACATCCCCGTCACGCGATATGGCGACGCCCTCGGGACAGGACGGAACGATCGAGACCCCAATGGCAACCCATGGGTCGACGCCGGACGCATACGATGCATCTCCCTTGGACCCGGTGGACACCGATGCGCGAGTGGACGCGGAAGAAGTGACGGCGAAAGCTTCGGGACCCACTGTGACGAACCAACCGACCCGCGCGGTGGAACGCGGCCCCTGGGGGGCGCTACGCCGCCATATCCATCGTGCCCCGGGCCGTACCGAAGCAACGGACGCAACGGACGCAACGGCGCTTACCCCCGTGGCCGCATCAGCGGGGGGCGTGCCCACCCGCTGGATCATGGTGGCCGGTGCGCTGTCGATCATCGCCGCCTTGTTCGCGCTGTTCGTCATCCTGCCGCGCCACGCACCGCCCCCGGTGACGCCCTCCCCCCCGCCATCAAACGACATCCTCGCGCAGGTGCGACAAGCGTTGCGCGCCGGGGGATGGAGCGATGCCATCCGCGCGGAGCGCGATCCGCTCGGCGGCGTGGTTGTCTCGGGCTGGGTAGCCGACGACGGGGCACGAGATCGCCTCTCCAATGCGTTGGCGCGTCTGACGCCGATGCCCGCGATGCGCATCGATATCATCGCCGAGGCCGTGCAGGCCGCACGCGACATGGCAAGTCACTTCGGCCCTTTCCTCAGCGTCGATGCCGGTAATAGCGGCCAGATACGCATCCGCGGCGTCATCCTGCCGCCGTCCGATGCCGATGCGCTCGGTATCGTCCCGCCAGCATCCCCGACGGCGTCCGAGGCATCGACGGAAACGTCCGCGATGCCTTCGATAACGGCAGCGGGAGTCGGCACTGACACCGATCCCGCATTGACATCGCTGCGCACCATGTTGCGTGACGCCTTCGCCTCGGCGGTGCCGAACGCAACGCTGGCCGACACCGCGTTGCTGACCGCCGACGGCGCGGTGACGGCGCTCGAAGACGCGATGCGCGCGGTGGGCTTGCCCGGAGCCGCCATTCACTGGGCCCCGGCCGGCGCCACCGCCCCCACTGTCGCGAGCGCCCGCACGAGCGCGGCCCAAAGCCTCGGCCAACTGGTGCTGGATGCCCCCCCCACGACGGATGCCGGACGGCTGCGCAGTATGCTCGACAGCTTCCACCAGCGCTATGGCGACCGCGTCCCCGTTCGAACACTGATCGGCGGTAGCCGGGCCAGTTTCACCCCAACCTTGCTGCCGTTCGCAATCGTCTCGATCAGCAGCGGCCCCCTGCCGTCGGTGGTGGTGGATGGGAATGTGCGCCTGCTGCCGGGTGGCGCGTATCGCGGCTTCCGTCTGATATTCGTCGATGACGCCACCGTTGTCTTTGATCGGGAAACGGCGCCACCACAACGCGCGCAACAAGGCACCGCCCGCACAGCGTCCAGCACGCAGGCGCCGCCGCCATCGCCACCACAGCGGATCGTCTTGCAACGCTAAGCATCGCTCAAGCCATCGGAGTCGACACCATGCATCCTGCCCCGCCACTTTCACCCACGCCCGGCATCGCGCCCAAAAGCGACAGCCAGCCGCAAAGCGGCGCGGCCGATGTGCCGCCCCATGGCGCGAACGGCAACTTCGGTGCGCCTCGAACGCGCGCCGAATGCGATGCGCTGACGATAAGAATCACGGCGATGCGTGATCGCCTGCGCGCCCAGATCGTCGCGGGCTTGCCGCAGGATGCCTTCGTAAAGGCACAAGCGTGCGTGCGGGCATTGGAGGCCGGCCTGTCTTTTGTGTCGTCGCTTCGCGTGTCAATCGGCCCGGACACCGCGCATGCGCTGCACGTCCGATCCGCTGCGCCACCCGCATTACGATCGGAGGGCGATGCCACGGCGAACACCCATGGCGCGGCCCCGGATCGCGAGAAACCGAACCGGTGACGTCCGCGACGAAGCCGGCGCATTGCATACGACCGCCTGATGAAAAGCGGTACGGGGTGAACGGAACGGCACGGCACGCTCCGTCACTCAATATGATCTTTCTTCCACAACCGTATTCAAACCGATACAGGCAATCTCATGGCTACTTTCTCGCCAGACGGCATCATCAACTCACTCGGCTCGACGTTGACGGCGACCGAAGCGGACATGAATACCTTCATCACGCAACCCAACCTGAGCACGTCGCAACTGCTGCAATTCCAGGGGCTGATCGGCAAATGGTCACTGATGTCGAACCTGAGCAGTACGCTGATCAAGAATCTGTACGACGCCTTCGGCGGCATCGTCCAGAAGATGGCTTGAACATGGTAGGTCGAACAGGTGATCGCGGCGGTGTGTCGCGATGACACGGTGTCGAACCTGTTGTTGTTCCTCGATGAGGTATCCGTAACACCGTGACCAGTGCATTCGTCGACCTTTTGCACGCATTGCTTCAATTGCATGACCGTTCGATGGAGATCGTCATTCAAAACCACTGTGCAACCGCTCGCCCCCGTCACGGTACGCTTCTCATCGATATTCTCCACGAAGCCGATGACGGCCACGACCAGGTGATGCTGACAGCGTCGTTGGGCCGCCCTCACCCCGAGCGCGACGCCGACGTCGACAAACGCCTGCTCGAAGCGAATCACCTGGGACTTGGAACATCCGGATGTACGCTGGGACGTGACAGCGCACAGGGCAATGTCAGCATCTACGCGCGCTTGCCACTCGACCTGCTGGATGCCGACGCATTGCAAAATGCCCTCGATGCCTTTCACGCGATTGCAAGCGATTGGTATGGGAATATTCATCGTGACCCCGATACCCGCAACACACACTGACCCTGTCGTGCCGGCCCGTTCCGACATTGCCTGGACCTATGACACGCTGCGCATGGCGTTGATGCGGCACGGCCCCTCGCTCGGCATGACGGTGGATCAACTCTGGAATCAGGAGGAACTGCGAGTGGACGGGTTGCCCATCGGCATGATGTGCGATGGCGACCCGACGCACGGAGACATCCTCCTCTACGCCGCATTGGGCAAGCCATTGCAAGAACACATCCTTGCACTGAACCGGCAATTGCTGGAAGGCAATCACCACGGCGCGGGCACCGGTGGCTGCACCCTCGGGCAGCATCGCGACACCGGTGTCGTCACCTTATATGCCAGGTTGCCGATCCCGATCACGCAACCGGCGTCGTTGATCGCAAAAATAAACGACTTGAAGCATGTGACGATGATCTGGCGCAGGGACGTGCATACTGGCCCCGTCGTCCGGCAAAACGCCAACTGACCAAAGATACCGCGGACCCGGCCCATGATATCCGTGGGTTCAGACCAGCGCGCCGGTGTCGGCATTGAACGTCATATGGTGTGCGATCTCGCATACCATGTGCGATACGCCATACGTCAGGCGGACCGCGCCGGCGGACGGCATTGCCGCGATACCCTCCGGCTCCTCGTCACGCCCTGCATGGACAACCCGGCGGATCTGCAGCCAGCTCGGCGCGCTGGGCACGTGCCATTCGGCCAGCGCCGGAACAACGGCGCGCCGCCCTGCCCCAGCGCCGTACGCATCCTCCGCCGCACCATATTGCGTAATCGGCCACTTGACTTCGCCATCGGCGCATACACCACCGGCCGCATCGGCCCAAACATCGACGTGAAACAGCGGTGCATCGCCCAGGACAACGAATTGATCGCGCCCAGGGCCACTACTCCCTGGCAGCAACAAGACCTGAGGGTCGTCACCATGGGCATATTGCGCGAGGACCGGCGACGTCGCCGCCAACAGGCTGCTCTGATGCATGCGATGGCTCAGCACCTGCAGCACGGCCTCGTCGCCGCCGCAGAGCGCGAGCAGTCGGGCAAACAGTGCCGATGCACGAGCGTCCACCGCCCCGGCGGATATCGGCGAGGCGATCGCCTGCGATGACGGCGGCCACGCATCGAACGTCGCCGGAGACCTCGCATCCTGGCCGTCGCGGATGCCAATGGATGCAAACGCCGCTTCAGCGACGAATGCCGGATCGAGCCGTCGTGATAACGCTCCCCCACCGACCGCCGACCTTCGAGCGGCCGCGTCGCGCGGCAACTGCTCCAGCATATTTCTCAAAAATGGATCCGCGTGTTCCGCGGGCGTCACCGTGGCGGTGAAGGAGGAGGCGGTGCGCACCGCCGCGATCGTACCGCTCCAGTGGCGTGCCAGGCCGACACGCACGCCAGCCTCGAACGGTGCGATTCTCGACGGGTCGAATGCCGCGCAGACCTCGCGCAAAGGCGTATGACGTTCGGCAGGCACCGACCCCTGCTGCTCCGTCAGCAATTGCAGTGCACGCCGCAAGGTCCGGTGCGCGACCGCGCTCGCGTCCGCCACACCTTCATGCCAGAAAGGGGTACGGCCATCATCCACCTGGCGCAACATTGAGCGCGTGGCAGGGGTCGTCGACGCGGACAGCGACAGCATGTGGCCCAACGCATCGCTCAGCGTGTCACTACGCGGTGCAGGGCTTGCCGCCGCGGCCAAAGACACGGCCAATGCCGCGTCCGGGGTGAGATCCTGATCCTGCTGAAAGTAGGCGAGCGCAAGCGGTACCGTGGTCTCGCCCTGGTCCGCGGCATACCGATTCTGGAGATCATCCAATGCGACGCAGACATGGTGGCGCAGGGCATGCGCGCCCAATGTCACCACCCGGTCCGCGTCATGCCAGTGCAAGGCACTGCCCCCATCCTGCTCGGCGGAAGCGGCGCCAACACCATCGTTGGCACCGCTGCGTCTGGCGCGGTCGACGCGGTCGCGCAATCCGGCATCGTGGCCTTCGCGCGGCGACACTTCCCGTGCCTGGCGATCACCGATACGACGTTGGAAATCCAGCGCGCCTTCCGCGGTCGACATCGCCGATATGCCCGCCATCAGCGCGCCATGCAGGAAGTGCTGCCGTACTGCGTCCGACATGGCATTGACCCGGGCACCGCGAATCATGGTGACCAACGCGGACGCGACCTCTCCGGCGGCATTCGTCACATTTACCGCGTGCCACCCCGCCAGGCCTGGCACCGCACCCAACCCCGACATCCCGGTTGTCGACTGCATCCCTGCTCCTCACATGCGTCACGATGTTCTGGCAAACGTCAAACCTGTTGCGGCGACGCCATGCCGCCAGCGCCCGCCGATGATCCGGTGAGCAGCGTCATGTGGTTCAGGCCTGCCCCGGTCATGGCCGTGTCCGGCTCCACCGGCAGCGTCTGCAACATTGCCTGTACATCGTTGACGAAGGCCTTCACCTGTCGTGCCGCGTCCGGCGCCACGGCCGATGCAAGGCGGATCGACTTGAACAAGTTGATCGTATCGCGTTGCGCATCGAAACCGAAATACGCGCCCCCGGTCGCCAGGCCAAAGAGATGCATGCGCAGCAGCATGCCATATACATCTGCGCGGGCCTCCGCCTTCACGCGTCCCAGTGGCGCATACAGCCAGACCACCTGCCGCTCATTGTCGCATTCAAGCGTCAATTCCAATGCCTTGCCGCCCGAATGGTCCATCCGCACCAGGCAACTTCCGGTCTCCAGAACCTGGTCGATATCGATTTTTTCCTGCAGTCCCAACGCCAGCAGCAGATCGCGATATTGCATCATGTTCTATCCCCTTATACCGGCATGACAAAAGGCGCGCCATTACCGGCGGCATTCGGCCCGGAACCCGTGGGCGTCGTGGAAGCACCTGGGCGCAACACGGAGCCGGCGGCAGGATCGCCACTGCCCGCCATGTCGTTGACGGCGGCATGCAGGGGAATATTTTTCAGATCCGGCAGGGCGGCGGACCATCGCATGGCTTGATTGACGAAAGACTCGACCGCTTTCATGCCGGCCGCGCGATCCATGCCCGCAAGCTGGACGGTGCGAAACAGCGTGACCTGGCTCGCGGCTTCGTCAAAGCTGAAGTAGGCGTCGTCGGTTACCAGGCCGAGCAAATGGATCTGCATCAACACCGGAAACAAGATCGACCGATCTTCTTGCGACACCGTACCGAGAACAGCGAACAAATTGACGCCCACGCCCTCCGGCGCGGACGCCAGGGTGACGTCTACCTTGTCATCAAAACGTATCGAGCACGATTCCCCATTTTTCACATCCTTTAGATCGAGCTTGGTCTCTGCGCTGAGCGCTTCCAGCAATTCGGTGAAATTCATTCCGGCCTCGAGTGAGTAAGCGGGAAAAAGGACGGCTCTGGGTTCCCGCACAGCCGCTCAGTAACCGGCCCACGCCCCGAGTTCCCATCGTCACCCCCTTCCGCGCCGCCTGTCTTAACACCTCGGCCAACCACCGGCGCCCTCCCTCAACGATCGATCGACTTCATCCGCGCTTCGCTATAGCGGGCCCCGGAAACAACGTTCGGCGGCAGCGCGCGATCCAGCGCCTGCAGTTCATCGACCGACAGCGTGATCGACATGGCGGCCGCGTTTTCCTCCAGATAGGTTCGGCGCTTCGTGCCTGGGATCGGGACAATGTCATCTCCTCGATGCAACACCCAGGCCAAGGCGATCTGCCCCGGCTTCACGCCTTTATGTCGCGCAATATCCTGCACCACCGATGCCGCTTGCATATTGGCATCGAAGTTATCGCCTTGCAGACGCGGATCGTCATGCCGGAAGTCGTCGGCAGGATATTCCTCGGCCCGCTTGGCCGTTCCGGTCAGAAAGCCGCGACCCAGTGGGCTGAAAGGCACGAGGCCGATACCCAGTTCGCGCAGCACGCCGATGATGCGCGGCTCCAGATTCCGCTCCCACAGCGAATACTCACTTTGCAGCACGGAGATAGGCGCGGTGGCATGCGCCTTCCGGATATTCGCCTCGCCGGCTTCAGACAGGCCTAGAAAGCGAACCTTGCCCTGCTCCACCAATCGCGCCATCGCGCCAACGGTGTCTTCGATCGGCACCGTTGGATCGACTCGATGCTGGTACAGCAAATCGATATGATCGGTCTGCAAGCGCCGCAACGACCCCTCCACCGCCTCGATCACATGTTCTGGTCGACTATTGAGACCCGTGGTCTTGCCATCCTCGATCCGCATGCCAAATTTCGTGGCGAGAATGCATTTGCCACGATATGGCTTCAACGCACGCCCGAGCAACGCCTCGTTCGTGAAAGGTCCATAGACTTCGGCGGTATCGAAGAAGGTGATCCCCAGATCCAATGCGCGATGTAGCGTGGCGATAGCCTCCGCTTCATTCGCGGGTCCGTATGACTGGCTCATGCCCATGCAACCCAGGCCGATCTTCGAGACTTCCAGGCCTTGGCGGCCCAGTTTGCGTTTTGCTGACACAGCACGTCTCCTGGCGAAATAAGTAAAAAGTCGCCCCCGCGCACGCTAAAACGGCACGCCGGGCGCATACAATGACCTCTCCTCGATACGATAATCCGTTTTGCGCCAATGCGTTTTTCCTCCGTCCGCGCCAGGACAGCTGCAAGACTTCCTGCTCGCGCCGCCTGGCGCAGCCTGCCATGGGCCGATGCCGGCCACGCCGCCGTGGTCAGTGCGGTCCCCGTCATCCTGGCCGTGCTTCTGGGTGAACCGCGCCTTGGCTGGAGCGCGATTGCCGCGTTCTGGGCCTGCCTGGCCGATCCGGGCGGACCACTGCCGCGTCGAACAGGCACCATGGCCGCGGTCGCACTGGTGGGGGCGCTCTATTGCTTTCTCGGCAGCGCGGCCCAGCACGTGCTGTGGTTATTGCTGCCGCTGACCTTCCTCTGCTGTACCATCGCCAGCCTCGCGCAATTGACCGGTCCGTCGAATGCCATTGTCGGCGCATTGGTTTGCGCCGGATTCGTCGTCTCGACTGAACTACCGACGCATGACATTCGCGAGAGCGCGGCGTACGCCATCTTCTTCATTGGCGGCGGCGTGTGGGCCATCGTCATGACCGCACTGGTGTGGCGCCGGCGACCGTGGCGCCACGCGACCGCCGCCGTGGCGGGCTGCTTTGTGGAACTGGGTGATTACGCGCATGCGCTAGGGTTGCGCTATATGCCATCGCCGGCCCGCGAGGCGCGACGCGACGCCCGGCGCAAGGCACGCGACGCGGCCACGTCGGCAAGCGCGCCTCAGGACGGCACACACCGCGCCCACGACGTGGCGGCTGACGGCATCGTCGGCGAAGACGACGCCGCGCTACGGGATGTGAGCATCACACACCGGCAATTGCTGCGCGCGCGAATCGAAGCCGCGAGAGCCCGCGTCCGGGAAGTGTTGGGCAGCCGCCCCTCGCGGGGCGAGCGCGGTCAGCAACTGCTGGCGTTGCTGGACGCGGCCGAAGCCGGATTCGTCGTCCTGGTGGCGCTTTCGGATACGCTGGCCGCCCGTCCGCGCAACATGCCAGTCAGCGCGCAGGAACGGATCGCCGACGCCAGCATCCTGCGGGTGCTTTATCGTTTCGGGCAATGCGCGGACGGCGTGGCCGAAGTCTCCGACCTGACCAACGCGCAACAACGCCAACGCCTGCAACAGGCATTGGCGCTGGTCGATCAAGCAGTGCGACAGGCGCATGCGTCCGCGCGGACGCTCAGCGTGGCCGACGATCCGACGCTGCACACGGTCCTGCATCTGCTGACGCAATTGCTCGATGCCGGCGCGACCGCGACTGCCGTCCTGATCCAGGGGGGCGGCACAGACCGTACATCGCGTGCGACGCCCCCTTCCTCGACCCACGCCAACCATACCGATGCGCCGCAGTCCGGGCATCAGGGGATGGGGCCGGCGTTATGGCGGCGATTGGGCGAGATGTCGCGACATGCGCTAGCGGTGGCGCGTCGCGAGCTGCATCCTCGCACGCACATCGCGCGTCATGCGTTACGTGTTGGCATTGCCACGACCTTGTCGGTGGCGCTATGTAAGAGCCTCGCGCTGAATCACGGCTATTGGATATCGCTGACCGTCGTCTTCGTGCTGCAGCCCTATCTAACCTCCACGTGGCAGCGGGCATTCGATCGCATCGCCGGCAGTGTCATCGGTGCGGTGGGCGCAGCGCTGGTCGGCATTCTGCTGCCATCGCCATTGGCGGTAGGCCTCGCGGTATTGCCTATCGCGATCGGCACCTTCGTCGGTCGCACCGTCCACTACGCGCTCTTCACCTTCTTCGTCACCTTGCAGTTCGTGCTGGTCGCGGAAATACAGCAGCCTGCCGCGCATGAATTCGGACTGGCCGCGTTACGCGCCTTGAACAGCATCTACGGCGGCTTGCTCGGGCTGGCGATCGGCCAATTGCTATGGCCCGAACGCGGTGGCGAACGGCTCGCCCGCGTGGTGGCCGATGCGCTTGATCGGCATGCGACTTATGTCCTCGACGTCTTGCGCGGCATGCTCGATCGCAGCGACGGCACGCCACCGCCGCGCCCCTCGGCGCTCAAGTCGACGGGACTGCGGCGCGAGGCCTGCGTGGCTGCCGACAATGCACAGGTATTGCTGCGTGCATTGCGTCAGACGCCGCTACAGCGCGATCGGCGGTTGGTCCTCTGTGCGTCGTTGGTGGAAGCAATGAAAGCGTTGACCGCTGCCGCGACCGTCCTCGAATTGCAACCGTGGCGCCGGCCCGATGCCGTACCGCCGGCCAACGAGCATGACATCGCGCTTCGGCGTTACGCCGATGACATTGCCGCCATGCTACGGGCGGCGGCGCGTTGGTTGCGGGATGGCGCACCGGCAGGCACGCAAGCGGACTTCACCCCACCGCAGCGCCCGGCGCTGCCCCAAACGGATGGTCGGTGGCTGGCGCTCGCGCGCCTCGTCAGCGTCGATACGCGCATCCAGGATGCGCTGCAGACAGCCGCAAGTGCTGGCAGACCGCGTTGAAATAGTGGCAAAGGCCGGCCCATGACGCGGAGCTGACGAGCGAGCAGGGAGTTTTTGCCTATCCCGCGTCATGCGTCATGCGTCATGCGTCATGCGTCATGCGTCATGCGTCATGCGTCATGCGTCATGCGTCATGCGTCATGCGTCATGCGTCATGCGTCATGCGTCATGCGTCATGCGTCATGCGTCATGCATTATCGATTGATCACCGCCGCATACAAGCGCTATCCGAGTGGATCACGCTGTACGCTGGCCGGGCAGGAAGGTGTTGTGCTTCAAGGCCCGCTCGATATCCTCCAGACTCTTGCCGCCCGTCTCCGGCACAAGAAAATAGACGAACAACCAGCCTGCTGCATTCAAGCCGGCGTAGACCCACATCGCGCCCCCCACGCCGAGCCAATGCGTCATCGTCAATGCCGTGCCGGTCAGCAACAGGTTGGAGCCCCATAGCATGGCGGCGTGCGCGCCGGTTGCCGCGTCACGAATGGCCACGGGATAGATTTCGGCACCGGTAAGCCATCCCACCACCTGGATGCCGCCCGAATTGAAGATCATGAACACAATCAGGCATGCCACAATCCACCATGATTGCGCCGCACCCATCAGATTGAAATGCAGCACGGCGCCCAGCACGAGCAAGGCAATCACGGCGCCGGGCATCATCCACAGCGTCAACCGGCGGCGGCCGATATGGTCGACGAACATCTTGCCGAGCCAGGTCATCACCAGGTACGTCAACGCCACGCCCAAGGCCGCCCATAACGCCGACGACGCGCCAAAGCCCGCATTTTTCAGGAAGGTCGGCGTGTAGTAGATCATCATCTCGATACCGCTCAACTGGGTAAAAGCCGCCACTCCCAGGCCCGCAACGAGCGCCGGACGCACCCACGGCTGACCGAGTGCGCGCCAGCCCCTCACGTCGTTCTGCTCTTCCTTCTTCACCAGCGACCGAATGTCGTCCAATTCGCGACGGACCGCCCTCTCGGTCTCACGCACCTTCGACAGTTCGACCTTTGCATCCTCCATCCGATCCTGGGTCACCAGCCAACGCGGACTGAAGGGCAACTTCGTCATGCCAAGCAGCAAGGCAAGCGAGGGCACGACCGCCACGCCAATCATCCAGCGCCAGTTGAATACATGCTGCCCCGCGACCCCGACAATGGCCGCCAACAAGATGCCGATACCAATCGACACATTGAAATACGTGACCAGACGGCCGCGCTTTTCCGGCTCAGCGAGTTCAGCAATATACGTTGGGACGATTTGCGTGGAGCCGCCGACAGCGAAACCCAGTACCAGGCGTGCCACCATCAAGCTGCTCACATTAGGGGCTAGCGCCGCGGCCACGACGCCGACGCAATAGATGGCGGATACGATCATGATCGTGCGGCGACGGCCGATACGGGCCGACAAATTCGTCGAGCTGAGCGCTCCGATCACCGCGCCGAGCAGGATGGCGGCCGTCACCCATTCCTGCTGCCGATAGTTCAGGTGAAAATCATGCGCGATCTGAGGCAAGGCACCCGAAATGATACCGGTGTCATAACCGTACAACCCACCGGCGATTGCGGACACCGAAGCCACCATGGCCATGTACACGTTCGGCGCCAGAGCATTGCTTTGCGTTTGTGCGGAAGTATCCATAGAAGATAGGCCCTTTTAACGTTTTTTAACTCATTTTTTTCTTACTCTTTCAAAATAACATGATTTTTTAGTACGGGTTTCTGCTTATACAAACGTCGATGCGACCGAGAAACGCCGCGGGTGGCGATGGCAAAACAAAAGCCCGCGTGCACCAGGCAGACGGGCTTCAGTCAACAAAAATACGCGTTTCAGCTATTAGAACGGGATGTCGTCATCGGCATCAAAACCCGGGTTCGGCGAGTTGTAGCCGCCGCCCGATCCCCCCGAGCGACCGCCGGCACCGCCGCCGCTTGCCCGACCACCACCACCGCCAGCCGGCTCACGTGAAAAGCCGCCGTCGCCGCCACCGCCGCCGGACCGGCCGCCGCCATAGCTTCCCCCGCCACCGCCACCGCCATAGCCGCCTTCATCGCCGCCCATGCCACCACCGCCACCGCTCCGGCCACCAAGCATCTGCATTTGGTCGCCGACGATTTCCGTGGCGTACACGTCACGTCCATCCTTGTCCTGGTACTTTCGCGTACGAATGCGTCCTTCGATATACACCGACGAGCCTTTTTTCAAGTATTGGCTCGCAATCTCGCCCAGCTTGTTGAACAGCGAGATCCGATGCCACTCGGTGTTTTCCTGGAAATTGCCGTCCCGATCCTTGTAGCGCTCCGTGGTAGCCACGCGAATATTGGTCACGCTGCCGCCGTTCGGGAACGAACGCGCCTCCGGATCGGCACCGAGATTGCCAACGATGATGACTTTATTGACCGATGCCATGCTTTCTCCTTGCGGTTCGGTTGGGCCCGATGTGCGACGACGCCGCCCGCCACGTCCAGGCCTGAAAAGCCCGGCGTGGCGGCGGCGTCGCGCATCGATGCCACTGATTCACTAATACATAGGTCGAACGGTATCGACAAGCTTCAAAAGGCTGAGTGCCACCTCAATTGTGCCGAGGCAACGATCAAGCGCGCCCCACCGGTGTCTTCGAGGTCGCCGGTAGCGCTTTCATCCTGCTTGCAATGATAAGCCATGCCAGAACCAAAGTACCGGTTGCGAGGAACACCGCATGATCGCCATGGCTTTTGACCAGCCAGCCGCCCAGCGCGCCGCCGGAAAACAAGCCCAGCGCCTGGAGGGTGTTGTACACGCCCATGGCGGCGCCCTTGCGCGGTCCCGGCGACAACTTCGATACCATCGACGGCTGCGATGCCTCCAGGATATTGAATCCGGTGAAGTACACCAGCAACACGATCGCGATAGACCAGATCGTATCAGGCACCCATAACATTGCCAGTAGACCAATCAGCACAAGAAAAATCGCGAGGTTGATCACCGGCTTCATCTTGCCGCGCTTCTCGGCGACGATGATCGCCGGCACCATCAGAACGAAGGCAACCCCCATTACGGGGAGATACACCATCCAATGGGAAGACACCGGCAGCCCCGTCGACACGAGCATATGGGGCAATACCACGAACAACGCCGTCTGGGTTGCGTGCAGCACGTAGACGCCAAAATTCATTCGCAACAACTCGCTGTTGCGGAACACTTCGGAGAACGGCGTGCGGACTGTCGGCGCCCCCTTCGGCGCATCCGGCACGACCCACAAAACGACGGCGATGGCCACGATCGCGAGCAGGCCGATGACGGAGAACAGCCCTTCCATCCCGATCCAGCGATACACCACAGGCGCGGCCACGATCGCGACCGCGAACGACACGCCGATGCTGGCCCCCACCGTTGCCATCGCCTTGGTCCGATTGGCTTCGGACGTCAAATCGGCGATAAAGGCGGTGACGGCGGACGAAATGGCACCGGCACCCTGGATGGCGCGACCGACGATGATCCATTCCAGGTTTGGCGCCAGCGCGGCGATGGCGCTACCCAGCGCAAACACCAGCAACCCGGCGACGATGACAGGCTTGCGGCCAATTTTGTCCGACAGCCATCCATAAGGGATATACAACAACGACTGGGTCAGGCCATAGATGCCGATCGCCAGGCCCACGAGCGCGGTATTGTCACCGCCGGGGATCGTCTTGGCGTAGATCGAGAAGATCGGCATGATCATGAACAGCCCAAGCATGCGCAATGCGAAGATCGCGGCAAGCGACAACGTCGCGCGCCGTTCCAGCGCGGTCATGCCGGTGGATGATGCGTGTGAGTGTGACATCGGAAATTCCGCAATTCAGGCAAGGGTCGGCGCCCCAGGCTCCAGGCGCACCAACGCGGGCAAAGACGCTGACGCCCCCGCGCGCACCGGCGAGACGCCACGCACAGACTCGCCTCCGTGGCACCGTCTACAGCCTGCATGACGCGGGACGGCGAGACACAAAGGGCAAGGCGGCAACCAGGACCGCGGCGCCGCGCGTCGGCATGATCTCACCGTACATCGGCATGCTACGTCACCTGGCCGTCCATGGCCGGGTGACGATTTGTCGCGTATTGACTCTATGGGAAGCGTGGGGCGCTATCGCTTTCTTCTTTTCTGGCGGTTACCAGCCAGGCGCGCAAGCCCCTGGGAAAGCCATCTGCAAGCTGGCTTGTCAGCCAGTCGCAAGCGTTGCCATCCGGGCGCGGGCACCCCTGATCTGAAAACGGCGCCGTCGGCGAAACAGGGGCGGCAAAAGACGCGAGACGACCATCCCGCTACGGCGTGCCGGAAAAGTCGCTATAGTAGCAGGTTTGTTCCTTCCGAGATCTGACCAGCTTCATGGAAGAAATCCGCATCCGCGGTGCGCGCACGCACAACCTGAAGGACATCGATCTGGATTTGCCGAAGCACCGGCTGGTGGTCATCACCGGCCTCTCCGGCTCTGGCAAATCCTCATTGGCGTTCGATACGCTCTATGCGGAAGGACAGCGCCGTTACGTGGAGAGCCTGTCGGCCTACGCGCGCCAGTTTCTCCAATTGATGGAGAAACCGGACGTCGATCTGATCGAAGGCCTGTCCCCCGCGATCTCGATCGAGCAAAAGGCCACGTCTCACAACCCGCGATCCACCGTGGGCACCGTCACCGAGATCCACGACTACCTGCGCCTGTTGTTTGCACGCGTCGGTACACCGTTCTGCCCCGACCACGACGTCCCGTTGCGGGCACAAAGCATCTCCCAGATGGTGGATGCAGCGCTCGCGCTGCCCGAGGATACCCGGCTGATGATCCTCGCACCGGTCGTCTCGAACCGCAAGGGCGAGTACACCGACTTGTTCGACGACATGCAAGCGCAAGGCTTTGTCCGCTTCCGCGTGCGCTCGGGCGGCGGGGCGGTGCATGACAGCGAAGCGCGCATCGTCGATGTCGACGACCTGCCGAAGCTGAAGAAAACCGAAAAACATTCGATCGACGTCGTCATTGACCGGTTGAAGGTCCGCGAGGATATCAAGCAACGGCTTGCCGAGTCGTTCGAGACGGCCGTCCGGCTGGCCGATGGCCGCGCGCTGGCCATCGAGATGGACAGTGGCCGCGAACACGTGTTCAGCACGAAATTCGCCTGCCCGATCTGCTCGTACTCGCTACAGGAACTGGAACCACGGCTGTTCTCGTTCAACAACCCGATGGGCGCCTGCCCGGCCTGCGACGGCTTGGGCCAACAGACGTTCTTCGATCCAAAGCGTGTGGTCGCCCATCCGTCGCTGTCGCTGGCAGGCGGCGCGATCAAGGGGTGGGATCGTCGTAATCAGTTTTACTATCAGATGCTGCAAAGCCTGGCGGCGTTCTATGATTTCGACATCGAGATGCCGTTCGACCAGTTGCCGGACGCTATCCGCGACATGTTGTTGCATGGATCGGGCGATCAAGACATTCCCTTTTCCTATATCAACGAGCGCGGCAAGGCCGCCGTTCGCTCGCACCCGTTCGAAGGCATTATTCCGAACCTGGAACGCCGCTTCCGGGAAACGGATTCGACTGCCGTGCGCGAGGAACTGGCGAAGTACCAGAACATCCAATCGTGCCCAAGCTGTGACGGCACGCGCCTGCGGCGCGAGGCACGCTTTGTCCGCGTGGGAGAAGGCAACCAGGCCCGTGCGATCTACAGTATCGGCGCGATGCCGTTGCGCGATGCCCTTATCTACTTCCAGGAACTGCATCTGGAAGGTGCAAAGGGCGATATCGGCGACAAGGTCATCAAGGAGATCGTCGCACGCCTGTCGTTTCTGAATAATGTCGGCCTGAATTACCTGTCACTGGAACGCAGTGCGGACACCTTGTCAGGCGGTGAAGCGCAGCGTATCAGGCTCGCCTCGCAGATTGGCTCCGGACTGACCGGCGTCATGTACGTGTTGGACGAGCCGTCGATCGGCCTGCATCAGCGCGACAACGACAGACTGATCGAGACACTGAAGCACCTGCGCGATCTCGGTAATTCGGTCATCGTCGTCGAACACGACGAAGACATGATCCGCGCGTCCGACTACGTCGTTGACATGGGCCCTGGCGCCGGGGTCCACGGCGGTCAGGTGGTGGCACGCGGCACCCCTGACGAAATTGTCGCGAACGACAACTCCACGACGGGCCGCTACCTGAGCGGCAAGCTAGGCATTCCCGTGCCGAAGGTCCGGCGCGCGCCCGACCCCGAACGCCAGCTTCGTATCGTCGATGCATTCGGCAACAATCTGAAGCACGTCACCCTGGACCTGCCGGTGGGCCTGCTGACCTGCGTGACCGGCGTATCCGGCTCGGGCAAGTCGACACTGATCAACGACACGCTCTATAACGCCATCGCCCAGCATCTTTACGGGTCGGCCGCCGAACCCGCGCCGCATGAGGCCATAGAAGGCTTGTCGCATTTCGACAAAGTCATCGCGGTCGATCAGTCTCCAATCGGCCGTACCCCGCGCTCGAACCCGGCGACGTACACCGGCGTCTTCACGCCGATCCGGGAATTGTTCGCCGGCGTGCCCGCGGCAAAGGAACGGGGCTACGAAGCAGGCCGTTTCTCGTTTAACGTCAAAGGCGGCCGTTGCGAGGCCTGCCAGGGCGATGGCGTGCTCAAAGTGGAAATGCATTTCCTGCCCGACGTCTACGTGCCCTGCGACGTCTGTCACGGCGCCCGGTACAACCGTGAGACGCTTGAGATTCAATACAAGGGCAAGAATATCCGCGACGTGCTGGAAATGACGATCGAGCAGGCGCATGACTTTTTCAAGCCGGTGCCGGTGGTGGCACGCAAGCTGAGGACGCTGCTCGAAGTCGGACTGGGCTATGTAAGACTCGGCCAATCCGCGACGACGTTATCCGGTGGCGAGGCGCAGCGCGTGAAGTTGTCGTTGGAATTATCCAAACGCGATACCGGCCGCACACTTTATATTCTCGACGAGCCGACAACCGGGCTACACTTCCACGACATTGCACTACTGCTCGAGGTGATCCATCGCCTCCGCGAGCAGGGAAACACGATCGTGATCATCGAGCATAACCTGGACGTCATCAAAACCGCCGACTGGTGCATCGACATGGGCCCGGAAGGCGGGGCCGGTGGTGGTCAGATCATCGCGCAAGGCACGCCTGAACAGGTTGCGGCGACACCGGCCAGTTTTACCGGTAAATACCTGGCATCGCTGTTGGCAAGGAAATAGTACAAGTGGACGGCAAGCGCGGCACGGCGGGACCAAAAGGAACATCCGGCTCGGGACCCAAGGGCGGTCATGGCGCGGGCGCGCCGATGCATTCCTCCCTCGGCGGGCACGCAACGCCTACTGCTCAACCACCAATACGCTGGCTGGAAGCCGTGAGTTTCGTGCTGGTCGGCGCCGGTTTGCTTGGTGTACTGCTCTTGCACCTGCTTGGCGGTTTGCTCGCCGGCCTGCTGGTCTACCAGTTGATCAATACGCTGGCCCCCGTCCTTGCCCGGCGCGTGTCCGGCCGTCGCGCACGCCTGCTCGCGCTGGCTGTCTTGTCGGCGGCCATCGTCGGCGCATTGACCGTTCTGACGCTCATGATCATCGCGCATTTCAAGGCGGACGCCAGCATGATGCCGCACCTGCTCGATAAGACAATGCAGGTCATCGATCAGGCGCGTGATCATTTGCCCGAATGGGTCGATGGCTATCTACCGGACGATATCGAAGACATTCGCCTTGCGGCGGCCAGTTTGCTGCATGAGCACATGTCAACGCTGCAATTGGCGGGACGCGAAGTCGCACGTGCGTTCGCGCATGTGGTGCTAGGCATGATCATCGGCGCGATCATTGCCGTGGACGCGTCCGACGCCACGGCGCGACGCCCGCTGGCGGCCCTGCTCATGACGCGCTTCGCGCGT
Source organism: Robbsia andropogonis (assembly GCF_034047095.1). NCBI lineage: Bacteria > Pseudomonadati > Pseudomonadota > Betaproteobacteria > Burkholderiales > Burkholderiaceae > Robbsia > Robbsia andropogonis. The sequence continues at coordinate 1,001,146 of NZ_CP139170.1, read as the reverse complement.
CTGGCCGACGCATTCCGCCGCATCGTGTTTGCACAGGTCAAGATTTCCGCGCTGAATACCCTCTTCACCGGACTGTTCCTGCTGGTGCTGCTGCCGTTGTTTCATACGCGCCTGCCTTTGTCGAAAACGCTGGTCATGGTGACCTTCATCGTCGGACTGCTGCCCGTCATCGGCAACCTGATCTCGAATACGTTGATCATCGTCGCCGGTTTATCGGTCGGTTTGCCGACGACCATCGCGGCCTTCGTGTTCCTGGTGTCGATCCACAAACTCGAATACTTCCTGAACGCGCGCATCGTCGGTGGCGAGATTGAAGCCAAAGCGTGGGAACTGCTGCTGGCGATGATCGCGATGGAAGCGGCATTCGGCCTGCCCGGTGTCGTGGCGGCCCCCATCTTCTATGCCTACCTCAAGCGCGAGCTACGGCTGAAACAACTCGTTTGATCCCGGCACGGCGCGCCGCTGGCGCGCGTCATCGCCAAGACGACACGCGCTCGCCATCTCGCGGCAAGGCCTTTTGGCCAACTGCCCGCGCCTGTCCGCCATCGCTATAGTGCATCGTGTTTTCCCGCGACCGGAGACGATGATAATGCGAGGATTTGATGCGCTGTCGGGGGATACCCCGTCGCACCTGGAGCGCGTGATACCTGCCCGTGAGATGTCGCGGACCGGCGCGCATCGCGGCTGGCACCAACCGCTATCGGTGCCTGGCACGGCACGCCTGGACAAGGCGAATTTGGATGCGTGGGAAATGGTTTCGCCGACAGACCCGGCATCGCATGATGGAGATAATTCGTCGCCAACCGAGGCAACGGGCGGTGACGCCCACGCGACTGTCGCGCGCGCCATAAACCGTACATCCGTGATTGGCGAGACACCGATGCGCGCCTCGATTACCGTCGACACTGGAATGGCGGCAGCCGCGAATGCGTTGTTCACCACGGAAGTCGAGGCCACGGTGGAAGGGTTGCTCCAGTCAGTTGTCGCATCCCTGGCCCATTTCGACACGCGTCCCGAGGGTGATCCTGTCGCGCCAATGGGAGTGGCGGATCAAGGCGATGCCGTCGAATATGTGCCGCCACCGATCGAAATCCGCGTTATGCATGCGTTTCCTGACGTCGCCCAGCGCGGACATGGGGCGCACCTGCAAGCGCCGATCGCACGCAATCCCGTCAATCGCATATCAAACGCACCCGTTCAGGACGTACGTTCGCCTTTCGAAGGACTCGACCGCGAGGCGTTCGTGGAGGAACCGATCGCCCCCGCCCGGATCCACGATTTCTCGCGCCCCGAAAAAGGCGAAAGCCCGCTGCATACGCGCATCGGACGAGAGGGAATATACGATGACCTCGGTGCAGTCGCGGATGCCGTGAACCGTGGTTTGCATCGCCTTGCGACGTCGGCACGTAGCGCAGTAAAGTGGCTATCGCGGCGGCCCGGCCGCTCCGAGGATACCGCCACCGAGAACACCAATGAAACCGTCGCCAAGGACACCGAAGCCAATATCGTCCAGCCATTGAATCGGCACAATCTGTGGGCCGCCATGCGCGGCAATGCCGCACTCGCCGCTTTGCGGAACATCAGCGCTGGCGCGTTGCTCTTGTTATGGGATCTGATACCCTTTTCCGCGGCGCCCCATCTTCCATGGTTGACGGCCATCTTTTGCATGTGTGTCGCGGTCATGTATGCCGTCCGACACTTGCGGCACTATCGCGTCCGCGACACCCCGTTGAAGCACGCCGTCTATGCGGGCTTATACGCTCTCGGTGTCGGATTATCCGTGCTCGCCGATCGCGCCGGCACCGTGGGGAAAGTCGTCGGGTTCATCGTCGACAAGGTGTGGGAAATGCTGATCACCTGTGGTCTGACCGGTGAAAGCGGTCCAGGGAATGCGTCGCGTCGCACCGTGCTCTCGTGGTGTGCGGTGATCTTCACCACATTCATCGGGATGCATTACACCCGTGCCGGATTGTTCCTTGCAATCGAGAACGCGCACATGCAGGCCGTGCCATGGTTTTTCTCGAGGTGGGCGGCAAAGACTTTCACGGAAGTGATGGCGTTCGGGGGGGTGATGCCGCTACTGCAACTCGGTGGCAACGGTATCGCCGGGGCCAGTTTCGTCTACCGCGGCGCCCGCTATCGATGGTCCTCGTTTAGCGCGTTCGCGCGTGAGCGCATGCGCTACATGAAAACCATGCCACGGCATGCCGAACTGTACTCGAACCTGGGCATCGATAAGTTTCTCGGGTTCAGTATGCCCCAGAACAATGGCGTGGCAACGTGGGTCTGGCCCATAAACAGCCTTTTCGGTGCGCTACTCGAAACGGAGAAAGTCCATTCCGCCATGTTGAAACGTGCAAATGCGGCAAGCCTCTCTATTTCTGAAGCACCAAAAACGGAAATCAATGGGAACGATACAACAACACAAAACGCGAACGCCGCAATAGCACGGATGGAGGAAGGCAACGCACACTTCGCCATCGCGCCTGGCGAAGAAAATCGCGCACACCGCAACGCAGACATTTCCGCCAACGCCCTGCCATCGGAACGTATGCGTCCCGATGAAATCACGCGACTTTAAAAATCACCGCCGTGCCGGCGTACAGGGAAAATAGGACGCGCGTCCTGACAAGCCGCGCTGCCAGACACTCGATGCGCTGAGCGCCGGATCAATCCCCGTCGATCCCGCATGACTTGCGGACGTCGACACGCTCAGGCCGTCATTCCGTGACAGCAAAGGATTGGGGTGACCGCTTGCAACGGTATCGCGCGCCATCTTCAGCAGCCGCCACCGAAGATCATCCGCTTTCATCAGGTCCGCCCGGATCATGCTACCTACCGCCGCCCCAATCTCGCCAAAGACGACCTCCCATTCAGCTGATCGGGGTATGGCACGGCAGCCCTGCACACCATCATGCCGGGCATGTACGTACCAGCCTCCCGTGCGTCCGATGTGAAGACCCGCCTGCTCGTTGAACCCGTTGAGGCGCATCACCGCCGACGACGCATCGAACACCCCTCCCGGCAATGTCAGCGCGGCGAGCGCTTGCACGTCATCGGTACGTCCGTGTATCCACGCCGTTTTCAGAAGTGCGTTGAACAGTTCACCGCCCATGTAACCAGGCGGTGTACGCGCCATCTGGTCATCTGGCGCGGCCGCCCACCGGCCACGCCAACGCGCGACAAACTCCCGACCCGTCTCGGGGACCCCGATCCACCGATAAATACCGTTATCCAACAACCGCACCTGCGTCAGCAAGTACCTGCGCAAGGTCTGTCGCTCCGCATCCGACAACTCATCAATCAAATGCGTGGACGTTGCATATTTGAAAAGCGTAATACCGAACAAGCCGATATCATCCTTGAGATCGAACACGGCTAGCGGCGTTTGACTGGTGGCATCGGCGAACAACCGAATCACTCCCCCGTCGATCCGCAATGAGGTCGTACGCTCGAACACGGACCGATCATCATGCGCTCCGCTTAAGACCTCGCTCATTGGCGCAACCCCTTCCGTGGTCCCACCCTCGATGGATACCGTGGCATTCGTCCCCTCACTCGGCACTGACATCGATGGCGTCCGGCGAATCATCAGCCGTTCGACAAACGTCCGCACGATGGCGATGTCAGACGGATGATCGAGGGTGAAAGTGAGATCGGCCATCAACTCAAACAGCACAAAGCGACTCGACAGCTCATGTGCATGCCAACCTTCAACGCGTTGCCAATGTTCATACGCGGCTACGAAGGCATCCAGCACGACGAACTCTTGCTGCAAGAAATCATGTTGCACGAAGGAAATGCGAATCGGTTCCCGGCGGCCAAGGCTGGCCTTCGGCAATATCGCCATGAAGCGATGCGAAATGCCAAATTGGGTCAACATGGATTCTGGAAAGATCAAATCGCGCCCGCTGATCGTGATCTGCTGCGCACGTTCGAAGCCATGAGCGGGATAGCCGATCTTGAATGTGCTGGCGACAATAGTTGATCGCTCCGCCAGCGAAGGGTCGCAATCCGCCAGTGCCTTCAGAAAGCAACCAACGAAGGAGGAAGCATCCGTCAAGCACTCCCCAGGAACAGACAACGCGCATGCCACCATATCGATGGTTACACCGGATGTGTGTGATTTTCCCTTGCCCGGCAAATGCCTGAACACGTTGCGCATCAAGAAACCCACCAGGTCGGGCGCGTCCACACGATCCAGCGTGCGACGTACGCCCACCGCTGCGGACTCGCCTCGCGTCGTGCCGTGCGCAACGATATAAAGGCGTAACGGGATATCCGTCCCGGACAACATTTTCTTGTAGCACGATCTGGAGACGCTCTGAAATTGCCCGTTAAGCAAGCGACAAACCCGTGGTTCTCGCCATGCTTGCGACGATGCCAGCTTACGCGCGACGGGCCTCTCTTGCGCGAAACGGCGCGTGACCGACACGGTATCCTCCGTGCCCGGCACCCACTGAAATACCCGGAGCGCATCGGTGATCTGCCCGTCAGGCGCCTCCACCAGCCAAGTCGCCCCGCTATTGATGACTTCCTTCACCGCTGTACGTTGACTGACGCCATCGTTGCTCAAGAGCACGACGATTCGCTCCGTCATCGCCATCGGTGCGCTTGCAGGCATCGCGACATCACGCGTGCGCCGGAGCATCTCACCAACAACCAACGGCACCGAAGCGCCTGCCGGAGTCACAGATTCGCCCTGCCCTTCCAGGAGTCCCCCATCGCATGCGGCATCAACGAGCAAGCGTCTTGCGCGCTCCGTCCATTGGTTCGCAGCGTCGATGCTCAGCAAGGCTTTCACGATAGAATCCGAATGTGTGCAAGCAGAAAGCTTCGCAGACTTGCTGCTTTGACGCACCCAGGCGAGGCTCCGCCATTCGGCCAATCCTCACACGTCTCGCCGGTGCATCCACGCCGTTCAAGCAGGCGTACCTTGGCCCCACGGGGTCGAACACGGCCAACATCCGGCAATCCGCCAAACGCTGTCAGGCAATCGAATCGAGCCGCGTCAAAAGGCAGGCGATCGAATGGACGATTTCGGTGGAAATAATGCGCTTACGGCCATCAACCGCTGCGGCCGATTGCCGTGCTGCTACGAAAATATGATCGTCTTATGCCCATTGATCAGCACGCGGTGCTCGACGTGCCATTTGACGGCGCGTGCCAGGGTCACGCATTCGACGTCGCGACCGATCGCGGTCAGTTGTTCCGCGTTCATGCTGTGATCGACACGTTCCACGCCTTGCTCGATGATCGGGCCCTCGTCCAGATCCGTCGTTACATAATGCGCGGTTGCGCCGATCAGTTTCACACCCCGGTCAAACGCCTGGAAATACGGCCGCGCACCTTTGAAGCTGGGAAGGAACGAGTGGTGGATATTGATGGCCCGCCCGGTGAGTTTCTCGCAGAGTGCCGGCGATAAAATCTGCATGTATCGCGCCAACACCACCAGGTCGATCTGCTGTTCTTCAAGCACCTCGATGATCCGCGCTTCCTGCGCCGCCTTTCCTTCCGGCGTCGCGTTCATCAGCGGGAAGTGATAAAACGGAATATCGTACGACGCCGCCAACTGGTAGAAGTCCTTGTGATTCGACACGATTGCCGGAATCTCGATCGGTAGTTGACCGGTCCGATAGCGAAACAGCAAATCGTTCAAGCAATGCCCGATCTTCGACACCATCAACATGACCCGCGGTTTGTGCGCCATCGCATGCAGTTCCCATTGCATGCCAAAACGCTCGGCAAGCGGCGCGAACGCCTGCAGCAACAATGCATGCCCGGCCTCCACGCCAATCTCCTCGAAGTGCACACGCATGAAAAAACGCCCGGTGTGTGCATCGCCGAATTGCGCGGAATCCAGCACGTTGGCGCCACGCTCGAACAGGAACCCTGTCACGGCGTGAATGATGCCCGGGCGGTCCTGGCAACCCAGCGTCAATATGTAATCGTGGCGCGCTGACATAGGATGCTTCCCTCAACTCTCTACTATTGCTTGATTAAATTGAAACGTATCATAGTGGCGCGCTATAAAGCGCACCGAATCCCATTGCGTGCTGCGCCGTGATCCAGCCCCGACGCAACGCACAATCCAGCGTGGCGATGCTGGCATCCATCGTCATCTCGCCGCGTGCGATAGCAAGGAGCACATCGGCAAGCGTGACATGAAGATGCTCCGCCACTTCGCCATCCTCGGCATGCGGCACGAAATCATACGGCAACGCCAGATCGAAAACGAACAGTTGCTCGGCTTGCACGCCCTGGTCGATTTCGGTCAAGACGTGAAGTATGCCACCAGGCGTTGCGGTGGCCGCCAATGCGGCGGCGATACCCGACTCCTCCCAGCACTCCTTGACCAGGGCCTCGGCAATACTGCAGCCCCACGGGATGCCGCCGCCCACCAAATTGTCCAGCCTCCCTGGATCAACGGCCTTCGCGTTGCTGCGCCGTGCAATCCACATCGACATACCCGCTTCGTCGGCTAGCGTTCCTTGCACCCCGTTGACATGTACCGCATACGTCATCGTGCCGAAGAACCGCGACGCGGCCCGCTCGATGAATGCCAGCGGCGGATCATCGAACGTATTGCGGATCGCGAAAATCTCGTCACGCCAACCCGTGATTCGGCCGTCGTCGCGCAAGGTGGCAATGACCTCGCCCAGCGCACGCGTGCGCGCAGGCTCGTCGGCAAGCGACGGCGCCAGCATCACGACCCCCGCGCCTTGCGTATTGTCAAAGACGGCGCCCCCTTCGTCCGCACCGCGCGTCGGTTCAGCGCCGCCGTCGATCGCACGCCGCCCCGGCACGAAAGCGAAATACCCTGGCCAGCGCGCCAGACGCGCGACGTCATCGTGACGAACCCAGCCCACGCGGACACCGTTGATCTCGAATCGCCAGAAACGGCTCGGATCGAAGTAACGCGCGTCCGCGATGCATGCCGGCGCACCCGTCGGGCCGCCCGTCAACCGCTCCCGCGCCGCGTCCAATGTATTGTCCGATATATTCATGCCGCCCATCCCCATAGGTCGCGAAGCCAGGTTTGCCGGGAGCACCCGATCAATGTCCTTCAAACGTACATAGCGTGAACAACGGCAACCCGGCATTACGCAGCAGCGTCGATCCTCCCAACTCGGGCAAATCGATCAATGCCGCCCCTTCGACCACCTCGGCGCCCAGGCGCTGCAACAACGCCCGCCCGGCCAGCAACGTACCGCCCGTCGCGATCAAATCGTCCACCAATACGACCCGATCGCCAGGCTGGCACGCATCGATGTGGGCTTCCAGCGTTGCCTCGCCATATTCGAGCTTGTACGATTCGCTTATCTTCTTGTAAGGCAGTTTTCCTTGCTTGCGCAATGGAATAAAGCCCGCGCCCAAGGCATGGGCGAGCAGTGGCGCGAGGATGAACCCTCTCGCCTCAAGTCCGGCAAAGTGCGCGATGCGCTGCTCTTGGTAGCGGGCGGCAAACGCCGAGACAATGACGTTCATCGTCGCGGCGGAGGCCAGTAATGGCGTGATGTCACGAAATTGCACACCTGGCGACGGCCAGTCGGGAACAGTCCTGACACGCGCGCGCAGATAGGCGGCGACGGCCTCCCGATCACCGGGAGCCGGCAACGTCTTTGTTGAAAAATCCACTGGATACCCTTGTTGATTCGTCGGCCGACAGGTCGTTTGACGTGCAGTCCTGCGCCGCCACCCTGGTCTGCCGCGCGATCGCGCCACATCGCACGGCGGGCGCGGCAAACAGGACTACACGCGGGCGCTCACGCGGAGCAGCCTTTCCTCCGCCTCCGACAGGGCCAAAGGCGTGCCGCGCAGCACCAGCACGTCGTTTATCATCACCTTGGCCGCGGCATCCGGCTCCCCTCCCCGAATGCCGCGACGCCGGATGGCCGTTACTTCCACACCGATCTCGCGCAGGCGCAAATCGCCCAGCGTCCGGCCCACCGCATCGGCATGCGGTTCGATTTTGACGGATTGTAGCCTGACCTGCTCGTCCTCGTTCTCATCGTCGGGATCATCGGCACCCCGAAAATAGCCACGCAGCAGGCCATAGCGATCGTCGCGCATCTGTTCCACGCGCCGCAGCACACGCCGCATCGGCACCCCCACCACCACGAGCGTGTGCGACGCCAGCATCAGACTGCCCTCGACGATTTCGGGAATCACTTCGGTCGCGCCGGCGGCCGTCAGCTTGTCGAATGCCGCGTCGTCGATGGTACGTACGATCACCGGCAACCCTGGATTCAACTCCTGCACATGCGCCAGCACCCGCAATGCCGACGATACATTCGCATACGTGATGGCCACCGCCGCGGCGCGTTGCAGGCCGGCGGCGGTGAGCGCCTCATGCCGGGAGGCATCACCGAACACGACCGATTCCCCGGCGGACGCGGCGGCGTTTACGCGATCCGGGTCCAGATCGAGCGCGACGTAGTCGACGCCCTCCTGTTCCAACATGCGCGCCAGATTCTGCCCGGAGCGACCATAACCGCAGATGATCACATGACCGCTGTTCTTCATGCTCTGCGTGGCGATCTTCGTCATCTGCAACGATTGCACCAGCCATTCGCTGGAGGACACGCGCATCACGATCCGATTCATGTTCTGCAAGAGAAACGGCGCAGCGATCATCGATAACAGCATGGCTGCAAGAATCACCTCGCTGGTCACCGGGTCCAGCAGGTGCTTGTCATTGATCAGGTTCATCAGGACAAAACCGAACTCGCCGGCCTGCGCGAGGCCCAACCCGGTACGCAACGCGACACCGGGCGTTGCACCGAAAAGCCGCGACAGACCCGTGATCAACGCCAACTTCAACGCCATCGGCACGACAAACAGCACGAGGACGGCAATCGGATGGTGCCAGACGATCATCGGGTCCAGCAGCATGCCGGTGGTGATGAAAAACAGCCCGAGGAGCACATCGCGGAACGGCTTGATGTCCTCTTCCACCTGATGCCGATACTGCGTCTCCGCAATCAGCATGCCGGCAATGAACGCGCCGAGCGCCATCGACAGACCCAGTTCCTCGGTCAGGAAAGCACCGCCCAGCGTCACCAGCAGCAGGTTCAGCATGAACAGTTCCTGCGAACGGCGACGCGCGACCAACGTCAGCCAGAAACGCATCAACGGCTGTCCGAGCCACAACAGCAACGACAGTGCGACCCCGATCTTCACCGCGGCCAGCCCGAGCGAAACCGCCAGATCCCGTGCATTCTGGCCGAGCGCGGCGAGGATGATCAGCAAAGGCACCACCGCGAGATCCTGGAATAACAGGACGCCAATGATCCTTCGCCCGTGTTCGGACTCCAGTTCCAGCTTCTCCGCGAGCATCTTGCTGACGATCGCCGTGGACGACATTGCCAGTGCCGCGCCCAGGGCAAAAGACGATTGCCAACTGAAATGCGCGAACGCATTAATAGCCGCGCCTGCCAGCATCGACGCGGCGATCGTACCCACCACCTGCGCCACGCCCAAGCCGAAAACGATGCGACGCATCGCACGCAATCGTGACAGCGAAAATTCGAGACCGATCGAGAACATCAGGAAGACAACCCCGAACTCGGCCAGATATTCAACACGCGACGCATCGGACGCAATGCCCAACGCATGCGGTCCCACCAGAATGCCGACGGTCAAATACCCCAGCATCGGCGGCAGGTTCAAGCTGCGGAACAGGACCACGCCGGCCACGGCAGCCAGCAACAGCATCAAGGTCAGCTCCAGCGGTGTCGTCATCGTCAGGTCTTGCTCGTGGAAAGTCAGGTAAGAACGGGCACTACGGTGAGCGCATCGAATATGTCAAGCGTCGCCATACGGAACCGGATCGGTCCGGTACACATCGGCGGCAGGCATGCGCGGCGCCCACGGCATCGGGCATCAGGCATAAGGTGGCGCAGCGGGCAAAGAACAGGAGAAAACAGAACGGCGATGCCGCAAGCACGGCATATCTCTCGAAGAGGAAAGGTAACCACCTCGAAAATAGCATCATCTTGTGACAACACTGTCGCTTCCTACCAACATTCACCACGGGGAAGCGCCTGCAACAGGCTGAATTCGATGGCAGATCGACGCGTGCCCTTCCGTCGTCGGCCGGTAATGTTCCGTCACAGAACGGTAACGGAAATGCGTTTCCCGGCGGGCGCCCGAAATACCCGATTACAGGCCTTTTGTTATACTCCGCGAATGATAGCGAAAATCAATCAAGACCGTGCCATGTCATTGGCACGCAACGTCCTGGCCATCGAAGCGGACGCCGTGCGCGGCGTCGCGGAGCGTCTGGATGTGCAATTCGTCGACGCGGTCCAGTTGCTGCTGGCTTGCCGCGGACGGGTGGTCGTCTCCGGCATCGGCAAGTCCGGCCATATCGCGCGCAAGGTCGCGGCCACATTGGCGAGTACCGGCACGCCGGCATTCTTCGTCCACCCGGCCGAGGCGGTTCACGGCGATCTCGGCATGATTACCGCGGACGACGTGTTTCTCGTGATTTCGTATTCCGGCGAGACCGATGAGTTGCTCCGGATCATGCCGCTGGTGAAACGCATGGATACCGGCTTGATCGCTATCACCGGCAATCCGCAGTCCAGCCTGGCGCGATTAGCCGATGCGCATCTCGACGGGCATATCACAAAAGAAGCGTGTCCGATGAATCTCGCGCCCACCGCCAGCGCCGTCGCCGCGTTGGCCCTCGGTGACGCGCTGGCCTGCGCGGTCCTGGACGCACGCGGTTTTGGCCCTGAAGATTTCGCACGGTCGCACCCTGGAGGCGCCCTGGGTCGTCGCCTGCTGACATACGTTCGCGACATCATGCGCGTCGGTGACGCCGTCCCCCGTGTTTCGGCAGGCGCGAGCGTTCATGACGCCTTGTTCGAAATCACGGCGAAAGGGCTGGGCATGACCGCGGTGACCGAGGCTGGCGACAAATTGATCGGCGTCTTCACGGACGGTGACCTGAGGCGCGTGCTGAAGAGCCATTCGAATCTGGATATGCTGCCGATCCGCGATGTGATGACACCATCGCCGAGAGTCATCGCGCCGGATCATCTGGCAAGCGAAGCCGCCAGCCAGATGGAAAAACACCGCGTCACCCAGATTCTGGTGGTCGAACCCGCCGGCACGTTGGTTGGTGCGTTGAATCTGCATGACCTCTTCCGCGCGAAGGTAATCTGATGACCCGGCAGACCGCCCTCGCCAATGCGGCAGCGCCGCTTCCTGCGCCATTCGACGCCGACGACGTGGCACGCCGCGCCGCCGGTATCCGGTTGATGGCGTTCGACATAGACGGCGTATTCACCAGCGGCGAGATTTACTACGGGGCCGATGGTGAAATGCTGAAGGCGTTCCATACGCTCGATGGCCATGGCGTCAAGCAGTTGGCCCGGTGTGGCATCGAGGTAGCCATCATCACGGGCCGGGAGTCCGGCATCGTGTCCTCCCGGGCGCGCGAACTCGGCATCACGCGCGTATTCCAGGGCGTCAAGCAAAAAGACGATGTCCTGGCGGCGCTGCGGGCCGAATTGCAGTTACAAGACATGCACATCGGCTACATGGGCGATGACTGGCCGGATCTGCCGGTGCTATGCCGTGTCGGTCTTGCCTGCGCGCCGGCGAACGCGCACACGGACGTCAAGGCACGTGTGCATGTCGTGACGCAAGCGCGTGGCGGCGAGGGTGCGGTACGGGAAGTGTGCGATCTGATCCTGCGGGCCACCGGACATTACGACGCGCTGCTGGCACAGCAATGCCGGAGCTGATGTGATGACTTCCAGCGCTTCCGCCGGCGGCACGCCCACCCCGCCACCGCCACCCAGCCCGCGCCGTGCGCATCAGGTGAAATGGACACAGCGCGTCGCGCCGTTCCTGCCGATCATCATCATGGCGATTCTGGCTGCCGGGACGTACTGGGTGCTTCAGACATCGCTGCGCCCTGCTGAAGAAACGGTCACGAAGAAGCTTGAACATACGCCGGATTATTTTGGCAACGACCTATCCGTGACGATGCTGGACGATACCGGCAACGTCCAGTACCGGCTCAATGCGAAAACGATGAAGCATTTTGAAGACGACCAGACGAGCTTCCTGACCGAGCCCGCGTTGCGCTCGTTCAAGCCGGGCTCGCCGATCATCACCGCCACGTCCAAATGGGGCGTGGTCAATAGCGATGGCTCCATCGTGAACCTGTACGATGATGCGAAGATCGTCCGTGCACCAGGGCCCGCGGACCCGCCAATGGAAGCCGATTCATCTCATTTCGAAGTACTGGTGAACGACGACACGATTCGGACAGAAAAACCCGTCAAGCTGACCCGCGGCCCGTCGGTTGCGACGTCCACGCAAGGCATGACATATATCAACACGACCCGCGCGGCCCAATTGTTCGGTAATGTACGCGGTTCCATCGCGGCACAGGAATTGAACGGCGGGTCGCGCTGAATTAGAACGACCAGATGACATTCATGTATCAAGAGCCTCGTATCCTCGCGCGGCGCGTGACGGCCGCGCTGGCAACGATCACAGCCCTGTTGAGCGGGTTGATCACGTCGACCGTGCATGCCGAGCAAGCGGACAAGAACAAGCCGCTGGTCTATTCGGCTGACCATCTCTCCTACGACGACCTGAAACAGACGACCATCCTGACCGGCAATGTCGAACTGACGAAAGGTACGATCATCGTTCGCGGCGACCGGGCTGAAATTCACCAGGACCCGGAAGGCTATTCCTACGCCACGGCCACGTCCGACAAGGGGCTCGCCTACATCCGGGAGAAGCGCGATGGGGTCAATGAATACTTCGAGGGACAGGGCAAGCGTATCGACTATGACGGCAAGAACGACGTCTCGACACTGACTGGCCAGGCCGTCGCGCGACGCCTGTCAGGTCTGACCACGCCTATCGACGAGGTACACGGCAGTGTCATCCGCTACGATGGTCAGACGGGCTATTACACGGCGCAATCGAATGGCGGCACAAAGACGGGTACGCCCGGTGGTCGCGTGCGTGGCATGATCGCACCGACGACCAATACGTCGGGCGGCGCCGTGTTGACGCCGAGCGATAGCAGCGACGTAACGCCGCCCCCCGCCACGACAGGCAAGGCGCGAAGCAACCTGTCGCCGGCGGCGACGGACGGCGCATCCACCACATCGGGCGCCACGCCGCTGGAACCCGCGCGTCAGTTGGAGGATGCACAATGACGGACACGGTCATCGCAGCAATGAACGACCAGGCGACAGCGCACGAAAGCAGCGGATTATTGCAGCATGCCGGCGAGCGCCGCACGCTGAAAGTGCGCAACCTGGAAAAACGCTATGGTGCGCGTACCGTCGTCAAGGACGTGTCCCTGGACGTATCAAGTGGCGAGGTCGTCGGTCTGCTTGGTCCGAACGGCGCGGGCAAAACGACATCGTTCTATATGATCGTTGGTCTGGTGCCATTGGACGCTGGGCAAATCGAGCTGAACGACGAGGTTATCTCGAAGCTGCCGATTCACCTGCGCGCAAAGCTGGGCCTGTCGTATCTGCCCCAGGAAGCGTCCGTGTTCCGAAAGTTGAGCGTGGAGCAGAATATCCGCGCGGTGCTGGAATTGCAGCATCACCCGGACGGCCGCAAATTGTCGCGCCAGGAACTGGGAGACAGGACCACGGCGCTCCTCGAAGAATTGCAGATTGCGCATCTGCGTCAAAATCCGGCACTGTCCTTGTCTGGTGGCGAACGGCGACGCGTGGAAATCGCACGGGCACTCGCGACCGATCCCGGTTTCATTCTGCTGGATGAGCCGTTCGCCGGCGTCGACCCGATCGCGGTGATCGAGATCCAGAAGATCGTAAGGTTTCTGAAAAGCCGCAATATCGGCGTACTGATCACCGATCACAATGTACGCGAAACCCTGGGTATCTGCGATCACGCCTACATCATCAGCGACGGGCATGTCCTCGCCGCAGGCGCGCCGTCCGACATCATCGCCAACGAAAACGTGCGGCGGGTGTACCTCGGCGAACATTTCCGGATGTAATACACGGCCAAAAACCGATCCGTCAACCGCGTCACATCGCTTTTTCTACATTCCCGCGCCCCGGTCGACCTACGTTGCCCGGGGCGCGCTGCAATTACCGGGCCATGTTACGTATCAAACGCAATCTAGTGGTTTCGCCGCGTCAGCAAAGCCACTACAATGGTTGGCGATATTATGAAAGCCAGCCTCCAGTTACGCCTCTCTCAACACCTCGCGCTCACGCCGCAGTTGCAGCAATCCATTCGATTGCTGCAACTGTCGACGCTGGAATTGCAACAGGAAGTTGCCACCGCTGTCGCCCAGAATCCATTGCTCGAGAGCGATGACGATTGGGGCGGCAAGTCGTTGCGCGTCGCCAGTGATGGATCATTGGCATCGAGCGCCGGTACGGCCGCTTCCAACGATGGCGCGCGCGGGGCGGATCGGCGGGACGGCGACGGTGCCGTGGACGGCGGCGCCGGGGCGGATGCGCGTGGCGATGGCGGCAACGACGGCGAACGACGTGACGAGCCGGCGCGCGACAGTAGCGACGACGGCCCGACCTGGAGTCTCGACGACTACGCGCGCGGTCCCTCGGGTGGCAATAGCGCCGGCAACGACGATGATGACTTGCCACCGATGCAGCTCGAGGAAGTCCCCACGAACCTGCGCGATTATCTGAACGGCCAGCTCGCACTGACCCGTACGGATGCACGCGACCGGGCCTTGGTAACTTTCCTGATCGAGTCGATCGATGACGCCGGCTATCTGACGACCACGCTGGACGAAATCATCGATGAATTGTCCGAAGACAGCGGTGTTGATCTCGATGATTTGACCAATGCGTTGACGTTGCTGCAAAGCTTCGACCCCCCTGGTGTAGGGGCACGTTCGCCGTCGGAATGCCTGGCGCTGCAATTGCGCAGGCATGAACCAAGCGCGACGCGGACACTGGCGATCGAGATCGTCAATCATCATCTCGAATTGCTGGCGGCGCGAGATTTTACGCGGCTGCGGCGCCAGTTGAAGGTCGACGACGACGCGCTGCGAGAAGCGCATCAATTGATTCGTTCGCTCGAACCCTTCCCGGGCGCGGCCTATAGTAGCGCGGAAGCAGACTACGTGGTCCCGGACGTGCTTGTTCGTAAGACCGGCCAGGGCTGGATCGCCGAGTTGAATCCCGAAGTCGTACCGAAACTCCGGATCAACAATCTGTATGCCAATATCCTGCGCAATAACCGGGGCGATCCCGGCAGTGGTTCATTGCGTCAGCAACTTCAGGAAGCACGTTGGCTGATCAAAAATATTCAGCAGCGTTTCGATACAATTTTGCGTGTGGCGCAAGCTATCGTGGAAAGGCAGAAGAATTTTTTTGCCCATGGCGAAATCGCCATGCGTCCCTTGGTTTTGCGCGAGATTGCTGATACGCTAGGTTTACACGAGTCGACGGTATCGCGCGTCACCACAGGTAAGTACATGCTGACGCCGTCCGGGACGCTCGAATTCAAGTTTTTCTTCGGGTCGCATATCTCAACGGATACCGGCGGCTCGGCCTCATCCACAGCGATACGTGCACTGATCAAGCAATTGATAGGAGCAGAAGACCCGAAATCTCCGCTATCGGACAGCCGGATCGCCGAACTTCTCGCCGAACAAGGTTTCGTCGTCGCACGACGCACGGTTGCCAAGTACCGCGAAGCGCTTCGCATTCCTGCTGTCAACCTCCGAAAGTCGCTGTAGGTTCCCGTCCCAGCCGTTGCCCAGCAAGGCTGCGGCCGGTGGCTCGCAGCGAGGGTGTAGTAGCCCGTCGCATGTTGCGCCGGGTTTGTACCGGCCGCGATCGACTGAACAGCCTACGCTGCGCGGCGATCCTCCGGCCCCAGCATGGGAGAAGCAGCAATGAATCTGACCATCAGTGGACACCATCTCGATGTTACGCCCGCCTTGCGCGAGTATGTGATGAACAAACTCGACAAGGTGCTACGGCACTATGATCAGGTAATCGCCGTGAATGTGCTGCTGACAGTAGACAACCATCGGGAAAAGGAAAAACGGCAACGCGCCGAAATCACGCTGACGGTCAAGAAACGCGACATCTACGTCGAAAGTGCCGACGGAGACTTGTACGCGGCGATCGATCTTCTGGTCGACAAACTCGACCGCCAGGTACTGCGCCACAAGGACCGGCTGCAAGGCCATGAGCGCGAGGCGCTGAAGTACGTCGCGGTGGATGCGGCGCAGGCTGAAGTGCAAGCAATGCAATAAGCGCCACGGCGTGGTGAGTACCACGCGATAATCCCGTTGATGCCGTGGCACATGTGTCCGGATCGGGAAAGTGGCGGTAAGGAATCGTTACGATGTCGATATAGTCGCGGGCGTATGCGCCCTTTCCAGGCCGTACAACGGCTCGGCTGCGTGCCGGTTACGCGTTACCGCACCGCGCTTCGTGTCGCATCTGGTATCAAAGCCGGTGGTCATGCCACCGGCTTTGTTGTTTGCAATGTGTTTTGCCCGCATCATGCCATTGTGTGGTTTCATTTGACGCGCGCAACAATGCCGCAATAACGAAAGCACGTGCTCTATAATAGGAAGTTCATCACGGGGAAATTCGGCTCGGCATGACGTTAGCGTGCGCACAAAGCGCTAGCGGCGGATGCCTGCTTTTCAACATGAATCGTTTAGCCAAACTGTTAGCGCCGGAAAACGTACAACTCGGCGTCAGTGTCACGAGCAAGAAACGCGTGTTCGAGCAGGCGGGTCTGATCTTCGAGAACCAGCATGGCATCGCGCGCAGCACCGTCACTGACAACCTTTTTGCACGTGAGCGGTTGGGGTCCACCGGCCTGGGGGAAGGCGTCGCCATTCCGCACGGCCGCATAAAGGGACTCAAGCAACCGCTTGCCGCATTCATGCGGCTGGATACGCCGGTGCCGTTCGACTCACCGGACGGCCAGCCTGTCTCGTTGCTGATTTTCCTATTAGTGCCGGAACAGGCCACGCAGCAACATCTGGAAATTTTGTCCGAAATCGCCCAGTTGCTGTCGGACCGCGACACACGCGAAATGCTTGCCGCGGAATCCGACCCGCTGCACGTTCATCGTGTCCTGACGCAGTGGCATAACTGACCCTCCTCTTCTTCGCGTGGAGTTTTCCGCCTGATGGACACGTCGAGCATCAATGCGCAAAGCATCTTCGACGATAACGCCGCCGAATTGAAACTCAGCTGGCTGACCGGCCATGAAGGCTGGGAGCGCGGTTTCTCTCCGGAAACGGTCGAGAGCGCGACGTCGAGCGCGGATTTGGTAGGACACTTGAACGTGATCCATCCCAACCGGATCCAAGTGCTGGGGGACGCCGAGCTGGCCTATTACCAACGCCAGTCCGACGAGGACCGCTCGCACGACATCGCCAAGCTGATCGCGCTCGAACCGCCGTTTCTAGTGATCGCGGGGACTGGCGAGGTGCCGGACGAGTTGATCCTGCGCTGCACACGGTCCTCGACGCCCGTTTTCACGACACCGCTTTCGTCGGCCGCCGTCATCGACAGCCTGCGACTGTATATGTCCCGCATCCTTGCGCCGCGCGCGACGATGCACGGCGTTTTCCTCGATATTCTCGGTCTCGGTGTGTTGCTGACAGGCGATTCAGGACTAGGCAAAAGCGAGCTGGGACTCGAGTTGATCAGCCGGGGCAATGGGCTGGTGGCAGATGATGCCGTCGATTTCGTGCGCCTGGGCCCCGATTACATCGAAGGACGCTGCCCGCCGCTACTGCAGAATCTGCTTGAAGTCCGCGGGCTGGGTCTGCTCGACATCAAGACGATCTTCGGCGAAACCGCTGTTCGCCGGAAGATGAAGCTGAAATTGATCGTCAATCTGGTGCGGCGGCCGGACGGGGAATTCCACCGCCTGCCTATCGATGCACAGACGCTCGACGTCCTCGGCCTGCCGATTCCGAAAGTGAATTTGCAGGTAGCGGCGGGCCGAAACCTGGCGGTGTTGGTGGAGGCGGCCGTCCGCAATACGATCCTGAAGCTGCGCGGCATCGACACGTTGCATGATTTCATGGATCGGCAAAGGCTGGCCATGCAAGAACCGGACAGTCAGTTTCCTGGAAAAATGATCTGACGCGCAGGCAGTGACGACAGTGCTATGATGGCTGCAATCGCCGGTATGAACCGGTTCATCGTCTGCTTATCCAGACGGTGGCGCGGCGCGCGGCAACTGATTCGATTCAGCAGACGTCGCCAACGCGCGCAGTGCCACCGGCGCATGCCGACACGGTATGCCGCAACATCTGGGCGACTTGGGTTAGTACAGCTGCCGCCATGCGGATCATTCTCATCACCGGTATTTCCGGGTCGGGCAAATCGGTCGCGTTGAACGCGCTCGAAGACGTAGGCTATTACTGCGTCGAGAATCTTCGTCCGCGCTTCCTGCAAGATCTCGCCGATGAATTGCATCGCGATGGCTGCACACGGCTTGCCGTTGCCATCGATGCACGGCCTGGCGCGGTGGCAATGGCCAAAATGGAAGGGATAACCGCCCGCGACGCAGGCGCACCGTCCGTAGCCGATATCAACGCCATCATTACCCACTTGCGTGCCGACGGTCATACCGTCCGCGTGCTGTTCCTGAACGCAAGCACCCAGGCGCTGATCGCGCGATATTCCGAAACACGGCGGCGCCATCCGTTGTCCGCGGCCGGCGGCCTGCCATCGTCGCCGGACGGGGTGTCGAGTGTTGCCGATACCTCCCTGGCCGATGCGATCGAACGCGAACGCACGCTGGTCGCGCCGCTGGCAAGTCTTGGGCATCAGATCGACACCAGCAATCTCCGCGCGAATACGCTCCGTGCTTGGGTTCGCACGTTTGCCGAACACCAGAACGAAGGCTTGACCGTCATGTTCCAGTCCTTCGGTTTCAAGAAAGGGCTGCCGCTTGACGCCGACTATGTGTTCGACGTGCGCATGCTGCCCAACCCCTATTACGATCTTGCGCTGCGCCCGCTGACCGGCCTCGACAAGCCGGTGATCGATTATCTGAACGCCATTCCGGAAGTCCATCGGATGATTGACGACATCGCGCATTTTGTCGAAACCTGGCTACCCGCTATCCGGGGCGACAATCGCAGTTACCTGACGGTGGCGATTGGATGCACTGGCGGCCAACACCGCTCGGTCTTTATCTCTAAGACATTGGCCGAGCGTTTCGGCGGCGTCGAGCGCGTGATTCTGCGGCATCGTGAAATCGCGCCGGTATACCTGGCCGGCGCCTCCACCGGACGGTGACGATCATGGCAACGCTGTTGGCCGACCTGCCTCTTTTCCCATTGGGAACCGTGCTTTTCCCGGAAGGCCTGCTGTCGTTGCGGGTGTTCGAGGCGCGATACCTCGATATGGCGCGGGATTGCCTGCGTCGTGACGCGCCGTTCGGCGTCTGCCTGTTGAAGAGCGGCAGCGAAGTGTCACTGCCGGGAGGCGACCAGCCGGAGCCGGAGCCCATCGGCTGCCTTGCCCAGATCGTTAATTGCGATGTGCAGCAGTTGGGTGTGCTGCTACTGCGGTGCCGCGGTTCGCAGCGGTTCAGGGTGATATCGACGCACGTCGAAAAAGATGGATTGCTTCGCGCGGTTGCCGAGCCGCTTGGTGACGACACCGTAGAGGATGATTCGGACGCGCATCGGATGCGGCTTGCATCGTGTTCCGAAGCGCTGAGCCGCATTATCGATAACGTCAAAGAGCGTGATCCTAACCATATACCGTTTCTGGAGCCGTTTCGCCTCGACGATGCGAGCTGGGTCGCGAATAGACTCTCCGAAGTGCTCCCTATTTCGATACGCGCACGCCAGCAATTGATGGAACTCGACGATGCGGGTACACGCCTAGAACTGGTTCATCAGTACATGATGCGACACCAGATGTTGTAGTGTCCCGGCTGCCAAGCCCGGTCACGCGGCAAGCGCTTTTGACCGCATGAAAGCCTGCCAAGACGGGCGGTCTTGCGCGCTATCGCCGCCGGTTCGTCCCGTTGCTACAACAAGGCACCGTGCATGCCATCCAGCAATTTGCGCACCGGTGCCGGAAGGCCGTATTGATCCAGGGCCGTCCATGCCACCCATTCCACCGGCGCACTGTCCGCTGACGCGGCAGGGTCGATATCGACTTCCAACGCTTTGCGTGCCGATGATGTCGCCGCGGCGCGCGGCTTCGGCGCGGACGCCGTGGACAACAAGGGCAATGGCCCACCTTGTGGTTCCGCGCAGGGCAGGTGCAGCGGCGTAATCGTCAGACGGAAGTGCGTGAACTGATGCGTGAATGGCGCCAGCGAGGAAGTCGCGGACCAATCGGCACCGTACTCACGCGCCAAGGTGCGAGCCTGCGCCTGATCCGATACCTCCGGCAGACTCCATAATCCTCCCCAGATACCGTTCGGCGGTCGCCGATACAACAGCAGATGCGTACCGCTATCGAATACCAGCATCGTCGTCTCCCGTTGCGGAATGACCTTCGGCGGCTTGCGGGTGGGCAAATCCTTCTGACGACCGGTGGATCGGGCGACACAATCGTCGTTGAACGGACACCGTTCGCACAACGGGTTCGCACGAATGCACAACGTGGCGCCCAGGTCCATCAGGCCTTGCGTATAGGCCTTCATCGTCGCACGTGATTTTGCCGAGCCGGTCGACCCGGAAGGTTTCGGCAACAATGACTCGGCAAGCAGCCACATTGCGATCTCGATGCGCTTTTCGCCGGGAAAGCCCTCGATACCGAACACGCGCGCCAAGACACGCTTGACATTGCCATCGAGAATAGTCTCATGCGCGCCATAGGCAAAGGCGGCAATGGCAGCGGCAGTCGAGCGACCGATACCGGGCAGCGTGACCAGCTCGGCAATATTGTCCGGGAAGCGACCGTCAAAGCGCGCCACCACGTCTTTCGCGCACCGATGCAAATTTCGCGCACGCGAGTAATAGCCCAGCCCGGCCCATAGCGCCATGACCTCGTCCTCCGGCGCGGCGGCCAATGCATGCACGTCCGGGAAGCGCGCGGTGAAGCGGGCATAGTACGGAATGACGGTGGCCACTTGTGTTTGCTGCAGCATGATCTCGGAGAGCCAGACGCGATAGGCGTCATCGGTCTGCCAAGGCAGGTCATGCCGGCCGTGCTGCCGTTGCCACGCGATCAGGCGCGGCGCGAAAGTGTCTTTTGCGATCAGTGAAACCACGAGGACCCACAGGACGGTTCAATGGCAGCGCCAGGGCTACCTGTTTCGGAAACACGCGGTGCGCGACGTCCGTATCCGCATGGGGCACGCCTCGGATCGATACGAATCAGTGCTGGCACCGCGGGCAGAAGAACGTGGAGCGCTGCCCCTGCACGATCTTCCTGATCGGCAGCAGGCAGACGCGGCACGGTTGGCCGTCGCGATCATACACCGCATGCGCCATCTGGAAATACCCGCTGGCCCCATCGCTGCCGATGAAGTCGCGCAGCGTGCTGCCCCCCTGCTCGATCGCCTCGCCGAGAACTTCGCGAATCCGCTCCGCAAGCAGATCATAGCGTTGACGCGATATTCTGCCTGCAGCGGTGGTTGGGCGAATACCGGCCCGAAACAGCGACTCGGAGGCATAGATATTCCCCACGCCGACGACGATCGTGCCGGCCAGCAACGCCTGTTTGACTGCCATCGACCGCCCACGGGTACGCGCGAACAGCAAGGCGCCGGAAAACGCATCGGAGAATGGCTCGACACCCAGGGAGACCAGCAAGGGATGCGCGAGGACATCGCCCGCCGCGCGCGGGTGCCACAAGGCGGCGCCGAAACGGCGCGGGTCGCGTAACCGCAGCACCGCGTCATCAAACACGACGTCCAGATGATCATGCCGTCCAGGCGCCAGGTGGCGGTCCTCGCCTTGCAGCACGCGGAGTGAACCGCTCATCCCCAAGTGCAGGATCAGCCATCCGGCATCGGATTCGAGCAACAGATATTTACCCCGACGCGTTACCGAAGTGATGACGCGTCCACGCATCGCGTCTGGCAGTTCGGTGGGAATCGGCCAGCGCAAGGCCGGGGCACGTGCATGCACCGCACGCACGCGGCGCGACTCGACATAAGGCGCGATGCCGCGCCGGGTCACTTCTATTTCAGGTAATTCAGGCATGATCAGCGGCAGCGGGCGCCCTGTCCCGACAACGGTCCGTCAATGTACCACCGCCATCCCGACGATGTCTGCGCCTGGAACTTTCAGAAATGGGCATTTTGCAAGCGATTGGATGTAGCGGCGGGTCTAAACGTAGCGGTCGCGATACAATCAAGGAAACCGCAGCCCGGAACTTATGAACCACTCTTTCGCCACACCCGCCCGTTTATCGCGTCCGGAGCGAACGACGCATCAGGATGCACTGTCCATGTCCCTATTGTCCGCCGAGCACATCGCAGCGCCGCAGGCTGCCCCCGTCCACCAACGCGGGCTGCACGGTAGCGCGCGCATCACCAGGATGCCAACAGCGCCCACGCATACAGCCGGGGCCTTCGCCGTACGCCGGATCGTCGCTTTGGTGCGTGCCGCCGTCGTGACGGCGGTATCCGCCGCTGCATTGGGTGGCTTGACGTCGCATGCCGCGTTCGCCGCCGACGGCGCAACCGTCACGCGCCCGTCGCATGCCGGGCTGATGCTGGCGCAGGGAAATACGGCGCCCTCGTCCGGTGCGCCGGCGCAAGCAGCACCGGACGGGGATGACGATGGCGACGACCCGTCCGTTACGCCCATGCCCACCGGCACCGCGATATCGACGCGGGCGGCGGCGGTCATGATGCCGAATGGCCGCACCCTGCCATCGGAAGACACGATCGACCTCCCCAATCGCGAACTGACGAGCCAGATCGTGTTCCAGGTGCTTGCCGCCGAAGTCGCGTTGCAGCGCGGTCAGCCCGCGCCGGCGTATCAGACCTATCTGTCCCTGGCCCGTTCGACGCAGGACCCGCGCATGGCGCAACGCGCGGCGGAAATCGCCGTGAGCGTGCAAAGCCCGAGCGATGCGTTGACCGCCGCGCGCCTGTGGCGCCAATATGCCCCCCACTCCGAACAAGCGGCGCAATTCGATGCGACGCTGCTCGTGCTGAACGGCTATCTGGATGAAGCCAAGCCATTGCTTGCGCGCCAGTTGGCCGCCGTGTCCGATGCGGATCGCGGTGCGGCGATTCTGTCGCTGCAAGACCTGATTGGCCGAGGCCCGGATCATATCGGCGGCATTCGCGTCCTGCGTGAATTGCTGCAAGACGATATGAGCCGGCCGGAAGCCCCTACCGCCATCGGGCGGCAGCAATTGCTGTCGGATGACCAGCCCGGCGCACGAAAGTCATTCAACGCGGCGCTGACACTGAAGCCCGATTATGCGCCGGCGGCGTTATTGCTTGCACAAATGGGCGCCGACGCACGGCACGACGCGATTGCATCGGTCTCCGGCTATGTACAGCAGCACCAGAAGGATCGCGAGGCGCGTTTCCTGCTGGCCCAGCTGTACCTGGCGGACAATCAGATCGATCCGGCGCGCAAGCAATTTGAGACGCTGCATCGCGCGAACCCGTCGGACCCCGCGCCGCTGTTCGCGCTGGGCTTGCTCAGCATGCAACTCAAGCAGCAGGCGGACGCCGAGAAATATTTCACGCAGTACGCAGATCAGGCAGCCAGGTTGAATGCAGCGGCGCAGAGCGCCAGCACAGCCAGCGGCGGCACGGCCAACGGGCTGGTGGCCCGTCATATCGACGGGGGGCCGGCGTATCTGTATCTGGCGCAAATCGCCGCGGAGCGCAAGGACTACTCCGCCGCCGATGCCTGGTTGCGAAAGGTGGATCTCAACAGCACGCAGTACGTGCCTGCGCAGATCGGCCGCGCCGAATTGCTGGTCCAGCAAAAGCATTACGACCAAGCCGATGCGTTGCTGTCGAACGTGCAGCCGCGTACCGGCGCGGAAGCCCTCACCTTGGGTCGCGCCGATGCCAGCGTCCTGATGCAGGCTGGCAAGTACGACCAGGCGGAGCAACGATTGGCCGCGCTGATCCCACTGGCGCCGACGGACCCGGACCTGGCTTACGACTATGCGATGGCGGCCGAACGCAACGCCCACTATCAGCTGATGGAAACACAGTTGCGGCGCGTTATCGCCCTCGATCCCACCAATGCGCAGGCCTATAACGCCTTGGGTTATTCGCTCGCGGACCGTGGCATACGGCTGGAGGAAGCCGACAAGTTGATCCAGAAAGCGATGTCGCTGGCACCGGGCGATGCCTACATCACCGACAGCGCCGGCTGGGTCAAGTACAAGCTGGGTGACAAGGATCAGGCTGTCACCCTTTTGCGCCGCGCTTACCAGATCCAGCCAAACGCGGAAATCGGTGCCCATCTGGCCGAGGTGCTGTGGAGTCAGGGCAAGCAGGACGACGCGCGTCAGGTGCTGCGCTCGGCGCAACAGCTCGATCCGACCAATGACACGTTGCTGAACGTGATGTCCCGCCTGAAGGTCACCATCGAATGAAGTGCGCGCCCCTGCATGACCGTCGACGGCCGGACGTCGAGGGCAGCGGCGCTGTCGTCCTTGACGTGCAGCGTCGGAAACCGTGGCCGACCCGGCGTCTGGCGTTCCATTGCACCGTGACCTGCCTCGCTGCGGTGACATTGCTCGGGGGGTGCGCCACCCAGCAAACACCACAGTGCGAAAAGACGTCCGAAACCGGACAGGCAACGATGCGCGACGCATATCAAGGCCGCTTCTCGGTGCGATATGCCGATCAGAACCAACACATTCAGAGCGCCTACGGTAATTTCGACTGGCTCGAACAAGGCGACGAGGTGACATTGTCACTGCGAAGCCCGCTGGGCAGCACGCTGGCCATCGTCGGCAGTACCCCCACGCAAGCCACGCTCGAATTGCCGAATCAGGCGCCTCGCACCGCGAATAACGTCGAGGACCTGATGCGTGGCGCCCTCGGTTTCCCCTTGCCCGTTTCCGGAATGCGATACTGGCTGAAGAACACCCCGGCGCCGGAAACGCATGCGACGCTGACACGCGATGCGCAAGGCCGGATCACGCGGATCGTCCAGGACGGTTGGCGTATCGACTATCTCGCGTTCGCCGACCGTTCGGCCGACGCGTCGGCGTCGACCCGCGCGGCATCGGCATCGAATGACGTGTCCACGTCCGGCCCCGCCACGGCGTCGGCGGGGCGAGTGCGCCTCATGAACTTGACGCGCATTGACGCCCCCAAGGATGCACCACTTGATGTCCGGCTCGTGTTGAATCCTTGATCAAGACGTCCGGCCACGGATCGCGCCGCGCGCCGACGCTCATCCGTGTTCCGGGCCTGGCAGACGACGTCGGCGGGACCTGCTTCCCGCCGCGTTCGTCACCGCGTTTTATTATGTCCCTTGCCGTTTCAACATGACCACGCCGCCGCTATCGACTTCGCGCCCTTCAGGCTCCGCCACCGATATCACTTCACCCGACGCAGCGCTTCGCGCCTTGTTGCCTTCCGGCGCACCCGCGTTGACGGACTGCCTTGCACCAGCGAAGCTGAACCTGTTCCTGCACATCACCGGCAGGCGCGCCGACGGGTATCACCTGTTGCAGACCGTGTTTCAAATGGTGAATTGGGGCGACACGTTGCACTTCGCGCGGCGTGACGACGGGAATGTCCGCCTGTTGACGCCGCTGCCCGGTGTTGATCCGGAAATGGATCTGACGGTGCGTGCCGCACGATTGCTGCAAGCGCATTCCGGGACCCGCCACGGCGTCGACATCGTCGTCGAGAAGCGTGTTCCGATGGGCGCTGGCCTGGGTGGGGGCAGTTCGGACGCCGCCACGACCCTGCTTGCCTTGAATCGACTCTGGGCACTGTCGGAATCCCGGGAAGCACTGCAGACACTCGGGTTGGCGTTGGGGGCCGACGTTCCCTTCTTTGTGTATGGCAGAACCGCCTTTGCCGAAGGCGTGGGTGAGGTACTGCAACCGGTGCGGACCCCGGATGCCTGGTTCCTGATCGTCACGCCCCCGGCACATGCCTCCACAGCGGCAATATTTTCCTCGCCTTATTTGACAAGGGACACGAAAGTCATCACAATTGCGGACTTTCCAGACGCTGCTGCGGGCGCCAGCGCCACCGAAGTCTTCGGGTTCGGCGCGAACGACATGCAAGCTGCCGTGGAAAAGCAATTCGCGATGGTCGAGGAAGCAAGAGTCTGGTTGTCTGCTTTTGCGCCGGCGCGGATGTCCGGATCTGGCGCAAGCGTCTTTGCAGCGTTCGCCAGCCAACAGGCCGCACAGGATGCACAAGCGCGATTGCCGTACGCTTCCTGGTTCAGTGTGGTGGCGCCGGGCATTGCACGACATCCGCTCTTGGCAGGATGAACCTTGCGTAGTACGGTGTTTGAGAAAATCTGGCGAAAACGCTGGACGGGTAGGAAAAACCCACCTATAATGCAGGGCTCTTGAGTGATCCGAACGAACGCAAACGCGACTTCGGAAGCACTTGAAAGAACGAGTCGAACAGCGTGGTTGTGTAGGCGATGTCTCGATAAAGCGGTAACCGGCATCGCGCCGGCAGCAGTACGTAGGGGAGTCGCCAAGTTGGTCAAGGCACCGGATTTTGATTCCGGCATGCGAGGGTTCGAGTCCTTCCTCCCCTGCCAAAAGAATTCTTCCCATCGAGCGATGGCGGCAGTCATTATAAAAACGGGGCCACATGGCCCCGTTGCTCGATAAGTCTCCCAGTTTGATCTTCGGCCAGTCCGATGAAGAAGCTAAAGCAAGACGTCAGCCTTTCGGGTGGCGCAGGCATCCAGCATCAGCGCTTGTCCGCCCGTGTTGCCTCCTTCAAAGCCGCCCCCCCGAGTGAAAAAACGATGAACGAAGGCCTGATGGTTTTCACTGGCAATGCCAACCCGCACCTTGCCGCGGAAGTCGTCAAGATCATGGGCTTGCCGTTGGGCAAGGCAACGGTCAGCCGCTTCTCCGATGGTGAGATATCGGTCGAGATCCAGGAAAATGTCCGGGGCAAGGACGTCTTCGTGTTGCAGTCCACCTGCGCGCCGACAAACGACACGCTGATGGAACTGATGATCATGACCGATGCGCTGCGTCGCGCATCGGCGGGTCGGATCACTGCCGCGATTCCCTATTTCGGATATGCGCGTCAGGACCGGCGTCCACGCTCGGCCCGGGTAGCGATCTCGGCGAAGGTCGTGGCCAACATGCTGCAGATTGCCGGCGTGAACCGGATCATCACGATGGATCTGCATGCCGACCAGATCCAGGGTTTCTTCGATATTCCGGTCGACAATATCTACGCGACGCCGATCCTGCTCGACGACCTGCGCAGCCGCAACAACGACAATTTGCTGGTGGTATCGCCCGATATCGGTGGCGTGGTGCGCGCCCGGGCGCTGGCGAAGCAATTGAACACGGAACTGGCCATCATCGACAAGCGTCGTCCCAAGGCGAACGTCGCCGAGGTGATGAACATCATTGGCGATGTCGAAGGTCGGAACTGCGTGATCATGGACGACATGGTCGACACGGCGGGTACGTTGTGCAAGGCCGCGGAAGTACTGAAGGAACGTGGCGCGTTGAAGGTCTTCGCCTATGCGACGCACCCGGTGCTGTCGGGCGGTGCCGCCACACGTATTGCCGCATCACAGCTGGACGAACTCGTGGTGACCGACACGATTCCGCTGAGCGACGAATCGCGCTCCTGCACGAAGATTCGTGCCTTGTCGAGCGCCGGCCTGCTAGCCGAGACGTTCTCACGGATTCGTCGGGGTGATTCGGTGTTGTCGTTGTTTCAGGACGGCGAAGGCCTGCTGCCCTGATACCCCATTGCTCCGCGCCGGTCGAAGCCGACGCGGGACCAATCGGCGCGGCCTTGCTGCAAAGCGGGTCGCGTCGTTTTTTGACGAGAATCCGATACGGATTCGTTACACTGCCTGGTCGCGGGCAGTTTGTGGAGAAACAAGATGGACGTTATCGCTTTTGAGCGCAGTGTACAGGGCACGGGTGCGAGCCGCCGCCTGCGCGGCGCTGGCAAGACGCCGGGCATCGTGTACGGTGTCGGCGAGCCGCAACTGATCGAACTGGATCACAACGCGCTGTTCCACGCGTTGAAGAAGGAATCGTTCCACGCATCGATCCTGAACTTGAAGGTTGCCGATGGCGCCACGCAGCAAGTGTTGCTGCGCGATGTGCAATACCATCCGTTCAAGCCGATGGTGCTGCACGTCGACTTCATGCGTGTGGATGCATCGAAGGTCCTGCACACGAAGGTGCCGGTGCATTACCTGAATCAGGAAACGTCGCCGGCTGTGAAGCTGAGCGGTGCAGTGATCTCGCACGTGTACTACGAACTCGACATCGTCACGCTGCCGAAGAACCTGCCGGAATTCGTGACGGTCGACATGGCGGCATTCGTGCTGGGCCAGTCGCTGCATGCGAAGGACGTGAAGCTGCCGAACGGCGTGCAATTGTCGCCGGCATTCGCGGCGGAAAACCCGGTCATCGTCACGGCGACGTTGCCGGCAGCGGCGCAGTCTGGCGACGACAGCAGCGCCACCGAAGGCGGCGAAGCGGCAGCGTCGTAATCTCGACATCGGCCAGGTGTCTTGCCTGGTCGAGCGGTATCGTACCGTTGTTGCCAGGGCGCTCGCGCGGCCCTGCCGGACACGATGCCGGCGTCCCTCCCCCTTCACCGATTCCGCCGCTATCATAGGGGCGGAGCCGGTATGACAGAACCCACCAGGCATCACGCTGGCGGGTTTTTTTATTTTCAGGAGAGCGTGGTGGCTGCCATCCGCATGATTGCCGGACTGGGCAATCCCGGTCCGGAATACGAAGACACGCGGCATAACGCCGGTTTTTGGTTGATCGACCAGTTGGCCCGCGAGGCCGGTGCGACATTACGTGTCGAACCCCGTTTCAATGCGTTGGTGGCGCGCGCCCGTCTCCATGGCGACGAGGTCTGGCTGATCGAACCACTCACGTTCATGAATCTTTCCGGTCAATCGGTGGGTGGCCTGGCGCGGTTCTACAAGATCTTGCCCGACGAGATTCTCGTGGTACACGATGAGCTGGACCTGGCACCCGGCATCGCGCGGTTCAAGCGCGGTGGCGGGAGTGGCGGTCACAACGGGCTGAAGGACATCAGCGCGAAACTTGGCACGCAGGACTACTGGCGCCTGCGGATCGGCATCGGGCATCCGCGCGATCTGGTGCCCGGGTCCGCTGGCAAGCCCGATGTCGCGAACTTCGTCCTGAAGCCGCCGCGCCGTGAGGAACAGGCCGAGATCGATGCATCCATCGACCGCTGTCGCGCCGTCCTGCCTACCTTCGTGCAGGGACAGCAGGAAAAAGCGATGATGGCATTGCATCGACAATAAAGCAGCGGGCAGCACGGACACAGCCTGCCGCTCGATCGAGGTCCGCATCATACAAAAAGCGCGGCCGCGTTCGGCGGTCTGCCTAAAAGCGCTTATTGCGCCGCAGGGAGTCCATTTGCCGCGAAGCCCGGCGAAAGAATACGTACATCTCCCCCGCAATCCGAAAGGCACGGCGTGGCAACGGCTAATCCGTATTAGCGTCACCAGGTAACGAGTTTCATCACACCCTGCCGCCTTGGCCTGCGTGCAAGCAGGGCGGCTCGGTCAACCTGGAGAGTAGCTATGGATGCGACACTGCCTGGATTCGGTACGATAATAGGTGCAGCGACGGAAATCGCCGCGAGCAGCGCGCTTCACGCCTCAGACCGTTTAAATGGCGTCTGTTCCTTTGTTACCTGGGGCTATCTGTCAAAAGAGACGCTGGATGCACACGCGCCGGCGCACCTGCATGCCGTTGTCACGCAATCGGGGATGCTGGGACAAAGCGCGGCCTTCGTCGGCCCCTACCTGCAGACCGCGCTGACGGAACTGTCCGGTGAGCTAGGTTGGGCGTTTGTCAGGCAGGAAAGCTTCCCAGGACTGGTCGCCGATCAGATCCGTGTCGCAGGAGGGGATGGCTATCTCGGCAGGGCGTTGGGATGGACCGCCAAAAGCGTCCTGTCGAGCAACCTGATGCAGGGGTGGGCACGCGATGCCACTTGCAGTCCCCCTGCAGTCATCGCGGCCAGTCTGACGACGCTGGCGATGTCCGCCCCTGATCGCTCACTGTCGATGACCGACATGCTTTCGCTGCAAAACACGGTGAATCCGTTGGCTTCGTTGGGAAGCGACGCGCCACTGCGAGTGTCGGCACCTGCGTTGCCGGATATACCTTCGCGCTGGGCATCCAACCCGTCGGAATACTTGTTGACGCCAGCGCGCGAGGACAAATCGTTATGCGACTTGCCGGCACAGCCATCGATCGTATCGGATACATCGGAAAGCCGGCCAGCGATGTCGGATACGCCTGAAGGCGAGCCGGCAGCGTTACTGGATAAGATTTCCGTCGGATAATGTCGGCGCAACGGCCGGTTCGCCGTTAGGTGGCCGCTGGCGCACCGTCCTCAGCAGGTACGTCGCGCCCTGTTAGCCGCGCGTACTTGACAAGCAGCATCGATCGCGTTTCGGTGTGGTTCGGGTCAAGCGGAATGCATTCGACCGGGCAAAGCATCTGGCACTGCGGCTCGTCGAAGTGCCCGACGCACTCGGTGCATTTGTCCGGGTCGATCTCATAGATCTCGATGCCCATGCTGATTGCATGGTTCGGGCATGCGGGTTCGCAGACATCACAGTTGATGCATTCGTCGGTGATGATCAGCGCCATATCGAAACCATAAACACGTAAAAATACAATAACTTATCGTGTGTCGCCTACGAAACCGCGACGTCGGAACAAGTCAGGCGCTTGCATTTTAACGCCGAATGGTCGAATGCCGGGGAAAGTCGCGTCGCGGGTCAGGCGAATGCACGCCCGAATAGGGTTCAAGCGCCGCCGCGCTCGATGGCACTAGTCTGCATTGCGAGGAAACCCCAGGCGATTCTCGCGATACCTAATAGCAATGCCTGTTGAAACGTCAACGCTGACGGCGCGGACGAAGCATGAACATAGGTATCCCCATCGAAGGGCACTGCTTCATCAATTGAAAAACACAATCTTACAAACAATAAACATTGTTATTCAATAGGACTACATATTAAATGTCATGAACCATGGATACGATGCCCACCGGAACGTGGGATGAAGCCAGATTTCCGTCACGTCGACAGCCGCCGTCAGAAAATCTCCGACCGATTACCATCGACATACGCTGGAAACAGCAGTGGCCATATTGCAACAGGCCGCTGATACCACGCATCCCAGGCGCGTCGAAACCATTATGTCAAACAGCACAAGGCAATGATGCCATCGGCGGGCGCGCGCTGCGCCCGCCGATGCCACGGTTCACCGCTCAGCTTCCCATATCGGTCCGTGCGACCTTCTCTTTAAGCCGCGCCTCGACCGAGGGAAACACGAACTTGCTGACATCCCCGCTGAGCAAGGCAACTTCCCGGACCATGTTGCCCGAGATGAATTGATATTGCTCGGAAGGCGTCATGAACATCGTCTCGACGTCCGGCAGCAGATGCCGATTCATGCCTGCAAGCTGGAATTCGTATTCGAAATCCGAAACCGCGCGCAAGCCCCGGACAATGATACGTCCGTTCACCTCGCGCACGAAATCCTTTAACAAGCCGGAAAAGCTTTCCACCCGCACGTTCGGGTAGTGCCCAAGCACGTCCCGCGCAATCTCCAAGCGCTCTTCGAGCGAGAAGAACGGCCCCTTGCGCTTGCTGGCCGCCACCCCTACGACCAGTTCGTCGAACATCGACGACGCGCGTCGCACGAGATCCTCATGCCCCCGCGTAAAGGGGTCGAAGGTGCCGGGATATACCGCAATGATCATTGTCTCTTCTCCGCGTCGGCTCGCAGGGCCGCTCCTATGCTGGTGATGCAGCGCCCGTCAGGTCGTCGTGTTGCGCTGCAGTAAGTGATAATGTACCGCACCCGCGACGCCTTGACGCGAGACTTCCCAGCCCTCTTCCTGCATCAAACCGGCCCATGCACGTGCCAGCGGGCTTTCCGGATCGAGCGTCAACGAGGCCGGCCCTTTTTTCTTCACAGGCAACGGTGCCAGCGGCACAGGCGCCTCCACGTAAATCAAACCTTGCGGCGCACAAACGCGCGACGCGGCGAGCAGCGCGGACGGCAATGCACCGCTGTCGAAAGGCGGATCGAGAAATACCAGGTCGGCACTGCCCGGCGCCATGCTCGACAGCAGGCGTGCGCCATCGGCCTCCAGCACCTCGACGCCACGGGCTTCCAGCTTATCCTTCACGGCGCGCAGTTGCGCGGCCACGCGCGGATGCCGCTCGATCAACCGTACCTGCGCCGCGCCGCGCGACGCGGCCTCGAAACCGAGCGCCCCGCTGCCGGCGAAAACATCAATACAACGCCAACCGTTCAGGTCCTGCCCCAGCCAGTTGAAAAGGGTCTCCCGCACCCGATCGGGTGTCGGCCGCAGCCCCTCGGCATCGATCACCGCCAGCGGCGTGCGCTTCCACATGCCGCCGATGATCCGTACCTGCTGTGCAACGCCGCGAGGCCGCGTCACCGCAGCGCCGCCGACTTTGGAGGCGGGGCTGCCAGCACGTGACGGCGTGGCGCCAAAAGAGGACGAACGAGGCATGACGGGAAATTCCGGTGAAAGCAAAACGCGATTATCGCAGGTTCGACGTCGCAAGGGCCGCTCCCGCCGCACGATTCCCGCAGCCGATTTCCCTATAATGGGCAACTTCCCGTCACGCGAGATTGGTCACACCGATGCACTTCGCCACGCTGGATGCGCCGCTGGCCTATTGGGCCGATCAGTTTCCCAACCGCATTGCGCTGGACGATGGCACCCGGCAGTTAAGCTTTGCCGCTTTGCATCGCGCTGTCGAGGCACGTGCCGCCTACCTGCGCGATATCGACGCTCCGTGGCATGTATGGCTCGACGCGACGCTATGGCATGACGCCCCCACGACGGACGACGCCGGACATGCCGCGGCACCGACGCGGCGGAAGGCCGGATATCCTGGCGACCTCGCCTCCGCAACCCTGTCAGGTCGTCATGACGATCCGATCGCGCGCTTGCGCGACTTTCTGGCAATCATCCATAGCGGCCGCGCGGCCGTCGTGGCCGACGACGACTGGCCCGATACCGTCAGGTCAGGCCTGGGCAATGCCCTCGCAGACACGCCGGCCGCGCCCCCGGCACCCGGTGGCTTGACACCTTTCTACGTCGGCTTCACGTCCGGCAGCACCGGTCTGCCTAAGGGGTTTCGCCGACATCACCTGTCGTGGACGGAAAGCCTGCGCACGGCGATCGCCGCGTTCGGGCCCGGCGCGCAGTCGCGTGTATTCTGCCCCGGACGCCTCTCTCACTCCTTGTTTCTGTTCGGTGCCTTGCAAGGCCTGTGGACCGGTGCCGGAGTGGTATTGCAACAACGATTTTCCGCGGCGCGGGCGTTCGAGACGCTACGCAGCGGCGAACACTGCGTGGTGGCGGTGCCAAGTCAGTTGGCGGTGATGCTCGACCTTACGGCGCGACGCACACTTGCACCGCTAACCGGTGTCACGCTCGTCATGATAAGCGGCGCGCGCTGGATGCGCGAACGCACACCGGCACTGCGGGCGTGCTTTCCGAACGCGCGCATTGTCGAATTCTATGGCGCGTCGGAAACGAGCTTTGTCGCCTGGACCGATGCCGACGAGCACTTGCCCGACGCAGTGGTTGGACGACTGTTCGACAATGTCGAAGTGCGTATCCAGCCTCTGGACGCCACGCCCGGCGACGACGCGGAAGTGTCACATGCGGAGATCGATGGCACCGATCGCTTTGACCATGCGGCGTCCACCAACGCGACGGATGCAGTGCATGCCTTGCGTCCCGCCGAGGATATCGATCCCGACGCGCGATCGGAGCGATTGGATCGTGCGGGTCTTATCTTCGTGCGTAGTCCGATGCTCTTCAACGACTATGTCTACGCCAATGCCGACGGCGCAGCGGATGAGACCGCCGCCATCCGGGAGCGCGACGCCGGGAAAGGCGACTGGCTGTCTGTCCGCGACGTCGGCTATCTCGACAAGGCGGGTCGCCTTTGTCTGATCGGCCGGGCGAAACGGATGCTGGTGACGCAAGGGAAAAACCTCTTCCCGGAAGAGATCGAGAGCGTGCTGCGGGCGCACCCGTGGATCGAGGAAGCGTCGGTGCATGGGGTCCACGACCCGATTCGAGGACGTGCACTGGTGGCGGCCATACGGTGGCGCGACATGCCGGCGGAATCGGACAAGCGTCCGGCACTCACGGAACTCTTCCATTGGTGCCGGGCGCGGCTCGAACCGTACAAGACCCCCCGCCGGTTTTTTGTTTTCGACGCCGAGACCCACTGGCCCAGCACGACCAGCGGCAAAACCGATCACCCAGCCGTGGCGGCGCTACTGGAGACGGCCTGCGCGCGCGATACCGGCCACGCGACGCTGCGACCGCTCTAGACAAGGCATGGACGAATCTTTCACCGATGCGCCAGCGGCCCCTTGCACGGAACGATACTTGATGATGGCACATGATACGTCGGTCGTGATCGCGGGATGGGCACGCAGCGCGGTCGTCCCCGTGAATGGCGCCTTTTCGCGATTGACCCCGGATGCACTCGGTGCACCGGTCCTTCGCGCGGCGCTCGCACGAGCAGGAATCGACGGCGCGCAAGTGGACGCGGTGATTGCCGGTAACGCCTTGGCCGCCAACGGCAATCCGGCGCGCATGGTGGCGCTCGCCGCGGGTTTGCCGGACCGGTGCGCCGCCCTCTCGATCGACAGCCAGTGCTGTGCCGGCCTCGATGCCGTGACGATCGGCGCCAGCCTGATCGCGGCCGGCACCGCATCGATCGTCATCGCGGGCGGGGTGGAGGCATGGAGCCGTGCGCCGATCCGCGCGCACCGCCCTCTCGGCCCCGCGAAAGCCGACGATCGTCCCATACCTTACGATCGCCCCGCCTTCGCACCTGATCCGGCGCGCGATCCGGATTTATTCGCGGCGGCGGCCGAGCATGCACGATCGCGACAATGGACGCGCGCCGATCAGGACCGATACGCCGTCGCGATGCATGCGCGCGCGGTCGCCCACGCCGACCTGAATGACGAAGAAATCGTCGCTGTCGCCGAGGTCGAGGCCGACCTTTATCCGCGTATCCTCGGCACGAATCATGCCGCCCGCATGCCCCTGGCGATGCGGGCGGACGGACGACCCGTTGCCTTGACGCCTGCGGATGCGGTGTACGCGCAAAGCCGCATCGCGGTGTCGCCCCGCGCGGACGGCGCGGCATTCGTCGTATTGACACGCGCCGATCGGCTTGCGCCTACCACGCTGCCACGCCTGGTATGGCGCGGCGGCATCTCGCTAGGCGGCGCGCCGGAACAGCCGATGCTCGCCGCGGGCCACGCCGCGCACGCGCTTCTGACGCGTCACGCGCTATCGGCTTGCGCACTCCATACGATCGAGCTGCACGACGCGTTCGCCTCGCAAGCATTCGCCTTTGCCGAGCAGTTGG
Source organism: Robbsia andropogonis (assembly GCF_034047095.1). Lineage (NCBI taxonomy): Bacteria > Pseudomonadati > Pseudomonadota > Betaproteobacteria > Burkholderiales > Burkholderiaceae > Robbsia > Robbsia andropogonis. The sequence goes on along the minus strand of NZ_CP139170.1, from coordinate 965,556 downwards.
GTGTCGATCCGCTGCAATTGAACCGTCGCGGCGGCGGCATCGCACGCGGTCATCCGATTGGCGCATCGGGTGCGATCGCCCTGGTACGGGTGTTGGCGGATCTCCATCACACCGGCAAGGACGGAGACCTTGGACTGGCGGCGATCGCAGGCGCGGGTGGGCTGGGCGCGGCAGCCCTCGTCGCCCTACACAAGGATGCGACGCAGGCGGCGCCTCTCAGCCAATCTCGGTAAAAAAGTCAGCGAGCGGCATGCGGGCGGTCCGGCATGCATTCACCGGCGCCGCCGGGTCGCGATACCCCAGCGCCATGCCGCACACCACGTGCCGACTATCGGTCAGGCCAAGCGACGCGCGGATCACGCGCGGAAAATGCGCCATTGCCCCAATCGCGCAACTGCCGAGGCCCTCGGCCTGCGCGGCAACCATCAAGCCGTGCAGCATCATGCCCAGGTCCATGTAACCGCCCGCGCCCAATCTCGAATCGATCGTCACCAGCAAGGCTACCGGCGCATCGAAGAACTGAAAATTCCGCGTGAACTGCTTGGCACGGCCATCACTGTCGTCCCGCGCGACACCCAGGGCCTGATACAGTGCCTGCGCCGCCGCCACTTGCCTGCGTCGCAGCGTATGCGGCATCGGATTCGGGAAGTACCGATAGTCCTCCACCTCCTGTCGCCCCGCACGATGCGCCTCGCACAGCGCGGCACTGAGCCTCGCGCGCGCCGCGCCGCGTACGTGGATGATCTCGCCTGGCTGCAAGTTCGCGCCGCTCGGCGCTTGACGCGCCACACGCAGCAGATGCGCCAGCATGCCGTCAGGCAGTGGCGTCGACAGGAACTGCCGCGTCGATCGGCGCGTGACCAAAGGATGATCGGCATCGATGGCAAACGCACCATCCGCGGCCGACAGATCGCACGGCGTCCGACTGTCATGCGTCTCGGGCGTAAAAATGGCGCGCATTCCGGTCGACAGGCTATCCGATGTTTCGAATGCCACGGCTGTCTGCATCACGCGACGTTCGGTCATACGGCATCGGCCTCGGGTCGGCTGTCATGCGTCACTTCGTCGCTAGCGCCGACAACGACCCGTGCCTGTCGTGCGGGGTCGATCCAACGGGCAAAGGTCTCACGCGCCTGCGCATACGTGACGTTCCGTACCGCATCGACCCACGTCCGGATGCGATCCAACGGCAGGCCATCGAAGCCGATATCGGCGGCCTGTCGCAGCAGCTTTGCATTCGAATCCAGCGCTAGATCTCGCCCCTCGATCATCTCGGTCCGCGTGCGCAGATACAAGTCCTGCAACATCGCCTGATCCGTCAGCGCGTCACCGACGAACGCGACCAGCGTATCGCGAATCGCCTGCTCACAGCGGCGCGCCTGGTCCGCCCGCGTTTTTACGACAATGCGATGTTCGCCCACGCGCGACGCGTACAAGGTACTCGATACCTCATAAGCCAACCCGAGACGCTCGCGAACCATATCGTTCAGCATCCAGGAAAACATCCTGTTCGCGAGCATCAGCGGAAAATAGTCGGCGTGCGCGATACCCGGTGTCAAGGCACCGATCAACAGATGCGCCTGGCTGGCCGAGTGATTGATCCATTGCGCGCCCGCCCGTGCCGACGGACCTGGCGCGATGAGCAGATCCTTGAGCAGGGGATCGATCGCGGCACCTCGGCTACGGACGTGTTCGCCGTCCCGCGCGACGCATGGCGCATCCTCCGGCAAGGCCGGCGGCAACGCGCCCCCCAGTTGCTCGGCCATCGCGCGGGCGTCGTCCATCGAGAGATCGCCGACGACCGTGATGACCGCCCGTTCACGGGTCAGATAGCGCCGATGAAAAGCACGCAGGTCGGCCGTTTCAATATCCTCCAGACTCGCGACGTCGGGCAACCTTCCATAAGGGTGGTCGCCGTAGAGCGCCTGCGTCAGCCGCAAATTTGCCAACTGCTCAGGATCGATCAACTGCTCCTCGGCGGCGGCCAGCAAGCGCTCTCGCTCTCTGGCGATCGGCCGTGCCGCCCAAGACGGCACGGCCAGCATAGCGGTAAGTAATGTCACCGCGCGCCGCAACAGCACCGGATGCGATAACGCGCGCAATCCAACCGAGAGACGATCCGCCTGTGCATCGGCCGCTACCTTGGCGCCGATCATGTCGAATGCATGCTCGGCGACTTCCTCGCGCATCGCCGGTAATGTCTCCTCGACGAATGGCCCTGTCGCGCGGTAGGCTTTCTGGCCGGTCAACAGCACGCTTGCCAGCAGGTCGGCAAGGCCGGATTTGCCCGGCGGGTCGAATACGCTGCCTGCAGCGAAGTCGATGTTGATATCCACGATCGGCACTTCGCGACGCGGCACGAAATACACCACGACGCCGCTCGCGCTGGTCCACTGTTCAATCACCCGCTCATCCTCCCGCCCGTCCGGGCAAGCGCCTGACCCGATTGTCTGATCGGCGATGCCGCCCCGTTAGTGGCATCGCCATCGCATTGCGCCGCAGCCGCCGCTCCGGCGTGTTGGGTAGCGCCCCCGGCATGTGTCGGCGCAATCACTTCCACATGCTCGTCCGGCTCGTCCCCGGTATCCTCGTTGGCGGGCACAAGGAGCGCCACGGTCATGGTTTCCGGTCTGAAATAGCGCCGCGCCACCGACTGCACTTGCGCCGTGGTGACCGCCGCCAGTCGCGCATCGATCACACGCGCATCGTCGCCAAAACCGAGCATCGCCAGGCGCCCCACTTCCTCGGCCTGCTCGAACACGGAATCAGCGCGGTAAAGTCGCGACGCCATCATTTGCATCCGGACCCGCCGTAGCGACGCTTCGTCGATACCATCCCGCGCGACCGCCGCCACGGCGTCGCACAGCGCACGCTCGACGCGCGCGGGCGAGACATCGGCGGCACAGACCGCGCCGATGGTGAACAATCCCGGTGCGCGCATCAGATAGTCGAACGAAGCCCACGCCTCGTCGGCAAGACGGCGCTTTCGTACCAAGGCCGTCTCCAGCACGCGCCCCCAATCCAGCAGTTCGGCCAGGATCGCCAATGCAAACACATCCTCATCGAGTGCCGCCTGAGCCGGTGTGCCTCCGGGTTGCGCGCGATGCAGCCGAGGCGCCTTGAAACCAAGCGCCAACTGCGGCGTGGGCACGTACGCACGTACGGTCACGCGACGCGTGCCACCTTGTTCCGGCTCGTGTTGCGCGCGTCGCGTGGGCAAGGGCGCGCCGGTGTCCGACGGAATGTCGCCGTAATGGTCCCGCGCCAGGGCCAAGACCTGATCGGGCGCGACGTCCCCGGCGATCACCAGCACCGCATTGTCAGGCCGATACCACTGCCGATACCACGCACGCGCATCGTCGGCGGTCATCGACTCCAGATCACTCATCCAACCGATGATCGGCCAGCGCTGCGGCGACGCATGGAATGCGGTTGCGTACAATTGCTCGAACAATAAGCCACTGGGATCGTCGTCCGTGCTTTGCCGACGTTCCTCCATGATCACGCGGATTTCGCGGGCGAACTCGGCATCGTCGATTGCCAGACGCGACATCCGCTCGGCCTCCAAGGACATGATAGCGCCGAGATGTCGAGCAGGCGCTTCCACCGTATAAGCGGTATAGTCCGTCCACGTCAGCGCATTGGCATACGCGCCGAGTGCCTGCATCTGCTTGTCGTATTCACCAGGCCCATATCGGTTCGTGCCATTGAACATCATATGTTCGAGGACATGGGCGACGCCCGTGACCCCGCTGGTCTCATCGATGGAACCGGCGCGATACCACAGCGAATGCGCCACGACCGGCGCACGGTGATCTTCCAGCACGTAAACCGTCAGACCATTGTCCAGACGATGCACGGACAGCGGCGCATCCGCGGCGACGGGCGTCACGGCGAGTTCGGCCAGTGCTGCGTCAAGATCCATCGTTACCTCTCTGTTAGAATACTGGGCGCTCGCGCGTTGCTTTCCGGATTTCACAAATGTTCAGTTTTTTCAAACGCTTCGGCCGCTCGCAGGACAGCAAGGATAACGCGGAACAGAAGCGCGATGATACGCCGCCACTGGCGCCAACGCAGCCTGCTCCCGCCGTGCCCGATGCGCAACGGTCGCCATCGGCACACGATCGCCCCCCCGTCGCGCCGTCTCCAGCGCAGCAGGCGCCTGCCATCGGACCGGCGCAACCTCACGACAGTACGTCAATCGCACCCGCGGGGGCGCCTTCCACGGCACCGATAACGCAGCCCACCCAGGTCGCCGACGCGGCATCGACAGTGACACCGCCCGCGGCACCGGTGCCGTTCGGTGCCCCCGCCCCCGTTGCGGAACCTGCGCCGGCCGCCCCCTCGACGCCGGCGACTTCGTCTTCCTCGATTGCCAGCCGGCCTCCGGCCGCTCCCACGCCGATCGGTGGATCGGCTGTAGCGCCAACCGACGGCATGGCCGCACCGGCGGCAACCCGCGCACGCGCGCCTGCACCAGCAGCCGACGCCTTTGAAATCGTACCGCCACCAGTGCCGGAACCGGCGGCGAAACAATCGTGGATGCGGCGTCTGCGAGGCGGCCTGTCGCGCACGTCCTCGAATCTGACCACGCTGTTTGTCGGTGTCAAGGTCGATGAGGCGCTTTTCGAGGAACTGGAAGACGCCCTGCTGCTCTCCGACGCCGGCGTAGAAGCCACGCAGTTCCTGATCAACGGCCTCCGTCAAAAAGTCCGCAACGACCGATTGACAGACGGCACGCAAGTCAAGGCGGCATTGCGCGACTTGCTGGTGGATCTGCTCAAGCCCCTGGAACGCACCATTACCCTTGGCCGGGAACAGCCGATGGTGATGATGATTGCAGGGGTGAACGGCGCGGGCAAGACCACCAGCATCGGCAAACTGGCCAAACATCTACAGCACTACGGACAATCCGTGCTGTTGGCAGCGGGCGATACGTTCCGCGCGGCGGCACGTGAGCAATTGGTGGTCTGGGGCCAGCGCAACAATGTCACCGTCATCGAGCAAGCCGGTGGCGACCCTGCCGCCGTTATTTTCGATGCCGTCAACGCCGCGCGAGCACGCAAGATCGACATCGTGATGGCCGACACCGCGGGCCGGCTGCCAACCCAGTTGCACTTGATGGACGAACTGCGCAAGATCAAGCGCGTGACGGCAAAGGCGATGGACGGCGCACCACACGAGGTGCTGCTGGTACTGGATGCTAATACGGGACAGAACGGCTTGGCCCAGGTGAAGGCATTCGACGACGCGCTGGGATTGACCGGCCTGATCGTGACCAAGCTCGATGGCACCGCGAAGGGCGGCATCCTGGCTGCCATCGCCCGGCAACGCCCGGTACCGGTCTACTTCATCGGCGTTGGCGAATCAGTCGACGATTTACAGCCGTTCTCGGCCGTGGAATTCGCCGACGCGTTACTTGGCTGACTGTCCTCTACCGGGCAACGCGCGGCATCACGCCGCGCCGATCCCGTGCTGACGCGATCCAACCGCAACCACCAGCCGCCGCGCTCAGACCACCTTGACGGTAAACTCCCCCACGCCGTCGATCACCCCGTGCATCACATCGCCGCGCACGATCTTGCCGACGCCTTCCGGCGTGCCGGTGAGGATCAGGTCGCCGGGGAACAACTCGAACAGGCCAGACAGGTATTCGATCGTCTCGGCCACCGACCAGATCATGTCGGACAGGTCGCCGCGCTGACGCTCGTCACCGTTGACCTCCAGGAAAATCGCACCCTTCGAAGGATGACCGATATCGGCGACGCGATGGATCGGACCAATGGGTGCCGAATGATCGAAGCCCTTTGCTGTTTCCCAAGGGCGCCCCAACTTCTTGGACGCGGTCTGTAAATCCCGACGTGTCATGTCCAGACTTAGCGCATAGCCATAGACATGATCCAATGCCTGGGCGGCCGGGATATTTTTTCCACCCTTGCCGATGGCCGCCGCCAGTTCCAATTCGAAATGCACGTCATCGGACTTCGTTGGATAGGGGAAAACGCCTTCGGTGCCTGGCGCGACGTAGACCACCGCGTCGGACGGCTTACCGAAAAAGAACGGTGGTTCGCGGTCCGGGTCATGTCCCATTTCACGCGCGTGTGCTGCGTAGTTGCGGCCTACGCAATAGATCCGGCGTACCGGAAAGTCGGCATCGGTGCCCGCCACCGGAACGGCTGCCTGGACCGGGGGTTCGATAACATAGGCCATCACAAGTCTCCCAAGAACATCTCAAAAAGCGATCGGATCGCAATACGAATGTAGCAACCGGCGGCCACCTCCGCCACGGGCGGCCATACTGCCAGGGGGGCGAGCAGATCGTCCCGTGACCATCCTCCATGGGACATCGCCGCAAGCCTGGCCGATGAAAGCGCTATAGTACTCGCGACAGCCGTTATTCACCGAAATCGAACATGCAATCCTCCCCTACCGCCGCTGCCTCCGCCACACCCGCTTCCGCCCCGGACGGAAGCGCCTTCCGCTGCGCGCACCTGATCAAGGAAATCGGGCGCGGCGCCCGCGGCGCGCGGGCACTGTCCCGCGATGACACGGAGGCGTTGTTTACCGCCATTCTGGATGGCCGCGTCGATGATGTGGCACTGGGTGCGCTGTTGATGGCGTACCGCATCAAAGGGGAGACGCCTGACGAGTTAGCCGGCATGCTCGCCGCCGCGCAAACGCGCGTCAACGCGATCCCGTTTCCGTGCGATGGCGTGGAAACGGTCGCGGAGACAGCCGCCTCGCATCGCGCCACTGGATGGTTGCGTCCGGTATCGATCCCGTCTTATAACGGCGCCCGGAAGATGGCGAACCTCGTGCCGCTACTGGCGGCGATGTTGGCACAGCGGGGCGTTCCCGTTGTCGTACACGGCGTCCGCGACGACCCCGGCCGGGTGACGAGCGCGGCTATCTTCACGGCAATGGGGTTGCCCCCGGTCGCGTCGGCGGACGATGCGACGGAACGGTTAAGGGAAGGCAAACCCGTCTTCGTGCCAATCGATGTGCTGTCGCCAGGGCTGGATCGGCTGCTGAAACTGCGCGCGACGATGGGCGTACGTAACAGCGCCCATACCCTTGTCAAATTGCTGGATGTGTTCGCCTATCCGGAGGGCAGGCATGGCATACGCCTGGTCAACTACACGCACCCCCCCTATCGCGACAGTCTGGCCGGCCTGTTCGCGGCGCATCCGTCGCTGGCACGCGGCGATATCCTGCTGGCGCGCGGCACGGAAGGAGAAGCCGTGGCGGATGTTCGGCGTCAAGTACAGATCGATCGGCTGAAAGAGGGGGCTGCCGATGTGCTGGTGCCCTCCAGCCGTAGCGACGACGTGCCCGACGATCCCGCAATGCTGCAATTGCCCGACGCCGCGCAGGCGATGGACGCACATGCCACGGCGGCATGGATTACGGCGGCGCTGGCCGACGCCACGCGGATTCCGGCCGGCATCGCGCGACAAGTGACGCAGATCGTGGCGATTGCCAGCGACGGCGGGCGCTAGTTCACGCGCCGCCACCATGCCGTCGGCGGCACGCGAACTCGGCCTCTTCGGCCAACGCATCAACCGAAAAGTCGGCCTTCAGCTCCGCTACTGGAAGTTGTATTGCACGTAGACTTGGTGAAAGTCGATCCCCGGATTGGGGCTCTTGATACTGGCGTTCGAGAGATGTTGAAACCGGTATCCCAGTTGATACTGCTGATGATTGCCGAATTTGACCCCCACGCCCACCATATCGGCGAATTGGAACGCGGTGGACATCGTGTATGTATCCGACAATCTGGTATGTGTGAGTATGCGCACGCCTGCTCCCGCCTCCACATAGGGACGCCACGCACCTGACGACTTTTCGAAACGCAACACCGGAGTGGCGCCGAATTCACCAATTGTCTTGGTGGCGCTGCTTCCCACATCCCAGTACACCGCATGGGCTTCACCGACGACCGAAAAATTCCAGCCACCGATCTGCCACCACGTCAAATGTGGATCCCAGACAAGGCCTAGATCGTATTTTTGCGTGTGCACCTCATGATCGTTGGCAAAGCCATAAGCAAACTGCGCACCCCAGGTACTCGCCGCGTGAGCCAAGGTCGGCCCATACATGATTGCCGCAGCGCCCGCGATCAGTGCGCTGCGGAAAATCCGTTTTGTAATTTGCATCTACCGCTCCGTCGTCTACCTACCGCGGTAATGAATACCGCAGTCGTTCTTTTTAATATGTTTGATTACTCAAACCATTAGACCAGACGTTCAGCGCATCACGTCTGACAGCTTGCCGCCCTTGGATGAAGATCGCGGGGACACATGCTGAATTCATTCTAAGCACTTTGGCGATTTGCTGCGGAAACGTCGGGGATACGGCTAAAATGAAGGGTTTCCGTAAGATTTAGAGACAAATCCCCGGTAAGTAGTACACGCTGCGCACTAGACGCGGACCGGCGCGGAGGCGTACCATAGACGTTACCCTATCGGTGAAGCATACCTGATAGTTTTTGAACTTTTCGTTCAGGGTTTTGTCCAATTGGCTATTAGCACTCGGCAGCATTGAGTGCTAATATCTCTCTGTCATGATGCTGCTGTTCGGCTATTTTTCTGACAAGCTAACCGAGGATTTCACGTGAGCGAAGCCATGTCCCCTACCCTTTCAAGCGCGGCAGTGCGCGGCGGCGCGCTGGCGCTGGCGCCGAAGTCGTTGCTGACCGGGCACATCGGCAATATCGACGCTTATATACAAGCAGTAAACCGGATTCCCCTGCTGACGCAGGCGGAAGAGACCCGGTTTGCCCGCGATTTCCGTGAACATCAGGACCTGGAATCGGCACGGCAACTCGTTCTATCGCACTTGCGGCTGGTTGTATCGATTGCGCGGCATTATCTGGGCTATGGCCTGCCGCATGCCGACCTGATCCAGGAAGGCAATATCGGCTTGATGAAAGCGGTGAAGCGCTTCGATCCGGAGCAGAACGTGCGACTCGTATCGTATGCAATGCACTGGATCAAGGCCGAGATCCATGAATACATCCTGCGCAATTGGCGCCTGGTGAAGGTTGCAACCACGAAGGCGCAACGAAAGTTGTTCTTCAATCTGCGCAGCCACAAACAGGGCGCTCAGGCCTTCTCACCGGCCGAGATCGATGGCCTGGCAAAGGAATTGTCCGTCAAGCGTGAAGACGTGGCCGAGATGGAGCGTAGGCTGTCCGGCGGTGACATCGCCCTCGAAGGCCAGGTGGAAGACGGCGAAGAATCTTATGCGCCCATCGCTTACCTGTCGGATTCGCGGGCCGAGCCCAGCGAAGTATTGGAAACCCGTCAGTTCGATCGCCTACAATCGGATGGTTTGAGCACGGCTTTGGAGTCGCTCGACCAGCGCAGCCGCCGAATCATCCAGGCGCGCTGGTTGAACGTCGAGGATGACGGTAGCGGCGGTGCGACCCTGCATGAGCTGGCCGATGAATTCGGCGTCTCGGCGGAGCGTATTCGCCAGATCGAAGCCAGCGCCATGAAGAAGATGCGTGGCGCATTGAACGCGTTCGCCTGATCCCACGCGCCGCGGCCGCGGCGCCCTACGCGGCGCCGGTGCGCTCCGGTGCTAGTAGAAGACGGGCATCGTGGACCCACCGGTCCACGCCCTCCCCATCCTTTGCATATAGCCTCAGGCGACCTTCAGGGTCAAACACGAAACTGGCTGCCGTATGGGCAATGCCGTAGTGCCCTGCGCCCGGCTGTGACATAGAAGCGCCGGCTGCAGATGTTGCGGGCGTCTTTGCCACATAGATGTGAAATTGCTTTGCCAACTGCTGGACGGCTGCATCGGTCTCCGGCCTGAGTGCAACAAAACCAGCATCGAATGCCCGCACATATTCCGTCAATATAGCCGGCGTGTCGCGGTCGGGATCGACGGTGAGAAAAACGACTTGCAGGCGATTTCCATCGGCCCCCAGGCGCTCCTTGGCACGCGCCAGCTCGGCCAACGACGTCGGACAGACATCTGGACATTGCGCATAGCCGAACAACAGCACCACCACCTTGCCATGCCAGTCAGCAATCGTGCGCAAGGTGCCGTGGGAATCAGCAAGAGAGAAACGCGGATCGAAATCACGACTGCCCGTGATATCCAGATTGGCGAAATCCGCACCGCGTTTACCGCAGCCGCCGAGGGCCGCGCTCATCAAGCCGAGCGGCGACAGGCAAAGGGGGCGTGACGCGCCAGCCGCACCAATGCACAAAAGCGCACGGCGACGGCCGGCGGACGCTGGTAAGGCCGCGTGGCATGGGGCGTGCCGGTTGGAGGAAGTCATGACCCCGGAGTGCGCTCAGGCAAACACGCCGTACAGCATCTGCGCGTAGTGATCGACGAGCAACGCCGCAAACAGCAAAGACAGGTAGACAATCGAGAAACGGAACGCCCGACGCGCCAGCGCATCGGAATAGTGGCGCCAGATCTGCCATGAATAGCGCATGAAGACGCCGCCCAGGACGATGGCGCTCACCAAGTACAGATAGCCGCTCATCCGCGCCGCGAAAGGCATCAGCGTGACGGCGAACAGCGCGATCGTGTACAGCAGGATATGCAACCGTGTCAGTGCCTCGCCATGTGTATTTGGCAACATCGGCAATCCGGAACTCAGATAGTCCTTGCGGCGATAGAGCGCCAGCGCCCAGAAGTGGGGGGGCGTCCAGATGAAGATGATCAGCACCAGCAGCCAGGCTTCCGCGGGCACCGCACCCGTCGCGGCGGCCCACCCTAGCGCGGGCGGCATCGCCCCCGACGCGCCGCCAATCACGATGTTTTGCGGTGTCGACGGCTTCAAGATCAATGTGTAGACGATCGCGTAGCCAACAAAGGTGACCACGGTCAACCACATCGTCAGCGGATTCGTGAATCGATACAGCACCCACATACCCACTCCGCCCAACACCGCTGAAAACGCCAGAATGCGGCGGCTGTCGAGTTGGCCGTTGGCAGAGGGACGCCAGGCGGTCCGTCGCATCATCGCGTCGACCTTTTGCTCGACCAGGCAGTTGACCGCGAACGCGGCGCCCGCGGTCATCCAGATGCCCACGGTGCCACCAATCAGCACGCGCCAGGACACCATGCCACGCGTCGACAGAAACATGCCGATGATGGCGCAGAACACCGCCAATTGCGTAACGCGCGGCTTGGTCAGTGCATAGTACTGCGCGGCGCGACTGCGCGGCACGGAGGAAAGAGTTGTGCTATCCATCACTTGATCGGTGCGGGCGTGGCGCCATTATCGGCGCCCCTGCCCGATACGGCGGACGACGCGGAATCCGTTGAAAAAGCCGCCGCTTTTTGCGTAGGCGTCGAAGAGAGCGGTGCGGATCCCACTGGCGCCGCGTGATTCGAAAGGACGGCCGGGTGCGGCGCACCACGCGCAGGCGGCGTCGATCCGGCAGGTACACCGGTATCGGAATCCACGCCTGAACCGGCGTTTTCCACGGAACGCCAGCGTGCGGCCGACACGCGGTAGTTTAACATGACGAGGGTCAGCAACATGATGGCGGCACCGCCGTTATGCGCCACCGCGATCGGCAACGGCCACTTCAGCACGATGTTCGACATCCCGGTGAGGAACTGGACGATCGCGAGCGCGACGAGCAAACGCGCCGGTTGCCGCAGGGCCGGCGAGCGCTTCAGCATCCATCCGAGCCATGACAGATAGGCCACCACGACAATCGCGAACACCCGGTGCGTCCAGTGAATCGCCACCAATGCGGCCTGCGTGATCATCTCGCCATCCGCCCCCATCCCCAACTGACGCCACAAGTGGAAACCTTGGTGAAAGTCCATCGGCGGGACCCACTGACCGTTGCACAAGGGGAAATCCGTGCAGGCCAGGACCGCGTAATTGGTGCTGACCCAGCCACCCAGCGCAATCTGCACCGCCAGCAGCAACAAGCCGGCCCATACGGCAAACCGCCAGCGGCGTATACCTGGATCGAACGCGGGCTGCGGCGTTTGCGAGGCGGCAAACCATCCCAGCGCGCCAAGCAGCGTCAAGGCCAGCAACAGATGGGTTGTGACAATGACCGGCTGCAGCTTCAGCGTAACGGTCCACGCACCAAATGCCCCTTGCACCAAGACAAGTCCGAGAAGTCCTAAGGGCCAGCGAAGCGAGATACCCAGTGTCTTCCGGCGCGCGAACACGATGATGCCTTGTGTGATGATCAGCACGCCCAAAGCCATGCCGATGTAGCGATGGATCATTTCGATCCATGCTTTTGTCATCGTCACCGGTCCCGTCGGCATTGCCGTGGCGGCCTGATGAATGGCGTGACCGGCGCTGAATGGCGAGGCGGTACCGTAGCAGCCCGGCCAGTCCGGGCAACCCAGGCCGGAATCGGTCAACCGCGTGAAGCCGCCGAACATCACAAGGTCCAGCGTCAGGAACGTGGTGACCCAGAGCAACTTGCGGAACTTCGCCTTGTCACCCTTGACCAGGACATATGACAACGGCAATAGCGCGACGCACAGTCCGATGGCGGCAAGCTGGATGAAATGAGCGAGAGAAATCATCGTCTTAAAGGGTCTCCACGGCGACAGCGTAACGGGAAGATCGTCCCGCTACGCCACGCATGGATCAGCCGGCGGATAGCGAAAACACCAGCCGCGTCGCCGGAATGGCCATGCCGATGATGATGAGAAACGGCACAACGAGCCAGACCACTTCAACGGTCATGCTGCCATGGAAATTGGTGCCATCCTCGCTACGACCGCGAATGCGGCGAAGCCGGAGGATGGAATAAAGCATCGCGACGAATACGCCCGCGAACACCAGCAAGCAGAACACCATCAGCGCGACATGAATGTCTAAAAGCGCATGCAACCACTGCGCGAAGTCAAATGCGGCCATCATTACCTCCCACCGGGGACCGGACCAGGCGCGCCAAATGTGGCGCGGTCACTTTCACACCAGCGTCGGCGCAACACCATACTGAATCAGGATGTGCCCGCCGTCCCTCCGGTACGAACTTCTCCGAAAATGGCGATCCAGCGCATGGTCGGCGTCATGCGACCAAGCGCCGCATTATAGGCGCCGCCCCACCACGGCAGCAACCGAGCACGCGCCCGGGTACGTGGCCACCCTGCTCCGCAGGCGCCGAAATGTCAGACACATCCGCCCGCATCGATCATGAAGGTAAGCGGAACTTGGCCGAATTTTCCGGGGTTTTGCCGCTATTTCATCGTCAGTCCACCCCGTTTTAACGCGGACCGGTTTTTATTCAGGGTCTCCCCTCATCTTTCGCGACCAAATGCCGCACCGCCCAAAACAATACAATGCGGCGGCAGCAACGATGTCATTTTGCGACGCTGTTCGATATCTCACGCGGGCGCATGCCCTACTGCAATGCGGCAGTGCAGCGTGCGCGCGACGGCGACGCCACACTCGCCTCCTGCCCTGCCGTGCGGCCTCATCCCGCGCGCGCTGCGGCGCGCACCAGGCGCTTCCATCAGCCGGGGTCGCGGCGCAAGCGTTGCCGCCCCTGTCGTCCCCCGATTTCATCGATCCGCACGATCGCGCGGCCATCAGCGGTCTGCTTCGGTGCGGCCTTCCACGCATGGCCGTAGACGATTTCGAACGTCAACGGAATCACTCGATTGGCGTCGCGCCGCGCATCCAGCGCTTCGAGCCAGGCCTGGTAGAACCGGCGCCCCATTAACCCAGATGATCGAGTCGCCATGGTTTGCCCGTTCGCGGCACCGACGGACGCGAACTCCACTGGCCCGGACATCGCGCCCTGCGCACCGACGCCCCGCACCCACGGTCCCCATCCCTTGACGTCGCGGAGCAATGCGGCGGGCTCGCGATAGGTGATCGTCAGCCGCTCCATATCCATCACCGGCTCGGCGAAACCGCTGGCGATGAGCATGTCGCCAAAATCGTGCATATCGACGAAATCGCGTACCGGCGCACGGGGCATGTCCGACGCGGCTGGTGATTCCGTTGACGCAGGGGCTGTCCAAGGCAACGCGGACGCCGCCGCACCCTGCCGCGCGCTCGTCGATGTGGCGGGCACGACAGGCATTGGGTACAGCGCGGTGTACGCGTCGTACCAGGCATCCCGAACTTCGGCGAGTGTATCCGGCCCGACTGTGGAGAACATCAACAGCCCCCCCACGGCCAGCGCACGTTGCCACGACGGAAACACCTGATCGGGCGCCGGGTGCCATTGCAGCGCGAGATTCGACCAAATCAGATCGATGCTGCCAGCCGCGATCGGAAGGTCGGTAAAGTCGGCTTGAACGCGCCACGCCGCTTTCTCTCCCATCGCGCGACGCAGTGGCGCGGGCAGATTCCGCGACAGTTTGCGCTTCCACCCGGCGCTGTCGGCCTGCGCGCCGTCGAGCGTCTCCGGGACCCGCGCGAGCATGCCATGCGCAAGATCCACGCCCACCGCCTGCGCCATGGGATAGCGCTGCATCAATGCAGCCAGATCACTCCCAAGGCCACAACCGGCGTCCAGGATACGTAACGGGGACACCTTGATATAGTCCAGACGTTCGTGCATCCGGGACGCAATTTCCCGAGGCAGAAAGCTGAACTCGCCAAACGACGCCGCACGCCGTTCAAACCCGCGGCGCACGCTGGTCAACACCGTAGAATGCGCGGGCATGGCTGATGTTGGCGATCCGGCATCACCGGGCAACGGAGAAATTGAGTCGTTCGGCATAGTGAAACGGCGTTTTCCACGCGTCGGGACGACGCTACACTGGTATCGCAGTATACCGTCCACCGCACCGGCGACGCGTTCACGCACGCGGACACCGTTCGTGGCCGGCGCCGGCCACCCGTGACCCTGAGCCTCTCATGTCGAACGCATCGCCTCCCCCATCCCGATACGCCATCCGCCGCACGCCCTCATGCCCGGGACTTCGAGAACGCTCGCAGGCATGATACGGGCCTGGGCGAGCAAGCAATGGCGGGCGCTCCTGCCCGCGGCGTGCTTGCTATGTGAACATCGCGCCGATGGCCCCTTGTGCCGGCGCTGCGAACAATGCTACTGGCACGCCGACGACGCCGTGCCGCGTTGCGAGCGTTGCGCCGTACGGTTGTCCTTGCAGGCGCCTCCCGCCCGGGAACGCGAAGGCGTCCGCGCGGCGCTGCGCCGGTGTGGCCAGTGCCACATCCGCCCGCCGGCCTTCGATGCGGCCATTGCGCTTGCCGATTACCGGGCGCCGCTCGACGCATTGATCGTTGCCTTGAAATACCAGGGCCGCGTGGGCCTGGCTTCCGACTTCGCGCAACGTCTCGCCTCCCGGATGACGACGATGCCCGCATCCGCACGACCGGATCTTCTCATTCCGGCGCCACTTTCACCGGAGCGTCTGGCCACCCGCGGGTACAATCAGGCCTGGGAAATCACCCGACGTCTGGGTGCACATCTGGCAATCGGCACCCATGCCGGACTGTTGCAACGCGCGCATACGGAAGCGCAGGCAAAGCTGGGGCGCGCTGCCCGACAGCGCAACCTGCAACGTGCGTTCTCTTTGGCCGGTGGCGTGTCCCTTACGGCCCTGGATACGATGTCGGAGGCGGACGCGTCCACGATCGGCATTCATGTCGGCGTTGTCGACGACGTCATGACAACGGGCGCCACGCTGGATGCGATTGCCACCACCTTGAAACGCCACGGTGCACGGCGCGTCACGGCCATCGTCGTATTTCGGACGGCTTGAAACCCGGCGTGGCGGCATTGCCCGATACCTTCTTTCGTACTTTATCGATTCACTGTTTCATCACGCTGTCGCCACCATGTTCAACGTCGTTCTGGTCGAACCGGAAATCCCACCCAATACGGGCAACGTCATCCGCCTTTGCGCCAACACGGGCGCTGACCTGCATCTGATCGAACCCCTCGGTTTTCCATTGGAGGACGCAAAGCTGCGACGCGCCGGGCTCGATTATCACGAGTACGCGCGCATGCGGGTACATCCGTCATGGGAGGCGTTTCTGGACGCGACGCAACCCGATACCGCCCGGATGTTCGCGTTCACGACGAAAGGCGCCACCGGCTTCGCCGGTCAAGCGTTGCAACCCGGAGACTGGTTTGTTTTTGGCCCGGAAACACGTGGCTTGTCGGACGCTTTTTTGGCGACATTCGACACCGCGCATCGACTCAGATTGCCGATGCGGCCGAACAATCGCAGCCTCAACCTGTCCAATGCCGTCGCAGTCACGGTGTTCGAGGCATGGCGACAAGTCGGCTATGAGGGCGGGCTTTGACTATTCGGCCTTCGCGTCTCGCTGGAGCAGCATGGCAACGGCGTCGCGTGCCGGTTGTCCATCGAACAGCACGGCGCACACAGCGCGCGTGATCGGCATGTCGACACCGCGCGCATGGGCCAACGCATCCACGGCACGCGCGCACGCGACGCCTTCGGCGACGTGACCCAACCCCGCCAGGATCGCATCGAGCGATTGCCCGCTCGCCAGTTGCAAGCCGACCTTGCGATTGCGCGACAGATCCCCGGTAGCCGTCAGAATCAGATCCCCCACGCCGGACAGGCCGGTGAACGTTTCCGCTCGGGCGCCCAGTGCGACGCCAAGACGGGTCATCTCGGCCAACCCTCGCGTGACCAACGCCGCACGGGCATTCAGACCAAGGCCCAGGCCATCACTGATACCGGTGGCAATCGCCATCACGTTCTTGACCGCCCCCCCCACCTCCACACCCGGTAAGTCGTCACTCGTATAGATTCGCATCGCATCGTGATGACAGGCATCACGAATACGCTGCAGGCACGACGGATCGGTGCTGGCCGCGGTCAAGGCCACCGGCAGACCCAACGCGACCTCCTTCGCGAAGCTGGGGCCGGTCAGCACCCCCAAAGCCGGCCGTGCAACGTTCTGCGCGCCAGGATACGCGGCCTCCAGGACATCGGTGGCAACGTGATGCGGCAATTTGCCTGACCCGGCCTCGAAGCCCTTGCACAGCCAGACAATGGTCGTACCGGCCGGCAACAACATCGGGCCGGCGCCGTCCAATCCCGTCAGTCGCGACAGCATCGGACGCAGGCCGGCAACGGGCGTTGCCAGAACCAGCAGCGTGGGAGAAACGGTGGCATCAGGCGTGCCATGCGCGACGGCTGCCGCGAGGTCCGTGCCATAGCGCAGCATAGCCGGCAACGGGCAGCCAGGAAGGTAGATTTCATTGGTGCCATTCGCCGCGAGACGGGCAACGAGCGTGGCATCACGCGCCCACAGCACCACGTCGTGGCGGCGGGCGAGATGGGCGGCAACCGCGGTACCCCAGGCACCGGCGCCCAATACTGCTATTTTCATGCGGACGCTCAGTGCGTCTGCGGCGCGCTCTGGGCGACCATGATGTCGCTATCCGGGCCGCCGGCCTGCTGCTGTTGCTGTTGCTGCTCGTATAGCATCTGGAAGTTGATTTCCGCCAGGTGAATCGGCGGGAACCCCGCGCGCGTCAGCACATCGGCGATGTTCGAGCGGAGGTACGGAAACAGGATCTGCGGGCAAGCGATATTCAGAACGGGATCGAGCTGATCCGCCGGCAAGTTACGGATATCGAAGATGCCTGCTTGCGTCGCTTCCACCAAAAACGCCACCTTCTCGCCGACCTTGGCCTTCACGGTGCCGATGACACTCGCTTCGTAGACGTTTTCCTGCAACTGCTGGGATTTGACCATCACTTCCACTTCCACCTGCGGCATTTCCTGCTCAAGGAAAATCTGCGGAGCATTGGGCAGTTCCAGGGACGTATCCTTCAGGTAGATACGCTGGATATTGAAGAAAGGCTGGTCGTTTTGGTCGCTCATCGATCATCTCAGAAAATAAACCGGCGACATGCGGATCATATCGCCGGTGCAATACGCCAACCCATCATGCGCGACAACGCGCAAACAGGTGGTATCCGGGGTGCCGCCCGGTGGCCGCCACAACACGCGAACGCGGACGCGGCACAGCGGGCAAGCGGGTCAACTGCCCGTCACCGCACCATCCAACAGCGGCATCAGGCCACCGGCGCGGTCCAGTGCGGACAGGTCGTCATAGCCACCAACATGCGTTTCACCGATATAAATCTGCGGCACGGTGCGGCGGCCGGTACGGGACATCATGGCTGCCCGCTGCTCGGGGTCCTTGTCGATCAAAATTTTCTCGACGTGCTCGACGCCTCGCTGCTTCAGCAAGCGTTCCGCCATCTGGCAATACGGACAGACCTGCGTGCTGTACATCACGACGTGATGTGCGCCTTTGTCTTGTGGGTTACTCATTCGTTTGCTCCTTGCTTCATGCATTCGATGCCGCGCCCGTTACATCGGTCACCGCACGCCTCGCGAGGCGCGGCCGAACCGGACGGATGCGTTCAGGGACCTTCCCAGCATGTCACGCTTTCGATGCCACCACTGGCAACCCTGCTTTCTGCCAGCCGTCCACACCGCCTTGCAGCGAATGGACTTCGGTGTAACCAGCCTGTTGCAGCACGTCGAGCGCCTTGGCCGATTGCTGGCCGGTCTGGCAGACGACGATCACCGGGGTCACCTTGTTTTTTGCCACCTGCTGCGCCTTCGCCGACAGATCAGCAGCGGGAAGGTGCCGCGCCTGCGGCAAATGCCCCACCGCGTACGCCTGGGCAGTGCGGACGTCGATGACAACCGCATTCCGGCGATTTATCAGCAAAATGGCTTCACTGGACGACAGCCCACGGTTGCGCCGCGTCAACGTGGGCCACAACAACATCACGCCGGAAACCACGACGACGACGATCAGGACAAGGTTGAAGGGATTTGTAAAAAACTTCACAGGCGACCGCCGCAAAAAGGGAATTCGCGCATTATAGACAGTCTCGCCGGATTTTCGGGCCAATTGCGTCGGCGCAATGGTACGGTTGTGCGCCGGACACTCTAGAATGTGGGGATAGATGCGCGCGAATCAAGCACCCGGCGCCTGCCTGGTGGAGGCCTCCTCTCCCCGGGGGGAACCCCGTGTGGCCTGGCATCCAGGCATTCGCGCGCAGGCCGCATTATCCACTACCGATGTTTCGCCATGTACAAACTCGTTCTGATTCGCCACGGCGAATCCACCTGGAATCAGGAAAATCGCTTTACCGGCTGGGTTGATGTCGATCTGACCGCAAAAGGCGCGACCGAAGCCCGGCAAGCCGGCAAACTGCTGAAGGATGCCGGCTTCACCTTCGATATCGCCTACACCTCGGTGCTGAAACGTGCGATTCGCACGCTGTGGCATGTGCAAGACGAAATGGACTTGATGTATGTGCCCGTCGTGCATTCCTGGCGCTTGAACGAGCGTCACTATGGTGCGCTCGCGGGTCTGAACAAGGCGGAAACCGCGCAGAAGTACGGCGATGAACAGGTGCTGGTCTGGCGTCGCAGCTACGACACCCCGCCACCGGCGCTGGATGCCGCGGAAGCCGACAAGTGGGCCCGCGATCCACGTTACGTCAAGGTGCCACGGGAGCAATTGCCGCTGACCGAGTGCCTGAAAGACACCGTGGCACGCGTCATGCCGTTATGGAACGAGTCGATCGCGCCGGCATTGCGCGGCGGCAAGCGCCTGGTGATCGCCGCGCATGGCAACTCCATCCGTGCGCTGGTCAAATACCTGGACAGCATCCCGGACGACGATATCGTCGGCCTGAATATCCCGAACGGCATCCCGCTCGTCTATGAACTGGATGCAGACCTGAAGCCGATCAAGCATTACTATCTAGGCGATGCCGACGCCATCGCCAAAGCGCAAGCTGCCGTGGCGAACCAGGGCAAGGCGAAATAAATCCGCGCCGGGCGGACGCGCGCATCTGGCGCCCGCCCGGCCCACGCCGAACCTGGACGGCGCCCGCGCACGGCCTTTCACCCGCCTTGCTCAGGCAACACCGGTTCAAATCATGCACGCAAACCACGCTATACTGCCTGGGATACCCGTCGATAACGGCGCGTTCTAACGTATTTTCCTAATTCGCCCGTTTTGCACGCGGACCAATCCGCTCATTCCCACCTTCGTTATGCGCAAACACCTGAAGCACCTGGTATTGATCGTTGCCGGTCTGGCGACCGGCGTGCTGGCCACACTGCAGATTTCAGCGGCCGCCCAGACCACTGCGAACAACACGGCTGCGGCTGCGGTAGCGCCGTTGCCATTGGATCAACTCCGCTTGCTGGCGGAAGTTTTCGGACAGATCAAGCATGAATATGTCGAGCCGGTAGACGACAAGAAGCTGTTGACCGCCGCCATCAAGGGCATGGTGTCCAGCCTCGACCCGCATTCGTCGTATCTGGATAAGACCGACTACCAGGAACTCCAGGAACAGACGCAGGGCCGCTTCGCGGGGCTCGGCATCGAAATCTCGTCGGAAGACGGCCTGATCAAGGTGATCTCGCCAATCGAGGACACGCCCGCCGCGAAGGCCGGTATCCGTCCTGGTGACCTGATCACCCGCATCGACGACACGCCTGTACGTGGGATGACGCTCGATCAATCGGTCAAGCGCATGCGCGGCGCGCCGGGTTCGAAGGTCACGTTGACGATCTTCCGCAAATCGGACCAGCGCACGTTCCCGCTCACGGTGACCCGTGCGGAAATCGTCGTCAAGAGCGTCAAGTACAAGATCGAGGAGCCGGGTTACGCGTGGGTCCGGATCACGAGTTTCCAGGAAAAGACGGTACCGGATCTGGCCGCCGCGCTGCGCGATATCGCGCGCCAACAGCCGAACCTGAAGGGCTTGGTGCTGGACCTGCGTAACAACGGCGGCGGCTTGCTGCAAAGCGCGGTGGGCGTGGCCGGATCGTTCCTGCCGGCCAATTCCCTGGTGGTGTCGACGAACGGCCAGATCGCCGATTCGAAGCAGGCCTATCGCGACACGTTCGACAACTATCGTCTGCCAGGCATGACCACCGATCCGCTCAAGGGCCTGCCCGACGAGTTCAAGAGCGTGCCGATGATCGTGTTGACCAATGCCTACTCGGCGTCGGCCTCCGAAATCGTCGCGGGCGCGCTGCAGGATCATCATCGCGCGCTGATCATGGGCAAGACGACATTCGGCAAGGGTTCCGTGCAAACGGTCCGGCCGCTGACCGCCGATACCGCGTTGCGTCTGACGACGGCGTACTACTACACACCGAGCGGCCGTTCCATACAGAACAAGGGAATCCGTCCGGACCTGACCGTCGACCAGTTTGCCGAAGGCGACCCGGATGATGCGCTGGTGACACGTGAAGTGGACTACACGAACCATCTGGCCAACCTGCAGGACCCGAACGAGAAGAAGGAAGCCGAGACACGGGAAGCAGACCGGATGGAGCAACTGCGCCAACTGGAAGAACGCAACGACAAGATGACGCCGGAACAGCGTCAGAAGGAGCGCAATCGCCAACCGCCTGATTTCGGAACGATAACCGGCGCGAATGCGGACTTCATGCTGCAACAGGCATTGAACAAGTTCAAGGGCTTGCCGGTACAGTTGTCGAAGTCGGCAGCCGAACGTACGCTGTCGGCCGCGAAGCCGCCGGTTGATGCATCGGCCCCCGTGGTCACGACCAAGCCCGCGTTGCCGGCAGTCCCCGGCGCCTCGGCACCGGCCGGCAAATGAACGATGCGCAGTTGCTGCGGTATTCGCGGCACATCCTGCTGGATGAATGGGGTATCGAGGTTCAGCAGGCCGTATGCAACGCCCGTGTCCTGATCATCGGCGCGGGCGGGCTGGGATGTCCGGCGGCGCTGTATCTGGTGGCGGCCGGCATCAAGCAACTAACGGTGATCGACGGTGACGATGTCGACCTCACCAATCTACAGCGACAGATAGCGCATACCACCGCCAGCGTGGGCCAGGCCAAGGTCGACTCCTTGGCGGACACGGCGGCCCGTCTCAACGCTGATGTTCTCTTCCGCGCTATTCGCACCCCCGCCGACGATGCCCTGCTGGCGCGCGAGGTGCCGTTGGCCGATGTGGTGCTCGACTGCACCGATCACTTCCGCATTCGCCAGGCCATCAATCGTGCCTGCGTAGCGCATCGGGTACCGCTCGTGTCCGGAGCGGCATTGCGATTCGATGCCCAGGTGACGACGTTCGATCTCACCGACGACGACGCACCCTGCTATGCGTGCATGTTTCCACCCGAGCCTGCGCCAGAAGAGGCATCCTGCGCGACGATGGGGGTGTTTGCCCCGACGGTCGGGATCATCGGGGCGATCCAGGCAGGCGAGGCGTTGAAGGTGCTGTCCGGGGGAATGGGCGAGACACTGTCCGGCAGACTGCTGATGCTCGACAGCCTGACCATGCGTTGGAACGAGTTCAAGGTCTCACGGCAACCGGATTGCCCGGTCTGCAGCGGTCATGCAGGCGCGACACGACCGCATGCGATATAACGGGCGCGCCGCCACAGTTCCCGCCGGCTTGCCTCCGATGTTCATCGCGCGCTACAACGCCGCCAGCCGGGCCACGGTCGCCTGAATCTCGGCAGGCTCCACCATTGCCGCAAGGTCGGCGACACATTTTTCCAGCTTTTCGAGATCCGAGCGTAACACTTCGCGCTTCACCAACAGCAATTGGCTCGGGTGCATCGAGAACTCACGCAGACCCATCCCGAGCAGCAGTCGCGTCATCAGCGGGTCACCCGCCATTTCACCACAGACCGCCACCGGAATCTTGGCGCGGTTCGCCTCGCTGATCGTCATGCTCAGCAATTTCAGGACAGCAGGATGCAACGGGTCGAATAACGCCGCAACGGCGTTGTCCGCACGGTCGATTGCCAGCGTGTACTGGATCAGGTCATTGGTCCCGATTGACAGGAAATCGAAACGTTTCAGGAACAAGGGCAGAGCCAATACCGCGGCCGGGATCTCGATCATCGCACCAATCGGCACGTTCGGATCGTATTTGATGCCGGCAGCGTCGCACTGCGTCTTGGCCTCGTCGATCAACGCCAACGTTTGATCCATCTCGCTGGCATGCGCCAGCATCGGGATCAGGATGCGAACCGGACCATGCGCCGAGGCGCGCAGTATCGCACGCAACTGCGTCAAGAACATCTGGGGCTCTGACAGGCACCACCGAATGGCGCGCAGCCCCAGGGCCGGGTTCATCTCCGCCTCGAAACCCTCGCCGGTACGCGAGTCGAGCGGCTTGTCAGCGCCCACGTCAATGGTCCGAATCGTCACCGGCAGACCATTCATCGCCTCGATCGCGCGCTGGTACTGCGCCAGTTGTTCATCCTCATCGGGCAAGGTGCCGCGCCGGTTCATGAACAGGAATTCGGTTCGAAACAAGCCGACCCCGGTAGCACCTGCGGCAGACGCCGCCAATCCATCGTCCGGCAATTCGATGTTGGCGTGCAGATGCACGGGCGTGCCGTCCAACGTCTGCGTACTGGCCGAGCGCAACAACTGCAGCTTGCGTTGCTCGAGCGCGCGTTCGCTTTGCCGGTAGCGGTACTCCTCCAGCACGGTCTCTGGTGGCGAAACGATGACGACGCCGCGCTCGCCATCCACGATGATCACATCGTCCATCCGGATCAAGGTACTCGCTTGCTGCATGCCAACTGCCGCAGGGATCCCGAAACTGCGCGCGACGATGGCGGTGTGAGAAGTACGGCCACCCAAGTCGGTGACGAAGCCGCAGAAACGTTGCGTCTTGAACTGCAGCATGTCGGCCGGGGCGATATCGTGTGCAACCACGATCATCTCCATGTCTCCATCACGCGTGCGTTCGGCCACCAGTAACGCCGCGGACGGATGACCGGCCAGTACCTTCAGGACACGTTCCACGACCTGCTCGACGTCGGCGCGACGTTCCCGCAGATAGGGATCGTCCATTTCGTCGAAGTGCCGGATCAGGCTGGCCAACTGCTCGGTCAAGGCCCATTCGGCGTTGTAGCGCCGGGTGCGGATCAACTCCACCGTCGCGTCGCCGAGCATGGCGTCGCGCAATAGCAGGCCGTGGACGTTCAGGAAGGCGTCCATTTCGCCGGGCGCATCGGGCGGCAGTTCCGCACGCAAGACTTCCAGCTCCGCGCCCACGGCGTCTTGCGCCGTCCGGAACCGCTGCACCTCTGCGTCGACGTCACCCGGCTCGACGACATAGTGATCGACGTCGATCGCGGCCGATCCGATCAGGCAGGCACGACCAATGGCGATGCCTTTCGAAACCGGAATCCCATGCAGAGTGAAAGACACGCGCGCGCTCCCAACAAAAGAGGTCGATGGGGTTGAATGCCACAAAGCACGCGCAGGACGGAGGAAAGAGGGTGACGACGACGCGTGCGAATGCGCTACTGGCCTTCACCGAATTTGTCGGCGATCAGCCCTTTCAGCGCCGTCATGGCATCGGCTTCATCGGCGCCTTCGGTTTCTACCAACACCGTACTGCCAATGCCCGCCGCTAGCATCATCACGCCCATGATGCTCTTTGCATTGATCCGGCGTCCATTGCGCGACATCCAGATCTCGCAGGCAAACTTGCCTGCCAACTGCGTCAGTTTAGCCGATGCTCTCGCATGCAGCCCGAGTTTATTGATGATGGTGATTTCTTCGCGCTGCATGGTGCTCGGACGGACAGGTAACCGGGGGAACGGGGAAAACGTAGGGTGCCGCCTGCGCGACCGCCTGAATGCCATTGGTGCCACCGGCCAACGTCTTTTCGACCAGCATGTCCAGCGATGTGGTGCGATAGCAGATCGCACGAAGCAGCATCGGCAGATTCACGCCGGAAAGCACCCGAACATTGGGTATCGACGCCAGCCTCCCGGCGATATTTGCCGGGGTTGCGCCATATAAATCAGAAAAGACCAGCGTGCCATTGCTGTCTTTCAGGTGCTCGATTTCCGCACGCGCGACTTCTTCGACAGCGGCGGGATCACTATCGGGCAATACGTCGATTGCACCAATCTGCGCAGGCAATCCGCAGTAGATGTGTTTCAGACAATCCCGCAGCGCACTTGCCAGCGGGGCGTGAGCAACAATCAAAATACCGGCCATTTTTTTCCAGCCCCGAAAGGCTCGAGTTGCCAGGCGCGCCATCGCTGCGAATATCGGGGGAGGTGCCGGTCTACCGCCAGCCGCCGCCGATGAGGCACGCGCGGCAAGATTACGCGACCTCCCGGCGATATTGCGCCCCGCGGCATTCGCACCAACCCTGGTACGTTACATGCGCGCGAACATGACGTATCCGCCCGGATTGACGGGAAAGCGTCAGGCTTTGAATCGATTGTAACATTCCGGCGGCCGAAGTGCGCTGCACAATGATGGACCGGTCATCAAAGTGTTGCCATAAACCCTTCGCGACAGCAGCCTACCGTGCGTCGACTGGATCAGGCATTGGCGGTGGTCTCAAGGGCGTCGACGAACAGTGCGGCCACGTCACAGCCGGTCTGATCCATGATCTCCCGGAAGCAGGTCGGACTAGTGACGTTGACCTCGGTCAGGCAATCACCGATTACATCCAGCCCTACTAGCAACAAGCCACGTGGATAGAGGACCGGCGCCAGGGTCTCCGCAATCTCCCGGTCCCGCGCCGACAGGGGCTGCGCACGCCCGACGCCTCCCGCGGCAAGGTTGCCACGTACCTCCGTGCCCTGCGGAATGCGCGCCAAGGAAAACGGCACCGGTTTGCCACCGATCAGCAGAATGCGCTTGTCACCCTGCTTGATTTCCGGGATGTAGCGCTGCGCCATGATGGTGCGGGCACCATTATCACTCAGCGTCTCGATAATCGCACCGAGGTTTAATTCGTCGTCCCGCACGCGAAAAATACCAGTGCCGCCCATGCCGTCGAGCGGCTTCAAAATGACGTCCCGGTGGGTCGCATGGAACGCGCGCAATTGGGCGGCATTCCGCGTCACCAGCGTCGGCGCGGTGAATTGCGCGAATTCGCCGATCGCCAGTTTTTCCGAATGGTCGCGGATTGCCCGTGGCTTGTTGAATACGCGTGCACCCGCCCGCTCGGCGATTTCGAGCAACCACGTCGCGGTGACGTATTCCATGTCGAAAGGCGGATCCTTCCGCATCAGGATCGCGTCGAAGTCGGTCAACACGCGCTGCCGCGCAGGTTGACGGGCGAACCAATGCGACTGCTCTTCACCAACGATGTCGATCTGGCTGGAGACGGCGGACACCGCGCCGCTTTCCAGGGCCAGCGTCTGCGCCTCACAGGCAAACACGGTGTGGCCTCGACGATGCGCCTCGACCATCATCGTGTAGGTCGAGTCCTTGTAGATCTTGAATTGTTCCAGCGGATCGGCGATGAACAGAATTTTCATGGATCAGACCTGTATGGCCTCCGGATCGGTTTTTTCCAGTTCGATGGACGCAGCCAGCAATGACAGGCGCGCGACCACGCCGTAGAGATAGAACCGGTTGGGCGGCGCGGCAGCCGCGGCGTGCTGGTCGGGCATCGCCGCGCTCTCGAACGACAAGGGAACGAACTGCATGCCCGGTGCATTCAGGTTCTCGTCGCGCTCACGGTTCTGATGCACCCGGTAGAACCCGCCCACGACATAGCGGTCGATCATATACACCACCGGCTCGGCCACGGCGGCATTGACGCGCTCGAACGTGGGCACGCCCTCCTGGACGATCACGTCATGGACTTCGATGCCTTCCTTGCCAGTCGCCATCTTGTTCCGGTCGCGCTTGCTGAGGCCGGCCACCTCGGCCGCGTCGTGGACCGTCATCACACCGTTGCCGTACGTTCCCGCGGACGCCTTGACGACCACGTACGGCTTCTCGCCGATGCCGTATTCGCGATATTTCTTCGCGACCTTCTTCAGCACCGAATCGATCGCGTCGGCCAACCGTTCCTCGCCGATCCGCTCCTGGAAATCGACATCGTTGACCTTCGCGAAATACGGATTCAGCATCCAGGGATCGACATCGACAACCTTGGCGAAGCGCTTGGCCACGTCGTCATAGCACGCAAAGTGGTTCGACTTGCGCCGCACGGCCCATCCGGCATGCAGCGGCGGCAGCAGGTATTGCTCGTTCAGATTCTCGAGCACACGTGGAATACCGCCAGACAAATCGTTGTTCAGCAGAATCGAGCACGGGTCGAAGTTCTGCATGCCGAGGCGCCGCGGCATACGCTGCACTGGCTCGAACACCAGCGTCTGACCGTCAGGCAGCGTCACGGTCATCGGGTCCATCAGGTCGTCGTCGAGCGAGCCGATCCGGACATTCAAGCCCGCCTGCCGCATGATCGACGACAACTGCGCCAGATTTTCGAGATAAGCGCGGCTGTGATGCCCGCCTTCCGGGATCAACAGCAGATTCTTCGCGTCGGGGCAGATTTTCTCGATGGCGGCCATCGATGCCTGCACCGCCAGGGGAATCATCTCTGGCGGCAAGTTATTGAAACCACCGGGAAAGAGATTGGCGTCCACGGGCGCCAGTTTGAAGCCTGCATTGCGCAAGTCCACCGAGCAATAGAACGGCGGCGTATGCTCCTGCCACTCGAGTCGGAACCAACGCTCGATCGCCGGCGTGGCATCGAGGATCTTCCGTTCCAATTCGAGCAAGGGACCGTTCAGCGCGGTAACAAGATGCGGAACCATTAATATCTCGCGGGCGGTTAATGTGGGGAATTGTATGCTTATATAGAGCGGAGAGACGTTGAAAACCGTCTTTCACAGACCAGACACGACCCCCAGATCGGTCAAATCCTTATCCGCCCGCGTCCGAAACATGGAGGACAAAATCCCCTGCCGTCCGGTGCCATGCGTCATGCACAGGCCGGCCCGTTGGGCATGGGACGGGCTCATCGTAGCGCAAAAATCAGGCCAACTTCGATATTGCGCGGGCACCCTGGACCACACCGCGATAAGTGTTTGATCAGCCTAATTTTATCACCCGACGCCCCGAGACCCGATTGATGACCGGTGGGTCATTTTTTCCGACCGCCCGGCATAAAACGTCATGACGCGCTTACATATGGGGCCGCACGCACCCGTTTCAAGGCGCGAATTGCAACGATTGAGCGTGACATGTGAAAGAAGGAATACCATCTCTCCCGTGTTCTGCGAAAGCTGGCTCTTTTCCTGTTGGCGGGCGCTGCCTTAAGGTTGTGTGCCTTAACGTCATTGCCCCGTACGCCGCCCGTCGTCATCGGTAGCAACGATGAAACGAGCGAGATGCAACATCGCTACGGAAATCGGGAATTGGGCTTGCATGCGATCGCGTTCGCGTCGGCCGCGACGCCCCCCCCACGACATCGATTGCACCACGGATCACAGCGCACTCGCGCCGGACGGTCGGCCCAAATGACAAACCCGCCGAAAGGCGGGTCCGTCATTGAAACGACATACCGGGAGGTGCGATGCACGGCCCTCCCCGATGTGACGCCCTGTTATTACTCCACGTGCTCGCCGTGCAGCGAGACGTCGAGACCTTCGCGCTCTTCGTCTTCCGTGACACGCAACCCGATGATCACGTCGACGATCTTCAGCAGGACGAAGGTCAGCACGCCGCTGTAGACCAGCGTCGTCACCACACCCTTGATCTGCGTCAGCACGTTGCCGTCCAGGCCGCCGATGCTCGGTTGAACGAATACGCCGGTCAACACCGCACCGATGATACCGCCGATACCGTGCACGCCGAAAGCGTCCAGCGAATCGTCCCAGCCCATCTTGTTCTTGAGCCAGGTTGCACCCCAGAAGCAGACGACGCCAGCAACGATACCGATGATCAACGCGCCTGTCGGATTGACGAAGCCCGCCGCGGGGGTAATGGCAACCAGACCTGCCACCGCGCCCGAGGCCAGACCCAGGGCCGAGGGCTTGCCATGCGAAATCCACTCGGCGAAGATCCAGCCCAGCGCCGCGGCCGCCGTTGCGATCTGCGTCGTTGCCATCGCCATGCCGGCACGGCCGTCCGCTGCCACTGCCGAACCCGCGTTGAAGCCGAACCAGCCCACCCACAGCATGGCGGCACCAGCCAGCGTCAGCACCAGATTGTGCGGCGCCATGATTTCACGCTGATAACCAATCCGCTTGCCCAGGACCAGCGCGGCAACCAAACCAGCGATACCGGCGTTGATGTGAACAACCGTACCACCGGCGAAGTCCAGCACGCCTGAAGCCGCGAGCCAACCCGTCGGTTCCCAGACCATGTGTGCCAACGGCGCGTAGACGATGATCGACCACAGCACCGAGAACACCAGCATCGCCGAAAACTTCATCCGGTCAGCGAACGCACCGGTGATCAGGGCCGGCGTGATGATCGCGAACGTCATCTGGAACATCATGTAGACAGATTCGGGAATCGTCGGCGCCAAGTGGCTGACCGTTTCCGTGACCGTTGCACCGTCCGCCGACTTCGCGTACGTCATGCCGCTCAGGAACGCCCGCGAGAAGTTGCCGAGGAAGCCACTGCCCGGCGTGAACGCCAAGGTATAGCCCAGCACCATCCAGACGATCGTGACCGCGCAGCAGATCGCGAAGCTCTGCATCATCGTCGCCAGCACGTTCTTCTTGCGGACCATGCCGCCGTAGAACAGTGCCAGACCCGGAATCGTCATGAACAGCACGAGTGCCGTCGACGTCAACATCCAGGCCGTGTCACCGCTGGAGATCTTGGACGCATCCACGGAGAACGGCTCGGTCGGTGCCGCTGGCGCCGCCGCTGCCGGAGCAGAAGCACCCGACGCCGCTGCCGCTGCCGCCGTGCCGGAGCCCGCATCGGGCGCTGCCGACGGAGTGGAGGCCGGAGCCGCCGATGATGCTGCCGCCGGCGTGGCCGACGCTGCGGATGCCGCATCCTGCGCTACCGCGGGAGCTACCACTGCCCCGAGCAGCGATCCCGCCATCAGAATGCCCAACAAGAATTTACGCATTTGCTATTCCCTCTTCTGTCTCACTCACAGCGCGTCAGCGCCCGTTTCCCCGGTCCGAATACGAATCACCTGCTCGATCGGCGTGACGAAGATCTTGCCGTCGCCGATCTTGCCCGTGCGCGCGGAGCGCTCGAGCGCTTCGATCGCCTGATCGACGAGATCGTCGGAAACCGCCGCCTCGATCTTCACCTTCGGCAGAAAGTCCACGACATACTCCGCACCGCGATACAGCTCGGTGTGCCCCTTTTGCCGTCCGAAACCCTTGACCTCCGTGACAGTAATCCCGGAGACGCCGAGCGCCGACAGCGATTCGCGCGCTTCGTCGAGCTTGAACGGCTTGATGATTGCTGTAATGAGTTTCATCGCATGCTCCAATTAATCGGCTCCTCGCTCAGTGAAAGACGATCCGCGATGCGCATGCGCCGTGAAGCGGACGCGCTACGGTGCTCTCACGGTCCCGATGTTGCCATCGGCACACCCCTGGTACCGAAGGTTTTCGGATTGCTTATCGCAGGACCAGTCCACCCCTAGGCAAGCCTTATGCCATGCCAAGAGTCGTCGACGTTCCCGGACGCCAAGGGAACAGAGACGCGGCGCGAACGGGCTGTAGTCCAGACGGTCAAACCCTTTTCATCCCTGACAAATTCTCGTTTGGTTCATGCTAGAGTGCATCCGTGACGGTATGGCGGCACGCCCATTTCAGCGGCCTTGACTGTGGTACGCACGTAAAATACCACGCTCTTTGTCCATTTTGGTGCGCACTTTGTTGGTGCTTTTCCGCCACACACCGCCTCCCGCACCAATAAAGTGCATACAAGGATAAATATGAAACCCGAAGCTTTTCTGAAAGATGCGCAAGAGAGGATTGCTGACCTGTTGCGGCAATCCCCGGCGAAAGATGTCGAGCGCAATGTAAAGGCAGTCCTTGCCCAAGGCTTCGCGAAACTTGACATTGTCACGCGCGAGGATTTCGACACGCAAGCGCAGGTATTGGCGCGGACGCGTCAGCGCCTGGAGGAGCTCGAGCACCGTGTCGCCAGCCTCGAGCAGCAGGCGAATACCGCGGGCACGCCGGGCAGCACATCCCGCTGACATGCGCGCGCGGCGACCTCTCCTTTAATGAATGATGTAACGAACACAAAAGGGGTCGCACGATGACGATAGCCGTGGTCCACAGCCGGACCCTGACCATTGGCATGGCATTGCCAGTCACCGTCGAGGTGCATTTGGCCAATGGCCTGCCCGGTTGCACCATCGTCGGACTCCCGGATGCCGAGGTACGGGAGAGCCGCGAACGCGTGCGAGCCGCACTACATCACTGTGGTTTTACGTTTCCGCCGCGCCGCATCACGGTCAACCTGGCACCTGCCGACGTGCCGAAGGCCTCTGGCGGTTTTGATTTGCCAATTGCGCTGGGCATTCTCGTCGCCAGCGGCCAATTACCGGAAAGTGCACTGCGCAACGCGGTGTTCGTCGGCGAGTTGTCGCTGAACGGCGAACTGCGGGCCATACAGGGTGCGTTCGCGCTGAGTTGCAGCACGGTTGCCGCTACGCGGCAGGCAATGCCGACACCGGCATACGCACCCGCACAGGGCGGCGACGTCGCGCCAATAGCGCTTTACCTTCCCCTCGGCAATGCACGCGAAGCGGCTTACGTCCCAGGCAGCGTGGTCTACGGCGCGCTCGATCTCCCTGCCCTGTGTGCCCACCTGCGCGGCGAACGTGGCGCGCAAATCGCCCGCACAGTCGCGGGGACGTGCCACGACGGCCATGTCATCGACGATTGCTGCGGTGATGGCCGGGAAGAGGGCAAGAGCCGCGACGGCAATAACGGTAGCGGCACGGCGACACTTCATTGTCGTTCGAAAGCGACGTCCCCGGACACTTCGCCCGGTACCGATGGTCTGCCAGATCTGGCGGATGTCATTGGTCAAGCCGCGGCACGGCGCGCGCTCGAAGTCGCGGCGGCGGGAGGCCATCACATCCTGATGGTCGGTCCACCGGGCGCCGGTAAATCGATGCTAGCGGCGCGTCTGCCGGGTATCCTGCCGCCCATGTCCGACGCGGAAGCGCTTTCCTCGGCCTCCTTGCTCAGCAGCGCCGCGCGATTCGACCCTTTACGGTGGCGCCTGCGTCCGTTCCGCGCACCGCACCATTCCGCGAGCGCGGCCGCTCTTGTTGGCGGCGGCAATCCGCCGAGGCCCGGAGAGGTGTCACTGGCGCATAACGGCGTCTTGTTTCTTGACGAATTGACGGAGTTCGATCGGCGTACGCTGGATATGTTGCGGGAACCGCTCGAAACCGGTCATATAACAATCAGTCGTGCGGGCAAGCAAGCCCACTTTCCCGCCGCTTGCCAGTTGGTATCGGCGATGAACCCCTGCCCTTGCGGATATGCCGGCGACCCGTCGGGACGATGCCGCTGTAGCGAGGCGATCGTACAACGGTATCAGGCCCGCATCTCGGGCCCCTTGCTCGATCGGATCGATATACGGCTGACACTGGCGGCATTGACGCCGATGGAATTGATGTCGGGGAATAGCGCGCCTCGGCACGCCGGAACGCGAACGAGCGCGGTGGAACGCCAGCGCCCGCGCGGTGAGTGCAGCGCGAACGTGCGGGCGCGGGTACAAGCAGCCCGGCATCGTCAGACGACACGGCAAGGTTGTGCCAACGCCATGCTCGACGCACGGCAGTTGGCGCAGCATTGCCGCCTCGACGACGCTTCGCGCGATCTCCTCGCGCGCGCCATGCAACGCTTTGGTTGGTCGGCCCGCGGGCACCATCGCGTACTCCGTCTGGCCCGCACGATCGCGGATCTTGACAATAGCGATCTGCCCACCACGCAACACGTCGCGGAAGCAATCCAATATCGAAAGGCGGAAGATTGAATACCAACTCAACGTATTGCGCTTGCTTTTATTACTTCGTTGTACATATTGTAAGAAATGGCAAGAGTGATTCCAGCACTTCCCCGGGCGCGTCTTCAGGCTGAAGATGCCCACCCGAAGTCGCCTTTCCGCTTACATTGTCTGCCCATCGCAGCCAGGTGTCGATCGGTGTACGTTGTTTGGATGGATGATCGGCCTCAGGCCATAACACGAGAACCGGGCAAGGCATCTTGCGTCCCGCCTTAAGGTCACCCAGGTCGAGCGCGAGGTCTTCGTTCATCGCGGCGCGATAATCCTCGCAGATGGCATGTCGTACCAAGGGGTCACGAAACGCAGCGCGATAGGCGTCTAAGGCCGCTGGCTCGATGATGTCTCTGCCGTCGGTCATCCTGTCAAGCGCTTGGTCAATAAAGGCGTCGGGGGCGGCGGCAAGCAGGCGCTCAGGCAAGTCGGCTTCCTGGGCAAGGAAAAACCAATGGAAGGCGCGCGCTGCAGCGCGATAGTCCATGGCTGCCATCGCGTCCGCGGTGGGTAGCACAGCAAGTGATGCATAGGCCGATATCCTTGTCGGATGGTCGAGTGCAAGCCGATATCCGACGCGTGCGCCGCGGTCGTGGCCGACGACCGCAAAGCGCTCATGACCAAGGTGGGTCATGAGCGCGGCAAGCGCGTCGCCGGCACGTCGCTTGGTCCATCGTGGCGACATGTCACTGGGTCGACTGGAACCGTAGCCTGGCAGGTCCGGAACGATCACGGTATAGTGTTCGGCCAGTTCCGGAGCCACTTTCCGCCAGGCGATGTGGGTCTGGGGATAACCGTGAATCAGCAGCAACGGCGGACCATCGCCTCCCCTCGCGCCAGCGAAATGCACGCCACCTGCCTCGGCATCGATGCGTTGCCATGACGGGAAAAATGGTGGAGCGATGGCAGCGTTCGATTCAACCATGCGTGGCACTCCTGATAAGTTTACGGCGAGGAGAGTGCCGCGACACGATCGTTGCTCCTGGTGAAGCGGCCTGCTCAATAACGTCCGCGGTGTCATGAGGCATATCAATCATGACATCATGCCCACAGTCGAACGCGTATGTTCGCCAGTTTTCAGCACGGGCACGGTCGTAGAACTTCGTAAATGGGCCAGTCCATCCGGTTGCAAGCACATATGAGCGGTTGGTAACAGACTCATGACGCCCGGTCAGACGTAATCGCTCAGTCCAGCAAGCCAATGAACCGGAGGTCGTCCGCGAATTTACCCACGCCTGATCGTCAGGATTGACACCAAATACGGCGGCCGGAAGCGGCGGTACGGTGTGCCCCCCGTGCGATTGGGCCATGTCGACGTACGCGGCGGTGGCTGCCGGCGCGTCCATGTCGAAAAGAGACTTTCCATCCTCGCCGATGAAACCATCAAGGTAGACCAGCGACCGGACCTTTTCTGGGACGGCATCTGCGACAGCCGTGACGATACTTCCGCCATACGAGTGGCCTACGAGCACCACATCGGTCAGCCCCTCAAATTCAATGACGTTGAGAACGTCTCGTACATGGGTGGACGCATTGACCGCTGCAGACGCCAGATGCGAACGCTCGCCCAGGCCGGTCAGAGTCGGGGTAAAAACGTCGTAACCCTTACGACGCAGTATCCGGGCAACCCGGGCATAGCACCATCCGCCGTGCCATGCACCGTGAACCAAGAGGAACGCCGGAGGTGCAGAATGAGGTATCATTGTTTATTAGTGATCGCTAAAAAACATCAGTCTGAGGAGCTTGACGAACGGCGTCAAGTGTTTTTTAATGATCACTATGAAACAGACAAGCCCCGCGGAAAAGCCCGCCTCATCCCGCAAAACCGGCAGGCCACGCGCCTTTGATGAAGACAAGGCCGTGGAAACAGCCATGCGGCTCTTCTGGCGCCATGGTTATGAAGGCGTAGGCATGAATGAACTGACCAAGGCAATTGGCGTGGCGCCACCCAGCCTGTACGGTGTATTCGGCAGCAAAGCGAACCTGTATCGACGAGCGCTCGATCGTTACTCGCAAGCGTTCAGTTTGATCGACCGTTCAGCCGTCCAGCAGGCGGACTCCCTGCCCGAGGCGGTGCGCCGATTGCTCGTCGCCGCTGTCGACACGGTCACTTCCGTAGAGGGGGAACGTAGCTGCATGGTGTCGAGCGGCATGCTATGCACACACCCCGATCACCACGAACTGGCCAGCGAACTGGCCCAGCGCCGCGACCGCATCCGCCAGGACATCGCGTCAGTGCTTGCGCCTTGGGTCGAAGGTTCTCAACTGGCCGCCACCGCACGACACCTGGCGGCGGTATTGCAGGGTTTTTCAATTCAAGCGCGCGACGGTGTGTCGCGCGAAGCGCTACTGGAAACCGCGGAACATATCGCTCATTCGTTTGCCTTGAAGCGCCCTGGATTTCGAGGAGATATGTGATCTTGAGAGAGATGGGCTCACGATCACCGGGAACGGCTCAAGGCGCTGGATCGAGAAGTCCCGGCGCTGCTGCGCGCCAACGAGACGAGGTGCGCATCGCCGATGGCGGGCGCATCCAGAACGCGAACGGGGGCGTGTATAACGCCGGCGAGATCTCTGGAAGCGGATGCACTGCTAAGTGCTCGCATCGTATGGTGTCCGCCGAGACAGCCTTCCGCGTTACGCGCTGACGCTGCCTTTCTCAATCCCGAACCGTAACGCCCCGCAGTTTCCGAAGCGCTTCCACGGATTTCCGGTATTGCCCTGTCGTCACGCGCGAGAACGTGATACGGATCTGATCAAGGTTATCGTCTTCTTCATGACGTTCGACAACGAATTGCCGCACCCGGCCCGCCTCGGGCCCCAGCACATCGTGCAGCACATGCAGCGTCAACACACCTCGCTCCGCATCGAGGACGATCTGGTGTGATTGCCGGTTGGCGCGATATCGTTCCTCCAGCGGCTTGATCCCTGCCAGAATCAGCAGGATGATCAGGGTCGCCGCGGTCGCGGGAATGTACATGCCGCCCCCCATCGCAAGACCGACACCGGCGACTGCCCAGACACTTGCCGCCGTGGTCAAACCCCGAACCACTTCGTTGCGCAGAATAATCGAACCCGCACCGAGAAAACCAATCCCTGAAACCACTTGCGCGGCAATCCGAGACGGGTCTAGGACCACATGATCAGCCTGCATGATGTTCGAGAATCCGTAGGCAGATACGAGAATCATCAAGCAACTGCCGACACTGACCAGCATATGCGTGCGCAGGCCAGCAGCCCACGACAGCCTTTCCCGCTCGAACCCGATCGCGCCACCAAGTATGGCCGCTCCGGTCAGCCGTCCGATCATTTCCCAATTCGACAACAACATTACGGGTTCCTTCGCTTGATTGCGTCCCGGCAACGAAGAACACGCTGCTTCGCCGTACGTCGTACGTACACCGGTAAAAAATCCATTGTAGCGATCCCCTTCACGGACCGCAGCACGACCGCGAGTCTATGTCCACATCCACATCATCGTTACCCACGCCATCGTCTCCGCCATGACGCCGCACCGGCACCCGTGTACGCCCCCGCCCGGCGATACGGGCATCGCCGCGTCGTGTCCGCGCCCCTGTGCGCTCAAACAGCTCTTGTCGTTCCGCGCGGCTTTCTGGAAAATGGCGCGACAATTAATTTGATGTGTGCGCAACGATATCAAAGAACGCCAATCGCTCTACCGGCGGCTTTCCTCGAACACGCGGCACACGCGAAACATGCGGCTGAGAAGGAGCGACATGACGGCGCGAGGAATGGAACGAGAAGCGTATGCGAGACTGGCAGATCGGGCGCAGGCACCCATGGCACCGATGACACACAAAGCACGGATCGCCCGCGCATGCGCCTCGGTGCATGCGCTATTCGGCG
Source organism: Robbsia andropogonis (assembly GCF_034047095.1). Taxonomy (NCBI): domain Bacteria; kingdom Pseudomonadati; phylum Pseudomonadota; class Betaproteobacteria; order Burkholderiales; family Burkholderiaceae; genus Robbsia; species Robbsia andropogonis. The sequence goes on along the minus strand of NZ_CP139170.1, from coordinate 928,961 downwards.
GATATGTCCGCCACGCACCGCTTGTCCTCGGTCTGTCTTTAGGCCTTGGCATGGGAGGTTGCGCGCTCATCGCGCAGTGGAAGGCGTCATCGACGGCCGCCCCCCTTTCCGGACCCGATCAGCCCCGCTCGTCGGGGACCGTCAGCATGACGGTTCCCGCCAACGCCGCATCGCGCCCGGCCACCCCGACGTCCACCGTGGTAGACACGCGCCCCGTGCCGTCAGACCTGCGCGTCATCACGGTCGGATCCGACCGCCGCGTTGCAAGCGTCGCGGCCGGCACGGCGGTAGACAATGAAGCCGCACAGAATCCAGCCTCGCCGAACGATCAATCCGTCAACAATACCGCCGCGACACCGGCACCGCGCGTCAGGACAATCGATCCCGATACGCTGCGCCTGGCATTGGCGCTTGCCACGGGCCCGACGAAGGTACGGGCGTTGCAACCTGGCACCGATGGCGACAGCCGGCCCGGTACCGTGTCCGCCAATGACGCGAACGGCTGGCAGTTGCAGGCGGTCATCGCGTTGACGCGCCCGGAAGCGGCAACGCGATTGGCCCGGAACGAAGCAGGCTGGCTGCGCAGTTGGCAATTACTGCCGCTACACGGTTGCCCCGCCCCGGATCAACTGTACGTTCATGCCGATATCACCGCTGCCGCCACGGATAGCGCGCGTCACGCAGCCGATGCCATGGCGCCCGGCTGCGGCGTTCCCGTGCATCGGCAAAACGACCTGGGTCGACCCGATCCCCTTTTCGACAGCATGGGCAGTCGCGCCTGCCTGATCGACGCCACGGCGCTGCGGCGCGATGTGCGTTCCGGCCCCGGTGCCCGGCTGATTCAGGGCAAGACGACCGCGGAGGGAGTGGTGGCATTCGCACTAAACGACGAAGGACCCTTGTTGCGAGCATCGCCTTACTTTACGGCGCGTCGCGGCACGCTGGCAATGCGTCAGGTATTGGGGGCGCTGACCCAGCAACGTTTCGGCGTAACGGTACCCTGGACATATGCGAGCACGCAAAGCCGCGTGTATTGGATCTCGGGAGATGGCTCCATGTTCGATGCGGTGACATCGATGCTCGACGGCGCCACCACTGCGCCCCGAGCGATCAGACACGCGGGACAGCCCGCACAATGGCTGTTCTCCCTTTGGCGCGATCCAGCGGACCAGCACTATTATGTGCGGGTCAACGCCGTCGACACGCCGACGCCTGTGATGAAGGGACGCTCAGGCAATCGGGGCGCGCTACCAACATCAACGGCATTTACACTGGCGAACAGCAGCGCATTGCGGTTGCGCGATTGCGACGCTTCAGACGCGAACGGCGCGTGCGGGTTGGAAGACTTCCAGCGCACCATCAGCAAGCGCCTGGCAACCGATTGCACGCGGCTTGCGCCATAAAGAAGCCCGGCAAATCGCCAACATCGCGCGCCGCAGCAGCGGTGAGACGGTGACCAGCGGGCGGGCCGCGATGTGCCGACCACGCCATATTATTGCTTTGGCAATATTTACAGGCGCCATCGCGGTCACGTTTTGGTATCTTTCTTACCGGCCCTGAACGGCGTATGGGAAAAGTAAGCTCGTTATTTCAAGGGAATGACGGGAAAGTCAAAATGACTGCCTTGTCAAGACTTGACTTATACACAAAACCGCGTCGTAGGCATGCGCTTACACAATCGGTCTTCGCGTATCGCATTACGTAATATATTTTTAATAAGTTATTGATTTTTATAAAAATAATTACCAAACAAATTTGACACGCATCGACTATTGACAAGCCCCTTCAACTTTGCGTCAAGTGAAAAAAAGTTGTGAACAAGGTTATCCACAGGCTGTCCGATGGTATTGGGTCTGCGCCCATCCAGCGCGACGCGTCGCTCAGAAAGGCTTGAAAGCATTAAAGAATCGCTGTTGATCCTGATCGGATGGTAAATGCTCGCCGACGATGACCACCTCATAGACCCGATCGCCGCGGGAGACGAACTGCGCCCGCACCACGCGCGACTGGCGGGTGCCAGGCACGGTGTCTGTCGACTGCCATGACTCGCCGGACAATACCGTCCCATCCGCAGCCGTCATCGAAACAGGCGCCGGAGCGACGGCGTGCGCCACGTTGCGCGCCATGCCATCGAGCAACGCACGCTGCGCAAGCCGGCGCATGGCGTCGCTGTCTTCCGGCAAGATCATCGCCCCTACGGCGTAGGTCACCCCATCCTTATTGGTAGCGGTCTGCGTGCGCATGCCAACCTGATGCGTCTCGTCCAGCACGATCTTGTCAATTTCCATCTGCGGCGCATCGGGGAAATCAGCGCTGTATTTCCCCGTGGCGTCGGTTGCGCTGCGCCAGCGTGTCTTATCGCTGCACCCGCCCAGCGCAAACACGCCACAGACAACACCACCCACGATACAGAGAGAAACCACGCCGCGACGGGTCCATTCGGCACTGGCTGTCGCACCGGAAGCAAAGCGAAAGATCATAATCAATACAATTTAAGAAACCGGTGTATTATCGCCGCAGTTCCCCATTCGCGTTTTTTCGCGCGGTCATAGAGGCATGACGTCATGCGTCCAACATCGTCCACGGCCACGAGTCGCAAGGGCATCTACGGCATTGCCGCCGCCATCATCGTCGCAGCGCTCACGTTGTCGGGATGGTTCGCGTTTACGTCGACAAAACATGTTCCAGATGCCACGTTCACGTTGCTCTCGGGTCAGAAAGTCTCTACCGGCGAATTGAAAGGCAAGGTGTACCTGGTCAATTTCTGGGCAACCAGCTGCGAAACCTGCATGCAGGAAATGCCGCAGATGATCAGCACCTACAACCAGTTCAAGAACGATGGCCTGGAGTTCGTTGCCGTGGCGATGAATTACGACAATCGATCGTATGTGGAAAACTACACGAAGAGCCGCAACCTGCCGTTCCAAGTCGCTTTCGATAACACCGGCGACGCATCGAAGGAATTCGGCAATGTGCAACTCACCCCCACCACCTTCCTGGTGGACCGCGATGGCAAGATCCTGAAGCGGTACGTTGGCGAGCCCTCTTTCGCGGAATTGCACCAACTGATCACCAAAGCCTTGTCGGCACAAGCATAAAACATGGTATGTCGCCGGCACCGCGTAGTGCGACCGCCCACTGCGCACATGCCCACCGTATAAGAAAAACGTCCGCTTTCCCGCCCCGGATCTCTCGGACGACGGAAAGCGGGCGTTTTCCATCGACTTATTCCTGCGCGATATTCGCGGCGGCGACTGCCGTCATATTGATGATGCGACGGACCGTGGCGGCGGGTGTGAGGATATGCGCCTGATGCGTGGCGCCCAGCAGGAACGGGCCCACGGTGATGCCTTCCCCGCCGGTCATCTTCAGCAGGTTGTACGCGATATTGGCCGCCTCGACATTCGGCATCAGCAGCAGATTGGCTTCGCCCTCCAGCGCCGACGCCGGGAACGCCGCCTTGCGGATACTTTGCGACAGTGCCGCGTCGCCATGCATTTCGCCTTCCACTTGCAGACCAGGTTCCCGTGCGGCAATGAGCTCGCGGGCTTTCGCCATCCGCTTTGCCGATGCACTGGGGACGCTACCGAAGTTCGAATTCGATAACAAGGCGACCTTCGGCTGAATACCAAAACGCGCGATCTGCCGGGCAGCCAGGACCGCCATATCCGCCAGTTGCTCGGAGGTGGGCACTTCGTTCACGTAGGTATCACAAATGAACAGGTTCCGGCCCGGCAACATCAGCAGGTTCATCGCCGCAAAGTTCTTCGCTTCGTCGGCACGACCCAATACCTGATCGATGTACTTCAGGTGGTCGTGATAGCCGCCGATCAAGCCGCAGATCATGCCGTCGGCTTCGCCAAGGCGCACGAGAATCGCTGCGATCAGACTGTTGAATTTGCGCAGCGACGCCTTCGCGACCTCCGGCGTCACCCCTTCGCGCGCACCAATCTCATGATATGCCTGCCAGCACTGGTGGAAGCGAGGATCGTCTTCAGGATCCACCAGATCGAAATGCTCACCGGCCAGCAGTTTCGAGCCGATTTTCTTCAAGCGCATTTCGACAACGGCAGGACGACCAATAAGGATCGGTTTCGCAATGCCTTCAGCCAGGACATATTGCGCGGCCCGCAATACGCGCTCATCCTCCCCTTCGGCAAAGACGATGCGCGCCTGGTTCGCCTTGGCCGCGACGAAAACAGGACGCATGACCATGCCCGTGTGATAGACCGTGGAAGCCAGCTTGTCGCGGTAGGCGTCCAGGCTATCGAGCGGCAAGGTTGCCACGCCGGAATCCATCGCTGCCTGTGCCACCGCCGGCGCGATCTTGATGATCAGACGAGGGTCGAATGGCTTGGGAATCAAGTAGTCCGGACCGAATTCGAGCGTATGGCCCTCATACGCCTTTGCTACTTCGTCGCCCTGGTCGGCTTCCTGGGCCAGTTCGGCGATGGCATGCACCGCCGCGAGCTTCATCTCCTCGGTGATCGACGTGGCGCCGACATCCAATGCTCCACGGAAAATAAACGGGAAGCACAGTACATTGTTGACCTGGTTCGGATAATCCGACCGACCCGTGGCGATGATTGCGTCCGGGCGCACGGCACGCGCCGCTTCCGGACGGATCTCCGGTTCAGGGTTGGCCAGTGCCAGGATCAGTGGCTGCGTCCCCATGTCCTTGACCATCTCCGGCTTCAACAAACCGGCAGCCGAGCAACCCAGGAAGATATCCGCGCCGCGCGTGGCATCGGCAAGTGTCCGGGCATTCGTCTCCACCGCATAGACAGCCTTCGACGGATCGAGATTATCGCGCCCGGTATGCACAACGCCCTTGGAGTCCACCATCAGGATGTTCGACTTTTTCACGCCGAGGTGCACTAACAAGTCAAGGCAGGCGATGGCCGCCGCGCCAGCGCCGGAGCAAACAAGGCGCACATCGCCGATCTGTTTGCCGACGACTTTCAATCCGTTCAGAATCGCAGCGGCGGCGATGATCGCGGTGCCATGTTGGTCATCGTGGAAGACCGGGATCTTCATTCGCTCGCGCAGCTTCTTTTCGATATAGAAACACTCGGGCGCCTTGATGTCCTCAAGATTGATGCCGCCTAGCGTTGGTTCGAGCATCGCTATAGCATCCACCAGCTTGTCGGGGTCCGTCTCGGCCAACTCGATATCGAAGACATCGATATCGGCGAATTTCTTGAAAAGACAGCCCTTCCCTTCCATCACCGGCTTTGACGCAAGCGGGCCAATATTGCCCAGGCCCAGTACCGCGGTCCCGTTGCTGATCACACCCACCAGGTTGCTGCGCGACGTGTATTTATTGGCATTCAGCGGGTCCGCATGAATCTCCATGCAAGCGGCCGCCACACCAGGGGAATACGCCAACGATAGATCAAGGCCATTGGACAATGGCTTCGTTGGCGTAACAGAGATTTTCCCAGGACGCGGAAACTGGTGATAAGCCAGCGCGTTCTTTTTCAGTTCTTCATCCATCTGCATCTCCCCTGGTTACCTGAATCAAAAGCAACAACGCGGTGTCACGGATACCAGCACGCCGATCATCCATAACACCGCGCAATAATATCTTTACGATGGCCACGCTAGGCCAGTATAAGCGGCGCCCAGTGTACACCTTTGCCAGCACAAACCGCCAGCGGGGCACATATGGAGAGAGGGCGGCACGAGTTGCGTCGCTTGGCGGAAAGCGTGCGACGGGCACCCTGAATATATTGAGAAGCAAAACGGAGCAAACCAATTGCTCGCGCTCTACCTCTTATTTAAAGGGCCGAAACATTATGTGGCGCAAGGCGTGAGGTGTGCCATTCATGCATGATCCGTGCAAATGGCGCGGGGCGTTACGAAGAAATGACACGAAGGGTCCGACGCGAGAACTGCCGGCAATGCAAAAAGGAAAGAGCGCGACGATCTCGCCGGGGACGCTGTACGAGGGCACAAATGGTCCCGGCCTTGCATCGCTACACGCTCAGGGCGCGACAGAACGTCACATGCAAACTGCCTTGCATCATGCGACAAAGCACGCAACCAGCGCGGAAATGCCTTCCTGGCAGGATGTTGCGACGCAATAAAGCGGTGTCATGATGCTGCGATGCAATACGCTTTATTTCGGACCGAAGTTGTATCCGATGGACGTCATCACAATCGTATTTGTTTTCTTGACGCCTGAGACTGGATGATTTTGATAGCTGTTTGAAACCGTGATCTTCCAGTTCAAGTGATCGGTGATTTGGGTAGTCAGGCCAGCGTCGAGCTGCGTACGAACGTTGCCGATGTAGCCAAGGTTGGGATACACCGCGATGCGCTCGTTGAACGTCGTATTGGGGCCGATTTTCTGCACCCAGTTCTCACCCATCAATAGTTCAGGGTAATTGCGTGAACTGCTGTGGTACTGCTCATAGTTGTACGACACACCACTATAGACATCGAACACGGTGGGATTCGTCTTCACGACGTGATAACCAAAACCGCCGCCTACTGAAGACTGAAAGTTCAAATCCTGCAATTCATTACGTTGCGCCTGAAACACGCCTAGCGCATATACCTTCGGCGTCAGGTCGTGATCGTATTCGGCATCGAACTTGATCAAATTATTTGATGTGGACTTTGTACCGTCGCTGTCTTTCGTCCAGCCGTAGAGGCCAGTCAAGGATCCCACGAACTTGTCGGTCGTATTGGCCCACTGTGCGTTGGCCGCGGCGTTGACGGCCATGGAACTGGTGTCACCCGACGCGGCGCTCAGCCCCGCGTTGAACGATCCTCGCCATTGCCCGTCTGTCTTGACGGCCGCGCTACTCTCAAGAGCAACGGGATCTGCCCAGACAGGCGCGCTGGCGAACATCATGAAAAGCGGCAGAACAGGGAAGTTTTTCAATTTCATGTTGTCAGAGAGGCGGATGAGGGAAGCGAGACCCGATTCGTGAACCGGACACATCTACAGCCTGGATTTCCAGTGCAAAAACGGAAAGCGCGACCGCATACGCGCCCCCGCCATTTGCACCGGCTGCTCTCTGATCATAGAACAGACAAACAATTCGCGCGTGCGAGCAACCAAAATGCTTTTGACATGAACGACGCTTGCCGCATGTCACTTTTCTTCGTGAAACACGAATGGACGAACGGATCTTTCATGACCTTTCATCACGCCGACGCGCCGCCGCAGCGCGACGGGCTCCGACATATCAACCGCCAAACACATAGCCAATGCTGGCCATTAACATCGAATTCATCTTGTTATTATTGGCACGCGGATGGCTGCGATAGATATTCAGAAAGGACATTTTTACCTGCAATCGATCCGATATCGCAGTACTCAATGCCAGTTCCAACTGCGTGCGGACGCGACCGAACGGCCCCACACTGGGATAAACAACAAAGCGTTGTTCAAATCGTGACCGCTCGGAAAACTGATACGTAAAGCGTTCACCCACCATCAATTCCGGTGCCTTGATCGTAACACCGGGCTGGGTATCCGACGCTGCGTAGCGCTCCGTGGTATAGCCGATACCGCCAAACACGTCGAACGTTTTGCTTACATCCTTGAAAACATGATAGCCCGCGCCAACACCGAAAGTCGTCCGCATCGACAGTCCGCGTAATGGTGCGCGTTCGAGTTCGACATATCCGAGGCCGTACACCCGATCGCTAATGTTTCGATCGTACTGCAGCAGGCCGCGTTGATAATTCGCGGTCTGCGCGGACACACCATTCGCGGTACGTGTCAGGCCCCTTACCGCCATGCCGGTTAAAGTAATCGTGTCGATGCCGGTTGAACGCTGCGCATCCGCATCGAGATTGACGGCGAAAGAGCGTACGTCGCCATTGACCCCGGTGAAACCACCATTTATCGACCCGCGCCACCGGGAATCCATCTTGGTCTTCAAGCCGTAGGGCGAGACCACGGTCACCGTGCCACCGGGGTCCACAAGATCGGCTCGCGCTTCGCGGCCGCTGAGTGCCGCGCATGATAAGGCAAGCACAATGACGGCAGAGGCCAATCTTTTACCGGTCCCCTTGCCGACGGCTCCCGCATCGTCGTGGGCGGCTACACTTGCACGGGCAAGGTGGACAAACATCGTATGCGTCCCGGGGTCAGGCATACCGCGATACACGGGCAAGGTTGCAACGAATCGGGAGGGAAAAGCAATCATCATGTCACTCCGGTAAATAGTCTCCGTAGTGTCGATGTCGACTTGTTTGGCCGCCCATTGATCCGCGAATATGCAAACCACCAAAGCGAAGGCATACAAATACAGCAAGACTTCGGTCTCAGCACCTTTATGATCATTGCCGGTTACAATGAGGCTGGAATGTTGCTCCTGCCGATCAAAAAGCGATATTTGCCCTGGCACGTGGTCCAACTGATGTAAAATGTGGCCCCAATTCCGTTGCCGGGCGCGCATCTCGCGCCCGCGCCCCTGGCGCGCGTCCCGACCGGGACGCGATCGCCCGATGTGGTCTGCGACTGATGCCGCCTCACGGCGCGCCGGTGCGCAGCCTGCCGCAGCGACGTCAGTACGCACCAGGGCGCCGCGCATCCCATTGGATTTCCACCGAACGCCATCGACATGAATAGCGCCGACCGCCAAACAATCGCCGAAACCACCGCCAAGATCCTGCTGGAAGTCCAGGCGGTCCATTTCAACGCCGAAACGCCGTTCAAGCTGACCTCCGGTTGGGCAAGCCCGGTCTACATCGACTGCCGCAAGCTGATCTCGTTCCCACGCGCACGCCGTGCACTGATGCAAATGGCGAAGGACGTCATCCTGAGCGATATCGGGTTCGAGCAACTGGATTCCGTTGCCGGCGGTGAAACGGCCGGTATCCCCTTCTCCGCATGGATCGCGGATCAGCTCGACCTGCCGATGCAGTACGTGCGCAAGAAGCCGAAAGGCTTCGGTCGTAATGCACAGATCGAGGGATACCTGAAAGAAGGATCGCGTGTGCTGCTGGTCGAGGACCTGACGACCGATGGCAAGAGCAAGATCAATTTCTGCGAAGCCCTGCGCACCGCGGGCGCCGAGGTAAAGCACACTTTCGTGCTATTCCACTACGGTATCTTCGAACAGAGCAAGACGGCGCTGGCCGATATCGGGGTGCAGTTGCACGCGTTGGCGACCTGGCACGATGTGCTCGCCGTGGCGCGCAAGCAATCGTACTTCGACCAGAACACGCTGGATGAAGTGGAAGCCTTCCTGAAAGACCCGGCAGGCTGGTCAGCGCGCAACGGCGGCTCAAACGGCGTATCTGCCTGACAGGCTGTTGATAGCGACAGCGGGCGCGCGCAATTCCGGTTGCGCCCGATGCGCGCGTTGTGCTTTCAACGTCATTGTCCGCAGGCCGATGTGACGGACTGCCGATGCACGATAAGGTCAATCGTCGACGCCACCGTCATGCCACTGCCACGCAGTGGAAGCGACACCGGGTATCGACAGCAGACCGTTCGCGGCAGCGTATTGATATAACTCGGCATTGCTGCTGATACCGGCCTTGTGCATCGCGCTCATCTTCTGCGTACTGACCGTCTTGACACTGCGGTTCAAGGCCTGCGCGATGTGCTTTACCGGATCGCCATTAACGAAACGACGAATCACCTCGGCTTCCCGTGGGCTCCAGATCGCCGGTCGCGTCGTCTCGCTCTCCGGATAGCCCGCCTGCACCAACGCCGCCGTTATAGACGGCCCGCGGAATGTCCCGCCTTTCTGCACCATTTGAATCGCCGTGGGCACCAGGGCGAGATCGTCCATCTTGCTGAGGATGCCTTGCACGTTGAGCAACTGCAGGTTGCGTAACACACAAGCATGCAGGCACATCGTATGGACGATCAACTTGATGCGCGGATAATGCCGACGTAGATAACCGATCATCGTCAGTCCATCGCCATGAGGCCCCTCCCCCATGGCAAGATCGCAGATCAGTACATCGCACGGCGTACCGGCCAAGGCGTCGAACAGATCGACCGACCGCGAGTAGGCGCCGGTCACCACGACGTCGAACGGCGGCCGGTCGCGACGGGGTGAAGCGTATTTGACGGCGCCGCGCGCGCCTGTCCGCGCGGCAGTCTTGAGGCCGTCACGCATGCACGCTTGTGTGTATCCCCGATACGCCGCGATCGCTTCAAAGCCGCCACGCACGGCGAATAACGCACGCACCTCGCCAGCATCCTCATCGTCATCGATATCGCCATGATCGACCCGCGGCAATGCGGATCGCCGTGGCGCGCGCGCTGAGGGCATTGACGTGAAACCGTTCGTCGCGGGATGCCAGGCGGCGGGCGCCAACGGCCCCGCTGATGATGCCAGCGCCGGTGACGCGGACACGCACTGCTGCAATGACGAAACGGGCGGCGACGGCGGCCCATCTGCAGCCATTCCCCCCCGGTTGACGTCGACCACGATGCGGTCGGACATGCCATTCGGCGCGTCGATCGCATTGGGCACGATCCCGCGCGCCGCGCTGGCATCGCGCGGCTTTGCGCGCTCCTTGACACCCTGTGTCGCGCACGAGCGCGTCCCGTTGGCGACCTGGCCGGTGGGCGTACGCCCCTGCGCCTCGGATCGATACAGCCACTCCAACGCGAATGGCACGTCCAATATCATCGCCATGCCACATAGCGTGACATGGTGATCGTCCGCCAGCATCACCCGGATGGCGCACGCGCCTGCGTCCTCCCTTCCACTCATCGTTGCTCTCTCCTATCGCATTACACACGGTGCAACACACGCTTGAATGACATCGATGACGCAACGCCGTGGCATGTCCGACGGCACCGGTCCCTGCCCGAGGGATACCGACCGATCGGGCCTGGGGCGTGATAGACTCGATTATCGTTGTCAGCTCAATCGCATGCATATCTCATGAGGCCGCTTGCTCTCCGTTCAGGCGTCGATTGGATCGACGCGCCGGCCCCGCAAGCGTGGGACGCCGCCATCCTCGATGGCCTCGTTGGCATCCCCTTTTCGCGCCGGACCGGCACGGGTGCGAGGCGGTTCGAGGTATCCCCTCTTCGGCGTCGACTTGTCCGATTGATCGTGGGCGCGGTTTTGGTCTGCCGCATGACGCTGCCATCCGCCTACGCCGCACCGCCTTTCTCCATCAGCAGTCCGGATTTTGTACCGGGCATGCCGCTGGACGTAGCGCAGATCGGTCTCGACTGCGGAGGGAAGAACCGATCACCCGCCGTGCAATGGCGCGATGCCCCCGAGGGCACGACCTCCTTCGCCATTACGTTCTTCGATCGCGATTCCCCTGGGCATGGCTGGTGGTTTTGGGCCGTCGCGGGTATCCCCGCCAGCATCAGTCAACTGCCCGCCAATGCGGCGGCGTCTGGTGCCCTCGCCGCGCTCGGGGCGGTACAAGCGCGCAACGACGCAAGCGAAGGGGGATACACCGGCCCCTGCATGACGAACCGCCCCAGCGGCGAACTCCCGCAAAAGCCAGTCGACCACCCCCTTTGGGCCACCGCGCCGTACGCCGAAACGCACCGATACATATTGACCGTCTACGCCATGAAAGGGCCGATTGGTCATGTTGCACAAGGCTTGCCGGCGCCGTTCTTCGAGCATGAAATCGCGAATGACGCGATTGCGCAAGCCAGTATCGAAGTGCGCGCCGTGCCGCCGGTCTTCTCGGAACCCTGAAGGAAGCCGCGCGATGTAGTCTGGCCGTGGCTTTCAGGCGGCACGGCCCGTCACGACAATGTCCTGCCGTCGTTGGCGGCTTTTGCAGAAAACCGGACAAATGCCTCACGGTTGGCTTTAAAATACAAGGGTGCGCGTTGCGACGAGCGATGCGCGCCGATGCGCCGTGTGTGGCGTTCCCATGACGTGATAGAGGAAGCGCAATGAGCTTCAAAGTGTTTGTCGACGGGCAGGAAGGCACGACCGGCCTGCGGATTTTCGAATACCTGAGCGCGCGCGCCGATATCGAGATCCTCCGTATCGATGAAGACCGACGCAAAGACCCGGAAGCACGTCGTACGTTGATCGACGCATCCGATGTCACCTTCCTGTGCCTGCCCGACGTCGCGTCGCGGCAGTCGGTCGAATTGGTGACGAATCCGCATACGTGCATCATCGATGCCAGTACCGCATTTCGTACCGATCCGAACTGGGCATACGGCCTGCCGGAACTGGGCGCTGCCTACCGTGACGCCATCCGCGGGAAAAAGCGCATCGCAGTGCCAGGGTGCCATGCGTCCGCCTTCGTCCTGAGCGTGCATCCGCTGGTCAAGGCGGGGATCGTGCCGGCATCCTATCCGGTGTCCGCCTATTCGTTGACCGGCTATAGCGGCGGTGGCAAGAAGATGATCGCTGATTACCAGTCGATTCCGCTCTCCCCCGCATTGGAAGGTCCGCGTCCGTACGCGTTGGAATTGAAACACAAGCACTTGCCGGAAATGAAGGCGCATGGTGGGCTGGACGCGGCGCCGATCTTCACGCCGATCGTCGGCAACTTCCTCAAGGGTCTGGCGGTCACGACTTATTGGCATCCGCGCCAGTTCGCCCGAAAAGCCGACGTGGCCGATATCCACGCCTGCATGCGCGCGCATTACGCCGACGAACACTTCATCAACGTCCGTCCGATCGGCGCGGCCGATAATCTCGATGGCGGCTTCTTCGACGTGCAAGCGTGCAACGACACCAACCGCGTCGATCTGTTCACCTTCGGCGATGAAGACCGCATCGTCACGATTGCGCGGCTCGATAACCTCGGCAAGGGGGCCGCCGGCGCCGCCATCCAATGCATGAACCTGCACCTGGGTTGTGCCGAGAATCAGGGTCTGGCGCGGGATTGATCCGTCGCGCGGCATAACCAACGAGCGTCTTCGGACGCTTATTTTTTTACTTCCCGCTAACAGCGCCGATTTTTTCCGCCATCCTCCCGAAACCTTGACCTGTCGAGTGTTACCTATTTGACTCATCAGGGATAATACCGAATCGAAAAAGCACGATCGTTCGTCGTATTATCACTTGCAGCCACATCTAATAAACGGGCACCCCCGCCTGAGGCTCAAGGTACAAGGAGACAGCAATGACAATCCGCCAAGCGTGCGCGTTCACCGCGCTCACCGCCTGTGCATGCGGTATCAGCACCGCGGCAATGGCGCAATCCGCCGGCAGCTTTACGGTCAATGCCGGTTGGTTTCATCTGGCGCCTCAGGATTCAAGCAAGCCGTTGACGGTCAGCGCGCGGGGCACGTCCACGACGGTCGCCAATACCGGCGCGAGTGTCAGCAATGCGAACACGGCCGGCCTCACGCTGAACTATTTCGTCACCGATCACATTTCGGTCGAAGGCGTGTTCGGTTATCCGCCGAAAATGAAGCTGAATGGTCAGGGCAGATTGTCTTCGCTAGGAGAACTGGGCACGGCGAACGAGTGGAGCCCGACCTTGCTTGTGAAATACAACTTCTTCAAGCCCGAGGCGAAATTCCGTCCCTACCTGGGTGCGGGTGTGTCATACGTCTGGTACTCGAACGTCAAATTGTCGGGCCAGATGGCCAACGGTGCATTCCTTGCCGCGCAGAGTCCCTTGCTGGTCGGGAAGACCAGTGCGGACCTGAGCAGCTCATTCGCACCCGTGATCAATGCCGGTGCGTCATATAAGTTCGACAAGCATTGGTCCATCGGTGCATCGGTCTCCTACATGTGGCTGAACACGGACGCCACGCTGACGACGCAGTCAGCAGTGGGCACGGTGACCAGCAAGACCCGATTGCGCGTGAACCCGCTTGTGACCTTCGTGTCCGTGGGCTATACGTTCTAACACCGGCAAAAAAGCGGCGACCGCGGAAACCCCGTCGCGTCGCCGCGAGAACAGTTTTGTGGCGCGGATCGCATCGATGGCGCGATTCGGACAGGCGCGCCGTCCGGGATAGGGGCACAATACAGGTTTGAACGCGCGACGGCTTCGGCCCCGCGCTCAAGCCGCTCCCCTGCCGACACCTTGACCATGCCCGCACAGCCCACGCCTTCCTTGATCATCCAATTTCCCCAGCATCGTCTTAATGACATGGCCGGCGATCCGTATTGGATCGATGTCACACGCGACGAAGCGCGGCAGTGGGTAGAGCGCCTTGAGATGCGGCTCGCAGCCATGCCGGATTTCACCGATACCGCACCGATCGAAGTCACGCTGCGCTAAGTATCGCGCGACCCGCGCGGACCGCCGAGTTGCCACTGGCAGCGTGGCATTGCGCTTGCAGCCCCGCTGTATGCCCCACGCGCCTCTCTCATCTTTTTCACCAGCCTGCCCGGTCCCACCCATGTCTCAGTCCGCAACGCCTTCCGCGCTGCGTTTCCAGCAAGCGTTGTTCGCGATGATCGGTATCGCTCTCGTCAACATGCTGGTTGCGCTCGATCAGACTGTCGTCAGTACCGCTTTGCCATCCATCATCTCCGAGCTGAAAGGCTTCGAGTATTACGCCTGGATCGCCAATGCCTACTTGCTGGCATCGATCGCGACGGTGCCGATCTTTGGGCGTATCGGTGATTTCTTCGGTCGCAAGCCGTTTGTCGTCGCGGCGGTGATTGTCTTCACCGTCGCTTCCATCCTGTGCGGTCTGGCGACGAACATGCTGTTCCTGGTACTGGCGCGCGCCCTGCAGGGGATTGGCGGCGGCATGATGGTGGCCACGGCATTCGCGTCGATCCCCGATCTGTTTCCCGATGCGCGTGCCCGCGTGCGGTGGCAGGTCGTGATGGCCGCCGCGTACGGCATCGGTACGGCGGCCGGCCCGTCGTTGGGTGGGTTTCTGACCGAACAATATGGCTGGCGATCGACGTTCCTGATCAATTTGCCCGTGGGCGCCGCAAGCCTGTTCTGCATCATGCGCTTCCTCCCGAGGGTGCGGCACGTGCATACCGGACAAGTCAAGCTGGATATCGGCGGCGCGGTGCTGATCACCGTCGCGCTGGGGGCGCTGCAAATGTCCGTGGAGGCCATCCCTCGGGAAGGTTTGACGACCTACAACCTTTGGCTGCTGGGCATTGTCATCTGCAGTATCGCCGGACTGCTATGGTGCGAGAAGCGGGCGTCGCATCCCATCATCCCGCTGGACTTGTTTCGCAACGCAGAACTGGTGCGGCTGTTCATCATGTCCGTACTGGCCGGCTTCGTGATGTTCTCGTTGCTGTTCTTCACGCCGCTGCTGCTGCAAGGGGGTTTCGGCCTGTCGCCGCAACTGGCGGGCCTGCTGGCAACACCGCAAGCCGCGTTTATCGCGGTGGGCAGCGTCGTCAATACGTCGATCGTCATACGGTTGCGTCGGCCGGCCCTCACGTTGACGATCGGCTTTTCATTGATGCTGGCGTCGGCGATGGGCGTGATGGCCACGCAGTCCTACACGCCTCACTGGTTCCTGGTGCTGTCCGTCATGTTCGCCGGACTGGGCCTCGGTTTCACGCTGAACAATCTCAATATTTTTTCGCAAAATATCGCCGGCAAGGCCCGTTTCGGCATTGCCACCGCGCTGATGCAGTCGTCCCGGATGATTGGCGGCATGATGGGCACTACGCTGATTGGGGTGATGGTCACGCATAGCTACGAAAATGGCGTGGGCCGGCGACTGGCTGCCACGCTCGACACGCCGCTGCCGGAAGCCCTTGCCCAGCGGTTTCGCGATCCGCAGTTATTGGTCGATCCGGCCGCGCAGCAACAGGTCCTCGATGCGCTGCGAGAAATCGGTGTCGCGGGCCGTGCCCTGATCGCGACCAGCCGCGACGTGCTGGTGGGTTCCGTTCATATGGGCATGTTGCTGACGGCAGGCGCCGCGTTCATCGCCGTGCTGATGACGCGCAAGCTGCTGCACATCACCCTGCACGCAAAGCCCATCGCAGTGGTGCTCTCCACGTCAACAGTGACCACAGAGGCGCATCCGCCCGAAACCATGCATCCGGACAACGCGGGCGAGACGCCATCGGCGGGGTCATCGGCCGCGCCATCCGCCCCGGCGGCACAACCCGCTCCGCCTTCCCCCGAAAAGACCGCCCCGAAGGCGTCGGATGAACAATAGCAACGATCATCGCGCAAGCGCGGCAAAGCGTCCGCCCTGGGACCGAAGGCACCACGATCGTCGTAAAACGCGATGCGATACACGCGCCGGGACCGACAGCGGCGGCAGGCAGTCGCTACAATAATGTTTTTGTCCCGACCTAACGTCGACGCACCCCGCGCGGCGTGATCTTCAGCAAGGTGCAACCCAAGATGCAGACGCAAACCAGCCATCGGATCCTGATTGTCGGCGGCGGTGCCGGGGGTCTCGAACTGGCCACGCAACTCGGCCGAAAGCTGGGCAAGCCAGGTACGGCCCACATCACGCTGGTCGACCGCAACGCCACGCACATCTGGAAGCCGATGCTGCACGAGGTTGCGGCCGGCAGCATGGATCCGTACATTCATCAGGTACAGTACGCGGCACAGGCGCATTGGAATCACTTCCAGTTCGAGCAAGGCGAGTTCGTTGCGCTGGACCGGGAAGCAAGGACGATCACGCTGGCGCCGCTGGTGTTCAGCGACAGCGGCGAGGACGTGGCGCTGTTGCCGGAACGTACGCTGCCCTATGACACGCTGGTGTTGGCAATTGGCAGCACGACGAACTTTTTCAATGTGGAAGGTGCCGAACAGCACGCGCTCGCACTCGACACCGTGGCGCAGGCGGAGCGTTTCCGGCGTCTGCTGATCAGCGCACTGGTGCGTGCGCCGGCCAAGGCCCAGCACAACGCGCGCCCGCTGGTCCGCGTGGCGATCATCGGCGGCGGCGCAACCGGCGTCGAACTGGCGGCCGAACTGCGCACGACGGCCAGCGAACTGCGCGATTTCGGTGTACATAAGCTGGACCCGTGGCAGGACGTGACCATCACGCTGATCGAAGGCAATGCGCGCATCCTGCCGGCGCTTTCAGAACGCGTGGCCACGGCGACCGCGCAGCAACTCAGCGAGCTGGGCGTGTCGATCCTGACGGGCGACGTCGTGGCGAAGGTCGAGGAAAACGTCGTGCAGACCAAGGGTGGCCAGTACATCCCGACCGATCTGACTGTGTGGGCTGCCGGCATCAAGGGCCCCGCGGTGCTTGGCACCTTGGCGGGGCTGAGCGTTACGCGCTCGAACCAGATCGACGTTCATCAGACGCTGCAATCGAAGGACGACCCGAACATCTTTGCGTTCGGTGACTGCGCCGCCTGCCCCTGGCCCGCCACTGGCCGCCTGGTGCCGCCGCGCGCGCAAGCGGCCAGCCAGCAGGCGGCGTTCCTTGCCAAGGCGCTACCCATGCACATGCGCGGTGAGGCACTGCCGCAGTACGTGTATCGTGATCTCGGCTCGTTGATTTCGCTGGGCCATTGGACCGCGGTGGGCAGTTTGATGGGCGGGGTCAGCGGCAAGAGCCTGTTTATCGAAGGCTTGCTGGCCCGCTTGATGTACGTGTCCTTGTATCGTAAGCACCTCATGGCCTTGACCGGCCCGATGCACGCCTTGCTCGACGCCATTGCGCAGCGGCTGCGCAAATCGTCGACGCCCCGCATCAAACTACACTAGCTACGTCCCCGCCGGCCGGTTTCCGCGCGGTATCCATGTCCGAAGACATCGCTGCGTTCGCACGAAAACCGACCTCGTTGCCACGTCCCGGCCCTGCCACCCTTTCTTTTTCCGCGACCGACGCGGTTTTCAAGTGGATTCGTCTTCGCGTTCGCCCTCTCCCGACGCCTCCCTGAGGGCCCTCTTGCTCGCCGTGCTTGCCTTGGTCATCGCCTCGGCCAACAGCACGGCGCCGTCCCCGCTGTACCACCAGTTACAGGTGCGGATGGGCTTTGACAGTACCATGCTAACCGTGATCTATGCGGTGCATTCGGCGGGCGTGCTGGTGACATTGCTGACCACGGGCCGTCTGTCCGACCGTCTGCCCGACCGGCGTGTCATCCTGATTCCGGCGTTGGTCTGCGTATGCATTGGCGCCGTATCGATGGCGTTCGCGCAGTCGATCGGGTGGCTGGTGGGAGGCCGGATTATTTCAGGCCTCGGCGTGGGGGCATTGACCGGTTCGGCCAGCGCCGCGATCGTCGAACTGGCGCCCGTCGAATTGCGCAAGCGTGCTGCCCTGTTCGGCACCAGCGCCATTACATTCGGCTGCGCATTGGGTCCGCTGCTGGATGCGGGCGCGCTGTGGATCGATGTGATCCCCACGCGGCTGTCCTTCCTGCTGATTGCGTCCGCCGGGCTGGCGACGGTGGTGGCGTTGACCCGCGTGTACTGGCCCGTTCGGGAAACGGTGCTCGACCTCGCGCCCGACGTGCAGGAAACAGACACTCTGGTAGTGCTGCCCCCGGCCTCGGCAACCGACGCATCGATTCCGTCGGCGTTCGCGCCGCTCGCGTCCGGGACGGGCGTGGACATCGTCGCCGACGCCTTCGAGGCGGCGCTGCAACATGGCGCAACGGTCCCGGTGGCAACCGCCGCAGCCGCCGCGGCTGCGGTGTCAGCGGGAGCGAATACGCCGCCCTCGGCGCCCGATGCTGCCACGGGCGCCCATGATACGCGGGACGCCGGCAAGACCGCGACGGCGGCGGCCCCGGCGAAATGGCAGGCGATGTCCAGTGCCCCGTTCCTGATCGCCTCGGCCGCGTTGGGTCTGGTGTGGTGCGCGGGCACGTTCGTCATGACGTTGACCCCGTCCCTTGCGGACACGCTGATGCAGATCCATGATCCGGCATCGATCGCACTGCTGCTGAGCCTGTTCCAACTGGTGACCGGCAGCACGCAGCTCGTCGCACGAAAAATGCCGCCGCATGGCGCCATCATCGGCGGTGTCGTGGTTGTCGCGGTGATGCTGGCCTTGTGCGCCACCGCCGCCTGGCTGAAGCTGCCGATGCTGTTCGCGGCCTCGATGGTGCTGCTTGGCGTGGGATATGGGGCCGCGTTCGTCGGCGCGGCTACCCTCGTCAATCATGCGGCGCCGGAACATGCCCGCGCGGCAGTGGTGTCCCTGTTCTACGTGATCGGCTACGTTGGCTGCACGATGCCGATCCTCGCCTTCGGCGTGTTGTCGGACTGGCTCGGCATATCCGCCGCCACGGCCATTTTCACGATCACGCTGGCGGGATGCGCGGCCATCATCTTCAGGGTCAGGGCGCGCATCGGCAACCAGTCGAGCAACGCGCCGGCGGCGGCTCTGTAGCAACCGGCGGAGAAACCCCGTTGGAAGCGGACGTGGATCGCCTAGTCGCCTTTCGCGCCTCCCGCGACATCGAAGCCGGACGCACGGATCGACTGATAGCGATCCTCCATCTCCTTGCGCAGCTGTCGCCGCAGTTGCGCCTTGCGGAACCGTTCCTGCTCCTCAACGGTCGACGGCTGCAATTGCGGCACTTCGACCGAGCGGCCCTCGTCGTCGACGGCCACCATCGTGAAATAGCAGCTGTTGGTATGGCGGACGACCTGGCTTCGGATATTTTCCGTGACGACCTTGATCCCGATTTCCATCGAGCTGCGTCCGGTGTAATTGACCGCCGCGAGAAAATGGACGAGTTCTCCCACGTGAATGGGCTGACGAAATACGACCTGATCGACGGACAACGTCACGACATATCGCCCCGCATAGCGACTCGCGCAAGCATAGGCAACGCCGTCCAGCAACTTCAGGACCGCGCCGCCATGGACGTTGCCGGAAAAATTCGCCATGTCCGGCGTCATCAACACCGTCATCGATAACTGGTGACTGGCCTCGTTCATCGTATTTTTCGTGTGTATTGGTGGGTTGAGCGATGACGGCGCCGTGTCTTCGAGCAAGACAGACAAGCGCCACGCGAGGACATCATACCGCGATGATCCTCCTGGCCCTTGATGCACAGAATCCTTACAAAGACTTTCCATCCCGGAAACGGATACCATCGGTCGACATCGTCGCCCCATTTTCCCTGGAGCTCTGTTTTGCCGGATTCCCCTACACCGCCATCCCCTTACCCCTCACCCGACAACGCCGCCGGAAAGACGGCCGGCGCGTCGGACCCGCAGACTAGGGAGCATGCCGATGCCGATCGCACTGCTGATATCGTGCTGGTGGCGCCGAGTCGGCGCAAGGTCATTTTCGCGGGGCTGATGCTGGCAATGGTTCTGGCCGCGCTGGATCAGAGCATTGTCTCCACGGCATTACCGGTCATCGCGAGCGACCTCGGCGGACTGGTGCATATGACGTGGGTCGTGACGGCCTTCATGTTGACCTCGACGATCAGCGCACCACTTTACGGCAAGTTGTCCGACATGTACGGGCGACGCCCCCTCTTCGCCATCAGCATCGTCCTGTTCCTGGTGGCATCGGGGCTCTGCGGCTCCGCGCAGACGATGATGCAATTGATCCTGTTTCGTGGCCTGCAAGGACTGGGGGCCGGCGGGCTGATGACGCTGTCGCAAACGGTTATCGGCAGCATCGTCACACCGACGGAACGCGGACGTTACCAGGGCCTGTTTACCGGGGCGTTTGCGGTCAGTAGTGTCGCGGGGCCGTTGCTTGGGGGGATAATCACGTCCCACGCGTCGTGGCGTTGGGTTTTCCTGATCAACGTGCCCATTGGCGTGGTGTCCCTGGCGCTGGTGATGTCCGCGCTACCAAAAGGGTTACGTGGCGGCCGCCATCGAATCGATTACGCCGGAGCCGCGTTGCTGAGCATCGGGACCGCGGCGCTCCTGCTGCTGCTCAACAGCGGTGGTGCGGCAACCGAGGTGGCGAGTGCTCACGCCAATGCCGCGATGGACGCGCTGCTGTCGCGAATCGGGCTCGGCCTGCTGGCCGTATTGGCGTTCGGCCTGTTACTGGTGGTGGAACATCGGGCGGCGGAGCCGATTCTCGATCTGACCCTGTTCCGATTGCCCCCCTACGCGATCAGCGTTGCCGCCTCCGGTTGCATGGCATTCGCGATGATGGGCTCACTCGTGTTCATGCCGCTGTACTACCAGTTGGTGTTGGGCCAGACGCCCGCCGAATCCGGGATGATGATGCTGCCACAGGTGATCGCGATGATGATCAGCTCAGTGGTGGGTGGCCGGATTTCGTCGCGAACGAAGCGCTTCACCCAACTGCTGGCGCTAGGCGTGTTCCTCGAATTCCTCGGTCTGGCACTGCTTGCCACGTGTGCGCATTTCGGCGCGCCCGTATGGGCGTTTCTCGCGGTGATGGCACTGCTCGGCATGGGCATGGGGATCGGCATGCCGAACGCCACCGTTGTCGTGCAAAACGCCGTACCCCCCACGTCCTTGGGCGCGGCCACCGCCTCCATGTCCTTCGTACGGTCGCTTGGCGGCTCGCTGGGCACGGCGCTGTCCGGCGGCGTCATGGCATTCGCCCTGCATCAGCGCCTGGCGTCTTTGCATCTGGACGTGGATGTCACGACGTTGCTGGAGCATGGCATCAGCGCCATGCGTGCCTTGCCCGTCGCGCAACAGCACATGCTGGCGCACGCCTATCAAGGTGCCATCGGCACCAGCCTCATCACCGGCGGCTTCCTGATGTTCATCGCCTTCGTCATGGTTTTCCGCCTGAGCCGGCGCTCATCCGCCTGAGAACGCAAACGTGCGGGAGACGGCTCTGGTGCAAATAGGCGGCGCGAATCGGTTAGAGTATTGAGCCCAACAATCAGATGAACGCTGATGACCCTACCCCAGAAAATAGTCTCGTTGAAAACTAGAGAATCCGGCATTATTTGACTGGTCCGAACCGGGAAGAGATGCCATGAAGACGAGCAAGTTTACGGAGGCGCAAGCTGCGTCGCTCGCTCTGCATTCGCCAAATTCCCGAGAGCGAGTCGTCCTAAAAAGCGTACTTTCGCAGCACCGTTCGTTCCGCCTTGAACCGATCTGACTATGACAGATGCCAACGATGACATTGCCGTCAACACATATGCCGTTCCGGAAGTAAAATCATTGACTGCCTTGACGCCGTATTAAAGTGACTCCGTCAGCTTGCCCGCGCGCCAATTGCTGATCGCTTTATCCGCATCGGCATATAAAGAGATGAAACCACTAAGCCCACTCAAATAACTCGCTGCCACCTTCATATTCGCAAGAGTGGTTGCCGCAGCTGTCTCCGCGAAGCCGCCGAGCCATTTGTTGGGGACCTTTAGGCATGCCCCCACGAGTGACAACGTCGCACTCCCCAACGTTAGATACGTCGACGCCAGACTTATGGGTCTTCGCCGCCATTACGCTAAAATTTATCACCTCTATTATCAAAAGGGTTCCATAAAGTGCCTTGGCAGTAATCGCTTTTTGCTACCCCGGTACTCAACACTGGCTTTTACAAGGTTTTTCTAGCATGGGCACAGAACAAGATCGCCATCAAGCACGCGCGCGCGCCCGTCTTCTTGCGTATCGGTGCCAGAGCCCTTCGCAGCATGTACCGTATATAAACACGGCAATCGCAAGGACTTAACCCCAGATAATCAAATTAACAGCGAAAAACTTGGAAATACTACAGCAATATTTCTAAATCGCGAAATTTGAGAAATAAAATACAAAAAATCTCTTCAACAATCGCTTTTAAAATTATAAATCTGTAATTTATTTTGGATTATATCGAAAGATAGAAATTCCCATATACAATGTATCACCGGCTCGTCGATCACGATTCGATTCTCTTGGCAGATTTATGAACGAGGGTCTCTTCCAACCGTAGGCTGAGAAAATTCGATCTGCTAATTTCCTAGCTTTTGAGAACCTTGACCCGACTCGCCACGTAATAAATACAGCCATCGCCAAAGTGATGAGAAGCAACCATCCCATCATAATATTTATCGAAAGCCATTCATTGTTGTACTTGAAATAATTTATTAACATCCCAACAATATATACAACGACAAACCCGGATCCATAAAGCGCTCCAACAAACTTTAAAGCATATACATAGAACGCAGCACTGCCTCGCTCACAATGCGGATATACCGCAATTAAGCCATCAGCGACTCGCCTAATCGCAAAACCTATCCATCGACCGTTTATTTTCTCTGCAACGACTTCGACTTCATCACCGTCTTTAAATTCGCTATGCCATACCCAAGCCTCTACGCGCTCATCCTCCAAATCAAATGTCATTAATTCCCCGTCGTCGGCAGTGAAATCGTCCGATGCGCTCAAACCGATCGCAATCCCACCTAATCCCATCGCCGCTGCCGCTACTGCGGTACCTTGCAAAGCTTGTTTGTCATCCGCAGTAAAAAGAGCCTCGCGTGACTCGATCCGGACATGCAACTTACTTATACGGCCCTTGAGCACGGTTGTACCTTGCGGCCCTTCAATTTTTTGTGTCATTCTCGAAACCCTGTGAGGTCATAGCTTTGTGAAATTCCAATCGTTGTTTCTCGATGTCCCATTCGCCCCATGGGGCCTTACCGAAAACACATCGGCTAATCCAATTTTGCAAATCATTCGGGAGGAAATAATTCAGGCCAACTTGAACAATAAGAATTAGGACAGCGATTTCCCAACCTGAGGCTATGACTAAAAGGCGTCCCATCATCATTAATGCCGCCCTTGAGGCAAGTTGCTCGGTAACTACTTCGCCCGCAGCTTCTGAAAGCGCGGTGGCCGCAACTTTGCGCGCGGCACTTGCAGCGGCGTCTTTACCAGCTCCTGCCGCAAGCTGCGTCGCTCGCTCTGCATTCGCCAAATTCCCGAGAGCGAGTCGTCCTAAAAAGCGTACTTTCGCAGCACCGTTCGTTCCGCCTTGAACCGACCTGACTATGACAGATGCCGATGATGACATTGCCGTCAACACATATGCCGTTCCGGAAGTAAAATCATTGACTGCCTTGACGCCGTATAAAAGTGACTCCGTCAGCTTGCCGTCGCGCCAATTGCTGATCGCTTTATCCGCATCGGCATATAAAGAGATGAAACCACTAAGCCCACTCAAATAACTCGCCGCCACCTTCATATTCGCGAGAGTGGTTGCCGCAGCTGTCTTCGCAAAGCCCCCCAGCCATTTGTTCGGGACATTTAGGCATGCCCCCACAAGTGACAACGTCCCACTCCCCAATGTTAGATAGTCGGCACCAGACTTATGGGGCTTCGCCGCCATTACGCTAAAATTTATCAACTCTATTATCAAGAGGGTTCCATAAAGTGCCTTGGCAGTAATCGCTTTTGCTACCCCGGTGCTCGCGTTATTTTCCGCATCGACATAGAGTGCCTGGACCACCTCACTTCGCCGCTCTCGGGATAGCTGCTCGAGTGCGGTTGTCCTTGCCTCTAGCGCAGCAACCCCTTTTGCCAAGGCTGCTTGTGACCTGCCCCCGGCATTAGTCTCCAACGGCTGTAGAGTCCGTCGTTAAAAACCCTTTCTGACAGTACGCGGTGGCGAACTGTTCAGGCGTTAGATAACCAAGCGAACTATGTGGCCGCTCGGTGTTGTACTCGATGCGCCAGGCTTCGATGATTTCCCTGGCATGACGCATCGACGTGAACCAATGCTCATTCAGACATTCGTCTCGAAACTTGCCGTTGAAGCTCTCGATATACGCGTTCTCGACGGGCTTTCCTGGTCGAATGAACGACAGCGTAACCCCAGCCTCATAAGCCCAGGCATCAAGCACTTTGCCTGCGAATTCGGGCCCGTAGTAAATGCAGAATGGTGGTCAGCCAATCCCAGTGACTGGCATCCTTAGGTTTCTCGAGGACCACAGGAGGACACCGTGATGGCTGACACTTCCAATACTACGACTGACGTGCATTTCCTTGCAATCGATGTTGCAAAGCAATGGAACGCTGTGTTGATCGAAACCGCGACCGGTATGAAGCATCGCTTCAAGATGGCAAACTCCGCTCAGGATTTTGACCGGCTTATCCAATTCATTCAAAGCCTTGGAGGTCGGTGTAAAGGTGCACTGGAGCCGACCGGCGATTACCACCGCCCAATAGCTCATCGACTTTTGATGGCCGGTGTCGATCTTGTCAGTGTGTCTTCGGTCGCACAGGCTCGCTACCGCGAGGCCAAATTCAACTCATGGGATAAAAATGATCCCAAAGACGCCTCAGTGATTCTGGATATGCTGAAACACGGCATCGTGCAGCAATACGTTGACCCGATGATCGCTGGCAACCATGATCTGCAAGAGCTGTCCAAGACTTACTTCCAGATATCGAGGTTGCGAACACGCGTTCAGCATTCAATCATCAATCACCACGTCCCTCTGTACTTTCCGGAGATGTACAAGTACTGGAGCAGCAGCCGCAGTGAGTGGTGGATACGATTCATGCTGGAATTTCCGACGCCGGCTCATGTGCAACGGCTGACGCGAGAAGAGTTTGTAAAAGCGGCGTGGGACCTTGTCGGTCGCAAGGTCGAGAAGACCCAAAAACTAGGTGAAATCTGGGACATGTCACAACAGTCAGCTGCGCTGCCGCATCACCCAGACAGCCTAGCCGTAGAAACATTTCGACTGTCACTTCGGCAACTTCAGCACTTCAACGAAGCGCGTACGAGTTTGGAGGAGCGTGCCGAAGCGGCATTATTGAACAATGCCGACTACGAACGTTTGCGAACGTTGCCAGGTATTGGTCCGATCATCGCACTTACCATTCTCGCGGAAGCGGGTGATTTGCGCCGATTCCGCCATTATCGGCAATTCCTGAAATATTGTGGCCTTGATCTGGCCAAGCATCAGTCTGGAACGGCACGAGGTCGTGAGCAGTTGTCCAAACGTGGAAACGCGAGACTGCGCTTGGCATTTTGGATGGCAGGCACTGTCGCAGTTCGCCTACGTGAGAATTCATTTAAAGATAAATACGATCGATATATCAAGTCCGATCCTGGCAACGCCGACTTAAAGCGCAAAGCCCTCACTGCTGTTTGCGCGAAGATGGCGCGAGTCGCACACGGAATGATTAAAACGAACCGTCCGTATCAGCGGTTCTTTGAACAAAGCTTACCCAGCGGATCGATCCCTCTCTGCAGGGCCGTTGAGGCACAGCAGCAAGTGACCTCGTAGATAATGATTGGACCTTCCGCTGGGCCCTTATGCTGTTTTAAGTAACGTGAAGATCGAGGTGCGGGCATCTCGAATCTTGTTTCTACTATGGTGAGCTGGGCGAGCCCGTTACAGAGCGGAAGACCGCTAGGAATGTTGCAGGACGCGCTCTTTTAAATGTGCGACGAGCGAAATCTCGCCGCCAGGGGATGCTGTAACTTTTCTGTCTGAGCCTATTGCATTTAGTACGTTATCCACAGTGATAGATAACGGCAAGCCACGCATCTCGCAAAGCCTCTCCATAACCTGCCGTACCCGCAAGCCCGGCAACGACGTATCAACTTCAATCGCCAAACATTCTCGCGTGTAATCGTCGACCACGTTCAAGCTTCGCAAGCGCCGTCCATACGCTAGGCCATCCGATACAAAATCCATCGACCAGCTCTGGTTAGGGCCGCTGGGCACGGGCTTTTGGACTCGCTCGACAGCCGCAATTCGTTTGCGCTTGCGTCGGCGAACGCTCAGGCCAGCGAGGCTGTACAGCCGCCATATCTTCTTATGGTTCGCAATCCAGCCTTCCCGTCGCAGAAGCACGTGAATACGGCGATAGCCATAGCGGCGCTTCACGGCCGCGATAGCGGTCATGCGTTCGTTCAAAGCCACATCGCTCTCGCGAGTCGACTTATAAAGAAAAAAAGACCGGGAGATACCAACCAGCCCGCAGGCACGGGTGATGCCCATAGCGCGTTCGGTCATCAACTTCTGAACCGCTTCGCGCTTGGCCTGCGGGCTTGCTACTTTTGGCGCACGAGGTCCTTCAAGGCGGCGTTGTCGAGCATCGACTCAGCCAGCAATCGCTTCAGCCGGACATTCTCGGATTCCAATTCCTTCAGCCGCTGCGCCTCTGAAACCGTCATCCCGCCGAACTTCGCCTTCCAATTGTAGTAGGTCGCCTCGGAAATTCCGTGCTTACGGCACAGCTCAGCTGCCTTCAGACCCGCCTCGGCTTCCTTCAATATGCCGATGATCTGCTCTTCCGTGAATCGCTTCTTCATCTCTCCGCTCCCTTTGGAACGGACTCTACATTATTCGCGTACCAATCGCGGGGAGCAGGTCACTTGCTCGTATTCCGCAAGTTTTCCGGCAATGCTCGCTTCCCAAGTAGCTACTTCGGCAATGAGTTTTTTCGCATCTTCTAAAGCGATACCGGCCCGGACAAGCAGGGCTCCTTTGATCGCCACGCCCCCGACCGTATTGGAGATGGGACCGAGGAATTTGACTAAATTTCGTCCCGCCCAGAGCATCAGGCGTTCGGCACCTATCGCCTTCACAGCTTTCTCTGTGCCGGAGATCGCTGTCTCATGCTTTGCGACTTCCTCCATCTTTTCGTAAAGCTTGCTGAACGACTTTATATACCCCATGTACAAATAAAGCGTCGCTTGGTGGTCTGCAACCCACGCCTGCGGATCATTAGCGGCCACCACAACCAACTGCTTTACCTCTTGACGCGTCTCTGCCTGGTTATATGCGAAAGCGCGCCAGAAGTAACTTTTATCATCCGTTGCATCGAAGTTTTTAACGTATTTCTCGATGATAGCTTGCCCGACCG
The DNA here is from genome assembly GCF_034047095.1 of Robbsia andropogonis. Lineage (NCBI taxonomy): Bacteria > Pseudomonadati > Pseudomonadota > Betaproteobacteria > Burkholderiales > Burkholderiaceae > Robbsia > Robbsia andropogonis. The sequence continues at coordinate 901,385 of NZ_CP139170.1, read as the reverse complement.
CTGTTCCAGAAAGCCCCGAGAATGCCGTGTCGATTACTCGAACAAATGCTAGTCCGTCAGCAATATTTGCCTGATCGTAGTCATGTAAGGCGTGCAAAAAAACGTCGGAACCAATCCAAGATCCGACGTCGACCGTTCGCTGCGACTGTATGTGCGTACACTCGCTGCTCGCTGTGTCCAAACCATTTTTAAATTTATTGGGCCATGCCTTATCTTTCAAGTAAGAAACGTAGTCTTTCCATGCGCTATCACCTGCTTCCTTGACCTCCGCCGGCGTAAGCTTGCCCGCGTCATTAATCATTTCCTGCGCGCCGGGGCGCGAGAGTGCCATGGGATCGTCAACGCCACCGCCCGCCAACGCCATTGTCATCCAGGTCTTCCGCCACCGGCTCTTTGACTGGGCCGCCCCACTGCGCACCGCCGCCTCAGATGCGCCGATCAACTGCACCGCATCCACGCGCATATCCTGCGAACTCGTGTACTGCATCAGCACGCCCGCCGGATCATTGCTAAACCCGTTCAGTTCATGCGTAATACCAATACCATCCCACAACCCCAAAAGCATCGGCGTATACGGCTTACCCGAGGGCCGATGACCGATGTGCTCCATCAACTTCAGCGTCTCGGCGCTAACCGACACCGTCGACGCTTGACGCATATGAAGCGGGTAACGGGTCGACGCTTGTCGCCAAACATTCGAATCTTTGACTACCCCGTCCGCATCCGCATTAAAAACAGGCGCGCTCGGCTGCAGTTTTTTCGGGTCTATACCAGGATGATATTCAACAACGGTCTCGATACCAGCAGTCGTCGCAGCCACAGCATGCCCATGCTCACCCTTGCCGCCACCAAAGCTCCCATCGGAGGAAGTGATCCAGCTAGAAGGCTTGATCATCTGCATACGCTCGCTGCGAATTTTCGCATTCGATGCGTATTGTTTAAACGTATTGTCAACCCAGGCGTGCTCAGAGAACGCCAAATACACTTTGGTGGCTTTTTCCGGCCGCTCAATCACAAGCAACGCCATAGGCACCGCAACGGAATGTGCGGCGCACGCCATATCGATCTTCGGCTCGGTAGGATGCGGCGGCGGGTTCAACTTCCACAGCAAGCCATCCGCCGTGACCTGATACGCTTCCCAATAATGCTTCCCACGCGCGCCTTGTTCGTAGAATACGTACACCCACCCTTCTCGAAGCGTGCGAAGGCTATAACGATGCATCGTCAAGGGGACGTCGAGAACGCCGGGCCCCGTCATTCCGGCGGGAAGTATCCCGGGCATTGTGGTGGGCACCACCGCATATCGCACCGGTAAGATAGCAAGGCCCGCCTTTTGGCAATTCACGCAAGATACAACGCCACCTATTGTTTTATCCATGGTTCATACCTTCATATCGCCCACGCGTAATCATGTCTTTACGCTGCCAATCACACGTTGTTGCCCGTCGGGTTCCTCGACTGTATTGCGCCTCTGCGCCTCCAGCCATCTGCCGCCCTTGATATCCTCTATCTCGGTATCACTGAGCACGGAAATCGCTTCTGCGTAGAATGTTTCCGGGCCCACTTCACCCAAGGCCCTCTCCACCGCAGGATGCTCGTAAAATCGCGGATGCCAGATCAATGCGTGACTGACAAAGAGCGTCGCATCGGCAGAGTCCTCTAACTCCAATACGTCCGCTCTCTCTGCTGCTGCGATTGCCGTATCGACGCTCACGGGCTGCAATGTGCCACCGTGAAATGCAAATCGTGCCAGTGCTTTATTCACAAGCCCATGCCGACGGATCGCAGGCCATTGCGCCGCGGCAATACTCATCCCGGCCATGGACGGCTCGGACACTTCGTATGTCGTCAAGTCGCCCACGGCATCCAGGGACAGCCAGGTTGTCACGGGACCTAATAACCCTTGCCGTTGTCGCATCGTTAACATCGGCCAAAGCAATGCTAAGGCGCGGTTATCGTAGAAACGAAGCAATGTTGCTCGTTCTCGTTCGTCGCGCTGCAAAATTAAATTGCCCCAATACGCCGCCAGTGCTTCTGGTGTCTCTTGAGTAACGATCCAACCTCCGATACGCTGCCCGGCGCCGCGCGCCATCCGATCTGCCGTACGATCGGACAAGACAGTGTTAATGCTACGTTCGAGCAACGTCCTTACTTCCGGAATCTCAATATCCAATTCAATCAAGTACGGACAGTCTGACGACGGAAACAAGTCGTGCTGCACCAAGATTGGACTGGATGGCAAACCGCGAAACGACGGCTCCGCATCCAATGACTCAAGCGGCGACGCTGCGGGGTCGACGACGATTAAAAGGCGTGCGTCTTCCATCCGCGCCAGTTGCTTTTGGATTGTCGCTCGAATTTGCTTCTTTAGATTTTCTGGATCGGACACTGACGTTGGTCTCTCACACGCATGTTGTCTTGAAATTTATTCGACATCGCACTGATTAATCCAGCGTGAGCGCTGAGGCACTATCCGCGCTAGCACTCGCTGATTTCCACGAACATCCTGGCGCGGTACTCTTCAACGTATCGTTGACGCGCATCATGGCTGGGCCGACCTTATTAAAAGCCTGTGATTTGAACGTCAGGTCACCAGGAGTGCCATGCTCGATCATATTTTCGCCAAGCTTGATGTAGGACCCACCAGCCCCGATCCAGATCTCTTTACTCGCAGATATGACGATCTTTCCTTCCGTGCTGGTGATCGTTAGATCTTGCGCAGACTTCAACGTCATTGCGTCGCTTTGCGCCTGAATCTGCACCGGACCTTTCGCGGCAAACAATTTCATGCCGGCATTCTGGACGAAAATGCTGATTTTCTCCGCAACACTTGCTAGCAGAGACTGGCCGGCCACAACGTGTGTATTTTCACCGCTGACGATATTGACGTGCGTACTGCCCGAAAGCTGCGCTGTTTGTTGCGATGACACCGCAACGCTCTCCGGGCTGCCGATTACAATCACAGGACGCGAGAAACCGGCTGCATCGCCCGTGCCGCCTCCCGCGGTACTGCCACCACCACCGCCGATTGCACCAGAATCCGTGTGCTGTGTCGCATCAACCAAGCTCCCAGCAGCGCTTTTAGCGCCGTCCAACGACTCGGCCTGATTGGCACTACTCGCGCTCGACATACGCTCGACAAGTGTTTTAACGCTTGTCAATTGCGTACGCACTTGCGTTGTGTCATACGGCTGTATTCCCGAAGTAGCGTAAGTCGACACAAACAGCCCTTGCGTGGCCCTAATGGCACCATAAGCCCGCGACTTCAAATCAAAGCCACTGCCCAGGTACTGCCCCCGCGTGTTACCTTCGTGCGCGACTTGATATCCTAGGTGCAGCCCTGTATCTGCCGTACTCGAATAAAGCTGCGTGCGACTCTGGCCGGTGGCATCGTCCATCACCAATTGGTTATAGCCATCCCCGCTGTGCTCCTTTGACCGATAACCCGACAGCAGTCCGTTCGAATGCCAATTTGGCGTCTTCGAACCGTTGTATACGCGCCCCGTCACAATCGGCCTGTCACAATCCCCGTCGACCCAATCCACCAAGATTTCTTCGCCCACGCGGGGCACGTGCACACCGCCGTAACTGCCACCCGTATCCGACATCGCCACCCGTAGCCAACACGAGGCATTTTCGTCTCCGCTATTCAGCCGGTCCCACTCGAATTTGCCCTTGATGCGGTTCAGCGAATCCGTGTAGACCTCCGAGCCCGCAGGTCCCGTCACGGTCGCCGTCTGAATCCGCATCTGCGGCTTCCTGTGCTCGAACGGACTGCGGTACGGCACACTCATGCGCTGCGCTTCAACCAGCGTCAAGAAGAAGCCAGCACTCCCACCGCTCGCGGACGCACTCAGTTTTGCGCTCCCGGTCTTCTCAGCCCCCAGTTGGTCACCGAGGTAGTCTGCACGTGCATCGGCTACTTCGGTCTCCAGGCTCCCGGGCAATGGTCGGGTGTTGCCCGTCGACAAGTTATTTGCGATAAACCACCGCACGTCGATGGCGAGAAACTCACGTTCCTGCTGCCCATCATTCTGATGGTCCGGATGATTTCGCAACTCGAAATATCGGCCCGCGTCCATCCGGCGGATACTGCCCGCGCCATGAAACCGCTTGGCCCGTGACTCCATCTCCTCCATCCGCAAGGTAGCCAGATGGTCGCCAAGCTTATAGTCGGGCCACGTATATTTGCCGGTGTATTCGTAGACTTCGGTCTGCTGCGGCAAATCGCCCTGGTTAGGTAGGGTATCCTTGCTGCGCGCGTTGCTTGAGCCCGGGGACTTGTAGTCGCCGGTGACACCGGTATAGCGCGTGCTCTGCAGTCTGCGGGTTCCCGACCAATGCGAAAATCCTTCCACCTCGGCGTCCATCTGTGCACGGGAGAAATCGATCTGACCGGGCTGCAGTTCGTCGCAGTAGTAGTTGTAGTCCGTGATGATCATCGTGTGGGACTGCCCATCCGGCGACTGCTCGAAGTAGAACCACAATCCCTCCGACTCCAGGAGCCGGTGCACGAAGTTCCAGTCGTCCTCGTACTGCATGCAGAACGAGCGTTGCGGCAAGGGATCGCGCAGTTCCCCGAACAGCTTGAACTTGAATCTGCCCCGTGCCTGAGGATGCGCATTAAACACGTCAGTCAGTATGTCGATGACCGTCTTACCTTGCCAGATCCTGGCATCCTTACGAAAGCGCAGGAAGTGAAGCCAGGACGCAAATTCCAGCTGCGTATGGACGAGCCCACCGTCCATGCCAAGGCGACGCACTGTATGCACGTAACCATGATGCGGCTTGTACGTCTTGTCGTTCTGGCGCATCCAAAGCGTGACGGGCTGTGCGATCAACTGCTTGAGTTCGAGCTTGCGCGACGTTGACACCATGTCGACCGTGAAGGCGTAACCGCGACCGATGCGTGAGTGCCCTACCGCGCGCAATGGCATCAATACATCCTTTCCCGCCGGGGTATCGAGCTTCAGCGGCCGGTTGTTCTGTACCCCCAGCGGGTTACCGGACTGGATCTGCTCGTAGACATCCATGATTTTTGAGTTCGTTTCACAGCGCGGTTACGCGCGGTTAGTCATCGCTTTCATTAAAAGCCGGCTTGGCTTAGTAGAACAGCGGGTAGCGCCGTCTACCGGCTCCTGAGCTCAGACTCGACGTACGCCGCGAGTATATGGAGAACAGGCATTCTTGAACTGCCGCACAAGTCTCGGCACGGCGGTCGTTGGAGCCATGGGCACGCGTCTCTCTGTTATGAAAAAGCTTGTCGAACAAACATCATTCGAAACGCGTGATCGCATCGGTGACGCACACCAAATGGATAGTCCAAAATAGCCAAAATGACTAGCCCGTTCGATTAACTCGGTGAGATTAACAAGTAATATTACCGGCCACTACCAGACAGTTCAATATCGTTTCAAAGGTAATGGCGAGCGCACGACGGTTAGCTTCGATCGAGGAGTAATTGTTTCTTATTTTTCTTGAGGCAGGAAATTATTGCGCTGCATGCAGCATACGGCCAGACCGTAATGATTTTTAAATGAATTCGTTCGCTTAACAATTAAAAATTAGTGAATATGTTCTCTTTGGTCTTGATGCAAGCTAATCCATCCATGCGGCAGCGCATACCAATACGTGCTTCGTCTTAGCAAACGCCGCAGGGTAACTGCGGAGCTGATCGATGACGATGACCCTCGGTGCCGGGTGATTGCGCAATATCCTTTTAAAGAATCGCTGGGCTGCCGAGGTATCGCGGTGCTTTTGCATGATGATGGCAGGCGGGAAACGGTGGCCGCGATAGATGAACTAGGATTTCATCTGACTGGCTTACCGATGTTCTCGCTAACTTGACAGTGCCCAATCGGCCTGTCGCATCGCGCGCCGGTCAGGCCGATGGGCGAATCATCTCGAACGTGTCGCCAATGCCCAGATAGTCGCCGCGATAGCCGGCGCGCATGACGGGATTGGCCGCAACGGTATCGAACAGGCCATCCTTCAAGAAGGCCTTGCGGATATGCACGCCGACAACCTGGCCCAGTACCAACCAATTATTCAGGTCCTTGCCGTCCAATCCCTTGAGCCGCACGATCTGCAGCAACTTGCATTCGAGTGATGCCGGGGCATCGGCCACATGGGGCACCTGGACGTTCCTCCCCGCACCCTTCGCAAGCCCGGCGAGATCGAATTCATCGACACCATGCGCCACCGGCGCCGCGCTCTGGTTCATCTGCTCCGCCAGTTCCGCGCTGGTCAAGTTCCAGACAAACTCCCCCGTCTCCTCGATATTGCGCAGGCTGTCCTTACGCCCCTCACTTGAAAAACCGATGACATGCGGGAAGCTCGCGAAGGCGCCGAAGAAACTGTAAGGCGCCAAATTGACGTTGCCGGCCTTGTCCTGCGTCGAAATCCAGCCGATCACCCGTGGGGCCACGATCGCCTTGAACGGATCATGCGCCAGGCGATGTCCTTCGCCGGGATGGTAAAAATGGACATCGTCGGCTTGCTCGGCATGCGTCATGGTCGGTTCCTTTCAGCGGTAACATCAATCAAAGTATGAAGAGACGGCTCACATCGCGCGTGTCAGCCATCACGTTCGCATCGTAGACCAACCGGAAATAACGTGCGCGGCCCCGCGCGCCCGCGGCAGGGCAAACCCATGGGTACGCATCAAGAATGCCTTCGCGCGTGGACGAATCAACCAGGACGCGCCCGCCACGTGCATCGCCGTCATTTACCCATCCTGCCTGATCAAGGCCCCTCACACAGCGTCAGGCGCCTCGCGCCGACGCCCGGCGGGTGTCGTCGATGGCGGCACGAAGTCCGTCGAAGACCGCCGGATGTAACGATTGCGAGACATTGAAGCGGAGGTAATCCGGCGCTCTCCGGCCAACGCTGAAGACATCACCCGGCGCCAACACGATGTCACGATCCAGCGCCCGTCGCGCTACCGCCGCCGCGTCCAATCCGTCGGGCAGTCGCGCCCAGACGAACATGCCGGCTTCCGGACGTAGCCATGGCGTCAGTCCGGCCCGTTCGAGCCGACGCAGTGTCTCGCCGATGGCATCGGCGAGTCTGCCACGCAGGCTGTCCAAATGCCGTCGGTAGGTGCCATCCTGCAATAGCTGCGCGACCAGTGCGGCCGATACGCCGCCGTTACCAAAGGTGGTGGCCAGTTTCAAGTCGACCAACGCGTCCACCAGGTCCGGCCTGAGTACGATATAGCCACATCGCGCCGCACCCGACAGCGTCTTGGAAAAGCTGCCCAGCACGATCACCCGTTGCAGTGCATCGAAAGCGGCATAACGCGGCGCGGGACGGTGCTCGAAGTCCGCGAAGCTATCATCCTCGACAATGGTGACGCCTTGCGCATGGGCCGCGTTGAGCACCTGATGCGCGCGCACCGGTGTCAGGATCGCACCCGTGGGATTCTGCACCGCCGAATTCGTCAGGTATAAGCGCGGCCGCTCCTGGGTGGCAATTCGCGTGAAGACCTCCAGGTCCGGGCCATCCGGCGTCACCGGCACGCCCAGCACCCTGACCCGATGCACGCGCAACAGCGCCTGGAAATTGAAATAACAGGGGTCGTCGACGAGCACCGTATCGCCGGGAACCACAAGGTAGCGGCAAAGCAAATCCAGGGCGTGTGACCCTGAATCCGTCAGCACGATCTGCTCCGGCGCCGCAGGCACACCGTTTTTCGCGAGACGCTGACTCAGTTGTTGCCGCAACGCCGGTAAGCCGAGCGGCACACCGTATTCACTCAAGGTCTGTGTACGTCCACGGGACAAGGCGCGCAAGCCGCGCCGGATCGCCTCGTCCGGCATCCAGGACGCGGGCATCCAGCCGCAGCCCGGCTTCAACGAGCCCTCCGCGGCTTCCAGCGACTGCCGGGTTACCCATAGCGGATCGATTTCGCGCACCAGCTCCGGTGTTTCCGTGTGCAATGCCCGCACCGGGGCATGGCCCAGCACATAGAAACCGGAGCCAGGCCGGGATTCGATCAGGTCCTGTGCCAGCATCCGATCATAGGCCGTCACGACAGTCGCTTTCGACACCTGCAACAGGTGCGCCATCTGCCGCAGCGATGGTAATCGCTCACCCCGTGACAGCAGGCGCGCATCCACCCGTGAGCGAACCCATGCGATCACCTCGTCGATGCGCGTGGTGACACCCGCGCTCGGTTCGCTACGTCGTTGGGCCAGGATGTCCGGGGGCGCGCCCGCCGTTCCAGCCAGTTTGGTCAATCGATCCGTCATTCGAGATTCCCGCGACCCGCGCAACCTACGCACCGGGGCGCTCCGCAGTACCGTACTGCAACAAGGACCGGTACAGTTTTCTCCAATTGTACCGGTGTGTGTCTGGGCAACGCAACGCGATCGGCGCACGCTAGGCACTCATGTAGATTCGAACCAAGGCATTGCACCGACATGTCCCATTCCTCCTCCGCTTCCGCCGCCCCCATCGGACCCTTGTCGTCCGACGCACCGGCGACTACGTATGGCGCGCGCGCGCCCGGCGCGTCATTCTCCGCACGCAACAGGGATGTCGATATCCGCGTCCAAACGACGCCCGACGCGATCGGCGGATGGCTGAACGGCCTGCTTGGCATGTTGATATTCTCGGGCTCGTTGCCCGCGACCCGTGTCGCCTTGGCAGGTTTTTCCCCGACGTTTCTCACGTTTTCGCGCGCCTCATTGGCCGGTGTGCTTGCGTTGGCCGCCTTGTGGCTGACGCGTAGCCGGCGCCCCACCGTGGCGCAATGGACGGCGCTGGCGGCGGTCGCGCTTGGCGCGGTGGTTGGTTTTCCGTTGTTCACCGGCATCGCGCTGCAATCTATCACCTCGGCGCAAGCACTGGTATTTATCGGACTGCTGCCGCTGAGCACCGCCTTGTTCGGCGTGCTGAGGACGTCGGAACGACCCTCGCGGTGGTTCTGGATCTATTCCGTGTTCGGCGCGGCGATCATCGTTGGCTACGCGCTCCATCAAATGATCGGGCATGCGCCAGCCTCGCCTCGGGCATCGCCCGCGAGCGCCGCGGTGTTGTTGGGGCAGATGATGATGCTGCTCGCCATCATCGTCTGTGGCTACGCGTACGCGGAAGGCGCGCGCCTGGCACGGGATCTAGGCGGCTGGCAGGTCATCTGCTGGGCCTTGGTGCTGGCGCTGCCGTTCATGCTGATGGCCGGCTGGTTCGATCGCCCATGGTCATCGGGACCGCTGTTCGACACCATCGGTCTGCCGGGACTGCACGCGCACCGGACATCCAGCGCCCCGCCAACCTTCTTGCACTGGGTATCGTCGGTCCCCGTCGGCGCCTGGCTCGGCCTCGCCTACGTCTCGCTGTTCAGCATGCTGATAGGATTTTTCTTTTGGTATCGCGGGTTGTCGATGGGTGGGGTCGCGGCGGTGGGGCAATTGCAGTTGCTACAGCCCTTCGTTGGACTGCTCCTTGCCGGCGTGGTACTCGGCGAAACGATCAAGCCGTCGATGTTGTTCGTCAGCGCGGCCGTCGTCGGCTGCGTCGCGATGGCCCGACGCACGACCGCACGCAAGCGCGGATCGACCTGATCCGGCTGGAACAAACCAGTACCAGTGTGCCGCGATACGCCCGCGGCGCACTGGTATGATCGTAGGCACGTCCCGCCCTTCGCTGGATACTCACTGTTCACGATCTTGCCGTCCCACCCCGATCCTTCTCATCGCGCCCCGCCATCGCGTTGGCAACGTTGGAAAACGCTCCTGCAGACACGGCTCCTGCTGTCCCTGGTCGAACGTCTGCATCCGTCCGACGGACAGATCGCCCTGCTGTGGGCGGTGCCTGCCGGTATGGCTGGTGCACTGGCGACGCTCGCGTTTCGCGATACGATGGACAGCCTCGAACGCCTGATCTTTGGCCGCGACGGCGACATGGCCACTTTGGCGGCGCTGGTCCCGTGGCAAACGCGGATCATCGTGCCAGTGACAGGCGGCATCCTGGCTGGCCTGTTACTGATGCTGGCGCGGCGCTACACCGACAAGACGCGTCACTCGGACTACATGGAAGCCATCACGCTGGGTGAGGGTGTCCTCCCCGTGCGACAGACGCTGGTCCGCTCCGCGGCATCACTCTGCTCCATCGTCTCGGGTGCCTCCATTGGTCGCGAAGGCCCGATGGTGCAAATGGCGGCGCTCGCGGCCTCACTGATCGGACGAGCACGCCGCGTCTCGCCAGAGCGCCTGCGGACCATTGTCGCCTGTGGCGCGGCGGCCGGATTGACCTCGGCCTACGGCGCCCCTTTCGCCAGTGCCTTCTTCGTCTCGGAAATCGTCCTGGGCTCGGTGGTTGCCGAACGGATGGGCCCGTTGATCGTTGCCGCGGTCGTCTCGAATGTGACAATGCGCGCGCTCCCCGGCTACGCGTCGCTCTATACGCCGCCGGCCCTGCCCGAACTGGACACCATCCAGTTTCTGGCCTTTCCGCTGATTGGATTGGTACTTGGCTTTCTGTCGCCCTTGTTCATGGCGGCACTCCGCGGGGGCAAAACCGCATGGCAGGCGTTGCCGTTGCCGCCCGCCTGTGCGCTGCCGGTGCGTCTGGGACTGGGCGGACTGCTGGTTGGCACCATATCGATCTGGCTGCCGCAGACATGGGGAAACGGCTATGGCGTGGTCAACCAGCTAATGCATGTTTCCTGGCCCTGGACCACGTTGGTGCTGATACTGCTCTTCAAGGTGCTGGCGACGGTCATCTCGGCCGGATCGGGGGCCGTCGGCGGGGTCTTTACGCCCACGCTGTTCGTCGGTGCCGCGCTGGGTGCGTTATGCGCGAAGATACTGGCAGTGATCATGCCGTCGATTCATCCGGACACAATCACCTGTGTCATCGTCGGCATGGGCGCGTTCCTGGCGGCCACCGCCCAGGCACCCTTGATGGCCATCCTGATGGTCTTCGAGATGACGTCGAGCTATCAGATCATGCTGCCGCTGATGCTGTGTGCCATCGTTGCGTTTTTCGTCAGCCGTTCACTCACCGCCGATCCGATGTATTCGGCTACGTCACGCATCAACGCAAAACGCGCAGCGGACGAACGCGCACGTGGCACCCGCGTGCGCGAACTGATGAAAACCACCGAGCAGATCGTCGATGTCGACGCGTCGCTGGAAGCGGTCCGGCGCGTCTTCCTGGCGATGCCGGTAAAGTATGTCTATCTTGTGGATGCCAGTCACAAATTGTACGGTTTCGTCGCGCTCAGCGACTTCAACCAGCTCGTCGCCGCGGGCAAACTGAACCTCGACGCACCGGCAAAGGAAATGGCAACGTCCCATGTTCCCGTACTCTACCCCGACGACAGCGCCGCCGTCGCCTTGCAAGCGTTCTTGCGTCATGAAGGCGAACGTCTGCCTGTGGTGGCCTCGCCGGACGATCGGACTTTTCTGGGCGTCATCTCAAAAGCGGACTTCCTGAATCGGATCGAGTCGCTGGTGTAAAGGCACGCATCGATCAGACCTCCGACGATGGGTACTGCGCTCCGCAACAACGCTCAGGCGCACACGGCAATCGCTTCATGCGCGGTAATCACGCGATAATCTGAGAGAGCGACACCGTCCGCGACATCGGGTTCGATCACACCGCTCACACACCGTCGCTGTTCGATCGCGGAGGACATCGTCGCGAGAACCTCCTGGAGAATGGTACAGGTGTGCGATCCCAGCTCGCCCCTGTCTCGGTTCGGACTTCGTACGCGGCATCCAATGGCAGCATTGTCCTGGTGAGCCGCGCTTGATACGCGCCGTCCCGAATCAAATCGGCAGCACGTTTGCGAGCGGAGTCGACCCTCTCCAAGTACGTGACAAAGCCCGGTGCGACCTCGCGTGCGGCGTCGTGCAGCAGCACCGGCCCCGTGTTAATGAACAGCGCCTGTGCTCTTTCGCGCGTCACCAATGCCCGTTGTCCGCCATGGTAATGTTGACCGCCATCTTTACGCAGTCCGGCACCTGGACTAGCGGCACGCGTCAGCGCGGCAAGACCGCCGTTCGCCAGGCGCTCGTTACTCAACGACAACGCCCGTGCCATGATCGGCGACCCTGCTTGCGCGGCGAGCATATTGTTCGCAAGCGATCGGGTATCGCCCAGGACGCTCTCATGTGGCCCCCCTCCAGAAGCGGCGACCACACCATATGCGAATCCGCCAGTAACACACCGTCGAATCCGCCAGGCAAGGCGTCGTCCATATCGATGTACAAACCACCGCGTTGGAACAACAGCAGATAGCGCGCGATGTCGGCCGCGCCGGCATAGATCCCGAGATGTGAAATGGCGCGGTAATTTTCCAGCGCGGCGGTAATCATCGCGAGGCGATCCGGATGACCGCGACAAAAGTCGCGCAGCGTTTTTTTGGTATCACGCCAGCGTTCTATCTGGATATGGCTGCGCTTGAAAGGCCAGATGCCGGATTTCAATGCATCCTCGGTGCCATCGCCGACTGGATCATGCGTATCGAGGATCAATGCGAACCGGTACCCGGACCGGCGTAACACCTTGGCGTTATGCCTTACCTTCTTGAGGTAATGCTTCGGCGGCGGAGCTCCAACCCAGAAGCTGAATGCGATTTTGGGAATGGGTCTCGCGTCAGGAAAGGTCTCCGCCACGCAGCGGGGACGAAACAACGTCAACGCCCCCATCATCGCGTCCGTGGGTGCGGACGAATCGATAGGGGTGTCATCGTCGGCGTCGCACCATTTACCCGACGCTGTATCGTATATGACGGGCTTTATCTCATGCTCACTCCGCACTTCGAAGAAAGCCATGTGAGAAGGCGTCAATATATTCGGACCGGATCGTACGGTAGCACACCCTGGAATGATCACGATCTCTTCGTTCGCCGATGCACGATGATCCGTTGCCTGCAACGTAGGAAGGCTTTCGCCGGCGTGCCAAAGGTTCCGGCGTGGCTCCTCGACGCGATAGCCCGTGCCAAGCATTGTCACGGGTGTCGGCAACTGTCTCAAGGCCGTTGCCGAACCCAGCTCCGTCGTGTCGGACGCCTCGTTTGTCTGTGCATGCTCGCAGCCGATGGCACTCGCGTCATTATCAGCGATGATGCCCGCGCGAGGCGTCCGCGTTTTTTCGTACGTTACCTGCATATCTTTATGGCCCTTCACCGTTGCCGATCTCCACTGCGAGTGTGCCGCGCGTTGCGCCAAACCGATAGAGCGCATCCCCTGGCCGATTAGCCAGTCTCTTATCACGCGATGCGATGCGGATCATGACGGCCAAGCGGACGCTGAAGAGGATTGGGCGTTTGCGCATGGCGTGCACGGGGCGTTGTGTTACGCTTTCAGTCGCGTCATGGGTAGCCGCTGTCGATCGTCGAGCCCCGCCTTCAGTGCACGCGCCGCGCCCGTAAGTCTTCCGACCTTAACGATGTTTCATCTGTCCCTTTCCCGCGATCGTCGCCAACATGGGTCCCTTGTTGACCAAGTGGTGGACGGAATCGCAGCGACGATCAACCAGCGCATTGTCCCCGCGGGCGCGACGCTGCCATCGGTGCGCGCATTCGCGAAACAACAGTCGTTGAGCCCCTATACCATTGCCGAAGCCTACCAGCGGCTGGCAGCAATGGGCTTGATCGTCGCTCGCGCCGGCGCGGGCTACAAGGTGGCCGATACGGGACTGGGTCAATGGCAGCCGCCCCCCGTTCCGCCACCGATGGACAACGCGTTGAGTGCCTCCTGGCTCTTGTCCGATGTGTTCGCCGACCGCCAGGTGCCGATCAAGGCCGGCTGCGGCTGGATGCCGGGCGACTGGGTGAACGATGCAGGACTGCAACATGCCTTGCGGCGTGTGAGCCGATCACCTGGCGCACGCATGGGCCGCTACGGGCATCCCTATGGCTGGGCCGCGTTACGTGAGCATATCGCCGCGACGTTACGGCGGTGGTCGTTGCGCGTAGATGCGGGTCAGATTCTGTTGACCCAAGGTGTGACCCAGGGTCTCGACCTCGTCGTGCGCACGCTGCTGCGGGCGGGCGACACCGTGTTGGTCGAAGACCCCGGCTATTGCAATCTGCTGCAGATCCTGAAGCTTGCTGGTGTCAACGTCGTCAGCGTGCCGAGAACCGTCGACGGCTTCGATATCGCGACATTGGAACAGGCGATAAGCACACATCGGCCAAAGGCGTTGTTCGTCAACACGGTGCTGCAGAATCCTTCCGGTACGTCACTGACCGTCTCGGCCGCGTTTCGTCTTTTACAGGCTGCCGATCGACATGGGATCTGGGTAGTCGAGGACGATATCTCCCGCGAACTCGCGCCGGCCGGCGCACCCATGCTTGCGGCAATGGCAGGCCTCGACCGAGTGATCTACCTGTCAGGATTTTCCAAGACCATCACGCCGGCAGTGCGGGTGGGGTACGTCGCCGCCTCACCGTCCGTTGTGTCGCAACTGGCATTGACAAAGATGGCCGTGGGCCTGACATCTTCCGAGATCACCGAGCGGGCCGTGGCGAACGTGCTGGTGGAAGGCCATTACGAACGGCACGTCGTGCGATTGCGGGAGCGGCTCGCGGCCGCCCATGACCGCGTCAGCCCCGCCCTGCTGGCAGCCGGGCTGAAACCGATGCATTTGCCACGCGCCGGTCTTTTCCTATGGGCGCGGATGCCGATCGCACCGGATCATGCGGTGGTGATCAGCGAACAGGCACTGGCGCGCGGCATCTGGTTGGCGCCGGGCACGTATTTTCGCCCTGGCGACGAGCCGTCGGCGTGGTTCCGGTTCAACGTGGCCACGTCCGACGATCCGGCATTGTGGACGTTCCTGCGAGAGATCATCGATACCGATTCAGGGCCGCGTCAGAAGCGGTAACCTAGCTCGATACCACTGACCCAACGCGAAGTCGGCATGCCGTTCGGCTTGACGATTGGTTTGCCGGCGAAACCGTGATAGGAAACGCCGCCGAGCCCTGCGGAGCCGATGTAACCGCGAAAGCCGAGCACGGCGCCGACGAGGTGCCGCCCTGCAAGATAGCGCGAGGACGCGCCGCTGACATGACCGGCATCCACTCCCAGGTAAAGCTGCGCGCCGGTCTGGCCGATATGCCAGGCAAGATCGTTACGGACGAAAACCCCTTTCTCGGCCGCGAGTACGCTATCACTATCGAAACCCCTCACGGAAAAGCGATTGCCGATCGTCAGCATATCGATCGCGAGCAACGCCTGTTCCGTATAACGTCCATGCCAGACCGTGCTGAAAGAGAACGTCTGGCCGGAGACGCGAAACGGCCAGAGCAGACTCGCATCCACCAGCATCATGTCGTAGCGCGTCGTGCCAAAAACGCCGGTCGGGTCCGAAACCAAGCCTTCCGGTCGAGCCGATGCGGGGTCAGGCCGCGCGCCCAACCAACCTAAACCCTGTCGCCATGTCAGTGTGATATCGGCCTGCCCACGACCGATATAATGCCGATGCGACGCGAAGAGATCGAGCAGCGTTTCATTACGCCGCTGATTTTCGAGACGATGGCTATCGGCGAAATTATTGCCCATCCGCTTGCCGAGTCGGACCCCTAATGTCGTGACTTGCGACGCCGACCGCGATATGACACGCTGCAATCGGAAATCCGCGTACCGCATCTCGCCATTGAAGAAAAAATTCCGCGTGTTGGTAGGTATGTAAACAGCATACTTCGTCTGTCCGCCTGATACATCGAACGTCCAGTATCCAAAAGGAATGCTGAAACTTCCGCTCTGATGACGCACGCCCGATGGTCGGCGCCATAAGACATCCTGCAAGACCCTCGCCTCGAACGTTTCGTTCAGACCGAACAGATTGCTGACACTCGCGCCCACCGTGCCGCGATGTCGCCCCGTTCCCGCACTGCCGCCGTCGTCATACCCGACCTGGAACGAAAATGGCCGGGTGTGACGGACCACGAACACGACATCGCTCAGATTGTGCAGTTCCGTCACACCGCCGCGCGTCGTGTCGTCCCTGCCGCCGATTTGCATTGCGGCGTTCGCGCTGTCGCCCACAACCCTGTCCGCAGGCTCGATACGCATCGTCACACTCTGGCCGCGTGTGCGCATGATGCTCGAGAGACCTTGCTCCAGATCACGAATATTCAAGATGCGGCCAGCGCCGGTGGGAAACGCCAGCATCAATCCGGCACGTGGCGCATCCCCTTCAAAACGTACGGCGCGAATGACGCCGGGCGATAATCCGAGTACGAGCGTGCCTTTGCTGAGGTCTTGCGGCACCGGATGGGCACTCGATGTCACATATCCATGCTGCAACAATATACGGGTAACACCCGTAGCCAATGCCTGCACACCCTTCGGGCCGATGCATTGACCGGCATAGTGATCCACCCATCGCTGCGCAAACCTGAATGCCCCGGGCTCTCTGTCGGTGCCCCATTGCGAAACAGCATTGTTGTCTTGTGCCAATGCCGCATTCGGAGATGTACTCAAAACAATGCGTTCTATGGGCACGCAGCGCAATTCGACAGGCAGTGCCGGGTAGGTCGCAGGAGCACGGGTCTGCAAGCGCATTGAAGGTGCATTAAGTGCATGCTCTCTATCACGCGCCTCGCGCTCCTGCTCCAATCGACGTGCGTCTTCAGAAAATAGATCAGTACGTTCATTATGCGACTCGTCGCTTTCCACGGCGTTGACAGGGGAAGCCATTGCGAACGCCATGCAACCCGCAGTAATGATGCGGATGAACGCGCGCAACGGCTTTTCATAGTTCAACGCTATTTCATATGTAGTACATATCATTATAAAAGGGCCTGAATTGAAATACCGAAACCCCTCAATTGCAACATCAAAGCGACACGACGAACAATCCTGCCGTTTAAATGCACAACGAACGATTGAGACTTAATTGGCAAGCCTCGCCACAGGATGCGCGTTCGTCGACTCACGGTGAAATAGTTTCTCAGTCAACGACGCTTTGTGAAACGTATATGCGTTTTTTGCTCCCAGCGTGCCGTCCCAATTTTCGATGTTGACAGCATGCACCGGCGACATACGTTCCGTGAACGCGATGCCTGCGTCATCACTTTCCGGACGGACCAGGTAGACCCGAGGTACCAGCACCGTCTGTTCGCTACCGTCGGCCAGGCGGACCCGCTTGTTCACCATCCAAACGATATCCTCGGATAACGCTGATATCTGGGCCTCGGTCAATGGTTGCCCCACGCGAAGACCCAACGCCGCAGCCTGCGCGACCCCGGAATCCATCAACGCGCGATAGCCCGCGTAGGCGTCAGCGTCATCCGCGCGACGTACCATTCCGTTTACCGCCAGCATCTGCCGAACAATAAGATTCAGTTCGTATTGCGCATCGCCTAAGCGTTTGTATAGTCGCGGATCTTCTCCAAGCGCCCGCAGCACGTATTCGCTCGACGAAAAACCTTCATCGTCCTCCACCAATGCAACAACTGTCTTCAGTATTTTTCGTCGGTAATATTCCGAGGCGGTCAATGCAGTGCGGCTCGTAAAGCGCGCATCCGTTTCAATGAGATATCGAGCGTCCAGCGCCGGGTGGAGAATGTGCACACCTTGGCGCGGTGCGATGCCTAACCAATCAGACACACCGCCACCTGACTCAAGGTCAGTCAGATCGACCTCCCACTCCACGTTGTGAGGCCGTTTGGCATGCGGGTCTTGCGCAAAGCCCGATGCATTGGGTGGCGACGCACCGGTCGGTATTGCACTTGGCGAGGTCAGTGTTGGGGTTTCTGCAGCAGAGTCGCTCTCCCCGTTGCTGCGCGCCGCCGTGGTGTTATCGGCAAAGACATTTTGCCAAACGAGATTCGGAGTCGTTCCAGCACTTTTCGGTTGTACATCGCCAGCGAGATCGTGCGGAGTCGAAGTGAAGTCCGACAGTGGTCGGCCCGTCTTACCGACGATGGTGCTGAGATCAAGGTTCCCGCCGAGATTCTCCGGTTTCTGTGAAAACCGGTGTGCTTCGTCATGTACTAGCGTACTTTCATTTCCTGCAACAAACCGATGGCCACTGGGGGGGGCGAAGTTGCTTGAATGAGCATCCGATGCGCGACAGGATTTTTCGAGCGGTTGGGCGAGCGGTTGGGCGATCGGTTGGGCGATCGGTTGGGCGACGCTGAATACCTCGCCAACACCGACAGCAGCCATTGCGCCGCCACGTATGACACCTCCGACGTGACCAATCACGGCACTTCGAGGTGGCGCTTTCCAATGCACTTGTTCCTTTATCTGTTTTTCTCGATCAGCCTGCGTCTCCTTGTCAGCAAAAGATCCAAGCGCACGCCCATAAGATGACGTGATGTCGAAAGTGGTCCGTTGCGTTAGCCGCGTTCCGCTATTTTCAATTGTCGCGCCGCCGCCCGCATCTCCGCCGGGATCCGTGCCATCTCCCGATCGCAGTCGACCATTGATTTGCAAGTCACCAGCGCTCGTAATCTCGCCATGGAGATTTTCAAGGCGCTCACCCATTGCCATGTGCACTGCCCCACCGGAAGCGATACGCGCAGGTGTGGCTTGAGAATCAGGAACATGTACCTGGCGCGTAACCGTCGTTTTAGCATCGCGACATATCTCGATCGGATAGCGCGATTCCCTGCTTTTCCGTTGTGTGGTCACGAGATCAAGTATCGGATCTCGATAGTCTGATTCCGCGTCCAGCCTCACCCAACCCGTGGCTGCCCCCCGAG
This sequence comes from Robbsia andropogonis, assembly GCF_034047095.1. NCBI lineage: Bacteria > Pseudomonadati > Pseudomonadota > Betaproteobacteria > Burkholderiales > Burkholderiaceae > Robbsia > Robbsia andropogonis. The sequence continues at coordinate 882,715 of NZ_CP139170.1, read as the reverse complement.
CAGCCTTGTCAAACTGGATTGCGCCATGCATATTTTCCGCAGGCCTGCGGCCATTCGGCCCGAAGACGGGTGCGCCAAGAACATGGTCCGGGTTTTCGACATTGTCTTCGCGACGATGAATAAAAACCTCTCGCGTACCTGCGCTAACGTCCAGCCGTTCTTCGAATCGATGCTGGACTTTATCGTGATAGCTCGTCCCACCCTCGATGAGCCTGAAAGCCGAGTCATTACCGTGCGTCCGTATCACCACGCGATCGAGGTCTATCCCGTCCGGCGTGACAACGTGATGCGTGGACAGAATGTCCTCTGGCCGGACGAAATAGACATCGAACTGGTTTGTATTGGCGTTGTGCCATGGGGTACCGGATTCAGTTGGATCGGTACGATGAAACCACGGTAAAGGCCGCAGTCGCGTTGTCGTGGTTTCAGTGCGCTCTTCAATGCGTCCAGGGCGACTATTGACATTACGCAACGTCTGCGCAGCCACACCCATATCGCGCATCGCAACAATCTCGGCGTCCACGTTCTCGACCAATTGCGTCTTCGTTGCAGTACGCGAGGCTTCAACGTTAGCAAACGCCTCCCCGCCAATCATCACTGACGCCCCGCTGTATATCCGTGCCCGGTCGGCGTTATAAAGATGATCCCGAACCCAGAGTGCAACATTGTCCCGTGCAACGATCCGCGCCTGGTTACCCGACTGCTTGATCCAATCGGCTTTCAGCGTGACGTTTCCACCAAACAATCCAGCGTGATTCTCTATATCCAACGCCGTTACGCTTACCGCTTCGGCATCCATCAAACCAGTGTTTTTTACATGGTTCGCGCTTACGTCCAACTTACCTATAGATGAACGAATCGTCGCATCGTTATGCAAGTAATTTGTCGTCAGTCCGATATCGCCATCGCTGTCGATCGATCCTTTTTCGCGGTTCTCCAGTGATGCATTGGCACGAGCGGTCAGGCCCTTTGCACCATGCATCCGGCCGACGTTACGAATCGCGGCGTCTGTGCGAATGTCCAGCAAACCACCCGACTCCATCGCCCCCGAAGCCTCTTGCACGATATCCTGCTTGCTGGCTAACGTCATGTCCGATCGACTCTGCATCGTGCCCGCATGCGACATGCCGTTATCGAGCGCGATATCCAGCTTTCCGCCAGCGTCAACAACGTCGCGCTCCGATAGCCGCAACGGGTCCTTCACATGCAACGCAACGTCAAAATCCGCGGCAACCTTACCAACGCCACGAACCGTGCCGATATCGAAAGCGAGCATGGGATCGAGGCGATGCGCGGCGAGATGCGTCGTGCGATGAGATATCTCACCATCCTGGTTGTCCAGGGCGTCAGCGACAACCCGTATCGAATCCGGCGACCGAGATTGTATTTTTCCGCCTCGATTATCCAATTCACGCGCCTGAAGGCATGACCCTTCTTTCTCCCACGACGCGTGCGTCAAGATCGGTTCGATCTTGACCAATCCACCCGCGTTCAAAAGTCTGTTTTTTGCGGTGAGATGCAAATTGGACGCAGAAATCTCTCCGGCATTCCAGATATCACGGGCATCTATTGCTACCTGCCCATCGGCTCCGATATACCCCCCCGAAGCGAGCGCCACCGTTTCAAGGCTGGTGATACGGGCGTCGCCGCTCGCTACAATGACACCGCCATCGCCTTGGACTTTCGTGGCATCAATCTCGATGTCATGCGCCGTTATCTGACCACGATGGTTTTTCAGTAAAGACGTTTCAATCCGTGCACGACCATTGCTGTCCAGCGAGGCGCCTTCGCCCATGGCGCTGCCGGCGGCGTGGATTCCAAGAATGCCATCTTCGTTAGACAGCATGTCTGTCGCGCGAAGGTCTGCGGACGCCGCCCTGATTTCGCCACGGTTTAGAATCTCGGGTGCGTCAATAGCGAGATGACCGGCACTCTTGACATAGCCATGTTCATCGAGAGATACCCGTTTTTTCCCTAGTATCTTTACCTGGTGCGTGCCGAGAACAATGCCGTTTCCGCTTTGATATTCATCGACGTGAATCGCTATATCCTTGGCCGTGATGCGGCCACCTGGATTATGCAAAAGCGGTGTCTGGATAGAGATCGAGCCTTCGGGTTTCAGCGGATCAGGACCGGCGTTGATCAATCTACCTTGATTCACTATATGTTTCGTTCCAAACAACGACACTTCCTGCCCGAATATTTCCCCCGCGTTGCGGATTTCCTCCGCATTGATATCGACCGCGCCGTGGCTCCCGATAAATCCGTCGACCTCCAACGCTACAAGATGGTCAGCATTCACCATGACCTGCCTTGTGCCCTCGATCGCACCACCGGGCACCGTTACGGTCTTAGCGTGAACATCGACTTGGCCTCCCGCAATCCGCCCACCACGCTCGGAGGTAATGGCATTTTTTGCTTGCAACGCGACATGCTGCCCGCTGATTTTCCCACCGTTGACGATACCGCTGCCGCTAATCTCAACATGACGGTTGCCGTCGATCACGCCGCCGCTGTCGAGTGATACCGTACCAACGGTCTTGATGACGACGTCATTCGTCGCGGCAATCGTGCCATTGCCGCCGTCATAGATATCCGCCGCGATATCGATATTGCGGCCGCCGATTTCCCCGCCGGCACTGTTATCCACACGCCCTGCGTTTAAGGATACGGTTTCACTGCCCACCCAACCATTGGCACCCGGCGTGGCAGCGACGGGTTGTTCCTTGGTCACAATCTTGCCGCCCTGGTTGGACAGCACGCCGCTTTCGCCAACATCGATGGCAACGTCTGATCCGTTGATTTCTCCCGCATTATCAAGACGCCGCGCTTTGATATCAACCCAACCGTCGCCGCCTATATGACCCGTTTTTAATAGCGACACCCCTTTGTCTGCTTCGATGGTAAGACTACGTCGTCCATCGAGCGACCCGTCCGCCACTAAAAGGTCAGCCGCAAGAATATTGACATTGTTGCCAACAACCTCGCCTCCGATGTTGAATAGTTTGCTTCTTGTCAGTAATGACACGTCGACGCCACGTATTTTCCCGCTATTCCCAAGCTGGTTCGCGGCGGTTATCAGCACAGACCCGCCAGAGAGCGTACCTGCGTTCTGTATATCGTCGGCCACGATTTCAACCGCGCCTTGCCCGCCAATACTGCCATTTGCATCAAGGGAGAAAGTACTGCCGCCCACGATCCGGATTTGCTTCGATCCAAAGGCCATGCCGTCGCCGCCTTTGTAATCCGCAACGGCAATGTCAACGTCCCGGCCACGGATATCACCGGCCGCATTTGTCAGCGTCTTGGTCTTTATTGACACGCCTCCGGAGGCATCATGTTTTGCTGACGCAGGACCATGCGCATTATCCGCAGAGGCTTGATCATCCCTTGCCTCGATCTGGCCACGGCGATTGAACACCGTCCCAGGGGATTCCATGGCTAGCTGCCTACCGATAGACACGGCGTCATCATGGACAATATCCTCGCCGCGTGCCTTGATCGTCAGCACGTCACCCGAATACGTCCGTGCGACCGTACAGTCAACTCCGCTCCCCTCGAAGGTAACGGGCCCCCGTGCCCTGGACGTACCACGCAAGCGCAAGGGACCGCGTGCATTGACTGTCAGCGCATTTCGTGCCGTGACGTTCCCTGCCATATCAACGTCACCACCGCTCACCCGAAACGTGTTAGCCGTGGTATCTCCTTCGTGAAGGACCGTTTTAGCACTATTGATCGTGACATTGGGCGCGCGCAGTTGTCCCCGCTGCACGACGTGATTGGCGGCGAACCGCACCCCCGCATCCGCGTGTGCCACGCCGGTAAGCGTGATGCGGTCAATGGCCTCCACCACCGCATCGGTGGCCCGAAGGTTTCCCGCGACGTTCGCTTCGCCGGCCTGGATGTGCAACTGGTTTCCCGCTTCGGCCCACCCGCCATAGGCAACCTGGTCCGCCTGTATGTCGATGTCTTTCCCCGCGAGCAGACCCGCCCGGATGTCGGCGGACCGTGCCTTGAACGTAAGCGTTTCCGCCTCGCCGTCGGCCACGAGATGCGGCGGCGCCGAAGCATGGCCGCCGTGGCCGTCCCGATGAGGGCCATCCCATTCGAGGTGGCCTTCGATGTTCAACGCCAGTGTGCGACCGGCCGACAACTTGCCGCCCTCCGCCACCCGCATGCCCATCCCATCCTCTGTTCCCGTCAAGGTGATTGCATTTGCATACATGCCACCCAGATTTGCGACATCGATAGCGACGCCCTTGCGCGCGCCCGGTGATGACGCCGTGCATGGGGGCATACCGTGGTCATCGCCTGCCCGCGGCTTCGGCGTTACCCGCATCCCTTGATAGTCGATATCATTTTGGCCTGTTGCAATCGTCAATTCGTTTGCATGTATTGCGGCGTTGATCTGCGTCGCACGGGCCAGCAGTGCCACCCCGTCAGTTTGGCGCGCATCAAGCCCCTTTCCGGACACCGTGACCGTCCCGTCATCAACGCGCAGGCCGTCGACCAACCCACCCGCTGAATAACGCGGCACGCCAGTGCTCAACCACGCCTGCGACGTATTGATGAAACCGCCACCATCGACCATGATGCCGTTCGGGTTCGCGATGATGAGATCCGCGCGCTGCCCCGCTATTTCAAGAAAACCACGCAAATGCGAAGGCGCATTGGCATGCACTTCATTGATGATAAGCGTCGCGGATCGGCCAAGCAGCGCCGGGTTGCCGAGAATTTCACCGCCTAATTGCGTGTTCGCCCCGTATGGTGCGTTATTCAGAATAGCGCCGCGCTCACCGATATCGAATTGTGAATAGTGATTGTGAGATACGCCCGCGGGAGAAGGCGCAACGATATCGACCTGCGGCAGGCCGTTGTGCGTGCTAACAACGTTCGGGATCGGCCCGTGGGTGGGGTCCGCCGTGATCTGCGCGAGAGCTTGACACGATAAGGTTGAAAATAGTGCGCATATCACTATTTTCATATGGCGTCGTACGAACCAAACATCCCTTCTCTTATAAACGAGCGTTCCATCTGGCATTGTGTAAATCTCTTTTTTCGTAACCAACCAATCAACTTTTCGACTTCTATTGCAACCATTTTTCGAAGTCATGCGCTTTAAAACAACACCACCCTATCGATAAATTTCATCACGCAAATACATCGTCATCCTAATTAATGACGTCTTTCCGTGTCGCGCCCATCGCCGTACGATAAAAGCAGAAGATTCGACTAGTTATTGCCTATACGCCTCCACGTAATGCCAAATGAGGCATGGCAATAAGGTCTTAATGCAATGGCGGATTCTACGATTGGAATGCCGGCTAAGCGACGTTGAAGACAGCATGACTGCTTTTTTCGTGACGCAACTTCGCACCGCATCACGACGGCGATAGGATACGCCGCTAGATAGGAACGCCAATACCAGCCGTGCCTTCAAAAGGCAACGCAAAATCGTTGCAACGACAGCTTGGCGAATGGTTTTAGCGCATCAAGCCGCTCGCGCGGAGCACACGCCGCTCGATGGACTGCATCAACACATGGTCGTCACGGGCGGCGCTGGCCAATGTGAGCCATTGTCGGGCGCGCGTCATGCCGGTGTACACCAATTCACGGGTCAGGATCGGATTCATCCGGGGCGGCAGGACAAGGGCCGCATGGGCAAACTCCGAGCCCTGGGATTTATGTACGGTCATGGCAAACACCGTTTCCACCGCCTGCAATCGGCTGGGAAGCACCCACTTGACCGCGCGACTGCCATCGCTTGCAAGAAAAGCCACACGTAATCGACTCAATCCCTGCCCGGCACGCTCGTACATGCCCGTCTGCGCGGCAAACGGGGGCGTGCCTGCCTTGATGGTTGCTCCCGTGTCATCGACTGTCGATATGACGTTCGCCGGATCGGAGGGCGGCCCGATCAACGTCATGCCAATGTCGCCGTTCATCAGCCCCAGCCCGTAATCGTTGCGTGTCACCAGTACCGGACGTCCAACGTACCACGGCGTAGGCGCGCGAACTTGACGCATCGATGGCAACGCAATCAAACCCGCTTCATGCAGCGTCCTTGCAATGCGATCGTTCAAACCATCGACGCCCCATTCGCCCCGCCGCAGCGCGCAAAGCATTTGAAAACCACCGTAGGCGTCCAACACGGCGCGCGCCCAGTTGTCGTAATCATCGCGCACGACATTGAACGGATGCGACGACGTTACCCGATCATGGCGCGCCTCCCCGAATGCGGATGTCCCTGAGTGCAGACCATGGCGCGCATCGGGTATTGGCACTGCCACGCCTGGTGCCGTGCCGTCGGCGGTTAACGCCCCGTGCGGGGCTTGCTCCCGTAATACGCGCAGGTAACGCGCATAGCCGGACCGCGACGCTGGCGTATCCGCCGCCGACGCCAGCGTGCCGTTCGTCGACACATCGGCATCCGAGACCCCGCCATGGATCACGAGATTCCTGAAAACCGTTGCATCCACGTCGGACGCCGGTGACAGCGCGACGTATGCAAGATCCGGATACGGTGTCGCGCGGATCTCGCGCAGCGCGCGAGCATCTCCCTCGTTCACGGCGTGGGCCAGGCGACCAATACCACTGTCCGCCGTGAAGCGATGGCTATGCCGGAGCATCGCGATGGCTTGATCCAGCGGGGCGCCGTCGGGATCGCGCAACGACGCATCGATCGATGCGCCCGTCGCGGAGGCAATCCATGCGCAAGTCTCGGGCGTGTAATGACCTTGCTGCGCGCGTGCACACAGTTCGCCGAGCACCGCGCCGGCCTCAACCGAGGCCAATTGATCCTTGTCCCCTAGCAGAATCAACCGCGCACCCGTCGGCAATGCAGCAAGCACGGCGGCCATCATTTCGAGATCGACCATCGACGCTTCGTCGATGACCAATACGTCCAGCGCCAGCGGCGTATCGGCATCATGTCTGAAACGTCGGCTGTCGGGGCGGCTCCCCAGCAACCGATGCAACGTGGTCACCTCGGTGGGTATCGCGGCCCGCAAGCGCGCCACGATGGCGTTGGTCGAATCGGGATGGGCGGCAGTGGCGATATCGACGTGCGCCGGGAATGACGCACCCTCGCCGTGCGTCGTGGGGGGCAATAGCGCGGCAAGGTCGCACAACGGTAGCGATGCCACCGCGCGGGAAATGGCGTCGTTGAGGCGCGCCGCCGCCTTGCCGGTGGGCGCGGCAAGGCGTATGCGCAAGGCACGGCCGCGGCGATGCGGGCCATCGGCCGTGCCATGACGGGTCGCCATCGATGCATCCGCCGTCTGCGCTGGAGGAACGCCGGATGCGCCGCCATCCGACAGGGCGAGACATTGCAGTAACGCGAGCAGACGAACGACCGTTGTCGTCTTGCCGGTCCCGGGACCGCCGGTGATGACCCCGAAACGCTGACGCGTCATCAATGCACACGCCAGTTTTTGCCAATCGGTGACGTCCGTGGGCAAGCGTCCGGACGGAGGGAAAAGACAGTTCAACAACGCACGCAAGGTGCCGTCGGTCGCTGCGCCGGTTCGCGATGTGGGCGCGGCGACCCGCTGGAAGATGGCGGTGCGGACCGCTTGCTCGTACCGCCAATACCGACGTAGATACAAACGCGCATCGCCCTCGTCCGTCTCCACCAGAACGAGTGGCGAAGCCGCGTCGGGTGGCGGATCGAAAAATGCCATTGCCGATGCGACATGCGACATGGCGGGCATCGTCGATGTCGCAACGCGTGTGACCAGGCCCGGCACGAGCAGGGCCGAACGCCAGACCGCGACGTCGATACCATTCAGCAGCACTTCCGGCGTTACCGCTCGTTCCGCAACGCGCCGCGCGAAAGTATCCAGCGCACGCGCGTCATCGGCCACATGGTTGAATGGTGCGCCACGCATTGGTGGCCCGCCCCAGGACGTGCCATCCGATGAAGCGAGCACGGCACCGGACGCCTGAAACGCGGCGCTTTCCTCGGGAGGCAAGGACAAGGCAAAACGCGGATCGTGCAAGGTATCGGCCAGCGTCACGCAAACATGGCCTCGCCCGAGCTGGTGACTGGCCAGCGCCGCGCCCAGCAGCAGCAACGCCGGCGCGGCGGGCACCTGCTCCATGAGAAAGGCGGCAAAGGCACGGTCCAACTCCCGCAGCCAACCGCGTCGCGCCCAGTCACGAAGGATCACCAGCATCTCCGCGCCCGATAAGACGAGCACGTTCGGCGGCACGTCAGCGTCTCGCTCGCTGGGGGGCTCCGGTTCAATAATCGGTTGCGGTTCGGAGGCGGGCTTCGGTGGGGTGATCGATTTCGGTTCGGCGGTCGCGCTCGACGGTGCCATGGCTAGGCCGAGATCCGGCTCCTGGGCGAATGTGAACGCCATTTGCGCCTGCGCTTGAACATCGTCCCGCGCGCGCGCATCGCCTTGATGCGTCGGCTTACGCGTCGTCCGGCCCTTCTTGTCGCTATCGCGCACGCCGCTCATCGCCCCCCCTCCGACATGCCGTCGAAATCGGTCGGTGCGCCAGCGACATCTTGTACCTGTGATGGCGAGGCGGTGAACAACGCCTCCATCTCGTCGATCATCGCGCGTGGCAGGCACGCATGATAGACGCCATGCGTTGCAGCCCGGCCACCGCGCAAGAAAAGATAGAGCGCGCCGCCAACATGGGTGTCGTAGTCGTAATCCGGTAATCGCGCGCGCAGCAGGCGGTGCAATGCGAACACATACAGGGCGTATTGCAAATCGTACCGTTTTGCCGCCACCGCTTCCGCCATGGCCTGCCTCGTGTAGGCACGCGCATCGTCCCCCAGCCAGTTCGACTTGTAATCCACGACGTAGTAGCGCCCCTGATATTCAAACACCAGGTCGATAAACCCCTTTAACATCCCATTCATATGATGCGGGGTCAGTCGCGCACGCGGCGCATCCTCGGGCGTGTGGCGCCGTACGATCTGGTCGAGCAGCGGAGCTGACACGTCGTGAAGACTGAACCAGAACTCCATTTCCACTTGATAGCCATGCAAGTCAGCCAATGACGGGCCGTACGAGACCGTTGAAACGCGCTCCGCCGATTTCAACGTGGCGGCGGGACTGTCCCGATGAGTCGATTCCTCGTCGACTGCATCGCCTACGTCGCCCTCAACCGGCTTCCCCACTGCAATCGGCAGCGGAAGCGGCGTGGCAAGCCAGTCTTGCAGCCATTGGGTAAGCGGCGCGATCCAGACATCCCATCCTCGCACCTGGCAACGGCGCGCAATCTCGTCGCGCAGGCTGTCGCCTGTCACCACACGATCGAATCCTTCTTCACCAGCCCATTCCAGTAGACCATGCAGAAAACTACCCGGTCCGGGACCGCGCGGAAAAGCATGCATGGCATCGAGCGGGGACGGCGGAGAGGTATTCAATGCATCCGTGTCCAGTTCGTCGCTCGTGGCGAAGAAGGCATCGTCCACCTCCTCGGCGTACAGGGCCTCGTGCGCGCTTTCCAAGGGCGGCGCCATCTGCACACGCGAACCCTGCGCCATCGCGGCAAGCGCCGTATAGCTCGCAATCCACCAGGTCTCTCGCGGAACGGCGGGCGGTGCCCGTTCCGGCGCCAATGCCGCGAGCTCCTGCCCGTCCGCGTGCGCGGCCTCGCCCACATGCAGTGCCACATCCGCCCTGCCGTCCAGGGACGACGTCACATCAGTGGTCGGCAAGGCGGTCACCGCGATATCGCCGCAGCCGCCGCGGAAACGCTCGAGCACCGCGGCAATATCGCCCGGCGGAATCGGCTGGCCACCGTGCAGTAAATAGCCTAGCGCACCGCGATGCAAGTCCGCCAACGGCGCCACACCGATCCACGTCGCATACTGGGCACGCGTCAATGCCACGTACAGCTTGCGCAGGTCTTCACCCAGCCGTTCGTCATCCACGCGGCGCACCGCATCGGCGTCGCCGCGCAAGCGCACGTGCGTCTGGTGCCGTGCATCGTGCCAGATCAGTGGAACATCACTGTCCTTCACCGCGCGATAGGCACTGGCGAACGGCAGGAACACCAACGGATACTCAAGCCCTTTCGACTTGTGTACGGTCACGACCTTGACCCGTTCCGCATCGCTTTCCAGGCGTAGCTTGCGTGCGTCGTCCTGGCTACCGGCATCGCGCCGTTGTTCGGCCAGGTGCCGAATCAAGGCGTGTTCGCCATCCAGCACGCTACTGGCTTGTTGCAGCAGTTCGGCAAGATGCAGCACATCGGTCAGGGCACGTTCCAGGTTCGCCGCCAGCAGACGGCCCGGCACGCCAAAATCATGCAACAAGCGATGCAACATCGGCAGCACCCCCTGGCGTTGCCATGATCGACGGTATTCGCGGAATTGCGTCACGTGCGCTTCCCACACCGCTTCGTCGGAATTCAACCGATCGAGGTCGCTCCAATCCAACCCCAGTATCGGAGAAGCCAACGCGGTACGCAGCAAGCGGTCGTCATCCGGTGTCGCACAAGCGGCAAGCCAGCGTTGCACATCATCCGCGGCCTCGCTCGCGAAAACCGACTCCCGATCCGAGAGATACACGGAGCGGATACCTCGCGCCTGCAATGCCTGTTTGATGGCACGGGCTTCGGCACCGGTATTCACCAGTATGGCGATGTCCGCGGGCTGTACCGGGGTCACATGACCGGAGGCGTCGCGGAACCCGGCGCGATGCTGCTTGCCCAAGGCAAGCAGATGCACGATATGCGCGGCGCATGCGTGCGCAAAGCGATGCTGGTAAGCGTTGCGCGGCAGCGCGATGCCGTTGTCGCTATCGGTCCACCAGGCCGTCAGGGCCGCCGACCTTTCCCCGTCGACCCACCATGCCCGATTCCGGCCAGAGGCGTCCACCGGCAAGAACGGCAGCGGATTACGCGTTACGCCGGCATGCGCCGCCAACACGTCCGTAGCGGCGCGGAACAGAAAGGCGCCTCTGCCTTCAGGGCGGATTTCGGCTTGTTGGAAACAGTGATTGACGGCCGCCACCATCGATCGCGTCGATCGATAATTGGTTCCCAGCGTGTAATGCCTGCCAGCCGTCGCCTCGCGCGCCAGCAAGTAGGTGTGGATGTCCGCACCCCGAAACGCGTAAATCGCCTGCTTCGGATCGCCAATCAGAATCAGTGCATGGACCGGTGCGCCGGACGGCACCGCATCCGCCTCTACCGCCCCGTTGGAAGACGCATGCGCGCTACCGTCTTCGTCACGTGAACCCTCGACTGCGCATTCCAATTCAGCTTCACTTCCGGCATCGGTGTCGGCTCCACGCACCCGATACACCGCATCGAAAATTCGATACTGCAGCGGATCGGTATCCTGAAACTCATCGATCATCGCGACCGGGAACTGGCGTCGGATCAACGCGGCCAGACGCTGACCATTGTTGCCCTGGAGTGCGGCATCGAGACGGCGCAACAGGTCGTCAAAGCCCATCTGCGCGCGCCGCTCCTGCTCCAGCGCAAAACGTCCGGCCACCCAATGCACCGCATGTCGCAAAATGGTATCGCGCGCATCAGGCAATGCGGCCAATGCCTGCCGTAACGACGGCAACGCCGATAACGCCGGATGGTCAGGCGGCTCGCCGACCTTCCATCCTTCCGCCAACCCCGCCTCCGAGAGGCGATTCCATGCGGCATCAGGAAGCAGCAACGGTGCGGGCGCTTCCTGCGCGGCCCAGTTTCGCAAGATCTCCAGCCAGGGCTTGTAATAGCGTGCCTGGATCTTACGCCCGTCCACGCGCTTGGCCGCGCACGCGTCATCGAGCAGCACCGCGAGCTCATCGACCCATGCCGCCCATGGCGCGCGCAAGGCATCGAACCGCACCTGTGCCGCGGCGCGCGCCGTTGCAATCGCGTCCACGGGGATCTCGCCGGGCGGCAATACGCCAACATGCGCCAGCAACCGCGTGACCTGCGCATACAGGGAAGGCTTGCCGAGCAGCGGCCCCGTCGGCGGATCATCAGGGCCGGACCACCATCCGAGGATCGCGGCCGCACCTGCATCATCGACGGGATAGAGGAACGTCCGCCAATAATCGCGGATCACCTCGGCAAGCAGGTCGCGCTGGTCGGTCTCCAGGCGCTGCGCAAACAAACTGTCGCTGTCGAATGCGTGTTCACGCAACATTCGATAGCACCAGCCGTGAATGGTCGATACCGCCGCTTCATCCATCCATTCGGCGGCAATGCGTAACTTGTGCGCCGCCGCGCCCCATTGATCCGGAGGCATCATCGCCAACAGTCGAAACAACAGATCGCCACGCAACGCGGCGTCCTGTACCGCCGCTTCGACGTCCTCCACGCCGACGTCACCATCGTGCAATCCGGCTGTCGTACTGTCCCACTGCGTTGCCACCGCCTGAAACAACGCGGCCGCCTCGCTCAAGCGCGCGCGAATGCGGTCACGCAGTTCCTTGGTGGCGGCATCCGTGAAAGTGACGACGAGAATCTCGGGCGGCGACAGTGCCCGCGCCGTCCCCAGCCCCAGGACAAGACGCAGATACAACGCGGCGATCGTGAACGTCTTGCCGGTCCCCGCACTTGCCTCGATAAGGCGGCTTCCGCGTAACGGAAACGACAAGGGATCGACAATGCCAGGCATTCTGTCCCCTGGCATGCCGTCGTCCGTAGGAACATCAGCGTCGATGAAAGGCCCGTGCGTCACCGCTCCCCCTTTGTTCGATGCTTGCGCGGCAGCGCGTGATAAATCGGTTCCAGCAAGGTACGCGTCCAATACGCGGCATCGCCATGCGCCCACAACGACGCAAACGTCGGAAACGCTCGCCCCAGGTAGGGGTTCTCGTCGCGTTCCGCCGGGGTCGTCGACGCGCCGTCCTCGTAGACGGCGCGGGCTGCTTCCCATGCGTCGCTGCCGGGGCCGCCCGGATCGACGTCTGGCACGACGGCATCGGGGACGGCGGACGCCTGCGCCGCGCCGGGCCGGATATCATCGCCGTCGGAAAGGTGACCCGCCCGTGCCCCGCCGCGCTCGAGCCAGGTGAACCCGGCACGGATCGCCAACGGCAATGGCGCCCGCATGCCGATCTCCCACGCACGAAGCAGCGCTTGCCAGAACGCCAATGCGTCGGCGTCCGCTATCGGTGCGAACTGCATTTCGCCTTTCTTGCTGAGCACCCATGTCGTCAAGGGGCCGCCGCTGATATGCGCGGCAAGATGCTCCACCCAATGCGGAATCGCCCGGTCACGCCGATAACTTTGCGTGGTTGAAATCAGTGCGCTGCTGCTGGTGACAATGCGCGCCCGCGCGCCGTCGTCGGCACCGCGCAAGCCGGTAATCCAATCGAGTACCTGGCGCGCGTCGGCGTCGCCATCCACCGCATCAATCGGATATCGATAGTCCAATGCTTCGTCGGGCAGCCGATACGGCCAGGTGGCGAGCAGGCCATCGTATTGCGCGAAAAGCGGCACGAGTGGTTCGCGCAGCGCCGCCACCGCGGCATCGCCAAAGGCACCGACCGGTAACGCGCCACGCCGCGCGAAGCGCCGCAGCTGCGCATCGACGGCGGCGTCGAGCGTCGCGGCGATGGCGGCTTGATCAGCGGCAACGTGGTGTGCCGCGTTCCCGTCTACTGCGCCATGCGCATCGCCTGACAGCAACGCGCGCTGCACCGCGCCACGACGGCGAATCAACTCGTCTTGCAAGGCCCAGGTCTGCAGTCCATCCACGACGAAGGGTTCCTGGTCCTCGCCGATCGGATCATCGGTCTCGAACGTCACCTTCAATCGCGTGCGGAAAAACGCACGAACCGGGTTGCGCAGGAAATCCACGAGGTGATGCACCGTCAACTCGCCGTCCCACGCGATGGGCGGCAACGGTGACGATTGCCGCGACACGCTGGCCAACCCTGTCGCCGCAACCGGCACCGAGTTGATCGTGCGTTGCCGGCGTGCCTCGGCTTGCGCGACCAGGCCGTCCCGCCACTCACGTGCGAAGCTGAACAAGCGCGGGTCCCCGGTATTGGCGAAGTACGCGCGATTGAACGGCTGCATCCGATGATCCACCGTCAGCGCCGACAGCAGCGCATCATCGTGGCCCACCGACAACAACGCGGTCGACGCCGGCGCGGCCCCATCGTCATCCTGGCGGGCCAGGCGCCATCCCGCGGCAAGGTGATCGCGCAGTTGCGCTACCAGCACCGACGTCGGCCGTTCCGAATTGTCATGAATGCTGCGGCCCACCCAGCTGATATGCAGCCTGTCGCGCGCGGACAATACCGCTTCCAGGAACAGATATCGATCATCCTCTCGACGTGAGCGGTCACCAGGCCGGTAATCGGCGGCCATCAGATCAAAGTCCATGGGCACGCGGGTGCGCGGATAGTCGCCATCGTTCATGCCGAGCAGGCAGACCATGCGAAAAGGAATCGCACGCATCGGCATCAGCGTGGCGAACGTCACGGCACCGGCAAAGAAGGGTTGCGACAATCCACGCTGCTCCATCTGCGCCAGCCAATGCTCGCGCACGACCGATAGCGGGATGGCATCCGTCATCCGCGATTCGGCACAGGCATCCAGCCAGGACTGCAAGGTCGCGTCCAGCCGCAGCAACGTCAACCCATCGCGGCTTTCGATCTCGCCGCTGGTCCACACGCGATTGCGACCGTCGGCGCCCTTTCCGTTCCCCTCGCCGACGCCGGCCAACGCATCGACGTCGAAACAATCCGCCAGCAAACCACGCAATCGCACGCCCCAGTCCGAGGGCGACACCGTGTCGCGCAGCAGGCGCCAATACCGGTGCAGCGTGTCCAGCAAATGCGTCAGCGGTCCGAGCAGCGCCGCGTCCAGGCCGCCGATCTCGTCCAGCGGTTCGATCCCGCGCCACGCGGCGTCACTGCCAACCGCATAGCCCAGCAACATCCGACGCAAGCCGAATAGCCAGCTGTTCTGCTCCGGCACGCCCACGCGTCCGGCATTGAGGTCGGGTAGGTTGCCGCGACCCTCCGCCGACTCCGCATCGTCGCTATCCGGCCATGCGACATCTTCTCGCTGCGCGGCATCCAGTCCCCAGCGGATATTCGCGCCCACCATCCATCGGCGCAGCAGCGGCAGGTCGCCCTCGGCAATGCCAAAGCGGGCGCGCAACGCGGGAACGTCGAGGAGATCGAGCACATCGCTGAGCGCCAGCCGGGACTGCGGCAACCCCAGCAGCATCTCCACCGCGCCGAGCAAGGGGTCGTGCCGCAAGGCACCCTGATCCGCCAGCTGGTAGGGGACGTGGCGCGGATCGCGGGTGACCGTCAAGCCGAAAACCGCCTGCACATGCGGTGCGTAGTGATCGATATCGGGCACCATCACGATCACGTCACGTGGCTGCAGCGTGGGGTCGTCGGCGAAGGCCGCCAGCAGTTGATCATGCAGCACTTCCACTTCACGCTGCGTGCTATGGGTGCGATGGAATCGGATCGATGCATCTTCGTCCGGGTCCACCGCTTGCCATCGTTCCCGTGTCTCGCCGAGCGGCCGCAATGCCAGAATGTCGTCCTGCAACTGTTGCAGCAGCGTGGTCTCGCCGTACGATTCGAACAGGTCGATGCGACGATCGATATCGGCGAAGCGCGCCGCGTAGGACTGCGCATCGTCGTGCTGGTCCAGCAGGCCGATGAAATCCCGGCCTTGCTTGCCCCAGGCGGCGAGCAAGGGGTGCGCATGCTGATGCAGCTGCGTGTCGTCCAATATCGCCGGCATGCTCGATTTACGCGACTGTCGCGCCCGCGTGGCGCGCAGCAGATCCTTGTCCGCGATGATATCGGCCCAGTAATGGCGACACGGGTTATGAACACACAACAGCACCTGAGTCCAGGGCGCGATGGCCGACAAGACCTCCAAGGCCTGCTGCGGTAGCGAAGAAATACCAAAGACGATCAGGCGGCGCGGCAGCATCCTCGCGCGCGTGGCGTCCACGGCGGGTTGCAACACCTCATCGGGGATGGCGTTCCAATCGATGGTATCGGCGGCATCGGACACATCGGCGTCCAACGAAGCCGCGTCACGCGCGTCCGTGGTGCCGCGCACGCGACGCGCCACGGACGCGCGCATGTGCGCGATTCGCGTCAGGAAGCGTCGATGAATTTCCGCCCGGCTCGAACGCGCGCGCGCGTCGCCCTCGTTGCCGCTTTCTTCCGCTTCGCGATCATCACGATGATCGCGCCCGACGTCCTCCAGCAAGGCGCGCCACAAACGCGGTTGCCAGGCAAGCGACGCGGCAATCGGCTGGGTGCCTTGTCGGCTGGTCTGGATATCGTCACGACCATTGGCCCACCCCTCCAGCCAATCCGCCCTGTACACCTGATATTGATCGAACAGATCCGCCAGCCGCTCGGCCAGTTGATACCGCTTACGCATATCGGCATCGCGCGCCAGAAAGCGGCGCAAGGGCACGAACGTCGGATCCTCGAGCAGCGTCGGCAGCAATCGCATCAACCGCCAGGTCATCAGCGCCTTATCAAACGGCGAGGTGCGAGGCACCGCATCCTCACCCAGTACGGCACGATAAACCTGCCAGAGAAACCGCGATGGCAGTTGCGCATCCAGCGCGGCCGCAATGCCGCAACCGCCGCTCCCCGCCGCCGCGTCCGCATCCTGCGCAAGCGCGAGCTTCAGCCATTGCGCAATACCGTTGCTCTGAACCAGCACGACCTCGGTTTCCAATGGCCCCAGCGGATGGCGTGTGATCCATTGCACCAGCAATGCGCGCAACGCGTCCGGCTGATTGCCATGAATGACCATGAAGCCAGGACGCAGAAAAGGAGGTCGCATTGCGGGAACGGGGTCGGACAACTGCGTGCGAAACCGCTATTCTAAGCTAATGGTGCACGACGCCATGCCCCCACTACCCTCCCTGGACGACGAAACGCTCATGTCGATTCCTTCCGTCACCCGTTTCCCTTCCGAGGTCGAAGGAGACAACCTCCGCACGACCCCGGACGCCGTCATCCCCTCGCATGCGGAAATCTGGTTGATCCGCCACGGCGAGACCGCCTGGAGCAAGTCGGGACAGCATACAGGCCGTACCGACGTGCCCTTGACCGAGACCGGTCGCGAGCAGGCCATGGCACTCCGGCCCGCACTTGCCGATGTGGATTTCCAGGCGGTCTGGTACAGCCCCCTTTCCCGCGCTCGCGAGACCTGCATGCTCTCCGGCATTCTCGGGCCAAACGGCGCGGCAGCACGGGAATGCCTCGCGCAACCCGATGTACAAGAATGGGATTACGGCATCTACGAGGGCCGTACCACGGCGGATATCCGGCGCAGCGAGCCCGACTGGGCTGTCTGGGAGTCGCCGATGCCCGATGGCGAAAGTCTGCACGACATCGCCGTGCGTGCGCATCGCACGGCGGATGGGCTGCGTGCCGCCTTGTCAAGCACCCGCAACCAGTCGGACCGACCGCGGATCGCGGTGTTCTCGCATGGCCATTTCCTGCGGGTACTGGCCGGCACCTGGATAGGCGACGCCCGCCTGGGCCGCCATCTGACACTCGACACGGCGACCATCAGCGTGCTGGGCTTTGACAGGGAAACCCCGGCGATTCGGCGCTGGAATTGGCGCGCGAGCCTTTAACCCCGTACTGAGACACTCCTGGCGGGTTGCAGCGGTCGCTTGCCGCCCATGCCGCTGGCCAGAATGGTGCCGACCAGCACGATGCCCGTGCCCAGCAGCGTCAGAGACGTCAGCGCTTCCTTCAGGAATATCGCGCCCCAGAGCAACCCGAACACCGGGATCAGGAAGGTGACCGATACGGCGCGCGCCGGTCCGGCGCTCGCGATCAGCGCGAAATACAGCCCGTAGGCGAAAGCCGTGCAAAAAAGGCCCAGCAGCGCCACCGCGATCCAGGCCTCCGGCGGGATCGGGGCCAGGGGCCACCATAACCATGCCAGCGGCAACAAGGCAATGGCCGCCACCAGCATGCTGCCACTCGCGACCGCCAAGGAGTCGACGCCGGTGAGATGCCGCTTCGTGAAGTTCGCCGCAATGCCGTAGCACAGCGTTGCGGCCAATACGGCAAGCGGCGCCAACGGGTTCGACGCCTGCCCCATCGCCCCCGTCAGGTCCGGCCACACAAGCACGACGACGCCCGCGAGCCCGAGCAACATCCCCACCGCGCGCAGGCGTCCGAGTCGATCGCCGAGCCAGACGAACGCCACTAACGCCGCCCATAAGGGGGTGGTCGCGTTAATGACCGATGTCACGCCTGCGGACAGCGTCAATTCCGCATACGCGAACAGGCAGAATGGCAACGCCTGATTCAACAGTCCGACAACGATCAACGCCGGCCAGTGGCCCCGCATTGCAGCAAAACCGCTCGGACCGGCCTGGCGGGCAGCGGACCCGAGTGGCATGGGCGGCACGATCGGTAAGACGGGCGCCGCCTGCGACTCCGCCAACGGCCCGTCGGACCTGCCGATCGATGGCGCCGCAGCCCTCCTTGTCCGCTGCTTCACGAGCATGAACGCGATCAGGCAAGCGGCTGCGATCGTCACGCGCATCGCCATCAGCGGCACCGGTCCAAACGGCCCTGCTCCAATCCGGATAAACAGGAACGAAGCACCCCAGAGCGCCGCCAGGAAAATCAGCATGCCAAACATTCGCGTTGTCATTACGTCACTATTCCAATGGGTCGCGCGTGGCAACCCGGTATTTCAAAAAGAGGATGTGCGGGTATGGCAATACCCCACGTTGGGCATCGCGACCAATCCAACCACTATAAAAACAGGCTTGGGCGATAAGACAACACCACAACAAGGCCTTCCTGCGAACGGATTAGCATGCGCCTTGTTTTTAGTCGATCGTTTGTCCTGAATCGCCGTTATCAGAAATTGCACGTTACTTTATCGTCGTTGCGCGATACTCTAAGAGAACCTGGTTGGCGCGTAAAACGAGATGTCGTCCATGGCGATGTGAAATCCGCTCACATATCGCCATCTTGGTGTCCAACCCCCAGATCGGTACGGATTATGGAGATTCCATATGCAAGGGCGGGACGCGACGGCGACAAGGAACCGCATCCTGGACGCCTGTGAGCAGGTCTATGCCACACAAGGCGTTGAAGGCTTGACTTTACGCACGATCACGGAACGGGCGTCGGTCAACCTTGCATCGGTCAACTACCATTTCGGTACAAAAGAAGTACTGACCGCAGAGATGCTGAAACGACGCGTCACACCATTGCATCAGGACAGACTGGTGTTGCTGGATATGGTGGAAGCGCAATATGGCGCGCAGATCCGGCCCACCCATGTGCTCGGTGCCGTCTTACTGCCGATGCTCATGATGCTGACAACGCCGAATGCGGCGGACCACCTACTATCGTTTGTATTACGTTTTTCGTCCGATCCGGCAACGATCGTCCGTGAGGCGATGAAATCGGCGTTCCATCATGTCAGCGATAGAGTGGATGCCGCTTTATCCGCCAGCGCAAGGCATATGCCGCCGGACGATGCCGTCTGGCGCGCACGGATCTTTTTTAACGCGTTTCCCGGCACCGTTGCGAATCAGAATCTGGTCACCATGCTGATCGACTTGATGAAAACGCCGAACGTGACGGCGCTGGACATGCTGGTGCAATTCGGCACCGTAGTAAATGCAGAATGGTGGTCAGCCAATCCCAGTGACTGGCATCCTTAGGTTTCTCGAGGACCACAGGAGGACACCGTGATGGCTGACACTTCCAATACTACGACTGACGTGCATTTCCTTGCAATCGATGTTGCAAAGCAATGGAACGCTGTGTTGATCGAAACCGCGACCGGTATGAAGCATCGCTTCAAGATGGCAAACTCCGCTCAGGATTTTGACCGGCTTATCCAATTCATTCAAAGCCTTGGAGGTCGGTGTAAAGGTGCACTGGAGCCGACCGGCGATTACCACCGCCCAATAGCTCATCGACTTTTGATGGCCGGTGTCGATCTTGTCAGTGTGTCTTCGGTCGCACAGGCTCGCTACCGCGAGGCCAAATTCAACTCATGGGATAAAAATGATCCCAAAGACGCCTCAGTGATTCTGGATATGCTGAAACACGGCATCGTGCAGCAATACGTTGACCCGATGATCGCTGGCAACCATGATCTGCAAGAGCTGTCCAAGACTTACTTCCAGATATCGAGGTTGCGAACACGCGTTCAGCATTCAATCATCAATCACCACGTCCCTCTGTACTTTCCGGAGATGTACAAGTACTGGAGCAGCAGCCGCAGTGAGTGGTGGATACGATTCATGCTGGAATTTCCGACGCCGGCTCATGTGCAACGGCTGACGCGAGAAGAGTTTGTAAAAGCGGCGTGGGACCTTGTCGGTCGCAAGGTCGAGAAGACCCAAAAACTAGGTGAAATCTGGGACATGTCACAACAGTCAGCTGCGCTGCCGCATCACCCAGACAGCCTAGCCGTAGAAACATTTCGACTGTCACTTCGGCAACTTCAGCACTTCAACGAAGCGCGTACGAGTTTGGAGGAGCGTGCCGAAGCGGCATTATTGAACAATGCCGACTACGAACGTTTGCGAACGTTGCCAGGTATTGGTCCGATCATCGCACTTACCATTCTCGCGGAAGCGGGTGATTTGCGCCGATTCCGCCATTATCGGCAATTCCTGAAATATTGTGGCCTTGATCTGGCCAAGCATCAGTCTGGAACGGCACGAGGTCGTGAGCAGTTGTCCAAACGTGGAAACGCGAGACTGCGCTTGGCATTTTGGATGGCAGGCACTGTCGCAGTTCGCCTACGTGAGAATTCATTTAAAGATAAATACGATCGATATATCAAGTCCGATCCTGGCAACGCCGACTTAAAGCGCAAAGCCCTCACTGCTGTTTGCGCGAAGATGGCGCGAGTCGCACACGGAATGATTAAAACGAACCGTCCGTATCAGCGGTTCTTTGAACAAAGCTTACCCAGCGGATCGATCCCTCTCTGCAGGGCCGTTGAGGCACAGCAGCAAGTGACCTCGTAGATAATGATTGGACCTTCCGCTGGGCCCTTATGCTGTTTTAAGTAACGTGAAGATCGAGGTGCGGGCATCTCGAATCTTGTTTCTACTATGGTGAGCTGGGCGAGCCCGTTACAGAGCGGAAGACCGCTAGGAATGTTGCAGGACGCGCTCTTTTAAATGTGCGACGAGCGAAATCTCGCCGCCAGGGGATGCTGTAACTTTTTTGTCTGAGCCTATTGCATTTAGTACGTTATCGAATGCGTGCTGCATCACGATGCGCGCGAGGAAACGGTGATCGGGCTGGCGCGAGATACGTTATCGATTTTGAAGGGCTCCCCCACGCTGACCATCCTTGGCGAGCGGATGGTCTTGATGCCCGCCTCTCCCGTGTCGCCTCCGTCCCCGTTTCCTAGCTGGGGGACCTGAGCAGACACGGCGCCCGATGGCGAGGGTGAAACGGGGAATGTCGCCCGCCGCTACCGCCATCGTCCCAATCCCTGAATCATTGCCGCAGCCAAGCGCCGGTCAGCGCGTCGCGAATCGGCGTGGCACCTTCCTGCGTCCCGAGGGGGGCGTCGACGAAACCGTCCAAACGCGTACCGAAATAGTCCAGCAGCGTGGCCGTGTCCCGGGCCGGCGGCTGCCCGTGGAGGTTGGCGCTCGTGGAGACCAATGCACCACCAAAGGCATCGCATAAAGCAGCGGCCGGGGGATGTGCGGTTACCCGCAGCGCAATGCCGGCGTGCCCGCCTGTCACCCACTCTGGAATCACACTCGCGCGCGGAAAGACCCACGTCATCGGACCCGGCCACGTATCATTTACCTCCGCCCAGACGCGCGCGCGTGTTGCCGCGTCTAGCGCGGACAGGTCGATCAACGGCAGCACCTGCTCGATCCGCGATGCGATCAACAGCACCCCAACCGTGGGTGGTCGCTGTTTAAGCGTAAATATCCGCGCCACCGCGGCGGCATTGAACGGGTCGGCGCCCAGGCCGAAAACGCCCTCGGTGGGATACGCCAGAACGTCGCCGTCGCGGAGTGCCTGCCCCGCATCCCGCAGTGAGCGCAGCGGCGCAACGGCGTTGCCTGCGAGATTAGCATCGGCGGCGGGCGGCACATCCTGTCCCGGCACCGCGGCAGCCTCCACGCCCCTGTCACCCTTGCGGCGTCCTGCCCCGCCCCAACCATAGCGCACCGGACGTCCGGCGTCGATGGGTAAATCGGCATGCTCTCCCCCGCGCGATTCGCCCGGGATGTGGTGATCCGTCATCATCGCCTCCCGCTGCGTTCAGGCCTCATCCAGGCCGATATCGACGCTCGACGCGGCCTGGGTGAGTTTGCTCGTGGAAATGTAGTCGACACCGGTCCGGGCAACGTCACCTATCGTCGTCAGGTTGATGCCGCCCGACGCCTCGAGCTTCGTGCGCCCGTCGACCAATGCAACAGCCGCGCGCATGTCGTCGAGCGACATGTTGTCGAGCATGATCAAGTCGACCTCCGATGCCAGCGCCTCGCGCACCTGTTCCAGCCGGTCGCATTCGACTTCGAGTTTCGTCAGCACCGGCAGTTGGCGTCGCGCCCGGCGGACTGCTTCGGCAATGCTGCCGCAAACAGCAATATGGTTATCCTTGATCATGACGCCGTTATCGAGCCCCAGCCGATGATTCAGGCCGCCACCACACACCACCGCGTGCTTTTCCAACATCCGCAAGCCCGGCGTGGTCTTGCGCGTATCGATCAGACGCGCGTTCGTGCCCGCCAACGCCGCGACATATTGGGCGGTGGTGTTGGCGATCCCGGACAAATGCTGAATCACATTCAGCGCGGTGCGTTCGACGGTCAGCACGCTGCGCGCGTTGCCGGAGACGGTCATCAGCACGGCGCCGGCGGGGACCTTCTCGCCATCCCGCACACGCACCGCCAACGTCAACGCCGGGTCATAACTACGGAACACGCGCGCGGCAATATCGATCCCCGCCACGATGAGCGGCTCACGCGCGTTCATGACGAAACTACCGGTCTCGTCGGGCTCGATCATCAACTGCGCGGTGAGGTCACCATGACCGATATCCTCGGTCAGCCAAAGCGCGATCAGGCGCTCGGTCTGGAAAACGTCGTACATGCGAATCGTCCGTTGCAAAGCCATGAAGCCGGCGCGGGCGGCCGGAATAATTTTTTGCCATGATAGCCGTTCTCGCGCATCCGAACCGAGGACGGCCCTGATGACCGCATTGCCCCGCGTTTCCTCGTCCGCATCCGACACCCATGCGTCGCCAAAGCGCGCTTCATGCCAGACCACGCCTTTACATGGTAAGCCCGACAGCGCACTGCCTGCAGATGGGATCGGCGCAGCGTCTCCACCACCATCCAGGACCGCCCTGCTCTCGCGCATGGGTGCCCTGTGCATCGTCAGAGCGCCCGCGGTACCGGCAAGGCCCGCACCCGGCCAGCCTGGCAGTGGCTCGCAGTTCGTACCGAACGAGCCGGAACTCTTTATCGCCGTGACAACCACGCCCGGCGAGGCGCAGGCATCGATCCACGCCTTCAACGGCCATGTCGACCTGGGCACGGGTATTCGTACCGCGCTTGCACAGATCGTCGCCGAAGAATTGGACGTCTGCACGACGGCGGTGACGATGGTGCTCGGCGATGCCGATCAGACGCCGAACCAGGGACCGACGATCGCCAGCGCATCCATTCAGATCAGCGCGGTGCCACTACGGATGGCCGCGGCACAGGCCCGCGCCGCATTGCTCGCACTGGCCCATGCGCATTTCGGCTACCCGCCGCCCCCCGTCACGCAACCCGCGACCCGCCCCGACGGCTGGTGTACCGATGCCGGCCAGGTGATTGCGCCCGATGGCCGTGTGGTTGGCTATGGCACGTTGCTGGCAAGGCAGCGACTGCATCTGACGCTGCGCCTCGACGACACGGTGGCGTTGAAGCCGGTTGCCGACTACCGCGTGGTCGGGACCGCACAGCCACGCCTCGACTTGCCGGCAAAAGCGCGTGGGGCACTGACGTTCGTCCACGACATGCGGGTGCCCGGCATGTTGCACGGACGCGTGATCAGGCCGCCTTATTCAGGGCACGATTGTGGCGCCTTCGTGGGGACATCGCTGTTGCACGTCGACGACGCCTCGCTTGCTGGTTTGCCGGGACTGCGCGCCGTGGTCGTCCTCGGCGATTTCGTCGGCGTGGTTGCCGAGCGCGAGGAGCAGGCGATCCTGGCGGCGCGGCACCTTCGGGTCGAATGGCAACCGATGCAGGCGCCGCACGATGACGCCATCGGCGGCGACGCATTGGAGGACACCGAAGGCGCTGCCCGCGCCATCCTCGCGGCCCCGGCAAGGCATCGACTGCTGCTCGACGAAGGCGATATCGACCGCGCCGAAGCGGATAACGTCGCCCGGGGAGGCGTCACGCTGCATCGGCTGTACAGTTGGCCGTTTCAGTTGCATGCGTCCATCGGGCCATCGTGCGCGCTGGCGCACTACCGCGCGGATGGCCGGTCGACAGTCTGGTCCGGGACGCAGAATCCGCAGACCTTGCGGCATGATCTCGCGCAATTGATCGGCGCGACCGAGGCCGACATCGAGGTCATTCGAATGGAAGCGTCAGGTTGCTATGGACGCAACGGCGCCGACGACGTCACCGGCGATGCGCTGCTCCTGTCGCGGGCGGTCGACGCGCCGGTGCGCGTCCAATGGTCCCGTGCCGACGAGCATCTCTGGGAACCCAAAGGTGCCGCGCAAACGATGCAGGCGCGCGGCAGTGTTGCCGCCGACGGCACCTTGCTGGCCTACGGTCTGACCACGCGCTACCCATCGAACGACGCGCCATTGCTGCCGGCCCTGCTGACCGGCGTGGTGGCCGCCACCCCCCGGGTATTCGAGATGGGAGATCGTACGCTCGTCTCTCCCTATGTGAGCCCACACCGTCGTTTCATCTGCGAGGATCTGGCGCCGCTGGTGCGCTCGGCCTGGTTGCGCGGCGTCTCGGCGCTGCCCAACGCGTTTGCGCACGACGCAATGATCGACGAACTGGCATGGCATGCGGGGGTGGATCCGCTTGCTTTCCGCCTGCGGCATCTCCACCAGGATTCGCGCGCCCAGGATGTGTTGCGTGCGGTGGCAACCCGCGCGGGATGGCAGGCTGGCTGGCGTCCCGGTGGTCAGGAAATGGCGGCGCGAGATCGTGGCGATACATCGGTCCCGTCGTCCACATCGGCTTCAGCTTCGACCCGGCCCGTGCGCTGGCTGCATGGGCGCGGGCTTTCCTACGCGCGTTACGTCCATAGCCGCTTCCCGGGCTTCGGCGCGGCGTGGGCGGCCTGGCACGTCGATTTACATGTGTCGCCAGACACCGGCGAGATCCGTATCTCGCGCGTGGTCGTCGGTCATGATGCCGGGTTGATGATTAATCCGGAGGGGGTGCGGCATCAAGTGGAGGGCAACGTGATCCAGACGCTGAGCCGGACGCTGCTCGAACAGGTACGCTTTGCCGATGGCCGGGCCGCCGCACGGGAATGGGGCAGCTATCCCTTATTGACATTCGAGCAGGTGCCCGAGATCGACGTCGTTTTGATGGACCGGCCCGGTGAGCCGCCGCTGGGCGCGGGCGAATCGGCATCGGTTCCCGGTCCTGCCGCCCTTGCCAATGCGCTGTTCGACGCCACGGGCGTACGTTTCCGCGCGCCCCCCTTCACACCGGAACGGGTGCTGGCGCGGCTCGATGCCGCGCCACGCGAAGGAAACGGCGCGGCTCGTCGCGCGACGGGCGCATCGCTGCTTGGGGCCGGTCAACGTTGAAACCATAATCGAGCGACAATGCCGGTTTTTCCGCACCGTTTCTGAATCATGGCTCAACCTGCATCATCCCTTCCCACCTCGCCCCGCCCCCTAAAACCGGCACCGATGTGGAATCCGCCCCCCTTCATCATCGCCGTGGTGCTATGCCTCGTTGGCCTCGCATGGCTCGATACGATGGTCAGCGCCCGTCAGGCCGCACTGTACGCGGTCGGCATCCTGCTGGGCGCCACGCTGTATCACGCCGCGTTCGGCTTTACATCGGCGTGGCGCGTGTTCATAGCGGACGGGCGCGGCGCAGGCTTGCGCGCGCAGATGATCATGCTCGCCATCGGCACGCTGCTGTTTTTTCCCGCGCTGTCGGCCGGCTCGCTGTTCGGCCGCCCCGTCACGGGCCTGGTTGCACCCGCCGGCACATCGGTCCTGGTGGGCGCGTTTCTGTTTGGCATCGGCATGCAACTGGGCGGTGGCTGTGCTTCCGGCACGCTCTACACTGTGGGAGGCGGCAGCACACGGATGATTGTCACGCTTGCCACGTTCGTCGTCGGCTCCGTCGTCGGCACCGCTCACCTACCGTTCTGGTCGGCGCTGCCGGCCCTGCCCAAGGTGTCATTGGTCCACGCCCTGGGTGTCGTGCCGGCGCTCGGGTTGAACTGGCTTCTCTTTGCCAGCATCGTCGCCGCGACCATCCTGATTGAAAAACGGCGGCACGGTCGACTGCTGCCGGGCAACGATGGCATTGCCGAACAACCAGGGCTACGCTGGCTGCGTGGTCCCTGGCCATTGTGGACGGGCGCGATCCTGTTGGTGCTGTTGAATTTTGCAACAATGGCGTTGGCGGGCCGCCCTTGGGGCGTGACCTCGGCCTTTGCACTGTGGGGCGCGAAAGCCGTTCAGGCATTGGGCATCGATATAGCCGCCTGGCCATTCTGGCAAACGACGGCCAACGCCATCGCGTTGCAGGCGCCATTACGTGAAGATGTGACCACGGTCATGGATATCGGCATCATCATCGGCGCGCTTGCCGCCTCGGCGCTGGCAGGACGGTACGCACCGGTCTGGCGTATTCCGCCGCGTTCGCTATTGGCGGCCATCATCGGTGGCCTGCTATTAGGCTATGGCGCACGGCTCGCTTACGGATGCAATATCGGTGCGTATTTCAGCGGCATCGTCTCGGGTAGCCTGCACGGCTGGCTCTGGATGGTGGCGGCCTTCTCCGGCAACGTAGTAGGTACACGGCTGCGTCCCACTTTCGGACTCGCCGTCGAGCGCATTCGTCGTACCGGCTGCTGAAGCAAAATCCGAAAATC
Organism: Robbsia andropogonis; assembly: GCF_034047095.1. Taxonomy (NCBI): domain Bacteria; kingdom Pseudomonadati; phylum Pseudomonadota; class Betaproteobacteria; order Burkholderiales; family Burkholderiaceae; genus Robbsia; species Robbsia andropogonis. The sequence continues at coordinate 855,656 of NZ_CP139170.1, read as the reverse complement.
GCACCGGCGACGACGCCATGCGCGAACTCGCGAACAAGCAAGCGCACCCCTTCACGCAAAACCAGCGGCATAACGGATAGGCTAGTTGCTCCAGCTTCCCGCTCATCCGGTGCGACATCATGTTTGGATTATCTTGGTCCCTACGCGAGCAGCGTCAGCATACGCCGCACGTGCCGTCATGGGAGCGGATGCACGCATTCCGGACGGCCGTAGCGGCGTTGATCGCGCGTGGGAATATCGATAGCGCCAGGAAGGTTGGCGCTATCGGCGACGACATCACCGCCGAGGATGTTGCCCAATGTGGTGACGACCAGCGCATTGCGGTGGCGTTGCATCAGCGTATCGTGCTGCCATTGCCCGCGCGGTCGCATTTGCTGGTCTGTGACGGCAGCGTCGATGTCGAATGCCGGCCCACGCCACTGGACTGGATGCCGGAACAACTACAGGGCCCGCGGCCAGTCGCCCTTCGGAAGGGCGAGCACTTTGCATGCGCCGGGTCGGGCTGTGTGGTGGTGCATGGTACGGGGCAACATGCGGCGCACCTGCGGATTATTCAAGAACCGGGACCGTGCCGTGCCGCCATGCAGTGGGTCCAGCGCGTCCTCACACACCATCGCGGGCAATATCCATCGCGAAATACGTCAGGATCAGGTCCGCGCCCGCGCGCTTGATCGCCCCCAGTGTTTCACGCACCACCCGGGCTTCATCGATTGCGCCGGCCGCCGCGGCGAATTTGATCATCGCGTATTCGCCGCTGACTTGATAGGCTGCCAGCGGCAAGTCCGATGCCTCACGGATGTCACGAATAATATCCAGGTAGGCACCAGCCGGCTTCACCATCAGCGAATCCGCACCTTCCGCCGCATCGAGCAGCGACTCACGCACGGCTTCCCGGCGATTCATCGGATTCATCTGGTAGGCGTTGCGGTCCCCCTTCAGTTCGGTGCCGGCCGCATCGCGGAACGGTCCATACAGGCCGGACGCGAACTTCGTCGAATACGCCATGATGCCGGTGTCGTGGAAACCGGCACCGTCGAGCGCTGAGCGGATCGCCTTGACCTGGCCATCCATCGCCGCGGAAGGGGCGATCATATCGGCACCCGCCCGCGCGGCGGACACCGCCTGCAAACCGATATTCGCGATCGTCGCGTCATTGTCCACGCCGCCGTGCGCGTGCAACACGCCGCAATGGCCATGCGTGGTGTATTCGCAGAAGCACGTATCCGACATCACGATCAGTTCGGGCGCGGTCTGTTTGCAGATGCGTGCCATCCGCGCCACCAGCCCTTCCTCATTCCACGTATCGCTGCCCACGTCGTCCTTGTGGTGCGAAATGCCGAATGTCATCACGCCACGGATGCCCGCTTTTGCATACCGTTCGATTTCATAGGCTAAACGGGATTCCGGGATACGCATCACGCCGGGCATGGCGTTGATCGGCGCGAATTCGGTGGCCCCCTCTTCGACGAAGATCGGCAGAATCAAGTCGTCCAGGTTCCATTCGGTTTCCTGGAACATCTTGCGCAGGGCGGGAGTACGGCGCAGGCGCCGTGGGCGATAAATCGGATAAGGAGCGTGTAGGGTCATAGCGTGTGGCGCACCTGCGGGCGGGCGTGAAGTCGTGCAAGAATATCGTCACTTGAACAAATCGCACGGTGCGGGCAGGAACGGGGATAGGCGCCTACGCCGCAGGCCGGGCAATCGAACAGGCAGACCGGCAATGATACGCCTGTTCAGGCAATCCGGCCCCGGCGGCCGGGAGACCCCTCGCTTGACACGATTTTTGCTCGCGCTTACTTTGGCGGGGGCGAAAGCTACGCTCGCTACAGTTCCCAATAACGATTCGCGCCTGTGCGGGGCGTTTGCCATGCCGCACGACCCGGCACCCAAACGCACGCGACAGCCGCAAGCAAGGAGTATGCATTTGGAGACCGTATTTTCGTCTGGAACGACGCCCAGGCCGTCACTCGCACGGCGCCTGGCCGGCTCGACTGTTTCTGCCAATTTGTCTGGTGCGTCCATGATGCGGAAGCATTTGTCGTTGGCGCAGGCGCACGCTGGCCGGCAAGGTATCCCGCGCCGGCCGACCTGGCTGGGGGTCACCACGGCATCGATTCTGGCTGCCGCATTATCATTCGGCGTGGCCAATACCGCCTCCGCCGCCGCGCAGCAGATGAAAGGTTCGCTGGTCTATTGCTCGGAAGGTAGCCCCGCCGGCTTCGATCCGGCGCAGTACACCACTGGCACCGATTTCAACGCCAGCGCCTATACGGTATTCGACCAGTTGGTCGAGTTCGCACCCGGCAGCACGAAGGTCGTACCAGGGCTGGCCGAATCGTGGGAGGTCTCGCCGGACGGCCGGACCTACACGTTCCACCTGCGTCATGACGTTGCCTTCCAGACCACGACATGGTTCAAGCCGACGCGCACCTTCAATGCCGATGACGTGGTTTTCTCGTTCCAGCGGATGCTGGACCCGAACCTGCCGTTCAGCAAGGCCTATCCCACCAGCTTCCCATACTTCACGGACATGGGTCTGGACAAGCTGATCACCAGTATCGAAAAGGTCGACCCTTATACGGTTCGCTTTCATCTCAGCGAAGTAAACGCGCCGTTCATCCAGAACCTCGCCATGCCATTCGCGTCGATTCAATCGGCCGAGTACGCGGCGCAACTGTTGAAGGAAAACAAGGCGCCGGACCTGAACCAGCGGCCGGTAGGCACCGGCCCGTTCGCGTTCCGCAGCTATACGAAGGACGCGACCATTCGGTACGAAGGCAATCCCGACTATTGGCAGCCCGGCGCGGTGAAGCTGAAAAACCTGATCTTTTCGATCACGACGGATGCAACGGTCCGCGCGCAGAAGTTGAAGGCCGATGAATGCCAGGTGATGAGCTATCCGCGTCCAGCGGAAATCGCGTCGCTGAAGCAGGCATCGAATATCGACATGCCGTCGCAGGCGGGATTCAACGAAGGGTATCTCGCGTATAACGTTGAAAAGCCTTACCTGAAAGATGTCAACGTCCGACGCGCATTGGACATGGCCATCGACAAGGCGGCGATCCTGAAGGCAGTGTACCAAGGCATGGGCACACCAGCCTCGACGGCCATGCCACCGACGGAATGGTCCTACGACAAGAGCATCAAGGCCCAGCCATACGATCCGGCCAAGGCGAAGGCCTTATTGGCAAAAGCCGGGTTCGCCGATGGCTTCTCACTCACGCTGTGGGCACTGCCGGTGCAACGACCGTACAACCCGAACGGTCAGTTGATGGCGCAGATGATTCAGGCGGATTGGGCCAAGATCGGCGTCAAGGCCAATATCGTCACCTTTGAATGGGGCGAATACATGAAGCGCGGCCATACCGGCGCGCAGGATGCGATGCTGATCGGCTGGACCGGTGACAACGGCGATCCGGACAACTGGCTCGGGACGTTGCTGGGATGCGATGCCATCCATGGCAACAACTTCTCACGCTGGTGCGACAAGCCGTTCAATGATTTGATCGTCAAGGCGCGCTCGACGACCGATCAGGCTGAACGGACCAAGTTGTATATGCAGGCGCAGAAGATCTTCGCCGATCAACTGCCGTTCTCGCCGATCGCACACTCGATCGTCTACCAGCCGGTCAGCAAGCGCGTGTCCGGCATGATGATCGATCCGCTCGGTAGCGTGCGGTTCTCGGGGGTGAGTATCAAGTAAGAGGTGGAGGCCATCGCCCAGGAGGAATGGGGCGGTGGTGTATCCGCGGTGTTTCAGTCACCTTCACAAGTCAGTCTCGGCGTGCCCATTTTGAACCACGCCTTCACGATCTTTCCGTGCTGTACTTCGTAGATCGCGAGCACGTCGACCTCCCCCTCCCCTTCTGCAAACGTCCGAGTTACCACCTCATGGTCAACAACGACATTATCGACCACGCTCCTGGCGATCAACCTGCCGAACAAATTCGGCTCATCGAACCGGCTGACGTGGCGCGCTCGTACCTCCGCAGCCCCCTTGGCAAGCAAGGTCGAAGGGAATGCGTAATATTCGCAATCCTCGGCCCACCATTGCATGAACGCCTCAATGTCTCTGGCGTTATACGCCTCAAGCTGCTTGTGTACTGGAAAGGTTGTTTCGGATGATGCGCTTGAATCGTCGGTGCTGCCTGGAACAACGCCTTCGGGACGAAGGATGGGGTTTATCTTCATGTGTGTGCTCCCCGAAAGTAAAACATGGCCCTGCATCCAGCAGGCTACTGCGATTGCAGATGTTCGTTTGCTGGTGCTGTCGCTTTCGCATGCCAATACATTCCGCGACGTCCTGCGGACAGCATATGATGCATGAGACGCTTCAATAATGCGAAGCAAAGAACGTTGTTTCTGTTATTACCGTAGGGTGACTTAGTTACTGCAAAAAGTGACAAAGTTGCGCGAATGGCCGGACTTCGTTGCTGCGAATCTAGATTCTGATTGTCACAATCGGCATCAAAAGGTAGGGGCATTCCACCGGCAGACACGTCCGAGGACGGGAGAACCTGAAAAGCATTGGCTGTTGTTCGGCCTTAACAGTCTGTCGGGCGAAAACCAGCAAATGACCTTTTTCACCGATGGCAACAGTCGCTGAAATCGCGATCCGTGCGCTGCACACGCTCACAGATTTTCGGTCGGCTAGTGCCCTTTAATGCTGTCAGGCTCCAAGCGGCGCGGAATGTGGTACCGATGTATTGCGTGTCAGAAAACCTCGATGAAACTAGATGTACCGGTGACCATCTCGAAAGCTCCAAATGCAGCTATTCCGATGGCCGACATTAGTGAAAGCCTACGTATCCACGAGCTGGGCATCGCTCTGCGTAATGTGCTGGTTAAAATGGTTAAGAACAGCCACCAGACAGCCGAGCCAACAAACACTCCACTGACCATTGTCATTACGGTTGACCATTCGCGGTCACCATGAAAGCCCGCGGTTGATGCGAGCGCGGCAAACATAGCGATAAAAGACAGAATCGTTATAGGGTTGGACAGGGTCAGGAAAAACGTTGCCAAAAAGTAACGAGATACGTTCGCACCCGTCGTCGCTTGGTAACCATTGTGCGTAACGGGGGTCTCGCGCGCTGTGGTCCATGCCAGCCAAAAGAGAAATGCGCCGCCGCAGATTTTCAAGCCTATGGTTAGCGCGGGCTGCGCGTTTGCTATGCCCGCCACACCCAGCGCCCCAAACAACCCATAGATCGCATCCGCGGACGCGGCGCCGATCCCAGTTGCAAAGCCATAACGAAAACCACTGCTCAAACAACGCTGAATACACAGCATTCCAATTGGTCCGACCGGCGCAGCAATGCATAAACCCAATGCCATTGATTTAATTAAAAGCATGTTCCTTCCCGAGGAGAAGCGGCGATGTGCAGATGCATATTAAGCACTATCGGATCTAGCTAAAAGTTATTTTTTAAGTAAAAATCGGTTTTCTACTTTAAAAAAATAGGCGCTATGGACGATCTGGATTGGAAGTTGCTTTCGCTGCTGCAGCGCAACGGCCGAATGACCTATACGGACCTGGGCCGCCAAGTGCATCTATCGGTTCCCGCTGTGACCGAGCGGGTTAAACGCCTGGAAGAAGGCGGAGTCATAGAGAGCTACGGTGCTCGGATCAATCCTGTGGCAGCTGGTTATAACGTTAGCGCAATGATCGGAATCACGGTGCCGCAACCTGCGAAATCCAAATTTCTCAAGTTGCTTGAGTCCATTGCCGAAGTCCTTGAATGCCATCATGTAACGGGCGCGGATTCATATGTCATACGGTTGGTCGCTTTGAACATGACTGATCTAGAACAGCTCATCGAACGCATTAACCTTTACGGCGAGACCCGCACGTCAATCGTAATGTCTACTCCTCTTGCTTCACGGGGTGTAGGGCAGCCGCGCACCAAGCGTCACGTCTGAGAAACTGTTCTTTCCATTTTGAGAACAGCAGAGTGAACGGTTTGAGTTCGAAGTACCAACAGGGCTTCACTGGCAAATTGGTAGTAAAAGTACTCCGAGACTTGGCAACGACTGTTTTTTCCGTACATTTCATGCACTCGGTGCAAGATGATGCATGTCCGCTAAGGCCGAAACAGAGACGGCAGTCAGATGGCGGATTCTCGGGTTGGATTCAACCGGTCGTTGCAACGGCCTTGGCAGTCGCCGATGGTCACAGTTGGCCGCACAGCGGACATTGGCAACTACAGACTAAAGATGCTGACATGGGGGACAGCTATCGACCCGTTCAGACCGAAGTTACGAAGGTCCGTTCAAATGGCCACTTCTGACATTCATCTTTTTCGATGAACGATGCGTGCTTAGACGACGCGAATCCACCGCCTTGCTTCTAGCGGCAGGGTGATATGTGGGTTTCCCGGATGCTCGCGTCGTGAAAGCGCAAGGACGGCAGCCATACATACTCGTTGATGTGGCCGCGGGCACGATCCGTTAAAGCGGCGTTTGGTCTAAGGTCCACGATCGCCCCCCCGAACGGATGTCCCGCCGGAAACCTCCCGGCCGCGTTATAGGTTTGGATCCAGCCAGGATAGGAGATCGCGGGCCAACTCACTTCGTCCAGTCGCTTTTTGTCGTCTTCGCTGAGCACCAGATCCAGCGCTGCGAGGTTGTCAGTGAGTTGCTCGACCCGCTTGACGCCAGTAATGACGCTCGTAACGAAAGGGCGTGCGAGAATCCACGCGAGTGCCACCTGTGCCGCGCTTACGCCATGCTGCGCACCGATATCCGTTAGTACGTCAATAATATCGAAGGCCTTTTCGCTATCGACCGGTGGGAACTGAATGAGAGCACCGCGCGAATGCGCCTCGGCTACACCATTGCGATCAAATTTACCTGACAGCAATCCGCCTGCCAACGGGCTCCAGCAGAGCAGTCCCAGCTTCTGATCTTCGATTGCGGGAAGCAGTTCGCGCTCGATGTCGAGGCCCGCGAGCGAGTAATAAGAATGTATCGAAACGAAGTCCATTCGTGCCGGCCGAAGCGCAATGGCGGCAAGTCTTGCCAATATCGTTCTCGTTGAGATTCTCCGCGCGTACATCGATGAAGTGCAGCCGGTGCCAGGCTGGCTCAGCGCCCTCGGAGATCTGAAGATCGGCGCCGCGCTTCATTTAATGCACGGCGACATCGGCAAGGGGTGGACGGTTCGGGAACTGGCCGCGGCCGTAGGCATGTCACGCACCAACTTTGCGATACGGTTCAAGGCGTTGGTGGGCATGCCGCCGCTCGACTATTTGACTCGCTGGCGCATGTCGGTGGCAAGCCTCGCTCTCAGGCACGGCAACGACCCGATAGCAACGATTGCGACAAGAGTCGGCTATGCGTCAGATAGTGCGTTTAGCAGCGCGTTCAAACGTACTTTCGGACGCAGTCCGAGGCACTACTGGATCAAACCCAAGGATTGAGCCGCATGTCTACGTCGAGGCGGTGAATGGCAACCCGGGATCCGTACGCAGACTTCGGCCTACGCATTGCGACTGACGGGTCCTGCCCGATATCAGTCATGAGAAGACGCTGTGTCGAATGACCGCTTAGGCCAAGCTTGCGGCCGAACAGGCAGGCGGAAATCGGTTGGCGTGGCCAGTGCATCCTCTCGGCCGATGACCGAGAATAGAATTGTTTCGATAAGAATGTTTTCTAGATGGGCATATCGGAGAGCTTTGCTCACACACGGCAGAGCATATGGGAGTGCTACCGTTCAAGGGAACTGTCCGTTAAGATTTCTGGTTACGCTTTACCTTCGATTGGCCTGACATCCATATCAGATTGTCAGGTACGAGCATGGATGAGCAATATGGTGTCAGCATTGATAACTGGAACGCGTCTGTTCTATGCCAGTGGATTTCGTGGGCTATTTGCTAGCCTAGCCCACTTGGGGGATGGTTACTGTCACAGACAACCCCTTTTTGTTCTCACCATGGCTTATGCTGAGCGACGCATCGTAGTATTCTGCGATACGTTTAACTATGGCCAGTCCTAATCCACTTCCTGGTGCAGCTGCGGACGTGCTGCGAAAAAAACGGTCGGTGAGTCGCCCTAACTCTTCTTCCGATACACCATTTCCATCATCACATACGACAAATTTAATTACGCCGCGCGCTCTCTCGAATGAAACGTGAACAAAACCTCCCGATGTACCATATTTGATACTATTATCAAGCAAGTTATCGATGAGCACGCGGAATAAAATAGGGTCGCCGTGCAAGGAAACCTGCGCGTCTCCGGTCACTTGTAATGAGATTGATTTTTCTTTTGCTTGCTCGCGTCGATAGCCAATAGCTTCGATGGCGACGTCTTGTAGCAAAAATACGGCCGCTTCGGTATTTGCGCGGTGGTCGATGCGCGCCAGTAGCAGTAACTGTTGAATTAGGTGAGCACTCCGGTCAACGCCTAGAATGACCCGACGGAGCGCCGTTTGCTGTTGGTATAGGTCACTCGAAGTTAGCGCGACTTGAGCTTGTACTTTTATTGCTGTTAGGGGCGTTCTTAATTCATGCGCAGCGTCCGCGGTAAACGTGCGCTCTTTCGACAATGATAGTCTCAGTCGTTCGAGTAAGTCGTTGATGGATGACACGACCGGTACCAGTTCTGAGGAAATGCTCGGCAACCGGATAGGGCTTAGATTCCTGCTATCTCGCTCGCTCACAGCAGCAGTCAATGTATTGAGCGGTTTCAATCCAATGCCGATAACGAACCAAACCAGAACCATCGCCAACGGCAGTCCAACCAAGGCGGGTCTTGCGATACGGGCAGCAACGCCTGTTACCAAATCGCTTCGTTGGTTCAATGGCTCAAGCAGTGTCAGTATCCGTTTTGATGACGCATCATAAGCGACATGCGACAGCCAGGCCGCACCGGCAAATGTAACGTAGCTGATGGACTGTTCCGGATGCTCAGCAATGTAATTTGATGGGAAGTGTTCCGATATGGACACGATGTTTCCATCTTCATCGGAAACGCGAAATTGAACAAAGCGCTTTCTAACGTCCGAGTCATGCCGCACATGCCAGCCGTTCTGAGGGATCTCATTACGTGCATCGATTCCTGTTACGGAAAGTCGGTTGAGGTCTCGCACGTCGAGCTTTATTAGCAGAGGCGCAAGCTGAATGATTCGTGTTTCATCCCAGCGCATCATTTCGTGCTTGGCGGAATAGAAGCTCCAAAGAAATATCATTAGCCAGGCGACGCCAACGCTACCCAATAGTAACGTGATGAGTCTGCGACGTATTGAACCGCGGACCATATTCATTGCTGTTCCATCAGATAGCCTACGCCGCGAATAGTGCGAATAGCATCCATTCCGATTTTCTTTCGCAGCCCGTGGATGTGCACTTCGATTGCATTGCTCTCGATTTCATCCCTCCATCCGTATATGCTTTCCTCGATCCGCGACTTTTTCTGTGCGATTCCTGCGTTTGACAGAAGATAGACAAGAATCGCGAATTCCCGCGCGGTGACGTCAATTTGCTCTCCCTGTACATGAACGGTGACCGCAGCCGTGTCCACTCGCAAATTCCGCCACGAGATTACCTCGGTGCCGCGTCGATAAGCGCGCCTTATAAGCGCCCGACACCGCGCTATAACTTCGTCTAAGTCGAATGGCTTTCCGACGTAGTCATCGGCTCCCGCGTTGAGTCCGTGAACGCGGTCAATCGGGGTATCTTTTGCCGTCAAGATAAGGACTGGCGTGTGATTGCCGGCGGCTCGCACGGCTTTGAGCAACTCTAGGCCAGCAAGCTTAGGAAGCCCTAGGTCGAGAACAATCAGCTCATAGCCTGTTGTATCTAGCGACAATCGCGCGTGACTGCCATCTCGTGCCCAGTCAACGGCATACCCTTGATTTTGCAGAGCGACTGAAAGACCACTCCCAATGAGGTCGTCATCTTCGACAAGGAGAATGCGCATGATTATTAATACGGGGATGAAAAAGGAACCGTCGTGTTAACGATATCGCAGAATTCGAATGATTCTAGCGTCTCTTAAGGTAATCTTTAAACTCGCTTTGCTATTCTCATCGGCGGTATCTTCGACCCGGATTGAGTCATATGTACGAAAACATGGAACAACCAAAAGCGTATTCGACCACGGCTCGCATGTTGCATTGGCTGGTAGCGCTTTTTGTACTTGCGCAGTTTCTTCTAGGGTGGACGATGCCAGATGTTAAAAGAGGCACTCTCCCAGAAGGCCTTATCGCATGGCATCTGAGCGTCGGCGCGGCTATCGTGCTTGCCATGGCGATGCGAATTATCTGGCGAGCAACCCATAGGCCAGCTCCGGCAGACTTGACGCCTGCCGTGAAGCTCGCCTCCGCTATAACGCATCTATCGTTGTACTGTCTTCTTGTTCTTATTCCCCTGGCAGGATGGGCTAATGCGTCTGCGCGAGGTTGGGTAGTCAAGTTGTTCGGATTTATTCCGTATCCCCCCCTTTCCGCTGTTGGATCGTCATTCGGCCACTGGCTCGGCGACGTCCATGGATGGCTCGCGTGGGTGCTTTTGGGGTTGATTGGCATTCATATTTTCGCGGCGCTTTTCCATAGATTTATTCTGCGCGACGAGGTGATAAATCGCATGCTGTGAGTGGGACGATACGTAATGAGGATGATTATCGTTTTTGGTGGGTGGCAATTTATCGCTTGTCGTCTAGGGTAAGGTGACGCCGCTCGATTCTTCTCATTCGCATAGCTGGTAACCGAGCCTAGACTTGCTGTTTAATTGCTGATCATCACAATGGCAAACAAAAAAGAACATCAAAAGTATCGTGCGCATCTTGCAGATGAGTTGCATAGTGCGGCAATTTACGAGACTCTTTCGAAAGTCGACAAAGACCCTGAGCGCCGAAACGTGTTTCTGCTGCTTGCGCAGTCGGAGCGACAGCATGCTCAGGTTTGGTTGAATCGATTGGCCAGCGACGGGGTTGTCGCAAAACCGCGGTTTAATGCGAAGACGCTCGTCATGAAAGGCGTCATTCACCTTTTGGGGCCGAAGCATGTTTTGCCTTCTTTGGCTGCTGCCGAGTTCGCTGATAGAAATAAGTATGCGGGCAGTCCCGAAACGGCCGGGATGTCCGCGGAAGAACATGAGCATGCGAATGTCGTGCAAGCAATGGCAAACGTTGGCAAGCCGACGGCTGTCGGCGGGCCAGATATCGCGCAGGCCGAATCTTGGCATCGTGGCGTATCATCAGGAAACGATTTGCGCGCAGGCGTACTAGGTGCGAACGACGGCCTCGTTTCAAACTTTTGCCTCATTATGGGCGTAGCCGGTGCCGAGGCCAGCTCTCGCATCATTTTGTTGACGGCATTCGCGGGCCTTGTGGCGGGTGCCTGTTCGATGGCGCTTGGTGAATGGCTATCTGTTACAAACGCGCGAGAGCTCGCGCAAGCGCAAGTTGCAAAAGAAGCGGACGAGTTGGAGCACAACCCTGAATCGGAAGAAAATGAGCTCGCACTCATCTATCGTGCAAAAGGTTTGGCTAGCGACGAAGCCAAGCGCGTGGCGGGACAAATCATGCGGGACAAAAAGATGGCACTCGACGTATTGGTTCGCGAAGAGCTAGGACTCGACCCCGCTGAGTTGGGCGGAAATCCATGGTCTGCAGCAGGCGTGTCGTTTTTGCTATTTGCTGTAGGTGCATTTTTTCCCGCGATGCCGTTTTTGTGGAGTAGCGGTGCTTCTGCAATTGCGCAATGCGTCGCTTACAGCGTTGTCGCACTCGCTGGCATTGGTGTATTTACGTCGCTTTTCAATGGTCGCTCCGCAAGTTATTCCGCCATGCGCCAAATACTGGTTGGACTTATCACTGCCGCGTTCACATTTGGCGTGGGACGCTTGCTCGGCGTTGCCGTTTCATAATCGAAGGTAATAGCCCTGCTCAGTTAGCGAGCGTGGGAGTGGAATGTCCCAGCAAAGGACGTTATGCAGGGTGAAGACGGACGTATCGGTCAGATAATGGCCTGGTTCACGCGTTTCATCAATGCTTCGGCGCTTTCCTTACGCTCGCTGTAACGGTCAACCAAGTACGGCCCGATATCGCGCGTCAACAAGGTGAACTTCACAAGTTCCTCCATTACGTCCACGACACGATCGAAATATGCCGAAGGCTTCATGCGGCCGGTCTCATCAAATTCCATGTAGGCCTTCGCCACCGACGACTGGTTCGGAATAGTCAGCATGCGCATCCACCGGCCAAGCACGCGCATCTGGTTGACGGCGTTGAACGACTGCGACCCGCCACTAACCTGCATCACCGCGAACGTCTTGCCCTGCGTCGGCCGCACTGCACCCACTGAAAGGGGGATCCAGTCTATCTGCGATTTCATAATGCCTGTCATAGCGCCGTGGCGCTCGGGCGAGGACCAGACCATACCCTCCGACCATAGGACCAGCTCACGCAATTCGGCTACCTTAGGATGCGTGTCGGGCGCGTCGTCGGGTAGTGGCAAACCGCTCGGATTGAACGTTCGGACTTCCGCACCCATCGCCGTGAGCAGGCGCGTCGCTTCTTCGCTCAACAGGCGACTGAACGAACGCTCACGCAGCGAACCGTAGAGCACCAGGATGCGAGGTGCGTGCTGGGAAGCCTTCTCGACCTGATGGCGCTGGATATCAGGTACGCGGAACAGCATTGCATCGACTTGCGGAAGCTCCGTGGCGAGATCAGTTACCGAAGTAGACACGTTTTCCCTCCGCGTCGATCACCACTTCTCCGTCTTCCTTCGTGAATGCGCCGCGTTGTGCCTCTTGCAAAATGTCGAGTACCAGTTCGGACGGACGGCAAAGGCGCACGCCCTTCGACGTTACTACGAAGGGACGGTTGATAAGAATGGGGTGCGCCATCATCGCGTCGAGAAACTGCTCATCGGTCAGAGCCGGATTGTCCAGATGCATTTCTGCGTACGGGGTTCCTTTCTGTCTGAGCACGTCGCGCACGGCCAGCCCAGATTGCTGGATAAGTTCGACGAGCGTGTCGCGGGAAGGTGGCGTTTTCAGATACTCCACGACAATGGGTTCGATACCGGCGTTGCGAATCATCGCGAGTGTATTACGCGAAGTGCCGCAATCAGGGTTGTGATAGATGGTGACTTCGTTCATTGTGTTGTTTCCATTTCATTCAGGCGCACTCATACCAGCGCTTCGACCGGTTGGCGACACGTACCAAGAGCAGCATCACCGGCACTTCGATCAGCACGCCAACGACCGTCGCGAGTGCTGCGCCGGAGTTGAAACCGAACAAGCCGATTGCGGTCGCGACAGCCAGCTCGAAGAAGTTCGATGCGCCAATCAGTGCGGACGGACACGCGATGTTGTGCTTCTCGCCGACCGCGCGATTGAGCCAGTACGCCAGCGCCGAGTTGAAGAGCACCTGGATCAGGATGGGCACGGCAAGCATCGCCATCACAAGCGGCTGCTTGAGAATGGCCTCGCCTTGGAAAGCAAATAGCAGCACCAGCGTGGCGAGCAGCGCAGTGATCGACCATGGGCCGATCTTTGCCATTGCCGCTTCGAAGGTAGTCTCGCCGCGCGAGAGCAATGTTTTGCGCAAGATCTGCGCGAGGATCACGGGAATGACGATGTAGAGCGCGACCGAAGTAAGCAGCGTTGCCCAAGGCACCGTGATGGAAGAGATGCCAAGCAACAGACCAACGAGCGGTGCGAACGCGAACACCATGATGCTGTCGTTAAGCGTAACTTGTGAGAGCGTGAAAAGCGGATCACCGCCCGTCAGACGGCTCCAGACGAACACCATCGCCGTACAAGGCGCGGCGGCCAGCAAGATCAGTCCGGCCACATAGCTGTCGAGCTGTGCGGAGGGCAGTATCGGCGCGAATAGTTGCTTAATGAAGATCCACGCAAGGAACGCCATCGTGAACGGCTTGACAAGCCAGTTGATCACGAGCGTGACGCCAATGCCCCTGATGTGTTGGCGCACTTCATGCAACGAGCGAACGTCAACCCTCAAAAGCATGGGTATGATCATCACCCAGATCAGCAGGCCGACCGGCAGATTGACCTGGGCGTACTCCATGCGGCCGATTGCCTGAAAAACGTCAGGGCGCATCTGGCCAAATAGGATCCCCGCGACGATACAGAGCACGACCCAGACGGTGAGGTAGCGCTCGAAGAAACCGATAGCTGGCTTTGACGAGGTGCTGCGCGCAGCGGTGGTGTGTGGAGCATTCATTGCGAAATCGATGAAAAACGCTCTGCGGTAAATCGCTTCGAATAGAGCGCGGTACTAGCTGCGATATCACCACCTTGCCGTTAGAACCGTCTCGTGGCAGCGCTCCTTTAGCATAGGCACGAATTTGCGTCCGACACCAGGCAGGGTTGCCCTTGGCAGCAATTCTCGGTCAAGAAACCGAGAACCAAATTCATTTGGTTATACGCAGCACGATAGATCAGGCTTCTCCCGTGGCGTTCCTGCGTGACCAGCCCCGCGTGCACCAGTTCCCTTAGGTGAAAGGAGAGTGTCGCGTTTGGCACCTCGCATTGCGCCGCCATGGTGCCTGGTGTGAGCCCATCTGGCCCGGCCACGATCAGCATGCGGAACACGCGCAATCGTAAATCGTGAGCTAGCGCTGCCAGAGCGCGGATGACATCTTTCTCTTCCATATTTCCAATATAGTCGAAATGATGGGTGCGTGCAACGAAAACATGTTCAGCTTCGAGGTTTAAAAATTTTCGGTTTGGTGCTGGATGACCGCCCATCTCGTCAGGGCGTACACGGAAAGCCATCGCACCATCTAATAGCGGCTGTCTCTGTCTCGATCGTCCATCGTCTCGACGTAGTCAATCGCTTCATGTAGATCATCAACCGTGGTGCGCATCGGATTACTTTCTGCCGCAGCTTCTTCGCCTGACGAATAGCCAGGAGCATTCATAAAAGCGCGGTGAGCATGCTGCTCCGTACCAGATTGGATATGCTGCGAGGCGTGCGTATCGGTCGCGATACCCGTTGTCCAGAATGGATCGTCAGGATAAGCTGCTTTTGCTTTCAAGGTTTGCGCCCACGCCATTCCCTTATCGAAGAGGTCGTCATCGCCCCGGGCGTAGATGTAACGATCGTCATCTTCGTCGTCACGTCCGTTGTAATCCATGATGCAATGATTCTCCACGTCGGTCGCATACTCTTTTAGAAAAGCGACTTTTAACGCATGTACGTAACGTGCCTTCGCCTGCGCATCAGGAAACCCGGTATGAGGGACATCGATGTGTCTCAAGTTGGATTTCACAACCTGATGCCAAGCGTTCGTTTCGTCGCTCGGCGAAAATACCTTTTTGTGATCGACCATTTCGGGAAGCGGCAGTTTGCCTTGCGATAGCGATACCGCGTAACCCAACGCATGATCTCCCAATTCATGAGCAAAGACGTATAGAACGGATGCCAGATACTCGGGCGTCAGCGGCTTACCCGGCTCGACTTTTACGCGGATCGATATTTTGACTGTTCCGGTGCGCCGGTAGTGTTGATCGTCCCATTCACATATACCCGCCGATCCGCCTTCGATCGACGCGGGCGTTGATATGCGAACATCGCGCGCTTGCATGGGAAACCACGGAACGCTTTTCCGGAGCGTCGAAAAGCTGTGTCGCAGCACTGCATCCATGTATCCTTCGAAGATCAATCGCGGACTACGGCTGCGTGGCGCGGTGGAAAGAGGATGGGAAGAAGATGCAACAAGCGGCTGCATTGTCCGAAGCGCCTGCAAGTTCGGATTGATCGAACGGGCTACCGGATTTTGTCCGTTTGCGGGAGGGGAAGGATTAGCCGTATTGTTTCCCTGACCAGAGACATGCGCCCATTGGTCTGGAACATTCGACCAGGCATGCGTTGCTCGAAAATCGCCGTAGTGACTATTATCCATCGGTATAATCTCGTTCTGTAGCGCTAAGGCATCACGTATTCATATATAAACGCGGGCGGACCGCTTAATACGCTTGCCCGCAACGCCTGGTTACGCGGCGATCTGGCGGCGGCTGACTGAAAACGCTACACCGTGGATAACCGCAGGGCATCGTTCCGTAGCGAAAAACCGGAGCAGTGGGCATCTAAAGTATCGTCATTGAGACGCGAACCGGCGCATGAATCGGAACGTACGCGCGTTTTTGCGAAGTGTGCCTTGACGTGGCGTTGCGCCGGTACCGGACGCTTGGGACTGGGGGATTTCATCCAGCTAGCTTACCCATCGCTTCGCTGACGTAACAATGCCCTTGGATTTCGTCTGTTTATAGACCACCATTTCCACCAAGGTCTTTTTTCATTCGGTGCATCCGCACTTGGTAGCGAATCCGGATCGATCTTACCGGCCTCAATCACAAAGTGTGCTTCCTCTTTGCCAGGTGCAAAGAATCGCCAATCTTCGTCCTGACCGTCAGAGTTTGGTGTAACAACCAACGTTAAACCATCGGTCAGACTTATTTTGATACGGCCAAAATCTTCCGTTTGCACTCGTTCAACGATCGCACGAACAGAGTCGATAAACAAACCGTTCAAAATTCCCATCGTGCGATGGGTGTCTTCGTCTGTATGAAGGCCTTCTTGGTTCACAAGGATGTTGCCCGATTGTTCAACTTGCCACATGCACTGAACGTGCAGTGCCCATTCACCAATCTGTTTGACGGTGCCTCTATAGCTAGTTATTTGCTTAAGTTGACCGAACTGGAGAGTCAGCATGCCAGCAGCACAATGGATAGCGCTTATTCCCATCCCAAGAAGCACTGCAAGGCGCCGGTTAATCAAAATCTTCGCATTTTTCATTCGCCCCCTCCAAACATATCTTGTGCTCGTTCCATTATTTCGTGATATCCGAGGTTTTCACCCGTTATGTGTTCATGTAGTAAGCGGGCTTGCCTCTTGTCTAGTCCCTATTGCTCTACAACGGCATTGAACTGTTTGTTCTGGGCTTAGTTATTCCCTGGTGTACCTTCTGCGCCTGCCACTAGAACACCGTCACTATTAATCGATGGTGATGGGTATTCGAAAGCCTGCGAACCGCCTAATGGTGTCTGAGAATTGATAGCAGTCGGCGCAGCAGTTGGTGAACCATCCGCGTTATAGCCCAATGAGGCCAGTTGGGCCGCATCGATCGATTGGGACATGCTTGGATTGGGTGCAATCATTGTCGGTGAGGGCGAGCATTTGCAAATGCATAGATCGCCATGAAGTCCGACCTGCTTTCCCATCATCTTACCCTGCCAGCGCGGCCCTATCGGAGCAATGTGCCCAACGGCTTTACAGACAGGGCAATAGACGGCAGCGCCGATGAATGCAACTGGCACACCACCGTTCAACGCGTCAGGGATACCCTCAGTTATCACGCCACCCGCCGATGACTGATCCCCCTGAAGCAAATAGTTTCAACGCATTCGGCTCCTTTACTTTTTTGCTCTACCAAATCACATCCGGCGCTAATTTAGTTAGCAACTCATGCATGATTCGTTATGCCGCAGTAAAGAATGTCTTATGCAACCCTTTTCTGTACATAGAAAATTTTATTGTATTTATTTACGGTATGGACGTAAAAAGGGCGTGCACCGTTGGTACTTCATTTCGCAGGGCTGCGTCGACTACCTCATGCGGTATCAGGTCGTTATCTCGTTGATACTGCGCGACGTACCGCGCATACGGGTAACGACAAAGGCCAGCTTTCCACCAGGCCCCACGATCGATCACATCGCGCCGTAATTCGGCCCGCCCCCACCTTCCGGGGTGACCCAGACGATATTCTGTGTCGGGTCTTTAATGTCGCAGGTTTTGCAGTGCACGCAGTTCTGTGCATTGATCACCAATCGTTCCGCCCCGCCCTCGTCCTTGGCAAACTCATAGACGCCCGCCGGACAGAAGCGCGATTCCGGCCCCGCATACTGCGCCAGATTCACCTTCACTGGCACGCTTGGGTCCTTTAACGTCAAATGCGCCGGCTGGTTTTCCTCGTGGTTCGTATTCGACAGGAAGACCGACGATAATCGATCGAACGTCAACACGCCATCCGGCTTAGGATAGGTGATCGGCGTGCATTCCGAAGCCGGCTTCAGCGTCTCGTGATCGGCATGCTTGTGATGCAGTGTCCATGGCACGTTGCCGCCGAGCAGCTTCTGCTCGATGCCCACCATCAGCGTGCCCAGATACAGCCCCTTGCTCATCCACTGCTTGAAATTCCTGGCGCGATGCAGTTCCTGCTTCAACCACGACGCATCGAACGCAGCCGGGTAGGCCGCCAGTTCAGCCGCGCGACGTGGTGCGTTGACGCCATCCGGCACCGTGCCCGCGGTAACCGCGTCGTAGATCGCGTCGGCTGCCATCATGCCCGACTTGATCGCCGCATGGCTGCCCTTGATCCGCGATGCGTTCAGGAAACCCGCATCGCAGCCAACCAGGGCGCCTCCCGGGAAGACCAACTTCGGCAACGACATCAGGCCGCCCGCCGTAATCGCCCGCGCGCCATACGACAAGCGCTTACCCCCTTCCAGGATCTGACGGATCGCCGGATGGGTCTTGTAGCGCTGGAATTCTTCGAACGGCGACAGATAGGGATTGCTATATCCCAATCCCACGACAAAACCGACGACCACCTGGTTATTATCCAGGTGGTACAAGAAGGAGCCGCCGTAAGTATCGGTGTCGAGCGGCCAGCCGGCCGTATGCATCACCCGTCCCGCCTTGTGCCTGGACGGATCGATTTCCCAGACTTCCTTGATACCAAGGCCATGCACCTGAGGATCCGCATCTTTCGCCAGATCGAAATGCGCAATCAGTTCACGCCCGAGATTGCCGCGCGAGCCTTCGGCAAACACCGTGTACTTGGCCAGCAATTCCATGCCAAGCTGGAAATTCGCGGTGGGCTGCCCGTCCTTGCCGACGCCCATATTGCCAGTCGCCACGCCACGCACCGCGCCATTGGCGTCATACAGGACCTCGGCAGCCGGAAAGCCGGCGAACACTTCAACCCCCAGCGTTTCGGCCTGCTGCGCCAGCCAGCGCGTGACATTGGCAAGGCTGACAACATAGTTGCCGTGATTCTTGAAATTGTCCGGCAGCAGCCATGCCGGCACCGATCGCGCCCCGTCCTTGGTCAGGAACAGGAATGTATCCTCGGTGACCGGCACGTTCAACGGCGCGCCCTGCGCCTTCCAGTCGGGTATCAGCTCGTCCAACCCACGCGGGTCCATCACCGCGCCCGACAGGATATGCGCGCCGGGTTCGGAACCCTTCTCAAGCACGCAGACGCTGATGTCGGTGCCTTTTTCCGCGGCGCGTTGTTTCAGACGAATCGCCGTGGACAAGCCGGCGGGACCACCGCCTACCACCACCACGTCGTATTCCATCGATTCGCGCGGACCATATTGCTCGACAAGCGCCGGATTTTGCATGCTGAATTGACACACTGGACAGTAAAGAGGGACGGCGCACCGCAGGTCTGACCCGCGGCGCGCTTTCGATTTTTTACACTATACCTGGGGATGATCGCACAGGATTGGTGCGTTCATTCAAAAACGATCCGAGACGGTCCCGCGCAGTCGCCCTTTCGGACGGCGGTTCCGGTCTACAGGCGCAGCCAGAAGGAGATGCTTTTTTGGATCGGTTGGCGCGTTTCAGAAAAGGTCCATGCGCGTTCGCCTCAAGGCTGCGTAAAGCGCGGCGCTAGCGGCGGAAAATGCGGTCACCGCTGTATCACGCCATGCGCATTATTCGGCGGGCAATGTTGCCCCGTCATCGAGCGACGTGATCAGCGATACCACCGGTCGACCCTCGGCATCCAACAGCCCCATCTGGATCAACGCCGCGCGAATGCGGGCGCAGACCACGTCAGGCACCGGCACAAAGGGCTCGCGCGCCATCTGGGACGCTATCACGTGCATCATCGCCAATGCGACCTTGATGCGGGCATACATTTCATTGCGCGGCAATGCGTAGATCGCGCGCACCAGCGGCAGCATCTTGTTGCTGGCGGCACGCATCGCGGGCAGGTCGTTCGCCGCACCCGCGCGCCATAACGCCACCAGATCATCGGGCACCAATGCCGCCAATCCGGACAGGATGCCATCCGCGCCCACGGCCAGTTGCGCGAGGAACCAATCGAAGTTGGATGCCAACACACTTAGATCGGTCCGTTCGGCCTTGATGGCCGCACGGTTCTCTTCATACGCGCGCATCGTGTCGCTGCCCTCCTTGATCGCGATCACGCGCGGCAACTTGGCCAGTTCGATCAGGGTCTGCGTCGAATAGCCATAACCGGACGCGAGCGGATATTGGAAAATCGCCACCGGCAGGTCGGCCGCGGCGATGATGGCGCGCACATACGACACGACCATCTCGGTACGTGCTCCGCCAAACGATGCCGGCGGGAAAATCGTCAATGCATCCGCGCCGGCCGCCTTCGCAAGCCGCGCCTCCAGCACCGCCTCGCGGGTACTCTGCGCGATGATGCCTGCAATCAACGGCTTGGCCTGTTGGCCGCCGTCGTGCATCGTCTTGCGCGTGGCGCGGATCACTGCGTCGCGTTCGTCGGGCGTCAGCGCGCCACCCTCACCGGCATGACCATTGACCAGCACGGCGGAGATGCCGTCGGCCATCACGCAATAACGGACCACGCGCGCATAGGATGCCCAATCGATTTCCTGGCCCGCGTCAAACGGCAGTACGGTCGCGACCACCACACCCGTCAGGGAAAGCGTCGTCATCGTCATTCCTTATTTCTCGATCACCGGCGGCCGAATGCTCGGCCCCGAAGGTAGGCTTACAACCAGCGTTGCACAAAGCACCGGGCGGTAGGTTGTCGATAACAGATAGAAAATGGCCGCCGCGCCGAACGCCTCGGGAACCTCGAACCTGGCCTGCATTCGCCGGGCGGCGGCCACGAGGGCGACACTCACGCCGGACCGGAACCCACCAGCGTGATATGCGGTGTGTTGATCTTCGTCATGCCATAGCGGTCCATCAGCTTCGCATACGAGCCGTCCTGCATCATGTCGTCCATCGCCTTCGCCACCGCTTCGGCCACGGCCTTCTTGCGGAATGCCATCGTCGTAGGCGTGCCACCTTGACCGCCGAGCACAAGTTTCGCCCGCTTGGACTTCACCACGGCCGCGCCGGTGTAGCTGGGCAGTGCCGCGAAATCAAACTGGCCCGCGCGCAATGCCGCCAGCATGTCGCTTGCCGTCGGGAATGCGTGGATGTCCAAGGGCTTGCCGCCCGCGTCGGTAATTTCCTTCGCGCGCTCACGCAGCCACTTTTCCTGGTAGGAATCGGCCTCGACGCCCACCGAGTGGCCCGCCAGGCCCTTGACGTCGTTCAGCGTCGCTTTCTGCGACGGATCGGCGATCACGTCGATCGTCGACATTGCATACGGCACCGTGTACATCGACTTGGAACGGGCTTCGGTCCAGAACATACCGGTGTTGATCCCATCGAAACGGCCCGCATTCAACGCTGGCACCATCGCCGGGAAATCCATGCGCAGCAGGTCGACCTTCAGGCACAGCCGCTTGCCGATCTCCTCGGCCAGATCGACGTTCATGCCCTTCATCTTGCCTGTCTCGTCGACGAACTGCAGCGGTGGCAATGTCGGATTGATCGACAGTTGCAGATGGCCGCTGCTCACCAGGTCACCGGCGGGAACCGCGATGCACGCGGCCTGCGCGGATGTGGCCAGCACCGCCATGGCGACGCACGAAGTCAAAGCGGTCGCGAGCATGGTCGCGACGGTGGGCGCAATATGGCGGCGTGAAAACATGGTCTCTCCAGGATGCGGTGTGGTGACCGCTTATGCCGCAAGCGAACACGGGATACCGGCCAGCCGTCGCCAACGGTGTGTCGCCAGGCGTGTAAATGACTAGGCGGCTGCGGTATTGAGACATTAGCGGCGCGCCATCCCGACGCGCCAGTGAAAAAAAAAACGGCCGACTATAATCGATAGTTATAGCTTCGACAGGGGATCTTGTCAGAATGGCATGTCCGCGCGCATTGCCGGGAAGAGACTGGCAACCCTACGCGCGAACGGCAATCGAGCGTATTGCATGGGCCGATGTGGCACTGCTTCATTGGCGGTCGCGCGCGAGGCAAGCGTGGAATCGCGCTGACGGCATGCAAGCGGGCACCGCATTGGCCCGGATGGGGCTGTGCCGGATTTGCAACGCCGTGGAAAATTGAACTAAGGGAAAGGATGGCAACGGAATACCGGTCCAATGCACAAAGTGGCAGGGGTAATGGTCAGTCAAGGCAGGATGACGCGGGCGGCAATCCACCCAGCGCACGTGTCCTGATCAATCTGCGACAACTCGAGGTACTGCGCGCGGTCATGCGCTACCGGACAACCACGGGAGCCGCCACCGAACTCGGCATGTCGCAGCCTGCCGTCAGCAATGCGATCCGCCTGGCGGAGGCCAAGCTCGGCTTTCCGCTGTTCGACCGCATCAGTAACCGCCTGATTCCCACCTCGGAAGCGAAGATGCTGTTCGACGACGCCGAGCCGTTGTTCCTCGTGCATCAAGCTATCCAACAAAAGGCCTGGGACCTGCGAACCGGCCGCGCGGGCGTGATTCGCGTGTTTGCCACCGCGGAGTTGTCGGAATGGCTCGTGCCAAAGACACTCGCCCGGTTTGCCGTCGATCATCCGAAGGTCAAGGTCCATCTGGAAACCATGCGCGTGGATGCGATATTGGAGAGTCTCGATTCCGGCATGGCCGATCTCGGCCTGTCAATGATGCCACCCACGCGGCCGGGCTTGATCAACGAATCGCTCGGCGAATTACGGATCGTCTGCGCAGCACCGCCGGGCGACCCGTTGGAGAAATGCGACATCGTCACGCCCGCCGCGCTGCGCGGCCGCCGGTTGATCGGCGCGCCGGCCCGCAGTCCCCTGGGCTTGCTGGTGGAGCGAGCGTTCGAGGCCGACGGCGATTATTTCGTACCGGATATCGAAGTGCGTTTCTCCAATGTGGCCTGTCGCCTGGTGGCGGAGGGACTGGGCGTGTCGCTGACCGATGAACTGTCGGCACTGAGTCAGCCACCAGGCAGCATCGTCGTTCGTCCGTTCCGTTCAGGCATGCCCATCTCGCTGTGCGCGCTGTTGCCGAAAGATCGACCCCGCCAGCGCTTGACCGAAAGCTTCGTCAAACACGCGCGCGAAGTCGTCGGCACGCTACGCGCGCAATCGCATCTGCCGGACTAACCACCCTTTATCGGCGCCACCTCACTGGCTGGCCGACGCCGACGGGCAATCGGCGGCGGCCATTGAGGGTGCGGCAACACACAGTGCCGCGCATCCCCCTGCAACGCGCGGCGGTGTACGCAACGTTTCCTGTCGCGTACACCCTCCCCTCTCGCGCGGGGGGCAATCATGAGGCTCGCTTATAGTCGGCGCCATGCATTTAATAGTGCGATACGCCCGCCGCGCTTTTTCCGATTGCTATGCTGAATAGCGTCAACAACCCGTCTGCCAGCGCTGCCGGCATCAAACGCCGCCATGCCGCAGACGGGCCATGTCAGACGTATGCAAACCAATCGGAACATCATGCTGAAACTCCTCGACGGCGTCCGTGTCATCAGCTTCAACCACTTCCATGCCGGCCCGATGGCCGCGCAAATGCTCGCGGATCTGGGCGCGGACGTGATCGCCGTCGAGCCCATCGATGGGGCGTTTCATCGCAACTGGGCGGTGGCGGATCACTTCGTCGGCACGCAGAGCGTCAACTTGCTGACCACCGGCCGCAACAAGCGCAGCCTGTCGGTCGACATGAAGAGCGCCGAAGGCCGTGCGCTGACGCAACGGCTGGTCAAGGACGCCGACGTGCTGATGGAAAACTTCCGGCCTGGCGCCATGGGCCGTCTGGGCCTCGGCCATGACGCGCTGAAGGCGATCAACCCACGCCTGATCTACGCCAGCGCCAGCGGTTATGGCGGCTCGGGCCCCTACGCGGCCAAGCCTGGCCAGGATCTGCTGTTGCAGGCGCTTTCCGGCCTGGCCGCGCGCACGGGCCGCGCTGATGGTCCCCCCACCGCGGTCGGCCCGGTAGTGGTGGATCAGCATGCCGCCGTGATCTACGTGATGAGCATTCTGGCGGCACTGTTCAACCGCGAGCGCACCGGGGAAGGCCGCCTGGTGGAAGTGAGCCTCCTGCAAGCGGCGATCGATCTGCAAGCCGAATCGTTGACGGCCTGGCTGAATGGCGCACGCAGTGATTCGCCGCGCGGACCGGCGGGCCTGGCAAGCTGGTTCAGCGGCGGCGCGTACGGCATTCACGCCACGGCTGACGGTCACCTCGCCGTTTCGATGGCGACGCCACAAGCGCTGGCAAGCGCATTGGAAGAACCCGCTCTCGCCCATATTCCCGATGATGCCGGCTACACGCGCCGTGAAGAGATTGTCCGCCTCGTCAGCGCGCGATTGAAGACCAGGACCACCGCGCAGTGGCTCGCGCAGCTGGCCGATTCCGACGTGTGGCACGGCCCCGTGCAGGACTACGACGACCTGCAGGCCGATCCGCAGTTGACGCACTTGGAAACATTCCAGACCGTGGAAGGCGTGGAAGGCAAGCCGGTGACCTTTGTCATGCATCCGGCGCGTTTCGACGGGCAAGCGCCCGGTGTCGCGCGCGCGCCGCAGCCGCTGGGCGCGCAATCGATGGAGATTCTGACCGAACTGGGCTACGCGCAAAACGACATCGACGACCTGATCGCACGCGGCGTGATCCGCGCCGCCGCGCCTGCCTGAACCTGCTTACCACGAAGACTGACATGATCGATTTTTCCCTTTCCTCCGAAACCCAGATGCTGGTGGATACGGTCCGCAAGTTCGTGACCAACGAAGTGCAGCCGCTGGAAGCGGAAACCGAACATACCGGCGTGATCCCGGCGGACACCTTGCGGGTCGTCCGCGACAAGGCGATGTCGCTGGGTCTGTTCGCCATGAACATGCCGGAGGACGTAGGCGGCGGCGGCTTGTCGCATGTCGACATGTGCTTTGTGGAGGAAGAACTGGGCAAGACGTCCGACGCACTGATCCGCCGTATCTTCGGTCAGGTGTATCCGATGCTGCTGGCCTGCGACGGCGCGCAACGCGACGCATACCTGTTGCCCACCGTGCGTGGCGAGAAGATCTGCGCGATGGCGATCACGGAGCCCGGCGCCGGTTCCGATGCGGCGTCGATCTCGACGGTTGCCACCGAGGACGGTGACGACTTCATCATCAATGGCCGCAAGCATTTCATCAGCGACGGCGACATTGCCGATTACGTTATCGTTATGGCGCTGACGGATAAGGAAAAGCGGGCCCGCGGCGGCATCACGCTGTTCCTGGTGGACAAGGGCACGCCCGGCTTCCACGTGACCGGCAAGCAGCCGATGATGGGCCATCGTGGCTATGGTCATGCGGAACTGGTATTTGAAAACTGCCGCATCCCGAAGGACAAGATCCTCGGCACGCTGGGCAGCGGCTTCAAGTTGATCATGGATAGCGTGGCCGGCATCCGCCTTGGCCACATCGGCGCGCGCGCCTGCGGCATGGCGCAGCGCGTGCTGGAGCTGATGCGCAACCATGCCGCCGAGCGCAAGCAGTTCGGCCAGCCCATCGGCGACTTTCAGATGGTGCAGCAGATGATCGCGGACTCCGCCACGGAAATTTTCGCCACGCGGATGATGGTGATGAACACCGCGTGGGAATTGGACCAAGGCCGTGACGTGCGCGACAAGGTATCCATGGTGAAGCTGTATTCCTCGGAGATGATCGGTCGCGTGGCGGATCGCGGCATCCAGGTATTCGGCGGCATGGGCTTCACAAAGGAAATGCCGCTGGAGCGCATTTATCGCGACAGCCGCGTAACGCGTATCTACGACGGCACATCGGAAATCCATCGCATGCTGATCGCGCGCAGCGTGATCAAGCGCGGCCTGACGTTGTAGGCACGCGCGGCGCCATTGTGCGCAAGCCGGTCCGTGCCCGTTCGGCATGCCTGACTTGTCGCGCCTCATTCACTGACACATGCCTTCCTGCGATGCAAAACGAAACGACCCTGAAAGCCGGAGCGACGATGTCGTTCCGCAAGACGATGACCGTGGCCGAACAAGCGTTCTTCACGGGGATAAGCGGTAACCTCGCACCGCTGCACGTCGATGCCGCCGCCGCGCGTGAAGCAGGCTTTACAAATATGCTGAGTTTCGAGATGGCTGTGCTGGCCCTGGCATCGACGTGCCTGAACCGAATAGCCGGCAAGGCCTGGCGCCTTGGCAAGCTCGACCTGGCATTCGACGCGCCGGTGGTCGTGGGCAGCACGATCGAGGCCATTGCCACGGTGACCGGGGTCGCCGCAACCGCGCTGACGTTCGACGTGCGTTGCGTGATCGACACCGAAGACGGCGGCAGGCAAGCGATTGGCGGCACGGCAACCATGCTGCCGCTGGTCGGTTGATCAGGGGAACGCGATGTACGACATCAAACCATTCGACACGCTGCACGTGGGCGACGAGGTCTCCCTGTGCAAGACCATCACCGAAGCCGATGGTGCCTTGTATGAAGCGGCCACCGGTGATTTCGGGCCGGTGCATATCGATGACGGGTATGCCGGCAAGACCCGATTCGGCCGGCGTCTGGCACCGGGCATTCTGGTGGCCGGTATCTGTACCAGCGTGTTGACGGCAGAGTTGGTTGGCACCTTGGGGGTATCGATCGAGGATCGTTTCTGGTTTACCGGACCGGTGTTCTACGGCGATACGCTACGCTTTCGCGTCTGGATCGCAGCGATGCAATCGGAGACACGGACCGCCGTGTGGCACGCCAGCGCGACAAACGAGGAAGGCACGGAAGTCCTGAAGGCCGAAGCCACGCTGAAGTTTCCGCGGGTCAAGCCAAAACCAGTGGAGCAGACACAGTGAAGTTTCCCGTCGATCGCCTGCCCGCCAATGCCGCGGGTCCGTACATCCATATCGTCCGCGTCGATATCGCGCCTGAACAGGAAGCGGCGTTCAATCGCTGGTATGACGAAGTGCATCTGCCCGCGATCCTGTCGTGCCCAGGCTGGTTGACGGGCAGCCGCTACAAGGCCATCGACGACGGCCCGGCCTACGCGGCGGTCTATACGATCGCAGGCGACTGGGTCTATGACACGCCGGAATTCGAGGCCGTGAAGGGATTCATGGCATTCACGCCTTTCGTCTCGCATTTCACACGGCTGCGCCTGGCGCCATTGGCGCCGACCGGCGCGCCGCCTGAGTCGACCAATGGGCCGGCCTAAACCTTGATCAGCGCAAGCCAGCGCTCGAACAACGCCGGCCATAGCGTCTGTTCGGTGCCGGGTCGCCCCAGGCTCCAGCCATGGCCACCCGACTGGAACAGATGCATATCCACGGGGCGACCGGCCGCGCGCATTGCGGCGTACATCAGCAGACTGTTGTCCACCGGCGCAATCGGATCGTCGGTCGCCTGCGCGAGAAAGATCGGCGGCGTGTTGGCATCCACATGCCGATCGACCGACAACGCCGCGGCTGCCTCGCTCTGCGCCGCATCGGGGATGTCGCTGTTTGCCACGCTTGGATGGCCGCGTCGGTTGGCATGCCCGTCGGCATGCGCGGGTAAGGCCGGGACGTCACCCCCGTCGTCGCGACCGAGCAGCGATCGTCGCGTGCGGGTACGATCGAACGGCGGCATCAGCGTCAATACCGGGTATATCAGGGCTGCAAACATCGCCCCGGATGGCAGCGCGTCCACCGCATCCATCGGCGCATAGCGCGCGATGCCGGGTGTGACGGCGGTCGTCCCCGCCAAATGGCCGCCGGCTGAAAACCCCATCACTCCGACACGGCTTGGATCGACATGCCAGGCCTGGGCGTTGGCGCGAATGACGCGCATGGCCCGTTGCCCATCCTGCAACGGCGCCAGGCGATCCCAGCCCGGCCGCGGCAGTCGATAGATCAGCTCACACGCGGTGATACCGATCGACTGCAACCAACGGCACGCGGGGGTACTCTCATGGCCGCATTCGATCTGGGCATAGCCGCCTCCGGCAATTACCAGGACCGCCATGCCAGTGCGCCGCGCCGGATCGGCCAGATAGACACGCAACCGCGGTTGCGAGACGTTACGCACCGCGCCGCTTGCACTGACGCGCTCCGCACCCATCGCGGCCAACCGCGCGGCATCTCGTACACCGGGGATGCGTCCTGCCGGCCATAGCGCCACGACACTTGCCTCGCCCGGCGTGGCGTCGGCCGATCCCGACCGGGACTGCCTGGCGGACGTATCGCCCGCCTCTATCGCGTCCGCAGCCGCACGCGCGGTCCATCCCGCGCCAGCAAGTGTGAGCGGTACACCGAACACCGCACGCCCAACCAAAGACCGGCGGGTCGCGTCCGGTTGCTTTTCGAGTGGCGTTATCGCAATCCCTTCTTGCGATAGCGCGCCGGACGCGTGTTCAACGAGCGGCGATACGCCA
Organism: Robbsia andropogonis; assembly: GCF_034047095.1. NCBI lineage: Bacteria > Pseudomonadati > Pseudomonadota > Betaproteobacteria > Burkholderiales > Burkholderiaceae > Robbsia > Robbsia andropogonis. The sequence goes on along the minus strand of NZ_CP139170.1, from coordinate 827,214 downwards.
TTACCGCCTGCTCGCGACGCCGCCGCTCCCTCGGGTTGCCCTGCATGATCCTCTTCGTCCTCGTGGCGATCATGCCGCGAGTCGTCTACCGGCTGCCTCAACCTGCTCTCCTGCATTGCATTGACTTGTCACACGCCCATCAAGACGCTTGTTCCCAGAGGTTCGCCCCCGGTGCTTTCAGTTTGTACCGGCCGATCCAATGGCGATACCCGGTGCTGTAGTTTCGATTACCTTACACCAAGCAAAAATCGCCATTGTGACAGCCTGTGGCAAACGAACAAGTCATGCAGCTGTATCGCCGCGCTGCCGAAGCGCGGGCGCAACGGCCATGCGGCGGCGTTGTGTGCGGTCACCAAGGCAGTGACATCGATCACGTCGTCAAAGTCGGGCAGGCGATGCGCGTCCAAGGAAGCCGCGAACCGAGCGTGCTCAGGTGAGAGACTGCTCGAATTCGAGCAGCGTCCGCGTCGCCTCACGGACAGCCGGCATGTCCGCCGCGTCGGTGTTGGAGAGCAGCGGCAGCATCGGCCCCATGTCGGCGATGCCGCTGACCGTGACCGCGTCGTGCAGCACCCGGATCAGCGATATCCGGTCACGCAACGTCTCCAGCGGCATGAAACGGGCATGCAGTGCGTAGGCCTCGTCGAGCCTGTTCGCCTTGACCGCGTCGAACAGACGCATCACGGCACGCGGCGCGATACAGCCGGAACCGGTCGTCCACGCCGCCAGGCCATACGCGTTGACATGAGTAATCGCCGGACGCTCGCCCATGCCGCTGACCAGCTTTTCGAGGCCCGCCGATCCGGCAAGGCGATCGATCAAGGCGCGCAAATACGGGTCGTTTTCCGGCTGCTCGCGGACAATCGCGTATTTCACCGCCGCCAGCACACCTTGCTCGACGAGCCGCGCCAGCGTATCCAGGTCCAGATACGCTTCGTGCTTGATATACAACGTCAGCGGGAAACCTGCCAGCTCGGCAATATGCGACAACCCGTCGTAGACCCCCGACGGAGTGGTAAAACCCGCCATCGGCAGTACCATCGCGGTGCGATAGTCCCGTTCCCGGAGCATTCGCGCCTGATCGCGCATCTTGCCGTAATCGGCGCCGATGGCCGGAATCACACGCATCCCCGCATCGGACTGCTCCGCCAGCATATCAAGCAGCGTCCCGTATTCGCTGATGGGCACGTGGTAGAGGTTGGCGTTGCCGCCATACAGCAAGGTGCGCACACCGCCCTGCGCGATGTGCGCCATCAAGCGCCGGTTCTGCACCGGGTCCAGGGAGAAATCCGCGCGACGCGCCAGCGGGGGCACCGCCATCACGGTCGCGCCCAATTCCTCGGGAAGAAACGCATCGGTTCGCATCGTCACTCCAGGCGGGCCAAGGACGTCGCACCGGCACCGCGCGGGCGGTATCAGACGTGACGACCAAGTTGTCAAACAACTTTACCTATCCGCACTGTAGCGCATTTTGCCTGGTGCCGGCAAAGGCCGTCTAGGTGCCGAACATGCGGACAACGGCGTGTTCAAGGTGATGGCGCATTGCAACAGACGCAGCCTCGGCATCTCGTGCATCGATTGCGGCCACGATTTCCGCATGCTCCGCCTGCACTTCGCGACGCCGCGCCGCCGTCTTGATCAACGACAGGTTACGCGACAGGTTCATGCTGAACAGCACTTGCTCGTGCAAAAAGCCCAACACGGTGACGAAATAGGGATTCATCGATGCTCGTGCAATGGCGGCATGAAAAGCGAAATCCTCGTCGGCGCCGATTCCGCCAGTCTCGATCACCCGCATCAATGCGTGATTCGCCTGATGCACTCCCTCACGCTCCATCTCGCCGGCATCAGTTGCCGCCAGGGCCGCAGCCCCTGCTTCGGCGACGATCCGGAAGTCGTAGCAACGGCGAATATCCGACAACGTCTCCAGCGGCGCGAAACGGCGCACATCCGGGTCCGGACGATGCGCCACTGTTGTGCCGGAACCGTGACGCGTCTGAATGATGCCATCGGCGCGCAACCGCGCCAGCGCTTCGCGCACTGTCGGCCGCGACGTCTGGAATGCGTCCGCCAGTTGGTGTTCCGAGGGAAGACGGCTGCCCTGCGGGTAGATGCCATCTAGAATCTGACCGAGCAATGCACCGTAGATACGGTCCGGCATCCCGCTTGGGCGCACGTCCGCAGGCCCCCGTGGCATCGGCGGTGCTTCCGCCTTCAGCAAGGTGAGCGCGTCGTATTCTTTATCCATCACGTTGTTTCACTGTCCTTTCATCAAGCCATCGGCATCCGACAAATCCACCGGTTTTTTAGAGATGCCACAGCCCTTACACTGACGTTCCGCAACTGCCGGGCAATGCCATTGCCTTGCCCGGCAACGCACCTCACGTTCGCGTCTTTATCGGCACATGTCAACCCTGACACCTCCCTCCTGGCTTACCACCGTCACGTTCTGCGGCCTCACGCCGCTTCAATGGACCAGTGCGGTAATCATTGCCGCCGTTACTTATCCCGTGCTCGACGGCTTGCGACGCTGGGCCATGTGCAAATTGTCTGCCGCGGCGTCAAGGACGGCACGGGAAGACGGGCCACATGAAACAGATGTGGCGCCGATAGCCGCCACGAGCGAACCAAAGGCGCGGTTGTCACTGACGGACATCGTCGTCGCCTTGCTGGACGATACGCGGAGACCGATGATGATGGCGGTTGCCGTGCTGACCGGGCTGAGCGCCGTGGCCACATCACAGGGCGACATCGCCAACGGGGTGCTGACCTGGGCGCAGCGCGGATGGCAGACCGTTATGCTGTTGCAATGCGCGCTATGGGCCAGTCGCGCGGTGGGTCTTTTAAGCCATCGCTACCTCGAACGGCATCGAACGCAGCGCGCCGCACTTGCCCTCGCCGCGGCGCAGGCGGCGGCGAGGGCAACCGATTCACGGACCCTTGGACCTGACGGCGCGCGGACCGCACCCGTCACGCCACAACCATCGATCGGCCTCGACAGCGACGACGGCATCAACCCCGTCATCGTCCGCGTGCTTGCCTGGTCCGTGCGCACCGTGATGTGGGCGCTTTTCCTGCTTTCCCTGATGGCACAGGGTGGCGTGAACATCACCGCCTTTGTCGCAAGCCTGAGCATTGGCGCGGCCGCGATCGGCTTTGCCGTGCATGGTGTGCTGAGCGACCTGTTCGCTTCGCTCGCGATCGGCCTGGACAAGCCGTTTCGCATTGGGGACTTCATCGCGTTCGGCGATGTCAGTGGCACCATCGAACAGGTGGGCATGAAGACCACGCGCATCCGCAGCTTGCGCGGTGAAGAAATCATTTGCGGCAATACCGAGTTGCTCCGCCAGCAAATCCACAACTTCCAGCGCATGCAGACACGACGCATCGTTTTCCGCTTCGGTCTGGCCTACGCGACACCCGCCACAGGTCTGCGCGCGGTACCCGCCATGGTGGAGCAGGCATTTGCACAGATTCCGCACACGCGCTGTGATCGTGTCCATTTCGCCGCCTTTGCCGAGCGCGGCCTGGAATTCGAAGTCGTCTACTACGTGACGCGCCCCGACTATGCGACCTACATGGATTGCCAACAGGCGCTGAACCTCGCCATCGTCGATGGGCTCGCGGCGTTCGGCATTGCATTCGCACAACCGATACGCGAGATACGGATGGTCGATGCGGCCATCAACGTGCCACGATCCCCGACGTCCGATCAACTGCCTGCCACAGCGATGTGAACAACCGTGGGCCCGCGACGATCACCCGATTGCCGCGACGCAAGCCGTCACCGGCAAGGAAATCCTCCGCGATACCCCCGGCTTCCCGTACAAGCACAAGGCCCGCCATGCAGTCCCAGGGATGCATGAAAGGCTCGTAATAGCCGATCAACCGGCCCGCCGCAACATAAGCGATCATCAGCGCCCCGGACCCGTTACGAATGAACATGCCGCCTTCAGCCAACAACGTGTCCAGAAACGGCACGACTGTCGAGGCCGGCACTTTGTGCGAATAGCCCAGGCCGAGCGGCCCGTCGCGAAACGACGCCGCGTGATGCGCCAGTAAACGTTTCTCGACGGGCACGCCGTTCGGGCCGGTTGTCGAAAGCCAGGCACCCGCACCGTCCATCGCGTGGAAGAGCTCATCAGTGTTGGGATCGTAGACCGCGCCGATGCGCGGCACGCCATCGATGACCACGCCGATCGAGATGCACCAGACCGGCATGCCCTGCAAGAAACAGGTCGTTCCGTCGATCGGATCGACTACCCAGAGCGCGCTTTGGCTGGCGCCAGTCAGGCCGTCCTGTCCCATCTCGACACCCGCGCCGGCATCGGGTGCGGCTTTGTCAGCCTGACCGCCCGCGACATGGCCCAAGGAGGAAACGGCCGCTCTCTGTTCGGACGCACTTTCCTCACCCAGGAATGCATCGTCGGGGAAGGCGTTCGCAATACCGGCGCGGATGAATTGCTCCACATCACGATCGGCGCGACTGACCACGTCTTGCAGACCCTTGTGCTCTATCTGCAATGTGTCACGCTCCCGGAAGAAGGCCAGCGCGAGGCGTCCCGCCGAACGCGCCAGCGTACATGCAAGCGCGTGGCGTGCCACGATGTCCGGTGTCGTGACAGACGCACCGGTAGGATCGGAAGTAGGCAAGTGCCGCGATACGTCAGTCATCAGGCAGGAATCCCGTTATCGCTTTCACGATTAAAAAAAACAACGAAGGCGATGGGTGGCGTGGATCACACCGCCTCGATTATCCATCACGCTCCCACAAAACACCGCGTTTGCCACACCCACGACAGGATTTGGCGCACAGGTGCCCTGGCACTTCACGACGCCTGCATCGATCGGCCTTTACACCGTGCAGGCACCGTTCCACAACCGTCCACGACTCTTCTTATCCGGCAGCCGACCAATGCGTCTCGCCATGCCACGACCGCTTTTTTAGATGCCTCCTGCCGAATGCCAAAACTTTCCCTATAATCGAAATACCGGGCAATGAATTTTCTTAAATTTCGCCGGTTAAAACAAGGAACGGGCTGTAACGCCGTTCGACAATGTAGCCTATAACAAGACTTCCACACGCCACGCCGTGCCGGCGCCTCAGGGTTCCGGCCTGGTTCATGCCGTACCCGTGCATGATCGACATTTTCCTTCCAACCGTCCTGACCAAGTAGGTTCTCCGTGCCAGAAAAACGAGAACAGATATTGCGAGCAGCGACGACGCTGTTCGGCAAGCATGGCTATCATGCAGTCGGCATCGACTGGATCATCGCTGAATCCAAAGTGTCGAAGATGACGATGTATCGCCATTTCCCGTCCAAGGGCGATCTGGTGGTGGCCGTCTTGAAAACCTGCCAATACCGCGATGCCGAATCGCTCGAACGCTATGTAACGGCTGTCCAGGAGCCGGTGGAACGCCTGAAGCGCGTATTCGACTGGCACCGTGACTGGTTCAACAGTGAGGGATTCACCGGATCGATGTTCGCCCACGCGGCGTACGAGTTCTCCGACAAGGGAACGCAGATCCATCGAATCAATGTCGAACAGAAGTCGCATTTGACCTGCTTTATCGCCGATATCCTCTCCGATATCATCGACCCGCAAAAAGCGCAGGACGTGGCGCCCATTCTCGTGATGCTGCTGGACGGCGCCACGCTGGGCGTACAGGTATTCGGAGCCGCTCGCGCGCGTTGCGATGTCTGGGAGGCGGCCTGTGAGCTGGCCGGTATCCATGCGGTAGAGCGTTCGTGGTAGCGGGCTTTCCGCGTATCGGCGCCAGAAGAGGCCGAGTCTGAAACGGCACCGATCCTGTCGGATTCGAACAAGATCGGTCACCTGCTGCCCCGTCGTTTCCCGGCACGAAAGGGGATAACGGCGCGTGACAGTTCGGTTTCAGGAGATCGGTGTACTACGACACATTCGCGATTTCCGGAATGGCATTGAACGCCGGCTTCGCGAACAGGAAGCCCTGCATCAGGGTCACGCCGTGACGCGCCAGGAAGTCCCGCTCGCCCGCCGTTTCGATACCTTCGGCAATGACCCGAACCCCCAGGTCGCGGCATATTTGCAGCACCCCGCAAACAATCCGTTGCCTGACAGTATCCTGATCGATATGCCGCACGAGCGCCATGTCGAGCTTGATGAGATCCGGCTGAAAATCGGCGAGCAGGGTCAGCCCCGAATAACCGGCACCAAAATCATCGATGGCTGTTTGAAAACCAAACGATTGATACGCACGGAAGATCTCGACGAGATGACGACGGCTGATGACGTTCTCGGCCTCCACCGTCTCAAAAATAACCCGCTCCAGTGGAAAACCATGCTTCTTAGCCGCCTCGAACGTGCTGCGAATGCACGCCGCCGGTTGATAGACCGCGTTCGGCATGAAATTGATCGACAGGAAACTTTGCATGCCCAAGGCCGCCGCCTGCGCAATGGCGTTCGTGCGGCACTGCTGGTCGAACTGGTAGCGATTCTCGTCGCGTATCTGCAACAGAACGGATTCCGCCGGCTCTCCGTGAGGCCCTCGGACCAGCGCCTCATGCGCATAGGCCGTCCCCGTCGTCAGATCGACGATCGGCTGGAAGGCAAAGGCCATCTCGATGGGTACGGCCTCGGGTGAATGACACCCTTCACAACGGTCCGGCGGCCCGTATACGGGCGTTTCGTCACGGATTTCAATCATGAGCAGCAATTCGGTAGCGATCAAACAGGTAGGCCGGAAACGCGTGATGGCGTCCGCGAGGAATGACGATCGACCAGCAATCTCGTCCCGCAAAGGCACGCTGTCAGTCACTTTACCCTGTTGCCAGACTTCATGACATATCCCCGGACCAACCTGACGATGGGCATCGCCAGGCGTTTCGATGCCAAAGTACATGCACGATACGCGCAATGGCATTTTCGCGATCAGGCACAGGCCTGTACCGGTTAAAGATGCCCGCGCATCCGGCCCTCGCCGGAGCCCGTGGGCGTCGTCTCACCGAATCAATGCGCGGACGTGGCAGCCGATGGTTGCGGATTACCAGGACAAGCCGGATCGCTCCCCCAGTGACCGTTACAGACCTGCCAGCGACACACCTCACCGTTAAAGAAACCCTTGCTGCGGCACGCCTCCACCTTCGCGGCAAGGCTGCCCGCGACAGGTTTTGCCGACCCGTGCGACTTGGCCGACACCGCGCCTTTCGATGTCGCAACAGGCGAGCCCTTCGCATCGGTCGCATTCGTGTGCTTGAAGAGCGCCGCGAGAATATCGGCATCCGGGTCCTCACTCTTTGCGGCTGGCGCCGCTTGCGTGCGATCGTTCGCCCGTTCCCGCGCCCGCTCCTCCCGCTCCGCGAGCAAGCGCTCATGCCGCGTCATTTTCTTTTCGGCGCGCTTTGCCTTGGCATCGGCCGCACCCGAAGGGGCTGTCGTTTCACGCCGCTTATCAGGCGTATCGTTTTTCTCGGCCAGCGCCTTTACGGGATCTTCCTGCTGTGCCGCCAATGCAGGCGGCGTCACTCTCGAATCAGTTGCAGGTTGTCCCGACGTGTCATTGACGATCGTTGCCGACTGAGTCGGCGGCGGACTCCCCCCCGCTGCGTTATTGGTCCCTTGCATCCGTGCGGTGCCTGAAGGGGGCGGATGCTCCTCGCCCTGCTGCGCCCGCACGGCCGAGCCATCCGCTGTACCGGAAGACACGCGTGCATCGGTGAGCGGTTCGTCACGATTCACACGCTGCTGCGAGCGCCACACACCGCCCGCCACCACGACCAATGCCAGTAACGCGACGACGCCGATCCAGGTCCCCTTACGCGCGCCACGTGGCCCTACCGGCGCGGCCTTGGCCCCGCCTTTGACCGCCTTCGCCCCTTTCCCGTCCAGACCCGCCAGAATACGGGGCTCCGCGCCAGCCGGCTTCGGTGCGGTGGACGATGATGCGGCTCCGCCAACCAGACTCGGCGGCTGCTTGGGCGGCGTTACTCCGTTTCCGTCGCTCATCCTCTCTCTTCGATTCTTTTCGTTCATCAATACCGGCGCAATGGCGACGCATGCACAACCGATCAATCCAATTTTCACGTCATATGTCTAAGCAATCATATGAGCGTATACGCGTAATGCAGACCGACCTTTCTAATCCATATTTTACGACAGCCTTCTAACCCTCACCGCGCATTTGCCTATCCATTTACCAAGAACCATGGAACGTCGATCATCGCTCCGTTCACGCTTTCATAAAAAATACGACAAATAGCATGCATGCGGTCGCTAAGACGTCTGGCAATCTTTTCATAAGGCACGGCGGCATGCGAACATGTCGGAGGATTTTAATGCACATCGCTCAGGATTAGAAATGCTTCGCCACACCATGTGTAACACCTCCTTTCGAAAGCATCTAAGATCGTGATTTTTTTCGCTTTGTCGGGTTATTTTCTTGCCGCGGTGGGCATTGCTATTCTGGTATTTCTTCCCGATGCACGTGCGCAGGCGGTAGAACATACCGCGCGGGCATTTCGACGTATTACCGGCACATTTGGTACTGTTGCGTCCCATGGGGAAAAAGGCTTAACGCATTCGGCGCGTGCGGCTGCATCGACATCGGCTCGATTCCGGGATATGCTAGTTCGCCGTCGTTTGTTACTACTCATTTCGATAGGAACACTCGCCACGCCGCCATTAATTGCATTATTCCTCCGTGGCAAACAGCAGATATTCCAGTTTTCGGACACGACAGACGTGTCCGATGCGAAGATTGATGCCTTGTTGCACGGAGAACAATTGGTACCGCCGCCGGCGCCGCCGCCGGAAGTCTTCACGACGCGGGAAGTAGAGCAGATCCGGCCGCAAATTCGCAATGCCAGCCGCGATTGGAGCCTGCTGGATGCGGACTTCCGGACGCGGTTGTTACTGGTCTACAAGTTGATGGCGGAGCGATATGGCTATCAGATGGTGTTGCTGGAGGGCTATCGCAGCCCTGATCGACAAGCCAGCCTGGCGTCATCGGGGAATCAGGTGACACAGGCAGGGGCGAATCGCAGTTATCACCAATATGGGTTAGCAGCGGATAACGCCTTCTTGCGCGATGGCAAGGTCGTGATCTCGGAAAAAGATCCGTGGGCCATGCGGGGGTATGCGTTGTACGGCAAGACTGCCGCGGAGGTGGGACTGGTCTGGGGCGGGGACTGGTCGTTCCATGATTACGGACACGTCGAGTATCACAAACCAGGATTCAAGATGGGGGTATCAAAACCTTTGAATCCGTTGGAGTAGGCCGGTCGGCCGGGGCATCGACGGACGTCACGCCCCCGCACTGCCAGTGTTGCCATTTTGTAGACGACTGTAGAGAATAACAAAGCATGATACGGCCACGCATCGCCCTCGGGGACCGGCCAGACCGTAGCGGCGCACGCGGCGCCGTTCGCAGGCGGGGATGGAGAACGCATCAAGGCACGACACGGCGCTTCGCCGTCGGCGTGTCGTGCCGTGTCATCAGCCGCGTCGCGCGCCTGCGGGGTTAAGCGCCATGCAGACGCTCCCCATCAAACAGATCCTCAAAACGTTGCTGTCGATCTTCGCGGTTTTCGCGCTGGTCTGGATGGCCGTGATCGCGTGGTGGAAGCATGGCAATCGCGTGCCATCGACGCGCGACATCACCGACTACCTCGTGCTCATGCCGTCGGTCATCGTCATTGCCTACACGCTCCTGGGCCGCATGATCGGCAGCATCAAGCACACGTTGCAAACACCCGGCGCGGCGCCGCAGGGAGGCAGCATCGATACGGCACCCCAACCCGAGACCTCCGGCAACAAGGTCACGCCACGACCGGCGCCATCCGCGGCGTTCCGCCATGCCATCATGCGTAGCCCGCTCGGGACCAAGGCAGGACTGATCAAGGCCCAGTTGAAGCAGGGCAAAACGGCGCCGCTCGATCCCACGCTGCTAAACCAGGCCGGGTATCCGCGCCGTGTCGCTCGTATATCGGATCTGCCGTCGACGGCGCTGGCCGATACGCGCCTGCGCCTGGAAGCCGGTGGCGCTTCCCTTGGCGGCCTGCCGCCCTCCCTGGCGGACGGTACGCTGCGCGCGGTCACCTTGCTGCTCGACGTCTGCCGGGACGCGTTCCTGCAACTGCATCAAGCATGTGCCGATAGCCTTGCGGCAACCTCGCATTCCGATACAGTGCGTCCGGTCCGGTCGTTCGCATTCGAACTTATCGCCATCGCGCCAGCGGATTGGTCATCCGCGCTGACGCAGCAGACCATCCGGGCACTCCAGCAGATGCACGAAGAGGTCGCCGCCCAGCATGGTGTTGCCTCGACGGTCGCGATGCAGATCCACGCCAGCACCGCTACCAGCAGCGACGATGCCTATCGCGTCGTCGCGGATGCGATCGACCGGCTGCACCGCACACCGCCTCCGGTTCACGACGCCGCATCGCATGGCATCGGACACACCATGCCGCCGGCCGTGGTCATCATCGCCGCGACGCATTCGTCGATATACGATGCCCCCGGAAGCGAGACGGCGACGGCAGGCGAAGCGGCCGTTGCGATCGTTCTAGGCGCGATGCCGGAGGTACATGCGGCATCGGCCGGGCCGGATCGCTTGCCTGGGGAAATGCCGTCGCGCGAGCCGGGAGCAAGCAGGCCATCAGGCACTGCGCACCCGTATCTCAACGAGCCCGACGTGATCATCAGCGCGCCCGGGTTTGCCGAGCATGATGTCCTTCCCACGCGCGATGCCGAGACCGAAGGCAACGATAATCACGATGGCAACCGCCCGCCACCAAGTTGGGAAGCGCTGACGCACGAGACATTGCGTGCATCGGCCACGTCCGCCGAGACGATGGGCGCGCTGTTTTCCGATGTCGGCGCTACTGGGCCCGAATCGATAAAGATGTCCCAGTTCTGGGCGCAGGCAGTCGCGCATCTGGCGGCACGGCGCGACTGCTTCGCCATCCGTGGCGCGTGCGGCGAGACCGGTGCGGCCGGCGCATTGCTGAGTGTCGCGCTGGCCGCCGCCGACACCGCCGAGCATGGTCATCCAGCGCTCGCAATGACGCTTTCCGAGCGGCAAGCCCTGGCGATGCTCGTGACGCGTGCTGGTGTCCCCCCCACCGACCGGCGCATTGCATCGCCCCCGGACACATCCGAACAGTCCGCTTCCAGCGGCACGCCGACCCACCCCAACATACCAGCCGATTCACAAACGCATGTGCAACCCTTAGCCGCCTGATCCGCCGAAAGTGCCGTACCCCGATGCGAATGGTGCGACACCTTCCGCCTCTATTGGCCCGTAAGACATCCAAGAACAGGATCGCCTCTTTTCATGCAACGCTTGCTTCGCATACTGACCCATACCCGTACGTTGTCGATCATTGGTGCGCTGGCGCTGGTCGGCTTCCTGTTCCTGGGCGCGACCGCCTTACGCATACGCCTTGTCTGGGCGGTCGCCGTCTTCGGCATGCTCTTGCTCCTGTGGCTGCTGATCCGGATCTTCAAGTATCTGAAGGCGCACCGCTCGGGTGCACGGCTCAATAAAGCGCTGGAGCAGCAGGTGGAAACGGCGCAACCAGCACCCGGCGCCGATCCGGCACGCCAGGCGGAACTCGACGGTCTGCGTAGCCGTCTCGCGCAAGCGGTCCGGACGATCAAGACGTCAAAAATCGGGCAGATGAGCGGTAGCCGCGCACTGTACGAATTGCCCTGGTACATCGTCATCGGCAATCCATCGGCAGGCAAAAGCTCGGCTATCCTGAACTCCGGCCTGCAATTCCCGCTCGCCGGTGAAAACAGTGCCGCGATTCACGGCGTAGGGGGTACGCGAAACTGCGACTGGTTCTTCACGACCGAGGGCATCCTGCTGGACACCGCCGGCCGCTATGCCGTGCATGAAGAAGATCGCAGCGAATGGCTCGGTTTCCTCGGCCTGTTGAAGAAGTACCGGCCACGGGCGCCGATCAACGGCATCATTGTCACCGCGAGTATCGCCGAACTGACCGGCAGCAAACCGGAGTTCGCCATTGAATTGGCAAAGAACCTGCGCCAACGCGTCCAGGAACTGACAGAAAAACTGGAAGTTTTCGCACCCGTCTACGTGATGTTCACGAAGGCGGACCTGATCACCGGTTTCACCGAATTCTTCGGCGGTGGCGACCGCACTGAATTCGAACGGGTATGGGGCTCGAGCTTCCCGTACGAGCCGAGCGAGAAAGTGGACGCCGTGGCGCAATTCGACAAGCGTTTCGACGAACTGCACGACGGCTTGAAGGACATCAGCATCGCGCAGATCGCGTTGAGTCGTAACGGCACGCTGGCACCTGGCCAATTGAGCTTCCCGTTGGAATTCTCGGCAATCAAGGCGTCGCTGCGGTCCTTCCTGGCAACGTTGTTCGAAACGAATCCCTTTCAGTACCAACCCGTGTTCCGCGGGTTCTACTTCAGTAGCGCATTGCAGGAAGGCGTGGCCAACAGCGCGGCGTCGGAACGAATCGCGCGGCGCTTCGCGCTAGGCGGCAACCCGTTGCCGAACGCGTCGACGACCCTGAGCAAGCACGGCTTCTTCCTGCGCGATTTTTTCTCGAAAGTGGTGTTTGCCGATCGCAAGACCGTACGGCAATATGCCAGCCCGTTGAAAACACGGGCACGCTACCTGACGTTCTTCAGCCTGGTGACGGCGCTGGCGTTGATGCTGGGCGTCTGGACCTGGTCGACGCTCAATAACCAGCAACTGACCCGCAACGTGCAAGCGGATCTCGACAAGGTCGCACGTCTGCAGAGTGAACATACGGACCTGCAATCTCGACTCGAGGGCATGGACATCCTCGAAGACCGTATCCAGCAGTTGGAACAGTTCCGCCAGAATCGGCCGCTGTCGCTGTCATTCGGGCTTTACCAAGGCGATCGTCTGGAACAACGGCTCCTTGACGAGTACTACTACGGTATCAAGCAGTTGTTGCTGTCACCGGTCTCCGCGAACCTCGCGGCCTTCCTGAGCGATGTCAACGCGCATGCGAGCGATTTATCGCCATTGAATCACGCACCCGGCGAAGTCAATGCGCAGGCCAACGCGCCCTCGGCGCTGCAGGCCACGCGCAGAAATGCGATCACGCCCAATGGCGCGCCACCGAGCAACGGCCTCTATGCCGATGCATCGCCGACGAACGTGCAGGATGCCTATAACGCGCTCAAGACGTATCTGATGCTCGGCGACAAGCGTCATGTGGAAATCGCGCATCTGACGGATCAATTGGCCCGTTTCTGGCGGGGCTGGCTGGAAACCAATCGCGGGGCGATGCCACGCGACCAGATGATCCGCAGCGCGGAACGCATGATCACGTTCTACCTGTCGCGGGTCAATGACGACGACTGGCCGATGATCGAGGAGAACCTCGCGCTGGTCGACCAGACGCGCGCCGATCTGCGACGCGTGGTCAGCGGCATGCCGGCACGCGAGCGTGTGTATGAGGAGATCAAGGCGCGTGCATCCACCCGTTATGCGCCAATGACGGTCGCCCGTATCCTTGGGCCCGACGATGGCAAGCTGGTGGCGGGCAGCTATGCGATTCCCGGCACGTTCACACGCGAAGCCTGGTTCGATTATGTACAACCGGCCATCCGCGACGCGGCGACAAAGGAATTGCAGGCGAAGGACTGGGTATTGGACAGCACCGACAGCAATGACCTGACGCTGGATGGCAGTCCCGAACAGATCCAGAAGGCGCTGGTCGGCATGTACAAGGCCGAGTACGCAAGGCAATGGCAGCAGTTCATGAACGGCATCTCGGTGCGGGAGTTCGGCACCTTCGTGCAAGCGACGAATGCACTCGACCGCCTTGGTGATCCGCAGGACTCCCCGATCCGCAAGCTGCTGGAGACTGCATATGAACAGACGTCGTGGGACAACCCGTCGCTGCTAAACACCGGCATCACGCGAGCGAAGACCGGCGTCATCAACTGGTTCAAGAACCTGTTCAACAGCAGCAACGTGCCGAATACGGCGAACATCGACATCAACGGCAAGCCGGTGGCCATGCCGATCGGTCCCGTGGGCACGGCATTCACCGGCCTAGGCCGTATCGTGATGCAACGGCAGGAAGGCTCGATGCTGCGCACGTATATGGATCGCCTGAGCAAGGTGCGTTCACGCTTCAATACGTTGAAGAACCAGGGGGAGCCCGGACCGGGCGCGAAGCTCTTGATGCAGCAGACCCTGGATGGCAATGGTTCGGAACTCTCGGACGCCCTGACGTACGTCGACGAGCAGATGCTGAACGGGCTCGGCGAGGACCAGCGCAATGCACTGCGGCCGCTGTTGGTACGCCCGCTGCAGGAAGGGTATGCGGTGATTACGCGTGCAACCAGTGGCGAGATCAACAAGATCTGGGCGGCGCAGATCTACCAGCCGTTCCAGACCAGCCTGGCCACCAAATATCCGTTCGACGCGAACGGCAAGGTAGAAGCCGCCCCGGCCGAGATCGGTCAGGTGTTCGGTCCGAACGGCACGATCTCGACCTTCGTCTCCGGCACGTTGGGACCGCTGGTAGTCCGGCGCGGTGATGTCTTGAGCCCGCGCACCTGGGGTGACATGGGGCTGCAGTTGGCGCCTGATTTCATCGCCGGGTTCGGTCGCTGGGTGGCGCCGCTCGCCGGTGGCGCGGCATCCGGCGGTGCAGCCGCGCAGCAACCCCAGACGGTATTCCAGATCCTGCCGGAGCCGAGCCCGGGCACGACCGAATACGCCATCACGATCGACAGTCAGGTATTGCGTTATCGGAATACGCCGCCGCAATGGACGAACTTCGTCTGGCCGAATCCGAATGGTCAGCCGGGCGCGCAGTTGACGGCGACCTCGTATGACGGCCGGACCATCGAACTGTTTAACCAACCGGGCAACTATGGGCTCGAGAAACTGCTGGATGCCGGTCATCCGAAACGAAAAGCCGACGGCACGTTCGATCTGGCATGGACTCAGGGCAATGTGACGGTGACCGCCCGGATGCGCATCATCAGCAGTGCGCAAAGAGGCGACAGCGCCGGGGGTAAATCAGGCGCGGGAGGTCAGAGCTTGCTCGGCCTGACGCTCCCGGCCAGTATCGTGACGATGCCGGTGCCAGGCGCACGGATCGGCGCACCGGCAAACCCTGGCAGCGGCGTCGTATCGACAGCGAGCGGTTCAGGGGCGCTGGCGGCGCCGGGCAACGGTGCATCCGCGGGAGGTAACCCATGAGCAAAGCGATCCAGCAACACCTGGAGTACTTCGGCAAGTTGCCGTCGCGTGGCGATTTCGTACGCAGCGCGCGAAACCCGCAACTGCTGAACACGCTGGACCAGTGGCTGTCGCGAACCATGGAGATGATGGCCGAGGATCCACGCTGGAAGCTGGTCTACGACACCATCGCGCCACTGCACTTCGCGTTCCTGGGCTCACATAGCAAGATCGCGGTCGCGGGGCATCTGGCCGCCAGCGGCGACGCATCGCAGCGACGTTTTCCATTTATCGTCGCCGCGGCGTTCGAAGTGCAACATCCGATGCACTTCCAGACGCGCAGTCCGCTGGCCCTCGCCCGGCTCTGGGCACGCGCCGAGGCCCACATGACGCCGTTGCTAGGCCCGCAAGATCCCGCGGGTGCGCTGCAGAACCTGGCCGATACGTTGGTCACCGTCGACGTGACGGGACCGGGCAGTCCGCACGATGGCACGTTCGACGATTTCCTCGATCACCAGACGCTCGAAGGACTGACGACCATGCTGAAAGCGGCTTCCGGTGGCGCGGCGGTCAATCCGCGCCGCACGCTGCTGGCGCTTGGCATCCTGCTGAAGCCGTTGATTGGCAATACCACGCCACGCGTGGAAAAGGGCTTGTCCCTGCCACTGCCGACGGACCCGTTGTATCGGAGTCTGGTGGCGGTACTGTGGCTGGAATTATGCGCGCCGTTCGTGTCCCGCGCGGACTTCGAGGTGGCCATCGTCATGACGAGGATTCAGGGCCGCGACCGTCTGATCATCGGTCTGGATGGCGGCTCCGCACGCACCTTGCACAGCGTGTTCGATCCGCAAGCCTACATGACGCAGAACATCGACATCGACGATCCGGAATGGGTGGACGATCAGGCGCGAGCCGATTCGTCACTGACCAAACTCGTCAGTTATCTGGACCAACCGCAACTGTCGTTGCGCGTCGCCGTGGATACGTTCCGCGAAGTCTTTACCGGGGAATAGTGGATGGGTTCGAAGCGTTTACACACACCGCCAAAGACGCGTAACACGTTATTGGCGCTGACGATGTCGAGCGGAATACTACTGGGCACGACGATCATTGGCACACCCGCACTCGCCGACGATAGCAGTGGCAATGTCGTGGTGAATCGGATCGGCGGTGACAACGCGCAAGCCACCGTGCTCGACGGTGGCAACGGCGGCGCCGGGTCCATCAGCCGAAACAACGGTCGCGGTGCGGCAGCCGTCACATCGACCGCACCCGTTACGACGACGGTGAATGGTGCCGCATCGGGCCCCGGCGGCGCCACGCGGCCAGGGCAGGTCGTGGTGGGTGGTATCGTTCCCGATGACGCGACAAAGGCGGCCGTGCTGGCACGCGTACAGGCCTTGTACGGCGCCGATAACGTACAGGATCAGATCACCGTGGGCAATGTATCCACGCCTGCGAACTGGTCAGGCAATGTACAGAAGTTATTGGCGCCGAACCTGAAGACCGTGCATCGCGGGCAGTTGAAGATCGACGGCACGCAGATCGATATCCGCGGAGAGGTAGGCAACGAAGCGCAGCGCCAGCAAGTTGCCAGCGAAATGGCCGTCGCGTTGAATCCGACGTTCACTATCCGCAACGGACTGCGGGTGGCCGCGCCGCAACAGCAGCAGAACCTGCTAGACCGGACACTGGCGAATCGTACGATCGAATTCGAGATCGGTAGTTCCGTGCTGGCGCCGGAAGGCAAGGCGATCCTGGATCAGATGGCGACTGCCCTGTCGACGATGCAGGGCACGCGTGTGGCGATTATCGGCCATACCGACAACACCGGTGATCGGCGCTCGAATATCGCGCTGTCACAAGCGCGAGCCGATGCCGTGAAGGGGTATCTGGTGGGACGGGGCATCCCCGCGCAGCAGATGGACAGCAGCGGCGTTGGCCCGGATCAACCGATTGCGCCAAATGATACCGCGGAGGGGCGCGCGCGGAATCGTCGCATAGAGTTCCGCGCGGGAACGTAAGGCGCCGTGCCGGAAGGGTCGCCACGCGCGCCCTCCTCGATAGAAAATGTGTAAGGTAACGGTATCGCGCCAATTTTATCCCATGACATTGTCCGCCCCATTGCCACGGCGTTACCTTATTACCCCGGAGCCCGCACCTGACGCGCCCCTGTCGACTTTCATCGATCATCTGGAAACGGCGCTTGCCGGTGGGATTACCTTGGTGCAATTACGCGCGAAGACGGTGACACCAGCGCAATATGCCTGGCTCGCCCGGGAAGCGCGGATATGCTGTCGTCGTCATGGTGCTCGTCTACTATTGAATGCTCCGCCCGAGCTGGCGCGTTCAGTGCACGCCGACGGGGTACATCTGACGAGCGCGCGCTTGATGCATTGCGCGAGCAGACCGCTGCCATCCGATTTTCTTGTTTCAGCGGCGTGCCATGACACGCATCAAGTAATACATGCGAACACGCTCGGCGCCGACCTGCTAACCATTTCACCGGTCTTGGCCACAAAAACACATGTCGATGCGGAACCATTGGGCTGGCCCCGCTTCCGGGAAATCGCGGCGCTGACGTCCATTCCGGTGTACGCGCTGGGCGGCATGCGTATCGCGTCGCTCGACGAGGCGCTTGCCGCCGGCGCTCATGGAATTGCCGCCATCCGGGACTTCTGGGGTGAAGACGTACGGTCTTGAAGCATACGGCGGTCACCTCTCTACCACCCACGCCAGCATGCGGATGCAGCGCATTGAGACAACGGGAGGGAATGCGCGTTTAGCATGTCCGGCCGCCGAACGATGCGCGCGGTGCCTTCACTCGTCGATGCGCTTCACCCCTAGCAAGTCATTCAGTTGTTCCAACGACGCGCCGTCCTTCACCACGGCATTGAGCCATTCATGCAACGGCATGTCGGCCCATATCGCGGCCTTTTCCGCCATATACGCCGCCGGACTATGCGGCTCCGTGCGCCGGAAAAACGCCGCCACCTCGCGCAAACGGGTAATCGCCTGCGCACGCGTGGCGATCGGCCCGGCCATGCCGCTGGACGTACCGCCATTCGACATACCGTTCCCGGCGCTGCCGCCCGACACAACACTGAGTTGCCCCATGATGTCCGCCTCCGATTGGTCGAACTGTGGCTCGATCCGTTCATAAGCGCCGCCCGTTGGTGGCGGCATGCCCGTTTGTGGTGGCTGATGCGCCGTACCGGCCGCCGCTGTCGCGCCTTCCAAGGCACCAGCGGGGTCAATGCCCGCATCCTTCGCGAAACGCTCGGCCAGACGGCGCACCGTGTCATACGCCTCTTTTACCTGCCGGAAACTGGGTGCATCGTCGCCCGCCTTTGCATCCAGCGTCGCCTCCAGCGCCTTGAACGCCTGCTCGAACGCCGCCAGCTCACGTAACACTTGCGTGTAGAACGACGGCTTCGTCGTCCGGCGCGCGGCGTCGAATATGTCGATCGTAATCTTGCCGCGCAAGATGTCGTCGGCGTTGTCCGGGTCCCGCTTCACTGCCTGGATCAGATTGGCCGCCACCTCCCAATCCAATGCGCCATATCCGCCACCACCCTGCGTCAACGGTACGCCCCGCAGCAACTCAGCGGTCCGGCCAGACAGCCAGCCGACATTGCCCAGCCGGTAATCCTGATCCCCGTCCTCCGGCAACGGATAAAACGTGTCCCAGAATTCCGTGCAAAGGCCGTTGAGCAGCGCATATCCTTTCGTCAGGCCCGGTAGACCTTCCTTGATGCCCCATGCCTCCGTCAGCCAGACCGCGAGACGCAGGTCCTTCGTCTGCGTGGACAGCAAGGCGGTGCCACGCGCGATGACGAGATCCCAGTTGGCCTCCTTGACATCGGTCACCCATTCACCCTGATCCAGTGACGGGTCTTCGAAACGGCGCGCCTCCTGTATCACGTCGAAATCGTTGGAAAACAGCAGGTCCTCGCCTGCGGGCATGCCCTCGGCAATGGGTTGCAGCAAGGCCTGGACGGCTTCGGGCGGTATCATTTCCACTTGGTTCGGCTCACTCAACGCGTTCTCTTCGTTCGGCTTACTCGACGGTGTAGGCAAAGACATCGCCTTCGCCCGCGCTCACGGCGATCCGGCGGATCGGCGTGCCATCCGCGACGCGCTCCAGCACCTGCTGCGCGATCTCAGGCAACAGGGTGCCGTTCAAGATGTGATCGACGTTCCGCGCACCCGAGTCCACTTCCGTACACCGCGCCAACACCGCGTCGACGAGCGCTTCGTCCCATTCGAACACCGCATGGTGGTTCGCTTGCACACGCGCCTGGATGCGGGCCAGCTTCAATTCGATGATCTCGCCAAGCACCGTATCCGAAATCGGATAATACGGAATCACCTTCATTCGCCCCAGGAA
Organism: Robbsia andropogonis; assembly: GCF_034047095.1. Lineage (NCBI taxonomy): Bacteria > Pseudomonadati > Pseudomonadota > Betaproteobacteria > Burkholderiales > Burkholderiaceae > Robbsia > Robbsia andropogonis. The sequence goes on along the minus strand of NZ_CP139170.1, from coordinate 807,631 downwards.
AGCCGGTTTGAACGCCTTGTGGAGCGCACCGCGTAAAGCCTCGGCCAATTCGTCCGGATCAGGTAGCGCTTCCGGCGGCTGGTTTAGGCACTGTTGCATCACCGTCGATGAGCCCACGTTCGATGTCAGGATGATGATCGTATTGCGGAAGTCGATTTCACGTCCTTCCGCATCGTCCATGAAACCTTTGTCGAAAACCTGGAAGAACATTTCCAGCACGTCCGGATGCGCTTTCTCGATTTCATCGAGCAGCACGACTGAATACGGATTGCGTCGCACAGCCTCGGTCAGTACGCCTCCCTCACCATAACCGACATAACCGGGCGGCGATCCCTTCAGGCCGGACACGCTATGCGCCTCCTGATACTCACTCATATTGATCGTAATCATCTTGCGCTCGCCGCCATAGAGGATGTCGGCCAACGCCAGCGCGGTCTCCGTCTTGCCCACGCCCGACGGTCCGACGAAAAGGAAGACGCCCCGTGGCTTGTTCGGGTCTTCCAGACTCGCACTGGCCGTTTTCACGCGCTGAGCCACCGCACCAAGCGCGTGGTCCTGTCCGATCACGCGAGCGCCCAGCAGGTCCTGCAGTTGCAAGATCGTATCAATCTCATCGCGCACCATGCGGCCCAACGGAATGCCCGTCCAGGCCGCAACGATACCGGCCACCACATGCGCATCCACCTGCAACGGCAGCATCGGCTGATGTTGCTGCGCCTGTTCAAGCTCTGTGATCACCCTCGCCAGCTCCGCTTGCAATGCCGCCGGCTCCTGCGCCTCGGCCAGCGCCTGGCGCAAGGCGGCGACGCGGGCAACGAGTGCCTTTTCCTGCGCATATTGTGCGTCCAGGACGTCCAATGCCGCAGCATCCTCATCGCGTTGCGCGCGCAACGTCGTCAGCCGTCCGTCCCGCTCGACATTCACCGGTTCGTCGCGCTGCTCACGTTCCAGCACGGCAATCGCGGTGTCGGTTCGCTCGATACGTTTGCGCGTGTCCTCGATGGGTGCCGGCGTCGCGTTCTGCGCGAGTGCGACTTTGGCGCACGCGGTATCGAGCACGCTCACCGCCTTGTCCGGCAACTGTCGCGACGTGATATAGCGATGCGACAGGCGCACCGCTTCGACGATGGCTTCATCCAGCACGCGAACGTTGAAATGCTTTTCCATCAATGGCGCCATGCCGCGCAGCATTGCCGCGGCCAGGGTTTCGTCCGGCTCCTCGACCTTCACCACCTGAAAACGCCGCGCCAGCGCCGCATCTTTCTCGAAATACTTCTTGTACTCGCTCCAGGTGGTGGCCGCCACCGTGCGTAGCTCCCCTCGCGCAAGCGCCGGCTTCAGCAAGTTGGCGGCATCGTTCTGCCCCGCCTGACCGCCGGCCCCGATGATCGTATGCGCCTCGTCGATGAACAAGATGATCGGTTGCAGGCTCTTCTTGATTTCGTCGATAACCTGCTTCAAACGATTTTCAAACTCGCCCTTCACGCTGGCACCGGCCTGCAGCAGCCCCATATCCAGCACGCGTAGCGCCACGCCCTTCAGTGGTTGCGGCACGTCCTCGCTCACGATACGCAATGCCAGTCCCTCGACCACCGCGGTTTTCCCCACGCCCGCTTCGCCAGTCAGAATCGGATTGTTCTGCCGCCGCCGCATCAAGATGTCGATGACCTGCCGGATCTCGGCATCGCGACCAATCACCGGATCGATCTTACCGGCCCGCGCTTGCGCGGTAAGGTCGTTGGTATAGGTATCCAACGCCGGTGTCTTCGACTTTGCCGCCCCGGGTGCGCCAGGCGATGCGCTCGCCACCGGGCCGGCCTCACCTTCCGTCTCTTGCTCTGCCGCATTGACAGGCACTTCCGACGAGCCAGCCGTGATGTCATCGAAGCGATGCTTCAAATCCTCCAATCGCACCTTGCCGAAACGCGGCGACATACGCTGCGCGATCTGAAGCAGATCCGTGGCGGTCAGTAACGCCAACAGCAAGTGGCCGGACCGGATGCGCGCGCTATGACCATCAAGCGAGGCAATCAGCCAGCCTTGTTCGAACAGCCTGGGCAACTGCTCGGAGAAAACCGGCGTGCGTGTATTGCCGGTGCGCAGTTCCTCAAGGCTACGCTCGAAGTCGGCTCGCAGCGCGTCCGGCGCGACGCCGCATGCTTTCATGATGACGCTGACATCGGAGCGCGGATCGTCGAGCAATGCGATAAACAAATGTTCGAGATCCACCTCGAAGTGTCCGCGCGCCAGACATTCACTGGCGGCTTTCTCGGCCGCCGCGCGAGTAGTGGCATCGAGTTTTCCGATCAAGACCTTCAACGGTGTGCGCATAGTCGTGAGCCTGCTTCTTCTTAATATCGTCAAAAAAAAATCACGCGTGGTCAATGACCTGGAGCGCATATCGCGCATCATGACGATGGTCCCGGGCCGGACGCGACATCATGAAAGCATCTTGCCCCAAGCTACCCGCGCTCCCCAGGCAACCCGGCCGTACCGCGTCCTTGTGCAGCACCAACTGCACTTCGAACTCGAACAGCACGCCCACCGTCAGTTGCAGCAGTCGCGTCAATGCCAGCGCACTGGGCCGGCCACGAAGGAATGTTCGGTATTGCGCCAAAGTCATCGGTCCAATCACGAGCCGCGCGCACATATCACGCTGCCATACACGTTCACCTGACAAGGCCGTAGCGCCCAGGGTTGCGTTGTGCATGCCGAGCCGCGTCCATTGCTCAGGGGGCACCGAATACCACTTGCCGACGAACTGCACGACGTTGATCGCCACGCCGAAGTAATCGCCAAGCACCCGCTGCAGATAGGCCGCCGACATCGGCCGCTGCCGTACGGCTGCGGCGTAGCCCGCGACGGCCTCATCGAAGTGAGGGGTCAACGGATCTTCTGCCGCAACCGTGTCGCGCAGTGTGCGCTGCATGCGCGGCGCCACGCCACCCAGGGCCAGCAGATAAGGCTTGTACCGCTCATCGCGATCCACTTCGTAGTGCAGCGCCAGGCGGTATTTCTTCCATGCCCCGTAGAACAGCGCGGTCGCGCGGTTCGAGAAGATGTTCAGGTATTCACGTGCGGCGCGGTCACGCCCCAGCGTCTCGCGCTCGGCGATCTGTTCGGTATAGTGCAGCGGCAACGCGCCTTGTACACCAAGCAGGCCAAAGAAGGCCGGTGTCAGCGCGACATGATCAAGGCGGCCAGTAGCGATCGCCGCGCGTTGAGACGCGGGGTCATGCAACAGGTTGCCATCGATGTCGTAGGCCTGAAGCTGCTCGATCTCACTAGGCGGGAACCTGAGCGACAACGTTGTGCGAAACGACATCTGTGCTGTCAGCGCACGGCGCCGCATCTCACGATTTTCATGCTCCTTCCGGTCATCGTGCACGTTCACCATGGCAGCGCCGGAGGGCGGGATGTCTGCTTGCAATGCGCCGCCACGGACCGCGACGCCATCGGGATGATCACGCAATGAAGGGCTGGCGGCGGCGCGGGCCGTACGGCCGGCGATAAGGTCCTGCTCTGCCCGGCGCAGGAACCAACGCTCGAGCACACGCACCGCCTGGAAAAACCCAAAGCGATGCGGTGCTTCGAGCAGTTGCTCGACTACACCAGGACTGATTCGCCGCTTCGGGGCTGACATCGCGCAATCTCCTCGCCGGTCCGTTTCGATTTCACCACCAGCAAGGTGAAGCTGTTCAAGTGCACATAGGTCGCGAAAAACGCGTCCATGACGCCAACAAAAGTATGCAGACTCGCACCGACGAAAAAATCCTCGTCGATCGTCAACGTGATCTCGATTCCGCGAACGAACGTGGCAAAGGGCTTACCGGGCATCCAATGCACGACTGCCTGTTGCGTCACATCGGCAATGCCATCGATATGTCGTGCCGATACGGCAGTACGCGGCAAGTCGTATAGGCGCAGCATCTCGCGCAGTGGGCCTGGGCCGGTCTGCGTCAACGACACCTGGTTCATCGCCAGGTGTGAAATCAGACGCCAGTGTGCGGCGCGGCCCCGCTCGAAACGCCGGCTCGGCGTGGCCCGTCGCAGCATGACGATACGCTGGATGATCGATGTTCCTTCCAGGAACAGATCCCCCTCGCTCAAGCCGAACGCGAGCATCGAGGGCAAGTCGCGATTCGTGCAGGTCAACTCCAGGCTCAAGGTATCGGTCGCCGGCACGGCGGGATCGAAGTCGATATCAACGATCGAGATTTCGGTTTCATAGCCCGGGTTCTTGCTCGCCACCCAGTCATCCCGACGGGCGAACCAATAATGGCCCGATTGATCGTTCGACTCGCCGTGACGCAACGAATAAAACGGCCGGTATTCGACAATCGATTCGCCGTTCGCGGTCTGGCGCACCAGGTTGACCGTGTCGATCGAATACACATCGGTGCCTGCTGCACGCCGCGAATCGGGCACCACGGGATAACTCAGCGCCGTGTGATTGATCCGGATAGGTTCACCATGCAAGGGAAACAAGTTGACCACCGGCGTGCAGAACAGTTGCAGATGGTCGCGCGTCACGGACTCCAACAACCGCGCAGCGTGAGAGTCCCCGCGCAAGTCCTTCAATACCAGATGCAAGGTCAGTTGCTGCGCCCGCCCACCCGTTTGCGTCAGCGCACGCATGTCGATATCGATATAGTCGAATTTCTCCGGGAACGCGAAGTACTCGGTCAACAGCCGATAGGCCGGATGCGAACGCGGTGGCGTCTCAATCAGTGATTCATCCTCGCCGTGCCCGACCTGAGACAATGGCGTCCGGGGCAGCTTCTTCCAGCGAAAATTGCCGTCGGCCTCGACATACGCGGCCGTCACGTTCAGCAACATCGCATCGGCCAATGCGGAGACCAGCGATTGCTCACCCTGGATATGGGCGCGCAATCTCGGCAACGGCATATCCCCAAGGCGGAACGGGACGGACGTGGATCGTAGCGTGATCGATATCAGGCCGGTGGCATTGGCCGGCAGCACGACCGAGGACGGGGCGCTGGCAATCGGCGAATACCGAACATTGCTAATCGTCACCGGCGCGAGCGTGACATCGTACGCGGTACGGAACGTGCAGGGCGCGCTGCGCACCGGGCGCGTCTGCAACGACGTGCCACGCGGGATCGTGACCGGCGCGGTCAATTGCAGCAACGCCTCTCCCGCGTCCAATTGCGCGATCGAGCACGACGGAAACGGCCGCAGGTAATGCGGATGCATCACCTCAAGCAGCGCTTCGGTGAATTCGGGATAGTCGTCGTCGAGCTTCTTGTTGATCCGTGCGCCCAGCAGCGCGAACGATTGGATCATTCGCTCGACGTGCGGGTCCTCGCTGTGCTCGCCGGACATCGCGAGCCGTGCCGCGATCTTCGGATAGCGTTGTGCGAAGTCCCGCGAATAGCGTCGTAGATACGAGAGTTCCCGCTCGTAATACGGAAGCAGATCTTCCATGAGGCCCCTTATCTGCGTCCCATGTGTGGTTGTGCATCGCCGCGCGTCCGCCTGCCGATACTTTTACCGTTGTCGGCCATCGGCACCGCGTGCGCGGCTAACCGAATAACGCAGCGTGGACGGGTGCAGCATGGCGTCGAAGCTGACCGGCTCTTCGGCCGGGTGTACCACCAGCAACGCCTGAATGGCGAAATACAGCGCGCTGGTGGCTTGTTCCTTGAGTTCCAACGATACTTTGACTTCTTGCAAACGCGGTTCGTGCCATGCAATCGCCTGCTGGATCGCCTCGCAGATGAACGTGCGATCGTAATAGCTCGCGAGGCTCAAACCCGAAAAATCCTGCAAGCCATAGGTCAAGACCGACTGCTTGCATTCGGGAAGCGTTTCGAGATCCGCCTCGGACAACGGCGTACGCGTGTTCAGCAACGCCTCCACATCGCGTGCTACCGTGGCTTTCAATTCCTCGACAGAAAGTGTTCGTAAGGCCGATGACGCGGCACTGCGCCGTACGTCATCATCGAACAGCTTGTCGAGCAGACTGGGTTCGAAACGCTTCATGCCACTCCCGCTCGCTTACGCTGCGTAGGTCTTGTCGTTCTTCGTCAAGCTCCACGCACCCTGCGCGTTACCGCCCTGGCTACCGCCAATCTTCTGCTGCGTGTACTTCCATTGTGCCGCGGCGTACTTCAGTGTGAAGGTTTCGCTCGGCAGCGTCGTATCGGCAGTGCTGGCGCTGGTGGTCGCCGTTGACGACGACGCACTTTGAACAGAAGACGCGATGCTCGAGATGATCACATATTTCAGCTTCACTTCCAGGTACTTGACGCGTGCGCCGTCACCGTCCGCCCGCATGAAGTCGACCGTGACTTCGTCGAACGTCGTGCCGCCCGAAGCGTGTTGGTACATCAACGGGCTGACAACGTCGATATCCTTCGTAAAGACCATATCGCCGTGCTCGCAACGCTCGGACGTATGACCGCCCGCCGTCGACGCAACGGCCGAACGCGGTTGCGTGATCGATTGGCTCCACGAGCTGATCTCGATCCAGTTTGCATGGTCCTTGTCTTGCGACTCACCCTTGAGCGCCGGGCTGCCGAATTTCAGGTAAATGTCCTTCATCTGTGATCGTCCTCGGATAGTTTAAAAATGTAAAAGGTCACCATCGCTAGCCATTCGACGGCTTCGGCAGGTCAGCAACCAGCCGTAACGAGATCGACAACTCGTCAAGCTGGAAGTGCGGGCGCAGGAACGCAACCGACCGGTATGAACCGGGCTTGCCGGGAATTTCCGAAACCTGGATCGACGCTTCACGCAGCGGGAATTGCGCCTTCTGCTCTTGCGACGCGTTGTCGTCGAGCAGCACGTATTGCGAAATCCAGCGGTTCAGAAATTGTTCTACATTCTGTGCGGATGCAAAGCTGCCGATCTTGTCCCGCATCATCGCCTTCAGGTAATGCGCGATCCGCGATACGGAGAAGATGTATTGCAACTGCGCGGAAAGCACCGCGTTGGCATTCGCACTGTCCGTGTTGTATTTTTTTGCTTTCTGCACGGACTGGGCCGCGAAAAATGCGGCATAGTCCGTGTTCTTGCAATGCACGAGGGGGATGAAACCCAGGTCGCTGAGTTCCTTTTCTCGCCGGTCCGTGATCGCGATCTCGGTCGGGCACTTCAGCGCCACTTCACCATCGTCGGTCTTGAATGTGTGGGTTGGCAAATCCTCCACCAGCCCGCCTCCCTCTACACCGCGGATGGCGGCGCACCAGCCAAAGTCGTCGAATGCCGACGTCAGACGCGCGCCAAACGCCCATGCCGCATTGCACCAGAGGTAACGGCTATGGTCGGTGCCGTCCACTTCCTCGACAAAGTTGAATGTCTCCGCAACGTCCCCATCCTTTGGATTGAACGGCAGGCGCCCGAGAAAGCGTGGCAGCGTCAGGCCAACATAGCGCGAGTCTTCGGAATCCCGGAACGACTTCCACTTCGTGTATTCGACGGTATCGAATACCTTGCCGAGATCGCGCGGCTTTCCCAAATCGGAGAACGTCTCCAGACCCAGTAATTCCGGCGCCGCCGATCCGATGAACGGTGCATGCGCCGCGGCAGCGATATGCGACATCTGGTCGATGAAGAACATGTCCTCCGGCTGGCGCGAAATCTCGAAATCCCCGATCAGCGCGCCGAACGGGGCGCCCCCGAACGTGCCGAACTCCTCTTCGTAGACTTTCTTGAACAAGGCACTCTGGTCAAACTCGATCGCGGCCTTGAAATCGCGGACCAGTTCGCGCTTGGTCGCGGACAAGGCCTTGATCTTGATTGTCGATCCGGTATTGCTCTCGTGGACCAGGTAATGCAGTCCGCGCCAGGTGCTCTCGAGCTTCTGGAATTCGGGGGAATGCATCACGGAACTGAGCTGGGCGGAAATCAGGCTGTCAAGTTCGGCAACCCGCGCGTCGATCGTTGCCGACAGGTTGTCCGACACGACCACGGTACCGTCCAGCACCTGGTTCACGAGTTCACCGATCAGGTCCTTCGCCCGCGCGTGCTCGGTATCCGATTTCGCGACTTTGCTTTGCGCGACGATCTGGTCGAGCAGCGAACTTTCGGCCGCCTCGGTCTGGTTGTCTGCGGCCTGCAAGGCCGCTGCGGAAGGTTGATTCATCGGATCGCTCTGTTGATCGCTTTAAAGTTCGTCGACGTGATGCGGTCGAGGGGTAGTACGCGCCATGTGACCGCGCGTAGCCGCAACGTGAGGCTCAGGACGCGTCGTCCTCGCCCTTCCTGCCGGTGACATCAGTCGATGGTTGACGACCCAACGCCTGCAATTGCTCGGTGTTGTGCAACACGTCGCTCAACAGGTCTTCCAACTTGTCGTTGCCCGCCATCTTGTTGCGCAGGTCGGCAAGCTTCGATCGTGCCTCGATCAACTTGCGCAATGGCTCGATCTGCTGCACGACCGCATCCGGCGAAAAGTCGTCGATCGATTTGAACTTCAAGTCCACGCCGAACTTCCCTCCCGCGTCGCTGAGGCGGTTCTCGACCTGGAAAGCCGCGCGCGGTTCCACCGCCTTCATGACGTCGTCGAAGTTGTCGCGATCGATGTTGACGAACTTCCGATCACGCAGCTTCGGCTGCTCGACTTCGGATTGCCCCGCCAAATCCGCCACCACGCCGACGACGAACGGTAGCTCCTTGATCTCGATCGCGTCACCGCGCTCGACTTCATATGACAGTTGCACGCGCGGAGGACGGACTTTCTGCAGCCGCTTCTGCACACTTTCTTTCTTCGCCATCGTCTGTTCTCCTGGTCTGCGTGTTGCCCCGAAGGGTTCGCGCCGAACGGCGTAGTGAAGCGCACGCAGACCGGCGCTTCACCGCGGGGTGCCGCACGTGATGCCTTACTTCAGCGCGCCGAACGGGTTGCTGGATCCACCGCCCGACGAATCGCCTGCCGCATTGGCAGCGGGCGCGGCGTTGTCGGCCGGGGTCGTTGCCTTGCGCGCGGGGGTACGGCGGCGCACGACCTTCTTCGACTTCGGCTTGTCATCCTTGACCTCATCCGGGAACAGCGTGGCTTCGCCAAGCGTGTCCCGCAATTGCTGCGCGAGAATGCGCGCGTCGGTGGTGGCATCGCCGACCAGCGCGCTGTCCTTGCGCAATTCCTCTAGCGACTGCGTGGCAACACGCAAACCGCTGACCGCGAGGACGCTGCGCGCCTGTCGATCACTGTCGTCCCGTTGCAGCGCTTCCTGCGCCGCAACGATCGCCTGACCGTAATGCGCTTGCGAGAACTGGATCTGCGCGATGCGCGACCACGGCTCTTCACGGGTCGGGTCGTTCTTCGCCAACTCCTGATACAACGGAATCGCCTTGTCGGTGTCGCCGGACTTCCAGAGCGCATCCGCGTCACTCAGCTTCTTGTTATAGGCATCGCCCGTCAGAGGTTGCGTCTTCTGGGTCGATGCGCAACCTGCCATCACGGCACAGACGGCCATGGCAAATGCGGCTTTTTGTATATAACGTTGGATGGTCATGTTCCGCCGAAAAAGAAGTTTGTCCCGTACAACTTGTCTCGTTGCACGCTATATCCCTGTCTTTTCATACCCCGAAAGCCATCAGACTGAGTAAAGCCGTCTGGCACACATTCGTTCGACAGTTTTAAAGCGCACTTTGTAAAATAACGGCTGTTATAGTACAGGCCATTCTGATGACTGACAACGGGCCGACAGGAGGTGGACAGACTCATCCCCCACCGCATTTCGTTGTTTTTGGTGTATTTTTAGTGACTAGCATCATCATACGCAAAACGAATGCACGGCGCCTGAGGCCTTCTTTATCCGACGATGAATCTTTGATGTCGAAACATGAAAAATCGAGAAGAAAGTGACTAGACAACTCTACATTGAAAGGTTATCGAAAGAATAAATTCCGGGATATGGCACAAGCAATCGTTGTTGGACGTCGCCAGCAATAAGTAGCGTTGCGGACGGCGCGATACCGAACCGTAGCGGATATATCGCCGATCGATCTGGTTATGACATCACGCGCGGGTCTCCGTGACCGATGAGCGTGCAAAGAAAAGCGAAAAGAATGATGGCAAGAGAGAAAACGGTACGTCGAAACATGGCGCACTGGGGGGAAAAGCGGTGGCTACGCATAACGCTTGGCGTAGCCTGTGCTATCGCGCTTGGCGGCTGTGCGGCCGGCGTTGGCTTAATTGGCACGGCTGGATCGGCGGCCCTGCAGGCGGTAGGCATCGGCAAGCCGCCGGTACCTGACTCACAGAAGCCGCCCCGGCAGATCACATTGACATTGGATGCCGGTACGAATCTGAATGCCGGCACATCGAAGCGTGGGGTTGCGCTTGTAGTGCGGTTATACGCGCTGAAAGACCCTACCAGTTTCCAGCAAGCGCCATTCGATACGTTTCTCGATCCCGATAAAGAAAAGCAGGTTCTCGGTCAAGACCTGATACAAGTGCGTGAAGTAACCCTTATTCCGGGGCAGCGCTATACATCAACTGAGAAGGTACCGTACGAAGCCGGCGCTTTTGGTGTGGTTGCACTATTTCGCCAACCGGCGACACAACGGTGGCGATTAGTGTTCGATCCAAAGAAATCTGAAAAATCCGGCATTTTGATTGGCATGCATGCCTGTGCAATGACTGTCACGGCGGGGACACCAATTGTCGCATCGGATAGCGCAGCCCAGCAATCGCTTAATATGCTTTCCATGGTGAATTGCCAATAGCAATCATTCATTTCCAAATAGGAAAAGTGAATAGTAATGAACGGAAATATCGACCGATTTTAATCATGTACGATGCGGATTCACGTAAAAATGTCCGCCTCATTCACTACCCCACCGAGAATCTCCGGATTGCAAACGGGTAAAAACATTGACGTGGCGTAGCGGGGAATCAAATGAGTTATTCAGACAAAGTTTTATGGGGTGAAGGATTGTTCCTCCGCCCCCAGCACTTCCAGAAACAGGATGCGTATCATGAAGCGCGGCTGTTCGAGGCCACCCAGGCGCTCCAGCCTTACAACTGGGGCGTTCGGACATTGCGCGTCGACCTGGATGCGCTGGGCAGCAATGTGCTGCGTCTCTCCCAACTGTCACTGGTCTTCCCCGACGGCGAATTGTATGCGGCGCCCCAGGCCGACGCGCTACCGCCGTCAGTCGCGCTCGACACGATGGCGGAAGGCACGGACGAGGTCGTCTTCTATCTCGCCATGCATCCGATGCGTGATGCCGGTCGTAATAGCGCCGATGCCGACGAACAAGGATTCACTGCCCGTTTCGTGGCCGAAACGCAGATGGCGGCGGACCTCTACACCGATGCGGTGGAGGCTGATGTGACCGTCCTGAAAAAGGCCGTGCGGCTGGTGGCGCAACACGAGCCGCGCGACCAGTTCCTGGCGGTGCCCTTGGTACGGGTGCGGCGCACCGCGACATCAGGCTGGGAATTGGACGAAAATTTCGTGCCGCCCAGTCTCACCATCGAGGCCTCGCCGTTGTTGATGAATCGCTTGCGCCGCCTGATCGATGCGCTGCAGGCCAAGGTTAATGCGCTGTATGGTTTTCACCGCGAACCGAGCAAGAACATCATCGAATTTCGCTCGGGCGACATCGCCTCGTTCTGGCTGCTGCATACCGCCAACGCAGCGTTCGCGACGCTCGCGCACCTGCATCAGCATCCGGCGATGCATCCGGAGCGGCTCTTCCAGGAATTATTGCGCGTCACCGGTCAACTGATGACGTTCTCGAAAAACTATACGCTGGCGGATCTGCCTCCGTATAAGCATGACGAGCCTGGTACAGGCTTCGCGCGACTTGACGCGATGCTGCGTGAATTGCTCGACACCGTTATCTCGGAGCGGTACTTCATCATTCCGCTGGAACAGGTTCGACCGTCGTTTCACCTGGGCCGCATCGACTCCGGCAAGATCGACGAGAAGACCACGTTCTTTCTGGCGGTCTCGGCGGACATGCCGAACGTCGAATTGGTCGAAGCGGTACCGGCACGTTTCAAGCTTGGCGCGCCGGACGATGTCGACAAGCTCGTGCAGTCCGCCATGCCGGGTCTGCGCCTGAGCTATACCCCGCAGGTTCCACCGGCCATCCCGGTGCGTCCGGGCGTCTGCTATTTCTCGCTGGATACGCGCGGCATGCTGTTCGAGCGCATGCTGCAAGCGCAGTCACTGATGATCTACGCGCCAGCGGGCATCAATAACCTCCGTATCGAATTAATCGCGGTCACATCATGAGTCAAGCCCCTTCGCTGTTTGGCGACCACGCCCCCAACCCCGTGCATCCGACGAATGCCGCGCCGCCGGCCTATGAAGTCAAGTCACTTCTGGATCTGTTGTACGACGGATTCTTCATGCTCTTCCTGCTCAAGCGCGGCCGGGAGCCAGAAAACGTCGCGAACTTCCTGGATCGCATCCAGCAGTTCCTCAACGATTTCGAGCGTGGCGCAAAGAAGATGAATGTGGCGGCCGAGGATATCTTCATGTCCAAGTTCGCTTTCTGCGCGGCCATCGATGAGTCCGTGCTCGCATCCACTTTCTCTATCCGCGACGAATGGGAACGACGGCCGCTACAACTCCTCCTGTTCGGCGAGCAACTGGCGGGGGAGAACTTCTTCCGTTATCTGGAGGACTGCCGCGCGCAAGGCATCGCGCGCCTGCAAAGCCTGGAAGTGTTCCATATGTGCCTCTTGCTGGGCTTCCAAGGAAAGTATCTGCTGGAAGGCCCGGAAAAGCTCGCGTACCTGACCGCTCGGATTGGTGACGAGATTGCGAACATGAAAGGCAAGCGTGCGGCATTCGCGCCGCACTGGGCGTTGCCCGATCAAATCGAACACACCCTGAAGCGGGAAGCGCCGCTATGGAGCTTCGCGGCGGTTTTCCTGCTGATTGGTATCGTCGCATTGCTTGGTCTGCAGAGCTATTTGCGAAATGCAACACTGCAGGCGTTGGCGCCGTATTCGGATTTGGTCAAGGTCGGCCCACAGCAAGCCAGCCTCACGATCACACTGCCCTAGGCTTGACAGATTGCCACGCCACGGCAAATAGCAGAAAGGTCTTCGTCGACATGGCATTGCCGCGCACGCCTTCCGCGCGGCGCGCAGAGAAACGCTATCGACGGGAGACCGTCATACCTTGAACGCTCAAGGGTTTACCCCTTTCTCGCTTCCACTACTTGCGTTTGCAATCGCTTTCAGCGGAAAATGTAAGCGCTAACACTGTTGCAGAGCAGAAATGCAAGCAACGATGTAAGCGCTAACATACCGACACCAAGAAGGTGTCTTGACGAAGGAGCATGCGTCTTGAGCCCGGTCACCCCCGCCGTTTTCCCGAAGAACCCGTCGATCGTCGTGGTAGGCAGCGCCAACATGGATCTGGTGGTCCGTGCCCCACGGCTGCCCGTACCCGGTGAAACGTTGGCCGGCACCGGCTTCGAAACCGTTCCGGGCGGCAAGGGCGCGAACCAGGCCGTGGCCGCGGCGCGACTTGGCGCGGCGGTGGCGATGATCGGCTGCGTGGGTGAAGATGCATTCGGCACGACATTGCGCGACGGCCTGCAAGCCGATGGCATCGATACCCGCCTTGTTCGCACCGTTCCCGGCAGCAGCGGGATCGCCGTCATCAGCGTCGCGGAGGACGGTGCCAACAGCATCGTCATCGTCGGCGGCGCCAACGACGCGCTCACGCGCGCCGATGTCGACCGTGCGGCGGCAACAATCGCGGCAGCGGACATGCTGATCTGCCAGTTGGAAACGCCGCTCGATACGGTCACGCACGCCATTGCGAGTGCGGTCCGCCAGCACACACCGGTGTTGCTGAACCCGGCGCCAGCGCGGCCGCTGCCGGGAGCACTGCTCGCGCAGGTGGACTACCTGGTGGTCAACGAGACCGAGGCCGAACTGCTGTCCGGCGTTCCGGTACGTACGACGCAAGATGCCGAGCGCGCCGCCGCCGCGTTGCTCGAACAGGGCGCGCGCTGCGTGATCGTGACGTTGGGCGCAAATGGCGTCTACTGGCAAACAAGAAGACATCCGGGTGCAGGTGACGGCAACGGCCGCGCCGACGATGCGTCGCGCGGGTACGTACCGGCACACAAAGTAAAGGCTGTCGACTCGACTGCCGCAGGCGACACCTTCGCCGGCGGCTTTGCCGCGGCCCTTGCGGCAGGACAGGAAATTGCCGACGCGATCGCGTTCGGCCAACGCGCGGCGGCAATCAGCGTCACGCGTCACGGCGCGCAGACGTCCATTCCCACGCGCGCCGAAGTGCTCGCCCAAGCGGACTGACCCGCGTGCCGTGACGATTTTTGGGACAAAGATGCGCCTCACGGAGGCGCGGCGGCTTCACGCGACGGCGCCCTGCAACGATCGGTCTCGATTGATTCGATTTCATGGCGTAAGGCGAAGGCGGACAGGCCGCCCGACGGATTACTGATACAGAGAGGGTTCAATGCAATCAAAACCGAGCGCGGCCAGCCTGGCCCATGGCGCCACCACACCGTCGTCGACCGCCCCGGAAGTCACAAAGGTCAGTCCGTCCGCTTATGCATCACAGTCCGCACGGAATGGTGGGTTGCCGGCTCCGGCACGTATCCGCCGCACGCAGGTCATCGCGCTGACACTGCTGATGATCAGCGGCATCATCAATTACCTCGATCGGGGCGTGCTGTCGGTCGCGAACTCGCTGATTCGCGACGACATGGGACTGTCGCTGACGCAGATGGGCTTTTTGCTTTCCGCTTTCTCGTGGACGTATGCCATCTTCCAATTACCGGTAGGTTGGCTTGTCGACCGCATCGGCGCGCGCACATTGCTGGGCCTGGGCTTGATCGTCTGGTCGCTTGCACAAGCGGCAGGCGGCATCGTCGGCACATTCGGCTGGTTCATCGTCGCGCGTATCGTCCTGGGGATCGGGGAAGCCCCGCAATTCCCTTCCGCCGCACGCGTGGTCAGCGACTGGTTCCCGCTGCGCGCCCGCGGCAAACCCACCGGTATCTTCAATTCGGCCTCGCCACTGGGCTCGGCCCTGGCGCCGTTATGTCTGTCGGTTCTGCTGACATCGTTCCACTGGCGTTGGGCATTCATCATCACCGGTGCGGCGGGACTCGTCGCCGCCATTGTCTGGCTGGCGATCTACCGGAATCCGGACAGGTCCCGGATGAACGCCGACGAATTGGCCTACCTCGAACAGGACGCGGATCAATCCGCCACGACGGCACGTCCGGCGATGTCGTTGGATGACTGACTCGGCCTGTTCCGTCACGCCACTACCTGGGGAATGCTGATTGGCTATTTCGGCTCCGTCTATTTGAACTGGGTCTACCTGACCTGGTTGCCGGCCTACCTGACGTCCGAGCGCCATATGAGCCTGGCCCGCACGGGTATTGCCGCGTCGGTGCCGTTTTTTTGCGGCTTTCTGGGATCATTGTGCGCGGGATGGTTTTCCGATCTGGTCACCAGCAAGACCGCACAACCGGTCATTGCCCGCCGCAATGCGGTGGTCTTAGCCATGCTGGGCATGGTGGCATTCACGATCCCGGCGGCCCTGGTGCAAAGCAATACCGTCGCGCTCGCCTGCATCTCCGTCGTGATTTTCCTCGCGAACGCAGCGTCGGCGAGTTCGTGGGCGCTGGCGACGGCAGCGGCCCCGCCAAGCAGGATCGCATCGCTCGGGTCATTGCAGAACTTCGGCGGCTTTTTGGGCGGAGCGCTGGCCCCGATCCTGACGGGCGTCATCGCCGGACACTGGTCGTTCGTTCCAGCGCTGTTGACCGCCGCCGGTATCGCTTTCGTTGGCGCCATGAGCTATCTGATCCTGGTGCGCAAGCCGATCGTCGAAGGCTGATCAGCAACGCTCCCATTTCTCATACCGTTTTTGTTTCACGTTCAAGACAAGGTGCTATCGATGTCCTCTGCTTCCACCGCATCCACGGGAATTTCCACTGTCGTCAAGGGTATCGTGCCCCTGATGCTGACGCCGTTCCATGAAGACGGCACGATCGATTATCAGGGGCTGGACCGCCTGGTCGAGTGGTACCTGGCGAACGGTTCCGACGCGCTGTTCGCGGTCTGTCAATCCAGCGAAATGCTGAAGCTGACATTGGAAGAACGTGGCGCGCTGGGCAAGCATGTCGTTGACAAGGTTGCCGGCAGGGTGCCGGTGGTGGTATCCGGGCATATCAGCAACGATCTGGAAAAACAGGTCGAGGAACTGCTGGTCGCGGCCAAGACGGGAGCGGACGGCATCGTCCTCGTGACGAACCGCCTCGATCCGGAACAAAAAGGTACGGATGCATTTCTGTCGAATCTGCAATACCTGCTGGATCGGTTGCCGGCCGACATGCCGCTGGGCCTGTACGAATGCCCGGCCCCCTACCGCCGTCTGCTGACGGATGAAGAACTGCGTTTCTGCATCGACACCGGCCGCTTCATCATGCTGAAGGATGTGAGCTGCGACCTGGACACCGTGAAGCGCCGCGTGAAACTGGCGGAAGGCTCGACGCTGCAGATCTTGAACGCCAACGCGGCGATCGCACGGGATGCGATGCGCGCCGGCTCGGGCGGCTTCAACGGCGTGTTCACGAATTTCCACCCGGACCTCTACAACTGGCTTCGAAACCACGGTGACGAAGACCCCGCGCTAGCCGATGAACTCTCGACGTTCCTGGTGCTATGCGCGGTCTCGGAATCGCTCGGCTATCCGGCGCTCGCAAAGATGTACCATCAACGTATCGGCACGTTCTCCTCCATCCGGTGCCGCGTGATCGACTTCGATGTGCGCGAACGATTCTGGGCGTTGGATGCGATCCTCGACAAGATTGTCGACGGAACCGAACATTTCCGCGCCCGCATTGCCAAGCGCGCTTGACCCCTTACCTATCGCCGCATCGATGCCCGTTTCCGACCCTGCCGACCAGCCTCCCGTCTCTACGCCGAAAACCGGCAAGACCGCGCGTACGCGGCGAGGCAATGGGCGCAGTGTGCTGGAAGATGTTGCACGGCATGCCGGCGTATCCACGGCGACGGTCTCGCGCGTCTATAACGATCCAGGCAAAGTCTCGGCAGCAGTCCGCATACGTGTCGAAGCTGCCGCCAAAGCGTTGAACTGGATTCCGCATGCGGCCGGACGTGCGCTGGCCTCCACCCGCACGCATATCGCCGGCATCATCATCCCGACGCTGGACGATCACGTGTTCGCCTCGCAAGTGAGCGGCATGCAAGCCGCGTTCGCCGAGCACGGTATCACGCTCTTCCTCGGCTGCTCGAACTACGACCCCGCCCAGGCACTGACACAGGTCCAAGCGATGCTTGCACGCGGCGTGGAAGCGATGGCGCTGGTTGGTGAAGCCCATCCGCCCGAGGTGTTCGAGGCCCTGCGGCGCTATCGCGTGCCCTATGTCGTCACGTACGCTTATCGGCGCGACAGCCCTCATGTATGCGTCGGCTTCGACAATGCCGCCGCGTATGAGCGGATTGTCGACAAGCTGGTGGGATTAGGCCATCGGACCTTTGGCACGGTGTTCCAGCCCGCCGATGATAACGACCGGGTACAAGCCCGGCAGCGGGGATTACAGGCCGCTTTGCAGCGGCATGGCCTGCTCATCGCGCCGGAACATCGACGGGAAGGCCCGGCCACCCTCGCGTTCGGCCGCGACAGCCTGCGCGCGATCATGGGCCTCGATCAGCCCTTGCTCGAACGGTCCACGCGTTCGCCTGCCACGACCTCCGGGGCACGCCGAGCCCACAAAGCGGCGCCATCGGTCCGCCGTCCGACCGCGATCGTCTGCGGCAATGACATGCTTGCGCTGGGAGTCTTGCGCGAGGCGGCCGCGAACGGCCTCGTTGTACCCGAGGACCTGTCGGTAACCGGCTTCGATGACCTCGCACTTGCGGCAGAGGCACACCCCCCGCTGACGACGATGCGGGTCGACACGCACCGCATCGGCCGTCTTGCAGCCGAGCGCTTGCTGGCCATGATGCAGGCCGCCGCGACGGGCGGCGGGGGGAGCGCGGCCAACAGCAAGGACAACGTTTTGCCGGGTCATGATATCGAACCCGAATGGCTCGAACGCGGCTCCACCGCGCCGGCACCGCCGCGTTGAATGCGCATCGGCTAGCACCGAACGCGCGCGCAACGTCCGACGACCCCGTGTGTCCGGTTTATGACGTCATCACACTGTCATATTACGATCCGATGATACGCGCGATTGTGTAAGCATATCGACGTGTCGTATCGCCCGCGATCGGGCGTCCCGGTGCTCCGCGTGCCTTCGCGAAGTCTTGAGCACGCCCCCCAAGCCCCCTCAATCCATCCGAGAAGGAATCGTCTCATGTCGAAGCCTGTGCCGCCGTCGCAAACCCCGCAAGACCCTACGCTGTCCTCCACCACCGCGGACACCGCATCTGCCTCGACAGGCAACGCCGAAGGAAGCATCCAGAAAGAAGGGCGCCGGCGTTTTTTGGGTGGTCTGACAGCGATGGGGCTCGGCGGCGTGCTGGCCAATGGGGAGTCCGTCGCCGCGCAGCATGGAGACACGCATCGGTCCGCGCCGCTGCCGGCGCATACGGTCGACAAGCTGCTGCGTGAACGTGTCAAGCACGTCGTGGTGATCTACGCGGAAAATCGCAGCTTCAACAACCTGTTCGCGGATTTTCCTGGTCTGCAATCGCCATTGTCGGCGGTGCCACCATCGGCATATCGGCAGTTGGATCGCGACGGCGTGACGGTGCTGCCAAAGCTGCCCGTCGTCCCCGATGGCTGGGCGCCGAAAGACCAGGTCGCGGACGGCATCACCTACAAGGCCGGCGAACAATATCAAACCGACCTGCCCAATGCGCCATTCCCACTACAAGGACCGCAAGGCGAAGCGCTGCCGTTGTCTATCGTCACGCACGACCTGTGGCATGTGTTCTACCAGAATCAGATGCAGATCAATGGCGGCAAGAACAATATGTTCGTGGCCTGGGCCGATTCTGGCGGCTTTCCAATGGGCTATTACACCAACACCAGCTATAGCCTGCAGTTGTGGAACCTGGCGACCGAGTTCGTGCTGTGCGACAACTTCTTCCAGGGCGCATTCGGCGGGTCCTTTCTGAATCACCAGTATCTGGTGGCCGCCACGCCGCCACGCTATCCGAATGCGGCGTCGCGCATCGGCAAGTCCACGATTGCCACCACTGTCAGCGGTGATCCGCGCGACCCGAATCTCAAGCCGTTGCCTGAATCGCCCGCCAGCGCAATGAATGGCATCCCGAAATTTGGTCCGAGCGCGCTGACGCCGGAAGAAACGCTGGCTGACGGATCGAAACTCAGCTATGGCGTCAACACGATGTTGCCGCCCTATATCCCCACCCCGCCGGATGTCAAGCTCGACGCGAACGGGATAGCGGACATGACCAATCCGGCCAATGCCAAGGTGTGTCCGCCGCAGCATCATGAACACATTGGCGACAAGCTCGACAAGAAAGGCGTGTCATGGGCGTGGTATTCCGGCGCCTTTCAGCAAGCCATCGATGCGCAGGGCAAGAACATCACCAACGGCACGCCGGTCATCCCGAATTTCCAATGGCACCACCAACCGTTGAACTATTTCGAGAACCTCGGCCCGAATACCGCTTCACGTCGCGAACATCTGCGTGATGGCGGGCTGGGCGATGCAACGTCGACGAATCATTTCCTCGCCGACGCGCAGGCAGGCACGTTACCCGCCGTGACGTTCTACAAGCCGCAAGGCAATCTGAACCTGCACGCCGGCTATGCCGACGTGTCGTCCGGCGACCGGCATATCTCGCACATCGTCAATGTGCTGCGCAATAGTCCGCAATGGAAGGACATGGTCATCGTCATCACCGTCGACGAAAACGGCGGGTGGTGGGATCATGTCGCCCCGCCGAAGGGGGACCGCTGGGGTCCTGGCACGCGCATCCCGGCCTTGGTGATCTCGCCGCTGGCAAAACGCGGCTTTGTCGATCACACGCAATACGACACGGGCTCGATCCTGCGTCTGATCACCCGCACGTTCGGCCTCGACGTACTCGATGGCCTGAAGGAAAGGGACGATGCGCTGCGCGCGAATGGTTTCCCCGCCATGGGCGATATGACCAATGCACTGGATCTGGCGAAACGCTAGATCCGTTATGACGATCCCCCTCGCCGCACGGCGGGGGGCGAATTGATCACTGCCGCGTAGTCCATTCCGAAGCGTTCGACGCCGTTGGATCGCGTACCGCTTTCAATGGCACACCCTGCACCCTGGCGGCAAGCAGGGGTCAATCCAGTTGCAGACGATAAAAACGCGAATCCACGGCCATCCGCGGAAAACGGTCTGGCAACGCATCGGCGTCCGTCTGGACAAAGCCGTGTTTCTCGTAAAAACGATGCGCGGCCAGAAACATGGCGGTGGTGCCGAGGAATATTTCCGCCACGCCCCGCTCACGCGCGCTTTGCAGCAGATGCGCCAACAGGGCATGGGCCACACCGAACGTGCGCCCACGATACGGCGCTGAAACGAACATCTTGCGTAACGCCGCCTGCCCCGCGCCAATGTCCTTCAGGCCGATCGTGCCGACCACCATCGCGCCACGCACGTCGTCTTCGACCTCCGCCACCCAGAAGTTACCGCATCCCTGCTGGTAGAACGTTGGAATGGCGCGCAGGTCGGGCTGCTCGTCCACCGTGATCGGAACGCCGAACTCCTCGCGTTGAATCCGCAAAATGACATGAAGGACCGCCTGTTCATCGGAAGGCTTGAAGGGACGGATACGTACCAGGGAAGAGGCTTGCATAAAGAACAGGAAAAGCGTGCTGAAAAAAGAAAAAAAGCGTCGAGCAGTGACAGTATCCGCCGATACATGGCGTAGTGTCCATGCCAACGCTGACCCAAAAAACAACCGGCGCCATACGACCATGCGCCTGACACGCCACTGGGCGCCCTCACCCAACGATTTTTCGAAAGCGCCAACGTGGATGTGCATTCTTCCATTGCATTGCAGATCACGCGTTGATCATGCCGGCCTGAACAATGCCGCAACGGTCGCACCAGCCGATGCTTCCTGCGTCACGGTGGAAACAGCGTGATGTTTCATCGTACTGTCAGTGACCCTTCATTGCGCTTACCAATGAAATCCATCTGGCCGCAAGGTCTACCCCCGCACGCGGTCCCGGCGGCGGCGCATCTCTGCTAGAGTGAAGCGACGTGCTTTAGACGCAATAAGGAGGCAGGAAGATGACGCATCGCTCCACAAAAGTACTTGCGCAAGGAGGGAAAGCTCCCGGCGTCGAACATGTCGTGGCGGCGGACGGACGAACGCCCGCCGATCGCTACCAGGAAATGTTTGTCGCCATACAGCAGTCGCGCGTCTTTCCCGACAGCAAGACGTTCGTCGATTGCCAGCCGTTACGTGATCCGCAATCGATCGTCGCACGGTACCGGGAGAATCACGCGTTGCCGGGCTTCGACCTGCGCGCTTTCGTTGCCGACCATTTCATCACGGAACCGGTACACAACAGTCATTACGTCTCGGACCCCGCTCAACCCATCGGGGCGCATATCGATGCGCTGTGGGATGTCCTGACCCGCACCCCGGACTCCCACCCCGCGAATGGCTCGTTGCTGCCGGTGCCCTTCGACTATGTCGTGCCAGGTGGTCGTTTCGGTGAAATGTACTATTGGGATTCTTACTTCACGATGCTTGGCATGGCGGAAAGCGGGCGGCACGGATTGTTACGCAACATGGCCGATAATTTCGCTTTCCTAATTGATGCCTATGGCCATATACCCAATGGCAACCGCAGCTACTACCTAAGCCGTTCGCAACCGCCGGTGTTCGCGTTAATGGTGGATCTTTTCGAGGAGCACGGCCTGAAACGCGCCGTGCATTTCCTGCCCCAGTTATTGCGCGAACACGCCTTCTGGATGGAAGGCGCCGAGGACACGCTACCGGGCAATGCCTATCGCCACGTCGTGCGAATGGAAGACGGGGCATTGCTGAATCGATATTGGGATGAACGCGACACGCCGCGGGATGAGGGGTTTCTCGAGGATATCGAAGCAGGACGCCTAGCCGGTGTGATCAAGGATATCAGCGCCCACGGCACGGTGCGGACCGAGGCAAGTGGCGCCGTCGTGACACCAGAGACGTTCAAATCGGAATTGTTTCGCGACCTGCGCGCCGGCGCCGCGTCCGGCTGGGATTTCAGTTCGCGTTGGCTGGCCGACCCTGACGATCTTTCGACGATCCGCACGACCGCTATTCTGCCGGTGGACCTCAACAGTTTCCTATACAAGCTGGAAACACAGATATCGCGTCTTAGCGGGGCAAGTGGTGACGAAGCAGGCCAGAAACGTTTTCGTGGTTTGGCGGAGGCACGCCGCGTTGCCGTAGACCGTTACCTGTGGAGCGACTTGACGAGCGCTTACGTGGACTACGACTGGAAACTCGGGAAGCCGCGCGAAGAATTGACGGCCGCCGCCGCTACCCCGCTGTACGTGGGCCTAGCGACGCAGCAGCAAGCACATCAAGTAGCGCAAGCCATGTCCGTCAAGCTGTTGGCGCCCGGTGGACTGATGACCACCGAGCGCGACAGCCCGCAACAATGGGATCGTGCCAACGGCTGGGCGCCGCTGCAATGGCTTGCGATAAAAGGATTACGCCGCTACAACCAGCGTGAACTCGCGCAGGATATCGCCCATCGCTGGCTGGATACGGTGGGCGCACTCTATCGACGGGAAAGCAAATTGGTGGAAAAGTACGCGCTGCATGCAGATAACGTTAGTGATCCGCATGATGTCGTTGGAGGGGGCGGAGGGGGCGAATATCCATTGCAGGATGGGTTTGGATGGACCAACGGCGTCACCCGCAAGCTGCTCGCGGAGCATCCTTCGCATCGTACCCACCAGGCATGCGCCGGGGAACATCGACACGGACACCCGCCTTCGCAGTGACCCGATGACGGTGATCACTGCGGGCCCATGAGGTGCATCTTGCCGGCCAGGCACGACGATGCCGTGCATGACCTTTTCACTCACTTCGCCGGCCGCGTCATTGACGCCCATTGACGTCCATCGCGGGCAAGCAGTTCGTCAGACGCACTCGGCCCCTCGGACCCGGCGGCGTACAATTGCGGACCGCTCTTGTCGGTCGCCCACGCTTTGATGGCCGGATCCACGACCCGCCATGCCGCCTCGATATTGTCGGCGCGCTGGAACAGCGTGGCGTCCCCGCACAGGCAGTCATATAGCAATGTCTCGTAGCCCACGTTTGGTGTTTCGCTGAATGCGTCTTCGTAGCGGAACTTCATTTCCACACCCGCGAGATCCATTTTCTGGCCGGGTACCTTTGCACTGATGTTCAATGTCAACCCCTGCACCGGCTGAATGTTCAGGACGAGGTCATTCGGCGTCAACGCCTCTACCGGCTCATCCTGGAACATCGCGTAGGGAGCGGACTTGAAGCGCACGACGACCTCCGTGCGCCGACCCAGCATCGACTTCCCGGTACGCATGTAAAACGGCACGCCGGACCAACGCCAGTTATCGATCTCCAGTTTCAACGCAACGTAGGTCTCGGTATTGCTGTCTGGTGCGACGCCCTGACTTTCACGATAAGCCTTCACGGGACGGCCATCGACGGTGCCAGAGGCATACTGTCCTCGCACCGCATTTTCCGGTGTCACCGGACGAATCGCCTCGAACAGTTGCTCCTTTGCGTTACGCACGGTCTCCGCCGAGAACGAATTCGGCGGCTCCATGGCTACCATCGCCAACAATTGGAACAGATGGTTCGGCACCATGTCGCGCAGCGCGCCGGTGGGTTCGTAGAATGCACCACGCCCCTCCACACCCACCGTTTCCGCGGCGGTGATCTGAACATGATCAATATACTGACCACGCCACAGCGGCTCGAACATACCGTTCGCAAAACGGAGCGCGAGGATGTTCTGTACCGTCTCTTTACCGAGAAAATGGTCGATTCGATAAACCTGATGCTCATCAAGTACGCCGAGGATCTTCGTATTCAACTCGCGGGCGCTGGCCAAGTCCGAACCAAACGGCTTTTCGATCACAACGCGACGGAACGCGCCCGCGCTTTCCCGGGTCAGTCCAACCTTGCCAAGGTTTTCCACGACCGTCGAGAAAAAGCGTGAGGCCACGGCGAGGTAGAACACAGCGTTGCCGTCTATCTGCTCACCCAGTTTCCGCAATGCGTCCAGATCCGTGAAATCGGCCTGCAGATAGTGCAGGCGGTTCGACAGATCTCCCCACAGCGCAGCATCGATCCGCGGCGTGTAGAACTCGGCGTTCGGGTCTTTCGTGAAGGTTTGCATCGTCTGGCCAAGTTCTTCGCGCCATGACGCATCGCTCCCAGGCACGCGATCCACGCCGATCACCTTGAACCCTTTGTCCAGCGCATTGCTGCCAATCAGGTTGTACAGCGCGGGCGTCAACAACCGCTTCGTCAGGTCGCCGTGAGCGCCAAAGATGACGAGCGTGCAGGGTGGCGCCGGTTCCAATACTGCCGGCGCGGGTGGAGCGGACGTGCCGGCGTCGCGCCGCGGAGATGTGACGTTATTGATTGAACCCATCAAAGACACTCCTTCTTTGAAAACCTGCTTGCCAGGACGGCGCAGCAATATCAATGCACTTTTCAGCATACTGCAGCCAATGGATGTTGGCGGACTGTAGGGAAAGCCGGTAGCATCGTCACCGTACACCACGCGCCTGCCTGCGCGTGCCATCATCCTGCGTTCTTATTCCACTCCTGTTCGAACCATGTCGCCCAAGCCGCTTGGCATCCTGATGCTGGACACGCAGTTCCCTCGCCCACTGGGCGATGTGGGCAATCCCGCAAGTTATCGCTATCCCGTGATACTGCGGCGCGTGGAACACGCCACGCCCGCGCGGGTTGTTCATGACCGTGCCGTCGGCCTCGTCGATCATTTTTGCAGCGCCGCGCGCGCCCTTCAAGACGCAGGATGCCGCGCGATCATTACGAGCTGCGGATTCCTGGCGCTGCATCAACAACGGCTGGCGGACGCGGTAAGCATTCCCATGGGCACGTCGGCATTGCTGCTGGTGCCGATGCTGCGAACGCTGCTTGGCGCGCATGTGTCGGTAGGCATCTTGACAGCGTCCGCCACATCATTGAGTGTGGATCATCTGCGCGCCGTCGGCGTCGATCCAACCACCCCCATGCAAGGCATTGCACCGGATAGCGAATTCGCCCGTGTCATCATCGGTAATCAAGCGACGGGAAATATGGACGACGTCGCCCGCGATGTGGTGGCGGGGGCGCAAGCACTGATGGAAAAAGCGCCGCATATTGGCGCGATCCTGCTCGAATGTACGAATATGGGACCTTACCGGGATCGTATCGAGAAGGTATGCGGATGCCCAGTGTTCGACCTGATTGATCTGGCAAACTTGCTGATGCTATCCACGCTGGGCGGAATGCCGCCGCGCTGAATAGGCAACTACTCATTCGGCAATGGCTGGGGTAGATCGACGCGCGCCACGCCGCCGGCATTTTGAAGTGCGGGCGGCATATTTTTTTGAGATGCATCGGGCATGTGGTATCGGTAGGCATTGTCCCGTTTTTGCATGCCGTTGCGCTGTTTTGATATCAGTTGAATAGTTCAGCAGGCCAAGATGCGTAGTGGTTCACAATGTCAACATTTTAAGGGTTAACCCCTAAAATCCAACGGTACATACGACGCGTGCACGTAGTGATGGACGGTGTGGCGAAAACCGTTTGATGGTGATCGGCAGCAGTTGTAAATACACGCCACTCATGGACGATTTTCTGTTGCGAATCAATCTTCTTGGCGGTAGTCTACTTTTTTAGTCGTGTGGTGGAATGCGAGATGAACCTGCAATTGGCAAGTGCGTGGCTGCAATACACGAAGGTCCGTTTTACCGATATCCATGAATTCGCGGCACGCTGCCGGATTGGCGCGCGCGACGCGGGACGCGAGTCCGCGGCGCTGTTGTTGCTGGCTGCGAAAGCTGAGACATTCACAGATCGCTATTCCGGCATTCCCGCCTCTGATACGGTGGTCGACGCATTCGCCACATCATTGCTGCGTGATGCAACATCGATGCGCGATGGAAGTACCCTGGGCGACCAGGCGCTGATAGATGCCATGTCCGCTGCCGCGGCAACGGATACTGATCGTATCGAGGACGTGATGCCTGGCACACCCACGCCTGGCGCCGTGCCCCTGGCATGCGATGAAAAGCATCTTGTCGCGCATGCTGCATCCGCCGCGCGCAATCACACGAACAGCCATTTCCTCGATGTCGATCGCATCGACCACGCGTTGATGTGATCTCACGCGGGCGCAGCGCCCGCGACTGCCGTGCGTGTGCCGTGCGCCACGTACGGCATGTCAGGCTCGACAGTAAATTATGAGACGCGTATCTTTCCGCTCGTCTCAGCCTACTGTCGATTTTTGCCCTGATGATCCGCTCCTCTGTAACACTTTCCCATGACGAGGTGACTCCTTACGCACGTCGCGCGTTATTTGGCGCCGCCGCCGGTTATGCGATGGATGGCTTCGACCTTCTCATTTTGGGATTCATGTTGCCCGCCATCGGTTCGGCTTTGCACCTGACCGCAGGCCAAACAGGTGCGATCGTAACCTGGACGCTGATCGGTTCGGTCATCGGCGGCATGCTTTTCGGCGCGCTGAGCGACCGCTTCGGCCGGGCGCGCGTGCTGACATGGACTATCTTCCTGTTCGCGATCTTCACAGGCTTGTGTGCGTTTGCGCACAGCTACGGCGAGTTGCTGGTCTACCGAACCATCGCCGGACTGGGCCTGGGAGGGGAATTCGGGATAGGAATGGCGCTGGTCGCCGAATGTTGGCCCGCCAGCAAGCGCGCCCGCGCATCGGCTTACGTCGGGCTGGGCTGGCAGGGGGGCGTGCTCGCCGCGGCGCTGCTGACCCCGTTGCTGCTACCGCTGATCGGCTGGCGTGGCATGTTCGTCGTCGGCGTCCTGCCGGCATTAGCGGCATGGCTCATGCGTAAAACGTTGCACGAGCCGGAGGCATTTGTCGACGCCAGACGAAGCCCCGGTGCCCCACTCGCATGGGGCGCGACCTTCGGACTGTTATTCGCCGATGCCCGCACCACAAAACTGAGCGTCGGTTGCCTGATACTGTGCTCGGTCCAGAATTTCGGCTATTACGGGATATCGATCTGGCTGCCCAGCTATTTGTCGAAAACGCTTGGCCTGTCGCTGATGAAGTCAGGATTGTGGACCTCGGCTACCGTCGTTGGCATGATGGCCGGCATCTGGGTCTTCGGACAATTGGCCGATCGCATCGGTCGCCGCCCGAGCTTTTTGCTGTTCCAGGCAGGCGCGGCGATCATGGTCTGCGTCTACGCGACCCTGAGTGCGCCCGGCGCCATCCTGTGCGCCGGCATCGTCATGGGCGCCTTTGTAAATGGCATGCTTGGCGGCTACGGCGCGCTGATGTCGGAAGGCTATCCGACAATCGCACGCGCGACTGCGCAAAACGTCCTGTGGAATGCCGGACGTGCGGTAGGCGGCTTTGGACCGCTGGTCATCGGTGCCATTGCCAGCGCCTACTCCTTTCAGACGGCCATTGCCATGCTGGCCGCCATTTATGTGCTCGACATGTTGGCAACTTGGTTTCTCGTGCCAGAAATGAAGGGCCAGTCATTGCAGTGATGCATGCCTGAGGTGGCAATTCCGCACACCGTCACGCGTCTTGAACCGTCAGGATGACGTCAACACGTCGCTCCGAGAACGCATCGCGCCCGATGGCTTCCGTCGTATCAAACCGGCTACGAATGCTCAACTTCGCGGGATCGATACCGCGCGCCACCAACCGATCACGAACCGCCCGAGCCCGCTCCAACGTCAGGGCGCGGTTATACTCGGCCGTGCCACTATTGTCCGCATGACCGCACAACACCGCATGTGCCGCCTGCTTGTTCTTCAATGCATTGACAATGACATCGATAAGCGGTGCTGTTTCCGGTGATAGCGTGCTTTTGCCATGCAGGAACGGGATTGATATCGTTTCCGGCGTACGTTGTTCCGCGCCATTGCGCGTTGCCGACGACGTGTCTGGCGCACGCTCCCCGCGCGGATCCTCGCCACGCGAATCGCGAGGCGCGCTAGCGACCTGGGCCGCATGCGCCGCCGCATCAGACGGGGTGCGGGTGACACGCGCCTGCGTGTCTGACGCGACACCAGGAACGCGCGCCGTGGCATCCGAGGACGCTCCGCTCATATGCGTTGCCGCGTGCGGCGCACCGGCCACATGCGCCGCAACATCCGACGCGCCGCCAGTCACGCGGGCCGCGGCATCTGAAGAGGCCCCGGCCACGTGCGCCCCGACAGCAGACGACGCGGCAGCGGCACGCGTGGCCGCATCTCGTGCGGTGGTGGCCGCATCCTGGGCGCGCGCAGCGGCATCCGATGCGGTGGCGGCACCTTGTTGTTGCGCCATCTCGCCCGATTTGCCACCACTGGCCCGTGCATCTTCGTCACGCAGCTTGATAGCAATGCGGCCAAGCATGGCAGCCCCCCCGTCCGTCAGCGATGCGACCCCTTTTGCCGCCTTGTCGAGTACCTCGGTGCCACGATCGCCCATCGCCTGCATCCCGAGCGGGTCTGCTCCGCTCGCGGGAGCAGAGGCCTTATGGTCAGCCGACCCTTTCCCGTCGGCGGCACTGGCATTCGATGCCGGACTGGCGGAAGATGCGGGACCGGTTGCCTGCTTCTCACCGCATGCCGTCAGACCAAAGACAATGCAAACCATCATCGGCCACACGGGACCCAAGACAGTCCGTGCCGCCCCGCACCCATGCGCTGGATCACGAAGCATTCTCGAAAAAGGCGTATCAACTTTACGGCATGGCGTCATATCAGTATGCATTTCGTATTCCTTATATATATTGAAATCGCGATAGCAAAAAGTTGCTCTCAATAATATTGCGTCGCCACGCATTGCATGTTTGGCGATTGACGTCCCAGCCATTGCAATGTTGCAGGGTTGTTACTGCAAACACCGGACGGCGGATGGTGTGCTATTACTACTGTGCATGGTGCACCTGGAAACTGGCAATGTTGGTTGTCAGCACCCTCCAATTTCGGGTCATGCAATAATGTTTCGGAAAACAATGGGCTCACCGCCCAATCAGGAGACGACATACCATGCCGGATTTTCGCGCCCCGCCCTTTCTACGTGCCCACATCAGAGATACGTTAGGGTTCTATGCACCGCACGGATACGACGCTTCCGGCGGTTTCCACCATGCGTTTCGAGACGACCGGACCGTTTTCGACGCGGAGACACGGCATCTCGTGAGCAGTTGCCGGTTCGTCTTCAATTACGCGACCGCATATCGCGCATTTGGCGACAAAGCGGATCAGGCCCGTGCACTACATGCAATGCGCTTCGTCCGCGATGTACACCGGGACCCCGTGCGTGGCGGGTATGATTGGACGATGAAGTGGCGCCCGGGAACAAGCGGCGCGCAACCGATGAAAACGGAGGTCGATGCGACCCGTCATGCATATGGGCATGCGTTTGTTTTGCTTGCATACGCCCATGCTTCACTCGCCGGCATTCAAGAAGCCACGCCGTTGATTGCTGAAACGTACGCACTGGTCAATACCCATTTCTGGGATTCCACGCACCAGCTCTATGCCGACGAGGCCGACGGTGATTGGCATCTGCAGCCCTATCGCGGCCAGAACGCGAACATGCATATGACCGAAGCGCTGATGGCCGCCTACGATGCCACGAAGGAACGGCACTATCTGATCCGCGCCCTGTTACTTGCGGAAAATATTTGCATTCGCCAAGCCGCGTTAACGAATGATCTGATCTGGGAACATTTCGATAGTGACTGGCATGTCGACTGGGAATACAACAAGAACGATCCGGCGAACCTTTTCCGTCCGTGGGGTTTCCAGTTAGGGCATCAGGTCGAATGGACGAAGATATTGTTACAACTGGAACGTCGCGTTAATGCGATACCCGAGTTGACACCGCAAACCATGTGGATGCTGCCACGGGCACGTGAACTGTATGACGCTGCCATGGTCCCCGGCTGGGATACGCAACACGGTGGCATCCTGTTCGGCATGGCACCTGATGGGACGATCTGCGACAACGATAAATACTTCTGGGTCCAGGCCGAGGCATTCGCGGCAGCGGCACGTCTGGCACGCCGCACCGGCGAGCAGCGTTATTGGGATGATTATGACCGCCTCTGGGCGTACTGCTGGGAGCATTTCATCGATCACACCTATGGTGCGTGGTATCGCATCTTGCGACGTGACAACACAAAATACAGCGACGAAAAAAGCCCGCCGGGCAAGACCGACTATCACACGATGGGGGCTTGCCACGATGTGCTCGCCGCGCTGGACGAGGTGAGTGTCCAGGCCCGTAACGGGTGAGTAGGTCGACCGGTATGAAAAAGGCGCTTGTTTCGTGTCAGCGCAGCCACCCCGGCCATGCGGGCAGCGGCGAGGCAAGATGCGCCGATAAATCGGGGACAAGGTCGTTGCACCTGTCGCCTGCCGGGACAGTGGCCGTTATCGCGCGAC
This sequence comes from Robbsia andropogonis, assembly GCF_034047095.1. Lineage (NCBI taxonomy): Bacteria > Pseudomonadati > Pseudomonadota > Betaproteobacteria > Burkholderiales > Burkholderiaceae > Robbsia > Robbsia andropogonis. Next base: position 777,057 of record NZ_CP139170.1, on the reverse strand, counting down.
CGGCTGGAACGCGATGACCGCCATGCCAGCCAGGCTGAGCACGGCGCCAAGCAGGTCGAAACGCGTCAGCGCGACGCCATCGACGTACCGCAGCCACACCAATGCCATGGCGATATACATCCCGCCATACGCAGCATAGATGCGACCAGAGGCGCTCGGATGGAGCGTCAACAGCCAGGCAAAGGCCACCAGCGAGACGGCGGCCGGCACCAGCAATGCCGTGCTGCGCCCCTGTTTAAGAACCAGCCAGGGAAGATAGCAACCGACAAGCTCGGCCAATGCGGTGATCGCGAAAAGCGCGATGAATCCGATCTGTTTCATTTACAAGCCGACAACCCTTGCGATGACAATGACGCCGATGCGGTGACATCGGCCATCATCGATTATTACTTAACGCCGTTCGAGTCGATCGCTGAAACGATTTTCGCCGCCGCGGCGACGCGCGCCGCAATCGGCACATTCTTGTTGAACAACATCACAAGACCGATTCGGCGCTGCGGGATAAAAACAAGATAGGCGCCAAAGCCATTCGTGGAACCCGTCTTGTTGATCCAGACCGCCGACGCCTCGCGCGTACTGACAGTAACGGATGTAGCCTGCGGCAAGACCCTCGCCGGAAGCGCCGAGGCCAGTGGCGCGCCGCAGCCTTCCTGCAGCGTCGCCACCGTCACGGGATAGGGATACTGCTCCCACATCAGGTCCTGTGTAATGACGCCCGCACGCACCCATGGCCGTTGGGTACCCGCGAGTGCCGCCAGCCAAGCGGCACGTCGGCCGATGGTCTCGGGTAACGCCCCATTCGTCGCGGGTCGATCGGTGATCGTATCAGATACGTGCGGCCCGCGTTTCGTGTCGCGTACGGCCTGCGTCGCGGCAATCTGCAGATCGAGATAGTGCAGGAGATCTTCCGCGCTCGACTTCACGCCATAAGCCTCGTCTCCCAGCACACCCCGCTGCACGCGGATTGGTCGATCATCGCCTGTATAGCCTTGCGCATAGTCCGCCATTCGATCCGGGGGGACCGTCAGGTAGGTACCGCGCATGCCCAACGCTGGGAGCATGTCGTGCTCGACAATCGTCGCATAGTCACGCCCCATGCTGTCGGCCGCCGACCGCCCAAGCAAGCCAGTGCCAACATTTGAATACAGCCGATGCAGGTCCGACACTTCGCCAACCGACTGGCCCCGCGGTGGCGTCCAGTGCTGCAGATAGTCGATCAACTGTGCGTCGTTTGTCACTTCGTCAGGCACCTGCAACGGCAATCCCGTCGTGTGCGTTCCCAATTGCCACATTCTGATGCGATCGAAAGCGCTGCCACGCAATGCTGGCACCACCTTACTGACCGGGTCGTTCCACTGAAAACCACCCTGCGCCTGGGCACGCTCAGCCACGGCCGCGGCAAACGTCTTGCTGACCGAACCAACCTCGAACAAGGTGCGCTGGCTTACGGGACGCTTCGTATCCCGCGATGCCACGCCATAGTCGAAGAATTGATGCGTACCATCAATACTCACCCCCACCACTACCCCGGCTACCTGATACTGCTGACGAATCGAGGCAATCGCCTCATCCACGGTTGATCGCAATGCGGGTGATGGGCCGGTGCGACCGGTCGCGTCAGCTGCACGATGGCGATCGGCCATGACCGAAGGCGTCACCGGCATCTCCGATGCGTAAGCAGGATCTCCCGCCGCATCGACCGCGGCCATTGCCTGCTGCCATGGCGACACCGCACCATGGAACACCACACCACACACAAGAAAATATCGTACTAAAAACCGCCTCCCATGTGAACCTTTGTTCGTCATGCTCCTTGCCTCCACCATCATTGGACGTAATATCGCACCCGGCGCGTTGCTTTGCACAAGCAAATAAAAGCACCATTCATGTACTATTCGATCTGTCACATCCAGCGATTATCATCAATCAACGGGCCAACGCCAAGCAACGATAACTACGACGAATCACAACAAAAACTTTTATCTCGATGACCATTCGCCCTCGCTTGCCATTGAATGCCTTGCGCGCCTTCGAGTCCTCCGCGAGGCATGAGAGCTTCACCCGCGCCGCGGCCGAGCTGAGCGTTACGCAAGCTGCGGTGAGCCAGCACGTGCGGGCTTTGGAGGGGCGCCTGGGCGTCTCGCTGTTCAAGCGTTTGCCGCGCGGCTTGGGGGTAACGGATGAAGGGCGCGCCTTATTGCTGGTGTTGAGCGACGCCTTCATGCGCATCGAGAATGTGCTGAAGCAGTTCGACGGCATGCACGCACGCGGTGGCGCGCTACATGACGTTCTCACAGTCGGGGTAGTGGGTACGTTCGCGGTGGGTTGGTTGATGCCGAGGCTGAAGCAATTCCGAGACATGCACCCATTCATCGAATTACGCGTGATGACGCACAACAACCAGGTCGACGTGGCCGCGGAAGGCCTGGATTGCGCGATCCGGTTCGGCGACGGGCTCTGGTCAGGGTTCGATAACGTGTTGCTGTGCAACGCGCCATTGACCGTATTGTGTACGCCGGAACTGGCGTCGAGACTGGTTCGACCGGACAACCTTCGCTACCAGACGCTGTTGCGCTCCTATCGCACCGACGAATGGGCACAATGGCTGGAGGCCGCCGGCCTTCGAACCTGGACCATCACGGGACCGATGTTCGACTCTTCAAGGTTGATGGTGGAAGCGGCGATGCAGGGGGCCGGCGTGGCGCTGGCGCCGCCGTCGATGTTCGCGCGGGAGTTGCAGTCCGGCGCGCTGGTTCGCCCATTCGATACCGAAATCGATGCCGGCGGCTATTGGCTCACCCGTCCGAAAACGCGTGGAGAGCGCGGCGAAGCGACAGCGGTGCAGTTTTTTCAAGACTGGATCATTGCGCAGTCTGCGACAGGCGGGTGAAGCACCTGAGAGAATTTCCAGCGGGCGTCTACGCATCAACGCGTTCCTCCATACGATGTTACGCTGCGTACCGCGTCGCAAATGGCATGCCCGCATTCGGTTATTCCTTGCCACAATCTATTACAGGCTGGCCGTGCTGGCGGACATCGCGCGATCTCGAACGGGCCTCGATGGAAAACGACGCACGTCACGTTGCCATGACAATATATGCATACCAGAGGAAACTCTCACCAACGCTTCCGCTTGACGTCGCTATTCAGGCAACGCTGGCCATGGCGGCCAGCGCAATACGACATAACCCGACGGCGGTTTAATTCGGCTGCCAGTGACCAGGGACCCATACCCACTCACCGCGGGCCCAACGGTAATGTCCGCGTACCCAGTGATAAGCCGGCGCCGGCGCGACCGGGACCACCTCGACCCGAGGTGCGGGTTCAGGTGGCCGAGGCGGCGCGACGATGCAAGCGGCCAGGGAAGACGTCATCAGGACTGCCGTGGCGGCGATAACAAAAGGTCTACGGATGCGGGCTGTCTGCATGGTGGTGCGCCTCCTCTTCATGTTGTTGGCCTTTACTCTAACGCTCTATTACCTCGCACCGTTGACGCGCGTAAGTAACAGTGTTCACAAACTTGCAACGAAATCACACGCCATGGCGCGTGATTCGTGAGAGTATTTCCCGTGTGGAACCTGTCGACGTGACGTCGCCACACCAAAAATCTTTCCGAGCAATCTGAAAAGAAAATAGATTAGGATTTCCCCGCATTTCCCTTATAAACAGGCATGGATTTTTCTGAGATATGCGAAACGTCACCGATGCAACGCAATTATTTTTGAAAAATGACCACCTTGACCATCAAGTTCGAAGCGGGATATTCCGTACGCAGTGGTAAGTACGAATATGTGGAGATGGATTACGCTGCGACTGCAGTATCACTGCCTGTTTCAAGGTTCAAACAGAAAGATCAACGAAAAAATTCATCGGAAAGAGTAATGTACGGTCTTTCCTGAACACAGCCCACTTCCGTGGAGACCACGGACTATATGGCGGTGGCATGCCAATTCCCCCGAGAAGGGCAACGCTGTAACCGAACATCGGGATTAACGGTCTTCACTAGACCATACGTCTGATGAAACAGGTGTGGCAATGGCGCATATCGTAAAAAAAGATTCCCTATTTGTTTCACCATGTCCCCTGACACCGTAACCCTCCCGCAAGACACCAGAACCTCGGCGTTACTCGGCCGCCAGCCGATCGTTGGTCGGGATGGTGCCATCGCTGGATACGAATTGCTGTTCCGTGGCGGAGAAGGCAATCATGCTGTCATCGTCGATGACGCCGTGGCGACGCAACGCGTGATTCTCAATGTCGTCAGTGAGTTCGGCGTCAATGAAGTAATGGGAAAGCATCGCGGCTTCATCAATGTCGGTCGCGAATCGCTGACAAACGATGCCTTGCAAATGCTGGACCCGCAACGATTTACCCTCGAGATACTTGAAACAGTCCATTTCGATGCCGAAATAGTACAGCGCGTGCGCACGTTGCGACACGCCGGCTTCCAGATCGCACTCGACGACATCACCGATCTATCGCAACTGCCGGCGGACGGACTGCAGTTTGTCGATGTGTTGAAAATCGACATGCTGCATACCCGCCCGGCCGCGCTCCCGGGGCTGGTCGCCGCAGCCAAGCGAGCACGATGCAAGATACTCGCCGAAAAAGTGGAGACCCGCGAGTCATTCGAGGAAATGCTGGCACTGGGCGTAGACCTGTTCCAGGGCTATTTCTTCGCGCGCCCCCAAGTGCTGAAACAGCGATGTGCATCGGCCTCGCAATCCGCGTTGTTGCGGCTGCTGAACACGCTTGCCGGCGAGCCAAGCGCGGCGGAACTCGAGGCGGCAGTCAAACGGAGCCCGCTGTTATTGAAGCAATTGATGACACTGGCCAGCTCCGCCGCCACGCGCGGGCATACCCCAGGCACGGTGCGGCAAGCAATCATGCGCGTGGGAACACGGCGGTTGGCACGGTGGGCGCAGCTTCTGTTGTATGGCGAAGCCAGCAACATGTCACCGCAAGATAATCCGCTGGTGCAGACCGTCAGCGCACGCGCTCGCTTCATGGAATTGGCCGCGCAAGAACTGGATCCGTTCGACGACGTGTTTTCCGACAATGCCTATCAGGTAGGTCTGTTCTCGCTGATGCATATCGTGACCGGACAGACCTGCGCCCAACTGATGGCACAATTGTCATTGGCCCGGCCAGTGCAGGAAGCCATCCTGCACGACAAGGGCCAGCTTGGCGATCTGCTACGTCTGGCCGAGGCGCTGGAAGGGATTCCAGGCAGCGACATCGAAGACAATCCGCTTCGTGTGCTGTTGCCGGATACGACCATCACATCGCTTTACGCCAGCGCCATCGCTTATTCGAACGAAAGCCTGCAGGCCTGACACCGGCTATACGATTCCGGGCGGGCCTGTCACTTGCATCATCCGCTATCGGAGCCTTCATGCCTCAGTCCTTGCCAATCCCTCACGATATGCGCGCGTTATTTGCGCGTGCGCCGCTGCTCACGCGCGGTCTTAATGCTGCCCTGACCGGCGCGGTCATCCTGACGACCACCTTCAGCGCCTACGCGCAGACACCCGCAAAGACGGCGCGGCTGCGTGGAGACATCACCGCCGTTTCCCCCAATGGCATCACCGTGCACCGCAACAGCGGCGACACCGTCACGGTCGACGTGCCGCCCGACGTTCGCATCGGCGCGGTAAAGAAGATGTCACTGGCCGATATCAAACCTGGTTCCTTTATCGGGACCGCGGCCATGACAGGCGTGGACGGCAAGATGACGGCGACGGAAGTGCATGTCTTCGACGAGTCCGCGCGCGGCACGGGCGAAGGCCATCGACCTTACGATCTCGGACCGCAAAGCACGATGACCAACGCGAACGTCGATTCGGTCGTGAAATCAAAGAATGGCAATACGCTTGAACTGTCTTACAAAGGCGGGACAAATACGATCACGGTCCCGGCAAACGTCCCGGTTGTCGGTTTCATCAATGCGACACGCGAGGATCTGCAGCCCGGCAAAAAAGTGGTCGTGACCGCCACGGCCGCCAGTGACGGTCACTACAGCGCGCAACGCATCCTGGTTGAAAAAAACGGCGTGCCACCGCCGATGTAATGACCCCAGCCTCAGGCGTGCGGCGCCTCGTACAGCATCTCCGCACGTCGTGAGACGCTTTCACGTCCGAGATCCAGCACCGCCATTACCCGCAGCGCTTCGTCCAACGACACGACACCGGCAAACGGTACGGGAGCGCCCGGCACGGCGGATCCATTCGCCACGCCGCTGGCGGCGGATGATCCGTCAACAGCACGCGCTAATGCCACTAACGCGGCGGCCGCCCCGTCTCCCACTTGCCGATGCAGCACCAGGGCATCGCGCACCGCGATATAGAAAGCAGGGTAGTTGCCCGGCGGTGTTGGATAGGGTCGCTTGCTGCCATCGGCGTGCACGTGCACGGTACCGTCGTCTCGATCAACACCCCAATACGATGTCTTGGCATCCGGCAATTGTCCCGCCTTCAACGCATCCTCTTGCCCGTCGATACCGAATTTGCAGTAGCTGCCCGCGCTTCCCTGAACGAGGAAGCGCGGGACCGCCAATCCGGCACTCGCATTGGCCTGCAAGAGGACACGTTTATCCGCATAACGCAACGTCGCACGAAAGTAGTCATCGGTCTGCGCGCCCTCGCGGAACGCCGCACTATCGAGATAAATGCCCAGGGGCGCGCCAAACAGCAGCAATGCCTGGTCGACCATATGCGGGCCCAGGTCGTTCCATAATCCGCCGCCGGCGCCCGCCTGCTCGCGCCACCGGTCACGCACGGTGGGCCGGAAATAATGCATCGTCGATTGAAAATCGATGACACGCCCCAAGGTGCCGGCATCGAGCAATGCCCGTACCGCGAGAAAGTCCGCGTCCCAACGCCGGTTATGAAACACCGTCAACAGCCGTCCCATTTCACGCGCGGTCCGCGCCAGGTCCTGCGCTTCCTGCAAACTCGTGGTGAACGGCTTGTCGACAACCACATGCTTGCCGGCTCGCAGCGCGGCAAGCGCCAAGGGGTAATGCGTCGTATTGGGTGTCGGCAACACGACGAGATCCACGTCGTCGCTGGCAATCAGATGTTGATGATCCTCGAAGACACGCACCTCACTCGACGGATAATCCGCACGTACCTTTGACGCGTCACTGCTCGATACTGCCGCCAACACCAAGCCGGGTGTCGTGCGGATCAGGGGAATATGGAATACCTTGCTCGCGGCGCCGTAGCTGACGACGCCCACTCGAATTGCTGTTGCCATGACATGCTCCCAGGGCGTGAAAATCCGGGTGCCCTCGACGAGACATGAGGTGCACTCTTATGCCGATGATAACGCCGACGCCGATGACACTTCGCTCACCAGCCGGTTCCGCCCTGCCGCCTTTGCCGCGTAAAGCGCTTCGTCAGCGCGTGCCAGCGCATCCGCGAAAGGCTCGTGGATGCGTACGCGCGCCATGCCGAAACTGGCGGTCACCCGTTCATTGCCGACGATACTACCAATTGCGGCGGGCACGCCTTGCCGGATACGTTCCACCCGCTGCACCGCTTCCGACGCCGTGAGGCCGGGCATCAGGAAGACGAATTCCTCGCCCCCCATGCGACCCGCAAGATCGGCGGTGCCCAGGTGCTTGCGCAAATGCGTTGAAAATCGGCGAAGCACCTTATCCCCCACGGCATGACCAAAGCGGTCATTGATGCTTTTGAAATGATCCAGGTCGGCAATGACGATCGACACCGCATGTTGCTGTTGTCCGGCGAATTCACGAGACAACAGCGCCTCCGCTTCCTCGTCGATGGCGCGGCGATTGTACAAGCCTGTCAACGGATCCGTGCGGGCCTGGTTACGAAGCGTCCGCGCGAGATCAGCGGCCACGATCAGCATCGTCAACACGCCGGTTCCGATCATCCCTGCCGGCGTACCTACTGACATGACAACGACGAACATCCGATCCGACCATGGCCCACCTGCCCTCGCAAGCCACGCCGCCAGTCCGACGGTCAGCATGTACAGCGCATAGGCACCTAACGCCCAACGTGCAAACGCCCCGGCACCGCGTGCGCGGCGCAGCGTCACAACCATGATGGAGAGCATGACGAAATCAGCGCAGGACGTAGTGATACGCGACCAGGTTCGCCATTCGTCGTCACGAACAGACCACGAAACAGACAACACCAGCGTTGCCACCAGCCAGGCGATCCATACCGCCCGGAGACTGCGTTCCGCCCGCTGTCGAAATCCCAAGGCAAGAAGGGCAAAACTGGCGACCGAGGCATGGAAGGCCAACATGGACAGCGGCGCCGCATCGTTCGGAAAAAGCATGGTCGAGATGCGCAAACCGTGACCAATCGACGCCGCGAGAAAGGACAGCGCCCAAGCCGCCGCATGGCGTTGCATATCGAACTGCCACCATGCGACCAACAGTGCAACGCTGAAAAGCAGGCAGATGACGACAATGCTAGTCGACGTGACCACGGTGGAAAGCAGTGCGCTGCCCATGAAAGATGCCGAGGAAGATAGAGCGAAAAGGAGTGCTGGTCGTCACAGAGGTGGGGAGCGGCCCGGCGAAAAGCATGCGCATTCTATCATTCAGAGTGCCGTTTTTCGGCTGTGGGATATGCTTCCAGAGGGATCACCCTGCCCTTCTGGTGGGGCCGAAACAACGATTCGCCGCAGTTCGTCCGCGATGCTTTTTTGAGAGGGAAAAAATGCCGATGCCGGACGCGTCCGGCAAGGTGATTTGCGGAGAACACCCTCTCTTGACGGCGTTCGTTTGGTGCCCGTCGATCAGTGATAGAAGTGCATCGTCACCATCGCGCTGCGGCCCGGGGCCCAGGTCGCGTAGATCGGGTAGGCACTGCTGAAGTACTTGCGATCGAAGATATTCAAGACGTTCAGTTGCACGTCCGTGTACTTGTTGATCTTGTACGACAACATCGCATCGAACTTCGCGTAACCCGGTATCCATTTTTCAACCGCAGGGGCGGAACCGGTGCGCGCCACGCTGGCATACGTCAACGACGAGAACGTGGCACCGCCGCCGACCGTTAACTTCGTCGTTGCCTGGTAAGTCGTCCACAGCGTGAAGTTGTGCCGCGGCACCATCACCATCGGCAACCCCGACGCACTGGACTGCGCCTTGCCAGCATCCACCGTCACCGCATTCAAGTACGAATACCCTGCTTGCACGAGCCATTTTTCAGTAACATTCCCCACCACGCCCAATTCGGTACCGCGTACACGTTGGTGCCCGGCGTTGATCAGATTGCCCAGACCATCGCTGACCCGCGCATTGGTCTTGTCCATCTGGAATAACGCGCCGGTCAGTGACAAGCGTTGCCGCAAGACGTCCCACTTCGCACCTACTTCAATGTTGCGGCTGCGTTCCGGCGACAGGTTCTGGTTTGTGGTCAGCAACTGGTCGTTACCGCCCCCCAGACCCGCGTTCGAACCCGGTGGGTTGGACGAGGTGCCATAGGACGTGTACAGGCTCATCGTCTCCACGGGCTTGAAAACCAGCGCGCCCTGATAGCTGAACAGGTTGGACGTGCTGTTCAGCGATGCGACGTTCTGCTGCGTAACATTCGCGTTATAGCGGTCAAAGCGTGCCCCCAGGTTGACCTGCCAGCGGTCGGTCAACTTAGCAGTGTCAAAAAGATAGGCCGAGGCGATGTTCGTCTGGGTATGCAGCGCTTTGCCCGGGAAGCTATCGGCGTTCAACTGAATGGAACCGGTCCAGGCACGATTCGGGTCCCAACCGCCCAGATAACTGACGCAATCTCCAGCCACCGTACAGCTAGTGGCGTTGCGCAGATTTGCGCCAGCGCTGTCGCTGACCAGATAGCCTTCATACACGCTGTTCTGATGCGTGAATTCCACGCCGCCGGTAATAGTATTGCGCACACCGAACAGCGAGAAGGTGCCGGTGAGCTCGGTCTGGTTTGCGATATTGTTCAGCGCGTATTTGCCACTCTTTGCCTCCAGCCACAGCGTGTTTCCAGTAGCCGACGACAGTTGCGGGTTAGTGGCGATGTAGTCGAGTGTAGAGCGCCCGATGACCGTCGTATTTCGCAGTTTCCAGTTGTCGTCGAACGTATGATCAACGCGGATCTCACCGGTATCGGTCGTGCCGCGGCGGTAATCTCTCGAATTCAAGCCAAAGAACTGGCCCCGGCTCGCATTAATCGGCGTACCGCCCGTACTACGGAACGGCACGCTGAAGTCCGGCATGTCGTACGTACTGAGATGGTAGTAACTGACCGTCACCGTCGTCGGACTGTGCAGTCCGAAAACAACCGATGGCGCCACGCCCCACCGTTTGCTGTAAATATCCGTTCGCCCGGCCTGGTTTGCATCATGTCCCATCAGGTTCAAGCGGAATGCCGCGTTGTCACCAACCATATGGTTGGTGTCGATCGTCATCCGCTTGTAGCCGTCGGTACCGACGCCAACGGAGCCGTTGTCGAAGTTGTCGGCTTTTGCAACCTTAGTCGTGATGTCGACACTGCCGCCCACTGCGCCACGACCGGCGTACACCGAGTCCGGCCCCTTGATCACGCTGATATTTTCAACGTCAAAAGTCTCGCGATTCTGCACCCCGTCATCGCGCATGCCATCGACGAAAATGCTGTTGCGCGACTCGAAACCGCGAATCACCGGCCTGTCCGCGGACGGGTTTGCCGCCGCATCGCCGCCGAGGAACGTGATCCCTGGCACCGTGCGCAATGCATCGCTGAACGACGTCGCCCCTGTTTCCTTGAGCAGCTCATCGGTGATAACGGTGACCGAACGCGGCGTATCCCGTAGCGGCGCCGTGAATTTATAGGATGGCAACGTCTTTGTCTGCAGCACGCTCTCCGTGGAGCCCGAGACCGACACGGGCGCAAGCGCCTGTTCCGCCGTCACCCCTGATGCCGCCGTGGCAGATAAGGTAACGCCTGCCTGCCCGCTGCCGTCATTCACGCTTTTTTTGTTCGTGCCGGCATTTGCATTGGTGCTTTCCGCTCCTTGCTGTGCCGATTGCGCATACGCGGACGTTCCGGCAAATGCCAGCAGCAACGCCGCGGACAACGTGGAAAGACGCGCTGGCAGCACGCTTGAATGCTTCATGACATCCTCGTTATTTTATTGAACTCGTCTGTTGAAATGACGCGACCGCCACGCTGCGGAACACCGAATCGAAATGGAGGCATAAATGAGAATCATTATCGATTTGCCCTATGGCTATCCCAAAATTCAGCGTGCCGACCGGCATTGTCACCGATTCTGACCAAATATTACAACTGCAATCTTTAACTATTGTTTGAAGAACAGGCCTGCAATTCCGTTCTCCGGCACCTCCCATTACTCCCAATCCGTGGAATTGCACGGTTTCCCGACGGCAATTTGAGATATGACGTCGGTCCTTTCCGCACTATCATCGACGTTCTCGAACGACCCGGCATGCGAGCCTCGCAAGTCGTCCCCATGGTGGATACACAATCTCGCCCTCCGCTTGTGCCGCTGCTCGCAGTTTCTTGCGCGCCGCCTTCCCCTGTCGAGGCAGAGACCGTAACGCCACCCATGGCACGCCTGTCCGAGCGGTTCTTCAACCACCCCGTTCTGGGTGCGGTATCGATGAGCCTGTTATTTGCGACGCTTTTCATGTTGGTGCGCCCGTACCAGGGGATTCGGCATGACGCCATCTTGTACACGGTGCAGGCGCTGCATAATGCCCATCCCGAAAACTTCCGCCATGATCTATTTTTTGCATTCGGCTCACAGGATCAATGGACGCTGTACGGCAAGCTTTACGAGAAACTGATCGCGCTGATCGGCATTCGAGCTGGCAACCTGACCGGGCTCGTACTGGCCCACTTGCTATGGTGGACCGGTGTCGGGCAGGTGGCACGGCGTGTGTTGCCCGCGCCATGGCACTGGATCGCCGTACTCTTCGTGGTTGCCATGCCGTCGGACTATGGCAACAATTTCGCGTTTTTCTATGCCGAGCCTTGGCTGACGGCACGCCTGCCGGCTGAAGGCCTGTGCCTATGGGCGCTTGCATTCGCGATCGACCGCAAGCACTGGATTGCGATCGCACTTACGCTTGCCGCCATGACCTTGCACCCGCTCAACGGCGCTGTGGGCTTTGCGGCCGTTGTGATGGTCGCGACGTCGCGCCTGCCCTGGTGGCGAATCTTTGCCGTCTTGCTGCTGCTTTTCAGCGCTTTGCAATACGGTACGCCTTCCTGGTTTGCGATTCATCCGCTCGACAGCATCTGGCGCGGGGTATTACGCACCGAGATCGACTACCTGTTCCCTTCATTGTGGTCGCTGTTTGCATGGAGCAAGGCATGCTGGGTTATCGCGCTCCCGCTGATTCTCCATGCCGACGAAGCGCAGGCGCAACGCCGTTTATGGGGGGGGCTGGCATTGATCGGCATTTCCGGGATGGTGTGTGCCACGCTCGCGGACATCGGCGGACATGACGCGCTGTGGATCGCGTTGCAGTTCTGGCGCGTCCTCTGGTTGTTGACGGTCATGCAATGGCTCGCGCTGCCAGCGCTGCTCTTGCAATACTGGTGCGCCCGTCCCGCACTGATTTGGTGGCTCGCCCTTTGCTGGATGACGTTGGAAGTGGGGGGAGGCGTGGCCGCGCTGGTAATCGCAGCACTCTGTAACGCGCGTCCGTTACTGCGGACACATGCTACGGCAAGCCAGCTACTTGCCTGCCTCGACGTTATTGACGCACGCTATAAGGGCTGGCTCATTGCACTGACGTTGCCAGCGTTTGCCACTTGGGCCATCGCCCAAATGGCATTCGGAATGAGTCAGGCGGATGCGCACGAACCATTGCTAGCAATGGCGTTCCCGTTGCTTGACATCATTATCCATTCCCGTTTCATGGCGGTGACGGTTGGTGCAATGTGCGCGTGCTGCTTACTTGGCGACAAAAAAGCGCTGGTGGCCTTCTACGTGGCCTTGTTCGGCCTGCTGGTATATGGTGCCGCCAATTTCGACCAGCGCGCTACGACGATAAAGATCATGGAGGCGCGCCTCGACGATCCGGCACGCGCACCCTTTGCCGGCAAGGTCGCGCCGGGCAGTCTCGTGTATTGGGATGGCCCGTGGCACGAATTGGTCTACCCCTGGCTCCTGATGCGCACCGCCAGCTATTTCTCGCCAGCGCAGGCAAGCGGAATGGTGTTCCAACGTGATACGACGTTCGAGGCACTACGGCGGGCGAGCGTCATCGGTGGTCCGGACGGCGACGCACAGGCTGCAAAAGAAATAATGCGACGCGCGGGTACGATTGCCTTGCCTGCCAATACCCATACGATACCAGGCGAAAATACCTTGTTGTTTCGTCGCATGGCCCTCTACACGCCGCTGGATCCGGAAGGGATTCGCCGCGTTTGCGCGGATGTGGGCGTGGGGCACGACGCGGTGAACTTTGTCGTGTCACCGGAAAACGATACGACGCTCGGAACCGACGCACAATGGGAGGCATCCCCCGCAAAACGATACTGGCTCTATGATTGCAAACGTATCCGCAGCACATTAACTTCACCGCTCGCGGCCGATGCGCGCGGCATGTCTCGAAATAAACGCCAGCTGCGTGGGGGAGAAAATGCAATCGGTTGATGTATTGATCATTGGCGCTGGTCCGGCGGGGTTGACGGCCGGCTACCTGCTCACGAAGCAATCCGAATTGTCGGTGGCGCTGATTGAAAAAGATCAGCGCTATGTTGGCGGTATCAGCCGTACCGAAACATTCGAAGGTCATTACTTCGATATCGGCGGCCATCGCTTTTTCTCGAAGTCAGCCGAGGTTGTTGCGTTATGGCGCGAACTGCTGCCGGACGATTTCATCGAGCGCCCACGCAGTTCCCGTATTTATTACCAGGGCAAATATTTCCGCTATCCGCTCGACGGCGTGGAGGCTCTGAAAAATCTCGGGATCGTTGAAAGCGTTCACTGCGTCTTGTCCTATCTACGTGCTCGCATCCAGCCGCATAAACATCCCACAACCTTTCACCAATGGGTGGCGAACCAGTTCGGCGAACGGCTGTTCTCGATTTTTTTCAAGACATACACGGAAAAGGTATGGGGGATGTCCTGCGACGACATCTCCGCCGATTGGGCCGCGCAACGGATCAAAGGCCTGAGCCTGTCAACCGCGATCATCCGGGCAATCAAGCAATCTGTCGGAATTCGGCCGGCGTCTAGTGCGCCTGGCAAAACCGTCAAGAGCTTGATCGAATCATTCCATTATCCGCGACGCGGTCCGGGCATGCTGTGGGAGGCCGCGGCCAAAAAATTCCAAAAGCAAGGTGGGACGTTGTTGATGGACCGCGCGGCAAGTGCCATTAACTACGATAAGGCGACAGCACGCTGGACCATCGAATCGACGTCCTCCGATGGTTCGGTTACCTGCTTTACCGCCCGCCACGTTGTCTGTACAGCACCCATGCGAGAAACGTTGGGCATGATGCGCCCTGTCCCGCGTTCGGCACCGCGCGCACGCGACCTGCAATACCGCGACTTCATTACTGTCGCGCTGATGGTCGATCGTCCGGCATCGTTCGCGGACAACTGGATTTATATACACGACCCGTCCGTCAAGGTCGGCCGCATCCAGAACTTTGCTTCCTGGTCGCCGGACATGGTGCCGAATGCCGAGCAAGCAGGATGTCTGGGGCTGGAGTATTTCTGCTTCGACGACGACGCGCTTTGGAAAAGCAGCGATGAGACACTGGTGAATTTTGCTATTACGGAGGTCGAAAAGATCGGCCTCGTCAGCCGCGATCAGGTAAAGGGCGCGCGCGTCGTCCGGCAACCAAAAGCCTATCCGGTCTACGACGACCGATATCGCGACATCGTCGATGCGATCCGGTCCGATATCGATGCACACTACCCCAATTTGCATCTTGTCGGACGCAATGGCATGCATAAGTACAACAACCAGGATCACGCGATGATGACAGCAATGCTCGCGGTAAAAAATATCATCGCGGAAGAGCCGCTCTATGATGTCTGGTCCGTCAACGAGGATGCCGAATATCACGAAGCCGACAGTACACCGGGAAGTGGCACCACAGGGCTACGTGAAGTGCCCTCACGGGTCGCGCGACTGCACCAGACATGACGGAAAGATCCTCATTCGGACACTGCTCGTCGCCTGGGCTTGCGATCCGTCCGTGTCCAACTGGATCATCTGGACGGCAATTTAAAACCGATCAATCATCCCGATTTGCACGCCACGCACCGCCGCACCTGCATAGGCGGGCGTTAAGCCCGTCACATTGACGCCACGGAGTGTCAAGGTTGCGTTGCCGCGATTACGCAGCCAGCCGGCGCTTGCGTAGCACGTCACATGCTTGGAAAGATCATATTCGCTGGCCAGACTGAATTGATCCGCGTTATTGCCTTGTCCGGATTGATCTCGCATATAGGCATAGCCGAGCGACGCGCGCCAGTGATGTGAAAACGCGTAGCGCGCCGACACGGACACGCCTTCGTGGTGATAGCGCGGTGTGCCACCATCGCCATTGAAGAATGACAGAAACGCGGTGGTATTGCCGATAACGTAGGACACGCCGCCCAGGTTAGACCGCAAGCCGCTTATTCCAGTGGTCTGCTGATGTGCATACAGCAGCTTCAATGCACCACGCTTGTACGTGACCGTTTCGTAATTGCCGCCCAGACCATTAGCTGAATCGGCATCTCGCAAAGCGAGCATGATCGTTCCGGTAAAGCCATACACATCTGGCGAGATATAAGTAAACGCATTATTCGAATACGGCGTGATTTTCGACAAGTTGTTCAAGCCGGACGCGATCGTACCCGCACCGAACGCATCCAACTGTCCTTTGAACGGGATATAAATCGGCGAGTATTGACGGCCCATGCGGACCTGCCCCCAGCCACCGCTTGCACCAATCCAGGCCTGGCGATTGAACATCGTTCCCGCGGTGGCGAATGTGCCGTCCGTCGAACCGAAGCCGTTTTCCAAGGTGAACAGGATGCGGTTGCCACCACCGATATCTTCCACACCGCGAATACCAAAACGTGATCCACGGTAGGCACCCGAATCCATTCGTGGCGTCCAGGACGACCCCGGGTTCGTGACTTCGATGCTGGTGTCGATCACGCCATACAACGAGACCGAAGCTTGTGCATGCGCCGTCGAGATGACCAACACCATGATTGCCGACAGTGCGGATAGTGCAAGAATCGGTCGAGGCGAGTTTGTGCGGCGCGTGGCGCGCTGCCGGTTCGAGACTGCAGTCATGAAATGTATCGGATAAAAACAACAAGCTCACGCACCCGAAAAGGCGGGCACGCATGGCATGGTAGCGCGAAACCGTGATCAGCTCCTCGCGCTATTACCAGATATGCACGGCGCCAATCACCGTTTCAGCTGAAGCGTTCCATTCGGTCATCCCCAGGCGTTGATATCATCGCAGCGCTTAGGTGACTGACATGCACCGCGGACATAGCGCAGTATATCGATAGCGCCCGTATGAACATAAATGCAGGATCGTCGCCCGACAGATCATCGACCGGACAGTGCTGCAAATTAAATAATCGCTATTAAGTAGCAATGCGAATGAATGCGTCACTAACATGCACAACGATCTTTTTCCATTTTCGTCTCAACAATAGCAATATGTGGCACTTGGACGGAAAGCCGGCTTTCGCTATCAATTTCTGAACGAGATCAGCACCACGATGCCGATAGATGCACGCGCTTCGTGCAAGCGGCCCGCAGCCGACGCGATTGACGACGTTTTTAATACGGTGATCTTAAGCGTGGTTTACGACGGGAAGGCAATGCCGGGCCGGATCGATACCAGTTTCTTCATCACAATACGGGCAACACCACATCCGACACATCCGACACATCCGACACATCCGTCGGTGCCGTTGCGTGGGCGTAATGTACCATATCGTACAAAATTAAAGCCGCAAGGCTTGATAGAAATCGTTTTGTCAATCCGTGTATCGCCGCACTGCCCTCGGTCTCGCCCGGCGGCTTGCGGGTCGCTATCGATCATTTTTGCCAGCATCCTGGCAATAAAGACGCGTCATCGAGACGTGATGCATGGACATCACCATCAGTATTCTTGCTGCCTCCCTTCATGTTGTCGACAAGCGTAATTTAGAACGCGCGTTGTGAACTTTATTAAGAAAAAGTTCCAAGACAGCACATTACAAAACATTTCAATTTGGCCAAAAAAGAAATAAGTTTCAAGTGTTGCATGATGATCGTTAAATTTAGAACAAACACGCTTTACCAAATACTGTGGTGGTAACATACGTTTGAATTAAGGGATGGCAGTTGTTTCAATGCATGATTGATGCGGCGCTAAGCCGCTCACGTCACCGAATGAACAGCGTCGCCGTCAGGCCTTTGGGGAACGGCATTATGTGCCTGCGCCCGCCATATATCGCGCCCGATTCTTAAAATAGTGTGCGATATGGGGCCGGTCGATGTGCGCGGCGTCATTGTTGCACAGCGCGATTTGCCAACGACTCGTCCACTGCTGCCTGCGTCCTTGTGACAACCGTGGCGGGTTCTCTTATTGCCTTGAGCGGAACCTGGCCCATGTCGTAGATTTCGCGATTTTATGATTGCCGTAGAGTTTGTTGTCCTAACTTACCAGCGGAACCTTTCATGCACCCACAGTCGATCCACCATCACCGCCTGTTTATGGCGCTGGTCGGCTTTGTCAGCGCCGCGATTAATACAGGTGCGTTTATCGCAATCGAGTCTTTGGGCGGCGAGGTTGACGATACGCCGTACGCGCGTGCATTGACGGGTTCACTGGCCGTAGCAGCGTTTGTCATTTTCGCGCGCTTTCATTTAGTCGCAAGCGCCCGAAATATGCGATGGATGCTGGGGCGAGGCGCACTGCACTGGTGCAGGCTGGTGATGATCCTGGTTGTTCTACTGTTCATCACACACCGCGGCAATGGCGATATGCGTATCCTGCTGGCCCAGTGGACCGCTCTCGCACTGCCCCTTCAACTCGCCGGCCTCGCCGTGTTGCGCGCCGCGGCCCATAGTATTAATAATGCCCCCGGAAGCCAGCGGCAAGCCGTGTTCTTTGGTCTTGGCAGCGAGGCGCGCACGCTCAACCTGCGCTTGGCTCGTTCCCCTATCTTAGGCATCAAGGTCATTGGCTATTACAACGACGAACCGGTCGATGCCGATCCCGGCGAACCATTGCCACCGTATCTCGGCAAGTATGAAGAGGCTGGCACCCGCATCCATGCCAACGATTTCGAGATCGTATTCATTGGCATGAGTCCGGTACGCACGAGTGACATCCGCAATGATCTTTTGGACCAGCTATACGATTCGACGGCCTCTATCTATCTCGTGCCGGAGTTGCGTGTGATGGAAAACCGTGCGATCAACAGCGCTGATCTCGCGGGCATACCGTTGCTTGCCGTACACGACGTACCCATCCTGGGCCTGTCGCGGATGGCAAAACGGGTTGTCGATATTGCTGGCGCCGGCCTGATGTTGATATTGTTGTCGCCGGTCATGCTGGCCTGTGCCATCGCCGTTCGCCTCGATTCACCAGGGCCGATATTATTCCGTCAGGTCCGTTACGGCGAACGCGGTGAAACCATCTACGTGCATAAGTTTCGCTCAATGTACGTGGCCATGCCAGCGCAGGAGGAAAAGTCGGAGATTGGTTTGCAACAAGCCTTTGCCGGCGACCGCCGCATTACACCGGTGGGCGGTTTTCTACGCCGCACGTCGCTTGATGAACTTCCGCAGTTCTTTGACGTATTGGCTGGTGGCATGAGTCTGGTTGGACCACGTCCGCACGCCGCGGAACATAACGAAGTGTATCGCCGCATGATTCCAGGATATATGCTCCGGCATAGTGTCAAGCCAGGCATTACCGGGTGGGCACAGATCAATGGATTGCGCGGCCTGACCGACACGCCGGACAAGATGCAACGCCGTGTCGAGTATGACCACTACTACATCAAGAACTGGTCGTTATGGCTCGACCTGCAGATCCTCTTAAAGACGATTCCGTCAATTATCCTGGGACGCAACGCAATTTAAAATACGCTGAAATAATAACGTCGAGTTTGCATTCTCGGCTTCAAAGCCCGATGCCTGCGCCCGGCTTTTTTCTTTCTGTCCTAGCGCTACCCACATGGATAAAAAAGCGGAAGGCGGATCACAATAGCTTTCCGCCATATGCACCGCGCAAGTCGCTCACGTTCAGTGCGCGCCACCAGCTTATGCAGGACGCGAGTCACGCCAGTAACGCCAGCAGATTGCAAGGAAACGCGTGTCCTCGAGCAAATACCGCCGCCAGAGTCGCGCTGGATCTTGCATCAACCGCCAACTCCACTCCAGCCCGGATCTTTGCATCCACTTTGGCGCGCGCTGCCGCAGGCCTGCGGCAAATTCCATTGCGGCGCCGGCGCACAGGATCAGACCACCCGGGAGTGAATTCGCAAAATGAAACGCCCAACGCTCTTGCTTTGGCATGCCCAAACAGACGAACACGATATCCGGAGCGACTTCGCGCACACGGGCCGCCGCCGCTTCACCTTCCGCACCAAGCGGATCGAAGGACATGGACGGTGTGATGACTTCGAAATCCAAGCCTGGATAATGAGCGGCAATCCCTTCGATCAAAGTGGCTTCATGACCGGGTAAACCACCAATCACCATGACACGCAGTCCCGCTTCACGCGCGCGCTCACATAATGCCGGCGCCAGATCTGCCCCTGTCACGCGCTCGGGCAACGGCGTGCCAAAGACGCGGCTCGCCCACACGACGGGCATCCCGTCCGCGAATACATAGTCCGCGGTGCGATAAAGGCTTTGGAATGCAGGCTGTGCATCAAGCCGAACCAAATGATCGACGTTGGGCGTGACGGCTACTCGTGCGCGGCCATCGCGCTGCATGGCAGCATCGGCAAGCACATCCAACGCGGTGACGAACGAAACGGCGGTGATATCCAGCCCAAAAAGCGTGACCGTTGGCTCGGCGGTCATTTCGGCGTTCGGGTCCGAGTCCGTGGACAAGCAAGACACGCTGCTCATTTTCTTTTAGTAGCCCCGACGTCTCGGCAAGATGCGCGCCACATGCATCCGCCCGAAGCATCGGCGAATGCGTGTCTCGTCACGTGTCGAACGTGTTGTTATTTTGACTCCTGGCGACAGGCCAGGATGCGCTTGACTGACGATTACATTTCATCAGTACAGTCGTTTGATCATAATGTTTTTTTAAAGATAGCGATATGAGAAAGCGTTAAAAGTGCGCGTCCACATGTCAAAATCGAACAGATGTTGCAATGCCGCGCCGTTCGCTTACAGATCAGCTAACATCGCAGCGACCTCTTTCTTTCCTTTCCTAGCAGCGTGGCTGCCGGTCACATACGATGATTCTCGATGCTCGTGAGATGCCCAGCGGCACGTTGCTTCAAACCGATATATGCATCGTCGGCGCAGGTGCCGCCGGCATTGCGCTTGCGCTCGCGTTGAAAGACACCGGGCTCGACATCACCTTGTTGGAAAGCGGTGGCGACACGCAAGAGCCGGTGAATCAGGCGCTTTATGAGGGCAGCGTCGCGGATACCCGACTGCACCCACCCGCCGACAGTTATCGCGTTCGCACGTTCGGTGGATCGACGACACTCTGGGGCGGGCGTTGCATGCCGCTGGATCCGATCGATTTCGAGGCGCGGGAATATATCGCACACAGTGGCTGGCCAATAACGCTGGCAGATCTTCTACCGTATTACCCAATGGCAAATGCGATTTGCGAAGCAGGCGACTTTGCCTACACCGCAGAGACGGCTTTTGACAAACCGCTTCAACCGATGATTGGCGGTTTCGTCAGTGACGTTTTTCAGACCAATACGATAGAACGTTTCAGTTGCCCGACCAATTTCGGCACGCGTTATCGCACCCGTCTGGCCAAAAGCAACGTGCGCGTGCTGCAACACGCCAATCTGTATCAACTGCCGATGCAGGACGATACGTCACGCCATGTTGGAAATGCTGAAATCCGCACGGTAAGCGGAACGAGTTTCACTGTCTCCGCCCGCAAGTATGTACTTGCCGCCGGCGGACTGGAGGTACCGCGCCTGCTTCTGAGCAGCCCAGGACCAAGCGGCCGCGGGCTGGGGAACGCCTACGACGTGGTCGGCCGCTATTACATGAGTCATCTCGCTGGCACGATCGGCACAATCGACCTATCGTCCGCATCATCGGTATGGCACGACTACGACATGTCGGCTGAAGGCATCTACTGTCGACGACGGTTGGCACTGCGGGAACATGCGCAGCACGCATTGCGCGCCGGCAATTTTGTCGCACGATTGCATCACCCGCGGATTCCCGATGCGGGACACGGCAACGGCATCCTGTCAGCGTTGTATCTTGCACGCCCGATCGTGCCTTACGAATACGCGAAGCGTTTATACGGCGAGGCACCGGAAGGGCGCGATGGCTCCATGTTCGCACATCTTAAAAATGTGATTACGGGTGCACCAGCCACCGCCCGTTTCCTCGCGAACTGGTTGACGCACCGGACATTCGCGGAACGTAAGTTCCCTTCGGTGATCGTTCGGCCCGATAATCTCCGCTTCAGCCTGGATTTCCATGGTGAGCAGGAACCGAATCCGGACAGCCGCATTACATTGAGCGACGAGCGCGATGCCATCGGCATGCGTCGCATACATATCGACTGGCGCTACACCGCGCAAGATGTGGCAACCATCAGCCGCGCACTCGATGCGCTGGCCAGTGAAATCACGCGCAGTGGCGTAGGGACGTTTTCTTACGATTCGGAACAGGTAGAAGCGGAAATGACGCGCTATGGCGCATACGGCGGCCATCATATCGGCACGGCGCGAATGGGCACGGACCCCATCAGCAGTGTTGTCGATACGAACTGCCGTCTGCATGAAGTGGACAATGTCTATATTGCCGGGGCCGCCGTTTTCCCGACCTCCGGACAGGCCAACCCCACGTTGAGCATTGTCGCGCTGGCGTTGCGTCTCGCGGACCATCTTGCCGACACCTCCACCGTGGAGGCGACGCCGATATCGACGAGCACTTCATCCTCCCTGGACCACACGCACTTCGAACCCGCGCAATGAAGACTCGTATCCTCGTTCTAGGCGCCACAGGCTTCGTTGGCAAGCAGGTTGTCACGGCACTCGCGGCAACCGATTGGGCAGAGCCCGTCGCGGCATCACGCCGCGCCGGTGATGGCGTCGAACAGGTGGACGGCACCGACGCCGTGTCGCTAGGTGCCGCCATTGCCAAAGTGGATGGGGTGATCAACTGCCTCGCTGGCGCGCCGGACGCGATCGTCGCCAACGCACGCGCGTTGCGCACGGCGCTCGACACGCACCTTCCCACGCGAGCCCGGCCGATACCCGTTGTCTATTTCAGCTCGATGGCGGTGTATGGCAACGCGGAAGGCCGAATCGACGAAGATGCCCCCCTGGCCGCCAGCAGTGCCTATGGGCTGGCCAAGGTGGAGGCGGAACGGCTGCTCGGTGTACTGCCTTCGGTCACGTTTCTGCGTCCGGGCTGCATCTATGGTCGCGGCAGCCCGCAGTGGTCGAAGCGTATCGCCGATCTATTACGCGCGCGGCGCATTGGCGACCTTGGCGCGGCCGGAGACGGCAACAGCAATCTCGTGCATGTGGATGATGTCGTGCAAGCCGCCTTGCTGGCGCTGCGCTCCCCCCGGGCCCCGGGCCGTGCGTACAACCTGGCAATGGCGAACGCGCCGCGTTGGAACGAGTACTTCGTCACTTATGGACGAGCACTGGGTGCAACACCGATACGACGGATTGGCGCACGGCGGATGAAGTTCGAGACAAAACTGTTGGCGCCGGCATTGAAGCTCGCCGAGATCGCCGGGCGCAAGGCGGGCATCCATCACTTGCCACCAGCGCTGCCACCCTCATTGGCCAGATTGTGGCAGCAGGACATTCGCCTGGATGTACAACGCGCCGAAGAAGAACTCGGCCTCTCCTGGACTTCTCTGCAAACGGCTTTACAGGAAGAAGCTGGAAAGACTGGACCCGCATGACGGGGCGTATGCGTGGTCGCAACCCGGACGTCGTGCATCCCCCTGCAGGCGGCCTGTCCAGATAGCCTGCATGATCATGCGGATTGACGTAAAAGCTTGCGCCACAAAGCCACCAGCGGCGACACGCCCAGCAAGCGATGAGCAGCCCATGCCGCCATCGCACCATTCACGCCAATCGACAACGTTGTTGCGGCCGCGGCACCCGCGCTGCCGCTCCATGGCGCCAACGCGGCAAGTCCGACAATCAAAACAATAACCGAGCAGATATTGATCCGATACAACACCCGTTCATGCACCGTCATACCGAGAAGCTCCGGCATCGCGGTAAAGCATGCGGCGGCGAGTTGCCCCAGGGCGAGAATGCGCAACGAGGTTGCACCGTCACCGAAGCCGGCGCCGAATAATGCGAGCAGACGTTCCGGGAAGATCAACATGCAGGCGGTCAATGGGACCGCCATGCACAACACCAGACCAATAGCTTGCGCGGCGCTCTTGCGCAACCCGTCGAGGTCTCGATGCGCATACAAGCTTGCGAACTTCGGGGCAGCCATGGCCGTCACACCGGAGATGAGCAAATTCACGACCAACGCCGCACGCCATGCCAACGCGAACAAGCCTGTTTCTCGCGACGATGCCACCATGCCAAGCGCGATGGCGGGCAACGACGTAATCAACAGTTTTGTGAGTTCCAGCGTAAAAAGAGACAATCCCGTTTTGAGAAGTTTCGGTTTTATAACCGGCGCAGTATCCGTATGCGGCAGCGCAGCCATGAAATGCCGCAACAGAAACAGACCGACCACCGCAGCTACAACGAAGCTGCTGGCCATCAACAACAAGGCGCTACTTACCGTCAGTGTATGAGTGAGCAGCATCGGAATGGCGGCCACGCAGAAAACGGCCGGCCAGAGCCAGGAATAGACCATCTGACTATAGCCGACACGCTGTAGCCCGGACAGTGCGCCTGCAATCGCAGTGCCCAGATTCTGGGGGATCAGCGACAGTGCGCCAAAAACGAGCGGCCAGGCCAGCCCGGGCTTTTTCAAGATGCTGTCTGCAAAAGAGAAGGCACACACGACCAGCAAGATCGAGACAATCGTCGACGCCAGCGCGACAAGCACCAAGGCGCGACGGATCGCGGGGCGCACGGCCGCCATTCGCCCCGCCGCCACGTCAATGGCGATCTGGCGTGTCAGTGCCTGATCCATGCCAAGACGGCCGAAACCGGCCAACACCACCAAGGTGCTGAAAACAATGTAGAAGTTCCCCATCTCAACGACGCCGAGCGCCGCGGCGATGAGCAGGTGAAAACCATAGCGGCTGGGCAAATCGAGCAGACGTACCCCCAGGCTGACCAACGCGCCCCGGATCATCGAACTGCCACGCGGACTTGTCCCGACACCGCTGGCCGTACTGGCATCCGGCGGTCCCTCGGTGCTTCCCGCGGTCTTGCTTTCGATCACGCCTGTCCCCAGAGTCAAGCCTTACTGAACTGCGTTATGCACGACAAATAATGTCACGCTTTGCTGTGGCAGGGTGGCGCTGAGTTGCCCGCTGGAATAAGCCAGATCGGACAGACGGGTGATCGCATTGTTCGCGAGTTGCCACACTTCCGCTGTGCCGCTCGATGTGATGTTATTGAGCGAGGCAGTTACCGTCGACGGCAGACTGAGTTGTTTGTTCACCACCATCAGCGTTACTGCATTATCCACGCGAATCGCCGCGAACGCGGACACGTTGTCCGGGTTCGCGACTGTGGTGGAAATACTCGTCGCGCCGAACGCAGAGCCCGCACCATCGTAATTCCGGTATAACTTGATCGCCTTGTACACCGGCATTGTCGAATCGATCGTGCCCCACCGCGTGGCCATGTCCAAACCTTCACGGCCGAAAATGCCAAGGATGTCGGCCTGCGCGGTGGCGCCGTTCATCAACGTATCGCCACCCCAATTGTATTCAGTGATCGCAATTGGCGTGCCGGAGTAATAGTACGTATTCACCCAGTTGCGCATTCTCGGGATCAACGCTATCACGCTGTTAATGTAGGTAGGATCGATGTAGCTCTGATCCCACAAGTCCCGGGTAGACACATTGCGTTTCAGCATGATGTCTTCCGAACCGGTCGTATCCTGGTACTCGTTGCTCTGCGGATAGAAATGCAGACTGAACACATCAATCGGATGACCAGCGGCCTTCCACTGCGAGAGCAGCCACGGCACGTAGTCCATCCCCCCCGTCTGGCTCGTCTTATCAGGTGCGTTCGCGTAACCGTGGGTGATCGAATACTGCTGATCGTAGCCGCTATAGAGATAGCCATTCCAGCCCCACTCTTCGGGTGCCAGTATCTGGGCGCTCGAATCCGCTGCCTTTACCGCCTGTGAATATGAGATGACCCTGGCTGCCATATCACTCGCATGCGCGCCGGTTGGCTGAACATCAAAATGGATTAACTGCCAGACGCTGGGCTCGTTATCCATTGCGTAATAGCGCACGCCACCCGCGCTTCCCGTGCCGAACTGCTGAACCAATGCCGCCACACGCGCTTGTTCATTCGCCGTGCTGTCGGTCATGGTTGCATCGTCTGGGTCGTTACCCGTTATTTGAGTACCGCCGATCAAGATACCGTTCCCGGCGTCAGGAAAACCATCGACGTCATTGCTGACCTGCGCGCCGTATTTTGCAATCGAAAAACTGGCGAGCTTGGCGTTATTTGCGCCCAACTTCGCGATCCGCCCAATCATCGGGATCGTCAAGATAGGCGCGGCACCCGCAGCTTGCGCAGCGGTTACAAAACGCGCACCGTACTGGTCGTTCGGATCATTCACGTCAACAGGAAGGCTCTCGAAATACCAATCACGTCCCGCGTTTCTGGCATCCAGTTGCCAGTTATACAGCGAAGCACTGTCACCGCCAGAACGGTCGAGCGGAACACGAAGATCAAGCAACGTCTGCGCGCTGCCGAAATTGATGCCGTAAATCATCGGATTAATGGCGTGGCGATTGACCGCCGCATCAACGGTGATCGCCGCCGTTGCAGCCGGACCCGCTGTCGCCGCCGCGGCCGAGATCCGTGAAGAGGAACCACCGGAGCACCCGGCCAGAATCGACAGCACTACTTTTATGCCTACCGTCGCACATCTACGACGCTTCAAGCCGCGCATGAACGCTCCCGACATTCTTTTGATCGGCTCCCCTGGTCGGGCTTGTTCTTGCTTCTAATGTTCCCAGCTCGCCGACGCGCCATATGTAGACAAAAATAGCAAGAATGACGGCGGTCTCGCCCGGCACCAAGGTAGGCGGGTAAAAAAATGAGATGAATAGAATATAAATCAGGTAGTCGCATAGCGCTCCAAGGAAATCATCTTCGACTTTCGCCTGCAATTGCCGATAGAGCAGCAAACCGCGAACCTGGAAAAGTAAGATGATAAATGCGCCAATGAGCCCATATTCGAAAACGATACCAAGCCACGTGATGTCGGCAAGAAAGAAAAAATGGTGGAAATAGTCGATCAGGGTTTCCGAGCTGGTCGGACTGATCGTGCCAACGCCGAAAATCCACCTTATCGGATCCCCGCCAAGGAACTGACTGGCGAGATCGATCGTGATGCGACGCGTATCGAAGCCACTGTTGGCGTCGGTACTAAAAGCCGTCGCAAGATAGCCGGTCGAGAACATGCCGACCAGCACTATGGGGGCACAGAGGACCAGGCCAATACGTGCCGGCACCTTGGACCACCGGAAAGTATTGAAGAGAATCACCGCGGAGATGGCAATGATGCCCGAGCGTGCCTTGACAATCAGTAACGCGACGGCAAATACAACGGCAGCACCGAGCAGATAGCGCATGCTGCGTTCGAAATAGGCTCGCCTGTAGCAAAAGAAAAACAATACCATCGGGAAGTACATCGACATTCGAATCCGGTGCCCGCGACTGTCAGCGGAAAAGAAGTCCGATTGCCCAAGGACGTACTTCGTGTTGTACCAACTGTTTGGCACGAACAGGTACATTGCGATCAATGCGCCCACTACGATGACGCCGCACGTCAAAAACCCCTTTTCCACCTCGGCCAGCGTCGGCTTCAGTAAGAACAGCACGGCGGCAAAGGAAAAGAAATATAAGACGGGCAGCAGTTTCACCTGCGCGGTGATGCTGGTGAAAAAACTTTCGTTGAAATAGAAAATCGCGGCAAAGCTGGGAAACAATACCAGCCACGCCAAACTGATCAGGATCTGCCGTGTCACCGGAAGACGAACATGGCCACGCAACAGCAGCACCAATGGCAGGGACAGCACGGGAAATGCCTTGGATAACGCCCACAGCGGATACAGCGCATTGATGTAATGGAACGTCTGGCCGAACATGGGCAATAACGCGATCAGCCACCATTTGACCTTGGTTCTGACGGCCGCGACCGAGAAAACGGCGGCATGGCCTTCCGTCGATGAAGCGATTTCCATCTCGTTTAATGTCCCTGCCTGACGACGGAAGCGCGACGTCTTCCGCGAAAGCATCACGCTACCTATGAAAGAAGACGTCCGGTCTCTCGCACCCTGCTCGCCATGGATGCCTAGCGCGCGACTGCCGCCGGAATCATCGGACCACGCCAGGGTTGTTTGTAATCGAGTAACTGAAACCCTTTGTAAAGGGGATTGCCTGGTTCAGATTCTGGTCGACCCATTGATCAACCTCGGCAATGGATGACTTCGGCACAAAAATCGTGTCGGTTGGCCGCAATACGATATCCTGCCTCGGATCACCACGATGCGTCAGCGCATCCAGGTCGACTGTGCGCATCATCGGCCGGCCATCCGGGCTCCGACGAATCACGACCACTTCGTGCGTCCGCGCCGTATCCAGCAATCCTTGCGCCGCCATGATCGCCTGCATCACGCTCATACCCGCCTCCAGCGTGATCTGCCCCGGTTGCTTCACCTGTCCGCCGACATAGACCCTCGCGGCCGTTTGCGCGATTCCCACGGAAGCGTGCGCATTTGCCGTAACACCGGCGGTCATAAGCGCTTTATTGATATTGTCCGCGAGCTGCGCCGTTGTTAATCCGCCAGCGTGGATCGTGCCCGCGAACGGCATGGCCAATGTCCCGTCCGGTGCAACCGGTCCGCGGTAATTCAATTCGGAATTGAAAGGCAAGTTGATCGCCAGTTCGTCGCCAGGCTGGATCTGATAGGCAGTCGCCGGCGCATCCGACCATGTCGCGAACCCTTGCGGCTGCTGGTACTCCGAGTGTACCCACGTGTGCGAACACGCACTCAGTGCCGTCATCACCAAAGCGAAGACAGGAACCAGCGGACGGAATGTTTTCATCATGCGCGAGGCAAAGAGCAATGGTTCCCACTCCTGAAAAGTGTCCGGCATGGTTGAAAACTTGCCGCGGCACCGTGGGCCCAACGCTAAATTTTAGGAAACTCAGTCTACCATGACCATTTATATCTTTTCGCACGTATTATATGCGGCTGGGATCTCAAATGTTGGCCTAAAAAAGAACAGGTATGGCTATTACGACTAGAACAAGGCCCGATCGCAAGGCTGCTGACGTCGAAGTGTCTATCCGCGACTATTTCAATACTTTCTTCTATTACCGGAAGATTGCAGCCACCGTTTTTATGGGTATCGTGACGATCGGGGTAATCGTCGCGCTAGCCGTTCCCATGCCTTATCGAGCACAGGCAACATTGCTCGTACTTCTTGCCGGCTATTACGATCAATCGAACAGCCCGAATGGCAATGTGCCGATTCAACCTGCCGTAGGGCAGCTAAATAGCGTCGAAGCCCAGATTCTGGGCAGCCCAGAACTTCATCGCGACGTGATTGTCGCCAAGCTGGGACCATCCGCAACCGAAGCCGAGATCAACAAGCAGCTGCAACATTTCGAGAGCCGGTTTCATATCGAACAAAATGACCTCGCCAACACGATCAAATTGTCGTATTCCGATGCCGATCCGAATGTCGCGGCGAATACGCTCTCGCGTCTCCTAGATCAATATTTCAAACGCCGAGCGGCAATATTTACCTCCGGTCGAGTCGGTCTTCTCAATGAACAAAGGGATCAAGCCGGGAATGCATTAAAAA
This sequence comes from Robbsia andropogonis, assembly GCF_034047095.1. Classification (NCBI taxonomy): domain Bacteria; kingdom Pseudomonadati; phylum Pseudomonadota; class Betaproteobacteria; order Burkholderiales; family Burkholderiaceae; genus Robbsia; species Robbsia andropogonis. The sequence goes on along the minus strand of NZ_CP139170.1, from coordinate 747,900 downwards.
ATGCCAATGCCGACCTCCTTACTTTTCAGAAAAAATACGGCATTGTAAATATTGATGATCAAATCACGCGCGCCGTTCAACTTGAAAGTAATCTCGTTTCCAGAAAACTTGATAATGACTCGAAATTAGCGCAAGACCGGGCCGAGCTTAAATCGCTGCTCGCTACTTCGCAAAACGTCAAAGAGACGATACCCATCTTTACCGACGATACCGAGGCATCGCGCGCGATGGCGACGATGCAGGTCTCGTTGATGCAATTGGAAACGCGACGAGCCGATATGGCGTCGCGCTACATGTCAACATCGCCTTTTGTCGCGCAACTCGACCAGCAGATTGCAGACACGCGCGCCAGCATGGCCAAGCAAAAGTCACAACTGCCGAACTCGACGCGCTTTGGTCACAACACCTACTATGACACGGTTCAGGCACGTCTATCCGCCCTCAGCTCCAGCATTGCCGGGGAGACCGCGCTTGGACAGGAGTTGCAGGAGCAGATCAAAGGCGCGCGTGCACGTTTGCAGCAGTTAAGCGATGTATCAAGTCAGATCCGCCAGCTTCAGGCTAACCGCGACATTTTATCGGACAGCTACAAGGATCGCGCACGACAAGCGGAAATGGCGGCGGCCCAACAAGGCCAGGTCAGTCAGGTAAACAGTACAAACGTACGGGTTGTGCAAGCGCCGTTCCCCCCGTCGCAACGCAGCGTGTCGCGCGGCCTGATCATCGGCGCGAGCATCCTTGCCGGGCTGGCGCTGTCAGCGCTCGCCGTGCTGATCGCGGCCAGCCTCCGGGAAACGTTCCTGAGTCCTGAGCAAGTCGAACGCGCCTTGGCGCTGCCCGTTTTGAATGCCCAGGTTCAGGTCGGCACGAATGGCGTCGCCGAGCATCATGGCACGACATTCAGGCCGTTACTCAAAGCGTATGGTCGCATGATTGCCGCCATCAACGGCAGCACCGACAATCCGACGAAAATCATCATGGCATTGTCGTTCGGGCCCACCGACGGCTTGCTGTCCGTCATCCGTGGTCTTGCGATTGAACTCGAGCCTCGCTCCACGAAACCGATCCTGATTCTCGATCTGGCCTCCAGCGCGGAAGCCCCGCTGTATGGCAAACCGAGTGCGCAAGGAATGTTGACGTGGGCCGAAAGCGATTTGCAAGGCAATACGCCCCTGCACCAGAACGGCCCCGACCAAGCGCACGTGCCCCCGCCGAATGTAGATACCAACGGCATGGCCATTGCGCAGGTGGATCGACACAATATTGTCGTTGCACGACCGAATGACGGTGACTTCCCATCCTCGTGGGAAAAGACCCGGGCGCTATTCGATTCTCTGCGTCACACCTACGACTACATCATCGTGCACGCACCACCGGCGAATCAGTCCTTCAGCGGTATCGAAAATGCCTCGCTTGCAGACGCGTCCGTCCTGGTGCTGCGCGCCGAGTACACTCGCAAGCCAGTGATATTGAGCCTGAAGGAACAGATCCAGGATTCAGGAGGCCGGCTGATTGGCGTAGCGCTAACGCATCGTCGTGGCTACATTCCGAACTTCGTATATCGCTTCTTCTAACGTGTCGAACCAGGGTTGATGCAACATGCCTCAGATCAGCGCAATTTTGCCAATCAAGACCCGTGGTAGACACTACGCGGACAATATCGGTCGCTGCGATATTCTGTTTTCGTCATTGCGCCATTTTGCGGCGCCGGGAACGTTTCATCGTTTCGTGTTGGTCGTGCCCCATGAAGAGGTCGAAGAGGTCAAAGGCTATGCAAAAGCATGGTCGGATTTTCCGATCGAAGTGGTTGATGAATCGCTGCACATGCAGATCTTCGGCGAATTCTCCCAACGCCATCAAATCCGGAACTGGCATCGCCAGCAGATTATCAAGCTATACGCACCGGCATTGATCGAAACGGAATACTTCGTTGTCTTTGATCCGGACTGCTTTGCCACCCATCATTTCGACATCGATGCATTGATCATCGACGGCAAGGCATTGACCCATTTGCAGCCGCGCAACGTGGAACCGTACTATTGGGAAGCGTCAGCGAAACTGCTCGACGTCGATCCGCACCTCGATCGTACCGGCGTCTGGTGGACGCCTACCATTTTATCGAGGACGCTTTGCCTCAAAATGCAGGCACGCCTGGAAGCGATACATGGCACCGACTGGCGTCGCGTACTGCTTGCCAACTATGCGGTGGATTGGACGGAGTACACGTTGTATTGGTTGAATGCTGAGCGAGAAGGCCTGTTGGACCAATATCACACGACTCCGATGCCGGGACAGCGTGCTTTGCATGCCGACGAGAGCGTATGGTTTGCCGACAAGATGGAAGAATGGGATGGTGGACACCACTTCGCCGCGGATAGCAATGGCATGTTCGCGGTGGTCCAGAGCAACACGCACATTTCGCCACAACGCGTTCAGGAAAAGTTGTCTCCGTTTTTCCCCATTACGATCCAACCTTACGAACGCCACATCGATCCCGCGCTAAAACGTGCGGAACTGTATTCGGCAGTAGTGCGTCGTGGATTGAAATTCCTGAAAAAATGGCGGGCTTGATCGCGTCCATTGTTTTTACCCAAGCATTCAATCGCGCAAGGTTGTTGTAGGGGATAGAAGAAAGACCTGACTTTCGCGTGGTCCGGCCTTTCTTACGGTTTCGCGTTTATTGCCAAGGCGGATGCCGCTGTCGGTGAATTCACACGTTCGCCAAGTGTGATTAGAGGGTGTCATTTCCGTTGCGCGGTTTACCCGACGTCCTAGAGCGACCTGACTATGAAGCAGAAATTGGTCGGCATAGAGATCTTGCGATTTCTATCCGCATTCGCGGTCCTGATATGGCACTACCAGCACTTCTATTTCGTGCTGCCGTCAGACGAGATCATGGCTACGCCAAGCGAAGAGCCATTCTCGCACTTGTTGCGTCCTCTATATGATTTTGGCTGGTTGGGTGTTAATTTCTTCTGGACAATTTCGGGATTCGTTTTTTACAGCCAATACCTGACAAAGGTGTCGACGCGGGAAGTATCCGGCCGCGCTTTCATCATTCGACGCTTCTCGCGACTCTATCCGCTACATATTGTCACGCTGCTTATTGTGGCAGCTTTACAGTACGTTTACTTCCACGAAGAAAGCCATTATTTCGTATACGCGTACAACTCCCTCTACGATTTCTTCGTCAATGTCATCTTTGCTTCAGGATGGCTCACACCCTACACCGATTCGTTCAATGGCCCTGTCTGGAGTGTCTCCACCGAACTGGTCATCTATCTGGTCTTTTTCCTGGCGGCGCGCTATCTGCGCATTGAAATGACCGGCACCCTGTTTCTGATCGTGATATCGGCTGCCGTGAGTATCGTCATGGTGCTTCATCGGGTAAAAGGTCCCGAGTCGAATGTGTTTTTCTGCGCCTTTTACTTTTTCCTGGGCGGCGCGGTGCATCTGCTGGTTCAACGGATGCGCGGCCTGATAGCCCGGCGACGCAAGGAATGGATCACGATATGCATGCTGATCTACCTTGCGTTGATCGCATTTTGCAGCACGTTTGGCGCGACCAAGTATCTCGTTGCCACCGTTGGCGCACCGGTCTCGATCTTCCTGCTGCTCGTTATCGAACCGTATATTCCAAGGCGAAGCGCAGGAGTGATCATGTCGCTTGGCGACACGACGTACGCAAGCTACCTGATTCATTTCCCCATCCAGTTGACGACCGTACTCCTGTTACATCTATGCGGTTTGGATAGCGCGACCATCGCGCACAATCCGGCCTTCCTCGTCATCTATCTAGCGGTTGTCTTCAGTCTGGCGCACCTGGTTTTCATCGGATTCGAGAGACCGGCGCAGCGCACGCTTCGTCGCGCACTGGGATCGCGACCAGATGTACCATCGACACACGATAAGCAGCGTCTTCCGTAGCGCTTACGACGAGATTGATCCGCGTGACGTGATCGTTCCGTATGGCGCGCCGCGATTGCGCAATCCACTCGGCGGCCGCCGAATCTATCTCACGAGGTCATCGAGGCGCTCATCCTCGATACCCGCTGGTTCGAGATGCGCTGTCACATCGGCAGCGGGGTATAGGCTTTGCACCGCCTTTTCGGCGTCATCGCAGATATCATGCCCTTCTCGTACGGTCAGCGAGCCATCAACCTCCAGATGGAAATCGACGAACACACGATCGCCACCATGGCGCGTCCGAAGATCATGTACCGCACTCACGCCTGCGCATGCGCGCACGGTCTCTTCTATGCGCACACGTTCAACTGCGTCGAGCTCGCGATCCAGCAGTTGCACCAACGCGTCCGACGCCATACCACGCGCACTCCAGAGCATATACAGCGAAATCGCGAAGGCGCCAATCGCATCGGCGCGATTCCATCCCAGATAGTGCTGCAACAGCAAAGCGATCAACACCGCCCCGTTCACGGCCACATCCGTCACATAGTGCGCGCGGTCGGCGGCAATCGCGGTCGAACCCGTTCGATGAACAACAAGCGTTTGCATTCCCACCAGCCCTACGGCAACGACGGCGCTCACCACGATGACGCCTATCCCCAAACCGGTCTGGTTCAGTGGTTCCGGAAAAACGATGCGTCCGGCGGACTCGATCGCGAGACCGATGGAGGCGGCTGCCAGCAACATCGCTTGAACGAACGCGGCAACTGCCTCCGCCTTACCGTGACCATACCGATGTCCACGGTCAACGGGCTGCGCGGCGTAACGGACTCCAATGAACGTCGCCGAAGAGGCAATGACGTCGACAAAGCCATCGGCGGCCGACGTTAACAATGAAATCGACCCCGTCTCGCGCCACGCCCAGACCTTTATCACGATCAAGCCCACGGCAACCCCCAAAGCCACGAAGGAAGCCATGCGACGCAGCGCTGCATCGGACATACGTTCAAACATCGGTCGGGCTCCTTTTTTGCGGAATCGTAGTACCGGCTGGGCGACGCCATTTTAGGGTAATTGCAGCCTCACCGCACTACATCATCGCGTGGAGGGCGTGTGGCCGACCGGGGGCTGTCGCATATCACCTTGCTGACAATCGATTAGTATAGGATTACACAGTGACTACGATGAGATGCGCAATGTCAAAACGGTTAGCATTGGTGACGGGGGCGTCGAGTGGCCTGGGTGCGGAGTTTGCGCGCGCACTGGCGCGGCGTGATATCGATCTTGTTCTGGTGGCACGTCGAGAAGAGCCGATGCAGCAACTGGCCGACGAACTGCGACAGCTACACGATATTGATATCCATTTGCATTCGTTGGACCTTGGTGTCACAGGCAGTGCGACGGCATTGCGACAATGGCTCGCCGATCGCGGGCTTACCCCCAATATCCTGATAAACAATGCCGCGTTCGGCCTTGCCGGTCGTTTCGTGGATCAGGACCCGGTGCGCATCCGGCAAATGCTCGAACTCGATATTATCAGTCTTGTTGAACTGACTCACGTCTTCGCTCGCGACATGGTTTCGCGCAATGGTGGACATATCTTACTGGTCGGCAGTCTGGCAGCATACCAGCCAGACCCGTTATTGGCGGCCTATGGTGCGGCAAAGAGTTTCGTGCTGTCGTTCGGCGAAGCGCTGCACGTCGAACTCGCGCCTACGGTGCGGATTACCGTGGTGTCCCCCGGGCTGATGCAAACCGAATTTTTCGACGTTGCAAATTTTCACCCTGGCGCCGCGCTTCGCCGGGGGATGCTACCGGCGGCAACCGTCGCGGAAGAAGGGATCAAAGCACTATTTGCAGGGAAACCAAGCATTGTCGTTGGCGGTCTTAACCGACTATCCGCTATCGCGGTGAAATTTCTCCCGCGATCGATTGTGGCAAAGGTTGCCTATCGCCTCAGCAATCACAGCCAGCGCTGATCGATTGCCTTATTGAAACACACGGATAAAGCGCGCGTTAGAACAGCCTGCGTCCGGGAGACGGCCCCCGGCAGTCATGTATTACATCGCGACCTCAAGAACCGTGCCATCCGCGCGTCTACCCATCGCGGCAACATACTCCCGGCAATACCAGCATGTTGTATCCCGCGGACACACGTTGATATCACAGACCACACAATTGCCCAGGACAGTCAGGCCAATGCAACGCGTGGTGGTCGTGGTAAACAATGAGGTTTACGCAAACCTGTTCGCGCAATTATCGGGCATGGCTTACATCCACACCTTGGAAGATGCCATTCAGAATCAATTCGCACAGCACGGGATCGCCGTCAAGATCGTCGAGTCAAACTCGACCGACTTATGCAATGGTGTAGGGCAAGCAGTGGTCCAGATTAAGCCAACCCATATCCTGCGCCTGGCAGTCGTGGAGACAACGCATTACGATCGTGCAATCTCTCCCTCCTAAGCACAATGAATCTTCGATGTCGAACAGGAAGATCTGAATGCGATGACGGCGGTTTCGACCGCACCCGATGGCCCACACAGACATGTGTTCACTTCTATCTATCGCGGACAACATTCCGTCCCGGCATGCGTACGCATTATCCGTCTGCCCAACATGCAGCAATCGTGCACGAACAAGCTGATTGAACAATTCGTGACGGACACCCGTCACGTCGGCATTTCCCATTGACCGCGTCTTCATGTTATTTTGCGATGCTGGCGAACCTCGGCCTTTTAAAATCTTATCCTCTACCCGTTTAGGACCTGATGTCATGGCGACAAATGCAGAATTCGAGAACGTCCGCGTTGTGAAGCGGGCTAATGTGTATTTCGAGGGAAAGTGTGTGTCGCACACGGTAATTTTCCCCGATGGTTCAAGAAAAACGTTGGGCGTCATCCTGCCAGCCACCTTGAACTTCGGAACCGAGGCGCCCGAATTGATGGAAGTACAAGCAGGCCGTTGTCGCATCCGCCTGGCCGGTAGCGACGAGTGGAATACTTACGGCGAAGGGCAATCCTTTTCCGTACCAGGCAACAGCCGATTCGATATCGAGGTAAGCGAAACCCTGGACTACATCTGCAGCTATCTTTGAGTAAGCGCCGGCAGAAACCTCCGCTAGCCCTCCTTACCTGCCCGGGCGCGCATCACACCCTGCAGTGCGGCTGCATCTCCATGCACCACGTTCAGCAGCGGCTCGCCGCGCGCAAGCCGATTGATATTCTCACCGATAAAGCCGTAACGGCGTACGAAAAGACCTTCAGTCCAGGCTGCCGAATGCGGTGTGCATATCGCATTCGGCAATGTATCGAACCGATGCCTGGACGGCGGCACGATATCATCGGCGCCTACCGGATACTGATACCAGACGTCAAGAAAGGCCGCACCAAGGTGATGTGACACTAGTGCCTCGTACAGGGCATCTTCGTCAACGATCATTGCCCGCGATACATTGATAAGCACCGACCCCTGTTTCATTTGCGCAAACGCGTTCCGATCAATCATGCCCCGCGTGGCATCATCCAGCGGACACGCGATCACCAGATAGTCCGACATCTGATAGAGCGCCGTCACGTCATCACGTGGCATCAAGCGATCAGCGGGCAGCGCAGTCGCACCGCTGCCTGTGCGGCTGCTCAAGGCCACCACCTTCATCCCGAACGCACGTGCCCGCGTTGCGATAGCCTGCCCGATGCGTCCGAAACCGATAATACCGAGCGTCTTACGGTAGAGCTCACCATGCGGCACCCGCGCGCGGTAACTGTCGGACCAACGCGCGTTATCGAACGCGGCACGGATGGCGTCGAGTTGAATCTCGTGCTGCAGCATGGCCAGCAACGTATATTCGGCAATCGGGATTTCGTGCTCAAACGCATTACACACAACGGTTCCGGCTCGCAACGCGTCGAAAACAATACGATCGAGTCCCGCCCCGGGTACATGCAGCAGGGGGACATCGGGCGCCGCGCCGGGTGCACGTTGGAAACGCATCGCAACCAACACGTCGGCACCACCTATTTGACTGTCATAGCGAGCATCGTGGGCAGCGGCGGTAGGTAACGCAATGAACTCGGCGGGCGTATCCAGCGCAGCGGCAATTTCTTGCTGGTGGCTGGCCGCCTCCCCGATCATGACGATCTTCATATTCTGGAATCCGCAAACGCTGGGAGGAGCAGCTTGATAGCGTGCAATAAAAAACAAAGGCAGGCGCCGCGATATACACGTTCCGCTTGCTTGCAAGCACACAATCTTATCGAGATATCACTGGAAAAGGCGGCGAAGTCCGAATTTTTAGCGAAATAAGGGACTTTAGGAGAAAACGGCCAGTTGTACGAGCCATACAACGCACTAATGGGCGTATATCTGTCGATTTTCCGCCCAGGCGCGTTCCTCCTTCTGCTTCTACGCTGATGACATTGCGTTCGCGAGGGGCTCGGGCCTCTTCCTCGATGCTCGCGAAGCGCATCAGTTGGTCTCATCCTCCATCGAAGCAGCAACGGTGTCGAGCCGATACAGTCGTTGCGCCGTGCCGCTAAAGAGCGCCGTCCGCTCGTCCCGGCTGGCCTCCGTCGCGAGCCGCTTGAAAGCATTCCACAGTGTTTTGTAACTGAACATGCCTTTGTCCACGGGAAAATTGCTTTCAAACAAGCAACGCTCCGCACCGAATAATTCAAGAGCTGTCCGAAAGTACGGGCGCCACGCATTCGCCAGGTCCTCGGAAGACGGCGGCAGGGCACCCTGTGCGAAGTTGAATCCGAAAACTGGCATGCCCGCACCACCAAGCTTGAGGCATGTGTTGGGCAAGCGGGCAAGTTTCGACAAACTGTCACGCCAAGCGGTCAGAACGTTGGCGCGTTGATTCATATAAGGACCCACGCCCACCGGGCCGCCGAAATGATCGATGATCACCTTGACGTCCGATGCCTGTCGCGCCAACGCATAGACCTCATCAAGTTGCGTATGGTAGGCCCACACATCAAGCGACAAGTCATGACGCGCCAACGTTTGCACACCGCGCACAAATGCCGGGTGCTGCATCAAGTCGCGTGGCGGCGTGGCCGGGCTCGAACGAACCGCGCTGTCGCCATGCCAAGCAACAGGATTGCGGATGCCGCGCAACCGCCCCCCCGACACGGCCAGCATCGTTTCCAGCACCCTTTGCAAGCGGCCGTCGGCCGTGGTGGCATCAAGCCCCGCCAACGTCAGATCCGCGCCGCCAACTATCGCGTCGCATAAGCGCGTGTGCCCATAGAGGCCACTTCGCGTCATCGCCGCAACGCCATTCGCGAACTCGACCTCACCAACCGGCTTCATCGCATCCGGACCATCTGCGCGCAGCATCGAACGGCATTGCACGTACACGGTGGCAATGATCCTGTGCCCCGATTCCGTATCGGACAGCATCTCGTCGGCGAGATAGCGATTCCCGGCGCGATCCCATAAATGATGATGCGCATCGACAATCGGGAGATCGGGATCGATCACCGCCTCATCCCGTAATGCCAGCCACTCGGCGCGAATCGGCAAATGCGGTGTGTTGACGTTTTTCACTATGCGAATCCTTGTCGAACGCAGGGTATCGATCGAATCAAAGCAGTTCGTCTTTTCCAATCATTCCAACGGCACGCAGCGCATCCGGCAGCCATGCGGCGCGCACATCGCCTGCGCGAATCGCGGCAATCCTCGCTGTTTCCGCAGCCACTTTATGTTCCGCGAGTTCGAGAATATGAACAACATCGGAGCGCGGAATCACCACGACACCGTCCGAATCACCTACGACCAGATCTCCCGCATGGACGGAAGCGCCTGCGATGGAAATCGGCTGGTTGACGCGTCCGGCAACGCTCTTCGTCGGGCCACAAGGATTCAACCCTGCGCAGAAAATCGGAAAAGATCCGCCAGCCAGTTCCTGGGAGTCTCGCACCGCCGCATCGATGACAAAACCCGCCACGCCGGTTGCCACAGCCTGTGTCGACATGATCTCGCCGATCAGTGCACAGCCCAGGTCGCCTTTGCCATCGACGATAATAACGTCACCCCGCTGCGCAATGGCGAGCGCCGCGTGAATGGCAAGGTTGTCCCCAGGACGGACCTCAACGGTAATGGCTGGCCCTGCAACTTTCATATGCGGCGACATCGGCTTCACACGACCGTACAACGTGCCGCGCCGTCCGGCGACATCCGCCAGGATCGCGGCCTGGAACTGGCTGGCACGTGCCACCAGTTCGGCGGATACACGTTCGACATTCCGAACGATTGCATCAAGTCCATTCGTTACTGCAGTCATTATTTATCCCGAGAGCGCGGCGGTACCGGCGCGCCGTTTCAAAATGTTTTTTTCCAAGGCAGTTGCCGCTCGCGTCAAGGAGAAGCAGATCACGTAATAGACTGCCGCCAGAACCGCATACACCTGAAACGGCTCGGTCAGCAAATCGGCATTGATCGCATTGGCCGAAAAAGTCACCTCCTGCGTACCAATCAAATAGGCCAGCGCCGTGTTCTTCACGATCAGCACGAATTGATTCAAGATACTGGGAATGGCATTGACCAATGCCTGCGGCAGGATGATCAACCACTGCGTGCGCCAATAGCCGAGACCCAGCGCGCGCGATGCCTCTCCCTGTCCCTTCGGCAAGGCGCCTATGGCGCCGCGAATTGCTTCTGCAAGATACGCGCCTTCATAGACCACCAATGCCAAAACAACCGTGACGGCCCCGGGAACGCGGACGCCGGTCAACAACGGCAAGACGAAATAGGCCCAGAAGATGATCAGCATGACCGGAATGCCGCGTACGCAAAACACATAGGCGCTCGCAACCCGGCGGATCACGGAATAAGGAGACTGGCGTGCGAGCGCGACCAGGATCGCCACCGGGAAAGCGATCAACAATGCCGCGCTCGCCATGAGTAACGTGGCCGCGATACCGCCCAACGGCCCGTGGGGGTATTGACCAATCAGCAGCAGCAGGCCGTAGTTATGCAGTATGTCTAGCATCGCACTCACCTTTGCGTCGACTTTTGCAAGCTACGCTGCAATATGCCGCCGGATGCCGCGATCATCGATGTTCCCGCCAGGTATACAAAGGTGGCAATGAGATAGCAACCAAAGGTTGCATAGGTCTCGCCTTCAATCTGCCGCGTAACATACATCAATTCCCCCACGCCGATGGCCATCGTCAATGCCGTCGCCTTGAACAAGCTCAACGTCTGCCCGATCAAGGCAGGGAGCGCGGCGCGCACCGCTTGCGGAATCAATATGAGACGCATGGTCTGCAGATACGAAAGCCCGAGTGCACGTGCCGCTTCCTGCTGGGTATGCGGTAATGTGCGAAAGCCGGTGCGCAGGTCTTCGGAAATATAGGCCGAGGCGTTCAGCGCCAAGCCAATGGATGCGAACAGGAACTGCGCATTGTGCGCGTTGACGTAGCCTTGCCAACTGTCCGGCAATACCTGTGGAATGCCGAAGTACCACACCAGCAATTGCACAATAGCCGGAACGGACCGGTGATAGCTGACAAACACCTTGACGAGCGTCGCCCCCACCAAAGTACTTGCGGCACGAATAACGGTAAGCAGAATACCGAGCACCATGGCAGACACCCACGCGATACCGAAGAGCTCGACCGACACCAGCAAACCGTGCAGGAATTGAAGCCGAAAGTTACCCGTGAGCAAATCCGGTAGCGAAGAAAACATGGCTGCACTCGTCAAATGGCATGACCTGAAAAACGGTTACTGGAAGTCAGCTATCGGTGTCACTTTTTTGGCACGCACCATGTTGTACTCCGTCGACGGGCCATACCATTTATCCCAAATAGCCTGCATACGGCCATTCCGCTCCATTTTATCCAGCGTCTTGTTGACCGCATCCAGCAATGCCGTCTCGCCCTTCTTCACGCCAATGCATTCTGGCTCGTAATGCAAGGTTTCTTCCAGGAAGTGTGTTTTACCCTTCGAGCGATTGCGGAAGCGGACCGCTGCAGGTTCGGACATCGCCATACCCTGCGCCTTGTTCTGCATCAGCGCCATGAAAGCAGACGGTGCATCGTCAAACGTCACTACGTTGGCACCGATGAGCTGTTGACGCGCATACAGCTCCGGTGTCGAGCCGCGAATCGCGCTCACCTGTTTGCCGGCGAACTGAGCGAATTTTTCGATACCACTGTTATTCTGGACCAGAACCGTGATAGGCGTCTGATAGTAGGCCGACGAGAAATCGATCTGTTTCGCCCGCTCCTTGGTGTAACCCAACGCCGCCGCGACGATGTCTACACGCCCCGTTTGGAGCGCAGGAATACGCGCATCGACAGACACGGGGACAATCTCTACCGAAACGCCGAGGTCCTTGGCAATGTCCGTGCAGACATCGACGTCCAGACCAACGGTCTTACGCGTGGCCGGGTCCTGATAACCGAGCGGTACGCTATCTCCCAATACGCCACACACCAGCGTCTTTTTCGTCTTGATGTCTTGCAACTGATCGGCGCGGGCCAGGTGCATCGCACTCGCGCTTACCAGACAAGCGGTCAGGAAGCTCGTCTTGAAAATTGTCTTGTATTTCATACTCGAACCCTTAATCAGCGAATGTTGGAATGCGACGAACGATAGGGACACCTTTTAAAATCGCAACGCCATGAGAGGCATGCCGAATCCGATCGTAAAAAGTCACAATGCGGTTCAATGCAACGCACCTAGCGCAAGTGCGATACGATTGCAGCCTTCGCGGATACGCTCAGACGATGTAGCGAACGACAAGCGAAGATGGGCTGAAAGGCCGTAGGCGCCGCCGTCCAACACGGCGACCTGAGCCGCCTCAAGCAAATACATCGCCACCTCTTTATCGGTGTGCAAGGTCTTGCCGTGCGGCGTGATTTTGCCAATGCAGGCGCCGCAAGCCGGATAGACGTAAAACGCGCCGCCCGGCGTCAGACAATCGAGGCCGTCCACTTCGTTCAGCAAGGACACCATCAAATCGCGGCGCGCGGTGAATGCCTCCAGCGACGAGGCAACGAACGACTGCGAACCCGTCAGTGCAGCCACCGCCGCCGCCTGACTGACCGCGCTGGCGCCACCGGTGCTTTGCGACATTAGCTTGTCCATGGCGGCAATCAGCGGGCGCGGACCACCGGCATATCCAATCCGCCAGCCGGTCATCGCATAGGCTTTAGATACGCCGTTGATGGTCAGCGTACGGTTCCATAGTGACGGGACCGCAGCGGCAAAGCTGACGAACGTCGCGCCGTCATACGTCAAATGTTCGTAAATTTCATCTGTCATCACCCACACATGCGGATGACGCTCAAGAACCGCCCCGAGCAATTGCAATTCCGCAGCGGAATACAATGCGCCGGTGGGATTATTCGGGCTGTTCAGGATCAACCACTTTGTCTTCGGCGTGATCGCGGCTTCAAGTGCGTGCGGCGTCAGCTTGAAATTATCCGCCTGCGTGCAAGGCACGATAACAGGCGTGCCGCCATTCAGCAGCACGATGTCCGGATAAGAAACCCAATACGGCGCAGGAACGATTACTTCATCCCCCTCTTCAACGGTTGCCGTCAGCGCATTGAAAATGACGTGCTTCGCGCCATTAGCGACAAGCACCTCGTTACGCGCGTATTGCAACATGTTTTCACGCAAGAATTTCGCGCAGATCGCATCACGAAGCGCAACGGTCCCGCTTGTCGCGGTATAGCGCGTCTCGCCGCGTTGCGCTGCGTGGTAGGCCGCCTCCGTGATATGCGCTGGGGTATCGAAGTCCGGCTCGCCGGCGGTGAAATCGACGATATCGTGTCCGGCTGCAATGAGTTCGTTTGCCAGCGCCTTCGCCGCGACGCTGGCCGATGGCTTGATTCGCTTGATGCGCCCGGCCTCGATCGACAATGCCACTTTCCCACTCCTTGAGTGTGTACACTGTACACGTACAGTGTATTATGTGAACAAATATAAGACAGAAAAAATGGTCGGGCAAGATTTATGTGCATTCACTACACCCCACGATTACCCTGTACACGATTTCATTCAAGGAACGAATATGAGTAACGAAGGTGTCGCAGCCGTGGAGAAGGCGCTGGCGTTATTGGATTGCTTTACGCCCGCACACCAGACGTGGACGCTTGCGGCCCTGGCGAAACATGCGGCAATGCACCGTACGACGATCTATCGGTTGATGAATTCTCTCGAAAGGATGAACTACGTTATCCGTTCGGAATCCGGCGATTATTCTCTTGGTCCGCGACTGCTTTATCTTGGAAACTTGTATGAAGCATCTTTCCAATTGGCGAATCTGGTCAAACCGGCCTTGCTGGCCCTATCTCAGGAAACCGGAGAAAGCGCCTCCTACAACGTGCTTGAAAATGGCGAGCGGCTTTGTTTATTTCGGGTGGAACCCCCGGTGGGTTTGAGGGAAACGCGACTGCCAGGCACGTCATTGCCGCTAGACAATACGTGCGGCTCACTGGTAATCAGACATTGGACTCAGGACGGCACGGCGGCATTGCCAAGGCCGTTGCCATGGTTCACATCGCGTGAGCGCGATGAATATACGGCGGCGTTCGCTGTCCCGATATTTGGCGAAAATAATGCATTCATGGCCGCGATGACCCTTTCCGGACCCGTGGCCAGAATGGAAGCTGCCCGCGCCGAGAATCGTTACGACGCACTTTTGCTCGCCACGGCCGCATCCCTGTCTCGAAAACTGGGCGCATCGACGGCGTTTTGCGATCACCTCTTCAAGCAAGCAATGAGCAACACGTGACGCCACGGATCATCTCACCGTGCGGTCCGCACTGAAATCACGCCGCAGGCGCGTCCCTCTCAGGCAAGAGGGGAACCACTTTGGCAAGCAGGTCACCTACGACCTATGGCGCGAAGACACGCCGAGTCTTGCGTTGCGGCCGCGCGCCCACCATGCGCTCGGTGATGTCTGGCCACCCATCGGCGTATGAACACAGCCTGCACGAGGTCGAGATGAACTTCGCTGAATTATTGGCTGCTTTAGGTCTGGAAGCGCGATTGGATCTGAAAGAGGCGGCAAAAACGGGCAGTTGCACGATTCAATTCGACGAGTCGTTGGAAGTCACTCTGGAAGCGGAGGGCCAGGACGATGCGCAAACCGTCGTGCAAATTCACGCGACCATCGGCAATGTACCGATGTCGAATCGGGAAACCATTTTTGCCCACCTTCTTCAAATTCATCTGTTCGGCCTCGCGACTGCGCAGTCGCATTTTGGGTATGACCCAAAATTGGAGCGCATCATCTTTTTCAAGACCATGATGCTCGAAAATCAAACCCGACAAGAAGCCATTAACGCGTTGGAGAGTTTCGTCAATCAATGTCTGCATTGGCGCCATTTCTTGCCAAACATCGCAGAGCACGGCAATGCATCAGGTCGCTCCGGCTTGACGACGCTGCAATCGGTGTGACCACCATGCAGGTCACACCTCGGGATTGCGGCGAAGCGCCTCAGGCAGGCGACACGCGGGCAAGCCAAGTCGACAAGCCTTCCGTCGACCGGAAGTCATCGACACTGCGCGCGGGAATCGACGGATAGGCGCCAGCGGCGATCTCCGCCAATGCACGGCCAGGGCCTAGCTCAAGAAAAGCAGTTGCACCTGCTTCGACGCAAGCCGCCATGCAGGCGGCCCAGTCGACGGGCTCGCCAATTTGGCGCGCAAGCTTGTCCAGACCGTCGTTCGTATCAAGAACGACTGATCCGTCGATACCGCTGAAAAGCCGCGTGCCCGCCTTGCCTCTCCCTATCGCGACCTTGCCGAGCGCCGCACGAAACACAGGCACGGCGGCGGCGAGCCGATGGCTATGAGATGCGACGCGTACCGGCACCGTCACGACTCTCGTCGCACCTGCTTCGCGCGCGCAACCGGCAAGTGTTGCCAACGCGTCGGTTGCGCCGGCCAGGACATACGCGTCCCCAGGATTGATGATGGCGATATCGGCATCGTGTTCGGCGCAGAGCGCATCAAGGCTTTCCCGATGCAAGCCCCGTACGAACAACAGGCCTTCGTTACCGTGGCTCGCCGCATCCATTGCGTCTGCGCGTGCGACGATGAGATCGAGCGTATCGATGGCACCAAGACATCCCGCGACATGCCAGGCGGCAACCTCGCCCACACTATAGCCGGCAACGATGATGCGCGCCGGTAGCGCAGGGCCGATACGCGCGAACGCGATGATGGCATGCAGCGTACATAGCAACTGCGCCGCGCGATTGCCCTGCAAGGCGTCGGCACTTGCATTGCGTACCCAATCACACGGGTCCTCTCCCAGAAAGTGCGCGGCATGTGAAAATAGCGGCGCGGCCCGCGATTCGTCGGCAACAAGGTCAAACATCCCGGGACGCTGATGCCCTTGACCAGAGCATAGGATCGCGACGGTCATGATGGTGTCTCCTGGTCAAACGCGGCCGCGAACAAACTCATCGCAAGCAGATCTGCGGCACCGCCGGGACTCAGGCGGCGCGCGACAAATGCGTCATGCGCGGCGCACGCATGCCTCAACCAATCGGGCGCACCAACGCCGCCCCTGTCGAGAAATGCTCGCGCAGTCTGCTGGGCAAAGGCAAGACCCGCCTCGCCGCCGCGATGCAGCAGATTCGTGTCGATGACCGAGGCAATGAGGGCGAAGCAAGCATGCACGCGGGCGGCAGCCGCGTTCCCCGGACAAAGCAACGCGCCTTCGCGAAGCGCCGGGACGCCGACGCGGTATACGCTTTCGAAGCCATTTGCCGCTTCCTGACGCGCCCCGCCGGCACCGTATCGCCGCCCGGCAACTTCGCCATGGCTATTCGACGCGCGCGGCCCGCCGAGAATGTCCTCTCCCCAATAACGGCGAACGCACTCACCTAATGTCGGCATGGGAAGGGCGTGCGCGAACACGTCATCCGCAGCACGACGACCCGCCGCCGCGCAGAGCAAGCCGACACCGAAGATCGCGCCGCGGTGCGTATTCACGCCCCGCGTCGCGGCAAGCATGGCGTGCTCCGCCCGTATGCCGATGCGACGCAACGTCGACATACCGGACTGCGCCGCTCCTGATCGCGCCAGTTCGGAAAAATAGGGTTCGATAGCGGCGGTGCTGGACGCAAAGGTCTGCGCGTCCATGTCGTCGTGACTACCCGTGTCCACCCAACTGACCAGCCCTGGCTTCGGCCAGGTGTCGATCTCAAGTCGCAAGCATTGCGCCGCTGTATAAGCGATGGCGTCAGCATCGCTCGCGACCTCATCGTTCGCACGGACGTTCAGGCCGATCATGTCTTCACCTCGACAAATTCGCGTGCCGGTAACAACACGACGTCTGTCGCCCGTTTCACAACGACATCGCCCTTCGCCTCATGCAATTCTCGCCAATTTACCCCGGCCCCATCCGCGCGAATAATCTCACCGTCGATTCTCATCGGTGCAACGGCAGCACAGCGCGCGATGTCGGATAGTAGCGTATCGAGCGTGCGCGTCACGTCGTCTCCTTGCGGCAAATCGAACAAAAGATCCAGATCGGAAGCCGCGCTCAGATAGGGCAGACTCGTCAGCCCTTGCCATGCAAGACTGCCGAACGCACGGCATTCCACCCGATGTCGACTGGAAAGCGCACAGAGTGCATGGATCGTCGCACGCCAGGGATCAGGCGCAACATCCACCAACGAGGCGAGTGTGGGCGGTGCTGCGACCGACACGATCCGATCCCGCGGGACGACTACACTGATTCGGCGCTTGCCTGCTGAAGGCGGCAGGGGCAGGCCGAGTGGGACGCCCGCTCCTATTGCAGCATCGCATGCGTTCGCACGACGCGCCATCAACGGTCTTCCCGCTTTCACCCAGTCTCGAATGAGAGGTTCGTTCGCAAGCGCCGGCTGGGTCGCAAGACACGCCTCCCACGCGGCGTGCGAAACACGCACGACCGTATGCCGGGCGATAACAGCGTCAGATAGCGTCATGCGCGAGTGCATATACGCGTTCTGCAATCCGCGCGGCAGCCTGGCGTCCGCCTCTCGACTGCCCCAGGAGGCCGCGCCCGTCGGCGCGCTCAGCCGGCGCTTCGAGCCATCGCGCAAGCTGTCTTGCCAACGGTTGCGCGGGGTCGAGCACTTCATCCACCGCCCCTGTTTTTGCCAAGTTATCGAGCCCCGGCGCAAACACAGCCGTCGATTTGGCCTTCTCCTGCAATGCCTCGATCGACAATTTCGTCACGCGCGACATGGACGGTAAATCCATCACGGCAGGCTCGGCACCCGGTAACGCAACGAGCACACGCGTCGCCAGTGCGGTAGCAATAAAGGCACCGGCCGCCGTCTGTCCATAAAGCAGGCCTACCGTTTGATGACCATGAAGACTGGCAAGCAACAGGCATTTTGCAAGGTGAGACAGACATTCGTTCAAGCCGAGCAACTCGTCCCGCTTGCTCATTCTCTGACTTGCGCTATCAATCAAGACGAGGATCGGCGTATCGTCTCCCCGGCGAATTGTCTCGAGCACGCGTTGCGAAAGCCATAGCGCTTCGTCAACACCGATGAACTGGTGGTTCGACATGCCGATGACATCGACCGTCTGTCCTTCAATGGTCGCCGTTCCGGAAAGAAGCCCATCGTCGCGCACGGAGATCGTATGATTCAGCGCGCCGAGAATCTCATCGAGCGTCATGTCGCGTCTCCTGTAAGCGTTCCGCCAATGTGGAAAAAGTGTCGCAAGGCATCGCCGGAATGTCCTGGACCTCGCTGCCTGTCGCACCCAATGCACGCCACACATCCCGGGCGTCCTTGCAATCGCCAAAAGTGGCGACACGTTCGTCCAGTCGGCGCTGCTCCGCTTCAAGTGCCGCCAGTTCGAATGGGGCGTGCTCGGCAAGCAATGCCAGGGCGGCATCGCGAAATGCGGTTACGGTATCGTCGACAAAACGCTCAACAGCACCGATGAGTCTTCGATGCTTGCCCCCCATTGTCCGCCAGACAAGCGCGCGGTCTTTTGAGTCGAATTCATCAGCGCCACGATTGGTCTCGATGACTTCCGGACCCGACACACTGATGCGCCCTTGCTCGGAAACAGCGAGTGCCGAACAACATGCCGCCAGCAGTCCGCCGCCGCCGTAGCATCCGGCGCGGCCTCCGATAAGGCCGAGCACCGGCACGCCGGCAAACCGCGCGTCGACCACCGCACGCATGATTTCAGCAATGGCGACCTCGCCTGCGTTGGCTTCCTGCAAACGCACGCCGCCCGTATCGAACAAAATAAGGACGGGCACCGTGCGCGCATCCCGGGCGGCACGTAGCAGACCGGTCAGCTTTGCACCATGCACTTCGCCGACAGCCCCTCCCATGAATCGCCCTTCTTGCGCCGCGACAAACACAGGACGACCGTCCAGGCTTGCCTGCCCGACGATCATGCCGTCGTCGAATTGACGCGGCAGATCGAAGAGTGGCAAGTGCGGACTCCATTCACGCTCGGACGGGCTGACGAATTCGACAAAACTCCCCGCATCCACCAGGCCATGAATGCGTTGACGGGCAGATGCTTCATACCAGCTGGCATTCTCTATCGGTTGATCTACGCGAACGTTCATTGTTCACCTCGTTCGATTGCGCGAACCGCTTGAGCAAGACGTAGCGCGACGGTATCGGGGCGTGCCCCTCCGTCGTTGATGGACAATCGCAACCCACCCGGCGACCGGCGCTCGACGAAATCGTCGACAACGGCCTGCCACACCTCTCCAAAGCCGATCGCCGCCGTCTGTATCTCGATTTCGCAGGCACTGCCGGGGAGCACACGCTCGGCGAGCACTTCGAGATTACCGGAAGCCACAACGCCGACCAGCGCTGATGTCGATTCGCCCGTCACGCGCTCGCGCGCGGTATAACGATAACTTAGCCGTTCCATTGCCTACCTCTCGTTACCAATTGCGAAACCGCGATGGCGGCGCGTATAAACCACCGGACCAATGCACCAGATCTTTCACCGAGCGCGCGGCCAGAAGGCGTCGATCCGCATCGAGAGGGTCGACCCCCAGATCCTCTGGTCGCCGAATCACCCCGCGCTCCCGCAATCGCTCGACGAACCGGCGGTCACGCCCTCGCCCCACCTCGGTGTAGCCTGCAACGCCACGAATGGCCTGCTCGCGCTCATCCGCATCGCGACATAACAGCAGATTGGCAATGCCTTCCTCGGTGACGACGTGCGTTACATCGTCGCCGTACACCATCACCGGCGCGAGGTCCAATGACAACTTGTCCGCGAGCCGCAAGGCATCGAGCTTTTCGACGAACATCGGTACGTTTTTGTCACCGAACGTCTCGCCAATTTGCACAACCAGCTTGCGCCCACGCCGCAGCGCGGCAGGGGTCTTCGGATCGGCCTCGGCGCCTGCCTTCAGCCATGGCTCGCTTGGGTGCCGCCGGCCTCGCGCATCACTGCCCATATTCGGCGCGCCCCCGAAACCCGCGATACGTTCAGCGGTCACGGTAGACGAATGACCTGACAAGTCGATTTGCAGCGTTGAGCCGATGAACATGTCACAGGCATACAGCCCGGCCGTTTGACAGAACGCCCGGTTGGATCGCAGTGAACCATCGGCGCCGGTGAAGAACACATCGGAGCGTGCACGGATATAGTCGTCCATACCGACTTCCGACCCGAAACAGTGGACTTGTTCGACCCATCCGGATTCGATCGCGGGAATCAGCGTGGGATGCGGGTTGAGCGCCCACTGCGTGCATATTTTCCCTTTCAGGCCAAGCCGCTCTCCGTAGGTGGGCAGCAAAAGCTCGATCGCCGCCGTGTTGAAACCGATGCCGTGATTGAGCCGCTTGATGCCATATGGCTGATAGATGCCCTTGATCGCGAGCATCGCGGTCAGGATTTGCGTCTCGGTAATTGCCCCAGGGTCGCGCGTAAACAGGGGCTCGACGAAAAACGGGTGGCCCGCCTCCACGACGAAATGCACGCGATCGCCCGGGATGTCGACGCGGGGCACCTTATCAACTATCCGGTCAACCTGGGCAATGACAACGCCGTCCTTGAATGCCGTCGCTTCGACCACGGTAGGCGTATCTTCCGTGTTCGGTCCGGTGTACAGATTGCCGTCGACATCGGCGCTGACCGCCGCGATGAGCGCGACGTTTGGCGTCAGATCGATAAAGTAGCGTGCAAATAGCTCCAGGTAGGTATGCACTGCACCAAGTTCGATGCGTCCGCCAAACAGCAACTTCGCGATTCGCTGTGACTGCGGTCCCGAGTACGCGAAGTCCAGTTTTTTTGCGATACCGCGTTCGAACACGTCAAGATGTTCGGGCAGCACGATGCCGGACTGCACCATATGCAAGTCATGGATCTTCTTGTTGTCTACCCCCGCAAGCGCAGTCGCGAGTAAATCCGCTTGCTTCTGGTTATCGCCTTCAAGGCATACGCGGTCGCCGGGTCGCAGCACGGCCTCCAGCAATGCGGTGACATCTTTCGCCGCGACCCGCTTTCCTCGGGCCACGTGCGCACCTGCGGCAAGCCGGGCATCACGCGCCTGCCGTGCTTGATTCCATTGAGCCATTGCGTTTCTCCTGCGAAACGGGACGAGTTAGGATCATTGTAGGGTATCTCTGCAAGCGGATTCATGACGTTATCGAATGCGCCTAGAGGCAAGATCGTTAGATCGCGCGCGAATAAGAGTAGACTCCGATATGCTCCGGAAGGCCCGCAGCGCCGCCGCTTCCGGTACCAGAAATGTTCTTGAAAGAAAATCGCGATGCGTCCGTTACCGCCCGAGTTGCTGCGTAGTTTCTTGGTCGTTGCCCAGACAGGCAGCTTTACCGCGGCATCGGAACTCGTCAATCTTTCACAGTCCACCGTCAGCCAGCATATTCGCCGACTGGAAGAACTATTGGATCGCGCGCTGTTCGAGCGGGACACGCGCAAAGTCAGGCTAACCGAAAGTGGCGAAGCACTTCGTCGGTACGCCAGTCGCATTCTCGAATTGATGGACGAAGCCGTGATGTCCGTCTGCGGTCCGCCATTGGCGGGGACGGTCCGGTTGGGATTGTCTGAAGATTTCGCCTCGACACGTCTGACCGACACACTCGCCCAATTCATGAAGCGCAATCCCGAAGTCGAATTAGCCATTGTGACCGGATTGTCAGGCGAGCTTTTTGACGCTTTCGACGAAGGCAAGCACGATTTGGTATTCGCCAAACGGATTGCCGGAAGTCGCCGTGGGCGCGTAGTGCGTTCCGAGCCGCTTCTCTGGTGTACCGGACCGGGGTCGCCCTTCACCGGGCGAGAACCGACACTGTCTCTTGCATTGCACCCGGAACCGAGCGTATCACGACAGCGTGTGCTCGAAGCGTTGGAAAACGCAGGGCGCCCCTATCGCATCGCGGTAACGAGCAGCAGTGTTGCGGCGCTACGCGCGGCTACCGCGGCAGGAATCGGTATTGCGGCGTTTTGCGGGTACGTCATCCCTGACGGCCTTATAGCATTAGCGTCCGACCTTCCGCCGCTCGGCAATCTTGATTACACGGTTGAACGCCACTCGTCCGTGTCACGGGCGACACTCGCGCTCGAAGCGACACTCGTTGCCGCCGCGTCCGATCTGTAGCTGTTGCGAATCAATACACGTCTAGCGTCACATGGTCAAGAAAACGTCGCCAGAGCAACGTCGCGAGTTGGGTACCTTCCTCTCGAGCCGACGTGCTCGTTTATCGCCAAAAGCATTTGGCTTGCCAGAGACATCACGCCGTACGCCTGGGCTGCGACGCGAGGAAGTGGCCGTGCTTGCAGGCGTCAGTGTCAGTTGGTACACCTGGCTCGAGCAAGGGCGAGACATTCAACCTTCAGCCGAAACGCTGCAACGAATCGCAAAGGTCCTCCAACTCGATCAGGTGGAGTCATCGCACCTCTTCGCGCTGTCCGCACGCGACGCCCCGGCTATCGTCACCGGCGGTGGCGTCACCGATGGCCTTGAGAGGCTGGTCCGTGCCATTAATCCCATTCCAGCCTACGTGCGCAATACCCGGCTGGATATCCTGGCCTGGAACGATGCCATTGCGGACCTTTTCGTCGATTACGGAGCGTTGCAGCCACACGAACGTAATACGCTACGTCTGCTGTTCCTGTATCAGCCGTATCGCACGTTGATCCGCGATTGGGAGCAAATGGCGCGAGGGATGATTTCTACATTTCGCGCAGCCCGCGCACTCGCGCCGGACAAAACACCTTTCGATCTGCTCATTGCGGAACTGTCCGAGGAGAGTGGCGAATTCCAAGCCTGGTGGCAAGACACCGATGTGAAGGGCTTCGCCGAAGGCAGCAAACACCTGCAGCACCCTACGTTGGGACGTGTATCGTTTACGTACGTCGCGTTGACACCGGAGGGGCGGCCTGATCTCTCGTTGGTAACGTATATACCCAAACCCCCAGCCTATGACTCGCAGTCATAGGATCAGCAGACGCCTAGCGCGCGGCGCGGCGCTTGCCTACAGTGACGTCAAGCGCGGTGCATCATGCGCTATTGCCCATCGTCTTGGAGGTAATCACCATGTCAAACGCAGATACAGCGTCGACCGCGAATGTTGCGACATCGCGGAATCCCGCCACAGGCGAATTGATCGCGACTTATCCTTTTCAAAACGCCGATGAGGTAGAACGCCTCCTCGACGAAAACGCATCGGCCTCCCGGCTCTGGCGGGCAACCCCCATGCGCGAGCGGGTTGCAGCCTATCATCGTCTTGCTTCGATCTTGCGCTCTCGCGCCGATACCTTGGCTGCGCTGATCACAATGGAAATGGGCAAGACGATCAACGCGGCACGCGCCGAAGTGGAAAAATGCGCGGCGACGATCGATTGGATTGCTGAGCATGGCCCGGCGATCATTGCCGACGAGCCAGTCACGGTCGATGGCGACGATAGCGTCCACGTGTCGTATCTACCGATCGGCACCATCCTCGCCGTCATGCCGTGGAATTTTCCGCTGTGGCAGGTGATCCGCGCGTCGGCCCCGATCATGCTATCGGGCAATGGCTTCATCTTGAAGCACGCGCCCAACGTGATGGGTGCCGCGTATGCGCTGCAGGATATCTACGATGCAGCCGGGTTTCCGAAGGGGGTGTTTGCGCTTCTCAATACCGATAACGACACCGTTGCCCGCGTCATCGAGGATGATCGTGTGGCAGCAGTAACGTTGACGGGCAGCATGCGCGCCGGTGCCGCGGTTGCCGCCGCGGCAGGACGTGCGTTGAAAAAGAGCTTGCTGGAGCTTGGCGGTTCCGACGCCTTTATCGTGTTGGCGGATGCCAATATCGATTTGGCGGTGCAGGCTGGCATTGAAGCGCGTTACCAAAATGCCGGCCAGGTTTGCCTAGCCGCCAAGCGCTTTATCCTGGAAAAGCCGATCGCGGAAGCCTTCACACACAAGTTTGTCGCGGCGGCGAAGCAATTGAAAGTTGGCGACCCGCTAGACCCAGAAAACGCAATGGGGCCAATGGCGCGACACGACCTGCGCGACGAATTGCACAGTCAAGTGAACCGCAGCATCGCCGCCGGTGCCACGCTCGTGCTCGGCGGCAATCAAGTAGCAGGGGTAGGCAATTTTTATGAACCCACGGTATTGACCGATGTCTTGCCAGGCATGGCCGCTTTTGACGAGGAGACATTCGGCCCTGTTGCGGCAATCGTCGTGGCAGACAATGCAGAGCATGCCATTCAGCTCGCAAACACAAGCGATTACGGATTGGCAGGGGCGTTGTGGACGGCTGATGTCGCGCGAGCACAGCGTATCGCGCGCCGGCTGGAGACAGGTGGCGTGTTCATCAATGGCTTCTCGGCGTCGAATGCGCGCATTCCGGTGGGCGGCGTGAAGAAAAGCGGATACGGACGCGAACTGTCGCATTTCGGCTTGCGCGAATTCACGAATGCGCAAGCCGTCTGGGCAAAGCATGTCGACTGATAGCCCAAGGCGTTAGCGAGCCGGGAGACCGAACAATGGTGCACAGTCTGTTCGGTCTTTGACAAGTTTCTTTGTTTTTAAGTCCCATACGCCGGGGTAACTGAATTTGCCACATTGCATGTCACCATCGGCAGAGACATAACGTCCATCCGGGGATATCCTGCCTAGGCTATCCCGATCGTACGCCAAAGCCTCTCTACGCATTCTTTCCATCGACTTTCTTTCACTGTACATGCCTCGAAAGGACGCTAACGGTCGGGTTCCCTTTAATTGAGCAACGCGCGCTATGTAACCAGGGGGGGACACTCCAACGAGATCGTATGAAAGGTAAATACCCTTTTTCAAATTAACGTCGACCACAAACCCTGCCCTGACGGGAATATGTGAAGCCTGAACTCGACCTCGCCGACACTCGATAACATCCTGCACTGAAACGAAAGATATTTCATCGAGTATTATTAGTGACTTATCCCAATTAAAAAAGGGATCAATAGTCCCCTGCACACCTGTAATTTTGCATTGCCGTGTGGATGGCCCATCGGAGTCCATTTCGATCAATCCACTTCCATTTCCATATTCAATATAACTTAATTTCCCTGCATTTACAAAAGTGCAAAAAAGACATGGTATTGCAAAAAAAAATTTCAACACATTCAATTGATCAACCCCAAAGCATGAACTGTTAAGGTGTAACGCTTTTCATCATCGTTGTAGCCACCATTTATCGCATACGTAACTCTCCGCGAAATAGACATGCCAATATTCACATCACTTTTGGCATTTGGATGAACACCACTTCCACGATCTATTTCCGCTTTTACTTTGCTTCGCTTAAATGCAATGTAAAACCCTCCGCTATCTATGCAATTGTAGGGCGTTGCAATAAGTCGTTCCGGATAATTTATCGATGCCGGGCGACGCCTCATCTGCGCTACATCGCGCTTCCTATAGCCATCGTCGTCCCACCAACGAGCATCGAATTCGGATCTCCGTAGCCATCCTCTGTAAACCCAATAGTCGGCGTAATTAGCTCTTCCTGTTAGTTGCTTAAACCCACGCCCTCGGAATTTTTGTGCATCAATGTCTCCCACATTACCGCCAATCCAGCTATAGGAGATCTTAATACGCTTTCCAAGACCATTAAATTTTTCAGAACAATAATAGCGGTCGCTTTCATCCGTAGTTGATCCATACCAGTGGCCTAACTCAGCTTCAGATCTTCTGGATGCAAACTTATTGCTAGCTTCTTGCATTACCTTCAATGACAATGATTCCACCGCCCCTTGCCCGAGAAAATGCGATTGCCGTATGGGGTTTGTAATCACATACTTCTGCATTACTTGATTGAGTGCCGTCCGATAGCGTTCCCTGGTCGCCTCCGGTGTAACTTTATAAATGCGAGCCAACGTGGACTTGTCAATCCAGCCGCACTTCCGCATCCAGTTGATAAATTCGATTGGATGAAAGTGCCACAATGTAGGTGCTATATCCAAGGCCGCATCGAACCACCACTGCAGGGCATTCGCGTGGGCTTTGAACGCAACGTATTGCTCATGCGTCATGGCAGCACGCGACGGGCTCTCACCTGAAGCACTGTCCCGCAATAAAAATTGATAGGTCGAATCGAAATGGGCGGCATCCCATTCGGTGCGGAATTCGCAGACAAGTCGGCGCATCTTCTTCCGCAATGCGGGATTGCGTAGCCGGCTGAGCGCATCATCCTCTGTTATATCGGAGGGTTGATTCACATCAAGCAAATTCAAAACGGCTTTCGCACAACATCGACCATCGCTGGTCAAACGTGTACCGGCCTCTCCATCATGAATACGCTGCCAACCAAGAAACCGTGGAAAATCCGCGTCGGACAGCTTGACCACCGATGGCACATTCAGATCAACGTATGCAATCCCATCACTCGGAGACGCAATACACTGCCAGTTCCCGACACCTGCAGGAAGGGAATCCTCGCCAACGATCCGCCCATATCGCAGCAGTTCATACGTAGGCGATTGGTTATTCGGTGCAAGCAGATTCGCAATCTTCGGCATCTCGAATTCATAGGGTTTTCCAGGAAAAACCGCACTGCCAAGGAGGACCCCGTCTTCCGAGTAAGTATAGGTGTGACAGTTTCCTTTCGCAAAGTGCACCGTCAACCATAGCGACTTATCAAGCGTTCCCACCTGATTCTGCCCTTCCGGTTCTGGTTCGGGAAACGCTCGTCGTCTCCGCGTTGCCGCATCTGAAGTCACGCTACCACGCGCTACACCGCGAATGCGAATATCCTCCCCTTTTTCAAATGCAGCCTTCCTCTTACGCCACTGTTTGTACTTTACTGACGCTTGAGCCTGTGTCTTGTCGAATAATGCCGTTCCGGCGGGCAACAGGAAATGCATATCGCCCCATAGATCGGGGTCACCGGAGTTATCGCCAGTGCGAAAAACCCTGTACGCTTTGTCTCCTCGCTTGATTAGTTTGTCGAGTCCTCCCTGATCGGTAAAAATTTCGAAATGAATGGCGCGCGCACCAGCGATCACGCCGCCGCTACCGACGATTTCTTTACGAGTGATTTCCGTACCGCTAGATACCGTTACGGAAGAAAGGTGCATGTAGACGGACCAAAACCGTATCGTCGTATCCTTTCCTAACTCTGCCTCGTGCTCAATTACCACGCACCCGTCGTCCGTCCAACTCGCATTGGAACCAGTACTCATGGCGTAATTCAAAGGATGCGACGGATCATCACTTTTTTCGGTCGGGGCACGGACATACACCACCTTGCCGTCAGCAACACACGCAATTGGCGATGTTCCGTACAATAAATGTACGCCCCCATGCCACCTTAAATTTGCACTTAAAGGGTAGGTTCCCGATCCGAAAGGGGAATCAGGAAACATCGCTTCCGAAAATGCCATGTCGCGCTCTGCATCACCGATGTCAGCATCTTTAAATAAAACAGGATAGCTAATTATCATAATTTTAAAATATTTTATCTATTTATTTCTCACAGCGTCATTGCGAAAAGAAAAATTTCCCGGGTGCCGCCAAGTCAGATCGAGGCAATTGGGGCAATACATGGTCCTTTTGCGTCGGCCCATCGAAAGCATAATTCGCACCTTTGACATCGATATCCCCAGGAGAATGTAGCTCGATTTTCCCGTCCGCAATTCGAATATATGCGCCACCTGAGGTCAGAAGAATACCTTTCTCTGCGACCACCAAAACATCATCGGATATCGATGCTACGGTCAGGCGCTTTTGCGCATCCAACTCGACGCTATCGGATTGCGCCTGGACCATCACCTGCCCTTTCTGCGCAAGAAGCTTGATACCCCCATTTTTTACAAACATGCTGATCTTTTCTGTGACTGAAGCAATAAGGGATTTATCGGAAACACTATGCATGCTTCCACCGCTTATCGAAGTCACATTTTGGGACACGGCGACATTCGCTGATCCTTGTGTAGACAGTCCAATGCCGCTCGGGCTCGCAATCAGCATCACCGGCTCCATGAACTGCTTGGCGCGGCCCGTTCCACCGCCAGCCGTATTCCCTCCTGATACGGCAACGCTTGGCGCCTCACCTTGCAAAGTGTCATTGAATTTCCTCAATGCGATAGCGGCGCTCTCCAAGCCTTCCGCCTGCGCTTGCATCGCGCATGCCGACAAATCCTCAGTAAGTGTCACGCCATTGGCCAGTGGTGCGGAAGCACTACCCACCGCCATTGGCTCGCCTACAGCAGGATAGGTCGATATATGCAGCCCTTGCGCAGCACGTACCGCGCCGCATTCGCTTGTCATAAGATCGAAGCCGGTACCTTTATAGGTGCCACGCGTATTGCCGCCATGATCGATCATGTAGCCAAGGTGCAAAGACGACTGCGCGGTGCTGCTATAAAGTTGCAGTCGCCTCTGCCCTGTTGCGTCGTCCATCACCAGCTGGTTATAGCCGGCACCGCCATACTCTTTAGATTTGAAGCCAGAAAGCAGGCCGTTTGAATGCCAAGGCGGCTTTTTCTCGGCATTGAAAAGTCGTCCGGTACAGATCGGACGGTCGCAATCGTCGTCTAGCCACGAAATTATCACCTCTTCGCCAATACGCGGAACGTGTGTACTCCCATACTGGCGGCCGCTGCTGGCCTGCACGACCCGGACCCAGCAAGATGCATTCTGATCTCCCGAGTTCAGCCGATCCCAGTGCATTTTTACCTTGACACGATTCAGGCTGTCCGTATGGACCTCATCCCCATCGGGGCCCGCTACCGTCGCGGTCTGCATCTGTATATTCGGCTTGGCATGTTCCGGTGGGCTTCTAAATGGTACATGGCGGCGCTGCGCTTCGATCTCAACGAAGAAATAGCCATCGTCGGATCCATCACATGCATATGCGCACCTTTCGTTTGCCGACCCCGCTGGCGCGCCGTAGTGCCCATCCTCCACTCGCGCTCGCAATCCGCTGCGTTTTCGCGCGTCATCGATTAGCGGTTTTATGCTGAATAAATAATCTGTAGCCTCGGATGATGTCGCGATATTGCTTTCCATCGCCCACCGTACCGATAGCACTGCAAATTCGCGGTCTTGCGGGTGCTCCTTCCTATGTACACTGTGGTTCTGAAGGGTGAACCACTGGCCTGCATCGATACTCCGGATACTTCCACTACCAAAGAATCGCTTCGCGCGAGACTCCCACTCCTCCATCCGAATCTTTGAAAGTGTGTCACCGCGCACTTGCCGGTTATACGTATAAGCACCCGTGTATTCGTACACTTCGGCTTGTAAGGGTATCGTTCCCTGACTGGGTAGCGTCGGCGTATGGGTGCCTTTGCCTGGCGCGGAAAACGGGGACTTGTAGTCGAACGTGCGCGTGGTGAGCTGCGTGCTCTGCAACGCGCGCGTGCAAGACCAATGGGTCAGCGAGTCAGCTTCACTACTGATCCCGGCACGATAGAAATCGACTGATTTACCGGCATTCTGAGAAAAGGTAAACAGGTTGTCCGTGATGGTCAGCATGTGTGATTTTCCATCGTCCGCCTGCGTGAAGAAGCCAAAAAGGCCCTCGTGCTCCATCAGGCGATGGACAAAATTCCAGTCATCTTCGTACTCCATGCAAAAAGAACGCTTCGGAAGCCCAGACGACAACACAAACTTATACGCACCGCGGCCTTGGGGATGTTGATCAAAAACATCTGCAATGATCTGGTCGGCGCTTTTTTCCTGCCATATACGCGCGTCTTTGCGGAACTTCAGGAAATGTAGCCAACTGGCAAACGATAATTGATACGTTGTCAGCGTACCGTCAGAACCAAGCAGTCGGGCGGTATTCACGTAGCCATGAAACGGCCGATATGAATGATCAATCTGTTGAATCCACAGCGTCACCGGCTGAGCAATCAGCGTTTTCAGCGCGAGTCTTGATGTTGATACCGCTTCCACCGTAAAGGAAAATTGCCGGCCGATAACACTCTCGCCCACGGCACGCACAGGAATAAGCGCATTCCGTCCAAGCGGCGTGTCGAGTCGGAGCAGTCGTGGCGACTGCGATAGCGTGTTTGGATTGCACGTGGAAACGTGCATGTCGCCCTGTAAAGCCATGATGTGCATCGTGCTCAAACGCCCCTGACAGGGCAACGAGCATCATTCTGCGGACTTACAGCCCGAAAGAACAAGGGCGACCTGCACTAGGATTTTATTTAAATTCCAGCAATGAACACGTTCCCATCTTCACCATCGACCGTCTCAACGCGTAAACATGTCATTCACTGCACCACCTTCCGCATCAGAATCGCGTCCGCATACCTATAGCGACAATCGCCTGGCGATTCGAGCTTGATGGTGTGAAGTGATAGATGGATGCCTCATCAAGCACGGCGATATTCGCACCGCTCACGTGCTGATACGTACCCTCCAGATAGACATCGGTACGTTGGCTCAGCGCATAGTCGATCTGCACTGTTCCTTGCATCCACTTCGGATGTTCCGACGTACCTGGCCGCACATAATGGCCTTGCGTATAAGTAACAGCGCCGCCAAGCGATAATGCCGGCGTCAGCGCATACTTTCCGTTTAACTCATAATTGTAGAGCGTCATGAAATCGCCAGTGAATGCGGCATAGCTGCCACCTGAATCCACTGCCGTTGGCGCATCGATCGATGTTCGACTTGCAACAAAGCCGATCTGTGCGTTGGAGAAAGCGTATTGAACACCCCCCGCATAGACGCGCTGTCGCTGCCCCAGAAACTGTGCATTGCCGTCGCTACTGCTGATGGCCCCGGAGACATTTCCAGAACGTGAGCCGCCCGGCTGATTTGCTTGGAAGAAAGCGGCGGCAAGCGAAAGGCCGCCGTAAGCATACTTTCCGCCGAACGTGAATGCGTTGTTCTCCCGGAAACCGGACGCGGTGTTGCTGAATGCGTAACCACCGCCAAACTCGAATCCATGAAAATCCGCGCTACGCAGCATCACGGAATTGTTCATCCGCATGCTGCCTGCCATGTTGTCACTGTCAAAGGGATGCGACGCCAGATTGCCACCAAAACTGCCAGCAGCCGACAACGGTGCGACGAAAGTTGCAACCGAATCGTATTGTCGGCCGAGCGTGACTCGGCCAAAGCGAGCGCTGCGCAAGCCTACAAATGCCTGTCGCCCAAATTCATCATTACCATTGGACGACTGACCTGACGCGATATTGAAGCCATTTTCCAACGTAAAGATTGCCGACAAGCCGCCGCCAAGGTCCTCGCTGCCACGCAAGCCCCATCGGCTGGCATTTACATTGCCGCTCTGCAGCGAAAGGGATCGGCCGCCAGATCCGCCCGTGGAGGCTCGCTGATTGCTTGCGTAATCGACACCCACGTCAAGCAAACCGTATAGCGTCACGCTGCTCTGTGCATGCGTTGAAGCTGAAAATACTGCTGCCGAGAAGGAAACCACCGCTGCTATTACATTCTTTCTCACGCCCTTTGCTCCTTAAGTAGGCAATCCCTGCTTCCCCATTCCGTTGCAAGCGACAACGGTTTTTGGTGACGTGGCCCGGGAAAAGATACACAGCTCCGACCTGCCAAACGGCAAGCTTGGCATATCAATATAACGACGTCATGAAGGGTTCAGAAGTAAATGACGGCACGATGAAGCCGTTTATCGATACCGGTCAGAAAATCGACGTATCGAAAAAGCCGTGATTGTAGGGCGATGCGGCTGCCGATGGCACCTGGCGCGGTCAGCCGGAAAACGAGGCATGGTTGGGTAGGATGCGGGGGAACGTCGGATGGTTTCGCGAGGTCACGCGGCCTTTCGAAGACTGATACCAGACGATTTTCAGTGCGCACAACCGGCTTGAAGTTGCGGTCTTGACGTACAAACATCGGACCTGCCCATTAGCCAACGACTAGCCTCCGAGGTGTTCGACGAGAATCAGCACACCGATGCCAATCAAGACAACCCCGCCAACACATTCCGCACGGCGGCCCACCACGCTGCCCACGACACGTCCGATCATTACGCCAATCGTTACCATGGTCGCAGTAGCCAACCCGATGGCTGCGGCCGTGGAATAGATATTCACGTCAACGAATGCGAGGCCTGCACCCACCGCCATGGCATCAATGCTGGTGGCAAAACCCGTGAGGGCCAACACCCAGAATGAATGCATCGCGGGCTTCTCATTGTTCACTTCCTCGACTTTGAAGCTATTGACGATCATGCGACCGCCAAGAATACCGAGCAATACGAAGGCTATCCAGTGATCCCAGGCTGACACGTATTGGGCGGCAGCCTTACCCAGGAGCCACCCGGCGATAGGTGTCAACGCTTCGATTACACCGAAAATTAAACCGGTTCTGATTGCTTCGCGCCATTTAGGACGATGCAATGTGGCACCTTTGCCAATAGAAGCGGCAAAAGCATCTGTGGACATGGCAAAAGCCAGGAACAGTATCGCGACAGGATTCATCTATTTGGGCGCTCTAGGTCGGGCAATAAACCACGACACATCGCTGCACCCGACCGGTTGCGGCGATGTGTCGATGGTCTCGCCAACCTAAAGCAGGGTAGCTGCGCCACGGTCTGGCCGACCGAGAATGTTGACGCAACTGCTTCCGGATGGAAGCCGGCTACTCCCCAAAGACAAGCAGTAGCTTATCATGACCGAAAGGAATTCGTAAATTTTATGATATAGCGTCAATCGGAACGACGGACCGCCCGGGCCAAATAGGGAGTGTGTACGTACAGTAGAATCGATGGATCCAGCAGCCATCCGCAGAGACACATGTCCGTGAAAATTTCAGGCATCCACCACGTGGCCATCATTGCCTCAGACTACCAACGCTCGCGCCGCTTTTATACCGAGATACTGGGACTGGAGATTGTGGCCGAGGTATATCGCGCGCAGCGCAATTCCTACAAGCTCGACTTGCGCATGCCAGACGGCGCGCAGATTGAACTGTTTTCCTTTCCATCGCCGCCACCGCGTACTAGCCGGCCTGAGGCATGCGGCATGCGGCATCTCGCTTTCCGTGTAACAAATCTCGATACTGCAGTAGAGGCCTTGCGCGAACACGAAATTGAACCAGAGCCCATACGAGTGGACGAATACACAGGCAAACGATTCACTTTCTTCGCCGACCCGGATGATCTCCCCCTGGAATTGTATGAAATCTAAAGCGCTTCGCGACGCGAGGGTCTCTGGCTTTTTCTAGGTCGACTCGACGTAGCCCAGAATCGCCTTGGTCTCCAAATATTCTTCCAAGCCAAAAACCCCATATTCCCGGCCATTCCCGGAACGCTTATAACCACCGAACGGGGCAAACGCGTCCCACGCGGGATAGTTAATGTGAACCTGACCGGAACGGATTCGTCCTGCAACAGCCTTTGCCGCTATGAGGTCACGGCTTTGTACATGCGCGCCAAGCCCATACGACGTGCTGTTGGCAATCGCCACCGCCTCATCGACAGAATCGTAGGGCATGATGCAAAGCACCGGCCCGAATATTTCCTCTTGTGCAATACGCATCGAGGGCGTGACATCGGAAAAAATTGTCGCCCTGGCGAAAAACCCTTTCTGCATGCCGTCAGGTCGGCCAGGGCCGCCGCAAATACGCCTCGCACCTGACGCCATGCCCTCTTCAATCAACATCTGAACACGACCATACTGCGCTGCGTTTGCGATCGGGCCCAGAACCGTGCCCTCGACGCTTGGATCACCGACTGTCATTGATTCCACCGTCTTCAATGCCAGAGCCTCCACTTCCGCCAAACGATTCCGTGGCACCAGCATTCTAGTCGGAGCACTACAAGACTGACCTGCATTACGGAATCCGGACATCACGCCCTTGGGCACGGCGTGCACGAAGTCCGCATCAGGCAGAAAAACGTTCGGTGATTTCCCCCCAAGCTCCTGCGTCACTCTCTTGAAAGTGGGAGCGGCGGCTTGGGCGACCAAGGCACCCGCGCGGTTAGAGCCCGTAATCGAAACCATGTCCACATCCGGATGCGCCGCCAGCGCCTCCCCGACCTCCGCGCCGCTTCCAAGCACCATGTTGAAAATGCCTGCCGGAACGCCAGCATCGTGTACAACCTGCGCGAAAAGCATTGCGCTCAACGGCGCCAGTTCGCTTGGTTTCAGTACGACGGCGCAGCCTGCTGCCAGGGCTGGTGCCACTTTAGCGGTAATCTGGTATAGCGGCCAGTTCCATGGCGTAATCAAGGCGCAGACACCAATTGCCTCACGAGCAATCGCGGTTGAACCGCTGGTCTGTACAAACGGATAAGTCCGCACCACGTCTCGCGCCACGCGAACATGTTCCGCCGCCAGGGGAACCTGCGACATCCGCGCGAAGTCAATGGGTGCCCCCATCTCCATTGAGATAGCGCGGGCAAACTCCTCTTTCCGCTCAAGAATCAACCGATGGACCTTTTCCAAGATAGCCGCACGATACGAAGGCTCCGTCATGGACCAGTCCGGAAACGCAGACAATGCGGCCGACACGGCCATATCCACGTCATGCGCGGTGCCCAGGGCCACATCGCCGATGGACGCCTCCGTTGCGGGATTGATGACCTCGGCAAGGCCACCGCCGTGTTCCGGTGCGCGCCACTGTCCGCCGACATACACACTTTCTGCCAATTTCTCGGCATCCAGACAAGGAAGATGCAATAAAGTAGTCATCGAAGGAAATCCTGGAAGCGATAGTAGGCACCGATCAAAGGCAGAAACCACGGTTTTCCAAAATGCCCGGGTATCGCCTTCCACTCGAAATCACGCCACGGATTGAGGTCTGTACGGCCGTCCAATACGTCGGCCATCACAGCGCCCATATACGTGGACATATGTGTACCATGACCGCTGTAACCCATTGAATAGAAGACGCCATTACGTTCACCAGCCCTAGGCAGGCGATCCCGGGTCATGTCCACCATGCCGCCCCAGCAATAATCGATTTGCGCATTGGCAAGTTCCGGGAACGTTTCGCCCAACGCTTGCGTCAAGATCATGCCACTTTTCGCGTCGGAAGCCGGATTTGATTCCGCGAAGCGTGCGCGGCCGCCGAACAACAGTCGGTTGTCTGGTGTAACACGAAAGTAGTTCACAAAGTTCTTCGTATCAACGTACATCCGCCGGTTAGGAATGAGCTGGTCCAGCAACGTCGTACGCAACGGTTCTGTGACAATCAGGAATGCACCGACAGGGATGATCCTACGACGGAACCAACCCAGTGGACCAAAACGCGATGTACCACTAGCGAGCAATACCTGAGACGCCTCGATTGACCCATCGGCGGTCTTCACCACGTGACGTTGACCATTGATCCGTTGAAGCCCAATCATCGGCGAATTCTCATAAATCCGGACGCCCTTCCTGACTGCCGCCTCCGCAAGCCCATGCGCAAAACGGCCGACGTGCATGCCCGCACTTTTCTCATAAAGCAGGCCTCCAAAGTAGCGATCACAACCCATTTCGTTACGTATATCGCTTGCGCTGACCATGCGTGTATCGGGATCGACTTCGCGCGCCAGTATCTCTTGGGACCTTGCAAGCTTATCGTAATGCTCAGGCTTGGCGGCAAGTTTGAGTTTTCCTACCCGCCTGAAACTGCAGTCGATCCCCTCCTCTTGAATGATGGATTCGACCTTGGCTACACCTGCATCGAAACTTCTATAAAGCATATTTGCGGTATCGCGACCTAGCTGCGCCGACAGCGTCGCATAGTCTTGCGCGAAGCCGTTATTACACATGCCGCCGTTCCGGCCCGATGCCGCGTTACCAACCAGGCCTGCCTCCAGCACCGTGACTTTTGCGCCTTTCTTTGCCAAGGCGAGCGCGGCTGACAAGCCCGTAAAGCCTGCACCAATCACCACGACATCCGCGCTTCCGTGTACCACGCCATGCGCCCCTTTAGTAAAGCGCGGCGCGGTATCAAGCCAATAGGAAGTCAGTTTCATATCAGATGCATATCAAGATGACACTTTGCGCTTCGCCGCACCCGCGGCGTCAAACCACGGATACCGCCCCCCTCTCCGTTACCGCCCCTTGACCAGACAGAAATCAATAACGCTTGGCAAAGCCGTTATACCATCGATATGCCAATCCGCTGGATAAATACGAATCTTAAAAATCGGCTATATCCTTAGGCATGACGGTGGCGAAACGTTTTGGGTCAAAGGGCCTCGGGTCGACAATAGGTGTCGAACCCATTACAAGATCCGCAATAAGATGGCCCGCACCGGGTCCTATTCCAAATCCATGACCGCTGAAGCCGGCAGCGAGTACCAGACCAGCGACCTCATTCACTTCCCCTATACACGGCACCCCGTCCGGAGTCATGTCGATATATCCAGCCCAGGATGCCGTCGTGTGACTTTTCCCAAGAGCCGGGCATAGCGCAATGGCTCGACTGTGCATAAGGCGCAGCGCGGTCTGGTCCGGCGTAGGATCCAACACACGCATCCGTTCCATCGGTGTTACTTCATCGAGTCGCCAGCGCTTGAGACTTTCATGCCCAGAACGAACGCCTTCGAGCGTACCAACGCTGATGCTGCGCCAGCGACGCCGGAATAATGGGAAAAAATCTTTGGCGTAACGGAATTTCTGTTGCGTCGGGTCAAACCGTGCCATACCGCTGATGGCCAGTGTGTACGTGTTATCGCAACGGGGCGTTCATTGTGCACCTCCTTCTGAAACCTGGATAAACATTGGGATCTGGCCTTCGACATCGTTGCGACACGGGCGATACTTGCGCGCCAGTGCTGCGGTAACCGCTTCGCTGTGCAGATCGATCGTCCGAATCTGCCATGGGGCATCAGGCACGACCTGCTCGGCAGGCAGAATCCGATCGTTGATCAAACGCCGGATCATGTAGTGAGTGACACCAAGCTCCTTCGCTGCCTCAGACATCGTCAGCCAGTCGCCATCCTTATCTGCCGACTTGTAGGCGTGGATATCGCGGACATGCCGTACAGAGCTGACACGATGTGCGGTCCAGGTCTTGCCCTGTCCTGTGCGTATTCCCATGCGGTTCAGTGATGCAGCAATGTCCTCGTCGGACCATCGGGTTACCATGCTGCGAATAACCGCGAGCGCTTCGTCTGACGTACTGCAGCCATGCTCGCCAGTTCGCGGCCTGCGAATCCGTAGCCGGGAATGTTGACCGCCTTGCCAGTGGATCGTCAGAATGATTTCGCGTGTAGCCTCGTCGACGTCGGCAACGATATCGACGATGAGCGCGCGAACAAGCTGTTGACGTGTGCGCATGGCGACGCTCGGTGCATTCCACGCAGCATGAAGATCTTCGGCGAGCTTCGTAAAGTCAGGCAGGGGAGCCTGCGCCTTTGGTGCAGTCACCGTCTCCACGCGCGTCTGGCAGGCCTGTACACGACGTAATGCCGCTTCCCAGTTCTTCTCCAGCTGCGCGGCAATCAGGCGGTTCTCGGGATCACAGGCGGCGTAGCGCCGCTCAGCCAGCGTGGCCTCGTACTGGGCCTGCTGCAGTTCGAGTTCCACGATCTGTTGCTGCTCGTTCAGGGTATCCATGTGCATTTGCTCAGCCTGTTGTGCCGCTTCGATCGCCAATGGCTCCACGACGCGCAGAAGCTCCTTGCTGACAGTCGCATCGATACGGGAACCACCGAACCTCATACATCGCGCTGACGTGTCGAAGCGGTCACACCGGTACACGGCCTGCGGGATACGTCCAGCGTAGGCCACCGACAGGCGACGTCCACAGCGTGCGCAGGCAAGCAGGCCAGCGAGCAGCGCGCGGCCACCACGACCGGATTTTACGTCGCCCGCCTTGCCGTAAGCATTTGTCGCGAGCTTCTTCTGGTTGCGTTCAAACTCCGCCCAGTCGATGTAGCCTTCGTGGTGTTCCCGGAGCATGACGTCCCAGTTCTCAAACGGCTTGCGGTGCTTGTAGCTCTTGCGTGCCCGGCCTTCGACGATCGTCATCTGCTTGCCGCTCTTGCCATACGCGTAGACACCAGCATAGAACGGATTCTTGAGCACCGAAATCACGTTACGGTAGCGTATTGGAGTCCAGTCGACCCGCGTCAGCGTCCGGCCGTCAGAGGGGCGCGGGAAGTGGACCTGTTCAGCGTTCATCGACAGCAGAACCTGCCGCGCGCTGCCCAGTTGCCGGAAACGAGTAAAAATCAGGCGTATGACTTCCTGCAACCGTGCGTCTGGATCGAAACCCAGACCAACATCACGATGCCAGATATAGCCGACCGGCACGCTGATACGTAATTCACCACGGTGTGCCTTCTCTCGTTTGGCGTCGTGCATGCGCGTTCGAAGCACGTTGAGTTCGAATTCGCTGATGCTGCCCTTCATGCCAAGTAATAGCCGGTCATTTGCCCGGCAAGGATCGTACACACCGTCAAGGTCGATTACCCGCGCTTGAACGAGACCACAGAGCTCGAGCAGATGATGCCAGTCGCGTCCATTGCGGGCAAGGCGTGAGGCGTCCAGGCAAAGCACTGCGCCGACATCGCCTGCACACAATAACGCGACCAGACGATCAAAGCCCGGTCTCGCAACTGTGCCGCTCGCCGAGCGTCCCTGGTCGTCGTCGATGACTTCGACGTCGCGAAATCCATGTCGCTTTGCTTCCTGCACGAGGTCATACTGCCGGCGCCGGCTCTCGAGGTTCAGTTGGACCTGCGTTCGGCTGGACTGTCGGACATAAACTACCGCCTTGCGTTTAAGAAGATCTGCGGGCAAACGATCATCATTCGTCATCGTTACGCCCCTTCGCAGTCGGGATGCCCGCCGCCTGCATCAACAGGCATGCGAGATGCCTGAGCGTGTTTGCCCGTTGCACCGCGTTCATCCCCTGAAGCTCGACCGCGTCGAACATCAGGTTCATCTGGGGCGGCATCGACCGCGATAACTGTTGACCTGCTGGAACGACGTTTGGCAGATTGCCCATTGCGTTTCTCCCGGACGTTGGTGGAACCGTCCGGAGAGTTTCCCCGCAAATGCAGATCGACCAGCAATTGATGCAGATTATGCAGTGTCGCTACGGTAACTCTCGGTTCGCCGAGAACCATCGCTGAACAAATCGCGGCATCGAGCATCCATCCCGCGATCATCCTGATTACACCGGGGTCCGCCTCCACATGGACGACCTGACCTCCGCCGCGACGCTCGATGTCTTTAACCTTGACGCGACGCCCATACAGCGGATGCCAACGATAATGAATCTCGACTTCCTGCCCGATATGGGCAGAATGAACGGGAAATT
This sequence comes from Robbsia andropogonis, assembly GCF_034047095.1. Taxonomy (NCBI): domain Bacteria; kingdom Pseudomonadati; phylum Pseudomonadota; class Betaproteobacteria; order Burkholderiales; family Burkholderiaceae; genus Robbsia; species Robbsia andropogonis. Next base: position 708,329 of record NZ_CP139170.1, on the reverse strand, counting down.
GCTACGCCGGGTAATAGAGACATCCTTGGTATGCACTGCGTCGGGGAGTACACCGCGCGCTACCGCAAGCTCCATGATTGAAGAACGGATGGTTGCTTGCGGCATACGAATGCCGAGTTGCCGACAAAAGGTAGACGCCCACGCTCCCCCGGACAGCACGGCCGTTTTTGTGCGAATGGTACCGTGCTCTGTCACCACCCCCGACACCCGCCCAGCTTCTGTTTCAATACCGCGTGCCGCGCAGTTCTGATGGACCGTTCCGCCTAGCTTCAAAATAGCGCGAGCCACGGCAGGTGCAGCGTTACCAGGATCTGCGGTCCCATCGGTCGGAGCAAAGATCCCGCCTTTCCACTGTTTCTCTGTAAAACGCGCCTTGGCGCTAGCCGCTTGGCTTCCCAGCACTTCCGTTCGAACGCCGGCCGTTTTGGCGAAATCGCACCATCGCGCCCAGCCAGACAGCTCCTCATCACTATTGCTAAGATATAGCAAGCCGCTCCGACGAAATCCAGTTGATTCACCTGATGTTGCTTCGAATTCTTCCCAAAGGCGCAAACTATGTGTCGCCATAGGGAGTTCGCGCGCATCGCGATTCTGCTGCCGACACCATCCCCAATTACGGCTTGATTGTTCCCCACCAACGAAGCCCTTTTCAAGCAGCGCCACTTTCATCCCGCGCTTTGCAAGAAACCAGGCCGTGAACGCGCCTATGATGCCCGCACCGATTATCACCACATCCACGCTTCCTGGCAGCGTTGGACTCGATACAACTGGTGTCAAAGGTACTCGCATATAAATACTCTTCCGTTACGGTAGGTTCATGTCGACGATTATCGAATGCAGCTGCTCGGCGTTGATAAAGCGCTTTTTAACGTAACGTTAAGCCAAGCTTCATGCTGAAATCGCCGGAATCGATGGTCGACGGCGCCGCGGATTGCGCAATGCCAGCCGCGCCACAGGCAGACAGCAGGTCACCGCGTTTCCGATCAGGTCCCATTCCTCGACATCCATTCTCGATATTGATCCAGCGACTATCCGGTCAAACATCGATATTCAAAACATGGCCTGTGTTACCAGCCCATAAAGCTGGCAGTCCGGATCAGCGGCATCGGGATAAGCCTCCGCAGGCGCGTTAACTACCATTTTATTTACCGTGTCGACGCGTTTCAGACCCTGTTCTATTAGCCAGTCGTTCAACACAGCACCCTTCGGTGCATCGAGGCGAATGTATTCGTCGGTTCGTCCCTTGAGCCAATGCGCGATAAGCAATTTTGCTAGTACGTCTTTCGTTGAACGTGGTGCGACTATCGGGCCAACCATGTAACCGCGTCCGAAACGCCTGAACATCGAGAAACCGACGATCTTCCCCGCTTGCGCCAACACCGCGCAATCACCAATCTGCAACAAGGCACGCATCACGGGCTGACGGTCACAACGCGAGGCACGAGATGCAAGCCTCATGACGGTTGCCTCATCTTCGAGCGTGGCTGCACGCACGCACACGTCGTCGGGTAACGCAACCGGCAAGATGTCCGCTACGTTTCCCTGGTGTTGATCGAGCTGTCCGCATACTGAGAAGCCCAATTTCTCATAAAGTGGTTGACCTTCGGGAGTGGCGTGGAGAAATGTCACTCTTGCACCAACTTCGTCAAGAAGTCGTTTCATCAGTGTACGACCTACCCCGCGCCCCTGATGATTCGGCGACACGATAACCAAGCCTAACGAGGCATGCCCGGTCCCATATTTCCAGCATAAAGCGGTGCCGACGATCGCACCGTCCGATACGGCTACAAAGCCGTTCCCGACTTCAAGTGCAAAGTGCCAATCTTCCGGACGATGCGGCCAATGCACAGCGACGGACAAAGCATGCGCCGCCGCTACATCCCCAGGTGTGAATGGACGATAGGAACAGCCGGTAGCATTGTCATCTTTCATATTAGAAACCCTGGCAGCCCAGCCCGCGGAAATAGCACTTTCGACACCCCATACGCAGACGCTTATTAGAACAAGCTTTGCAACGCTTAGGGCCCCGCCCTATGCGCCGACGGCACGACGTGTTGCGTATACGCTCACGCCTTAGCGAACATTCGCTCTTGAGCGATCCGTGTTAACGCGACTATAGAAAAGAAACGTTTTGTCGGGTTTAATATCTACAAAATTGGGCATTAAGGAGACGTTAATGCTGGAACTTGAAGATATGCGACTGTTTCGCGCATTGGGGTCGGCGAAATCCTTGGCCGAAGCCGCAAGGCTGCTTAACTTGACCCCGCCCGCGGTGACAACCCGTCTCCAGCGCATTGAGGAGCGCCTTGGCGTACGACTCGGAACCCGCGAAGCGCGAGGGTTTTCACTGACTAACGAGGGACAGCGGCTGCGGCAAGAGGCGGTTGATATCCTTGAAAGAATCGATGCGATCGGCGCCGTCGTCTCGGGAAGATCCAATAGTGTTTCGGGCAATTTGCGGGTGGTTGCACCATTTGGCTTCGGCCGCATGCATATCGCACCCGTCATGCAGGAAATGAATCGCTCGCATCCGAACTTGAGCGTGTCTCTCATCCTTTCCGAAAGCCCGCTTGCCGCGGCCGCGGGCGCCGACATCGTGATTTCCATCGGCAATACGAAACCCTCATCCTGGGTTGGCCATTACCTGGCACCCAACGAGCGCTTTCTTTGTGCCAGTCCCAAATATGCCCAACGTCTGTCTCGGCTTGAACACCCTTCAGACCTGGTCCACTACGACTTCCTTGCCCTGCGCGAAAACGACGAAGACGTCACCCGTCTTCGATTGTCCCGCGGCGGTCGTGACGGAAGGCAAGCTGAAAAACCGGTGAATATACGACTCACAGGGCGCTTGTCCTCCAACGATGGCACCGTAATATGCGACTGGGGCATAAAGGGTCTCGGCATCTTTGCACGCTCCGAATGGGAAAGTGCGCAATTTATCTCTTCCGGGAAATTAGTCCGCGTTTTATCGGACTGGCGACTCGAATCGGCGCCCATCATGGCCTTGACGCCCACTCGCACCGGCTTGACCCCAAGGCAAAAGGCATTTCTCGACATCGCCAAAGAGCGACTTGGTTCGGCCCCGTGGCGCAAATAACTCCCTTCCAGGCGCGGCTTTTACGATTTCAAAAGCGCGCCGCTCCGCCTCATTATCATTTATGCCCGGATAATGCTCACTTTACAGTCGCTAAATCCTTTTATAAAAGCGCTCGCCTACAATTGCTGAATTCGTCCTAGTGCTTCGGCGATGATACGTCCGGGCATTTCCGTCATATTTTAACGCTGAACACAACGATGGCTTTCCACGAAATCTCCACGCCAGCCGCCTTGATCGATGTCTCTCGAATGAGATGCAACATCCATCGCATGCAACAGCGGATGAACGCGCTCGGCGTTCGCTTTCGACCCCATGTGAAGACCACAAAATGCTTGCAGGTTGTTTCCGAGCAAATCGACGCGGGCGCCAAGGGCATCACGGTGTCCACGTTGAAAGAAGCGGAACAATTCTTCGCAGCCGGCATTCGAGATATCGTGTATGCGGTTGGCATGGCCCCGTCCAAACTTGGACAGGCGCATGCCCTGCGGCAAAAAGGGTGTGATTTAAAAATTCTGGCGGACAGCGTTGCATGCGCGGAAGCCATCGTACGTTTCGGCAAAGCGCATGGAGAGGTCTTCGAGGTTTGGATTGAAATCGATGTAGATGGCCATCGCTCCGGCATCAAACCAGAGGACGATACGCTCATCGCGATTGGACGCACCTTGACCGACGGAGGAATGCGCCTTGGCGGCGTACTGGCACATGCGGGTTCCAGTTACGATTTCGATAATGATGAAGACCTATCGAAAATAGCCGAACAGGAAAGAGCCGGCACGGTAAGGGCGGCGACCCGGTTACGCACCGTCGGCCTCCCTTGCGCTGTCGTCAGTATCGGCTCGACGCCCACTGCCCTTGTTGCCACCAATCTGGAAGGGGTCACGGAAGTGCGAGCAGGGGTATACGTGACTTTTGATCTGGTCATGCATAACATCGGCGTCACTACGATAGACGAGATAGCACTCAGCGTTCTGACAACGGTCATCGGACACCAGGAAGAAAAGGGCTGGATCATCGTCGACGCCGGCTGGATGGCGATGAGCCGCGACACAGGCACGAAACGTCAGAAACGGGATTTCGGCTATGGCGCAGTCTGCAATGTGGATGGCGAAGCACTGGCCGGCTACCGCATCGTCGGCACCAATCAAGAACATGGCATCGTAGAGCGGATGGGCGGGGACGACAAGAATATCGTCGAACGCTTCCCAATTGGCTCCATGCTCCGGATTCTACCGAATCACGCTTGTGCAACAGGCGCGCAGCATCCGACGTATTACGCACTGCAGGAAGACGGCTCGCTACATGCGTGGCCACGTTTCTACGGCTGGTAAGCCCTCCTCGTTGTCCCGGCACGAGCATGAGGAAGCCTGTACAAAAAATGCCCATCGCCGCATTGGGCTCTCCAGAAAAGCAGCCACATGAGTCGGGTTAGAAATCGTTTCGGCTGCGGATACGCTCGGCCTGGCCACCGGAACTAAAGCAGACTACGTAGACTTTTTCGTTTTTTAGATCTCGCCGTGAAGGTCCGCCCATACAATCTCGGCAAGGTAAAGTTTCACCTGAAGGAAGCCAGGATCGGGTGCCTGACGCATCGATGACAACGCGGCGCATATCTGATAGCGTCTCAGGTGGTAACCGCACACGGCACGCGCGCTGGCTCGATTATCCATTACCCGACACCATCGCGCCTGCACGCGCTCACATACGACTCCTCAGTTCTGAATGCAGTAATAAAAGAAAGCGAGTTCTACATCATGATCAAGATTCTAGGAAAATCGTCATCAATCAACGTGCGTAAAGTCCTGTGGACATGCACCGAACTAGATATTCCTTACGATCATGAAGAATGGGGCGAAGGACATAAACCCGTAACGTCGCCGGAATTCCTGGCACTTAATCCCATGGCTCAGGTACCGGTCTTGATCGACGGAGAACTGATCACCTCAGAGTCGAATTCGATCATTCGTTACCTGGCCTCCAAGTACGACCCATCGCGCCGATTGCTCCCGCAGACGGGCGTGAACCGCGCGCAAATCGAGAGATGGATGGACTGGCAAGCGACCGAGCTGAATAACGCATGGCGCTACCCGTTCATGCATTTAGTGCGCGCTCACCCGGACTTCGCCTACCCGGACATCGTTGCACGAAGTATCGAAAAGTGGACGGATCACATGGCGTTGATCGATTCGCAACTGCGCAAAACCCAGGCGTTTTTACTTGGCGCGGAATTTTCCCTCGCGGATATCGTTATTGGATTATCCGTCCATCGCTGGTACGCCACGCCGATTGATCATCCCGCCTTCGATGCCGTCCGAACTTACTATGCGCGACTCGAAGAAAGAAAGGGATTCCGCGCATTCGGCAATAACGGGAAACCATAAGGCAACTGATCGTGGCAAGGTAAGAAGACATAAAGAGGAAAATGCTTTGCCACTCTTTTGACAAAAGAAAACGCTTGTCAAAGTCAGTGATACAAAATTTTCCCATATTGCATCGGGACTGTTTGATTCCGTAACGCCATGAAAGCGGTTATCCGTTAGCCGCGTTGGTCGATTTCCAAGAAGGCCGCCCATCCCCGCACCCTCGCACCCGCAGGCCCCAGCAAGGTCGTCATGACAATCGGCGCCGCCGTAGCAGTTTTCTGTTGCGGCGCGGCGCCACACCCGCTGAAGGTTTCTATTCGACGTACTCACGCTGGCGAATTCCACATTTCCCTCACTTCCAACATTTCCCTTGACTACCGAATTTTGTATGGAGGTAATGTCATCCATAACGATACACGCAGCGATGCGGAGATTCGGATGCTTGATCAACACTGTACCCAGGGAATGCCAGACGTGTTGGCTGCGTCGCGCCAGATTCGAGACGGCAGCCTGACGCCGACCGCGTTGCTTGAGCGGGTATTTGCGGTAATTGAAACCCACAATTCCACATTACGCGCTTTCGGCGACCTGTATCCCGTCGAGGCAGGCGCTTACGCGGAAACGCTGACGCGCGAAGCCGCCGCGGGAAATATCCGCGGCCCACTTCACGGCGTACCGTTTGGCGTGAAAGATCTTTTCTACACAAAAGGCCTACGTACGACCCGCGGTTCGCTGACCGCTTGCGATTTCGTTCCAGATCAGGACGCGCCGATTATCAGTCGATTGAAGAAAGCCGGCGCGATCATCGTGGGCAAAACGGCGACCACGGAATTCGGTTGGACGGGTACCAGTATCTCACGCGTGTTCGGGAACGGGCGAAATCCATGGAATGCCAAACTCACCAGCGGGGGCTCGAGCTCAGGATCCGCCATCGCCGTGGCAGCACGAATGGTCCCGGCTGCGCTGGGATCCGACGGGGGAGGTTCGGTCCGGATTCCGGGTGCGTTCTGCGGTCTATTCGCACTTAAAGGGACGCTTGGACGCATTCCGACCTGGCCTTGGTCCGCGACGGAAATGCTAAGTCATGCGGCGCCTTTAACACGCACGGTTCGCGACAGCGCCTTGCTATTCGATATCTTTTCAGGCCCTGATGTGCTGGACCATCAAGCACTTCCAGCACCAACAGAATCATACCTGACGCGCTGCGACGAGCCACTTCCTTCGCTCCGTATTGCGTTTTGCCCCTCACTCTTCAACGTTGATGTCGACCCCGTCATCGCGAAAGCGGTTGAGACAGCCGTAGCGAAAATCGCTGACAAACTTCCCGTCACCATCGAGGAAACACAGCCGCCATGGCAAGATCCCTTACCGATTTTTGAGACGTTATGGGCGGGTGGTCGCGGTGTGGCCTATGGCAAGACCCGTGCAAACGAACTCGAACAACTCGATCCGGGATTTGTTGACTTAATCGAACGTGCGCGGACCATCAGACTCGAAAGCTATCTGGCCGCGACGCAAGGTCGCGCAAAGTTTGCTAATCAAGTGCACGCATTCTTCGATGACTATGATTTGTTGATTACCCCTACAGTGCCTATCCTGCCTTTCGACGCCGACAGGACTGCGCCCGAGGACTTCGCAAACCACAGAGATAGCATGGTCCCGTGGGCTCGCTGGACGCCATTCACCTATCCTTTCAACTTGTCCGGCAACCCGGCGGCGAATATTCCTTGCGGTTGGAGTCCGGACGGCCTGCCAATCGGGTTACAAGTAGTGGGGCGGCGATTTGCCGATGCGGACGTACTGCAGTTCAGTGCGGCTTTCGAGGCGCTTTGTCCGTGGGACGATAAGGCGCCTGCGATTATCTCCTGATAGCTGGATCGGGGAGTCAGGTTCTCATCTTACTTTGCGCACAAGGCGCCCCGAGGAATGTGCACCATGCTCAACCAACCGCGACTGGACGAAATCTTGCGGTTACTCAACCAGCAGCATCGCGTCAAGTCCATGGATTTGGCGCGGTTATTAGGTGTGTCGGAAGAAACGATTCGACGTGATTTCAAGCTACTTGAAGGCCAGGGGAAGATACGGAGATTACATGGCGGGGCCGTCTTACCCAAGCTGAACGAGGAGCAGCCGCTGCAGGTCCGGAATCGCATCAAGACACAGGCAAAAGTAGCACTGGCAGGCAAGGCAGCAGCACTTGTGCAGGAAGGCATGTCGCTGTTCCTGGATACTGGAACAACGACGCTTGCTCTAGCGCAAAGACTTACCGAATTCTCGAAATTACGTGTGGTGACGAACTCCCTGGACATTGCGCTGCTTCTCACCCACCAGAGTAGTAATCATGTGATGACCACACCAGGCGATGTTCGGCGAAACGATAATGCCTTGATTGGCTCGCACACCATGGAATTCGCGCGTCAGTTTCACTACGACATCGCTTTCATGGGAATAGGTGGGATAGATCTCGAACTGGGTTTCATGGATTACGAAGAGTCTGAAGCGTTGATCAGGCGAACCCTTGTGCGGCATTGCGTTCGCAGTGTCGTGGTAGCGGATGATGGCAAGTTCGGACATCGCGCCTTTGTCAATACGCTTCCCTTTGACGCTATAGACACACTGGTTACCAACCGACCGTTATCTATACACTTCGCTGCCCGGATGGAAAAGGATCATGTTGATGTTGTACACCCCTGAACTCCTTATACCAAGCGACGATGATTTTGCTGAGTTTTCGCGGTTTTTCGCGGAAACATCAACAATTGGCGCGACACAAGGCGGCGGGCTGCATCGGCTTGCGGCATCGCCCGAGGATGGTCGTGTCCGGGATATGTTTTGCGCCTGGCTCAACGCACAGGACTTCATCGTCCACGTCGACCAAGTGGGCAACATCTTCGGTCTGGTGACGTTTGATCAAAACGCACCATACGTTTTGTGTGGATCGCATCTAGACAGTCAACCTAACGCAGGCCGCTTCGACGGCGTATATGGTGTTATCGCCGGTGCCTGCGCAATCGCCAGCATCGCGCGTCATGTAAAACAGAGCGGAACAATACCACGTCGCAATCTGTGCGTCGTGAACTGGACGAACGAAGAGGGAGCACGTTTTCAACCAAGCCTGACGGGCAGCAGTGCCTTTACCGGCGCGATGTCCATTGAGCAAGCGCTGGCATGTACAGACGAGAATCATATTTCGCTAGGCACCGCACTTAAATCGATTGGTTATCGCGGCAGCAGTGCACCAGACATACGTGTGGCGGCGTATGTGGAAATGCACGTTGAACAAGGCACCGCACTCGAAAAAGGGAAGTGCAGTATTGGCGTTGTTCGTAAGACCTGGGCGGCACTAAAGTGGCGCGTTCGTTTCGACGGCGAGCAGAACCACACCGGTCCCACGCCAATGGCATCACGAAAAGATGCATTACTTGCCGCAGCGCACGCTATTGTCGCTGTCCGGGCGGAGGCGGATAAACACGGACTTGCCATGCACAGCTCCGTCGGAAGACTTCAGATATACCCGAATTCTCCGAACGTCGTGCCTTCGAGAGCAACGCTTTTGGTCGAGTTCCGCTCAGAATCCACGGCGCTATTGGCGGACGTCGCCACTCGTTTTCAAAAGACGATAGAAACGATTGCGCGGACTACCGGGACGTTGGTCAGCATCGAAGACAAATCGTTGCGAGATCCGGTCCAACTGCATCGCGCCTTATCCGATTTAGCATATACCGTCAGTGAGCGACTGGATCTCGCCGTTGAAAACAGTGTAACCGTGGCGGGGCACGATGCGATTAGCATGAATCGTCTCTACCCCACCTGTCTGTTGTTTGTCCCAAGCAAAAACGGCCTCTCCCACAACGAAGGAGAGTGCACCTCAGAGCAGGATATGCACAATGGCCTGCGCATGCTGACGGCTCTTCTGCATCAAATCTGCGAACACCCGGCTGAAAGCCTTTGAGGACTTACCGTGGAAAGCCAAACCGTCGAGTCGAAAAGATTACTGGACGCGCTCCTCGCAGCGGGCATCTCAAGCGCGGTTACCGTGCGCGCCGGTACGGCGGGCATTGCCTCCCCCATGCGCGTGGCGACAGAGTGGGCGGGATTTTGGGTCACGTCGGAATCACGCCATTACTACGCGAAGGTACTGTACGAAGATATGATGCCTGTTGTCAGCGCCGACAAAACCGCGAGAGCAACCGAATGTGCCGCACGCACCGGCGCGACGCCCGACGTCAAATTGATTGACGCAAGACGATCTGTGCTTTTGTTCGATGCACTTCCCGCGCCCGAATGGCATTCAGCGCGCGTCGATGATTTGAACAGCCGCGATCGACTGGACGCTTTGTGGAATCTGAAGCGGAAAGTACATCAGGGGCCAACGCCGGATTTCGTGCGCTCGCCCTTCGACGACCTTCATCGTATCCGCGACCTATGCAATACCGCAAGAGTGAGTCTACCCATTGACGCCGCCTGGATTGATGAGTGCGTCGACCTGGCGACTGCGGCGTTGAAAATGGCACCAGGTAGAAGCGTGCCGATTCATGGCGATGGTGTCGCGAGCAACGTCATGATCGGCCCAAACGATGAACTAAGGCTTATCGACTTCGACACGGCCGGCGTATTTGACGAATGGTATGACGTCGCCACCACACTCAATGAACTTTATCAGTTCGAAGACGAATGGCGTACCGGGATTGCGGCATGGGCAGGGCATTGCGCCGAGGTGGACTATGCACGCTGCCGCTTGTATGCGCTGCTAGATGACTGGCTGTGGACGCTTTCCGCTACCTGGTCTGGCGCCACCTCGTCACGACAACTCGAGTTCACGAAGCTAGGGCAATGGACCCTATTACGGTGCCGCCAAACCATCCAGGATGCCCGTTTCGAGAGCTGGCTTCGCCAACTGAAAAAGGCAGCGTCATGAAGAGATTCGGAGAAGCCAGTACAAGTCAAGAACGTCAACTAGAGACGGCCATCGCTCAGATAGACGCATGGCATGGTGCTTCCATTCATTATTCCCCCGTCGGGGGCGGTATTTCAAACATGAATTGGCGTGTCCAAATCGAAGGGGCACCCAACGCATATTTTTTCAAGGTACCTGGCCCGGGCACCGAGATGTTCATCAATCGTCATACCGCCCACGAAGCCAGTGTGAAAGCAGCAGAAACCGGATATGGCGCACCCGTTTTAACTTTCCTGCAGGCGTGTGGCGTAGAAATATTCGAGTTCATGGAAGGCTGGAAGGCCTCAACAAATCTCGACTTCGCCGATGCCCAGGTACGTCACAAAGCATTGCGTGCGCTAAAGGCCTTCAATAACCAGCCGCTTTTATCGGAGACAAAAACAGTTCTCGATATGATCGACGAACATCAGGCTCAGGTTGAAACGCTTGGCGCGCGTACTCCGCCCGACCACGAGTGGTTGTGCAGGCAGTTTGAGCGCGCACGCGCTGCATTGACAGCATCAGGAATTGATCTGCGACCCTGCATGAACGACACACTTGCGGGGAACTTCATGTTGAACCAGGCACGCGACATTCTTTTGGTCGACTTTGAATACGCATCCAATAATGATCCCCATTACGAATTGGCGCTTTGGTTCGGCGAAATGTTCTTCACGCCCGACATGGAACTCGCCCTTGTCGAAGAATATTTCGGTAGCGTGACGTCGCAAACCCTTGCACGCATTGCCGTCAACAAAGCGCTCGCTGATCTGAAATGGGCAACATGGGCGATGGTGCAGCGCGCGATCTCCTGCATCGATTTCGATTTCTATAAGTACGGGGCATGGAAACATATGCGCGCGCGCGCGGTAATGCACGATTCGCGTTGGGAAAGTTGGCTGAAGGAGGTTTAAAAAAAATTGAACCGCATTCTTGCCTTCGATACTTGCTCCGTGCCGGGTTGTTAGTCGATGTGATCGCTTCCGTCGTTGATGATTACCAAAATGAATGATGTCCCGTTATGCATAGTTAATATACGTCTTAATTTATTTGTGGATATTGCAATGTATTCATTCAAGAAATGGTTAGTAGTTTACTCGTCGACATCCGCTTCAATGAAGGAGCACTTCAATGAACCAAGTTGATCAGGTCAAACCTAAGAAACTTCGCAACTATTTTTTTGGTGTGTACTTCGCATTGTTGCTTGCGATGGCACTCTTCCCACCGTTCTATCTAAGCGTTAGCGGATCAGCAATCGTTGTTGCTGGGATTCCGCTTCCAATTCTGTACTGGATCGGCAACGCCATATTGGTAGGGCTTGGCGTCTGGGCGCTTTATATCATCGAAAACGTGCAGGACGCGTTACCGGAAGAGGGGCAAATACCATGATCACATCGGGAAACATCAACGATTCCTATATCACATTTGGGATGATTGGCGTATTCCTTGTGCTCATGATTGCCGTCCTATATGCGACGAATCGCAAAAGCACGACTTTCTCGGACTACGCCGTTGGCGGCCGTTCATATGGTCCTTGGTTTATCGCCATGAGCTACACCAACTCCTGGTGGCCGGGTTCAACCTTCACCGCGTTCTTCGCTTTGTCGGTCGGCGGGGTACTCGGGTTCTACGGCATGGTGTATGCGGTTTTAGGCGTGACCGCGATGTATCTGATGGCAAGACGCGCATGGACCTGGGGTAAGCGCTTTGACTTGACCACCCAGCCAGATCTACTTGGCATGCGATATAACAGCGCCACCGTCAAGCGCTTGGCATCCATCATCGGCATTGTCTCGGTTTTTCCGTGGGTCGTCATGGGCATTCAAGCCCTCGCAACGCTCTTCCAGTTCGCGAGCTTCGGTAACTGGACCGTGACGCAATGTCTCGTTGCAGGCGTCGCCACTGTTTTGATCCGACAATACTGGACCGTCAGCATGGGTATGCGCGGCTTGATCATGACCGATATGTTTCAGGGCCTGATCGCCTACGTGTTGTGTGCTGCATTGTGTATCGCATTGTTGATGGGAACGCATACGCCATTCTCGCATTTGTCCCATCTTCCCCCGAAATTGCTGCAAATCCCGGGCGACGCGCATTCGACATATGGTCCATGGTACATGTTCAGCTTGATATTCACCGGGGTAATCGGAGCGATGTGCTGGCCGATGAGCTTCCAACGTATTTACACGGCCAGTGGCGTCCGTGCGGTGAAGAAGGGAACACTCCTGACCATTTTGTTGGTTGGTGGCTTCTACTGCGTTTTGATGCTATTCGCCGCGGCTGCGAGTAATGATCCAAACGTTGCGGCAAATCCGCAGCACGGCTGGTTCCTTGCCTTGATGGACGCTGGCGGTCCGTGGATGCTGGCGATCGCAATTGTCATTGTTCTGGCTGCAAGTATCGGTCACGTGGACGGCTGCGTTCAGGTCTGCGGGACACAATTTGCCAATGACTTGGCCACATGGAATACGAAGCGCACGGACCGTGAACTGACCATTCTTTCGAAAACAGGAATGGCTGTTTTTATCCTGGCGGCAGCTATTCTTGCGTATTTGACGTTTGACTACAGCCGGCTTCAGCTTCTGGCGCAAATTTCATATCAGGGAATCATACAACTCGCCGTGCCCCTCTTTTTTGGGATATTTTCCCGTCGCGGCAACAAGCAAGGCGCCATCGCCGGGATGGCGGTCGGGATTGCCTGCGCGGTCGTTTTGACCGCGATGTATCCGGATGACATTCCATGGCTTGGTTCCCTGACAAGCGGTATCGTCGGATTGGTTGCCAATTTAACGGTATTCGTGATCTGCGCATTCGCTATCAAACCTTCTCCCGCCGAACAGGCGCGAGTTGCCGCTCTGTTTGAATCGGTAAGGACCAGGGCATCGGTGCATCATGCTACCGACTCCGTAGTGGCGTAATGTGTCGCATCGTCTCTGTCCAGCGCATGACAGGTTTATAGCGATAGCCGTGTCGAGTACGCCGTGGGTATAAACGGATTCTGATTGGCTCCGTGCCATGGTGGTGCGCTTGGGCATTGACGATATACTTTTAATTGACCTCGTCATCGATAGCGATGCATGCACTGGAGAGACCGCGCGGCACCCTATTAGCAGCATCCTTTTGGCGTCAGGACAGATTCTGTTCTTATTGTTGATCGTCGCCATGTGATGCTGCTTCGTTAGCACTCGCACACCTGCCAGCGTCCCACGGCATATCAGCTTTAAATGACAAGTTGTCTTCTTTCAAGGATCGATGCTCGTATCTCGCCATCAAGCAACGTTCCGCCTCCACGGTCAGTCATATGGCAAGATATGTCACGCTGTACGCATCGAGATCGTGACCAGAACGCATCCGACCCCATAAGCGTTGCAAAAAATAACAAGGACCGGTTTTGAAGCAATACCCACTTCACCTCTATGCTGACGCGCAATTTGCCAGCCCGTATGCCATGTCGGTCTTTGTGACCTTGCATGAGAAGCAATTGCCCTTTACGCTTTCGACAGTGGACCTGGACGCTAGCGCGAACCTTGAGCCATATTACGCGACGGCATCGATGACGCGACGTATTCCAATGTTGAAGCACGGAGACTTTACGCTCTCCGAGTCATCGGCCATTACAGAATATCTCGACGACACGTTTTTGGAAACACACGTCTACCCCAAAGACCGATACCTTCGGGCGAGAGCACGTCAAATTCAGGCATGGTTGCGCAGTGACCTTATGCCCATTCGCCAAGAGCGTTCAACGGAGGTGATTTTCTATGGTTCGAAGAGCGGCCCTCTTACATCGACTGCTGAATCCGCAGTCCAGAAATTGTACGCAGCGGCGGAAGCACTCGTTCCCGTGAATAGACAGAATCTTTTTGGAGAGTGGTGCATCGCCGATACTGATCTCGCGCTCATGCTAAATCGTCTAATTTTGAATGGCGATCCCGTGCCTGCCCGCTTGAAGGACTACGCCGCATACCAATGGAATCGCCCTTCGTTAAGAAATTGGCTTGCCCTGTCACGCCCGCCGCTTTGAACTTTCAACGTTAGTCGTCGCGATGTGTTTCGGACGAGGCGGTCAGGCGACGTCGCGCAACCCAATCGTTCGTCAATGAATGAATCACTGTGGATTTCTGCCGAGTGCCGTCGATTACCAGAAAGTGACCGTCACCGGCAAAAGTAACAACATCGTCCGGAAAAGGCGCTGGATTGCCAAGTTCCTGTAGCAAACGCCGTTGATTAGACGGCGCACCTCCATCCGCACCTATCAAAAACCACACATCATAAACGATGTGGCCGGTCGAATACGTGCTTTCAAAAATGAGAAAAATCCCACCCCACGTTAATCAATTTAACTAACAAATGGCTGTTTACTGGTGCGCGCGTCGGACAACATGGACAGGGTAATTTTTCGTACCTCGAGTTTGCTCTGCGTGATATGTGCTCGTAGCAAAATAGCAGCCTCGGTCAGTCGGTTACGCTTAATCAAGCTCAGCATCTTCGCGTGTTCGTCGTAGGTTGCTGCCGTACGGTGTCGCTTTAAGAAGTCTAATCGCCGCACAATCCGAATACGTTCGGTAATGTCATTGTGCACTCGCACCATCTCCGCATTTCCAGCCGACTCGACCAGACGCCTATGAAAGTGTTCATCCATTCCAAACATCTCTATCGGATCGTCCTGTTGCGCTTCGAGCGACACACACCAGATACGTTCCAATTCGTCCAATATGTCGCGCGCGGCCGAGCTTGCGGACGACATACGCTCCAAAGCCGCCGATTCCAGCACGATACGCAAGTCGTATAACTGGTCGAGTTGATCGAAATTGATTGGTGCAACTTTCCAACCACGACGAAATCCTACTTCCAGATAGCCTTCGCGCTGCAAGCGAAACAAGCCATCACGCATGGGCGTACGCGATACGCCATAGTATTGGGCAATATCGCTTTCAGAAAAACGATCACCCGGAAAAAGCCGGAAGCTGAAAATGTCTTGCTTGAGCTTTTGATAAACCTGTTCGGCAAGTGGATTCGCAGCATTCTTTGCAAGTGAGTCACTCGCGGGTACTAAGGGCGATGCGTCACGCCCGGTCAACGCATCCGACGTCTCGGTACGGTCATTCATCATGCAATTTTCTTCCTGCTAAATCGGGTTGTTCAGCGCGGCAAAAGGCGCCGTCCATCCCACGATGCCACCTTGTGAATGCACCATCTCAATTGTCGCTTGCCAAAAAACAGGAAAATAACTTGCCGTAGCGTCCGTCACCAACAAACTGTCGTAGCCACGGTCATTTGCTTCGCGCATCGACGTCTGCACGCACACTTCAGTGGTAACGCCGGCAAACAGAAGATGCGTTATTTTTCGTGCGCTCAGCCTTTCAGCCAGCCTCGTCTCATAAAAGGCCCCCTTACCGGGTTTATCGATCACCCATTCATTGTTTGCTGGCGCCAGCTCGGGGATGATAGCATTGCCGAACTCGCCGCGAACCAAGATCCGCCCCATCGGACCCATATCCCCTATCCTGCTGTTCGGCACGCCACGCTCCCGCTTGGCACGCGGGCAGTCCGCCAAGTCCGGTGCGTGGGATTCACGGGTATGCACGACAAGCATCTGGTGCTCACGCGCCCACGCCAGTAAAGTAACCACCGTTGGCACAATCTTTTTTAGTTGCGTGACATCGTTTCCCAGCGATGCGCCAAACCCGCCTGGTTCGATAAAATCACGCTGCATATCGATAATCAACAACGCGGTGGTGGCGGTGTCAAAATCGAAAGGCCCTGGTTGTGCGGCGATGCGGAGTTTCGTCATGGCAAATTGAGGGATTGCGTTGTTGTGTTCTGCTCGCCCTCATATAAACATTACGATACAGGGAAGCATGATAGTGTCATCGATATTCTTCGACACGCCGCGCAATGCTGATTCACGAAAAGCACTATAAGTAATGCGGTGATATTTTATGAGGGCTCGCAATAGCTCATACGATTTCCTCGTTGGGAGCGGTCGCCCTGTTATGATCGTCAGCAACACCATGTGGTCGACCGCTTGTGTCAGACCCTGCCATATACCGTCCGAGTACACTACGATCGGCATGGGTCGCATCAGTCTCAAAAACAAATTCTCCGGCTGTCATTACAACGATACGGTCCGCCAGCGCCAATAGTTCGTCTACATCTTCACTGATCAACAATACGGCAGCGCCATTACGTTTTGCCGCGACGATTCGTGCATGAATGTCGGCAACGGAAGCAAAGTCAAGACCGAAAACAGGGTTGGCGACAATCAATACATCCACCGCCTGCCCCAATTCCCGCGCGAGCACGGCACGCTGAACATTACCACCAGACAAGGTGCCCATGGTCCGCTCAGGGACAGGAGGACGAACATTGAACTCCTGGATCAAATGGGCGGCGCGCTCCCGCATCGCACGACGATTCAGCCACCATCCGGCTCGGCGCAATGGCGCTCTGTCAAAGTCCCGCAACGCCAGATTTTGTGCAACGCTCATGCCGGCCACGCAAGCGTTGCGCAACGGCTCCTCTGGAATCGCGAAAACACGCAGCGTCGTCATTTGCTTGCGCGTGGCACGATATGGCATGCCTGCTACGCGCATGAGGCCATGCCGGATATGTCGTTGCCCCGTCAGGGCATCCAGTAATTCTTTTTGACCGTTACCGGAAACACCCGCTACGCCGACGATCTCCCCAGCCCTCACTTGCAAAGAGACGTCTTTCACCGCCATATGCCCTCGATCGTCCTGCACACAGAGTTCGGTCAGCTCAAGTCGAATGGTGCCGGCGGTTGGCGTTGGCGTTGGCGTTGGCGTTGGCGTTGGCGTTGGCGTTGGCGTTGGCGTTGGCGTTGGCGTTGGCGTTGCGTCTTGCAGCGCTTCTGCCATCGCGGAAAGGTCGCCGCCGCTCTGGTCGTTGGCATTCGAATGTGTCCCCGCCCCGATCATCCAGCGGGCAAGTTCATCGGGGTTCGTGTCTGATACCGGGCAACTGGCCACGCGCTTTCCTCGGCGCAACACCGTTACGTCGTCCGCATACGCCATGACCTCTCGGAACTTATGCGTGATCATCAGCACGGTCAAGCGACCAGACAACGTCAGTGTGCGCATTAATCCCAACACATCATCCGCTTCCTGTGGCGTCAGCACGGAAGTCGGCTCGTCGAGAATCAATAGACGCTGCTGCAGATAGAGTTGCTTCAATATTTCCAACTTCTGTTTTTCGCCCGCTGCTAGCGATGCGACAGGCACGGACAACGGAAGTTGAAACGGCATGCTTTGCATAAACGCTGTCAGCGCGGCGCGCTCGCGTTTCCAGTCGATCTGCCATGGCAGCGCACCGCGTGCCAATAACAAATTTTCCTCGACGGAAAGACCCGTCGCCAGCGTGAAATGCTGGTACACCATGCCTATGCCGAGGGCTTGTGCGTCGCGCGGCGATGCAATCGAGACCTCTCGGGTGTCCGCGATCATCTGTCCCTGATCCAGCAAACCGTACCCTACCAACCCTTTTACAAGCGTACTTTTGCCGGCGCCGTTTTCTCCGAGGAGTGCGTGAATCGTTCCCGACCGTACTTTCATTGAAACGTCATCCAGGGCGCGGAAGGCACCAAATGACTTCCCCGCGCCTACAAGCTCGATCGCCAGCCCAAGACCTTGTTGTGGTCGATTCATCATGAATTGCGCAAAGCGCTCAGCAATGACTTCGAATCCGATACGGTGCCGAAGACGCCACCTTGCATCTGAATCATGGCCAGGGCCGCATGATGATTGCCGACATCCGTGGCACCACAACAATCCGCCAGAACCGTACATTCAAAACCACGGTCGTTGGCCTCGCGCAAGGTCGTATGCACACACACATCCGTCGTAATCCCGGTAAGGACCAGGTTGCGGATACCCCGCGTACGCAGGATCAATTCGAGGTCAGTCGCATAAAACGACCCCTTACCGGGTTTATCAATGACGATTTCTCCCGGTTGCGGCGCGAGTTCCTCGATGATCTGCCAACCATCCTCGCCTCTTACCAAAATTTTGCCGCATGGGCCGTCGTCACCGATACCCACGCCGTTGCTGCCCGCTTGCCGACTTCTCCAACGCTTATTGGCCGGCAAATCCGACAGGTCGGCGCGATGTCCTTCCCGTGTGTGAATGATTGTGTAACCCTGGGCTCGCATCATATCCAACACGGCGGACAACGGGGCGATCGGTGCCCGGGTGAGGCTCAAGTCATACCCCATCTTATCGACATACCCTCCTGGCCCGCAGAAGTCCGTTTGCATGTCGATGATGATCAATGCAGTATTATCCGCGCGCAGATCGCCGTTATAGGGCCAGCGATATGGTTTGGCTTCGATGAACAAACTCATGACGAACCTCTATCACCCAATGCGTTGCTTCAACGCGTAAGACTCAATTCACCTGGCGCACCTGCAAGGGTCCGATCCGGGCGACAATTGATAATCATGATTACCAGCGTCAGCACATACGGCGCTGCGTTATACAAGTAATAGCCACTCGTAACGCCAATGGCTTGCAACGCCGGTCCTAAGGCGCCTGCCGCGCCAAATAGCAGGGCAGCCCACAAGCAGCGCACGGGTTGCCACTTGGCAAAGATCACCAAGGCGACAGCCATCAGCCCTTGTCCGCTGGATAGCCCCTCGTTCCAGCTTCCCGGATACACCAGTGACAAATAGGCGCCACCGATGCCAGCACATGCACCACCAAAAGCCGTCGCAATGATGCGGATGCGGACTAGCGGATAACCCATTGCCCTGGCTGTTTCAGCGTGATCCCCGACCAAGCGCAATACCAGGCCCCATCGCGTGGATCGCAGACCCCATTGCAATAAGAAAGAAAGAACGACACCGATCACAAACAGCAGATTGATATGCAGTGCGTCGCGCACCTGCGCGGATCTGCTCCACGCACCTAGATCAATCGAGGGCAGCATGGCCGCCTGCGGTTCGATCAAAGGCTTGCCCAGGTAATACGCCAGCCCCGTTCCGAACAACATCAAGGCAATACCGAATGCGATATCCGACACACGCGGCAAGGAACAGATCATGCCATGCAGCGTGCCCAACAACATACCGAACAGCGCTGCCGCCAATACGCCCGGCCAAGGTGACCCAGTTAGAAAGGAACCGCCGTAGGCACTCATCGCACCACAGACCAGGATACCCTCCAGTCCCAAATTTACCCGGCCGGCTTTCTCCGTGATGCATTCACCCAGGCTTACGAAAAGGTAGGGTGTGCTCACGCGAATCGCGCCGGCAAACAGCGACAACACCAGCACCACGATAGGGGAGTGCATATCAGGCATGAGGCTGCTCCAACGAGGAGGACGGTATCTTTGGCGTCGCTGGTGGTGACGCGCTCTCCGTGAAGGCCATGCTTTCCAATGTCACGCGCCAAGCAGTCATCCACTTCCCAAGCCCTTCCCATGCCAATAGATTCGCGAACAACAAACCTTGCAGCACGAGCGTGGTTGCATCGGGAAAACCCAGACGCCTTTGCAGCAGGCTGCCGCTCGCCTCGATGCCGCCCACCAACAGCGCACAAAAAATGATCGCGAATGGTGCCTGGCGAGCCGCAAAGGCCACCAGGATCCCTGCATAACCATATCCCGCGAGCAAAGAGGCATTAGCACTGCCCTGCACTGCACTGACTTCGAACATTCCCGCGAGCCCGGCTGCCGCGCCGCCCATCGCACAAGCACTCAACGTCAATAGATCGACCGGCAAGCCGACAAGCCTCGCGGCGCGCGGGCTCCCCCCTACCACCTGCATCGCAAAACCTTTGGTGCTGAACGTGGTGAATATCGAGACTCCCAGGCACACCAGCACACTCCAAAACAACCCCCAATGCATTTGCATTCCAGGCATGGAGCCGATCATCCATGCAGCAGGCACTGCAATTGTCGAAGGCTTGTTAAGGCTTGCAGCATCGCGCAATGGTCCCTCGACCAAAAACTTGAACACCGCGATGGCGATATACGACAGCAACAGACTGCTGATGGTCTCGTTCACCCCACGCCATTGCTTCAATGCCCCCACGCCCCCAACCCACACGGCCCCGGTCACCATGCCGGCAACGGCCATCAATGGCGTTGCGATGAGCCAGGACGTGCTCGCGGGGAGAAGCATGGGAATCACGGCAGCGCTCAATCCACCGAGCGCAAGCGCGCCCTCGCCGCCGATGACAACCAATCCAACGCGGGCCGGTAGCGCTACGCACAAGGCAGTCAACATGAGGGGCGAAGCACGCATTAAGGTGTTCTGCCATGAAAACGCGGAACCGAATGCCCCCTCAAAGATCAAGCCAATGGCATCAAGCGGCGGCTGCCCTTGCACGGCCAGGAACAGTGAGAAAAGCACCATCGTCCCTATTAGCGCAAGCATACTGGGCAACGCGGGCAAGACACGCAGCGTCAGCCTTGCTGCCACCACGGCAGCCTTGCCTGCGGCGGCGGCGGCAAATCCCGACGGACGAAAAGGCCGGTTTGGAAGCACGATAAGCTCTTATCAAATTTGGCCGACGATGCCAGCCACCAGATAGTTCATGCTTTCCAGCGAGTAGTCCGTCTGAACATGACTGACTCCGGATGGGATGACGACGCCACCTTTGTTATCCTTGATCGGTCCCTTGAAAATAACGAATTGGCCGCTCATCATGGTGGCCTTGATCGCATCGGCATTTTGCTTCGCCGAGGCATCTACTTTCGGGCCGTACGGAGACATTTTCACATAACCCTCTTTCAAGCCGCCGCGCAGTAGATTCGGTGCGGGCTTGCCAGCCTGGGCGTCGCCCACGAGTGCTTTGTAGGGCGTGGCCCAATCCCATTCCGCGCCAGTGAGATAGCCCTTTGGCGCCAGCACGGATTGATTGGCGTGGTAACCGCAGCACATGATGCCGCGCTTTTCGGCGGTTTCGATCACCACCTTTGGACCGTCCACATGGCAGGTGACCACGTCGCACCCCTGATCAACAAGACTATTCGTCGATTCGGCCTCTTTGACCGGCATCGACCAATCACCGGTGAAGATCACGTGCGTCGTGATGGCGGGATCGACCGATTGCGCGCCCAACGTGAACGCATTGATATTGCGAAGTACCTGCGGAATCGGTTTTGCCGCCACGAATCCCATTTTTTTTGTTTTCGATGCATGCCCCGCGACCACACCGCTAAGATACATGCACTCGTCGATATACCCGAAATAGCTTGATATATTGGTGGGGCTGCCCGCCTTCCACAATCCACCACAATGCGCAAACCGAATATTGGGATACTTCGCGGCCATCTTCAAAACGTACGGATCAAAATACCCGTACGACGTAGCAAAGATCAACGTCGCCCCATCCTGTTCGATCATTGCCTGAATGGTTTGCTGTACCGCGATGGTCTCGGGCACATTTTCTTCTTCGACCACCTTGACGCCGGGAAGCTTCTTGATGACATTTGCGGCAACGGCTTGCGCCTGGTTATAGCCATAATCCCCGCGCGCACCAACGTAGATTACACCGACAGTCAGCTTGCCCGATGCTGCGGTGGCGGCCAATGCGGCTTCAATTGGCAGGATGTTGGCCAATGTCAACGCCCCGGCAGTTCGAATGAAATTGCGACGGCTGGTCATGTCGATGATATCCCGTTAAATAAATGGTCGAGAGGGAAGCTGAAAACCGGTGCTACTCAGATGATGTCGAAGATAGACTTTGCAGATAGGGGCGCCAGCCGCCGAAATGCGTGATGTCGGGCGCGTCGGCAGTGATCGCCGCCGGCTCGCAAATGAAGCCCTTCACGCTCTGCGTGACCAGCCCCGTGCTCGTCTCCACCGCCTCCGCCAAGTGCACGGTGCCAATACCTAGCGGTGCGGGAATATCCATGACGAACTTGCCGAACAATCGTAGCGGTACTTCCCACACTTCGACCTCGACCGCTTGTCCAGCGGCGGCGTCGACGCGAATCAATCCCGGCTTGATCGGCATTGATTCCCGCAGCGCGTAGAGACGATAGACAGGGGCGGTACGCGTGGCTTTTATAAAGCGTGCGCCAGCCTGGCACAGTTGCCAGTTCAGCGGCTGACCTTGTAGATGTGCGCCTACCACCGCAAGGAGAACAGTCGGCTCCTGAAACGGCAAAGGCACATTCTGTGGCGTATACGCCGGGGGTACCGCCGCGAACAAGCGTTGAATGGCTGCTCCCAATACCGCCAGGCGGCGATCGGCACCACTTGGCGCGATCAATGTGACGCCGGCAGGCAGGGCATCGCCGCGCGGCTGGCACGGGATTGCCAGAGCACAGAGATCCAGCAGATTGACAAAGTTGGTATAAATGCCGAGTTGGCTGTTTAATTCCACCGGCTTGTCCTGCACATCCGTAATCAACGGATGCGTAGGCGTGGTAGGCACCATTAGTACATCAATGCGCTCAAACAAAGACTCCGCAAAGCGTCGAAGATCGGCTAGCGCATATTGCGCATTAAACGCGTCGACGGCGCTGAAATAATCCGCTTTGCCAATGACCTTGGTGACTACCGGATCTATTTCGCCGGTAAATTTATCAAAAAACAAACCGATGGCGGCACGCCGTTCGGCCACCCAAGGTCCGTCGTACAGAAGCGCCGACACATCACTCAGCGGCGCAAAGGGAATGACCTCGGGCGTCAGTGACAAACGCTCGTTAATCACGCTGCAACTGGCGCTGAAAGCTTGCTCGGCCAGCACGTCGCCATAGAATTCCAACGCGTCCGGGACACCGATGCGCGGACTGGAAGGCAACAGGCCTAATGGAACGACTTTCCGGGAGTACGCATCAACCGGATCAAACTTTGCCAACTGCATGAGCACACGCCAGGCGTCTTCAACGTGATGCGTGAAAATGGAAATCGTATCCAATGTCCTGCATGCCGGCACCACGCCCTGCTTGCTGATCATGCCTAGTGACGGTTTCAAACCGACCACGCCATTGAAACCCGCCGGCACCCTGCCTGATCCTGCCGTATCCGTCCCCAGCGAGAACGCCACGCAATGTGACGCGACCGCGACAGCCGAGCCCGAACTCGACCCACCCGATACGCGGTCCGGTTGAGTCGTATGTCGAACCGCACCATAGGGCGAACGGGTTCCGACCAGCCCTGTGGCGAACTGGTCGAGATTGGTCTTGCCAATCACGATCGCCCCGGCATCCAGCAGACGCTGCACGGCAAAAGCAGAGTGCGCGGGCAGAAAGGAAAAGGACGGACAACCGGCCGTAGTGGGTAGGCCGGCCACATCGATATTATCTTTTACGGCAAACGGAATACCAAACAAGGGGAAATGATCGAGGACGTCGGCGCCATGCTGCTGTTGCAAGGCGTCCAGGGCAGTGCAACGCTCGACCAGCACTTCGGGCGAACACCGCGCAATCCAGACCTCCGGCCGATCGAATGCGTCGATCCGAGCCAAGCACTCTTGCAGCATCTGGGTCGGCGTAAGGTGGCCCGCGCCGTACGCGCCCAACAAACCGGTCACCGTGAACAGGTTGTCCGATGGTGATGTCGGCGCCGAGGAGGCATGGGAATCAGGGTGTTTCGTCATGGATTCCATCTTGCATACAAGTTGGCATAGACGAAAGGATCGCGTGTCAAAAAAGCCGTGTCGACAATTTTTTACGATTGAGCAGACATTTCTATTTATTGTTTATTTGAGATGAAGACCACCTTTCCGAACCACCGTTATTGTTTCAGAAGACCGTTATCGCCTATGCGACATGTGTTGCGAAGGGTCGTGATGATAACTCGCGGTTAAGGCATGGTGGCGGCAAAAAACCAACCGCGGGTACATCCTTTCGGTGGGTGAAGGGTCAGTGGTTCCGTTGATAATCCCTGCTATTCAAGCGTCATATCCAGAAGTGCCGCGCTGACCGACTTTCCGTGCGCATCAAGCGCAAGTGACCGGGTCACCCCACCGCCAAGGGCGTTATGCAAGACGAAGTTGAACGCCGCCAAGTTCGGTAGCGCGTAGCGTATGACATCACCCTTTACGATGTCACTCAGATGGTGTTTGACGCGTGCGATGGTAAGTGTTTGATCGAGAAACGCATAATGCTTTGCGTCATGGCAAATAACAGAGACGTTTAACGTATTACCCTTATCGCCGGTACGACTATGCGCGATGTCCCGCAGTTTCATCATCGACCTCCACGAAGCAAAAACACGGATTGACCTGTTCGGCGGGTAAAAGCACCGACTGCACGGCAAGGACTTCACGCGTGCTCTTGGTGACGCCTCCCCCTCCGGCCGGTCCGTTGGTATAGAGCGTTTCAACTTCGTTTCCTATGCGGGCCGCTTCTTTGGCGCAGGATGTTCGGCCTGCAACACGAACGCGGACCTCGTACGGTGCCGCGGTTTGCGCGGCGAGTGAATCGCCATACAGCGCGTTCACGCCAATCAGATCAAGGCGCATCTCGGTTGTTGCGACACCCGTCATCACCAGTCGCTCCCTGACGATCTCGATCGCGAGTCGTCCACGTGCGAGGGCGCCAGGTCCGCCGTAGGAAATCTGTCCCTCCCCAATGAATCCATCCACGTATGCAACCGAGGTTTTGAGCATGCCTGTTCGCGCGGTTCCTCGGCCACCTGTTACGCGTACCCGGTCCGGCCCATTTTGCGTGACGCGCACATTGCTGAAGTCCGCGACGACATCGGGTTGGAGGTAGCAACCAGGATCGTGAATTTCGTACAGCAACTGTTCCTTGCACGTGGCCTCGGTCACACACCCGCCTGCGTGCGGTACTTTCGTGATGACAATCGCGCCATCAGGACTGACCTCTCCGATCGGAAATCCCAGGCGTGCAAGGTTGGGTATCTCTTTGCATCCAGGATCAGCAAAATAGCCGCCGGTAATTTGGCCGGCGCACTCGAGCAAATGTCCCGCGACCGTGGCCTGTCCGAGCAGATCCCAGTCCTCTATGTCCCAGCCGAATTCGTGAATCAGCGGTGCGGTGAATAACGACGGATCAGCCACGCGCCCGGTTAATACGACGTCGGCACCCGCTGCAAGCGCGGCCACAATCGGCGCCGCGCCAAGATACGCATTCGCCGAAACCATGCGGTCTTTGTATCGGTCGACATCGTCACCGCTTTCTTCAAAGCAAAGCGTCGAGCCCATGACGAGTTCAAGTACATCATCCCCGGTCACGGCGGCGATTTTAAGATTTCGCAATCCGAGTTGCCTCGCGATACGTGCGGTCTGTCTTGCTGCGGAAAGCGGATTCGCCGCTCCCATATTCGAGATAATGCGTATGCCGTTCCTCACGGCAATCGGCAGCACCGCACGCATGCGCGCATCGAGCAAGGGATCATAGCCTAGCGCCGGATCATCACGCCGTGCCTGTTGTGCAATGGCAATAGTCCGTTCAGCCAGGCACTCAAAAATGAGATAGTCGAGCTTGCCGTGTTCGGCGAGTTCGACGGCAGGCTCGATGCGATCTCCGGAATATCCGGCACCTGCCCCCAGCCTGACAGGCCTATCTAAAGAGGAACGTTTCATGAAGGGACCTTTCTGTCAGGTTCTTGATTACAACGGGAACACGCCCAGGACGATGCATGCGATCGTCATCGTGATCGATGCCGCAAACAGCAATGGGAACGTAAACTTTTGATGATCCGCGAGATCGATACCGCACAGACCGACAACGAGGAACGTCGCCGGAGTAAGCGGGCTGACCGGAAAGCCCGTGGTCATTTGCCCCAATAGCGCCGCTTGTCCAACATGCACCGGTGGAACACCCAGTTGCGATGAAACCTCCGCGATCACGGGCAGTACGCCGAAATAAAATGAGTCGGGATCGAAGAGCATCGAGAGCGGCATTGAAAGCAGACCCAATGCGACGGGAATATGCCCTGCCAATGATGGTGGTACAAAACCAACCGCGCCTTGCGCCATGGCCTTCAACATCCCGCTGCCTTGCATGATGCCGGTGAATACGCCGGCGGCCAGCAGAATGCCCGCCATCATCAGCGCCGCACGCGAATGTGCATCAATCCGCGTCCGTTGCATATCGACGTCGGGATAATTCACCAACAACGCCAGGCACAGTCCGACCATGAACATGACGGCTGGCGGGATCTTTTCTCCTAAAATCACCATGGTGCCGAGGACGGCGATCGTCAAAGCGATATTGAACCAGAAATTCTTTGGTCGACGCAGCGCCTGCTGCTCGGCAGTCAACTCCCGCCTGGGCGCGGGTATGTCGCCACTCGCATTTGTGTACCCAAGACGTCGCTCTTCACGCCGCCCCAACAACCAAGCCATCGAAAAAACGAAGATAAGACCGACTGCCTGAACCGGTATCAGTGGATTGAACAACGCCGAAATCGGAATGTGCAAAGAAGCCGATGCGCGAATCATCGGCCCGGTCCATGGAAGAAAGTTGATGCCCGCCGCCATCGACACCGCCGCCGCGAGGACCCGTTTATCCATATTGAGACGTTCGTACAGCGGTAACATGGCCGGAATGGTGACGAGGAAACAGACTGCCCCCGATCCATCCAGATGTACCAACAGCGCTAACAGCGTGCTGCCCACGACAATGCGCGTCGGCCTGGTGCCAACCGCTCGCAAAATGCCGTCGATGATGGGATCGAGCGTGCCCGCGTCCGTAATAACGCCGAAGTAGAGAATGGCGAAGACGAACATACCGACGACGGGCGCAAGGCCTTTCATACCATCGATGATGAACTTGCTCGTTTGCCAACCAAATCCACCGATCAACGCAGCAACGATCGGTACGATGATCAACGCGACCAACGGTGACATTTTCTTGGAAAGGATGGCCGCCAATAAAACGACAATAGTGGTAAGCCCCAATAAAGGCAGCATTATCTTGTCTCCGAATCTTGTTTTTTAATGCGTTCCAGCGTAAGTTGGGCAGGTCGATTACACAATTGAAATGATTTGATCGCAGCAATTAGATAACGTAATGGATCTGACTCTTCGCGATCTACGCGCTTTTGTGTCCGTGGCTGACTCGGGCAGCTTCACACGCGCTGCAGAAAAGCTGCATTTGTCGCAGCCGGCTTTGACGGTGCAAATCCGTCGCTTGGAAGCGGCGACGGGCGCACGTCTCTTTGATCGGAACAGCCGAAATGTCTCGCTGACGCCAACAGGCCGAGACCTTCTACCCATGCTGCGTAAGTCACTGCAAGACATGGAAAACGTGTTGCGGGACGCGCGGTCGGTTGCCGAGGGTCGAAGCGGCACCGTCCGTATCGCGTGTTTGCCCACATTTGCCGCCAGCGCCTTGCCGGATCTATTGGTGGCGTCGCGCCGCGATACACCACATGCCACGTTCCAGATCTTTGATGGCGTGGCCGAAACAGTGAACGCGCTCGTTCGGGGTGGCGATGCCGATATTGGCTTAACCGGTGGCGACCTCATGGATCCCACGCTGGAAGTACTGCACACGGGATTCGATCGATTGGTGCTTGTGTGTCCGAAGCATCACCCGCTCTCGAAAAAGCGTCGCATAACGCTAGAGGACGTTGCCAGCTCGCCGCTTGTGCTAACAGCGCCCAACACCAGCGTTCGTGCGGTGGTGGACGCTGCGCTTATCAAGTCCTCACGACCTGTGGAAGTCGCGTGCGAGCCGACCTATATGATGACCGCGGTGGCAATGGTACGCGGCGGCCTTGGCGTGACCATTCTCCCCTCATCGGCGAGGGAAGTACACGCAGAACCGGGACTGGTGGTTAAACCGATCGATCATCCGGCATTTGTTCGGCCCATCGCCATCGTTAAACAGAAAGGGCGGACGTTGCCGGCTATCACACAAGCATTTGTCGACCTGATGAAAAAGTCACTTGAACGGCGCACATCCTGACGGATGCTGCTCAGGCGACCACGTACCGCCCTCTTTTGAATCGTCAGCTAGCGCACCACTTGTCAGCGAACATTCGACGACGCTCCTCCAGCAGGAGCAAACGTTACGAAATCCGATATTTTCCGTCACAAGAGCGGAATATAGATATCCGTCTCCCATTGGTCGTGGGGAGTTTCTGGAAAAACGCTCAGATAGTGGAAGAACAATGGATGATCCCGGAGTTCCTCGCCGCTTGTCGGAAGCCAGTCGCGATAGATCGGATAGATTGTCTCGCTAATATGATCGGGGGAACCGCCATGCCGTACCACGGCACATCGGCCTCCCGGGATGACAAGTTCGTGGATACCGTAAAGATTTGACGCCACGGGTTCCGCGATTTCTCCGCAGATGTCGAAGCGAAATGCCACGTCCGGAGTCATGTCCGGATTATTTCGTGGGATGCCAAACGTTCTGCTGGCTGCCACCGGAGATTGCCCACTTTGCTTACGCCATTCGACGAACTTGCGCACGCTTTCGTTGACAAGCTCAGTCGGACCACAATGTTCAAGCGCGGCAACGCGAACTTCAGAAAAATCGACAATTCGTACCTGCATGGTGAAACTCCTCGAAAGATAGGGGACAACAGAAGTCACACTCCATGTTCGCCAGCTCGGACGTTGTCGAAATGCGCTCGGCGTCGCGCCAAACGCGCGCTTGAATGCGCGACTGAACGCTTCAAGGCTGTCGAAACCCGCGTCTAGCGCGGCATCGAGCACGGAACAAAACTCACGCGACGCCAAGCGACGCGCGGCGCGACGCAGCCTCAGCGACTGAACGTAGCGTGCGACAGGTACACCCACATAGGCAGCAAATTGCCGATGAAAATGAAATCTCGAGAAGTTGGTAACGCCGCTCAAGGCTTCCACTGACAGGTCGCCTTCGAGATGTGTTTCTATGTATGCGAGTACGGCATCGAAACGCTTTTTGTAAGCGCCCATGCTGTCGAAACGGTCTGACATGGTCTGGATAGGTATCTCCTAAGTCTGGCGCTATTATCGTCGGCCGTCGCATCATTGCACCTAGCCGCACTTGCTAATATGCAGACGGCCCCCATGCAAACCCCTGCTGCGAGGCGGCGTGTTGTCCAATAGGAACGAGAGGCGCTTTATTTCACTCATTATTTCAGCGACGTAATTGAAATACATTTATTCCTTTACCTGATAAATGCTACCAATAGCGTGGCTTATGACACATTGGCTGTATCGCATGCAACACGTGGGATGTAGCGTTATTTTGCAGGATAAAAAACGCATCAGATCGGCATCAGCGACCTGATGGATATCAATGCGCAGCTAGGCCGCGCGAGGGGGACGGCACCACCATTATGACTCGCACGGAGGCTGTTATGGTGCCATACACCATCAAAGGTGGTCCCGAGTCCCCGAACGAAAAGCTCGTCGCCGAGCGCGATGTCGCTCGTGAGACTAGACGTTCGAACATTGTGCTATGGAGAATGTAGGCAGCGGCGGAAACTGCTCGCGGACATGGTTATCGTCTGCAGATCGAGCGATCCCAAGCCGTTGAAGCGTTGTCATTCAAGTCGATCACAGCATGCGCCAAAATCGGTCTTCAATTTGGGATTGCATTCCTCATTTTGGGGCGCATCCGCTTCAATGGGGTGCAAAATCTCAACGAAGGTCCTATTTTACGTCGTTTGCGCTTGGCATACTTCTCGCTCGGGATGGCACAGGAGCCGGTGCCATATCCGGTTTGGTAGTCACAATTTGCAATGGACGACTAGGGTTCCGATTTCCGTGATGGCCGCCATGGCTTACACGTCACGCGAAATGCTGGTCCAAGAGTTGTCGACCTCTGGCGAGGTTACACGGCGGGATAAAAGCCCGGGAGAGAACGCGATCGAGATGTCGCGCCGCTCCTATTGCTTGCCCGTACACCACGCCAATAGAGGTCTCAATGATCAAGCTTCCCCGCCTGCTTAGTATCGCTGCCATATCCCTTGCTGTCGTCGCGTTGTCTTCAACCACGGCATGTGCTGCCGGGAAAACCGATTTCAAGGTCTGCTGGACCATTTACGCGGGATGGATGCCGTGGGGCGAAGCAAAGACCCAAGGAATTATCTCGAAATGGGCCAGGAAATATGGCATCAATATCGATGTCGTGCAGCTCAACGACTATGTCGAGTCCATAAACCAGTACACCGCTGGCAAGTTTGACGGCTGTGCCATGACGAATATGGACGCACTGACCATTCCCGCAAGTGGCGGGGTTGATACATCCGCGATCATTGTCAGCGATTACTCAAATGGCAACGACGGCATCCTTGTTAAAGGTCAGGGAAAGACACTCGCTGATTTAAAAGGCCAGCCGATTAACCTGGTTCAATTTTCCGTTTCGCACTATCTGCTCGCGCGTGCACTGGAGACGGCCAAGCTATCGGAACGCGACCTGAAAGTAGTGAATACGTCAGACGCGGACATATCCGCGGCCTTCGCTACGCCCTCGGTGAAGGAGGTGGTCACCTGGAATCCCATGCTTGCGGACTTAAAAGCGCAGCCCAATGTCACGGAGGTGTTCGACTCCAGCCGGATTCCCGGCGAAATCCTCGACATGATGGTGGTGAACACCAAGACGCTCCAGGAAAATCCGGCATTGGGCCGTGCGTTGACCGGCGCATGGTTCGAAATGGTTGCGCTCATGAACGCGAACAATGCCAAAAGCAATGCAGCCCTGACGTCAATGGCGAAAGCATCCGGTACCAATCTGGCGGGATTCAAAAGCCAATTGTCTACCACCGCACTCTTCGCAACGCCCAAAGCGGCTCTCGATTTCGTCACCAGTCCCGCACTTCCGCAAACCATGGCTCGCGTTGCAAAGTTCTCATTTGATCATGGCTTGCTCGGCCCGACTGCGCAAAATGCCGACGCCGTGGGTATGAGCTTTGATCACAATCTCGTTGTGGGCAACAAGAACAACGTCAAATTGCGGTTTGATCCGACCTATGTCCGAATGGCTGCCGACGGCAAGCTTTAAAGCGCTTACTTTTAGGAAGCCGCTTCATGCGACTCATAAATCGATATCCAAGCCGGAGCGGCGCGCTCATGCTGCTCTTGATGCCTTTCATCGTTCTCATCGCGGTATATTTCACAAGTTCGTCAGTACGTCTTGCAGCCAACCCCGACGACAAGCTGCTTCCAAGCGCAACCCAAATGCGTGATGCCGTAAAGGAGTTCGCCTTCACGCAGGACAAGCGTACCGGTGAATATCTGCTTTGGGAGGATACCGCATCAAGCCTGCGGCGACTCGCGACAGGACTGGCGATAAGTGCCGTGATTGCACTGACGGCAGGCATCATCACGGGCAGCATCCCACTGGTAACGGCGACGTTATCACCTTTTATCAAAGTGTTGTCGATGATTCCGCCATTCGCGGTACTACCAATACTATTCATCGTATTTGGGCTCGACGAACTTTCCAAGGTCGTACTGATCGTGATCGGCATTACGCCAATGATGATTCGGGATCTGCACCAGCGTACCCGTGAAATTCCAAATGAGCTATGGGTGAAGGCACAGACCTTGGGAGCGACAAGCTGGACGCTTATTTTACGCCTGGTCGTTCCCCAACTCGTACCAAGGTTACTTGTCGCATTACGCCTCTCTTTAGGATCCGCCTGGCTTTTCCTGATTGCGGCGGAAGCGATTGCCGCCACCGACGGTCTTGGATATCGCATCTTTCTTGTGCGCCGATATTTGGCGATGGATGTCATCCTGCCTTACGTAATGTGGATCACCCTGCTTGCCTGGTTGATGGATGAAGGGCTGCGCCGTCTGACCACATGGGCGTTTCCCTGGCATGGCCGAGGTGCGCAATGATCGAGATCAGGAACCTATGGAAATCTTACGGTAGTCAAGTCGTACTTGAAAATCTCAATCTCTTTATCCAAGAGGGTGAGTTCTGTTCGATGGTTGGCGCCTCGGGTTGCGGCAAGTCGACCTTCCTGCGTTTGCTGCTTGGACAGGAGCAGACGACACGCGGACAGATCCTGCTCGATGGCATACCGCTTCCTGGTGAGCCCGATGCACGCCGTGGCGTCGTATTCCAGCGTTATTCGGTATTCGAGCATCTCAGTGTCATGCGCAACGTGCTGATCGGTCTTGAATTGACACATGCACGACTTACCGGTCGTCTTTTCGGCAAAAAACGCAAGGAAGCGATTGCCGAGGCGGTGTCCATGCTGGAGCGCGTGGGGCTTGGTCCGTCGCTCGACAAATTTCCCCATCAACTGTCAGGGGGCATGCAGCAACGATTGGCAATTGCCCAGGCACTTGTGATGAAGCCGCGAATCTTGCTTCTAGATGAACCATTCGGCGCGCTTGATCCGGGCATTCGACGTGATATGCACGCCTTGCTTTTAACACTGTGGCGTGAAAGCGGGTTGACCATATTCATGGTCACACATGATTTAAAAGAAGGTTTCACCCTCGGAAATCGTGTGCTTGTCTTTGACAAGGTCCGGGTTGATCCCCATGCGCCTGGCGCCTATGGCGCCCGCATTACCTACAACATCCCGCTTGATCATAGCCGCGATATCGCGCCCTCTCTTCATGCGGCACGCGCCATGGCGGACCGTGCCTCACGCGTCGAAACAACACTGAATTAAGGAACGGAGATGGCATTCCTGCTAAATGAAACCGTCCCCGGCGGCGGTCATACATCGTTAGTCGTGAAGCGCGACAAATTGTTACGGATCACGGACCTGCTTGGCAATGCCAACGTAAGCCTGTTGATGTTTAACGCAGACGAGAAAAGCGAACGCCTGAATCTGCCCGACTCCTTGAAATGTCAGCACACTGCAAAATTCACCGCAGGGCATTGCCTTTATTCTGATATGGGACGGGTTTTGGCAGCCATAGTCGCCGACACATGTGGGTGGCACGACGCGATTGGCGGAGTGTCAAATGCGGAGGAAGCGCAAGAAAAATATGGCGTAGGGCGCTATCAGGACTTGCGAAATGCCTTTTACCGAAATGGTACGGACAATCTGCTTGTCGAATTGGGAAAGTGGGGGCTCGGCATATCGGATCTGTTAATGACGCTCAATCTGTTCAGTCGTGTAGAAGTAAGCCGCGAGGGAAGGCTGCATTTCATACCGGGAAACGGAACAGCCGGTCAATACGTGGAATTGTATGCACCGATGAACACGTTGGTTGTGCTCACGGCGATCCAACATCCGCTAGATCCGGATACGAAGTACGCGCCGCGACCCGCTCAGTTGACGTTGCGCAATGCCGAACCTGACGTTGCCGATTTGTGCCGCACGTCTTGCGATGAAAATGTGCGCGGCTTCATTAACACAGATCGTTTCTTTTTGTGAGCATCGACATGAACTTAAGCGCTACGCTGATCGAAAGCAATAAAAGGGTGAGTGATGCCGTCCTACGCGAAACAATTTTCGCGGGCGAACCTTGGTTAGGCGAGGTGAAGTCCGGGCAGACGCTGCGCATCCTGGATCTCGAAGGCAATCAAGCCATCGATACGCTGTTTTACAATCTGGCCGATCCTCGCGAACGTTTCGACCCGCAACGTACCCTTCGGCGCCAGAATAACTTGTACCTTACTACCGGCACGGTACTTTATTCGAACCTGGGCAATCCGTTGCTCACCATCGTGGCGGATACCTGCGGACGACACGATACGCTCGGGGGCGCGTGCGCTCAGGAAAGTAACACGGTGCGCTATGCTTTGGATAAGCGTTATATGCATAGCTGTCGCGATAATTATCTTCGAGCATGTGCGCATGACACACGTCTGACCAAGAAAGACATCGGCGCAAATGTAAACTTCTTCATGAATGTGCCAGTGACCCCGGATGGTGGATTGACCTTCGAAGACGGTATTTCGGCACCGGGGAAGTATGTGGAACTACGTGCTGAGATGGATGTGATCGTGCTGATCTCCAACTGCCCCCAGCTCAATAACCCGTGCAATGCGTATAACCCGACCCCGGCGGAGGTACTTGTATGGGACTGACCGGCCTCCGACGCTGGATCTATTCGATACTCCTTGTCCGCGCAGGGCGTGCCCACGAATTGAGAAGCAAAGCGTCGGCTTCAAGAAACTGAAGCCACCGTTTCAGCCGAGGACGACCTCGGTATGCGGATTTCCACGGGACGGGACGACCCATCCACGCTTGTAGAGCATCCCATGTTTGAAAAAGTTCTGATTGCAAATCGCGGTGCGATTGCATGCCGCATCCTTCGCACCTTGCACGAAATAGGCGTCGAAGGCGTGGCCGTTTTCGCGGAAGCCGATCGCGCAAGCCGTCATGTCAGTGAAGCGAGTGTTGCGCACTGTTTGGGCGATGGCTCCGCCGCAACAACCTATCTCGATGTTGCAAAAATCCTTGCGATTGCAAAAAGCGCCGGCGTACGTGCGATCCATCCCGGCTATGGATTCCTGTCGGAAAATGCCGCGTTCGGCGAAGCTTGCGAAGCGGCGGGTATTGCGTTCATTGGCCCGACCCCTGCGCAATTGAGAGCCTTCGGACTCAAGCACACTGCCCGCGCGATCGCGGCAGAGCAAGGCGTACCAATGCTCGAGGGCACGGGCCTGCTGGAGAGCGTAAGCGTCGCTTTGGAATCCGCCGGACGCATTGGCTATCCCGTCATGCTGAAGAGTACCGCCGGGGGCGGCGGAATCGGCATGCGCGTGTGTTGGAACACCGATGAACTACGTACCCATTTTGATGCAGTCAAACGCCTTGGTCAGAATAACTTCAGCGATGCCGGCGTCTTCCTTGAAAAGTATATCGAGCGTGCGCGTCACTTGGAGGTGCAGATATTTGGGGACGGCAACGGTGCGGTGATCGCATTGGGGGTGCGTGACTGTTCCGTGCAGCGACGTAATCAAAAAGTTTTGGAAGAAACTCCCGCGCCCTGTTTACCGGAAGGCACATCGACCGCATTATGCCAAGCAGCGATCAAGCTCGCAAAAGCCGTTAACTACCGTTCCGCTGGCACCGTGGAATTTGTTTTCGACAGCGCTGCACGGCAATTTTATTTTCTTGAAGTAAACACCCGCCTTCAGGTCGAGCATGGGGTTACCGAGCAAGTCTGGGGTGTAGATCTCGTGCGCTGGATGATCGAGCTTGCGGCGGGAAACCTGGCCCCACTCGATCAGCTTGCGGCTCAGTTGGCGCCGCGTGGCCACGCCATTCAAGCACGTTTATACGCCGAAGATCCTGGCCGCGACTTCAAACCTAGTCCAGGGCTGATTACCGAGGTCACCTTCCCTCATGCAGATGGCCATCGTCTTCGAATCGACACGTGGATTGAAGCGGGGTGCGAAGTGCCGCCCTACTTCGATCCCATGCTTGCCAAAGTGATTGCCTGGTCGCCTACGCGGGACCAGGCACGCGAATCGCTCGCCGCCGCATTGAAAGAGATACGCCTTTACGGTGTCGAAACAAATCGTGATTACCTGCACCAGATCATCGTTGATGCGCCGTTTGCGTCAGGCGAGCCGTGGACGCGGTGCCTGGAGGGTCTGCACTATCGGGCCAACACGGTAGAGATCTTGAGCGGCGGCACGCAGACGACGGTGCAAGACCACCCTGGTCGACTTGGCTATTGGGCCGTCGGCATTCCGCCATCAGGTCCGATGGACGACCGCGCACTGCGACTCGGAAACCGGTTGCTAGGCAATCCCGCGAACGCGGCAGCGCTTGAAATCACGATGAGTGGGCCGACGTTGCGCTTCAATGCCGACGCGGTCATCACCGTGACAGGAGCTATCCTGCCTGTTTCCATTGACGGCATTGACCAGCCGATGAATACCGCTCTGATGGTGAAGGCGGGTGCCGTTCTATCGCTAGGCGCGATAAGAGGAGCAGGAGCGCGTGCGTATCTATGCCTGCGCGGCGGTTTTGATGTAGCAGTGTATCTCGGCAGCAGGAGCACCTTTACCCTGGGTCAGTTCGGTGGCCACGGCGGCCGCGCCTTGCGAGCCGGAGATGTGCTGCACATCCAGCCGTTGGTTGACGTAAGCGCCGGCATGACGCTTGGTGTTGTGCCGACGCTGGACACGGTGCGGACCTTGCGTGTTAT
Source organism: Robbsia andropogonis (assembly GCF_034047095.1). NCBI lineage: Bacteria > Pseudomonadati > Pseudomonadota > Betaproteobacteria > Burkholderiales > Burkholderiaceae > Robbsia > Robbsia andropogonis. The sequence goes on along the minus strand of NZ_CP139170.1, from coordinate 671,975 downwards.
TTACGGGCCGCATGGCGCTCCAGAATATTTCAGCGAAGACTATATCCAGCAATTCTTCGCGACCGAATGGGAAATCCACTTCAATTCGAGTCGAACCGGCGTCCGTCTGATCGGCCCGCATCCTGAATGGGCTCGCGAAGATGGCGGCGAAGCCGGTCTTCACCCTTCAAATATCCACGATAATCCCTATGCCGTGGGCGCAGTCGACTTTACGGGTGACATGCCGGTGATCCTAGGTCCTGATGGACCCAGTCTCGGCGGCTTCGTTTGCCCGGTCACGATTATCGAAGCTGATTTGTGGCACATTGGACAGTTGAAGGCTGGCGACAAGGTCACGTTCAAGCCTGTCAGCATTGACGAGGCGCGTGAGGCGCAGGCCCAACGCGAGCGGGAGATAGAAACGCTTACCCCCCAACCTTCGGTAAGCCGACCGAGCGGGTTAAAGACAACCTTTTCGCCGCTAGCCACGCCCATCGTTCTTACCTTGGGTGAGGCCCAGGAAAGATTAGTGGCCAGGTTGTCCGGCGATACACATTTGTTGCTGGAGATCGGTGCGGCCGAGCTGGATCTTGTCTTGCGATTCCGGGGGCACGCACTGATGCAGTCTCTGGAGGCATTAGCCATTCCTGGCGTGATTGATCTGACCCCTGGGATACGATCGTTACAGGTACATTATCAGCCGCGGCGACTGGCATTGGCGAGCTTGCTCGCCATTATCGAACGTACCTGGCAGCAGGTGCTCATGCAGAAAGACCTTCGTGTGCCGTCGCGGGTAGTCCATTTACCGTTGTCGTGGGATGATCCCGCCTGCCAGCTTGCGATCGACAAATACATGACGACTGTTCGCCCCGATGCACCCTGGTGTCCGAGCAATCTCGAATTCATTCGCCGTATCAACGGCCTGGAGTCGATCGATGCCGTCAAACAGATCGTGTTCGACGCGAGCTATCTGGTGATGGGGCTGGGTGACGTCTACCTGGGCGCCCCCGTCGCGACGCCACTGGATCCCCGCCATCGCCTTGTCACTACAAAATACAACCCCGCCCGTACTTGGACAGCAGAGAATTCAGTCGGTATAGGCGGTGCTTATCTATGTGTGTATGGGATGGAAGGGCCAGGGGGCTACCAATTCGTTGGCCGCACCTTGCAGATGTGGAATCGCTATCGGAAAACCGCTGAATTTGCGGACCGGCCCTATTTGCTGCGTTTCTTCGATCAGATCCGCTTTTACGAAGTGGACGCGAACGCATTGCCGAGGATTCGAGCCGATTTTCCTCTTGGTCGCTATCCCCTTAAAATTGAAGAAACCGAGCTGTCCCTGGCGGATTACCAAGATTTCCTGTCACGCGAGAGTTCCGGCATTGACGCATTCCGCGCGCGTCAACAGACGGCCTTTGAAGCGGAACGTGAACGTTGGCGCGTTTCAGGTACGGCCGAGGAGCGGATCGAATCGACCATGCCTGAAGCAGTCGAGGAGGTTTTACTGGCCGACGGAGAAATCGGCGTGGAAAGCGAAATCGCTGGCAATGTGTGGCAAGTCAAAATGGTGACGGGCGATAAAGTAGCGGAAGGTGATGTGCTCATGATCATCGAATCGATGAAGATGGAAATACCGGTTTGCGCGCCTTGCCCAGGGACAGTCCGTGAAGTGCACGTTGTGCCGGGCTCATCGGTACGAGCAGGACAACGACTTGCCGTCATTACCGGCATCTAGAAAAATCGTCGTGATCACCTGACGCCGGACATCCGCTCAGGTTTTTATTCCGCGACGTCGTCATTGAATGGATGCGGCCGCATCCGCATCCATTCATAACGGATGTTGTTCGTGACGCACTGAAGGCCAGGCCGGCACGTCACGGCACGTCACGTCACGTCGTCCCTACAATGCCATGTCATGCACCGGCTTCACCGCGCCCGGGTTCGCCGTCGGGGCTGTGGCGGGAACGAACCCCTCCAGGCTGGGCGAGGCAATGGCCAGTTGCAGCGTATCAGCCGTGGTTGCCCATTCCGTTGCCAGGAGCTTCGGATTATCGTTGAGCTTCGTACCGTAACTGGGCACCATTTCACGGATTTTCTGCTGCCAGGCCGGCGTTTTCATTTGATCCGGGAAAACGCGCTCCAGCAACGAAAGCATGATAGCCGGCGACGTCGAGCCGCCCGGGGAGGCCCCTAACAGCGCAGACACCGATCGGTCGCCGGAAACCACGACTTCGGTACCCAACTTTAGTACCCCCCCCTTTTCCGGGTCGTTCTTGATGATCTGTACCCGCTGCCCAGCCTCCCACAAACGCCAGTCCTCATCCTTGGCTTCGGGCATGTAGCGACGCAATGCCGCCATCTTTTCCTCACGAGACAGTGCCAATTGCTGCGCAAGATATTTCACGAGCGCAAATTCGTGCATGCCTACTTGCAACTGCGGAATGATGTTGGACGGTGTCGACGCTTTGGCAAGATCGAAATACGAGCCGTTCTTGAGAAACTTGCTGGACCACGTGGCAAACGGTCCAAACAGGAGCACCTTCTTTCCATCGAGTACGCGAGTGTCGAGGTGAGGAACGGACATGGGAGGCGATCCGGTATCCGCAAGGCCATAGACCTTCGCCAAATGGCGCGAGGTAATCTCAAGCTTGTCCGTGACGAGGAACTCGCCCCCCACTGGGAAACCACCGTATTGCTTCGCCTCAGGAATGCCCGACAGTTGAAGCAGCGGCAATGCAGCGCCACCCGCGCCAATAAACACATTGCGCGCATCCACCGTCTGGACTTTTGAAGGATCGTTCAAGTCGAACGCGGATACGCGCCAGGTGCCGTCTTCGTTTCGCGTAATCGAACGAACCTCATACCCGGTCGAGACCTTGACACCCGATTTGTCCGTCAGATGCTTGTAGAACTGCCGCGTGATTTCGCCCAGATTCACGTCCGTACCAAGCGGCGAGCGCGTCGCGGTGACGACCTCCTCCGGCTTACGGCCTTCCATCATGATGGGAATCCACTCGGCAATCTTCGACGGGTCCGTCGTCATATCCATCCCGGCGAATAGCGGTGATGCCTTCAACGCCTCGACACGCTTGCGGATGAAATCCCGATTTTCCTGTCCGAAGACAAGGTTCATGTGCGGTGTCGAATTGATGAACTCGCGCGGGTTGCCCAGAACGCCTCTTCGCACCTGATGGGCCCAGAATTGCCTGGAGATTTGAAAATTTTCGTTGATGTTGATGGCCTGGTTGATATGGACCGTGCCCTTATCATCCATCGGCGTGTAATTCAGCTCACAAAGTGCCGAGTGCCCGGTACCGGCATTGTTCCAGCCGTTCGAGCTCTCTTCCGCGACTTTGTCCAAGCGCTCAAAAACCTCATATGTCCAATTCGGCTCTAATTCGGAAAGATAGACGCCCAGCGTTGCGCTCATGATGCCGCCACCGATGAGAAGCACATCTACTTTGCGATCCGCCTTCGCGGCGCGATATTGGCTGCCGAAAAAGTAGGAATATCCGCCCAATACGGCCGCTGACCCAACGGCGGCAGCGATGAATTTACGTCTGGAGAATTGCGTGCGGCCACCCTCAGGCGGCGTCGCGTTTTCCGTTTTAGCCATGAAAATCAATTACCTTCAATAATTTCTTATTACGTTGCGGTCCCGGACAAATCAGGCACCCGCACGTTTAAAGTGGGATCAACGGCGACGGTTCTGTGGGGCGAACATCATTGCTTTTGCAATTTTTTGTTCGAAATCCAAGGTTCCCGCCGGAGGATCTGGAAGGCGAATTGTAAGCGACGCTGGATAAGGAATGGGTAAAAACCCTGATATAGGAGCAATTTTTGCATTTGGCGAAATAATCGGCCGCTGCCTGTGAGGCACCTGGTCAGCGACCGTATCTTCTCGTTGCTGGCTACCGGAAGCCTTCGCGCTACAGGGATTGCGTGAAAAAATCGCTTTTCGGCGTCTTGCACGCACGCCAGGCGATCCCGCAACGCAGGAGGGTTTTAAGATGTCCGCGCGGACGCAAGTGGTCATCCTGATTTAGACTTTCCGCCGCAGGCTTAACCGCAGCGCCCCTTGAAAGACACCCTCGCATGGACCGTATGGCCGCAATGGAAACGTATGTCAGTGTCGTGGAAGCGGGATCGTTTTCGGCAGCGGCCAAACGACTCAAGTCAGGGCAACCGGCCGGATCGAAATCGATTGCGCAGATGGAGGAGCGTCTCGGCGTGCGTTTGCTGTTGCGATCCACCCGCGGCCTCACGGTCACGGATGCAGGTTTGCGATTCTATGAGCATGCAAAGCGGGCCATAGAAGAGGTGGCGCTTGCCGAGCATGTGGTCCGGGCTGCCTAGTCGAGTTTATCGGGAACGTTGCGTGTAAGCGCCTCGGTGACCTTCGCGCGATTGCATATTAAGCCAACACCAGGCAATCGTCCATTCCCTTCATCGCGGGGGCGAGTCCTGGTCGTTCAGCCAGAATGGCGAGGAAACAGCAGTGCTCGTATCGGGACGCGTGAGTGTGAGCGCTGCCGAGGGCATTCGCGCCGGTTTGGCGATATGGGTATTGGCGAGTCGTTCTTCAGATTCTTGTAGAGATCGACGAGGTAGTGCGGTAAGGCAAAGCGTAAGCCGAAGTCTGCACCCGTCTGGCAGGGAACATCGCTTAGCGCGGGAAAGTGCAATGCATTCGTGCGTCCAGCCAAAGAAATAGACTTCGCCTAAGTTGAATAGATTGATGTTGGCGTGCGATTTTCTCGGTCAGGATCGAGCGTCGCATCAGCAGCACTGTGAATCCGTACGCGACAGCAGATGCCATGAGCAGCGAAAGCAGTACATTGGCGTCATGGACTTGGCGGGCACAATACGGCATGGTCACGTCGATGCGTCGGTGGGCAAATACGTGGGATAACGCGCCGACGGCGTGCTTCTCCAACACCTTGAAAGTCGAACGGACGCTGCGGTGTCGGTATGAAACGCGGGCGCAGGCGAGATTCGATGTGATCGATTGGATTGAAGAATTGGTGGATTGTCCTCCTATCGAGGCATCCAATCAAATTAGACCACCCTACTTTTTCGCCCCCACGACGACGAAATGACAATCCATCTCGTTTGTAAATACATATGTAACCTTACACATTTCTGGCGAGTTTGATCGCGTGTTCGGGACATGCCGTCACGCACAGCCCACATGACCTGCAGGCGTCCGCGTTAGGCGTGTACGCGACCTTCATCCCATGTACGCGTAGCTTAAGGCGGTGCATCAAGCCGAGGCTATTGTAGTCGACCTCGTCAATGCGGCGAATCTCGAATACATTCTCGGGACAGACCTCAAGACAATCGCCCTTACCTTCACAGCGTTTTAGATCGACGACCGGCACGATCACGCCCGGCTTCTGTTTGCAGTTGGCTGTTGATTTATCGCTCATATGCCATCTCCCGCGTCCCGACGTCTGCCCGATCGCAAAGCTGCCTGGAAATGCGCTCGCTCTTCAGGCGTCATCGCTTCCCACTTGCGCCAGTGTCGTCGTCCGCGCCAGCCGCCGTGTCCGCGGAATCCACCAATTAGGATTCGACTTAGCACCAGTAAGCCCAATGCATGGGGAAAGTCGATCACACGGGCTCCGATGAATACCGAAGGAATTACCCAATTCCATAAGGTCATGACCACCCATCCGAGCACCGCGATGGCCAGCAGTACCAGTAACACCTTGCCCAGACATCTGACTCCAAATCTCATCCGTCGACTCCTTTACATTCCCAGTTCGTCATAAATGGCTTGCAATCGGGTACGCAAATGCAAGACCGCGTAGCGTTTGCGCCCAAGCAGCGTGTTGAGCGTGACACCGGTTTCCATCACCATATCCTTGAAGGACCGCCCCTCCAGCTCATGCGCGATGAATACCTCACGTTGATTCGGTGGCAGCTCGTCAAGCGCATCCTGCAACGCCTCGAGCAACAGCACGCGGGCATAGGCGGCTTCCGGACCGCCGTCCCGGGCAGGTAGAACCAGGTCCAAGCGATACTCACTGCCTGCGTCATCCTCCTCGTTGGACGACCCTGGCAACGGCTCCTCTTTTTTCTTGCGAAAGCGATCGATGATCCGATTGCGTGCGGCACGGAACAACCACGCGCTCGCTTGCTCTATCGGCGCCGGAAGACGATATGCCTGCACGAATTCATGCAATACATCTTGCAGGATGTCCTCGGCATCATCTGGATTGCTTATTCGACGCCGAATAAAATTGGCAAGCCTCGCGCGCTCACGCACAACTGTTGCGGTGATGTCGTTATTTCGGTCGGTCATCGTGTGCGCGGTGAACGGTGGTTCCATACGCCTGAAGACGTTTCAGAACCCCAAATATTGGGGCGGGCTTTGAAAATCGTGGGACTGCTTCTCGTCCAGCGCAACCGGATGCGACAAAGCAGGGGGAACGGCATTGCCACTATAGCGCCGCGGCCATGAACCGGTGGCTTGCATTGCGGAGGAGGCACCACGCGTACATCGATTCCGCTTCGGCAGCGAGATGACGCCTTGGCTTGGATATACCCACCGGAGGAAGGCGTTGCGCTCCACATATACAGTTAACTTTGCAGTTTTCTGTTCACATGCTAGAGTAGCACCCATGAAATCAAACATCGACATCCCTGTGCTAGCGTCGGAACTGCGCGCCACGCTTAGCGCGCTCAAACGACGCTTGCGCGAGCGCGGAAGTGTGGGCGATCTGACGCCCTCGCAAGTGGATGTACTCCGTCAATTGGACCGCCATGGGCCGGCCACCGTGTCGCAGCTGGCGCGCGCATGTGGCATGCGCGCGCAATCCATGGGCACGATCGTCGGCGGCCTGGAAAGTGAAGGTTTGGTAAGCGGTGCTCCCGATCCAGACGACAAACGGCAGACATTGATTTCCATGACACCGCTGTGCCTTGATCGGCTTTCCAAGGGGCGCGCGGCGCATCAGGATTGGCTCGTGGATAAGATCGAGCGCCTATCGCATGAAGACCGGGCACACCTGCTCGCGGCAACGACTGTTCTAAGCCGCCTATTGCAGGATTGACAACAACACTCCCTCACCATGCCTGTAACGACTGTCGATTCCAAAGCCGCGTTGATCGTAATTGACCTGCAGAAAGGTCTGATGGATTTCCCCTTCGCACATCCCATTAAGGAGGTTGTTGCGCGCACGCAGAAATTGATCGATGCCTTCCGCAGAGCCGGTCAGACGGTGGTGCTTGTGAACTGCTCGAGTATGCCTCACGGTCGCACCGAGGCCCCGCGCCCGGATTTCACCTTTCCGGATCACTGGGTGGAACCGATTCCGGAACTGCGCGCCCAGTCCTCGGATATCATCGTCACGAAACCAAGCTGGGGCGCGTTCTCAGAAACGACGCTTGGGCATTCACTGAAATCAGCAGGCATCACGCAAGTCGTCCTCGCCGGCATTGTCACCAGCATGGGAGTAGAATCGACTGCCCGCGAGGCATTCTCGATGGGTTTCAATGTCGCCCTCGCTGTCGACGCCATGACCGACCTCAACGCGGATACGCACTCGAATAGCGTGACGCGGATCTTTCCCAACCTCGGTGAAACGGCGGAGGTCGCCAGCATCGTTGCGCTACTGGACGACCGGTGTTCGTGAGCCGGCAGCCAAAACACAGGGACGCCCTGCCACATGGCGAGGCTACGGTGGTCGATCAGGCCGTCGATGCCTCGGTGTGGAAGATCGTCGCAGTGGCAATGCTTGGATCATTGCTGGCCCAGTTGGATGCGACCGTGGTCAACGTCTCGCTTGCGCCCCTTGCCTCGGAACTTCAAGCGTCGCTGAAAACCATCCAATGGGTCACCAGTGGCTACTTGCTGGCGCTCGCGTTCGCACTGCCGATCAACGGCTGGCTCATCCAGCGCATCGGCGCGAAGTCGCTTTATCTGTGGTGCTTTTCGATCTTTACGATCAGTTCGATGCTCTGCGGGCTTGCATGGTCTGCAAGCTCTCTCATTGGATTTCGGCTTCTGCAAGGGGCCAGCGGCGGTTTGATGGCACCCATGGCGCAATTGTTGATGAAGCGCGCAGCGGGTCACCAATTCACGCGCATTGCAGGCTACGCGGCGATCCCGGTCCTGCTCGGGCCTGCACTTGGACCGGTGATCGCAGGTGCGATCCTGCACGCCGCGTCTTGGCGCTGGCTGTTCCTCGTCAACCTTCCTGTCGGCGTGTTGGCGATTGCGCTTGCCAAGGCGTTCCTTCCAAAGGACGTCGACGAGCGGACAGTGGCTCCCCTGGATTGGATCGGCCTGGCGCTGCTTTCACCGAGCCTGGTATTCGTGCTATTCGGGATCGACCGCCTCTCCCAACCAGCGGGGATCATCGCGACCGTCGTAGGCGTCCTGATGTTTGTCGCGTTTCTGGTGGTGCAGCGCGGCAAGGGTGATGCCGCACTCATCGACCTGACGCTGTTTCGCAGCCGGGCGTTCTCGGTTGCTGCATTGGTCCAGTTTCTATGGAACGGTGTCATGTTTGCCGGTCAAATGCTTGTCCCGCTGTTTCTGATTCAGCAGTGCGGGGAATCGCCAGCGATGATGGGCTGGATGCTGGCGCCGCTCGGGTTGGGCATGATGCTCATCGTGCCTTTACTTGGATTCGTGACGAGCCGTCTCGGCGAGAGGCGTACAGCTATTGCCGGCGCTTTCTCCGCCTGCGCCTCGACGCTCCTGCTTGCCTGGCTGGCCACACACGGTCTTGACAGGCCAGTGTTGGCGGCGGCGTTGTTCTTTCGCGGCGTGGGATTGGGTGCAATCGGCCTCCCGGTGGTCTCGCTGGCTTACGCTTCCATTGGGAACGAAGACCTGCCGATGGCCACCACGACGCTCAACATCGTGCAACGGATTGGCGGACCGATATTGACTACCCTTTGCGCCTTGCTGTTGTCCTGGGAATTGCAAGGGCACGCTGGCTGGCTTGGCTTGAATGCATGGAGCGAAACGTTAGGCGCACTCGCGGCGCTCCACGCGATCATGGCAATGACCACGCTGGCGCTGCCCCACTCAAGCAGAACGTGATGTTGCGCTTCAACGATGCTCGGTCGTTCCGACGGAAACAATTCTGTAAGAGCAACAGTCTACCCAAACGCTGGATACTCGCTACATCATCCCTCACCAGCTTGCCCTTCAAAGTTTATCTATGCGCTCCGCATTGTCGTGGAACAGCGCGCGACGCTCTCGGATTTAGCAAAGTCCTTCGTAATCTCCTTGAAGGCACCAAAAACGGCATCATAGCTGCTGAAACGCTTGTCAACCGGAAAGTTACTTACAAACATGCATCGCTCGACGCCGAATGCATCGATGGCATCGAGAACGAATGGCCGAATGCTGTCCACTGCCCACTTCCAATTCGCCATCCCGAGTCCCGAAATCTTGCACGAAACGTTTGGCGAGGAGGCCAGCAGTTTCATCTTTTTTTACAGGTTGCGATGTCCACGGGCATGCCAGTATGGTTGAGAACGAGTGGAGTATCCGGATAAGCGTGAGCCAACGTCGTCGGCTCTTCCATTTGCGTACAGCATAGTTGCAAATCGAATGACAGGTTTCAGCGTGGTAAGAGTGAATAGCCCGCCCGCCATTGCGGGTCGCTCATGACAATGAATTTTAGTTAGTCATTTAGTGACATAAATCAAGTCATATTCTGGGAAACGAGAAGTCTGTGATCGCTTACGTTTTTGCATACGAAGTGCCACACACTGCAAGATTGCTTGTCGAATTTGCCTCGTCGGTTTGCCGACGTGCCCAGTAGGAAAGACGCTTTCGCACCGTCCGTCATTGCATTAACGCCTCTCTTCGGATGAAGCGCAAATCCAAACGGCAACGCATATCGAGGCATACCCTCAGTTGTGTTTTCTCTGTTGAGCGACACAATGAGGTCGATCGCGCACACATCAACTGCCTGTCGTCACACGTGCGCCGCACCCAAAGGCACACGATGTCTTCATCTATGATCACGGCCTGCTCCATTACCTCGCGGCAGGAAAACGCTTTACTAAGAAAGGTAATCTCTTTAACAGACGAACAACGATCCGCGTCGTCCAGCCATAAAGGCATTATCTGGGTTTACTTAAACGGCCGTTGTAATTTCACCTGTGACTACTGCCTTGACGGACGTAACTGCCAATCAGCTCGTGCTGCGCACGCGACGAACTTCGTCACCGCCCTGTCCAGCCTCCAAGTAGAAACCGGTTACGCTCTAATCTTTACAGGCGGCGAGCCGCTTATCGAGCGCGACTTACTACAACAGCTTTTTCTTCGATTTCCTGACGTCCCGAAAGCGATACAAACCAATGCTAGCCTGCCACGTTCGATGAAAACGTTAGCACCCTCATTTTCGAAAAACGACTGGCTTGCTATATCGGTGCACGACGAAAGCCACGCGACCTCAGAACGACGGCGCAACATTATCGAAACGACAACAATCGCGAATGCGCATCGTATTCCTGTTCTATTTCAACTGATGTGCTCACCGAACAACATCACGGCGATGCTTGCGCTTGCCAAACAATATCGAAATGCCGGTCATCGGACGGCGATGCGTCGGTTATTTCAATTCGACTCACGCTTTTTTAAGGCTTATAGAAACGACATCGCCGCAGCCTCATCGGAGGGATGGGCAGCGCCCGCATTCTTCGAAGACCGTTGGGATGTGCGTCAGCCATTTCTTGCATTGAACGTGCGTCTAGACGGATCGATCACCGCAGTCTGCCGAGAGGAAGTGGAGATCGGCAATCTCTACACCGGTTACGACCTCAATCTACTTGCACCACAGAAGGGCCAGGCGTGCGACAGCGTCTGCCACTGCTGCTCCTGCTTATGGGTGCATCAACCGTCTGGATTTGCATGATTACGGGGCCGTTGCTACTGGTTTGCCCACACCTGCCGCCACGTTTTCGCGGTGGCGTAGAGGTGTACTCTCAGTGGCTAATAGAAGCATTGGGGGCGCTTTCAAAGGACCTTATCGTTCTCTCCATCATCGACTTCACGAATCCTATACCTAAAAGACAGAAACTGACTTCGACTTTGCAGAAAGGCGTTACCTATTACTGGCTCCAAATTGACGCGCTGTATATGGCACAGCCACGAACGCATTTCTTTAATGAAGCTGTTTTTGATGCTGTCACCAGCATATTGAAAAACCATCACCCTGTAGCGGTTCACGTACAAGGCGGATTCAGGATAACGCCTGCTCCGCTTTTCGCCGCCTATAAATCAAGCATTCCTATAATTTTAACGTTGCATGACTACTACTTCATTTGCCCGACCGTGAATCTGATTGAGTCGAGCGGGAATCGATGCACTGGGATCGTCGACGCGTCGCAATGTGCAACATGCATAACCCATAGATCAACACTTACTCAGGATTGGTTTGAAGACTGGATGGAAGACCATGATGCCTCAGGGGTTTCACTCCACGAATTGGCAACGATGCGGGAAGCCACCCGCAAGAGCCTCGGGCTTGCTAACGTCCTTTTGTCGCCTAGCCAAGATCTTGCAGCGCGCTACCTCCGCACCACTAACAAGCACGAGAAAACCTTGAAAATCCACGTTCATCGTCTTGGCGTGCCCCAGCGTCTTACGGCAGAAGTGGCAATCGGCGCATACCCGCTAAACAGTAACCCTCCAGATCAACGCCTCGTATTTGCTTACATTGGCCATATACATCCACACAAGGGAGTGCACTTACTTGTCGATGCCGCGGCGCGAATGAGCCCGGACACCCGCAACTGGACGTTAAAGATCTATGGAGAATGGGCAGATAGTCCCTATCATCACAGTCTCCACCGATCAGCGGCGCAACATCCCAACATCGCGTTATGTGGTGCCTACGACCCCGATAATATTGCGCAAATTCTAGCCGACGTCGATATCGTTCTCCTTCCTTCGCTATGGTCCGAGAATGCGCCGCTCGTGATGCTGCTCGCACTACGCTACGGTGTGCCTGTAATGGCTTCACGCATAGGCGGTATTCCCGAGTGGGTTCGCGACACAATCAATGGCTGGCTCGTTGCCCCAGGTGATCCGATAGCGTGGGCTAAGGCAATGGCACATTGCATCGAACACCGTGACCGGATAAAAGACCGTGCCGGCAACTGCCGATATCCATTGACCAGTGAAGACGAGGCAAAGGCACTCGTCCGGGTCTACCAGTCATCTGCAGGACAGCGCGAATGAGTCAAGACAGGGAAGCGGCGATGAAACATCAATCCGATGTAAACACGGCAACGACGACACGCGTTCTCTATTGCACGCATGGCGGATGTTGGCCACCTGTACAAGGCGATGCGGTGAGGGTCATGTCGTTGATAGACGCTATGCGCGCGCACGGGATCCAGGTGCACCTGGCAATCCTTCATGATGCGACGCAGCCACGTATCGCCGATTACGACGCGCTGCGCATGCGCTGTGACGGTTTGTCGGTCTATACGCCGCTATCTCATGAACGGGTAGACCCGAACGCACCCGCAGACGATCATTGCCCTGACGCGTATTTGTCCTTGTGCGCGCGAGACCTCGCGCGCATCAAACCGCATGCGCTCATAGCCCAGTTTAGTTATCTATCTCGCTGCCTTACATTGCCAGGCATGCCGAGTGACACGCTAAGAGTGCTAGACGTCGACAATATTCTGCATCAACGTACTGCAGCGTTTCATGCGTGCGGGCTCGAAGAAGATTGGATTCGTATAACGCGACGCGACGAGCTACGATGTTGGCAGCGTGCCCAGGTGATATTAACGGTTCAACCGGCAGACGCCGGCGTGGTACGACGCGCTACACCCGGTGCGGTTGTCTTAACGATTCCGCCGTTGCTTCGCGACGCACCGCAATCCCCTTCTGTCGGTACGCGATTACTTTTCGTCGGCGCAGACAATCCTGCAAACACCAATGGGATCTTGGGTTTTTGCCGTCATGTTTTGCCGGTTCTAGTCGCACGTTACCCGCAGCTGAGGCTTGATGTCATCGGAAGCGTGTGCGACGCCTTTGCACGACACAGTGTATCCAATACGCGTGTACATCCTGCCATTTTCCTCCACGGCATCGTAAGCGATCTGCCCCCCCATTATTGTCAAGCGACCATCGTTCTTAACCTTGTGCCTGCCGCTTCTGGCATTAACGTAAAACTGCTTGAAGGAATGATGCATCGCCGATGTGTGGTCAGCACAAAGGCAGGAGCCGATGCCCTCGCCATACCCGGTGGCGTAATCATTGCTGACTCGGATAGCGCTTTCGCAACGCTGGTCGGTGACTTACTCCACGACGTCGACAGACGAGAACGGTAGGCGGCCACCGGATATGCCATGGCACGGCAATGGCTTCATCAAACACGTCCTGTCGAGTCGCTTCTCGACAGAATTCAATCTTTATCACGTCGCCGGAACGGACGCACTACGTCGCTACGCTTCGCACCGTCCACCGACATACATCCCCCACGTTCCGTCACAGCGCCGATCTCGGTCTCCGCCGATGCGACATTGAATGGGCCTATCGCTCCGAAATACGTCATTGTCGATTCAGTAAAGCACAGCCACCACCGGTTTCTGCTCGCCGTGTTATTCGACAATTTGGGAGGCGATGATATCTGTTGCCTCGTCTTGTATCGCACACGTCTTCTAGCCGTCGCGCGAGTTCGCGCGTTAAATCCTGACGTTCTTTATCTAGATCGTGTTGTTCTTGCGTCGAATATTGACACGGATCTACCTGTCGTCGCGGACTTGCTTGACGTCCTTTTCACCCGTGCGCGTACCACTGGAAAAGCAGTGCACGGCTTCCCCCTCCGCCTACTAGGAATATCATCATGTGCCCCCACCGCACCGTAACGGCTGTCGCGAGACGTCCTATCCTCATCACCGGGAGTGCTGGTCTGATTGGCACCGCGGTAATAGCACGCCTTATCCGGCAAGGGCGCAGCGTCATCGGCGTCGACGTGCGCAAAGGGCTCGCCACGGTAACGACAGACATCCTAGACTTGGATCCAGCGGCGGATTATCTCAGGGACATAGCTGGAATCATTCACCTCGCAGCTGTATCGCGCGTGATCGACGCCGAACGCGATCCTTTGCATTGCGCCGAGGTCAACGTCGAAGGCACCCGACGCCTGCTGGAAAGTGTCACGGCAGCGCCTCGGCGACCATGGTTTCTGTATGCGAGCAGTCGAGAAATATACGGGCAGCAATCAGCCATGCCCGTTTCAGAAAATGCAGATGCTAAACCGATGAACACCTATGCTAAATCAAAATGGATTGCCGAGGGGTTGGTTCAGGCCGCATGTCAAAAGGGGCTCCATGCAGCAATCATGCGTTTCTCAAACGTATATGGCGCGGTGCAGGATCATGCAACCCGCGTGGTTCCGGCGTTCGTCGCACAAGCCCTCGTCAACGCACCGCTTCACATAGAAGGGGCGAATCATACCTTCGACTTTACCTATATCGACGATGTAGCCGAGGGAATCACACGCTTGGCCGATCATATGGATTCCCAGGAATACGCACCGACTCCTATCCATTTTGTGACGGGTCGACCAACCACACTCGGCGAACTCGCGACTCTAACGATTTCGTTGACTGCGTCGGACTCGACATTGCTGTCGGCACCGCCACGCACGTTTGACGTTGCGCATTTTGTCGGCGACCCGCGCTATGCGGCGTCACTATTACGCTGGAGAGCAGAGCACTCACTCGAAAAAGGACTTAGCCGAATGATCGCGGAATGGCGCCGAACGCTAACAAACGCATCCGATCCAAACACTTCATACGGACATCCTGTCAAGGGCTTTCGACATGTCGATAAAGCAGACCCGAGCCTGATTCCACCGGCAAAGCCTCACGCAGTGGACGCAAAGGCATGAACGCGATCCCACACCACCAACCATTCACCGATGCGGTTGCCACTCTTGATCGCGATGGGTTCGTGCACCTGCCGGGTGTTATAAGTACGGTCGAACTGGATGCATTACGGCATGCAACTGACGCGGTAATCACACGCTCAAGGATACTAAGCGATCACCCACCGGCAGGACAACATGGTTCGCTACCAGAGAATAGCGCAAACTCAAACGAAGCTAGCAAATTTCTGCGTGAGGATGTCAAATACTGCGCTGTTGTCGACAACGAATATGTCGACGGAAACACATTATGCCGGATCGAATACATGCTCGATAAAGGTCCAGAATTCAGACGACTACTAGGGCACCCTACGCTACTAAACTTCGCGGCTCATGTATTGCAGTCGCCCTTTCTTTTGACGTGGGAGGACATGATCATAAAAGTACCGTATTGCGGCATTCCAGTCCCGGCGCATCAAGATCTGAAATACCAAAGTAATCAGCATCGCGTATTTAGCGCTGGAATCTATTTGGATGATTCATTTTCCTCCCCTTTCGAATGCATACCAGGAACACACCGTCTAGGGCCACTCGACAAGCCGTCATTGGACAAGCTGTGTCGTGAGCGTGTCGACTCGTTTCATCCAATCCTTGCCCATGCCGGCGATATCGTAATTCACAATGTCAAGGTGGTTCATCGCTCGCCAAGCAACGCCTCACCCTATGCGCGCCGCACCCTATACTTTGAATTTCGTTCGTTGGCTGCCGTATTGTCGGACAGCCCATGGTCGGTGGAATGGGCGTACGCGCGTCTCGGCTACTTAGCTTATGCTGCACTCATCCGCAATAGATGTCCGGCACTAAAGCTTGCGGACGATATGGCGGGCGTCTCTTACGATCGCGCGGTGACACCGTATTGGGACTTTCCGTTCGAGAAAGGGTCATTATGGAATGACACACCCACTACGGAGACCATGCAGCGGAGATGGCGTATCAACCATGATCGCATTTACCGACTGCGCGAATGTGACGAGCGGTTTTTATGAAAAACCACGCCAAATGCGAGCCAACGACGCAGCGAGACTTGCCATCAACCGCAATAGACACCGCCCTGTGTGCCGCGCATTTAGCAACCAGCAGATTCAAGGCGCTCCATGACTACGCAAGAGCGAAACTGGACCTCGCACCACACAACGCTACGCTTTGGACTTATTTGGGCTATTCCCTAGCCCTGGAAGGCCGATCCGAAGCAGCCCGGGAGGCTTTTTTCAAAGCAGTCAATGTCAGAGACACAAATGACGCCGCCTGTCTCGCTTATGCCGACGCCTGTTTATTAAAAGATCAATCCGCAACGGCGTACGCTTGGCATACCAGGGCTCGTCGCCACCCAAGCGCACGGTATGAATATACGAATCTCGAATACCTGCTGCGCGCAATAGGTCGTCACCGCGATGCGGCCCGCCTCACCGATCACCATTTTTGGAATACCTCGTCCGCGTTACAGTATTACCCCAGGGGCTACTTAACCCCGCGTTGGGATGGTACGCCGCTACGCGGCCGCGCCTTACTTGTTCATTGTGCAGACGGCTATGGGGATAGTCTATTAAATCTCCGATTCTTGCGTGAATTGGATTTACAACAGGACATCACCCTAGACTGTCCAGAACTGCTTTATCCACTGTTCAGCGCTACCTTTCCATCGCTGCCATGCGTCCGATTCACAGAACCTTTACCCAGGATTTACGACTGCTATATTTCATTGCTAGCGCTGCCTGGGTATAGCGGGACACCGCATAGCGACATCCCAAGCGCTCCTTATATTAACATCCGATTTGACGATAGTAGTCGGAAGATTCCGATTCGGGAGCAGGTCTGTCGGTCCGTTATCTCAAAACATGACGAGGGCCACCGCACCGATGCGCGTCCTCGCGTCGGCCTGTACTGGCGTGCCAGCGGGTATGCCGAAGAACGAAGCCTAGCCTTAACAGATGTCCTCCCGCTCGCGAAACACATCGACTTGGTTGCGTTACAGAAAGATGTCATGCTGTCGGAAATAGGCGATTTGGACAGCGCATGCTTACCCGTCTACCGACCGAAATTGCAGGATTTCTTAGACACCGCCCGGCAGATTGCTTCGGTCCGTCACGTCATCACGGTAGACACTGCGGTCGCGCATCTTGCCGGCGCGATGGGAAAGAGCATGACGATTTTACTGGTCGATAATCCTGCGCCAATGTGGCGATCCGCGGCATTCAGATCGCGCCTCTACCCTAATGCACGTTTCGTATGGGTAAAAAAAACAGTGCCTAAAAACGCATGGATAAACCAAGATACATTCCATTTCGATACTGCCCAAGCGATCCATACAGTCTACTTGGAAAATTTATGCGAGTACTTACTCGATTCACTGTCTATTGACGGCCTGTTTATTTGATTTATATTTTTTACTTAGTTATACAAATTTAATGGAAAATAAACGTCTTGATGAAAAGCTCTTTGATGAAGGCTACTTCGACTCATTACAGACAGCTCGTGGGTGGATAATGGCGGGACGTGTCGTGGTGGACGGGAAAACCATTACGCAAACAGGCTATCGTGTCAAGGTCAATGCCGCTATCTCCTTACGCGGTATGCGCCTGAAATATGCGAGTAAAGGCGGCTATAAACTCGAGCGCGCGCTACAGAAATTCGAGCTTGACGTCTCCGGCTTGCAATGCTTGGACGCTGGCGCATCCACCGGTGGGTTTACCGACTGTCTCTTGCAAGCAGGCGCCGCCTTTGTTTATGCCGTTGATGTGGGATATGGACAGCTACGCGGCAGCCTTGCATTGGATCAACGCGTACGATCAATGGAACGAACCAATATTGGTTCGGTGACAAGCGCGAGTTTTCAACCGGCCATCGACTTTGCCTGCGCTGATTTGTCGTATCTCAGCATGTCTTCCGCTTTACCGCAAATCCGCAGTTTATTTTCAACAGATGCTTACCGTATCGTCTTTCTTATAAAACCGCTATATGAAGGACTCAATGAACACGATAAGTCGAATACAGAGGCGATGCGTCCTGTGTTATGCAAGCTATTCGAGAGTCTTTCGGAAGAAGGCTTCGTGATTGAGAATAGCTGCGCATCGCCGATTCTAGGCGGTCGAGGTGCGATGGAGTTTCTCGCGTATGCGTGTAGCCAACCGACGCGGGACGCAGCACCATCGCCAAAAATGTCTGCTTCCGTGCTAACCGATGCAGCCATCGCAGACGCTATTGCGTTACCTGTCTTGCCTGTTGAGCAGTTCGTCCGCAACGCATAGCGTGGAGATTGGGATGTCAAGTAAAGACGCGAACGAAGCCAGGCCGTTTTCGTGGGCCGTGCTCCATCGCGCGCGTGCAGCATTTGCGCGCAGTGCCCTCTCCGCTGGATCGTTCAAAGCGTCCACAATTGCCGCTCCAAGTCGCTCAACGCTCCCCCTGACGCTATCCGAGCGCAAGTCGCCCGTACAGTCTGTCGACACTAACCAAGCTTGCGTGTCGTCGAGCATCTCCGGGATGCCTCCCACTCGGGTAGTTACGATCGGGCATCCGCATTGCATCGCTTCAGATAGACTTAGTGGTGTCCCTTCCCAAATCGAAGGCAGTAGCAATAGATCGGCGCAACGGTACCAATCCCCAACGTGGGATTGCTGGCCAGCTAACGTTACACACGCGGCCAGTCCACTACGGACCAATGCTGCCCGCCATGCATTCTTGTCCTCCCCATCGCCAACCCAGACAAACTGGACGTCAGGTGTGCGTTCTTTGACCCACATCACGATTCTGGGATATAAGGCCCAACCGTTTTGCCGAGTGATACGCGCGACGGTGAGCACGCAATGGCTCGCGGATCTGGCGTCGGCCTGCTTTTCAGCAACAGGCATCGGAGGATCTTTCGGTGGTGGTACAACCGCTCCCGACCCGGCATCTACATCAAGGAGGGGCACTCCAGCGCGGGGCAATTGGCGAGTGCCATATACCGCACCGCGTCTGGAAACGTTTGGCAGAATCTTGACGCATTCCGACGCTACACCGAACGCGCTGGCAATCCATTTACGAGCGGCCGCCGAGACACTAACCAGCTTTAACGCCGCGGCACGACGCCGTAATGCAGCTGGCGCGCGAAAAGGCGCGTCGCACAATTGGAAAATTACGACGCTAGGAATGCCGCGATCAATGCACGCCGCCAAAAATCCGAACGCTGCAGTCGGATCCGGTAAGACGACGATGGCTTGCTTAGGGGAAAGGCGCCCCAATAGCGACATCGCCTCGCTATATTGGTCGGCATTGCTTGGCCAATTCGGCGCGGCGGAACAGCCGCAGTGCCAATCAAACGGCTCCGACGGATACTTTCCAATCCGGGCAATGCGCTGGCGAAATTCCGCTGTTTCTGGCATCGCTGGCATACACGACATAGCGGGCTCACTCGCCGCATCCAGCAACGCTAATAGTTGTGCAGCAAATTCTTCGCATCCGCCATATCCCAGGCTTGGTATGAAAACTAAACGCTTCATTGCTTCCCCTCCCGTTGTCGCATGTGCCGCTGGTGCCGAACAGTCAAGCTCCCCTCATATACGACCACGGCGCATGCGCGTTGGATTGGTATTACAAAGTCCCGCCGAAATCGGTGGAGTCGCATCATGGTGTCAAGACCTCGCACTATATCGCTCTAGAAGCTTCGACGTCGTCGCCGTTCTGTTGGAAAGCCAGCATGCGCAATTCGAACCAGACATTAGCCCGGCGCCCGATACGAGTGAAAGCGTTGGCAACTGCCTCACTGCTGAAGAAAAGGCACACAGCCCATGCAACGTAGCAACCGCAAGCAATGGCGCATATGAAAAAGACGTAACACCTTTAAACGAGGCATTCCGCGCTTTCGATGAGGTTATCGTATTGCCCTTTCCCCACGGCAGCGAGGATCACTGGTCTTTGCAGTGCGATGTAGACGGCATTGACTGGCTTCCAGTCCATGCCCGCCTGATCGGCCAGCGCATCGATATTCTTGTCCCGAACCAATATGAGTATGGATTTAAGCTAGGTGCTTATTTATTATCGTCTCACCCTCGATTACGCGTCATCGGCGTTTGCCACACCGACGAGTCGTATTATCTCCATCTGCAGCGTAAATACGCACGAATATTGTCTGCGGTGATCGCCGTTTGCACGCAAAGCCAACATCGCTTGGCGGGCTATGGCATAAGGGCAATACATGTGCCATACGGCGTGCCTGACTTCGCCGCACCGAGCGACCAACGCATCAAATGCTCCCCTCTTTTTACGATCGGCTATGTCGGACGATTATGCGAGCGTCAGAAGAAGGTATCCCGACTCTTACTGCTAGCGGAGAATATCGTACGCGCAAAGCTACCCGTGTCCTTGCTCGTCTGCGGCGACGGCGAAGAACACGACGCGCTTTATACAGCGCTGCGAAAAACAGCGATATCGCTGACCTGGACCGGCCCGCGTCACAGAATGGATATGGCTGGCGTCTATGCGCAAATCGACGCACTCATTTTGGTTTCTGATACAGAAGGCACACCGCTCGCGATGCTTGAAGCAATGTCGGCTGGGGTGGTACCGCTTATGCCTGACATTGCCGGAATCGGCGACACCATCGTTCACGGCCAAAATGGCTTTCTATACCCACGCGGCGACATGAATGCCTTAAGTGCGCAGATCGCCACGCTGTCGAATCAGAACATCTTGAACAATAGCGATTTTTCCCAGGATGCCGTCGCGTCGGCTGGCAAGAACCGCATGGCGTCGCATGCGACGTCGACCTGCGGCGACATCCATCACTTGCATTACCTGCACCGAGCTGCGACGCGTTCGACCTATCTCTCGCGATATAGCCTCGCGACCCACATTTCTGCATTGCATCAGGTGTTTCTGCAAGCTACCAACATGACGCATATTGACACATTGGATGCGCTCGCGGTGATCGCGGATCATCGATCGATGCGATGGCATCTCGATGTACTACGTGATACATCTACTTTGGATACCTAATCATGCATTCCAGGATGAGGTGCTTCATTCATTCCTCGCTTCGCCCCTTCGGCATCAGATATGCAGCGATTGGCGGATTCGAGGCGATACAGGCGACTGCAGGCATGCTTGCACCGCTCGCATTGGGCATGCTTGTGCAACGGATGACGGAAATCGTCAACAATGATGCGATATCAACCCATCCAAAAACCCTATTCACCATCGGCTGGCCACTGCTGTTCTTCATTTCCACGCTTACCGTCGACATGACCTGCTCACGCGGGTCCGGTGCCTTGTTCATCCACTCGCTGGCACCTCAGCGTCATTCTATCGCTATGCGCCTGCATATGACGGCCCTTTCACGCAAGCAGGACTTTCATACATGCTATCACCCTGGACTGATCTCTCAGCGTGTAACGGAAACCGCTGTCGCGATCAACCAACTGCTTGGCAGCGTCTTTTTCGATTTCTGGCCCACGGCGATCGCGCTAACGCTTGCCGCGTTTACTTTATGCCTGGCCTCGCCGTACTTGGGCTGCTTTATGATTGCTTGGGTCTGCGTTTATGGCATTGTCTCGTATCGTATTGCCCGAAAGGCGGAATCGCTGATTGTCGATGCCGCGGCGTGCGAGGCGCAGACGAATGCTCAGATCACAGATAGTCTGACGAATCAGATGAGCGTGATCTTAAACAACGGCCTTCACACCGAGCGCCGTCACCTCTCGCGTTACCAGTTAATAGAACGCAAAGCGATCAATCGGTCGAATCGATTCTTTGAGCGTTTGCGATGGGGGCAATTTGCTTTCATGGCCATCTTCTGCGTCAGTATTTCCTGCGTCGCTAGTTGGCTTTTCATCAAGGGCGACATTGATCTCGCCCTTTTCACAATGTCCGTCGGAATCGTGCTTCACGTCGTCAATTACACCCATAACCTCAGCCAACGATTGATCGATTACTTCGGCTATTGGGGCAAGATCGTGGACGGCGTCACACATTTACTGCCTTCAGGCCCAATTGACGCAGACACGCACACTGCGACTGCCACTGAGTGCTCACAAGTCGCGGCGGGTGCACCAACGGTGTCGACAGTCGCCGCGACGTACGATGCACCAGAAAGATCTATCCATGCCGCTCAGATGCCTATTGCATCTGCCCTGAACCCTGGGAAGTCCGCGTTCCCCCTTTTAAGCGAGGACTGGCCGAACGGCAAAGCACTGGACATCGTATTCGAAGCGGTCTGTTATGACTTAGGAGATCGGCGTATTCTGAACCGCATTGATCTAACAATTCGACTTGGCGATCGTATTGCCATCGTCGGGCCTTCTGGTGCAGGAAAAAGTACTTTGCTAAGGCTGGTCCTCGGCGTCATAGAACCGACCGAAGGACGTATTTTAGTGGCTGGCCGCGATTTGCGGACCGTCTCACCGCCATGCTGGCGTAACTATCTCGCGGCTGTCCCACAGCAGGCGTGCTTATTCAATCGGTCCATTATTGAAAACGTCTTATACGCCGTACCCACGCTGCGACAAACGTCTAATGCAACACAATCCCTATGCGGGGCACAACCTTCGTTCTTAGCTGCCGATACCGGCAAGGATAAGGACATTTCTTATGCCCCGAACGCTGTCTATCACTCTGCACTGGCGCGCGCGCAGGCGCGTTCATTTGTCTCAGCTTTGCCCGGAGGCGACGACACCCTGATCGGGCCCAATGGCACCACATTGTCAGGTGGGGAAGTTCAGCGTCTTTTACTGGCTAGAGCCTTTGCACGCGACGCAGCGGTAATGGTCCTAGATGAGGCTACGGCAAATCTCGATCCCGTTACGGAATCCGCCGTGTGTGCGCAATGGTTAGCGGCAAAAGTTGGCGCCCCAGGATCAAATGATTTACCAAGTGACATCGAGATGAATAGGACCACCGTTCGAAGCGATACGACGGTGTTGTTCGTTTCGCATCGCATTGAACGAGCGTCAGCGATGCCCCGCATCCTGGTTGTCGTGGACGGACGCATCGTCGCGGACGGCACACATATCGCGCTGTTAGAGAGTAGCCAAGACTATCAATCGTTGTGGAAAGAAGGGAAGCGCGATTACGCGACGTGGACACCCTAATCAGCATTTCGCTGTCGGGTCCTTCGCATCGGATCAGGCGTATTGCATCGATGCTCCGCATTCACGTTGGGCGTTAATCGGCGCCCAACGACCGTCTCGCGGACGTCGCCCCCACGACGGCCAAGCCTGACCACGCTCTGTCAGCCTTCGTGCGTAGACCATGAGTATAAAAGCCTTTGCGAAGTGTTGACGCACTCGCGATGCTCCACGCGATCATGGCAATGACCACGCTGGCGTTGCCCCACTCAAGCAAAACGTGACGTTGCGCTTCGACGATGCTCGATCGAGCGGACGAGAACAAGGTAGTAAGCGCGGCGGTCTAGGCAAACGCTGGATACACGCTACATCACGCCTCGCAATCCTGCCCTTCAAAGTCTATATATGCGCTCCGCATTGTCGTGGAACAGCGCGCGACGCTCGGACTCAGCAAAGTCCTTCGTGATCTTCTTGAAGGCATCAAAGACGGCATCATAGCTGCTGAAAAGCTTGTCTACCGGAAAATTACTCGCAAACATGCATCGCTCGACGCCAAATGCATCGATGGCATCGAGAACGAATGGCCGAATGCTGTCGACTGTCCACTTCCAATCGGCCATCCCGAGTCCGGAAATCTTGCACGACACGTTTGGCGCTGAAGCCAGCAGCTTCATTCCTTTTTTCCAGTTTTCGATTTCGGCAGGCTTACGGTCCACGGGCATGCCAGTATGGTTGAGAACGACCGGAATATCCGGGTAAGCGTAGGCCAATGCCATCGCCTCTTCCATTTGCGTGCAGTACAGCTGCAAATCGAATGACAGGTTGTAGCGTTGCAAGAGTGAATAGCCAGCCCGCCATTGCGGTTCACTCATGAGGTGCGGATTATCAATGAACGTCTTGACCGGGTCACGATGGAAGTTAAGGCACTGGCGAATTCCGCGCACGTTCGGATATTCGAGATGTGACTCGATTACCTCCTGGACTTTCGGTGATGACAGGTCTGCGAAGGCGACGATTCCGTGCGGATAACCGTGCTTGTCCGCCACGCCCTGGAGCCACCGCGTTTCCGCTACCGGGTCGTTATGATCATATTCGACCTGAAGGTGCACCGTCTTGACGACATTCTGATTCCTGATGTCTGCCAAAAAGTTTTCAATCAGATAGTCTTCACGAATCGCCGAATAATCACCGAAAACGCGCTCAAGCATGGGCCCCTGAAGCCACGGATAATTGCCGTTCTTCAGGTCGTAAAGATGATGATGCGGGTCAATGATGGGGAAATTGTCCACAATGCCTCCGAATACGTTCGAATCAAGTAAGGCGGCTGCCCGCTTTTCCACCAGCGGCGTCGCGCAAGCACGTGCGCTCAGTAGCTACCGGCCGACGGCGGATAGACCCGCTTCACGGTAGCCTGCGCGGCAGGCTGGTCGATTGTTTCCTTCGTAACAAGCGGCTCTTTGAGCGCCAGTTCCTGAGTCGTTGGATTCTTGTTCAAGACGTTGTTCACCTGCGTGGTGGCGTCGATACCTTGGCCCACTGCTTCCTGCAGGAAAATGCCCTGGATGGCGCCATCACGCAATAGCTTGATGGTGGTCGGACTGCCATCTGCAGTTACAACAGCAACCTTGCCTGTGAGCCCCCGCGTCTGTAGCGCTTTGGCGGCGCCGGTCGCCGCTTCATCGTACATTCCGTAAATGGCCTTGACGTCGGGATGGGCGGTCAGGATGTCGTTCGCCTGCGAAACAGCCTCGTTGACAGTCAAGCCATGGGTTTCAAGAACCTGAACCAGATCGCAGCCGTCCGCGGCAAACGACTCCTTTGCGCCCTTCATATATTTTTGCGCGTTCTCGCGGTCTTGCGGCAGCGAGAGCATCGCTATCTTGTTGCCACCGCGCTCCTTCGCCAGTTTGCAGACATAGGCGCCTTGTGCCTTGCCGGTGTCAAAATTATTGGCAGTGACTGCTGATGTGTAGTCTGTCTGTCCCGCTTGGGGACCGATGCCCGCAAACGCGATAGGGACGGACTTCTCTTTCAGCAGCCTCAATACGGGAGGCGTGCTGGTTGAACTGACGGGACCCATCACGATGGCGGATACGCCTCGTGTCAGCGCCGTCTTCACGTTGTCCATCTGCTTCGCGGGAGAGTTCTCGGAGGTAAATTCCACGTAGTTCATGCCCAGTTCCTTCGCGCGTTCCTTGACGCCGTACGCAACCCACTGCCAGTACGAAATATCCAACGATGGCGCGATATAGGCAACCGTTTGCTTGGCCTGTGCCAGCGCCGACTGTGATGCCATCGCGAGGCAAGCCAGCGCGCTACAGACAACCATCGCGGTCAAAGGCTTTTCAAGTTGGCGAAATGGGGTGAGTCGAAAAACGTTCATCATGGTCTCCTTGCTTGGTATTATGCCGCCGGCTTATCGCCGTGCTTTGGTGATGCGATCGACCAATACCGCGATGAGTATCACGATACCTGTCACCGTGCCTTGCCAGAAACTGTTCACGCCAATAAGATTCGCACCGTTCTGGATGATCGTTATCATCAACGCGCCGAGCAGCGCACCAATAGCGGACCCGGTGCCTCCGAAGAGGCTTGCGCCGCCAATAACCACCGCAGCGATTGCCTGAAGCATCAAGCTGGATCCCGCTGTCGCTTCCGCATTACTGATATACGAGACGCTTACAATGCCTGAAAATGAGGCAAGCAATCCGGAAATTACATAAGCGCACAAACGAACGCGATTCACAGGGATACCAATGACGCGAGCGGAAGCGCTGCTGCTACCTACGGCATACAGCCACCTCCCCGCTACAACCTTGCGCAGACAGAACTCGATAACAACCAGCAGCAGCGCGCACCACAGCACGTAATTGATGACCCCGGGAATCATCGCACCAGAATTGAGCAGCCAGTAATTCGGGTCATTGATAGGAAGCGAGTGACCGTCGGTTACGATGAACGACAGACTTCCGGCGATGGCATACGTACTAAGCGTGACGACGAATGGCGCGAGACCTACGAAAGTCACAAGCGCACCATTCATCAAACCGATGATGAAACCCACGGCCAAGCCGGCGATGCTGCTGACGATGGCGCCATGACCATGCGACATCGCCAGACCGGTGACCATGCCTGTAAGGGAGAAAACAGAGCCTACCGATAGATCGATACCACCCGTGATGATCACGAGAAGTACACCGAACGCCATGATGACGAGCGGCGCCGCGGCTTGGGTAACGTTCGCTAGATTTCCCATCGACAACGCGGCCGGAACGACCATACCAACAGCAAATTCGATGACGACAATGGCAATCGCGATGGCAATCTCGGTCCGATACGTCGACAATATGTGCCGGATGCCTCCGCCTGGCTCTTTCGCGCTGCTGCGCATTGCTTGCGTTACTGCTTTCATGCTGTGTCTCCTGTCTTATATTCTGTCGTCGAAACCTTTTACGTTTCAGGCTGCCATTCCTGTAGCGCTAGCAAGGCTTGTTTCATTAAGGCCAGGATGGCGGAGCATCCCGGTCGGCCTACCTGAAAGGTCAAACGCGAGCACCGTGTCACACAACTCG
Organism: Robbsia andropogonis; assembly: GCF_034047095.1. Taxonomy (NCBI): domain Bacteria; kingdom Pseudomonadati; phylum Pseudomonadota; class Betaproteobacteria; order Burkholderiales; family Burkholderiaceae; genus Robbsia; species Robbsia andropogonis. The sequence continues at coordinate 645,464 of NZ_CP139170.1, read as the reverse complement.
ACCAGTTCCACGTATTCCGTTGACCACCAGACAACTGCCGTACCCTGCTTGGCGAGTTTGCGAATGAGCGCGTAGATTTCGCGCTTTGTCCGAATGTCAACGCCGCGCGTAGGTTCTTCCAGCACCAGCAGTTGCGGCTTCAGATTCAGCCAGCGCGCAACCAGCACTTTTTGCTGCGTACCGCCGCTCAAGGTGGCGGGAGCGTGCCATAGGGAGCCGGCGCGTATCTTGAGTGCATCGAGAAGGTTCTGCCCTTCTTGAAGCTCCTCGTGACGAACGATTTTTTTTCGTTGGACGACGCGCTGCGCCACCATCAGGTTGTCGATGATGGGCAACGTTGCAAGCATGCCTTTGTTTGCTCGGTCGCCGGATATGTAGCCTACGCCAGCGCGGGCCGCATCAGATGGTCCGCGATGATTGACCGATACACCCGCTCGCTCGATACGCCAGCGAGGTTTAGGCGCGATTCCCGTTAGTGCCTCGATCAATTCCAGAGGGCCGGTTGGCGCGCCTGCCAGTCCGATGATGGCTCCCGGACGTATTTCGAATTCGATATCATCCTGGCAAACGATGACGGGGGCTTCAGCGGTGCTATGGCCGTCATAGCTTTCGTCGTATCCGTCTCGCAATTCCGATGCAGCTTCCAGGTTGACCTCGATTTGCGGGTCCGGCTCGACCGATTGCCCCATGTGGTCGATGATTTCACGGTCCGTGATCGTGTCGAGCGGCGCACGGTCGACGGCGGTCTTGCCATCACGAATGATGGTGCAGACATCGGCAATCTGACGTATCTCCCGCATGCGATGAGAAACAAAGAGAACGGCAAGATTCGTTTCGACTATCAGCCTTCGAATGACGGCAAAGAGACGCCCGGTCTCGGCAGCGGTCAGATTTGCTGTCGGCTCGTCGAGCAATAGCAGCTTCGCACCGGAGCGCAGCGCACGGGCTATTTCCACCAGTTGCCGCTCGTGAAGCGATAGCTCGCCCACCAAGCGATGAACCGATTCCCTTGCGAACTGCGGGTCAATTAGCGAAAGGGCTTCAGTCGCAAGCGCGCGTGAGGTTCGCTCACTGTATGTTCCGAACGCCCGATGCATTCGGGGCATGGCGATATTTTCCGCGACCGACAGATGTGGAAGCAATGCCAGCTCCTGATTGACGACGGCAATCTCCCCGGTACTCGCTGGAGAGGTTGAGGCGTCGCCAATGTCGCGCCCCGAAAACTGAAGCGTGCCCCCGTCCCGTTGATGCTGGCCGGAAATGATTTTGATGAAAGTCGACTTCCCCGCGCCGTTTCCACCAAGGAACGCGTGAACCTCTCCCGGACGAACAGACAAGTCGAAGCCCTTAAGGACACTGGTAGGCCCAAAGCTTTTGATGATTGATTTTGCGAGCAACAACGTGGGTTGTTCGACCATTGCACGTCTCCGTCGCGAAAACCGCGAGCGAGCGTCTCCGATCGCAAGTCGCGAGAGCGGCCTGCAATGCGTGACAGATTCTGAAGGCTTGACTGAGTAGCTGGGAATGCAGCAAGCCGGACTCCGTGCCGGGGCTTTGCTTAGCCGTGGGCGATGGTGATCATGTCACCACGGGCAACGTACTTGCCTGAAAAAGAATTCAGGGTATTCATCTATGTCTCCTGTGCGGCTGCTGCACCGCGCCATATTTATATGAGGCACGACTTTAGGCCACTGGCGGCCTGACACGGGGTAACATTTCACGTGTTTTCGTGTCCGTATCGTTTGATGTCGAGGATGGCAGCGACTACCGTCAGAAGGCAATGCAGTTTTGTTCAATCGTGACTGAAAAAAATTTTATCATGCGAATTCCGCCGTTGAAGGCCATCATCGCGTTCGAGAGCATTGCACGTACGAAGAGCGTGAATCGAGCAGCAGAAGAGCTTGACCTTACGGCGTCGGCCGTCAGTCATCAGCTTAGCAATCTGGAGTCAATGATCGGGCAATCCCTGTTTCAACGAACAGGACGTGGTCTTGTCCTGACACCCACCGGGGAGCGCTATCTCGCGGACGTAACGGGGTCGCTAGCAGACCTCAGCCGGGCGACCGAGCGTGCCTCGAGCACGAAGGAAGTCGACATCCTGCGTGTGCATTCGAGCCCGAGTTTTGGCTTGATGTGGCTATTGCCGCGGCTATCCTCGTTTCAGGAAGCAAATGGCGACGTACAACTGAACGTCGCCTGTTCATACGAGAACATATCGTTTTCGAACGGATATTACGACATAGACATTCGTCATGGCTATGGAGAATGGAGCAACCTCGAAGTGCGTACGGTCCGGGGCGAATTCATCGCCCCACTCGCATCACCGGCCTACCTTGAGCGGCATCCGGTGAAGACGCCAGATGACCTGCTGGCCGAGCGCCTCGTCTATTCCGAGACGCCGCTCGTTCAGTGGCGGCAATGGTTTGGCCGAGCCGGCGTTGCTGGCGCAAACAAAACGTTCGACTTTTCGTTCGACCGTTCCTACATGTCGATTGAAACGGCGTCACTCGGGCTCGGCATTGCTCTGGAAAGCGTCATGATGGCTTCCCAAAAAATAAAGGACGGCGCTCTCGTGCAGGTCTTCGACGATAGCCATTCCGTAGAGGTAGGTGCACATCATCTCGTTTACCCCAGTCAAAATGCCGAGTTGCCGCGAGTCGCAAAATTTTTGACCTGGATTGAAACGGAATTCGAACGCTGCAAGGCAGATGCACAGGGATAACCCTGGAGGCTGAAAATTTCTCAGCTATGGTTGAAGGGAACTGTGTTGATGCGAGGTTCGCTGGCGGACAAACTTCGCCTACCCCTAGCTCATCAACGGAGACACCCACATGTTGCTCGAGAATCAAGTCGTTATCATCACGGGCGCCGCATCGGCACGCGGCATCGGTAAAGCGACGGCAAAAGCGATGGCTGCGCAAGGCGCGCGCATCGCGATTCTGGACCTGAACATGGCGGACGCGGAAAGCGCCGCGCGCGACCTCGGGGATGGCCATCTCGGTCTGGCGTGCGACGTCACCGATAAGAAAGCCTGCGTTGCCGCAGCAGATGCGGTTGTCTCACAATATGGTCGCATCGACGCATTGATAAACAACGCGGGCATTACGCAGCCCATCAAGACACTCGATATCTCCAAGAACAACTTCGATGCCGTTGTCGGCGTGAGCCTGCTAGGAACGCTGTACATGTCGCAAGCCGTCATCCCGCACATGAAGCAGCGGCAGCGTGGCAGCATCGTCTGCATGTCTTCCGTCTCCGCGCAACGCGGCGGCGGCATTTTCGGCGGCCCTCACTACAGCGCGGCGAAGGCCGGTGTCCTCGGGCTTGCCAAGGCGATGGCCCGGGAATTCGGTAGCGACCATATCCGCGTCAATGCCATTACGCCGGGCCTTATTCAGACGGATATCACGGGCGACAAGCTGACCCCTGAGATGCGCGCGGACATCATCAAGGGCATTCCGCTTGGGCGTCTCGGAGAGGCAAACGACGTCGCCAATGCCTGCCTCTTTCTAGCAAGCGACCTTTCTACCTATCTGACCGGCGTCACGCTCGACGTCAACGGCGGCATGCTCATTCACTGACGTTGCCTTCATTCGCTCCTTGACAGCAGGAGGCGCGTACGACGCACGTGTATTGACCAAGGCGTCAAGCCGCTCAAGCGGCACTAAAGCATGGCACCGGTCCCGTCGCGGCGACGGGCCGAGAGGACAGGAGACCACCGATGAAATCCAGACTGGCCAGCCCGGGAATCGGAGCAGACTTATCCGCTTCCAGCAATGCCTCGAACTTCGAAGTAAGGACCTATGCAAAGGTTGCGCGTCATCTGATTCCGTTTCTCATGCTTTGCTATCTCGGCGCATACCTCGACCGGGTAAACGTTGGCTTTGCAAAGTTGCAGATGCTCAATGACCTCCGCTTCTCTGAAACCATCTACGGCATCGGCGCGGGCATCTTCTTCTTGGGCTACTTCCTTTTCGAGATTCCTAGCAACCTTATTCTCCACAAAGTCGGTGCACGCAACTGGCTCGCGCGCATCATGCTGACCTGGGCGGTGATTTCCGCAAGCTTTGTGTTTGTGAAAACGCCAACCACGTTTTATGCCCTGCGCTTTCTGCTGGGCGTCGCCGAAGCCGGATTTGCTCCGGGCGTCATTTTGTATCTGACCTACTGGTTTCCCGCCGCACGGCGCGCAAAAGCGCTTTCGATGTTTTTCATGGCGATACCAATGGCCGGCATCCTCGGGGGCCCCCTCTCCGGCTGGATCATGCATACATTCCAGGGCGTGCAAGGCCTCGCGGGATGGAAATGGCTGTTCATGCTGGAAGCATTGCCTTCGCTGCTTCTTGGGGTTGCGATTTTTCTGTATCTCGACAACGGAATCGCCAGCGCGAAATGGTTGTCCGAGGACGAAAAGGCGCTCCTCAAACGCAATGTGGAAAGCGATCGCCAGGCGGCTACCGAGCACGTGTCCATCCGCGCGTTCGTCCGCGACCGTCGTCTCTGGCTAATGGCTGGCATCTACTTCTGTGTCGTTCTTGGTCAATACGGTCTGACCTTCTGGCTACCGACAATCATTCGTCGCACAGGTGTCGCCGACCCGCTGTGGGTTGGTGTCCTGACCGCGATTCCGTACATGTGCGCCATCATTACATTGCCACTACTCGGAAATAGTGCCGATAGGCGTCGCGAACGACGTTTGCATCTGGCGATTCCGATGCTGGTTTCAGCTGCCGCGTTCGCCGTACTACCGATGCTGGGAAGCGTGGGCCCATCGATTATTTGCATGAGCGTCGCTGCTGCGGGCATTCTCGCCTCATCGTCGTTGTTTTGGGCGCTTCCCACCGCGGTTCTCAGCGGGGTGTCCGCCGCCGCTGGAATTGCAGCGGTCAACTGTTTCGCCAATCTGGCCGGCTTTTTTTCGCCTGCCATTGTCGGATGGCTCAATGACTTCACCGGCAAGGCGACCGCAGGCCTCATCTTCATTTCCACAGCCGTCGTGCTGGGCGCGATCCTGGTGTTCTTCGTGCCCGCGAAGACCGTCAATCGCTGAACAAGCTGTTTCAAGGAGACGAGTAAATGAGTACAACCGTCATCGAGGATGTATCGCTTGCAGAGCGCGCATACCGCATCCGCCGCAACGCCCTGCTGATGGGCGAAGTACAGGGCCAGGGCTATATCGGCCAGGCTCTCGACATCGCCGATGTTCTGGCTGTTTCCTATTTCGGCGCAATGCGTTACCGCGCAGCGGAGCCAGACTGGGAGCACCGGGACCGCTTCCTGTTGTCGAACGGTCACTACGCCATCGCGCTCTACGCCGCACTGTTCGAAGCCGGCATCCTTCCCGAGGAAGAGCTGGAGACGTATGGTAGCGATGACAGCCGGCTGCCGATGTCCGGCATGGCGAGCTACACACCCGGCATGGAAATGTCCGGCGGGTCACTCGGTCAAGGACTTACGATTGCAGTGGGCCGGTGTCTCGGACTCAAGAACAAAGGTTCGAAATCCCTTGTGTACACGCTCTTCTCCGACGGCGAGCTGGACGAAGGCGCCATCTGGGAAGGTCTTCTCTCGGCGGCGCATTGGAAGCTGGATAACTTGATAGCGATGGTCGACGTCAACAATCAACAGGCGGATGGTCCCTCGACGCACATCATGGCTTTCGAGCCGCTAGTTCCGAAGCTGGAAGCGTTTGGCTGGTACGTGCAACGCGTGAACGGAAACGATATCAATGCCGTGAAGGCGGCCTTCGACAACGCGCGAAACCTGAAAGAGGCGAAACCGCGGATCATCGTGTGCGACACGAAGATGGGCTGCGGCGTGCCTTTCCTCGAGCAACGGGAGAAGAACCACTTCATCCGCGTGGATGCTCATGAATGGAAGCTGGCGCTGGATGCACTCGACAACACTTTTGCAGGGAGCAAGGCATGAACTCGGTTATCGATAAAAAACCTCGTTTGAAGACGTCGGCGATGATTGCATCCATCGCCGGCGACGACCAGGTCACTCGGTCTGCTCCGTTCGGTCACGCGCTGGTCGCGCTCGCTTCTTCGAAGCCAAACGTCATCGGCATGACGGCTGACCTGGGAAAGTACACCGACCTCCATATCTTCGCGAAAGCGTTCCCGGACCGGTATTACCAGATGGGCATGGCGGAACAACTTCTGATGGGCGCTGCCGCCGGCTTCGCCCACGAAGGTGCGCAGCCTTTCGTCACGACTTACGCGGTGTTCGCAACGCGCCGCGCATATGACTTTATTCATCAGACCATTGCCGAGGACAACCTCGATGTCAAAATTGTCTGCGCGCTGCCCGGCCTGACGACCGGGTATGGGCCGAGCCACCAGGCCGCCGAAGACCTGGCGCTCATGCGGGCAATGCCAAACATGACAGTGATTGACCCATGCGATGCGCTTGAAATTGAACAGCTGGTACCGGCCATTTCAGCGCATAAAGGCCCTGTGTATGCGCGTCTCCTGCGCGGTAGCGTACCCGCTGTTCTTGATGAATACAATTACCAGTTCGAACTCGGCAAAGCAAAAATGCTGCGTGACGGGAGCGACGTGCTGATCATCTCGTCCGGCATTATGACAATGCGGGCGCTGGAAACCGCAAAGGCACTAGAGTCGGACAAAGTAGACGTCGCAGTGCTGCACGTTCCAACCATCAAGCCGCTCGACACGGAGACCATCATCCGCGAGGCAAAGCGAACGGGGCGTATGGTCGTCGTTGCCGAGAACCATACGATTATCGGCGGTTTGGGGGAGTCTGTCGCAACCACGCTCTTGAGCGCCGGCGTTTCGTGTACGTTCAAACAGGTCGCCCTGCCAGACGCGTTTCTCGACGCAGGTGCACTGCCCACACTCCACGATCGATATGGTATTTCGACAAATGTCATGGCGGCCAATATTAAGCGATGGCTGGCGTAAGCTTAAGCGGTGTGGCGGGCTCCTGAAATTCACGCTCGACATTTTGCCGCAGCGACGGCGCACCAGAAGGTGCATCGCTGCTGGCGATGTAAAATGTCGTATCTATTTCCGTGGACAGCCTATGAAACGCTTCGTGGCTTAAGGTGTTGCGACGACCGGTTGAATCTACCCAATGTGCTACGCGTAGAGTTGCGCGATATCAAACCGGCAATTTGGCGCAGAATCGTGATGCCCGGCACGATCCGGCTGGGAAAACTACATCTCGTGTTGTTGCTCGCCATGGGCTGGGACGGAGGGCATATACATGAATTCATCTTTGGCGACACCCACTATGGCATACCTGAGGACGCGGGATTCGCGGATGACCCACCGATATCAAATGAGGCACGCGTGACCTTAGCCAAAGCCCTGGGAGGGCTTCGCACATTTACGTACGTCTATGACTATGGTGACAACTGGCAGCACCGCATCAAGGTTGAGAAGGCATTGACCCCAGACCCGAAGCTACGACACCCACTCTATATCGATGGCGAAAACGCGTGTCCGCCGGAAGACGTGGGCGGGGCTCCTGGGTATGCTGACTTCGTAGACGCGATCAGCGATTCCTCGCATGAAGAACACCAGCATTTAAAGGACTGGTATGGTGGCAGCTTCGATCCCAAGGCATTCGACCTTGTCCTGGTCAATCAGCGGCTCTGCGAAGTTGTGCTCTAATCGTCAAGACCGTCTGTAATGATGCTTACACTTCCAGTAGTCCGTCATATCCCCCCTTCTCCGCCCGCGTTGGCCAGGCCGCGCCAGCAACGGTAGCAGAAGTGTCACACTCAGCACTATCTTGACAGTCGAGCATTTTCACGGCGTCCTGCCACGCGTCAAAAATAGCCAAGTCCTTTGTCATCTTTCGCTTTGAATAACGATTACCCGATTGATTCATACCCTCTTCGTTCCTAATGCATACGACCACTAAGATCGTATGAATTATTGTTAAATAAAAATCATCTTAAATAAAAGCATTCCAAGAAAATCGACCATGTCAGAATTGCGGACCTGCGCACCGATTTTCCGACCGCACAGACTCAAACCCACACCGATCATCGGTAAGAATAATTAAGTTACAATCGCGCAATCCGCTCGCCAGTTGTCGAGCACGTCATAGGGGGAATTCATGCCAGGCGATATGCGCTCCTTCCACCCGACACCGCACCCTGTCATCAATACGGCTGCTGTCACCGATGGCCTTGGCTGCAAACTCGACCGGCTCGACGTAAGTACGCAACTCGATATTGGCGCGCTGCGCGTACACCGAAAGCAGGCGCCAAGGAACGTCATATCGAACGTCGAGACGGACGCAGATGATCGTGGGTTCCTGGTTGGTGTATCGTTACTCCCCGGTCACCAACGGCGGTTATTGCGTGGACCAAGTCGCAAAGCTTATGCTTTCACTGAAAATGCGATTTATATCCGCGATTTTTCAGATAAGTACCATGCCGAATTATCGGGAGCATTTGATTTCCTTCTTTTCGAAGCGAATCCTTTTTGGCTCGAACGACTGGGTACTGATATTCCAAGGCTCGGTAGCGTCGGTCTAAGTACCAAGATCGCGGAACGCGACGACACATTGAGCCATCTTGCGCGTGCCATGCTGCCGGCAATTTCCTATCCCAACGCTGCGCAGTCGCTATTCCTCGAACAACTCAGCATTTCAATCGGTCTTCATCTCATTTCACAGTACGCCGGCCTTGGCCGTAGCGTGGTGCCAATGCACACCCGAAAGCGGGCAACACTATCTGCTTGGCAAGCATCCTTTGCAAAAGAGATGCTGATGGCACCATCGAATGCAAGTGTATCGATTGCCAATATCGCAGCGGAATGTCGCCTGTCTGAAAGCTATTTCATACGTGCGTTCCATGGTTCTACTGGACAAACGCCTTATCAATGGCAATTGCAGCAACGTGTCGAGCGTGCTCGTCACCTCCTCAAGAACACTACGACGTCGTTGGTAGAAATTGCCGATCAATGCGGCTTTTCCGATCAAACGCATTTCACACGCGTTTTCTCGAAAGCGACGAGGATGGCCCCGGGCGCTTGGCGACGCTACGTCACGAGTACAAAGTGATGAAGCTGCGCTCACCGAGCGCGTTGATCCCTACCTCTTGTCAGCGGCTTGACAACGATCAGTCTGGATCTACCAGGCAAATTTCAACTCGGCACCTATATAGTCAGCATTTTTCGCACCGACTTCGCGCAATGACTTTCCAATTTGAAAATGCACGGCCTCTAGGGCGGCAGTAATGTTCGCGTTGACGGCATAGTCTGCGCGAAACTGCGTGTAAAAGCCGGTCCATAAAGAACCGAATCCGGCCGTACCAGGCACCGACGCAGAACCTTGTTGATAGACAGCATCGGACGTGGTTTCGCGCCATTGCAAACCAGTGGCAAGAAGCAAGGTCCATTTACTAGAAGGCTTCAACGTCAGCGAAGGCTTGATATGGATGAGATTCGAATACCCGGTATAACCTGCAAGCGCAAAGTAATAGCCATTCGGGAACAGCGGATTAAAAGTTCCGATCCTTCCATCGTGCGGATGCCGATCGCCCGAAGCCGCATCGATTTGCAGGCCCAGGCGAGGCGCCCACGTTACGTTGTTAAAGGTATACCCGGCAAGCGAGCCTACCGCCCATGCACCGATGGTGTTGCTGCCGACGTGCCCGCTTTGATACATTGCCTCGGCGTCCCAATCGATATTGCCAGTTTTCCCCGTATATCGCACATCGAACACATCACGATGCTCGTCGCCGCTGCCATCGATAAAATTCGCGCGGCGCCGGTTATAACGGGAATAATAAGCCGATACATCGCCGGGCCCGACAGATTGGCGTTCCACACGCACACCGCTGAACGTCAGATCACGATTCGATACGTCATCAAAATCTGATGCGTCGCGATATTGGACCGGCTGTGTCGCATACGCTATCCAACGCCAGCGTCCCGTCTCGAAATCTGCCCAGACACCATCGAACGCCTGCCGCACGTTGGGACCATCGCGCACTGCGACAAACCGTTGCAGGTCAAATGCCATCTCTTGTCGACCAACGCGCGCTTTGACGACACCAAACCTTGTGTTTTGCGTGAATGTGACAAATGCCTGCCGCAGATCCAACGGATTTCTGTCGACGACCGAGACGCGATCCTTGCCGTAAGGCAGTGCGCTTTCTATTTGCGTAAATAGCTGGATTCGTTCGCCCAAATGCACATCGGCATGCACCTCCACTCGTTGTATTAAGTAAGTATCGCTATGCCCCGAACCCAGCCCATACAACGGCGCATCGTTGACTTCCAAGCGTTCCCGCAACACCGTTCCCAGTGAAATATAGGCATCTCGATTACCAAAGAGCGGAATATACTTTAAGGAGTCGAATGGCTTTTTGGGGACACATCCATTTTGCAACACCGACCAGTTCTCCTGCCATCGATTGAATGCGATCGCTGGGCGAGAGCAAGTGCTTGTTGCCTCGCTGACTGAAACCTTAGCGCTGTTATCGGCGAACGACGAGACCGATGACGCGCCCAGTCCGGCGCCGAGGACCAAGGCGCGTAGCGTCCAGGACGCGTCGCGGCAACGCCTACGGCAGGAAGGCACGACGCGATCATTCGCCATCGTGCACTTCAGCAATATATCCCCCAGGAAATTCAAGCATTGCCGTCGTACTCGGGCCGTTGCTATATGGCGGATATAACACTTTGACGCCAGCGGCTTGTGCTTTCTCGATAGTCTGTTTTACATTGGCAACGCGGTAACCGGATGTTTCGCGACCAAATGGAAACGGGAGTTTGCCGTCAGTCACAAACACGACCATATTGCCAAATCCTGAGCTGACTTTGATCTCGCGAACGGTTTCTCCAGGACGTCCGATCACGCCTGCGTCCACATGGGCATTGTCGGATATGACTTTACCGTGCGAGAAACGCAACCAGCGTTGCAGAAAGTTCTCCGCTTCATAACGCGAAACATATACACGGTTGTCTGGAACGTTCTGCAAGGGCGCATAATTCGGCGCTTTCGTATGCCAGTAAAGCTGCATCGTCAGGCCACCCGGCCATTGAATCACCGCATCCTTTCCAATAGGATCATCGAACGAATCAACGACGATGTCGGCCCCAGCCGCGCGTGCAGATTTTAATGCCTGATCGATGTCGCTGACCAGATAGCCGGTACGCTCATTGCCAAACGGATAGGGAATTGGCGTCTCAAAGCCAAAAACGGACAGCATCCCCACCGGCGTCTGCACATACTGCGATGCTGTTTTGCTGGGCGTTGGTGTCACGGTGAATACAGCGCGCGGGGACGCTTTTCCGCCGAACGTGGCGATGAAGCTGTTGACGAACTTATCGAGATCGGCAGGGGTAACATATACATGGGTCGTATCGTATTGCGGCCCGACCGAAACGTCATCAGCATACGCTGCATGTGCATTAGGCGCGCCAACGTTACCCGTTGCCGACTGCGCGAACGCCGCCGAAAACGGCGGAAGACCAATCGCCAGTAAAGTGCACGTCAACACCGAAGAGCGCAAAAAATATCGTGAATTCATCATCTCATTTTCTCGAAAACAGGGAAAACGCCGTAAATCGATATAAAGGCATTCCGTTAAAACGCAAAGCAACTGCATCCAAGTGCGCCCCAGAATCCGTTCGAGTCACTGACTGGAACGGTTTTGCGCCAGGCGAAGCCGTGTCCGTGGGCGTGAATGCCGCACAAGTTGACGCAACCATCCACGCACGCCACGGCTGACGGCTTATAGCGGCTGTACCCACCGAACTCGGCTACGGGCGACCACGTCGGACTGACTGGAATCGCAGGCGGCGCCATTGATGCGAAGTCGTCGGCCGCATAGACGATCTTGCCCGCAACCACCGTCATTACAGACTCGAGATATTTGATTTCCGTCTCGTCTATACTGAAATAATCTTTACTCAGGACCGCGAAGTCCGCGAACTGTCCGGGTGTCAAAGCACCTTTTTTATCGTCCTCGTTCGAGAACCATGCGCTCCCGACGGTGTAACGCCTCAACGCTTCCATTCGGTCGAGACGGTTTTCCGCGGAGTACATCTGCGTACCGCCTACCGTTTTTCCAGATACCATCCAGTAAAGCGATACAAAGGGATTGAAACTCGCCACACGCGTCGCATCAGTCCCGGCGCCCACTGCCAGACCGGCTTCCAGCATGTGTCGGATAGGCGGTGTCTTGCGCGCCGCTTCGACGCCATAGCGATCGATAAAATACTCTCCCTGGAATGCCATGCGATGCTGTACCGCGATGCCACCGCCCAGCGCTTTGACACGATCGATATTGTTTTGCGTGATGGTCTCGCAATGGTCAAAAAACCAGCGTAGTCCAGCAAAGGGAATATCTGCGTTCACACGCTCGAACACATTGAGGAAGCGTTCTATCGATTCGTTATAGGTGGCGTGCAAACGGAATGGCCAGCGATTGGCAACGAGCAGCCGCACCACAGCCTCCAACTCCTGCTCCAGCGTGTCCGGCAAATCCGGGCGCGGCTCTAGAAAGTCTTCGAAGTCCGCCGCAGAAAACACCAGCATCTCGCCCGCACCGTTAAGGCGAAGGAAATCGTCACCCTCGCCCGGCTTTGTGGTTTTCACCCACTTCGAGAAATCTTCAATCTCTCGCTTCGCGTTTTGAGTGAATAGGTTATAGGCAATGCGAACTGTCAACTCGTTGCGTTTGGCCAACTCCATGATGACAGCATAGTCGTCCGGATAGGCCTGATAGCCGCCGCCCGCATCGATCGCACTTGTTACGCCGAGCCGATTAAGCTCGTGCATGAAATGTCGCGTGGAGTTGCGCTGATCCTCAAGATCGAGCTTCGGCCCCTTCGCCAATGTCGAATATAAGATTCCGGCATTTGGTCGCGCGATCAACATGCCGGTGGGATTACCACGCTTATCACGCTGTATCTCGCCTCCGGGCGGATCGGCCGTCTCTTTCGTATAGCCCACTGCTCTGAGCGCCGCCGCATTTAGCAGCGCGCTATCGTATAAATGCAGAATGAATACAGGGGTATCGGGTGCAATCGCGTTGATTTCTTCGAGCGTAGGCCCACGTCGTTCAGCGAACTGGAATTCGTTCCAGCCGCCTACTACCCGTATCCATTGGGGCGCAGGCGTGCGTGCGACCTGCTTCCGAAGCATCGCGAGCGCATCCGCCAATGACGGCACGCCATCCCAGCGCAACTCCATATTGAAGTTCAAGCCACCCCGAATGATATGCAGATGCGAGTCGTTGAGCCCCGGAATCACGGTCCGACCACGCAGATCAATATAAACGGTTGCCGCGTGGGCATGACGTTGTACGCTATGTCGCGATCCAACCGCGACAATCTGACTACCGGCAATTGCCATCGCATCCGCGAAAGACCGCTTCGCATCCTGCGTCGCAATCTTTCCGTTGAAATAAATGGTGTCGGCCGGCGCAGCCTCATTGGTATGAGTAATCATTGCAATCCTTGGTAGAGGTGCTCCGCGCAAATGCACGGAGCCTATTCAGGGGAAGGCAGCGACGCCGTTATTTCGTTGCCGACACTGGTGCCAGTACATCGTGCTGAACAGCGGTACGCTGCGCCGATTTATGCACCATCGTATAGGCGTAGTCGACGCCCATCCCGTAGGCGCCCGAGTGATCTTTCGCGACAGCCATGACGTCGTTATAAGTACCCTTGTGCGCCCAATCGCGCTGCCATTCCAACATCACCTGCTGCCATGTCACTGGCACAACACCGGCTTGCACCATCCGTTGCATCGCGTAGTCGTGCGCGTCCTTCGACGTGCCGCCCGAAGCATCGGCAACCATATAGATCTCGTAATCGCCTTCCAGCATTGCGCAAAGCGCAAACGTGGTGTTACAAACCTCCGTCCATAACCCGGAGACGACAACCTTCTTGCGCCCGTTCTTTGCCAAGGCATCGCGCACCTTCTGATCATCCCAGGAGTTCATCGAAGTACGCTCAAGAATTTTGTGATCCGGGAAAACGTCCAACAATTCAGGGAACGTAAAACCCGAAAAACTCTCCGACTCGACCGTCGTGATCGTCGTCGGGATATCGAAGGCTTTGGCAGCTTTTGCCAGACCGACCACATTGTTCTTCAGAACCTGTCGGTCGAGCGACTGAACACCGAAAGCCATTTGCGGTTGCTGATCGATGAAGATCAGTTGCGAATTGGCCGGAGTCAATACTTCGAGCTTTGGATTGGACATGGCGAGCGATTTCCTGGCAATGAATAGGTGTCGGAAGATAATGGCAAGCTGAAACTTGCCGGCGAAGCTGATCGCTAGTTTAGGCACATGCGAATACATCGTCCTTGGGTAGGACGTTAATCATTCTTAAAATTCATCATGCCTCTTGGTGCGAGGAACGAACGATCGTCGCTCTCCGCAAGGTTCAGTTTTTGAGGAAAGAGGCAGTAATCGACAAGACAAAACACGTTTATAGCGCTATCGTCGGTGCGGATCTTTCAATTTCATATCGTGTCGGATCGTCATGCCAGCTGTATGCATTCGCGAGGCATCGCGTATCTGCACGTGATACTCCTGCGCCAAATATGACATGGTTGATTTAGGTCGCTTTCAAGTGGATCTCGCGATGCGTGTCTTGCGTCGCGATCACGAGGTCGTGCCCTTAGGTTCGCGCGCCTTCGAAATTTTGGCGATATTGGCCGAATCAGTAGGTGAGCTGGTCACAAAAAATCAACTGATGGAGGCTGTCTGGCCTAACACGGTAGTCGAGGAAAACAATCTTCAAGTTCATCTGACGGCGGTCAGGAAGGCGCTTGGACAAGAACGTGATTTGATTGTCACGATTCCCGGACGAGGATACCAACTTCGCGTGCTGCCGCAGAAGCAAGCCGCCCCCGCTCTCAAAGTATCCGCTCGGCGTCGCCGACTGCTTCCCGCCAGATCCCAACTGGTCGGACGAACGGCGTCTACGCAAGACCTCCGCATGCTGCTAAAGCAACACGATGTGATCACATTGACGGGCGCAGGCGGGATAGGAAAAACAAGTTTGGCGATCGAAGTCGTGCACGAAACGATTGCGGATTTTCATGGCGATCTATACTTCGTCGAACTCGCGTCGGCACAGACGCGCGAAAGCATGCTGGCGACGATGATCGAAGACTGCGGTCTGTGCATCGACTCACCGGCTCCAAGCCTCTCCGAAGTAGCTGCGGCTCTTGGCGTGCAGCGCTGCTTATTGCTGCTGGACAACGCTGAACATATTGCCGATCACGTTGCCGAATTCGTCGAAGCCGTAATCGCCGAGAACCGCCAATTGCATATCATCGTCACCAGCAGGGAGCCGCTTCGGATCAGTAGCGAGTGCGTGTATCGTGTCGAGGCACTAAGCGTGCCGTCGTCGACCTGCACTGACTCCGATGTCTTCGCATCAGACGCCGTGGCGTTATTCTTGATGCGTTCGAATTTGGTCGCAAACAACTTCGAACATTCTCGTAGCAGCCTCCACGCCATTGGCGAGATCTGTCGGCGGCTGGATGGCATTCCGCTCGCGATCGAGTTAGCTGCCGCGCGGGCTGCAACGCTCGGCATCGACGGGATTTGCCAGCGGCTCGACAACCGCTTGGCCGTACTAACCGGCGGCTTTCGTACGGCGCTGCCGCGTCATCAGACGCTACGTGCCACTTTCGATTGGAGCTTCGATCTGCTTGATCCACCGTCCAGGCGACTATTCCGGCGACTGGCCGTGTTCAGCGGCATGTTTTCTTTGGAAGCCATCTGTCATGTCACTTGCGATGCCGATCTTTCGATCAATCAGGTCATCGATGGCATCGCCGAGCTCGTCAATAAATCGATGATGGTGATGGAAGTTGATAGTGCAGTCGCACAGTACCGTCTTCCTGAATCCACACGTGCTTATGCCGCTGAAAAGCTTGATGCAGAAGGCGAAACGCAACGCATTGCCACACGCAATGCACACTATCAGCTTTCGCGTCTGCGCCCGCTAACCGAACACCTTGCCGATGTGCATTCCGAGTTGCAGCATGCGCTGGACGATACACGTCATGCCGTTGATTGGGCATTTTCGGCGACGGGTGACCCGCGTCTCGGTATCAAACTCACGGCGAATCTCGTTTTTATTCTGATACGACAGTGTCGGCTCGACGAATGCGCCCGTCGTGCCAGTCTTGCTGTCAATGCAATCGATCCGCTTCCACCCGGCACGGTCGACTGCATCGACGAAATACGCATTCGATCAGCGCTCGCATCCGTAATGCCAAATTTGGACGGGCCGATAAGTCGTGCCTCAGAACTCTGGCATCGCGTGTTGGCACTCTCTAAGGAATGTGGCAGCGACGAATTCGAGGCCCGCGCATACTGGGGGCTCTGGAATACAGCGATGTCCAGTGGTCATGTGTACGAGGCCCTTAACTGGTCATCGCGCTTTCACGCCTTCGCCGGGTGTCGCGGTACATCATGGCAATGCACGCTCGCCCAGCAGCTAGCGGCTACTTCACAGCACTGCCTAGGTAAGCATGCCGAGGCGCGCGATACACTGAATGCCACGCTGGAGATATTTGCCTCATACCCGAAGCAAGTGATCGACATCCAAGGCTTCGCCGTCGCACCGCTTGCGATCACTTACAGCGGTCTGGCGCGGATTTTGTGGCTTGAAGGAGATTCGACCGGTGCGATGGCTTACGCGGATAAAGCCGTCGACGTCATCGACCCTGCGACGATGGAGCCGTGGTTGACCCATGTTTTAGCAGTCGTTGCGGCCCCGCTCGCTTTACTATCAGGAGACTATCAGCGTTGTCGGCGTTACCTTTCGATTATGCGCTCTCAAACGACGCTACACCGATTTACGATCTGGCACGACTATGGCGAGTGTCTGGCTGGCTATCTTGCCATCATTGAAGGCGACAAAGCAGGCGGTCTGGCCACGCTGGAAGCTTCTCTCGCTGCATTAGCCGCTGCCGGTTTTCGACGATTGACAACCCCGTTGATAGTGGCATGTGCCGAGGCCCAGATAGCGGCCGGTCGCATCGTCGAAGCGAAAGCAGCTCTGACAGATATCTTGCATTTTGACGAGGAAAATGGCGCCTTGTTTTTCCTACCCGAAGTGTGGCGCGCACTCGGTCTTGCGGCTTACGCCGAAGCGAGAGAAATGCCAAACCAACACGACAATGAATCTCGTCGCGACAAGCTAGCGCATGCGGAGGCCTGTTATCGCCAATCTCTCAAAATGGCCAGCGAGCAAGGAGCGACGATGTGGGAAGTACGCACGACCATTGCACAGGCCCGATTTTGGATGAAACAGAACCGTGCCGCGGAAGCGAAATCGGCGCTCGCAGGGCTCGCAACGCGCATTAGCCCCGATTGCAACGCGCGCGATGTGCGCGTCCTATTCTCTTTGTTAAACGCGGTCGAAACGCTTACCGCTTGATCAGTGGCGTGATCCAACCTATCTCGATCTACCGTGCACCAACAATTCATTCGGCATTAAGACCTGATCAGACTTCAGTGCTGGTCGGCGTTTTCCGAAATTTCTCTTTTGAAAGCAAATGAATCGGATGTCTATCGGGCGCTTGTGCAAGCGAAGAGGCAGCAAAATGCGTTTTTACAATGGGCACTGCATGCTCGCCAATGACCATGCCGAGTAGACC
Organism: Robbsia andropogonis; assembly: GCF_034047095.1. Classification (NCBI taxonomy): domain Bacteria; kingdom Pseudomonadati; phylum Pseudomonadota; class Betaproteobacteria; order Burkholderiales; family Burkholderiaceae; genus Robbsia; species Robbsia andropogonis. The sequence continues at coordinate 627,842 of NZ_CP139170.1, read as the reverse complement.
GGTTAAAGCGACGAGCGGCGGAGCGGGCGACTGAATCCTGAAAGCCCAATAGAGTAACCCGACGCCGATTCCGGCAAGCAGCGATAAAAGGTAGGACATGACTAACTCCAAAAGTGACGAACTGGCGATGCTCCACATGATCATCGTGCAGGACACTTAGATGAACGCAGCAACATCGCCTCATCACTCTAATGCTCTGATTTGCGCGCGTCCTTGGGCCAGACTTAATTCTTATGAAAGCGTGTGCCCTGCCCGTGCAAAGAGCAAGGTTTCACGCGTACAACCAACGTGCGAGAAGTTTGGTATAGCGCGGCATGACAACGTACACCATCATAAATACGATCACGGCCGCTACCAGGCCCTTGCTAATCAGATTTGTGCCAAGCAAAGCATTCGTGGCGAAGATTGGATGAAGCAGCAACGGCACAAGCACCGTCAAAGGGAAAATCGCAGACCACGTCACTAAAAATTGCTTCCATGGTTTTGGGTGCTTGACCTGCGAGGCCGCTGCTTGAAACCAGAACTCCAGGCCTGTACGTGTTTCATGCTTGTCGCCTTTCGGCAGAAACGGTGACATTCTTGTCATGAGATGACTGCGTTCATCAGAATCGATCCAAGCAGACAACTCGTCAAAGCTGGCAAAGCGAATGATCACCGTGTAATTACGCATCCCTGGAATGGGCTTTATCACATCGGTGGAGAGATATCCTTTGAATTGGCGACACGCATTCCTGGCGTCCACCAGCCAGGCCTCATATTGCGACTCCGCACCGGCAAGTACTTCGTGCGAAATGATCGTCGTAACGATGGCGTCGAGATTGATATCACGTTTCGACGGTGAATTCATTGGACCTCATTGAAGTGAATCCGCTTTGAGAATATTGGAAGCTAAAGGCAGTATACGGAAGCGCCAAGAGCTGTCCATGCCGAGGAACCGCCTCTGTCGTGAAATCCGCGCACTATCGGCAGAATTCATCTTTTTAAGGAAAATTAATAGTCGCACCAAGGACTTGGTCACACAGGTTGCGTTATTGTCAACTTCAGACTGCTTCCCGGACAGCCGCGAAGCATTCGGTACGTCGTGCCGTAGCGCGCCGTTATATAGGAGACAGTTCCGATGAGTCACATGCCAAACGTGACGTTACCCAAGAGTGAGCTGGCGATCGCTGCGTATGCCAAGCTGGAGAACGTTGCGTCTGCCCTGCTGTTTAACCACGCGCTACGCGTTTTCGCTTTTGGCTCTGTCGTCGGAAAAAAAAGAAGTCTGCGATTCGATAGCGACATGCTTTTTGTCTGTGCAATGCTGCATCATATCGGACTTGTCGATGATCAGGTCACGTCCAATGCGAGATTTGAAATCGATAGTGCCAACGTTACGAAAGCACTATTGGAACAATTCAAGCTTGAGCCGGCACTTGCGGCACAGGCATGGGACGCGGTCGCATTGCATACGTCTCCCGAAATTCCCGAATATAAATCTCACCTTGCTCTGGCTCTGCAGATAGGTGTGGAAGCGGACTTATACGGCTGGCATTTCGAGGAAATTCCGGAGGCTTCCCGTCAACAGATTATTCACGACTTTCCACGCGAAGACAATTTCTCCAAGCTTCTTGTCGAGATCTACGGCACCGCGTTGATCCGCCGAAGAGATAGTGTCTTTCGAACGCCATATGTTGACTTACTCGAACGAGCCGATGCGAAGTATCGCCGCCCCAATCTCTGCGGACGCATCCTGGGATCGCCGTGGTCTTACCCTAGGTAATCGACGAATGCCGTGCCTAATTTACAGAAACTGCTTACTTGGTTTAACGTCGATCTCGGGCTGCTGTTCTTGAGAACGAGTGCGAGTATATTGTTGCTCGCAGTGCATGGCTGGCCAAAAATCATCAACTACACGTCACAACTACAACTGATCGAAGACCCACTGAAAATTGGCAGGTGGTTTTCGCTAGACTTCGCAATTTTTGCCGAAGTAATATGCCCTATCCTGATGATCGTCGGAATCGCAACACGGCTAGCGGCCCTTCCCATCCTCATCATTATTGTAATGGCAGTCGCGATCGTCCATCCGGATTGGTCGCTCGCCGAGGGTCAATTCGCCTGGATGCTGTTGATCATTTTTGCAACCGTCGCGATTGCGGGACCGGGAAAATATGCGCTCAGCAAGGCAGTCATTAAACGACAATCGGGGCGATAGCACGAGATGCACGCTTTCGATGGTGAAAGTGTGCTTTTATTGCAGCGTCGACATTCGACCATTGCCATGATACAACTCGGTAAACTGCATATCTCACTTTCATCCAGGGAGATTCTGCTCAATGGCGAAATCGTTTGTATCGGAAGTCGTGCTTTTGACGTATTAGCAGTACTTCTGCGTGCTAAAGGCGAAATGGTGGCGAAGGAAGTCATCCTCAGCACCGTATGGCCCAACACGATCGTCGAAGAAAATAATCTGCAAGTCCACATTTCGTCACTCAGGAAACTATTGGGTGACGACAAACATCTGATTCAAACAACGCCGGGTCGCGGATACAGGATCGTCGGTGCCCAAGTTGCGCCGGAATCTACCCCGGCCGTAAAGGCATCCACCAATGTCGCACGGCCTTGCAAGCTGACAAATTCCGAAGGTCGAGCCGCCGATGAAGCAACGCTTCGCCTGCCATTCGATGCAGAGCAACACGCCGTCGATGAGACACCCCAGGGTCGACACAATCTTCCCGTATGGTCTTCGCCTTTGATCGGGCGCGATCAGGTATGTATGGACGTGGCCCAGATGCTCGCGTCGCAACGCCTCGTTACCATCAGCGGAGCCGGCGGGATGGGGAAAACGCGCGTTGCTATCTCGGTAGCCAATGGAAGTTTGCAACAATTTAGAGACGATGTTTTTTTTCTTGATTTCGCCAGTGTGGCGAACGATCAAGGCGTCTTCGACGAATTCGCAAAAGCAACGCGAGCGCCAGCGTTCGTCGGTTCACGCCAAATCGAAAAAATGATCGCGCCGTTTCGACGACGTCAATCGCTGTTCGTTTTTGATAACTGCGAACACGTACTTGTCGGAGCGGCGACGCTGGCTCAGGCGATATCACGCCATTGCGCAAGCGTCCGCATCCTTGCAACCAGCCGAGAACCTTTAAACATCGACGGCGAGACGCTGTACACTTTGCCGCCGCTTGCGGTGCCCAGCGGCGATGATTCGTGGGAGGATGCACTGGCATGTAGTGCGGTGGCGTTATTCATAAAACGTGCACGACCGTCGAATCTTGACTTCGAATACGACTCGACCAGCATGCAACTCATTGCAAACATCTGCCGGCGCCTGGATGGGATGCCGCTGGCAATCGAATTGGCTGCGATCCGCGCAACTGTATTAGGCATTCAGACGGTAAGTGCGCACCTCGACGATCGATTTCGTATATTGACCGGCGGGTACAGAACGGCTTTGCCACGTCATCAGACTTTACGTGCAACGCTAGACTGGAGTTACGAGTTGCTGACGGATTCCGAGCAGTTGCTACTTCGCCGCCTGAGCCTATTTCCCAACGGATTCTCGATCAACGCGATGCGCGCGGTATGCAGCGATCAAGGCTTATCACCAACCCGATGTGATACATCACTGGCCGGGCTGGTTAGCAAATCGTTGGTCAATGTCACGCGCTTCGCGCACGACGTGCGCTATCGACTACTTGAAAGCACACGAGCTTATGCCTCGCAAAAATTGAATGACCACGGTGAATCACGTCAATTATCTTTCCGATACGCGACATTCTTACATGATGTCCTTGGCACACTGTTTCCCCTAGACCACACGGGCAAGATCCCGCGTTTCGATGACTCCCTAGCGTTACAAAGCAACGACAGCGTCGCTACAGCGAACGCTGAGATGATCGACGCACACGGCATCAAGCTCGCATTGACGTGGGCATTCTCGGACGATGGTGATGTGTCGATCGCCGTGCCCTTAGCAGCTGCCGCAAGCTATTGGTTCTTCGAAAAGTCAATGGTCCGCGAGTGCTGCGATTGGGCTGCACGCGGTCGCCAGCTGTTGCGGTCATGTGAAAACGACGCCTCTGTATTGTCGCCGCTACATCTCTCGTTGACGACGGCTTACGCCGCTGGCTTGGTTTATACCAGCGGACCAACATCGCAGACCAAATCGCTTTGGTCCGAAGCAAGTGCGGACGCGCAGCGTTTGAAACTGGGCGACTTTGCCGCGCGCGCTATCTGGGGCATGTGGAATGCCGCGCAATATGGCGGCAACGCGCGGTCTGCATTACGTCATGCTCTTGATTTCGAATTGCTTGCAAAGCGCGAGAACGTCGAAACGAACCAGGTATTAAGTCAACGCTTGATAGGAATTGCCCACCACTTTGCAGGCAATCAGATCCAGTCTCAAAAATATCTGACAGCAATGCTCACGCGGTATGCACATACGCGCCATCAGTTATCGTTGCTCGGATTCTCGATCGATCATAGCGTGGTGGCCCGTGCGACGCTCTCGCGGGTGCTATGGTTGCGCGGGAACGATGACGAGGCGTGGCGAGTCGCGCAAACCGCGTTACAACGAGGACATGATTTACATCACGAGATGTCGCTTGCCTATGTGCTCGTTGAGGCTCATATTCCTATTTCGCTGATGTCAGGCAACACCGAAAAAGCAACACGCTTCAACCGGCAATTAAGCGAATTAGCCACGCACTCCGGCTTTGAAATATGGGACGCGTCGAGCCGCTGCTTTGAAGCGTTGATTGATCTTATGCAGACACGTTTCCCCTCTTCGACGATGCTTGCGGCATACGAAACAGCATTCGCCAGACTGGAAGCGACCGGGTTTCTTGCCCACCGCACCATGCTCCAGGCTATCTATGCCCAGTCTGTAAGCCGCGCCGGCTTTCATCAGAAAGCGTTGAATATCGTCCATGCTCTATTGTCAGATGCCGAACAAACTGGCGATCTTTGGTATAGCAGCGCTTTGTGGTGTCTGCTTGCGCAAATCTCGAGCGAGCTGAATGACACTGGCATGCCGCCTACCCCAACCGTCGACCAGCATGCTTGTCTGATCCGTGCGCAGGAGGTCGCCCGACAGCAGGGTGCGACTTACTTCTATGACCGCGCCAAGCATGCGATGAACGCCGTACAGAAGATCGACCATCGACGACGACGCAACACCGCTGTCTATGCGAGTGTGTCTACCGTAGCGACGCAGTAATGGCGTTGATCATACTACGCGCTTAACAGCGATGCTGCTTGCTGAATTGAACACGGAGCGTATTGTCGTTGAACGGTTGCAGCGGTCATCCACCATGTTCCTTGACTCAAGCGCAACGTCTGAGCGGCAATGAAACGTGGCTGCAGATTTCAGAACTTTTAATCTCTCGATAAGGACTTTTCTCACGCCAACTCGCTATGCTTGGTGCGCCGACCTATGCAGTGCAGATCGCGCACCAACCTAACCACCACGCAAGTTTTTTTGCTCGACGCCCTGTGTGTCGCCCAAAAAACGGAGTAGAAAATGACACCAGCTACCATTTCGCTGAACACAAACACATCGCGTCGCAAACTATTATCGACCGGCGTCGGTCTGGTCGGATTTGCAGCCGCCGTTGGCCCCTCATCTAGCGCTGTAGCCGCGCCAAATATGAGTGGAGGAGCAGCGGCGTCAGCAGGTGGCCATCGGCGCGATGAAAATTTCGTGGTGACGAAAGATGGAACGTTGATTTTCTACAAGGACTGGGGCCCGAAATTAGCGCAACCAATTGTATTCCATCACGGCTGGCCGCTGTCCTCCGATGACTGGGACGCGCAAATGCTTTTCTTTGTGAACAAAGGTTATCGGGTCGTTGCGCACGATCGGCGCGGACATGGACGTTCAGCACAAGTATCCGAAGGACACGATATGGATCACTATGCGTCCGATGCCGCAGCCGTGGCGGAGGCATTAAATTTGCACAACGCTGTTCACATCGGACACTCCACAGGCGGTGGTGAAGTCGCCCGCTACGTTGCAAAGCACGTTCAGCCGTCCGGACGTGTCGCAAAAGCTGTACTTGTAAGCGCGGTACCTCCCCTTATGCTCAAGACACCAGGCAACCCGGACGGGTTACCCATCGAGGTATTCGATGGTTTCCGCAAGGCGTTAGCCGATAATCGCGCGCAGTTCTTTATGGATGTTCCGAGCGGCCCGTTCTACGGATTCAACCGCCCTGACGCAAAGGTCAGCCAAGGTGTGATTTTGAACTGGTGGCGCCAAGGCATGAATGGAAGCGCAAAGGCTCATTACGAAGGGATCAAGGCATTTTCAGAAACGGATCAAACTGCGGACCTCGAAGCGATTACCGTTCCGACTCTGGTCATGCACGGGGACGATGATCAGATCGTTCCTATCGGCGACGCTGCGTTGAAGTCAATCAAACTGCTGAAAGATGGTACGCTCAAGGTCTACCCAGGCTACCCGCACGGTATGCTGACTGTGCATGCGGACGTTTTGAACGCTGACCTGCTTGCGTTCGTTCAAAGTTAAAGCACGACGTGAACTGTCTCCTCTTTATCGGTATCGCTTGATGCGGAGCGAATGGATAGGTTGCCTTGCCTCGTTACACATACCGAAACTCACGTTGCTTTTTGCATAGCCTCGTAATCGCAATGCGGTATTGACCCACTAACGCACGATAGCGTCAGTTTGCGTACTGGGCGGATTCAGCCGGTCGCAACACCTTTAATGCGGTAAATGCGGGCGAGGAAGCGGTCGCCACGCGGCGTTCGCGCGTACTACCGTCCACCTTGACGGGCGCATGACGTTCCCACAGGTCTCGGCGACGATCCTATCCCTTGGAATGCAGGCCGCCGGGCGATGCTGCGGTTGTCCCTAGATTGACGCGCACCGTCTTCCGCCACATTATCGAATCCGCAAACGTTTGCGGAACAGAATCCACCGGTTCCTACGCTCTCATGACGCACCAGGCCGCCCAAAGGCCTGCCGCGCACGGTCGTTGTGCCTTGCCTTCTGGTCCAGAGACAAGGGCGAGGCGAACCGGTGCGCGCGTCAAACGAAAAGTTAGCCTGCGTCCCAAAGATTGCCTGCTGGAGCGCAGCCTGCGCTTGCGCTACGCTATCGAACGTAAGCTCTCTTGCGAATGGTCTCCGGAACAAGTAAGCAGCTGGCTTAAGCGCCGATATACCGATGACGAGTCGATGCGCGTGTCACACGAAACAATCTATCGCAGCCTGTTTGTGCAGGCGCGCGGTGTTTTAAAGAAAGAGCTGCAGTATCATTTGCGGACCCAGCGCAAGATGCGTCATTCGCGCTTCTCTATTCGCAGGCGCAACTGAACAAAATCGCAGCGCGCCTTAATGAACGGCCGAGAAAGACCTTGGGCTTCATGTCTCCGGCCGATAAACTACGCGAGGCTGTTGCGGTGACCCAGTGAACCCACCGTGTTTTTTTTGCAAACCAAGGAACATCACGCGGACTTCTATTTCTTTAGTATAACAAACAATTTCAAGTTATCGTTTCGATATCGTACCAAAACTGAAGTTCGTTGCGGCAGCTGGCAACACTTTACGTCGTACGCAACATCTCCTACGAAATAGTACGATTCGATACACCAAGGTTTTTCCGAAATAGTTACCTTACATATGATCGAAACGTGCGGTCGTTCCGTAATTTCGCCAATTCCCGTCTTTATTCGCAGGTTGTTTGTGGCAGTTGTGAGAAGTCGTAATGTGTACCGACTCACAAGAGTCAGATGCCACTTTAGAGGCATAGCGAACAAGTCCGACGTCATGTTTGAAATGCGAAGGCTTTGCAGATTATCTTGCCAGCAAAGCGGGCAAGAAATCCTTGCCTTGAACAGGCTTGGCAAAGGCTTTTCACGCAGGATTGAAGACATACATCGACCGCTATTACCGACAGGTCATAAAAGCAACGCTTGGCAGCGTTAGGCTTCGAGAAGTATCGGGTTCAGCGGGAAACCAACTGAAACGACCATGGCAAGCCTCGTGGGGCCATTCATGTACGTTGCGATTCGATACTGCGGCGCACTCATATCAGCACTATATGCCGCCCTGCAGCACCATCCTCACGATGACTGTCGACGTACTCCGTCGTCGATTGAATATCACACGAGTGCAATTACGGGTCTACGCAAAACGCCGTGTAAGTTACCGTAGGGTTGTCCTCATGAGATGCTCCCACACATCGTTCGACATGAAATAAATGATAAAAATGGCACTCCATATTTGTGATCAAGAATTTGAATTAATTATCTCCGCGTAAAATGCATCTATATTATCCTAAATTACGAACTAAATCATATATATCTAATAATTCCTTTTTAAAACGATAAAAATGGTAAATTTCCCTCAAGTCTGCTCGGCTGCGGCCGTTAGCCAAGCGGAAGGGACTGACTCGGTCTCGGACAGTATCCAGTTCAATCTTCGCGCACGAACTTGATTACTGCCATAGCAGTAAAAGGGGCGCCGTTTTGTCTGTGCGTCGTTGCATCGCTAACGTCATTTAAAAAATACGATGAACAATTCAAAAGTATCAACCCGCTTAGCAATAGGCTTCGGAAGCGTTCTGTTCCTACTAGTCACGGTCGCGCTTGCAGGGTTCTACGGCCTATCTTCGATTCATAGCAGGCTCGACAGCATAGCCCGCGTGAACAACGACGAATCAAAATATGCCAAAGACATGAAATCATCCGTTGCGGACCGAGCCATCGCCATTCGCAACATCGCACTACTGACGGACCCGGCTGGTCTCGCACAGGAGTCCAAACGCGTGGAGCGGCAAAAGAAAGTTTATGCGAACGCGGAAGAAGCGCTGGGCAAAATGTTTGCAACGGAAGCCGGTACGACAGACCGTGAAAGGTCGCTTTACGCCCAAATCAAGGAAGACAATGCCGCTGCCGTGCCTTTGATGGACAAGGCTATTGGCTTAGGCTTGGCGAACAATCCCGCAGAAGCGATTAAAGTCTTGCTGCAAGAAGCGCGACCAAAGCAAGCTGCTTGGCTTTCGCACCTGAATGAGCTAGCAGACTTTGAGGATCAACTCAATGCACAAGCAACCGAAGAAGCAAATGTCACTTATCATATGATCCAAATTACCACATGGGCAATCGTCGGGTTTTCGCTCATTTTGGGTGGGTTCCTGGCCATTCTTATTACCCGCAGCATTCTGAAGCAACTGGGGGGAGAGCCAGCACAAGCCCAACAAATGGCACAGCAAATCGCCCAAGGCAATCTCACCCAGAAGGTGCACGTGGCAGCAGATGACAACACGAGCCTGATGGCTGCGCTCGAAGCGATGCGAAAAAATTTGAGCAATATTGTGTCGGGTATCAAGACGTCTGCGGAATCCATCTCTGTTGCGGCCGGAGAAATCTCGCAAGGCAACGTCGACCTGTCGCAACGCACCGAAGAGCAGGCAGCCTCCCTCGAAGAAACGGCAGCCAGCATGGAAGAGATCACTGCAACCGTTCGGCAGAACACCGAAAACGCCCGCCAAGGCAGCACACTCGCCAACACCGCGTCGGAGACAGCCGCCACAGGGGGCGAAGTGGTAGGCCGAGTCGTCACGACCATGCAGGACATTGCCACAAGTTCGTCGAAAGTTGCCGAAATCATTAGCGTTATTGAAGGAATTGCATTCCAAACCAATATTCTCGCGCTCAATGCGGCTGTCGAAGCGGCACGTGCCGGAGAACAAGGACGAGGCTTCGCTGTAGTGGCTGGAGAGGTGCGTACGCTAGCACAGCGTAGTGCGGCCGCGGCAAAGGAGATCACTGAACTGATAGGGACGTCCGTTGAACATGTCACTGCTGGCGAGGCACTGGTGCATAACGCAGGACAGACCATGAGCGAGGTAGTACGCTCCGTGAAGCGCGTAACCGACATCATGGGGGAGATAGCGTCAGCGTCCAGCGAGCAGACTATCGGCATCGAACAGGTGAATGTGGCAGTAAGCCAAATGGACGAAGTCACACAGCAAAACGCGGCGCTGGTCGAACAGGCAACCGCTGCAGCCCGCGCCATGGCAGATCAGGCACAAGCGCTGCGTGATTCGGTGGCAATCTTCCGTGTCGGTGCTGATGCCAGCGCGTCAACCATCGGGCACCAGTCTTCGATAGCAGAAGATTCCAGTTCGCATAACTACCGTCATACAAGTCGCCAAGGCATGGTGTTTAGAAAAGCGGCATGATCGGCCACGCTCGATTTGACTCTCTCCATGACGAATTCGTGAGCTGGCGAAGCGTACTTTTGCGAACTTGCTAAGCGCCGCCTTGCAAAAGCGATGGCCATAATAGCTGGACCAGAATTTCATATGCCAAGCCTACCCATCGCATCACTCATGTGACAATGCCGTCGATGACGCTCTAACCTCCCATCGACCATCGTCGAGAAGGGATAACCCGCGGCTTACCGTTATGCTGCGTCGCGACAATGCAACAGTAGCTGGAAGCATTCTTTGCGATGTCCTTGATCTCTTTCCGCGATGGCTCAAATAATGGGACAGTGATCCGTATGCGATAACGCTAGAACATCGCAATCCTCCCCCTATTAGAGTAAACATGGCTAGCGCTCCGCCGCCTTTTTCATTTACAAAAAGTCGACTCAGTCGGCGGTTATGGCTGGGGGCGTTGCTTGCGATATCACTTTCGAGCGCTGTCGCCGTCGTGAGTCTTCTTGATCTCTATAAAACGCTTGGACAGACTCGGCATGATGCACGCCTATTGCACGAATTTTATTTGGTACTGGAAACTTCCAATCACATTTCGGCGGAGCGCGGTCCATCCAATATCGTCATGGGTAGCCCTGCCTCACCTTCGGCCTTAAGCAGGCTGCAAGTATTTCGCTCTCAAACTGATGCTGCGCTAGGAAAGCTGAATAGGGAAATTGTCCCCCCTGTAATTCTAGACAAAGCTAAACAGTATCTCGGCACAGCAAGAAGACAAGTGGATAACGCTGCCACACGTCCCGTCGTGGACCCAAGAAATATAAAGGCAGGAATCGAAGCCATGTTTTCCGTGTATGACGCTTTTCAGGAAGTTGTCGAATGGCACGCAAAAAATCTGGTTCATTCGGAACCAGCCTTGCTAGGCCCCGTGCAGCATGCGCTAACGTTGTCTGACCTGCGGGACTCGGCGGGTCGTCTAGGGTCTTATGTTGTACCGTATCTTATATCGGGAAAGCAAATTCCATTATCAGACCTTCAACGCATAAACGATATACAAAAACGTATTGCCTTACAGTGGCAACGGTTGCAATTAGAAAGGAACCCAGAAGAAGACCTGGCTCGTCAGAGCTTTGAAGGATATGGTCTGCCCCTGGTCGCCAACCTTATCTCGGAAGGACAGTTAGGGAAAACCTATTCTCTCGATGAGAGAGACTTCACCCTTCGTTACACCGCCGCACTCGCTCCATTAGAAAAATCGAGGAGCAATTATTTGCGAAACACGGTGGAAAAATACGAAATATGTGAACGCAAGGCGGCGCGTCAATTTGTCGGTGTACTCGCTTGCACCGTATGTATCGTCGGGTTGATTTACTGGATCATCGTGGTCGTCAGAACGCGCGTGCTGAAACCATTGCTTGATGTCAGTGCGTCGCTGGTGGCACTGGTAAATGAACAACCGTTATCGAGTCGCTTGGACCGAACCGGTCCAAAAGAAATGGACGAGCTGTTCAAAGCGCTGGATGCTGTCGAAATTGGCTTACGCGAACGGGCAGAATTGACGGAGCGGTTCAAACAACAGGCGGAAACTGATCCGCTTACCCACCTGATGAACCGACGTGCCTTTGAAGCGGAAGGTAAGGCATCGCTAAAAGTACTTAGGGGCGCGTGTGCGTTTCTCATGTTACTCGACTTGGATCATTTCAAGTTGATTAACGATTGCCATGGACATCCTACAGGCGATAGGGTTCTCGTGGCTGTTGCTGAAGTTCTGCGCAATAAGGTGCGACCGAGGGAGTTAATAGCGCGAATCGGCGGTGAGGAATTCGCGATACTGATTCAGGCGCAAGATTTGCCCGCAGCCATAAGCACTGCCGAAAGCATACAAGCGGCGCTACGTAAGCTTGAGTTCACTGCCAAAGATGGCACACCTATTCGGGTCGCAGCCAGCATCGGAATATCTGAAGGAGGCGAGTACAATTTAACGGAAATGCTCTCACGGGCTGACCTCGCTTTGTACGATGCTAAACGCGCCGGCCGGAATTGCATCAAAGTGTTCAACACTGCTGTTGTTTGAAGCGAAGGACCGTGTCACGTTAGTGAAGCAATGTCAAGCTTGACGCATACGCTGATTGTCATGGCGCTACCAGAAATGCCTAACCTGGACACGTATCGCAGATCGCGCCTGTTTCTACTTAGCGTTTGTTCATCGCCGCGCCTGTCGAAAGGACCCACGGTGCAGTATGATGCCGTCGAAAGTGCAACTTTTAAAACGCCCCGCTATAACAAGAACCTACTCTCGCTAAGCCAACTACGACAGCGCGATCTAACCCGTTGGAAACTGCGCCGGGTTCGCGTGGCGTGAGGCGAATCTGGAAACCCAGCTAACTGCGACCACTGCAAAAAGACAGCCGCCAGCCTGAATTGTCAACGGTACGCCCGCGTCGATAAGCGAACCTGCGACGATGGGTGCCAGTCCAGTCGCCACAACCGTAGCGGCTTCGACCGACGATCGCACTCGCGCGAGTTCCTCTACACCATACATTTCCACCCATAAGGCGGTCGGCATGGTTGCTGCTATTCCCGCCGATATACCTGTTGAGATTAAATAAATGGGGGCCCCTATCTTTCCGGACACGAGAGCAATCGTCGCCATCGCGATACCTTGCGGGACCAGAAAAAACGGAAGCAGGCGCGTGGCGCCAAACTTGTCTATCACAGGCCCTATGGCGAGGAGCGCGAAAGCCCGAGCGACCGCGTACCCTACAAAGCAAGCAGCGAGAAACTCCAGCGACCAATGCTTTTCCGCGGCAAGCCGTGCCTGAATAAAGAAGAATCCTGTTGAAATGAAAGGCGACGCCAAGACGCAAGGTAATGTCAGAAGAAGTCGTCGGTCTCGCCAGAGACGTAACGTCGTTGCGCGCCGCTGAGGCGAGAAGCTATCACGGGCACGAAAGTTTTTAACAGCATCAGGCAAAACGCGAATGGCGCTAGATGCAGCTAACATGACGATTACGCCACCGACTATCCATGTTGATCTCCAGCCAATAGCTGCCATCCCCGCAACGGCGATGATGGGCAGGACGGCTTCCCCCAACGGCAATCCAAGCGTCGTAATACCAAGCGCCTTCCCGCGGTCCATCGGGAATGTCCGGGCGGTGGTGGTCAGCGATGTATGAACCATTAATCCCTGACCTCCCAAACGCAGAAGATATAGGGAGACGAACAAAAACAGCAGGTTATGACTTGCCGCCATCATTAAACAAGCGCAAGACAAAAAAACTGCGACACCCATTGCATACTGGCGCACCGTTATTCGGTCGATCCACTGTCCGACAAATGTAAGAGACATTGCGCTCGTGATAGTGGCCGCAGCGTACACAGCCCCGAGACTTCCATACGAAAGATAAAATTCTTCTCTAAGGTGCGGACCAAAAAGGGATATATAAAAGGTCTGGCCGAAGCTAGACAGTGTCATGAGCACCAAACCAAACAGCAGATTGCGCCAGTTTGATACACCGAACTTCACGTACTTGCGAATCAATGAAATTTCTCCTTTTTGCATCGATATGCTTGCGCCGATAACTACTTCGGCGCGAGGCTTAGTAGATGAGAAATGACTTCGCTAGGAGCCGATACAAGATCAGACATTAGCCCTTCGGCAAGCAGCATGCCGTGCGGAATCCGTGTTTTACCGTTAATGCGACAGACTTGCATCAGCAGTGCCAATTTCCTTGTCGTGTTTCGCATATTTGTCGATCATCGTTTTGCTAGCTCTGTTTGTACCCGTGACCGCCACCGCAATCCCGTTGCGGCGAAATTTGTACACCACACGATCGAGCGCCTCGATTGCGGTAATGTCCCAAAAATGCGCGTGTGTCAGGTCGAGTCGAGCCACCTTTATTTTTTCCTTAAAATCAAATTCATCCACTAGGGCACCAGATGATGCGAAAAAAATTTGGCCCCGAACCAGATATAAACGTTCTTCTTTTTCCTCATTCAACACCGAATCGATCGCCAGGACGCGCTGCGCCTTAAACGCGAAAAAAAGCGCGCTTAACAACACGCCCACTAACACGCCGGTAGCCAAATTTTCAGTTGCCACCACCGTTATCACGGTTGCAATCATCACCGTAGATGAGCTTTTTGGGTGTGTACGAAGGTTTTTAAGCGACTGCCAGTTGAAGGTACTGATCGACACCATAATCATGATCGCGACCAGCGCCGCCATGGGGATTTGCTTTACCCAAGGACCTAGAAATACGACGAGAAACAGGAGAAAGACGCCTGCGACAAAGCTTGAGAGTCGACCTCGCCCACCGGATTTGATGTTAATGACGGTTTGTCCAATCATCGCGCACCCTGGCATTCCACCGAAAAAAGAAGACACGATATTCGCTATACCTTGGCCACAACATTCACGATTCTTGTCGCTTGGCGTATCCGTGAAATCGTCTACGATAGCTGCGGTCATCAGCGATTCAAGGAGTCCGACAACGGCGATGCCGAGCGAGTAAGGGAATATGATGCGCAGCGTATCGAATGAGAGCGGAATGTGCGGTATGGCAGGCATAGGCAGTTCGCTCGGGAAAGCTCCCATATCGCCGACAGTGCGTAGCTTGAGATGCATCCACATGGAAATAGCCGTTAATACAATAATGCAGACCAGTGGTGAAGGCACGACTTTAGTGAGGCGAGGCAATAAATATATGATGGCCAGACCTGCTATAACCATCAAATAAACGTAGGAGGGTACGTCTCGCAGCTGCGGTAACTGGGCAAGGAAGATTAAAATAGCTAAAGCATTGACGAATCCCGTAATGACTGACCGTGACACAAACCGCATGAGCGCTCCCAGTCCTGAAAGGCCCGCGACAATTTGCAAGAATCCGGCAAGAATGCCTGCGGCAAAAAGATACTGCACGCCATTCGACTTCACGAGATCAACGATCAGCAGTGCTATGGCACCCGTTGCGGCCGAGATCATGGCCGGCCGACCGCCAGCGATCGAGCAGACTACGGCGATGATAAATGCTGCATATATTCCAACGCGGGGATCGACTCCCGCAATAATCGAGAACGCTAAAGCCTCAGGAATCAACGCCAAAGCGACAACGACACCGGCAAGAATATCGGCTCGCGGGTTTGCAAACCATTGCCCACGGAAACTAGCTTTATTCATAGGGGAATAAATTTAGAGCATTTTTACGGACGGGAGCCGACCGGGAAGCAAATTTGGGATAAAAAGCAGACACGCTAGCGCAAGACTCACGCAAAACGATTTTACGTAAGGCGTAGTCTAATAAGCCGCAGCCCACAAAATGCAGGCGATGTGATTCCCAAGTTCCGCGAACCCTGTTGGTCAAGCTATGTGACAAAGTGGGGTTCGCGAAAAGTTACATGGGTCTGTAGTGGAGGAGAAAATTTGCAGGGGTACTACGCCATAATGTTAGAGCAAAGCCGTATTGATGTCCACAGCACAGAAGTAGGAGTGCTTTAGGCCCCGACAAAGCTGCGATAGCGCGACGCGCGCAACATCACTGCTGGCTGCCCCCACCTGAGCGCTCGACTTCATCAGCGCCAAGAATCAATAAGCTATGAAATTCGACATAAGCAGTTTTCTAAGAAACACCACTCATCGCAAAATTTTCCATTGATGCTTTGGATATACGGGCTCTCGATTGGCTTGCCCGATCAGATGCACGACAAGGTGATGTCAACGCCATAACCCCAAGCAACAAACATGTTCCCTGCGAATTCCTGCTTATTTACCTATTTCCAGGTTAGCGGACAGAAACAAACCTTGCATCTTGCATGGATGGCAACCTGCCGACGGATCTTCCTGACAACGATATATTAAAGGTTAATGCCAAGTCGTCTGGCGTGTCATCGCCAGACGGGTTACTCATCCCGTATTGCAGCGTTAGTGCGTTTGTTAACGACTGCTGGTGCTTTCTGGCTGTAGGCGAGGCTTACAAAAGTGCCGCGCTACGCAATCCGATACCACGCATCAAAGCCTATTCCCTGGAAGAACTCTGGAAATGGAGAAAGCAACCTAGTTTCAGCGGTACGGGTAACTTTGGAACCGGCTCCAAATCATTCGCATACGAATCCCGGGGAGCAAGTGAGATCACCTCCAATGATACTGCTTGAATTTTTCAGGCATTGCTTCGCTGCCGATGCCTCGAACAGCGGAGTCTAGACGTTCTTTGATCCTTTCGCGCTCGGCGGGGTTCAACGCGTCAAGCGCCTTGCCCGTTTCAAGCACGGTACTCAGGCACGCTGCCTTTGCAAGCTTGTACGCATTCCTTGGCAAGGTCGTGGCCATGAGCGCGAAAGCTGACTCGATGGTGCACGATCCGCCTTTCTGGGAACGCTGGAGCAACGGCTTGCCGTCGAAGTAATCGGACGACAGCGCCTTGCCGGGATTCAAGGTCTTCATCCATTCGGTAAAGATCGTGCTGGACTCCGGTTGCGTCGGTATCTCGTTGATCGATTCCGACACGAACGTCGCGCAGATGTGCTTGAAGATGTCCCCGGAAAAGAAGCTTGCCATTCCTGGCTCAATGTTTTCGAGCGGAGCATCAATGAAACTGCCTACCCTCGAGTTCACGGGATTGACTAAGCTGACGCGCACGACATCCTTGTCAATCTTAGACAGTGAGAGGCCCACCATGTGCGCGACGAAAGATCGATTATTGATAAGGAAGAATGTATGTTGGCCCGGACGCATTTGGCTCATCCAGTCAGCAATCTCGCTGGCAGCGACGCGCGATCGACATTGAAAGTTTTGTTCGACAATATCTTCTGAAATTCTTCTGGGCTGGCGAGAGACGGTGATCTGCGTAGTGTTTCTCAGCGCGGCCGCAACCGATCGAATGGCTGAGGCATCAGGGGAAACGGGCGCGACATGCGTCAACGCCTCCGCGAACATCCTGACCGCCAATGCGACGCCGACAGCGTTGAGTCCTCTCCCCGTTGCCTGATCGGCGTTACGGCGGAAGCTCATTACATGAATGATGTCCTCAAGCACTTCCTTGTCGGGTACCGTCCTTCCAGAATCGTACGGATGGTCGATTTCGATCGAGAACGCATTATTGGCGATCAGGCCCATCCGATTCGGATCACAGGCTTTCCGCACCGTGTCGAGCGAAGGCGAAGGTACCGCAGCGTCGTGTCCGGACGCTCGCGACGAACCTCCTGCCTGCATGGGCAATCGCTGCCTCTGGCGCATGGATGATGCGGAAGTGGTCAACGTTCGCGGCGGCAACTCTTGCAAGGCAGCGCCGCCTTCGCGCCGGGATGACCGCGCAGCCGGTACTGCAGGCGGCGTTCCACGCCTGACCGGGGCATCATCTCCTGAAACCTCCGACGGCGAGAAACACGGAAAGCAGAGTTTCATTTGCAAGACCGGAATGAGTAATTTGCGGAAAGCATGCCGGATACTAAAAAGCGTACTACGTCGTACGGACGAAAAGCTGACGCACGGCACGAAATAAGCATGCCTCTGATGGGCTGTGACGGTCCGACTACATCGCACAGGAACCCTATTCGTTGAGGTCGGTACCGGCTCTCACCAGCCGGAGTCTTCGCCCATCTTGACGAGCGCATGACGTTCCCACAGGTCTTGGCGACGATCCCATCCCTTGGAATGCAGGCCGCCGGGCGATGCTGCGGTTTTCCCTAGATTGACGCGCACCGTCTTCCGCCACATTATCGAATCCGCAAACGTTTGCGGAACGGAATCCACCGGTTCCTACCCTCTCGTGACGCACCAGGCCGCCCAAAGGCCTGCCGCGCATCGGTCGTTGTGCCTTGCCTTCTGGTCCATAGACAAGGGCGAGGCGAACCGGTGCGCGCGTCAAACGAAAATAATGGAGACGCATGATGAACCAGACTTTCCGCCGTCGTATCCTCGCTGCTGGTGTCGCCACGCTCGCGGCTGGCGCCTTGCTACCGAGCTTCGCCCATGCGCAGAGCGCCACCGCACCGCACGTGCCGCGCGTGGCCCTGGTCATGAAATCGCTTGCAAATGAGTTTTTCCTGACCATGGAAGACGGCGCGAAGGCGTATCAGAAAGCCCATCCCAAAGACTTCGAGTTGATATCCAACGGCATCAAGAACGAGACGGACACGAGTGCGCAGATCCGTATCGTGGAACAGATGATCGTCGCGAAGGTGGACGCGATCGTCATCGCCCCCGCCGATTCCAAGGCAATGGTGCCAGTGCTGAAGAAGGCAGTGGATGCGGGCATCATCGTCGTGAATATCGATAATCGGCTCGATCCGGAGGTGGTGAGCTCGAAGGGGATCAAGATCCCCTTCGTCGGCCCGGACAATACGAAAGGCGCCAAGCTGGCCGGCGATTATTTAGCGAAGACGCTAAAAGCGGGTGATCAAGTGGGCATCATCGAGGGCGTATCGACGACGACGAACGCGCAGCAACGCACGGCAGGCTTCAAGGCGGCCATGGAACAGGCGAACATCAAGGTCGTCTCCATTCAATCGGGCGACTGGGAGATCGATAAGGGTAACGCCGTGTCATCCGCCATGCTCAACGAGTATCCGAATCTGAAAGCCCTGCTCGCCGGCAACGACAACATGGCTATCGGCGCGGTATCGGCGATTCGTGCCGCTGGACGGGCAGGCAAAGTTGCCGTGATCGGCTACGACAACATCGCGGCGATCAAGCCGATGCTAAACGACGGCCGGGTGTTGGCGACGGTCGACCAGTTCGGCTCGAAACAGGCGGTCTTCGGCATCGATACCGCGTTGAAGGCGATCCGCGAGCACACCAAGCAAAACGATCTGTCGTCCGTTGTCGAAACGCCGGTCGTACTGGTCACGAAAAAATGACGATCGACACGGGTGCCATGACGATATCGCCCGCGCAGGGAAATGAAGTCCTGCGCGTCAGCGGCATCGTCAAGGTGTATGCGGCGCCGGTGCTTAGCGACATCGACCTTTCGCTGATAGGCGGCGAGGTGTTGGCACTGACCGGTGAAAACGGAGCGGGCAAGAGCACGCTCTCGAAAATCATCGGTGGACTCGAAACCGCGACGCAAGGCACCATGACGTATCGCGGCGGGAACTATGCGCCCTCCAGCCGGCGCCACGCCGAAGCGCTGGGCGTGCGGATGGTCATGCAGGAGCTCAATCTGCTGCCAACGCTGACGATTGCCGAAAACCTGTTTTTCAATCAACTGCCCCGCACCCGCGGCACCGGATGGATTTCGCGTAAAACGCTGCGTGCCAACGCGGTGGAGGCAATGGCCCGTGTCGGGCTCGATACCCTGGATCCAGACACCCCGGTTGCGGCATTAGGCATTGGCCATCAGCAGATGGTGGAAATCGCGCGCAATCTGATCGGCGATTGCCGCGTGCTGATCCTGGACGAACCCACCGCCATGTTGAGCGGCCGCGAAGTGGATCTGCTGTTCGAGCAGGTCGAGCGGCTCAAGCGCGACGGCGTGGCAATCGTCTATATCTCGCACCGTCTGGAGGAAACCGCGCGCATCGCGAATCGCATTGCGGTGTTACGCGACGGCAAACTCGTCAGCGTCGGCCCGATTGCAGACTATCCCACGGATCGTCTCGTGCAGTTGATGGTAGGCCGCAATATAGGCGAACGCATTGATCTAGGTGAGCGACGTATCGGCAATCCGCTGCTTCGGGTAAGCGGACTGAGTCGTGCAGATGTCGTGCGCGACGTCTCATTCGAGGTCAAACAAGGCGAGATTTTCGGGATAAGTGGCTTGATCGGCTCGGGTCGCACCGAGTTGCTTCGCCTGATCTTTGGCGCGGACCGCAAGGACGCCGGCACCGTCGAGATCGGCGACCCGCCCCGCCCCCGAGAGATTGCCTCGCCGTCGCAGGCCGTGCGCAACGGCGTGGCGCTGATCACCGAGGACCGCAAGGGCGAGGGGCTGCTGCTCCCGCAACCGGTGGCCGCCAATTTGGCATTGGGCAATTTCCAGGCGGTGTCGCGCTTCGGCTTGATGGATGGCGGCAAGGAACAGGCGCTGTCGCAAAAACACGTGGATGCCATGCGCATCCGTTGCTCCAGTCCGCGTCAGCCGGTAGGAGAGCTGTCGGGCGGGAATCAACAAAAGGTTGTCATCGGGCGCTGGCTCGCACGGGACTGCGACGTGCTGCTGTTCGACGAGCCCACGCGCGGCATCGACGTAGGCGCCAAATTCGATATTTATGCCTTGCTGGGGGCGCAGGCGCGTGAGCAAAAGGCGATCGTCGTGGTGTCGAGCGATATGCGCGAATTGATGCTGATCTGCGATCGTATCGCGGTCATGTCCGCTGGCCGCCTGGTCCAGACCTTTGCTCGCGGCGAGTGGACGCAAGCCAATCTTCTGGCCGCCGCTTTTTCAGGATATGCGGCGCGCGACACGCTGGTCCATGCGCCGACCCATGCCGAGGCGGCTGATGCCTCGCATCTTGCATCCAATGGAGACACACCATGACGGCTCCCGTCGATAAAAACGCCGACGCGGCAGCGGTCCTGCCGACACCGGCCGTCAATGCCGGCACGAGAATGGGCCTCAACAGCTATCTCGGGCTGACCGGCGCGCTGCTCGCCATGATCGCGCTGTTCTCGGTGCTGAGTTCGCATTTCCTCAGCTACGACACGTTCATCACGATTGCAAACCAGATCCCCGATCTCGTGGTCATGGCCGTCGGCATGACCTTCGTGCTGATCATCGCGGGCATCGACTTGTCGGTGGGCTCGGTGCTCGCCCTGGCCGCATCGGTCGTCAGCGTCGCCGCATTGCGCTGGCACTGGAATCCGATATCGGCGGCCCTGGCGGGGCTGGCCATCGCCGCGCTGGCGGGGTCGATCACGGGCATTGTCACCGTGACCTGGCGCATTCCGTCGTTTATCGTCTCTCTCGGTGTCCTGGAAATGGCGCGCGGGATGGCGTATCAATTTACCGATTCGCGAACCGCGTACATCGGCGAGGCATTCGACTGGCTGGCAAACCCGATCGCGTTCGGCGTATCGCCCGCCTTCATCATCGCGGTGCTCGTGATGATTGTTGCTCAGTTGACGTTGACGCGAACCGTGTTCGGTCGCTATTTGATAGGCATCGGCACCAACGAAGAGGCGGTGCGCCTCGCCGGCATCGACCCGCGTCCCTATAAAGTCATCGTTTTTGCGCTGATGGGAGCGCTCGCCGGACTCGCCTCGTTGTTCCAGATCGCACGGCTTGAGGCGGCCGATCCGAACGCCGGCTCCGGCATCGAATTGCAAGTGATTGCCGCTGTGGTGATCGGCGGTACCAGTTTGATGGGCGGCCGAGGCTCGGTCATCAGCACGTTCATCGGGGTATTGATCATCTCCGTGCTGGCGGCGGGTCTTGCGCAGATCGGAGCGAATGAGCCGACCAAGCGTGTCATCACAGGCGCGGTGATCGTGGTAGCGGTGGTACTCGACACCTACCGGAGCCGGCGCGCGAAACGTCGTAGCTGACGCACGCCGACAAGACAGCCAATGCCGACCATTCGAGATGTCGCAGCGCTCGCCGGGGTCTCGTACACCACGGTGTCGCACGTCGTGAACGACACCCGGCCCGTTCGTGCCGACAAGCGGGAGCGCGTACTAGCGGCGGTGGCCGAACTTCACTTCGTTCCCTCCGCGGTGGCCCGCTCGTTGAAAGCGCAGGCCACGCGGACGATCGGCATGCTGGTGCCCAGCAATACCAACCCCTACTTCGCGGAGATCGCGCAAGGCGTCGAGAATCTCGCGCGCCGTCATGGCTATTGCGTCTTCCTGTGCAACTCGGACAACGACGTGGAGGTGCAGCGCGAGTGGCTGCGCGTCCTCCATGAAAAGCGCGTCGACGGCTTGATCATCGCGTCGGTGGGGGACGAGGCCGCCGCCGCCGAGGCGCTGCGGCACGTGACGGTGCCTGTCGTCGTGATCGACCGTCCCATTGCCGGTATTCGCGCGGACCGCGTACAGGTGGATCACCGCGCCGGCGCGGCGATAGCCACCCGGCATTTGATCGATATAGGGCATCGGCGCATTGCCTGCATTGCGGGTCCCGACAGCACCACCGTGAGCGCACATCGCGTGGACGGCTTTCGCTTGGCGATGACCGAACATGGTCTGCCGCTTCCTGACGAGTCGATCGTGATCGCCGACTTCACGAGTCCGGGCGGGTATAACGCAGCCGTCGCCTTGTTTCGCGACTATGCGCCGACGGCGATCTTCGCCAGCAACGACGCGATGGCCATCGGTGTGCTGCGCGCCGCCGCCGAGCGCGGCATTCGCATTCCCGAGGACTGCTCGATCGTCGGCTTCGACGATATCGAGATGAGCCGCTATGTGTATCCCGCATTGTCCACCGTTGGTCAGACCATCGGACGGCTTGGCGAGGTGGCGGCAATCGGCCTGCTCGACAGAATTACAGGACGTGTCACCGGCGAGGTGCAGCACCATATGCTGGTGCCGCGCCTGCTGGTGCGGGAATCGACGACCGCACCACGCCGTGCCACACGCGCACGCGTCGCCGCCAAACCTGCCCCATCTCAAAAATCATGACATGAGCACCATTCAGACTACGTCGCTTTCCGCCGACACCGTTGTCGCGCCCTCCTCACACGACACGCTCGACTCAGGCCGTCACGGCCGGGTCGTGGTTGTCGGCAGCATCAATATGGATCTGGTGGTGCGGACCTCTCGCATGGCGCGTCCTGGCGAAACGCTCGCCGGCCACGGCTTCGCGCAGATACCGGGCGGCAAAGGTGCGAATCAAGCAGTGGCCGCCGCGCGGCTGGGCGCACGCGTAGACATGGTGGGGTGCATCGGCCAGGATCATTTCGGCACGCTATTGAAGCAAGCATTGGAGGACGAACACATCCAGTGCGACGGTGTGAGCGTAGCGGCAGCGCTCCCCACCGGTATCGCGGTGATCGTCGTCGACGATGCGGGGCAGAACGCCATCACCATCGTGGCCGGCAGCAATGGGGCGCTTTCACCCAGCGCCATTGCAGACCATCGTGCAACGCTCGATGCGGCCAATGTCGTGGTGTGTCAAATGGAAGTGCCCACCGAGACGGTGCATGCCGCGTTGACGCATGCGCGTGCAGCGGGGAAAGTGGTCATCCTGAATCCCGCACCGGTGCAGCAGGCCTTGCCGGCGGGATGGCTGCCACTGATCGACTTCCTCATACCAAACGAGACCGAAGCCGAGTCGTTGACGGGCATCCGGGTGGATTCGATCGAGCATGCCGCCGCCGCTGCCCGGCACTTGCGTCGCGATGGCGCGCGTCATGTGGTGATCACCTTGGGCGCACAGGGCGTGCTGTGGTTACCCGAGGGTAGCGACGAAGCGCACCATTACGCAGGACATCGCGTCGAGGCGAAGGACACGACAGCGGCGGGCGACACGTTTGTCGGCGCGCTCGCGGCGGCGCTTGCCGCCGGCACGGCGACCACGACGGCGATACGTTTCGGTCTGGCCGCCGCCGCCCTCTCCGTTACGCGCGCCGGTGCGCAGACATCGATTCCCTCCTACGCGGAGGTCAAGGCTTTCATGGGATCTCACGTATGAAGAAAACCCCTTTACTGCACACTGCGCTATCGCGCCTGATTGCCAGCCTGGGGCATGGCGACATGGTATTGATCGCCGATGCCGGCATGCCGGCACCGCGCAACACGGGCGTCGAGATCATCGACCTAGCGCTGACACCCGGCGTGCCCGGCATCGAGGTCGTGCTCTCCACAGTGTTGACGGAAATGCAGGTGGAGTCGTATGTGATCGCCTCGGAGACGGTGACTCGCGCGGCCCCCTGGCTCGCCGATCTCCAGACCGCCCTGCCAATCGACCATCGTACGATGTCCCATGCGGAACTGAAAACGCTCAGCGGACAAGCACGCGCGTTTATCCGCACAGGTGAATGTACGCCGTATGCGAATGTGATATTGGTGGCGGGCGTCACGTTTTAGGGGCCGCGCGTGAAGGCTCTGGTGAAAATGGCTCGTGTGACCGAGGTATTTCCGACTTCATCAGTCATTACGTCATTGTTCAGTCAAAAACACCGTGCGGGCACGGCTGTCGGTGTCCCAATAATCGGCCATTGCCGACAAAGGTACCGGTGCGATATCGACCTCGAGCTGTACCGATATCGCGGCCTGCAAAACCCCTTTCACCGCCTCTAGCAGACGTGGCATAGGTATGCTGCCAATGCCGCTACCGAGCAACGTGATAGCGGATGCCCGTAGCACCGCGCCCGGTAAGGTCAGCTCTGCTCCGCCAATCGTACCAATCTGCACGAAGCGCAGCGGATAACCCTCCGGCAGCACTTTTGCTGCTGTCGTCAACAGGGTCCGTGCGCTTGGTCCCCAGAGGTAGTCGAGTACGACATCAACACCTTCGGCCAAATGCGGCGTCAATGCATCGGCAACGCTTTCGGGGGCCTGATCCAAAGACACCACCGCGTCCGCGCCGAGTCTTCCGAGCGCGTCGAGCGTCCGGACATCCCGGCCTGTCGCGATCACCTTCCGTGCGCCCAAATGCTTCGCAATCTGCACCGCCAAACGTCCCGATGCGCCTGTCCCACCATTGATCAAAACCGTCTCCCCCTTGACGAAACGCGCACGCTCCAGCAAAGCGGCCCACGACGACATGCCTGGTATTGCCAAAGCCGCGGCGAACGCTGCATCGAGACCAACGGGCAGCGGCACACACATCGTTTCCGGCACAACCGTACGCTGCGCCATTGCGCCGAAAGGTGCCGGTATGCCTAAGAAATAGACGGACGTGCCGTCCTCACGGACGCCGACACCATCGACACCAGCAATAAAGGGGAAACGCCCCGTCGATGAATAATGGCTGCCGAAAGCTTTGCCACGCGCAAGCTGACTTAGCGCGGATGCCTGGACATTGATTAATACCTGATTGTGGGCCGGGATGGGCTCCTCGAAGTCCAGATATTGCGGGCGCCCGCCCGCCTCTACCACTACCGCTGCTTTCATATTCGCTCCTTGCTGTTTGCTATGTTCTGCTCGCCGTGAAGACAGGGGGTAAGGCTAGTCTAGGCTTGCTCGGTTGGCCCGGCTCCGGTATAAAAGCCAATCGCTACGGTATTTCGGCCATGAATACACCCTTGATTCGACCAGAACTGGTCCTCTCGGCCGAGGGTCCTTTCCTCGCAGCCGCGGAATTGACCCAATCGGAATCGCGCACAGTGACGTCACACAGCCATGCGCGTGGCCAATTGATGGGCGCGCTAGAGGGCCTCGCGTCGGTAGGGATCAATCGACAACAATGGGTCGTGCCAGCGACCCACGCGATCTGGTTGCCACCGCACGTTGAACACTCGGTACGGTCATACGGCCCTTTTTCTGGATGGAGCGTCTTCATTGCCGAACCACGCTGTCAGGGTTTGCCAAGCGAGCCGCGTGCGCTGCGTACGACGCCACTACTGCGTGAGGCGGTAAGACGGGCGGCACAATGGCAGGGAACGGCATTGGCACCCGCGCAGGCTCGTATTGCCGACGTCATCCTGGACGAAATCGCTGCATCCGAAGCGGAACCGCTCTCCTTGCCCAGCCCGTACGATGCTCGGCTTGTCCGGATTACCACGGCATTGGCAGCCGATTTGTCGGATGGACGCAGCCATGCCGAATGGGCACATTGGGCAGGTCTGTCGCCCCGTAGCTTGAGCAGATACTTTGTCGCCGAAACCGGGCTTTCTTTTGCGCAGTGGCGACAGCAAGCGCGCCTGCTTCGCGCATTGGAGTTGATCGCCGACGGCGTCAGCATTACAACGATTGCGCTGGAATTAGGCTACGACAACGTTAGCGCTTTTATCGATATGTTCAAGCGCGCCACGGGTACGACACCAGGGCGGTATTCGCCGGATGCTTTGGAAGGGTGAGCCGCGGGTTTTATTAACACGTTAGCGTTGGCCAATGAGTCCAGCGCTTATTGGAACCACCCAGCTAGCGCGACCGTTCACCTTGCATACATCGGCGGCTGATGCCCAATCATATTCGACCAAGTAAAACTTAACGTTCCATTGCGTTTCCGACCGCGTTGCTATTGCATAACGAGCATGTGGAGAGCCTGTTTCGATCTTGTGCAGAAAAGGATGAACGTCGCTGTACGCCTGTAACCTAACGCTCCCCGGATTGACGATCAGGCGTCCGTCGGACAGTCGCACTGAGCGTTGAATATGCGTGTGCCCGCATAATACCAACCCCTCTCCATTAGCAGTGCCGGCTCTTGTTTCGACTTCTTGCAGGGTTGCCTGACGGCCCCCCTCGGCTGTCACTGTTTCAAGGAAATATTCTAGGTCACTGGAAGGGGTTCCATGCACCAGCAGTACGTCTTCGGCTATCCGTAATGACGTGGGAAGGCTTTCTATCCACTCTAATTGGTCTTTCCGCAATTGCCCGTACGTGTACGCATCTGACTCTCCCATATTCGCGACGACACCGGCTAACAACTGCCGTTCGTGATTTCCTTTGATTGTCGGGAAACCAAGCGGAGATAAGTAATCCACCGTTTTCGATGGGTAAAGCGAGCCTGAGGCTATATCGCCAAGATTGACAATTAGGTCGACATTTTGTGTCCGGATGTGATCAAGCGTGGCCTGTAAGGCAGGTAGGTTTCCATGGATGTCGGAAATTGCGGCGATTCGCATTTGCTAACTCCTCCGAAGAGGTATGCCATCGCGGGCGACATTTCCGCAGATGTCATTGGTACAGTTCCGTGACCAGAAAAAAATGATTACCGTACGAACGGGATGAGAATGTCGCACGCTCTTGCCCCGAACTGGTAGGACGGTCAAGCGGTCTATCGGTTTCATCGTAGACAAGAGTATAAAAAATGTTTGCAACAGCCGCACCGCCGACGCTCCCCCAGGACCATTCGTGGTACCGAGGCGAAGGCCCTGGCAACTGGCGAGCCAGCCTACTGTAATGTGCTTGCGTGGCCTGAAATCGGAGCCAGTCGAAATCTATCCGGTAATGGATTAATGCTGTAAGGAGGGATAGGGCAAGTACCGGCGCACCGACTACAGAAACCAGCTTCTTCCACGAGCGCGCTCCGACGTTCGCGATAAGTCCGATTAGAGATGTCGTTATGGCGATCAATCCAGGGGTTGCCACCAATGGGATCACCAAGATCGACAATCCGAACATTCTGTCAAACTCATTGCTAAGATAAAAAATCGCTGCAAACGCAAACCAAACGGAGAAGTGAATGGTAGAAAGCCAATCTCCCATTCGAGATGGACCTTGCTGGCTCTCGGAATTGGACATGCAAGAAAGTTTTTGTAATTGGATATCGTACACAGCACGATTGTCGCGAATTTAACCGTCTATGTCGAATGCCCGGATCGGTCGTTGTGTTTCTTGTCAAAGAGGCACGGCTCCCCGGGCTGACTTAGCGCTTATCATGCCGGATTTTCCCAATTTAGATAAGGACTGTTTGCTGAGGGAGGGTCAGAAAAACATCTTGTCGATTTTTATAACATAAAGACTAACGGAACGGGAACACTCGCAGCAGTGGATGGTAAATCTTGGAGTCAGACCTCAGTTGTTTTAAGTCATCTGTGTAAATATGCAAAACGGAACGGGTTACGCAACGATATTTCGTAAGCGTGGCGCAAGAACCGTATTTACGGTTTTGTCATTTCCCGCCCCAGCGATTCCAGGCCATGCGCAGCAACGCGGCATTCGCCGCATGGCGATCGAAGCACTCGGGGTCGTAGCCAGCTCCGATCCAAGTTCGGTAGCTCTGGCCTTCCTCACTGTCGGGCGCGTCGCGCAATGTCTTTAGCATGTTGGCGTACCCCCATGGACCTCCGACGTCCTCGGGGGGACACGCTCGCGCGCCGTCGAGCACAACCGCGTAGCCTCCTGGGTCTCCTTCAATATGTTGCAAATCCTCAATCGCAACATCGTGCTTCCATCCGTCGCCGAAGTCGTACTCATAAACGAACTTTACTCCCGGGATCGCTACCTTGATGAGTTTGGTCTTTCGGTCGTCGAACGTCGCGTCGGGATCCATTGAGTCCAGAACGTCATCATCATCGAAACGCGCATAGCGGTTGTAGTCGATCTCGTATTCATGCAGATGGGAGCTACTCCAACCGAAGGCTGCTTGCAAGATGTGATGAAGCTTGCGTAGCGAAGTCGATCCTTCAACTTGGATTCGACGCCAGATCGGCGGGTTGATGTCGCGGATCGTCACGCGCAGCGTGAACAGCAAATGGGACTTGGCCATGGTCAACGTAGTGGTAACGGAACTGCTCGCTATTATCGCCCAAGCCTTAATGAGCTTGCCTCTCGATGTTCCACGGCAGCAATTCGTCCACCCGGTTGTTCGGGTGATCAGCAATGTGCGTGAGAACATGGCGCAGATACCCTTCGGGCTCGATCCCGTTTAGCTTGCAGGAGCCAATCAGACTGTACATTGCCGCGGCGCGCTCGCCGCCGCTGTGCGCGCCCATGAACAAGAAGTTCTTGCGCCCGAACTGCATGCGTTTGAGTTTGGCGATCTGCAGGGTGAGTTGCTGGATCTCTAGCCCGCGCAAATGCAGGCTTTGCGTGAGAGTGTCAATTGTCTGACGCAGCTGCGCTTCCACGCCGTCGCGCGCCGCGAGCTCGGCTTCACGCGCGGCTAGCAACGCTTTGAGAGCATCGATATCGTCGGGGAGCGAGTCGGCGAGCGGCATGCGTTGCAGTTCACGCATATCCACCGACGTTTACAACACCGACGTGGGCTGCCAAGTTCGCTTGGGCTATTTCCAGTCGATTTTTTCAAGCGGCATCGAGAGCCGCGCTTGGCTCAGATGAACCTTGCCGCCCTGCGCCTGCGGCCACACGAAACGCCCCTGTTCGAGCCGTTTGCAGAGCAGGCACAAACCAACTCCGCTGGACCACAGCAGTTTGACGACATTGCCGCGCTTGCCACGGAAGACGAGGACGTTACCGGATAACGGATTTTCCTCCAACACCGCCTCCACCTTTGCAGCCAAGCCTTGGAGGCCATTGCGCATATCGGTGGTGCCGGCAGCAATCTAGATGCGCGTGCGTGCAGGTAAGCCGATCATGCGCGAGCAGCGTCTGCGCGCAATAACTCGCCGATCACGGTGCTCAGCAACGTGGCAGAGACGTCGCCGAGCACCTTGAGGCGGGTATGTCAGAAGTCAATTTCACAATACCCAGTCCGGCTTTCTAGTGACGGCGCGCTCACTGGTGCAACCGGCACAGCCTCTTCGATAAAAGCGGGCGAGTCGGCAATAGATGCAGGCAAGAAAAATGCGGATGGAGGCTGAGCCAGTGTGTGCACGACGCCGGCGCTTGGAACGCCGTAGTCGCCGTCCAGGTAATGCTGCCGCCATTTAAACAGCAATTTGGCGTTGATGTCGTTCTGTCTGGCAATCAGCGCCACCAATGCGCCGGGCTTGAATGTCTGCTCGGCTAGGCGCCGTTTGAGATCCTTGGGGAAATTCGGGCGCCGGTAACGGCCCGTTGACTCACGCACACTCAGAAATTTGTCCACGATGGTGCTCACTGTTTTATGGTGCACACTAAATATCCGTTTCTACATTTCTTTAACAAACGGTGCTGGCGCCTTGCCTACGTAAGATCTATGTTGGATATTATTAATATTTCAGTGTTTATAATTATAGATAGTCTGCCATGAGGCATCAAAATTAAAAATATATTTTATATGCCTAGGCACTTTAAACGAAGGATCAAAAATACTTTTACACAAATAAAACACACCATGTTATTGAAATATATACATATTTTATAAGAATATCACAAAACCTTGTACGTAATGTATTAAAGTGACCATGCTGTCACAGCAGCAGGTTTTACACTTTATATACACATCCTTTCAATAGTAATTTTTATATTGAAATCATGAAAGGAATATCGAATTGTTTTATTCGATCAGTTTTGATATTGTCTCTCCGCCCACAGTGTAAGAATTGAAATTTACGGTAATGTGAATGCAGTGAATAAACGCAGACGTGCGTGTTATTTCTCGGGGCTGTATGTCACAAAATTTTCATAGTGGGCATTCGATTAATAGAAATCAACGAAATGGGGATTTTCAATCGTGAGACTCCTGAACGACAACGAACTTGCAATTCCTAGTGGTGGCGTGTCTGCCGGCGATGTAGGCAATGCGGTTGGCGCTGCTGTTGGCGGACTTGTCGGCGGTGAAGTAGGTGGTCCGGTCGGTGCAGCAGTGGGTAGCGCCGCAGGAGCCATTGCGGGTGAGGCCGTCGGTGAAGCCGTTGGCAATGCTGTTAGCGGCAATTCCAGCGACAACTCGGACGACGGCGATGACGGCGATGATGGAGACGGCGACGGCGGAGGAGACGGTGGAGGAGACGGTGGCGGCTAAGCGTTAGCAACCGCGCCGCGGGTCGTGGCTTTGGTCAAGGCCCGCGGTATTGAACGAACGGCGCACCGTTAGCGTTGGGCATAAATTGTCGTTTGGCTACTAGTGAATTACGCATGTCAACTTCCCGCCGTGATTTCGTGAGAATCGTGATTTCCTTCATGATCAACTCTCTTGCCAGAAGTGCCGGCGCTGCACCGCAGGAAGGCAGCGCAATGCCGGCGAAATTGTTCTCCAATAACGGGATTGTCTGGGAAGCGGTTTCCGAAACAGGCCTTGTGATCAATCTCATTCCGACGATTCATGTGCTTCCTCGTCACGAGCGGCTGCCGCCTCGTATCATCGAGAAAATCGCCACATCCACCAAGGTATTTATCGAAGCGAATCCTAACGACGCGACTGACCGGGCTAACGCTATACGGCACTGCAGCTACCCGAAGGACGATGACGTATTCATGCATCTCAGTGTGCTGACCGCTGCACTTCTAATAGCACGCGTCAACGCGGATAAAGTCCCAGTTGAGAAAATCAAAAGACTAAAACCCTGGGCCATCTCGATCTTGCTCCAGGATATCGAGAAGCGAAATGCGAACCTCGGCAAGCTGACCAGCGTTGAAGCAAAGATAGTTGCGGAAGCACATGGCTACGATGTACCAATAGAAAGTTTTGAAAGCATCGAGCAGCAGTTCGTGATGTTTGACTCATTTCCAGAGGAAATTCAAGACGCGATGCTTCGCAGCTATCTCGAGCAGAACGCGACTGCAGCGCAAACAAATAGGGCATTGACAGGCATTGCGAGAGCATGGCTGGAGGGAGATGTCGAGCAAGTCGCAAGTGAGATTTCAGCGCTTGATTCTTACTCTACGCATCTCGATAAGATCGTAAACGAAAAAATGCTGAATCAGCGAAACCAACGCTTTGTCGACCGGATCTTGGCCGAAGCGCAATCTCCTGCCGCGGCTCCATTTTCCGTTGCGGTTGGATTCAACCACTTCAATGGACCAAGTAGCCTACTGACGCTCCTTGCAGCTAGAGGATTTGCCATCGACGCCGCCTAAGACAGACAAGCTCAACCGACACAAAATTTCGAACATGAACAAACACGCAATTATTTCCGCGCTTGTCATCGGCGTGCTAGCGTATCTCATCACGTCGGGCGTACGGCATCTATCCGAGAGTGGCCGACTAGGACGATCAAAGTGGACAAGGTACACGCTGACCTTGGCCCTCATATTCATCGCCGCGCTAGGCGTCAAAGCGCTGATCGGCTAATCGTTCTACTGCGGGCACCCATGAATCTCCTTGAGATATTTGGCAACCTTCAGTTGGGGTTACGCAAGAAGGTGCCGGTTGTTCTTCAAAACGAGGCAGCCGAATGTGGACTAGCTTGCATCTGTATGGTCGCGTCATTCCATGGTCACGGAATCGATTTACGCCAGTTGCGTCAACGCTTTTCGGTATCCCTTAAAGGCATGACGCTCGCTAACCTGGTCGAGATCGCAAGCCATCTGAAACTGACGGCGCGCCCATTGTCACTTGAACTGGATGAAGTGCGCCACCTGCAACTACCCTGCATTTTGCATTGGAGTTTTAATCACTTCGTCGTGCTGGAGAGGGTCCGTTCCTCGGCCGTGGAAATCGTTGACCCGGCTTTCGGACGCTGCACGGTTGAATGGCAGGAACTATCCAGGCATTTCACGGGCGTCGCACTCGAGCTGACGCCAAACCCGGAATTCAAACGGGCGAAACGGAAAGAAAAGCCTCGGGTGCGCGAGTTGACGGGACGCATTGTCGGGCTTAAACGATCACTTTCGCAGATATTCCTGCTCGCCATCGCTATCGAGGTTTGCACGATCGTGACACCGTTCTTCGTGCAATGGGTAACCGACGAGGCTCTTGTTACTGGTGACGAACAGTTGGTATTGACGCTTGCCATCGGGTTCGGAATTGTCTGGACGTCGCAGAGTGCAATCGAAGCCTTGCGCGCCTGGATTGTCGCGCACATGGGTGCATCGCTCTCCGTGCAGTGGCTTGCTAACGTCGGTAGTCGATTGTTTCATCTACCGGGCAGTTTCTTCGGAAAACGGCACCTCGGCGACATTGTTACCCGAGTCAACACGATCAACGTTATCCAAAACACGCTAAGCACGAGCGTGATAGAAGCTGTGCTTGATGGCGCTATGTCAATCGGCACGCTCGTGATGATGATAATCTACGATTCCAAGCTTGCGCTGATCAGCGTCGGCGCGTTGGCAATCTACATTGCGTTACGAATTTCGCTGTACGGCGCACTGAGATCGGCCAACGAAAGTCAGTTTGTCTTCGATGCCAAGCAACAGACGTATCTGCTCGAAAGCGTTCGCGGCATTCAAAGCATCAAATTGTTTGGTAAGGAACATTCACGGATCGCTGGCTGGTTGAACCAGATCGTTAGACAAAAAAATGCATGGTTGCGTACGCAGCGGCTGCTAGTATTTTTCCACGGCGCGAATAGCTTTATCTTCCGTGCCGAGAATTTGATCGTCGTGGTGATGGGTGCCAATGCTGTGATCGAAAAAAGTTTCTCGATCGGAATGTTGCTCGCCTACCTTTCGTATCGAGAACAGTTTTCCAAGCGTGTGACGAGCCTCGTCGACAAAGTGTACGAATTTCGTATGCTGGACGTCCAACTGAACCGTCTCGCCGACATCATGTACGAGAAGGAAGAGGTCCGTACAACAGGTGTCGAGACAGCGCATTTCTCGGCGGCAAGAATAGTGCTAACGGATGTCTCGTTCCGTTATGCCGATGAGGAAGCGGATGTCGTCAAAAAATTCAGCATGACCGTCAATCCCGGTGAGCATGTCGCAATCGTGGGTGCAAGCGGAAGCGGAAAAACAACTATTCTGAAAATCATAGCCGGCTTACTTCGTCCGAGGTCGGGCGCTGTTCACATAAACAATTCGCCTATTGAAGCGCTCGGAACAATGACGCACCGGCGACTTATCGGAACGGTGATGCAGGAAGACCTGTTGTTTGCAGGTACCCTGGCCGAAAACATATGTTTCTTCGACGAAATGCCAGATCACACACGCATTCGTGAGTCTGCCCGGATCGCGGCCATCGAAGACGATATTAACCGAATGCCGATGGGGTTCAATTCGATGGTTGGAGATATGGGGTCGGTCCTGTCCGGTGGTCAGAAGCAGCGCGTGCTGCTTGCGCGGGCGCTTTATCGACAACCATCAGTATTGCTGCTCGACGAAGCCACTAGTCATCTCGACGTGGAAAACGAGAAACGCGTAAACGACGCAATCAAGAAACTTTCGCTGACCAGAATCGTTGTTGCACATCGACCTGAAACAATCGCCAGCGCGGATCGGATTATCGACGTGTCGGTCCGGTAACGGGCACGTTTGCAAGTCGACGGTACCTTCTGAGCCATATATCAGTAAATAACGGGGAAGCCAGTTGGAGCACATTGCTAAAAAGATCGTTGTTTTTGAAGACTTGGTACCGGCTGCTTTACGCCAGAGCCTTGGCGAGTTGGTACGTCGCCCAATTTGGCAATACGGATGGCGCTCGAACCACCGTCGCGACCGTTTCTGTTTCTGGCATGCGAGTTTCGCAGGCGGCGGTATCGAGAGTCGTACGAACTGCGAAGTGGAGCTGTCGAACAACGTCGCGGCGGGCCCTGTGTACGAATTGTGGAAGCTGCTGTCTAGTGGCCCGTTGAAGGGACACGAACCGCTTCGTGTGTACGCGAACAGTCATACATATGGTGTCGAGGGCTATGTGCATACGGATAACGACGACACCCAGAACTACTTTTCGACGATTTACTACGCACATCAGACTTGGCACAAGAACTGGTCGGGGGAGACGCTGTTTTATACGCCTGACGGACAGGATATCCTGAAAGCCGTTTATCCTCGACCTGGGCGTATCGTTTCTTTTCCGGGTTCCATTCCGCATGCAGCGCATGCGCCCAGTCGTGAGTGCGCCGAACTGCGCGTTTCGATCGTTTTCAAGAGTCAAAAGGCCAGCGTATGAGCAGACGATCTCATGAAGAGCAAGTGGCGTTTCTTGTTGAGACTGGCGCAGGCCAGGTTTCGCACTCAGGACGGACATTCCTCGATCATCTAATAGGGGTCGAGAATATGCTGAAGCGTTGGGAGTGCGATGTGGATGTCCAATCTGCCGGACTTTTTCACAGCGTGTATGGAACGAACCGGTTCAAGACGACTCTGGTTGGCGTCCACGCCCGCCCGCTTGTCGCACAGTTGATCGGACGCGAAGCCGAGGAGCTAGCGTTTTTGTTCTGTTCCTCGCAACGACCACAGGCGTGGCTCGACGCTTGCGCGACCGGAAAACTCATGGACCGCCATACAGCGAAGTCGAAAGCCGTG
Source organism: Robbsia andropogonis (assembly GCF_034047095.1). Lineage (NCBI taxonomy): Bacteria > Pseudomonadati > Pseudomonadota > Betaproteobacteria > Burkholderiales > Burkholderiaceae > Robbsia > Robbsia andropogonis. The sequence continues at coordinate 592,896 of NZ_CP139170.1, read as the reverse complement.
TCGAAAGCGTTGCTCGGCCGTCTAATCGAGATAGAGTGTGCAAACTTGATCGAACAGGGCAGCGGAAAAAAATTTCTACAAAACATTGCAGCGTTGGCTAAAAGAGCCGGTATCGTGCTCAATGCATCGATGCTCGATGAGATTGTCATGCAAGCAGTGATCCGCGATAATTTCGAGAAATTGAATCACTTGACGATAGACGCAGCAGGTCCAGGAGATTATTCCGCAATCAACACGCTTGCACGTCAGCTGCATGTTGACAGCCGCTATGCTTCGATTCGTTTTGATGAAGCGTCCACGAAGCGATTTATCGCGTCCGCGGCCGTCGATCCCACTCATTGTGTTTTTGTTGCCCGAATCTGCGGAGAACCTCAAGGTTTTCTGCACGGAGTGCTCCACGAGCTATCTTGGAGCAATGCGAAAGTTGCGCTATGCGAGCACCTGTATGTGACGCCCCGACGAAGAGGGTTGATTGGATTGCGCCTCTTGCATGAATTTAAACGGTGGTCACGCAGAGTCGGTGCAGTTGAGCTTCGCATGCTTGATACGTTTGGCGATAATGTAGTGCGTTCGCGCGCCTATTTTGAACGGCTCGGCCTCGACGCTACCGGCGGGAGCTTTGCGCTTTGGCTATAAATGTCGATTCGGAAGTTTCGAGTCCGCTTTCGGATGTGTCGCCAAAACCATTGTTCCGGGAAACGGCGCTTGAATTCCGTCAACGTACTTTGCCCGGGACGGTCCTGCTTTCACAAGATCTGCCGCGCTGGGCACTGACAATAGCGTTTTTGGGATTTGCATTGGCAATATGCGCGTTTCTTGCTTTCGGTGACTATACGCGCCGGGTGCGCGTAAGTGGCCAAGTGCAATTGACGCAGAAGGTCGCACATGTGTATGCGGCCGTAGACGGCACCGTTGTGAAACGTCTGGTCACCGAAGGGCAGTTGGTTGAAAAAGGTACGCCGCTGTATGTGATTGATAGCGACAGGCGCAGCGCATCCATTGGCCAGACTCAAGAGGCAATCTCTACCAGCTTGAACGAGCGACGTGACGAGATGTCCAGCGAGAAAACCCGGCGCAGCCGGATTCTCGTCGAAGAGCGGCAAGCGCTCGACGATAAAGTCAGCGATCTTAAGGCTGAACTTCGTCAGATACAAGCACAGGCGGGCGCACTGCACGAACTCGTTGAAGCAAATGAGCAAAACCTCATCCGCTATCGGAAGCTCGCAGCAGAAGGGTATTTTCCGCTTGCGCAACTGCAGCAGAAAATCCAAGATAACCTTGATGTGAAAGCCAAACTCGCCGGCGTCGAACGCGATATGGCGGCGACGCTGTCCGGCTTACAACAATCCCAAAGCGCTCAGCGTAGTTTCCCGCTGCAGGCACAAAACGAGCTATCCGGGTACGACCAAAAGCTCGCTGATCTCAATGCACAACTTGCCGACAACGAGGGCCGGAGGGAAATCATTGTGTATTCCCAGATCCGCGGGCGGGTGACGGCGGCGCTCTACGATCCAGGCCAGTCGGTTACGTCAGCGACCCTCTTGGTAAGCGTGGTGGCAACGGGGCGTTCATTGTGCACCTCCTTCTGAAACCTGGATAAACATTGGGATCTGGCCTTCGACATCGTTGCGACACGGGCGATACTTGCGCGCCAGTGCTGCGGTAACCGCTTCGCTGTGCAGATCGATCGTCCGAATCTGCCATGGGGCATCAGGCACGACCTGCTCGGCAGGCAGAATCCGATCGTTGATCAAACGCCGGATCATGTAGTGAGTGACACCAAGCTCCTTCGCTGCCTCAGACATCGTCAGCCAGTCGCCATCCTTATCTGCCGACTTGTAGGCGTGGATATCGCGGACATGCCGTACAGAGCTGACACGATGTGCGGTCCAGGTCTTGCCCTGTCCTGTGCGTATTCCCATGCGGTTCAGTGATGCAGCAATGTCCTCGTCGGACCATCGGGTTACCATGCTGCGAATAACCGCGAGCGCTTCGTCTGACGTACTGCAGCCATGCTCGCCAGTTCGCGGCCTGCGAATCCGTAGCCGGGAATGTTGACCGCCTTGCCAGTGGATCGTCAGAATGATTTCGCGTGTAGCCTCGTCGACGTCGGCAACGATATCGACGATGAGCGCGCGAACAAGCTGTTGACGTGTGCGCATGGCGACGCTCGGTGCATTCCACGCAGCATGAAGATCTTCGGCGAGCTTCGTAAAGTCAGGCAGGGGAGCCTGCGCCTTTGGTGCAGTCACCGTCTCCACGCGCGTCTGGCAGGCCTGTACACGACGTAATGCCGCTTCCCAGTTCTTCTCCAGCTGCGCGGCAATCAGGCGGTTCTCGGGATCACAGGCGGCGTAGCGCCGCTCAGCCAGCGTGGCCTCGTACTGGGCCTGCTGCAGTTCGAGTTCCACGATCTGTTGCTGCTCGTTCAGGGTATCCATGTGCATTTGCTCAGCCTGTTGTGCCGCTTCGATCGCCAATGGCTCCACGACGCGCAGAAGCTCCTTGCTGACAGTCGCATCGATACGGGAACCACCGAACCTCATACATCGCGCTGACGTGTCGAAGCGGTCACACCGGTACACGGCCTGCGGGATACGTCCAGCGTAGGCCACCGACAGGCGACGTCCACAGCGTGCGCAGGCAAGCAGGCCAGCGAGCAGCGCGCGGCCACCACGACCGGATTTTACGTCGCCCGCCTTGCCGTAAGCATTTGTCGCGAGCTTCTTCTGGTTGCGTTCAAACTCCGCCCAGTCGATGTAGCCTTCGTGGTGTTCCCGGAGCATGACGTCCCAGTTCTCAAACGGCTTGCGGTGCTTGTAGCTCTTGCGTGCCCGGCCTTCGACGATCGTCATCTGCTTGCCGCTCTTGCCATACGCGTAGACACCAGCATAGAACGGATTCTTGAGCACCGAAATCACGTTACGGTAGCGTATTGGAGTCCAGTCGACCCGCGTCAGCGTCCGGCCGTCAGAGGGGCGCGGGAAGTGGACCTGTTCAGCGTTCATCGACAGCAGAACCTGCCGCGCGCTGCCCAGTTGCCGGAAACGAGTAAAAATCAGGCGTATGACTTCCTGCAACCGTGCGTCTGGATCGAAACCCAGACCAACATCACGATGCCAGATATAGCCGACCGGCACGCTGATACGTAATTCACCACGGTGTGCCTTCTCTCGTTTGGCGTCGTGCATGCGCGTTCGAAGCACGTTGAGTTCGAATTCGCTGATGCTGCCCTTCATGCCAAGTAATAGCCGGTCATTTGCCCGGCAAGGATCGTACACACCGTCAAGGTCGATTACCCGCGCTTGAACGAGACCACAGAGCTCGAGCAGATGATGCCAGTCGCGTCCATTGCGGGCAAGGCGTGAGGCGTCCAGGCAAAGCACTGCGCCGACATCGCCTGCACACAATAACGCGACCAGACGATCAAAGCCCGGTCTCGCAACTGTGCCGCTCGCCGAGCGTCCCTGGTCGTCGTCGATGACTTCGACGTCGCGAAATCCATGTCGCTTTGCTTCCTGCACGAGGTCATACTGCCGGCGCCGGCTCTCGAGGTTCAGTTGGACCTGCGTTCGGCTGGACTGTCGGACATAAACTACCGCCTTGCGTTTAAGAAGATCTGCGGGCAAACGATCATCATTCGTCATCGTTACGCCCCTTCGCAGTCGGGATGCCCGCCGCCTGCATCAACAGGCATGCGAGATGCCTGAGCGTGTTTGCCCGTTGCACCGCGTTCATCCCCTGAAGCTCGACCGCGTCGAACATCAGGTTCATCTGGGGCGGCATCGACCGCGATAACTGTTGACCTGCTGGAACGACGTTTGGCAGATTGCCCATTGCGTTTCTCCCGGACGTTGGTGGAACCGTCCGGAGAGTTTCCCCGCAAATGCAGATCGACCAGCAATTGATGCAGATTATGCAGTGTCGCTACGGTAACTCTCGGTTCGCCGAGAACCATCGCTGAACAAATCGCGGCATCGAGCATCCATCCCGCGATCATCCTGATTACACCGGGGTCCGCCTCCACATGGACGACCTGACCTCCGCCGCGACGCTCGATGTCTTTAACCTTGACGCGACGCCCATACAGCGGATGCCAACGATAATGAATCTCGACTTCCTGCCCGATATGGGCAGAATGAACGGGAAATTGCGCTGGGCAGGAAGAATTGGCTGTTCGCGGGTTCATTGCGGGCAGGCAAACGCGCGGCGGCAATCATGAGTCTCGTTCAGTCGGCCAAGCTCAATGGCCATGATCCGTACGCCTATCTCAAAGACGTACTAAATCGATTGCCAACCCATCCGGCACGGCAGATCGATGATCTCTTGCCGCACAACTGGCAGCCCACGGCAACCTAACCCGTCATCCACCATCGTCAAGATGGGATCACCAGCCGCTTACGAACCGATATCTGGGAAATACAAATTGAAGTGCCTGCATCCGAATATGCACGTCTCGGACAAAGACGAGCCCAGATAGAGGAACAAATTACCGCGCGCTTGAAGACTGTCCTCGAATCTGAAACTCAAGATTGGTTTTCTGCGAAACTTATTCCGGAAAAGGTGAAGGTAGCAGATTGGAGAAAAGATGATTCGACTGTTCCCAAACGGATACGGGGAAACATCTTTGATTGGATGCGCTTAGACGACATCGCATGGCACGGGAAACTCGATGACGTCGAGTTTCTCAGCAGACTCTATGACTTGACTTCTATTCCTTCATACGACGACCGTTACAAGGATGCGGCTGGTGACATCTGGCAGCATCGTATGAATAACGACGATTGGCCCTCTGATTGGGTTTTCACAGACTCTCGTTTTCAACTTATTGACGGCAGCGCAGATACCTTCTTGAGATTTCTCGCCGAAACGGTTCATCCACTTGTTCGCCCGGAAAGAAGCACTGCAGTAAAACTTGTCTCTCACTACAACGAACAGCTTCGCCAGGGTGGCTGGGAAATATATGAGGCTGAGCTGATAGGCGGGAGGCCTCGATTTGCATATAGACGTGCCTCACGCTCAAGCGCCGGTGCCGTCACACGTGCTCGCTCGGTCGCCGATGCTCTCGATGCTGGTTGGATGGCAAAGGAAATTGAGCGACTCGAGCATGGGGTCGAACGAGACCCAGCACTTGCAATCGGTACCGCGAAAGAGCTAATCGAAACCTGCTGCAAAACGATATTGACCCGAAGCAACGTCGAATACACAAAATCTGAAGACCTTGGAGATTTGACGAAAAAAGTGGCTAAGGAATTACGCCTGGTACCAGAAGGAATCAGTGACGAAGCGAAAGGTGCCGACAACGTCCGACTGATTCTCCGGAACCTGACTCAACTGACCAATAACCTTGCTCAGCTTCGTGGTTTATACGGAACCGGACATGGCCGGAATGGTCAATACCGCGGTTTGCAGCCCCGGCACGCACGACTAGCAGTCGCATCGGCAGTTGCATTTATCGATTTCATCACCGAGACGTATCGACAACAGGAAACAAGGAAAAACTCATTATGACTGTAGTATCATCCGTTTGCTCAAATGAAAAAGCATAAAACCGGGAGTGGCAACATTGGCAGTCTATGTAGACAATGCTCGCTTAGCATGGCGCGGACGTCACTGGTGCCATTTAGTTGCTGATTCCCTGGATGAACTACATGGCTTCGCTACTGCTCTTGGACTGAAGCGTGGTTGGTTTCAAGCTAAGGCTTCGCTGCCCCACTACGATGTGACAGTGGAGGTGCGTGACATAGCGCTCAGTCGAGGAGCTATGCACGCTGACCGTCGAACGCTAGTCTCACGCGGACGTCAGCTAAAGGTCGAGTTGCAAGAATCTCATAATCGAGCTAAATCTCAACTACGATTATTTGAATAGGCATGATAATCTGTGTTTCTTAACACTTGCCGTTCCGCCACTGAAGTAAATCGCTTGGTGCACCGCTATTGCCATGTACTTTACCGCAGAGACAATCGACGACCTACTTCGAAAAGTTTATTTTCGTCTACTTCGAAGACGTGGAGTCGATGAAATAAATCCCACCAAGGGACCCGCAAAAGAAATTAGCGGCGCGCTACTCGTATTAAAAAATCCGCGCGCTCGCGTCAGTCAAAGTGAACGCAAAAACACGCTGTTTAGTTGCCTCGGTGAATGTCTATGGTATCTAGCGGGAAGTAATAGCCTGGATTTCATCCGATACTACATAAGCCGATACGGTGAATTTTCGGATGATAGTGAGACAATATTCGGTGCATATGGCCCACGCTTGTTCGGGGCCAGCGGCGGCACAGACCAAGTCCACAACGTTATAAGAACGTTACGCAGCAACCGCGATTCTCGTCGAGCAGTCATTCAACTGTTTCACGGCGAGGACTTATCGGCTAACCTCATTAGCCGACGAAAAGACCTTCCTTGTACTTGCACGCTCCAATTCTTAGTCCGCAATCATCAGCTACACACCATGGTGATGATGAGGTCTAACGATGCTTTCATGGGACTACCTCATGACATCTTTGCTTTCACTATGTTGCAGGAACTTATCGCACGCTCGCTAGGCGTAGAGGTAGGCCAGTACAAACATGCCGTAGGTAGCCTTCACCTTTACACAAACAACACGCAATCTGTTGAGGACTATCTCAATGAAGGATTCCAAGAGATGGTCTCTATGCCACCAATGCCGCTTGAAGACCCCTGGCGCTCTGTGGATGCACTTTTAAAAGCAGAACACGCCATACGTAATGGACGACGCCCTGCACTTAGCGGATTGGCCCCCTATTGGGCAGACCTCACGAGGCTTTTGGCAATTTTCCGGAATTCACGCCCTGGTGCAACGTCTAAGCAACGTAGCAAGGTAGAGGAGATTAAGGACCTGATGTCATCGGACGTGTACGACATACATATCCAAAAGCGGCAGAATCGCCCACTTCAGGGGACTACAACTACTCCCTCTTTATTCGATACCGCACTGCTTGACGCACAACAACCGGCTGCAGCTGATACCAATCAGCGATAATTCCATATAAAACTCAGGACATTTCAGATGTCGAAGAATCCGTTGCTCGCAAAACCTTTACTCGCGGCTGAACTAGGAAGGAAGCTGCAAAGGTATCGATTTCGTGGTTTAGGATTGCTTGGAATCCAATCGAATTCGCATCGCGATGCATTCGTTGCACAAATGCTCGACAGCATCTCCCGTATCGAATACGTCAAAGCAATCGCGAGACGCCCCGTTTCTCCCAAGCGTCTAAATCCAAAAAATACAACTATGTTCGACCCGCTGCGGGCAGCTATTCACTATAAGCAGCTAGGCAATTTAGATGAAGCTTTTTGGCTAGTATTTCTATTCGTTCACTGTGGAAAGCATCTTAGAAAAGGCTACGCCTTGCTGCGAATGGTCTACGGAGCGCTCGACGATAATTTTGTTTGGACATGGGCTAGAATCACACAAAATCCGAACGACTTCTCGATGTGGCATGGGCAGTATCTGGAAGAGATGTTGCGACGACGAAGTGAGTTTCCGTTCGGCAATCATCGTAAGTACGAGTCCCTAAAAGAATTGAGTCTTGTTTTTTCTAGCTATGTCGAGTGGGTCGGAGAAAATCACTCTCACCAAGAACGAATTGACGCAGAGAAAGCCAAAGTAGGAGACGACCCGAAAGCATTGTTCAATCGAATGTATAAGAGTATGGATGCGGTAAGTCAATTTGGTAGAACGGCCAAATTCGACTACCTGACAATGGTGGGGAAAATTGGCCTCCTGGACATTGCACCTCCAATCGCATACATGCAGGATGGGACGGGGCCGGTCAGAGGAGCTCGCTTGCTCTTTAGCGGAGCCGTTGATGACGAGACTTTGTCGAAGAAAACAATCGAACAGTTATGCGTCGAACTAGAGGCCGTGTTAGGCGTGGGCATGCAAGTTATGGAAGATTCACTGTGCAACTGGCAAAAATCTCAATCAGCATATCTGCCATTTCGCGGCTAACCTTGGTTCCACTTGTATCGTATCTTCAGAGTGTTATGAGTTTTATGGCTCAACAATTTACGAAATTGCATTTGCCCAACGATTATGCCGTACGATACGCCCGCCTGTTGAGCTAGCCGCATGATGCCTTTCAACGACTTCGAGGCATCCGGCATGCGTTCCTGAAGAACAGGAGGCACAAGTTGCTCTGATGCAAATTGGTTGGCCTCATTTTCTCGAACTGACATTGGCCCGTCAGAAGTCTCCAGAATTAATAGGTCAGCATCCCAATGCAAGATGAGGTGCCCAGCTTCGTGAAAGAACGAGAACCAAAATTGGTCATCGCTTAAGTAACGAACCGATAGCATCAAGACGGCCTTGTCAGGGCCGTTGAAAAAAGTTGCGCCGCTAGCGCGACAGCCTTTTGGCCCCTTAACCACGACGACAGCGACTCCAGTGCCCGCACAAAGCTCCTGAAGTTTGGGCAGAAACTCAGCTGGGCTCGCGACGGTGGTCAGCTTTCGAATTTCTGGAAGTACCGCTCGAAATCGTTCGGGGTCCCACGCCGCACATTGAATCTCTCTAGCTGCCAGCTCACCGAGACGAAGCCATGCTGCTGTTGCCACCGAATCCTCGGAGAAGGTGTCAGTTGTACGAAAAGCGACACTAGACTTTGTATCGGCGTATTCTTCTTTCCAAACGGAAAGGTTGGGCACATCAAAAAATGATAAGCAACTGCGAATTGTCTCGTACCTGTTCGCTGTTGGCTCAATCCAACCAAGCTCTTGCATCTGCTTCAGCGGAAGACTTGATAACCATTTCTTATAGTCGTCATTATCCGGGTCAACCTCTTCAGCCAGTTCAGATAATTGTCTTCTAAATTGCTCTTCACGACGCATCCAGAAACCAGCAGAGCCACCAAGCTTTGCTTCGAGGGCGGCTGCCAGAGCTTCGGTCAGTAGGCAATCTCCCTGTAGCAGGGAAAGCATATCCTCTTCTGACAACGCGATTGACCTAGCGAGACTCTCGGTTGAAAAGCCTCGACGCCGCATTAAATCGCTTATCGTTCGCCCAGGCGGCGTTGCCCACATCGGCGAAAATTCGGTTTCAGCTCTCATGAACTCGCTCGATAGACACAATTTTTACTCGCGACACCTGCGACCAATCGACTGTCGCCGTGCTGCCAATCAATGCTCGATTGTTCACTTCAATCAGCATATGAAAACCATCTTCGAGTGTCAAAATCATTTGAGTAGGCGAATCCCCTTTGAAACTGGCTACACCTAAGTCAACACAGTCCAGAGGAGAATCTGCAGCTTTCAAGTCTGCGATGCGATTCTGAATTGAGAGAGCGACCCGTTCGCCATAGTTCCGACGTGCAGAAATAGGACGCGCGCATACCTTTCGAATCTGTGCATCTTGAAACGCCAGTTTTATAGGCATTGTATAGGCTACAGCCAACGGCCGATAAGCTACCGACCACATCGCAAACCCGCAGATGCATTGTCGTCTTGATGGATTTCGCTGGACCATTGAAGGTCGGCGGCCAGAAACTTACTTATGAAAGGTAAAAAATACCCGTCATGTCATCATTTTAGCAACAATCCACTCTGAAGACACAATAACAGTCCGAGGCTCGCGGCAAATGCTCCTCGTCGACTCGACTTAGCAATGAATTTTATGTCTTTCTCGTCTGCTGGAGTCTTCGACGGGTGCCACGGTATGCGTCTAGGCGTGACCGGCTCGGCAGTTGGAAAGAGTGTCGCGCGCCTTGAGAGCAAACTCGGCGTACAGTTGCTGCACCGGACAACTCAGAAGGTCGCGTTGACCACGGAGGGTGAAGCGTATCTGCAAACGTGCCGGAAGGTCATTGAGGACCGGGAGCAACAGGCCGCTTCTCTGGCGACCGGGCACCAGCAGCCCATCGGTCAGTTGAGAGTCGACCCGCCGACGACATTTGGGCGTCGGCACCTCATGCATGTTCTCCTCGAGCTATCCAGGAAATACGAGAGGTTGAGTCTCGCAATTAGCATGCGAGACCGCGCCGTCGACCTTGTCAGCGAAGGCATCGACTTATCGGTACGCATTGGCACGCTCGGCGACCATCCAGACCTCATCGCTAGAAGCCTCGGCGAACAGCAGTTGATTATTTGCGGCTCACCAGAATACCTTCGACGCCGCGATGAGCCCAAACACCGCAGCGACTTGAAGGACCACGATTTTCTTGTCGGTTGGTATCGAGGAACACGCCCCGTTTGGCAGATGTGCTTTGCAGCGGGTCACACTGAACCCTTCGACATTAAGCCAAAGCACGAGTTGACGAAGGGCGACGCACTCTTAAGTGCATGTTTGATGGAGTGCGGGCTCGCGCAACTCCCATTCTGGCTTGCGGAAAGCGCAATTTGTGGCAAAAACCTCGTGCCTGTCCTTCAATCAGAACCAACGATAGTCATGCCGATAAACGTGGTCTGGCAGAAGACTTGACACGTTCAGCCGAAGGTCCGACTGTTCGTCGATGCATTGGTAGGCTATGCGGCAGCCCATCCTCAGATTTTTCAGCCAAAGTCGACCTGTGAGAATGAGCGTTCCAGGTTGGTCTATTCTTTCGCCAATAAAATCCACAGCATCGTTTTCAGGTCCCGACTATACCCCTCTGTTAAATGCCTGTTGTCGACGGGTACACGCCCCGATTGGACTGCATAGAGAATGCGAGAGAAATAGAAGGGTCGAGCAAAGCAGCTCCTTGATGGTGACAGGCCAACAGCAATCTACCGCCCCTTACTACCATCGGGCACTCATCGTGTTGAATCGCCGCTTCTTGCCGAACAGCGCCGAGGACGCGGCCAGACGGTGGGCGCCCTGCGTTGCATTGGCTCTACCAAGCAAAAAGGCCGCACCTTACGGTACAGCCTTTTTGCGAGGACGCGAAATGCGAGGAACGCTATTACTGCATGTGTGCACCGCAAAAGTCACTTTTTTGCGCTGTTTCGCGGCAGTCAAATCACCGAAATATTTGAGGAAATACCACGACACAGGCATCGCGTTCCGGGCCTTACGCAGCAAGGGATTCAGGCGATTTTGCCCCCTCCCACGGAACGCTATTAATCACGTCCACGGAACGCTTTCATTTACGGCTAACAACACGTGAAGTTGGGGTACCCTCCCTTTCACTCCACCGTAACCGACTTCGCCAGATTCCGCGGCTTATCCACATCAGTCCCTCTAGCACACGCCGTATGATAAGCCAGCAATTGCAGCGGCACGGTATGCAGAATCGGCGACAACAGCCCGTAGTGTTCCGGCATCCGGATCACATGCACGCCCTCATCGCTTTCAATGTGCGTATCCGCATCGGCGAACACATAAAGCTGCCCGCCTCGGGCGCGCACTTCCTGCATATTCGACTTCAGCTTTTCCAGAAGCGAGTCATTCGGCGCCACGGTCACCACTGGCATCGCTTCGGTCACCAGCGCCAGCGGTCCATGCTTCAGCTCTCCTGCGGGATAGGCTTCAGCATGAATATAAGAAATCTCCTTCAGCTTCAAAGCCCCTTCCAGCGCAATCGGGTAATGCAAACCACGCCCCAGGAACAGTGCATTTTCCTTACGTGAAAACTCTTCCGCCCAGGAAATGATCTGCGGTTCCAGCGCGAGCACGCTGTTCAACGCCGCAGGCAAGTGACGCAATTGCGCCAGATACTTCGCCTCAGCCTTAGCGTCCACATGACCCCGCAACTTGCCAAGCGTGGCAGCGAGAATAAACAACCCCACCAACTGCGTCGTAAATGCCTTGGTCGACGCCACGCCGATCTCGGTGCCCGCGTGCGTCAGGAACTTCATCTTCGTCAGCCGCACCATGGCGCTGGACGCAACGTTGCAAATAGCCAGCGTATTCTGATGCCCCAGCTCCTGCGCGTATTTCAGCGCGGCAAGCGTATCGGCCGTCTCCCCCGACTGCGAGATCGTCATCACCAGCGCATTCGGATTTGGCACGGACTCACGATAGCGATATTCGCTGGCCACTTCCACATCCGCGGGAATCTTCGCAACCGACTCCAACCAATACTTCGCCGTCAAACCGGCGTAATAGCTGGTACCACACGCCAGAATCAGCACCCGATCGATCTTTGACAGAATCGCCGGAGCGGCCTCGCCAAACAGCTTGGCATCAAAGCCATCAATGGCCGGAATCGTGTCATTGATCGCGCGCGGTTGCTCGAAGATTTCCTTCTGCATGAAGTGGCGATACGGCCCGAGCTCGACGGCACTACCATACGCTGCCACCGTACGCACTTCCCGTTCGACCGTTTGATCGTGCGCATCGACAATCGTCACGCCGTTCAATTGCACGTCGACCACATCGCCTTCTTCCAGGAAGATGAAGCGATCGGTACTACCCGCCAGCGCCAGCGCATCGGACGCGATGAAGTTCTCATGCTTCCCTGACGCGCCAATACCCACCACCAACGGCGATCCGGCACGCGCACCCACGACACGATGCGGCTCGTCTTTATGAATCACACCAATCGCATAAGCACCGCGCAGCAGCTTCACCACCTTCCGCACAGCCACGAACAGATCGCCCGCATAATGCAGATGCACCAGATGCGCGATCACTTCCGTGTCCGTCTGCGATACGAAGGTGTACCCTTTCGCGATCAAATCCTGACGCAGCGGCTCGAAGTTCTCGATGATCCCGTTGTGTACCACGCCCACCGTGTCATGCGAGAAAATTGGATGCGCGTTGTGCGTGACAGGCGCACCATGCGTCGCCCATCGCGTATGCGAGATACCCGTTTCCGCTTGCAGATGTTGCTCGCGCACTTGTGCATCAAGTTCCGCAACCCGGGCCGTGCTGCGCGCACGTGCCAGTTCGGCATTTTTGATGATGGCGACGCCGCAGGAATCATAACCGCGGTATTCAAGCCGCCGCAGACCTTCCACCAGTACATCGACGATATTCCGCTGCGCTACCGCGCCTACAATCCCACACATGGTTTGTCCTCGATATCACACGTCAATCCGCTTCCGCGGCAAGCCGATGGCCCGCATGCCGGAAGGGGGGCGGCGTTACGCCTTCTTCTGTTTTACCGGCCGCTGATAACCGGCCTTCGCAAGCTGCGTCTTCTCGTTCAGCGTCAGCGACGCGGCGGGCACATCCTTCCACACCGTCGTTCCAGCGGCCAGCGTGGCACCTTTGCCAATCCGTACCGGTGCGACCAGGCTTGCATTCGATCCCACAAAGACGTCGTCCTCGATGATGGTTCGATGTTTGTTGGCACCATCGTAGTTGCACGTGATCGTCCCCGCGCCCACATTCACGCCACTGCCGATATCCGCATCGCCGATATACGTCAGATGGTTGGCTTTCGACCCCTTGGCAATGGTCGCGTTTTTCACTTCGACAAAGTTGCCGATATGCACATCGTCGGACAGTGCCGCGCCGGGACGCAGACGCGCATACGGTCCGATAACCGCTCCCGCGCCGATCTTTGCACCTTCCAGGTGGCAGAACGCATCGATGCGGGTGCCCGCGGCAATCTCGACATCACGCAGCACGCAGTTCGGCCCGATACGCACGTCATCACCCAACACCACGCTGCCTTCGAACACACAGTTCACATCGATCGATACATCGCGGCCGGTTTTCAAGACACCACGCACGTCCACTCGTGCCGGATCAGCCAGCGTCACACCGTCGTCCAACAGCGTAGCCGCAATCCGCGCTTGAAACGCCCGTTCCAACACGGCAAGCTGCGCACGGCTGTTGACGCCAAGCGTCTCGGTCTCGTCGGACGAGGACACGGCGTGCACAGCCAAGCCATCGGCAATGGCGGATTCGACAAGATCGGTCAGGTAATACTCGCCTTGCGCATTGTCGTTGCGCAGCGCCTCGAGCCAGCCGCCCAGCTTTGCAGTAGGCAGCACGACAATGCCCGTGTTGACTTCCTGGATGGCCTTGGTTGCCGCATCGGCATCCTTCTCTTCAACGATCTTCGTCACGGCACCGGATGCGTTGCGCACGATACGACCATACCCCGTGGGGTTGTCCAACGTGACGGTCAACAGCCCATAGCCTTGCGGTCCGGCGGCATCAATCAAACGTTGGAGCGTAGCGCCGGTCGTCAACGGCACATCACCGTATAAAACAAGTGTCGGAACGGAAGGATCGAGCGCATCGAGGGCTTGCTTTACAGCGTGCCCGGTACCCAGTTGCTGGGTCTGCTCGGCAAAGACGATATCGGAAGCGGTCACGGCGTCTCGTACCACAGGGGCGCCGTGCCCCACCACCACCACGATACGCGTGGGCCGCAACGTGCGTGCCGTGTCGATCACATGGGTCAACAGCGGTCGCCCCGCCAGTGGATGCAGGACCTTCGGCAAGGCAGAACGCATCCGCTTACCCGAACCCGCGGCCAGAATCACGATGTTCACGTGGCACCCTTCGGTCAGAATGAGCGCTCCATTCTAGCACGCGAAGGGGATGGCAAAACCGTTCGGCGGGGCCCAAACCGGCCCCCTCGAACCCGCAAATCGCGGTGCAAACAACGGTTCGCCCAACCGCCGCGAACCCGTCACGCACCAGTCAATAATCGATCAGGCGCATTGCTTGATCGCACTGCGCATCGCCTCGGCCAATTCCGCCGCAACGAATTTCGCGACATAGCCGTTCGCGCCTACCTTGCGTACGTGCTCTTCATTAGCCGATCCAGACAAGGACGAGTGGATGACCACGGGAATGCGCTGTAGCCCTTCCTCCGCCTTGATACGGCGCGTCAACGTGAAACCATCCATCTCGGGCATTTCGAGATCAGTCAAGACCAGGGCGATTTCGTCGCTGATATTCCGGCCTTCGGAGCGCGCCTTCTGGTTCATCGCATCCAGCACGTTCCAGGCTTCCTGCCCGGTCTTGGTCATGATGAACGGCACGCCCATTGCGGTCAGGCTCTGTTCCAACAGACCACGTGCCACGGCGGAATCATCGGCCGCCAGCACCTTCGCGCCCTTGCGCAGCTTCAACGCACCGGTCTCCTGCTGGTCGATTGGCGGACGTTCTTCCGGCATCACGTCACGCAGAATCTGCTCGACGTCCAACACCTGCGCCAGCAAATTCTGATCGCCGGGCAAGCGGGCGAAGCTGGTCACCGTCTTGCTGCGCGAATGTGATTCAGCCGACAACACGTTGCTCCATTCCAGGCGCACGATATCGTCTACCTCTTCCACCGCAAAGCCCTGCGTGGTCCGCGCAAACTCGGTCACCAGCAAGATCTTCAAGCCATTACGCGGTTCGCATCCGGTGATACGCGCCAGATCGATCACCGGAATGATTTGGCCACGGATATCGGCAACACCGAGCATTTCGGGACCGGCCCCCACCAGGGCGGTCAGCTTCGGCATGGCCATGATCTCACGGATCTTGAACACATTGATGCCGTACAGCTCGCGCTGATCCGTGCCCGGCGATTCGCCAAGCCGGAACAGCAGCAGCTCGAACATATTGTTACCGGCCAATCGGACCCGTTGTTCGATGTCCTGTTGCGTCGTATCCATGCTTTTCTCCCCCACCGCCTTGAAATGCGCCTGGTGCCGCCAGCAACCTGATATCGCACATCATGCGGCGGCAGGTTTCCGAGGCGTGCCACGCACGCTATATCTGAAAACAGAAATTAAGACACTAATGAACGATGCAAAATCCGGCTTAGAAGGTTTCCCACTCATCCGCCGAAGCCGGCTTCGGCACTGCCACGGAACGCGTGCCCGTCTGCATTGGCGCAGGCGTGCGCAACACTTCCTCCGCCACGGCAACGGACGCCGTTGCCGCCACCGGTGCGGCCGCCGCCATCGATGTGCGCGGCGCGGTTCGCGCCGGGGCCTTGTTCACGCCTTTCGACCGTGAACCCACCGGCGTTTTCCGTGCGCGCGTTGCCGTAGTCCCGGCAGCAGATGCTTTCGGGCGCGACGCACTACTGATCGCCACCGGCGATGACGACACAGGTATCGATGCCAGCACCTTCGCGGCAACCTCGACGTTGCGATCGACCTTGAACGTGGCGACGAGCGACTTCAATGCACTCGACTGCGCGGCCATCGACTGCGCCGCCGCCGATGCCTGCTCGACCAGTGCCGCGTTCTGCTGCGTCACTTCGTCCATCTGCGCCACTGCTTGGTTGACCTGCTCGATACCCGTTTGCTGCTCGGTCGACGCGGCGGAGACTTCGCCCATCAGGTCGGTCACGCGCCGCACGGACTTCACGACGTCCTTCATCGTCGCACCGGCTTCATCAACCAACGCCGAGCCGGCTTTCACGCCCTCCACCGACTGGTTGATCAGCCCGGTGATTTCCTTCGCGGCCGCGGCACTACGCTGCGCCAGCGTGCGCACTTCGCCGGCCACCACCGCAAAGCCACGCCCCTGCTCGCCGGCACGAGCGGCTTCCACCGCCGCGTTCAAGGCGAGAATATTGGTCTGGAATGCAATGCCTTCAATCACCGAGATGATCTCGGCAACTTTCTCGGAACTGGTGGTGATGCCGCGCATCGTACCCACCACCTTCTCGACAACGTCACCGCCGCGCTCGGCAATTTCCGATGCATCACGCGCCAACATATTGCCTTGCTTCGCGTTCTCCGCGTTCTGACGCACGGCGGCAGTCAGTTGCTCCATGCTGGCCGCGGTCTCTTCCAATGCGGAGGCCTGCTCTTCCGTCCGCTGACTCAGGTCGCTGTTACCCGCGGCGATTTCCGAAGAACCGGTAGCAATACTTTCGCTGCTATCGCGTACACGGCTGACCATCGATGCCAACTTTTCGTTCATGTTCGACAGCGCGCCAAGCAATTGCGCCATCTCATCACGGCCGCGCACCTCGATGCGCCGGGTCAAGTCGCCACGTGCAACGGTCTCCGCCACGTCCACAGCCTCACGTACCGGCGCGGTGATCGAGCGCGTGATCAGCACGGCAATGACGCTGCCGCCCAGGAATGCCAGCAGGACGATCACCACCGTGGTCGTCAGCGTTTCGCTGAACGCACCTTCGGCGTCCGCGACGGCGGCATCGCCGCCCTTCCGGTTGAATTCGATATTCTCAGCGATAGCGTCGACCAAGGTGCCAAACGCCACTGTCGCGCCATTAAGCGCCAATTCACGGGCTTGCATCATCCCCGCATCACCGGTAGCAGCGAGATCGGCGACCTGCTTGTCGACCTCGCGATACACCGTCCACGCCTGCTGAACCTTGTCAGAGAGTACTTTTTCGTCGCCGTTGGCCGAGAGCTTTACATAGTCCGCCCAGGCACTGTCATACGCCTTGAGTGAAGCGTCACGCGTCTTGTTGTCTTTCGCGCGCCCGGCGTCACTCGTTTGCAGCAAAATCTTCAACTGCGTCCGACGCACGGTGTTGGCGGTATTCTGCAGTGTTCCCAGCGCCTGGATACTTGGCAACCAATCCTTTGCCAGGCTCTCCGTGCCGCGATACACACGCGATGTCTGCATATAGGACAAAACGCCCATCAACGCGATCAACAGCAGCGTGATGCCGAATCCCAATCCCAAGCGGGCGCCAATCTTCAAGTTGCTCAGAAACTTCACGACAGCTCTCCATGAGTGTGCAGTACGGTGAACGGCCGCCAGAAAGCTTACTGAAGGTCTTGAGCGATATTTATTTAGCCATGCCGGGGCTTTCACTGCCGATGCATCGAAAAAAAACCAACCATTAAGCGGTTTTTACCGATTTCGCACCACCTCCGTCATACCAACTATTAATATCAATCATGCCGCGCCGCCGGGGCGTCGTTATCGATGCAATGCCGCGATCACACGCTGGCGGCGCGATCGCCTTATCGTATTTTTATTTAGTGGAAAGCTTGCCGAAAATGGATAGAAAAAAGCGCCGCCATCATCGATGGAGACGCTTTTTTAAACGCATCGAGACGTACCGGTCTGTCTTATAAAGACCGTCAACCCTCTCGCTTGCCGAAGCGAATCACCTGCTCACGGAGCCCAGACGACGGGGTAGTGCGTATCGATGCCTCGTTCGTCGCGCGGGTAACGGCGTCAACATCGGCATCCTCTTCATCATCGTCAAGCATCAAGGGCCGCGCCGCGTCGCTGCCACAGGGATCTTCATCGAAAGCGATATCGCCATCCGGATCAGGGCTGCCGCTGGCACGCAAGCCGGTGAAGTTGAACAGATCCCGATCCATCAGATGCGATGGCACCACGCTCGACAGCGCGTTGAACATATTGTCGACGCGCCCTGGAAAACGTTTATCCCAATCGCGGATCAGCGCCTTCATCTCGGCGCGCTTCAAATTCGGCTGGCTGCCACACAGATTGCAAGGAATGATCGGGAACGCACGCAGAACCGCGTATTTTTCAAGATCAACTTCCTTCACATACGCGAGCGGACGGATGACGATATTGCGGCCGTCGTCCGATTGGAGCTTGGGCGGCATGCCCTTGAGCTTGCCGCCATAGAACATGTTCAGGAACATCGTCTGCAGAATGTCATCACGGTGATGGCCGAGTGCGATCTTCGTTGCGCCCAGTTCGCCCGCCAAGCGATACAGGATGCCTCGACGCAGTCGCGAACATAGCGAACACGTGGTCTTGCCTTCCGGCACCAGCCGCTTGACGATGCTGTAGGTATCCTGGTTTTCGATGTGAAACGGCACACCGCGCTGCGTCAGGTACGCAGGCAGGATTTCCTCCGGAAAACCAGGCTGCTTCTGGTCAAGGTTGACGGCGATGATCTCGAAGTCGATCGGCGCGCGCTCACGCAGCCGCATCAGAATGTCGAGCATCGCATAGCTATCCTTGCCGCCGGACAGGCACACCATGACCCGATCCCCGTCCTCGATCATGTTGTAGTCGCCAATGGCTTGGCCGACCTGACGCGCCAGACGCTTGAAGAGCTTGTTGTTCTCGTACGCGTCGCGTTCCTCGCGCCGCGTGGCCGCACGTTCTGCACGAATCACGGCACCGGGGCTAGCGTCCGGCGTGGTCTGGTCCACCGTCATGTCGGCGGGAATATCGTCAGGCATTTACGCCTCCTTGAATCGGAATACCTCAACGCCCACGGACTGGCAGTCCGGATAGACGTCGATCTTTTCAGTGATGACACGCACCGCGCGCACACGCGCATCGGCCAGCAATCGCGCCGCCAGTCCATCACACAGCGTTTCCTGCAAATGCACATGGCCGTCGCCGATCGCCTCGGTAATGGCGTCACGAATGATGTCCGTGTTGACGATCTCTTCGAGCGCGTCGCGTTGTGGTGTTGAGATGGCCAGTGGCACAAACAGCTCGACATTGAAACGAACCTTTTGCGGTCCGTGCTTTTCCCGCTCGTAGGCGCCAATATGCATTCGGACTTCATAGTCGCGAACGAACAAGCGGCGGCAGTCGGCAAGACGAGGGTCGATCAGCACGCTGGTCATCGCGCGGCTCCACAGGAAACTTATCGGCGGCGGACGTAAGACCACGAAGCCGAAGGCCGGCAATGATCGGAAACATCCAGCGTAAAAACGAAAAACTTCAATAATATCAATCGCAACCGCATTTCGGCAAACAGGCATGGCCGCCGCCGCGGTAAATCAATCTGAATCGAAGCGATTGCACCAGACGACGCTTCACGCTGACGCGTTTGCACCACAGCGCGCCGCTTGGAAGCGCCAGCGAGCGTCTGGCAACCGCAGCACCATCAAGGAACATTCGCGTAGCATCACGCGGCGTAGCCAAAACCCGTTTGCAACCACGCCGGGGGACACCGGGCCGCCAGTTTACTCGCTCCTGGCAACTTGGGTTGGCACGCCGCCTAGTCGCAACGTTGCACCCGTGATCGTGCTGGCTTGCGCGCCATAGTACAAGGCTTGCGCCAACGCCGCGTCCGCACCGGCCCGTTCGTCGCGATCACCACCATCATGCAACGGCGCACTGACCGCGCTGACGCGCATCCCCGGCGCATATGCCCGTGCCAGGCTCGGCACCGTCGCATGCAAGCCGGCTTGCGACGCCGCGTACGGCACGGTCTCGATATCGACGAGCCGCTGCAACCCGGCTGTATCGAGCAGCACCAGGATCGACGCATCCTCCACCGCGAATCGCTCCGCATCAGCGTCCGCCGGAGGCGACTTTTGCCCCCGCCAAGCCTGCCACGCCGCGTGCTGCGCGCTCATCAGACACAAGGGGATGGTCAAGTTCGCCTTTTGAAAGCGGCTTACTTCCTCGCCGTCCGTGCCATGCGCGGTGTCGGAACGCGGACCTGCGGATGCGGGACGGCCGCCCTGTTCCACCGCGTGCCGCGGGTCCACAAACGCCGATGGGGCAACGATCAGACAACGTGCCGGCGCACCAAACCCCGTGACGGCGGTACAGGCGCCGATCGTCCCGGCCGCCGCCGCATTGGCGGAGGCGCCGCCTGAATCCAATCCGAAGTAGCGCAATTGGCATGGATGACCTGTCCGTTCGGCCAGCGCGAGAAGCGCCGCGCCACGCGGCGAGTCAGCCAACGCGACGGCCGGGACCGCCGACGCGAGCGGCGTACCGTAGAACCCGACATCCCATCCGGCCTCGACGAACGCCCCCGCCACGCGCGCCGCGCGTGCGCCGATGACATTGGCTGCCTCAATGCCGCGCCTGGCACCTCCACCGCCAGCGCCGCCGTCGCCATCCGGTTTGTCAGGCCATGATGCGGGGCAGCGCTCGTCGGCGTCCCAATCGACACCGATACGCGCAGGCAGGAGCACCACCGGTGCGCGGCTGGTGCCTCGCGATGCGGATAAAGCAGGCAAAGGCGTAGCCCCCGGGCTGTCGGAGCCGTGTGCGTGGGTCGATAAAACGGGGGAGCGGGAAGATTCGCAGGTCATTTACAATGTCGCGATGAACGCCAATCATCCTGCCAGTTTACCTGTTCCCGACGCCGCCGCCCTCGCCCGCAGCACATCGTTGCGCGCGCGCATTGCCGCGGAGGTCAGCGCGCACGGCGGCTGGCTGCCTTTTTCGCGCTATATGGAATTGGCGCTCTATACGCCAGGCCTTGGTTATTACAGCGGAAACAACGTCAAGTTCGGTCGCGGCCCCGCCGACGGCAGCGACTTCATCACCGCGCCAGAATTGACATCGCTGTTCGGCCAGGCGTTGGCCCGTCCCGTTGCCCAGGCGCTGCGGATGGCCGATGCCGATGCCGTGCTGGAGTTCGGAGCTGGCAGCGGGAAACTGGCCGCCGATCTGCTACTGGCGCTGCATGGCATGTCGAACGATGACAATGCGGGCACACCGATCTGCAGCCGTTATACGATCGTTGAGCTGTCGGGTGAACTCCGCGCCCGCCAACACGACACACTGGTCACCTTGATCGCCCGTGCCGGCGCCGGTGGCCCGGCCGCTTCGGCCGAAACGGACGCAGTATGCCGCTGGGTGGACGCGCACGTGACCTGGATCGATCGCCTCCCGGAGACATTCAGCGGTGTCGTGATCGGCAACGAGGTCCTGGACGCAATGCCGATAACGTTGCATCCGCTCACGAAGGGACGCTGGCACGAACGCGGCGTGGGGCTCGATGGGGCGCATCTGGTGCACCGCGATCGCCCCTGCGCCGCGCCGGACACACTCGCGCCCGCATTGCGCGCGCTCTTTGAACACGTCGGACGGATGGGGCAAGACTACCTGGTGGAAACGCACGGCGCCGCCAGTGCCTTTGTCGCCACCGTCTGCACAATGCTCACGAAAGGCGCGGCGATTTTCATCGATTACGGGTTTCCCGCGCACGAGTACTACCACCCGCAACGCACGGCCGGCACGGTGATGTGTCATTACCGTCACCAGACGCACGGCGACGCACTGCTGTATCCCGGACTGCAGGACATCACCGCGCACGTGGATTTCAGCGCGATGGCGCAAGCCGGGATCGACGCTGGCGCCGATATCCTCGGCTATATGTCGCAGGGCCGGTTCCTGATCAATTGCGGGATTGCGGACATCCTCGCGCGCCAGGTCAGCCCGGAACACCCTGCCGCCTATCTACCAAAGGCCAGCGCCATGCAAAAGTTGTTGTCCGAAGCGGAGATGGGGGAGCTGTTCAAGGTCATCGGCTTCTCGCGGGCACTCGACGACATTCCCGATGCCTTCCTGACCGGCGACCGCTCCTGGACGCTGCTGCCGGATGGCGATGGCGATGACTATGGCTATGGCTATGCCCGGAACGATGCATCATGATCCGCTGGTTCATCACGTCATTTATCGCGACGATGTTACTGAACGGGTGCTGGCCCTGGCTCAGCAAGATTGGCGTGGGGCGTCTGCCCGGCGATCTGCGTGTCCGAGCGTTCGGCCGCGAGTACGCATTTCCGTTCATGTCGTCGATCGTGATCACCGCGATCGGCTTCGCGCTGGCGCGAATACTCTGACACGGTTGCCGATGATGGGCACCCGCACACAAACGCAACCACATAAGCGGACCTGGCAGCATGACCGGCGCTTCCGCGTCCTTGCGCACGCCAGCGGTCAGGTACCTTTCAGCGCCTCGGCCACGGCGGCGACGCGTGCGTCGTACACCGCATCCTTGATCCGCGCCGGTTGCGATGCAAAGTGCACCGCAACCGCACCCGCATCGACACTGCGCGCCGCGACCAACGCCAATCTCAGACGCTCGGCCTGCGGATAGGGATGCGATTCGAAACCCAATCGCCCACGCGCATCGGACTCGCACGCTTGCAGCGCTTCCGCGAAACGCGCCGGCTTGCGCAATGCATCGCAGCGCTCCAATAAGCGCACCAACGCCGCCGCGCCGAACTCGGCGACACGATGGATATTGCCATGTTCACGCGCAACCATCAGCGCAAGGTCGCGGCATTCATTCGGCACGCGCAGGCGTTCACATAGCGGCTTCAGCAGATCGACGCTCCGCCCCTCATGACCGATATGACGCGGCAACACATCCGCCGGTGTTTGCGCCTTGCCGAGATCGTGCGTCAGCGCGGCAAACCGCACGGGCAACGCATAGCCCGCACGCGCCGCGTAGTCGGTGACCATCATCACATGCACACCGGTATCGATCTCCGGGTGATAGTCCGCGCGTTGCGGCACGCCGAACAGCGCGTCGACCTCAGGCAGTATCCGCGCCAACGCCCCGCATTCGCGCAATACCGCGAACATCCGCGATGGTTTCGCCTCCATCAAACCGCGCGACACCTCCTGCCATATACGTTCAGGCACCAGCGCGTCCACTTCACCCGCGGCGACCATGTCGCGCATCAGCGCCATCGTTTCATCGGCCACGGTGAAATCGACAAAACGTGCGGCAAAGCGTGCCAGGCGCAGCACACGCACCGGGTCCTCCTGAAACGCCGGCCCGACATGCCGAAACACGCGCGCCGCCAGGTCGCGGCGCCCGCCGTAAGGGTCGACGATCTCGCCGGTCAAGGTACCGTCCGGCGCAACCGCACGCGCCATGGCATTGACCGTCAAGTCACGACGCGCCAAATCCTGCTCCAGCGTCACATCCGGCGCGTAATGGAATAAAAAGCCGTGATAGCCGGCGGCGGTCTTGCGTTCGGTCCGCGCAAGCGCGTATTCCGCTTGCGTCCGTGGGTGAAGAAACACCGGAAAGTCCTTGCCGACGGGCCGGAAACCTTGCGCCGTCATCTGCTCCGGGGTTGCCCCCACCACCACGTAGTCGCGGTCTTTCACTTCCAGACCCAGCAACGCATCACGGATCGCGCCGCCTACGGCGTAGATTTCCACTTACAACACCTCGTCGTAGCGTGCGATGCCCTCTTCCTGCTCGGCGGCGGCAATCCAGGACTGCACGGCCGGCAATGCAATCACCCGCGCCATATAATCGGCCGCGGCCCGCGACAACACGGGACCATAGGTCTGAAAGCGCATGACCACGGCAACATACATCGCATCGGCGATGCTGAACTCGCCGAACAGGAAAGGACCGCCCGAATGCGCGAGTGCCTCGGACCAGATGGCATCGATGCGGCCGATGTCGGCATGCGTATCCGCATCCAGGCGTTGCAGGCGATCCGCACTGGCACGTGCCCGGATGTTCATCGGCATGTTGTTGCGCAGCGCGGCGAAACCGGCATGCATCTCGGCGCTGATCGATCGAGCCCGCGCGCGCGCGACCGGATCGGTCGGCCACAACGTTTTTTCTGGAAAACGCTCGGCAAGGGTTTCACAAATGGCCAGGGAATCCCAAACGGTGACCCGTCCGTCGATCAAACAAGGCAGGCGTCCACTTGGCGAGTAGCGACGGATAATTTCGGCCGTATCCGGCTTCGCAAGCATCACGAGTGTTTCCTGGAACGGCAGGTCGAAGTGCGTCATCAGCACCCAGGGCCGCATGGACCAGGACGAATAATTCTTGTTGGCGATTACCAATTGCATCATTGCACCACGCTCCCCGATGTATATAGGCGATTCACCCCGCGGCTCAGGCGGACGGTGTCCATCGCTGTCCCACCGGCAGCCCACGCAGATACGCGCCGGCAACCGATTCCAGCGAGGCCGGTGTCAGCCGTAACAGCGGATCGAGCGGGCCGCTGAGCACGGAATCCTCTCGCATAGAATCAATATTGTCGCGGGTGATCGGCGGGTTGGGAAGATGTTCGAAGATGGCACCCTGCAAACGGCCGGCCCAGTCAGGCAAACCGATGACCGGACGGCGATGTCCGCTGGCCTCCCCGGCAAAGCGTACCAACTCCGCCAGCGTATAGACATGCGGACCGCCCAGTTCGAAAACCCGCGGCACCGTGGGCGCATCCAGTTCAATCGCATTGACCAGCGCCTGAGCCACGTCCTCGACATAGATAGGCTGGTAGCGCGCATGCGCACACGCAAGCGGCATGAACGGTGCGAATTTCAGCACCTGCGCGAACAGGTTCAGGAATTGATCGCCCGGCCCGAAAATCACCGATGGTCGGAAAATCGTCGCCCGGAACGGCGCACCGCCCTCGGTCTGACTGGCCGCGACAGCAGCATTGATCCGCTGTTCGCCGTCCCCCTTCGAGCGCAGATACATGCTGGGCCCGTTCGAATCGGCATGCAGCGCGCTGACATGCAGAAAACGCTCGATACCAAGGGCGCGACTCGCGGTGCAGATCTTCTCCGGCAGCGCGACATGCGCACGTTCGAAGCCGGGACCGTATGGCATCGCCCGCTTGTCCTGCAACACGCCCACCAGATTGATCACGACATCGGCACCATCGAGAAAAGCCGATAGCTGGGCGGGCGCGTGCACGTCGCACTCGGTGATCGAAATCGGCAACATTTGAATCGGACGAGCCCGCGTGCGATAGCGCGTTGCCACGCGCACCGCGTACCCAAGCGTCAGGAGCTTGGGTATCAACGACCGACCGATAAAGCCGGTTCCCCCAATGACCGCGACCGTTTGATAACGCATGTCACCTCTCCTTGTCAGACGCAGCGCATGGGCGCGGCACTCAGGGCGAGATGATGCCCAGGCGCTCGCGCAACGACTTCGGCCGGTTTTCAAACAACGCGCCGTAGTAGACGGTGTTCGACAACACGTTCTCCACATAATCGCGCGTCTCGTTGAACGGAATCGTCTCCGCAAAAATCGCGCCTTCTTCCGGCCGCGTCAACGCCGCGCGCCATTGCCGTGAACGCCCCGGTCCGGCGTTATAGCCAGCCGACGCCAGCACCGGCGATTGGTCGAACTGGTTATATACCATCGACAGGTAATTGGTACCCAGCTTGATGTTGGTATCGAGCTCATTGACCTGCGCACGCGTGAGCTTGCCCATGCCCAGCTTGCGTGCCACCAGATCCGCGGTACCCGGCATCAACTGCATCAATCCCGATGCGCCCACACCTGAACGCGCGTCATAGATAAAGCGCGATTCCTGTCGCATCAGACCATACGCCCACTCGACGTCCAGGCCCGTGCTGGCTGCATAGCGGTCGACAATCGGGCGGAACGGCGCAAGGTAACGCAGTGTGAAATCATGCTCGACACGCGTCCGATCGGCAGTGTTCACGGCACGATCGAACAGTTGAATCGAATTCGCGTAATTCGCGGCCGCCAGCAACTGACGATCGGTCATCCCGCGCAACTGCCAGTTCCATTCACGGTTGCCTTCGAAACGCATATTCAAATCGTAGAAACGGCGCGCCAGTGCAAAACCTGGATTCTTTCCGGCATCGGCGATCTCCTGCGCGCTGACAACCGTGCGCGGCGGCACCGTAATCAGCCCGCCCAGCGCTTCCGTCGCCAACTGACCGTAAAAGTTGTACTGGTTCGAGATCGATTGATACAAGGTCTGTGCGCTCGCGGCATCGCCGCCCTGTTGCATTGCACGGGCACGCCAGTAAACCCATACGGGCTGATCCCGGAGCACCGGCGGCATCTGCTCGATCGACCAGCGGACCATTGTCCAATCCTGCACGCTCAACGCCGCACGGGTGCGCCATTCGTACTCACCCAGCGTCAACGGGGCGTTGGCTGTCAGCCGATACCAATCGACAGCCGCCGGCATCTGCTTCAACGCCGCCCGGTAGGCAATCGCGCCCCAGCCGATGCCACGTTCGATGGCCGTGAGACGCGGCTCTACGTTCGCGTACGCGACCGCCGCCTGCGCCGGATCATTCGCTGCCATCCGGATTATGGCCAGCAAGGCGAGCTGATGCGCCGGGTCGTTGATGCGGATTGGTTGCGCGAGATAAATCGGCGGCTTGTCCGTCGCCATCGACAAAGTCTGATCGCTTGGCTTGACCGGCCCCAGCGCATCGGCAATGCGGCGGCCCAGCGAGGTGTAATTGCCCTCGTAGGCCAGGCGCATCTGCGCCCAGACATCGTCGGAAGTGAACTGCCCGGACGACGCCAGCGCCATGATCAGGTCGACACACCCATCGCCATACCAGCGCGGATTGGTGAGCAGTTGTCGCGCGGCATCGGCAACGTTCTCGTTACGTGACGCGCGCGCTTCCAACGCATAGCACTTGACCTGCGTGTCGTCGTCGAGCGCGAAACGCGGATACTGGGCCATGAACGTCCGCCAATCGTGGCGCGCGCCCAATACGGTCAGGTAGTCGTTGCGAAGCCGGTCCGCGATCGCGGTACCGTCGTATTGCTGCAGAAACGCCAGGATCTGATCGTCAGGTGCGTCGAGACGCGCCTTGCCCGATTGATCGAACATCTGCGGTTTGATCCGGTAATACGCTACATAGCTCGGGACCGGATAATCCGGAATCTGCGCGGACAATTGCGCCGCCGCCGCGGCGTCGTTGCGGCGTGCCGCATCACGCAGTTGCAAGAAGATCCTGTCCGCCACGTCCGGCGTCATGGTCGCGGACTGCGCGCGAACCGCCCCTGGAGAACTGCATGCCGCCAACACGACCGCGACGAGACCCGCCGCCATCGCGCGATATACTCGCACCATTATCTCTGCCATCTTGCGTTCTTTTGAATATGAACAGCATATCACGCGACCCTGCCCCTATAACCATGCTCGCGCGCACGCGCGGCATGTCGTGCCCGACGACATGACCGCCGACACGCCGTCACCGACCGCACGTGGGAGTGCCGGGCCCACTCGCGCGGAAACCGTCCACCTTGAAAAACAGGCGCTACGCGCGCGCCTGCTTCCTTTGCGACAACAGGCCTTGTCGTCAAATCCCGAAACTGCGCGGGCAATCACCGCAGGCGTGCGGGCATGGCTCGATGAACAGAGGGTGCGTTGCGTTGGCTTCTATTGGCCGTTGGCGGGCGAACCGGATGTGCGTGCCGCGGTGACAGATTGGCTCGCCGCCGATACTGATCGCCGCGCCGCCCTGCCTGAGGTCGTACACGCCGCGACAGCGTTGCGATATGTGGCGTGGACGCCAGAAACCGCCATGCGCAAGGGCCGGTACGGCATCGCCGTTCCGGAAAGCGGCACAGAAGACGCCTCGACAAATAACATGACGCCCGATGCCCTGCTGATCCCCTGCGTCGGTTTTGACGGGCGCGGCTTTCGCCTGGGCTATGGCGGCGGCTACTACGACCGGACGTTGGCGAGCGCCGCCTGTCGACCTGCCACCTTAGGCGTTGCGCTGGACACCACCCGCGTGGTCACATTGCCCACAGATGCATTCGATATACCACTGGATGCGATACAAACTGAGCGGCAACGTTATTATCGGTGAATTCAAGCCAGAAATGGCGGTTGTGCCTGTCGATTTCGTTGGACGCGTTGACTGTGCCGGTCTCACAGGCGCCCCACTCTTTCCGCCCAGATGTTCGCGCATCGCCCCACGTTCACCGCTTCGTTACTGATTGCAACGGCGCGGCGGGACGCATTGCGACCCATCTCATTGCGCCGTCGTTACGCTCCGCTATCCTCATGGTAGGGCATTGAGGGAAAACCAGAATCAGTGCGCGCTATGTAAGCCTCGGTCCTCCAGGCACCTCGATGCCTGTCCTAACCTAAGCACGCCGGTTTTACGCAATGTTCAATACGACAAACATGCAGCGTCATCAAAGGCCATCGATTCATGTCAGATTTCGGCTCAAACCGCACGGTTCTTTCGAGCGCTCTCTTTCGCTCTTCGCCATTGGTTGATCTTGTCCACGAGTTGAAACCACTCGCGCAATGGTTAAGTGAGACCAGTGTTTCATTCCGATCTCGCCCCAACGATTTGCGGGTGGTCGACAACGCCTACGGCGCGCTGATAGCGGCCGGTCGGGGTGCTGCCGCAGAGGGAGACCTGAGGTCGCGGGCCATCGAACTGCACGGAAAACTCGAAATCTATATTAATCAGCGCAAGAAGCGCGATAGCCATCTCGCGAACATCAAGCGCGATTCTAAAGGTCTCGTGACAGACCTCTACAAAAAGTTGACTGATGTGCTGGATCTTCACCTGCGCCCTGTCGACGTAAATAGAATAAACAACGCAATCGAGCGCGACACCGTTCACGCACGATTTGGCATTCTGTATCTCCTTCAAGACACCGACATACGTTACTCGACAGCCTCCATTATCCAAACCGTTTTCAAAAGTTCAATGGCGGCGGGAAATGCTGTCTTGGAAGGATTCAACATTTCGTCGTGGCAAGCGCCGAAACCGGCATTCCTGGGGTCTTCCGATCAAATCGAGACGCCCCTCATCGCCGAACTAGTTCACAGCAATGGATCATCGGCAGGAAATCTCATATCAGAAAAGCTGAAAAAACAACTCGCTGCTGACGCGCTGCTATCCACCATAGAAAACCCCGTGAGCGATATACTGCGGAAGAGCCGAATGGCACAGGAGCGCCATTCAGGGCAATCTCTTTTTAAAAAAATAGTTAAATACATCTGGGACCAGTTGCTTGCGTTTATCAAGCACATTCCTGGAGCGTGCGCTGATTTTGTCGTAGCGGAAATGCGTGCGCTGGTGTTTTATATCGCTGAAAAGATCGCCGGCCATGCAATACCTTTTCTGAAAGACAGCTACGAACTCGTCAAGGACATTTACGCAGTGATCAAGGAAACGTGCGATACCCTGGCGCAGCGGGCCCAGTTTGCCACGTTCAGACTAAAGCCCGGGTATTCGACTACGCTGGCGAATGTGTGCGCCAGCTTGCGTAAATGGTCGAAGCTACAGACGCCCCTTGCCAGTGCCGGCTGGCATACCATTGGCATTGCAAGTAGTATCGCCCTTCCCGGATTCGGCGGATTGCTAGCCAGCATTGGCAAGGCTATCACGTTACTGTGCGACGTTGCCGCGCAGATGGTAGAGGCCCGTCGAATTCGCGCGTTCCTGCGCCAAGCGCAAGCTCGCTTCGCCGAAGAACCTCGTGAGAGTGAACACGCGGAATATAAACCGGGAACAAGCGGTGGGCTCAGCAACGACGGCGATGCGTTTGCACAGTTCTTCTCAGAGGCATGCAAGGCCAGTCCCGCAGTAGCCTTTCTTATCCTCAACAGCGGTCTTGCCGGCCCTTTATTCACCCGCATAGAAACGCAAAACGAAAACAATACCCAACTCATTAGTGCGCATGTTTATAACGAGGCGTCGAAATGGTTCTCGGAACTGAAAGTGTTTGGCGCCGAATATCTACGCACGCGCATTTATTATTTTAAAAGCTTTACGGAACGCGACGCCCGGCGAAAGGGCAACGCCATCCCCTCAAGCTTTCAGGCGCTGGCAGCAAACTACGGTGCTAGCCTTCCAAGCTAATACCAAGCAACGCGGCGTACTGCCGTGTCGATATGTCGTCGCGCAAGACCTCACTCATGATTTCGTCAAGCGGCTCGTTCTCCCAGCGAACCGCTTTCTCGATCAGGTAAGGGACGGGGCTATGAGGCTCCTGGCGTCGCAGGAATGCCGCAATCTCCGCAAGCATGCGGTAGGCGCCCGCCCGCGTCCATTCACTCCGTGTCGTGCGCATGGAGGCCACGGGTTCCGTCGATGCACGTAACCCGGCAATGTCCTCGGCCACACTGCCCGACTCTGCCTCCATGGACAATCCCGCCGCCATTTCAGCCCGTACAGTCTCATCGATGCCGTCCGCATGCATCATTTCCCACGAGGCGTGACGGCCGTCGAGAATACCGCTTATCGCGAGACAAACCGCCTCGATGGCACGCTCTCCCTGACGCAATGCCGGCGCCTGCATTGACGCATCTGCTGGCGCATGAGCCTCGACACAAACGTCCAGCGCCGCACGCAACGCCTGCCAATGCTTACCAAGCGCCGTTAATGTCGCGCGAAGCCGGTGTAGCGCATCAACCCCGTCAGCATCGGTCTTAGCCCGCCATGTAGCCGCATCGGGCATACCAGCCCCGCCCTCCCCGGCAGTTACCTGCTGCCAGCGCTGCGCGGTCAACTCACGCGCCATGTCGCTCTCCGCCCCCCCGGTGTCGTCTTTGAAGTCTACGGACAACGTCATCGCAGGACGCAATGTCAGTTCGCTGCGCAACAGACGCGCCATTTCCTCGTCCAGCCAATCGAACACATTGAACCGCGCGTCGCAATCGTCCCGCGAAATGGTAGGAAACGCGTCGCGCCAGTAACGCGATACGAGCGCCGTCATCGTCGCGATACCGGCCTGCAATCCAGGAACGCCCGACGTATGGAACCACCCCTCGCACAGCCAAGCGGCCACTTGATAGTCTTTTCCCGTTTCGCCGAGCGCACGCTGGCACAGTGTCACCACCTTGCCCCAATCCGCTTTCTTTAGCGCTCTCACCCATTCGCCCTGCGGTAACGACGGATCATCCGAAGCACGCGCCACATTGATCTCGCGAAAGATCGGGTGGTAGCGTAAAGACACGCCAGCCGGCGCACCATCGCCAAGTGGAGCGACAACGGCCGCCATTGCAGCGGCAAAAGGCGCAATCGCCTCATCGTCGTGCCATGCCACGATCATCCGTGTCACGCAGTCCTGCAACGCGTTAGGCGGCAAGGTCGGTTCCACTGTTGATTCCGATATTTGTTCCACGATCCGCTCCGATGACGCGCCCCGCATAGGCGCACCTTCACCATGCCGGTGCATGTGATGGACGCTGCGCTGGCCAGTCGACAGCGCGTGGCGTTGCTACGGACCGCGATCCATCGCCTGCGCGAAGTCCGGCAATGGACCCTGAGCCATCCGGCGGCAGTCCGCCCGCTTGCAACAACGTCAAACCGATGAAGACGCGCGCGTTAAGTACCGATGAAGGCCCGGAGGGCGCGTCTTGCCGTAGCGCATCCGCCGCCGCCAATGCGGCCTTGGACAGCGGCGCACGGCAGCCCATCGTCTCGTCGCGCACGCAGGGCGTCACCGGGAAACTGAATGCCAATGTGATGCCGTCCGTCCCGGTGGATGCACGGTGGCGATCGATCATCGACAACAGCGCCCATGTGTCGTCGAAACGGAAGATGACGGTCCTGCCATCGGTTGCCATCGCCGGTTGACGAGGGTCTGCGCCTATCCGTATCTGCGCCTCGTCGGCCAATCGTAGCGTTAATACGATGGGGTCACCTGGTCGCCAAGCAAGGGAGGCGGACGCCTTTGCTGGAAGGGCATCACGTTGTTTGGACACACGTTGCGCACCAGATGCGAACGTCCAGTCTATGATCTGGTTACCGTACTGCTCCAACTGCTTGTTCACGCGAAACGCTACCTTCAGGCCGAGGCCGCCTGGCGTGCCGGTGTCTGCCGATACCAATGCGGACATATCGTTGCCCCCCGCCGTGGCAGCGCTGGCCAGCGATGGTTCCGGCGGTCCGTCATTGGCAGGTAATCCGCCTTTCCCGCGGAGCCCGGAACCGGACGACTTCGACTCTGCGCCCCCCGTCAACGGCGTGAGTATCCTTGACATCATGTCGAACTGCCGCGCGAAAGCGCCCACCGAGGAAGGCATGACAGACGAACCGCGATTGCCATCGAACATTCCCGCGCCGGCTGAAACGGTCGCCCCTTTGAAACGCCTGAAAAGCATAAGGGCCCGCGCCACCTGTGAAGGGTCCGCAGCCTCTGGCTGCCGCTCCCCGGATCCTCGCAACGGCGACGCAAACGGCGAATGCCCTGCGAGGTAGGTATTGAAAACAGTTTGAAAAGCCCGCCAATCGGCACGGCGCCGCATCGAGGAAGCGGCCTGACATTGTGTGGATAGCCAGCGATAAAGTCGCCACTGCGTTTCGCTGAAATAGTCTTGCGACGCTGACCTGGGTGCGGTGGAGGCGAGGCGCGCACAGGCGCCCCCATCGATCGGGGCGCCCGCCCCAGGCGGCCCCGCGGCGAGGATGAATTGCTCGAGTTGGAGTAGCGACGACATCGGGCTGCGCACTGCATAGCGGGCCAGATCCTCGACGATCCCGCGCCATTTGCGCGCCAGCGCGGTGTTCGCATCGGCAGTCGTCAATAGCGGCAACAGCGTCGTCGCTTGCCCGCCCCAATCGACTATCGTTGCGGACTGCTCACCCACGAAGGATGCCAATGCCGACTGCGTACCCACGGCAAACGCACAGGCCATCGAGGGCACCGGCACGACGCGATCGCTCTCGACGCGCGCGTTCATAGGCCCGCACGGGCCGTCCGCCGCTGTCACACGCGCTACGGCATACAAGTCCGATGCATTCAAACGCTGATCGAGCATTTGCAGCCAGCTCATTGCATCTGCCGACAAGCGCTCCTGTAACTGCTGCACAGCGGGTGTTGCATCCAGCAAGGTGAGTGAATCCGCAATCTGCTTCAGCGCGATCTGCACCGCGGGCGCCGAGGAACGCCCCGCCGCGCTGGCGGGGTCGGCCATCACGGAAACCGGCACGAGCTGCGCGGCGTCAGCTAACCGACGCAACAACAATGCCGCGAGCTGCTTATCAGCGCCGCGCGTAACGTCCTGCGCGAGGTCGGGCGACAGGGGCAGTACCGTTTTTGCGAGGAGTTGCTTACGTGCGTCGTCCAGCGCCTCGGGTCCGGCCAGCCTATCCAAGCGCCACCGCAGCACCTGTCCTGGCGCTGGCGCCGGCAGGTCACGCGGCGGCACCGATGTCATAAACGACTGTTCCATCAAATTCCCAAGCGCGCCCCGTAATGCAATACGTGCGGGCTTCAGATGCCATGTCGCATCGCTTGCATTCCACAACAGGCCGCTCTTCGGGTTCGCCAACCATTGCCTCAAATCCGACTGCAATCCGCGCTGCGCCCGCCACCAATCATCGCGCCATGCAGACGCCGTCGCCGCCCCTAACACCGTAGAAGCGGACACGCGCCCGGCGATCTCATCGATCTCGTCGGACATCCGACGGGGCACACCAACGGGCGGTAAGGCCAGCGTCTCGCCCTGCTCGTTGGCACTGCCCGGTCCAGTCCGGTTTGCCGACTCGCCCGAGGAGATCGGTTGCCCCGCTCGGCCTGCATCATCAAGGATCCAGCGCCAGCCCCCCCCGGCCACCATGGTGGCCTCATCGTCCAGTAGGGAGACGATGTGCGCGTACTGTACGGGCCAGTTGATCGGCCCGCCGTCGGGAGACACGCCCTGACCAAGCGCTTGCAGCATTGCCTGAACCCGCTTATCGGTCGACAACAAGCAATTTGCCGACAACAAGTCGTGTCTCACCGTCACGGCGTGTATTTGCCAGCGGCGTTGCACGGCCGCCCGCAACGCGGGGTTTTTCAGCGACGGCACGAACTGGGTCTTGTTCGAGTATCGACTGAAGCGCCGCAGACTATGGGCGACATCACCGCGCACCTCAACGTTCATCAGATAGCGAATGACTGAACGGAAATCCTCGTCAGCATCCTCGCTGGCATTATCGCCCATGCGTAGCCGCTTCCAGGCACCCAACGCCTGCTCCAATGCCTCGACGCCCTTCAAATAGGCCAACAAGTCCCGCATCGCGGGCCGGTCGAAGGGCGCCAGCGTGGCGGCGGCGACTGCGGGTAGCGCCGCGTTGCATGCTGACGCCATGCCAACCATGTCACCGGCATCCAGTGACGCATCACATCGCGTCGCCTGTGCCATTGGCAGGATTTCCCCGGTTAAAGGATCCATCGGGGCGCCTGTCAACGCGTGCACTTTGCGGCCCAGCTCTCGTTCGAACGCAACCACCGCCATCGCGCCAAAAACCAGGTGAAAGCGGTCCGAGATCCGCGCGTCCAAGCGATCGAACGGCAGCCATACGCCGGGCATCGTCACCCGCGCTAGCGGACCCGCCAACGTCTCATCCAACGCCAGCAAGGAAAGCGTCTTACTTGAGTACCAGCCCACCGGCAACCATTCCTGGCGTTGCGCCGCCGCCGCCATCATCCGCTGATCGCCTCGCAAGCCTCGCAACACGTCCGCGAGTACTTTCCCACGCGCCGCCGTTTGCCACGTCGCGACGCCCAAACCGGCCGCCCAGCCGCACAGCAACGCCGTCGCACCCCATCGCATGAGACGGTGCCCCGATCGCGACCTCAGCGCTACCGTCGCGGAGGCGCGTGTCAGGCCAATTTCAGCAAACGCCTTCCTGAGCAGGAGATCCCGGTAGAAAACGGGTTCGGAGCGAGCATTATCCGACTCCGCGCCGGCCGCGTCGCCGGCAATGTCGCCGCCCCAATACAGGCCGCGCAACAAGAACGGGTCGTGGTAAGCGTTGGGACGCATCAACGCTTCCATATAACGGTGCAGCGGCTGACGCAACGCCGACAAAGCGTCCAACAGCGCGAGCCATCTCACCGCCGCCCTGTCACAGCCGCCGACGATACGCTCCATTTCTCCACCGTCGATGGAAGCGGCAAAATGCGCCACCACTGAAGCATTCACCACGTCACCCAGATGGTTCAACGCTTCGTCCACCCATTTCTCGTCCCACAATCTGTCCGGGGAATAGGGGGACGACCAACCCACCATGCTTTGCCGGGCCGGCTCCGAAAGGCTGCGCGCGAAGGCATCAAATCCCGGGATCGATTCGCATTCGCTGATAACCACATACACGGTTACCCGCATCGCAAACAGGCGCTGCAGATGCCATAGCCGTTGATGGGCGAGTTGCGCCGCCTCTTGAAGGGCCAGATGCCCCTGCACCGAATCATCGCGTAACAGGCGCGCCGGTAGCACTAGCACGACGGCATCTAGCGGACGCCGTGGCCGGTAGCGACTGCTGCAACGTAGAAATGTGTCCCAGACCGGTTGTGGCTGGCCCGGCATGCCGGAAGACGGCACGAAATCAATCAGGGGCTGACGTAGTTCAATCACCACGCCACGGTCCGCAAAGGTCCAGGTCATGCCGGGCATGGCCGGCGTCTCGGGGCCTTCTCGGAACGCCTTTGCCCTTTGCCAGCGTTTCCAACGCAACAGCAGGCGGGACGAAAGGCTGACGTTCTCAGCCGCCAACGGGTCAGTTGCCGAGTTAGGCACCCAGGGCGTTACATCCAGGTTCGACAGCGGCAACGGCTTTGCGTCCGGGGAGGCATTCAACACCACGAGGCATGGCACGTCATAGCGCATGTAAGGCGTGCCGGTGCGGGCGTCCACCGTACCGGCGCGAGCGCGAAAATCCCGTCGCAGTCCGCGAAGCACATGCGCGAGCGGCGTTTCACCAGGCTTGCTCCCCGCGGCGGCGGGCGGGCGTTCCCCCTCAGTGGGTGTAGGCGCGCCCTTTGGTGCCACCTCCACCTTCTGCGCGGCACGGCTTTCACGCCGCTTTTTACGATACGCGAGCATTGCCACGATCAATGCAGCGAGCAAGACAATGCCGCTGACGACCGCCCCGATCACTACGGTGTGTGATACCCCCGGCAACGACGACAGCAACGGCACGGCGCTTACGCTATTCATATCCCTCTGCCCGATATACTTTTAACCTATTGCCGCCTTTCCGCAATACGCGGAACGCGCGATTCATACTCATCCGCACTGCGTTCAAATGTCTGAGCAGATGGCTGCATGGTTTCGCGCAGCGCCTTGCGCACCGGCCAGCTACTTGCAAACCAGGCAAACTGTGAAAGGACCAGGAGCGCGCCCGCGCACAGGAGCGCGATAACGGCCCAGCGCGCGGGCCGGCGAAAGCTTGTCGGCCTTATCGCGTTCAGCGTATGCGCATACGCATGCGGATCCACGACGCTCGGTGCTGCCGAGCCTTCAGGAAGCGGCTGTTGCATCACCGCCTCATAGAGTTGCCTCCGATAACGCGTAAGCTGTTCCTGCCCACTAAGGCCATTGGGCGTCAGGCGTTGCGCCGACGCGCTGGTTTCTGACGGTTCTGGTTCGCGTTCGGTCTGGCGATAGGCGTCCACTGCGTCGCGTTGCAATGGCTGCCCGTGATAGCGGCCGCTATAGCCCACTCCCAGCATCAGTAGGTAGACTCGGGCCAACATCGGCTTCGCCCGGCGTTGTGAGCACACGAGTCGTTCGATACTTTCAAAGACCGCGTCGCCGGCAATGTGGCTGCCGAATTGTCGTGCCTCGAGGAGGTAGCCGATCCAGGCAGATTTTCCAAGCCACTCGGTATTCAGCAATAGATCGTCGGCCAACGCCGCAAACAGGTAAAGCAGCTCTTGTCTAGCCTCCCCGATCTCGGCATACGCGCTCATTTGCCACCGCGCACCGTAGACACGCAGTTGTCGCAGCAGTCGATCGCTGACCTCTCGCGCGGCATCCTCCATCCGCGCAAGATGTTCCGCGCGCGTTGCCACGTTCGACGGCTCGTTCCCTGCAGATGCCAGGGGGCTCTGCGGCCACGGGCCGGCAGCCGCTCCGCTCTCAGACACCGCGCGTCGATCGTCCAAGGGCGCGCCCAAATCAACGGCCGCGTCACCAAACTGGCGCCACGCCGACGCCACCGTCGGTGCCTGATCGGGCAGCGTGGGAACAACAAAGGCTTCGCCCGTCGTCCGCGGATCGGCCGCACCAACGTGATCGGAAGGTTGCATCGCCCGTCCGTTACTACCGAAGGAAGACAATGGGCTTTGCGACGGGGGCGCCATCGACCGCAACGCTGCGTCGATCTCCGCGACAAACGCGCGAAACGGTGCAAACACCGCTGATTCCTGCCAGTGAGGAATACTCATCATAGCGGCGTACCATCCTCACCGTTAGCGCGCCAGTACGGGTCGACCGGTCGCATTGTTTCAGCCCGCTGTTTCGACTCGTCCCGTCCTGCCCCGTACACCGCAGCCGCGCCCCCCGCCGGCGCCTCCTCGCTGCGGACGTCGGTATCTTCCAATAGCACAAGCGTTGGATTGCATAACGCCTGACCGGGGCCGCGAGGACTATAAACAACCAACGGGGTCCCGGCCCGTAGCGGCGCATTACGTGCATCGATGCGGAACACCACGCTATTCTCCCCGTCTCCGCCAATACGGGCGGCCGCTCCGTTGACGCGCTCGCGCGCCAACCCAAGGACCCGGCGGGAGACGAGAGTAGGCAAGTCGGCCTTTCGTCCAATCACCGCGCCTGCCATCCACGCCTCGAGTGCTTGCGTCGAACCACCCTGCGCGACGATGAAACAAATGTCCCGAAGATCTTGCTGCAAGAGGGCTTCGTAGCGTCCCTCCGTGAAGACGAATGAGCGTTCACGATAGCGCAAGCTCACTTTCTGCATGGCGAGATCGATATCATCGAGCAGTGGACTTAGTGCCCCTTCCGGGTTGTTGTGGTCGTAGCGGTCCAACAATCCGGGTACCATGTCTTCCCGCAGCAGCGCCACCGCGCCGCGCACGCTGGCCAGCGCGACGAACAGCGCGTGCGGATGCACGTTCTGCGTTTGTAGTACGGCCTCCAGCTGCGGCAACGCCAAGGTCAGACACCGCAACTTTTCCCGCATCGCAAAGCGCGCGAGCCCGCCATCGTCGGATGAGCGATGTAGCGGCGCCTTGTTGGCGTCTTTGCTGTCGATCCACTCCGGGTGAATGGTTGCCGGGACGTCCTGCCCCATCGGTCCCGACGACAGCAATTGCCGTGCTAGAAACAATGCCTTGGCCCGCATCTGCACGGCAATCCCGCGCACGCGCACCAGGATGCGACCTTGATCACGCAGGCGCAGCGACGGGGGCAAACGTTCGGCGAGCGTCACGACATCGGCGTTCCGCCGCAGTGTACCGATGCGCAATACGTCATAACTTGCATCGGGAATGGCCCCCACGGCCAAGCCGAGTTGCGGGACCTGCCGCGGCACCGCGATGGCGTCGCTACCGGAGACGGCATCCATCACCAGCGGGCCTGCCACGGAGCAGAAGCGCCGGACGGGACGATCTTGCGGATCGCCTTGGACGCCGCTGCCTCGCATCGTGTGGATGGACGGCAGCGTCAGGTACAAATCGACTTCCGCACCGCTTAGCAGCGCCGCATGGTGTCGCAGATCCAGTTCGAGTGGCGCGTTGAGCGAATCTGTGGCGTCATAGGTCAACACGGTGCCGTCGGGCATCACGGCCTCCAGTGTTGTTACCCTGATATGCCCCGACGCGAATTGCATTCGCTCAAAATGGCATGACCAGACGCCCCAAGCGTAAGGATTCGTGCGTAGTAAATGCCAGCGCACCAATTGTTCCAAGCGAGCATCTAACAACTGAAAGTGCTGCGGCGACAGCAACATACCCTCATGCCACTCGACCCGCTCGGATATCCGTTCAACGCGCTCGTGCGTGCCCTCGAATTCCTGTTCATCGTGCACGCTAACGGTCTCCTACGATTTCAATATTTTCCCGCGTCAACCGGATCGTCACCGGCCCTTTCCGTGCCGTAATCCGTGCGCGATGAACGCCAGGGGTGCCATAGCGGGCAAAAACGAGCGCCGCATTGACTCGCCGTGGCGCCATAAGCGAGCGCGGCATATGCAACGTCTGCCCAGACACCATCTCCCAACTGAAGTAATGAAGCCGATCCGGGAACAGTGCCTGCAAGGCTTCACGCTGTGCATACCATTGCGCCGCAGACATGGCCGCGATCCGCTCTGTCATTGCCACGTCACTGCTCAGAACCAGATCCAACGCTACGGGGTTATCGCCATTTGCGTCTGGCGTGGCACTCAGGGTCAGGCCTGACCAATGAATCCGATACTGTGGATTGCTGTTTGCACAGCCACAGACGAGCGCCGCCAGCGCCAGAAGCACGATCGAAAGAATGGCGCGCGGAATGGTCACGGCAATTCGACTCACTATGCGCCCCCTTTCATCTAACGGTTTAACTCATGAACGTCGCAATAACGTGGCGGCATTTTTTCAGGCCACGGTAATGGTGGCTTGGCTGGCAGAAACAACCTGGATGATGCCTCCCCACTGGCACATTAATTTACTGCTTACATCCAGCGCTGGTGTGTTGCCGATCATCGTTCGCAATGCCCCCGGCATCCATGGCGCGCCACAAACAGGCACACACGGCATGGGCGTCAGTACACCGAACGCCGCGGCGGTTGCAGCAGCGACCACTGGATTCGCCGGACAAGAACAGACACCAAATGGCGGCACGTTCACGAATGGCAAATTGTCAGTCACGGTGGCGGCCGGGGTACCCGCGACTACACGTTTTATTGGAATGACATTCAATACAGAAGGGGCCGCGCCGAACGAGCATTGCAGCGGCGCTCCAGCTATCGCGAGAAAAGTCATCACCGCTCCTCGACGAATTGCAACACGCCAGCGTGCCATTTTTCGTCGCGCAAGGGGGAGCCGTCCGGACGCCAATATCGTGTCCACCCATGCAACAACCCATTTTCGTAATGGAATAGTGCAACGGCACGGGCGCTCACTTGATCAAAGCACAACGCATTTCCGTGCAATTTCCCTTGCTGGTAGGTCAATATCGACACGGTTTGACCGTGGACTAACTGAAGGCAAGGGCCATGCAACAGTCCGCTTTGGTAGCTTGCGCGCATTGTCATGACACCATCTTCGTTAAAAACCCGCATCTCACCATGGGGCTGCCCGTCAACGAAAGCGGCCAGCAACTGGCTGTTTCCATTTGGCCAAAATTGCCGCACGACACCCTCGACACGCCCTGCCACAAGCGTCACGTGCGTGGCATTAGGCGCTGCGCAATCGCCACTGACCTGATCGTGCGCCGGCGCACCGATCAATGGGCAATTAGCACCGCCGGTCATGCCACCTTCAACGTCATGCATGCGATTATCCGCCGCGAATAGCATCGTCAATTTATCGACACCATGCCCCCCTTCAAGGTCAGCATGCCACCACCATCCACAGTCTGCGTGGTGGATGCTCTCGACGACACCGACAATCCTTCGTTAGACAATGTCGTAGTCGCCTTATTGGTCAGCGACATGCCCGCTTCATTCGTAAGATCTGTACCAGCCTTATTTGTCAATGCAGTGGCGGCTTCGTTTGAAAGCGTGCCACCCGCATGTAGCGCGATATTGCCCCCCACCTTGATGGTCAGATTTCCGTCGATCTGCAGGGTATAGTCGCCCGACACACTATGCCGATATGTCGCTTCGTCGTAAAGGGCGTGATCGCCTGACACGGTTTCCGTTCGCTTGCCTTTCACTTTTTGCGTATCGTTGCCTTCGGCAATTTCGAAGAGCCGGTTCCCCTTGCGCACACTATGGGTCTCGTCACCTTCGGCGATCGTCGTTGACATCGAATTGGCAACATCGATATGCATTGCCCTGCTGGCTTGCAGCGCAAGCAATTGCGCGTCCGTCTTATCGTCAAATACCAACGCGTTGCCATCAACGGCGTTCTGTCCGAAAGTGCGCGAACGTAGCACTGTCTGTGTCTGGTCACGCGGCAACGTTACCGGCGGCGTCTGCACGTCGTTATAGACCGACCCCGTTACGACAGGCCGGTCGGGATCTCCTTCGACACAGGTCACCAACACTTCCTGACCGATTCGCGGCAGGAACCATTGCCCCCACCCCTGTCCGGCCGTCCCTTGCGCCACCCGCATCCAGCACGACGCGTGCTCGTCCGCCGCGCGCTTTCGGTCCCAATGCATGCGCACCTTAATACGACCGTGTTCATCCACCCACACCGTTTCGCCTGAGGGACCAACGACGGTCCCCGTTTGGGGACCGGCCAAACGCGGCTTGGCGATGGCTTTCGGGCGGAACGGGCGATCTGCCGGCAACGACGAAAATTCCGCCCAGTATTGACTGTCCTGAATGCGATGGCGAACCGTAAGGACGTGGTACCGCGCGCCCGCCCGTGTATCCGTCGCGTCATCATCGCTGGATATTTCCAGTAACGACCACGCCGATAACGCATGACAACGGGTCAGTCCGGACATCGTAGCGTCCTGCGTGCCCAACGCGTCTAACAACCGTCGCGCCAAATTCTTGCCTTCATTTGCGTCATGCTGTCCGCCGGGGTAGACGTAACGCGTTCCCCATACGGCTGCGTCGCCAGACTGCGCCAGTGCCGGCGTTGCCGACGTCATTGGGTGATAGTCATTCACAATGACCTGCCGAGGCACGACCGCACGCAACAACTGACGTCGCCAAACGGTATCAAACACGGCTCGTTCCGTCGGTCGCCGCGCATAACGCAATACCTGGCTCGTACTGCGTGGCAATTCGTAAGAAGCCGCGTCGGCAAGTATCACTGGCAGGGAATCCGCTGCCGTATCGAAACAAAAGAAAATACCCGTTTCGGCCATCAGACGCGCGATAAAAGCAAACGCGCTCTCGTCGTATTGGACGCAGTAATCACGAACCGGATACGTTTCGGTCAGACGATTTTCATAAGTGATGTCATGTCCACGCAAAACACTTTCAATGATGGCTGGCACACTCTGCGCCTGATAGATGGAGCGGTCTGAATCCAACGTCAGTAGCCAGAGTTTCGGTACAATCTTAGCCGTATAACAATGGACCTTATCACGCTCGTTGCCCGGAGCCGTCCGCTCGTCTTCCTCGACGATCTCACTTACAATGCCGCGCAAGATGCGGTCGGCTTGTCCCTCAAAGCGCATCGTGATGGACGCGACCCTGCCCGTCAGTGTCACCGCGTCCAGCGGCGCGCCACTCACCGTGAAAGCAATCGAAAATGCGTATAGCCACGACACTGCCTCTTCACCATCCAGCGTCTCTAACACTAGGTGCTGATTGACACTTTCGATAGCAAGCATGGCCGTGAATGCGGCGTCGCTTCCAATGTCAGACATTGCAGATCTCCACGCCAACATTCTCTGTCGTGTCACTGAAACGGAATCGGAAATTCCCGTCTTGATCGACGTCCATCCATATTGATGCCAGCGCAATGCCCGTGGCAACGCGCTCAAGAATGCACTGCGATAGGTCCGGCAAAACGG
The DNA here is from genome assembly GCF_034047095.1 of Robbsia andropogonis. NCBI lineage: Bacteria > Pseudomonadati > Pseudomonadota > Betaproteobacteria > Burkholderiales > Burkholderiaceae > Robbsia > Robbsia andropogonis. The sequence goes on along the minus strand of NZ_CP139170.1, from coordinate 550,283 downwards.
TTTGAGTTAAGAGATGATCGATATTGCGCGCGCCGCTTTCCACCTCCACGCAACGCGCCGCGATCGTCTGCGCGGCACTGTCAGACCACTGAAAGCGTGCACGATGCTGCAATTTGATCCGATCCGCCAACGTCGACAACTTCATCGTCACGATTTTCCGCACTTGTTTATCGGTCAGCGAAAAGTAAGGAACGATGACGGTACGGCCAATGAAAGCAGCGCTGAACCGGTGCAACAACGCATCACGCAGCACGGGCATCAGAGACGCGGCATCCTGCAACGCCTCCGGTCTGCCCTGGATATGCCCGTCTTCTTCAGGCGCGACCCGCACAGTTTTGCGCATGACCTCTTCATGGTCCGTGATGACGCTTTGGGCCGCATTGGACGTCATCAGGATGATCGTATTGCGAAAATCGATTGGTACGCCTTCGCCATCTTCCAACGTTCCTTTGTCGAACACCTGGAAGAACACTTCCAAAACGTCGGGATGCGCTTTCTCCATTTCATCAAGCAGGACGACGCTATAGGGCTTGCGCCGTACGGCCTCGGTCAGGACGCCACCGCGTCCATATCCAACATAACCTGGCGGCGCGCCCTTCAACGATGAGACGGTATGGGCCTCTTGAAACTCGGACATATTCACGGTGATGACATTGCGCTCACCGCCATAAAGCAGCTCTGCCAGGGCCAAAGCGGTGCCAGTCTTTCCGACGCCGCTCGGTCCGACCAGTAGAAATACGCCAATCGGCTTCGACGGGTCTTCCAATCCAGCGCGCGACGTTCGTATCCGTCGGGCCAGTGCATCCAGCGCCGCATCCTGCCCCACGATGTACTGTCCCATCCGCGCCTTCAGATCTAGCACGGAATGAATCTCATCCGCCATCATGCGTCCCACCGGGATACCGGTCCAGCCGGATACCACTTCTGCCACGGCAGAGGCGTTGACGCGGACGGACACCAAGGGATCATCCTGCTGGATTGCCTCAAGCCCCTTCTCCAGCCGCTGCAGCAGTGCTCGGTCGCTGCAAAACTGATCGTCGGCCCATTCCGCCGGCGGGTAGGCGGAAGCCACTGGAGACGCATCGCGTTGTGCCGATCTCTTACCGCAGGAGGAGGCGTCCTGCCCATCGCTTCCATCCTTACCCTTCTGCAGCTCTGCGGCGATGCGCGCTCTGCAAGCATTGATCCGCGCGGCCACGTCGCGTTCCGTTTCCAGCTTCTCCTGCAGCTTCCGGCGCGCGCCACGCTGTTCGATCAATTGCGCCTCAAGCGCTGCCATCTTCTCTGCAAGCGCCGTATGGGCGAGTGCGTCACTAGCCGGTGCGCAGGCGGCTTCGTACCGATGCAGTCCCAACGCATGTTCATCTTGCGCGATTTCGCGATCTAACGACTCGATACGCGGCGACACGCCTGCGAGGACAACCGCAACGCGCGCGCAGGCCGTGTCTAGTACGCTCACTGCTTTGTCCGGCAATTGTCGGCCTGTTATGTAGCGGTGTGACAGACGAACCGCGTCGCGCACGGCGTCGTCGCCGATCTCGACCCCGTGATGCTCGGCAAGTTTGCGCACGACACCGCGCAACATTTGAATGGCAGCCTCTTCTGTTGGCTCGTCCACTTTAACCACCTGAAACCGCCGCGCCAACGCCGGATCACGCTCGACGTAGCGTTTGTATTCCGCCCAGGTGGTTGCCGCGATCGTCCTCAGTTCACCGCGCGCCAGTGCCGGCTTCAGCAAATTCGCCGCATCGCCTTGCCCCTCCGCTCCACCTGCACCAATGATCTGGTGCGCTTCATCGATGAATAGCACTATCGGCTGCGGCGACGCATGTACCTGCGCAATCACCCCTTTCAACCTGTTTTCAAACTCCCCTTTGACGCCCGCCCCCGCCTGCAACAACGCCAGGTCCAGTGACAATAATCGAACCTGGCGTAGCGCAGCCGGAACCTGCCCTCGTGCAATACGCTGCGCGAATCCTTCGACGACGGCGGTCTTCCCCACTCCCGCTTCTCCGGTGAGGATTGGATTGTTTTGCCGCCGCCGCATCAACACATCAATCAGTTGCCGAATTTCCGAATCACGCCCGGTGACGGGATCCAGCCGACCCTCCCGAGCCTGGCGCGTAATATCGATCGTAAAGCGTGCCAGGCCGTCAGTGGAACGATCAGACGTTGGCCAAAACCCCGCCGGCGTTCCCCCGCCGGAGGACAGACCGTTGTCACTATGGTCTGTCTGCAATAGGGGCAGATCCCGCGCGCCGACGGATTTGTCCGCGCCTTGTGCAACCATTACTGCTTGGGATGCCGCATCGCGTGAAATATTCAACAACGCCGGCGCAGCGTCGATCAGACGGCCCCGCAAACTGTTCAGCGCAAGCAGCGCGAGCAGCAACGCGCCAGCATCAATCTTTTGAAGACCACACGTGACGGTTGCCAACACCCAGCCCTCACGAAACCAATCAGCGAAGTCCGGCGCCAGCGCGGGCGTCCTGGCATTTCCACGTGTGAAGCCATCGATCGCTTTTTGCAACTGGCGCGCCACAAGATCGGCGTCCACGCCACACTCCTGTAGCACACCTCGCCAAGCGGCGTCCGGTGCCTGGGCGAACTGCATTAACAAGTGCTCGGGCTCCACGCTGTAATGCGTCTGCTGCACGCATAATGCGGCGGCCTGCTCCATCGCTGATAAGCACCGCGGGTCAAGCCGGCTCAGCCAAGTACGGATATTGGTGTCCATTGCTTTCGGTTCTCGAACTCGTTAAAGAAAGGCAACCCCTTTCGGCATCACCTCAGCGCCGCTCTCGCACCGTACCGCCGTTGTCAACTTGGCTGACTCGAAGACCGGTCCGATTCATTGCCTAACGCTTCTCCATCTCGCTATCACTAAGCATCACTGAAAATCTAACCGTGCCAAGGGATGCGGCACCCGCATGGCCGCGACGCGATGGATTGGCCATCAATCGCGTTGTCCACCCCAATCGTGCCGTCGCTGTCGATATGCGCGCCGGCGCAGCGCTTTCCCCTAACAGCTGCAACGTGACTTGCACAAAGGGGCGCGATGGAAGGTAACGCTGCAACATGTCGACCAGCACGGCGTGGGCACTTCCCCCTGGCAGCAGGTCGCGCAGTGCCGCATTCCCTGTGATGCGGCATCGCAACCCAATACCAGCCGATTGATCCCATGCTCGCCGTCCAAGCGCCGACCGCCCATCCAATCGTGCGCCCTGCCCGTCGCGCCCCCGCAGCCGACACCGCTGCCCTACATCAATCGGCAACCAAGTGCCGATAAATTGCTGCGCGTCCACGCGAATACCCAGCCGATGTTGCATCAGCGTCTCAAGACCTCGCAACGAGCGCGGCGCTCCAGCCAACAATCCGGCATGCGCTAACCACGCTGCCTCCGGCTGCGGAGACGCACCAACCCGCACCGATCGCAATGCGTCGTCATGTGCGGCTACAACGGCGTTACGCGATGCGACACCTTTGTGCCGCACATCGAACGCACCGTCTCGCATAAACGCGCGAAGCACTGCTTGCAGTGGAGGGCCATCGGGATCACCCAAGGCCGAGAGCGCCCCGAACCGTCGCTTTTTGCTGCGATAAAGCAAGGTGAGCAAGCGATGATGGAAAATATCGAGAAAATCGTGCGTCGCGTAATCTCTGCGGGATGCACGTTCAAACAGTCGGCGTGCAAATGGCTCGGGCAGTGGCCCATGCGCGCCGGCCAGCGCCATAATCGGTGTACGTAGCAAGGGCCTATCGCGCAACGCATCAGCAGGTTCGACCGAGGTGATGTCCCGCGGCTCGAATTTCATCGATGTTATCGCGCCCAGGCGCAGGGCTTCAAACCTGCCGTCGCCCTTTCCCAGCGGCACGCATCCAAGAGCCGCACGTTCGATCAGCCAAATCGCTTGAAACAGGTTGTAGCACTGCGGCGCATCCTGCAGACGCGCGACTACATCATCGGATAGGTCCCGGCGGCTGGTGCCCACTGATGCCATGTCTCCCCTCCCTTATTTACCACGAGACACACGAATGTGTTCACCGACGTGTACATTGCAAATACCCGGAACAGTACTGCAGCGAGCAGCAGTGGCGATGTGCCCGCGAACGCCGCTTCGTCGAATTCGATCGTGATACGCGTGCCGCGACAGAAGCCGCGCCACCCATCGTTACCGATATGTCCTGTCATCGGCGCGGAACGGACGGCACGCACGCCATCGATTTGTGCTTTCTCCCGAGCGCTTCCATGTGAAAACACCGTGAGAAGATCATGAACATATCTGACTGCATTCCCCGCTGAAAACGTTTGGTAATGCAAGGTCAACAGAGAAACAAGGCGCCATAACGCTTCACTTTCGAGTGGCGGCAACTGCGCGGCAGTAGGCGAGGTCAGGCTTTGCGCTTGCACGTGCTGCGATCCGCGCGTCAGTGTCATCCGTGCATCTGCCGGCATTCGCTCCGCCAAACGTCGATTCGAACACAGGACCCGCGCATATACCGTCCAGCCAGACGACTGCGCGCGCCCCTCATCGGCATCGATGAAATAGATATAGGTATCCGTACCTGAGCGGTTTGGACGGATCGACCGTTCGATCCGCGCCCCCCAGAACAACGTATCGTCATATAACGGGTGAGATCCGGACACGCGATCAGCCGTCGTATCCGCTGCTTGCTTCGGTTCTTTCCCGGTGTGTAAATCATCGGAGTGCGCCACGTCCGCAGGTTGCGCACCCATCGCATAGTGCGGCATCTGTACCGTGCGACCACTGGTGCCATCGACATACCACATTGTGTCCACGGAAACGATCTCTGTATGGGCATCGTGTCGATGGTCTGCAACTAGAGGATATTCATAATGCTGACCTTTCACTGTTACCGGCTCGCTGGTGCGCTCGAAAAGATTGACCACCGGCACGCAAGCGAGATCGAAATGATCAGTTCGTAAAGCGGGGAGATGTTTTATAGAGCGGCTGTATTGGAACGTCAGACGCGCCTTGTTTCCTTGACCGAACACACCAGGCGGCAAGAACAGATCGAAAAAGTGAAATTTATTGGGAAAAGCAAAATACTCCTGCAGCAGCACATACGGCAGATAAGCGGGTGCGGATGTCGTCAGCAACGACTCATCCGCGTCGAACCCCACCTCCCGCCATGCGCTTGACGCCAAGTGCTGCGTGATGCCCGCATCGGTGGACACCGTCACACGCGACACCGCCGCTACCATTAATTCATACAGCGGCACCACCTCGGTCCAGTCACCGCACAGATGAATACGGAGACGTCGAATATCGCACTGTGGAAATGTGATACCCGGTGTGGTTTCCAACGTTAAGGTGATCGTGTCATCTTGGGTTTTCGACGCCGCACTAATATGTAACGGCAATAAAGTCGTATCCCACGCAGTACGGAAATGACAAGCTATATCGTCGACAGTGCGAGCAAGCAACGCGGTATGACGTGGCAACCGATAGCCCGATGTCACATTCCCCTGCCTTGGGTCCAGTGACATCCGCACGATCGCCATGGACGGCAGGGACTGTGCAAGGGACGGGCAGACTTGAAAAAGCAGCGTAGTCGCGAGTTCGGGCGCGGCCTGATCCAGATCTCGATGGACACGAGCAGTCAGGAAGGCGACCGCCTCGATCAGCCGCTCGGTATGCGGATCCTGCGACTCTGTTCCCGACAGCGACAGCCGCGCAGCCACATTGGGGTACCGCGCGGCAAACGTCGCACCCTGCTGGCGCAGGTAGCCCATCTCGCGCTTGTAGTATTGCAAAACGTCGTCGGACATGGGGCCACCTCGTCTTATTCAGTTAGTCAAACCCGTCGGGCCGCACGCACTCCCTTTGCACGTTGTATCGTCTTCCGACTCTAGCGTGACAGGCAATACGCGCGATAGCCCCTGAGAGGAGCGTGTCAGGACGAAAAGGACATCCTCTCGCGCAGTCCCTGTACGAATCCTGGCATAGATAGATAAGCGAAGCGCTTCCCCTCCCGCAGGGTCCGCGTGCAACGTAATATGCACATCTGTCAAACGCGGCTCGAAGCGGGTAATCGCGAGAACCATCACACGGGAGAGCAGTTGCCGATCAGGCTCCGACCGCATCGACAAGCCCCGTATATCAGGTAGTCCATAGTCGAGCAAATCCAATGATCGCGCTTCGTAATGCCGAATCGGCACACGCGACGTGGTCTGAAACAGATCGGATAGCTCATTGGCAATTGATTCACACCACGCTTGTGATGGTTCGACGCACGGCCGATCACCCCTACTACGCACTTTTTCAGGCGTGCGCATGTCGTCGATAAGAGGATCGCTATTGCGCGAATTCAGCCGCCCCGCGTCGCCAGGGTCTTCAGACACAAGCCGATCGAACAGCAGCCTCGGTGCGTTGCCGTCACCCTCTGCCCCGCGCCGCTGCGCAGGGCATTCTGAATGGGCTACCGTGCGCCGAGAGATCGACATACCTGTTTCGCCTAGGATGCCTTATTCGTCGTGAAGTCCCATTTAGCTGATGTGTTGCCCTTACCTGTCGCATCTTTATTCTGCGTCTTATAGGTAATCTCAATTGCAGAGAAGCTCAGCAGAATGGAATCCGATCCGTCCATATCCATTGCGTTGCACCCTACGTTTACGACTATCACATTCGTCAACTTATAGACCATATCAGCGGTCGGCTTGTCCGCGTTACGCACAATACTAATCGTCGCCTCCGCGTGTGATTTGCCGTCCGCGCAGGCTTGGTACAACGGGGGTGTCGACATGTCCATCCGCTTCGTGATCGAGATTGTGTTGCCGCTGGGGATTCCCGATCCACGCCCAGAATTCGACGGATCCACATTGCCATGATTAGAGATACCGAAGGATATCGCTTCGAGCTCGATCGTGTCGGCGAAACCGTCCATCGTACTGTTACCTTTTACGCCGTCCAATTTCAGTAAAATCGCCATCTTTAATTCTCCTTGCAGCACATATCAGTGCACATTCATTTGGTAAAAAAAGGAAAAGTGGATGCTGTAAAATTCCCCCTCCAACATTGGCAGCCTATGGACTAAACGACCCCGTACTCCGACCGTTTTCACGCCCTCCGGGCTCATCCGCTTCACGCGGCCGACTCTGGCAAATCTGCCACGAGTCGCATCGACGCCGTCATCTCCTCCATCTGGAAATGCGGCTTGATAAAGCACGTTGCACGGAAGGCTCCCGGCCGCCCCGGCACTTCCGTTACATCGATCCGAGCAGAACTAAGCGGAAATTTCGCTTTCATTTCCTGTGGCGCCGATTCATTTAGTAGTACAAATGATGATATCCAATCGTTTAGATAGCGACTGATGGCCTCCTTGGACTGGAAACTTCCCACCTTGTCGCGCATCATGACTTTCATATAATGCGCAAAGCGGGATGCGGCCATGACATAGGGCAGTCGACTTGAAAGCGCCGCGTTAGCATTGGCCGCATCGGTGCTGTACATCGCTGGCTTGTTTACTGTCTGGCTTCCGAAAAATGTTGCGGAGTTCTCGCCTTTGGCGCTGACAAGCGCCACAAATCCCATGTCGCTTAGTTCTTTTTCCCGGCGATCAGTGATGGCGACCTCGGCTGGACATTTCAGTGCCATATCGCCTTCATCGGTCTTAAAAACGTGTGCTGCGAGCCCGCCTACCTTGCCGCCGCCCTCCACCCCGCGAATGGCCGTTGGCCAGCTGTGTTGCGCGAAGGCATTGGTAATGCGCAGCCCCATTTGATAGGCTGCATTCGACCACAGGTACTTATTGTGATCGCTGCCATCCACGTCCTCCTCGAACTGGAACGTTTCCACCGGTTGCGTCTTCGCGCCGTAAGGCAACCGGGCCGCGTAGCGGGGCAGGACAAGCGCAACGTAGCGCGAATCGTCGGTTTCCCGAAATGCGCGCCAAGGCGCCAGCTCCTCACTCTCGAAAGTCTTCGAAAGATCGCGCGGAACACCCAGTTCCGTGTAGGACTTCAGATCGAACAGCGAAGGCGCAGCCGCTGCAATAAATGGTGCATGCGCTGCCGCCGCGACCTTGGACATGCCCTCGAGCAGCGCGATATCCTGTGGATGACGCCCAAACTGATAATCGCCAATCAACATGGAATAAGGTGCACCACCAAACGTGCCGTACTCTTCCTCGTATAGCTTTTTAAACAACACGCTCATGTCGTAATCGACCGCGCTCTCAAGATCCTTCAGTAATTCCGCCTTTGTCACGTTTAACACACGCAACTTTAATCGCGCGCTCGTTTCCGTTCCGTGCACAAGATCGGATAGACCACGCCACGAGCCCTCCAGCGCCTGAAATGCAGGGTCGTGCATGACGGCGTTCAATTGATCGGTCAAGATCGCATCGATCTGCGCGACGCGTTCGTTAATCATGGCAACAACGCCCTTATCGGGGCTCGCCCGCATGCCTTCGTCCAGAATCTGCGATGCGAGTTGCCCGATCAGTCGCCGGGCATAGCCACCCTGCGAAGGCTCGACCGCCATATTGCCTTCGAGCACGATGCGGTCGAGCAACGATGTCGGTTCCGATGCGTCGTCCATCGTCTGTACGGCGGCGGTACTCGTTTGTGTTTCAGCGCTCATCGCCTTACTCCGATTGGTTTTCAACGTCAGATACGGTATCCGCCGCGTCAGCTTTCGTCCCCGCGTCGTGCCGCAACGTCTTCAGTGCGTCACTATTACTAATGACACTCTCAAGCAAGGCGTCCAATTCGTCGTTCCCGTCGAGTTTCGCGAGTAGATCTCGCAGCTGCTGACGCGCCTCCAACAGTTTTTTCAGACGGGGCACCTGATTGACGAGCGCATCGGGATGAAAATCACGCATGTGGGAAAAGTGCAGTTCCAGCGCGAGGCTACCCTCTCCCTTCATCGTGTCCGGCACGGACAGCATCAAGCGCGGTGCCACACGCGCCATCACATCATTAAAGTTGTCTCGATCTATCTCAGTGAGACGCCTGTCCTTTAACTTAGGGAGTGGCTTCTCCGGCATACCGGCCAAATCAGACATCACGCCGACCACCATGGGCAATTCACGCCGCTCCACAGCATCGCCAACTTCTACGTCGTAAGTAATCTGAACGCGTGGTGCACGATTACGTCCTACCCACTTCTGTAAACTATTTGACATACTATGCTCCCAAAAGGACGCCGGTCTATACGACATGCAGAATCAAGTGGTCGCACTCGGTGCGCTTGCGGGATCGGCCGTCATCCTCCGTAAGCGCTGCCACTTGGTTTATAAAGACCATCTACTGTTAAAAGATCATAGACCGTTGCCATTCGCATTCCCACTCGGAACCGTCCTAAACGCCAGAGACTACTTAGGAGCTTCGCCACCCCAACGCTTACTTCGCCCGACTTTCTTGTACGGATGCGATGACACAAAATATTTGAGACTTGGTACGATGCTAAGTCTCACATGCCGTAAATCCATTCACGGGAAGCGGTATGATCGACTCCTATAACGTCTGCTACCCCATCCTATGGTTCGATATCTGCTGCGACGGTTAGGCGTGTTGCTCCCCACCTTTATCGGCATCACCTTGCTGGCGTTCGCCTTGATCCATCTCATACCCGGCGATCCTGTGGAAGTGATGATGGGTGAGCGCGGCATCGATCCAGCCTCGCACGCCGCCGCGTTGCACCGGCTTGGGCTGGACCAACCGCTGGCACTGCAGTACTGGCACTTCGTCTCGCACGCAGTGCGCGGCGATCTCGGCCTGTCAATCGTTACAAACACCCCAGTCCTACAGGAATTCTGGGCGCGTTTTCCGGCTACCTTGGAACTGTCTATTTGCGCCATGATCTTCGCCTTGCTGGTGGGCTTGCCCGCCGGCGTCGCTGCCTCGTTGAAGCGCGGATCGACGCTGGATCATGGCGTGATGGGCGCGGCGCTGACCGGCTACTCGATGCCGATCTTCTGGTGGGGACTGATCCTGATCATGTTTTTCTCCGTCAAACTGGGCTGGACACCGGTATCAGGGCGCATAGCGGTTGAATATGATATCCCGCACATTACCGGCTTCATGTTGATCGATGCCGCCTTCTCCGACGACGAAGGCGCTTGGCGCTCCGCCGTTAGCCATCTGATCCTGCCCGCCGTCGTTCTCGGTACGATTCCTCTCGCGGTAATAGCGCGCATGACCCGCTCGTCGATGCTTGAAGTGCTGCGCGAAGACTACATCCGTACAGCTCGGGCGAAGGGCTTGTCGCGAACGCGGGTGATCGTCGTGCACGCACTGCGCAACGCGCTGATTCCGGTCTCGACGGTCATCGGACTCCAGGTAGGCACGCTGCTGGCCGGTGCGGTGCTTACGGAGACGATCTTTTCCTGGCCTGGCATCGGCAAATGGCTGATCGATGCGATCGGTCGCCGCGATTATCCCGTCGTACAAGGCGGGATTCTTTTGATCGCGTTGTTGGTGATCTTCGTCAACCTGGTGGTGGATCTGCTGTATGGCGTGCTCGATCCGCGCATCCGTCACCACCGCTAGGAGCGAACCAAGATGAGTCGATTACAACCCAGCGTCGATGCTGCCTTTCCTGCGGCAGAGCAAGGCGGCCTGCGCTTGCGCGCGCGGGATTTCGTACGGCAGTTCTCGACCAATCGAGGAGCAGTCGTCGCCTGCCTGCTATTGGTGTTATTGGTGATGGCCGCCGTGTTTGCACCATGGATCGTGCCACATGATCCGATCGTGCAATATCGAGAAGCGATCCAGCAGCCCCCAGTCTGGGAGGTGCATGGCAGTACCCGCTTCCTTCTGGGCACCGATGAAGCAGGCCGCGATATCCTCTCACGCCTGCTGTATGGCGCCAGGCTCAGCCTGCTGATTGGCTTATTATCGGTATTCATGGCGATGATTCCCGGAACGATACTGGGCTTGATCGCCGCCTTCTATCCGCGCTGGATGGACGCGCCGGTGATGCGGCTGATGGATATCTTGCTCGCACTGCCGTCGCTGCTGCTCGCCGTTGCCGTGGTCGCCGTGCTGGGCCCCGGTCTTGTGAATACGATGATGGCGATCGGCATCGTCGGCTTGCCAGCCTTCACCCGACTGACACGTGCAGCCGCACAGTCGGAACTGCAGAAGGACTATGTCACGGCATCGCGTCTTGCCGGCGCGGGCACATTGCGCCTGATGTTCTCGCAGGTATTGCCGAACTGCGCAGCACCATTACTAGTGCAGGCCGCGCTCAGTTTTTCCACGGCGATCCTGGATGCCGCGGCGTTGGGTTTCCTCGGCCTTGGCGTTCAACCGCCTTCCGCCGAATGGGGAGCCATGCTTTCGTCGGCACGCGATTACATCGACAGCGCATGGTGGATCGTGACGATGCCAGGCCTTGCCATTCTGGTCACCGTGTTGGCAATCAACCTGTTCGGCGATGGCTTGCGTGACGCGCTCGATCCAAAATTGCGGAGGTTGCGTTGAATTCATTGCTTGACGTGCAGGACGGCCGAGTTGGCACGGGCGGTACAGGAGAGACACTGCTCGATATCCAAAACCTGAGTGTCGCGTTCGATGGCGCACCTGCGGTGCAACGGGTGAACTTCACGGTCAGCGCTGGCGAAGTCGTCGGTGTCGTAGGAGAATCCGGCTCCGGCAAGAGTGTGACGATGTTGGCCTTGATGGGGCTGATCGATGCGCCCGGCAAAGTGACGGCGGACCGGGTCGCGTTTAACGGTCAGGGCCTTCTGACAATGTCGGCACGCCAGCAACGGCAGATCATCGGTCGCGATGTGGCGATGATTTTTCAGGATGCGCAATCGAGCCTGAATCCAAGCTATACAATCGGCTTTCAGATTGCCGAGGTCTTGAAACGACACGAGGGCCTGCGAGGCCGGGCCTTGGAGCAACGGATTCTCGCCCTGCTGGAGCAGGTCGAAATCCCGGATGCAAAGAACCGGCTGAAGTCCTATCCGCACCAGATGTCGGGCGGAATGAACCAGCGGGTCATGATCGCGATCGCCGTGGCCTGCAATCCCAGGCTATTGATTGCCGACGAGCCTACGACCGCGCTCGACGTCACCGTACAGGCGCAGATCATGAGCCTGCTGCGCAGCCTCCAACGCGATCGTGGCATGGCGATGGTACTGATCTCACACGATCTGGCCGTGGTTTCCGAAATGGCTGACCGCGTCGCGGTCATGTACGCAGGCGAGCTGATCGAGCGGCAGGCGGTGCCGGCGATTTTCCAGGCGCCGCGACATCCCTATACCTCGGCGTTATTGGCCGCCATCCCCGAGCATAATCGCGGTGCCTTGCGCCTAACGGCCTTAGGCGGCACGGTGCCCGGCAAGGACGATCGCCCCACTGGCTGCTTATTCGCGCCGCGCTGTGCCTTTGTCGAACCGGCCTGCCAAACGGCGCGCCCGGCATTGTTGCCGCCGGATTCACAGCGTGCTTTACCGCCAACGTTGCAGGGCGAGGTACCGCCCGTGTCAGAGACTGCTGCACCGCTTGCTTCGCTTCCGCATTCGCAGTCTGCATCGAACGTCGCTGTAGGCGCTGCGGCAACGCAACCGGCGCGGCCGTCCGCGTCGGTTACGACCGAGGCGGAAGCAAACCGACTCGATCCGATGACGCCACTGGTCCGATGCATCAAACCACTGCCGGTGCGGGCCACAGGAGATGCAGCATGATCGAAAGCCCTCACGCAACGTCCATTGACGGGGAGTGCACGCAAGGCACGGTCGCCGATGCGCTGGACATCGCCTTGCAAGCGCACGCGCTATCGAAGCTTTACCCGGTGCGCAGTGGCTGGTTCGGCGGCAACAAGACCTTACGTGCGTTGAACGGCGTTTCCTTATCGCTCGAACGGGGTCGGACGCTGGGGGTCGTTGGTGAATCCGGTTGCGGCAAGTCGACGTTGGCGCGCCAGTTGACGATGGTAGAGACACCGACCGATGGCCGTCTCGTCATCGACGGTCGCACCATCTCCGAAAACGGAAAACGTCTATCCAACACTCAGGATGCCGACTTACGCCGACGCGTCCAGATGGTCTTCCAAAATCCGTATGCCTCGCTGAATCCGCGCAAGACGATCGAACAAGCCTTGGGCGAGCCGCTTCGGATCAACACCGACCTGAGCGCGACGGACCGGCTCTCGCGCATTCGCGACATGATGCAAACGGTGGGATTACGTCCCGAGCATCTGCGGCGCTACCCGCATATGTTCTCCGGCGGCCAGCGTCAACGCATCGCCATCGCGCGTGCGATGATCGTCGAGCCCTCGATCGTCGTGGCGGACGAGCCGACATCGGCGCTCGACGTCTCCGTGCAGGCGCAGATTCTGAACCTGTTCCTCGATCTGCAGGAGCAGTTCCGGACGAGCTACGTTTTCATCTCGCACAACCTGTCGGTCATCGAGCACGTGGCACACGACATGATGGTGATGTATCTGGGCGCCGTCGTGGAGACAGGTGAGAAATCGCGTATCTTCAGTCGTGCACGACACCCCTATACCCGCGTACTGATGTCCGCCACGCCGGCGTTGCGCGCGGAAAACCGACGCGACAGGATCGCCATCGAAGGCGAATTGCCGTCGCCGCTGGCGCCCCCGCCAGGCTGCACCTTCCATCGGCGCTGCCCTTATGCGGTCGAACGGTGCCGTAGCGAGGTACCGATACTACGTCCCGTGGACGGTCGCCAAGTGGCATGTCATCGCGCTGAAGAAATAGCGTGATGCGGGTTGGCACCGGCCCCGCTCTCACGCCATCGGCACCGCGGGGATAGTTACGCGTACTCGGCCAAGCCACCACGCCCTTGGCCCCGTTCACACGGCGTTTCAAAACCGTCGCGCGGTAGGACCTGGTGCCTGGCGGTCAGCGAAGCAGGGAAAACCCCTGGATATCCCCGTCCAGCACTCCAGCCCGGTCCCATCACGGTGTCGGCGTTCACGTCGAACGATCATTACTCTCGTGATAACGGATACACCCCGAGCGTCATTGAAATGGCGTACCTCGCTCCCTAGACTTGCCTCATGTCCATTAAGAGCCAGGCCCAGTCATGCTCCACGCGATGGGCAAGGAATTGGCGGCACGGGCCACGCGCCGCTCGCTTGCCGATCTCGACGCGTTCGCCGCGCGAGTCCCGCCGATGGCCTACAACATCGACAATGACGCATCACTCGGGCTACTCTGGAAGCTCCTGAGCGTAACCACCGCCGATGCACCGACCCGCGCCGATCAGACTACCGTTGAGAAGGCGCTGCGCGCCGCTTTCGACGACATCCACAACGACCCGTCGCGCGGTCTGGAACATCAGCTCGGCAGCAGGCACCGCGCGGCCTCCACAACCGTTGGCCGCAAGCTACGGGAGCAATGGCGGTAGCGCCTCACTTCTCAAGCCGGCTCGTCAGAAGCCGATAAAGATATTAAAGGAGACAGTAATGATCATCTATGGAACTGCACTTCTCGCGTTCTGTCATCTCGCGGGACTTTTTCTTGGCGACCTGCTAGGCGCCGCGATAGGCGTGAAGACGAACGTCGGCGGTGTCGGCATCGCGATGCTGCTGCTGATTTTCCTCAAGCTCTATTTGCACAAGAAAGGACTGTTGCCGAAGGAGACGGAAGCAGGCGTGGCTTTCTGGGGCGCGATGTACATTCCTGTCGTGGTGGCGATGTCCGCCAACCAGAACGTCGTGGCTGCACTCAAGGGCGGCCCCGTCGCCCTGCTTTCGGCATTGGCCGCCGTGGCCGTCTGCGCATGCTGCATCGCCGTTCTCTCCCGCACCGGTCGCGACAACACGTCGTTCGCGAACGCTCCGCACCTTGAAGAAACCTGAATCAGGAGTGAATCATGTTGGAAATTCTCAATAAAAACCTGGTTCAAAATGGCCTCATCACCGCGTTCGCGTTGGTGGGCCTGATCATGTGGGCATCGTCGCTGTTATCGCGCAAACTGACTTTCGGGCGCGTGCACGGCTCGGCAATCGCAATCGTGATCGGCCTCGTGCTCGCCTATGTCGGCGGCGCATTCACCGGCGGACAGAAGGGTATCGCCGACCTGCCGCTCTTCACCGGCATAGGCCTGATGGGCGGCGCGATGCTGCGTGATTTCGCCATTGTCGCGACCGCGTTCGAGGTACAAGCCACCGAGGCGCGCAAGGCGGGGATGATCGGCGTGGTGTCGTTACTGCTCGGTACCTTGCTGCCCTTCATCGTCGGCGCAAGCATTGCTTACGCGTTCGGGTATACCGATCCCGTCAGCATGACGACCATCGGCGCGGGCGCGGTCACCTATATCGTGGGACCGGTAACAGGCGCGGCGATCGGCGCGAGCTCGGATGTGATCGCGCTCAGCATCGCCACAGGCCTGATCAAAGCGATCATCGTGATGATCGGCACACCGCTCGCGGCCGGTTTCATGGGACTGAAGACGCCGCGCTCCGCAATGATCTTCGGCGGCCTTGCGGGGACGGTGAGCGGGGTCAGCGCGGGGCTCGCCGCGACCGATCGTCGGCTCGTGCCCTATGGGGCGCTGATCGCGACGTTCCATACCGGCATTGGCTGCTTGCTCGGACCTTCGCTGTTGTTTTTTTCGACGAAGGCTTTGATGGGCGCTTGATACGCCTGGAAGTATCCGCTTTTTGTCTACGGTTTACATGGCACGCGAGCGCATCCGTTTTAGCGTCACGCCAGAAGGGCTCGCCTCGCCATCGAGATGTCGCCGGTCAACGGGCTACACCCGATTGACCAGCGTGATTTATAAGGAAATCGTGATGCATTGCAGCAATATGGCACTGCCAAACCTTGCCGCGCTGATTGAACGGTAACAGGTGAGGGAGAAAGGGCCGGCACTCAGCCAGCCCTTCTCGTGCAAAGACGGCAGACAGCCATCAGCGCCAACAGGTTCGGGTCACGCTCGCGCGCGTGTAAAAAGCTGACACCGATCGACTGGCGCATCAGATATTGCGGCTTGAGAGGAATAAATTGCACCTTGTCGCCGAACACTCCGCGCACGCGGCCAGGTAACAGCGTATATCCGACCCCACCACTCACAAGATTCATCAGTGAAAAAATATCGCCGACTTTCATGGTGACGTTCGGCGTGAATTCCGCAACCCGAAACGCTTCCATGAAGCCCCGATAGGTTGCAAATCCCTCGCCAAGGGAAACGAAGGTCTGGTCGCGGCAGTGCCGCAAATCGATTGCTTCCTGGTTCGCATACACTGAATCGGCGGGCGCCGCGAAAAAGATGTCGTCTTCGAAAAGGGGGATGAATTCGACTTCGGGCTCGGCGTCCGGCGATGCCATGAGAGCCGCATCGATGGTGCCCTGCCTCAGCCTGTCGAGCAGTTCTGCATTCGAACCAAGCACGAGTTCGACCTGGAGCGTTGGTCGCCGTACCTTGAGGTCGACGACAATGTCAGGCACGGTCTTGATAGTCAGCGAGTACAGCGAGCCGATCTTCAGCCGATCCGACGAATACCCCGCCGCCTCACGGGTCGCGTGAATGCCGGCGGACATCAGCGTGAGCACCTCCTGCGCTACATCGGCCAGCATTCGCGCTGCATCCGTCGACTTGAGATTGCGGCCTTCATGCCGGAACAGCGCACATCGTACGCCCTGTTCGAGCGAGTGCAGCGCGCGATGCACGCTGACCGTGCTGACATTCAGCGCTTCGGCCGCCTTCGACAAGCTTCCAGTCTTCATGAACGCGAGCAGGAACTCAAGCTTGCGAAAGGTAATCTCGTCGTCGATTCGGTCGCGCATGTTGATGCAGGGAGTGATGGAAATGGACGATTATCGGCGTATGCGACCGCTGGACAAGTAGCGATAAACCCGCGACACGCGGGCTGCGGGCTGCGGGCTGCGGCCGTTATAGTAATGAAATCACCCTCACGCGATGAAAACGCTCTCACGCTGACGCGTTCCCTTGCAGGGCGAGCAGATAACAACGTAGCGCGTCAAGTGATTGCCCAGCGGGGCAGGCAATGGAAAAACGCAGGGCGCTCGGTTGAGCGTCCTGCGTTTATTAGGCGATACCCGACGATATCAGGCCGAAATGATGTTCCTGCAGATATCACTGGTTGCCGCGGCGGTATTCAACGTATAAAAATGCAAGCCCGGGACGCCGCCGTCAATCAGACGTCGACACATCGCACTGATGACATCCACGCCAAATGCCCGGATTGATGGCAGATCATCACCATACGATTCCAGCCGTCGCGCGATCCAGCGTGGAATCTCCGCACCGCACATCTCGGAGAAACGCACCAATTGCGAGAAATTGGTGATCGGCATGATACCCGGTACGATCGGCAGCGTTGCACCCGCCGCGCGTGCATCATCAACGAAGCGGAAATACGCATCCGCGTTGAAAAAGTACTGTGTGATCGCCGAATCCGCACCCGCATCGACCTTGGTCATGAAATGCTTCAGGTCTTGCCGGGCATTTCGAGACTGCGGATGGCATTCCGGATAAGCCGCCACTTCGATATGAAATGCGTTACCCGCATGCTGGCGAATGAAGGCAACCAGATCCGACGCATAGCGGAACTCGCCCGTGTCGACCATGCCTGACGGCAGGTCACCACGCAATGCGACGACGCGACGGATACCGGCTGCACGGAACGTATCCAGCGTCTGCGTCAGACTCTCGCGCGACGCGCCCACACAAGACAGATGCGGCGCCGCCTCGACACCCTCGGCGGCAATGGCCTTGACGGTATCCAGCGTACCTTGCTGCGTGGACCCGCCCGCGCCATACGTCACCGACATGAAACGAGGATGGAATTCGCGCAAGGCCGCGCGAGTGGCGGCCAACTTTGCCACCCCTTCCTCGGACTTAGGCGGGAAAAACTCGAACGAAATTTCGATGGCAGCCATCGATGACACCTGTCAGAAGACCGCGCCCGCGGTCAGACGAAGCCAGAACCCGAAGCGCCATTGCTGACGCCCCAGCTCAACCCATGCCCGAGAACGAGCGCGGACAGTAGCCACGAAATAATGCTGTACAGCAGGGAGCCGAAAAACGCCGACCAGAATCCGCTGACCTCGAAGCCCTTGAGCAACCAGGCGGCGAATTGGAACAGCAAGGCGTTGATCACGAGGATGAACAAACCCAGCGTAATCAAGGTCACCGGTAGCGTCAGCAAGACCAGGATCGGACGGAGCAGGATATTGATCAGACCCAGCACCAGCGCCACGACCAATGCGGTCCCGAATCCCCGGATCTTGATCGAGGGGATCACATACGGCAGGATCAACAGCGAAACTGCATTGATCAGCCAAGCCAGCAGCCAGTCCATGTAAAACTCCTTCGGTGAACGCGCCGACTTGAATCGCTGCCGATCACGACGAGGCGACCCTGCTCCGGCGCACGCGCTCCCCGCGTGCAACGCGGATTAGTAGCGATAGTGCGCCGGTTTGAACGGCCCTGCCTTCGACACGTCGATGTACTTCGCTTGTGTGTCCGACAGTTCCGTCAATTCGGCGCCAATGCGGCCCAGGTGCAGACGAGCAACCTTCTCATCCAGATGCTTTGGCAGCACGTACACCTTGTTTTCGTACTTGTCGCCTTGCGTGAACAATTCGATTTGTGCCAGCACCTGGTTCGTGAACGAATTCGACATGACGAACGACGGGTGCCCCGTGCCGCAGCCCAGGTTCACCAGGCGACCTTCGGCCAGCATGATGATGCGCTTGCCGTCCGGGAACACGATGTGATCGACTTGCGGCTTGATGTTGTCCCACTCGTACTGACGCGTGGAAGCCACATCGATTTCCGAATCGAAGTGACCGATATTGCAGACGATTGCCTGGTTGCGCATCGCCTTCATGTGATCGTGGTTGATCACGTGCAGGTTACCGGTGGCCGTCACGAAGATGTCCGCACGCGATGCCGCGTAGTCCATCGTCACGACCCGATAGCCTTCCATCGCCGCTTGCAGTGCGCAGATCGGATCGATTTCCGTCACCCAGACCGTGGCGCCCAAGCCACGCAACGACTGTGCGCACCCCTTGCCAACATCACCGTAGCCGGCCACCACCGCGATCTTACCGGCGATCATCACGTCGGTTGCGCGCTTAATGCCGTCGACCAGCGACTCACGGCAACCATACAGGTTGTCGAACTTCGATTTCGTGACCGAGTCATTGACGTTGATCGCTGGGAACGGCAGACGGTTTTCGCGCTCCATCTGGTACAAACGATGTACGCCCGTCGTGGTTTCTTCGGTCACGCCCTGAATGGCCTTCAGACGCACCGAATACCAGTGTGGATCCTTCGCCAACCAGGTCTTGATCGACTTGTAGAGGGCGGTTTCTTCTTCATTCGTCGGGTTGGCGATCACCGAAGGGTCCGTTTCCGCGCGCGTGCCCAGGACCAGCAATAACGTGGCGTCGCCACCGTCATCGAGGATCATGTTCGCGTATTCACCGTTCGGCCATTCGAAAATGCGGTGCGCATAATCCCAATACTCGTCGAGTGTCTCGCCTTTCACCGCAAACACGGCGGTGCCGTTCGCGGCGATAGCGGCGGCGGCGTGATCTTGCGTCGAGAAAATATTGCACGATGCCCAGCGGACATCCGCGCCCAGTGCTTCGAGCGTTTCGATCAGGACCGCGGTCTGGATTGTCATATGCAGCGAGCCGGCGATACGTGCGCCCTTCAACGGCTGCGCGCCGCGAAATTCGTCGCGAATCGACACCAGACCGGGCATTTCTGTCTCGGCGATCGCGATTTCTTTCTTGCCCCAGCCGGCCAGTGCGATATCGGCAATGACGGCTTCGGTGTTCGGGGAGGATTTCAATACGGCAGCGTTCATCACGCCTCCTTTTCTAAAGTGGATAGAAATCAAGACGTGAGCGCCGTTGCGGCCATTTCCTGGCCGTTGACCCGGGCGGTATAGGCAGCACCATGTAGAGTGCCGCCGGGCCGGAAACCCCGTTTTCCGAGCCTGGCGGGCAAAACCCGTCGCAACGCTCCTCGGAAGGTCCCCGATTGTAGCAAAGTTTTTGTGACGAAAGCGTTTATTCAGGTGCGGGCCGACTAAGTGTTAACGTCGGATAACGACCACTTGGACCTGGCTGATACGGCGGCTCCTCTGGCAATATTGCGCGACTGGAGAGTGGCCGCTCCGACATCAAACCATTCCGGTATCGCGTGTGTTCGCTTATGTCACTGCGTCCATGGCTAAAAATGACGTTTTCCCTATTGGTGCCGGGAGGAAGGAGGTTATGTCCCGCGATACGCTCGGACGGCGACCATTCACCCCCGGGCATTCGTTTTCGTTGATCGATCCTGGTGCGGTTGATGACAGCGTGGGTATATCGATGTTCAAACTGCATTGTTTGGACATGCCTAAGCGTGATGTCAACCGCGTTCTTCCAGTAGGCGCACTGGAAAATCGTATCGCTCGTGAAGCGCGGCTTGACTTTTGTCAGATCATGAACGATGTCGCCGAGGAAGGGGAGTACTGCGTGGAAAGTCGCTATACCCACCGCCCGTCGATATCGGCTTTCCTCACGCGCGTGATCCGAGGCGGCACGCCTTGCGGCTTTTTCCGCCTCCGCCACCACATATTTATACTGCGATCGACTTGGCGCGACACTACTTATCACTGCGCCGAACACGAAACAGATCGACCACAGTTGCTCGTCACGTCTTTGTTCTTTCCTGAATTTATCGTATTCCTCGCGCTGATCAGGCCTTTTTTCGTAAGTAGCGGCATAACGCGCTGGATCGTATTTGAAGTCGGCTCGAAATCTCGTGGCGAAAATATCGGCAGGATGTTTCAGGATCGCACACGCCAAATTCGCCAACTCCCAGGGATCACTGATGCCGAGTCGCGAAAGTGGAAGCAATCCGTCTATATAACGCAAAGGCGCGCCGACGACCAAGAACTCCCTGTACGAACACTCTGTCGAACGTTCCTCGTTAAATATGGCCCGTGACGAAAACGTCGATTTCCCCTGGTTTTTAGTCTTTTCGTTATTTTGCCTCAGCCTCTCGATGGCATCGGCAATCTCTTTTTCCTTCTCGCCGTATCGGGCGATGAATGCCATATTAAACAGACTAAAAATGGTTGTGATCGCGTGTTCGCGTAGCGACGAATAACGATCGAACGCGTGCTCCTCTTCATCATTGGCTCCCCGCGCCTCCGCTTTCGCAAGGTCACGCAATCGACGGAATATTTTATCAATCAAGCCAATCTTTAACATCGGCCAATCTTTGTCCGTATCGATACTTTCCTTCAGCTGCTCCAAAGCGTCAGCATACATGGCCGAAAAATCGAGAGGATCATTGCCCAAGGCTCGCGGCACACATAGCCAATCATTTTGAACAACACCACGCAGACGGATTGCGCCAGCCTCTGCCGGAATGCTGACGGAAAAACGCGACAACGCATAGAAATCCGACTCCGCCATATAGTCAGTCTCTGGGTGTGTCGACCGAGCCTTAGCCACATTATCTTTGGCAACCCGGCAAATTCCGCGTCGTCTGGCATGATCCTCGACATGATGAAAAGCGTAATTTTTTAGTCGCTCAAAGGCAATCAATGACAACGTTAAATCGTGATCAAGCAGAAGGACACCAAAAGCGCGCTTTAGGCCCAAACGATAGCGCACAGGAATTTGCGAGATGAAATATTCCTCTGAATCAGCCTCACCTGCGGATCCACCGCAAGAAAAAAACAGCCATTCAACCAAGCGTCGACTTCGTCCGCGCTTATTTTTCTGCTTCCTGAGTTCGGCTTTGGCTTTGATGTAAGAAAAAACCGCGAGATCGCTATCCAAGTTACGAAAAAACACAGCCTCATACGCCGCGATTACTCGCAACCCAAGATAGTAGCGCGACACCTCATCGTCCTCGAATGAATCAAATACCAATGGCGTTGTCATGCGGTGCGTCTTGCGCAGTAAATCCTCGATGCCCAAGGTAAACACGTTTGAACCAGTATTGGAAACATGCACGCCGTTTTTATCAAGAAACTGCTTCACATCGTCCCACGTCGGATCAGCCTCAACTGACTCCTCTACCCCATCTCGACTGGAGACATCATCCGCCAGCCCGCTGAAAACACCAGAATCGGGCATCGGCAACGTATCAATCTCCGTATGTCCACTGCCGCTCTCACAGCGCCTTAACAGCGTTTGTGTCTCACTCCCGGAATACGTCTTATACATCAGCCCCCACCAAAGCACTTACTTTCCGAAATAAGACGACAAACATCGAACGGTGTCACCAATAAGCATTTCCACATCCCGTTTCGCAGAAACACATGGTTATCTTGTCGCCCTGCTTCATTATCGAGACCGCATGTCCGGCGCTACATCGCATGCCGTATTCAACGTCGAGTAGCGAGACTCGCATGGTTTGCTCGCCCCGAACGGCTTTCCACATAGACGTTCCGTGAATCGTCTGTTGTCGAATTCATGTTCGAGAAAGTGTGCGCGCGTAAATGATCACTTGGCGCTGAAAACATATCTTGTCCGTATCGGGTATCAAGTCCGAGATTTAGCCGCGGATAAGATAACGGCGTGCCCTCGAAAGGCGAATCGTTAAACGAACCGAATTCGTAGCGCCCCCGACCTGTAACGAGCGCGGAGATCCGTTCAGCCGCGCTGAACCTGGATCGATGATCTGCCTGATACCCGGACCCGCTCATATCTTCCCGATACCGACCCACGTCATGGCCATCGCTCCCGCGTCCATGGCGCCGCACCTTCGGTATCGCTCCCGTTGACGCCCCCCCTTCCTTTTGCCCACTCAGCGGCGCTGTCGCGCTGGCGCGCTGCTGGGCGCGTCTTGCCCGAGCGGCGCTATTCGGGCGCCCAAACTTTGGCAGGGCCGCGCTGGCGGCAGACTGCATATGCGCCGCGGTCACCCTCGCACGGTATTGCTGAAACTCGGAAGATATTTCTTTATGATCGTTCAAAATATCCCGCCGGTGCGCTGCGACCTTCATAGCGGCCGTCTTTAAAGGCTTCGCCGCAACTTGGCCGACGGTACTTGCAATTCCATTCACCGTCGGTACGATCTCATTGTCGAGAATCCGTGTGGCCTCCGCGATCTGAGCAGGCTCGGCGAGCGGCGTCGGTGCGTGCATATCCCACGTGGCTTGCGTCAATCTCTCGATCAACTTATCGAGGGGTGGACCACCAGCGTCTTTTATTTTTCCGGCGGCGTCCAGAAACGCTGCGATATGATCCAGGAAATCGCAAAACCTGCTGCGGCCATCGCCCTCCTTCCATTCCATCCCTGTATGGCGCCACGCACGACTTGCCTCGAGTTGAAGCAAGGCGGCATCATTGTCGACATTCCAATCGTATTCCTTAATCCTGGCTGCAGTACATTCCTCGCACTTTTCGCAACTTCCATTTGTAGCAGAATTTCGACAGCTCACCTCGCCCTCCGTTTATCTAGCCACCCCTTATTCCGTTCCCTAAAAATAACCAATCCAGACGCAATCCGACAGTCGTCCGCATGACCTAACATTTGATCTTGCAACGTTGCGCTTTGCAGTAAGGGACAACGGGACAATGACTTAATCAATAGGGGAGCACGATGGATTCGATGATCCGGATTTCGACCGCTATCTTTCTCGCTTTGCAAGATGCAAGATGCAATATGTAATATGCATTGCGAAACACTTAGAATCTTCCAAGCGACGATCATCTTCCTTCCACCACTTCATTCTTTAACGGCGAGTGCAATGTATTTTTTGTCGCAACTGCTCAGGACAAAGCCTGTTGGAGAGGCATCGGGGCATCAACACCCAAACAACGCGGCGCGGCCTTGCCTGCAGCGCTCCCTTGGAGCGCTTGACCTTGTCATGCTTGGCATTGGTGCCATTGTCGGCACAGGGATATTCGTCTTGACAGGTACCGGTGCGATGATGGCCGGTCCGGGCCTAAGCCTTTCATTTATTGTCGCAGCATTGGCTTGCGGCTTGGCGGCACTGTCTTACGCTGAGTTCGCGTCTTCGATTCCGGTAGCGGGCTCGATCTACACCTATACCTATATCGCCATAGGAGAATTGGCTGCTTGGCTAATGGGTTGGATCCTTGCACTAGAATATGGCCTCGCAGTCTCAGCGGTTTCAATCGGGTGGTCCGGCTACTTCCAATCCTTGCTCAGCGGCTTTGGTATCTCGGTGCCTATCGCATTGCAGGCTGCACCGGGGTCAATCCCTGGTGTAGCGACACTCTTTAATCTGCCCGCATTTCTAGTAGTAATGTTGATTACGTCGCTATTAGCTATTGGTATCCATAGCACGTCTAAAGTCAACAACGTAATGGTCGCCATAAAGATCGGCGTCGTACTGCTCGTGATCGGTGTTGGCGCGTTTCATGTGCGGCCTGAAAACTGGCGCCCGTTCCTGCCCATGGGCATTTCCGGGGTGTTCCAAGCCGCTGCCATCATGTTTTTTGCCTATATCGGATTTGATGCGGTAAGCGGTGCATCGGAAGAGGTAAAAAACCCGAAACGAGACTTGCCGATTGGCATCATCGGATCGCTGCTCGTATGCACGATCTTATACATCGGAGTTACCACAGTCCTGACAGGCATCACACCTTGGCAGAATTTTGCTGGCATTGCCCACCCGGTTTCCCTTTCTTTTCAGCAAATCGGGGTGAACTGGATGGCCGGATGTATCGATTTAGCCGCCGTCGTGGGAATGCTGACAGTCATGTTGGTCATGGCTTACG
Source organism: Robbsia andropogonis (assembly GCF_034047095.1). Lineage (NCBI taxonomy): Bacteria > Pseudomonadati > Pseudomonadota > Betaproteobacteria > Burkholderiales > Burkholderiaceae > Robbsia > Robbsia andropogonis. The sequence continues at coordinate 525,602 of NZ_CP139170.1, read as the reverse complement.
GACAGACCCGTTTGTTATTCGCCATGTCGCGCGACGGACTGCTGCCGCCGGCCCTTTCGACAGTCCACCACCGTTTTAAGACGCCCTATCTGGCAACTTGGCTTGTTGGTCTTGTGTTTGGCCTCATCGGCGCCCTAGTGCCTTTGCAAAAACTTGCTGAGTTAGTCAATTTCGGTACGTTGTCTGCTTTTGCAATGGTATCCGTATCAGTCATCGTAATGCGCCATACGCATAAAGATCTTCATCGCGGCTTCCGATGCCCAGGCGTGCCCTGGATTCCCGGCGTGTCCATTGTGATGTGCTTGTTTTTACTCATGCAGTTACAGACACTGACCTGGATCGCTTTTGCAATCTGGGTGTTAGCGGGGCTGTTCGTTTATTTCGGCTATGCACGTAAGCGCGCACATATCGGCCGTCGATGACTTGACTCACGCTGCCTGAACAGTACGACAGCGCTCAGGCTTGTCACACTGCGCGTGTTCCGCGAGTCGTTTTTTTATCCTGTCCACATGGCTAGGTGCCCGACGATACGGTCATAAGGATGACTTTATCATCAATAATAAAGTAATGATCTGACCCTGCATTGCAGGGGCATGTGCTGCAGTTAGCAGTGCTTGATCTGCCTGGAACAGGCATCGTTCATGTCACCTTACTGTACGCCGAGGATCCAGAATATTGTCTTATTTTTGGGTCGCTGTCCGAACACGGCGTCAGCCAGCAAGACCTGACTCATATGAGTAAGAGGGCGTTCGGGAAATACCTCCGGCATTACCGCGAAGTATCGGTATTGTTGGAACCATGGGGCGATACCAGGGTGCTGGATCTCGCAAGCTTTCCATCGGTAAGTGCTCTGATAACAGCGTTGGAAGACAATCTGCGTCTAGCCGGATTCACCGTGGGAACGCATCACGATTTCCGTGTCCAGGCGATTGTTCCGGTGCGTCGCTGAGGCGATCCCCAAAGTGGGCAGCGGCAGCCCGATCGTCGCCCCTGCCCCTTAAAGCAAATGCGCCATGCTAAATAGTCACATGGCGCACAAACATTCCCGCCGCCCCTGCGATGGGAACAAAACCGCATGACAAAATCAGCGCTTGGTACCTGCGGCCTCCGCCAGAGCGGCTGCCTTGTCTGTTGCTTCCCAGGTGAATTCCGGTTCTTCACGTCCAAAGTGACCATACGCGGCGGTCTTTTGATAAATCGGTCGCAGCAGGTCGAGCATCTTGACGATACCCTTTGGACGCAGATCGAAGTGCTCGCGCACCAGCTTCGTGATGATCTCGTCAGCGACCTTGCCTGTCCCAAACGTATTTACCATGACCGACGTCGGCTCAGCCACACCGATCGCGTACGATACCTGGATCAAAGCCTTCGACGCCAAGCCTGCGGCAACGATATTTTTTGCCACGTAACGGCCAGCATACGCTGCCGAGCGATCCACCTTCGACGGATCCTTTCCGGAAAACGCGCCGCCACCATGGGGCGCCGCACCACCGTATGTATCCACGATGATTTTACGGCCGGTCAAACCGCAATCGCCCTGCGGACCGCCAATGACAAAACGGCCGGTTGGATTAACCAGGAACTTTATATCGCCCTTGATCAATTCTTTCGGCATGACCGGCTTGATGATTTCTTCGATGACCGCTTCTCTCAGACGACCGAGCTCGATGTCTGGAGAGTGTTGCGTCGACAACACAACCGTATCGATGGAGTGGGGCTTGCCGTCGACATAACGCACGGTAACCTGCGACTTTGCATCCGGGCGGAGCCAGTTCAGCCGACCATCGCGACGCAGGTCCGCCTGGCGCTCGACCAAACGATGCGATAGATAAATCGGCAAAGGCATCAGTTCCGGGGTTTCATCACATGCATAGCCGAACATCAAGCCTTGGTCGCCCGCGCCTTGATCAAGGTTATTGTCGTGCGCCCGGTCCACGCCCTGGGCAATATCCGGGGATTGCTTGTCGTACGCAACCAACACCGCGCAGCCTTTGTAGTCAATACCGAAATCGGTATTGTCGTAACCAATCTTTCGGATCGTATCGCGGGCAATCTGGATGTAGTCAATATTAGCCGTGGTGGTAATTTCGCCGGCAAGGACCACCAAACCAGTGTTACACAGCGTTTCCGCAGCAACGCGTGCGTATTTATCCTGTGCAAGGATGCCATCCAGGATCGCATCGGATATCTGGTCGGCAACTTTGTCGGGATGACCTTCAGAGACGGATTCGGAAGTAAACAGATAATCGTTTGACACTTTGCAACGCTCCATAAAGCATTAATCGGTTACGAGAGGACATTTGGTGCATCACGTAGCCGACTTTTTTACTTTACGAGAGAGCTAAATCCTCGTGAGGCTGCAAAGCGGCGACGCTTTAGCGGTTTTTTCGCGATCCGTGGGATGCCGACAATATGACATTGCTCGACCCCATGGACCGCCTTCGCCCCGCAAGTTGTCCGTTAACTCGGCGAAGATGGTGTTAGGCATTATTATAGCGACTTTGCTTTTTCTGCGCTCGATCCGGCTGACTTAATTATCCCGCAGGCCGGACGGTCACCAATTTTGCCACTATGTTTACACGCCTTGGCACTTCATTCGCGATCGGATTGCTTCGCTTTCTCGCCGTATTGCCATATGGCCTCGTCGCCCGATTTGGCGCTGGACTGGGGACTTTGCTGTACCTGATCCCGAGCCGCCGGCGTCAAGTCGTTCACATCAACCTTAAATTGTGCTTCCCGGAGTGGGATGACGCTCACCGGGAACGTATCGCGCGGCAAACTTTTCAGCATGCCATCCGAAGCTATATCGAGCGGAGCGTGCAGTGGTTCGGCAGTGCACGCAAACTGGAGAAATTAATTCAGATTGACAGCGCCATCGATTTGGCCAATCCCGACATGCCACCGACGATTTTTTTAGGGATGCACTTCGTCGGAATCGAGGCTGGTTCGATTTTCCTCAATCACGCGCTTAATCGCCCATGCGGGGCGCTCTATCAGCCGCTCTCAAATCCAGAGGTCAATCGTATCGCCAAGGAAGCGCGCGGACGTTTCAACGCGGAAATGGTGTCACGCGCCGATAGCGCGCGTGCCGTCATGAGGATGCTCCGCGCTCGGAAGCCGGTCATGCTCGGGGCGGATATGGACTATGGCGAGCGGAATTCGGCGTTCGTACCCTTCTTTGGTGTCGAGGCGTGCACGCTCACCAGCGTGTCCCGGATGGCCAAGGCAGGCCATGCGCAGGTTTTGCCGTTTATTTGCGAGGTGTTGCCGAACTACCACGGTTACCGGCTCAAAATTTTCGCGCCGTGGCAGAATTATCCGACGGATAACGATGTAGCGGATGCCCGCCGGATGAATGCGTTCCTCGAGGAACAAATTCCCGCCATGGCCGAACAATATTACTGGGTGCACAAACGCTTCAAGACGCGCCCGCCCGGCGAGCCCGGATTTTATTAATTTGCATTCGGCCATGTGATAATACGACGCGTTTGAGATTGCGCCATAGACGTATCTCTTAACCGTCAGTATCCGTCGGCGCATCTTCGCCCTCCTCCAACCAGGCCACCACAAGTGCCACGGTTACAGCAACCTGGGATTTCGTACGGCAGGTCGCCAGCAACAGGTAGGCCAGCATCGACTCCTTATCGGGTTGCCCCTTCCTCAACCGCGCTGAACGCTCCGCCTGCGTGAGCAGGAGCCTACGAGGACGCTCGTTTTTAAAAACGGAAATGAGCTTGGTGGCAAAAAGCAACATAGCGTAATCCGCATCGTCGTTGGAATCCGTTTCCGCAACCAGCGCGTCATCCGCCATGTTGTGCGTGGGGGACGGCGTGTTGCTCTCAGCCATGTCAAGATGCAATTGACGTATTGATTGCAATAGCCTTTCAGCCAGCGGTTGGGGGTCGGCAATCTGTTCGCATCCGTCGTTCAGCGCAATTGGATCAATCGTCCTGGCTAGGGCAATAAAGGAAGTCATTAGCACAGTCAGCGAGGCAAGCATGCCGGCAAACGGCCCCTCGTCGTTACGTAAGGCATCACGGATTCGCAAAAAATCGCGCTTGTCGAAGCGCCTAGGAGCGCCCATCTTCCATCCGGCCTCGATGCCCAAACGCGCACCCACCGTCTCAAGCGCTCGCTCCCAGGCAGCAAGGAACGGTCGGTCGATGCTAACGGTGCCATCGATCTCGACAACGGGCCAGACCGGTTCTGCCGCGGCACCGACAGGAATCTCCACCGGTACGGTGACAGCGTAGCTCATGCACAGGCGAGGATTATTGCCTTTTAGCGCTTGCCAGAATTGCCCGAGTGCATCGAGATTTTCGGACTGGGGCAGTACGCGGCAGAATGCACCCGGTATTGTCTTGAGCGTTCTGTGCCGTAGCAATGCATCGAGCACGATTTGCGGAATCCGAAGTGCGGGCGAGTCGCGATCCGTCGCCACAGGGTCCAGCTCCACGCCCCCTTCATCGTTTTTTGTCCGCCAGCAGGTAATCAGATAAGAAAATCGCAGGAATATTCGGGAAGGCTTCCAGTGGGTTGTACTTCCCTCGGATTCTCGGGCCTCACCGAGACGAACATCCAAGTCCTCATGCACGTCATACAGAAATACGCTGACTTTCTGCTTTGTCACCGTAGTAGGGACGCGAAAGGTCACACAACTGTCGGAATGACACACAATTTTCTTTTCGGCTAACGCCGAATTGATAATTTCTTCCACCGCTTTCGTGACTGTCGTCAACGCCCGGCCCATCACATTGTTCGCCATCAATGGCCTCCTTCCTGGTTCAGACGCGATGCCTCACCCAACGGCACGCCCAAGCTTTGCGCCAGTGCCACGCATCCGAACAAACCAGCCAGAGCCATAACGTCAAGAGCGGATAAATACACATTGTCGGACGTGGAAACGATGTCGTTTCGCACGGTAGACCCGGCGGCTAAAGTGGGCTCGCCAATCGCCCCGTCGACGTCTGCTGGCATACGGTCAGCACGCCCCTGACACCACGCTGTCCAGGCGTGCGTCGCCAGATTCGACAATATCGGTGTAATTACCTCGGGGATATCCGCCGCCCGCAAGCCAACGCGGGTAAGCGCCCGTTTTACCGCAACATCCCAAGGCAACACGCCTTCGACATCCGAATTGCGCCATCGCACGGTGTTGGCACGGTTTTCCAAATGTCGGATAAACGTGTCGTAATCAATCGCGTCTTTCAGGGAAATAGAACGGAGACCAAGCAAGCTGTGCGCCTCAGAAGGATCACGCCATTGCTTTGCCTCCTGGGACAAAACGTCCAGCAATTGCCGTTCTGCGTCTTTGAGGGTAGTTGCAGTTTTAAACGGCAGATTACGTTTGTCACTCTGTATGTCATGAGACCCGGAATTTTTAGAAAACTCCAGTACATTCAGAATCAAGCGCGCCGTGTATTCCGCTTCAGCAGTCACTTGCGGCGTCAGGCCATTCTCCGTCATGCCCTTCAGAACGATTTGACCAACCTCGCCCGGCGTCGCCGGCTGCTGCGCGGGTGCATACGGCACGGTAATCGTCAGGCCGAACGTCAAGCGCGGATGTGAATCCTCTAACGCCTGCCAAAATTGGCCAAGGCTGAACAGTTTTTCAGAAGGTGGCAGAATGCGACAGTAGGCGTCGGGAATCAGCGGATCACCGCGCAAGCCGATCAGCGCGGTCAAAAGCGCATCGCTAATGCGCATCGCGTACGCTTCATCGGACTGGATCTGAGCATTCTCGATGCTCACGGGAAACCAACACGTGATCAAATAGCACAATCTGATTGGCCGCTTTCCCGCCGAGAGAGGATATCGCGTACGGCCAATCGGCATCGCACTATGGCGCAACGCGCTATCTTCATGAACATCGTACAAAAACAAACTAATCAGCGTGTTTTTGCCTTGTGCCTTGCTACTTGGGATTTCGAATGTATATTTAATCTCAGTATTCGTGGCGCCCGCTAGCCTATCACCGCGCCCCTCATACAAATCGCTTTTCAGTTGATCTTTCATTCGGCGTATCACGCGATCGGCGAGGCGATAACTCACTGACGACAACAAATTCTCCGATGCCCCCCCCAATGGGTCTACTTTTTCCTTTATCATTGCTCAAGCTCTCCTGTCGTTCCATCTTGTTTGCATCGTGCGCGTCTGGAAAAACTGCTTCGGATACGCAGCGCTCCCAATCCAGGCAGCATGCCGGTGCTATCTGAACCAGAGCCGTCCGAGTTTCTCGAACTCCCGAGCAATCGCCGTGAACACTACATCGCGCCCAACCGAAGGCGCGCCAGACTCCATCGACATCCATGTCGACAGTAATGCAACGTTCTTGATATTCCCGCCGACTAGATCGGTTATGTCCGCTAGCTCATCAAACGAAACCTCGTCGGACACCGTCACGCCTGCCGGCCAGGCTGACGCCCATAATCGACGGCGCGTTTCTCTATCAGGATGCTTAAACTCGATCATGAACGCTATTCGCCGAGAAAACGCCTCGTCCAAATGGTCGGGGTGATTCGTCGACATCACGATCAGACCAGGAAAGCTTTCCATTCTCTGCAATAAGTAGGAAACCTCAATATTTGCATGTCGATCATGCGCATCTTTTGTTTCCGAACGTTTACCAAATAACGCATCAGCTTCATCGAAGAAAAGCACGCCTGCATCAGCGCTCGCCAAATCAAAAATGCGCGATAGATTCTTCTCCGTCTCACCAATAAATTTATTCACCACCGTCGACAAATCGATTTTTATCAAGTCCACACCCAAATGATGCGCCAGGGCTTCCGCAGTCAATGTTTTACCCGTGCCGGAGCCGCCGTGGAACATTGCCGCAATCCCGGTTGCTCGACCAACCTTGCGCGCGAACCCTTTTGCCAACGCTGCTTCGCGCTGACGAACCGCGCATAGCAACTCCTCCACTCTCTGGCGCACGTCCACCGACAGCATGACCTCCGACAGTCCAAGACGCGGAACAATACGCTGCGCCAGCTTTCCAAAATGGCGCTGTGAACGCAAGGAAAACGCGCGCCGCAACGCGTCTGTCGTCAACGGCGTTTTCGCGCCTTCTCTTGTGTGATATAGCAATGCCTCTTGAACCGCTGGCCCGGCGGTCTGCGGCGAAGGCCTGAAACGCGCGGCCAATGACATACATGTTTCCTCGGACACCGGACAATCGCCAGCCGCCGCCGCAATCGTCCGCTCAAGCATGCGCGCGATGTCAACCACTTCTACTTGCGGCAGTGCCTCGATTTGATGTGGACGTTGTCCCAACCACACAAGGCTATCGCTAGCAGAAAGCGAAAGCGCTAGCGGTCCTGCGTATTGCTCCAAGCCTTGCGCCGCGTATTGCCAGTTGCCTGGCTTTCTGTTCTCGAGTACATCGGCATTTCGTACCCACAGCCATGCGCCGTACATTGTCGCCTCACGGCAGCATTGTTTTATCAGACGCACCAGATCGAGATCGCCCTCAGGCAATAACTCACAATCCAACGCCAGCGCACGCTGACCAGCCCTTTCGGCAGCTTTGATCCATGCCGCGCATGCGTCCTGGTGCAGGTCGCCGCGGTATACGAGTATCGGGCTTGCCTGATTGGCGTCTCTGGAAACATCCATGGCCTCGGACATACGCGCGACCATGGGGCCGTGGTGAAAATCATCGTATCTATAACGCGCAGCATCGAGCCAGCTCGCCGCCGGGTCCTGCCATGTGGATTTGCCACCTATAAGGAACGCAAAAACAGCCGGATCGCAACGCAACTCCACCGCCCAGGCAGCACTCTTCGGTGCGCTGCCCACGATGAGTTGATGCAAAAAAATGGGTGCGTCCACGCCCAGTGAAGTACGTGCGGTAATACGGGCTTCACCTTCAATACCTAACAGCGTAAGGGCCAAATCCAAGGTGGGCCATTCCAGATTTGGTTTGTCCTGCTGCGCGAAACTGAACAACGCGGCGTAACGTCTGTCGATCATCGGCATCGCGCTAAGCAACAGCAAGTTAACCTGTAACGCATCAAGCCTGAAGCGACTTACCAACTGTCCTAGCGGGGTGTCTGGGTCGATCGAACTCAGTGCGTCTTGCGACAGTACCGAACTAAAGCGATCGTGCTTCGGCGCATCCAGACCATCGCCGAGTTGTCGCGCCCAAAATGGGCAACCGTTGAGCTTGACTAACTGTTGATCGACGATATGTGGCGGCATGACCATCGTCCGCAGGCCCAACTTGTCGTCCGGCGCGGCATCCACGCGGTGTACCGCGCGCTGCAGCAGCAGATCCAGCGGTTCGATATATCGCAGTAGCGCCGCGACGTTCTCTTGATCTCGTTTTCGCCCGCCTAAAATCGGGTTGGAGGCATCAGAAAATCGTTCCGTTTTTTTTTCGGACCGTTCATCGATAGGTGGGACCGAGCACGACTCGCCATGCCCGGCTTGCGTGCGTATATTCGCCATAGTAGGCACCACAGTTTTGTGATGCCTACTACCGTGGTCTTCGGCCATTGCCTTCACTCCTCTCGTATTTCGCTTACCATGGCCGAGTGCCGTGGGAATCACGCAAACCGCGTGCCGCTGCGTCCGCAGCACGCCACATACACCGACGTGTCGTTCGATAGCGCACGTTTTCCAACGCTTTCGAGCTGAATGTCAGGACTTTTGCAGCTTTTCACTGAACCGCAGAATGATGAACTCAGCCGGACGGGCCGGTGCTACAGCGACTTCGGCAATCATTTTCCCTTGCTTGATATCGTCGTCACTCATCGTAATGCCTCGTCCGATCGAAATACGGTATGCGTCTTCCGGCTTGACGCCCATCAAACCGCCCTGCCGCCAAATCTCGTGCAGATAATTGTCAATCGAAGAACGGACCTTTTCCCACGTGGCGGATGTATTCGGCTCGAACACGGCCAGCTTCATCGCGCGTTTGATATCACGCTGCAACGCGTTGAATAGACGGCGTACTGGCACGTACTTCAGTTCGGAGGTGCTGTCAGCTACCCTGGCGCCCCATACGGTTGGTGCACCGTTACCAAAGCGACGGATGACGTTCACTGGGGTCGTATGGGTGTTCAGCTGAGCTTGATCCAGGTCGGACACGTCCCGCGCCAGACTGAGGCCTTCCACCGCGATGTTTGCCGGGGCCTTCCACACGCCGCGCTCGCCATCGACCTTTGCATAGATGCCCGCCATGACCGCGCTAGGTGGGACGAGCGCGCTCGAATCGGGACCGTATTTGAACCAGGGGTAATAGAATGCGGCGCTTTCGTTCTTTACTGGCGTCAGCCCCAACATGGTCAACTCCGAATTTATCTTTTCTCTCGTTATCGGAGCCATATCAATGGCGCCATTACCGGCATCCAGGATAACAAAGAGACCGACGGATTCTTTAAGTACGGATGTGAGTTGCCCCCCTTTCAACTCATCTCCTACGCCGGACTGCACCAAAAGCGTAACATCTGGCAAACAGGGAACAACCGCCTCAAGTTTAGAAGCCTCGCACACGTAAGCACGCCCGCCACCGTTTGCGAAATATGCTTGCAATCTCCTATACAGCAAAGACGCAAAGACAGTCCTCGCGGCAGCGGAGCCCGTCATCGCGGTGGGGAACGCACCATCCGCCAAAGTGTTCGCCCTGTGCACCACAGCCAGCCAGGATTCAACCTCGAAATACGAATCCCCACCGTCTGCGTCTTTTTTAAAATATTTAAAATCCTCACTTTTCGCCGCAAACACCGGAATTGCAGTCTCACCACTGGTAACGCTCAGTGATACGCTTTTCATTTCCTCGACGTATACGCCGGGCACCTTGTAATTGGTCATGTCTTATCTCGTCATCTCTTTAAGGTATGTCATCTTCATCGACCCAGTGCCCGAATGTCACACGGACATGCATGCAATAGCATGCATGGCATGCGCGAAACCGATCGTCGTCGCACTGGCTGCCAAAAGCCTCAGTTTGCAACCTGCACAGTCAGTCGATCGGCCATTAACGACAGCTCCGCAACGGCGATTTCGTTACTCGTCGCATCAAAGCTAGGCGCACTCAGTTTGGTTGGAAACGCATTTGCCACGTTCCACGTCACCAACACGTCCGTTCCAGTTTCATTGGTCAGGCTGACCGAAATATCCCGCTTGTCAACGCGATTCAGAGAGATGCTGTTGATCCATTCGTATAACTTCTTATCGCCCTTGAAGAGACCGCGCCGCAATGTCATGTTGATGGTTTGACGCTGCCCGGGCATACGAAACCAGCCGCCGGTACCGTCCCTGTACTCAATCGTATCGAAGGCCAGCTCCAAACCGGACACTGCGGCAAACGCCATATCCCCCAGGTCGCCTACCGTTACCTTGAATCGATAAAGTGGAATGGGGTATTGATTTTCGATATCGTCCTGCGTAGCACTCATACATCACTCCAGCTATAAAATTTCGAAAATATCCCGCTTCGATATTTCATGTCATTTTTGCTATTTATACATTCAGTATATTTAGCATGACTTATCATAAAAAAAATATTGAGAGAAAGAAAATCTTTCAATCCGTCAAATGCTTTGCATCTTCTCGCTGAAGCGCAGAACGACAAACTCTGCTGGACGCGTTGGAGCAACGGCAACTTCCGCGATCATCTGGCCCTGTTGAATCTGCGTGGCGGTCATCGTGACGCCTTCTCCAATCGAGATACGATAAGCGTCGCCTGGCTTTTCGCCCATCAATCCGCCCTGGCGCCAAATCTCATGCAAATAGTTGTCGATGGCCGAGCGCACTTTCTCCCAAGTGGCAGACGTATTGGGCTCGAACACGGCTTGTTTCATTGCCTTCTTGATGTCGCGCTCCATGGCATTGAACAGTCGCCGCACAGGGATATAGCGGAACGGAGACGCCTTTTTCCCAGTCCGTGCGCCCCAAACCAGCGGCGTGCCTGCGCCGAAGCTTCGGATAACATTGATCGGCGTCGTGTGGTCATTCAGTTTCGCTTGTTGATTGTCCGTGACGACGTATTTAGGCACGACGCCCTGAACCGCTACATTCGCCGGCGCCTTCCACACGCCTCGCTCGGCATCCACTTTCGCGTAAATGCCCGCCATCACGGCGCTGGGAGCCGTGTCGTGCTGCGAGGCCGATTTAAACCATGGATAATAGAATGCAACGTTATCGTTTTCGCCTATGTCGGTTGGTAGAACACTAGTGACGTCGCTGGAAGGCGGGACATTTCTCGCATCAAGCACACCAAAAATTCCGCTTTTCTCGGTGCAGACTCGCGCGACAACCTGTTTATTCAGGTTCGCTCCTGCCTCGACTAACAACGTTACGTCGGATAAGAGACCTACAGCTGTTCCCACGCTGTCTGCCTTGCAGACATAGGCCCTACCGCCGCCATTGACGAAGAACGCTTCCAAAGACTGCCCGAGCATGGTCTTTTTCAAATCTGCAATGCCATCCTCGGTCGCGGCGTTCAGGCCGATCGATTGGTTAAACGCGTTGATGTATTTCTGCATCAGAAATTTCGCGCTATCCAAAACCGACATTGTCTGCGCTTCAGCGAACGGCGAAAGGAATTTATGAATCTCCGCCTCCAACTTGGCGAGTTCAGACCTCTTTTCACCCTCCTCCACGGTGTCATTTTTGGCAGTTTTTAGCGACTGCCTTTCAACTGCGGCGACAACATTGCGCGCGATATATACAGGCGAGGCGAATGCTTTACCGGCAGTTAGCTCGGAAGATAGCGTTGTTGATATGAAAGTGACAATGTCAGCGTCGCCGACCATGTAATTTTTTAAGCTCCACGGATGCGATTTGGCGGCACTCACAATTTCTACCACGGTTTTGACAGAATACTTCTCTGCCGCCTCCGTCGCTGCCGCTTTAGCGAAGCTCTTGGCGTTTTCAACCGTTTCCGCCCAGCCTGCCTGCCCCAACTGGCGCGTCGCTACAAACGCAATGTACGTCTCGCCCGCCGCTGTTACCGCGTCAATTTCACGCCCCGATGCCGGGTTCCCCGCTTCCACCTTCGCCATTGCAACGCGCACCGCCGACGCATTACCGCCCGCGCGCGCGGTAACATCAAGCCAACTGTTCACCTCAAAGTAATCGATCCCCGCCCCCGCTTCTAAAAGCGTAAAGTCTTCAGTAGATGCCGCAATGACCGGGATCGCCGTTTCACCACTTGCGATTGAAAGCGACAGGTTCTTTACTTCTTCGACAAACACGCCAGGCGTCGAGTACTTATCCATATATTCCCTCAATAAAAATATTTTTTTCATCACGCGAACGCGCAACGTGGCGCACGCTTTTTCAGCGATATTACAAAGGCACACCGCATTTGCACGGCGGCAGAGGCGAAATTACTGAGGCAATGCGTCAGGGCATTGACATCGTTACCCGATCCGCCATCAAAGACATCTCAGCCACCGCAATCTCGTTACTTGTCGCATCGAAACTCGGCGCGCTGAGCTTGGTCGGAAACGCATTGGCTACGTTCCATGCCACCAATATCTCTGTTCCCACCTCGTTGGTAAGGCTGACCGAGATGTCGCGCTTTTCCACGCGATTCAGCGTGATGCTGTTAATCCAGTCGTAGAGCTTCTTATCGCCTTTGAACAACCCTCGCCGCAATGTCAAATTAATAGTTTGCCGTTGACCCGGCATCCGAAACCACCCCCCCGCACCGTCGCGATATTCGATCGTGTCGAACGCCAATTCCAGGCCGGAAACGCCTGCAAAGGCCATGTCACCAAGATCGCCGACGGTTACCTTGAAACGATACAGCGGGATAGGGTATTGGTTTTCAATGTCCATCTGCGTTGCACTCATCCGTTCTCTCCTAACAGTTTTTTCCTATTTCCCTGCCATGCAGGTATTTCTGAATCTCTTTCGCATTCAATTTGCATAACAAAATTTTCAACGTCACTCACCAATATCGGCTTTACTGCAAAAACCGCTGCGTTATCGCCATTCAATGAAGGAGCCGTAGTGCACGGAATAACAATATAGAAATCAAAGCCGGAGCGTCAGTTAACCGAAGGTTATAAGGAATGCTTTTTATTTTTGGCTGCCTCTGGAGGCACCGGCTTCGGTTGAACAACAGTCATGCCGCAGCCCGCATGCCATCTCGACCGTTCACGTAAGGAATACACGCCACCAACAAAAGCCTGCCGGAAAAGCGAGCCCCAAGCTATCGACCATTCGACCAACCTCGCCGACATGCGCCGCTGCCATTGTGTTTATTTCGGCGCATCTGATGATCTTATTTGCCTACGTCACATTACGTCGATGCAAAGACATTTAATGTATGAGGTCTGTCATGTACCGCTACGGTCGGCGTCAATTTTCGTTTGAACGACCTTTTCTGAATGATGGATTGCGATATGTCTCTGAGTCCGCTCTGCATCGACGATGCATTCCGTTTAAAGAGATTCAGCCGTCCACGATTGCGGAAGCGCCACGCTTGCCACGTGGTTGATGAGAAGCAACGCGCCACAATGCGCCATTCCGCTCGAGCGGAATTGGCGGCAAAGGGGGTCGACCAAAAGGACTCTCGTCTGGATCGACTATGAAAATGCGTCCAGGCGTAATCTCTCTCACGGCATAGTACAGACCGTCGGGCATCCACACGCGAGTGAGGTTGCCGAAAAACGGAATCGCTGAATGATCATTCCCATCAGGGGCGACGGCAGGCTTGTACGCACGCAATTGGGGATCGATGGCATCAGTGGCATCAGTAGCATCAGTAGCATCAGTGGCATCAGTGGCCTCAGTGGCATTCGTGGTAGCGATACCTGCCCGCTTAGGCAACGCCAGCAGCGCCAGCGCCGCGTGCCCGATTATCTTCAACCTCCTGCGATCAATGCCTTGAACCGCTGTCCCATTTCGGGAACCGATGTCGATCTCCGCCGCCAGCGTACGAAATTGCGTCCGTCGCCAGCCATCCAGCGCGGGAATATCGCCGGCGGCGCGCAAATCGCCGCTCAATGCCGCGGCTGACGCCCCCTGGGGTATCTGTCCCGTCACCGCCCACTGCGCGAGTAGCTCCCACGACGCGTGCGCGGCAGGTAATACACGGTCGCTGTCAACCGCACGTTTTGGTCTCGGCATGTCAAGTGGACGCAGCGGCAATACCGCTTTAGCATAAAAATTTGGCGGCCGAAAATGCGGGTCAAATCCCGCTTCCACTAGATTGGGCAGCAATTCATTGCGCACCACTGCGGCCGAAGTCGCTTCACTGATATCAAGCAGCTTGTTTGTCGCCCATGCATCGATCACCAAAACATCGTCCTTATGCGCCAGCAACCAATCGTAGAAGAATGCCTCATTCAATTCAGTCCTTAGCCGTTGGATGCGAACGTCCCGCGTCGCAAGATCGCCAAATACACTTAGCGAGGCAGGATCGTCGGCATAGACCAGCATGACGTGTGTATTTCGTGCCGGGCTTCGATCGTACAAGGCCACTTGCATCAAGTTTTCACGAAGCTTCGGCCTGACCCTCGTCAACGAACTCAACACCACATCCGCAATTTCGTTGCAATATCCAGTAAGGCAAGGCCACATGCCAGCCGCTGCTTTTTTATAAGCCACGCGTACCATCTCCGCAACTTCGAACTGTTTTTCCTGAATCGTCATGCTGTACCAACGCTCGGCCGATGGATAAAGGCCGATGAGCCGACGCCTTAACCCCAGTACCAAAGGCGTTAATTCCGCTTTGACATCCGCGTCCATCCGGTTTGCCGCAATCATCGATGTCGCTTTCAAGCCATCGAAGGTGTCGCGTAATGCCCGCCGTAATTTGCGCCGTATCTGGACTGCCATGCGTGGATTTCGCGATGAGAAAAATGGGAAGCGCTTTATATGCTTGGCATAGTGTCCAAATAAAGCAAACTCCCTTTCGAGCCCCGTTTCTCTGGAAACGTAAAGGGGAAAGGGCGATCGACTCAACGAGTCATGCCCACTGCGGTCGCGTGGCGAGCTTTGTGCGCCAAGCGATTGCTCAAAGGAAGACGGTGCGCTTGCATCCCCCCTATCCGGTTCGACTTCGTCAGTGCCTTCCGAGCGCTCCTCTACTTGCAAATAGCGCGTGGTCAGGAAATCTTCGTAACCAACCTCTCGTCGTTCCACATAAGCCGTCCATCGATGCCGGTGCACATCGAAATCGACCAAGGCGCGGCGTGGCGGCGCTCCTGCCGACGAACGGTCCGGTGCGATTACATAGAACTCGCTAATGTCGAGATCGAAGCGCAACTGGTAATAGCCGAGTTCTCCTTCTATCCAGCAAGTCCCATCGGCTAATCGTATTATTTGCATTGCGTCAGCACCAGGCAGGGCGTCGGGCACGTTGCGCGCGAAATCGGCAATCCCATATTCACCATCGATACGCCTGAGCGATGTCTCTATCCGCTTGCCATTCATTTCAATGAATTTTCGCCCCTGATACCGGATATACCCGTCGTCGCCAACGGGCGCATCGTGCGCGGCCTGAACGTCCTGCATTGCCGGTTGTTCCAGCGCCCATCGACCGGCAACCTCGCGCAATGGCAAAGGGGGAAATCGGTCTGCGGCACGCCCCGACGACTCCGCGTGCCAATGATTATCGACAACCCGCCACTCCCCTGGAAGCAGCTCCCTCACCGCGATCGCATACCCCGACAGTAAAAGATAGGTTTTGCCATTTTCAGTAAAAAACTCACCTTCGGCCCGCCCACGCGGATCTACGCCATGTGCAACGTAGTCAATCAGAGAGAACATTTCCCATTGCGGATTGGGGCCCACGCCCCTACGCATGGGGACCGATTGCACGCTGGTCCATTGCACGACCGCAGGGCGAACACTTTCGGAGATACGGCGCATGACCTGCATCTCCCTCGTGACGACGTCCGTCACATCGTCGAAGGATGATGACGGATCGTTTCGTCCGAAAGGCGCGCCTCCCCGTACGCGTTCCCCTCCATAGGACGAAGCGACGCTTGGCTCGTTCGGTTCCTCCTCATGCTCCTCATGCTCCTCATGCTCCTCATGCTCCTCATGCTCCTCATGCTCCTCATGCTCCTCATGCTCCTCATGCGCTGACTCGTCGACTTGCTCGTCGTCGAAGGGCGGTTCTTCGGCATCCGGATCATTGATCACATGCGGCTCCTCGGCACCAGCGACCGGCGCGGTCAGCAACGTCTCTCCTGGTTCGCGATAGAACAGATCCAATGATGTGATTCCCGCTTCCACGTCCGGCACGTTTGCGTTATCCCAGGTAGCCAGACCGTTGCCCTGCGTTTTCACGGGATGGACTTCCCGCGCTTTACCCGCAAGCTGTGCCGTGTATCCTTCAGCTCCAGTGGTCGTGCCTTTGCTTTTTTCATTTCCACCGGCATACAGCGGAGATGCCATTCGCTCGATGGAGGTCAGGCTGCGGCTCAAGGTATTGATGTCAATGACATCGCCGGGCAACATCGGCTTGCCTTCCAGGAGGTTGGCTGCAATGCCAAACATCTTGCAGACGCTTTGCATGCGGAAAGCATTCGTTGCCAATCCGGCGAGTTGATCCGTCATACTGCCAATCTTGCGCAGCATTTCACGGTTCGCTGGCGTGAACCGCGGATGCTCGGATACCGCGAACAGATCGTCAGCAATCTGCGCGGCGTGCGTAAAGGGCGCACTGCAAGAGCTCAGACCGCGCAACACTTCCGTCAGGCTGTACTCCGTTTGGAAGCGCCATTCTCGTGGGACTGCCTGGGAGACCACGTCCAAATACGATACGGTAGTGGTGGACGAAGGCGCTACGTCTCGATTAGCTGGAACGCGCCGCCGCACGCGCGCCAGATACGCCGCAACGGGAGCATGTGGCTGCGCTGGCGGCGCACGCCGCTCATCGGACTTACGGCATTGCTTGGACTGCACCGCGCCAATATCCCATTTCTCGCGATCAGCGGCGCGCAAGGCGTCATGCCACTGTCGATCCACCGCGCCAACACGCTGTTCGGGACTGACATCCATATCCTCCTGAGGCGGTGGTCCGCCAAATAGATGGCGCACCGTGTCAGGCCGATACGTTCGCGTCAGCGCCCCGGTGCCCGGAGAGCGTATGTTCTGATGCATGGTTGTCAGTTTCCCGCGTTGACCAACCTTGAATGTAAGGCACCACCACGAGACCCTTCATTGTGCTTGTAACGATTTAACCGAGAGGACGAGGTTTGCCGACAACGCGCCACGCCCGCAGCGTGGTTTGGCGTACAATCTCCTGAATCGGCTGTAATTTCGGCCATGCTTGCGTGGTATCGCACGTCGATGACGTTCCTATCGCACCAGGCACGCCACCGATGCAGCCCATCCCACTCGTCTTTCGCTCCTTTTTCGTCTCATCATCGTGAAACTGCCTTTCAGCAAGATGCACGGCGCCGGAAACGATTTTGTCGTTTTCGATGCGACTCACGACGCGCTATCTCTCTCCGAGGCACAAATTCGCGCCATCGCGGATCGGCATTTCGGCGTGGGCGCGGACCAGATTCTGTTCGTCGAACAACCGACCATCGATGGCGTGGATTTTCGCTATCGCATTTTCAATAGCGACGGCGGCGAAGTAGAGCATTGTGGCAACGGTGCCCGATGCTTCTATCGCTTCGTGAAAGACCATGGCCTGACGGACAAGGACCAGGTTCGCGTTCAGGTGCGGCGCGGCGTGATCGTATTGACGATGCAAGAGAATGGCGACGTGGTGGTGGACATGGGCGTGCCCGAACGCCACCCCGCCGAGGTCCCGTTCGAAATTCGGGACCTGCTGGCGCGCCCGACCGTGCACGATGTGTTGTGGCCCGTGGAGATCAATGGACGTGAGGCGGAACTGTCCGTCGTATCGATGGGTAATCCACATGCAGTGCAATTGGTGGAAGATGTCGAGGCTTGGCCCGTCGAAAAAGATGGGCCAGTCATTGAATCCCATCCACGCTTCCCTGAGCGCGTCAATGCGGGATTCATGGAGATCATAGATCGGGGCTCGATCCGGCTGCGGGTCTACGAGCGCGGTGCGGGCGAAACGCTGGCCTGTGGTACTGGGGCCTGTGCCGCCGTTGTCGCGGGCATTTCGCGAGGGCTGCTGGACAGTCCGGTTACCGTGCTTACGCACGGCGGCAGGTTGACCATCCGCTGGGAAGGTCCGAACGTCCAGAATGCCCACGTCTTCATGGCCGGACCCGCCGTCACCGTATTCCAGGGCGAGCTTGAACTTGATGTCTTCACACCCGCTCCGGACGCGCACGATGCCGTTGCGACGGCCAACGCCGATACAGATGATGCCGCGGCGTCCTCCGTGCGCGCCGACTAGTCCATGTTGAACCTGGTATGCCGATGAACGAATCAGACGTCGCCGATTTCCTGCTTGCCAATCCGCAGTTCCTTGAACGACACCCGGACGTGCTCGCTCGGCAGCAACTCGGGAATCCGCACGGCGGGCGTGTTGTTTCGCTCCCGCAACGGCAGATCGAAATTGTCCGTGAGAAGAACCGGCAGTTGGAACGACGGTTGAACGAACTGGTCCGCTATGGGCACGAAAACGACGGCTATGCGGCGCGGCTGGATCGCCTGGCCTGCCAATTACTGCTGACCGACGACGCAAACACGTTGCCGGATATCGTCCGCGACGGATTGCGTACCGGCTTCGACGTGCCGTCGGTGGCTGTGCGTATCTGGCCGGTTTTTTCGTCGCAGGCCGTCTCAAGCAGAGCCGACGCACCGGATGGCAGAACGTCCGGCACCGCTGCCCCCCGCCAGCCCATTGGCGGCACCGGCGATGCACCTGCCGCGGATGGTACCGTCACCGGTTACAGCAGTTTTCATCTGCCCGCCGGGTGGTCGGCACCGGTGGACAACACGATCCGGGCATTCGCAACCGGACTAGGCAAGCCATATTGCGGCAAGAACACCGGGTTCGCGGCGGCGGCCTGGCTCGATGCGGTGGCGCCCGCCGCACCGGCGTCGGCGCCATCGGTGCCGGCGACGAGTCCTTATCTGCAACCCGTTGTGGCGACCAGTGGCGCAATGACGGCGGATGACGCCTCGCGCCAGGCGATGGATCGGCCCCCCCCATCAGGGTCGCTTTTGCGCAGCATCGCGCCGAATGAGGCCGCGACGCAAAATGGGAGCGCCGACGCGCCGCTATCGACCCCGCCCGGCGAAGTGGCGATGGCGCCGGGTGGCATTGCGTCGATCGCGATGATTCCGCTGCGGGTGCCGAATGCCGACGGCTATGTCGACCCCGATACCGAGGCATTCGGACTGATCGTGCTTGGCTCGCCCGACCCGCAGCGCTTTCACTCGGCGATGGCGACCGATCTACTGTCCCGCATCGGCGCGCTCGCAAGCGCCGCGCTGAGCCGTGTCGACGTCCGCTGACCACGTCGACGCGACGGCGAAGGCCGAGACCGGCGCACCGCCGTGCGTCGACATTGAACCGGTAGCGCCTTTTGCCGCCGCCGCGCCGTCGGACCGGGCGGCGTTGCAAAGCTATGTGACCATGCTGGCACGCGAGCGCCAATATTCGCCACACACGCTACGGGGTTACCAGCACGCGTTGAACGCACTCGCGACGTTATCGGCCGGCAGGCTGCTCAGCACCTTGATACCAACCGATATCCGCGGCGCCGTGTCTCGTGCGCATGCCGGTGGCCTGCACCCGAGGTCAATCGCACATCTGCTGTCCGTATGGCGCGGCTTCTATAAATGGCGCGCGCTGGACGGCGACCTCCACCTCAATCCAGTCGAAGGCATCCGCGCACCCAAGCAAGCCCACACGTTGCCAAAAGCGTTGTCCGCCGATGACGCCGCGCGCCTGATGCAGGCGGTGCCGCCCCCCGGCGCGACGCGCGCCAAGCAATCCGCCACGCCGGCGGACATTGACGGCGCAACCACCATCACGACGCACGCCGGATCCAGGCCGCGGGGCGCCGAGGCCGACGCGACCCCGCGGGGCGCCAGGGCACGGCGCCCCGCCCCCGCTTCCGCCGCCACGCCCCTGGGCGACGGAAGCCCCGTGCCATCGACAGAAGACCCGCAAACGCAGGCGCGCGACCGCGCCATACTCGAACTGCTCTACTCGTCTGGCCTGCGCCTGGCGGAGTTGATCAGTCTCGATCATCAATACGCGGAAGCGCCGGGCTATCGGTCGATCAGTTGGCTCAATCTTCCCGAATCCGAAGTCATCGTGACGGGCAAGGGCGGCAAACGGCGAGCCGTGCCGGTTGGCAGCAAGGCGCTGGCAGCATTGCAAGACTGGCTGGCGGTCCGCACGCAGTGGGTCAAGGACGACGCGAACGCCCTCTTCCTGTCGGCCCGCGGCGCGCGGGTATCGCCCACGCTAGTGCGGCGCGTCGTCAAAGCCGTCGCATTGCGCGCGGGCATTCCGACGAATGTGCATCCGCACGTGTTGCGACATTCATTTGCCACGCATGTGCTGCAATCCAGCGGCGACCTTCGCGCGGTGCAGGAAATGCTCGGGCACGCGAGCATTGCCGCAACGCAGGTGTATACATCACTTGATTTTCAGTATTTAGCCAAAATATATGATGCCGCGCACCCGCGTGCACGGAAAAAACCAGACTGAAAGTCTGGTCTGCGGGGCTCGCTGACACTTGGGCGCATTTTGTGCTTCAATGGGCGATTCGCCGCATGCGGGGTGCCCCGCATCGCGATGCGCACTCAACTGTATCGATAGAGGCAACGCATCATCATGAATCAGATTCCCGTCACCATCCTGACCGGTTTCCTCGGCAGCGGCAAGACGACGCTGCTGAATCGCATCCTGTCCGATGCGCACGGCATGAAAATCGCCGTTATCGAAAATGAATTCGGCGAGGAGAATATCGACAACGACATTCTGGTTCGCGACGCCGGCGAACAGATCGTGCAAATGAGCAATGGCTGCATCTGCTGCACGATCCGCGGTGATCTGGCGAATGCGTTGACGGATCTCGCCGAGCGCCGCAAGTCCAAGGCGATTCATTTCGACCGCGTGGTCATTGAAACCACGGGTCTCGCGAATCCGGGTCCGGTCGCGCAGACGTTTTTCATGGATGACAAGGTGGCGGAGCATTTCCTGCTCGACGCCGTCATCACGCTGGTGGACGCGAAGCATGCGAACCAGCAGTTGGACACGCACGAAGTGGTGCAGCGCCAGGTCGGATTTGCCGATCGCCTGTTCATCACAAAGGCGGATCTCGTCGATACCGAGGTGCTGCACGCGCTGAAGCATCGCCTGGTACAGATGAATCCCCGGGCGCCGATCGCCGAAGTCAATTTCGGTGAAGCCTCGATCAAGCAGATCTTCGATCTGCGCGGCTTCAACCTGAACGACAAGCTGGAGATCGACCCGGCTTTCCTGGAAGAAGACGATCACGATCACGCCGATTGCGACCACGATCATGGCCATTGCGAACATGATCACGATCATGCGCACGATCACGGCCACGACCATGGTCATGCCCATCATCATCATGCGCACCACGACGACAAGATCAAAAGCTTCGCGTTCCGCAGCGACAAGGCGTTCGACCCCCGGAAACTGGAGGACTTCCTAGGCGGCGTCCTGCAGATCTACGGCGAGCAATTACTCCGTTACAAGGGCGTGCTGTGGATGAAGGGGGTGGACCGCCGGGTAGTATTCCAGGGCGTCCACCAGATGATGGGAACCGATTTAGCCACACGTTGGCTGCCGTCTGAAAAGAAGCATTCCAAGATGGTTTTCATCGGTATAGACTTGCCGCAGGATTTGATTACGGATGGCTTGGAACGTTGTTTGGTGTAAAGCCGTACACTACATGAGTGCTTAGTGTACAAGACGCATCCGCTGCCGGCGTCAGCCGTGGAGTGGTTGCGGACCCTGGTTCACTCGCAGGCCGCTCGCGCGCGCTATGTCACTGAATCGAAAAAGATAACGCGCCTGAGTGACAAATCACTGGAGCGGGTCGACGTTTCAGTTACAATACTTCGCCGCTAGAAACGACATATCGACCCAATAGCGCCACCCGGATCTGCACAGCCGTTTTGCAGCAGTCGGGAGCCCCCTCCCGCCACGAAGACAGTACGCCAGATGACGACGACACGAATCTTGACTGAAGAAGAAATCCTTGCCGCGGACGACAAGGATTATATGAACGATGCGCAGCTCGCGTTCTTCCGGGATCGGCTCGAAAAATTGCAGGCGGAAATCCTCCATAACGCCGGCCAGACGACCGAAAACCTCCGTGAAACCGTGATCGTGCCGGACCCGGCAGACCGCGCGACCATCGAGGAAGAGCACGCACTGGAATTGCGCACGCGTGACCGCGAGCGCAAACTGCTCAAAAAGGTGCAGCAATCGCTGGCGCGGATCGAAAGCGGCGAATACGGCTGGTGCGAGGAAACGGGCGAGCCGATCGGCGTACCGCGTCTGATTGCCCGTCCGACGGCTACGCTGTCGCTCGAAGCGCAGCAACGCCGCGAATTGCGCCAAAAGCTGTTCGGCGACTGATTTGCCTTGTGGGCGCCCGGGTCCTTGCGCCGCCACCGCGGCGGGACAGGCTGTCCGCGGCTACTCCTGCCGGGTTGCCGACTCCGGCGCCCCGACGATACGTGCCATTGCGGCACCGGTGTGCTTCCCCATGCCCTTTCGGGCGCTCTCGCCACGCCGCCGCTCCGATCCTCCCGGCTGCCGACGCCATTACGTCGCGGCTATTTACCTGAATCACCCCCGCCAAACCCGTTTTTTGCCGCACGCCTACCGTTGCCGCTGCAATTTCGCTTTCGACCTTGATTTCTGTCAGTACGCGCTCATATAAGAACGAATAGCGTCCGCGTTCGTCGTTTCCGCAACGGTTGACGCCGTCCCGTGCGGATGCCCCCCTGACTTTTAGAGGAATCGTATGGAGCAATACCACGGCACGACCATCGTCTCGGTGCGCAGCAAGGACGGCAAATCGGTCGCCTTGGGCGGCGACGGCCAGGTGACGCTCGGCAATATCGTGATGAAGGGCTCCGCGCGGAAGGTCCGCCGGATTTACCACGGCAAGGTGCTGGTGGGCTTTGCCGGCGGTACAGCGGACGCCTTCTCGCTGCTGGATCGCTTCGAAGCCAAACTGGAGAAGCATCAGGGGCACCTGACACGCGCCGCGGTGGAACTGGCCAAGGACTGGCGCACCGACAGAATGCTGCGGCGCCTGGAGGCCATGCTGATTACCGCCGATGCGGAAACCACGCTCGTCATCACCGGGAACGGCGATGTGCTCGATCCCGAGGACGGAATCTGCGCCATAGGCTCAGGTGGCAGTTATGCCCAGGCCGCTGCGGTCGCCTTGACGGAAAACACGGAATTGAATCCGCGCGACATCGTCGAGAAATCGCTGAAGATAGCGGGTGATATGTGTATCTACACGAATCACAGCCGCATTATCGAGACGATTGGTTTGGAATGATTTCAGGACAAGACATGAGCAATATGACCCCACCCGAGATCGTCTCGGAACTCGACAAGCACATCATCGGTCAACACAAGGCAAAACGCGCCGTCGCGGTGGCGTTGCGGAATCGCTGGCGCCGCCAGCAGGTTGATGAACAGTTGCGTCATGAAATCACGCCGAAGAACATCTTGATGATCGGTCCGACGGGCGTGGGCAAGACGGAAATCGCTCGCCGCCTCGCCAAGCTGGCCGACGCCCCCTTCATCAAGATCGAGGCGACGAAGTTCACCGAGGTCGGCTACGTCGGCCGGGACGTCGATAGCATCATTCGCGACCTTGCCGAGATCGCCATCAAGCAGACGCGTGATTCGGAAATGCGCAAAGTACGGGCAAAGGCCGAGGATGCCGCGGAGGACCGGATTCTGGATCTGCTGTTGCCGAATACACGCACGGCCTACTCAGCGGACAACGAGACCCAGGGCAGCACGGACACGGCCACACGGCAGACGTTTCGCAAGCGCCTGCGGGAAGGCACGCTGGACGACAAGGAAGTCGAGCTCGACATCGATGCGCCTACACCATCGATGGACATCATGGGCCCACCCGGCATGGAGGAAATGACCGAGCAGATTCGCGGCATGTTCGCCAATATCGGTAGCGGCAAGAAGACCCGGCGCAAGGTCAAGATCAAGGAAGCCTATAAGCTGCTGATCGATGAAGAGGCCGGGCGGATGCTGAACCAGGATGAGGTGAAAACGAAGGCGATCGCCAATATCGAACAGAACGGCATCGTGTTCCTGGACGAGATCGACAAGATCGCCTCCCGCGGCGAGGGCGGCGGCGGTGAAGTGTCGCGCCAGGGCGTGCAACGCGACTTGCTGCCGCTAGTGGAAGGTACGACCGTGAATACGAAATACGGGATGGTGAAGACCGATCACGTCCTGTTTATCTGCAGCGGCGCCTTTCATCTGGCCAAGCCGAGCGATCTGATCCCGGAACTGCAGGGGCGCTTGCCGATCCGCGTCGAACTGGACTCCCTGTCCGTTGACGATTTCGAATCGATCCTGGTCAGCACCGACGCCAGCCTGACCAAGCAATATCAAGCCTTGCTGCAAACGGAAGGGGTCACGCTGACGTTCACGAACGACGGCATTCGACGCCTCGCCGAGATCGCGTTTTCGGTCAACGAGAAGACCGAGAATATCGGTGCGCGCCGCTTGTACACGGTCATGGAAAAGCTACTGGAAGAGGTGTCTTTCACCGCTGGTACCACCGATCAGCCGACCGTGGAAATCAACGGCAGCTATGTCGATGCGGCGTTGGGCGAAGTGGCAGGCAACGAAGACTTGTCGCGCTACGTCTTGTAGCCCTCTTGATGAAGGCAGCGGGTACGTAACCCGCTCCGGAGATCAGCGTCCGACTGGTCGCTTGCTCAATTTCCGTTGCAGCGTGCGGCGGTGCATGTTCAGCGCGCGAGCGGTCGCGGAAATATTGCCTTCATGCTCGGCCAGCACGCGCTGGATATGCTCCCATTCGAGTCGCGCAACCGACAGCGGCGCCGGATTTTCCAACGCGGCATCCGCTTGCTCCAGGGTCGCGTTCTCATTCATCGCAGCCAGGATCGTCTCGACGTTTGCCGGCTTGGATACATAGTTATCGGCGCCGTCCTTGACCGCCTGCACGGCGGTCGCGATGCTGGCATAGCCGGTCAGTACCAGGATCAGCGCGTCAGGCTGCAATTCGCGCAGCTTCGCGATCAGCGTCAGGCCCGAATCCTGGCCCAGATGCAAGTCGACTGTAATCCGACCGAAATCCATCTCGTCCGCCAGTTCCAGCGCGCGGGCAGCGTCATTCGCTTGATGAACGGTATACCCACGACGTGTCAGGGAACGCCCGAGAATATCGGCGAACGTCGTGTCGTCGTCGATGATCAGGAAATGCTGGTTACTCATCTGGAGCCTCGGCCCGCATCGCGGGTAGTGTCAAAATAGCGCGGGTGCCACGCCCCGGCGCATCGCCAATGTCGATCGTGCCATTCAGCCGGGCCGCTGTCACGAACGCCAGATACAAACCAACGCCCGCGCCACCCTGAGTACTCCGTACCGGTGTCGCGCCAATCTGGCCACGCAGCGCCGCAGGAATACCGGGGCCATGATCGGAGACGGTGAACGCGATCACCCCCTCCCGGCCATCGCCTGCCGAAACCGCCGCCCCATCGGCGGCATACCCGCCATCCCGCACCTCGATTGAGATGTGGCCCGGGCTAGCACGCGCGGCATTGTCGAGCAGGATCGTCAGGATCTGGCCTACCGCGACCGTATCCTCGATGACCATCGACTCGGAGCCCAGCGACCCGGTCTCCAGACCTGCCTGCGGATGACGCAGCCGCCATTGCTCGATAAAGCTTTCCAACCATGGCTTCAAGCGTCTGCGATTTGGCGATGCCGCTCGCGACTGTAGCCGCTTCAGCGCTTCCTTGCAAAGCGTGATCTGCTGCTCCAGCACGGTGAAATCGCCCCGATAGGGCGCCAACGACTGATCGGCTGCGGCGCTTTCCCGCAACTCTTCGGATAACAGCGCAATTGTCGAGAGTGGCGTACCCATTTCATGCGCGATACTCGCAGCCTGTGCGCCAAGGGCCACGACACGCTCGTCGCGTAGCAAACGCTGCTGAGCCTCCGCCAGTGCGGCCTCCCTGCGACGCAATGCCCGGGACATCCGCGCAACGAACCAGGCGATCAGCGCCACGCTGATCAGGAAATTGATCAGGTTGCCGGTACGGTACAAGTCGAAGAGGTCGCGCGGATGACGCGCTTCCAGCGGCCAGGAATAGACGGCCAGCAAAAGATAGCCGAGCACCGCAAAGCTGGCCAGCACCAGCGCCGACCGCCACGGGAGTACCGCCGCGCCAATCGCCAATGCCGGCAAATACAACGAAAAAAATGGATTCATCGTGCCGCCGGACATGATCAGGAGCGCGGTCAACGCACCCAGATCGACACAGAGCTGCCCGAACAATTCGCCGTTGCTTTCCTCGCCGGGACGCGCGATGCGCATCAGCGTGGCGGCGTTGAATGCGATCTCCAGGATGATCACGGCAGCCATCGGCAGTAGCGGCAGCCGGATGCCTAATCCAACATCCACGACGATGATCGCCAGCGCTTGTCCTGTAATTGCAACACAACGGAGCCAGAATAAATGGCTCAGGTTCAAATGCCCAGTTTGAGAAATGTCGTTCATGGGCAGGAGTGTAGCGCGTTCCTGTACAATTCCGCGTTAGCAATGCATTAATGCATAGGCAGCGCACCGCTGGCTCATCAGCGCCAAAAACCGTCGTCACCGCCGCCAGCCCTTTGACTCTTGCGGCGATGTTTTTGCACCCCGTTTCCGGATTTTCAGGCCGCCATGCCCGACTCCCTCGATATCGCGCAACTTGCCCCCTCTCTCAAGGCCGAACTGCTTTCGGAGGCATTGCCTTATATCCGCCAGTATCACGGCAAGACCGTGGTGATCAAATACGGCGGCAATGCCATGACCGAAGAGCGATTGAAGCAAGGCTTCGCGCGCGACGTGGTGCTGCTGAAACTGGTCGGCATCAATCCGGTGATCGTCCATGGTGGCGGCCCGCAAATCGACCAGGCCCTGAAAAAGATCGGCAAACAAGGCACGTTCATCCAGGGAATGCGTGTGACCGACGATGAGACGATGGAAGTGGTCGAGTGGGTGCTCGGCGGTGAAGTCCAGCAGGACATCGTCATGCTGATCAATCACTTCGGCGGACAGGCAGTGGGCCTGACCGGCAAGGATGGCGGCCTGATCCACGCCCGCAAGATGATGATCCCGGATCGCGAGCACCCAGGCGCGTTCCTCGACATCGGTCATGTCGGCGAAGTCGAGGCGATCAATCCGGCGGTGGTGAAAGCGTTGCAGGATGACGCCTTCATTCCGGTAATCTCGCCGATCGGTTTCGACAGCGAAGGCCAGTCATACAACATCAACGCCGACCTCGTGGCTGGCAAGCTCGCCGTTGTCCTCAACGCCGAGAAGCTCGTGATGATGACGAATATCCCGGGCGTGATGGACAAGGCCGGCACGCTGTTGACCGATCTGACCGCCCGCGAAATCGATTCGCTGTTCGAGGACGGCACGATTTCCGGCGGCATGATGCCGAAGATCGCATCGGCGCTGGATGCGGCAAAGAGCGGCGTGCGCTCGGTGCACATCGTCGACGGCCGTATCGAGCACTCGGTGCTGCTTGAAATCCTGACCGAACAACCGTTCGGCACGATGATCCGCTCGTATTGATGGCCCCTCGCCGCCTCGGGCGGCCCTCGCCACTCGGCTTGGACGCGTCCCTCGATCCTGCCCGCGCCAAGGCGTCCGGGCGTTTTCGCGACACCCGCCGCCGCCGGACGCGTAAGGGTACCGGCACGATCGGGCGCCCTCGCGCAGGGCCGGTCTGGTTGTTCGATCTCGACAACACCCTCCATCACGCATCGCACGCCATTTTCCCGTATATCAATCGCGAGATGACGGCATTTATCGAGCGCGCGTTGGCCGTCGACCGTGAAACGGCAAACCGTCTGCGCGTGGCCTATACGCGGCGCTACGGCGCAGCGTTATTGGGATTGGTACGTCGTCATGGGATCGATGCGCATGCCTTCCTGCGCGAGGTCCATCCTTCCGACACCCTGATGGAAATGGTGCGCGGTGAACGGGGTTTGCGCCGCACGCTGTCCGCGCTGCCAGGGCGCAAGATCGTGTTGACCAATGGCCCTTCCGCCTACGCACAGACGATTCTCGCGGCATTGGGCATTCGCGGTTATTTCGAGCGCGTCATTGCCATCGAGGATATGCGACGCGGCAATCAATGGCAGGCCAAGCCGGAACGCACGGTCATGCGACGTGTGTTGCGTCAGGTAGGCGTGCCACTCGCGCATGCGTCAAGGGCGACATTGGTCGAGGATACGCACGGACATCTGAAGCGCTATCGCCGGCTCGGCATCCGCACCGTCTGGATCACCGGCTTCATCCCGGTACGCGATACGCCGGCACGCCGCGCATCGCAGGCAGCGCTGCTGCTGGCGCGGCCAGCGCCCGACGCAACCGCCGACGGCACGGCAGTCACGTATCCCGTCACGCCCTCCGCGGGCAGCGAGGCATCGCTGCGGCAGCATATGGTCGCACCGGCGCGGATCACGGCAAGCCGCCCCCATTACGTCGATCACCGTGTGCGGACGTTGGCACGATTGCGCCGGCATTGACGCTGTTCGGTCGCCGCGGTGCGGTGCTATACTGGCTTCCTTTCTCACGCGCCGATTTGCTGACTCGATTGCGGGCGCGCGAGCTGGCGCCGGAATGCCTCCGTGGCGTCTTGTCCTGTTCGCCCGTGGTATGTGCGATGCCAGGATAAGCCGCCGCGGGGACAACCTGGTGCCGGTTCACTATAAATCCGGCTAAAGCGGTCGTCAGCGCAGGCGGTCCCGGTACCCGGCGGAAGGCTTTTCCATTCCGCGATGTACCGTGCAACGACAAGCCCATGCCGACCGTTTCGCCACCCTTGGTGGATTCATGAAATCGCTCGGCTTTGTCACACCGGTCTCGTTGCACTTCGACCACCCGCTAGCCCTCGATAGCGGCCAAACCCTTCGCGCGTACGACCTGTTGGTCGAAACCTATGGCACGTTGCATGCCGACCGCTCGAACGCGGTGCTGGTGTGCCACGCGCTGAATGCATCGCATCATGTGGCCGGCATCCACGCGGATACAGAGGAAGTGGGCTGGTGGGACAACATGATCGGCCCGGGCAAGCCGCTGGATACCGATCGCTTCTTCGTGATCTGCGTTAACAATCTTGGTTCGTGCTTCGGCTCGACCGGACCGATGAGCCTCGACCCCGAGACCGGTACCCCCTACGGTGCCCGCTTTCCGCTGGTGACGGTGGAGGACTGGGTGCGTACCCAGGCACGGGTCGCCGATCATTTCGGGATTTATCGCTTCGCCGCGGTGATCGGCGGCAGCCTGGGCGGCATGCAGGCCCTTGCATGGAGCCTTCTCTATCCGGATCGACTCGGGCACTGCATCGTCATCGCCTCCGCACCGAAGCTGTCGGCGCAGAACATTGCGTTCAACGAAGTAGCGCGCTCGGCGATTCGCTCGGACCCCGATTTCCATGGCGGCGATTACTACGCGCATGGTGTCAAACCACGCGGCGGCCTGCGCGTCGCGCGGATGATCGGTCATATCACCTATCTATCCGACGACGACATGGCGAACAAGTTCGGCCGGGCGCTGCGTCGCGCGGAAGACCAGGGCCAGTCTCCGATCGCGGCGGTGGCCACGGCTGCGGCCGAAATCGATCCGGCCGCCGTCAGCCCCGAGAGCGCGGCGGCCATCGCCGCGACGGCGGCAGCATCGGCCTATCGTTATAGCTTCGATGTCGAGTTCGAGGTGGAGTCCTATCTACGGTACCAGGGCAACAAGTTTGCCGAATACTTCGATGCGAACACTTACCTGCTGATCACCCGTGCGCTTGATTATTTCGATCCGGCAAAGTCTCACGGCGGCGACCTGACCGCCGCGCTCGACGCCACCCGCGCCAAATTCCTCGTGGTGTCGTTCACCACGGACTGGCGGTTCGCGCCGGCACGGTCGCGTGAAATCGTGCAGGCCCTGCTCAAATTGAAGCGCGACGTCAGCTATGCCGAAATCGATGCGCCGCACGGCCATGACGCGTTCCTCTTGAGCGACGTCCGCTACCACAATCTGATTCGCGCACGCTTCGCCCGGATCGCCGAGGAGATTCAGGCATGAAGACCGTGCAACCGGACAGCCGCATCCCGTCGCAGCCGTCGCCCCCTCCGTCGGAGGCACACGCGGACCGTGCGATCGACGCGCCGCGCGACGCCGCGGCAGCCACCGCGGCGGCCTACGCGGCGCGACCGCCCCGCGCTGCGCCGGCCTTGCATACGCACTCCGCCTCGCTGGCTGACCACCTGTCAGGGCGCGAGGACTTCCGGGCCATCGCACGATGGGTGGAACCGGGTGCCAGCGTCCTCGACCTCGGGTGCGGTGACGGCGCGTTGCTCGCGCTCCTGTCAGACGAGTTGGAAGTGCAAGGCTATGGGATCGAGATCGACGATGCCGGCGTGTTGTCCTGCGCGAAACGCGGGGTCAACGTCATCCAGCGAAATCTGGAAGACGGTCTGAAACTGTTTGATGACAATAGCTTCGATTTCGCGATCCTGTCACAGACACTCCAGACGATCCACGAAACGGCGGCCATCCTGCACGAGACGGTTCGCGTGGCCAGACAGGCCATTGTCTCGTTCCCTAACTTCGGTTATTGGCCGCATCGGCTGTCCGTGTTGCAAGGCCGCATGCCCGTGTCGACATCGTTGCCCTATCAGTGGCATAACACACCGAATGTGCGCGTCCTGACAATCGCGGACTTCGAGGCACTGGCACCCGAAGTCGGCATCCGTATTTGCGAACGCGTGGTACTGCATGGCGGCCGCCCGATCCATTGGGGGGCGAACTGGCGTGGTAGTCTTGCGGTTTATCGAGTGGAAAAGCGGTGAATGGCGAGCAAATGCGTACATCGAAAGAGGAACTCGCGGTATCGGGCTGGCGTGTTTATTTCAACACGCGGATGCTGGTCTGCGCGTTTCTCGGTTTCACATCGGGCCTGCCGCTTTACGTTCTGATCACGCTGGTCCAGGCCTGGTTGCGTTCATCCGGGGTGGACCTGAAGCAGATCGGCCTGTTCGCGTTGATTGGCATTCCCTACACCTGGAAGTTTGTCTGGGCACCGCTGCTGGACCGCTTTTCCCCGGGCATAGGCCGTTGGCAACCGGGGCGGCGGCGCGGCTGGATGCTGGTGGCGCAATTATCGGTGGCGGCGGGCATCGCGGCGATGGGTTGGCTGCAACCGCAGCTGGAACTCTGGACCGTGGCCGCATTTGCCTTCGCACTCGCGTTCTTCAGCGCCAGCGCGGATATCGCCATCGATGCCTACCGTCGCGAATTGCTGTCGGACGCGCAACAGGGGCTGGGCACTGCCATTCACGTCAATGCCTACAAGATCGCATCACTGGTCCCCGGTTCACTGTCCCTCGTGCTGGCCGACCACCTGCCTTGGTCCACGGTGTTTGCGATCACTGCGGCGTTCATGCTGCCAGGCATCATCCTGACATTTCTCGCGCCCGCCCCCACCGTGGCCGCATTGGCGCCACGTAACCTGACCGATGCCATCGTATTGCCCTTCAAGGAATTCATCGCGCGAAGCGGCTGGCGACACGCAATCTTAATTCTTGCCTTTATCTTCCTGTATAAACTTGGCGACAGTATGACCACGGCGTTAGCCACCCCGTTCTACCTCGATCTCGGCTTTACCAAAACGCAGATCGGACTGGTCGCCAAGGTGAGTAGCCTGTGGGCAAGCGTTGCAGGCGGTATCCTTGGTGGTATCTGGCTGGTACGGTTGGGAATTGCCCGCGGGCTATGGGTTTTCGGCATCGCCCAAATCGTATCGACGCTGACGTTCGCGTGGCTCGCGGCACTTGGCACGCACGCGAGCACATTCGATCTCGGCTGGGCGATCGCGGCGGAGGCCTTCGGCGCCGGCTTGGGAACCGCAGCGTTCACGGCGTATATCGCGACAACGACGGACCCGCGATACACCGCGACGCAGTTCGCGCTGTTCACGAGTCTGGCATCGGTACCACGCGTATTCATTAATGCGGGGACCGGATGGATCGTCGACACGCTCGGATGGTTTGATTTTTACTTGGTATGCGCGGTGCTGGCGCTCCCTGGCATGGCGCTGCTGCTGAAAGTGGCACCCTGGAACACACGAACACGATGACACCCTCCGAGAGGACCCGCTTTGCCGCGCTTGTTGCCGTCTCCGCGGTGTCCGCCTTGTCGCTTACGCTGACGTTCGTCGCCAGTCACGCTGGGGCGAGCGCGCCGGTGCTCGCCAGCAACCGCTCGTCGCTGGGCATGGCCGAGGGGTCATCGCCGGTTCAGGAAGGGGAGCTGGCGATTGGCGATCCGGCGGCGCCGTTGCCAGGCTCGGCGGCACTGACTGCCGGCGGGACCTTCGGTCAAGGCACACGCATTGCCGGCGCCCCTGGCGGCCCGTTGACATTCCGTGCCATGGTGCCCTCGGACTGGCTGGAAATCCAGGGAGAGCTTGCCTACGAGCATGCACTGGCTATTGCGGCGCAGCAAGGGCAATCGCTGCCCGACGACAATCCGACAGTCGTTCGAACGCGGGCGATCCTCGCAAGGCTCGAACCGTTCGCACTCAAATGGAACGATCGCGCGAAGGGGTGGAAGTGGGAACTCAGCATTATCCACTCGCCGGACCTGGACGCCGTCTGCTTGCCTGGCGGCAAGGTGCTGATCAACGATGGCATGATCGAGCGCCTGGGCCTCAATGAAAACGAGACCGCGCTCTTGATCGCCCATCTGATCGCCCATGCGCTGCGCGAGCACGCACGCTCGAAGATTGGTGAACAACTGGGGCAGGCGGACCCCCGTGTCGGCAAGACCGGCCGCGCCGTCGCAGGGACCAAGGCGCTCGCGGCGGCACCGTCGCCCGGTGCCCGATCGGCAAGGGATCCCGGCGACACCTCCCTCTTCGGCTCTTCCGGTCTTGCCCAGGCCGACACCCGCGACGGCCTGCCGGTGGATCCGGCAGACGGCGGTGCCACGCCACGCAAGGTATCGTCATCATCGCGCAACGGCACCCACGCCATTGACGCCAATGACACGCAGCGCGCCGTACCGGGCGCCCCCATCATCGGCGCGCCCGGTGCGGCGCCGGTCGATGGCCTGGCGCTGTCCGGCACCAGCTTGAATGTGGTGCCGGCGTTGTTGAATCTGCATTATGAAGCGGCCGATGAAACAGAGGCCGATGTGATTGGCGCGGACATGGCGTCACGCGCCGGCTTTGATCCACGTGCCGGGCTGGCGCTGTGGGAAAAAATCGCGGCGATGGCACGTTGGAAGCCCTCGCTGCCCTTCGTGCAGGAACATCCCATCACCGACAAGCGGTTGGCCGATTTGAAGAAGCGGCAGAAGGATATGCTGCCGCTGTATGCCCGCGCCCTCGATGCGTCAGTGGACGACCTGCCGCCGTACCGGCCGGGGCGCTGGAATCCGCCGCGCCTGCAGCATTCGCGCGATGATGACGCAACGGCAAACGCACCGCTGCGCGAGGCGCGGCATGAACAACCGGCAACGGCATCGCCGCTGTCCTTTCTGTCGAGCCTGCCGCACCGGCTTGCCGAACTGTTCAAATAGTCGCCGAACGGCAATGCGCCGTTATTTAAGCTTGTAGTCGTAGTCGATCGTCAGCGGCGCATGGTCGCTGAACTTGATGTCCTTGAAGATCTCGACCCGTTTCGCCGTGGCCGCCACGCCCGGCGTGGTCAGGTGGTAATCGATGCGCCAGCCCACGTTCTTCGCATACGCCTGTCCGCGCTGACTCCACCACGTGTACTGCTCCGGCCGATCATCGAGCGTACGAAACACATCCACATAGCCGACCTCATCGAAGAGCGTCGTCAGCCAGGCGCGCTCCTCGGGCAGGAAACCGGAGTTTTTCAGGTTGCCCTTCCAATTCTTGATGTCGATTTCCTTGTGCGCGATATTGACATCGCCACACAAGATCACTTCACGCCCTTCCGCCTTCAGCGCGGCGAGATGCGGCATGAAGACCGCCATGAAGCGGAACTTCGCCTGCTGCCGCTCTTCCGAACTCGAGCCCGACGGCACATAGACCGAGATCACAGACAGCTTGCCGTAACGCACCTCGACGTACCGTCCTTCCGCATCGAACTCCTCGCTGCCAAAGCCGATGATGAATTCATCGGGCGTATGACGTGTGTAGAGCCCGGCACCGCTATAGCCTTTTTTCACCGCATGCTGGAAATAGCCGGTGAACGCGTGCGGCGCCAGCAACTCCGGCGTCATGTCGTCCTGCGCGCACTTCAACTCCTGCACGCAGACGATATCCGCGTCCTGCTTGCCCATCCACTCGAAGAAACCTTTCTTCGCCGCCGAACGCACACCGTTCAGGTTCGCCGAAATAACCCGCATCGTCTGCCGCCTTTGTTGACCGCTTCGTGGTCGCTTGTTAAGGAGATATTGGCTGATTACCGATCGCCGAGTTTCTTGCGCAGCAGGTCGTTGACCTGCGCCGGATTGGCCTTGCCTTTCGTCGCCTTCATGGCCTGCCCCACCAGCGCGTTGAACGCCTTTTCCTTGCCAGACCGGAACTCTTCGACGGACTTGGCGTTGGCGGCCAGCACCTCGTCGATGATCCCTTCCAGCGCGCCGCTGTCGGAAATCTGCTTCAGCCCCTTCTCTTCGATAATCCGATCGGCCGCATGCTCATCGGTCGCCCGCGTCTCCCACATCAGTTGGAACACTTCCTTGGCGAGCTTGTTCGACAGCGTGCCGTCGGCAATGCGGGAAATCAACAGCGCGATCTGTACCGGCGTCAACGGTGCCTGTGCGATCTCCAGCCCGTCGCGGTTCAGTTGCGACGCCAGTTCACCCACCACCCAGTTCGCCGCGGTCTTGGCCTGCGCTTCCCCGGCTTGCGCCACGATCGCTTCATAGTAAGCGGCCAGCGCCCGCGACGACGTCAACGTCATGGCATCCTGCTTTTGCAGACCATATTGCGTGGTGAGGCGGGCCTGCATGGCTTCCGGCAATTCCGGCAACTCGCCGCGCACGCGCTCGATCCATGAAGGTTCGATCACCAGCGGCATGAGATCAGGGTCCGGGAAATAACGGTAATCCTGCGCGTCTTCCTTGCTCCGCATCGATCGCGTTTCGCGACGGTCTGGATCGTACAGGCGTGTTTCCTGGACCACGGTGCCACCGTCCTCGATCAGCTCGATCTGACGCGTGACCTCGTACTCGATGGCTTCTTCCAGGAAGCGGAACGAATTCAGGTTCTTGATTTCGGCACGGGTGCCGAAAGCTTCCTGCCCCACAGGACGCACGGATACGTTGGCATCGCACCGGAACGAGCCTTCCTGCATATTGCCGTCGCAGACACCCAGCCAGACCACCAGCGTATGCAGCGCTTTGGCATACGCCACCGCTTCAGCGGAACTGCGCATCACCGGCTCGGTGACGATTTCCAGCAGCGGCGTGCCGGCCCGGTTCAGATCAATGCCAGTCATGCCGGCGAAGTCTTCGTGCAAGCTCTTGCCCGCGTCCTCCTCGAGGTGGGCACGCGTCAATTCGATCGTTTTTTCATAGGGTGACGCGTCTTTGCCGATGCCCGGCACCAGCACCGTCAAGCTGCCGCCCACCACCACCGGAATCTCGAACTGGCTGATCTGATAGCCCTTGGGCAGATCGGGATAAAAGTAGTTCTTGCGCGCAAAAATGCTGCGCGGCGACACCGTGGCGCCAATCGCCAAGCCGAAACGGATAGCCCGCTCGACGGCGCCGCGATTCGGCACCGGCAGCGTGCCGGGAAGCGCCAGGTCAACCGGCGCGGCCTGCGTGTTCGGCGCAGCGCCGAATGACGTGGGCGCGCCGGAGAAAATCTTCGATACCGTGGACAACTGCGCGTGGGTTTCCAAGCCGATGACGACTTCCCAGCCCGTGTATGTGTGATGGGCCATGTTCTTATACTCCCGTCGGCGCGCGCAGATGCCAATCCGTCGCTCGCTGGAACGCATGCGCCACCTGGAGCATTCGCGCCTCGTCAAAATAATTGCCGATGATCTGCAGCCCCACCGGCAAACCGCACGCGCCGAAACCCGCCGGTACGCTCATGCCTGGCAGACCGGCCAGGCTCGTTGACAAGGTGTAGACGTCCGCGAGGTACATCGCCAGCGGATCATCGGTCTTCTCGCCCAGCTTCCACGCCACGCTCGGCGACACCGGCCCCATGATCACGTCGCATTGGCTGAACGCCTGCTGAAAATCCTGCGCGATGATGCGGCGGATTTTCTGCGCCTGCAGGTAGTAGGCATCGTAATAACCATGCGACAGCACATAGGCGCCGGTCAGGATACGGCGCTGTACTTCATCGCCGAAGCCCTCGGTACGCGACTTCTTGTACATGTCTGCAAGGTCCTTGTACGACGCGGCACGGTGCCCGTAACGCACACCGTCGAAACGCGACAGGTTCGACGACGCCTCGGCCGGTGCCAGCACGTAGTAGACCGGAATCGACAACTGCGTCTTCGGCAGCGACACATCGACCAGCGTGGCGCCGAGCTTCTTGAACTCGTCCAGCGCCGCATCGATCGCCTGACGCACGTCGGCATTGAGACCCTCTCCGAAGTACTCCGTCGGCAATCCGATGCGCAAGCCGGCCAGGGCGGCGTCTCCCGCATCGGACGCGCTCGTCGAAGCGTTCCACGGCTTGCCCAGATGCGCCGTGAAATCCTCGGCGTCGCGTTCGAGACTGGTTGCGTCGCGGGGGTCTGCGCCGGCCATCACGTTCAGGAGCAGCGCGCAATCCTCGGCCGAACGCGCCATCGGGCCCGCCTGATCGAGCGACGACGCGAACGCGATCATGCCATAGCGGGAGACGCGACCATAGGTCGGCTTGATGCCGGTGATGCCGGTCAACGCGGCAGGTTGGCGAATCGAGCCGCCCGTATCGGTGCCGGTTGCGGCGGGCGCCAGACGGGCGGCCACCGCAACCGCGGAGCCCCCCGACGAGCCACCGGGTACCGTCTGCCTATCCCAGGGATTGCGCACGGGACCAAAGAACGAATTCTCGTTCGACGAGCCCATCGCGAATTCATCCATGTTCGTCTTGCCGAGACACACTACACCGGCGTCGGCCAGGCGAGCGACAACGGTGGCGTCGAACGGGCTGCGATACGTTTCCAACATCCTCGACCCGGCTGTCGATGGCCAGTCCCGCGTGACGAACACATCCTTGTGCGCCAGTGGAATACCGAGCAGCGGCGCACGCGTCGCCCCGCCCTCGCCATTTGCCAGCCGGGCATCGGCGGCACGGGCGGCGTTCAGCGTGACCTCCCGGTCAACGCTGATGAACGCGTTCAATGTCGCTGCCGCCTCGATACGTTTGAGGTAATGCTCCGCCAATTCCACGGCGGAAGTCTCGCGCGCATCCAGTGCGGCGCGTAATTCGGTCAGGCTTTTGTCATGCATCTCAGGGATTTTCCCGAATAATTCGCTCGATCGGATCTACAACGGTTCACGCGGCGCAATCGCTTATTCGATCACGCGCGGCACCAGGTAGAGGCCTTCCTCGGTCCGCGGCGCCGAACGCTGATTGGCTTCGCGATCGATCGTTTCAGCGGCGGCGTCGTCCCGCAGTCGCAACGCCACATCCTGGATCGCTTCGATCGGATGGGCAAGCGGCGCCACGCCGGAGGTATCCACCGCCTGCATCTGCTCGACCAGCGCGAAGAATTCATTCAACTGCGTCACCATCCGCTCGCGCGCATCGGGGGCCAGTTCGAGCCGCGCAAGGTGCTCGATCCGTTGTACATCGGTCAGGGTCAGGGACATTGGCTAGGGGCGATTGCAAAAAAACGGAAAAAGGACGGAAAAGGCGCAGATACGCGGCTTGCCGCGTAGCGAGGCAGTCGCGTCAACGTGCGGAATCCGCAAGAATCGCTGCAGGGCGCATACCGCGGCACACGCGGCCAAGCCGCGGTGCAGCGGGTATGTCGCCGTACCGTTTGGGTTAGCGCGCGATTTTCGCATGGTCGAACGAAAATCCGCGCTAAAACAACGCGCTGAAACAGCACGCCGTCACGTTTGGTAACACCGTTTTTGGTGCTGGCACCCGTGAATTATAAGGTATCATTACGCCTCGACCCAATCTGGGTTGATCGTCCGCCGTCGCGCTGCCCGTACCTTGACCTTCGTGATACACATGCGCGTGCATGTAGCGTGGCAAAGCAACGCCGCGGCCGACCAACTGCAAATTCCTCCAGGCAGCTTCGTGTGCGGAAATTTGTGTGTCGCCTCGTGGTTTCGCGGTTGGAACCCGGCGGCCGCACGCGAGGCTGTTATTTTTTCGCTGCCCCGGCTGACCGCCGCGTGGCGCTGAGCGACAGGATCCTGAATGTTCGGTTTTTTTCGCAGCTACTTTTCCAATGACCTCGCCATCGATCTGGGCACGGCCAATACGCTGATCTACATGCGCGGCAAGGGCATCGTCCTCGATGAGCCTTCCGTGGTCGCCATTCGCACCGAAGGCGGTCCGAACGGCAAGAAGACGATCCAGGCAGTAGGCAAGGAAGCCAAGCAGATGCTTGGCAAGGTGCCGGGTAACATCGAGGCCATCCGCCCGATGAAAGACGGCGTGATCGCCGATTTCACGGTCACCGAGCAGATGATCAAGCAGTTCATCAAGATGGCGCATCAGTCGCGGATGCTGCGACCGTCGCCGGCGATGATCGTCTGTGTGCCGTGCGGCTCCACGCAGGTGGAACGTCGTGCCATCAAGGAAGCGGCGCATGGCGCCGGCGCCTCCCAGGTCTATCTGATCGAAGAGCCCATGGCGGCCGCGATCGGCGCGGGCCTGCCGGTGTCGGAGGCCACGGGATCGATGGTCGTCGATATCGGCGGCGGCACGACCGAAGTCGGCGTGATCTCACTGGGCGGGATCGTCTACAAGGGTTCGGTGCGCGTGGGTGGCGACAAGTTCGATGAAGCCATCGTCAACTACATTCGCCGCAACTACGGCATGCTGATTGGCGAACAGACGGCGGAAGCGATCAAGAAGGAAATCGGCTCGGCGTTCCCCGGTTCCGAAGTCAAGGAAATGGAAGTCAAGGGGCGTAACTTGTCGGAGGGTATCCCCCGCAGCTTCACGATTTCAAGCAATGAAATCCTGGAAGCATTGACGGACCCGCTGAACCAGATCGTGTCGTCGGTGAAGATCGCGCTAGAACAAACGCCGCCGGAACTGGGCGCCGATATCGCCGAGCGTGGCATGATGCTGACGGGTGGCGGTGCGCTGCTGCGCGACCTGGATCGCCTGTTGGCGGAGGAAACCGGTCTGCCGGTCCTCGTCGCGGAGGACCCGTTGACGTGCGTGGTGCGCGGTTCCGGCATGGCGCTTGAGCGTGTGGACAAGGTTCGCAGCATTTTTTCCTACGAATAACGCCTCTCGGCGGCGCGGCGCTGCCCGCCAGGGTAGCGTAGCCCTTTCGTATTTTTCTAGGCTGGGACGCCGTTCATGGATCACAGTCCACCGCCGCTCTTCAGGCAAGGTCCTTCCGCGCTGGTCCGCCTGATCGTCTGCATGTCGCTGGCGATCGGCCTGCTGGTGACCGATGCGCATTTCCATACGCTGACGCTGTTCCGGCAGGTCATCGTGACCGCGCTCTACCCGCTGCAACGCGCCGCGCTGGCACCACGCGACCTGATCGCGGATGTGTTTTCCTTCGCCGTCTCGAATGAGACACTGCGCGCGCAGGTGTCGCAATTGCAGGCGCGCAACCTGCAATTGGGTCTGGAAGCATCGCGTGCCGCCGAGATGCAGGTGGAAAACAGCCACCTTCGCAGCTTGCTGCAATTGACGCAACGCGCGCCGATCACGCCGATTCCGGCGGAAATCCAGTACGACACCCGCGACCCGTTCTCACAGAAAGTCATCATCGACCACGGCCTGCAAGCCGGCGTGGAAAATGGTGCGCCGGTCATTACCGAAGATGGCCTGATGGGACAGATCACTCGTGTCTTCCCACTGCAATCGGAAGTGACGCTGCTGACCGATCGCGATCAAGCGGTGCCGGTGCAGATCGTGCGTACCGGCGTGCGCAGCGTCGTCTATGGCAGCGCGGACACCGGCATGCTTGACATGCGTTTCGTGCCATCGGGCGCCGATGTGAAACCGGGCGACGAACTGGTGACCAGTGGACTCGATGGGCTGTATCCGCCTGGCTTGCCCGTAGCGCGGATCGTTCGCGTCGACAAACAGTCGGATTCCGCGTTCGCGAAGGTCTGGGCGTCACCCATCGCGAAGATCCGCGGCGTGCGGCAGTTGTTGGTCCTGCATTATCGCGAGGCGCTTCCTCCCAATCCGGTGGAAGAGGAAAAAGCCGAACAGGCGAAGAATGGGAAAGGCGCGAAGAAGAGCAAGTCGGCCAGCGCCACGAAAGCGGGCGCGACTGAGAGTGCCTCGGCGCCTGACGCGGCCAGCGCCGCCAGCACGGCGGAAGTGACGCCGGCCGAGGCCACCGCCGCGGCATTGGCGGCGTCCGGGCGGCCTGCGGCGCCGGCAATGGAAGCCTCGGCTCCAGCGGCGGCAGCGGCACGCCATGGCGCGATAAAGGATGCGGCCCCCGGCACGACGAACCATAAACGATGAATCCTCCGCAATACATCCTGCAGCCAGTTCGCCCCTGGTTCATCGTTATGAGTCTGGTGGTGTCGCTGTTCCTGGACATGCTGCCATGGGGACGCCTGCCGGGCGTGCCCGATTTCCTCGCGCTGACACTGCTCTACTGGAATATTCGCGCACCCCGGCGGGTCGGCATCGGCTCGGCCTTTCTGCTTGGCCTTCTGGTGGATGTCAACAACACCGGCCTCGTGGGCGAACATGCATTGGCCTATACGGTGATGTCCTACACGGCGATCACGCTGCATCGGCGCATCCTGGCCTATCCGCTGTGGTCGCAGACCTTTTATATCCTGCCGCTGCTGCTGGGTGTCGAACTGCTGCCGTTCATTGCCCATTGGGTGATGACCGGCGAGCTGCCCGCCTGGGGGTACTTGAGCAACGGCCTGGTGGGCGCGCTGATCTGGCCGATCGTGAGCATCCTGTTGATCGCACCGCAAAAGCGGGCGGTCGATCCGGACGACACCCGGCCGATCTGACGGAATAGCGGGATGACCGACTTTCATAACGCCGAAACCGAAGCCCGACGTTTCCGCTTGCGCATCTTCGCCGCGGCGGCCTTCGTGCTGATCTGTTTCGGCCTGCTCGCCAGCCGCTTCTTTTACCTGCAGGTCATGCGCTATCCGCATTACGCCTTGCAGGCACGGGAAAACCGTATCTCGGTTGCGCCCATCGTGCCTAACCGTGGCATCATCACGGACCGTAACGGCGTCATCCTGGCGCGCAATTACTCCGCCTACACGCTGGAAATCACGCCATCGAAGCTGGATCGGCCGCTGCCCGAGGTCATTGACGAACTCGCTGCCTTCGAACCGATCGATGCACGGGCGCGGAGACGCTTCCGTAAATTGCAGGAAGACTCGAAGAATTTCGAGAGTTTACCGATCCTGACTCGGCTCAGCGATGACGACGTCGCGCGCTTCGTGGCGCAGCGCTATCGCTTTCCCGGCGTCGAGGTGCGCGCGCGGCTGTTCCGGCAATATCCACTCGGGCCCACCGCCGCGCATGTAATCGGGTATATCGGCCGCATTTCGCAGCGCGATCAGGAACGGATCGAACAGCGCAGCGAGGAGAATGACAACGACCCCGATCACTACGATCCGCGGCTTGATGCGAACAACTATCGCGGCACCGACTACATCGGCAAGATCGGTGTCGAGCAAAGCTACGAAACCCAGTTGCATGGGACGACCGGTTTCGAGGAAGTGGAAGTCACAGCAGGCGGCCGCCCCGTGCGCACGCTGTCGCGTTCGCCGGCAAAGCCCGGTGACAATCTGGTGCTGTCACTCGATATCGGCCTGCAGCAGGTGGCCGAACAGGCCTTCGCCGGCCGGCGTGGTGCACTGGTGGCCATCGAACCCAAAACCGGCGACATCCTGGCGTTCGTCTCCGCACCGAGTTTTGATCCGAACCTGTTCGTCGATGGCATCGATCAGCAGAATTGGGACGAACTGAACAATTCGCCGGACCAT
Organism: Robbsia andropogonis; assembly: GCF_034047095.1. Lineage (NCBI taxonomy): Bacteria > Pseudomonadati > Pseudomonadota > Betaproteobacteria > Burkholderiales > Burkholderiaceae > Robbsia > Robbsia andropogonis. The sequence goes on along the minus strand of NZ_CP139170.1, from coordinate 483,357 downwards.
CCCTTGCTCGACCGGCCGTTGCGCGGGACCTACCCGCCGGGCTCCACGTATAAGCCGTTCATGGCGCTGGCCGCGCTGGCCTTGCACAAGCGCACGCCGGACTGGGGGTTCCAGGACCCCGGCTTTTACATGCTGGGCGGCCACAAGTTCCGCAACGACGTGATTACCGGCCAGGGCTGGGTCAATATGTATCGCGCGCTGGTGGTATCGAACGATACGTACTTCTTCATGCTCGCGCATGACCTGGGCGTCAACGCGATCGCCGACTTCATGCGACCGTGGGGCTTCGGCCAGAAGACAGGTATCGATATTCAAGGCGAGGCCACTGGCGTGCTGCCCTCCACCGACTGGAAGATGAAAGCCTACCGAAAGCCAGCGCAGCAACGTTGGTACGACGGTGAAACGGTCAGCCTGGGCATTGGCCAGGGCTATAACTCGTTCACGATCCTGCAGCTCGCCCATGCCATCTCGACTCTGGCGAACGACGGCGTGGTGATGAAACCCCACCTCGTGAAAGAGATCGAGGACCCCATCACGCATCAGGTCACGCTGACGGTGCCCAAGCCGAGCTACAAGATCAACCTGCCGCAATCCGACTTTGATATCGTCAAACGCGCGCTACAGGGCGTGGTCACTGAAGGGACGGCGAAGGCGGTATTCGTGGGCGCGCCGTACACCGTGGCGGCAAAGACCGGTACCGCGCAAGTATTCACGGTCGCGCAGGATTCGAAGTACAAGGCGCATATGGTCCCGGAACGGCTACGGGACCACGCATTGTTCGTGGCGTACGCGCCTGCCAAGGATCCGCAGATCGCGCTGGCGCTGATCGTCGAGAACGGTGGCTGGGGTGCGCAAACGGCGGGACCGGTGGCGCGCAAGGTGCTGGACTACTATATGGTGGACCGCTTCAAGCCGGGTGCCGAGGCGGCCGCTGTTGTCGCCGCGGCATCCGCGACCGTCGGCGGGACCACCCCTGTCATCGGCGGACAGGAAGAGTCGCCGGCAGCCGCGGCGTTGCCGGCCTCGCTCGCCGCGGCTTCGCCCGCCTTCAACCTGGATGCCGCATCGGATGCCGCGGCGCTATCAGCCGCCTCCGCTGCGGGTGAGCACGACGTGGATCGACCGCAGAAAGAGCCACCACCCGCCCCGCCGAAGCCGGCGGAACAAAAACCCGAAGGCGTTGCCGACTAAGCACCATTCCGGCGAGGCCCATCGCTTCGCCCATCGAGAGGATTTCGCGCATGTCTCCCGAAGTTCGTGCCTGGTTCGACCGCGGTTGGCGGTCCCTGATGGCCTTCGACAAGCCGCTGGCACTGTTCGTGTTCCTACTGGTATGCACCGGTCTGATCACCCTCTATAGCGCCAGTATCGACATGCCGTCGCGTGTCACCGACCAGGTCCGCAATGTCCTGCTGACCTTTATCCTGATGTGGGCGATTGCGCACGTACCGCCCCAGACACTGATGCGTTTCGCGGTACCGCTGTATACGTTCGGGGTCGCCTTATTGGTCGCCGTGGCCCTGTTCGGACTAACCCGCAAAGGGGCAAAACGCTGGTTGAACGTGGGCGTGGTGATTCAGCCTTCGGAGTTGATGAAGATCGGCATGCCATTGATGCTGGCCTGGTACTACCAATTGCGTGAGGGGGCCATCCGATGGTGGGATCACGGCGTCGCGCTGTTATTGCTGGCGCTACCGGTCGGCCTGATTGCGAAACAGCCCGATCTGGGTACGGCGATGCTGGTCTTTGCAGCCGGCCTGTTTGTCATCTACTTTGCAGGACTGAGCTGGAAGCTGATTTTGCCCGTGATGCTGGTCGGGGTCGTTGCCATCGGCGCAGTACTGATCAACGAGGATCGTATCTGCCAGCCCGGTGTGAATTGGCCGATGATGCATGACTACCAGAAACATCGTGTCTGTACGCTGCTTGATCCGACGTCCGATCCGCTTGGCAGGGGTTTCCACACAATCCAGGCCGTGATCGCCATCGGCTCGGGCGGTCCTCGCGGGGAAGGCTGGCTAAAGGGTACGCAGGCGCATCTGGAGTTCATCCCAGAAAAACACACGGACTTCATTTTCGCCGTGTATTCGGAAGAATTTGGCCTGGTTGGTGGTCTGCTGCTGTTGGCGATGTACACCCTGCTGATCGTCCGAAGCCTGATTGTCGCCTCGCGTGGCGCGACAATGTTCGGACGATTGCTGGCCGGGGCGCTGTCGTTGACGTTCTTTACCTATGCCTTCGTCAATATCGGGATGGTAAGCGGCATCTTGCCGGTTGTCGGCGTGCCGCTGCCATTCATGAGTTATGGCGGGACGGCGCTGGTCACGCTGGGCGTTGCGGTCGGCATGGTGATGAGCGTAGCCAATCAGCGCAAGAACATCCGGCGCTAGACGGGCACCAAGCGACGCGGACGGAAACGCACGCCGCCCAGACCTAGCGCAATTGTGCGCGGCTGCGGGTCCGGCAGGCCGCAACAGATGCCACCCGTCACGGCTCCGAGCGGGGCGACTTCACGTCCGTGTCCGGCTCGAACTTGATGTTGTGACCCACGCGCGTATGGTTTTGCGGGATATGTTCGAGACGCTTCCTCGCGCCTTCCGTTGCATCGGTATCGGAGTCATCACCGGCTGTTTCGTACAACCCTGACGCTTCGACGAACCCAACGTCCACCACATGGCTACCAGGCGCCGCGAGCACGCCAGCAGACGCGCCATCCGGACGACTATCGATCCCCGCTAATCCTGTTGGCGGGGTCCGCACCGCGTTTTGCAACGTCGCGTTGCTCACCACTTCGTTATCATGCTGGCGGTCCAGGCCGCCGCCCGTTCCCGACGCCGCGTCAGCGGCCTGGCGGCGTGCGTCGCGATTCTTGCCATCCGCGTCGACAGTGCTGTCGCTGCCGACATCATTGTCCAGGTCGACACCGCGTGGCACGACGTCCTCCGGCAGCTCGGACGGCACGCTCTTGGAGTATGAATGCGTCGTGCCCATTACGCGCTCCGTCCAGCCTTTTTCTCGTCCTGATGGCGCGGCTTGCCGGTTTCCTCACCATCGGTGCCGATCTTGGTCACGCCACCCGTGGCCGGGGCGTCGCTTGCCGGGAACGTCTCCTCCAAGTCCTTATCCAGGCGGTGATCTGTACTCAGATTGTCGCGATCCGGGTTTTCATGCTTGTTCGGGTCGATTTCGTCTTTCTTCAAGGCCGCGGCTATATTGCGGGCGTGATCCTGCTTCGTCGATTGCGTCGTCGCGTAGGTCATTATTGCCTCCATGTGTGGGCCTGCTTAAACAAGCACGCCGCGTGCCCGGCATGGAAGGAATCGATCACCCCGCCAAATAGAATACGCTCGTCGAACCGCGCCCGGCCTGGGACTGTCCATGGACCACTATCTGAACCACATGATCAACTGACGGGGCAATGCGTCAGGGAAGCCGTCTGGCGATCAACCCTCCAGCTTCGGTCCGGCGTCAGCCCAGCAATTCGGCGTTTCATAGAGACGCACGCGGATCAGGCGCAGTGCCCGCCCGTAATGTCCATCGTAGACCGGTGCCAATGTTTCATAGGCCCACTGCGCCAGGTTTTCGACCGTCGGAATACGATCGATGACCACCGTCTTATGACCGGGCAGCGTCTCGAGGAACCGCATCACTGCCTCGTCGCCTTGGTAGACGAGAAAAGCGTGGTCCCAGCGGTCCACCAGATGCGCGTTGGCCAATGACTTGACGTCGGCGAAATCCATGACCATCCCGCATTCCGGAGACCCGCTTTCCTCGACGACCTCGCCTTCCAGCGTCAGTTCGAGGACGTAGCGATGGCCATGCAGATTACGGCACTGGCTGCGATGATCCGGAATCCGATGACCGGCATCAAATTCCAAACGGCGTGTAATTCGTATCACAATGGGTATCCGTCGATTCGCCGCGCCAGCATGCGCTCAGGCGATATTCAAGTATTTGTGCGTTTGCATCGACAGCCACCAGCGCGGATGTCGCTTGCACCAGTCGATTGCCAGACGCGTATTCATGTCACGTGATGGCCCGTCCATCGGCTGGACCAGAAAATAGGTGAAATCCAGCGCCAGGTATTGCGCCAACACCTGGTTCGGCTGGGGCACCACCACTTTCAGCTCATCGCCGCGCGTAACGACCAGGGTCGATCCCATCTTCGGGCTGACACAGACCCAATCTATCCCGTCAGGCACCGGAATCGTGCCGTTGGTCTCGATGGCGATCGTAAAACCGGCCTGATGCAATGCATCGATCAATGCGGCATCCAATTGCAACAGCGGTTCGCCGCCGGTGCATACGATAAAGCGCTGCCCCTCTCCCTCGGGCCACAGCCCGGCAACGACGGCGACCAGATCGGCAGGCGTGCGGTATTTGCCCCCATTTTCGCCATCGGTTCCGACGAAATCCGTATCACAGAACTGGCAGACCGCCTCCGCGCGATCCGCTTCGCGGCCCGTCCAGAGATTGCAGCCGGAAAAACGGCAGAACACCGCCGGACGACCGGCATTCGCCCCTTCGCCCTGCAAGGTATGGAAAACTTCCTTGACCGAGTACGTCATTTAATGGCCCTGACCGTCCTGTCGTGAAACGGCGCGCTCGGCCTGGTAGGCCGCATAACCGTTTGCGCGCAACTGGCACGCGGGGCAGTTGCCGCACCCATAGCCCCACGGATGAAAATGCGTCCGGTCCCCCACATAGCAGGTGTGCGTATGATCCCGCACCAGCTCGACCAGCGGCGTGCCGCCCATCTGCTCGGCAAGGGCCCACGTGGCGGCTTTGTCGAGCCACATCAGCGGCGTCTGCAGCACCATGCGGCGATCCATGCCCAGGTTCAACGCGATCTGCAGTGCCTTCAGCGTATCGTCGCGGCAGTCGGGGTAGCCGGAGTAGTCGGTCTCGCACATGCCGCCCACCAGCACCCGCAGACCGCGCCGGTAGGCGATCGTGGCCGCCACGGTCAAGAACAGCAGGTTGCGTCCTGGCACGAAGGTATTCGGCAAGCCGTCATCCCGGGCCTCGATCGCGATGTCCCGCGTCATCGCGGTGTCGCTGATCTGACCGAGCATCGACAAGTCGATCATATGGTCAACGCCCAGGCGCCCGGTCCAGCCGTCAAACGCCCTCATGGCGACCGGGGCGACGGATGCCGCCGCGTTGGATCCAGTCATGCTGTTCAAGCCGGACGCGCTGGCGGTATCGAGCCCGCCACCGGCGGTCGTCGTTGCCGCATCCGCTTTCGCCGCCCCTTCCACATCGCCGGCGGTCGTTTCACGCACGCCGGCGGCCAGCAATTGGGCCCGGAAGGCGCTGCGACAAGTCAGTTCGATCTTATGGCGTTGGCCGTAGTCGAAACCAATCGTCTCCACGCGGGCAAAGCGCTGCAATGCCCAGGCCAGGCAGGTTGCCGAATCCTGACCACCGGAAAACAGCACCAGCGCCCCCTCGTTTGCGAGGCCATCGGTTCCCCGAACGGGGCGCAAGGCCACGTCGGACGAATCGGACCGGCGCGGGGCGGGAGCAGTGTCAGTCTTCGGCATGGGTATCGATTTTATTTGGCGGTCCGGCCCACGGTCCACCATGGCGGAAGGGCTGGCAATGTCGTCGCGATCGGTGGACGAATTGCAGGACGTTCGAGAGGAATGGCACGCGAGGCCAGCCTGTAATTATAGGGAAATCCCGGCTGATTTCAAATGTTTAGCGTCGTAAGACGGACTGAGGGGCACACCACTGCGGTAAAATGTCGACATCATCCCAGTGCTTCGGGCCTGCCGTTCATGCTCGCATTGCCGCGCTGGCCACCGTTTTCCGATAAGGCTCGCCCCATGCCCGACACGTTTCAGCCGCTTGACGTCCCCCGCGATTTCGTTACATCACGCACCCAGCAGCTCCTGTCCTCGGCACCTCGCCTGAAATGCGTCCTGTTGACGAACGATGACGGCATCGATGCCCCTGGCTTGGCGGTCATGACTGATATCGCGGCGCAGATCGCCGATGAGGTCTGGGTGGTTGCCCCGGAAACGGATCAGAGCGGCACCTCGCACTCGGTCAGTCTGCATGCGCCGTTGCGGGCCATCCCGCGCGGCGAGCGGCGCTTTGGCGTGACGGGCACGCCAGGAGACTGCGTGGTGATGGCACAGGCGCTGATGGGCGGCGTGAAACCGGATCTGGTGTTGTCGGGAGTAAACCGCGGCGGCAACCTTGGTGTGGAGACGGTGTTTTCCGGCACCGTGGGCGCGGCAATGACGGCGACGCTACTGGGTCTGCGCGCCTTTGCAATGAGCCAGACGTATCGGCAACCGAATCCGCTGAGTTGGGACACGGCACGCACCTTGGGCGCCGATGTCGTCCGACAGTTGCTGGCATTGCCGTGGCAGCCTGGCGTGTGCCTGAATGTGAACTTCCCGGCCGTGCGTCCCGAGCAGACGAAAGGCATCCGCCTGACCCGCCAGGGCGCCGGACTGGTGCGCGGCATGGAAGTAGAGGTGAAGGAGGACCCACGCCTCGTCCCTTATTATTGGCTGCGCTTCCGCCGCAACGGCGAGGACGCGCTGCCCGATAGCGAAACCGCCTCGGTACACGAGGGGTATGTATCGGTCACGCCTTTGCGTTTCGAGCGCACCGATACCGATGCACTCGACCAATTGCGTCTCGCGTTTGCCGAATCACAAACGCCCGGCAAGCCCCATCCCGCTTCCACACCATCGTGAGCCAGGCCATGCATTCCTCCCTCGACAGTACGTCCACGACCATCGATGCCGCGCATGCACCCGTGGCATCGCACGCCCCGGCGATACAAGCACGCACCGCCGAGATTGTCGCCACGGCAAAACGCATCCTGCGTGACCTCGTCGCGTTTCCCACCATCAGCCGCCAGCCGAATCTCCCGCTGATCACGTATATCCGCGACTACCTGGAAAGCCAGGGCATCACCAGCCGCCTCGTGGCGCATGCCGACGGCACCCGCGCGAATTTATACGCGACAATCGGACCAACCGACCGCGGCGGCATCTGCCTTTCGGGTCACGCCGATGTGGTGCCGGTCACCGGCCAGCCCTGGACGAGCGACCCGTTCACGCTGATCGAACGCGATGGCCTGCTCGTCGGACGGGGCGCTGCCGACATGAAAGGGTATATCGCTTGCGTGCTGGCATGCGTGCCGTTCTTCAAGGACACGATCAACGCGATTCCGCTGCATATCGCAGTCAGCTATGACGAGGAGATCGGGTGCGTCGGTATTCGCGACCTGTTGGCGGAATTGGCCGTCGATGCGGCAAAACCGATCGGTTGCATCATCGGTGAGCCCACCGGCATGCGTGTTGCGATGGCGCACAAGGGCAAACACAGCTATCGCTGCGGCGTACGCGGTCTGGCCGGACATTCGTCGCAACCCGAGACCGGCGTCAACGCCATCGAATACGCAGCGGAACTGGTCAGTCATCTACGCGGCATTGGCGCCGGCATCCGGCGTGACGGGCCGTTCAACGACGCATTCGCCCCATCCTACACAACGATCCAGACCGGCACGATCCGCGGCGGCGTAGCTGTCAATGTCGTACCCGACCAATGCGATTTCGATTTTGAGATCCGCTACTTGCCCGAGGACAGTGCCGATACCCATGTCGCCAAGCTGAAGGCATTCGCTTTGAAGCAATTACTGGCCGACATGCAGGCCACCTATAACGGGGCCGATATCGCCTTCACGCAGTTGTCCGCCTACCCTGGCTTGCGTAACGACAACGATGCGCCGGCGCGCCAGTTGAAGTCCTTGTGCTCGCATGCGCTCGGCTTCGCGGCGCTCGCCGATCACACCGTTGCGTTCGGCACCGAAGGCGGTTTGTATCAGGAGATCGGCGTGCCGACACTGATCTGCGGACCGGGCTCGATCGACCAGGCGCACAAGGCCGACGAGTTTGTCGCCATCTCGCAAATGGAAGCCTGCTGCGTGTTCCTGCAACGTCTCGCCAACGGACTGGCGCGGGACTAAGGGATCATGGGCCGTATCCATCCCCCCTTTAAAGTCTTCCCCAAGGCGGCGTGAGCAAGGCTGCGTTATCTCACTATGCTACATTGGATTAATTGTGGATCTCGCCGGGACGTCGCCTTGCCCGCTCAGGAAAACGAACCATGCTAGACGCGATCAATCAGCGCCTTTTCGCTCTGTACTCCCGCGACCCAAGGACTTTCCGGCTCTATGCGCTGGTCGCCGGCGCGAGCGTGCAGGAAGTCACGGGCAGCGTGCCGGTGCACGATGCAGGTAGCGTGGCGTTGTTCGATCAGACAGTTGACACGGCAATTGCCGATGCCGGACCCTGGCTGCTGAAAATCGATCAGGCATCGGCGCCGAATATCGCGCTGCTGCAAAAACTCGGTGAAACCGCGATCGGCCTGGTCTGGCTGATCAGTGCACGCGAATTCGCCGACCTGAAAGAAGACCTGACATCACGTCTCGACGTCGCGCTGCCTGATGGTTCCATTTCCTTACTGCGGTATTACGATCCCACCTGCCTGCTGGACCTGGCGCAATCGTTGCAGCCGAATCAACGCGCGGAATTCTTCGCGCCGGCGCATGAGTGGCTTGTCTATCGTGACGGCAGCCTGACTGTGGTGCACGCGGTGGAGACGCCGCCGTCGGACCATGGCTAACGTGCGCGGCGCGCCTCGGGCGACAACGACATGCGCGACGGATACCCGCGCCCCGCTTACCGTACCGTTGCTGCTGTGGTCATCGGAACACGACGACAGCCCCCCGCGAGACACGGCCCCCATTCCCCCGCTGTTCTGGACCTATTGGCATGACGCGTCGTTGCCGCTCGTGGTCCAGGCGTGCTTGCGAAGTTGGCGTCATCACCATCCCGATAAGCGCATCACCATACTGCATCCGGATACATTGCCGGACGAACTGCCTGCATTACCGGAGGGATTTCGCCACTGGCCGCCGCAGGTACAGTCCGACTGGGTGCGGCTCGCCGTGTTGGCAACGCATGGCGGCGTATGGCTGGATGCCAGCACGTTGATGCACGCGCCTCTCCATTTCATCGATACGCTTGCCGCGCGGCATCGACCAGACCTGATCGGTTATTTCAATCGCGAACGCACACAGGATGCGGCGTTTCCGATGCTGGAGAACTGGTTTCTGGCAGCCCCTGCGAATAGCGCTTTCGTGCGCCGATGGTGGGCCATGTTCGACGGTGCGCTGCATCGCGACGGTACCGCCGATATGGCGTCACTCTCCAATGGCACGGGGTTGCCGACGTTGCTCCAGGGCTTCAGTCACGCACCGGCGTACTTTACGTGCCACGCCGCCGCCCAACGAGTGATGCGAGACGGCATCGCAGAGGGTAACACCGACCGATTTGGCCGGCATGACGGCGCGACGGCGGCGGAAAACCAGGCCGCTTGCCTGTTTCGCACGCACCACTCGGACCACGGGCGCGGGATCGCCTCCACCGACGCAGCGGTCCTGCCCTATCGCTTGGCGTTGATGCCGGCGGAACTCGACGCTTTTTACGAGACGCATTCGCGCGGCTGGGAGCCGGACCGCGTCTGTTCGTGGCTTTGCGATGCGCCGGGAGGTCCGGCGGCGGCGATATGCATGGCACCGGACGCACCGGACCGTGCGCCGGTGGCTCTCTTCGCGGCGCGATGGTCGACCAGCGCGCGGCTGACAAAACTGATCGGCTTGCTGTGGCGCCCATTGGAGGCGCGTTTGCAACGAGGCGACGTCCACCCGGCATCGATCATCGGATGCCTGCTGCCTTGACCAGCGTGGGCCATACGTTTCCCAGTACACTAGGATAGGTGGCGCTTTTCGTCGTTCGCGCGCTGTACCCATTACCTATTCTAATAAATGACAGACGCATTCGATATTGAGACGGCACGCCTCGCCGGGCAGCGCGACACGCCGGACACACGGACCGAGACATCCGGGGACCGCGCGTTGGTGAGCGCCGCGGCGGAACGCGCACGTCATCGCGCGATCGTCGACAGTGCCAGCGACTACGCGATTATCGTGACCGATCTTTCCGGCGCCATCACGGATTGGAGTGCCGGTGCGACGTCCGTTTTCGGATGGACCAGCGCCGAGATGATCGGCAAGCCGCTTGCGATGATCTTCACGAAAGAGGATCGCGCGGCAGGCACGCCTGAACGAGAAATGCGTGCGGCCCTTGCCCAGGACAGCGGCAAGGACGAGCGCTGGCACGAGCGGCGTGGCGGTACGCGCTTCTGGGCGAGCGGCGAGATTTCGCCGCTACGTGATGACACCGGGCAGCATCACGGTTACGTCAAGGTGCTGCGTGACCGAACGACCGAACATACCGCCACGCAAGCGCTCGATCTCGCGGAGGCGCGTTATCGGGCCTTGTTCGACTCGATTGACGAAGGCTTCTGCATCATCGAATTCTTCGATGGACCGCATGGCCCACTGAGCGACTACCGGCACGTGCAGGCGAACTCAGGCTATGAAAGGCACACCGGCATTGCCAATGTGCTGGGCAAGACGCTACGCGAAATCGACCCGGTCGACGCCGATCAATGGCTTGCACTTTATGGCGGCGTCCTGCGTACCGGCACGCCGATCCGCTTCGAGCGATATTTCAAGACAGCGGGACGACATATCGAAGTCTCGGCGGTCCGGGTGGAACCGGAAAGCGACAAGCAGGTGTCGGTGCTATTTCGCGATATCACCGCACGCAAGCAAAGCGAAGCGGCGCTGCGGGCAAGTGAGGCCATTGCACGGGAAAACATCGAGCGCGTGCAATTGGCGCTGTCGGCCGGCGCGATCATTGGCACCTGGTTATGGGATTTGCCGAACGACCGCTTCACCGTGGACCAGGCATTTGCCGAGGCCTGCGGTCTGGATCCGGCGCTCGGCCGTAGCGGCCTGAGGCGTGCGCAGATCGTCGCATCCGTACACCCCGATGACCAGACCGGCCTTGCCGACGCCATCAATTCGGCCATCCGACGCGGCGGCCCTTATGCCCATCAGTACCGTGTACGGCGTCGCGATGGAAAGTATCACTGGATCGAGGCGAACGGGCGCGTGGATCACGGGCCGGATGGCACGCCGTTGAGTTTTCCGGGCGTGTTGCTGGACGTCGGGCAACGGCGTGCGGTGGAAGAAGAGCGCGATCGGGCGTCGGCATCGCTTCGTGCGCTGAACGAAACGCTTGAACAACGCGTGGCGGAGCGCACCGCGGAACTGATGCGGGCAGAGGAACAACTTCGCCAGTCGCAGAAGATGGAAGCGGTCGGGCATCTGACCGGCGGACTTGCGCACGACTTCAACAATCTACTAGCGGGCATCTCGGGCTCATTGCAGATGCTCTCGATACGATTAAGCCAGGGCCGCCTCGCGGATGTCGACAAATACGTGGTCGCGGCGCAAGGTGCGGTCCGCCGCGCCGCGGCGTTGACGCATCGTCTTCTGGCCTTCTCGCGCAGACAGACGCTCGATCCACGGCCCACCGACGTCAACGCGCTGGTCAATGGCATGACCGACCTGATCCAACGTACCGTGGGTCCCGGCATCATTGTCGAGGCGGTGGGCGCCACGGCATTGTGGCCGGCGCTGGTGGACGCCGGGCAGTTGGAAAATGCGTTGCTGAACCTCTGCATCAATGCGCGAGACGCCATGCCGGAAGGTGGCCGCATCACCGTGGAGACCGCCAACAAATGGCTCGACCGCAATGCCGCGCAGACGCATGACATGCCGGAGGGTCAGTACCTGTCCCTGTGCGTGACCGATACCGGCACCGGCATGACGCCCGATGTGATGGCGAAGGCCTTCGATCCGTTCTTCACCACCAAGCCGATCGGCCAGGGTACCGGCCTCGGCTTGTCGATGATCTACGGCTTTGCGAAGCAGTCCGGAGGACAGGTCCGGATTTATTCGGAAGTAGGGCAAGGCACGACCGTCTGCATCTATCTGCCACGCTTTTATGGCGATGTGCTTGATGAGACGGTGACGCCCACGACGGAGCCGATCGAAACGGCCGAGGCGGGAGAAACCGTGTTGATCGTCGACGATGAACCAAGCGTTCGCATGCTGATCACCGATGTGCTCGACGACCTCGGCTATACGGTTATCGAAGCCGCGGACAGTGCGGCGGGTCTGAAGATCTTGCAGTCGAACGTCCGTATCGATCTGCTGGTCAGCGATGTCGGCCTGCCTGGTGGCATGAATGGCCGGCAGATGGCCGACGCGGGGCGTCAATCGCGTCCTGATCTGCAGGTATTGTTCATCACCGGTTATGCGGAGAACTCGGTGATTGGCAATGGTCACCTGGAGCCCGGCATGCAAGTGATGACCAAGCCGTTCACGGTCGAAGCACTCATGGCGCGGATTCGGGAAATGGTGGCGGCGGGAACGAAGTCTTGAGGTGGCGCAGCGACGGCTGCTGCCATCGACATCGACATCGACATCGACATCGACATCGACATCGACATCGACATCGACGCCCTGCTGAAAACAAAAAAGGCGACCTTTTCGGGTCGCCTTTTTTACCATCCGCCCTTCGAAAAGAGCATCAGAAATTTCGTGGTGGCCTGGGACGGAATCGAACCATCGACACGCGGATTTTCAATCCGCTGCTCTACCAACTGAGCTACCGGGCCACGAGAGAAAAGAGTATATGCGCAATACCCGTAACCGTCAAGTAATTCCATGCAAAATGCCGTCCGGATTGCCTATGCGGCGCTTGTCGCGGCATAGGCAATCCTGCGTGCTCCGCGCATCACTCCTGACCGCCGCCCTTGTTCCGTGACAGGTCCACGCCCAAGTGCCGCATCTTCCGGTACAAGTGTGTTCGCTCCAGACCGGTCTTTTCGGCGACGCGCGTCATGCTGCCGTTCTCACGAGCCAGGTGATATTCGAAATAGGCCCGTTCAAACGCGTCGCGCGCCTCCCGTAACGGGATATCGAACGTCATGGCCGCGAGCCGAGTCTGCTGTGGCGTCAGCGGCTCGCCCTGCAACAGAGGCGTCCCGCTCGAGGTGCCACCCAAGCCCGGTGTCTGCCCGGATGCACCGGACGCCAACGCATGCCCCGAGCCAGTCGTTCCGTTGCCGACCAGCGATGCAGAAGCGGGCGCGGGCGATGCCGACGCGTATGCAGGCGACGCTGGTGCAAAGGACGGCACCGTCGTCGGGGCTGCCGTAGGCGAAGCGGGCGCGGGAGTCGGCGCGGCACCCCGCGCAAGCCCCTGTTCCACCGCCTTCAGCAGCTTCTGCAATGCAATCGGCTTCTCGAGGAAGTTCAGCGCACCGATCTTCGTCGCCTCCACGGCCGTATCAATCGTCGCGTGACCGGACATCATGATGACCGGCATGGTCAATTGCCCTTGCGCCGCCCATTCCTTCAGCAACGTCACGCCATCCGTATCGGGCATCCAGATGTCCAGCAGCACCAAGTCCGGCGTCGATTTTTGCCGATACAAACGTGCTTGCTGAGCATTCTCGGCCTGGTCTACTGCATGACCTTCGTCGCCAAGAATTTCCGAGAGCAATTCCCGGATACCCATTTCGTCATCCACTACCAGAATGGTTGCCATTTACCCTACCCTTGTATGCGCAATTGCTTTCGCCTGCGATGCATGCCCATCCTCACTGCCATGCTGCCTGGGTTCAGACGCCGCGTCGTCCAATTGCAGGAACAGGATCGACACCTGCGCCCCAGCCACGCCTTCTTGCCCCATGCGGCCACGATTTCGAATATCGATACGGCCACCATGCTCATCGACGATCTTCTTGACCATCGCCAATCCAAGACCCGTGCCTTTTGCCTTCGTTGTCACGTAGGGCTCGAAGGCACGCGTCAGGATACGCGCAGGGAAACCGGGACCGTTGTCCGATACGGCAAGACGGACGGCCATTCTGCGGTTGCCATGCTCATCCGCGTCTCCATATTCTACCGGGCGCGTCTCAATTGTGACTTGCGGCCGTGGGGCATCCGCCACCGCGTCCTGAGCATTCTGCAATAGATTATGAATCACTTGCCGAAGCTGCGTTGCGTCGCCTTTAATTGCAGGTAACTGCTCCAGCGAAACCGTGATGGCGCCTTTGCCATCATCAACGCCATAGAGCGTCATGACTTCGGCTACGAGATCGTTCAATTGAAGCGGTTGCAACACAGCCGGTGGGGTACGTGCGTATTCGCGGAAGTCATCGACCATGCGCTTCATCGCAGCCACTTGATTGACGATTGTCGTGGCACCTCGCTTCAAAACGTCCGCATCCGTCTGATCCAATTTGGGCGACAGCTTCATCTGCAAACGCTCGGCTGACAGTTGAATGGGCGTCAACGGATTCTTGATCTCATGTGCAAGACGCCGCGCGACCTCACCCCATGCCACGGAACGCTGTGCCGAAATCACGTCCGAAATATCGTCGAACACCACCACATAGCCGGCGGTCGCGGCGTTACCCAACGCGCTCAACAGACGCGTACCACGTACCAGCAGCGTCAACGGCTCGGTTTCCCCGGCCACCGGAATGGCGAATTGCTGCTGCCAGTGGCCAACGGGACCACGCGGGTCCAATCCCACACGCGGACGATCCTCTGCCGCCATCGACACCGCGACTGCCGCGGCGGCCTGGGCGAGGTGATCACCGCCAAGCTGGCCGCCGTCCGCATCCAATTCCGCCGTGGCGGTATGGCCATCTATCTCGACGCCGTCGCGGTTATCGCCGTATTTGTCCTTGCGGCTGCCATCGTGATTGCCATCATTGCCGGTCTCGCGCTCCATCGCCACGCGATCCGCCGCCTCACGATCAGCAAACGCCTTGCGTACCATCACGCCGAAGTCTGCCAGACCTTCGATCTCAAACAGCGTCTTGCCCAGTTGCTCCTGGAAGGGTTTGCGGAAAATACGATCCGCGCCTGGGTTGGCGGTCGTCAGACGGAACTGCCAATCAAACACGAATACGCCGGCCGTGAGGTTCGCCAGGATGCTTTCCAGATAGGCTTTGGACTCCTCCAGCGCGAGACGATTCGCCTCGACCGCCCCCTGCGCTTCCGACAACTGGCGTGTCATTGCATTGAACATCTGTGTCAGAAAGCCCAGCTCGTCGTTGGACTTGATCTCATGCTTCGGTGTGTAGTCGCCGCGCGCCACTTCCTCTGTACCCCGCGCCAGCAGGAACAAGGGGCGCGCCAACTGATTGCCGAGCACGAGCGCCAACATGATGCCGATAAAGGTGGCAAGGAACAGCGCCAGCGTCAGCGTGCCGATATACATTTTGCGCAAGCCGGTACGGCCCAACGACTTTTCCTGATATTCCCGATACGCTCGTTGGACCGCTTCTGCATTACGTGCCAAGGTAGGCGAAACCGGCTGGATCAGTTGCAGATATCGGTCGTCCCCCTGCGTCTGGCGCTGATAATACGGGATGCGCATCAACACGCGCATCCGCAGCACGCCCTTTTCACTGGCCGCATCGATGTCGCCTTCGGTGGCCGCGTAAACCTTGCCGCTGCTCACCACCGCCAGCATTTGCTGGTTCGGTAATTCATCAATGCGCGGCGGCTGGATCGTCTGGTTCGCCTCGGCCAAGATCCGCAGCGCGGGTTGCTGCACATAATGCAGGGACAGGGGCTGCGTCGACATCGGCGTGGACATCGGCACCGCGCGTGAGATGACCTGCGCCTGCTGAATATTGAATTGATCCCGCAGGCGTAGCAGCGTCAACGTCGTGTTCGACTCGCCGGCAGCCGCCAACTGGTCCGCCATCGTGCGACCCTTTGCCTGCAGATCGCTCAGCGAGTTGTCCAGCATGCCGCGCCCCAGCGCCAGTCCCGAATCGAGCGCGGTCTCTACATTGACGTCAAACCAGGACTCGATACTGCGCGACGCGAATTGCAATGACACAAGGTAGATGATGCCACCTGGCAGGACACCCACCAGTGCAAAAAAGATCGCGATTTTGGCCAGCAGGCGGGTACCGAATTTCCCCTGCCGCAAGCGTACGGCAATCAGGCACACCAGCGCCACCGTCACCACCAGGAAGACGAAGGCGACCGCGACGTTTGCCGTGTAGAGCCACGAATAGTATCGATCGAAGAATTCGGTGTTCGCGCTCGCGAGTGCCAGTAGCACGAGCAGCAGCGTAGCGGTCAACGCAACCGTCGTGACCAGCACCCGAACCAGCAGAGTCCGCAGATCGACGCTACTTTTCATGATCGGCCGTACTGAAATCAAAGCGGGACCAATCCGAAGACAAGGTCCAGTCGCTATTGTTGACCGCATCGATCTGGAACGGCTTTGGCATCTGCGAGATATCCAGCTCCATTCGGACTGCCGCGACGTAGTGCTCGCCCGGTGCCACATCGTGCTTGTCGATCACCTTCCAGGCCACCACGTGCTTGATCACCGCCAACGCCTGTTCAAGCGTTGGTAGCGATAGATACAAGCTGTCACCGGTGGTTGAAACACGATATTCGCGCGTCAACGGTTGAAAGGACAGACGTACCGTCTGTGAGGCCGTAACCGCCTGATCGTCGAACCAATACCATCGCGGACGTGTCAACGTGAACTCGGTGCGGAAATACAGCGGAATCCCCTTGCTGACCGCATCCGTCAAACTATTGTTCAACGTGAAATCGAAACGTGCGTCCAGGTTCCAGCCGCCCGCCGCATCAGCCTGCAATGAGGCCCGTTGGACCGCGATCGTACCGGCATGCGCCGAGGCGGGCGTCATGACACCAACGCCCAGCGACACGAAGCAGAATGCAAACATCATCGCTGGTACGGCACGCGTGAGCCATTTGCGCCGTGCATGCGACGGCGCCACGGCGCGGATCGGCGCGGGCAGCGGCACGGCAAGCAGTGCTGCGAAGGCGCGCCGAGCGCACCGCGCTTGACGAAGGAGAACGCGGAAAAAAGTCACCGTTTTCGAAAACGCGCGTAGAAAAAACCGTCATGATCCGCGTCGGACCCGGATGCCGCGACAACCGGCGTCAATTGCCCTGGGGCATCCAATCGTACCGCATCTTGGCGGCCCCCTTCAAACCAACGCGCCTGTTCCTCGCCTTCTTCCGGAAATATCGAGCATGTGACGTAGAGCAATTCGCCGCCCGACGCCACAGTCTGCCACAAGGCGTTAAGAATACGTCGCTGCGTCTGCACCAATACGCCAATGTCAGCCGGGCGGCGAAGCCAGCGGATGTCCGGGTGTCGGCGTACGATCCCCGAAGCTGAGCAGGGTACATCGGCCAGAACGCGGTCGAACGAACGACCATCCCACCAATCCTCAAGGCGGGCGGCATCGCCAATGCGGATGTCAGCGTGCATGCCCAGCCGCTGCAAGTTCTCAGTGATCCGTGGCACGCGGCCCGCATCGCTCTCCAGTGCCACAAGCTCGATATCGGCCAGCTCCAGCAGATGGCCCGTCTTGCCGCCCGGTGCCGCACAGGCATCGAGAACGCGCATGCCGTCACGCACATCCAACAACAATGCGGCGCGCTGTGCGCCCGCGTCCTGCACCGACACGGCACCCTGCGAGAATCCTGGCAGCCGATTCACCGGCACGGCACGCGAAAGCCTTACACCCGAGGGCGCCGCGGGGTACGCGACTATGCCGGCTTCACTCAGCGTGACCAAGTACGCGTCCGGACTGGATTGGCGCGTGTTGACACGCAAGGTCATCGGCGCGGGTTTATTGCCCGCTTCCAGGATGGCTTGCCATTGCGTCGGCCAAGCGCGCCGCACCGCGTCGATCCACCATTCCGGATAGCTCCAACGCGCAACGCGCTGCTGCGCCACACGCTGGCGCAGAACGGGGGCTTCTCGCAAAAAAGTCCGCAACACGGCATTGACCATACCGCGTGCAAAGCGCGTATCTTCCGCCGCCGCCGCGGCAGTGACCGCCTGATCGACCACGGTATGGGCAGCGTACGGCGCCGCTCGCCCGAACGGCGCGGCGGTCTGCGCCCGCGGCGTCTCGAGAGAGGCGAATGACGATGACTCGGATGTAGCAAGCACGGTGGATGCCGCGTCACGTTCATCGGTTGTGGCATGGACGGGAGCGACTGATTGGTCACCGGCCACGGCTATGGACGCATCGTCCGCCGCGACAAGTAACGTCAACGCACACGCCAGTAAGTCCCGCACCGGCGGCGCGGGGGGCTTTGCGACCATTTCGGCGATCAGCGCATCGGTCAAGCCCAATGCGCGAATGGCGCGATAGGCGATATCTTGCGACGCACCGCGCCAATCGCTGGACGCATGATCCGCCGATACACTAGCGTGCGCCGTCATTGCGGCACGGGCCTGGAAGGCCGTCTGCAAGGCAGATGGCAGTGACGCGCCTTGACGAACAGCACCAACGGCGCTGGCCGCGACATCGAGTGCAAACGCCAAGGAATCCACCGGCAAACCTTCCGCATGCATTTGCCGTGCGACTGGAGGCGTCGATAAGGGCGCGCGCGAGGGAACGTCACCGTGCGTCGCACCGGATGCACCTTTATGCCTGGCAGGGCCTGCGGGCCCTTTCCCGCCAGGCTTAGGCGAGCGGACACCCGCGCCGCGATCTGCATTAGCACGACGATTGGATGGCCGGTCAGACCGGGCACCCAATGTCTTACGTGCAGGTCTTGGCGAGGCAGAGGAACGTTCGGTCATCGGAAGCGACAGTCTGTGATGCTGGAACCGCGCATTCTACTCCGGTCACCGTCCACCATGCCCTTCCCCCACGATAAGGCACTACCCACGAATATTACAAACGGTGCGTACCAACATGGGACGCGACGCATTTGCAAGGCATTGCCGAACAGGCCGACGGTATCGTTCAGCCCGGGTATTGACCCGTCTGCGCCATATGCATCAGGCGGGCGACGCGCTCCTCCGTTGCCGGATGGGTCGAGAACAGCTTGGCGACGGAACTGCCGGACAATGGATTCATGATCATCATCTGTGCGGTAGCCGGATGTGCCTCGGCCGTCGGGAACGGCACACCGCTCGCATAGGCGTGGATTTTCTCCAGTGCCGATGCCAATGCGGTTGGATCGCCCGAAATTTCCGCACCACCGCGATCGGCCTCGAACTCCCGGGCGCGTGAAATCGCCATCTGAATCAGCGATGCCGCGATCGGCGCGAGAATCGCCACCGCAATCGACGCGATCGGATTCGTCGGTCGTCCTTCTTCGTCGCGACCACCAAAGAACATCGCGAAATTAGCCAGCGCCGAAATGGCACCGGCCATCGTCGCGGAAATCGTTGAAATCAGGATGTCCCGGTGCTTGACGTGCGCCAACTCATGCGCCATCACGCCGCGCATTTCTCGTTCGGACAGCACGCGAAGGATGCCGGTGGTGGCCGCGACAGCGGCATGCTCGGGATCACGCCCGGTTGCAAAAGCATTCGGGGCATCTTCATTGATCAAATACACACGCGGCATTGGCAATTGGGCGCGATGCGCCAGTTCCTGAACCATCCGGTAGAACTCTGGCGCCGTGGATTCATCGACTTCCTGGGCGTTGTACATCCGCAACACCATGGAATCCGAAAACCAGTAAGAGAAGAAATTCATGCCCAAGGCAATCACCAGCGCGATGACCATGCCACGATGACCACCAATCGCGCCGCCAACTACGACAAACAGCGCGGTAATGCCCGCCATCAACGCTGCAGTCTTCACCCAGTTGAACATTGTTCGACTCCGAAATAGGCGCCCCGCGGGCGCTCGCTGTCGATCGACCCGCCACATCACTGAAGATATGGCATGTTGACCGACGTTGTATTGTAAGGTTTTTGTTAGATAAGGGCGAAATAGAAAATTTCAATCCCTTACGCTACCGAGCAATACGCCGCAACACGCGTATGAAACGCTGTCGCGGAAATTTTGTATGCGAGGTCCTCGGTGGGAGGCTGAAACGAGGTGACGGGCGCTCAGCGCGTGATCAATGCGAGCCGGACACCCAAGCCGACGAAAAGGCTACCGACGGCACGATCAATCCAGCGCTTGATGTAGGGATTGGACGCCACGCGGCGCGTGAGTCGTCCTGCAACCAATGCGAGTCCCGTATTCCAAATCAGTGATATCGCGATAAAGACAAGCCCCAGCACCAGGAACGCGAGGCGCTTATCGCCAAGCGTCGGCTCGACGAACTGAGGGAAAAAGGCGACGAAAAATAACACGACCTTGGGATTCAACAGGTTTGTCACGAAGCCTTGCCAGAAAAGGCGATGCATTTGCACCGGGACATCGTTGCCTTGTACGCCGGCTGACGGGACCGGGACAGCGGACTGACCGGGCAGGTGCGGCGGCGCATCGCCTGCCGGGGTGGATACTCGCCATTGCCCACGTACCGCTTGCCGCGTCATCAACATGCGAATACCGAGCCAAATCAAATAAGCGGCCCCGACCCATTTGACGATCGTGAAGGCTTGCACCGATGCGGCCAGCAATGCGGCCAAACCAAGGACGGTCAACGTCAAATGGACACAGCAACCGGTGATGATGCCCAATGCCGAGGCCAGGCCGGCCCGCGGACCACTGCTGATGCTACGCGCGACGATGAAAGCGGAATCCGGCCCGGGCGTGACCGACAACGCGATGCACGACAGGATGAACAATGAAAAATGCGTGATGCCAAACATGACTTCTCCACGGACGCAGTACGGGGCTGACTGGTCAACGCGATTCTACGGTGATGATGGCCCCGCGGCAATTCGGCCATCTGGCCGACTATTACGACGCGACAGGCCCGCTTACGATGGGTTCACTATGAATCGCTGACCAACGGAGACCGGAAAGCCCGTGAGGAATTCCCGTACCGCCAAGCGCTTGCCGCCCGGCTTCTGGCATGCCAACAATCGAATTGCCTGCTGCGCGCCGCAAGCAACCACCAGCCCGGAAGCGTCTGCACGCAGCACTGTGCCTGGAAGCTCCGCGGCGGCGTTTGCAACGTCGTCGGCAGGCTCGGCGGCCCAGATCTTCAGCGTGACACCGTCAAGCACGCCGGTCGCACCGGGAAACGGATCGAATGCCAATATCTGGCGAGTCAACGCATGAGCGTCCCGCCCCCAATCCAATGCGCTTTCCGCCTTCGAGATCTTCTCGGCGTACGTGACGCCCTCGCCAGGTTGCGGCGTGGCGTTCAGGTGCCCCGCCCTCTCAAGTTCCGAAAGCGTCGCGACAATGGCGGCCGCCCCGGCCTCCGCCAATGCATCATGAAGCAACGCCGTGGTCGTGCGAGCACCGATCGGCACCGTGACACGCGAAATCATCGCACCGGTGTCAAGGCCCGCATCCATTTGCATCAATGTGACACCGGTTTCGACATCCCCTGCCTCGATCGCGCGCTGTATCGGTGCCGCGCCGCGCCAACGGGGCAGCAGCGACGCATGGATATTGATGCAGCCGAACCGGGGCAGGTCCAGTACCCATTGCGGCAGAATCAGGCCGTACGCTGCCACGACCATGACATCGTGCGGCGTGGCGTTCAACAAAGCATTGGCGGCGGCGGCTTCCTCGGGGTAGCGCCCGTCGAGGCGCAACGACGTCGGTTGCGCGACAGGCAACCTGCGCGCCAACGCCTCTCGCTTGACCGCGCTGGGATGACACTTCATGCCCCGCCCTGCCGGACGATCGGGTTGTGTCAGTACCAACGGCACAGTAAAACCCGCGTTGTGAATTGCCACCAGTGCCTGTGCGGCGAACTCCGGCGTTCCGGCAAAGATCACGCGCAACGCATGCTTGGCAGCGTCGACCCCGCGGAGCCCGGTACTTATCGGCGCACCCATCGACGGGGCTTGATCGAGATCCCCGGGAGCAGGAGAAGGAGACGTATGAGACATGGAACAGGCATCCGGGCAAGGCAAAATGGGCACATCGCCCGAAAATCGCGCGAGCGCGACGTCAGACGTTCGCAGCCTGTTTCTTCAGCTTGGTACGAACCCGATTTTGCTTCAGCGGCGACAGATACTCTACAAACACCTTGCCCAGCAAGTGATCCATCTCGTGCTGGATACAGATGGCCAGCAGACCTTCCGCCTCGATTTCTCGCGACTGGCCTTTTTCGTCGAGTGCCTTTACCCGTACCCGCTCGGAACGCTCGACATTGTCATAGATGCCGGGCACGGACAAGCAACCCTCTTCATTCAGCTTGCGTTCTTCGCTCGCCCAAATGATTTCGGGATTGATCAGGACGATCAATTCGTCCCGTGCCTCAGACACATCGATCGTAATAACACGTTCGTGGATGTCGACCTGCGTCGCCGCCAGACCAACGCCGGGGGCGTCATACATCGTCTCCGCCATATCCCGAATGAGCGTCTTGATCCGGTCATCGACGGCCACAACCGGCTTGGCCACTTTGTACAGTCGCTTGTCCGGGTATTTCAATATGTTCAACAACGCCATGATGTCACCTGCCTCGGCAATGTGCGCGCCATGCGATCGATCAGCCATAACCTGAACGGTCTATTGCCTCGAGTCGACTGCCGCGTAATTACGGCGTTCATACAAGCCACGGCGCGCGCTTTTTGCCTACCTTTCGAATCGACAAGTTTAGCATGCCTGCCGTCGCGTTCATGCAACAGTCTGTTTGTACAAGGCATCATCACGCAGGGCTGCGTTGGGTCGCAGCCTGGACCGCAAGCGATGTTCGCAGGCAACGTGACGACAAGCGCCACAGCGATCACGGGAGCAGGCGCACGCAAGCGTCGATCAGCCTGCCGCTCAAACAGAGAGCCTCAGGAGGAAACGGTGCAGGCGGGTACCACCAACCAACAAACCAATCGAGACAACGGCCGCCAAGGACACACTGCCATGACACGACGCTCCTGCCCTCGTAAGGGACCCCACCACCGAACAGAACGCTGCGGGAGCCGATGGGGGAGGTCGATATGAAAAAGGAAGCACGCACGCTATGCAATGCGGGCGGCACAATTGACGCACCCGATGGCACCGCGGCACATTCACCAGGCTCTACGCGCCCGCCCGGCACCGATAGCCCACCCTATCCTGGAGAATCGCTCGCCTCGTCACGGGTGGCGCACAAGGGCCATTTGCTGGATTGGGCTGATGACCGCGAGATTACCGCCTGGCTCGACATCGCCGCGCTTCCTTTGCGCTATCGGCGGGCATTCGCCGCTGACTGCCAAAAACGCACCATCGGCGCGGTCCACGACGCGGCGGCACAGCCCAGGCCGACGGATTTTGCCCAGCAGTGGATCGCACGCACCGTGCGGTCAATGGCAGGAACATTAGCAGTGAGCGCTGGCGCGGCACACCCGGCGCTGCCTCGGGATGCGATGTCGCGCGTTGCAAGGCTCAAAAACTGGCTGCGCGCGCCGGGACGACACCTGCTGACGTTGCTCGACGACGATTACCCATCGCGCTTACGCCATTTGGAGGACCCGCCTCCATTGCTGTACGTACTGGGAGATATCGATTGGCTGCATCAGCCGATGATCGCCATTGTCGGCAGCCGTCGCGCGAGCGCCCAAGGCAATGAATCAGCTGCGTTTCTCGCGGCAGCGCTCGGCGCGCGCGGGTGGTCCATCGTCTCCGGACTCGCCGAGGGAATCGATGCCGCCGCCCACCGAGCGGTATTGCCCGGCAGCACCTACCTTGCGACGTATCGCAGGGACATGCCGGAATCGGTGCCCATCAGTACCATCGCGGTCATCGGGACGGGGATTGACCAGGCCTACCCGGCATGCCACCGATCATTAAGCGAGTCGATTGGCCAGCATGGCGCGGTGCTGTCCGAATGGCCATTGGGCACCCCACCAAAAGCCGCCCATTTTCCGCAGAGAAATCGACTCATCGCCGCACTGGCGCATGGTGTCGTGGTCGTGGAGGCGGCGTTGCGATCCGGATCGTTGATCACGGCCCGACTGGCCAATGAGCTGGGCCGTGACGTTTTCGCGCTGCCTGGCTCCATCTTCTCGCCGCAGGCGCGGGGCTGTCACGCCCTGATTAAGGACGGCGCCACGCTCGTCGAATGCGTCGAAGACATCATCGACACGCTGCCTCCCATCGCCGAGGCTTTCAGCAGCGGAACGCTACCGCGGCCCACATCCACTCCAGCAGCATCACCGGCGCACACCCCAAACGGCAGCCCGGTACAAATGCATTGCCGCTCGATCCCTCCGGCTCGTGCGGATCAAACGGTTAGCGTGGTCGGCATTGATGCCAACAACGATCACGTGGCGGTCAGGGCACACCACCGGGCCAGTACCGTCCTTGCCGCACGGACGATCGATGCATGGCCGAGCGACGAGCCCGTGCTGGCAGCGTTGGGGCATGATGCCGTCACGCTCGATATGCTCTGCCTTCGCACGGGGCTGCCGGCAGCAGCGGTCGCGGCGACGTTGGCCAGCTATGAGATCGATGGCATCGTCGTCCACAGTGGCGGGCGCTTTACGCGATTGCACGCGCCCGGACGATGCAAGGTACAGCGGAACGTGCTGAAATCAACCTCATCCCCGAAGCACGCCCGCGAAACCAGCGTTGGCGCAATTCAGGCAGCCACGGGAAACGTGGTAGAGTCGGCGGCAGATTCCGCCCCAAGACAGACCGAGGCAGACGAGCGTGCTATTTGATCTGGACAATACGGACGACGAGACGACTGTCCGCGCCCGGCTTGACGCCGGAGCGACCCTGGTAGCCTGCCTGTGCGCGCAGTGGTGCGGATCCTGCCGCGATTATCGCGATGTCTTCACCGGACTGGCGAGGACGTTCCCACAGTATTGTTTCCTGTGGGTGGATGTTGAAAATCAGGCAGATCGGGTTGACGCATTCGATGTCGAGAATTTCCCGACGATCGTCATTGAGGATGCGGTTGCGACTCGGTTTGCCGGAACACTGTTGCCGCAACGCGGTATCCTCGAACGGCTACTGAACGAAGTGCCGCAGTTGCCAGGAAACGGTACGGCCCCGACGCTGCGCGCTGCGTTGGCAGTGTAAACCCAACAACCACCTGTCGATTTCGCCGGTGTGCAGGCAGGCCGGATCGGCCCGCAAGCGTAAAGCGGAACCGCAAACGGCAAGGAAGATTGAGGCGGTGAATGTTTTGATCGTCGTCGGTTGTGTTATAAAGCGTCGAAACGGTGTGACCCCATGGCGTTACGGTACCGGAGTCTCGCGGTCCGACACGTTACCCCTGGCGTCAGCCCTGTATATAGAATAGCGTCCATCATGTCCAAAGCTCTGATCATTGCCGAGAAACCTTCTGTCGCGAATGACATCGCGCGGGCGCTTGGCGGCTTCACAAAGCATGATGAGTACTTCGAATCCGATGACTTTGTCTTGTCATCGGCAGTCGGCCATCTGCTCGAGATCGCCGCTCCCGAGGAATACGACGTCAAGCGCGGCAAATGGAGCTTCGCGCACCTGCCGGTGATTCCGCCGCACTTTGACTTGAATCCGATCGCGAAGACCGAGTCCCGTCTGAAGGTCCTGTCGCGGTTGATACGGCGCAAGGACGTGGACCGCCTTATCAATGCCTGTGATGCCGGGCGCGAGGGCGAGTTGATCTTCCGCTACATCGCGCAGCATGCAAAGGCGAAGCAGCCTGTGCAACGGCTTTGGCTGCAGTCGATGACGCAAGGGGCGATACGCGAGGGGTTTGCCCGGCTGCGCACCGATGAAGAGATGATGCCACTGGCCGATGCCGCGCGTTGCCGTTCGGAAGCGGACTGGCTCGTTGGCATCAACGGCACGCGCGCCATGACCGCATTCAATAGCAAAGGCGGCGGCTTCTTCCTTACCACCGTTGGCCGGGTGCAAACGCCTACACTGTCGATCGTCGCCGAACGCGAGGAAAAGATTCGTCGTTTCGTCCCGCGCGACTATTGGGAAGTGCATGCGGAATTCGTCTGCGCCGCCGGTTTCTATCAGGGGCGCTGGTTCGATCCAAAGTTCAAGAAGGACGAGTTCGACCCGGAACAACGCGACTCGCGACTCTGGAATAAGGCTGCGGCGGAATCGGTGGTGGCGGCGTGTCGTGATCGCACCGGCACCGTGACCGAGGAAGCCAAACCGTCGACACAGATGTCGCCGGCGCTGTTCGATTTGACGACCTTGCAGCGGGAAGCAAACGGCCGTTTTGGTTTCTCGGCGAAGAATACGTTGGGTCTGGCGCAAGCGCTGTACGAACGCCACAAGGTATTGACCTACCCGCGTACCGATGCGCGCGCACTGCCGGAAGACTATATCCCTACGGTCAAGACCACGCTTGAGATGCTGAAGGAGGACAACAACTACCTCCCGCATGCACGCAAGATCCTGGATCAGAGCTGGGTAAAACCGAACAAGCGGATTTTCGATAACTCGAAGATCAGCGATCACTTTGCGATTATCCCGACCACGCAGCCGCCGAAGAACCTGTCGGAACCGGAACAGAAGCTGTACGACCTGGTGGTCAAACGTTTCCTCGCCGTATTCTTTCCCGCCGCCGAATTCCAGGTCACCACGCGGATCACCGAAATTGCCGGTCATCGCTTCAAGACCGAAGGCAAGGTTCTGGTGTCGCCAGGTTGGCTGTCGATCTACGGCCGGGAAGCCCAGGGCGATGACGCCAACCTGGTCCCCGTTGCAAAGGACGAGAAGGTCAAAGCGGACTCCGTTACCGCGCAAGGACTGGTTACCAAACCACCGGCGCGCTACAACGAAGCGACGCTGCTTTCGGCAATGGAAGGCGCCGGAAAACTGGTGACGGACGAAGACCTGCGTGAAGCCATGGCCGGAAAGGGCCTGGGCACGCCGGCCACCCGCGCGGCCATCATCGAAGGCCTGCTCGCGGAAAAATACCTGATCCGTGAAGGCCGGGACTTGATCCCCACGGCAAAAGCGTTCCAGTTGACCACGCTTTTGCGCGGCCTGGACGTCAAGGAATTGACGCAGCCCGAATTGACGGGTGAATGGGAACATAAGCTGTCGCAGATCGAAAGCGGCTTGTTGAAGCGCGATGCGTTCATGCGCGAAATCGCGCAGATGACGCAGACCATCGTCAAGCGAGCAAAGGAATACGACTCGGATACGATTCCTGGCGATTACGCCACGCTGTCGACGCCTTGTCCGCACTGTGGTGGCGTGGTGAAGGAAAACTATCGCCGCTTTGCCTGTACGAAGTGCGAATTCTCGATCTCGAAAATCCCCGGCGGTCGTCAATTTGAAATTGAAGAAGCCGAGGAATTGCTGCGCGAGAAACAGATAGGGCCGCTGTCGGGATTCCGCAGCAAGATGGGACGTCCGTTCTCCGCTATCTTGAAGCTGGTGGAAGACAGCGATACGAAGAACTACAAGCTTGAATTCGATTTCGGCCAGGATAACGGCGAGGAAGGTGGCGAACCGCCTGATTTCTCCGACCAGGAACCGGTTGGTGCCTGCCCGAAATGCAGTAGTCGTGTGTTCGAGCACGGGATGAGCTATGTGTGCGAGAAATACGTCGCTCAACCACGTGCCTGCGACTTCCGGTCCGGCAAGGTTATTCTGCAGCAGGAAATGAGCCGCGAACAGATGGCGAAACTGCTGGGGCCGGAAGGCAGAACCGACTTACTGACGAACTTCAAATCGTCGCGGACGGGCAGGAACTTCAAGGCCTTCCTGGTCCGTCAGAAGGATGGCACCGTCGGTTTCGAGTTTGAAAAGAAAGATCCGGCCGCCAAGAAAGGGGCTGCGCGTAAAACCGCCAGGAGCACATCGACAGAAGAAGGCGCCCCGGCGAACGACGATGACGGCGTAGCCATGGCGACTAAAAAAGTGCCCGCAAAAAAGGCTGCCGCGAAGAAAATCGCAGCGAAAACGGCTACCAAGACCGCGGCCAAGAAAGCTGCCACGAAAGCGGCATCAAAGCGCGCAGCAACCAGCGATGCCTGATTGACGGGGGGACGGGTACCGGTGGGTTACCAGCTCGGCCCACCAGCAGGTAACCTGCGGTGACTCAGGAAGGGTGGCGCGCCTCGTCTTACTGCGCTGGAACCGCTTCGGCGTGGAGTCGCATTGCGTCGAATGCCCCCCTGCCGCCTAAATCAGAGTGCGCCGCCGTCCCCACCTCTTCGCCGCTCGACAGCGGTGATGCCACACCTTGCATAGGCGCGCCCCATTTCTCGATCTGCTCGACCGGTTCCTCGAAATGCGCAACCAGATGATCAATGAATGTCCGCAATTTCGCCGGCATATAGCGGCGGCTGGGGTACACGACGTGAATATCGATTGGCGCCAGTCGGTAGTCAGTCAGCAGCGCCGTCAATGTACCGGCCGCCAGATCCCGCCCGATCAAGTAGCTCGGCAGCACGGCGATACCCGTACCGCGCAGCGCAAACTGTCGCAACATTTCGTAGTTGTTTGCCAGCAGCACACTGGCCGGTCGCACGCGCGTCTCACCGTCCGCGCCTTCGAACACGTACTCGTCGTCCGAGACCGAGGCATTGAGCGTCACACACGCGCGTCCGGCCAGCATCGACGGATGGTCGACCTGGCCATGATGGGCCAGGTAATCCGGTGACGCGCAGACCACGAGAGAACCCGTTGTCAGGCGACGGCTGACAACACTCGCACTACGGATATTACGAGCGATTGCAATGCCGACGTCGAACCCCTCCTCGACAAGGTCCACGCCTCTGTCTACCAACGTCACATCAGGCACGACCCGAGGAAAGCGCCCGGTGTAGTCGGTCAGCACCTGACCGAGGTTGTGCATACCGAACACGACGGGTGCGACGATACGCAAGGTGCCCACGGGCTCATGCGTGCGCTCGAGCACCATCTGTTCCGCGTCGTCGAGTTCTTCCAGAATTTGTTTTGCGCGTTCCAGGTAGACCTGCCCCGCTTCTGTCAGGGAC
Organism: Robbsia andropogonis; assembly: GCF_034047095.1. Classification (NCBI taxonomy): domain Bacteria; kingdom Pseudomonadati; phylum Pseudomonadota; class Betaproteobacteria; order Burkholderiales; family Burkholderiaceae; genus Robbsia; species Robbsia andropogonis. The sequence goes on along the minus strand of NZ_CP139170.1, from coordinate 454,558 downwards.
AAACTCCGCGTCGTGCGGTTCATAAGGCGGGTGCCCAAGCGTCCTTCCAGGTCCGCAACGTGGCGAGTGACCACCGCGTTGGACATATCGAGCTGGGTCGCTGCCCGTGCAAAGCTGCCCAAATCAGCAACTTTCACAAATACGCGCATTGACTGCAATTGATCCATAACCACTCCGATTCAGCGTCGCGCAACGGATGCGCTCGCGGCGTCTTCCGATTTCCTCGAAACACAAGACGAATTGTCCTCCTTCGCGGCAATATTTGCTTGGCTTAGCAAGAAACTTATCGCGATGGCGCGGTCAAACCGGGTATTGACGTAAATTTCCGTGCTTTTTTTACATCGTCGCCCGCATTTACGGGAGCTGGCGGACACGACACGCGGGTGCAGCCAGGAAAAAATCCTCGGAAAGTAGGCCGACCGCGCAAGAATCGCTTCCGGAACGCAATCTTCGCGCCAAGCGTCATTCGAATGTCACCATCCTCAAAATGGATGTGGTCTTGCCCCCGTTTATGTATCTGCGTGCAGTGCCCCCCTCTGCTTGCCCATTACTCGCAGGACAATCAGGCGGAATTATTTGAAAACGACGCACCACGACGAGGCACCCGGATATCGCAACGGCATGTAAAAGGAGTTGAATCGATTGCAAAAATCGGCATCAATTACGTATTCGTTGGTTCAACAAATGGCGCCGTGCAAGCGGTGCAGCTTTTGGAGACAGAGTTTTGAAAATTGCGATCCTCGACGATTATCAGGACGCCGTGCGCAAACTCGATGCCTTTGCATTGCTGGCCGACCATACGGTCTCGGTCTATAACAATAGCGTGCGCGGCGTTGGACACCTGGCGAGCCGTTTGGCCGACAGCGAAGCACTGGTGCTGATTCGAGAGCGCACGAAGATCACAAAGTTGCTGCTGGACAAGTTACCGAAGCTGAAAGTGATTGCGCAAACGGGCCGCGTCGGTAGCCATATCGATCTGGAAGCGTGTACGGAGCGAGGCATTGCGGTGCTGGAAGGAAAAGGCTCACCTACGGCACCGGCCGAGTTGACATGGGCGCTGATCATGGCCGCGCAGCGCCGAATCCCACTTTATATTGCGAACCTGAAGCAAGGCGCGTGGCAGCAATCGGGATTGCGGGCGGCGTCGATGCCGCCAAATTTCGGCATGGGCCGCGTTTTGAAGGGGCAGACGCTTGGCATATGGGGATATGGCAAGATCGGCCGATTGGTTGCCGGCTATGGGCGCGCGTTCGGGATGAATGTGCTGGTCTGGGGCCGCAAGTACTCTTTGGGTGCGGCACAGGCGGACGGAATGGAAATTGCCACATCGAAAGAAGCGTTTTTCGAACGCGCGGATATATTGACCGTGCACCTGCGCCTGACCGACGAAACGCGGGGCTTGATCACGCTCGACGACTTGTCATTGATGAAGCCGGACGCATTGTTCGTCAACACCAGTCGCGCGGAATTATTGGAGGAAGACGCGCTGATCGCGGCGCTCCAGCGAGGGCGTCCGGGCATGGTGGCGGTCGATGTGTTTGAATCGGAGCCTATTCTGCAAGGCAATATGCTGCTACGGATGGAGAACGCCATCTGCACGCCGCATATCGGTTACGTCGAACGCGAGAGCTATGAGCTGTACTTCGACTACGCGTTTCGCGCGCTGCTGAATTTCGAGCAAGGCAGCAGCGAAAACATCGTCAATCCAGATGCGATGATGCGACGTCGATGATTCAGCGACGCACCATGCGGTGAAGCGAACCGATGCCGGCTACAGGTTGGATAGATCGATTACGGGCTCACAGCGAACGGGGAAGTTTACAGAGTTCGCCAGGAAGCACGCGTGATGCGCGTCGTTGTGTAGCGATGCGGCCAATGCTGCGTCGCCACCAACGCCGATGGTCACGCGTGGCCGTAATATCACTTCCGTAAAGCAGCCCGGCTTGCGCAGGTTGCCTTCGTCCATCGTGCCCTCGGCGTCATCGACATAGCCGGTGACAACGATGCCCTTGACGGCGGCAAAGTGCAAATACCACAGCATATGGCAGCTCGCAAGAGATGCCAGGAACAGGTCCTCCGGATTATGCCGCGCAGGATCCCCGCGGAATGCCGGGTCGCTGGAACCTTCGATGGACACCTTGCCGGGAATGCGAACCACATGATCACGGGTGTAGGCGTCGTACGCGGAAGTGCCTGTACCTCGGTCGCCCGTCCATACGATCTGGGTCCGGTAAGAATGAATCGTCATCGCAAACGCCTGTAGAAAGGGAGCGGAATGCATATTGTCGCGTGATCGCCCCACACGCGTTGCTTGAATATCACACGCACAAACAATTATCTCGAATAGGAGAATTTTTTGACCACGGGGACTTGCGCACGTCGAAATTCATGTGCATAATCTCGCTTCTGTTGGGGCGTTAGCTCAGTTGGTAGAGCAGCGGACTCTTAATCCGTAGGTCGAGTGTTCGAGTCACTCACGCCCCACCAACCGAATTCATCTGTAGAAAATCAAGCACTTACGCGGAAGCGTCGGTGCTTTTTTTTCGTCTCGCGTGGGCGTGATGAGCCATCCAAAACTGGTGTTTGCCGGAAATCTACCGGAACGCAAGAATTCAGACCAAGCGAACTCAATCTCTCGCAGGAGTCTGGAATGGCATACATCAGTCAACGCGGTGAATACGGGCGCGCGGAAATCCGTCGGAGCGGGTACAAACCCGTTTATCGGAGTTTCGATACAAAGCAACAGGCTCAGAAGTGGGCGCGCCGAGTCGAGGGGAAATGGACTCCGGCTCATTCATCGACCGATCCGAGGCCGAGCGCACTAGCTTAAGCGACGCACTGCAAGTGGGTCATATTTCGTTGCAAATCAAAATGATGGCAATCCGGAGCGGCTGAAAAGCGATGCCGCGCGAGCCCCTTGCAAGCGTCATCTCATAAAACAATACGACACCACTTGAACAGAAGCGGTGAGCGCCATAAATAGCGGCATTCCACCACGTCGGCGAAACCAGCGCGTTCCCGTGGCTTGCGACACCCCGACCGCGGCGGCAGTCCTTCTCACTTATGATGCCAGTTGCAACCTGCGACCCAAGCCAACGCTCAACCTCTTTCAGATGCAACGGCGCACCAGGCAAGCGCAAAGCGCCGCGCCCCGTGAATTGTGGAAGTCACTCCCCGTACGACCCATGCCCCCCCCCCCCGAGAGTAAGGGGTTGCGACAACCAGTTGAATCTACTGTGTTGACCTGTCAGGGTGATGAGAACATTTCCAACAAACCTTGAGGCGCGTCATCGCCAAAGAAACGTCGATGATTCTGCGCAGTGCGTTCAGCAAAGGCGGTGCTACGACGATAAAGCGCTTGTTCATACGCGGTCAGCGCCGACTCAATGTCACCTGGATGGTCGCATAGCGCTTGGGCAAGTTCGGCCCCGTCGAAAATAGCGAGATTGGCTCCCTCGCCCGCGAACGGGGACATGAGATGCGCCGCATCGCCCACGAGTGTCACGCCGGGGACACGCGCCCATCGATGATCTATTGGCAGTGCGTAAATGGGCCGCGCTATGGGAACAGTGTCGCCCTCCGTAATCAACGCCCGAAGTGCAGGAGCCCAACCTTCAAACTCCTTTGCGAGGCGATGCAGTGCAGCCGTCCGTTGGCTGACATCAATGGCCTCTATCCATGCCTCGTGCTTGTTCAACGCGACGTAGGTATGCAGCGTGCCGTTCGCGTAACGGTGCGCCAAGATCCCTTTGCCCGGTTCAACCGCCATCAACGTTCCGCTGCCGATCGCTTTTGCACTGGCTGCGTGGCGGGTATCTCCGTCGAAAAGACTGATCGAGACAAACGTCGTCCCGGTGTACGCCGGCTTTGCAGAAGATAAGAGGGGACGAACCTTCGACCATGCACCGTCGGCCCCAACGAGCAGGTCCGTCATGACAGTTGCACCATCGGCAAATTCCAGCATGTGCCGCCCATCAGCAAGGTGGGTCGCCTTCGTGAACTTGCAGCCCCATTGAATGGCATCAACAGGAAGTGACGCGATAAGGAGGCGGCGTAGCGTACCGCGGTCCACCTCTGGATTGACTGTGCTGTTTGAACCGGGCCTGTCGAGCAAAACGTCGCCGTACCTGTTAACAACACGCTTGGCATCCTCGCCTGGCAAGGCAAGACGAAGGAATTCGTCGTAGAGGCCGGCAGCCTTCAGCCCAAGCTGGCCGTTGTATTCGTGGATGTCCAACAAACCACCCTGCGCTCGTGCATCAGACGACATTTCTGCTTCGTAGACGGTTGCTCGTATTTCATTCACGTGCAAGACGCGTGCGAGCGTCAATCCGCCAAGGCCCGCGCCAATAATCGCAATGCGGGGATGGTGCGAAAAAGATAAGGAATCAAGGTGGCGGTTCATGGCGCGTTCCATTAACTACGAACATGCGCACCGACTGTGCGAAGGTTCATAGGAAGTCCGACGTGGGTCGGGGGAAACGCTGGCCAACCTTGCACGATGTGCTTTGGTGACGTGTACGCGACTATCGAATGAATAGTGAAGCCCAAGAGCAGCACGATCGACAGCCGTTTTTCGCGGTTTTCAGCGGAGATTCTCGCACGAGCCGGCCGCTCAGGCAACGTTGCCCCCTGTTGGACACTTGTTTCCAGCCACAAAAAGCATCGAAACCCATTGAGCGCTAATCTACGTGAAGATAGTGCGGCCGAAAAGCAACGGCTTATCAGCATACTGGACGTCATTGTGACGCTTCAGGTCCCTCGTCCATCCAAAATTGATCGACCTGTCACAACGAGGCGCTTTTCTCTCGCGCTGCCATTCGCAGCATGCGATAAACGCATTACCAAGGAATCTGATTGCGTTCGAAGTAGAAACGCCCCGATTTTCCGGTTGGGTCTTGTGTAGCAAGCCAGACGATGCCTTCTGCAGCCTCCTCCACCGTACGATAACCCGAGTGGTTGTTAAAATCGGTGGCGGTGTAGCCTGGATCGACAGCATCGACCTTGATATTGGCTGAGGCGAGTTCCTTCGCAAAGGCCAGCGCGATAGCATTGAGAGCCGACTTCGAAGTGTTGTATCCGAGAAAATTGACGCCATAGAACTGGTTAGCTGGATCAGACAGCCAGCCAAGCGATCCCAACCCACTGCTCACCATCACAACTGTGCCTCGCCCAGCGGATTTTAGTAGCGGCACGAACGCCTGGGTCACACGAATCGATCCAAAAACGTTGGTCTCGTACACAGCCCGGATATCGTCGATCGGTTGCTCGCTTGGTGCTGTTTGCTGATTACCGGCAATGCCTGCATTGTTGACCAATACATCAAGTCGACCGTCTTCGTCTCGTACGCGTGCTACGGCAGCAAAAACGCTGTCCTCCCTGGTTATATCGAGCGGCAGTAGTCGGACGTCATGGCCCTCTGCCAATAATGTCTTGACGGCTTTCTCGCCGCGTGTCGCATCACGGCAACCGAGCCAGATCCGATGACCCAACCGACCGAGTTGCCGAGCCGTTTCGTAGCCGATGCTCCTGTTCGCCCCCGTGATCACAACAGTTTTGGTGGTGTTCATGTTTTCTTCCAGAATAAGTTTCCGGCTTCTTTAATTCGTTCGGCAATTTCTGATAATCTCATAAAAATCGAATGGACTGATCGCCATGCCGAACAATAACGATGACGAATCCAATCTGGATCTGCTTTCGGTCTTCCTCGCTGTTTTAGATACCGGAGGTTTTCGCGCCGCGGCTCAAAGGCTGCGCCTGTCTCCCTCGACAGTGAGCGAACGGGTCGCGCAGCTCGAACAACAACTGGGCGTGCCGCTATTGATCCGCACCACACGAAGCGTCATGCCGACGGAAACGGGGCGCGCACTTGCTACCCGTATTGCTCCGCTAATAGCAGAAACGCGCGTCGCCCTGCGGGATGCAGCCAGCTCGCGAAATGTCGTACGCGGACGTCTGAAGATCAACGTAACGGGCGCCGTGATGGTCGATATCCTGCCGCCGATTATCGACCGCTTCATGGAAGCGCATCCGGAAGTGCGAGTTGAAATCATGGTGGATGATCGACTCGTCGATATCGTGGCGGCAGGTTGCGACGCTGGAATCAGGTATGGCGAACATTTGGCGCAAGATACTATCGCCGTGCCAATAGGACCGCGTTATCAGAGAATCGCATGGGCTGCGGCTCCGGGGTACCTGGCGTCGCGGGGCGTTCCGAAACATCCAAACGACTTGCTGAATCACGAATGTATACGGTTGCGTTTTTCGAGCGGCGCTGTCGTCGAATGGCAATTCGAGTGCGGTAAGGAGAAAGTCAAGATTGATCCGCCCGGCCGCATCATTGTCGGCGTGGATGGTGTTTCCGCGGCAATCGGATTCGCGCGCAAAGGGCACGGTGTCATCGGTACATTCGAAAACTGGCTAAACCCCTATCTGGAAAGCGGTGAGCTGCTTGCGGTCTTGCATGACTGGTGGCCTACATTCGAGGGACCGCAGTTGTACTTCTCGAACAGATTTGCATCCGCCCCACTCAGGGCGTTGGTGGAATTGGTCAGGGAGGAGCAGCATGCTACTCAACGCTCGCATGTTGCAGCTGACTCCGCTCAAAAGCCTTAATGCCTGCTCGCCGTGCTACGCCAGCTAACGCTCCGCCCTCGCGGCCTAGCGCGTCGAGCCGGGCAATTAACATGTGTCCGGTTGGAAATCGAGACGGCGATGCTGCCGGATCGAAGCCAGTTGAATCCGCCACTTTAAAAACGGCGCATTACACCCTTGCCTACCGATAAACTTCGAAAGCGCAATATGATGCCGCTCCTCGAAGAAATATCAGTTCAGTTTTTTACCGCCAACACCGCCATGTTCACACTAGACCGACATGGAGAACATTACAGGTATCTCGCAGCAGAGATGGCGCATTTATTAATAAGAAATACCATGTATTAACGATCAGAAGTTTTTGATCTTGGAAATCTCTGGACCGCCGAGATATCGATATCAGTGCGGCGCCACTATCGATTTCCTGCACATAATCGTCGAAACATTCGTCCGAGGTAAGGCGACTTCTTGAGCCATGTGCAAGCAACCGATTTTTTTTATGGATCATGGCACTTTTATTGACCAGACAGCAACTTGCCAGATGACAGAGTTAGCTGTTTACCAAGCAAAGGCTTTAGACCTCATCGTAGCGCGGCAGTAAGGTCGACAAGCCAAGTTTTCAAGCGATTTTCGATGTGACGTCGCCCATGATCTGCGGCGGCATCACACTGGGCCCATACATGAGGATGGTGTCACATCTACAAAAATCAGGCTAAGAATTCTTGGGTGACGGCTTCAGTAAAAATAAATCGTACCGTAAAAGCATTTGTGACAAGCAACCACTTCGCCGGTGTTGCCCTACCCCCTCCGGCTCGGTCTTCGCAAGGGGTAGTATTTACCGATTATCGGGTTGATTGACATGGGCCAACTAAAAATGAATTTCAACACGATCTCCGTCAAAGGGAAACTCTCCATAGGATTTGGCTTGCTTAGCGCGACAGTGCTAATCGTTTCGGTTATCGCACTCAAATTATTAGGTGAAGCAAATGAACGCTTCACCGACTATATAAACGGAATCAGCGCGCGCGCCGACTCCGTGCACAACGTCCGGACTGCAGTTGACCGACGCGCGATTGCCGCACGCAATATGGCCCTTGCTACAAAGCAGGCGAATCTCGAAGCGCAGCGGGTGGCTGAGGCAGAGGCCCAGGACGACGTTCAGGCAAACCTACGGAAGTTGAACGAGCAGATTTCCAGCGGAGCCGACGTTACAGAAAAGGCACTCGGCCTCGTCGGCGCCATCAACCAGATCGAAGCGAAATATAGCGTAGTAGCACAAAACATCGTTGCCCTGGCTTTGGCGAACAAGAGGGAGGAAGCGATCGCTAAAATCAACGATGAATGCCAGCCGCTTTTGGCTGAACTTATCAAAGCCACGGACGCATACGCAAGTTACACGACAAGCCGAGAGGAGGCCCTCGTCCGTGAAAATAACGATAGCTATGCGAAACAAAGAATCGTTCTTATTTTTATCTGTATCAGCGCGCTTGCCACAGCTATGATAGCCGGAAGCCTTATTGCGCGTGGCCTCACGCGCGCGCTTGGAGCGGAACCGGGAGAACTCAGCGAAGTAACGCAACGCATAGCAAATGGCGATCTAAGTCCGGTCGCGCGGGCCAGCGCCGCGCCAAACGGCAGCGTGCTGTCGTCGATGGGCGTAATGCAGGCCAGCCTGGTCCGTTTGATCGGTGATGTCCGAATTGCCGCCGATAGCATTGCCACGGGATCCGGCGAAATCGCTTCAGGAAATGCCGACTTGTCATCCCGTACAGAACAGCAGGCGGCTTCGCTACAAGAAACCGCTTCCAGCATGGAGGAATTGACGTCGACGGTCAAACACAATTCCGAGAATGCACAACAGGCGACCTCCATGGCCACCAGCGCCTCAGAGGTAGCGCAGCGTGGAAGTTCGGTGGTGGGTCGTGTGGTAGAAACCATGGACCAAATCAGTGGTAGTTCAAACAAGATTGCCGAGATTACGGGAATTATTGAAGGGATCGCATTCCAGACAAATATCCTGGCGCTCAACGCAGCGGTGGAGGCGGCAAGAGCCGGAGATCAGGGCCGTGGGTTTGCAGTCGTTGCCGGCGAGGTTCGTAATCTCGCGCAACGCTCATCCAGTGCCGCGAAGGAAATCAAAGACTTGATCAGTACGTCGGTACAAAAGATCCAGACGGGTTCATCTCTTGCACATGAGGCAGGCAAGACGATGTCCGAGGTCACGCAAGCCGTTGTGCGGGTGACAGATATCATGTCGGAGATCGCAGCGGCTTCGACCGAGCAAAGTCGCGGTATAGAACAAGTCAATCACGCCATCACACAAATGGATCAGGTAACACAGCAAAACGCTGCGTTAGTCGAGGAAGCAGCGGCGGCTTCCTCCTCCCTTGAGAATCAGGGACGTCAACTGAACAAGGCGATCGGATACTTCCGGCTAGAAACCGTTGCCACGCTCAGATGAGTATCAAAATCACGCACATACCGGGCGGTCGTTAACTCTCGATACAACACCTCAGTGTCCAACGCTGATCCGATTTCGGCCGATCACCGAATCTCCGCCAAATTGCTCTTTCGGCCAAATTCGGGACACTGGACGACCAAACGGAAGCTAAAATTCTGTCTGTTATGTCATGTCGAGAGCATAGTCGATCTCAATGCCAAGGTATCGAACAATACTTTCGCGCTTGGTGTGTCCAAGTAACAAATGCACTGCACGGTGATGCTTCGTTCGACGATAAATCAACGGCGCTTTCGTACGGCGGATGGAGCGGGAACCGTTGACCCTTTCGCTTGGGAAGGCATTACAAACCGCATCAAGGGACTCGCCCAGGACCCAGGCTAGATCACACGATGCCGTGGACTCAATTCGAGAATACTTCCTTCGCGGCAAATAATCCGTTTAGAGCGGCGGGAAATCCGGCATATACCGACATCTGGATAATAATTTCGACTATCTCGCCACGACTCAGGCCGGCATTCAGTCCCGCAGCGATGTGAACCTTGAGTTGAGGCAGCGCGTTACCCATTGCGGTCAATGCCGCTACAGTGGCAATTTCACGAGAACGGATGTCAAGACCAGGTCTTGAGTAGATGTCTCCAAAGGGAAACTCGAAAAGGTATCGGGCGAAATCCGGCGCGACATCGGCCAGCGCGCTGATCACTTTTTCGCCAGCCTCGCCATCAATCTCCGACAGAACTCGACGGCCTCTTTCTAACCGGCTTTCTGAGTTTATCTGCTGGTGCGCTATGTCGTTTTGCACTATCGTTCATCCCGAGAGAGTGAGTATATCCAGCTATCTTTGTGTCGAGAACGAGCAGGCAAGCTTGAAGTTCAACGATGCGGGCAAGGACACTATCCCGATGCGCCGCTAACAACTGCACGCGTTCGCTTTCGGTCTGGACACCATCGGACCGTAGTCGGGCATAACGCAGCATCTCCTGAATCGACATTCCCGTCGTCTTCAGGCGACCGAGAAACGCTATCCAAACGAGAATGGCGGGTTCATAAATCCGCTGCCCTGTACTATCCCTCCGAGCAAGCGGCAGCAGGCCAATTTTTTCGTAATACCGAATCGTATGGACAGTCAGCCCGGTGTGGCGTGCGATATCCCCAATCTTCATTGCTGCCTCAGCGTATCGACATTCGGGATGTTGGGACTTCGAGTGCAGTTTAAGTCAAGGCCTTTTTATCGTGGTTTCAGAAAAGGAGCAAGGCCTCCTCTTTACACGGTGGCGCAGGGCATCGCAATGGCGATCAGCGCAGACCGCGTTTGGTGCTCTTGCTCAAACCATGCCGGTCGATCTGGACCGCTGTGCCATGAGGCAAGAAGGGAATGCATTTGCAACGCGTCGACCTCGTGCCTCACCGCCACGAGCCTTTGGTGAGAAGTGCGACCAACCGCCCCTGCACGCGCGGGACTACGCGCCAAAACCTCCGTCGATCGTGTGCATCGCGCCTGTAACGAAGCCAGCCTCCGGTCCGGCGAGCCACGCGACCATTGCCGCAACTTCATCCGAATGTCCGTGGCGTTTGATGGCCATAAAGCTATGCATGAGGTCTTTCATCGGTCCATCCGCAGGGTTTGCTTCGGTATCGATTGGCCCTGGTTGCACGACGTTGATCGTAATCCCACGCGGCCCGAAATCACGCGCCAATCCGCGCGCCATGCCCTGTAGGGCGGATTTGCTCAGTGCGTAGGAAGCCATGCCGGGAACAGGCATTCTGTCTCCGTTCACGGATCCGATCACAATGATTCTGCCGCCTTCCGGCATCCGCCGCGCTGCTTCGACGGAAGCATGATACGGTGCGTGAACATTGATCCGAAGCATTCGGTCGATTGCGTCCGGGTCGTGTTCCAACGCGTCACCAAAAATGCAGATGCCGGCATTCACCACCAGAATATCCAGCGGACCGGTGGCGCGGACCCGCTCGATCACCGCGTCTCGGTCAGCGCTATCGGTCATAACCATCGTGCTTCCAGTTTCGCTCGCCAATTGCTCGGCCGATTGGGGCGATCCTGCATAAGTAAAGGTCACTGTGGCGCCACCGGCCGCGAACCGACGGACAATCGCCGCACCAATTCCACGGCTTCCGCCGAGTACTAATACGGACTTCCCTTGGAACGAGGACATCACGTTTCCTCCCCAATTAATGTAATATTATTTACATAATAAACACGCCAGGAACGTCGTCAAGGATTTTTGTAAAAATGATTACAGATATTGGAAAGCGTCGCGGCCGCCCTCGCCGTTTTGACCTCGACGAGGCCATTGCCGTTGCGCAGCAGCTATTCCACGCACGTGGCTATGACGCAGTCAATATCACCGATATCACCGCCGCTCTCGGCATCAATCCACCGAGCTTCTACGCCGCGTTTGGTAACAAGGCTGGCCTCTACACTCGCATCCTCGAACGCTACGCTCGCACAGGCGCTGTACCCTTGACGGACCTTCTCCGTGCTGACCAACCGGTGGCTGAGTGTCTTGGCGCCGTGCTTGAGGAGGCGGCTCGTCGCTATGCTGTCAATCCCGGAGCTACGGGCTGTATGGTGCTGGAAGGGATTCATAGCAGCGACGCTGAAGCGCACATTGCCGCCTGCGCCGTTAAGAATGCTGCCGAACACATGATTCGTAGCTATATAGCGGACCGACATCCCGATGTGGCGGACGAACTAACGGATTTCGTCAGCACTACAATGGCGGGCATGTCCACCCAGGCTCGCAACGGACATAGCCTGAATCGGCTTATCGCCACCGCGCGTCTTGCCGCCATGGCGCTGGCACAGGCCCTTCGGACTTGACGGCGGCAGCATCAATCAATTCGGCGCGATCCTTATCGCTAGGCTGTTGAATAAATCAGAACATAGGGAATTGATTCGCGCTAACGCGTGCGAAGCGCGCGGGAATGGCCGTACTTTCGATACTTCAACCATTCGTCAACAAATCACAGAATGACAGCTCGGGCCGAAACCCTGACACCCGGCAGATGGAGCAGCGTCGGCCAAAGGTGACCTTTAACAACTTGGTTGCCGTGACCGATGTGCGACGCCAAGCGGGCGTAGCTGCAAAAAATTTGAAATACGGATGTGACGGTCGGTTCTCGGTAAGGGCCACAGCACCTATCAACGTCCGGCAAAAATTTGTTCAAGCAAAATAATGCATAATTTTTAAAGTTATTATTTCTCCCACCAGTGGTCACCCCGATGAAATCGGCGAAGCATCGCATCCTGAATTTGATCACTATTATAATTTCCTTGGTCCATAAACCAACCTGCGACATGAATCTTGACCTTGTCGGAGATACGACCGCCTGATCCATCATATTCTTTAGCGAATAGCCCGATTTCGCTTTGCAAATACTCAACTTGTATAGGTACCGCCAGCAGCGAGTCGAGCATTGCGGGCCAAAGCGCTTTATCTGTCATCTTTAACAGATCGCAAGGAGACACGCGACAATCATCGAAAGTCTGGCGTACAGCCCACCGTGCCACTGCAAGGTCCATCAAGGAGAGTGCATCGGATAAGGATTCAGGAGGCACATTTATCATGCTCTCCTGCTGGGTAATCAGATTACAAACAGCATCAGCATCAAATTCAGCAACCGTATCTTTATCAGAGTTCGGGTGATAAAATACCGGATCGTCCCGTTTAGCCGCAACCACCGGTGCGGACCAGAACAACGTATTTAGCACCTTTTGTATTAAGGACGGTTGAATCTCAGACACACTGATCGTAACGTCAGCTCGTTTTTTAAAAAATCCGGGAACCGTTGTTTCCAACACGGTCACGGGTACTGTCACCAGCAAATCACGTAGTATCGAAGGCCGCATCGCTGAAACGTTGACAGCGCGCATGGCGTTAATCGCAACGTTTTGGCCACGTTTCAGATCTGCTAAGAGTGATGGGATCCGATGCCCCAAATCCCCATATGATTCCGCGGCTCTCGCATAAAAATCTTGGATCATAAGAATAGATTGACGCTGCAACAATACTTCAGTATGAAATCGCTGGCTTGTCGAGGTTATATTAAGTAAATCATCTTTCGGAAGGAAAGATGCGATATTAATAATAAGCTCATCCGGTAGATTGGGCACATCGCTTCGATGCACGTTTTTTTCAGGATCAGGACGTACTTCATCAGCGCGCGAGGTGTCGTAGGTTACCCATTGCCATAGGCTCGAAAGCGCATTTCTTGCGATATCCATTTTGCGTTCTCCTAAAAACGGACAGTAGATGAGATTGAGTAACCATCAACCTTATTTAGTTCACGTTCTTAGCAAGATCGCTGCACGCCATATCACGTGCTCATCATTACAGATATCCTGCCCGCCGCGTATCTTCTTGAAAAAGTGCCGGCTGAGCATGTCGCTCATTGGAAAAACTATATGGCGCAATCGGCCAAAGCCCGCGGCCTGGTCATATGTATGGCGCCAGCTTCGCGTTGGCACATCCATCCTAAAGATGCTGACCAGAACGCATCGCCCAAGGTAAAGTTTCCTTCGATATTGAATATCCTGCGGACGTACGCGGGATAAGCATGGGCGAACAGCATGGCAATCGCCCGGCCAACAGAATGACCAACTACATCGACGGATTTGCTTGCAAAGTGGGAGGAGGTCGGGAGCACCACTCTCTCGTTTCAAGCATCAGCAAACAGTGCGGGATTTATCTTTTCGCCGCAACATACGACGGTGGAACAATGATCGATCCGTAACGTATATTGCGCTGAAAGACGTCCATCTCCAACTTAAGAAATGACGCCTTTAAGTACGATTCTCCTCACTTACCCCCCCACGCTCATGATTTTGCGGAGCTTTCGTGAGCCAGCCCCAATGTGCAAAAATCTTCGCGCCGTCAGGCGACTTCAAGAAATCCACGAATTGCGCGGATGCCGGGTTTGCAGTCCCACGTTTTGTGACTGCAACGCCAGCGTCACGATAGATGGCATAGCGCGCTTCAATAGGAACAACATCCGCTAACTTTGGATTTGCCACTTGCCAGATGTTCCAAATCAGCCAGACATCAATATCGGGTTGATCGATCCACGTCTTGCAGGCGACCGCGCTATTGCCCGCATACGAGACGATGTTCTGCCTTAGCATCTTCACGGCCTGGATGTCACCGGTGCGCCCAGCCACATCTTCCCATACGCCATTCTGACCAGCGCCATTGACGACCAAGACTTTGACGCCGGGTTTTAGCAGATCCGCAAACCCCTGGATATGATGAGGGTTGCCTGGTCGAACGAGCATTGCCATGGGGCGCAAGTACAAAGGCTGCGGTGACTGGGGTGTCAATTGATCCGGCAAACTAGTCACAAAATCGGACATCATGGTTTCCGATCCGCTGAAGATCACATCAGCGTCGCCTTTTGCGCTCTCGATCCACTGACCGGTGGGACCCGCCGTGACATCAACGTTAATGGCGGTCTTCTTGAGGAACGCTGCCGCCGCTTCCTTCATTGCCGGAGCAGGCCCACCCGGTCCATAAACGTGCAGTGTTGGCGGTGTTTGTGCCATGACCGTGCCCGTCATGGTTATCAAGAACAGGGCCACTACCGGTCGTTTGAAATGCATGATGTTTAATCTTATTTAAAGTGGTTATATTTGATAACGTTATTTGCAACAAGCTGCGCTCATGGTCTTTCGATCGCCAGATAGTCGAGTTCCACCGTAATATCGCGAGACCGGCTAGAGGTTCATCAGACTGTATCCCTCCTGCTGCAGGATCGGCAAAGCAGTGAGTGCCGCCAAAGCGAGGGTGACGCCGCTCCTTCGTTCGTCAGCAGGGATGTTGTTTCCATGGAGCGCTTGTGCACAAACGGTTAGCTCGACGCCGACTGCTAATAAGGCATCTATTATTTTTGCATTAGGATTCGCGATGCCATGGCGCCGTTGATACGCAATGTCTGCAAGAATGCAAGTTGTCGCTGCACCGTGGATGACTGCCGAAAATTCCAGGTGATCGAGCGGAACGCCGGACATGCAGTAAAGGTTCACCGCGCGTGCAACTCGTTGTAGAGCGCTATGCGGTGCCTTGTCATCTTGTGATGCGCCAGATATCGAAAACACGACTTTGTAAGAGGCGCCGGCATCGGGAACATATGAGGCGTCGACCGGAAATTGCACTTTGCCGAAATCGGGTAATGCGGAAATGTCTATGGGGCTCGCGGCGGGTTTTGTCATTTTGCGTTCAATCCTTCATTAAGTGCCGACAAGGATAGGGCACCTACCTGTTGCGCACCGTTTCCGTAGACGATGGTTGGCGTGCCTGTAATCCTTAGGCGTTTGGCGAGTGCCAGATTTGCTTCCACTGGTAAATCGCTGCAGGCGCTCGCTGACGAAGGTTTTTTGCCCAATAGCATCCACGCGTTCCATGCGGCGTTGCTGTCCCTTGAGCACCAGATTGCCTCGGACATTGGCTTGGAGTCCGGTGTCAGGATAGGGACTAAAAAAGTGTAGATCGTGACATCATCAAGACCCTGCAGGGTTTGTTCGAGCTTCTTGCAATAGGGGCAATACGGGTCCGCAAAAATGGCGATCTTGCGCCGTCCTTGACCATGGATCGTCTTGATAGCGTTGCCAAAGGGAAACGCGTCGAAATCGATATGGTTTTCTTTTTCAAGCCGGGCCACAGTTAAATTCTTGTGCGTGCGAGCCTCTATCATCTGGCCGACGAGCAGGTAATTTGCCGCGCTGTCGGTGTAGATAATCTGCTTGTCGACGTCGACTTCATAGAGCCCGGACAAAGGCGTGGTACTCACGCTCGACACGGTCAGTGACTGGCCGAGGTTACGCCGCAATGCCTCTTGCATATGCGCCACTGTGGGCGGTGCGATGCTCATCGTTTGCGCTGCCGATGCACTGGTGCACCAAGACAGCCCACAAACGATCAATGCGGTCGCTACGCTTTGTGCCCGGTGAAGTAGGAGATGTTTCATCGTGCGCTCCAGGCGTGATACAGCATATACGCGGCCACGGAAAAAATCATTGCAGAGAGCCAGATTTGCAGGCAAGGCAACGTCCATCATTTTGGGATTAGGCAAATTCAGCGATTCTATGTTCGCGACATACTCGGCGTCTGTCTTCCCTGCAAGGCGGCGATCGAACCGCCGCTCCTCACCAATACCTGGGGCGGTCCACCTTTTGTAGTCGTGGCCGGGATAAAGGACGGTGTCGTCGCCTAGCAAGAAGAGCTTATTCACGATGGAGTCCCATGAACAATGGGCATCCCCTCCTTGAAAATCGGTGCGCCCACAGCCCCGGATGAGCAGGGCGTCGCCTGTGAAAACTGCTTCGAGTGCCCCCCAGATCCGATACGAAGCTAAACGATTCGTCGGTGTGCCCAGGGATATAGAGCGATTGCAACACCAGACCGTCGACCTTAATGAGATCCCCCTCGTTGACGTGCTCCGATACACAGCTTGCTTTGGATAAAGCGCCCATGACGGTCGTGCAGTGGGCCACATCACGTAAATCGCCCAATGCCGTAATGTGGTCAGCATGGGTGTGCGTATCGATCGCATGCACCAAGCGAAGATCAAGCTCATGGATCAAACGTAGATATTGTTCCAGTTGCTCTTTGACCGGATCGATGATGACTGCTTCGCCACCGGCCCGAGAGGCAAGAACATACGTGTACGTACTCGAAGTGATATCGAACGATTGGCGGAAAAGCACGGGAGAACCTCGCTCGACATACTTTATTACTTTTCTATATATGCTTATATCTAAATTCGAATATAATATTCGAACCGCACCTTGTCAACGGAGAAAAGTCGTGGCCTCGGACCTGGACGTGCGTAAGTCTTATGCGGTGGTGGTGGTTGGCGGAGGCGCTGGAGGCATCGGCGCGGCCGCCCGTTTGAAGAAAATGGAGCCATCGCTCGACATCGTCATCATCGACCCGGCCGAGTACCACTATTACCAGCCAGCCTGGACCTTAGTGGGCGGTGGGCAATTTGCAATCAACGATACGCGTCGCCGGATGCGCGATTGTGTGCCAACGGGTATCGACCTTATTGCCTCGGAGGTCACAGGGTTTGAGCCTGAGCGCAACGCCGTCGTTTTGGACGGCGGCGCGCGGGTGAACTATAAGTATCTCGTCGTGGCCGCCGGCATTCAGCTCGACTGGGATGCGATTGAAGGGCTGACCGAGACACTCGGGCAGAACGATGTCACGAGTAACTACCGCTTCGATCTTGCGCCTTACACCTGGGAGTGCGTCAGGCGATTCAAGGGCGGTACGGCCATCTTCACGCAACCGCCCATGCCGATTAAATGCGCGGGCGCTCCGCAGAAGATCCTCTATCTGGCTGCAGACTATTTCCGCAAACACCATGTGACAGCAGATATTCAATTCTGCACACCGGGACCGTCTATGTTTGGCGTGCTGTTTTTCTCGAAGGCATTGGACCAGGTGATGGCCGACTATGGCGCCAAGCCTTGTTTCGGGCAAAAGCTTGTCAAAGTCGACGGCCCGAACAAAACCGCTTATTTCGAGATAACAAAGGAAGGGGAAAAATCAGTCGTCTCCACGCGCTTTGATATGTTGCATGTGGTACCGCCGCAAAGTGCACCAAAGTTCATCAAGGAAAGCCCGTTAGCGGACGCGGCGGGCTGGGTGGAAGTGGATAAAAGCACGCTGAGGCACGTTCGTTTTGCCAATATCTATGGCATTGGCGACTGCACATGTACGCCGAACAGCAAGACGGCGGCGGCAGTGAAGAACCAGATACCGGTCGTGGCGACCAATTTGATGACGGCGCTACGCGGGCGCGGCACGTCCATGACCTATGACGGTTATGCTTCGTGTCCGCTGACGACCTCTGCCGGACGCGTAATGTTGGCCGAATTCTGCTATGACGGCGTGGTCACACCGACCTTCCCGGTGGACCCTCGTTCGCCACGTAGATTTTTCTGGTGGCTCAAGCGTCGCTTCCTGCCTTGGCTGTACTGGAACATTGTCCTGAAAGGCAAACGATGGCCCTTGACGCATAAACGCCGGCAGTTAACCGATGCTTTGCCGCATATCGCACCGTAGTTCACATTCAGTACTGCGCTGCTATCGCAACCGCAATACTGATATCGCAACAAGCATCTGTGATAGGAGTGGAATATGACAACAGAGGTTCCTGGTTTAAAACGGCCAAAACTAGATGTCGCAATCAGCGGCCAACCTCCTATTGCTTTCTTCGGGCAGGCAAGGTCCAAAGGGTTCAAGGCCATCCTGAACTTGCGCCCCGCTACGGAACAAGTTGGCTTTAACGAGAGTGAAGAAGTGGCGTCGGCCGGTCTACGGTATTTCTCTATACCTATCGCAACTGTACAGGATTTGACGCGGGCGGCGGCTCGCGCACTCAACGAGATTGTGAGCGACTCAGAAAATCTGCCGATTCTCGTGCATTGCGCTTCAGGCAATCGCGTCGGGGCGCTTTTTGCGGTACGCGCTATGTGGGAACAAGGAGAGTCATTAGACGACGCGATTGCAATCGGACGAGAGTGCGGTTTGAGCAAAATGGAAGAGGACGTACGTGCCCACCTACACGGGACGGAGTAGGTATGCATTCGCGTTAGCAGCGCCTACCCTTATATCTAAAGTGACCGCCACTTTCGGTAGCATTATCATTTTGCAAATTGTGAAGACAGCATAAAGTTCATTCCTTTCGCCGTCCGTTCTCAGCGGGCCGAGCGGATATTCACCAGCCTTGCCGCTATGTCCGTTATGGTCGGCGGTCGTCTCTGTTTCGGCCGTAGCCGAAAATCCAGCGAACGTTGGTAGCGACGTCCAAAGCGGACATATGCGATTGTGCCGCTACATTCGTGCCGTGTTCACTATTAGCTGGACGGGGCGTCCGCCAGGGCAGCGGCACAGCGTTTGAGCAGGTCGCAAAGAATCTGGGCCTCCTCAGCCGAAAGCCCCGAAAGCATCTGACGCTCCACCGCATCGGCAGCTTTCGCGCCATCGGCGACCGCCCTCTTCCCATTTGTTGTCAGCTCGGACATGATGACTCGGCCATGCTCTGGATGCGGGCTTCTCACGATCAAGCCTCCTCGCTCCAGATTGACGAGGATTGCTTGCATGGTCTGCGGCGTCACGAACGCCGCACGCGCCAACTCGGCATTCGAAATTCGGGGATTGTTAGCGACCGCAAGTAAGACTGCGTTCTGAGGTGCGGTGATGCCCAACTGACCAAGTTCAGCATCCAGGCGTTGTCTCAATCGATGTTGCGTAATCTTCAGGTTGTAGCCTATCCAGTCGCCCCCGGTTCGAGGCGCGGTCTTTTCCTTTGACATATCAGCATCCTTACATTAATATCAGCACACTGATATTACTTTACCGGATTGAAAATGACAACGCCGATCGGCCCCGACTTCATTGCCTTACAGGTGCGCGACCTCGCTGCATCACGCAACTTCTACGTCGAAATCTTCGGATTCGAAGTGTCGACGCATTGTCCTCCGGGAGCGGTCATATTTAAGACCGAACCGATCGCTTTGGCACTGAGAGAGCCTCTGCGCCCGCTTCCGGAATCAGGCGCACTTGGTGTTGGCATGACGCTCTGGATTGCCTGCCCTGACGGCGACGCGCTGCACCAGCTCATTGTCGAACGAGGCGGTGTCATCCTTAGCCCTCTCGCTGACGGCCCCTTCGGGCGCTTCTTCGTTGCCAGCGATCCTGATGGCTATGCGATCACCTTTCATACGGCGCGAAGCTGAATCCTATCCCGAGGTCCGACGAGCGGCGGTAACCATACGGTAAGCGGACATCCTATAAATTATAAGGAATGACCGTTCAGGCCGAGCTACGGAAGTCGGTTCCTTCATTCTGATCGTCCCAGGTTCGGCCAGAGCGGTCATCTGGGGTCGCGCTTCTGACCGACTGCTTGGTATCAAGTAACGGCCATCGTACAGAAGCATGACCGGATTGTTGAGTTGCGTGGAAATCTTCCCCGCAGCCAAAGTCACTATCTATACCGTCGCGACTGTTCTAGTGCAGCCGTCGCTGGCCATCAGCGTTGACGAAAACACTGGTGTTCCGTTGCTGAGCTTCTACTACGCAGTGGCTTCGTCAAAAATGCCGCAATAATCCACAGCGTCTACAAACGCGCATGTCTTCTCACAGACCGACTCGATAGCTCCCACACTTTATGCTTTTCAGGAATGGGTGTTATGTCCGGTAGCGGTCTACCTCGAGATGCCGTTCGCCGCGATCATTTGCTCACTGACACACACAACAGAGAGCAAACAAATGACGACCTTCAACACCTACACGATCGACACCGCACCGGCAGCATCCAAGGCCGTACTCGAAAAAACCAAAGCGGCTTTCGGCTTTGTGCCGAATCTTCAAGCCAATATGGCCGAGTCACCAGCACTACTGGAGGGTTACGCCACGCTGTGGGATCTGTTCTCGAAGAGCTCGCTGACGGCGCATGAACAGCAAGTGGTATATCTGACGTCAAACTTCGAGAACAACTGCCATTATTGTATGGCAGGCCACAGCACGCTGGCGAAGATGATCAAGATGGATGCAGATGTTATCGCCGCACTGCGCACTGGTACTGCCTTGCCCGATGCCAAATTGGAAGCACTACATCGCTTCACCACGCTTGTGGTACGCGAACGCGGCTTTGTACCAGACGCAGACATTGACGCCTTCTTGGCCGCTGGCTACACGCGCCAAAACGTCCTCGAGGTGATCCTCGGTGTCGCCACCAAGGTGATGAGCAATTACACGAACCATATCGTACACACCGAACTCGACGGCTTTATGGCAGGCAACGAGTGGACCAAGCCGACCATGGTCGCAGCTTAAGTCTTACCGCGGAGAGTTGCATCGGCTCTCCCTCACGTCCCGTTCCATCATTAAATATCAGGCGCTGCAATGTCCACTTTTGCCAAATACAAAGACGCTTACTCGAACGCTTCAATGACACGCTCGGACTCGGGCGTGCTTGAGGTGAAGTTTCACACGAACGGCGACAAGCTCGTCTTCAACGGTCACACCCATGAGCAGTTCACGGATATGTTTCATCAAATCGGCGAGGACCCGGAGAACCGCGTCGTCATTCTGACGGGCAGCGGCGATGCTTTCATGGATTCGATCTCGCCCGAAGGTTTTGATTTCTTCACGCCGCGCGGTTACGACAAGATCTTCCGCGAGGGTCGCAAGATATTGATGAATATCCTCGATATCGAAGTGCCGATGATAGCGGCACTCAATGGTCCTGTGCTGCTGCACTCCGAGTATGTGCTGCTATGCGATATCGTCCTTGCGATACCGGAAACAGTTTTTCAGGATATGCCCCATGCAGCTTTCGGTATCGCGCCGAACGACGGGGTCCATCTGCTCTGGCCGGAAGTGCTTGGCAGCATTCGCGGTCGGTATTTCGTTCTGACGCAACAGAAAATCGATGCTCTGGAGGCGAAGTCGCTCGGTGTGGTCAATGAAGTCGTTGCTGCCGGCGACTTGCTGACCCGCGCGCGGACCCTGGCCGAAACCATCGCTAAGCAACCGTATCTCACGACGAAGTACACACGGATCGGCCTGACACAGCGACTTCGCCGTGTGATCGAGGAAGGCATCGGCTATGGCCTGGCGCTCGAAGGCATCACCGCGGCTGAAGTTGCGCGCTCGGCAGTTGCATGACGTAGCGGCTTGGACTCCCTGAATAGACACCTCCCAATTCTTCACTGAGAACCGACATGTCATTACAAGATAAGCTCGACGCATTCAAAGCCGATTTCAAAGGCGGTAAGGCACCCTATTTTGCACCGCCCGAAATTCATCCGATCATGGAGCGCGCGACGGCAGAATTGATTGCCAGCGGTCAAGCGGGACGTGCCATCAAAGCCGGCGATATTGCACCGTCCTTTACGCTGAAGGACCAGGATGGCAACGAAGTGTCATCGGTGGAGATGCTGAAGAAAGGTCCGTTGGTCGTCACGTTCTACCGCGGTGTCTGGTGTCCGTACTGCAACATCGAACTGCAGGCGATAAACGAGGTGTTGCCGCAGATTCAGGCATACGGCGCCAACGTTGTCGCAATCTCGCCGCAAACGCCGGTCAATAGCCGTAAAGCCGTACGCACTAACGAGCTGGATTTCCCGGTCTTGAGCGACGTCAATGGGCAAACGGGTGCGGATTTTGGCTTGCGTTTTGCACTGCCGGACTATCTGGTTGATCTGTACAAAAACCTTAAGAACGATCTGCCAGCATTCAACAATGACCCGCTCTGGACGCTACCGATGCCGGGGCGCTATGTGATCGGACAAGACCGTGTGGTACTGTACTCAGAAGTGAATCCCGACTATACGCGCCGCCCTGACCCGTCGGACATGTTCCCGGTTCTGAAAAAGGCCACTGCGAAGGCGTAAGCCGTCGCGCTCGCTGCCCCGCTGCCCCGCTGCCCGTGGCGCGGCGTTTTTATTGGAGAAATGGCAATGACACAGCGTACTTTTTTGGTCACCGGCGCGACCAAGGGGATTGGACTGGCGCTCACCGAGCGGCTTTTGCACAGCGGGCATCAGGTCGTGGGACTCGCGCGTGCGATGTCCGATTTTCCTGGCGAATTGGTGCAGGTCGATCTGTCGGACCGC
Organism: Robbsia andropogonis; assembly: GCF_034047095.1. Lineage (NCBI taxonomy): Bacteria > Pseudomonadati > Pseudomonadota > Betaproteobacteria > Burkholderiales > Burkholderiaceae > Robbsia > Robbsia andropogonis. The sequence goes on along the minus strand of NZ_CP139170.1, from coordinate 431,864 downwards.
ATCGCAACGGATGCCGCGTTGCGCGACCTACTCGCGCGCTACGAATTCGACGGCGTCGTTAATAACGTCGGGCTTGTAAAACCACAGCGACTGGGCGACATTGCGCTAGACGATATGGATGACGTCTTCGCACTGAATCTGCATCCTGCTGTGCAGGCAGTCCAAGCCTTGTTACCTGGCATGCGCGCGCGAGGCTGGGGACGGGTCGTCAATATTTCGAGCCTAACGGTCTTAGGTATCGCACAGCGTACCGCCTACGCGGCTGCCAAAGCGGCATTGGTCAGTTTTGCGCGGTCATGGGCGCTGGAACTGGCGCAGACCGGTATCACCGTTAATGCCGTGTCACCCGGACCGACTGAAACGGAATTATTTCGCGCTAACAGCCCACCTGGAAGCGACGGGGAAAAGCGCTATCTAAGTGCCGTACCGATGGGCCGGTTTGGTAAGCCTGACGAAATTGCCGCAACGATCGCGTTTTTGCTATCCGAAGAAGCGGCATTTATGACGGGGCAAACCCTGTATGTCGACGGCGGAGCGTCAATCGGCAAGCTGGCTTTCTGACGAATGATGGGTGCGGGTATCGATACCGGGGCCCATGATTTCTTCAACGAAGGCAATAAAAGCGCGGGCTTTGGCACTCACTAGCCGGCCCGACGGAAACACAGCCCATAAATCGATCGCTGGCAACTCCCAATCGTCAAGAACTGTGCGAACATGCCCATCAGCCAGCTGATCGGTAAACATCCACTCGGATGCGACGGCGAGTCCTAAGTCCCCGAGCACGACGGCACGAACACCCTCGGCCGCGCTGACACTCACCCGCCCTCCGACGACCACTGCAACCTCTTTGCCGTTTTGGCTAAATGCCCAGGACTCACCACCGCCTCGTAGAGAATAAACGATCGCCTGGTGCTGGCTAAGATCTGCGGGCATTGTCGGGACACCCGCTTTCGCAAAATACGCGGGCGTCCCAACGACGACTCGGCGGCTGCGCGCAAGGCGTTTTGCTGTCATCGTTGAATCGTCCAGATTACCCATGCGCAGCGCCACATCAATGCCCTGCCCTAAAAGATCGATGGTACGATCATCCATGACGACATCAATCTGAAGATCGGGATGTCGTGCCATGAACACCTTGAGTGACGGCAGGATGTGGAGGCGCGCGAACGTCACCGCCATGCCCACGCGCAAAACACCGGTGAGACTAGTCGATGAGTCACGCACGACTTGCTCGGCGGTCTCAACCTCTTCGAGTGCGCGCTTGGCGTGCTCGTAGAATCGCTGCCCCGCGTCAGTCGCGGTTAGGCCGCGTGTCGATCGCAGCAAAAGACGTACGCCGAGGCGTTCTTCCAGCTGTGCCACTGACTTTGACACCGCAGGCTGGCCCATTTTGAGTCGCTTTGCCGCCGCTGAAAACGAGCCGGCTTCCACGACACTGATGTAAGTTTCCATCGCGGCCATTCGGTCCATGCCAGCCACTCCTTGTGTCACGTTTGTGTTTAATAAACAAGCGCAAAGACGCCAGCCACGCGTCGGGGGGGTGTATCCGCACGTGGCTGGCGTCTTGTCAGCTTTCGTCAGGTCACTACCTTAAGCTGCTTCCGTTGCCGAATACGAAGGGTAATCGATATACCCCTTCGCGTCACCGCCGTAGAATGTAGATCGATCGTAGTGACTCAGCGGTGCGCCTACTCGCAAGCGCTCGGGGAGGTCTGGATTCGATATGAATAAACGGCCAAATGCGACAAGATCGGCGCTGCCCTCGTTAATAATGTGACTTGCACTGTCGGCGGTAAAACCGCCTGCAGCGATGATCGGTCCCTTGTATACACGACGCAGTTGTGCCGCCGAGAGTGCACCGGCACTTGCCGTAACATCGTCGTTACCGCGAACACGTGGCTCAACCACGTGTAGATAGGCCAATCCATAGCCATTTAAACGTGCCGTCACATAGATGAACGTGCCACGTGCGTCACTATCGGCCATCGTGCCGTAAGAACTCCCTGGCGACAAGCGGACCGCGATCTGATCGGCATCCCAAACGGTATTGATGGCATCGACCACCTCAAATAAAAAGCGCGCCCTGTTCTCCAAGGAACCGCCATAGCTATCGGTTCGATGGTTTGAGCCATCCTGTAAAAACTGATCAGGTAAATAGCCATTCGCGGCGTGCAGTTCAACACCGTCGAATCCAGCGCGCTTTGCCAGTTCAGCACCGTTGCGGAACGTCTCAATCACGGAAGCGATTTCAGCAGTAGCTAGTGCGCGTGGCATCACCTGAGCTGCTTCGATCACGTCACCATTTTCGTTGAGAATAGCCGCGTGTTCAAACGCCTGAATCGCGGAGGGGGCGATAGGCGTTACACCGCCGGTGTTCGCTGGATGCGCTTGCCGACCTGCGTGCCACAATTGCAAGAAGATACGACCGCCATTCTCGTGGACGGCATCTGTGACCCGTCGCCAACCGAACACTTGCGCCTCTGTATAAATACCGGGCGCTCCGACATAGGCAATCCCTAACGGGGAAACAGCTGTGGCATCTGATATCAACAATCCACCCGGCGTCGCCCGCTGCTTGTAGTACTCGACCATCAAGTCACCTGGGACATTGCCCGTGTCGGTACGCATGCGTGTCAGAGGTGCCATCACGACGCGGTGCTTGAGTGCGTAACGACCAACGGAAAATGGTGCAAAAAGCGCGTTCATATCACAAATCCTGGAGTGTGGAAGTTGATGCCATGATCGCGACTTGACGGTCACAAGGGTAGATCGACGAAGGTGATAAGAGTCATTCCTCTGAGGAATAACGGTATCGGAACGACAACGAGCGCACACAAATATTCTTCAATGGAATAGTGCTTATCACTGTCCCATGGCTTCAAGGACTTCGCAACTTGGCGCATAGTCCGTTCATCGATCACAACGCCCCCAAAGGTTCTTCGCCATGTATAAGGTCTACGCTTTCGCCACCCCGAATTCCGTCAAAGTGCCGCTCGCGCTGGAGGAAATGGGACTGGACTATGAGCTACACGCTGTCAACGTTCGAAAAGGTGAGCAAAAGGGTGACGCCTTTGTCGCAATGAACGCCAATGCAAAGGTGCCTGTGCTGAACGACGCGACGGGGGATTTCGTCTTGACTGAGTCTGCAGCTATTCTTGTCTATTTGGCGGAGCGTCACGGCAAGCTACTGTCCAATGATATGGTGACGCGGGCACGCACGTTTGAGCAACTGTTCGCACACGCATCCGGCCTCAGTCCGGCGTTTGGTCAGGCAGGGTATTTCTTGAAGTTTGCGCCTGAAGTGATGCCGCATGCCATCGAACGCTTCAGCAGCGAAGCCAACCGCCAATTGAGCTTATTAGATAACGTTCTCAGTAAGCGACGCTTCGCTGCTGGTGACGAACTCTCAATCGCCGATATCGCCCATTTCGGATGGATATGGCGCCGTGCATTTCCGGATGTATCACTCGCACACGCATCCAACGTACAGCGATGGTATGACGAGCTAATGGCTCGACCGGCATTCGTGCGTGCGATTGACAAACTCGAGGCGTTGTCCACGTCTAGCAATTGAAGCGACGCCAGCATTTGATGCTGAGAGCAAAACGCACACGCGCCTTTGAATCGGTCAAGGTACAGACGCGAGACTTCAAGTGCCTCTCGTCTCTCGACGTCACATCACACCGCAAAATTGGGGACTTATAATGAGCGTTGAATACTATTTCGCCATATCGCTGGCTAATTTTCTGTATTTTTGGGTAAAGAGTCAGAAGACGAGATAACTTTTGAACAACAATGGGTAGGTCCATTTTCGTTCACGCAGCGGTCGGCCGATCCTCGTTTGCTATTCGAGCAGAAAATTAGCCAGGTTTCATCCGTCGATTTCCAGGACAAGCCATATTGTCCGGGCTCGCGCAGCCAACGATATCAGAAGTTTTTTTCATTGTGCGAGCCACGCGAAGAATATCCCTCGCCTTAACCACAACCCGGCCGGCGCTCTCGCGTGCCGCATTGAGCATCGTCTGTCCTGCAACGCGCAGCGACCGTTTTTCTGACAGTTTTGGACACTGCTAGATCTAACGTCGAAAGTCCGCTTAGGCCGAGCTACGGAAGCCGGTTCCTTCATTCTGATCGTACCAGGTTCGGCCGAAAGGGACACTCGCCTGCTTCTAAGTAAGCGACCCAAAAGAGGCGGAAAGCGGTCATTGTGCTAGAGCAGGTTTTGCTTCGGCGCGCTGCGGTCAGCCATCAAGATCCAGTAAGGTTGCCTGTCGTAGTCGGCCCGTCCCAACCTTCTAGATATTTTGTGAGATCGTCTTCCACATCGATGATTCGAGACCGGTAGAACAGATGCATAGTTGGCCGCATTTCCTCTTGCAACTCGCCATTCGCGCCTTGGGCGATCAAGTTGTTCGGCACGACACGCATACCAAGGCGATTTGTACCGAACATCGTTTCGCCGCATCCTACGCAAAACGTACGCGATAGCTGCCTGTCTGGATGAGAAAAAGTTGTCGGGCGACCTGCTTGTACAAGGACCTGTTCCGGCGACCATGCGGTTGCCGATAACATTGGCGTGCTATAAAAATCGCGACACGATTGGCAGTGACAGTTCAGGTCCCTTGTCCATCCTAAATCGATCAACCTTTCACGACGAGGCGCTTTTCTCTCGCGCTGCCATTCGAGCATGCGATAAACGCATTACCAAGCAATCTGATTGCGGTCGAAGTAGAAGCGCCCCGATTTTCCGGTTGGGTCTTTTGTAGCAAGCCAGACGATGCCTTCTGCAGCCGCCTCCACAGTACGATAACCCGAGTGGTCGTTAAAATCGGTGGCGATGTAGCCTGGATCGACAGCATCGACCTTGATATTGACTGAGGCGAGTTCCTTTGCAAAGGCCAGCGCGACAGCATTGAGAGCCGACTCCGCTCAAAAGGCTTATGAGATGCCAGCTAACGCGCCACCCACGCGACCTAGCGTGCCAAAAGGAGCAATCAGCGCATGTCCGGTTGAAAATCGAGACGGCGATGCTGTCAGCTTGCAGCCCCTGCTGGATTGAAGCGATCACTTCTCGCCCTGCTCGCCAAGCACAGATTGCAACTTTTTTCGCTCACGTAGCACCAGAATTGCTTCGCCATATGCTCCATGTAAGTCCTTTGCGCTCCATGTGCTTTTCCATTTTCATGCTAATCAGTCCTTTCCCGAAGGTAAGTACCTAAGCAGATTTCAGCAAGTCAATAAAAAATCGTGCAACGATTAGCTTATTAACAGCGATGTCTACGACCAAGTTTTCCTTATGGGTTACGAAATGACTCTTCGTCATCTCTTCGCTCGTTAACTTTTCTCGCCGAGATGCTTGTGCGACAATGACGCTCCTTTATTCGGCGCAGTGCACCGTCAACGTATTCGAACTAGAAAATGCATCATTCTTGGATTTGATAAGAACTACTTGCTCTCATCTCCCAGATGTCACTGGCTGCTAGGCGACACATCCTGCTGAACTGGCATTACGTCTTCCAAATTGACAGTAAGATGATTGACCTGGACACCCTTGTGACGAAGCGTGAGTTGGGGGCGGAAATTTCGGCGGCTCAAGCTTATAACTCTCTATTGGCGAGAAAGGACCATCCGTAATGAAATTCCTATCTGTTGCATCGCTGTCCGTCATTTCGCTTTGCATAACCATGCCGCTTACTCTGGCCCAAGCAGCCCCAGCAACAGCGTTGTCAAGCCTGGCCGAGATCGAGCAAGCGCTCGACCAGGGCGCGTCCGTGGCGGTCTCTCTCGACCTGAGCCGCTGCCAGCCCGACGGTGCCACCACGCGTGCCGGAAAAGCCAAGGGCGGCCTGACCATCAACGGCTATCTTGTCATGGACGGCGTGCTGAGTTTTTCAGATAGCCACCCGACTGTGGGGAAAAACAGGGAACCGCTGTGGCAGTTTCTACGTTACCAAGTCAAGCCGGACAAGACGGTGATATTCACCGCCGACATGTTTCAGTTGCCTGCCTATACGAGGCTCGGTGAGCGTATTTCGTACAAATGCGGCATGAATGAGGGGATCAGGTTTATTCGGCAATGAGCGGTAAGCATGCATCGCCACGCCGCCCCCCGCTCGTCATGCCGCTCGGGGCAGCATTTTTCTACGCCGCGTTTGGTAACAAGGCAGGCCTCTGCGCTTGCATCCTCGAACGCTACGCTCGCACAGACGCGTACCCTTGACGGAGCTTCTCCGCGCTGACCGACCGGTGGCAGAGTGTCTTGGCGCCGTGCTTGAGGAGGCGGTTCGTCGCTATGTTGTCAATCCCGGAGCTACGGGCTGTGTGGTGCCGGAAGGGATTCATAGCATCCACGCTGACGCACACGTTGCCGCCTTGGCTCTGGCACAGGCCCTTTGGACTTGACGGCGGCAGCATCAATCAATTCGGCGCGATTCTTATCGCAAGGCTGTTGAATAATCCTCATTACAGGTGAGCATGATCACTAAATTTGCACTGCGCTGGACACCGGGTTTTTGCTCAGAATAGCCGCCGCCAACAAACACTATGAGACACAGTTTGCACTCGACGGCAGTAGCTGCTTCGGGGCGGCCTCCGTTTGTCGGCTACCGACCGCACACCACCGTGTCAGATTGTATGCCTGCGGAATTGTGCAAACAGAGAAAATGCTACGATGGATGCCAAGAACTGAAATTGACCGACATGGCAGAAAACAAAATCTCACTGCGCGAGGCTGCGTCCGACGATGCGTTGCACATAGCTAGGCTGCATACCCGAAGTTGGCAGCTAGCTTACTCTCACATCCTGCCCGCCGCGTATCTTCTTGAAAAAGTGCCGGCTGAGCATATCGCTCATTGGAAAAATTATATGGCGCAACCGGCGAAAGCCCGCGGCCTTGTCATGTTGGCCGAGTGCAAAGGAGTGCCGGTTGGTTTCGTTCGCGCCGAAAATGTGGATGACTCGTCGTACGGAATACTGCTTGACTGCCTTCATGTGCTCGCAACCCATCAAGGGTGCGGGGCGGGAAAGTTAATGATTGACGCCGTGCGTAGATGGACCAGGAAACAAAATCAGAATCTGATGCATCTCTATGTACTTGAAGGCAATCTTCGTGCGATCGCCTTCTACGAGCGAAACGGCTGGCGATTTGAAGGGACTAAAGCTAGTTTCATCGACACAACGCCAGTGATCGACCATCGATACCTCATGGAAGTGTAGATTGTCGTCGATTTAAGAGGGCGCAATGGCTGTCCTTTCCTGGACGATCTCAGAAATCTCTAACGCGCGACAGGTGATGCATCTCACTCGCCCCCTGTCTGCCCATAAGCGGTCAGCCGTCGAATCGCGGCCGAACGCCTGCTCAGACCGAGATTCGGAGGTTCGCTGCGGTCCTGCAGTCGGCAGCTTATTTACCCCGAAAAGGACATTGGCCTTCAATCTTCAACGGCCGTTTTACGCCATGAAGCCGACGAATAAGCGCTGACACATCCGAATCAGCCACCCAGCGACCAATAGTGGCTGTCACTGCAACTATCATTTCGCATATTGACAGCAAGTTCGTCGAGACCGGGTTATTTATGGGATGGTCGCGGCATGCTCCGACATCAACCCTTAAAAGTTGCCACTCGATTTACAAGCAGCGAACTGTGAATTGCTCTCCATCCTGAACGACATGGGCTGGCACTAATTGGCCCTTTGCCAGAAGCTCGCCAAGGACAGCGGGCCTGATATCAAGTGACCATAACTGCTCGCGTGCGAACCACACGAACTTGAGACTTTTGCTTCCTTCCACGCCATGGTGGTGCTTCGTTAAGTCAAGCATCGACGACCCCGGCTTTAATATGGCAGCAAAGTACAGTCCGATTTCGTGATGTGGCTGGCCTTCATGGGAAAAGAAATTCTCAACGGTCCACAACAGATTCCCAACATCAATATCCGCGCCGACTTCTTCGTGCATCTCTCGGACCACGGTTTGTTCTGCGCGTTCACCAGGCTCGACTCGACCACCCGGTAAACACCAGAAATTCTGACCTTCGATTTGGTGTAATAAGATGTGTTCAGACAGCGTGATAACCGCTGCGGCACGAAAATGAAAACGGTGGCTGCCAACGTCGAATGCAATCATAACTTCCCCGCCAAAGAACGCTACGACAGACCCCAGACAACAAAACCATTCTCCATCATGACGCGTTGTCACTGCAAGGTAACGTTCTATCTGTAGAAATACTATTTTAAAAAACACCAACAGCCCGTGACGACCTCCCGCCGACGTTTCTTATCGCACGCTTCGCAAGCTGCCGCGACCGCCTTGTTGACCGATGCATCAACCGCATCCGCGGCGGGGGGGCGCGCCACATCTGACCACATTTCTGAGAGAAATTTGACAGCGGCAATGCAAGAGAAGCTATCGGCCGAATTGCACGACACCGCCACCGCCCGCACCCTTGTACCAACCATGCTGGATATTGGATTGACGTGGGATCTACCATTAATAGCAGCATCCCAAGTCACTTCAATCGTCGCTTACAGTTTTGGCAATCGACCCAATGCCGCGAGCGGCAACACGTCCGCCACCGCAACTGCGCAGGCGGCGCTCCCGGACCCGGGACCGATCAATGAAGCACTCGCGGATGCGGTTCATCAGCTTTATCTACTGACCGGCGCGAAAGTGTACGCACAGTGGGAGATTGCCCGATTCCTTGCCTCGAAATACCGGATGACCAGCGCCAACCTGCAATCGATCGAGCCGAACATTGCAAGCGATGGCTCCGTGACGTATCTCAGCACCGATGGCGTGGCGGCCGCAATCATCGGCTTCGCAGGAAGTGCTGCGGCACTCGGAAACGTCGGGGTAGTGGGACATCGCGATCACGCAAAACGGTGTATTGAAACTTCACAGGCGCGCGGCATGAATGCAGCAGCAGTCCAAGAAATAACATTACCGGTCAACTACGATGCGCTATCGGGACAACCGTGGACGCGGCGTCGCCACCTTTACCTCGTACACGATATGTATGCGCAATTGATGGCCAAAAGCGCGGCACTAACAAGCCAGGCCTACCCCGAGGGTTGAGTTTTTTTCACACGCGAACCCCGTAGGAAGCCCCCTTGATTCTTGCTATCTCATTATTATGACATCTCGCAGAACATTTATTCGTTCGACATCCGTTGCCGCGGCGCTTCCCGTGATTGCATCAACCGCAGGAATCAGCAAGACCATCCAGGCGGCAAGTGCTGCAACGCTTGATGCCGATCTAAAAAAGCAAATGCTTGCAAAACTTACGACGGAACTGAACGATGCGCACACAGCAGCCATCGAGGTGCCTTATCTACACGACATCTTTTTCTCGTGGGATTTACCATTCATCCCCGCAGCACAGATTAGCAGCATCATCGCATTCAGTTTCGGAGATCGTCCGGGCGCATCCACGCCGCTACCTGGCCCCATTAACGAAGCAATCGCTGACGCGGTAAATCAGCTGTATACACTGAAGCCGGTAATGGTGTACGCACAAGCAGAAGTGGCGAGCGTGCTCACGACCAAATATGGCATGAGCACAAACAACCTCCAGTCAGTCCATCCCCCGGCCGTAGCGAGCAGCGGCAAGGTCACGTACCCTACGCTCGACGATGTCGCCGTTGCTATCCTCGCCTTGAAGACAAACGCAGCAGCACTGGGCACCGTGGGCGTGATAACGCATCGGGACCAAACCAAGCGGGCAATTCAAACCTGTACCGCACACGGCATGACTGCGTATGCGCCAAACGACATAACCCTACCCCGCAACTACGACCCCCACGCTTCGCAACCGACAAGACGACGGCGTGATCTATTCCTCTTGAATGACATGGCAAATCAGTTTGCTTCGCTTCGATTGCAGTTAATTACCGAGGAATATCCAAACGGGTAAGCACTAACCGTATTCAGCACGGTGCCGTCTGTCGACATGGCACACTAAAACGCATGACGCTCTCAAATATCGCGGATCGGCTTGGTTTCAGCGACCTATCGAGCTTCTCGCAGGCGTTCAAGCGTTGGTACGGCGTGGCACCGCACCGCGCGTATATCGCACCCGCATGGCGCAGAGCAAGCAAGGCGATTGATACAATGCCGCATTGCCAGCCCCCCCTTATTAGTAAGCCAATCGGGGCGACGTGTCACGAATCGGCGCGCCACGACAGTATAAAAAGCAACGGTATCAAATGGCAAAATGACGTTTAAGGGCCTTTAACCATCTTGAAAAGCGTCGTACGACTCACATGCTGCCCTCACGTTCGACAACCAATATCCGGGCCTCTCCACGTGGATGCGCAACGTGCTCGCAGCCGACGCCAGCAAAAAACACATCGCCTACGGACAGCACGGCGATCTGTTCGACGCCGGACTCCCTGTAGTGCATATCCACTGTGCCGTCCAGAACAGCAAAAACCTCTTCGCCGTCATTCACATGCCATATATAGGGTTTATCGGTCCAATGCAGGCGTACCGTCGTGCCGTCCATATTGGCGATTTCGACCGCGCCCCATGCTTGCGGCGAAGTGAATTCCTTACCTCGGATCAATTTCATCAGTGTCAGGCGCGAAAGCGTTAGTAATCGGATCTGATCGAATTGATGAAATTATCGCTTATTTCAAACTGGAAATCGAAAAGTTAGCGGCATGCGTCTTCATCCCGCATCCGCCAAGCGACATTATCGTTCACAAGGTAACCAGGCACCTGACCCACCAAGGCTTCCGCGCGCGGCAGAGCGTATTAGATAGCGGCAGGATCAGGCACGCCTGCATCAATACGCCGTGCCTCGATGGCCAATGCGTGTTTCTGGTCTGCTGCAATCATGGTGAGCTTTTTGTCCTTATCAAAGAAAACTAACGCGATTATTTTGTCAACCGTGGCACTTGCCGATGACAACGCATCGTCAGACAAGATAAAGTAACGGGCGTCGGCTGCAGCGGTCAGTACCTTCTTGAAGATTTTTCCGTCTACGTCCTGCATCTTAAATGTCCCATCGGTCGCAATCGACACCGTGAGGGGGCCCGTAGTTTTCTGCCCTTCTATGCGATGACCGTTATACTCTCCCGCAATGTCCAACAAGGTCAGCGCTTCTTCATACAGTGGTTCATACTGTAAAACATAAGGCGCTGTCGAGAAACTGCCGTTGACATCCGCCAGCGTCAACTGAAGTTCACGCTGCGCCTTGAAGCTTCCCAGATAATCCCGCTGCACTACAAATTGCTTGCGCCCGACTTCCGGAGGATTAACAAAAAGGGACATTTTTCCTGCCTGAAGGTGCCCTTCCCCTCCTGTGCGCACCATTACCTCCGGTGAAAAAAATATCCGAGCCCCACCGTCAAACGTGCCAAAGGTGCCATGCGGGGTAACAGCCAAAAATACAGGACGTGCCTTCGCGGTTGCTTCACGCGAATAAAGACCCATCGCACCTGTGTCCGCCCTCACCGCCTCTCTCGCACCTCGTCTTCCCTTATCTACCACGCTGTCAACGACCCGACTTACCGCATCACCCGCGTCGGATAGTTTGTCGCCCTTATGACAACCTGTCATAGCAAAAGGTATAGCAAAAAGCAATCCTAATGAAATTTTTCTTACGCAAAATTTATTCATGAAACTATTGCTCCTGATATTTACTCGCCTTTTCTTATATCAAAGAACAATGAGACTACTTTAGGACAGTGCGAAAATACAAAACGCATTACGAACAATAAGCCAACAATAGTTGAGGGGAAGCGCAATAAAATTTACAAAACAGATGGAAGACCGTCCATAACGGCCGCGTGACGGCCTTTTATCTTTGCCCGCGTTGAGATACATCTCAACGTTGCATCTGATCAGCGCCGCCAGGACGCGCATTTCATTGCTTTTGCATCAATACAGATAGTTGCTTCTTCCGCTCCCTCACATCTGCGGAGCAACTGGGCTACAAAGCGGCCTTGATCTTCTCCCGCGTTGTATGCTTTCCCCTCGATCCTTTGGGTGTTGTCCAAAGATCCAGGCCAAGTCGGGCCCATCCCTCCCATCGCCTTTTATCATCGTGGTATAACTTGTCAAATCAATTTAATAGACGGGCCGGTTTGCCTTTCCGAACCTTTTACTCATGCCATCCGTATTACCCTTTTTCTATGACATCGCGCTGTTTATCGGGATACCCTGGCTGATCTGGGTGGCGTTGCGCCGCTCCTTGCCTTTGGCCGTCGTGCCAATTCTGCTCGGGTTGATCCTGGCAACCGCACGACTACCGATGAAATCCCTGGGCCTCCCATCAGTGCCAGGCGACCAGATCGGGTTTATCGGCGTCGTCCTGCTCGCTTTTACCGCGGGGCTCGAAACACGTCACCCACCGGTGATCACCGGTCGGGATGGTGGCAGCAAGACCATTGCACGGCCCCCTCTCAAACCATTGCGCATTGCCAGCGCCGCCGCGCTGGCGCTGGCGTTGCCGTTCGTGACCGGTACACTGGTCAGCCGCTTTCATTTGCTCGACCAGGCAAACTGGGTTCCGCCGCATGGCAATAATTGGATAAGCGCCTGCGCCATCGGCTTATGCATCGCAGTAAGCGCGCTGCCCGTATTGGTCGGTCTGCTACGCGAACTGACGCCCGAGCAACAACCGCTAGGCTTTATCGCGCTCAGTGTCGCCTTGATAGACGATGCGGTGCTATGGCTGGGATTGGCCGCCATTCAACTTGCGGCAAACGTTGGTACAAGCTTGCATTGGGGGAAGACGCAGATAATGGCCATCGGCTGCCTTGTATTGCTCGGCGCCATGGGCTGGCTTGCGGAACGTCATGAGAAACCTGTCCATCCCATCATCGCCTGGATGATCGCGGCCGTGTTCCTGGTCGGCGGGTCCTGGTGCAGCGCACGACTGGGCATTCACGAGTTGATCGGCGCCTTTGCCGCAGGCGCATTGCTGCCGCCGCGATGGATGCGCCGCATCCATATCGAACGCTTGGGGCAGATCAGCTTGATTGCCCTGGCACCGCTCTTCTTCGGTCATAGCGGCTTGAACATCGACGGCCGGGTCATGGGTTGGGCAGCCATGTCGGCAGCCCTATTGCTGCTGCTGGTTTCCGCAGTCTCTAAAATGACCGCGCTATGGATACTGCCGCCGGTGGCCGGCCTGGACGCACGCGAGCGCTGGGGAATTGGTACCCTCTTGCAATGCAAGGGATTGATGGAAATCGTTGCCGCCACCGTGCTACATAAGCAGGGGCTGTTATCGGAGTTTGCCTACGCCGCATTGGTGACGCTCGCTGTCATCTCGACGACGATGACCAGCCCGCTGTTCAAGTTACTGATGCGCAAACGTCACATGCGTACCGCCGTTACGGGATAACCCATATGAAAATCAATATCGTGAATCCGAATACCAGCGCCTCGATGACGCAAACCATCGCGGACGGCGCACGCCGCAAGGCGGCACTCGGCACAACATTGCGAGTGGTCAATCCCGACGCCGGCCCCCCTTCGATTGAAGGATGGTATGACGACGCGATGGCCGTGCCGGGATTGCTCTCGGAACTGAAACGAGGAGAGGCCGAAGGGGCGCAAGCGCACGTGATCGCCTGTTTCGGCGATCCGGGGTTGCATGCGGCACGAGAGTGCGTGCAAGGGCCGGTGCTGGGGATTGCTGAAGCGGCGATGCATGTCGCCAGCCTTATCGCACCCGGCTTCACGATTGTCACCACCCTCGGCCGTGTCAGGGATATGACCTGGCACCTGGTGGATCGGTATGGCATGCGCGGCTTCTGCCGCAACGTGCGCGCGATCGATGTCGCGGTATTGGCGTTGGAGGAGCCGGGCTCGGCCGCGCGAGAGAAAGTGCTGCAGTCATGCCGTGCAGCGCTGGAGGAAGACCATGCCGAAGCCATCGTGCTGGGCTGCGCGGGGATGGTCGATTTCTGCGAAGCACTGGAACAGGAACTGGGCGTTCCTGTCATCGACGGCGTCACCGCCGCCGTCAAGCTTGCCGAGGCGCTCCTCGGCCTGGGCGTGCGCACGTCGAAACGCAGCGGCTTTGCCTTCCCACTTCCAAAGACCTATAGCGGCGCCATGGCGCCGTACAGTCCTCAGAAATTGTGACGCACCCCGGTGGCCAGCAGTAGTTGATGACGCCCGTTGGACGGATCGAAGCCATTGAGCACCGCCAGTTGACCGTCGGATGCGCGCTGTCCGACCCACTGAACATAGACGTTTGTCCGGGGTGACAACGTATAGATGGCCTGCATGCCTCCTGTCAACCATCGGCTGCTGGCCGACGCATGCGTGTATGACACCATCGCCGTAAGCTGCAAAGCGGTGCTGGCCTGGTAACTGACGTTCCACTCCATATTGCTGAAGCCGATCGACGCAGCAGGCGATCCGTCGGACGCGTCGGCAACCCCGGTGTAGACCGCACGCGAGTAGGAAAGCGCCGACGTAAAAGCGCCTATTGTATAGCTGGCGCCTATACCGAAAGTATTTTGTCGACGTGCACTCGCATCGGCATAATTCACTACGTTGCCCATCGTCGGCGTCAGAGGCAACGGCTGCGCGTCATACGCGCCGCCCTCGGTGGTTCCCAAGCCATCCACACGCAGATACGCGCCGCCGATCTGGAAATCGCCCGCCTTGAAACGGGCGCCCACGCTATAAGCGCGATTGCGCGACATGCCGGCCGAGGCATTCGAAAATGCATACATGCCGCCGAAGGTGACGCCGCCGATCTCGGGGCTCGTGTACTTGATCGCGTTCGAGGCGAGATAGGAATTGTTCGCGTTGTCATTGTCGAACGGATGCGCGAATGCCGTACCGCCGCTGTTCCCCGTCAGCGTAAAAGGCGCAAGGAAATCGTACATCCCATCGTACTGGCGTCCGAGCGTCACCATGCCGAAACGCTCGCTCGCAAGGCCGACATACATCGGATGATCATTTATAAGGCTACCGTCGGTGGACGAGAAACCGTGCTCGAGCCGGAACAACGCGCGCAGGTCGCCGTTCAGTGGCTCACTGCCACGCACCCCCCAATAGGAACCATCGATCAGCCCCTGGCTAGCACGCCAGGATGCGCCACCCGCCGGTTGATGCAGATAGGCGATGCCGGCATCGATCTCGCCGTACAACGACACTCCGGCCACGCCATCGGCATCGTCCGATGCAGCGTGGGCAACTGTCGCATGCAGTCCCACTCCCCCCAAGGAAAGCGCTGCCATTGCAGCGGCACGACCGGACAATATACGAAGAATCCTCCAAGCCGAGCGACGTATTCGCATCGATCGCGGTGAACAAGTGTTTGACTGCAGACTGTTATTACCCGAACAGGAAAACGTGACAATCCGTTCGTCTTCAGTCGGATTCCGCGCATCCCGTGCGCACACAGTCCAACTCCGCATAACCACGCCACCTATAAACCAAGACCGATACGAACCAGCCGGCCAGAAACAACGCCACGGTGCCGTAACCGAGCCAGCCCATATGATCGCCGAGCACGCCGACGCTATCCCAAAAAGGTCCTTTCAGGCTTAGCTTGTCGGCAATAAGCGCCAGTGCCTCTATGCCACCAATGCAGAATGCAACAACCACAGATAAGGCTGTTACCGTCAAGTTGTAATAGAGTTTGCGGATGGGCCGTACAAAGGCCCATCCATAGGCCCGCACCATCAGCAGACCATCGGTCGTATCGACCAAAGTCATTGCGGCAAGGAACAGGGCCGGGAAAATCATGATCGCCCCCGTCGTCATGCCTTGACTCGCGCCGTTCGCCGACATCCCGAGCAAGCCGACTTCTGTTGCGGTATCAAAACCGAGCCCGAATAAAAAACCGAGCGGATACATATGCCAACTGCGCGAGACGAGCTTGAACGCCGGACGCAACAAACGTGCGAAAAAGCCACCGCCCGCCAGCAATGTATCGATACCGGCCTCCCGATAGGGTAGCCCGTGACGTACGCGTTTGAATGACGCCCAGACGGAACGCAGGATGACCAGATTCATCATCGCGATCACGATCAGGAAAAACGCCGATACGCCGGTGCCAAATGCACCGCCAATCTCGCGCCAGTACGACACGCGCGCATCGTCGAAGAACGCGCCACGCATGGCATGGATCGTCACGGCGATCAGCGCCGAGGCCAGCACAACGATGGTTGAATGGCCGAGGGAAAACATCAACCCGACGGTTGTCGGCCGCTGACCATCTTGCATCAGTTTGCGCGTCACATTGTCGATAGCGGCGATGTGATCAGCGTCGACAGCGTGCCTGAGGCCAAAAGCATAGGCAAGGCCACATGTCCCAATCAATAGCGGGTAATGGTGGAAAGTCGCAATGGCCCAAGCCCATGCGGCGATATTGCCGGCAAGTAGCACCGCATAGAGCGCGCTGACCTTGACACGGAATGAAGCGCCTTGGCGAAAGAGGGACACCGGCAGCATCAGCCTGGGGCGTGAAAGTTTGGACATTGCCACGAGAGGACAAACCTCCGGTCGGGCGCGCGCCCGGACATGACGCGCGGCGTTCGAAATTATGGATCATACAACCTTCCAAAAAAAATCACCCCCCGTGCGTGCGGGCCTGCCTGCCGCGTCGAGCAGTGCGATCGAGCCGCTCCATCGTTGCAAAGGACAACGCTTCCGAGAATATTTCCCGTTCGCCGACGGCACTGGTCGTCGTATTCCATTGCACGGCGAAATTGACGCCCGGCGAACGCGCCTGACGTGAACGCTCCTTGCCTTTCTCTTCCACCGGTATCCACGACTCGGGATCATCGGCAATCTTGTCGATTTCGGCTTGAAAGGCGTCATGGGCGGCGCGCGCGGCAAGCAGCCGGGGATCGGGTGGCCCGGGCCGTTGCAACCGCCCGTTCGGCGCGCGGCGCGTCGCCTTCTCGATGATCGTAGCTTCAACCAATGCGTTTGTCGCCAACGCCGACAGACCATCGATCTCCTCGGCTTTGTCACGTCGCAGTCGCCATCGATGAAAATAGGTCTGATTCGGCATGCGATTCGCCATCGCGTCGGCAAGATGTTGCACGAAGCGCCGGGTCGCCTGCTCGTGCGCGGACGCGGCTGATGTTCCCAGGGGCGCCTGATTGGCGTAAAACGCGATCCAGCGCGGGCGCTGGGCCTGCATGGCACGGCAGTATGCATGGGCGTCGGTATACTCGAGATCGACCAGACAGGCGCGACTGACAAGCCGACCGTTCTCGCGTACGCGTTGCACTTTCGCCTGCCGTGAGCGGTCCTTGAACGCAACGTTGATCGAGGGCGCATCCAGGGAAACCACCCCCACGCTCACCGCCCCGCTACCGCCCCCCGTCTCCGAGGTCCCGCCGATCGTACCGCCCAGACGCCCGATCAGACGATGCCCCCTTCCCACGCGATGCTGGGTCACCTGCATCCGACCACTGTGCTCGTCGCCATCCAGCCAGCGGCGTGACGTGTATTCGTAGGCAAGGCCGGCGTTGACCCCAAGCCGCATCCAGGACGCGGGGCCGAACAGGCGGAACGACGGACCCGCGTCGGCGGACACACCATGCTTCTGCTGCCCATTGCGGCCGTCCATCCAACCAATGGAGATGTCGGGGTCGTCGATAAAGCACCGCGCGAGCCGATTCCATGAACCGCGGGCATCCTTGCCCTCCGCCAGATCGCGCTCTGCCTGTGCATCACGATGTCGGCGTAGCACGGTACGTGTGCTACCGTTCGGAAAGATGACATGGGCCGTTCCTGCAACGGGTGCTGGCGTGGCCGTGCGATCCTCTCTGCTGGTGACAGTGGCAAGCGGCAACTGACCATTCAAGCGTAACGATTCGTCAAACAGGTGTGAAACGATCTGCTCGGCTTTCTCCAGCATCCGTGCGTCGCTGTAGGATCCACCATTCCCGGCAACTCGGCGTGCGACCCGCAGCATCACGCCACGCGGCCGTTGCCGTGCATCGGAGTACGGCACGCCTTGCAACGTCAGTCCCGCACGAAACCGCGCCAGGCCCACGTCAATGTCATACCCGAGTAGCACACCCGCCCCGGAATGCGCCGAGAGGGTATCCGCGGTGCCAACGAAAACATCCACTCCTTGCGTATTGCGGGCGATTTCGACAACCGCTTCCCGTTGTCGGCTTGCGCGCAGATCCAGGCGCGGCGCAATGGGAATGCCCGCGAGCCCGAGCGCTGTCGACACGTTCGCGGACAGGCCGCGCGTGCTGACGCCAATGCGATTGCCATCGCCCAGGCGCAATCGCGAACTCGACGGCAACGCACGCGCCACGGCCTGCAAGGTTCTGCGGGCCAAGCTCACCGGATCGTCGCCAGTCAGCATCTGGACATCGTTGACCGTGACGCGAGCATCACCATTCGCGACGCCCGAATGAGCGGTGCGGTGCGCGCGGCCTATCGGCACCGGCGGCGCGTCGACTTCGCCTGGATGCGCCAGTTTTTGCGCGTGCGTCAGCGCCGCTTGAAATGCCGGGCTGGCATGGGGACCCGCGCGGTGCAACCAATCGGTCAGCGCGGCAAGCGCATCGTCGGGCGTCATCGTCGGCAATACGTCAGCGGCTTCGGTTCGCACCGAGGGCGGAAGCGCGGCAACGGCCGCGTCGATACCATCCCGCATTGCCTGGTGTTCGGCTTTAAACGTTTTCCGAGGCACGCCTTGCGTACCGAAACGGACAAGCGCCGACAACGGTGAGCGCCGCTTGCCGAACAAGCGCGGCAGATAATTCCGTGTTTGTGATTGTGCAACGCGCGGAATCGTTTTCGCCGTAAACTTGTGCAGACGGGCGCGCATGAACGCATAGTCGCTACCTGGACCATCCTTCCGAAAACCTTGCTGCCAGGCGAAAAAATCACCTATGGCGTCCGCATGAAGGCGACTCGCGTCCCCCTGCGCGCGCAGCATCTCCAATGCCGCCGCGCCACTACGCCATGCCAACGGCGCGGATCGCCATTGCCGCACATTCGGTCGCGCCGGATCACCGATAGCGGGGGCACGATGCCGCGCGATCACCGCGGCAGGCGACGGATCCAGTCGCGATTCCAGCGCAATGCGGCCTGTCACGCTACCGGGATAGGCCGCGCGCGCACCATCCGCTGTCACACGGCTCTCGCTTTCGTACGCACGCATCGGTGACGCATCGTCCGGCTCCAATGCCGCCGCGACCTGCAACATCATCCGTTGCGCTTCACGCCGATGAGTGTGCTCAGGCGGCACATCGACCAGATCGCCCAATGCATTTCGTGGTCGTCTCTCCCCCCTTAACCGCATTAACGCATCGAAACCCGGTGCCGTCCGTGCCATGTTCCGCGCAAGCCGCCATGCGTGCACTGCCTCCGGCGTATCGGCATGCATGCGGTCGGGCTGCGTGAAATCGAGTTGGCATACCGCGTCGAGAATCGGCACCGCCTGTTCCGCGTGCATCACCCCTAAGCGATGCAGTGACTGTACGACCAAGACACCGCTCTCCCGCGCGGCGGGCGACACCGCCGGTCCCAAACCACGCAGCGCGCGATGCACATGCTCGGTCGCCGCGCGATCAGCACGCAGTTGATCGAGACTTGGAAGTTGCACCGCCGCCGCGCCAGCATGCCCTGGCGGCACATTGTGCGTTTGCGCGCGTGCTTGCGCCGGCAACGCGTTTTCGATCCAACGCCTCCACGCGGCAGCATCGCGTAGCGCGCCGATCGCAGACGCAGGGGTGCGATCCGGTAACGGGCCAACCGGGTACAGCCCGATTACGCCATTATCGGACCCCACGTTACCTACGTTGCTCTCACGTGCTTCAGTTCGCATCGGATGGATTGCATGCTGCAACGCGGAGACCAGCCGCGTGGGATGCAACGTCAGCGCAAACGACTTCGCCCGACGCGTTTTCTGTTTTTCCGAGACACCATCAACCCATTCGCTCTGGATGGCATGCGCGTGCGCGTTCTTCGCCAGCCTATCCATTTTCCGGTCAGGGGAAGGACGGTGCGTGGTCGTAATGTCTGTCGCGGGAAATGATGCCGCTGATGCATGTGCCGTTGCGGCGGTCGGTGGCGACGCATCGAGCGGAGACACATTCAGGATTGCCTGCGCATGCACTTGCGCTTGCAGGCGTTGCCGCGTAATGACGTGTGCCGCCGTGTCGTCGGTCCCCTGGCGCAGGTCACCGTCAGTCACGCTGCCTTGCTTGAAATCCGCCGGATCGCGCGGGTATCCGTGCCTTGCGGAGTGGAATAGCGCCGTGTTGATCTCGATCGAGCGAGAAAGAAACGTCGACGCGCGCGAGGCGGTCATCTTTCGTTTTGCGCGCGACATCGCCGACGATAATCGGCCGAGCGTTGTCTCCGTCCGCGGACGCAGCAAGGGAGGCGACGCCGGCGATGTGTGAGCAGGTGGATGCGATGGCGCGAATTGCACGCCACCATGCGTCGCGATGCGCGCCGACATCTGGGTCTGCGGGCCGCTCGGGGCCGCATCGTCACGGCCATTGTCCGTTTGTAGTCTCTCGTCGCGGGAATCCCCGGACGGCCAGGCTATGCCGTCGGTGGCCGGCGTGTTCATCATGGCAGCCTTTCCTTTACCTCTGCGGTCCATCAAATTGCATGTCGGATGTGACAGCAATAAGCCGCTACCGAAGCGATATCGCGTCTTGCGAAGAAAGCGTCAGGAAAAACACCGCGTTGAACCGCATCGTGCAGCACACCCTATTTTCACGCTACGATGCAATACGCCCCCGCTTGCCATAAAGCAAGCGGGGGCGTAGACAACGTCACCGGCGTTATGCGTGCCGGCAAATTCGGAAGAATCCGCCAGCCGTCTTCATCACGCGACGACAGTTTCCGTCGGTGCGGAAGCCGCCTTTTCCGACGGCGCGGCATGTGATTCGGCGGCATCGATCAGCCGAGAACCCGCGCCAATTTCGATACGACGCGGCTTCAATGCCTCTGGAATTTCCCGGACCAGTTCCACACACAACAGGCCGTTATCCAGACGCGCGCCAGTTACCTTTACATGATCCGACAACTTGAAACGGTGTTCGAAGTCACGTTCCGCAATGCCGCGGTGCAAAAAGGTACGCTGCGTGTTTTCAGCGCGGCGACGGCCCGTGATCTTCAAGGTGTTGCGTTCCGTTTCGATATCCAGATCACTGCGATCGAAACCGGCAACCGCCATCGTAATGCGGTATGCGTTTTCTTCCACCAGTTCAATGTTGTAAGGCGGGTAACTCGGCGCCCCCTCACCGCGCGATGCATCATCGAGCACACGGGCAAATTCATCAAAACCGATCACCGAACGAAACAACGGAGCAAAGTCATAGGTACGCATGGTCATATCCTCAAAGTAACAAGCGATAAAGTTGGACGGGCCTCCCAATGAGCACCCGCCTGATACCGATATGCGCCTTGCTCAACACTTTTCAAGAGTGTTTCGAACGATTTTTTTTGGGCGATCGCCCCCTTTCGTCGCGTCCTTTTCTTTTCGCCGTTTCTGTTGCTTAACAGCGCAGACGTTGCGTGCGTGCTTCATTACCCGTTTTTTCATCGCAACTTTCGCTTAGCCCTCGATATACAAAGGACCTCTTTATTTCCAGTGTCAAATTCACACAGTGCGTTTTAAAAACGAAAATTTCGGTTGACAGTCACACTTTGTTTGAAGACAAGTGATTGACAGCACTGGGAAACAAGGCAACACTGCGCGGGTTTATCAACGAGGAGAAGAAGATGCCGAAGGGAATCAAGGCCACGCCGCTGGCTAAATTGGAAGCTAGCGCCGCGAAGTTGGGTGAAGCGGCAAAGAAGGCCTTGGCGAAGACCGCCGAAGCACGCAAGGATGCAGCTGAAAAGGTTGCACTGTACGAAAAGGCAGTGAAGGCGGCATTGAAGGAAGCCCAAGCAATCATCAAGGCTGGCCCGGCGAGCAAGAAGGTTGTTGCAAAGAAAGCGGCAACGAAGACTGCCGCGAAGAAGGCTGTGGCAAAGAAAGCCGTTGCGAAAAAGGCCGTTGCAAAGAAAGCGGCAACGAAGCAAGTCGCCGTGAAGCCGGTTGCAAAGAAAGCCGCCGCGAAGAAGGCACGCGTGGCGAAGGCTCCGGTTGCCGCAAAGAAGACCCGCGCACCGCGCAAGACCGCTGCCACGGCACCGGTTGCAGCACCGGCAGCAGAAACGACGGCATAAGCATCACCTATGCCGCGGCGTTTCACGAAGCGCCTCCCTGGCGCGTCGTTCGGTATGGGCGCCCGCGTTGGCGTTCATACCAACAATGGTTCCATGCCATTGCTCGGCGGTTCTCGGCGCCTTACATCGGGCGCTTGATGCCCCTGACGCCATCGTGATCATTCGCGACGGAACGATCCACCCTGTTTCACCCTCACAAAAATCATCCTGACGTATCGATTCGATCCAATATCGAAACGATCGCGTAATCTTTTTTCGGCCCGCGTACACGGGTTCGCTGCACGATACGATTCCAGAGTGGTAATACCTCGTCGCTCTCGGATATCTCGGTATCCTCTTTGCGCATTTTCAGACGCGACCACGCAATGGCGACGCCATCCGGACGCGACATCGACATGCCGCCGCTTTCATCGCTTGTCGTGTCACGCCGCTTCTTTTCAAAACGATAGCGGACGTGATAGCGATCCGCCCCGCACACGTGCAGGTCTTCGCCATCGGCGGCATCGCGTTCTTGCAAGGCGGGCCAGGGCAAACGGACGAACGGCTGTCCTGACGAAGGTCCATCGGCGAAATCGATCGCGAGCGTGTGCCCATCGCCGCCGGTCTCGCATCGGTAGAGGTAGCGTCGTGTCGATTGCAACGGATGGCCATGCCGCAGACGCAATACCCCGGACTCCACATAGTGCAACGCCAGGTCGGATTGCGCCGTGGACAATGTCACTTCGCCGGTCAATCTTGCCTCTATAGAAGGAGAAGACAGAACCCCAGGCACCACCGCATCGGGACCGCTTGCCGAAATGGGCCTCTCGCGCGGACCGCTATCTGGCGCGCGCCAGGCCAGCACAACCCGCCGTAAGCGCCAGCGCCCGCGCAGTGCGGCAAACCATGCGGGCACGGCTGCGTCATCGATCCAATCGGTCATATTTCTTGATCATGTAAGAATTCGTAAGGACTTGACGTTCCGCGGTCCCTGCTCGGTATTTTGCCCGACGCAAGATACGCGATCATCGCAACACTGACCACGACCCCTTATTTGGGCGGACGGCACACGGCAATGAATGCAAAGGCGTATCGGCAGCCCACGGCCGCGCAAGCGCGCGACACGGCGGCAACCTCGACGACCCCGCTCGCAGGCGCGGATGGTCGGCGCACGCACGCGCGGCACGGCGCAACGGCAGGAAGGCGTAGCGAAGGCAGGCTGGGAGCGTGGACGACCATCGCCGTGGCGACAGCCATCATGTCGCTGACGTCAGGCTGCGCCTACACCTTGGTGGCCGCGGCCGACGCAGTGGGATCGGTGACCCAGGCCGGCTTCGCGGTGGCGTCCCAGGTGTCATCGCCGACGTATGTCACCGGCAAGGCATTGCCAGTGAAACACGTGTGCATCGAGATCAACAACCAGGTCAACCTGTCAGACCTCGTCCCGGCCCTGCGCGTCGCGCTGGCTCAGCGCGGGGTGACCTCGATGGTCTATAACGCAGGCACGGCGCCGCCGGACTGCGAATCGCGGCTCACCTACACCGCGTCGATGGATTACGGCCAACGTCAATTCATCGACGGCTATACCCGCTATCTCTCGACCATCGATCTGCGTCTGGTACATGGCACCGAGGTCGTGGTCGCGCATTACCAGACCGAGGGCCTGAACGTCGACCGCTTTGCCAGTGTCTCGACAAAGATGCGCGGTCTGGTGCGCCAGATGGTCGTGCCCGTACAGAATACGCAATTGGCCGCCGTACCGATATCACGCAGCAGCGGCTATACGATCTCGACGAATGGCCAGACCAGCTATAGCGCAGCGGAAGTCATGGCCGTACCGCTGGAACAGCCTGGCATGAACGCGCTACCGAACGCGGCGCCCACGACGCAGGCGAACCCGTACGGTACCGCCGATGTTGCCATGTCGGCACCCGCCGCCACACCGCCGGCCGGCTATGTTTCGCCGTACACCGGCACGCGGGCCGCACCGGCAACAAACCCGCCAGCCTTTGCGGGGACGCAACCGGCCCAGGCACCATATGCCGGCGATGCCCCGATGCCGGCACCGGCCACGCAGGGAAACCCCTATGGCACCACATCGTCCAATGCCTGGAAGCCGAAGGGCATCACCAGCACCTCTCCCTGACGCGCGCAGGCGGGGTCATCCGGTAAGCCGTGGGCCAGGCCGGCCTAATGCAAGGCCGCCACGGGGCGGTCGATCGATGGGTCGACAGGCAGCAGGACGCTGACGACCAACCCGCCATCGGGCGCATTCTCTATCTGGTAGCGGCCACGGCGCTTGCGCGCGAGGCGCGCCACGATCGCCAGCCCCAGCCCGCAATGACCATCGCCGCTTCGCGCCGGGTCCAGGCGCGCGAACGGCTTACCGGCCTCCTCGATCAGATCTTCCGGGATGCCGGGGCCATGGTCTCGCACCTCGAACACCCAATGGTCCCCATCACGCCGCGTGCGCAACTCCACCGGCGCACTGCCGTGCTCAAGCGCGTTGTCGACCAGGTTGCTGGCCAGACGATCGATCAGGGTACGGGGCAAAGTGAAAGCAGGGCCCGCACGCAGATGCTGCACAAACAGCGTTTCCTCACCCGTTTCGGGCATCGAAAACTGCGCCCGGATAAACGCATCGACGCTGATTTCCGGGCCATCCGCCGGCTCCGATCCGGCAAATTCCAGGAACTGCTGGACGATATGCGTCAGCGAATCGACGTCACGCGTGAACTGCAAGCGCGCTTCGTCGTCGACTAATACGCTGGCGCGCAACTTCATTCGCGTCAACGGCGCTTTCAGGTCATGTGCAATGCCCGCCAGCATGAGGATCTTTTCATCCTCGCTCTGGCTGAGCTGCCGCATCATCTGATTGACCGCGTGAATCAGCTCGCGCACTTCTCGCGGTCCCTTCTCGGCCACCAGCGGCGGCCGCTCGCCCTTGCCGAAGCGGCGCGCCGCCTGCGCGACGCGCGCCATCGGCCTTTGCATCTGCCAAGCGGCGCCAATCGACAACAGGACCGCCGCGATCAACATGGCGGCGGACTCCAGCAAGACCGGCGGCGGCGGCGGCGGGTCCAGCGAAATGACAATCCAATTCGGTTCGCGCGAATCGGCCGGGCTGGCGGTGTTCGATGCCGCAGCCGTTGCGGCAGGCGCTGGATAGCGAACCCAGAGGCGATCTCGCGGTGATCCGGTTTCGATGCCGACCAGCGTCCCGGCCGGGAGATTCTTGCGCATGGCATCGAGTAAATGCCCCATCGGACCATCGATCTGACTATGCCAGTTGCCATCGCGCGGCCGTGCCGACTCCGGCAGCAGCATCACGCCATTTACCGGCGATAGCCCCGGATCGCCCGTCGCGTCATTGTGCTCCGCCTGCAGCAGCATCAACAGGCCACGCGCATAGCCGTTCGCCTGGTTGCGCGGCCCCTGTATCGCCAATACAGCAAACCAGGCGGCTTGTACCGCGAACAGGACCAGAATGGCAAACACCGCCATTCGCCCGAACACAGTATCGAATGGCTGTGATGGACGATGGCTGTCCGTATTGTCTGACCCGTCACTGCCGGCCTCGACGCCGGTATCGGCGCGGCCGGCCCGAAAACGCATATCAGGTTGCCTCGACATTGGGCACGAAGACGTAGCCCTTGCCGCGCACCGTCTGGAGATGTCGCGGATTTGACGGATCTTCCTCGATCAGCCGGCGTAGCCGCCATACGGGTACGTCGAAGCCCCGATCGCGGAAGCTGAGCGCTTCGCCACGCAATAGGTGGTGTAGATACTCGCGCCCGAGCACCTTGTACGGATGACGAACAAAGACGTTCAATAGCGCCAGTTCGCTGTCCCGTAATGGCAACGGCTTGCTGTCGGCGAACAGTCGTCGGGACTGGCTGTCGAAACGAAAGCGTCCGAAGGCAAAGACTTCGGCGGATTCCGTGCGACCCGCGGAATGCGAAACCGGGTTCGCTACCTCGCGGCGTAACACCGAATCGATCCGCGCCATCAACTCGCGCGGCTCGAACGGTTTGACAATGTAGTCGTCGGCACCCAGTTCGAGGCCTGCCACCCGGTCCCCGACGCTGTCACGCGCCGTCACCATGATGACGGGAATATCGTCCCCGCTATCGCGGAGCGCGGCAAGCGTTTGCATGCCATCGGCGCCCGGCATCATCACATCGAGCACGATGAGCGACGGGCGCCCTTCCGCCAGGCGCGCACGCAAGCCGTCGCCATCCGCCAGGGTGGAGACCGCATAACCACGCGGTTCGAGATACCGGCTCAGCAAATCGCGTACGGCCGGGTCGTCGTCAACAATCAATACGGAGGTATCCATGGTGCGATTCTAACGGGACCGCCGCCCGAGGCAAGGACGCACCGGACATCTCAATATTACCCCCGCTTACGAGGCGGATGCGCATGTCGCACCCGTACTGGCTCGGGTTGACAGTAGACGACGCCCCGGTTTACCCCGCCTCCGGTACATTTTTTATACCAAGAGAAATGGAAAACATGACCGAACGCCACTGAAATGCGCGTTTATTGCTATCTTTTTTCATCGGCCTACCCATTCATGGCGCCAAATCCCGACGGCCCCGCGCATGCCGTCAGCCACCCCGCCAAGCCACTTGAAAGCCGCCCACCCGCCCCGTTTGCGGCAAGATTCGGAAAGACACACCGATACGATGGGGTCGCGCTTCCGCCAGTCGGCTATTAGAATTAAGACATGAATAATCATGTGCTCATCGTCGACGACGATCCGGTCGTGCGAGATCTGATCCGCGATTACCTGCAACAGCGCGGGTTCGCGGTGTCCGTGCTGCACCATGGCGCCGGATTGCGCCGGCGCATCGAACAGGAGCGCCCGACCATCGTCGTCCTGGACGTGATGATGCCCGATGTGGACGGCATCACGGCGTTGCGCGAGCTGCGCGCGTCGGGTGACGACATCCCCGTCCTGTTCCTGTCGGCACGCTCCGACGCCATCGATCGCATTATCGGCTTGGAACTGGGTGCGGACGACTACCTGCCGAAGCCGTTCGATCCACAGGAATTGGTTGCACGCATCCGGACGATCCTGCGCCGTCGTGGCGCGGCGCCGCCCGGATTGCCGGAAAGTCGGCCGCCGTATCGCTTCGGCCCGTTCGAGGTCGATTTTGCCGCGCGGGAATTGCGGCGCGACGGCGAGCGCCTGCCGCTTTGCGAGAGTGAATTTGCAACGCTGCAAGTCTTTGTGCGCAACGCCATGACGGTGATGAAGCGCTCTCGCTTGAGCGAGTTGCTGCACGGCCAGTCGGACGGGGTGCGTGACCGCAATCTGGATGTGTCGATCTGGCGCTTGCGCCGTGTCATCGAAAGCGATCCGTCCGAGCCCAGCTATATCCAAACCGTATGGGGCAAGGGCTATATCTTTGTGCCGGACCGCGAGCTGGGCGCGGCGGAACACTTACCGCATTAAGTCGTGCTTACCACCGTGCATACGCGGACGACACGTTACGCGTTGCCATGGCGGAACGCGGCGCGCGGATAAAAACGGGGACGCCGGCAACCAGCCTCCCCGCCTTTTACAAACGATTAATAGTTCGCTGCCTGGTTATGCAGCCAGCCACTATGCGTGGTGGTGCGCAACGCACCATCGCCCTGCTGTTCGATCCGGGCATTGGCGACACGTGTCGACGACACGAGGTTACCCGGCTGAATATCGATCGGATTGACGATGCCGGAAAAACGGACAAGCTGGTTGTCGTTGTTCGTGGCGATCATCCGGTCCCCGGCGACCATCAAGTTACCGCTGGGCAACACCGAGATGACGGATACCGACAATGTACCGTTCAACGTGCCGCCGCCCGTGATCGACCCCTTGCTCTGGAACTTCGAATTTGCCGAGCCGATGTTGAATAGCTTGGACAGCGTGATGGGGATGCCGGTCGTCCGGCCGTCGGCAACCTTCGCGGTGACATTACTGTCGCGGTTCAAGTCCATCTGCGCCGAATTCGATGTCTGGAAGTTCTCCTCCAGTTTCACCGTCAACAGATCACCGACATGACGCGCGCGCGGTGATTCATAAAGCGCCATCGCCGTGCCGGGCTGGTAGATGCCGCCCTGCTCAGCCAACTGCGTTTGCGGATTCATCAACGGCGGATAGGTGGGCACCTTGACGATCGACTGCTGTCCACCACAAGCCGATAACGCCATCAAGATCACGGTTGCCGTGGGCCAAGCAACGACGCCCGCCGCACGGCGGGACGGAACAGCGGTAAAACCATGGGAACGTGGCTTCATCATGCACTTCGGTCGATAATCGCGCGTCGTCCGCGCAAGCGCCTTGTTCCGCGATGCCATACACCACCTTCGTCGACATCGACGAAGGCGTCAGCGCCGTACTACCGGGCTACGATCAATCGATGGCCGCGGCGCAACCATCGAACGGCGTGGCCACCGCATGGCCGATACCCGGCACGATTTTCACGGTGGCGGCCACCGCCCGGCATGGGAATGCGAGCAGACCGCATCCGCCAAGCTGGGACAGCGCCGCCGCCACGAACACCCACAGTACAGCGCGCGATACGCTACGCGGAACAAGTTTCATCACAGTCGAGCCAAAGACAGTTCACCAAGCCGGAAAATATCTTCCGGCACGCTAGACGGCCCCGCTTCGAACCGTCCGATTCCACGAATCACACAAACCTTCGCCTGCCGCTGCCGCCTCCTGCCGCCCTGGTTCGTGCCGCGCTCTCCGAGCTGTCCAGCCCGCTAGAGTCGCATCATGCCGCCACGTGCACCATTCCGATCGGGCGAAGATATGGCGTATTTCTTCAATCCTTACGAACCCTTACCTGGAGGCCTTCCCCAGTAAGAAAGACATCGCTTCCTGCTTGAGACCTGGTCGCCTGGCAAGACACGGGCAGGACAAAACCTGTCGCGGCATGGTTCGTGGCGGTAGTGTGGCAGCAGGCAAGGCAACGCCGGGAAGCTTGCTGGCACAGATACCGCGTTAACGGCCGCTTTCGGAAAACTTTCAGTTTTTTCCCATGCGCCTATCGGATGCCGACGTGCGCGTTGGCCCTTCCGGAATGTCCGCAAGGTTCGGCCATCGGGCGACAAAGGGCCTCACGCCAGGGAAGAATCCATGCCGGGACGAATGCTTATCCGAATCTGAGCGTAACGAGCGACGGCGATCTGATAGCATGATTCGCCATCAGCCGTGCGCTTGCGCAGGCTGCTGGTTCCGCCGACCTCGGCAGCAGCGTGATGCCGTGGCACCGGCCCGATTTGCAACATCCGTCACAAACATGGAGTGCGATATGAGTCTCTTTCTCGGCGACACCGCCCCCGATTTCGAACAGGATTCCTCCATCGGCAAGCTGAAGTTCCACGAATGGGCTGGCGATTCCTGGGTGATCCTGTTTTCCCATCCGGCCGATTTCACACCGGTCTGCACGACCGAACTGGGCTTGACCGCGAAGTTGAAGCCCGAACTCGACAAGCGCAACGTAAAGGCGCTGGCCCTGTCGGTGGACAGCGCCGAGTCACATACGGACTGGATCAAGGACATCGAGGAGACGCAGAAAACCGTCGTCGGTTTCCCGATCGTCGCCGATCATGACCGCAAGGTCGCCTCGCTGTACGGCATGATTCATCCGAACCAGTCGGCGACGGCAACGGTGAGATCCGTGTTCATCGTCGATCCGAAGAAGAAGATTCGACTGACACTGACCTACCCGATGAGCACGGGCCGGAACTTCGACGAGATCCTGCGCGTCATCGATGCACTGCAATTGACCGATGGCTATAGCGTGGCCACGCCGGGCAACTGGCGCGACGGCGACGACGTCATCATTCCGCTGACGATCAAGGACGAAGCGGAGCTGAAGCAGAAGTTCCCAAAGGGATACAAGGCTGAGCGCCCGTACCTGCGCGTGACGCCACAGCCGAATAAGTAACATTCAGCACCACGCCTGGGCAGCTGCGCTGCGACGGCAGGCAAATCCACGGCGTGCAGGTGACCCGTCCGCGCGCCAATACCCGCCCGCCGGCGAACGGGTCAGCGATTGACATCCACCACCAGGCGGCCGCGTACTTTGCCGGCCAGCAGGTCGTCGGCGGCACCGATGGCCGCTTCCAGGCCGATCACGTGTGTCATCGTTTCCAACATGGCGGGATCGAGATCCTCTGCGAGCCGTTGCCAGGCGCGCTGCCGTTTCTCGCGGGTCTGATAGACGCTGTTGATGCCCCTCAACGTGACGCCACGCAGGATGAACGGCGCCACCGTAGACGGAAAATCCATTCCCTGGGCAAGGCCGCACGCGGTGACGATCCCCTCTTGCCGCGTTGCCGCGCAGGCATTTGCCAAGGTATGGCTCCCGACGCAATCGACAACGGCGGCCCATCGCTCCTTCACAAGGGGCTTGCCGGGTAAGGAAAACGTCGCGCGATCAATCACATCGCTGGCACCCAATCGCCGGAGATAGTCCTGCTCCGCCATGCGCCCGGTGGAAGCGACTACCGTGTAGCCGAGCTTGCGCAGCAGGGCCACGGCGACACCTCCGACGCCGCCGCTGGCGCCCGTCACCAGGACCTCGCCGGAAGCCGGCCGGACGCCATGCGCCTCGATCGCCAGCACCGACAACATCGCCGTATAACCGGCGGTCCCGATCGACATGGCCTGGCGGGTGTCGAAAGCGAGGGGCAGGGGAATCAGCCAATCGGCGCGCAGCCGGGCGCGCTGGGCAAGCCCTCCCCAGTGCGTCTCGCCGATCCCCCAGCCGTTGACGATCACTTCCTCGCCTGTCCGATATCGAGAATCCGCGCTCGACTCGATAACCCCGGCCAGGTCGATGCCCGGCACCATCGGAAATTGACGGACCACGGCACCCTTGCCGGTAATGGCCAGCGCATCCTTGTAGTTCAATGTCGCATGATCGATGCGGACCGTGACATCGCCTGGTGGCAATTGCGCATCCTGCAATCGCTGCAGACGTACTTTCGCGCCGTGCTCCAGGTACAGCGCGTTGAACGTCCCGGACATTTCGGATGGGGTAGACATCGGTTGGCCTCCCGCCTAGCGGCGTTGTATACGAAGACCGGCTGCGGGCCGGTGAATCTCAGCAGGATAAACGCATCGGGCCAACCGTGCCGCCCCAGGCGAAACGGCCACGCGTTTTTCGACTTCAGGCACAATGAGTCCTGACCGGCCGCGGCCGGCCTCAGCCCCCTACATCGTCGCACTCGTCCAGATCGTTGCTCCGGCCCGCCATGCACAAGCCCTTACCTACGACATCCGAGCTCCCGCCGCCCGGTCAATCCGCCGGCACCAGTGGCGAGTCCGCCTTGCGCCCACGCTTCCGCTACTACGACCTGTTTCTCGCCGCCTTTGTCGTCGTGCTGATCTGTTCGAACCTGATCGGCGCGGGCAAGGTCGCGGTGATCGACCTGCCAGGCCTCGGGCTGGTCTCGTACAGCGCCGGGGTGCTGTTTTTCCCAATATCCTATGCGTTCGGCGACATCATGACCGAGGTCTACGGTTACGCATACGATCGACGCGCCGTCTGGACCGGATTTGGCGCCCTGATCTTCATGGCCGTGATGTCGGCCATCGTACTGGCGTTGCCTGCGGCGAATTCCGACTATATGCACGGCTATCAGCAGCACCTGGAAGGGGTGTTCGGCAATACGCCACGCATCGTCGTCGGCTCGATTGTCGCGTTCTGGACCGGCAGTCTGGTCAACGCCTTTGTGCTGGCGAAGATGAAAATCCTGACATCCGGCCGCATGCTCTGGCTGCGCACCATCGGCTCGACGGCGGTGGGCGAGGCGTTCGATTCGTCACTGTTCTACGTGATCGCGTTCTACGGGATCTGGCCTACCAGCCAGGTCTGGCATGTCGCGCTGGCGCAGTACCTGCTGAAGACCAGTTGGGAAGTGCTTGCCACGCCGCTTACCTACTGGATCGTCGGCTGGCTCAAGCGCGTCGAGCATCATGACCACTATGATCGCGACACGAATTTCACCCCGTTCCGCCTGCGTGCCTGAGGCGGTACTGGAAATCTTGCATCCTGCCCCCACATAGGCACAGGATGCAGGTATGTACAGGCACAGCCGGGAGCAGACCCGGCATATAGACAGCGGACGATGTAAGCGGATGAAGTACAAGGACTACTATGCCATCCTCGGGTTGAAACGGACTGCGTCGGCGGACGATATCAAGGCCGCATATCGGAAACTCGCGCGCCAATATCATCCGGATGTGAACAAGGCGGACGACGCCGAGGCACGCTTCAAGGAAGTCGGCGAGGCTTACCAGGTCCTGAAGGATCCGGAAAAGCGGGCGGCCTATGATCAAATGGGCAGCAACTGGCGCAACGGCCAGGACTTTCAGCCACCACCGAACTGGAACACGGGTTTTGACTTTGGACGCCGTGGCGGCACGGGGGGAGCGCAACAAGGCGAGTTTGGCGATTTCAGCGATTTCTTCGAGTCGATGTTCGGCGGCGCGACGCGCCGCGGTCCGGGTTCGACCGGTGGCACGACCGGTGCGGGAACATCCCGCCGGCGAGGCAGCACGGCGGCGGGGCAGGATCACCACGCAAAGGTCAGCATTGATCTGGAAGATTCCTACCAGGGCGCACGGCGCACGATCACGCTGCGCATCCCGACCGTGGATGCGCTCGGCCGGGCGTCCACGCAGGAACGCACGCTCGATGTCACCATCCCCAAAGGCGTACGTGAGGGGCAGCATTTGCGACTGACTGGCCAGGGCGCACCGGCGCCCGGCAGCGGCAAGGCGGGCGATCTCTATCTGGAACTGACGTTTGCGCCGCACAAGCTGTACAAGGTGGAAGGTCGCGACGTGTCGCTGGAATTGCCGCTGGCGCCCTGGGAGGCCGCGCTAGGGGCAACGGTTTCCGTGCCCACGCCGGACGGCACGGTGCAGTTGACCATCCCGCCGAATACCGCGGCGGGCCGCAAGCTGCGCCTCAAAGGCAAAGGGATTCCCGGTTCGACACCAGGGGATCTTTACGTGAACGTGCAGATCGCCTTGCCGCCGGCAGGCACCAGTGCCGCGCGTAATGCCTATCTGGCCATGGAGCAGGCGACGCATTTCGACCCCCGCGCGCATTGGACTGTTTAAATTTAAGTAGCACGTCCCCTTCGCCGACGTCGGTGAAGGGCGATGCACTCTTTCGACATGGATATTGAAACCTACGCAATTCGCGTCAGTGGTCGCGTTCAAGGCGTTGGTTATCGTGCCGCGGCCGTGCGGCGCGCGCATTTGATCGGCGTCCGCGGCTGGGTACGCAACGTGGCCGATGGGACGGTCGAAGGTGTCATACAAGGGTCTGTGGATCAGGTCGACCGGATGCTCGAATGGCTGCGACTGGGGCCGCCGATGGCCCGTGTTGAAACCGTCGATAGCGAACGCATCCCGGACGACCGCCGTTTCAGTCATTTCGAGCAACGTTAGCCCTCGTCGACATCAACTTCGATCTTTTCGGCTCCCGGTTTTTCGCATGCTTATCTCACAATTCATGACGAATTAACCGAGCCTTTCGGCAAACATCCACGATTGACGATATA
This sequence comes from Robbsia andropogonis, assembly GCF_034047095.1. Classification (NCBI taxonomy): domain Bacteria; kingdom Pseudomonadati; phylum Pseudomonadota; class Betaproteobacteria; order Burkholderiales; family Burkholderiaceae; genus Robbsia; species Robbsia andropogonis. The sequence continues at coordinate 398,164 of NZ_CP139170.1, read as the reverse complement.
TTATAAGGTCGCTGTCGAGGGTGAATCTTTAAAACCCGACTTCATTTTGTTTTTGTACAGCAAAATCATTTGCTTAAAAAAGCTTTGATCTACTTTGCGCAATGGCATGTTTCCGCGCGCTATTGATCAGCACAAGCAAATCGGAGAGTGCGTTGAGTACGATCTGTCGCGAGCCATCTCGTTATGCAGCCCTTCCGTCTTACGGTGCCTTGTCGCGCGACATGCCGCCCTTACGGGGCGCGGACCATCGCGCGGGACCGTACGCAGAAAGAAAGCGGCTCCCCGACGTCATCGTGAGGGGGCGCGGTAAATGTTGGCCAGCGTAAACCACTCCTACGCTTTCGTGATGTCGCCGCGCCTGGGCGACTCGCTGCTATCGATGATCGTGGTACACAACCTTGCCCGGCATGGCTACAGGATCAAGGTGTTCGGTGACCAGATTCATGCGCTGCGCGATTGGTTTCCCGGCTTCGACATCGCGCCTGGATTAACGCCGCATGACGCGTCCTCGGCACTTGCGCCGTATGACGTCATCTTGCACGCTTACCATGCGGACAAGGTGCTTCCCCCCGGTGACCGGCATGCGAACGTCATCGTGATGGACGATTGGCCCATTTATCGACAAATCAGGAATATGGTCGACATTCAGCTCGACGTGTGTCGCGTGCATTTCGGACTGACGGATCTGGTTCGGGAAAATGGGATAGCGCAGCTACCGTCGTCGGCCGTACGGGCAACCGCACCGGGCGAATCAGAAAGATCGCGGCGGCCGCTGACACCGCGCGGCGACATGCGCCGGGTGGTGATCCACCCGGTTGCCAGCGATTCGCAGAAAAGCTGGCGGCCCAAACGGTTTGTCGCATTGGCGCTGCAATTGCGTGCACGGGGTTTCGACCCGGAATTCGTGCTGCCGCAATCGGCACTGGAGAACTGGCGATGGCTGCCGTCGTACGGTCTCCGCGCATATGCCTCGCCTGATCTCAGCCAGATTGCCGAGCGGATCGTCACGGCAGGCTGGGTGATCGGCAACGACTCGGGACTAGGCCATCTCGCGTCAAGCCTCGGCGTTCCGACTGTGGCGTTGGCGATGCGTCCTCGTATTGCCGCGCGTTGGCAACCGGGCTGGGCACCATCGGAAATGGTGCTGCCGCTACCCGTTGTGCCGGGACGCTTCCTGAAAGAGACGTGCTGGAAATACCTGGTATCTTCGGCGCGTGTATTAAGAGCGTTCGATATCCTGCGACGGCGCTGCGGCATGCCGGTCACGTTGCACGGTAATGCATATGCGCCGACCAGTCCAACGCTTGCACCCCGTCCCGGCACGGACCCGGCGACGGACGCGCGGCGGGCGAACTGATCAATAAAGTGTTGCAACGTTAACCGCATCGTGACAATGCGCGGTGCGACGCCGAGGCTTGTTTACGGTATTTTTGCGTAGGCGAAGATTGCACCGAGTGATACGCGTACGCCGCGCCGTGGGTCCGTTAAGCCGGTACCGGCTGCTACCTGCTCGCCTCCGTCCGCACTACCTCCGTGTTTTGCCCTTTGCCTCTAAGGACTGGTTTGCCCCCAGCCTGTCGCCCCGCTTATTTCGAGATCCCGATTCCCCGCTGATGCAAACCGTTTTCACCGTCCTCATCCTGCTGCTTGCCGTGGCGCTGTCGGGTACGGCTGCCAGGCTGATCCGCTTCCCCATCCCGTTGCCGTTGATACAGATCGCGATCGGCAGTGTGCTGGCATGGCCGCGTCTGGGCCTGCACGTGACTTTCGTGCCGGATGTCTTCCTGCTGTTGTTCATTCCTCCCTTGCTGTTCGCCGATGGGTGGCGGATGCCAAAGCGGGAGCTGTTTCATTACCGGCGGCCCATCCTGATGCTGGCGCTCGGCCTCGTGTTTTTCACGGTGGGGGGGCTTGGCTATTTCATTCATTGGCTCGTGCCGACAGTGCCGCTACCGGTCTCGTTCGCCTTGGCTGCCGTGTTGTCGCCAACCGATGCCGTCGCGCTGTCCGGCATCGTGCCGCGCGGCAGGCTGCCGCTACAGTTGAAGCACATCCTGGAAGGTGAGGCCCTGCTGAACGACGCATCGGGACTTGTCGCGTTCAAGTTCGCGGTGGCGGCCGCGCTGACCGGCACGTTTTCGATATGGCAGGCATCCATCAGCTTTGTCGTGATTGCATTGGGTGGGCTGGCGATGGGCGTGGCGCTGACCTGGCCATTCAACTGGCTGCGCCAGAAAATTGCCCAATTGTCCGATGATGACGACCCTGGCGTGCAGATCATCCTGATCCTGCTGCTGCCGTTCGCGTCCTATATTCTGGCCGAACACCTGGGCTTGTCCGGCATTCTGGCAGCGGTGGCCGCCGGCATGGCGATGAATTTCACGACGGACCTGAGCACCGAAAGCGTTGCCACGCGGATGCGCGGCGCCAGTGTCTGGGCCATGATCGAACTGATTTTCAACGGCTTTGTCTTCATCCTGCTTGGACTGCAGTTCCCATCGATCATCGGCAGCGCACTATTGGAAGCGCATCACCTCCATAACGGCGAGTTGGCCGCGTTGATCGAGTACGTGCTCGCGATTTCCATGGTCATGCTTACGCTGCGGATGGTCTGGGTCTGGGCGCTGCGCTGGCTGTCGAGCCGGCATATCGCGAAAATGGGGATTGATAATGCGATTCCCGGATTGCGTGTAGCGGCCATCACGTCACTTGCCGGGGTACGCGGCGCGGTAACCCTGGCGGGCGTGTTGTCGATTCCGCTGACGATGAACGATGGCACGCCATTTCCCGGGCGCGACCTCGCGGTATTCCTCGCCGCCGGCGTCATTATTTTTTCGCTGGTGGTGGCCACCATCGGGCTGCCATTGGCACTCGGACGGATCAAGGACCTTGGCGGAGAACGCGAGCGACGCGAGGAGCGCGAAGCACGGGCCGCCGCCAGCGCCGCCGCGCTGAAGGCGATCGAGGTCGAGTACGAGCGGATGCGCGATTTACGCGCCGAACGGGGACATGAGGAAGACGGGCTGGCTGCCGATATCGCCGCGCAGGTCTCGGCCGCGTACAAGCGTCCGCTACATCTGCTGGCCGATGGTGGCGATATCGACGAATCGTTGCGCGACCGCGCGCGCCGCTCGGAAAAAATCGCGCGCCGAATGCATATCGCGGCATTACGTGCCGAGCGCAGCGAATTCTTTCGGCGCCAGGCCAGCAACGCGATAAACGATGAAACGTTGACTCGCCTGCTGCGGGAGACCGATCTTGCCGAATCCGCGATCTTGCTCCGCGGCGGCCGAGGTACGGCGTCACACTGATTCCGTGCGGGATTGATCAAATATAGGGAGATGCCTGAACAGGCACGAAAGTTGCAAAGTTGCGTGGTTATTTATTGGTTACGCATTGCAAGTTGGAGTATCCCACAATGTCTGCCGAATCTCGTGATCCGCACCCGGCTGTTGCCTTGACCGCAACCGAAACGGCGCGTCCGGCATGTTCCCCGTCACTCGGTGCCCCTATCTCCGAGGACGTGGCGCGGGTATTCGTGGGATGCGACCCCAACAACTGCGATCTCGAGCAGATGATGGTGCTGGAGTACAGCCTGCGGCGACATGCGTCCATTCCCGTCGAAATTCATTGGATGCAGTTATCACGGGATCCCGCAAGCCCTTGGTATTCCCAACCGGAGCAAGACCGAGGCTGGCGTACCGATCTCTGGGTCACACCGTTTTCCGGCTTCCGTTGGGCGATCCCGGCACTGTGCGGCTATCAGGGGCGCGCCATCTACATGGATGCGGACATGGTCGTGCTCCGGGATATTGCCGATTTGTGGCGTACCCCTTTTACGTACGGACAGATACTCGCCGCGACGAAGCGCAAGAAAAAAAGTTGGCGCTACTGCGTGATGGTATGGGATTGCGCCGCCGCGAAGGACCATTTGCCGCCACTGGATGCATTACGGTCAACACCCGAAGCGCATGCCAACCTGATTCATTTTTTCAACGACCATCCAGAATTTACATATCGTCTCCACCCCGACGAAAACAACGTCGATGGGGAAAATCGGCCACTCAGCGATATCCGTATTTTGCATTACTCGGACATCGGCACCCAGTTCACGCATAAATATGCGTTTCCGCGCCTGGCGGCCGAAAGATCGAAACATTGGTTCGATGGCGAGGTGCTTCCGCATCCGCGGGCGGACTTGCAAGCGTTGTTCGATCAGTACCACGCCGATGCGCTTGCCGCGGGCTATACCCTTGACCAATACCGGAATGCGCAGCCCTTCGGTGCAATCGTCAAGGCCAGCCAGGTGAACTACACCGGCAATCGACGCACGCGGCGCATGTCATTGTGGTCTCGTATCAAATGGCGGCTTCGGGGCGGTCGCGCCAACGCTGTCGCAGGCACGATGGCTGCACGGCAGGAGACGGTCAAATGACGAGCGCCGACAGCATCGCGAATGGCAGGATCACGGGAACGGGCGGTGCCGCGGCAAGTTCCCCCGATGGCGAGACAGTCTCGCATGTTGGAAAGGCTCGGCAATCCGATAGGGATGCTGAAGATAGACAGACAATCGAAGACGCCGCGCACGCCGACGATGCTGACGTGGCCCCGCGCCGCGCCACCGGGCGCGGCCGCCTGGACCGGGCGTGGCGCCGAATGTATGCGGCGGCGTTGAAATCCCTGTTTCGTGCAACGCATTCCGCCGAGCATCGACATAGCGAGCGCCTTTGGCCGCACGGCAAGGTCTTTCGCGATGCGGAAGGACGCGTGACGGATTTCACCGTGTATGGTCATTCGTTTCCCCTTGCCAACGACGCAATGCGTCGTCAGCGCGCCTACAGGGAACGCGGAACCTCGGCCATGTGCGAGGCGCAGGGCAGGACGGGCGTAACCCTGAACGCTCGCCCACCGCTGCATCTTGTTGCATGCGGCCCGTCGATCGCCGCTATCGATTATGACGTGCTGGTCAATGCCGCGCCGTCGCACAAGCGCATGGGCGTCAACGGCGCAGTGGCGCTGACACGCCAATACGGCATGCATTTCGATTATTACTGCATCACGGACAACGGCTTTATCCGGCACCGTGAAGACCTGGTCGCGCACATCATCGCGCAAGACCTGGTGCTGTTCACCACGCCCATCTGCTTATGGACCATTCTGCAGCGATTTCCGCAATCGGCGCTGCAATGCCGCGTGTTCCTGATAGAGCGCGTAGGAATGCAGGCCTTACGCCCGCACGAGTCCTATGCCGAGGTGGTGGCGCGATCGGACGGCACCATGACACAGTTCGTCACGCCGATGCCGCTGGGCTTCAGCCACGACATCGCGAGAGGCGTGTTTCCCGGCGGCACCGTCGCTTTCGAGGCACTTCAGGTGGCAACCTGGCTGGGCTATGACAACCTCTACCTGCATGGACTCGACCTCGGCAACGCGGCGGAGAAACCGCGTTTCTACGAAACCGACGACGACCGGCTGCCGACAATGATCCATCGCCAACTGGCCGGCGAGATCCTGCCCTCGTTCACGCATGCCGCGCCCATCCTGAGGGCCAGGCGGGTACGCGTGACCAACCTGTCGCTGGAAAGCGCATTGGACCATGCGGTCTTTCCGAAGGCGGATTGGCGCACGCTGCCGTTCGTCCTGGCCCACGAAGCCATCAAACGCGCACGTTGCCCCGCCGGGGTGACGCGCGGCCAATGGGAAAATCGCCCGGCTGCCGCGTAATCAGAAGCCGAGGGACATCCCGAGGCGCGAGATCACCATCAGCAGGATCTGCGTGATCACGAAGAGCGCGAGCGGCGAAAGGTCCATGCCACCGATCAACGGCAACACCCGGCGCAGCGGATTCAGGAACGGTGCCGTCAGGATGTCGAGCAGCGCCATCGTCGGCGCGCGCGGATTCAGCCAGGACATCAGCGCCATCAACAAGGTCGCCCACATCAACAGGTTGACAGCCCATTTCACGGTGGTCAGCAACGCAAACGCGAAGACCAACGGAAACATGTCACCCGGATCACCGCCAGCGACGGCGACAACCAGCAACAAATAGAGGAGGGCAACGACATAAGCCGCAAGCAGCGTCGCCCAATCGACACCCCCGGTTCCCGGCAGCACCCGCCGTAACGGCACCACGATCCAGTCGGTGATCTGGAACACCCCCTGTGACACCGGGTTGCGCGGTGGCATGCGCACGGCTTGCATCCACGCCCGCAATAGCAGGGCCGCGCCGAACAGCGTAAAAACGATGTCAATAAGAAAACGGGCGATATCGCCGAACATGCTGACTCCTGAATCCATTCAATGGTAATGCGCGCCGGGGATTGTCGCACGACACGACGACCGCCGACATGGCACCGCGGCCCTGTTGTTTGTTAGCCCGATCGGGCCGGCACCACCTCGCCGCCCACGTCAGGCAGCGGAGCAAGCGGCGAACGCGCTAATTCGACATAGCGGTGACGTCCCCCGGCAGGTTCGGATGCCATGAGGGCAATGCGCTTATACGACCACTCCAGCGCTGCAAACGGCAGCGCCGAGACCACGCCGCCCAGATCCGACGGCATGGCGTCACGCAGCAGGCTAACATGCGGGCGAAACGGCTCATCCTTGAGCGAGAGACCGGCTACGGTGATCAGCTCGCTCAGACCGCGGTGCAAGGCCAGCAGGTTTGTCACGCCGCTGGCATCCTGTGCGGCGGCAACGTCCGCCTCGGTGCGACCGCTGCCAGCCCCGAGACCGTCTCCCAGACCGGCCCAGACGATCCGGCGGCGCCCGAACGCGCCGAAACGCCCGAAGGACAACGTGCCAGGCGGCACACTGTAGGCCGTGGTCATCGCCGCCAGCACCGGCAGCCGGTCCGACGGCACCTGCCCCAGAAACAGCAGCGTCAGGTGCAGCGACTCGGGCGGCAAACGCCTCCCACCGCAGCGGCGCTGCGCCTGGAGCGCCCGCCGTGCCAGCGACTCCCGCACGGTTTTATCCGGCAACAACGCAAAAAATAAGCGCATCTGGGATCTCCGCTGAATCCTGATGCTGCCCTGCCTGTAAGGCTTTCGTCAAGCCGGACGACAACCGAACGCACACTCGCGCCCGATTCGCACCATATGCTCATAACGAAAAAGTCGAATGATTTCAGGTTGTTTCGCCCAGTTTTGACTGTTTTCACGAAAAGCGGCTCTCTATAATGCCCTGTTCATTCCCGCACCATGCCGAGGGAAAGTCTCACGCGTGGCTTCATGCCGCAACGATCTCCCCTCGGCACTGCTACTCAACGCTGCGACGCCGCACTGCTCGACCGTATGGCCTTATCCGCTTCCCGAACCGCCCCCTCCGGCATTCACGCCGCCGTCTCCGATGCGCTTGCCGACGCCACCGGTGGTCCCGCCACCGGGCTCGATGCGCGACGAGGGACCGGCAACCCCACGCCGCCGCCCGCACCCGGCAAGACGCGCAAGTCCCGGCGCGTGCTGCCGGGTTTCGGCCTGACGCTGGGTTTCAGCCTGTTCTATCTGTGCCTGATGGTCTTCGTGCCGTTGTCAGCGCTGTTCTTCAAGACCGCAGGCCTGGGCTGGGATGATTTCGTCACCGCAGTCGCGGCGCCCCGCGTGTTGGCAACCTACCGCGTCACGTTTGGCTGCGCACTGATCGCCGCGTTGATCAACCTCGTCTTTGGATTGCTGATCGCCTGGGTGCTGGTGCGCTACCGCTTCCCCGGCAAGCGTATCATCGACGCCCTGGTCGACCTGCCCTTCGCCCTGCCGACTGCCGTGGCCGGTATTTCGCTGACAGCCATCCTGTCGAACAACGGCTGGCTAGGTCAGTACCTGTCGCAGGTCGGTATCCATCTGGCCTATAACCCCGCCGGCATCGTCGTTGCGTTGACGTTCATCAGCCTGCCCTTCGTCGTGCGTACCGTGCAACCGGTGCTGGAAGATAGCGAAGCGGAATTGGAAGAGGCGGCCGCCAGCCTGGGTGCCACGCGCTGGCAGATTTTCTCACGCGTGATCTTGCCCGCGATTTCTCCGGCCTTGCTTACCGGATTCGCCATGGCGTTCGCACGGGCGGTAGGCGAGTACGGCTCGGTCGTCTTCATCGCCGGCAATATGCCGATGGTGTCCGAAATCACGCCGCTGCTGATCATGGTGAAGCTTGAGCAATTCGACTACGCAGGGGCATCGGCGGTGGCGGTCGTGTTGATGGTGGTATCGTTCGTACTGTTACTGGCCATCAATGGCCTGCAAGCCTGGCAGCGCAAACTACTCGCGGGAGGCCGCAAATGACCTCTCCCGCATTAAGCCGTCCAGGCACGCAGACGGGCGCCGCCACGCGCATCCGGCGCGGCACCGAAGAATCCCCTTGGGTCCGCCGGCTGCTGATCGGCATTGCCTTGCTGTTTATCGCGCTGTTCCTCATCCTGCCGCTGCTGACCGTGTTCGTCGAAGCGCTGCGCAAGGGCGTGGGCGCTTACTTTAGCGCATTGCGGGATCCCGATGCGTGGTCCGCCATCAAGCTGACGCTGCTGACCGCGGCCATCAGCGTGCCGATGAACGTGGTGTTCGGAGTGGCAGCCGCCTGGGCGCTCGCGAAGTTCGAATTCCGTGGCAAGGCCATCTTGATCACGCTGATCGATCTGCCGTTTTCCGTCTCGCCGGTGGTGGCGGGTCTGTCGTACGTGCTCGTGCTCGGCGCGCAGGGATGGATCGGCCCCTGGCTGATGGACCACGATATCCAGATCATATTCGCGGTACCGGGAGTCGTGATCGCCACGGCATTCGTGACACTTCCGCTAGTGGCGCGCGAACTCATTCCGTTGATGCAGGCGCAGGGCAGCGACGAGGAGCAAGCGGCCATCGTGCTAGGCGCCAGCGGCTGGCAGACGTTCTGGCATGTCACGCTGCCAAATATCAAATGGGGCTTGCTATATGGCGTCATCCTGGCCAATGCACGGGCCATGGGAGAATTCGGCGCGGTGTCCGTTGTCTCGGGCCATCTGCGCGGGGAGACAAATACGATCCCGCTGCAAGTGGAAATTCTGTACAACCAGTTCCAGATTCAGGCAGGGTTCGCGGTGGCATCGCTGCTCGCCTTGCTGGCACTGGTCACGCTGGTGATCAAATCCGTGGTGGAGTGGCGGCATGAACGCGAGATGAAGCGGCTCGCCGACCTTCCAAGCGAACGTCCGGGTCAGGTCGCGGACGCCGTCCTGATCGCGGGCGCCGGCGCCGCGCCTTCCGATGTTGCCCGCGCCAACGGGCGTCCCTGAGGTTTCCGATGAGTATCGAAGTTCAACACGTGAACAAGCGCTTTGGCGATTTCCAGGCGCTGAACGATGTCAACCTGCATATCGACCAGGGCGAGCTGATTGCGCTGCTCGGACCGTCCGGCTGCGGTAAGACCACGCTGCTGCGCATCATCGCCGGATTGGAGACACCGGATAGCGGGCAGATCCTGTTCTCCGGCGAGGACAGCACCGATGTGCATGTCCGCGAACGCCAGGTGGGTTTCGTATTCCAGCACTACGCGCTGTTCCGCCACATGACCGTGTTCGACAATGTCGCGTTCGGGCTGAAGATCCGCCCGCGACGCGAGCGACCGCCAAAGGCCGAAATCCGGGAAAAAGTGCACGCACTGCTGAAACTGGTGCAGTTGGACTGGCTGGCCGATCGCTATCCGTCACAGTTGTCCGGTGGGCAACGCCAGCGTATCGCGCTTGCGCGGGCACTTGCCGTGGAGCCGAAGGTGCTGCTGCTTGACGAACCGTTCGGCGCGCTCGACGCCAAAGTGCGCAAGGAACTGCGACGCTGGTTGCGTCGCCTGCATGAAGAATTGAACGTGACCAGCATCTTCGTCACGCACGATCAGGAAGAAGCATTGGAAGTGGCCGATCGGGTGGTGGTGATCAACCGTGGCCGCATCGAGCAGAGCGGCTCACCGCTGGACGTCTGGCAGAAGCCGGCAAGTCCGTTCGTCTATGGCTTCCTCGGCGATGCAAACCGGTTCCAGGGCACGGCGCGGGATGGCCTGATCCACGTAGGCGACTACACGTTCCAGACGCCCGGCGCGGGACACGTCGCCCCGATACATGACGAGGCCGCCACGGCAAGCACTGCCGGCCATGCGGCAACGGCTGCAACCCCGGATGGCGAGGCGAACGCGTTCGTGCGTCCTCACGATTTCGAGATCACGCGACCGGCGCCGGGCCACCACGGCATTGCCGCGCAATTCAGCCGCGCCGTGGTGGTCGGTGCGGTGGCCAAGCTCGAACTGCTCGCGCCGGCCGAGTCGGTAGGCATGACGCCCACTGCCGGCGCGGGCGCGGGCATCGCCGTTATCGAGGCGCAATTACCGGCGCAGCAGTTCCTGAACATGCAGCTTCAGGAAAACGAGTCGGTGTTGTTATCACCGCGTCGCGCGCGCGTTTTTGTCGGCAATGCCACGATCGACATCGGCACGCCGGCCGCCGCTGAAAGCTGACCCGCCACGTGGCGGCATGCCGTGCCCGTCACACCGATGGCGCGCCGCGCCAGTCACGCAGATGCGCCAACAGCGCGCCACCGTACCGCGTGCCGAACCACCGCGCATGCCCCAGCAGATAATCGTCGTAAGCGACGGCGGCGGCTTCGCCGAGACCTAGCACACCAGCAAAGTAGCCAACCTCGGACAACGCGAACTCGGTATGCACGATCGGCAGCAACGCGATCAACGCGGCGCGATCCGCATCGGTCAGCGGCGTGACGCTGTGATAGCCATTCAACAAGGCATCGACCTGGTCCAGATGGACGGCGCGCGCATCCGATTGCACAAGCCATTCGATCGTGTTGCGTTCAATCGCGAGCGCGAGATCCACCAAGGCGCACGTCCGGTCGGCAAGTCCAAAGTCGAGAATCGTGCCGACCTCGGGCGTACGCGGTGTCGATGACGGTGCACCCGCGCCACGCCACAACATATTCGAGGCATGCCAATCGCCATGCGTCCATAAAGGCGCCAGGCCGGGCGCCGCATCCGCACCCTCGGCCTCGAGCAGCGGGACGAGCCGCGCATGCCAGGGGCCGATCGTCGCCGCGATGTCTTCACGCCACGGCCGCATCGCCAGCGCCTCTTGCAACAGCGGCTGCGCCGCTACCCAGTTTTCCAGCGCTGGCAATAACGCCGACGCACCAATCACCTGGTAGCTCGACAGCAACAGCCGGGGTGGCCGCGCCGGCGCATCGTAGCCGCGGGACGCACGATGCAGCCGCGCCAATGCGGCACCGGCTACCCGCGCATGGTCCACCCGCCTGAAGGGTTCCCACGACATGACGTCGCGATAGTCATCCTGGCCTTCCCCCATGCCATGCACTTCGTAAGTCCATTCACCGATCTGGACGGCCGTGCGTCCCAAGCGGTCATGCAGGACCTGCGCCACCGCCATTCCCTGCCGTTGCAAATGCGCAATGAACCGATGCTCTTCCGCCAACGCCGCGATGTCGCGCAGGCGTTCATGGTGACGCTTCACAAATAGCGTTTCACCCGTGGTCAGCCTGACCAATGCCGCGGCGGCGAATGGTCGCGGGCTATGCCATGAAATGACGTCGATTTCGCCCGCGATCCGGTAGGAGGAAAGCACGCTGGCCAGTTCGCTGACGATCATCAGCGGCCAATCTCGATCGGCCTGCTGTCCGTGTATGCCGAACTGGCCTGACTGCCCGAAGGGACGCCCGGCGGTGCCCGCGAGATTCCCCCTGTCAGCGGTATTGTCACCACGCCTCCCCGCGCCGCTGGCAGGATTCGATGGCACGGGCGAACGGGGGGCCGGAACCGGGGACGGCACGGGCAAGCCTTCCGACGTCCCGCCCCGCATCACCCGACGCCCGAGGGTCAACGCACGACGCCAGTTACGCCAGCCGATCAATGCCAGCACGACGAAGCAGGCGTATAGCAAGGCTGTTGGATAGAGCCCCTTCACCAAGAACATCCCCACATATATCAGGTCGAGCAGGACCCACAGTCGCCACGACGCAATGAATCGGCGCGCCGTCCAATACTGCGCGACCAGACTGAATGCCGACAAAAAGGCGTCCATCCAGGGCAAGGCGGCATCGGTCCACACCGACATCATCAGCCCCAGTGCCGCGCCGCCTAGCGCGCCACATCCCAGACCCTGGCACAAGAGACGCCACGACGGCACCTGGACATCCACCAACGCGCTGGCCGCCGCCCGTGTCTCGGGGTGCCGCCAGCGCCACCAGCCGTACAACTGCATCACGGCAAATGCGGCCTGCAACAGCATGTCCGAATACAGCTTCGCGTCATGAAATATCCATGCATAAAGCGCGACGGACACCAGTCCCACCGGCCAGCATGCCATCCAGCGGCGCGCCGTCATCCAGACTGCCAGCGCACTGACCAGCACGCCCGCGATTTCAATTCCTGACATCGTGATTCCTACGAAATACCTGCCCGAAGCGGCCGCCGTCCCTTAGAAATCGTACGTCAGGGACAGCCGGGCCGTGCGTGGTGCGCCCAGGAACAGATAGGCGTCCCCCTGCTGCTCGCCCGCATCCTGCCAATAGTACTTGTTGAACAGATTGTCGATCGACAGGCGGATCGTAGTCCGATGCCCGCCGATTCGGGTCTCATAGCGCGCCCCGGCATTAAAGACGAAATAGGCGGGAACGCGGGCCGTGCCTTCTTCATTGGCCGTCTTGCTGCCGCTGAACACCATGCCGCCCAGCAGATGCAAGCCCGGCACTGGATGCACCGCATAATCGGCGTACACCGTCGCGCGCATCGCCGGCACATTGATGACTTGATGGCCTTCGTAATCCGGAGAGCCCGTACCGGATGCCCGCGCGCGAATGGCGGCCACGCTGCCGTTCAGCGTCAGGTCACGGCTTGCACGACCGGATACGTTCAACTCGACTCCGGTATTGCGCTGGGTGCCATGCTGCACGAAGGTATAGGTGCCGGTACCGGCATCCGGATCAGCGAATTCGAACGGCTTGTCGATCGTGAAGACCGACAAGCCCACGCTCAATGCATCACGCCAATCGTACTTGATTCCGCCCTCCACTTGCGTGGAAAGCAATGGCGGCAGGAACGCGTATGCATTCGTCGCGCGGTACGGGGCCTGGGCGCCAAGCGACAGCGTCCTGCTGTACGACGCATACACGGAAAGTGGCGTCACAGGCTTGTACACCACCGCCAGTTGCGGCAGGAAGGTCGTGCGGTCCGTGTGCGTGGCTACCGTGTCGATTGCTGCCCAGCTGCGCTGCCGCAAGAACACTTCGCGACCACCGCCCAGGATCTGCCAATGGTCGCCGATCGACACCTTGTCCGTCGCGAAAAGGGCATATTGCCAGGCGTCGAGTTGCCGGAAGGACGGACCGGCCTGATTCTGTGAGGGATCGAAGGTCAGGTCCGGGCCGTAGATATTCTCGCTACCGACGTAGTCGTTGACCGCCGTGGTCATGCTGACCACGCGCCGCTGGATATCGACACCCAACGACACGTCATGCCGGACCGCCCCCGTCCATACACGGCCCGTCACGGCGCTGCGCACTTCGTCGTTACGCCGGTATTCGCCAGGGCTGCGAAAATCGTAGACGTCGAAGTCGCCGTTCGCCCCGAAGAAGTACGGCGAGGTGGCACCGCTGGCGCAACTCGGCGCATAGTAGCAACCGTAGGCGAAAGCGACGTTGTCATCGATCATCGTCCGGCTGCGGCTGATGGCAACGTACGCGCGCCAGTCGTCGTTGAACTGGTAGTCGAAGCGTCCGCTCAGGTTTAGTGCATCGGTGGTCGTCGGCTTGGCCCATGGCTGCGCGCCGAGCAACTTGCTGGCGGAGGCGGCGGACGGCACCACGGTGCCGCCCAGCAGTTGATAGCCGGACACCGACTTCTGCACCAGTTGCTGGAACTCGGCGTCCAATTGCAGGCTGGCGCGTGGTGTCAGGTTCCAGTCCAGGGCAACCGAGCCGAAAGTACGCCGGCCGTTGGCGCCATCGACATACGAGTGCGTATCTTCCTTGGCCGCGTTGACGCGAAATCCGAATGCATTGTCGGTACCGAAGCGTCGACCAAGGTCGACGGCCGCCGACGTCGATCCGCGACTGTCCGTGCCGACCGTCACGCTCTGCACATTTTCCGGACGCTTGGTCACGAAGTTGATGATGCCGCCAGGCGCGACTACACCGCTCTCTATCCCCGCCAGCCCGTTCAGCACTTCCACGCGCGATTTGTTTTCAAGTGCGAACTGCTGCTCACCCGATGCGCTCATCCCATTGACCTTGATCGCGCTGGCGAGATCAATCGGAAAGCCGCGGATCGAGAAACCCTCGTAATACCCCACCGGCGCATAGGCGTTGCCCACCGATGCGTCATTACGCAATACGTCGCTGAGGCGCTTGGCCTGCTGGTCGGCAATCAATGCCGCGGTCATCACCGTGATCGATGCCGGCGTGTCACGCAACCGTGCGTCCTCGTCCCCGGTGATCGACGAGGTTCGTGCCCGATAATGGTTCGCCGCGCCGCCGTCTTCGCCCGGCGCGGTGACCGCTACGGCGGGCAATGCATTGTCGGTCGCCGAGGCGCTAGCCGCTGGTGCGGACGCCGTCGTCGCCGCCGCCGCCGCGGCTTGCGCCAGCGCAGCGTGCGGGAGCGCGCCGGCCAGCACCGCGCAGAAGATGAAAGGTACCCTGGGCACCCAGCCAATCGACACCGAAAATACTGCCCCGCGCGGCTTTCTCATCCTGTCCCATTATTTTACGAATCGTCGCGCGCATAGTAACGGCAGTGACGCCATCCGTAAATTACAGTGCGGTTTGCTGCATAGCAACATGTCGCGTTAATGCGGAACATGTCCCGTGAGTACCAGCATTACAGTCAGGGTCAACAGCGAACAGACCGTGGTCAACAAGATGACCTGCGACGTGATGACCGCTTCGCGTTTATAGAATTCCGCCAGCATGAAAGGGCCGGTGCCGGTCGGCAGCGCCGAAAGCAGCACGGTGATACCGAGTATATCGCCAGACATGCCAAGCCACCGACTGGCTAGCCAGAAGGCGAGCAAAGGCTGGATGATCAGTTTCAAGGCAGCTAGCGCCACGGTCGTCGGCTGCAGACGTGACGACGGACGATCCTCGGCGAGAAACAGCCCGAGGCTGATCAGCGCGCACGGACTTGCCGCCTCGCCCAACAGTTTCAGAAACATCTCGGCGCTTTGCGGCATGCTCACATGCGCCGCGGCGACCAGCCCTCCCGCGATCGGCGAGACGATCAACGGATTCTTCGCCAGCGACTTCAGCACCTTTCCCGCAAGCTTTGCGGGATGACGTTCCGTCTGCACGCCAATCTCGATCAAGACGATCGCGCCGGCAAACAGCACGCAGGCGACGATGATCGTCGCGATCGTGACGGGGGTGCGGCTTTGCACCCCATACAGCACCATCCCCAACGGCAAGCCGATGTAGGCGGTGTTCGGATAGGCTGCCGCAATGGCATCGATGCTCGCATCGGCGAGGTGACGGCCTGCTCGCAGTCGCCAGGCCAGCACGACTGCAAAAATCCCCACCGACACGAGCGTGAACGCCAGGATAAACGCCGGCTGGTCCATCTGGGCCCAGGTGGCGTGCGCCATCACATCGAACAACAAGGCCGGGAGTGCCAGCCAGACCACCATCTTGTTCAATTCGGATGCAGCCGTCGGCCCCATGATCCGACGCTTTCTGCACAGGTAGCCGGCAAGGATCAATGCAAAGATCGGCAGCAGTATTTCAAAAGTGGTCAACATCGTGCTGAAAAACCGGACTTGGAATATTAGGACAGCCGCGAGCATAAACCAGTCAATTGATACAATCCAATGTTTGCTTCCTTTCAATTCGTTATTGTCGCCGCATCGTGAATGTATCAAGACGTAACGTAGCGTACGGTGTTGCCTGGTACTTTTCTTGGCAAACATGTTTCGGCATGCCGAATTTTGATCGAAGCACATGTCGAGCGCGGCTGAATTGTGTAATCTATACGGGCCGCTTTACAGATTCGTCTTGCCTGTCGCGTACCTGTGCGACGCCTTCGTCCGTTCGACGTTTCGCCGCTCCGACTCTCTGATGTAACAGATTAGTGACTACGCGATGACTACACCGTCTTTTGCGCCATCCGCCGTGGCGCAGCAGTTTCTCGTGCCCCGGGACATCGACCCGGTCAACAAGCCTTTGCTTTCGCTGGTTGTGCCGTTCTATAACGAAGGGGAAGTAATCGATGCATTTTTCGCGGCGGTTGTCCCGCAGTTGGAGGCATTGACCGAATTCGATTTCGAGATCGTATGCGTCAACGATGGCAGCCGTGACACCACGCTGCAGCAACTGGTGACGCATGCGATGGCGAACGGCAAAATCGTCGTGATCGACCTGACCCGCAACTTCGGCAAGGAATCGGCATTGTCGGCCGGTCTCGACGAAGCACGTGGCGACATCATTGTCCCGTTCGACGCGGATTTACAAGATCCGCCGGCGGTGATTCCGAAGTTGATCGAAAAATGGCGTGAGGGGTACGACGTCGTGGTGGCCAAACGCGCGGACCGGAGTTCGGACTCCATGATGAAACGGAAGACGGCGGCGATGTTCTACCGTCTTCACAATCACCTGTCGGATGTCCCCATCCCTGAGAATGTAGGCGATTTTCGCCTGATCTCCAGGGCCGTCGCCGATGCATTGAAGCAGTTACCGGAGACGCGTCGCTTCATGAAAGGCTTGTTCGCGTGGGTAGGCTACCCCACCGCAACGGTGGAATACGCACGGGAAGCGCGCGTGGCCGGTGACAGCAAGTTCTCGGGCTGGCGCCTCTGGAATTTCGCGTTGGAAGGTTTTACCAGCTTCAGCACGCTACCGCTGCGCGTGTGGACCTATCTCGGCGTGATCTTCGCCTTCTTTGCGTTTTTTTATGCGTTCTTCCTGATTCTACGCACCTTGGTATTCGGTGTGGCAGTACCGGGGTATGCGTCCATTCTTACCGTCGTGCTGATGCTTGGGGGCATGCAATTGATCGGCATTGGTGTGTTGGGCGAGTACGTGGGACGGATTTACTTCGAAACGAAACGCCGGCCAATCTACCTCGTCAAACGCCGCTATGAACAACGCTCACGTGGTTGATACGCGTACCGCGCAGTCGGTCACGACGCTTCCCGCCCATCCGGATGACGCACGAATGTCGGCATCGATAGACCCACCGTCCGAAGTGCACATGCCGCCGGGCACGCGGCGCACCCCGCCGCCGCGCCCGGTGCCAGCCGCAAGAAGCAGACAATTCATCCAGGCCGCGTGGGCCATTCTCGCACTCGCCGTCGCGATGCGATTGCCCGAACTGACCAGCCGGTCTTTCTGGACCGACGAGGCTTACAGCTTCTGGTTTTCGAGCCTGAGTTGGCATGATCTCTGGCAAGTCATGCCGCAATATGAAACCCACCCGCCCTTCTATTACTCAGCATTGAAACTCTGGATGGGGCTGACGGGGAGCAGCGAAGGCGCAATGCGTGCCTTATCGGTTATTGCCAGCATTGCCACGGTGGCGATTGCCACGCATGCGCCACGTTGGATCAAGCCGGGTCCGCGAGCCGAGTATATCGGCCTCATCGCAGGGGCATTGCTCGCGATCAATGCCGGCAGTCTCGAATACGCGCAACAAGCGCGTCCCTATGCGCTGCAAGGTCTGAGCTGCACGGCAATGCTGCTGCTGTCGTGCCTGTATCTGCAACGTCTGTTTGCCTTCCAGACGGCGTTTGATCCGGCGGCGCCCCACGACGCCGACACAGGCGGCGCTTTTGCCGCGTCGGCACCATCCACGACCGTTCCGCTCTCGACGCGGCGTGCCAACACGCTGCTGCTGTGGCTCGGCCTAGGAGGCTGCGCGGGGATCACACTCTGGCTGCACAATACGAGCCCCGTCATCATCATGGCGAACTGGCTCGCAATGGGCGTAGTCATCGTTTTCTTTGGTGCCGGCCGGCGCCTGCCGCTGCTGATGGCGGTCATCAAGCCGCTCCTGCTGGCGTTGGCCCTCTGGGCACCCTGCATACCGATACTGCTCGAAGAATCGCGCACGGTCCATTCCGCTTTCTGGGCCGAGGTTTCACCGGCAATGCTGAGCTGGCCATTGACACTGTCGGCAGGCGGGCGCGCAGCCACGATTCCGGTCCTGTTGCTGCTGGTCTTCGGCGTGGTGCGGCTATATCAAAAAGGCCGTACGTGGGCAACCTTGACGGTGTACGCGATCATCGCGCTTTTCCTGCCCATGACGCTTTTGTTCGTAGTCTCGTACCTGTTCAAGCCTGTCTTCGTGACGCGGACGATGGCCTGGATGACAACGCCAGTCATGGTGCTGGTCGCCTGCGGTATCGGACTGATGCCCGGCCGGGCTTGGCGACGTCACGCCATTCTCGCGGTCGTCGTGTTGCTGTCACTGGTTGGCGTGCGGGCGTATTTCCTGATGCCCACGGAAGACCTCCGCAAGATCGAGCAGACGTTGGTGCAACAAGTGCGCAAGGATGATTTGCTGCTGATTTATCCGAACGAGGTGGCCGTGGGAATCAACTATTACACCCACCGCTTCCAAGACAACCTGCCGGCCGTGCAGATTCCGGCTGACTATCCGGCGTTAAACATGCCGCGCGACTATTTGAGCAGCAACAAGGGCGAGCCGGCGGTCATTCCCTCGGATATCCCGCGTATCAAGGCAATGATGGCGGGGCACGAAACCGTGTGGCTTGCGCGTCGAACCGCGGTGGAAAAAGGGCATCCGGACCTGGTGCGCGAAGCCTTGATCGCGGAGCGAGGGCAGCCGGTCAAGACCTGGCACTTCGGCAGCATCGATATCCTTCGCTTTGATGCGAACAAGAACGACTTGGCCGGCATCGCAAAATAGCCGGTGCAAGCGCGCCACGAGGAAAGGGCTTGTGGGTGGACGCGAATCGACGCACCGTGCCACGCCCTTCGATCGATGTGCTTCGTGGCGCTATTGCTCAGCAGGGAAAGCGGCCCACGTTAAATGCCGTATCCGGATCAGACGTCACCGGCAACGCCGAGGCGATCAGGCCCTGGCGCAATGTCTTCATCAAACGGTCGGGCACACGCATGGCCGGCGCGCGCAACGGGCCGCCATTGAACCCGGCCAGCCAGTCCTGATACTTCCACATGGTGCGGTTGAGCACGCCGGTACCGCCCGCGTAGGTCTGCGCCGCCCCGCCGTTGGCATTGCGCGCGGGATTAACGCGCCAGTACATCGCCATGGCCTCTTCCCACTGGCCATGGCGCGCCAGTTCGAACGCCTTCGGATAGTAGTCGCTCATCCATGCGGTGTTACTGGTGCCGGAGAACTGGAGTTTCATCACGCTCATCAGTGGAATCGCATCCCCTTCGATCGGACAACTGATCACGACCTGCTCGCGAAAGTGGTGGTACATCTCGCAGATCCCCGCTGGTAGCGGAAAACCTTGCTCCGACTTGATCGCGACAATATTTGGGCAATCGTCGAGAAGGCGACGGACCAGGTGTACCGGCATGCCTGCGGGATGAACCCGCTCGAACCCCCAGAGCGGGATGGGAAATAACATCACCGCCAGATCGGTCTCGTCGCAGAACGTTTTCGTATAGTCGTAGATTTCCTGTTCCGTCGTGGGCCAGAACTGAGGAGGATATGACAGCAGCACGATATCCGCGCCGGCTTTCTCCGCCAGCTTCACCGCTTCGATGTTCTCCGCAAGCGTTCCGAATGCCGCATGAAAAAAGAGGCCAAGCCGGTTGCCCGCTGTCTCGCGTGCCCATGCAGTGAACTGTGCGTTCTCCTGGGGCGTAATGGCCACTTCGCTGCACAACAGCGTATAACGGAAACCGAATGTGATCGCCCGTTCAATGTCGTGGCGGATGCCGCGTTCATTGAGATGCTTGAGGTCCGCACTGTAGCTGGGAATGGTAACGGCCGAGCAACCAATCAGGTGCTCCTTTGCCCATGCGCGAGCGTCGGCTTTCTTGTAGGTAGCCATAAGGCATTTCTCCGATTCCGGATTGAGGTCAATATTATTTGGCAACCGGCACGATGCTCACCGGTAACGGCGTGCCATAGCCCTTCACCTTGGCGAGTGCGAACAGCATCTCCGCGATGACCACGTCCTGCAGTGCCGAGCCCACCGATTTGTAGAGCACGATGTCGGCCTGGGAACGTCGCGGCGTCACCTCGCCCGAGACCACGGCCGCGAGAGAGACGAGTTTCGCCTCAAGTGCGAGGCCCGCGCGCATGGCCGCGATGCCGTCACCGGTATCGTGCGCGACTTCATCGGGCATGTCGGCCACCACGCACACGGCCCGGGCCATGGTTTCTTCGTCCACCTCCCGCTGCTCGGGCAGGGTCGAGCCGAGCGATACCACGGTTGCCCCTGCAGCAAGCCACGCGCCCTGCAGAACCGGCGACTCGTCGCGACTGCGAGCGGCGCAGATGACGACATCGGCGTCGCTTACGGCACGTGCGGGGGTGTCGACAGGGCACACGTCGATGCTGCCGGCGAAACTGCGCGCAAAACGTTCACGGCTCGATGGATTGGGACTGAAGACCAACACACCCTGCAGCAGGCGCGTCGCGGCGAGGCAATCGAGCGCGCCACGCGCCTCGAAGCCCGAACCGATCACCCCTACACGCAGCGGCCGGCGGGGCGCCAGCCGGTCGATCGCCAGCGCGGCGGTGGCCGCGGTACGCAGTCCCGTCACACGATTACCGTCGATCAACGCGGCAAGGCCCATCGTGTGCTGATCGAAAAGCGAGATCAAATAGCTTGCGCGTCTTATGCGCGGCGACGCGGCAATCAGCTTCGATCCCATGTGACCACCAGCAGGCGATATCGCGGTCAGACCGCGCAACCAGATACCATCGCCGCGCGCCATCGAACGCGGTGGGACCATCGCGTCGGATATCTGTCCGGCATACGCCTTTGCGAGCGCGGACACCGCGGGAAACCAGTCGACGAGCGATGCAACGTCGGCGTCGCTTAGAAAAAGCGTGGGGGGAAGGGCCTCGCTCGGCCGCGTATCGGACATGGTGTGGGCGTTGGCGTAAATGACCAACCCACTATAGGGAGCCCGTGCGCATTCGTGTACTGCTCAGCATCGAAAGCAGTTATGCATTTTGTCGATAACCGGATCAGCGCATCGGCGCAAATACCTCGAGCTTTTCGATCAGGCACCGAACCATCCGCGTGGCGCGGGTATGGGGACGACGCGGCGTATCCACCAGTACCACGAAGCGTTCGAGCCCGGGCTGGACGATGCGTGATGCGGCCAAACGTGCATCAAGCCTGCCTGGCATGACCGAGGCGATCGCATAGCCTCCGCCCGCGGCGACAATCTCATACTGTAATCGCACCGAGTCCACCTCGACAGTCACTTCCAGTGCCAGCGCGTGTTCGACGGCGAGGCGATCAAGACGCCCGCGCAAGGGATGGGGGCGGCCCGGGACGACCAGGGGTATACCAGAAAGTCGGGCGAGCGGAATCTCCTTCCCTGCGACCAACGTATCTTCGCGCAGCCCCACGAGATTGAGGGGCACCGTGGCAAGGACATGAGCGTCCTTGACGCTCGCCGCGTCGTCGCGCAAGACCACCGCCATGTCGAGACGGCCCTCGTGGAGTTGCTCTTCGAGCTGGGCGCTTGCGCCTTCCACCAGATGCAGTCTGACGTCCGGCAATTGCTTTTTTACCGACGCGAATAACGGGCCGGCCAGCTGGTCTACCGCGGACGGCAACAAACCGACCAGCACTTCACCCTTAGGCTGCCCACGCGCGCTGCGAATATCATCTGCCAGCGCGTCTGCGTGTTCAGCAAGATGCACGACGCGCGGCAACACGTATTGGCCGAATTCGGTGAGAACGACGCCGCGGCCCGTGCGTCGAAAGAGCCGCTCGCCACACTGCTGTTCGAGCAGCGCGATGTCCCGGCTGACAAGCGATTGCGGCATGTCGAGCGCGATGGCGGTTTTGCTGAGACTGCCCAGGTTCGCCACGCGCGCGAAGACTTGCCATCGCGGATCGAGAATGGATAACGTGTCGGCCGCTTGATGGACATCGACCTTCGTGTGCCCGCCTGCCGCCCTGCTCGCAACCGTCTTCATCATACCGCGTCCAGCATGCCATCCATGGCGAGCACCGACTCCCTTATCAGCATGCGCAGCCACGCAATGCCCTGGTCCGACGTGCGATGTTTGTGCCATTGCATGCACTGCTCCATCTTCGGCATCACCATCGGCATGTCCCTG
This sequence comes from Robbsia andropogonis, assembly GCF_034047095.1. Lineage (NCBI taxonomy): Bacteria > Pseudomonadati > Pseudomonadota > Betaproteobacteria > Burkholderiales > Burkholderiaceae > Robbsia > Robbsia andropogonis. The sequence goes on along the minus strand of NZ_CP139170.1, from coordinate 375,898 downwards.
ATCGCAATCGGCAAGGCGCGCGCCGCTTCCCTTGCGAGCCGGGAATGCATTGTCGCGATGCGGTGCGTCCCGACTACGAGATGCGCGGCGGACAGAAAACTGAACGTACTCGCCTCGACCCGTCGGGACACGCCGAGACGCCTCATGAACGCGTCTTCGAGCGCGATGCCACCGCCGCCGGGATGCACGACCACGTGGCCCGCGCGCAGATAGCGGTCGCTTGTCATATCGCCGGTTGCGAAGTTGCTTTGCTCCCACAACACACAACAGAACGTTTCCTCCAGCAGTCTCTCGGACGGATGTTCCGTCGAACAGAAGTCCTTGGGAATGATCGGCAGGTCAGCTTCGCCTCGTTCAAGCACACGTTGCGGGTTCGAGACCTGAGGCCGTAAGTCGAAGCTCACCCCGGGGGCTTCCCGATAGGCGCGCTTCAGCACGTGCGGCATTAGCGTCATCATCGTGTAGTCCGATACCAGCAATCCGAATAGCCGGTTCGACTGCGACGGCACGAACTGCGGCTGCGCGGCCACGGTCGCATCAACCCGAAGCAGAATATCGCGCACGGGGTCCTTCAGCCCTTCGGCACGTGAGGTGGGTTCCATCTTGCGCCCGACCTGGACGAGCAAGTCATCGTCGAAGTATTCGCGCAGTCGGGCCAGCGCGTTACTCATCGCGGACTGGCTCAGGTGAATTTTTTCCGCGGCCCGGCTGATACTTCCTTCGGTCAGCAAAGCGTCGAGCGCCACGAGCAGATTCAGATCGAGCTTGTTGAAGCGCATGTGCCTTGTCTCCGTTTATTGTTTGCTGCCTGTTTTAACGCCGATACGTTCCGGCATCGATCGGCGTTAGGGTTTCTCCCAAAAGCATTCAGGCGACCCATACACCGAATGGATGCAATCCATTTGAGTGTTATATCAGCGCATCTTAATCTAATCCCCATCCCGACAACATTGAATTCACACCCTGCATCGGGACCGGTTGAGACGTGGGGTCGGCCGGGGACATACATGCGTTTCATCGCATTCAATAAACGATAAGAGACAAGTCGACTCGCCCGTGCGGCGCTGGCGATGAGGAGACAAAAATGCGTAAAGGATATCTTGGGGCGATCGCTGCTTCCATAGGATGCATGCTGTTTGCCACGCTGGCGTCGAAGCACGCGTATGCGCTCGAAGGCGGGGTTTCCCCTTATCCGGCCGGCGCGGTAGGCACGAACATCGCGGAAATGCCGCCCATACCCGGACTGTTCGCCCTGGAACAATTCAATTACAGCTTCTCCAATGGGCTTTACGGTAATAACGGCGAAAAATTACCGTTCCGTTTTCACTCGTCGACATTTTCAGCGACCACGCGTCTGCTCGCGTCCTATCCCTTTACGTTACTAGGCGCGAATGTATACACGCAGTTGGTCTTGCCGGTCGTCTCGCTGCACACGAATGTTGCGGGCCAACGCGGTACGCAAAACGGGCTGTCCAATATCACGCTCTCTCCCGTCGTGCTGAGCTGGCACCTTGCACGGAATCTGACATTCACCAGCGGCTTTGACATTGCGTTCGAGAACGGTTCGTACAGCCCGTCGAAAGCGAGCGTGGCAGTGGGCTATACCTCGCTACAACCGGTGATTTCGCTGCGCTACAACGTGCCGAACGGGATTGACCTCGGTGTTTCCAACCGCGTGATGTTCAACCGTGAAAACAGCGAAACGGCTTACCGTTCCGGCACGGCGTACGTCGGCGAATTCGAGGCCGGATGGAACTTCGGCAAATGGAAGATCGGCATGGTTGGCGCGTACCTGAACCAGTTCACGGACGACCGGCAGAACGGCTCGGTGGTCGTCGGCAATCGCGCAAAGTCGCTCGCCCTCGGCCCGTCCATCGTGTACAACGCCGGCCCCTTCAACATCAATCTGAACTATCAGCAGGGCATCTATGCAGCCAATACATCGAAGAGCAACGCGATCTGGCTAAACCTCGCGATCCCGTTGTGGGCAAAGCCACCAATCCCCAATACGGGCCACTAACCTGATCATGAAGGACTGACATGTTTCGCTACTTTCCCACGAACTACGTCTGGAACCTCTCCGTCGATCTCGCGATCGAGATGGGGGCGCGCATTGGCGAAATCGAAGTGATGTGCGCGCCACTGCAGGAGGCCGCGAAGCAGCCCGATGCCGAAGGAACACGTGCATTCAGGCAAGTCTGGTCAAGCATGGCCGATCGCCTGTGCGATCTCGCCACCGAAGACGAAGCACGCGGCAGGTTCCTGTCAGCAGGTGAAAAGTACAAGCGCGCCGCGATCTATCTGATCACCTGCGAGCGGTTACAGGCGCACGACGCACCGGCACGCGTCGACCTATACCGCCGCGCGCTCGATACCTTCTCGATGGGGGTCAAGCTGCTCGGCGAAAACTGCGAGCACGTCACCATTCCGTATGGCGACAGCCACCTTTCAGGCCTGCTGGTCAAAGCCAGGGGCGCGAGCGCGCGCAGCCCCTTGCTCCTGCAAGTGAACGGACTCGACTCCACGAAGGAGATGAAATACCTCGTCGGCTTGCCAGGATGGCTGGCGGCGCGCGGCGTGTCGTCGCTGATCGTCGATCAGCCCGGCACCGGCGAGGCATTGCGTCTCGAAGGTCTGCATGCCGTGTACAACACCGAGATCTGGGCAAGCCGGATCGTGGACTGGCTCGAGACGCGCGAGGACATCGATCACAGACGCATCGGCATGGAAGGCGTTTCTCTCGGTGGCTACTACTGTCCGCGCGCCGTGGCGTTCGAGCCGCGCTTCGCCTGCGGTGTTGTATGGGGCGCGAATCACGACTGGCGCGACGTACAGAAGAAACGCCTGCAACGCGAAGGCAGCTTACCGGTGCCGCACTACTGGAACCATGTGTGCTGGGTGTGGGGCGCGAAAGACATCGACACGTTCATGGAGATCGCACAAGACGTGCATCTGGACGGCGTGCTCGACCGCATCAAGGTGCCGTTTCTCGTAACACACGGCGAGAAGGATTCACAGATCCCGGTTGCGTGGGCGCATCGCACGTACGAACAGCTTGTGAACAGCCCGAAGCGTGAATTGAAAATCTTCACCGATCGGGAGGGCGGCGTCCAACACTCCAGCTTCGACAATTCGATCAACGCCGGACAGTACATCGCCGACTGGGTGGCTGAAACCTTAGGCGGGCATACCGCTGTCTGACTCCCTTCTTTTTATTTTGAGAATAATGATCATGAATATCATCGGCACCGATTCGCTTGTCTTCGGCGTGGACGACGTGGCGAACTGCAACGCATATCTTCTTCATTATGGCCTGCTGCCTATTCGTGCCGATGAAACGGGCGGCCGGTTTGAAGCGCTCGACGGCACCGCGGTCGAGATCCGGCGAGCGGATGATCCGACATTGCCTCCCGCGCTCGGCACCGGAAGCATGCTGCGCAAGACAACCTACGGCGTGGCGGACGCCGCAACGCTGCAGGCTATCGCGGAAGAGCTGCGACGCGACCGCGAAGTCAAGCAACTCGCGGACGGATCGATTGAATCGGTCGACGACATGGGGTTCGCCCTCGGCTTCCAGATTACAACCAGAAAACCTCTCGCGTTGCCCGCGGAAGCCATCAACGCGCCGGGCGCGCCCGCGCAACGGCCGACCAACGTGGTTGCGGTGAACGACAACGCGGATCTCACGCCTCGCACGCTTTCGCACGTCGTCTATTTCGTGCCCGATGCAGACAAGGCCGAAGCGTTCTATGTGGAACGCCTGGGCTTTCGTTGCTCGGACCGCTTCACCGGGGTTGGGCCATTTCTGCGCCCGGCCGGCACGCTCGATCATCACACGCTGTTCATGATTCAAACGCCTCCGTTCATGAAGGGCTGCGAGCACTTCACTTTCCACATGGGTGGCCCGACCGCCGTCTTGCAAGCCGGCACGCGCTTTGTGGAGAAGGGGTATCAATCATTCTGGGGGCCAGGGCGTCACAGATTCGGGTCGAACTGGTTCTGGTACTTCAATAGCCCGCTGGGTTGTCACGTGGAGTATGACGCGGACATGGACCTTCACGACGATGAATGGACCGCGCGCGCGGCGCCGATGAGCGCCGACGGCTCGCAGTTGTTCCTGTTCCAGCATCACGAAAAATGGGTGCCGGGCGGACCGCCGACAAAGCGCCCCGAGTAAAGGAGACGACGCCATGCCCGTTGCCGCGTTACCGATCCATCTCGTTCGTTTCGATGACCTCGACGACCCCGAGGCGCGCGGTTTCGATCCCGCGGGCGCGGGCCACGACACCGTGCTGGTCGTTCGTCGCGGCGACAAGGTATTTGCGTACCTGGATGCGTGTCCCCATTACGGCAACACGCCGATGGCCTGGCGCAAGGACGCGTATCTGAATAGTGATGGCACCCGTATCGTCTGTTTCGCGCACGGGGCGCAGTTCGATATCGCAACGGGCGAATGCCTGGTGGGCCCCTGCCTTGGACAACGGTTGACCCGGCTTGACACGGCAGTGACGGCGCACGGCGACGTGGGCGTCTTCATGCCGACAGGCGCGGTATCACAGCACGACGAAAGCACGGCCGAAGGCGAAGGGTAGCGCGAGCAAGGAGGCGCGGCGGCGGGTTGTCCGGTTGGAAACAAGCCCTGCACCGATTCGAAAACAAAAAACACGTGTCCGCATGCATCCGACATGCGCGGACGCAAGAACAAAACAGGAGACACCAACATGGCGACCGTTCGGCATGTGCTCATCATCGGGGGCGGCTTTTCCGGCATGGCCACTGCGATTCAATGCGTAAAACAAGGGCTGAAAGTCGATCTTGTCGAGATAGACCATGCGTGGCGCGCTTATGGCGCGGGCATCAGCATCGGCGGTCCGACGCTACGCGCGCTAAAGACTATCGGTGTCATCGACGCGGTCATTGCGCGTGGTTACTGCGACGACGGCGTTGACCTTTTCACATCGAGCGGCATGCCATTGGGGCAACTGCCAACGCCCCGCGTCGCCGGGCCCGATATCCCTGGCGGCGGCGCGATCATGCGGCCGATATTGGCCGACATCCTCGCCACGGCAACGCGCGCTGTCGGCGTACATGTGCGCCTTGGCTGTACGTTCACGGAGATCGTTCAACACGACGAAGGCGTTGACGTGACGCTCACTGACGGTACGAAGGCCACCTATGACCTGGTGATCGGTGCGGACGGCCTTTATTCTAAAGTCCGGCAAGCCGTGTTCCCGGACGCGCCGCATCCGCGCTATACCGGCCAGGGCATCTGGCGCGCGGTCGTGCCCCGCCCCACCGAGATCACACGCGTGACAATGTGGATGGGGCACAAGGTCAAGGCTGGGGTGAACCCTGTTTCACAAGACGAGATGTATGTGTTCATCACCGAGGATCGTCCAACAAACGCGCGCCTCGATCCCGATCGCATGCCACAGATGCTGCGCGACCTGCTTGCGCCTTTCAGCGCACCGATGGTGCAGTCCGTTCGTGATCAGATCGGCCCGCATTCCACCGTCATTTACCGGCCGCTGGAACGCTTGCTCGTGCCACAACCGTGGTTCGCCGGGCGTGTGGTGCTCGTTGGCGATGCGGTGCATGCAACAACGCCTCATATGGCTGCCGGGGCGGGTATCGGCATCGAGGATGGCATCGTGCTCGCCGAGGAACTCGGCCGCGGTGCGACGCTGGCGACGGCCTTGCTTGCGTTCCAGTCACGCCGTTGGGAGCGCTGCCGCATTGTCGTGGAAAACTCCGGTCGCCTTGGCGAAATCGAGATCTGCGACGGCGACAAGGTAGAACATGCCCAGATCATGCGCGAGACGCTGACGAGCTTGACGCAACCAATTTGATAGCGCCCGACTGACACGACGGAGAGCGAACAAATGATACAGAACATCACAACGCACGCTACGCAAACGCCGGCCTTGCAAACCGGCGTTCAACCTGCCCGTCGATACAGCGGGCTCGGCGTGCTGGCGCTGCTCGTCGCGCATTGCGTCGGCATGGTGGATCTGGTCGCGTTGCCGGTGTGGGTCGGCACGCTGATTGGCAATTACCACCTCGATCCGCAGCAAGCCGGCTCGCTGGCCACGCTGTTTCTGGCAGGTGCGGTGGCGAGCAGTGTGCTGCTGTCACCGCGCCTGAACCGCTTGCCGGCGCGCTTGATCGTACCGGCCGGTTTCGCCGTCGCGGCCGTGGCATTCATCACGGCGGTGTCGATCGATCGCTATATATTGTTGGCCGCCGTGCATCTGGTGGCTGGGCTTTCTGTTGGCGCGAGCCTGTGTGTCACGCATGGCACGATCGGGCGCAGCGCGAACCCGCACCGATTGTTCGCCTTCGCCGGTTTGTCGCTGGGATGCTTTGCCATCGTATTCCTCGGCATCACGCCCGGATTAATCGCGGCACATGGCGGCAGAACGCTTTTCGAAGTGTTTGCCTTCGTGATGGTGGTTGCCGCGCTCGTGTCCGCGCTCGGGTTTCCCGCTACCCGCTCACCCGATGCGAATGCAACAAGGAGGGAGTCGCGCCTCGATCGTGCCGTCTGGTTCGGCATGCTCGGCGTTGCCTGCATGGGACTCACGCAAGCCATGGTATTCGCCTTTCTGCAACGCATCGGCATTGATCGCGGCTTCGGCTACGCCGCCGTGGGGGGCGTACTCATCGCTTTGGGTTTCGTCAACCTGCTACCCGCACCGCTCGCGGCCTTACTCGAATCGCGCTTGCCGGGTGTACGCGTGGCGCAGTGCGGCGTACTGGCACAAGCCGTCGTCGCGTTGGTCATCACGCAGAGTAGCGCCTTTGTGCCATACGCGGCCTCGGCTTCCGTCTTCGCGGCGATCATGATCTTCACGCACACCTTCGCGTTCGGCATGCTCGCGCGTCTTGACAGAACGGGCCGCGCGGTTGCGGCCACCCCCGCGATGCTGATGACGGGTTCCGCCATCGGCCCCATTCTTGGCGGCACGCTCGTCAAGCAATTCGGCTATGGCAGTCTTGGCGCCGCGGCAGTGGTAATGGCCACCATCGCAATCCTCGCCTTCTCACCGCTGGCATCCCGAGCACGCATCGCAGGAGCTTCCGAATGAAGCCGAATCGTCGCTTTATCGACCTCTCCATTTATCTCGAAAATGACGTGTTCTCGGACCCGCCGCCGCTCGCGCCGAAGATCACCTACCAGAAGCATGCCGACACGGTCCACGAATTCATGGCGATGCTACCGGGCACGAAAGTCGAAGATTTTCCAGACGGTGAGGCCGCCGCGGCCGAGTGGGTCACGTTGACCACGCATAACGGCACGCACCTCGATGCGCCCTGGCACTTCCATTCAACGATGGATGCCCAACTCGGTGAAGCAAAGCCGTCCATCACCATCGATGAGGTTCCTCTCGAGTGGTGCTTTCAGCGCGGCGTGAAGCTCGACTTCCGAGACTTTCCGGACGGCTATGTCGCAACCGCCGCCGACGTCGAGAAAGAACTGGCAAGAATCGGCCACGAACTCGAACCGCTCGATATCGTCGTGGTGAACACACGCGCCGGATCACGTTACGGACAGCGCGACTACCTGAATGCCGGTTGTGGAATCGGCTACGAAGCAACAATGTATCTACTGGAACGCGGCGTCCGCCTCACCGGCACCGACGCCTGGAGCTGGGACGCGCCTTTTTCATACACCGCGAAGAAGATCGCCGAGACGGGTGATGTCTCTCTCATCTGGGAAGGCCATAAGGCGGGACGCGATATCGGTTATTGTCATCTCGAAAAACTGCACAACCTGGAAGCGTTGCCGCCGCATGGGTTCACGATAAGCTGTTTTCCGCACAAGATCCGCGGCGCGTCGGCCGGCTGGACGCGCGCCGTGGCGATATTCGACGAGGTGACGCCATGAGCTTGCCGCCGATCCACCGCGTTGTCACGGGTCATGACGCACAAGGTCGCGCCGTCATCGCCTCCGAGGGGCCATTGCATAGCGTTTTCAACATCACGGCCATACCCGGCACGGTATTCCATGAAGTCTGGTCGACGACAGGGACGCCCGTTTGCGTTGACAACGGGCCGGACCCGGCCGCCGGACCGCTGATGCTGCCCCCGCCCAAACAGGGCACGCGATTACGCTTTGTCGATATTCCCCCTGATACGCCGGAGTTTCTCGCGCACGGCGCGGCGAAGATGCATGCCGCGTTCAGCCAGACGGGAGATGCGACGGTATCGACGGTTCGGGGAAATTCACCGCATCCGTTGATGCATCGCACGGAGTCGGTCGACTATGGCGTCGTGATCGACGGCGAATTGACGCTGGTTCTAGACGAGGGTGAGGTGCCGCTCAAACCCGGAAGCGTCGTGATCCAGCGTGGCACGAATCACGCATGGGCCAATCGTTCGAACCGGGTGTGCCGGATGTTATTCGTGCTGGTGGATGGAACCTACGATAGCGCGATTGCCGCATCGCTCGATTTGCGGTTGGAGAAGGAAAGAAAATGAAACTTGCCTCGCTACGCCATGAGCGCGATGGTCTGTTGGTGGTCGTGTCACGCGATCTTCGTCATGCCGTGAAGGCAACAGCAATCGCCGAAACGATGCTGGATGCGTTGGAACACTGGTCCGACATCGCCCCGCGATTACAAGCACTGTACGACGCGCTGAATGAGGGTCGCGCCCCCGATGCCCGCCCATTCGACCAGAGCACATGTGCCGCCCCGTTACCTCGCAGCCCCCAGTGGTGTGACGCTTCCGCGTTTCTCAATCATGGTCGTTTGATGGAACGGGCATTCAACACACCGCCCATTCCCGATTTCGATACGGTGCCGGTGATGTACCAAGGCGCGAGCGACGATTTTCTGGGCCCGACCGACGACGTGCCCTTACCCGACGAGCGCGACGGCATCGACTTCGAAGGCGAGTTCGGTGTGATCGTCGGTCCCGTGCCGATGGGCGTATCGACAAATAGCGCGACCGCCCATATTCGCCTGCTGGTACAGATCAACGACTGGAGCCTGCGCGGATTGGGGCCACGAGAGATGAAAACCGGCTTCGGTTTTCTGCAGGCCAAGCCCTCCACGAGTTTCGCGCCCGTCGCGATCACGCCTGATGAGTTAGGCCACGCCTGGCGCGGTGGACGGGTACATCTGCCATTGCACGTGGAATGGAACGGTCGATGGTTTGGACAACCGAACGGCGGCGAAATGAACTTCCATTTTGGTGACCTCATTGCGCACGCGGCACGCACACGCCGGTTGTCCGTCGGAACGATCATCGGTTCGGGGACGGTCTCGAATGTCGATCGCGCGGCGGGGTCCGCTTGCATCGCCGAGCGTCGCGTCATCGAGATCGTCGATGAAGGACTGGCACGGACGGATTTCATGCGCTTCGGTGATCGCGTGAGAATGGTCGCGCGCGACGAGAACGGCGGAACGCCCTTCGGCGTCATCGATCAGCGTGTCGTGCAAGCATCGGTCGCCAACCAGGATCAGGTAAGAGGATGAGAGTATTGATAACCGGCGCCTGTGGTTTCGTCGGCGGCATGCTGGTCCAGCGCCTATTGAAGGAAGGCGTTTCCCGCGCCGGGGATGTGACCCAGCTTTTGCTGGTCGATCAGAACGCCGACATTCTCCCCACGGATAGGCGCCTTACTTTCATCGCAGGCGATTTCGGCATGGCGCATACGCTGGATGCGTTGCTATCGGAGCCTGTCGATATTGTCTTTCATCTGGCAAGCGTACCCGGCGCGCTTGCCGAAGCCGACCGGACCCTGGGCGATCGCGTCAATCTGCATGCGACGCTATCGCTGTTCGAACGGCTCGCGCAACAGGTACAAACCTACTCGCGCGTGGCGCGCGTGGTCTTCGCGAGCAGCGTGGCCGTCTACGGTGCGCCGATGCCATCTCGAATAGATGAGCACACCAGTCCGGCACCAACGACCAGTTATGGCGTGCATAAGCTGATCGGTGAACAGATTCTGGCGGACTGGACACGTCGCGGTAAGCTCGACGCCCGTTCGCTCCGCTTACCGGGAATCGTGGCACGACCAGGTCTGTCGACGGCGCGCGGCTCGGCCTTCATGAGCGCGATCTTTGATGCCGCACGGCACGGGCGCCCTTATACCTGCCCGGTGTCTCCGTCGGCAACGCCGTGGTGGATGTCACGCGTGTGCTGCATCGATAACCTGCTGCAGGCGGCACGCCTGCCGGCCGCGGGCCTGGCCACTCAACGCGTGTGGACACCTCCCGTGCTCCGCCTGACGGTGCAAGCCGTTGTCGATGCGTTGGCGCGGCAATGCGGTACGGCACCGATAGTCTATGCCCCTGACGAAGCGATCGAGCGGCAATTCGGCCGCCAGCCGCCGATGATCGACCGTCGCGCCGTAGCGGCTGGCTTCCTGGATGATGGCACGATCGATGCGTTGATCACGCGTGCCTTAGCAGACGCTTGAACCACGCCTGCGCATCTGGCGTCACACGACACGCAATCAATAGACCCCGGGCATGCCGGGAGGACGGCTCTTGAAGCGCCGATGAACCCAATAGTACTGTTCGGGAAAGCGCACAATCTGCGTTTCGAGAAACGCATTCATTGTCCGGGCGTCGACCGCTTCGTCGTTCGTTGGATAATTTTGAAGCGGCTCGAAGACCGTCAAGCGGTATCCTCGGTAGTCTGGGAGGACTTCCGTCACAAAGGGCACGACGCGTGCGCCGGCAAGCCGTGCGAGTCGCGATACCGACGTCAGCGTGCAGGCCGGCACGTCGAACAAGGGCGCGAACACCGAACCCGTCGGGCCGTGATCCATGTCGGCCGCCAGCATGATCGGCGTTCCTGTTCGCAGCAGCTTCACCACCTGCTTTGCACTGGTGCTGCGCTCGATCATGGCCGCGCCAAAGCGACCACGCTGGCGTTTCGCCATTGCGCACACACGTGCATTGGACATCCGGGTGTACAACGCAGCCACAGGCTGCCTGGATGAATACAGCATGCACCCTACTTCGATCGCGACAAAATGAAAACCCATGAAAATCGTGGGTTGGGCGTGGGGTGCGTCGAGGTCGATGCGGCTGTCCATCTCAACCAGACGATTGATCTTGCGAGCGCTGCCAAACCACTGGAATCCGCGCTCCAGAAAGCTGCGCACCACGTGCCGGAAATGCGCCAGCGCCAAGGTCTCCCGTTCGGGTTCCGTCTTGAGTGGAAAACACAGACGCAGATTGGTGAGAACAATATCCTTGCGTCGGCTCGGAATGCGATACAGCAGGCCGCCCAATGCGCTTCCGGCACGGGCAACCACCTCATAGGGCAGGACGGCGAGGACACGCAGCAGACCTACCGTCAGCCAATACCCCAGACTTTTCATAGATGCTTCCAGCTAAATGCTTGCTCGCACAATTAACTCCACGGAAGTCGCCGTGGATCGGTTTTTTTTCGGGTGGAAGATCGGACTGGGTGATGACCGCAGTGATAGCGATGCGATCAGAGGTACGGCGCCACGGACCGGGCGAAGGCTACCATGTATATTCTTGAGATTCTAGAGAACACACGTTAGCACGAGCAGGTGTCGCATTAGCACATATTTTCGTGTTACGTATTCGGTCAGAAATACCATTCCGAAATGGAACGTCGCGATGATGCAGACTATTACCTTAGTCCGGCATTAAAAGCGGCTAAAGCTGTCTTATTTCGCCTGGATGCGAAAGCGTGGGCAAGCCGCTGGCATGTTGCCAAAACAGCGATGGGAGAGGGGAAAGCGCCAAGCGTGTTACTCAATCCCTTGAGATGGGCTGCTTCACGGCACGGGCGCGCGTGCGAATCAAGGCACTGATGACGGTCCGCGTACCGTTCGTACGCGACTCAAATACGTAATATAGCGCCGCTGCCCACACCAGCGCGCCAACGATGCCGACACCAAATTTGGCGAATGACGCCATCGACACGGGTGCAAGCACCCACGGCGTGCTGACGAGCGCGCAAAGCAAAATCAGAAAAGGCAAATGCGTGAGGTAGAGCGTGTACGAAATATTCGAAGACCAACGGGCGGCCGTCCCGTAAAGAGAAGGCGTGGTTGGCGTGGTTTGACAGATGATCGTATAGACCAACGCGCTCACCAGCACCGCAATCATCAATTCCGCGACATAAAGCGGTAGATCGAATTTTTTTGCGCAGACGAAGACCATGCAAAACGCAGCGGTGGCAATGATCACGGCACCATTCGCACATCGAGCAGGAATGCGTCGCGGCACGATCGAAAGCGTTGCGCCAAGTAGCCATGTGAGAAACAAGACGGACGCGTGCAGGCCTATCATCCAGATGATCAACGCGGCGCCTGTCCCGTAGGCGACGCGCAGAAGAATATTGCGTTCATATCGGAGAACGAGCATTCCCAGCGGAAATAAGACGTAATACCAGAACTCGTTAGACAAGCTCCAGAGCGTCGCGTTCGTCCCTACGGTTGGTACCAAAATAGTCTGCAGGAAAACGATATTGCCCAGGATGATCGGGACGCTTTGAATCTGGCTGAAGAGGACAGGCAGTACATAGACTTGCCCGACGGGTGCTGTGTAAATGCTGCCGCCATGCGCCAAGAACCGGAAGCCGATGTTATCGATGACTATACCGATGAAGACCGCGGGAATCAGTACGATCAACAACCGAACCAATCGCTTGACGAGATAGTCAAGCCAATTCCACGTACGAGCCTTCATATCTCTCAGCACGCTACCACCGACGAGATAGCCACTCAGGACAAAAAAGACCATGACGGCTTCATCGCCAATCGTCAGTTGCCCCGTTTCGGTATTTCCTGTCATGCTGACAAAAAACAAGCTACGTGCATGCCCGATAACGACGATCAAGGCCGCGGCGCCACGCATCGCGTCGATGTGTACACCGGCCCATGTCGCACGATTTTCGCCAAGCGCGGCATTCAACAATGTTCCCCGTTGCGCTTCATTTTTCACCTCTTCAGGGCATTACGTGAACAGCGTCGGCCAGGGCTCCCAAAATCAGACGCCGAGATATCTTGAAATACTAAATAACCGGCTAGCACGTCTCGACGACGCAGCATATTCGGTCGTATTACGGCGTTTCTCAAAAATACGCTTCTGGTAATAAAGGTGCTGGCGGGTTACCCAGGCGTGGATGCGGGCAAAAGCGCGAAACGCTTGTTTTAGGTTACCAAAGGATGAGCGTACTCGCTGACAGGCCAGCTTATGGAGGGTGGTATCAAAAAGATGCGTGTCGAATACGCAGTTTTTGCCGATTCAGGCCTCTACGTAGTAACACCGGTTCTTTATAAGTGGCATTTTATGCTAACTTCAGACATTCCAATGGAACGCAAAAGTGGTAATTTAAAGCCACTACTGTTCCAGGATGGAAACTCTGGGGAGCGGGACGTGCGCGATATCGATTTGAAGACCCTACGGCTGTTTGTTGCTGTATGCGACCACGGCAACATCAAACGAGCAGCCGAAGAGGAGCACATCGAGCCGTCGGCGATTAGCAAACGTATTGCTCATCTTGAGGCGGACCTCGGGGTGCCTTTGTTGGCACGTTCACGTCGCGGCGTCGAACCCACGCCTGCAGGCGTGGCACTTGTGGAGCATGGGCGCAATGTGCTTTTCACGCTGGAAAGGATAGGAAGCGACGTGGCGGTTTTTGGAGACGGCCTGCGTGGACGGGTAAGCGTATGTGCTTCGGTCTCCGCAATCGCTGAGACCCTCCTGGATGACATCGCCTCGTTCATGGGCGAATCCGCCAACAAGAACATCCGCGTGGATATTGAAGAGCGTTTGTCCACCGACTTGGTCCGACAACTGCGGGAGGGAACGGCAAGCGTCGGGGTTTGCTGGGACAACGTCGACCTGCAAGGCCTCGAACATAGGCCGTATCGAAGTGACAAATTAGCGCTTGCTGTACATCCGGCACACCCTTTGGCCAACCAGAAAAAGCTCAGCTTCAGCCAGACCTTGGACTACGAGCATGTCGGCTTGTTACCGTCGACCGCTGTCCACACCATGCTTCGGCGCGCAGCGGCGAGCGCGGGAAAGACATTGTCGTACCGCGTGATTGTTTCGAATTTCGACGCGGCATTCCGTGTGGTTGCCTCTGGACTTGGAATCAGCGTTATCCCTGTTGAAGTCGCGACAACATACCAGTCCGTGTTCAAAGTGAAGATCATTCCCCTCACCGACACATGGACGAAGCGCAACTTTGTCGTGTGCTTCAAGCAGTTCAACTTTCTACAAGCTCCGGCGAAAGCGTTGGTCGAGCACTTAACAAGGCGTGCTGAAAAAGCATAGGCGAGCCGGCTATATCAATGAACGCCTTTGACCGGCCCAGTGAAAACGCAAAGCCATGCATTTCCGTAAAAGTGCCTGACTAGAGCGGAACCGCGGACAATACGGTGGCGCGACACTCTCCAAGTCCGATGCGACGATACCCGTCGCGCCGGCATTGCGCTCGAAAAATCACCGTGTCACCATCCTCAAGCCATGCGCGCTGCTCTCCGTTACCCAGGACAACCGGGCGGCTGCCGTTCATGGTAAGTTCCAGGAGTGAGCCAGCCTGGGACGTCGCTTTTCCGGAAAGCGTGCCCGATCCCAACAGATCGCCAGTGGACAGATTGCAGCCGTTAATCGTGTGATGCGACACAAGTTGGGCGACGGTCCAGTACGCATCGGTGGCGTTCGACCGCGTGAGAAGCTCAGCAGGCTGACCCGACTTGGCCATCACCGATGTCTGAATCCAGACTTCCAGTTCAATATCGATCGCTCCCATCTTTTTGTTCTTTTCTGAATCGAGGTAAGGAAGCGGTTGCGGATCATCTGAAGGACGCACTTGCGGCGCCCGAAACGGCGCGAGGGCATCGAGCGAGACAATCCAGGGCGATATCGTACTCGCGAAACTTTTTGAGAGAAAAGGCCCCAATGGCTGGTATTCCCACGCCTGAATATCGCGCGCGCTCCAATCATTGAAAAGCGCGACACCAAAAATATGCTCTTCAGCCATTTCCATCGAAATGCGCGTACCGACCTCATTGCCAAGCGAAATGAAAAACCCCAGTTCGAGTTCGTAATCAAGCTTCTTCGTCGGACCAATCTCGGGAATTGTGCTCCCCATCGTGATCGATTGCCCAACAGGTCGATGGAATGAATGACCACTCGCTGAAATCGATGACGCGCGACCGTGATACGCAATCGGCACCCACTTGTAATTCGGCATTAAGGGACTATCCGGCCGAAACATCTTTCCAACTGTCGTAGCGTGATGAATGCTGGTATAAAAATCGGTGTAGTCGCGGATTTCACACGGCAAGCCAACCTCGACTTCGGCCTGAGGCACCAACGCCGCTTTCAGCTCAGCCGCTCGCGGACCGCCATAAGCGAGGTCGCGAGACAGTTCCTGTCGCAACGCGGTGCGCGCATGCGAAGGCAGGCTCATCACCCGCTTCATATCGGCATCCGGAGCCTTGTATGCAAGATCGAGAATCTGGTCTCCGATGGCCACGCCAACGCGCCATGGCGCAGTCGACGTGCTTCTAAAGCGACCAAAAGGTAAATTCTGTATCGGAAAGTCCGTATCCGGGCTGTTTGCACTTTCTACCCAACTTTTCAACTCGGGGTCGTGGGTAAAATCGATCGCCACCGTAGTCATGACCGGTCCGCCTCAAAATATTTGTTTAGTCCTTGCCAGCACTGGAAATAATCCCGCTGTAATTGCGCACTCTCCATGGCGTACCTGGTTGGATGCCATACGAGACGGCTCTCGAACATGAAGGCCATGGTGTCCGTGATGATGTCTGGTTTGGAGAGGTCGGCGCGGCTGGCCCTCTCGAATGTACCTGCGTCCGGCCCGTGACCGGTCATGCTGTTATGCAGGCTCGCCCCTCCGGGCGCGAAACCACCGGTTTTTCCGTCATAGGCCCCATGAACAAGGCCCATGAACTCACTGGCGACGTTACGGTGGAACCACGGTGGCCGAAAGGTGTCTTGCATTGCGAGTACGCGGGGCGGAAATATCACGAAGTCAATGTTGCTGACGCCGGGCGTATCCGACGCGCTATGCAAAACCAAGAAAATGGATGGGTCAGGATGATCGAAGCTGATCGAACCAATCGCATTGAATCGCCGAAGATCGTATTTATATGGCGCGTAGTTGCCGTGCCACGCGGCGACATCAAGCGGTGAATGCTTCATTTGCGCGCACCACATGCCCCCCATGAACTTTGCGATAAGTTGATGAGGTGTATCCTTGTCCTCGAAAGCAGCAACCGGCGTGAGAAAATCTCGCGGATTCGCCAGACCATTTGATCCAATCGGGCCCAGATCCGGCAAACGCAAATTGGCACCGTAATTTTCACAAATATAGCCACGCGCCGGGCCTTCAGGAAGCTCGAGCCGGAAACGTACCCCCCGCGGTATCACGACGATTTCCTGCGGGGTCGCCTCGATGATTCCAAACTCCGTAACGAAGCGATGCACCCCCTCTTGCGGCACCACGAGCATCTCGCCATCAGCGTTATAAAACACACGATCCCACATCGACTGATTGGCGGCGTAAAGATGCACCGCCGCACCACTCTGTGACCGCGGGCTCCCGTGTCCAGCCATGGTCACAATCCCATCGATAAAGTCGGTTTCGGTTGCGGGCGCAGGAAGTGCATTCCATCGAAGCTGATTCGGCGAAACCGGAACCTCGTCAAACGAACTGATGATGCGAGGCGCGGCGATTTTCTCGAACGGCTCATGCATGGCAGACGGGCGAATCCGGTAAAGCCAGGATCGCCGATTCTCAGCGCGAGGCGCCGTGAATGCCGTACCCGAAAGTTGCTCGGCATACAGTCCATATGGGCATCGCTGCGGCGAGTTACGCCCGACCGGTAACGCGCCTGCCAACGCTTCGGACGAGAAGGTGTTTCCAAACCCAGATAGATATTCGGTCATGCGAATCTCCACACGCACATCATTTATTCAGCTCTTCGAGACTTAACCCATTCGTCTTTGGACCAAACACGCCAATCGCCATGACCACCGTAAGCATGCAGG
Source organism: Robbsia andropogonis (assembly GCF_034047095.1). Taxonomy (NCBI): domain Bacteria; kingdom Pseudomonadati; phylum Pseudomonadota; class Betaproteobacteria; order Burkholderiales; family Burkholderiaceae; genus Robbsia; species Robbsia andropogonis. The sequence goes on along the minus strand of NZ_CP139170.1, from coordinate 358,871 downwards.
CGGTAATTCCAGTAAATACGCCCGGCACACCAAAATCTCTTAAAAGAAACGCGATAATAAATCCAGACATCATCGCGCCAAGGCGGCTCGCAGAGTAGGCGATGCCGTTCGCCCTGCAACGCACGGCGGTAGGAAACAGTTCCGACTGGTAGGCGTGGTAACACACTGAGATGGTTTGTCCCGCGAGACTAATCAGGATACCGAGAATGATGAGAACAGAGGCGGATTTTACTTGTCCGAACAGGATACCGAACACGATGACCGCCAGTGCCCCACCAACGATCAGATACTTACGCTGGATCTTGTCAGCGTATAGCATGGCAAGTAACGGCCCAATTGGCATCGCAAAGGCGATGACGAACGAGTAAAGCAGACTCTTTGTCACCGTGATTCCCTGACCGATGAGAAGTGTCGGAACCCAATTCGCAAATCCGTAGTATCCGGTGGCCTGACAAAAGTTGAAGACGATGAGCATGGTTAAACGCGAGCGATAAGGCGGCTGCCAAAGTTCGGCAATCGATGCGCGGCGCTGAACAGGCAGATCGATAATCGGCAAAGGCGCCGGCAGTGGTTTGCCCGATCGACGTTCAACAATGGCTTCGATCTTTCGGAGCACGGCCTCGCCTTTCGCCACATCGCCATGCATTGCAAGCCATCGGGGGCTTTCGGGAAGCGCAAGGCGAACGAGCCAGACGATTACCGCACCTGCAGCCCCTGCGAGCACGACCACACGCCAGCCATCGACGCCGAATACTGTCGTCGGCACAAGCCAGTAAGAAAGAATCGCTGCGACGGGAGCGGCGGCAAACATGACGAGTTGGTTGAAGGCCATTGCACGCCCACGCATATGCCGCGGGACCAGTTCGGTAACGTAGCTATCGATTGTGATGATTTCGACACCTACGCCAATTCCAGTGATAAAACGCCAGAGAATCACGCCTTCAGGTGTTGTCTGAAAGGCCATGATCACCGACCCTATCGAATACCAAAGCAAGGAGATCGTGAAAATCGGGCGACGACCGTAACGATCCGGTATCCAGCCGAATCCAAATGTGCCAACAAAGAGGCCCGCGAAAGTTGCAGCGATGAACCCGGCGATACCACTAAGGCCAAAGAAGGCGTGGGTCGTTGTTTGCAGCAACTCGCTTTTCGCCATTCCCGGGGCAATATAGGCCGTGAAAATAAGGTCGTAGACCTCAAAGAAGCCACCTAGCGAGATCAAGAAAACAAGTACGCAGAGATGCCGTGTGATTGGCAATCGATCCATTCGGGCTGAGATCTCAGCGCCGGGTGTAGGCCCGACATTGACATGCGTCGGAGCAAGCGGGTGCGAATCCGCCGTAACGGTAGGCTGCATATGTTTGTCTCCTGAACACAGCTACGGAATGACGGGTTTTATGAGTGTTTTTTTCCGTCGGTCGTAATGGCGGGCCAATCGTGATTCCGGCGCCCCTGCTTTCGCTTATTTCTGTCCGACAACACCTCGTCGAATCTGGTCCCGTTCGATTGACTGAAACAGCGCCTTGAAGTTGCCCTCGCCGAACCCGTCGTCCCCCTTGCGCTGAATAAATTCAAAGAAAACGGGACCAAGTAGTGTGTCGGAAAAGATCTGCAGCAAAAGGCGCGGCTGTTCGCCCTCGGTACTGCCGTCAAGCAAAATGCCGCGCGTCTGCAACTCCGAGACGGGCTGGCCATGCCCCGGCAACCGCTCTTCGAGCATCTCGTAGTAGGTGTCGCTCGGCGCGTTCATCAGAGGAACGCCCGCCAGCGCAAGCTTGTCGATGGTCGTGAGCAGGTCGTCGGAGAGCAAGGCAACGTGTTGGATGCCTTCACCATTGAACTTCATCAGAAATTCTTCTATCTGCCCCGAGCCCTTTGACGACTCCTCGTTCAGTGGAATCCGAATTTTCCCATCGGGCGCAGTCATCGCCTTGGAGGTCAACCCGGTGTATTCGCCGGATATGTCGAAATAGCGAATTTCACGGAAATTGAAAAGCTTCTCGTAAAAGCCTGCCCAGAATGCCATGCGGCCGCGGTAAACGTTGTGCGTAAGATGGTCGACCAACTTGAGGCCATAGCCAACCGGTCGGCGATCTACGCCGTCGAGAAACGTGAAGTCGATGTCATATATTGACTCGCCATCCTTGAAGCGGTCGATGAGATAGAGTGGCGCCCCGCCGATGCCCTTGATCGCCGGCAAACGGAGCTCCATTGGCCCGGTAGGCATGTCGAGTGGCTGTGCGCCAAGAGCAAGTGCACGCGCGTAAGCAGCATGCGCATCCTTGACGCGGAATGCCAGTCCGCACGCGGAGGGGCCGTGTTCCGCCGCGAAGTAAGCCGCCGGACTTTTCGGGTCGCGATTGACGACAAAGTTGATGTCGCCCTGACGATACAATACGACGTCCTTCGAGCGATGCTGTGCAACCAACGTAAAGCCCAGCTTCTCGAATATTGGCTCCAGCGTATTCGGTGTGGGCGACGCAAATTCAACGAACTCGAATCCCGTCAAGCCCATTGGATTTTCAAACAGATCTGCCATTTACATGCTCCTAAATAAAGCGGCAGGATTCAGCCCGCCTGATTCGGTTCACATCAATCAAGTGCTTTTTCAGCGATTAATCCCATGCATTACTAATAAGATAGGCAATTTTCTCATCAGTGAGTTCGCGCACGACTTCCACCATCACTTGCGGGACAGCCCGAGTCGGGTGGGTCGATTGCGACTTCTCGCCGCAAATGCGGGAGAGGCTCATACACTCAATTTCTTCGTGAGGCGAGAGAGCACTTCCTGCGTATGCTCTCCGACACGCGCCAAGGCCTGTCGTACGCCAGGTCGTCGCCCCCCCATCGTCAATGGCAGCAGCACGACCTCAGTCATGCTGCCATCTTCGGCTTCCATCGGAACGAGGCCTCCGCTTGCTTTCAGATGTGGGTCGTCAAGCAATTGCTCGGGCCGCACGATCGGTGCATAGGGAATACCCGCCGCCTCGAGTCTCGGAGATAGGTCTTCGCTACGATGGTGCTTGAGGATGTTTCCCAACCGCTCGAGAAGTTGCGGCCGAACCGCCACGCGCAACGCGTTCGTGGTGAAGTCGGGTTGGAGTGGAAGATCCGGACATTCGAGAATATCGCACAAGGTGATGAACTGCTTGTCGCTCACGGCGCCGATAAAAATCTGCTCACCATTGGCGAGCGTGAAGACATCGTAGACGCTCCAGGCTGATACGCGCGATGGCATTGGCGGCGGCGCCTCTCTCGTCATCGCGTATTGCTGCATATGCTGTCCGGATAGGAACACGCAATTTTCAAAGAGCGCGCTCTGTATCTCCTGCCCGCGATGTGTGCTATCGCGCTCACGCAGTGCCGCAAGCACACCGATTGCCCCGAACATCCCGCCCATGATGTCGTTCACGGAGGTGCCTGCGCGCAATGGCCGTCCAACAGGTCCTGTCATATACGAAAGCCCTCCCATCATCTGCACGACCTCGTCGAGCGCGAGGCGCTTTTCATAGGGGCCAGGCAGAAAACCCTTGTGCGACACATAAATCAGGCCGGGATAACGTTTTGAGAGCGTTTCGTAGTCGAGCCCGAGTTTCAGCATCAGTCCCGGACGAAAATTCTCGAGCATCACGTCGCACGTGCCAATGAGTTCTACCGCCGACGCGTGCCCCTCCGGCGTGTTGATGTCAAGTACGACGCTTTTCTTGTTTCGGTTGAATGAGCGGAAAAAGCCAATACCAAGGCCGGGCAGCTTGCGGGTCTTATCGCCACCGGGCGGCTCGATCTTGATGACTTCCGCGCCGAGGTCGGCGAGGATCATGCCGCACGTCGGTCCCATGACCATGTGTGTAAATTCAATGACGCGGACGCCATCAAGGGGAAGTTTCGTGTTGGTGCTCATCATGACCTCAAGCGTGAAGCGCAGCCGCTGCGGCATAAGTTTTCGGCAAGCCGGCACGCCATAACGTGCCGTGAAGCAACTCCCCTTCGAGCCACGTGGCGACTTTTTCGCGTAGTTTCAAAAACGCCGGGATATCGATCCCCGTTTCGATATCCATGTCGGCGAGCATGAAGGCAAGGTCTTCGCTGGACGCGTTCCCGCTGGCACCCGGCGCGTGCGGGCAACCACCGATGCCGGCAAGCGTTGCATCGAATCTCCCCACGCCCGTCTCGAGTGCGGCATAGACATTAGCCAGAGCAAGGCCCCGCGTGTCGTGAAAGTGGCCGCACCAGAATCGCTCCCCCGCAAGATCGCGCGCCTTTTCAAACAAATCGCGCACGGCACCGGGACCGGCATAGCCCACCGTATCGGCGATGCTTACGCGGTCCGCGCCCGCATCGAGCACGCCCTGCATGCAGCGCAGAACCTCCGCCCGATCGACGTGGCCCTGAATCGTGCAACCGAACGCGGTGCCAATGCCACCTTCAATCAAGGTTTTCGAGCCCGAGGCATCGCGCGCCGCACGGATCCGCCCCACTTCCGCAATGACTTCGTCGGGGGTTTTGCGGAGATTGGCAAGACTGTGTTCGCGGCTTGCCGACAATGGTATAAGCATCAGATCGGCCTGGGTTTCAAGCGCGCGTTCAGCACCTTTGAGAATGGGCACGAGGACCGAGACGAACAGACCGGGCAGTGTCCGCGCGTAGGCAACGAGTTGATCCGTATCAGCAAGTTGTGGAAGAAGACGCGCGGGAACGAAAGACCCGACTTCGATCTCTCGCTGTCCGGCGGCGTAAGCGTCACGAATCCATTCAATTTTGCGTTCGGTGGGCAGCACGCGCTGGATGCTCTGCAGGCCATCGCGCAGCCCGACCTCGCGAATCACGACGTTCCTCGGGAACGAGGGCATATATCCGTCTCCGTTTATCCTTGGCCGATCGCAAGTTAGCCAGCGTTGCACTCACTTTAGCGATTCCCACGAAAACTTAAAGCGGTATGTTGGAAGCTTTATGCTTCCCGTGCGGAATGTCAGCCATATGACAACATGGCAAGCAACTGGACCGCACGTGTGTCTTCGGAAAACGCCTCCGACGACCGCGGTACGAACCCATCATCGGAGATCCTAAAATGTTGTTGACCCGTCCCCCAGGGACACCTTTAACCTGACGAGGATCGGTACACAACCAAAAGGTGACTTCATGGCGGTAATTCCATTAGGTCTGAATGCGTCAGAGGCTGCTAGAAGACTCGGGGTATCAACCAAGGCACTGCGCCTTTACGAGGAGCAACATCTCGTGCGCCCCGGTCGAACCGCGGCGGGATATCGCTTGTATGGTCCCGAGCACATGGCGAGGGCGGGCGAGATTGTCGCACTTCGCGCACTTGGCTTGAGTCTCGCTCAAGTTGCTGGGGTGCTCGACGGCGACGCACAAACGTTGGAAAAGGCGCTGGAAAGCCACGCGGTCGCATTAAGCGACGAAATTCAGGACCATGTTCGTAAGCTCGACAAAGTCCGAAGCATAAGATCCTGCTTGATCAGAGGACAAATGCCAGCGCGCGGTGAATTAGCGCATCTGCTGGGCGAGCCTGAGATAAGTGTGGCATTCGATCTGCCTTGGCCTTGGGGAGGCGAGCACTTCGAACTTTGCAACATCAGCCCGCTCAATTATATTATCGGCTCACTTGGCAGCGGAAAAACGCGATTGGCCATGCGCCTTGCCGAAACATTGCCCGACGCCGCGTTTCTGGGTTTGGACCGGCTCGACAACAGTGTTGCATCAGTCGCCGCGCTGCTGGATGCCAGCCCCGCGCTCAAGGCTCGCGTTGATCGAACCATGACGTGGTTAACGGGGGAAGGAGCAAAAGCATCTCACGCATTAACCGCTTTGCTTGCCAAGCTGGAAACTGACGCCGCATCATTCCTGATCGTCGACATGATCGAACAGGACCTCGACGAAAATACGCAGCGGGCATTCATCACACACCTTCGCTATCGTGCGAAATCAGGACGGCAGACGCTGTTCCTGCTAACCCGCTCCACGGGAATTCTGGATCTTGCCTCGGTCGGCCCCGATGAAACGATTATTCTATGCCCGGCAAATCATAGTCCGCCGATGCGGGTAGCGGCCTACCCTGGTGCGCCAGGATATGAGGCAGTCGCTACCTGTCTAGCCTCACCGGATGTACGGATTCGGGTCACGCGTCCGCCGGTGTCAGAAAATGCAATGCCCCGTTTATAACGCCAAAGATACCTTGCTTCCTATCCGTCGCACCGATCATTCGCACCCGCGTCAATGGCCAACAATCGCCGCGTCCGCGTAGGCATCCGTCAACTGCGTCATGACCTCCGTGGTGTGGGCAAAGCTGAGATACACCCGGCCGAACGCGAAGGGCATTGTCAATACATGGCGATCACGTAAGGCAAAGTGGAGTTGTCGGGTCCAGTCGTTGTTCGCGAACGTCGCGGCCTGGGCATAGTCTACCGGCGCTTGCGGCGCCGGCCAAAGCGTGAAAACGGTGCCATAACCGCTGGTGGCAATAGTCTGGCCCGCCTCGGCAAATCGTGCGGTGATGGCTGCACGCACGGCATCACCGCGCGCCAGCAAAGTTGTATAGTCCTGCTCACGCAATAAGCGCATGGTTGCAAGCACGGCGGCGCACACGGGCGGATTGCCGCTATACGTTCCGGCGCGTATTACCGCGCCGCTTTCCAGATGCTGCATGACGGACGGTTGCCCTACCAGGGCCGCAACAGGGACACCGCTACCAATCGCCTTTCCCACCGTCGCCATATCCGCCTCGATGCCGAACAGGTGACCAGCCAGCCCGGCATGCAGCCGGAAGCCCATCAACACTTCGTCCAGGATCACTAGCGCCCCATGCCGATGCGCGCAATCCGCGACATATTTCAGATAGCCAGGGGCGGGCTCGATGCACCCGGCGTTGGCGAGTACGGGCTCGATCAGCACCGCCGCCAAGTCGGCATTTTCCGCGAATAGACGATCGACATCGGCAAAATCATTATAGCGAAGCAGTGCCATGCCGTCGCGGACAGGACGCTCATCGCTTGCCATGACCGCATCCGCCGAGCCGGCATTCCCGAAAGCCACCTGGTCGTACCACCCGTCGTACCCCGCGGCGAATTTCGCGATGCCGGTTTTGCCCGTCGCAGCGCGCGCCGTACGGCACGCCAGATGTACCGCCTCGCTACCGGTATTGACAAAGATGACCTTGCTCAAAGGCCCCGTACATGCGGCCAGTGCCGCCGCCGCGTCCTCTTCCAAGGCATGTGCGAACGCGGGCATCATCATGCGTTGCTGGGTACGGGCGACCGCTTCCACGACTTCCGGCACGTTATGGCCCAACATCGTCGCGCCGAATCCCACGGCGGTGTCAATGTACCGATCCCCGCTGTCGGTCCACAGATACGGACCCGCGGCGCGGTCGATCAACATCGACTGATTACCGAATTGGGGCAATGCCCGTCCCGCGCTGGAAATACCACCAACCAGATGCCGCATTAAAAACCTCCCATCCGAAGCCATACGCACCATCAATATGCGATGCGCTTTTCGATTTAGCGTGGAGCCCCGTTCGCGATGAAGCCAGCCGCGCAAGGCCCACCTTAGTTCGTAAAAAAAGCGGGTAAATACCCGGTCAACGCGGGAATAAACACCACGAGCGCAATCGTGATCGCGGTGGCGATCCAAAACGGCACGAGCCGCTTCGACACAGCCGCGATACTCACTTTGGCAACGTTGCAGACGACGAAGATATTGGTACCAATCGGTGGCGTAAATAAACCCCAGCCCAGCGTCATCGTAAAAATCAAGCCAATCTGGTAAGGATCGAAGCCTGCAAGCTTCGCCACGGGAACAAGGATCGGCGCCATGATGATGAGCGCGGGCCCGAGATCCAACCAGAAGCCCATGATCTTCAGCACCAGCACAATGATGCCGATCGTGCCGTACGGTCCTGCATGCAGGCCGGTAATCCACGAGGCCACGGCTTGGGGAACTTGTTCGACCGTCAAGATCCATCCGAAGGGCGTGGCCGCGGCCATGATGATCATCACCGAACCAGTGGTGATGACCGTATCCCGGATGGCCGGATAGATATCCCGCCAGGAAAGCGCGCGATAGAACAGGCATCCGACCAATAAGGCATACACGACAGAGAGCGATGCCGCCTCGGTCGGTGTGGCAATGCCGCCAATGATGGCGCCCAGCACGGCGACGGGCATCAATAAAGCCGGAAACGCCTTGCCGATATCGCGAATCACGGCGCCGGTCACGAACGCATGGGTCGCACGTGGAAATCCGTTGCGCCGCCCCACGACGTAAGCCGTTACCATGAAAGCCAACGCCAGCAATATCCCAGGAAGAATGCCGGCCATGAAAAGACCGCCAATGGAGGTGTTGGTGATCACGCCATACAGAATCAGAATCACGCTGGGTGGCACGACGATACCCAACGTACCGGATGCGGCGGTGATGGCGGCGGAGAAATCGCGCGGATAGCCACGCCGCTCCATTTCCGGAATCATCACTTTCGCGACAGTACCGGTATCGGCCGTCGCGGAGCCTGTCAAACCACCATAAACAAGCGCCGTTACGACATTCACCAATCCAAGCCCACCGGTCAAACGACCAAGAAAGTGCTCTGCAATATGCATGATCCGCGTCGTCAGCCCTCCCCGATTCATCAGTTCACCGGCGAAAAGGAAGAGTGGGATAGCCGCAAGCGTTTGCGAATCCGCGCCACGGATGGTTTGCTGCGCAAACCAGGCCAGCGGCATGCCCAGATCGCCAAAGGTCAACGCGGCCAGACTGGCTCCGAACATCGACCAGACTATCGGCAGCCCGAGAATCAGCAATAGAAAAAATACCAGGAAAAGTATCGCGACCGTCATCAGCTATGGTGTCCGTCCGATGCCGTGGAAGAAAATGCGACGCGCCATTGTGCAAACAAACGCAGCAGCGCAAAGATTGCTAGCGCGATAGCAGATACCAGTAGCGCGGTAATCGTCACCCAGCCGGGCAATCCCAGCACCGACGTATGTACGCTCCCAGCACGTTGGCCAAAGGCGATGCCACTGGCCACCAGCCAAACACTGACCAGTAAGAGCATCAGTGCGCCGACAATGGCAAGACGACGTTGCCAACTTGCGCTGAACTGCGACAACACGCCATCGAAATGGACGTTCTGATTATTTTTCTCGGCAACAGCTGCACCGATGAATGTCACCCAGATAAAAGCAATGCCTGCCACCTCGAACGACCACTCGAAACCGGGCACATGAAAATATCGCGCGATCACGCCACACAGCGTCGAACCCAACGTGACGAGAAACGCGATCACGCCGATAACGGACAGCACGCGGTCAATTCCCCCGCCCGACTCGGGCGTCGGCCGCGCGGCAGGATCATCCGGCGAGATAATCGGCAAAGGATTGACGGGTACCAGCGCGCTATCTGGCGATGGGTTATTTTCCATTGGCATCGTGTTGTAGCGTGCTGATGAGCGCGCTGCCCCATGTCTTGGAAAACTGCGCATAGATCGGCAGCACGGCTTTCTGGAAGGCGGCGGTATCCACGTCGTTGAACTTGACGCCCTTGGCTTTCAGCGTAGCGTCCAGTTTCTGATAGCTCTGTTCAAGTTGTGCGCGATACCAGGCCGTTGTGTCGATCACGGCTTTATCAAGCGCCGCACGATCCGCCGCTGGCAATGCGTCGTACTTGTCTTTATTCATGTACCAGTAGTTTGCCGTCCAAACATAGTTCGACATGCTGACGTACTTGGCGACCTCATACCATTTCTCGTCTGAGTAGTCCCGCAGCTCCGGCTCGGCCCCATCCACCACACCTGACTGCAGTGAGGTGTACACCGTACCCAATGGCAGCGATTGCGCCAATGCGCCAAGTTGCTTGATCGTCGCCAGAATAACGGGATTCGCTGGCGTTCGAATTTTAAGACCCACCATATCGGCAGGCTTGTAGATAGGCCGCTTCGTGTTCGCGAACTGCCGGAAACCGGAATCCAGTGCGCCCAGCATTTGATAACCACGCGGTGCGCCAATGCTCAAGAACGTCTTGCCAGCAGCACTGTCCAGATAGTGGTGTACTTGTGTGGCGTTTGAAAACAGGAAGGGTAAAGACAGCGCGTTCAACCGGGGATCAATTGCATCAACCGCCCCGCCAAGTCCGATGTCGATCGAGCCATTGCCCACACCGTCGGCAATGGCAACCTCATCCCCTAATTGCTCGCTCGGAAAGTCCTTGATGATCAAGGAACCGTGGGTGCTGTCCTTCACCTCCGCGGCAAATCTTTGAATGGCTTGATCGATCAGACTTCCAGGTACGGAAGCATGTGCGAGTCGAAGCGTCTGCGCCGCAACAACCGGCGATACGATGCTCACATTGGCACTGACGAATGCTGCAGTGCACATCAAACGCAGCAGACGCAACTTCGACGATTGGTGAAAAGACATCGCAACCTCTCCGGCAAACATATAGGAACGGGTAATATCGCGAAGTCTACTTTGTCAAAATCTAACACCTCACGACAAGTAGCTATCGTCCAACAACAAAATGTTATGCTTTCCACGCGCCCCGACGCGTGTGTTTAAGGCGCATGGATTCAGCTCCCTGTTTGCCCCGTGCTTTTTTGCCGCGTTCTTCAGCCGGACCTCTTGCCGCCATGCGCCACCTTGATACAGACGCCCTTGCAACCTTTATTGCCGTTCATGATTTGGGCGGATTCACGGTTGCCGCAAATCATCTTTTCAAGACGCAGGCTGCCGTCAGCCTGACCATACGGCGATTCGAAGAGCGGCTGGGCCAAACGCTCATCGACCGAACCCAGCGCGGCATTGTCTTGACCAAGGCCGGCGAAACGTTACTGACGTATGCGCGTCGGATACGTAAGTTGGAAGACGAAGCCTTGCGTGCCTTGCACAACCACCATGTTTCCGTGCCGGTACGGGTAGGAATGCCGGACGACTATCTGGAACGATTCAGCAACCAGGTGATTCGGCGCTTTGGCGGTGTGTCTGTCTTCCCACGCGTGGAAATCGTGTGTGACTTTTCCACTACGCTGGAAACGCTTCTCGCAGAAGGCGCGCTGGATCTCGCGATTGTCACCCGCGATGAAAAACACACCATCGGTGATTTTCTGTTCAGCGAGCCACGACATTGGTGTTGTGCCAACGGTTATTTCCCGGAGCGGCAGAAAACTATTCCGCTGGCGTTGTTCACGGAACAGTGCCGTGCCAGACCATTAATCCTGCGCGATCTGGATGCCGCGCAGGTGCCCTGGCACATTTCCTATACGGCGAGTCACTTGCCAGGCGTGCTGAGTGCGGTGCGGCTAGGGGGCGCATTGACCGCGCTTCCGGCGTCGGCGGTACCCAAGGACTTCCGTGTCTTGGGCGCGGATGACGGCTTACCCGTGCTCAGTGATATTGAGATGGCACTGGTCCACGCGCGGAGCGAACGTGCCGATCATGTCGGCGTTCAGGAAGTGGCAGCGTTTATCCATCAGGTCGCGCCGATCGTGATGGCCTCGGCTTGATTGTAGCGCTTCAACCAGATCGGTATTGAAACAGCACTAGGACCACATCAGACGATAATCTGGCGCAATGCGCGCTTCACCGCGACATAACCGATATGCTCCTGCTCCAAACGCAGGTAAACGCCAGGACGTAAGCGCTGATGGCGCAAGTCATCGTAAAGCCGTCCTTCTTCAAACGTCAATCGTTGCAAATCTGCCGTCAATGGCGAGGCCTCGACACCCCACGAGTCGGCATACGCATCGAACGTCAGGCGATCCATTAAGATCGAGGATACCGCGTGAAAATGGCGACGCAGCTGATTCAGGATTGCAAAACCATGGGTATCGATATCACCCCAATAATGCATGGCGCACCGATCCAACCAACGCGCTTGCGCCAAGGCATCCCACCCATATCCAGCGCCAAAGATCACGATACTCTCTGGCACAGGCGGAAAAATAAGTAAAAGTGAAAATATGCAACGACGCAGGCTCTTTCGTGAGCCTTTGTTAAAACCCGTGCGTCTGGTGGGGCGGATTGTTAGATTGGTTTCATGGACGAGTGGCATCTGGTCCTCGTCGGCCTTAACAAAAAAGGAGCCAATGCATGAAGAAGATCGTTGCTGCGGTCACCCTAGCCGCTTTGAGTGCCTTGCCGATTTTGGCCCGGGCGCAGTATGCACCGCCTCCTCCGGACGTCCCACCGCCGCCGCCACCCCATCATCGGCATTGGGAGCCGCCGCCACCGCCGCCTCCTGGATACGGGTATGAGCGCCGCGATGCGCCGGTTCCGCCGCCTCCCGGCTATTGATGTGACAATGTACATGCAGGATCTGTGGGCCTGAGCATTTACACAAGAACCATCTTGAAGAGGAGAGCACATGAAGAAGATGCTGATTGCCGTTGGTTTGGTAGCGGCGTGGATCGGCGCGCCGTTCGCCGCGTCTGCCCAGGACGCGCCGCCACCGCCGCACCACGCAAAGCCGCCGCCGCCTCCCCCGCCACCGCATCACCATCGGCCGCGCCATCGGAAACCGCCGCCGCCGCCTCCGCCCGGTCCGAATTCGTAATGCCTGGTGCACAGATCACGATCCGTGACCTGTGTGCAACGACACATTGATTTTGGAGAACACCGCATGAAAAAGATCCTCACCGTGCTGGGCTTGTCCATTGCTATCGGCGGCTTACCAATGCTTGCCGCGGCGCAAGACGCGCCTCCGCCCCCGCACAAATCGGCGCGACACAAGCCGGCGCCGCCGCCTCCGCCTCCGCATCATCACAAAAAAGCGCCACCGCCGGTAAACCCGTGATATAGCACGGACTCGTGGTGAAAAAGTAAGCATTGCATCAAAGCCTCTTTCATCACGATATCAATGTGGTCGCGCTGTCGAATTTCCAGTGACCGCAGACGATAGAAGGCAAGCCGGTTCGGATGCGTTGCCCATGCATCCGAACCGGCGATTTAGGCTATGCCGGCCGAACATCCGCCTGAAAACGTGCCGCCGACATCATTTTCCTTGATAATCCCGAGTCCATATCGGTTCATCTCGATGTCGACGATCATCCTGGGCCATCACTTCCCGCGGCCAACAAAGGCACGATCACATCGCTGATTGGCGTCGGCACGCCGTGCGTTTGCCCGACCCGCCGAATGATGTTGTTTCGGATGTCCCATTCGAGAGGACGCCCGGCCAGCCGGTCGGCCAGGATCGACGTCCCCAAGTCAGGAGGCGCGTTTCGGAACCCCTCCACCACTTCTTGCGCGGTTTGATCGCTTAACTTTGCACCTGCCGCTTGTGCAACCTCAAGGCATTCTCGTGCGTAAGCGAGCGCTAATGCCGCGATGTCTGGTCGAGAGAACATCCCGGCTCGCCTCCCAGTTAGAACCATCAAGCCAGCGACCGCGTTTTGCAGCAGCTTGCGCCACGCTACAGTCGGGAAGTCGGAAACCGCCTCGACAGCGCATCGTGTCCCATGCAACGCCGCACGTACGATCGCTGCTGCCGGATCGTCTGGCACAACCAGTCGCGGTGCATTCCTTAGCCATACAGATCCATCAGATTCGCGTTGCGCAGGGAACCAAACGACAGATGGCACGATGGGATTGCGAGGCAAACGCGCGTGAAAAAGCGCCGTCTGCTCCACACCATTTTGCAATACGCAGACAACTGTATCGGCGTGACACAATGCGGGAAGCCAAGCGGCAGCCGCGTCGATTTGCGTGGCTTTGACTGCAATGAAGACCAGATCAAATCGGGTCTTTACGTTTGCCGGATCGGTCAGCACAGGTCCGGGGATAACGACGCGTTCGCTGTCGAAGCGAAGGATCAACTGCTCATGGGCCGTGCGCCCGCAGATCACCGGCGTGCGTCCAACCTCGTGGAGCGCTGCCGCTACGGTGACGCCGATCGCCCCTGGGCCGACGAGTGCAATGCTAAGGTTTTCGGAAATCGTCATGGTCGTTATTCGTTCTTAGAGATCGTTTCAAAAAGACCGCCAGGGGGCTGTTAACCTTTTCGGCAAACGGTTAACCTCGGTCGTCTGAACAAGTGGAACCAAGGTCTTGAGCCACGCATGCGGCGCTCCCGCTCTCGGGCCAGGTTTTGGCGATACGGCCGGTGATCTTTGCATGTGCGGCAAACAGGGCCCCGAATTTATCGCACCACCGCCGTATTGATTCGTAGCTGACGATCACGTCTCGCTCGATCAATAATTCTTCGATGTCGCGCAAGCGCAGCGAAAAGCGAAAGTACCATCGCACCGCGAGGCTGATGACGGTAGGTGGGAAACGATGGCCGCCGTAAATAGACGAGGTTTTCATGTGTCAAGCTTACCCGAACGCCTCGACAACGTGACAATGCCCATCCGAAAGCGCCATTGACCGGAGAAGGTTTTCGAATGGTGCGTCGCCGACGCCGAGCGCGGTGACTGCCAGTCCTGTCCCGCCGATCTGGCGTGACTCTATCGATATCGCCATGAAGGGATCGCCGTATGGTGGATAGTGACCTCTTGATCGGTATCCGACATTGCGATCCAGAGGCCGACCAAGACGCCGCAAAAGCGCCGAAAGGACTCGAAGTCGTCCGGCGTCATCGATTGGCTGGCTGCAGTTGCGCCCGCCTGCGTGCTACTGGTCAATCGGGCAACTTCATGAACTCGACGGTGTGCCCTTCAGGCCCGCGAACATAGACCACTCGCATTCCATTGGGCATGGTTTGCGGCGCGCCAAGTCGCATCCATCCTGCGTCCTCGACGCGGCGAAGCGTCTCGTCCAGGTCCGAGACCGCGAAGGTAAGGTGTGCCGACCCGACGTCACAACTGCGAGGCTGGTGGATCTTGCGATCGACCGGTCCCCTGTACTCGAGCAATTCAATCTGATGCCCGTCCGGAGCGGTAACGATAGCGATTTCGATATCGGCACCGGGTACGCCGACGACGTTCTCGATCGAGGGACCTGCTCCAAGCGTCTTCCGTGCCGTGAACTCGAAGTCCAGTGCGCCGCACCAGAACGCAATTGCATCGTCAAGAGACGACACGGTGAGACCGGTGTGGACCGTGCGAAGCACGGTCGTCTTCTGTGTAGTTGACATGGTTCTACTCAAGCAATCAGTTGACCACCGCTCGCATCAAGCACGGTTCCCGTCAGATAGCCGCACTGCATCGCGAAGATGTACGCGAGCGCAATTTCCTCAGGCCCGGCAATTCGCTTCAGCGGCACGACCGCCGCAATGCGCTGCACGAACTGCGACTTGAGCTCGGGTTGCATGGCATCGTAAGTGGTGGTTGCGGTAACTCCGGGTGCCACCACATTGATCCGCCGTGGAGCAAGCTCGCTGGCCAGTTGCCGCGCACAGGCCTCGATTGCGGCATTGACGGATGAAATCACCGAATGGTTGGCCATGGTTCCGCGGCTCGCAACCCCGGAGGTCAGTGTGAGGGTACCGTCTTCTGCCAGGTGCGGAAGCGCCGCCTTGATGATTCGGTACTGGCTCAGATATTTGCCGTTGAAGTACTCGATGACCGCATCGAGACTCATCTTGTCTGCTGTAGTATCGATGCCCAGTCGCGCGGCCGACTCATGCACCGTGATCGCGACATGGTCAACCTTTCCAACGGCGTTGAAAAGCTCGACCAATGACGCTTCCGATTTTGCGTCGGTGGCCAGGTATGTCGCGCCGGGTAGCTCAGCGTTCACTGGCGTTTTGCCACGCGAGGCAATGAAGACCGATGCGCCAAGATCCTGGGCGATTCGCGCTACGTCGAAGCCGATACCGGCGCTACCACCGATGACGAGAACACGTTTGTCTTTAAGGCTGGTTGAGGTCACGGGGAAACTCCATGTTGATATTTACTGCGCTGTATAGCGCCCATTGGCGACGTACCAGTCGCGGGTGCTGAGCCTTGATTTGTCACCGTACCGCCGGATGATCGTCGCGAGCACTTCGTTGATATGCGCCGTACGTCCGGACAGGTGCAACAGCCTGTATTCCTTACCAACCTCTGATGTTTCCGAGGCCAGAAGGGTTTTGTCGTCACAGTCCGGGCCGAACGTATTGGTACCGATTGCATGGGCATTCGCCTCGAGGAACTCACCTCGCGAGATGGAGCGCAGGTGACTCACAAGCCTACGCCGTCAGTACTGTCAGCCAAGGCGATACCAAATCCGGCGACCCAAGCCCGTACCTCGTGTGCGGAATTGCCCGCTACCTGGCTGATGTAGTCGTCGTCGCTCTGCTCCAGCTCGGCCCAGCGCTGTCCGCTCACCCGTTCCAGGAATCGCCGATCCCATTCCGGGTTAAGAGGCTTCACGTCCGCATTCCCAGCGGCGAGGCGACGGGCTGCATCCATCAGGCGACGCAATCTCGCCTCGGTGAAGGGGCGCTCAAAAGCTGTATCAGACACGATGCTCCTTCGGGAGATTCGATTCGGCTCAGGACAAAGAGCCCACTTCGAAAGGGTGATATGTCCTTCCACAATAAATCAGCGCACGCACTCGAAAGGCCCGAATGCTTGTTGTCTGCCAAGGTCACGAGTAAGTGCCGAAGTAATCTGGCGCTCAGTGTGCGCGAGTCTGCGCTTGGCGGCCTACCTATTTTTCGGTACTGTGCACAGAGTGCACAGTACCGAAAAATGATGTCTGGCTAGACAAACGACGGAGACCCATGTTGGAAGCAGATTCTTCGACCTACAAGCAGGTGCAGGGTCTGTCCCGAGGGTTGGCGGTCCTGAAGGCGTTGAGCGACAGTTCTCATGGGCGAGCGCCTCTGGCTGACATCAGTGCGGCAACCGACTTGCACCGAACCACGGTACGTCGCCTGCTGGAAACCTTGCGGCTTGAGGGCTTTGTCGAACGCTCAACAGAAGACGGTATGTTTCAGTTGACCCTCAAGATAAAGCGCTTGGCTGACGGGTTTAGCGTCTACGACAAGGTGGCCGAAGCGGCCGAACCGATCCTTCGTGATCTCTCGGCAGAGGTGACCTGGCCCTGTGCGTTGGCTACGCCGGATGAGGACTGCATGGTGATCCGGCAGTCGACTCACAGCCAGAGCCCGCTGTCCTTTCATCGCGGCGCGCTTGGCCGCCGGCTGCCGATGTTGATGACCTCAATGGGCCGTGCATACCTTGCCTTCTCGAAGAAAACGACACGCGAGCACACCCTGTCTCTGATCGCTGCAAAATATGAGCAGGGGGAAGTCCCGATGATGTCTCTCGCGACGTTCCGACAGATATTGAACAAGACCCAGGCGGACGGCTATGGTTCTAACTATGGTGAATGGCAGGACGACAGGAAAGTAGCGGCAATCGCCGTTCCGGTGATGAGCAGACATGGTGCGGTAGTAGCTTGCGTGAACGTTGTCGCGATTACCCGCGCGTTGAAGCCAACGCAGTTGGGGGATCGATTCCTGGCGCCATTGCGAGCTGCGGCGGCCGCACTGGAGAGGGTCATTGAATAATGGAGAATCCGGTGTCGGGTCGTGTCAGATCGCCAACAACCTCGGGCCAATCCATCAAGCCATTCGACAAGCCAGCAGCCCAGTAACTCGAACGGGCCAGCCAATTTGTATTTTCTCGCCACTCATAAAAACTGGCAATTAAGCGCAATCGTGGTCATTGCTAGCGTCGCCCTGCGTGGCTTCGACGCGGTGTCCTGATAATTTGGCCCTTGTTTTTTGCACGATCGTGCGGCGCACCCCCGGTTGAGCCTGGAAACACATTACGCCAGCGAATGGGCGCGTGTTACAAGTGCGGGAGTTACGTGAGAGCCTGGAAAATGGCATTGTCACGTTGATGATGATTGAGCGAAAAAGAGGCGCTTCACGGCCATTGTTTAAAACGCAGACGGATTTTGGCCCTGGAGCGTCAAGTGATGCCACGATTCCAATCGGAGCGTAAGCTCGCGACGATGTTCGGCTGCACAAATCAGGTGTCGTTTCAGAGCAAAATGCTGTCGAATCGGGCCGAAATTCGAAAGGAAGCGCTGTGCTCGTCGCAAATCTCTTAAGAGACCGTTTCAAAAAGACCGCCAGGGGGCTGTTAACCTTTTCGGCAAGCTGTTAGCCTTGGTCGTCTGAACAACTGGAACCAAGGAGATGGGTGTACCGATAACAGTACGTCCCCTTTACGCGAGATAAAGTAGTTATACATGGCATGCAAAAATTGAACGGGTGTAAGTTACACCGGCCACAATCGTTTCACATGTCATTGAATTTGTTGAATTTCGAGTGAATTCAACGAGGTATTTTGGTGGAGAGGAGGAGGATCGAACTCCCGACCTCCGCATTGCGAACGCGGCGCTCTCCCAGCTGAGCTACCCCCCCAAGCAGGCAATCAGTTTAGCACAACGCTTATCCATTTCAAGTAAGCGACGGGCACGTAGCGCACCGCAAAATCAGCCGTTGGATACCCGTCATACAAACCTTCTCGCCAAGGCAATCAAGTCAATCCTCCCGGCGAACGGCCCATTGCCAATCACACGCCGTCCCTCTGGAACATCACTTACTCGGCGCCCCTTCCAGCACCCATTGCACGATCGTATGGGCATCGGCCTGACTCAGCCCAGGATGGGAAGGCATCGGCACCATACCCCACACCCCCGCCCCGCCCTTGATCACCTTGGTGACCAGTTTGTCCTCGGCCGAGGCATCGCCTTGATACTTCTTCGCGATGTCTTTGAAAGACGGCCCGACAAGCTTCCGATCGATAGCATGGCACCCCATGCACGAGTTCGCCATTGCCAACATCATCGCGGTACTGGCATTCGCTGCAGCCATCGCCGGCATCGCCGCCATCACCACACCCGCGGCGGCGATCCATTTCACAAGCATCTTCTTCATGGCCGACTGATTCTGAATTTATAGGGGGCAACGGCAGGGCGTGTGTCTCATGGCAAGATTGCCGTCACAATTACGTAACGGTAATCTTGCCAGGACGCGACTTCTTTTACGGTAACTTGGTCGACTTTGGATTACCCGCAACTGGAGAATGTGCGTCCCCCACTGGGGCCGGCGATTGTAGTTGCTCCGACGTCACACCGGCGCTCGGAATCGCCCCGGTGGTCACGCCCGCCGTATCGGCGTTGCCCACACCGGCACTCGGATCCCCGCCTGGGGTCGCTGACGTACTGTCCGGACTGGCGTTACGTTCCGGCGAGGTTGCCATGAACGCATCGTCGGTGGTCTTCGACGGCAATATGTATTGATACGTCTTCACCACCTGCACCACGCCCGGTACGCGGCTCGCGATATCCGCGGCGCGGGCACCCTCGGCCCGCGTGACCAACCCCATCAGATAAACGACCCCGCGCTCGGTCACCACCTTGAAATTATTCGCCGACAGATGCTTGTCCGCGATCAGGGATGACTTCACCTTGCTCGTGATGAATGTATCGTTCGAGCGCACGCTGACCGTGCTGGCCGGCTGCACCGACAGTTCGTTCACGATACTTTCGACATCGGCAACATTGCGAATAATGGCCGTCGCATAGTCCTTGGCCTCAGGCGTGGGCACTTCACCCACGACCAGTACGCGACGATTGAACACCGCGACGTCGACATGCGAACCTTGCGGCAAGTCACCGGCCAACTGGGCTGCCGACCGGATCTGGATTTCACGATCGTCGGCCTGCGTTCCCACCGTTCTACGGTCCGTTGCCACCAACGCGCCACCGCCAGCACCAGCCGCCGCGCCGATCAACAACAGCGGGCATCCCTGCAAAGTCGCGGCGATACCGAACGCGACGAACGCACTTGCCACCCCTCGAACCACCCATCCGCGTCTGCCGCGTGTTGCCGTCATCTGTGCATTACTCCCGTTTCGTTTGTGTATCCCATTGCCTGATGCCATCCGACACTACCGCGTCAGAACCCGCAGAATCACGCCTCGCCCAACAGCATCTCGTCAATACCGTCGCACAGGCAGTGGATCGTCAGCAAATGTATCTCGTGCACGCGGGCAAGCCGCTGCGTACTGACGCTCAGATGAATATCGGTGTCGCTCAACAAGTCCAGCATCGCGCCACCGTCGCAGCCGGTCAATGCCACCACCAGCATGCCACGCTCATGTGCCGCCACGACCGATGCCATCACGCTGTCCGCGTTACCGTCCGCACTGATCGCCAACAGCACGTCCCCCGGCTGCCCGAGCGCCTGCACCTGCTTGGCGAACAGTTGATCGATGTCGCTCAGCCCGCCCACCGTCTGCAGCAATGACGCACTGGTCGACAACGACAGCGCGGCCAGGCCGGGGCGCTCGCGCTCATAGCGGTCCACCAGTTGCCGCGCGAAATGGTCCGCCAGCGCGGCCGATCCGCCGTCACCGCACACCAGCACCTTATGGCTGTTGACCAGTGCTGTAAACAGTGTGTCGACGGCAGCGCAAATGCCGTGCGCCAACACGTCCAGCGCCGCCCGCTGCGCAGTCGCGCTTTCACTGAATTGATTCTGTATGCTTTCTATCGACATGCCGCCACAATTCCCGCATAGCACACGTGCGCGGTCCTGCTTCCGGCGGCAACGTTGACGTGTCCGGGCGACTTCCGCCACCCGCGCCATCACGTCCGCGCCCCCCTCGGATTCGAACCGTCGTATTCCGCAAGTCGCCGCGCCATGCATACGCGCCGCGCCCCGGGCATTCGCCGTGCGTTTCTTGTCCGATGCAACGTTGCATCGGTTATGTCCCGCGTCACGGGGATACGGCGCAGCATACTGCATGCATTCATGCCGCGCGCAGACCGAGCGCCAATTTTTACGAAACTTTGCGCGCTGTTTTGTATCAGCCCGTAACCAGGGGCGCCGCCCGCAGCTGTACGACCGCACCGGAAGCGCGCTGGAGAACACGCATCCGAACACGTCCCCCATCCCGCAGCCGCCGATACACACGCCCCGTGAGTGTACCGCACCTGTTCAATCAGTTTCGTCAAATGCGGCCGCCAGCCACTGCACCCGATCCGCATCGATTGCGACGACGTCGAAACGGCAGGGCGGCGTGCTGGTCGGCCAGCGCATCATCCACGCGGCGGCGGCACGCCGAATCCGCTGCCGCTTGCGCCAATCGATGCTGGCCGCCGCGCCGCCAAAACGCATGCTCGCCCGCGCACGTACCTCGACGAACACCACCTCGCCGCGCCGATCGTCGGCCATGATCAGGTCGATTTCACCACCGCACAGCCGGACGTTGCGGGCCAAGAGGCGTAGACCCCGGGCAGTCAAATGATCACACGCCCGTGTCTCGAACATTGTCCCGCGCGCCGTTTTCGACATCGGCACCTCGGTAGCGCCCGCGCGGGCCTTGGCGCGCGCCACGGCTGCAGCCTCCGCCTGCTTCAGCACCTCCGCCGCCGCCTCTGCCCTTGACAACCCGGCCACCGGCCCGGCTCTTGTGGATGCGGTCCCCTTGATCGCTGCCGTTACCGTTACCTCGATCGATTGCCCGCCCTTGTCGTCCATTCATCGCTCCCTGTCGAACCCACCGTCCGCCCGCAACGCCATGCGACAATACGCAGGCAATATCGCACTCGCGCCCACGCGCCCCACAGGAATCCACCCCGGTGCCCGATCTCCGCCAATCCGCTTCCCACCACCCCGCCCCACAAGAGACCGTCGGCGCGACAGCCCCCGGGACGGCTCACACACGCTCATCCGGCGACCCCGCGGCACCCACGAATACGACGGCACTCGGCGACTCGGCCGGAGGCGACGCCCAGCGTGCCGCTCCCACGCCGTCCGCGTCGCTGTCCGACGTGAGCCGCTTGGCGCAGGGCCAGGACTACCCCGCGCCGGCGCTGTATATCGTGGCGACGCCGATCGGCAATGCGGCCGACATCACTTTCCGCGCGCATTACCTGCTAGGACTGTGCGATCGCATTGCCGCAGAAGACACGCGCAACACGGGACAGCTACTGACCCGCTACGGCATCAGCAAACCGCTGATCCCCGCACACCAGCACAACGAGCACGAAGCAGCCGAACGCATCCTGTCCCATCTCGCGGCCGGGGAACGCGTGGCTTTCGTTTCGGATGCCGGCACCCCCGGCATCTCGGACCCCGGCGCCCGCCTCGTCGACGCGGCACGTGCCGCAGGCTATCCGATCGTGCCACTGCCCGGCCCCAGTGCGGCCATCACCGCGCTCAGTGCCGCCGGCGCCTGGGCGGAAACGTTCACCTTCATCGGGTTCCTGCCATCCAAGCCCAAACAACGCGCGACGGCCCTGCAAGCACTGGCTGGTCATATGCACGCCCTGGTTTGCTACGAAGCACCGCACCGCATTGACGACACGCTCGCTGCCGCCCGGGAAGCGCTGGGAGGCAACCGCCGCGTATTGATCGGCCGCGAACTGACAAAACTACATGAGAGCGTGCACCAGTGCACCCTGGCCGAAGGGCCGGAGTGGATCGCCGCCGATCCGAATCGACGTCGCGGCGAGTTCGTGCTGGTCATCGAAGGTGCCCCGGCGAGCGACGGCGCGACTGGCGTGGAGACACACGATCCATTACTGCGCGCACTGCTCGAGGCATTACCGGTCAGCGCCGCGGCGCGCGTTGCCGCCAAGATCACCGGCGCATCGCGGACCGCGTTATACACACGGGCGCTGTCCTGGGCCGGGGACGCGGGGGAAGACGAAGAAGAAAGAGACGAGGCAGCGGGCTCGGCCGGTTAAGTCACTGTGCACGCAAAAAAAGGTCCGTGATATCGCGAGCGATGCTGTTGCACCTCCCGCGGTATCACGGACCTTTGCGTTCCGGTATCCGACGCTACGCGATCAATTGTTCGATGCCAGTACCGATTGCGACAATGCCGCGCGCGCTTCGGATGGAGACATACCGATGATCTCCACATGCTGCGTGCCGCGATCGCGCATACCGAGCGCCTTTGCCGCCGCCGCCGACAGATCCAGTACGCGGCGCCCACTGAACGGGCCGCGATCGTTGATCTTGACGATTACCGCACGGTGGTTCTGCGTATTGACGACACGAACGTAGCTCATCAGCGGCAGGCTACGATGCGCCGCAGTGAATTCGTGCATGTCATAGCGTTCGCCGCTGGCCGTCCGGCGACCGTGGAACCGCATGCCATACCATGACGCATTGCCGCTTTGATGGAAATTCGACGTATCCGGAATGTCGGCCGTGATCGGTGCCGCGTGGGACAACGCGCCGTCGGTCTGCGCCGTATCGTCGGACGCGGTGACCAGGTCTTCATCGTCGTCGTCGCTGTTCGCACGCTTCGCCGAATCGGCCAGGTCCGCTAATTGCTCTGCAATGGATGCCTGCTGGCCGGGCACGGCACAGTTGGGATGAGGGCGGCGTGCGGGCTGATCGACGGTGGAGACGCATGACGTCATCGCATATCGCGCTTTCATGCCTGCGGTCATCGGCGCCATCTTCATATCAGCCAGCGAACGGCGTAGCGAATCCGACAGCAGCGCGGCGCGCGTACCGGCGGCTGGCGCGGCAATTGCGGCATGATCCGTGCGAGTCGCATCCAGCCGGAGCGAATTCTGGCTGATCGTGTCGCCATCGTGCTGCGTGGCGCAACCGGCAACCAATAGGGTCACCAGCGTGCCCGCGGCGACCTGTACCCAAGGGGACATGCCGGCGCGGCGGGTCAGTCGTGCGTTCATAGACGTGCTGTTCACCTATGGCTGGACGGTCCGCGAAGCTAGGGCGGGACGTCCAGGGTGGCCGGCACGACAACAGAAAACCGGGGCGATACGTCCGGAATAGGATGGACGAGACCGCCACGGCCAGCAAACGCACGACGCGCGCCACGAAGGAGCGCGCCGCAGACAAGACAATGCTTTACCAATGTGACGCAATGCGCCGGGAAGGCATGCCATGCACGTTCGACTTCTCTGCTGAAGCACCGGGAACGGCGCAATACCGTCTCCACCCGGTTAATTTCACGTCTGGCGCAACCGCATTCGGTCGTTATCACCAGACTCCAACGCGTTGTCTCCAGGGAAACCGCGGCGGCGCGGCCTACGCGACCCTCGACTCCCCCTGGCGGCACGGACAACCGGCTGACGCAAGCCGCGAACGAGCGCCTTGAAAAGACGCATGCCGCACTCAGCCGCCGCCGCATCAGCGACAACGCTTGGCTCCCCCGGAGGACGTGCCTGGTAGGCACGATATCTCTCGCCGATCCTCAACACGCATGCAACGATGCGACGAGTCCGGGCGGAACGTGTTGCACCAGCCCAAGGCCGGTACGGGATATTCATTGCCATCGGCAGTAGTGCTGGAGACCGAATCTGCCTAATGTCGCTAGGCTACAAACGCGACAGCAGGCCGAAACGGTATCCGTCTGCCCGACGGCAACTGATGCTTGGCTGACCACCATCCGGCACGCTCGTTCGCGCCGGATGCAGGACAAAAAGGAAACACGCACGCAGCGTGTGCACTGATTATACCCGATCTGCTTTTTCAGTCGCTTTTGGCCACTGATTCCGCTCTAATCTGGCAATTGTTACCCGCTTATTTGCCACAAATGCAGCAAAAATAGCAAAAATAGCAAAAATTTCCACAAATAACCGTTGTTTGTACCATTCTTCCCGCGTGCGCGCGGATATCGGGCCATTCTGGCAACGATCGAAGGCCCTACTTTAAGGCAGTCGGGTCAGGTCTCGTGTTGTCGTTACAATGATTTGCAGTTCCCGCTATTTTTGAAAGATGCGGTAAACCCCGCGGTCACTTTGAGAACCGCAACCGATGGAGCATTGCCGATGAGCGAAGAGATCTATGTCAGCACCGACGTGGAGGCGGACGGTCCCATTCCCGGCCCGCACTCGATGCTGAGCTTCGCGTCGGCCGCTTACACAGCCGATAAGCAACTGATCGCCACGTTTTCCGCGAACCTTGAGACCTTGCCCGGAGCCGACGCCCACCCGACGCAGGCGGCCTGGTGGAAAACCCAGCCGGATGCCTGGGCCGCGTGCCGGACCGATCTGCGCAAGCCCGAAGACGTCATGCCGGCCTATGTAGAATGGGTCGAAGCGCTGCCCGGAAAACCGGTATTCGTCGCATTCCCGGCGGGCTTCGACTTTACGTACATGTTTTGGTACATGATGCGCTTTGTGGATCGGTGCCCGTTTTCCTGGTCCGCACTCGACATCAAGACACTTGCGTTCGCGATGACCGGTCTGCCATTCCGGAAAAGCATCAAGCCGCGCTTTCCACGCCACTGGTTCGACGATCTGCCGCATACACATGTCGCGCTGGATGACGCGATAGAGCAAGGGGCGTTGTTCTGTAACATGCTGGCCGATCTGAGGAAGGACCGCGTGGCGCGTGAATTACGTGAGCCGCCCCTCGCCGACCCGCTGGATGCGCCTCGGGACGGGGATGGCCGCACCGGTCCGATTGCGCGATATTGAACCGTCGATCAACAACATCGCGTGATCCGCGACATCATCGGCGTCTCGCAGTGAGACCCCGCGATCCATCAAAGCGAGAGGGAGAAGCCTGATGGCCTCCGAGTACATCACGATCCAGTCGAAGGACAGCGGCCATTTCCGCGCCTATCTCGCGCTGCCGCCGCGCGGAATCGGCCCAGGCCTCGTACTCTGCCATGAAATCTTCGGCGCCAACGCCACCATGCGTGAACTGGCACACATCTACGCGGAAGAAGGCTATGTCGTGGCGGTCCCGGATCTGTACTGGCGCGAAGAGCCGGGACTCGAATTCGACTACACCAGTAGCGACTGGCAACACGCCTATCGTCTGGGCGAGGCGTTTGACTTCGACCTCGGCGTCGAGGACGT
Source organism: Robbsia andropogonis (assembly GCF_034047095.1). NCBI lineage: Bacteria > Pseudomonadati > Pseudomonadota > Betaproteobacteria > Burkholderiales > Burkholderiaceae > Robbsia > Robbsia andropogonis. Next base: position 333,123 of record NZ_CP139170.1, on the reverse strand, counting down.
GGGCGCGACGCTGGATGCATTGCGTGAAAGACCGGAGGTGCGCACGGAGACCACCGCCTCGATGGCCGGACGCCGCGAGCGGCCCGATACCCCGGTCTCGGCACCGCGTGAACCGGGCCGCGGCCTCTTTGGTGGCGCCGGCGGAGTATTCTGGCGCGGACGACGCAGCGCCAAGGAGAGCGGGGGCGCGGGCCTGGGCAGCCGGGAGGGCCCCCATGATGCCGGACTGACAGGGCCGAGCGAACGAGAAGCGCCCGGCGGCTTGTCGGTGGTCGGCTTTTCGCTTGGAGGCCGTCTGGCCTATCTGGCGGCATGCCGGTTGGAAGGCGTAAGCTGCGGTGTGTCCTATTACGGGACCGGGATCGAAGACCATCTCGACGAAGCGAATCACCTGTCGGGGCGCTTGGTCGTCCATCTGCCCGAGAACGACAAATTCGTTCCGGAAACGGGGCGGGAAGCCATCGCGTCACATTTTGCGGAATCGCGAAATGTGGAGGTTTACCGCTACCCCCGTGCCGAGCGGGGCTTCGCACGACGCGGCACGGACTCCTACAATCGGCCGGCGGCAACGATTGCCTACCAGCGCACGCTCGGTGCGTTGAAACGTGAGATGGGGCCGTACTTCGATCTATCGCGCCTGTGGGATACCCACTTGATGCATACGATGGCCGATAAAAACGTCGATGCCATCATGAAGGGGCTGGTGGAGGCCCCCTATCTCAACCACGTGCCCACCCGGACCGGCGGTGCGGGCAAGGAAAAGGTGGCGGCGTTTTATCGCGACCATTTCATCGGCCAAATGCCGCCGGATACGCGTTTGCTGCCATTGTCACGGACGGTGGGAGCAACGCAACTGGTCGAGGAAGCCCTGCTGTCCTTCACCCATAGCAATGTGATCGACTGGCTGCTGCCCGGCGTCGCACCGACGCACCGCTATATCGAAATTCCCCTTGTCTGCGTTGCCACGTTTCGCGGCGAAAAGATTCATCGGCTGCAGACGTACTGGGATCAGGCGAGCGTGCTGGTGCAGATCGGCCGGATGACGGCCGATGCGCAGCCGGTGGCGGGCATCGAGTGCGCCCGGAAGATCGTCAACGAGGATCTGCCTTCCAACGAATTGATCGAGCGCACGCCGACGTGACGGCCATCAATGCCCCAGTATGGCGATACAGCCGGTTGCGACACCCAGCAGCGCGACGCCCACCGACATGATCCGCATCCAGCGCCGGCGCGTCAGCAGCGCGACCGCGGCCAGACCGATTGAAATCTGCACCGCCGTGGTCGCCTGCGCCCAACGATGATGCTGATGCATCAAGGCCTCGCTCTTCTCGTCGTCGAGCTTCACGACCTTCTCGATCGCTTCCGCGTTTGCGCGGATAGGCTGCTTTTCGGCACGGTATTTCTGCACATCGGACTCGAACTTTGCCTGCATCTGCGGATTCGTCGTCATCAGGGCCGCGCCCAGTTCGGCGAGATTTTGTTTCTCGCCCTTCGCCTGGTAATACGCCCACTGGTTCGCGGCTTCGGTCTTGCGGATCGCGGCTTCGTTCTTGAAATACAACGCCTGGTTTTCATTCGCGCCGCTTTGATACGAAAAAATCGCCCCAATGCTGGCGAGCACCGCCGTCATGACCGCCATCCATGCCGCGCCATTATCCGGCTCGTGCCCCCCGGCGTGCCCATGACCGGCGTGTTGGACCGCATGATCATGCGGCCCGTGAATCTCATACTCTTCAGACATGACGTTTTCGATGGAAAAAATGATGGCGGACCTCGTCCGGCCGCCCACTGCCGACACTGAGGTAGGCGGCGTCTTAAATGGGCTATCCGCATAATCTCAAAATTTCTGCCCGCACAACGCGCCGTGGCAAAAACCCGTTGACATCGATTTGACGGAAATTGTCGACCGCCCGTGCGAAACGGTCATGCGAACCGTTTCGCTTGCGCGGGCCGATACCACGATAAACTCGTTGCCGCCCAATCATTTGCACACCAGCATGCCAAGAAATAAAGCTATCGGGATCGTGATGCCTCACGCGATCGGAGATTCGATGTACCTGATGGTGCTGCTGCGGGCGCTGTTGCGGCAGGGCGACGATTTGACGCTGATCGGCGGCGTGATTTATCCCCTGCGGGCATGGTTCCCCGAGGTGCCTGTCGCGCGCTGGGTTCCGGACCCCTGTGACCACGCGGCACGCGAGGCGCTGCTGCGCGGCTTCGATCAGATCGTGCAGATGTTTCCGCGACCAATGGCGGACCGCTTGCTGGCCGACGACCCGCTGGTGGCTCCCCGCTTATTGCGGCTGGTCGACTTGCCCGGCTTCTATAATCGCGCGCATGTGCTGCACGCGCTGATGGCGGCAGGAAGGCAGCATCTTGGTTTGCATGCCAGCGAAAGCGATGTGCCACTCGACAATGGCATGCGGCCACCGTCCCCGCTGCTGCATCGCGAGCACGACAAACGCGTGGTGATCCATCCGGTGGCGAGCAATACGTTCAAGACATGGGATGCCGCCAAATTCGTGCGTCTTGCGCATGGCCTGCGTCACCGTGGATTGCAGCCATGCCTCGCCGTACCACCCGACGAAGCGAGCGCATGGCATCAACGCGCACCGGGCATCGATGTCGTCGCTTTTGCCGCACTGCCGGATCTGGCGGCTTTCCTATACACGTCCGGCTGGTTTATTGGCAATGATTCGGGCATCGGCCATCTTGCCTCGGCACTCGACATCCCGACGGTGTCGGTGTTCCCACGCAAAGGTCTCGCGCAGCGCTGGCATCCGCGCCGTCATCGGCAAAACCCTATACGGGTTGCTATCCGGACAGAGGCCGGGGACCAGCCTGATGCCGATCGCGCTGGCAGTGCCGACGTCACCGCCAGCGACGCGCCTGGTGCCGGCAGCGGCAACGACACCCGCGCGCACCCGTATTCGAGGCAGGGTGCCTATAACGTCGTGGTCCTACCCATGCCGTTTCTGCCCATCACCAAATTGAAAGAACGGTATTGGCGCGGTCTGATGCCGGTATCCCGGGTCCTTGCGGCGTTCGATCGCCAACGGCGTACAATCAAAACCCCTGACGGACCACCATGAGTCGGCCCGCGCCGCGTGCGCGCACGGTGCCAACTCCCCACCGGCGCGCGGGAGCCGGCCGATCGACGCCACCGATCGCTTGCCCGGTCGACCGGTCCGCCGTGGTCTTTCGCCTATTGTCCTGATGTCGTCATGAACGATTCACGCATGCCTTCCTCCGCTGCCCCGCACACCACGCCCATCGATGCCGCGTCGCATCTCGCGGAACCGAACATCGGTTTTCTGACCTGCCTCGTCGACGCCCTGGGCAGCGATGTCGTCACGACCGATCCTGCATTGCTGGAACCTTGGCAAAGCGACTGGCGTGGCCTCTACCGTGGCACGGCGCAAGCACTCGTGCGCCCACGCACGACGGCGGAAGTCTCCACCTGCCTGCGTCTGTGCAACGCGGCGCAGGTCCCGGTCGTGCCACGTGGCGGCAATACCGGCCTTTGCGGCGGGGCCACGCCGGAAAGCGCGGCCAAGGCCGGTGCGGGCGGTCGCCAGCTCAGCGTGATCCTAAGCCTGGACCGGATGAATGCCGTGCGCGGCGTGGATACGATCGCCAACGTCATCACGGCGGAGGCCGGCTGCATTCTGGCGGACCTGCAGCGCGTTGCCTCGGAGGCCGAGCGCTTGTTGCCGTTAAGCCTGGCGGCCGAAGGCTCCTGCCAGCTCGGCGGTAACCTGTCGACGAATGCGGGTGGGGTCAACGTGGTCCGCTATGGGATGACGCGTGAACTGGTCCTCGGCGTGGAAGCGGTCCTGCCGAATGGCGAGATATTCGAAGGCCTGCGCACACTGCGCAAGGACAACACGGGCTATGACCTGAAACAGTTGCTGATCGGCGCCGAAGGCACCCTCGGCATCATCACGGCGGCGTCGCTGCGACTGTATCCACGCAATGGCGTTCGCACGGTGGTCCTGGCCGCGGTCGAGGCGCCACAACAGGCGCTGGACCTGTATTCGCTGGTGTTCAAACGCTGTGGCCAGCGTGTCCAGGCGTTTGAATATTTCACGCATGCCTGCCTCGAACTGGTGCTGCGCGAGGTCGATGGCCTGCGCGCGCCCTTCAGTGAAGCCCATGATGGCTATGTGCTGCTCGAACTTGCCGATACCGCCGATGAAGGCGCGCTGATCGCATTGGTCGAGGATGTGGTCGGCCAGGCGCTGGAAGACGGCTTGTGCCGGGACGCCGCGATGTCCGCCACGCTGGCGCAGTTGGCTGCGTTCTGGCGCTTGCGCGAGGAGATTTCGGAAGCGCAAAAGCGCGACGGTCCGCACCTGAAACATGATGTGTCGGTGCCCATCGAAGCGCTTCCCGCCTTCCTCGACGCAGTTGGCGCACGCCTGTCACACACGGTGCCCGACCTGCGTCTGTTCGTCTTCGGCCACTTTGGTGATGGCAATCTGCACTACAACGTGTCGCGACCGGCCGGTGCGCCGTCGGACTTCTTTACACAGACAGCGCCGGCCGACTCGCCTGCCGACGCCGCCACAGGTAGCACCAACAGCACACGGCCGGATAGCAAAGGGGATTTCGTTACCGATGCCGTGCTCGACGAAGTGGCCCGTTTCAACGGCAGCATCAGTGCCGAACATGGGATCGGCCAATTGAAGCGGTCGCACTTCCTGCGGCACAAGTCGGCATTGGAACAGCGGCTCATGCGGGATATCAAGACGTTGTTCGACCCGAACGGCATCATGAACCCCGGCAAACTGCTGTAACGACTTTCTCGAACGATTTCGGCATCTGATACTTGACGTTTCATCTCCATCGATTAATATACGCATCGCGTACAGACGATCGGAGACCTTCATGAGCGTGCCGCAACAAACCTTCCTGCGCGATGCCATGCGCCGCCTGAACATGACGCGCGAGGCATTCGCCAGCCGTATCGGTGTTTCTCGTCGCGCGTTGGATACCTGGTTATTGCCGGCCGAATCGGCGGAGTCGCGCGGCATGCCGGAAATCGTCGAACGTTTCGTCAATGAAATCCTGACCCGGCCAGCCGATGGCCTGGCTGCGCAAAGCGCATACCCTGGACAGACCCCAGGTTGCCCGATCCAGTTCGAGGGGCGGCCGCAATTGCTGTCGGTCGATCAGTTCTCGCGCGACACCGTCGAGGACCTCTTCCGTCTCGCGGACATCATGCAACCCATCGCGCGCCGCCAGAAGATCAGCCGCGTGCTGGAAGGCGCCGTGCTGGGGAATTTGTTCTTCGAAGCCAGTACCCGAACCCGCGTCAGCTTCGGCGCTGCATTCGCCCGGCTGGGCGGCTCGGTATGCGACACGACCGGCTTCACGTTTTCGTCGATGGCAAAGGGCGAGTCGATCTATGACACCAGCCGGGTGATGGCGGGTTATGTCGACGCGATGGTGGTACGCCATCCGGAACGCGGCTCGGTGGAAGAGTTCGCGCGCGCAACCAACATTCCGGTGATCAATGCCGGAGATGGTCCCGGCGAGCATCCAAGCCAGGCGTTGCTGGATTTGTACACGATCCAGCGCGAGTTTTCGCGCATCGGGAAAATCGTGGATGGTGCGCACATCGCAATGGTCGGCGACTTGAAATACGGCCGCACCGTACACTCGCTGAGCAAGCTGCTGGCGCTATACAAGAATCTGCGCTTCACGCTGATCTCGCCGCAGACGCTGGAAATGCCAGCCTATATCGTCGAGAAACTGGGCCAACGCGATCACACCGTGGTGCAGACCAACAACTTGCGCGAGGGACTGCGTGGCGTTGATGTCGTGTACGCCACACGCATTCAAAAAGAGCGCTTCACCGACGAATCGTTCGAAGGTTATACACCGGACTTCCAGATCAATCAGGCACTGGTCGACGCCGTCTGCGGGCCGGATACCATGATCATGCACCCCCTGCCTCGCGATGGCCGGCCGGGCGCCAATGATCTGAGCACGGACCTGAATCATGATTCGCGTCTGGCGATCTTCCGTCAAACCGATAACGGCATCCCGGTACGGATGGCAATCTTCGCGACGTTGATGGGCGTGGAGAATCTGGTGGGACGGTCCATGCGCGATGCGAACTGGCAGTCGCCGCCGTATATCGGCGTGGACGACGCGGTGTTCCACGGCATCGACTGACGTACGGCACAGGCCGGTTCATACGGCACGCCGATCCAATGGACCGGCGGCGGCCTGATGTAAATGCGGATGCGACAGGGTGCCTCAGCTGTTCAAGCCCGCTTCTATCGATTCGCCGACAGCCAGGATCTCGGCATCCTGCCCGTGCAGGCCTGCCACCATCAGACCCACCGGTGCATCGTCATACGCCGGGGCCGGAATCGATAACGCGCAACCATCGATGAAATTGATGATGCTCGGATTGCGCAGCGCGCGACCGTTCGCCGCGAAAAACGCCGCGTCCGACTTCAGGTCATCGATCTGCGGTGGCAGCATCGGCGCCGTCGGCATCAGGATCGCATCGTACCCCGCGAACGCCTGCGCCGCCTCGGCGATCACCGCCCGTCGCGCCGCCAGCAGATCGAGGTAGTCGGCGGCACTCGCCGTCTCACCAATGCGGATACGCGCTAAGACGCGTGCATCATAGGACGCCGCCCGCGTGGCCACCCAGTCGCGGTGATACCACCAGGCCTCTATCGGCGAAAAACCAAACTTGTTGATCGATGTCAGCCGGTCCAGTGCGTCAAAGCGCATATCCACCAAGTCCGCGCCGAGATTGCTCAAGCGCGCGAGCGCAGCTTCGAACGCCCGCTCGACCTCAGGCTCGACGCCTTCCATGACGACATTCGTTACGATCGCAAAACGACGACCCGCGATGTCCGCGGCGCGCGCCCCCGCATTGCCGCGCTTTTTCCCCGACGGGATGGGCTCCTGCAATGCCAGCGCGGCTGCCCGCTCGGGCGCACCAGCCAATACCTGATCGATAATCGCGCAGCATTGCACCGTGGGGGCAATCGCGCCAAACGAATCCAGTGTCATCGACAGCGGGATAGCGCCTTGCCCCGGAATGCGGTTCGCACTCGGCTTGAAGCCGGTCACACCACAGAACGCCGCCGGAATGCGCAGCGAGCCCCCCGTATCAGTGCCTAATCCATAGGCAGCCATCCCTTCCGCGACAGACACGGCCGCCCCGGAGGACGATCCGCCGGAAACGCGTCGCTCATGCGGACGCCAGGGCGATGCCGGTGAACCGAAGTGCGGATTCATGCCCAGCCCCGAAAAAGCGAACTCGCTCATGTTCGAGCGGCCGATCAACACGGCCCCGGCCGCACGCAGCCGCGAGACGACCTCCGCATCGCTCGTGGCCGGTGCCGCATCGGCCAACACCGCCGAACCGGCGCGTGTAGGCTGACCCGCAACGTCGAACAGGTCCTTGACCGATACGGGCAAGCCCGCGAGGGGCGACAGCAACCGACCGGCCTTGCGCTGCGTATCGATGGCATCGGCTTGCGCGCGGGCGCCGTCCGCATCCACGGAGACAAAGGCATGGGCACCGTTGCCGCCTGCGGCGGCAATGCGTTCCAAGGCGATTTCGGTCAGTGCGCGGCTCGTGGTGTCACCACGTGCAAGCGCATTTGCCAGTTCGGCAATAGGCGTCTTGGGATCGAAGGCGGTTGTCATTGAGTTTTCGTTCGGCAAATCAGAAATACGACGTCATCGGCAGCGCGGATGCCAGGATTCTCCCCATGGTAATCGAGATCCCAGACCATATCGGGAAGATTGGGCCAGACCATCGTGCCATCCACCGCGCCACATGATAGCAAGTCAGAACGGCAGATCGGTAGCGGCGTTGCATCGCGTGATCGCGCGCTGTCGAACCGTTGCTATCCGCTTAAAGGAGGGAGAGGCGTCGGAGCGGGGGCGTCCGTCATGCCTGAATGATTACGTCGGCGACCCAGGTGCCGAAGGCGACCACCATCCAAAGATTGGTCAGCAGCAACGCATCATCGCGACGGCGGTGCACCGATCTGCGCGCGTCGCTGACGCGACGAAAGAACGATGTGGGCAACAGGCAGGCGATGCCCGTCAACAAACGCGCGGCAAGTGATATCCAGGCAGCCATGGCAAGCATGTGCTCCATGCGACGCTCCGCGCGTTTGAAGCCCTCTCCATGAGGAGGGCTGGGTCAAATAAACAAGGCGTAGACCATGGATGCGCCTAGGACGAGCGCCGCGGCGAGCGCTACACGCCGCAGCAACATCAATAACCGCAGGCTACGTGGCGCCCAGTCGCCGAACGACCGCAACAACGGCGTGCCCGCCTCCTGCAGAACAAACGGCTCGCCGCGACGATGCGCGAAAGCCGCCATGCCAAACGAGTACATCGCGTACAGCAAGATCACCAGCACTGCCAAGCTCTGAACGAACTCCACGGCGCCCCCCGCTTGTTTTCCGGCAAATGCACGCCATGCCCCCATGCGCGGCATTTCCTCGGCCCGATTGTCGTGTGGTTCTTGCGTATTGCCGCGCAAACTACAGAAATCGATTATTTATTGATATGTCATTGATACAAAGGCGGAACGAATACGATTGCCATCCATACCACCAGCCCTGCCACTGCCGCCCACCGCAAGCCAATCAAGCGACGATATTGTCGCGGCGCCCATTCCCCAAAGCTGCGCCACTTCTTGCCGGCAAATTCCACATGCACATAGCGGCTATGTACAAAGTACATCCGCAACGCCGAGCACACCGAAACCACAACATAGGTCATTACGACCAAAGCCGCCAATCGCCCAATAACATCAATCATCACCGTTCTCCGTATTTAAATGTCATGACGGCAATGGCTATGTCCCACCCGAAAATGGTTCCCGGTTCGACCAGTATCTGGATATGCCGCGAGCGCACGGCGGCGCGTTGGCGGCAAGCATTCCCAACCCGTTACTCCTTGGCCATTTTCACGGCGCATACCCTGCCGTGCGGTCCGGTTTTCTCGCCCGTTGCCCATGCACGAAACACGATGCTTCTTGCTTAGGAACGCACTACCGCGAGGTGTTCCGAACTCTTTTCACGCAAAACCCAACAATGTCATCCGCACCGGAAAAAAAAACCCGAGGCGATGGCGGATCATGTAATAAGACAGGGAATTATTCCCGATCAATCGTCCGCATAAGTTTAAAAATTCTATCAAATAGTTAATAATTGCCAACCGATAAATTGTAACGACTTCGATACACTTACAAATCAAAAGAAATGAATGACTAGTGCTTTTGACCATTGAAAACCCTAGTACATTCATGGGGAAGCGCCCTGATACATGCGTTTGTTTATACAATTGATCACACTTTCGTACCAATTAGTATTTTTGTCACGATATGTATCAGCTGCAACAAATCATGTTTGTGCGACAAAGCGGTAATACCAAACCGTATTACAAGTAAAAAGCCATGGGAATCGGCCGATTTTTCCGTATCTTCAGACAGCATGTCTCACGCACGTTGAAGCGAAAGCGCTTTTCTGGCACGAAATCTGCCCGGCACAAATGCATATACAAACGTTTGTTTTTGAGGTGATGCACTAAACGGAAAATGCTATCCGATCGTCTCTGGATCGGTCGCAGTTGTGTCGGCGCGCAATGTCCGGACATGACGTCGTACAACCTCGATCGGTATCGAAAACAGGGGCGGACGACATCAGGTTTTTGCTCCCACGAAAGGCGGCTGACGCGACGATCCGCAACGGCGTTTTCCTGAAGATGCCGCGCTTGACCCGTGACCGGCGAAACGGCCCCTTCTCGAACCGTATCATCTTATGCTCTCGCATTGCGCCGCGACGGGAGCCCGACGCCTTCACGCCGCACGCTGTAACGGCCGATTGCCCCTCTATAACTGGCCCGTCACCCGGTGCCGCTTTTCTCGCGCGCCTGCTTACATTCGGTAAAAACCCCGATTCTGTTTCTTTGTTATATTTTTTTAAGACAAAGATATATCGACCCATCCGGGCGCATCGATGCAGCCGTGACACCGGATCCAACGGACAATTGACGATGCCTACTATGCCGAAGACACCAAACGCCCCATCGGACGACGATCGCAAGAAAATATTGGTACTTGACCAGAGCGGCGTCATGGGCGGGGCCGAATTGTCACTACTCGAAGTCTGCAAACGCGTGCGTAGCGCATGCGATGTCGTACTGTTCGCCGATGGTCCATTCCGCGAACGGCTTCAAGAAGTGGGCGTCAGCGTCTCGATCCTGGGTGACAGCACGCTGAACAATATGAAAAAGGAAGGCGGCCGCGCGTTGTCATTTGGCACCGTCAAGTCGGCATTGCGCCTTTCCTGGCAATTGGTCAAGCAGGCACGCACGCGTCAGCTCGTGTACGCAAACACGCAAAAAGCCATGGTCATCGGTGCGGTGGTGGGCTTCCTCGCGCGTCGCCCGGTGGTTTGGCATCTGCGCGATATCGTCTCGGCCGATCATTTCGGCCCTGACCGACTGCGCGTGATTCAACTGTGCTCAAAGCTGTTCCTGACGCATGTGATCGCCAATTCCAAAGCCTCCGCCGACGCCTGGCTTGCCTTGACGAAGCTGCCGCGCGACCGCGTCAGCGTGGTTTATAACGGCATCGATGCCGCGCCGTTTGACACCGTCGACGCCACGCCGCGTGCGGAATTGCGCGCACGCTTCAACCTGCCCCCGGATGCGTTCCTGGTAGGCACGTTCAGCCGATTGGCACAGTGGAAGGGGCAGCATGTGCTGCTTGACGCGGTGGCACGCACGCCGAATGCACACGCCGTGCTCGTCGGCGCCGCGCTTTTCGGTGAAGATGCGTACGAAGCCCAGTTAAAGGCACAAGCGCAACGTCTTGGCATTGCCGACCGCGTGCACTTCCTCGGTTTCCAGCGCGACGTACCGGCACTGATGAGTGCAATGGACGTCATTGCGCATACCTCGATTGCACCGGAGCCGTTTGGCCGTGTGATCGTCGAAGCGATGTTGGCGCGGCGGCCGATCGTGGCCGCAGCCGCGGGAGGGGCGCTCGAGATCCTTACCCAGGGTCAGGACGGCATCCTGATAGAACCCAATCGCGCCGACCTGCTCGCCGAGCAGATCGAAAAGCTTCGCACGGCGCCGGAACTGTCCCACGACCTGGTCGCCCGGGCCTATACCAGCGCACGCGCGCGATTTGATCCCGATGTGTATTGCCGGAATGTCATGAAAAAGCTGGAAGTGGTCGGAGGCTTTCTGCTACCTGAAGACCCGTTGCCAGCGGCGACATCCGTGGCCGCACAGGCGGCCCATGCCGCGTCCGCGGCACAGTCGTCGTCGCCCCCCTTCGCGACGGAGGGCGCCACGTTGCACCGCGCGACCTTTGCACCCAATGGCGGGCAGCCGGCACGGCCAGCCACGCAAGCGGTCAATGCCGCCGGAACAGGCACGACGCCGGTCAATGCGGCCAAGGCCGCTATTCGGCGATGATCGGACTCACGCGATGGATACGGCGACCGCTGACGCAGCGCCAGTGCGCCATCGTGCCGAGTCAGGCAGGCGCCCACAGCGCCATACACGGTGACACCGGACCGGCCGCCCGCCCCGCCACCACGCGCAAGCACACGATCTCCGACGCCGCCCCGGTAAAGGTGGCCTCCGCAGGTGCCCGCATCCCTTCGCTGGACGGTCTCCGCGCCATCTCGATCTGCCTTGTCCTGATTAGTCATTTCATGGGCACGGTGCAAGCGGACGGCGCATTCATCCGCCTATTCACGCGGCTATTCGGTAACGATGGTTTCGGTGTGCTGGTGTTTTTCGTGATCAGCGGCTTCCTGATCACGCGCCTGCTGATCGCGGAAGATGATCGAGGCCATGTGTCAATGAGCGATTTCTATCGCCGTCGTTTTTTCCGCATCGCGCCCGTGGCATTGCTATATATCGCTGTCGTGGCGATTTTACGCATCGTCGATGTGATCGATATCACCTGGGCGTCCCTGTTACGAGGCTTGTTTTTCCTCAAGGATTACGATTCGCTGTTTGCCGATGCACGCTTGAAAGCAGGCAATTGGTTCGTAGGCCATATGTGGTCACTGAGCATCGAAGAACAGTTCTACCTGATCTGGCCGTTTATTTTTCTTGCGTTGAACCGCCGCCACGCAAAATGGTTCGCCCTCGCCGTCATCGTCAACGGCCCGTTCATCCGGGTGGCGCAATACGCGGCATTCGACCATCTGCATCTGTTCGTCTATTTCATGCTCCACACACGGATGGACAGCTTGATGATGGGATGCTTCATCGCGCTCTGCTATCACGAGGCGTGGTTCGAACGTGCGCTGGAAACCGCGTTTCGCTGGCGCCTGCCGATTGTGGCCATCGTCTACGCGCTCCTGATCTCGCCGTTCATCACCGCTTATCTGGGAGGTAAATACCAACTCACCGTGGGCTGGTCGCTGGAGAATCTGTGCGTGGCCATGATGCTGTTGTGGGTCGTGCGCCGCCCCGAGACGCCGCTGGGGCGATTCCTGAACCTCCGATGGATAGCCGGTCTCGGCGCGCTGTCGTACAGCCTCTACATCTGGCAGCAGATGTTCCTGACCCCCAACAACCACACATGGAGCGGTCAGGCGCCGATCAACCTCATCGTGGTCTTTATCGTGGCGCTGTGTTCGTATCACGGGTTCGAGAAACCCATGATACGTCTCGGCCGTGCCCTGGGTCGCCGGCATCATGCGCCACAGGTCGCGCCAAATACGATTGATCGCTGAAACGCATTGTGGCAGGCGATGGAACGAATGCGGCGAGACCCATTACACGTTCGCAGCAAGCCGTCATTGAAATAGCCAAGAAAAGACGAGCGGCCTATTCTTAGGCGCCACCATTACCCGTGGCATGCCTACGCATTCATTGGATCAATGCACGCCGTACCGCATACGCTTCGCGTTACGTCGGCAGTACTGCAAAACAGTACGAGAAGATAAATAATGCCGTCAACTGCAGCGACAACAGCGCAGGATAACCCGACCATTGCTTTTGAACGCGCGAATAATGCGCAACTGCGGCCGGAAACGTACACTGGCGACTTCAATGCTGAAGCGCAAGGCTAACACGATACCCCACGCAAACGCTCGATCAAAGTGATAGCACGGATCGTCATCGATTAACAAGGCACAGGCCGGGATCGATTAGGCAGGGCCCACACGCTCTGCACCAGGCTCGCCCCCCCTCTGGCAGGTTGCTTTGAGAAACTTATTTCGAATGGAATAGGCCTCGCATTTATAAGACTATTCACCACGCACGATGCATCACTCTTTATCTAGCATTCGTACCACCCCCCTAAATAAGGAGCGATCATGTCAATCTTCCCTGCCAAAATATTCTTGCGACCAACAATGCGTTTGACCATGCTTGCAGGTCTTATCGTGGTTTCAGCAAAGGCGTCAGCAATCATCATCAGCGACGATGTTTTTATAAAAAACGGCGGTCACCTCGACAACATAGCCGGGACGATCAATACGGCGATGGCACCGATGGTTGCAAAAAGCAAAGAAGCCCAATTCGATGCCGTCGGACATCTTGGCAATTGCACCGCTACCTGGATTGGCGACTCTTCGGATAAAGCCCTTTCCTTTATCCTTACTGCCGCACACTGCGTCGAAGGCGATCGATCAAAAGCGACCGGAAGCATCAGCCGAAACTTCACCGATCGTCATGGGACGGTGACGGCGGGCGGTGAGGGAACGTTCTATCTCGGGCTTTATCGCACCAACAAACCAGCGGGCTTTGGCGGCGCATCGACGGATATCGCGTTGCTGGCTTTGCCAAAGCATGCGGATATCGTGGGTGAGGACGGCAAGCCCGTAGCGCCGCCGGTACTTTACGACGGGAAGAGCGAAAGAGGTAATTCCATCTGGTACGTTGGTTATGGAAGCTGGGGCGTGGGCAAAACGGGCAGCAGTGGCAGCTACAAGTGTTTACTTAATGCGTGTCGCGCCTCTGGCACGTCCAAGATCGACAGAATTTTCGAGGCCGAACACGGCATTGGCGCGAGCTTCAATCCTAAGATAGGCGGCGAATTCTGGTCGAGATTGGCGCCAGGAGACAGCGGCTCCGCATGGTGGCAGCGTCACGATAACCGATGGGCGATCGTCGGGGTTACAAACGGTGGCAATGACATTTTCTCAACCGCTGCGCGTGCTTCGAAATATGTCGAGTGGATCCGTACTGTCTATCCTCAGGTACGCGTGGCGTCGCACGATACGCTGATGCTGACGTCCCGCGGCGAGGAGCGTACGGCCAATCTTGCGCTGGAGGCTGCGTACGGCAATGTTGCCTACGTGATTCCATCACAACCGCATGTGCAAGGCCCATCCACCATGAAATGGGGGTATGAGAATACGCAAACAACGCTCACCGTGACGATGACAGAAACCGCATCCAAACTCCCTGAATCGGTGAAACTACGCGCGTCGCGTTACATCGGCTGTTCCGGCTTGTGGTACGAGATCAACAACGCCGTCAACTGCTACAACAATAGAGCCGGATATCTGACCATTGCTTTTGAACGTGCGGACAATAAACACCTGCGCCCGGGAACCTACACCGCGGACTTCGATATCGAGGCGCGAGGCTGGCACGATGCCTCCTACAAACGTGCCATCAAAGTGATGGCACGAATCGTTGTGGAGTAATTGAGACGCCCCCTTGTCGCCCGATTGGGTGGGTAAGGAATCACCCGCTAAGTCAATACGTCCTGCCGGGGGTACAAATAAAAACCCGCTATTGCAACGCAATGCGACAATAGCGGGTCGGATCACCTTGCAGCACGTCGCGCATCACGCAAATACTTCGGCCTCGCCCAAAACCTTGCCCGCTTGGTCCTTTGCCGCCAGCAACGGAGTGACGCCTTCCGGCAGCGGCCATTTCACGCCCACGCTCGCATCGCTCCACAGCAGGCTGCGTTCGAATTCCGGGTACCAGTAATCGGTCGTCTTGTATAGAAACTCCGCCGACTCCGACACCACGACAAAGCCATGCGCGAAACCTTCCGGAACCCATAGCTGCCGCTTGTTCTCGGCCGACAACGTGACGCCAGTCCACTTGCCGAAGGTCGGCGACCCCTTACGCATATCGACGGCAACATCGAATACCTCGCCCGCCACCACCCTTACCAGCTTGCCTTGCGGATGCTGAATCTGGTAATGCAGGCCACGCAGCACATGCTGCGCCGACTTCGAATGATTGTCCTGGACGAACTGCACGTCACGCCCGATCGCCTCGACGAACTCGCGGTGATTGAAGCTCTCATAGAAAAAACCACGCGCATCACCGAACGACTTCGGCTCGATGATCTTGACGTCCGGGATCTCGGTCTGGGTTACGGTGATCGGCATATCAGAATGGCTCCGTCAGCAACGATTGGAGGTACTTGCCATACGCGTTCTTCATCAACGGCTTGGCCAGCGCTTCGAGCTTTCCAGCATCGATCCACTTCGCACGGAAGGCGATCTCCTCCGGACACGCGACCACCGTACCCTGCCGCTTCTGCAGCGTTGCGATAAACGCGCTGGCATCCAGCAAGGAGTCGTGGGTACCGGTATCAAGCCAGGCAAAACCACGCCCCATGATCTGCACGTTCAGCTTGCCGTCGGCGAGGTAACGCGAGTTGACATCGGTGATTTCCAGCTCGCCGCGCGGCGATGGCTTGATATCGGCTGCGATATCGCATACCTGGTTATCGTAGAAATACAAGCCCGTCACCGCGTAGTTCGACTTCGGATGCGTCGGCTTCTCTTCGATCGACAGCGCCTTGAATTGCTCGTCGAAAGCGACCACGCCGTAACGTTCCGGGTCGGTCACGCGATAGGCGAAAACCGTCGCGCCGTCGTCCTGCTTATTCGACGCCACCAATTGCTTGACCAGGTCGTGACCGTAGAAGATGTTGTCCCCCAGGATCAGCGCCGATGGGTCGTTGCCGATGAAATCCTTGCCGATGATGAACGCTTGCGCCAGGCCGTCCGGCGATGGCTGCACCGCATATTGCAGGTTCAGACCCCACTGGCTGCCGTCGCCGAGCATGGCCTCGAAACGCGGTGTGTCTTGCGGCGTCGAGATGATCAGAATGTCGCGGATGCCACCGAGCATCAGCGTCGACAACGGATAATAGATCATCGGTTTGTCGTAGACCGGCAGCAACTGCTTCGATACGACGTGCGTGATGGGGTGCAGCCGGGTACCCGAGCCGCCTGCCAGAATGATGCCTTTACGTGCCATCGCGGCCTCCTTGTGGGCGCTGTGTCGCTTCCGCGCGCCGCGTCTTTGATCGCGGCCGCGGTAGGTATGGGGTTTCGCAGGGTGCTACTGCCTTACATGCGTGCGGGGCAAGGCACCGTTGCCGGACGCCTCGCCGCGATATCACGACCGGACGGCGTAGTTCGTTTCCACCCAGTTCCGATACTCGCCGGACATCACATTCTCGACCCACGGTTGATTGTCGAGATACCACCGCACGGTCGCTTCGATACCGGTCTCGAACGTCTGTGCCGGACGCCAGCCCAGCTCACGCTCGATCTTGCGTGCATCAATGGCATAACGGCGATCGTGCCCCGGACGATCCTTGACGAAGGTCACCTGATCCTTATATGAACCCGACGCCTTCGGCTTGATCTTATCCAGCAACGCGCAGATTGTCTGGACCACATCCAGATTCGTCTTCTCGTTCCAGCCACCCACGTTGTACACCTCGCCCGGCGTGCCTTTCTCCACCACGGCACGGATTGCCGAACAATGGTCGCCCACATACAGCCAGTCGCGAATGTTGCTGCCGTCACCGTAGATCGGCAGCGGCTTGCCGGCCAACGCGTTCGCGATGATCAGCGGGATCAGCTTCTCCGGGAACTGATACGGGCCGTAATTGTTCGAACAGTTCGTCGTCAACACGGGCATGCCGTACGTATGATGGTAGGCCCGCACCAGATGATCGGAGCCGGCCTTCGACGCCGAGTAAGGACTGTTCGGCTGGTACGGCGTGGTTTCGGTGAACGCCGGATCCGTCGGGCTCAAGGAGCCATAGACTTCGTCGGTGGACACATGCAGGAAGCGGAAATTGGTCTTGGCATCGCCTTCCAGCGTGGACCAGTACGCACGTGCCGCTTCCAGCAGCGTGAACGTCCCGACAACATTGGTCTGAACGAACGCGCCGGGGCCGTGGATCGATCGATCCACGTGGCTTTCCGCAGCAAAATGCACGACCGCGCGCGGCCGGTGTTCGGCGAATAACGTGTCCAGCGCTTCGCGATTCAGGATATCCGTGTGCGAGAACACGTGCGCCGGATTGTCCTGCAGCGACGCCAAGGTCGCCGGATTGCCCGCATAGGTCAACGCGTCGACGTTGACGATCGGTTCGCTGGAGGCCTTGAACCAGTCAAGGACGAAATTGGCGCCGATGAAGCCGGCTCCGCCGGTGACGAGAAGCATAGCGAATCCTTAATGTAAGGGCTTTAGTATATTCAAGAAAAAACCACGACCGCGGCGATGTCACGCATCGCACGCATTGCACATTCAGGGCTCGGTGGCATGGTGCGCGGCAAACAGACAGACATACATGTCTTTCAGAAACGCGCGCCCACCGAGCCCCGCTTGCTGCTTCGATCGATAGCCACGCGTCAGCACCATCGTGCCAACGCTCGCCAATCGCTGCCAACGCGGTACGGCGGCGCTATAAACTGCGGCGCGACGCGTGAGACTGGCGGACAACCGCCGATAATAGTCGGCGGCACGTCGCGCATTATCGCGCAATTCAGGCATTGTCACGGAATCGAACACGGCCGCCCGTTGTGCCGAGCATTTGGCCATCAACAGATACTGCGCCTGACCCGCCGATAATGTCCGCTTCATGTTTTCGCGTCGGTTGCGGCTCGCCGGCGCGCCAACGGTATTCGTCTCATGCTGCCGATAGAGCGCCAGCTTCTGCGGGATCGCAACCAGCCGGCCTAACGCGGTGCCCATCGCCCAGGCCCACTCATCATGTGACATCGTCTCGGTCGGCCAGGTATGGTCGGTGGGACGCTCGGTCACGTCGAAGGCGGTAAAGACCACGCGACGGACCAGCGCACACATGCCGAACAGCAAGTACCAGGGATCGGGCTGCATCGCCTCGTACGTGCCTTCGTAGGCCCAATGCCTGGCGTTGGCAGCCGGCAACGGCGCCAGCGCCTGATTCACCACCTCCACATTATGCATGGCCACCATGACGGTCGGATCGTCGAACACCGGGGCCATTACCGCCAGCTTGTCCTCGGTCCACACGTCGTCCTGGTCGCAAAACGCGATCACCTCGCCGCGGCACAAGCTGATCGCCTTGAAGAAGTTGCCCCGATAGCCCAGCCGCGCCACATTTTTCTCATAACGCACCTCGAACGGCGCGGTTTCCGCGAACCGCGCGACCACGCCACCGGTCAGATCGTCCGGACTGTCATCGGTGACCACCACCTCGCGTGGCAACATCGTCTGCCGGGCGATGCTTTCAAGCTGCTCGAGAATGTACTGCTCGCCCTTGTACGCGGCCAACGCCACCGAAATGTCGGCGGTCTGCTTTAAGGTGTTCATTGCTTGGTCCATTGCATTCCCCTCAACCGGCGCCTCTTGCACGCCAACCCAGGCGACCCGCGATCTTCGACGTCACCGTGCGCAACCGCTCCTCGACATACCAGGCCCACACCAGCGAAATCACGGTCAACACCACCCCGGTTACCGCCGTCAGCACCAACGAATGCACGGTCAAATCCGCCACCACATAGGACACGATCAACAATGCAATGGCCGGGAGAATCTTCCGTACCATTTCCCAACTGGTTTTTGCCGCCCAGAACAGCAGCATCCCATCAATCAGCACGCGCAGGCTCCATGCAGTCGCGGCACCCGTCAGGCCGAAGTAGTGCGTGAACGCATACAGAATACCGAGGAACGGCAACAACTCGACCACGTGAAAAATCGCGATCACATTCGGCCTGCCCACTGCCTGCAGATAGGTGGACGGGATAAATGCCAGGCTGTTGATCCAGACACCCAACATGATGATCCGACCGATCGGGGCCGACGCCATCGCGAAATCCGGGTTGACCCATACCGACATGAACGGCTCCAGCACGAACAGTCCGAACACGACGCAAGGCGTCATGAACGCCGACAAGGCTTGCGCCGTCTGCACGAAAAAGCGCGCCGAATCCGTCTGCTGCAGCGCCGACATTCGCGGGAAAATCGTTCGTGCGACAACCCCGGGAATGATCCGCAAACGAATCGCCAACGTGTATGGCACGTTGTAATAGGCAACGGATTTCGTGCCGAGCAAACTGCCGATCAGGAAGCGATCAGACGACTCCAGCAGCGGACTGGCCAGGTTGGTCAACGTCACCCACGCGCCATACCCGAACAGTTCACGCCCGAGCTTCATGCTCGGCCGACCGCGCAACCGCAGCGGAAATTGAAAGATGTTCGTGATGAACAACAGCACGATGGCTGTCGACCCGGCAATGATTGTCGCCGGAATCATATAGTTCATCTTGACGCCGAAGGCAAACGACGCCGCCAGCGGCAAGGTCTGGAACAGGAAGGTATTGAACACCTGCACCCCGTTCAACACTCCGAATCGTTCGCGGCCCTCCAGGCAACCGGTCAAGGCACCGCTGATCGTCGTGACCGGCACCGATGCCGCGATCCACGGCATCACCGCCATCACTTCGCTCTTCAACTCCGGGTCTATCTTGAAAAACCGCACCATCAAGGTCTCGCCGAGGATATAAAGGACGACCGCCCCCACCAATCCGAACAGCGTGTTCAACAGCAGGGCCGTCCAGAAGACCGATTCGCGCTCCTTGTCGGTCGCGTCACCCAGCTTCGCGACCTGGTTCGCCGTTGCCCGCGACAAGCCAAAATCAAAGAACCCGAAATAGCCCTGCAACATCCAGACGATAGTCAGCAAGCCATAGCGGGCGCTGCCCACATGGTGCAGATACATTGGGACCGTGATCAACGAGACCGCGATGGGGAGCACGCTTCCCATCAAGTTGTACAGCGAGTTGCGTCTCAGATTCCCTGCCATGCTCTGTATTCTCCGGATGCCCGCGTGCGGCGCACGTCAGTCCTGTTTCCTCATTGCTGCGCCGGGCGCGCGTCCCCGTCAGGGGCGTCAGGGGTGCCAGCGATACATCATTACCTTGCTACGCGCGTCTTCCTCGACAAACACCACATACTCGCCGTTCGCCCGCTTCGTCGCGCTGATCCCTTGTGTCAGGTCGACCCAGCCGGAGACGTTCCCCACGTCCGCGCCAGGTCCCATCGTTCCCACTTCCTTGCCGCTGCGCAGATCGAACACATGCACCTTCGCCGTCACCGATTCCGCGGTGAACAGGTAATCGCCCGCCACCGACATCGCGATGGTGGAGACCAGCGGCTTGGCCGCGGGGCTCCACGGCAAGTCGATGGTGAAACGCGCCTTGCGATTTCCTTTCGACCAGTTGTCGTACCGGGCGAACACGGTTCCCGCTTCCTTCCACAACTTCGGATCGGCTGGCTTGTCCGCCGTGTAGCCGGTCACATACAGCGTGTCACCGACGGCGTCGTACTGCACCCGCTGAATCCGCGTGAACGGTGCGGGGACAGCCACGTTCTGCGCGTGATCGTATTGATAGATCGGCGCGCCATGGGCATCCAGGCCGCCGTAGGCATAGCGCCGGACACCATCGGGCCCCATCGCCGCCCAGACGTCCCCTTTTTCGTCGATCCACCATCCGGCACAGCCGGCGCGGTCATTGCCGGGGTCACTCTGATATTCGTCGGCGCTGAAATGCCCGTCACCGTTCGCGTCGCGCCAGATCCAGCCGCCGCTCTTGCCGCCCGAGCCCTTGGCCGGCTGACCCGGTGGCGCACCGTTGTTGGCATGCCCACGGGAAATGACCGTGGCGGGCGTCGCGATGATGCCACCGTCCTGACCCAATCGATACACCGACAATTGCGACGAGTACATGTCCGTCAGCGCGAGGAAGGGCTTACCGCCGAGGCGCACCACTTCCATTGCGGTCATGAACGGATGCTTTGCCTGCAAGCGCGGGTCATCGGTGTACTTGAAACGGTCGACGGTGATGCCGTCGAAGCGCCCTTCCTTCCCGGACGGCCGGTCATAGTCCATCTCGTAACGCCCGGACTGCGTGTAGACGTGCGTCTGATCGTTTGGATCGGCTACCGCCACGTCGGCGAAGGTAAGCCCTTGCACCTGCCAGTTCTGCTTCTGCCACCCATTACCCGATGGCGCATAGCTTTGGAGTTGCGACCCCAGCGTTGCCGCACCGTCCGGTCCCCGGCCGTTCATCGACACATAGAGATTGCCTTTCGCATCAGTCGATACACCGGTCAAACCATTGAACCGCAACGGGCCGGCCTGCCCGGCCGGGGCGGACAGCATGCCGCCCTTCACGCCGACCGGTGCCATCGCCTCATACTTGCCGTCGTCTCCCTTCCCATAGACAAGAATCTGCTGGGCCGGGCCGTTGTCGGCCAACAGCAAGCGATGCTGCTGGTCCACGTGCAGATCCACCGGCTCGACGTCATCGGCCAGCGACGGGATGGTTGGCAACGGTTTCCCGTCGGCAGTGAAATGCAGCACCGTGGGATCACCCAGCACTTCCGGTGTCGGCGATGTCGCGTTCGGCGCTACACCACCCGACTCGCCATCACCTGCCGTCCTTTGTCGTGCCGCCAGCGCCATCATCCGTGGACGGCGCACGTGTGGCGGATTCGAGCCGGTCCACTGCTTGCCAGCCTCGGTGATAACCCAGACACTGTTGTCCGACGGATCAACGGCAATGCGCCCCGGACTATCGACATGCCACTCGCGCTGCTTCGCCATTGTCTCGGCATCCAGCGCGATAATCTTGTTGTCGGTTGCATCCGAGACAAACAGCGTTGATTCCGTTGCGGCAAGACCGGTGACGTTGCCGCTCTGATCCGTCGTCTCGCTGATCAAGGCAAAACTGTTCTGCATTGCGCTGAGCCGATTGCCACGACCAGTGGCAAACGCCGCACCGGTGTTCAATTGCCTTAGCGGACGACGCGTGACGCCGTACCAGAAATGTCCCTTCTGCGGAAAGTTGCCCAGCGTCGGCCCCGACCCCGGACTGCCGATGCCGGCGCCGGTGTAGAGATAGCGGCTGTTTCCGGCAATCGCGATACCGCCCGCATTACCCGATCCATGGGTATGGTCCCCACTCATCACGACGCGGCCATCGCGATAAGCGGTCACCTCTCTGCCACCCTCATCCCAGATCGTATTGGAATAGACCGTGCCATCCGGCGAGACATAGATCGAGGCGATATTGTTTTGCACCCAACCGTCGCGCCCCGGAAACGTATTGCCGATCCACGATGTCTTTACCTTCAACGTCCCGCCCGCGCCATCACCCGCCGCGGATTGCGAAAACGCGTTCGGCATGCCGCTGACCCCGAAGACGGTGGCCAAGGCCATGGACAGCAGGGTAGGCACGACAAAGCGCGTCGTCGACGCGCTCCGGCGAAGCGTGGTCGTGTGTTTCGGTGTCGGCAACGTCATAGACGGTTCTTCTCCATGCAGGCTGGCGCGGTGATTCGACGACGCATCAGCCGGTCGCCGAGTCGCCGGTTTCTTCAAATCCACCACCACGGTGTCACAACACGCAGCGTCTTGCGCAACATGAATTTGTAGCGGTTCTTGCCCGAGTGATATCCCTTCGCGTCGGCGCCGCGTACCCCGATCAATTCCGGGGTCGCACGCAAACGGCACGGTCCCTTGAAGCCGCGGGCATCCAGGCGGCGGCGGACAAGATGCTCGGCCACCACCAACCCATCGGGGCTATCGATCAGTTCGTGATAAACCTGATCAAGATACTGGTCCCAGCCCTGCGGCGTCCAGGCCACGAGATACAGATCCATCCAACCCTTCTTCGGATAGTCGCGATAGTTGCAATAGACCTTGAACTCATTCGGTGCACTGTCGATGATCTGACGCAGATTCGCGACGATATAGCGCCCGGTGATTTTCCATATGGCGGTTTGCGTTGGCGAGGTACCGCGAATGAAGCGTGAATTCTCCATAGCGTACTGGATAAGCTTGAACTCGCCATAGCCGCGGCCATTGGAGGGTGGAAAGTCGTTGCCGAAGAAACTCAGAAACTCGACATTGTCCTGCGCGCCGTGCTCGGCAACCACTTTCTGCAACTCGGTCAAGTCGGACCCCGAGTTCTCGCAGAACACCAGGCGCTCGTTCGACTTCATCTGCGACAAGTAGAACGACAATGCCTTCGCATATTCGCGCAGGCGCGCCTCGGGATCGATGTGCCGCAGGTTGTCGATGCCACGCAGCGGATTGATCGTCGCGGTCAACAACAAGATCTGTTCGTTATGCTTGTCTTTCATCGTCCCAATCCTTTTGCCAATGATGCAAACAGCGATAGCTGCTGCACCGCTATACGCTGCCAAGAGAAACGCTCGCATGTCTGCAGGGCTGCAAGATGGAGACGTTGCCAGAGCGCATCGTCCTCTATAAGCCGGGTGAATGCCGCCACGAGCTGCGCCGCGTTACGCGCCTCCACCAGCAAGCCATTCCGTTCATCGGAGATGTATTCGGTAGGCCCCGGTATTCGCGAGCAGACCGGCACCAGACCACTTGCCATTGCCTCCACGCCCACGAGGGAAAAGCCCTCGCTGATCGACGTCAGTCCCAGAATGCCATAACCATCCAATAACTCCGGCAACGCATGATTCTGATACCTCGGGATAACCGCTATTCGCGCATGAAGGGCAGCGGGGTAATCTTTCAGTATGCCGTCGATGCCGGTCTTGTCACCGGTGCCGATAAAAGCAATACGTATGTCTGGATAACGTTGCATCACCTGCAAGGTTGCCGCTTTGAAATACGTGATGCCTTTACGAAAAATATTACTGCCGATGAAGGCGATATGGCGCGGTGCCACGTCCTTCATTGCCGGATCGGTGGACGACGCGGCGCTATCCACGTGCATGGCGGTCGAAGTTACCGCCGCTTTCGTCTGCAATGCGGTAAGCGTTGCAGCGGCGCGTTGCACGAACACCGTGTCCACGCCATTTTCCACCAGAATCGCACGGTCGCGCCGCACGCCCAGTTTCGTGACGGCATACTCGCGATCGGCCTGATTCAGAAACAGCCCCGCATCCGCATGACGGAACGACATCGCGACTTCCCATAAGCGATATCCTCCATGATAGATAGGATACTTCCAGGATTTTTTCTGTTCGCCCTTTTTACAATTTTCAACAAATTGCTCGTGTACCACATGCTCCAGACCGTGACTGCGCGTGACGCTGACGGTGTGTTTGCGCCAGCCGAAACGCTTCAGCATATTGACGATCCAGCCATCACCGGACGAGAGGTCCAGCACCTCGTATTCCGGATGCCGCATCACATGAAACAGGACATGCCAGGGAAATAAAATCGCACCGAATCGCGAAGCATGTTTTCCCAGGCTATCGAACGTGAAGAGGTCGACCTCGTGACCTTGTTCGCGAAACGCCTCCGCGAGCTTCCAGGTGACGCCGGCAGCACCCGCATGCTTGTCCAGCGTGTGATGGATCGACATCAGGATTTTCATACCAATGCATCCGACGGATGGCTGGTCGCGGATCTACCGCCCCCTCCACCGTGGTTCGGCTCCTGTCCCGCAATCAATGATGCTTCCTTCGAGACGGATGCCCGCGTCGACGCCGCGTCGATCTCCGGCGCGTCCGGTGTCGAGGTTGCCGCGCGCATCATGGCGCTGCCCTCGGGAGCGCCATGGCCCTGCACGGCGGAACGTTGCAACACCACCGGCACACCCTGGCGTAATGCCGTGGCCGCCGCGCGCCGTGCGGCCCAGGCCTCTTCCACCGCGGCAGTGAACTGCGTACGGAAGGCATCGTTCGAGAACCGCAACGCGTTGTCGCGGCACACGTTCGGATCGAATCGTTCTCGATTGGTCTCGAAACGCTCGACCGCGGCCACGATGCTTTCGACCGATTGCTCATCGAAGAACACGCCGGTAGGCAATCGTGGCGCGGGCGCATCCAGATCGACCACGGTCTCCAACGCGCCGCCCTTGCCGAAAGCGATCACGGGCGTGCCTGACGCCTGCGCTTCCACCGGCGTGATACCAAAGTCCTCTTCCGCCGCGAAGACAAATGCTTGCGCACTGCCCATCTGACGCTTTAATTCGCTAAACGGTTGATATCCCATGACTTCGACATTCGGTCCGGCCTGTGCCCGTATTTTTTCGAGATCGGGACCATCACCAATGACTTTCAGCTTGCGTTGCGGCATCGCCGAGAATGCAGCGACGATCAGATCCATCTTCTTGTACGGGACCATTCGCGACGCCGTCAGGTAGAACGGTTCCTTGTCCGTCTGCAGCGAGAATGCATCGACATCGACAGGGGGATAAAGCACGTCGGCTTCTCGGCGATACACTTTCCAGATACGCCGGCGAATGAAATCGGAGTTGCAGAGGAAGTAGTCGACGCCATTGGCGGTACGGACATCCCAGTTGCGCATGTAGTGCAGGATTGCACGCGCGATCCAGCCGCTCTTCTTTTTATCGAGTCCACTCTCGCGCAGGTATTGATGCTGCAGATCCCACGCATAGCGAATCGGCGAATGCACATAGCTCAGGTGCACCTGATCCGGCCCGGTGATGACGCCTTTGGCAACCGCATAGCTGCTCGATACGATGACATCGTACGAGGACAGATCCAATTGCTCGATGGCAAGGGGCATCAACGGCAGGTATGCGCGGTACTTCGACTTCGACATCGGTAGATTCTGCACGAATGTCGTGGTCGCACGTTTTCCCTTGAGGAAACCGCGCTTCTCGTCGTCAAGGTGATCGACGGTACTGAAAATATCGGCGTCCGGAAAGCAGTTGATCATCTGCTCCAGCACTTTCTCGGCGCCGGCATATACCACCAGCCAGTCATGAATGATCGCGATCTTCAACGCGGCACCTCCGGCTGTTGCGTCGCATGAGGCGGATTGGTCGGCCCCGATACGTTGTCGCGCATCGCATCGGCCGCGCCCTGGCGCGTCGCGCGGAAGCGCGTCATGATGTGCTTGTCTCCACGCAGCCACTGCCGCACCAGTTGAACATATCCAGGCACGTCACGCGTGCCTACCAGGCGATACCACTGGCACACTTGCGGTCCACGGGGGCCGAAATGATCTAGCATGATCCGATGCAGGTTGTACGCCGCATTGGTCAACGCGACAACGCTGGGGGCGTTCCGTCCGTCTTCATCGAAGCGTTCGGCCGGGTAGTGATTGACTTGTACCTGCGGATCGTAAATCAGCTTCCATCCGGCGCGACGCACCGCCAGGCTCATCGCGAGGTCGTTATGCACCTGCGCGCCAGTGCCACGCAGACGACGGTCGAAACCGATCTCCTTGATGATCGCGGTGCGATAACTCATATTCGCGCCTTTGAGCACGTCCACCTCGCGTGCGGCACCGGCACCCAAATGATGATTGCCGATCACGCGTCCGGTGGGCTCCACCACCCCCACGCGCTCACGCGTACCGGTCATCGGCTGGCCTCGATGGTGGACCCAATCCCGTCCGCCCACCCCCCCGACCTTCGAATCCGCGGTGAAATGCCCGACAATGCGCGCAATCCAATCAGGATGCGGGGTAGCATCGTCGTCGGTGATGCAGGTGATGTCGAACTGGCTGGCTGCAAGACCGGCATTCAGCGCCGCTACCTGGCCTCCCACGTGCACATCGACGATGCGCAACGGGAAGGACTCGGGGAATGCGGTGCGGGCCACTGCATCTCGGGTCTCGTGATCGTCGGTACGCGCTACCACGAGCACCTCGTCCGCCGGTCGTTGTTGTGCCTGTAAAGCATTCAGGCACTTCAACAGGTCTGCCGGACGGCGATAACTGGGAACTAGGACCGTGACTTTCATAAAGGGTTCTCTCATTCTTGCGCGGACGCCGTTGCCGGCGTGCACCGCTTACGCAGCCGCGCGTTCATATACTTCGCGCGTGCGCCGGGCAATCACTTGTACGTCGAAATGCGTACGGGCATAGGTACGACATGCTTCACTGTCCGGAAGCGTCATTCGACCGCTCATCACATCGTCGATGGCCGTGGCGATGGCGCTGCTTCCGGTGGATGGCAGAACGAGATCCGGGGACAAACCACTGACCGCATCGGGCAATCCCCCCACGGGCGTTACCATTACCGGTGTACCGCACGCCAGGGACTCGATGGTGATGAGGCCGAAGCCCTCCAGCGCCACGGTCGGCACGATGCTCAAATTCGCCGATTGATACACCAGCGGCAGATCTGCATCGGGCACATAGCCGAGCAGTTTCAATTGTGCGCCGATCCCTTTCGACTCCGCCCGCGCCTTCAGTTCGTCGGACAAGGGACCCTTGCCGGCAATCACCAGCAAGAGGTCGGGCCATTTCTCCCGCAATTGCGCCACGGCATCGACGAGATCCTCCAGCCCCATGCGCCGGACCAGGCGCCGGACCGCGACGATGATCGGACGATCGGTCGGCAGCCCCAGCTTCTCGCGCGCCTGCCGCTGCGTCAGTCCCGTTTCGTACGACTGCGTATGGATGCAACCCGGCACGATTTCGATCTTGTCGCGCGCCATCCCGTACTGTTCCTCCAACACCTTCGCAAACGCCCGCGACAGCACGATCTGCCGTTGCGTGCGCTTGTAGACGGATTTTTCGAGATGCGCCTTGATGCCGTGCGTCAGGCCGGTCGGGTTTTCGAAGCCACTTTCGCTGGCCCAGGGGCCGTGAAAGTGCATCACCGTGGGCGTGTCCGCCAGCGCCTTCATGCCAGGCATCGCATACAACGCAAAATGGATAGCAACGTTATCCGGCTTGAATGCCCGTACTTCCTCACGAATGGCGGTACGGCTCGCAAGCAGACGTCGCGCCAGCGACTCGTCCTTACCGGCGAAGCTGCGAACACGGCCACCGGTATCGCGTTCCGCCTGGCCATTGCCGGCCACTAGGCCATGCACGGTGACTCCCGCGTCCGGCAGGGCGTTGAACAACGTGTAGTACATGCGATCCAGGCCACCCGGTCTTTCCGGGAACCAGTGCATGCCAAGTTGAAGTGATTTCATCTGGACTCTCGATTCGTTACACGTCAGCCTTGGGTCAAGACCGACCGTTCAGTCCACGAATTCAGCCAGCCGTGGCCCCTACGGGGACGTACCCGCTCACACGGACACTGGTTGATTCGCCTGCTTGCAATCGCTACTCAGCGAGCGGGCTGAGGCTCGCCGCGCTGCTTCTCCGCCAGCGTGCGTTCATAGACGGCCAAATAGCGCTCGGCCATCGCCTGCCAGGAATTTCGCTTGACGGCTTCACGGCCTCTCACCCGCATGGCTTCGCGCAGCGACGGGTCGGCTTGTATCGTCTTCACTGCCCGAACCATGCCGTCGACGTCGTCGGGGTCCTGCAGTACCACGCCGGCATTGCCGAGCAATTCCGATGCACCGGCACGCGCCGAGGCGATCACCGGCAGGCCCGCGGCCATCGCCTCTGGAATCACCAACGCCCATGGGTCATAGCGCGACGGAAAGACAAACGCGTCACAGGAGGCCATCAACTGCGGCGTGGCCTTTACATGACCCAGGAAGTGGACACGATCGGCGATGCCGAGATCCTGCGCCATCTTCGGATGCACGCTGCCCCGCGCCTCTCCGCCCACCGCGAGTTCGATCTCCGGTGGCAGTTTCGCCAACGCCTTCAGCACCGTATCCAGGTTCTTGCGTGAATTCCGGATATCGCCGACAAACAGCAGCAGAAACTTGTCCTCCGGCAGCTTGAACCGGGCGCGGTCACGTGGCACGTCCGTAAAGCTCTCCACCGATCCGCCATTGAAGATAACATCCGCGCCCCCTTCGATACCGGCCTGCTTCAACTCATCGCCAACGCGCTTCGACACGGCGATGATCGTCCGTGCACGTTTCAATGCAACCCGTTCGAGGCACATGTTCAAGCGCGTATAGAAATACTGATAGGCCGAGCGCAGGCCACCGAATGGTGAAAACGGATAGAAGCCGCTGCGATACCAGCCGCGATGCACGAAGTGCACCGCGTTGACATCCGCGGCGGCCCACGTGATGAAGCCATTCACGTGCAGGATATCGAATTCACCTCGGTGCTTTCGGATGGCCTGCAAGCTGCGCCACGCGAACACCTGGTAGCGCAACATATAGGTCGGTAATGTGCCGTAGTCGATCTTGATCCAGGTCAGGTTCGGATGATCCGCGAAATCGGTCTTCAATTCCGCGGCGAACAGCAACACCTTCCAGCCGCGTGCCAGCGCGGCCCGGATCACTTCGAGGTTCACGCGCCCCTGTCCGTCGTTTTCCCGGATGACATGCTGGACGACCGCTAATCTCATATCGCCCCCTTTTTCCCGATAATGCGTTGATGCACACCGCCGATTGGTCGTGAACCGCGATTGACGATCACCCCGGTACCGGTACGCCGCACCGGTTCTGCGGGCGGCGTCGGTTCGCTACGCCGCGTCGTAACCGCGCGCGGTGCCGGGTTAGCAGAAGGCGGTGGCGCCGCGCGCTCCGCCGAAGCACGCGTGCGACGGCTTGCGTCGGGCGTTGGCGTACCGCCTTGGACGCCAACCTGCGGCAATGCCCGACGACGCTCGTAATACCGTGCCGCCATCAGCGGGATCGTCACGCCTGTCATGTACAACAGGCCGTCCAACGCAACCAGTGTATTAACGAAGACGAGCTGCGCCAACACGCCGATGGCAATCGCGTACCACACCATCACGAAACGGTCTTGCCGATACTTGATGGCGAGCCGCGTGGCCCGCGCCAGCGAACTGAACAGGCCGATCAGGAACAGCAACACACCGGGCCAACCCAGCGTGTAGGGCAACTCCATCACGCCGCTGTCGAACGATGCGGTCAGCGCGGCATTCCCATCACTGCCGCCGCTCAGCCGGGCGCCGGTGCCCACCGCGCCCATTCCTTGTCCGGCCACGTCGCCGAGCGCCGTGGAAAGAAAACTCGAATAAAACTGTGTCCGGGCCTCAAAGCTGTTGTCGCTGCTGATGTCGCCGACGGTGTTCACCCGCTTGCTCAACTGATCGGAAACCAGACTACTGGTGAAGACCGGAACCGACAACATCGCCACGATCAGTACACCGAAAATCACGCGAATCTTGGTCTTTGCGTCGAGCACCGTCAGCAACAGCAGGATCGACAACACCATGCCCCCCCAGGCCGAGCGCACCAGTGTCAAACCCAGGCAAATCACGCCAAGCGACGCGGTCAGCCAGCGCCACTTGTAGCCGGGCACCAGTGACAGCAACAATCCCGCCGAGATCATGCCGGCGAATGGGCCGGTCGAATTCAACGGTCCGAACATCCGTGACGCGAACGGCGCCGGATCGCCCAGCGAACTGGTCAGACCGGACAATGTCATCCACAGCGCATCCCATGGCGGCATGATCGCGTACTGGATCACGCCGTAGATACCCATGAAGATCGTGCCCGATAACCATGTACGCATCATCATCCGCTGGAACTGCGGAAAACGTTCGGATAACGAATACGCGTGCAAGGCCATCAAGATGGGATATAGCCATCCTGAAAAAGCATACGTCGCCGAAAATAAACCATTGGTGACAATACCCACCAGGAAACTGTAAATCGTGCCGGCGAGCATCAGTAAATACGGCAAGCCGCTCTTCGTACCCAGGAAACGACCGTGCCGCATCAGGCTAAACAGTGACAGCATCGCCACCGCCAGCGGCGCGACCTGGATCGGACTGGTGGGATTGAAGGTGCCATGGAAGAAGTCGGTCAATCGGCGTATTTCGGACGAGACGAACCACAACCACAAGGAATAACCGATGTAGTAGACCGGATAGCGCTTCAGAAACCAGGCGCCTATCCCCACCGACATCACGGGAAAGGCGAATTCGAGCAGCGTTCCCTGATGCGCGACGATCAGCAACAGCGTGATGACGATCTGCGCGACCGGGAGCGCCCAGAACTCCTTCGAACTGGTGCGGCGCGCGCCCCCCTGCCGCGTGACAGTGCCGGCCGCTTGCGCGGAACCGGCCGCGGGGCGCGGAGGCAGGGAGGAGGGAGAACTGAGCGAACTCATCGGCGCACTCAATGCGATTCGCTATCGTACTGATAGACGTAGTGGTAATTGCCGCCGCCGTACTTGCCGTACTTTGCAACGCGGCTCGGGATCGCATTGAAGATGGCGCCCACGACACGGCCACCGGACTGCGTCAGCTTCTTGATGGAACCGGACACCTCGCGCTCGGCATGCATGCCATGGCGGAACACGAGGAAGGAACTGCCGGCAAAGCTGCCGATGATCGTGGCATCGGTCACCGCCAGCACCGGTGGCGTGTCGATAATGACGATATCGTATGCGTTGCTCAACGTCTCAAAAACATTGCGCGTTTCCGGCGACATCAGCAACTCGGCAGGGTTGTCCGGAATCGCACCTGTCCAGATCGTGCTCAGGCCGGCGATATCCGTCTGGTTCACGACCTGCTCGACCGGCAGCGTCCCTGTCAACGCTTCGGACAAACCTGGGAAGCGAGGCTGATTGAAGTACTCGTTCAAATGACCACGGCGCATGTCGGCGTCCACCAGCAGCACGCGCTTGCCGGCTTCGGCAAGTAGCGTTGCGATGTTGACCGAGACAAAGCTCTTGCCGGTACCCGGCACGGGACCCGACATCGCCAGCAAGTTGTTCGGCGCATCGGCGAGCGCGAACTGCAACGAGGTGCGGAAGCTGCGCAACGATTCCACCGACGGATCCTTCGGCAGCGACTTCGCCAGAATCGCGCGGCGGCCGTCGCGAGCGCGCTTGTAGCTCTCGTCCCAGCGCACCTGCACCGCGTTCAGGGGCACTGCACCCATGACCGGCAATCCCATCGACCGTTCGATGACATCCGGATCCTCGATACCGCTAGACATCTGCTTGCGACCGAATACGAACAAGGCCCCCAGAATGATCCCGAGGAACACCGATGCGGCAACAATCATCCCCTTCTTCGGTTTGATCGGCGTTGCCGGAGGCATGGCGCGATCCAGTATCCGCACATTCCCCGTCGTACCCGCGCGCTGGATCTGCAATTCCTGAACGCGGTTCAACAGCAGCACATAAATGTCTTCTGAAACCTTCGCATCCCGTTGCAGGCTCAATGCATTGGCCTCATCGATCGGCATGCTCTTGAAGCGTTCCTGGAACTTGTCGCGTGCCGCGGTGATCTGCGCGATCTGTTCCTCGATCGACTTTACGACCGGATGTTCGCGCGTGTAGCGCTGCAACAGGTCGGCTTCCTGCAACTTCAGCGTGTCGATCTGGCGTTCATAGTCGATCGCCCCCTGCAAGTAGACATTCGCTTCCTCGGACGGCTTGAACGTACCCGACTTTTGCTGGAAGGCGCTCAACCGCTGCTCGGCCGCCTGCAGCTCTGCCTTGCGGCCCGGCAGTTCTTCGTTCAGGAAGTTCAGCATCAGGCTGGCATCTTCCTGCTTGCGCTGTATGTGCTGCTTCAGGTACGAGTCCGCCACGGCGTTCGTCAGTGCCGTGATACGGTCCGGACTGGCACCGGTCATCGAAATCTGAATGACGCCGGTTTGCTTGCCTTGCTCCGCAACCGCCACACCGGCACCAAATCCCTCGATCGTTTCCAGTTCGTTCTGGCGCGTCACGGTGAAACGGCAACCCGGATTCGCAACCAGTTGCTTGATCAACATCGTTACGCCATTGCCATGCGCCGTCTGACCGACCGCGCCTTTCAGCAACAGATTGCCATTCGGGTCCCGCAGTTCATACGTATCGTTCTCACCCACCGTCAGCAACAGCGGCACGTTCTCCAGCTGCTGCGGCACCGTGATGTCATCGATGTCGACACTCTCACCGCCCCAGGCATACCCTTTCAGGCCGAACCAGGGACGCGACAGATGGCCTTTCCCGCCAAGCAGGTGCGCCAGCGAGCCGAGCACCGGGAACGTCTTTGGTTCAACGCCGAATTGCATCTTGAACTGATGCACGACCGGCCCGAGCACGTCACGGCTCTCGATCACCTGTATCTCGGCCGCCGTCGGCAGCGTCGTGCCGGACAGGCTGCTCAGGGCATTGGCTTGCTGCGCGAGCGGCGACGAGGTGTTGTCCGGTTGCTCGACCTGCACCAGGGCGTCCACCGAATAGATCGGCGTGGCGATCTCGACATAGACCAAGGCCGCGACGACGACAACGACGGTGATGCCAACGATCCACCAAATCTGCTCGATGAACAGACGGATCAGGTCTCCTAGTACGAGACCCTCCTGCTCGCCACCCTGGGCCGTCGGCCCGACATTATTAGCTGGGGTATTCAAATTCTCTCTGCCGGTCGATTCAACATTCCGCCCGTCCTGCATTGCAACGGGCCCCGAAGCGCGCATTCTCCAGCCGGTGGCAAGAAAATGCGCGAGGCATGATATGGGCATTACGCAAAGTAGTGCCACGGAACCGGCACCGAAACCACTGGTGCCAGTCTGCCAGACATTACTTCGACAACTGCTTCAGGTAGAACAGTGACGACAAGGTCGGCGTCACGAGACTCAAGACGCGGTTGAAACGTACGCCCTTCGCCGTGCCCACATAGACAACGTCCAGCGGATCCATCTGGAACTGCGACGCCAGCAACAACGAACCCGGCTGCGTCATGTCCAACTGGTAGATCTGCGGCTCGGTCGGGTTGTCCCGGCCGCCGCGGAACACGAACACCTCGCGCACGTTGGCCGCGGTATTGTCCACGCCCTGAGCGCCGGTGACGGCGTCGGCCAATGTCAGGCGTCCTTTGTTCATATACAGCGTTGTCGGTTTGATGACTTCACCAAGCACGAAGACGCGACTGTCGATCTGGTCCGGCACGTTCAATACATCACCGCCTTGCAACAGCACGTTCTGGGACACATCGCCCTTGTCGAGCAGTGCATAGGCGTTGATGATCGTCGTCTTGCCGTCACGAATCAACCGCACGCGTTGCAAGTCGCCCGTGTCGCTGGCACCGCCGGAACGCGCGATGGCGTCGGCCAACGTCAATGGACGGTCAGTGATCGGCAGCGTGCCGTTGGCCTTGAACTGGCCTGTCAACTGCACTTGCTGGCTGCGGTACGCCAGAATGCGGACAGTCACCTGCGGATGATTGATATAGCGCGACAGCGCGCCTTCCAGCGCTCTCTGTACCTGGTCGGTGGTCTTGTCACCTACCATCACCGTGCCCGCGTAAGGGAAGAAGATCGTGCCGTTCGGCTGCACGGTATAGCCGGTCGGATCGTTCTGCATGCCGCCACTCGCCGTTTGCGAGAACGGTGTCGCCAAGCTCGTGCCCCCGGTCGGACTGCTCATCGTCGAACCCAGCGAGCTACCGCCGGACATCGACAATTCAGGGTGATCCCAGACCGTGACCGCCAGAATGTCCTGTGGCTCGATTTTATATTCGTAATGCTTGGGCACGCCGACGGGAACACCCAACGTCGCATCAGCGGCCTTTGCCGCCTGTTTCTGTGCCAGTCCTTGCCGCAATACCACTTCAGGAGTGATGGGCTGCACCAGATAGGACTCGTCTTCCGTGTTGACGACGTTCGCCTTCGTCATGCTGGACGTGTCCAGGTAGCTACCTGGCGCCCACATGCAGCCACCTAACGTAGCCATTCCGAGACAAGAAATAAGCACTGCGCGACTTAGCATATTTTTTTGATCCAGTTTTCGACTGACTGCTCCACAAGTTCGGCACTGCCGCGATATACCGACTCTGCTTGTCTGTACGGGTCGTAGATTTCAACGTTGAGCCACTTGCCCAGCAAGTGCACCTTCCCACGGGAGGAGGGGTCCAGATCTGACACTTCCCGAATCTGCCGCTCTTCCATCACGAGCACCAATTGGGCGTCCTGCACCATTTCCGTGGTAATGCGGCGTGAGCGGTGCGCGCTCACATCGATGTCTCGCTCGGCGAGCAAGCGGGCCACCACGTGATCGGCCTCCTGGCCATCACGGGCATGCAGCCCCGCCGAATGCACGACGATCCCTCGCGTCCGGACCTGCTCGCTCGCTTGAAAGAGCGCCTCCGCCATGGGGCTTCGGCAAATGTTCGCATGGCAAACGATCAGTATCTTATTAAACATCGTCGGATCGTCTGAAGTTCAGGCCGTCTTTGGCGAGGACTGACCCTTCACACCAGATGCCGGTATGAAAGGGCGTCCGATCGCTTCATAGCGAAAGCCCAGTTCCGCCATTGACGCCGGCTCGTATAAATTGCGTCCGTCGAAAATCGCGCGCGCGTGCAGTTGCTTGATCAGCTTACCAAAGTCCGGACTTTTGAATGCGGTCCACTCTGTAACAATGATTAACGCGTCGGCGCCTTCGGTCGCATCGTATTGCGCATCCACGAATTCGAGGCGGGCCTGCGCATCGGCATTGCCTTCGAAATCAAGCGCGAACACGCGTTTGGCTTCTGTCTGCGCGACCGGATCATACGCTTTCACCTTCGCGCCACGCGACAGCAGCTCGGCCACCAGCGGGCGGCTTGGCGCCTCGCGCATGTCATCGGTGTTCGGCTTGAATGCCAAGCCCCAGACCGCGAACGTCCTGCCGCCCAAGTCCTCGCCGAAGTGTTTGGTCACCTTGTCCACCAGCACGCTCTTTTGCGCGTTGTTGACGGACTCCACCGCGTTCAGGATCTTCAGATCATGTCCGTATTCGGAACCGGTGCGAATCAGCGCCTGCACATCCTTCGGAAAACACGAGCCGCCGTATCCGGTACCCGCATACAGAAAGCTATAACCGATACGCGGATCAGAACCGATTCCACGACGAACCGCCTCGATGTCCGCACCGACTCTATCCGCCAGGTTCGCCATTTCGTTCATGAAAGAAATGCGCGTGGCCAACATCGCGTTCGCTGCATACTTCGTGAACTCCGCGGAACGCACATCCATATAACGGGTGCGTTCGTGGTTTCGATTGAACGGCGCATACAGGTTCTTCATCATTTCTCGCGCGCGCTCGCCCGTTGCGTCATCGTCGACGCCCAGCACGATCCGGTCGGGACGCATGAAGTCCTCCACCGCAGCGCCTTCCTTCAGGAACTCAGGATTCGAAACAACGGAAAAGCCGTATTTGCCGCCTTCGCTGTCGACACCGCGCGCGGCCAATGCCGCCCGAATGGTATCGGCCACCCGGCTTGCGGTGCCCACCGGCACCGTCGACTTGTCGACGATGACCTTGAAGCCTTCCATGTGTTCGCCGATCTTCTTGGCCGCGGCCAGCACATATTTCAAATCCGCCGAGCCATCTTCATCCGGCGGCGTACCTACCGCGATGAACTGCACGTCACCATGTGCCACGCTCGCCGCGACATCGGTTGAGAACTGCAGACGACCCGCGGCACGATTGCGCGCGATGATTTCCTTCAGTCCCGGCTCATGGATCGGGACACCACCATCGTTCAGGATCGCGATCTTGCGCGGGTCCACGTCAAGGCAGAAGACGTCATTGCCGATCTCCGCCA
This sequence comes from Robbsia andropogonis, assembly GCF_034047095.1. Classification (NCBI taxonomy): domain Bacteria; kingdom Pseudomonadati; phylum Pseudomonadota; class Betaproteobacteria; order Burkholderiales; family Burkholderiaceae; genus Robbsia; species Robbsia andropogonis. Next base: position 296,506 of record NZ_CP139170.1, on the reverse strand, counting down.
GGCAGGCGCCCGTGACCAAGCCTACGTAACCAGTGCCAATAATGGTGATTTTCATAATGTTTTATCTATCGTGTTGCGGTTATCAGGCAAGTGCATTCGACGAAGCTGCACAGGCAGCAAGGCGCTTCGCCAACGTCACCCGGATGGGCCGTTGAACGCTTTCAGGGTGCGCCATGAAAGACAACGACCCTCCGTTCTACATCAGTACGCGTTGCTGCCGATAAAGCCCTTGACGATTGTCAGCAGGACAATCTTCATATCGAACCAAAAGCTCCAGTGCTGAATATAGTACAGGTCGAATTTGACACGTGCCTCCATCTTCTCCACGCGATCCGTTTCACCGCGAAAGCCGTTGACCTGCGCCCACCCCGTAATACCGGGTTTGATCCGATACCGGTACATATATCCATCCACCTGGTCCTTATAGAGATCGTCATGGGCGATCGCATGCGGGCGCGGCCCCACCACGGACATTTCGCCGCGCAGCACATTGATGAACTGCGGCAGTTCGTCCAGGCTCGTTCGACGCAGGAACGCGCCCACCTTCGTAATCCGAGGGTCCACCTTTTTCGCCTGCGTGATGACCCCGGCCGCCTCGGTATGCACCTTCATCGAACGGAACTTATATATTTCGAACTCACGCCCGTCAACGCCCTTGCGCCACTGCTTGAAGAAAACCGGCCCACGCGACGATACCTTGACTGCAATAGCAATCGAAATCAGCAGCGGCGACAGCATCAACAGCACTACCGCGGCGAAAAGGCGGTCGAAGACCAGCTTCGGCAAGACCTGTAGTTCCGCCACTTCATTGCCGGTCAGGTTGATGGCAGGCAGACCAAGCAGATCGATGATCGAATGATTGAACAAGCTGAGACTGCGGACATCGGGGATGAATCGGATATTGACGAAGTCATTCCGAAACTCTCGCATGTACCGCATGATGTTGCGCTCCTCCGAAAGCGGCAATGCCAGCCAGATTTCGTGCACCCGACGCTGCCGCACCATGCGCACCAGTTCGTCGAAGCTCGACAGCACCGGCACGCCCGCGATCTGTTGCGGTGGTTGCAATGCCTCCGGCACGGTCGCATATGTGGCATCGATCGGCGTGAACTCCGCACTATAGATATCGCGTGAGGGATCTTCCTCCAGCACACACACCGCGCGGAAGCCTGCCTGCGGCGCTGTGCGAATGCGCGACAACACAGCCCGGCAATAACCGCCCGAACCGACGATTACCACCGCACGCTGGTTCAAGCCCTGGCGCCGGATGTTCTTCAGTAACGCATAGAAGAAGGACTTCGACAGCACAAGCAGGATGCCGCACGTCACTACCCACGCGCCCACCCATTCCCGGGATAGCGAATGCGTCCGTTGCAGGCCGAAGACCACTGCAAGGGCAAACACCATCACTACAAGCCACGCACAGATAACGCGAACCAGCAACTCGCCTATTTGCTTGCCGCGCCAGGACTGATAAATATTCAGCCCAGGAAACAGCAGTACCACGCCCAAACTGTTGAAGACCACCATGAAGTAGTCGACGTCCGACCACCGGTGGTGCGCCCCCCCACCAAAAACGAAATGCGTCCCGATGCCGCTCAACGCGACAACGAGTATATCGATCAGCCTGGCCATTAATGGAAGCATCTTTTCTTTCTCCTCCCAGGGGCTAAGAGCAATCCAACGCAGACGTGAATGTCGTTCCCGATGGATCGCATTGCCGCCCGCACCGTCGCCGGACCACCATCACCGGCCATTGGCATCCACGCCGGGTTGATACCAAAGGCTCTTCGGACTCCGCTCATCCGTCAGGTCATACAACTGGAACTGTCGATCAAGCTTCGCACCACCATCCCGTGTCAGCGGTTCCCAATTCAGGTTCGCCACACCACCGGTCGATCGACTGAGCAATGCATCGAACGGGATTTGCACATAAATACCCTTGTCAAAACTACCTTCTCCAAATTGCGCCGATGAGACGTTCGTCTTTGTTGCATAGGCGCCCATCAACACACCATTACGGAAGCGTCGCGATACATCCAGCGTCACGCCTTTATCCTTCGCCAAGTACTGGCCGACGCTGGCCTTGACTAGCACGTCGTGCCAACCTGTATCCCAATAAGCCGTCAGATGACCGGTGAAAGCTTTGTAATCGCGCATGCTGAAGTCCTGATTGAATGCGCGCTGCCTGACCTCATTGACGTCCACGCCCACCGCCAACGGGCTATTCGACGGACGATAGAGCCATTCGGCGCCGACCCCCGCATACATCGGCTCCAGCAGGCCGCCATAGACGCTGTAGTACTGGTTCGCCGTCAACTTGCCGACATGCGTCATCTGCAGGTAGGGGATCGTCAACCGGGACGTCGTCATGTACTCCCGCGCATACGTGCGGACCCGTGGCAGCGAACTGGGTGCGTCATACGTGAAGTTCGAATAGTTGTCGAACAGGCGGTAGCTGAGCCCGCCCGCGATCCACGTGTCCGATCGCAGCCGGAAGGCCGCATTCATCGTCGCGGAAATGCTGTACAACACAAAGCCATTCGGACCGCCCAGGGATTGGGAATAGCCCGGACCGAACGCGTAATAGAAGCGCTGGATCGGGGCCTTGTAAAGCGTTGGGCCTTCGTCCACCTGCGCGTTCGGTGGCGGCGCGCCTTCGAGAATCACCGGCGTCTGATCCGTGACCGGCACCGCCTGTGTCTTGCTTTGCACCCATGCCGTACGACGGACTGTGTAGGAGCGCATCGTCTGTCCGTGCACAACGGTAACGATCCGGAACGTATCGATATCGGCCGGCGCATCGCGATGCAGCACCGCCGAGATCTGATCCAGCAAACGGCGGCGATAGAAGGCCTGCGGACTGTCGAATACAATGACGAGTACATGACCATGCGACTGGATATCCAGCACTTTCCAACCGGTCTGGGCCTGGACGTCCGCCGCGGTCTTTTTCCAATCCGGCGGTGGCGCATCGGCGGCCGGGCGTTGTGGCTGCACCGGCAGCGACGGCACCTCGCTCAGCTTGCGGGTACCAAGGTTCGACAGGTTGCCGTGTAGCGTCGCGCCGAACATCAAACGATTGCCGCGCTCGAAACCCGCGCTTAAGTCGAGGTTGCGATTCAAGCGATACGTAAAACCAACATTGATCGGCAGTTTGGCGTGTGCGTTATATCCGAACGGTTCCTGCTTATAGTCATTGCCGTCGTACTCCAGCTTCAACACCAACGGAATGCTCGACAGCTGGTACTGAACGCCACCGAACAAAGAGGTACGGCCACGGAAGAATGAGTCACCGAGACCACCCGCTTCCGATGAACCCGAACCGGACCCATCCGGACGGGTGTTGAATTTACTGCTGAATATCGACAATGGATTGCTCAGGTTGCCGCGTCCGCCGATATAGCCCCACCCGAGTCCCAGCGACCAGTCAAAACCACCAGTACGCTTGCTGGCCACCAGATACTCACCAGAGAAAAGGCCGGTACCCCCAATATCCATCGCCCCGACGGAAAATTCCGGGATATACGCGGATTCCTTCCACAGCCGGACCTTCACATCGATCGATTTGTCCTTGTATGACTGGTCTCCGCTCAAAGCCTCCGCGCCGTACAAGTGATTCATGATGCTGGTGTAGCGGAACCCGAATTCGAACCAGTCGAGGGGGTGCAGCATCACATTTACACGCTGATACGGATTCACTTCGGTGAAACTGATCGACGCTTCACCGGCACGTCCCATCCGTGCGGACGGTGTCTGCAACAACCCTTCGCTGCCCCAATCATTGGCGGTGATTTGCAGGTCGGTCCCGCGGTCGTCGGCCCATCGGCTAGCCGCCGCCAGATTCGCTGCGCTGACGTTTGGCTTGATCAGTTCGTCCGGCGTCGCCGACTGCTTCAACGCCATGCTATTCGCCGTGACGGACGCCTCAGACGACGTCATCGGAGCAGCGGCACGCGCGTTATCGGCTTTGGGCACCGCATTCTGAGCAACCGTCGTCACCGCCACGGGCGCCGTACGGCGGTCATTGCCACTCGCCGAATTCACCGTATCCGCCTGGATCGATGCGCCGTTCAGCGCCGTCGCGTTCTCCGAGCCAATGACCGGGTCTACTGTCGACGACGTGGCGGCGGCAGGCGTACGTATGCCGGACGGCGGCTGTGTCGCGAGGAATTCAGCAATCTTGTCAGACACGCTTTCGGGCCAGCCACTACGGCGGCTGGGTGCCCAGATCCACGCACCGGGCGCGACGGTAACTTGTTTTTGTTCGTTCCAGATCGCGATGCCGGCCTTTGCAACGGTCCCGTCAGGCTGGGCTACCCAGGCGATTTCGGCGCGGATTCGCGGCGTGCAGGCACGTATGTAGTAGCTGGCTTCCGAATCCGGGTGATAGGGCACCGTGCAAACGTCACCATTTTCCAGGATCACGCTAACAGTATCGGGCCGTAACGGAATCGTCACCGTGTCACCCGGCGACAGCATCGGGTCGAGCGGCGGATTGACTTGCAGCCAGCGGCCATCGCCGGAAGGCACCGGCAGTCGGCCGGTAGGCTGCATGCCGGACAATCGCGCGTACAGGCCGTCACGGGTAGCTGCCTTGATGCGACGCGTGCCGGGACGATAACGAATCTGCGTGAGCAACGCGCGCCAGCGCGCCTCCTGGATCAATCGGTCTAGCGGACGCGTCCAAATCAGGGCGTGCGTGTACAGCGGCGCCGGTGCGGAACCGCCCGCGCCATTGCTGTCCAACCCCGCCTCTTCAATATGACGTTGCACGAGCCAATCACCCAGATATGTGGACTGATCAATCGTCGCCGATACTTGCGACCATGCCCGCATCGGCACACCGCAAAGCAACAGACACGACAATAGATACCGTGCGCTTTGGCCACGTGTACGTCGCACGCCACGTGCTCCATGCGCTCCCCGCGCCCCCCATTTATGCATCGACGCTTGCCCTTATGTTCAATTCGGCCAGCGCTGCCAGGAGAAGCACAGGCTCCTCGACAGACACTGCTCCCCATAAACCACTTCGCTGGTTTGTCCATCAAAACGCACCGCATAGCGCGACGCGGGCAACGCGTTTTCTCCCGACGATGTTTCACGGAACCAATGCAGCGACGGGTCCGGCACACCGTAGAAGCCGCTACGATGTGGTGCAGCAATGGGCGTAACCGTCAACTGGTCCATCAAGCCGAAGTGATAACCGGGCGACTCATCCCGCCGGCGCTGCAGCGTTGCGTCCGCGCCTATCGACTGCCAGTCGGGCTGCGCGGAAAGCCGCACGTCGGTCCATTCCACCGGCGTCCCACTTGCCGCCAATACACGGCCATTCTGCAAACGCAACACTTCGCCCGCACCGCTGTACCACACATCCACCGTACCGCCCGGCGCCGACTCCTGCGCACCGCGCGCCATCAGGAACGACTTGCCCTGCACCGTCACCAGCAGGTAGGCATACCCTTTGGTCAAGGGCGTACGCGCCACCGAGGCCTGCGAAGAACTGCGCTTGAACTTGATGTAATCCGAGACAGCGGTCACCGGCGCCGAACAGGCACCCAACAACACGGTCGCACAAACGAGAAGACGCGCAATCTGCATAGCTTGTTTTTCAACGCCCCGAGAATCCTGCTGCGCGAGCTCCCTGCCCACGCACGATGTGCCGCATGCACTGATAACAAAGGCTCCCACGCAGACAACGCGAGGAGCCCATGACATCTCAAAAAACTTTCAAACCGACGCGGCGATTTCGCCTCGCACGGCATGCCCTCCTCGCGATACCGGACGGTCAAGGCATGCGATGCGGACGTATTGCCGCCATACCCGAGCATGAAGGAGACAACCTTGTCTTCATGCGATTTGCAGTGCAGACAAAACGTGATCCTTACCCCGCACGCCCCTTCTACTCGGCAAAAGCCGGGCTGCCGCAACGCCAAGTCAGCTCGCCGGCATCTCGCTACGGACAGCATACGGAATCGATACCGCTGGAAAACGGCGCGCTTGGCGGCACATCGCGGTTCAGTCATGTCACGACGGCGTAATGCGCTACCGTCGCGTCGATAGACAACGCCGTTCGGTCCAACTGACCGCTCACAACGTTGCTCAGGCCTCGTTACCGCTGCCTGCTACCCCGACATGACCGAAAGACGGTCTGCGATCGGCAACATCAGCGGCAATCGTTGCCGCGCAGCGTGAGGACCGAACACATTCTAGTGGCGAAAAATCGTCGTCTCAACACCCAGCTTGTATCCAGACGTTTCGAAATCCCACTTTCCGATTATTACCTCGCCCTCGATTGACCGTTTTTACCATTCAATATCGCACGCCATTTTGAAATCCGCGAGACCAGTACGTGCGCCGTTTCGATGCCCCATATTGAAAGTCGACATCACCCTGTCATACGTACGCGTCACACCGTATCCCATTTCATCCAAATACCGGCCTTGGCATCTGTCGAATATCGCCCACATCCCTCGCCATACATCACCGGACCGAAGGCTGGCAACGTCATCGCCCTGGTTCGAAAGCCGCGCCGGACAATGGGCTAAGCGTCGAACATACGGTGCCGGGTCCTGCCATCGCGACATGACGCTAAAACATTAAAGCATGCTCTGGGTGAACGCGTACGCCTGCCCCGCGCAAACAACCGAAACCGGCGCATGCGTCATTAAATGGCAGACATCGCTAACGTAGGAATCCTCTGACAAGACAATGGTCATGGTGCCAATATCGCTGCCATAATGATCACGGTGATAGCATTGAAATACCCAATCGACACGCAGTTGGTCGCCAACCAAAAATAAAGAGCGATGCGCGCCCGGATGACCAATTCGTAAAAGTTGTTTTCTTCCCCAGCCGCGACAATATCCATCTGATAGCATGATGGGTCGCGTCTAATACATTATTTGCCGCCTCGCCCGCATGCGCGCCGGATCATCGGGACCGGTGCGGGCACGATCCGCACCGTATGGTGTTCGGCGGCGCAACGGCTTTGGAGCATTCATGAACCAGATTATCGATTCCGTCTCCGTGACCGCTCCGGCTGTCGGGGATACGACCAGCATTCAGCAGGTCATCCTCGCTGGCGGTTCCGGGTCGCGCTTATGGCCCCTGTCGCGCGAGCATTACCCGAAGCAATTGATCGGTTTGTTAGGAGAGCAGTCGCTGCTCGAATCGACATTGGGCCGGATCGACGGTCTTCGCACGACAAATCGCGTCGCAGCCGAGACATTGCTGGTGTGCGGAGAGGATCATCGGTTTCTGACCGCGGAACAACTTCGGGCGAACGGTCGCGCGGCGCGCATCATCCTCGAACCCATCGGGCGCAATACGGCCCCCGCATTGACCGTTGCGGCGCTTGCCGCGACGACCGATAACAATGATCCGGTCATGGTTGTGATGCCGGCGGATCATGCCGTGGCGGACCAGGACGCATTTGAAAAAGCGGTTGCCCGTGCAGCGGTATACGCACAGGAAGGAGCAGTAGTGGCGCTGGGCATCGTGCCGAATCGTGCGGAAACGGGCTATGGCTACATCAAGGCCGGCGCGAACGTCGGCGAGCACGGCGGCCATGCGCTCGAACGCTTTGTCGAAAAGCCACACCGTGAATTGGCCGAGCAGTACCTGGCCTCCGGTGAATATTGGTGGAACAGCGGCATCTTTATTGTTCGTGCCTCCACATGGCTGCGCGCGATTGCCGCCTATCAGCCGGAAATTCATGCAGCGGTGTCGGACGCGTTCGCACGCGGCAAGGACGATGGCGACTTCTATCGCTTGAATAAAACCGCCTTTACGGCGTGTCCGACGGATTCGATCGATTACGCAGTGATGGAACGGCTAGGCGACGATAGCGGCCTGACTGATATCAAGGCGGTGGTCGTGCCGTTGAACGCCGGATGGTCTGACGTTGGTTCCTGGGACGCGGTCTGGGACATATCGGAAAAGGACACGAACGGCAACGTCGCCCGGGGTCGCGTGATGTTCGAGGGCACGACGTCCACTTTTGCTCATTCCGATGGACGCCTGATTGCCTGCGTCGGCCTGACCGACACGATCGTGGTCGAAACGCCGGACGCCATCCTGGTTGCGGACAAGCAGCATGTGCAGCACGTCAAATCGATCGTCAATCAGTTGAAAAGCAACGGCGATCCGGAAGCGCAAAACCATCGCAAGGTTCATCGCCCGTGGGGTTATTATGATTCGATCGACATGGGCGGACGCTTTCAGGTCAAGCGGATCGTGGTCAACCCAGGGGCGAAGTTGTCACTGCAGATGCACTACCATCGCGCCGAACATTGGATTGTTGTAAGCGGCACGGCGGAAGTAACATGTGGTGACAATGTGATGTTGCTATCGGAAAATCAATCCACCTACATTCCGCTGGGTTACAAGCACCGCTTGGCCAATCCAGGCCGCGTGCCGCTCGAAATCATCGAAGTGCAATCCGGCTCGTATTTGGGCGAGGACGATATCGTTCGCTTCGATGACACCTACGGCCGTGCCTGAGCAGCGCTGAAAAAAGGGAGCTTTTTCTCACTAATAGAAACTCCCTCCCCGTTCACGTGGTAGCCTCTCCACGTTGGTGCCCACGCCCTCACGCCGGCAACGCCGAAATAAAGCGTGAGGCGAGGCGCATTTCACTACATCTCGCCCCTACCCAGGGACGGCGCCGCAGAGTTACATCTATTTCATCCAGATACACTCTAACGCATCTTTGTGCGCATTAACCCCGAACAGTGTATTAATGTCGACATACCCAGAGATCGGGTACCGAATTTCAAAATTCGTCTTATTAAAGAGAACGTTTGATGCAATGACATGCAGTAATTAACATATGACGAAACAACAATCAGATTTCGGCCGATTTTTTAAACGCTTGCGCGCCATTATGGCTTAATCAGACGTTCACTCGACAGCAAATGATTTGATTCGTCGTCGTTTTATAGGCATGCGAGGACGCGCTGGCATTCATTTAGGTACATCTTAGTGGATTTATCGTCCTAAAATGAAATGATACGCATCACGCGCCCAAAAAATTACACAACGGCGATACGGCAAATCACGTGGAAAAATCAATCGGCATCCGGTGCAAATTGGCGTCCGCTACCGTATTACCAGTGAATGCCATGCCCAATACCGGACCGCCCCATGGCGCCCGGCAGGCGGCCTGGGGCCCATCTCACCACGCGGTACGTGATCGCGCGGTGTAATGCCTGGATCAGATCAAGAATCGTGTGCGATCTTCTATAAATGCGATCCACTTTGGCGGTTTTCCACGGCCGGACCAGGTTGCGCCGGTTTCCGGATCGCGGTATTTCGGCGCAACGCTTGCACGTGTTGCTTGCTGTTTAGGCTGGCGGCCTGGCTTTCCGCCAAATCCGAGATCGGCCGCGGTAAGCTGAAAAAGCGCAATCTTCTTGAGTACGGTCTCCAGAGCACCCGCCCTGTCGCGCTCTTTCATCTCATTGATTAAACGATCCAACTCGTCCCGCTGGGCGGTCAATGCACCCAATGTATTGTCGGCTTCTTGCGCCATCGCACTCTCCTTTTACGAACGCTCATTCGTTGCCATGCGCACCACCTTTCTCATCAATAATCACATGATGTAGATGACCAATTTTTGGATTGCATGATCTGAAACTGAAACGCACTCGAATACTACATGAGAATGTTCCTTTCGATAAGAAGTCATTTATCGCTTCGTTTCAATTATGTAAACGTTCTTTCGCGAACCACCTTAAAATCACCGCAAATGTTCATGTATTTTACTACGTCATGGCATCAAATGCCTGTATTGCCAGTATAGATAATCAGTAATAATTGCTTCCGAAGGAAATCGCGTTACGCCAACCTCATTTGAAAAATCTCCTGCCTACCTGATAGTTCACGTCACCGCCAGGAAGGTCGAACGGGTTCATACCGGGTCTCGCCAAATTTGGTAAGGTAAAAGATCGCTGCCCTTGTACGACGACAACGGACGATAAAAGGAGCAACACAATGAATGCATTCGACAAGACCACAGATGCACTAGCAGATGCCGCATCGGAAGGTGCCAAAACGGGCCGTCGGTTTAGCCGGCAGGTTGCCGCGGCTGGCGATGCGGCCGGGTCCGATATTCGCGCGCTACTAAAAGACCTGGAATCCGCCCTGAAGGAAGGCAAGGATGACGACGTCGGCGCACTGCGATCGCGTTTGGAAGCACGTCTGGCTGACGCCAGAGCAACCTACGACGACGCGCAATATACGATTCGCCAAAAGTTGCAAGCGGCGGCAGAGACCACAGACGACTTCGTTCGGGGCCGGCCATGGGAAACCATTGGCGCAGCAGCAGGGATCGCATTCCTGCTTGGCGTGATCATCGGCCGCGGCTAGGCACTATTTCGCCGGCGAAAAAAAACATCGCGTAGCTTCGCGATGTTTTTTGGGTGTGCTGCTTGGCAGCGGCGGCACGCCGGGTCGGACAAAGAAGGCACACACTACCTTCCGTACCTTCCAGCAAGCTCAGTGCAGTGACCGCCCGGGATCAGCGAGCGGGCAGCCAATCTGACGCGGTATTAGGACGGCGCCTTCATCGACACGCTGTCGAGCAGCGTCTTCTTGCCAGCCTTGTAGTCGTACAGCGAGATCACCGGGTTTTGCACGTCCCCGTTCTTCGTGAACTGGATACGACCCAATACGCCGGTGTAATCCGTCGCGGGCATGGCCGCCAGGATCTTCGCCTTGTCGACCGAGTTGGCGCGCTTCATCGCGTCTACGATTACGTACACCGCGTCATACGTGAACGGCGCGTAGATCTGGATCGGCTGGCCGAAGCGGGCTTGATAGCGCTTCGCGAAATCCGCACCGCCAGGCATCTTTTCCAAAGACATGCCGGCTTCCGAGCAGATCACGTTGTCGGTCGCATCGCCCGCCAGTTGCGACAGCTGCTCCGTACACACGCCGTCGCCGGCGAGGATTTTCGAGCGGATAGCCAATTGGCGTGCTTGCTTGGCGAACGGGCCGCCGGTAGCATCCATGCCGCCGAACATGATCACGTCCGGACGTTCTGACTTGATCTTCGTCAGAATGGCGCGGAAGTCTACAGCCTTGTCATTCGTGGCGTCGTGCGACAGCACCTTGATACCCAATGCCTTGGACTTCTTTTCGAACTCGTCCGCCAGACCTTGGCCATATGCCGTTGCGTCATCGACGATTGCCACGCTCTTGGCCTTCAACGTGGTCCCGGCGTACGTTGCCAGCGCCGGGCCTTGCTCGGCATCCGTTGCCACTACACGATAGGCTGTCTTGAAGCCTTGGCGCGTGTAGGTCGGATTCGTTGCTGACGGCGAGATCTGGACGATACCGGCGTCGCTATAGATCTTCGAGGCCGGGATTGTCGTGCCGGAGTTCAAGTGGCCCACCACGGCGACGACCTTGTCGTCCACCAGCTTCTGGGCCACTTGCGTGGCTTGACGCGGGTCACCCGCGTCGTCTTGTGCGTCCAATTGCAGCGTGATCTTCTGGCCACCAATCGTCAGGCCCTTCTTATTGATCTCTTCGATCGCGAGGCGAGCACCGTTCTCATTGTCTTTGCCCAAGTGCGCGATACCGCCTGTCAGCGGCGCGACGTGACCAATCTTAACGATTTCATCGGCGTTCGCCACACCGGCGCTAGCCGCAAAAGCCAGCGTTGCGGCGGCGAGGGGCAGCAATTTAAAAGACACATTACTCATTTAAAACGTCTCCGGTTTCCGGTTCAAGCAAAGTCAGCGCCGAATGATTGAGCGTGAGGCTGTTAAGGTCCTAAGCAGCATCTAAGACCGTGCGAGAGTGTACCGTTACAAAAAAAGTTGCCACCAATATTTGTTCTGAAGAAAAACTCTATTTGAATTTCTCTCAGAAATATGTCAGCACACTCCGTCGAGTGCGAGCGCCACTGCCGACCCGTCCACATGGCGAATCGCTCAGCTCCCGGATGTTATCTCATAAATGATGGCAAACCGACGTTTTCAACTTTGATGAAGAAGCATTTCGGCAATACAGTCGCCTGTATACACATCTTCTTGCGTCACCGGGCGATAAACGCGGCCACCATTGGTCGAGGTAATCCCGCCCGAGCGGCAGGAATGGTGGATGCGCTTAAAGTAAATGCGCTGATATATTTCTAAAATATGCTTACGGGCCGCACCGGAAAACGGCACGTACGCTTTGCGCGTGCATGGCGTGACGGACGACCATCCGCCAGATATCAGATACCAGGCTCTGATAGTAAGCGGTGTGGTGGCACGTCCGGTCGACAGCACTTGCGACAGTAGCGGAGGATTTCTCGCCTGCGCGCCCCATTCGGCGATTTGCCGGGCCGCGAGCCGTCAGCGCGCCACGATCTCCCGCGCACATCAGGTCAGACCGGCTTGAATGGCAAAGCGCAACAAGTCGATATAGGAAAGGAGGCCCAGCTTCAGCATGGCGGAACGCTTCTGGTTACTGACCGTCTTCGGGCTGCGGCCGACATAGGCGGCTACCTCCTTCAAAGAACGCCCGTTCGACAATAGTCGGACAATTTCCGTTTCGCGCGGTGACAGCCGCGCAAGCGACGGCCGGTTTTCCATCCAGACGCCCCGCTCGCCAAGCAACGCCGCATCGCCCCCCGCATCGGGAAAGTGGAGCAGCTCACCGTCCGTCTTCGCCGCGTCGCCGACGCCGTCATTTTCCGATGTGCCCGACCGAGTGGGTGCCCCAGCCTGCCCTGCAGCCCCCCGCGTCACCCACGTTGCCGACGTCCGCGGCGCCCGACGATCCTCGGTTGCCGGACCTGAACGTTCGGCCAGGCTGCACGCCGAGACGTCGCATCGCGTCCACTGACCGAGCGGCAACGTCTTGCCGGTGACACGATTGCTGATGCGCCGACCTTCCCGCCGAGCCTGCCCGGCTTGACCGCTTTCGGACCAAGCCACATTCCCGTTCGGCACGTTTTCCCGTGACGACAGGGCCATTGCGGCATACGTGGCGGCTAGCCTGCCCGGCACACGAGACGCAACCGGTTGGGCCGACATCGGCCCGGTCTCCAAGGTCGACCCAGATGCAACGGTGAGCATCGAGGAAGGCGCTACACACATGGCGCCGCTGGCGAGTACCAGAATCGCCTTCGTCAACACGTCGAGCGGGTCCCGCTTGCACAGGATCGCATCGACCCCCAACGCCAGCGCGGACTCCCGCAATCCCGCGCGATTGAGACTTGTATACAGAATTGTCCGAACGGACGGATGACTTACCCGAATTTGTCGCAGCAGGTACAATCCGTCCGGACTACCGCAATCCTCATCAGATATTAAGTAATCCATAACAAGTACATCGCAATGAATTGCACCTAATGCAGAAAACAATTCCTCGGGCGATCTCACACCTCCGACGAAGGTCATTGACTCAGAGCGACCGATGATGGCGCGTAATCCTTCTATCATTATCGGCTCATCATCGACCACCATTACCCGGATAGCGTCAGGCATGTCATGTCTCCTTCAGCATTCACTTATATAAGTCATCTTACTACGGGTCACTAAGCGAATGCACCCTATCCAATCGGACAAATGGTGTGCTGTCCAGCCGCCATGCGACGCCCCTCCTTCTATCCAAAGGTTCGCACCATGCCGTCATCGCCGATCCGCGCTCCCTTGAGGCCTACCCTTACGCAAGGCAATGTCCGGCACGCCCAGCGCGGCCCTTGCCAATCCGCTTCCTTACCTGCGCCGACGCCGGACGGCTACGGCCTCAACCACGGCGTGCCCGTGGACGACCTGCCGGCCTGGCATGCAACGGACACTCTGCCGCTGACGGCCGTCATCGCCCACGAGTTGCGCATGCCGATGCAAGGCTTGCTCGGCACATTGGAACTACTTAGCGAGACACCGCTTAACGCCCGTCAGCAAGCGCTTTTGCGCATCGGAACCGGTGCGGCGGTCGCGCTGGAACGCATTGCCAATGACGTACTTGACTTCACTAAACTTCGGACGGCGCAGCCTTCCATCGCAGCGGAACCGGTTGATCTGCGTCAAATGATAGAAGACGTGGCTGCATTGCTCGATGCGAAGGTCCCGCATCCCGGCGTCGTGGTGAAGACGCATGTCGACAATACAGTGGCCCCGTGGGTCTCAACGGACCCCATACGACTCAGGCAGCTTCTGCTCAACCTCGTCACCAATGCGTTGAAATTCACTGATGCCGGGCACGTTCTGATTCACGTCTCCCGTTCCACCTCGGGCTTGATGCCACCGCTCTCAAAGCAAGACGGATCAGCCGGTTTCGACACCAACACGCCGTACGTTTCGCCATGCGACGCAACATCCGCGTCGGATTCTGAATCAGTACTGGGACACACTTCCGGAATGCCGCGCGAGTCTGGCACACCATCGGCATACGCGACCGCGCCGCAAGCGATCACAATCGACGTAATTGATACGGGCATCGGCATTCCAGCGCAAGCCCTGGCGACCATATGCCGTCCGTTTGCACAGGTAGACGAACATCTCGCGCGAAACCCGGACGGCAGCGGCCTCGGCCTGGCGATTGCCAAACTGCTGGCCTCACGTCTGGGAGGGTCGCTAACGTTGACGAGCGAGGTGGGGGTGGGCACAACCGCACGCCTCGCCGCCTGCTGGCCGATTGCCAACGCCCCGAACAGCAGGGAGAGCAGCCAGCCCACCACGAAAAACGCCGCGTCGTCGACGCCACCCGCCGATGGCACCTGCCAGAGCGCAACGACTGCCGCCGCGCCGGCACCCGAAAGGGAACCGATGCATCAGCGGCGGCGCGCGAAAACGCCACCCAGCGTGCGGAACGTCAATGGTGCGTTGCATGGCGAGCGGTCGTCCGCACTGCAATCCTATCGCGCTCAGATATTGGTCGTCGATGATCATCCCACCACGCGCCTCGTTCTCGATGCGCAGCTCGGTGCGCTGGGTCATGGTGTCGCGACGGCGGAAAACGCCGATGCCGCGGTGGCATTACTACGGCAACGTCGCTTCGACCTGATGCTCACCGACTGCAAGATGCCAGGGCGTGACGGCCTGTCGTTAGCCGCCGCCTGGCGCCAGGTCGAAGTCTCGGGCGCATTGCCGATGCGCGTGATCGGCCTGACAGCCAATCCGCTTCCGGGCCAGGCAATGCAGCAATACGCGGCAGGATTCGACGAGTGTCTCGTCAAGCCGGTGACCTCCGAGGTGTTAAGCCGTTTGTGCGTCCGCGATTGGCATCCGCGGCACCCGTCGCTGGCCTCTCACCGCGCGCACGTGATCACGGACCAGGCATCGATATTCCAAGACGCGCGTGCGCGGCGACCCGATCACGCGCAACAAGCACCTCTCGATTTACAAAAGCTGCGCAACATATTCGGCAACGCCGTGACGTTGGATCGGGTATTGACGTCGTTCATTGCCGCCACGCTCGAAGACCTGCGCCTGATTGATACGGCGTTTATCCAGCAGCAGCCGGCACGGGCAAGTCAGCGCCCACTGCATCGGCTCACGGGTGGATTGCAGGTGCTGGGTTGCAGCCCATTGGCCAATCACGGAGCGGCATTGGAACACGCGATGACGACGGCATCGCGACGACGAGGACGCAGGCGTGTCACACCGTCGGAGATCGCAAAGGACACACTGCAAGAACGGCGGTTGTCCGATCGCCTTCGCGCTTTCAGTATCGACGTGGTGTTATGTCTAGACTGGGTCGCGCGACAGCGCTTACGCTGACGCGTACGATGACGATCGCGATGGGATGGCGCCGATGCATCTCACGTATCAAGGGCGTCAGACGTCGGCGCAATCGCCAATCGCCAATCGCCAATCGCCAATCGACATAACCGGCTAGTCCATCAACCTAAGCCGTGGAGTTGGGCCATCTGCGCCACATCAATCGCGCTCTCGCAGCACAGCTTGCGCAGCAGGTTCATCTTATGGACCGCTACGGTCTTCTGGCTGATCGACAGTTGTTGGGCAATCATTCGATTGCTGTTGCCCTTGGCAATCAGCATCGCCACCGACAGTTCACGGTTCGATAAGAGATCGAACGGATTGTCGCCATTTCCCGCGCCACCGCAAGGCTTTACGTGAAAGCCTTGCGCCACCAGGCCAATGGCGGCACCCACTTTTTCCATTGCCTCGAATTTATTCAAAAAACCCGCGATATGCATGGCGTTCAAGCGACAGGCGAACATTTCATAGCGCTTGGCTGTGTAGACGAAAATCTTCACCTCCGGATGCAATTGTTGAACGATTCGAATGAAGTCGACACCCGCCATATCCGGCAGATCCAGGTCGACAATGACAAGCTGAAACTTTTCCTCTTCAGACGTGTGGCGCACATCGGCCAATGCGGCACGTCCCTGCCGTGCCGTCATCACATGTTTGAGCTTTCCCGTCACGCCGGCCTTTCTGCATGCGACCTCGATCGCGGCGAATACACAAGGGTGGTCATCGACAACCAGCACATTGCATGGCGCCATCGTTCCCTCGACGCTCTCGGAAGGACTGCCCGTCATAATCTGTTTAGGTTGATCCACGCCTATCCCTTCGTTGTACCAATGAAGCATTGCTTGTTTGATGACACATTGCAACGCGTTGCGACATCACGCAACGTTTTTCATTCCCCGACGGCATTGTGCCTGCTTCCTGCGACGTGTCCCACCGTCGTTTCTTTATCTTCGGCCGGCCAACTCCGCGCTGCCGCAGGGATAAATACTTATCCAGAGTAAATACTCACTGTAAGGTTGAACTTTAGGACAAAGCGCCGCACTCCCCGCCGAAATAGGAATCGTCCGAAGTCGTGCCAGATCGCATCCTCGCCGCCCCTTGGCAGGACCTGGCCTACACGTCTCGGCGCACCATGGCACAATGCATTGGTCACTTCCCGGTCCGGCGCCCACCGTTCGGATGTTGCAATGCAGCGGCGCACTGCACGGCATGCTGTTCCCCTCGCCTATTGGCCTACCATGCACGCTTTACGTCCAACCACGCCGCACGGCGCCTCCCGCACCGCGCTCTTTCTCTTCGCCATGTCGTTGACATGGTCCGCATGGGCACAAGATCGGGATGCGCCGGTCCGCCGATACTCGCCGCCGGCGCGGGTTGCCTGGACGCTCACCGTACTCACCGACGGCAAGGTGGCGGACACGTTCTCAGGCAACACCGCCGTCGGTCAATCGGCAACGGTGACGCGTCAGTGGAACGTCAGCCATCCGGTAGGCTGTGAAGGCGCGCAAACTCGTCCGGTCGCCTTCGCACGAACAATCACGCTTTCGCCGCTCGGTGTGGATAGTCATCAGGTCATCGGCTTCTCGGTCGATACACAGGACACGATCGATGACAACACGCCTTTAACAGTCCGCTCCGATGGCTGTATATTGCCGCCGACACCACGGACCATCACGGCGCATCATCCAGAATGGGATATTGCGTCAGGCCAGTCTGATACGTGGACCATCGTGCCGAAACATCCCACGCTGGCCTACCAACTGGCCGCCCACGTCGCGGCATCGGCATCGGCATCGGCATCGGCATCGGCATCGGCATCGGCATCGGCATCGGCAGCAGTATCGTCCTCCAGCGCGGCGTCCGGCCCGGTGCCGCGATAGCGAAAATCGCGCGCTGCGAGTAAGCTATTTCCATGAGAAATCCGCAAGCACTGGCACATGATGACTTCACCGCGGTGAGTTGGAACCTGCACAAGGGTCGCTCGCCGCTTGGGCTGCAGGTCTGGAAACCGATGCGTGACTGGCTCGCCCGGAGTGGCGCGGATGCCTGCTTCCTTCAGGAAGCCATGGCAAAGCGCTTGCCCGCCGCGCTCGCACCCGCCGGATTTGGCGAACCCACTGAAGATCCGCCCGAGGCGTTATGGCATTGTCAGGCCACGGAGATTGCCGCATCGTTGCAGATGCAGGTGACGCTTGGTCCGAATGTTTTCAAACCATCGTGGCGACACGGGAATGCGATCTTATCGCCGCATCCACTGGATTTGAGTGGTCGCTGGGATATTTCCGCGCACCGCTTCGAGCGGCGCGGGCTGCTTGCCGCGCGCATGACCTACCAGGGCCAGATCATCACCTTGCTGTGTGCCCACCTGGCATTGACTCGCGCGGCGCGACTGCGTCAGATGCGGTGGATTGCCGCCTGGATTGCCACGGGCGCACCGCGTGGTCCGCTGATCCTCGCCGGCGACTTCAATGATTGGAAAAACGACTCGCCGGCCATTTTCGCGGAGGCGGGTTTGATCGAGGTCGCCGGTACGCTGGGCGTCAGTGGACGGACATTTCCGGCGTTTTCCCCGGCGCTGGCGCTCGACAAGATGTTCGTCCGCGGATTGACGCCGGTCAGTTGGGTGGTCCCCGACCAGAAGGCGGCGTGGCTGTCGGATCACCTGCCCTACGTCGCGCGTCTTAGACTGGATCCGCCTTCTGCTGCGTAAAAGCCGCATATCGGGCGCCGCATCGCGGTTATTAGCTTATTTCCATGCAATCTCTGCCTCGCAAGCAGGTCATTTCTGCTCCACCTGGGCGCATCAGGTAAAATACCGAGCTATTTTTGTGGGACCGGGACAGGCCGGGTCGGCCCGCTCGCCCTTATTGCGCCGTCGTGCCTCTGGGTGGCGCCCTTTACGGACAAGAAATGAGTAATCTGAACCAGGAAACCGTCCTGAGCGTACATCATTGGACGGACACGCTCTTCAGTTTCAAATGCACCCGTGACCCGTCCTTCCGCTTTCTGAACGGCCAGTTCACGATGGTCGGGCTACCGGTCGAGGGCAAGCCCTTGCTCCGCGCATACAGCCTGGCAAGCGCAAATTACGAAGAGTCGCTCGAATTCTTGTCGATCAAGGTGCAAGATGGCCCCTTGACCTCGCGGCTGCAACACTTGCAAGCAGGCGACACGGTGATGATCGGCCGCAAGCCGACCGGCACGCTGATCGTCGATAACTTGCTGCCGGGCAAGACGCTGTGGCTGCTGTCCACCGGCACCGGGCTGGCCCCTTTCATGAGCGTGATCAAGGACCCTGACGTCTATGAACGCTATGACCGCATTGTGCTGACCCACACTTGCCGTTTCGAGCGCGAGTTGGCCTATCAGCAATACATTACCGAAACGCTGCCGTCCGATGAGCATTTCGGCGAGTTGATCCGCGACAAATTGACGTACTACCCCACCGTGACGCGTGAGACATTCCGCACGCAGGGCCGCATTACGGATCTGATCTCTTCGGGGAAGCTGTTCACGGACCTCGATCTGCCGCCGTTCTCGGTGGAAAACGACCGCCTTATGCTGTGCGGCAGCCCGCATATGCTGAAAGACACGCGCGCATTGCTGGATGCCGCAGGCTTGAAGGAAGGCAATCACTCCACACCTGGTCACTACGTGATCGAACGTGCGTTTGTTGATTGACGTCGCAACGCTGGCACGGGCCGTGCTGTGAGGATTGACGGGCTATCGCGTACTTTTCCGCACGCAGGGGAAACGTGAAGTCCGACGTGTCGGGTAAACGCCACGCCCGGCTTTGTAACAGTGCCGCCATCAAGTTGATCGAATGGCGTCATCATCAAGGCCGAGCCACCGTACTTTGATGGCTGTCGCACCCTGCTATATCGACGCAAGTCATTGACTTTGAAATGTTTCGCCCTGTAACAAGGCGAAATTGTTTGCAAAGTCGATCGCAGTTTCGGGACATGTGTCGATAATGGGAAACAAGGGACGAACGCGCAGGCACCACCCGTAGTGAAGCGCCACCGTCAATCGGGATCATGCCGCGTCGTTCGCCATCTCGGCGAACGGTGGCGGATTTCAAGACGCCAGACGTTTTTGCGGCGGACCGCTTTGAAGCGGCAAGCACGCGAAACGCACAGACCAGGAGTTATCCAGATGCGCATCGCTCAAATTGCACCGCTCTATGAAGCCGTTCCGCCGAAGTTTTACGGCGGCACCGAACGTGTCGTGTCCTACCTGACCGAGGCCTTGGTCCAGCAGGGACACGACGTCACCCTGTTCGCGAGCGGGGACTCGCAGACCAGCGCCAAGCACGAGGCGGTCTGGCCAAAGGCCTTGCGCCTTGATCCGGCGATCCGCGATTCGAATGCGCCGCATGCATTGCTGCTCGAGACAGTACGCCGCCGTGCGCACGAATTCGACGTGTTGCATTTCCACCTGGACTACGCACCGTTCGCGCTGTTCTCCCAAATGAATGTGCCGTTCGTCACGACGCTGCACGGCCGCCTCGACCTCGTCGAGTTGCAACCGGTATTCGATGCATTCCCCAAGGCGCCGGTCGTTTCCATTTCAGATTCGCAGCGTGCGCCGTTGCGCGCGAATTGGATGAATACCGTTTATCACGGTCTGCCCAGCGATCTGTTGACGCCGCGTCAGGACGTCGCGCCGGGCTACCTGGCATTCCTGGGCCGGATTTGCCCGGAAAAGCGTCCGGACACAGCGATCAAGATTGCCGCGCAGACGGGCATGAAGTTGAAGATAGCGGCAAAGGTCGACAAGGTTGACCAGGAATATTTCGAACGCGAGATCGAACCGTTGCTGTCGACAGCCGATGTCGAATTCATCGGTGAAATCAACGAAGCGCAAAAGCCGGCTTTCCTATCCGGCGCCAAGGCTTTGCTGCTGCCGATCGATTGGCCGGAACCGTTCGGCTTGGTCATGATCGAGGCAATGGCATGCGGTACGCCGGTGATCGCGTTCAATCGTGGCTCGGTGCCGGAAGTCATCGATCATGGCGTAACCGGGTTCATCGTGGAGGATATCTACGGTGCGGTTGCAGCGGTGGATCGTCTGAAGGAACTGCCGCGACGTGCGATCCGTGAGCGTTTCGAAGAACGTTTCACCGCTGACACCATGGCGAGCAACTACGTCGAGGTCTATGAACGCCTGATCAAGGCGCAGTCGATCCCGGCGCTGGAACAAGTCATCAAGGGTCAAGCCGCTTAAGCAGGACAACACGTCATGCTGCCTGCCGCGTGATGGCGCGCGACAGGCAGCAACGTGTCGGGGTCGTAAAGAAGCCAGCATCGTGTTCGAACCGCGCACCAAAGGTGGATAGGACGATGTCCAACGCCAGGGGTGCGGTTTCAATAAGATGTTGGCTTTTTTATTGCCCTCCGTCATGCGCACGTTGTGTGGTCGCAGGCGGCGACGCTGGCCTGTAAGCGTGCAAGCCGAGTCGCTGTCCGCCTTACGTCACGCTCAGCCGTTTTCGAGCATCCGCGTCAGCAGCCCTTCGAGCTGGGTCGCTTCTTCCTTCGAGAAACCTTGCAGCAGTTCGTTGTACACGCCAACGATCAACGGCAGGATCTCCGGGAACAGCGCCCGGCCGCGGTCCGTCAATTCCAGGCTGACCGACCGCCGATCATCGGTACTGCGCGTCCTGCGCACAATATCTTTCTTTTCGAGACGATCGATCAGGCGGGTCATCGCACCTGGATCGTAATCAAGTAACCGGGACAGCTCGGCTGGCGTCGACGCGGTACCCTCGGCCAACGTCACGACGACGCCCCATTGCGCGGCAGTGAGGTCCAGCGCCTCCAGACGCTCGCTTACGCGCTCGAGCAACAAATGCCGCACACGCGTCAGCAATCGCCCGACCGCGCGCTTGTAATCGAAATTCTCGACGGAATAGATGTCTGTCATAAGAGCCTTGAACACGCTGGACGGAGTGGACGGTAAGCTGATTTTTATTGCCATGTCGTTCATTGTCAATGACAAAGGTTGATCACCCGCCTATTTCCGCAAAGCAGTGCAGACAGATCAAATGGTCTGGTGTGCAAAACTGACAGTTTTTTGAAAGCTTTTCCGATTGCACCACTTTGCACTGGCGATGCCCAACAAATTGTGCTGGTGCCCCGGCTGCGACATGCGACGCCTCGCCTGCTACGACGGCATCGAACAGTAAGTATCCGAGCGATCGTTCGATTACGACGCACGAGACTGGCTGACATGCAGATGCGCTAGCGCCCAATCCATCGGCCGGAATGACGTCGAACCAATGCATGGAAGGTCAACACATGCGTTACAAAGCGTAAGAAAGCAGAATCTGGCATCGTCTTACATGCAGGTTGTGATGACCGGCCGACAGACCAGAACAAAAAGGTAGGTAATGATGAAGAACGACCTGGCCGCTTCGGCGGCCGCCACACTATCCAGAGGCGCGGCCCGCGGCGTCTGGCATGCATTCGGGAAGTCGCTGGCCGTCGTCGCATTGGCGGTCGTCGGCTTGCCCGCATTCCATGCCGAGGCTGCCCCGGTGAATATCGGCATCAATGTGGGAACACCCGGCTATGTAGGCGGCCCCCCGCCGCCGCCGCCACCACCACCGCGTCGTTACCGTCGTCGGCATTGGCACCGTCCTCCCCCTCCGCCGCCACCGCCGCCGCATCGTTACCGACACCGTGGTCCGCCGCCGCCGGGCTGGAACCGCTAAAGCACCTCAGGGCTGCTTGATCCAGCCTTGGGCCATCCGCAGCGCACCCGTAGCGGCATCGCCGACCGCGGGACGGAGCCGCGACCGATGACGGCTGGCCAGCGCATCCGCCAGCCAAGGAGCAACACTCCCCGCCAGCACCACCGGTAGCGTCATGCCCGGGTCAAGCGCATCGATCATGGCATCGACGTCAGCCGCGGCACGCATGCGAAGCGACCGAACCGTCGGATGGTCCGGAAAGTCCACCAGCACCCGCATCAGGGACGCGTAATCGGTCTGATTCGCCGACGTCAGCCACGCTTGCAAACGGTCCCGCCCGCTCGCCAAGCCTGACGTGCCATGCGACGGCGCGTCCGCGTTCGGATCATTGGCCGCTGAGTGATGCGCCGGGCCGGCCTCAACTTTTGCGATAGGAGAGGCATCGGCATGGCACGGCGCGGCCGCAACGTTTCCAGTGCGCTCTGGCAACCCCATGGCGTCGATCAACGCCCGCGCCAACGCGTCGATCGGCACGCGGCCGTCGAGCGCCCGCTGCGCATAGCCTGCCGCCTGAAGGCCGAACCACGCGCCGCTCGCCTCATCACCCGCCGGAAAACCGAAGCCACCCACGGTACGCCAACCGTGTTCCGCGTCCATCGCACAACCGATGCTACCGGTCCCCAATGCAATCACGACACCGGCGATGATTTCGTCTTGCGCGTTGTCGTGCGCCCGTGTCGGCGCCTCGGCGCGACTCCGTGCCCGCCCACGGCCCTCTTGGCCGGGTTGCTTTCCAGATTCGCGACCCATCGTGCCATCGATCTTCGTTGTGTCAAGCGCATCGCCCCCGCCGCTGAGCGCGCCGACCCAGGTCGTGAACGCGTCACTGAATACCGACAACCCTCGTAACGGCGGCGCACTGGCGATAAACGCATCGCGCCAAGGCGCATGGTTGTCCCCCGCCAGACCACACGCCATGACGCAATCAGGCCACTGCCACGTAATCCCTGCGGTAGAGAAAGCGTCCGTACAGGCGCGCGTGATGGCGTCCCAGGCACGTTCGATACCAAGGCCAAGGCCAGAAGGACCGGCCGCACCGCGTAATGGCCAGGCAAGACCCACAGGCAGATCATATTGATCAACAACGCCTTTGCTGACGGGCACTCCGCCAGACACATCGGTCGGATGCGGGCTCACAAACGATCGCGCCGTGCCGGCCGGGGTCGCAGATGGCGCATACGGCGCGATCAGCACGCGCGTGCCGGAACCGCCACCATCCACACCGATGCAAAACCGTGCGGTCGCGTTCGCCACCGGTAAGCCGGATGGCCCGACGGACGAGACCGGGAGCACGGTCCCGCCGGACGCCCTGTAGTCGTTCGACATAGGTGATCCAGAGAAATGAAAAGACAATGGCATGCGGCTTGCATGACGGGAATGCCATCACCGGCTTACCGCGTGGCGGATTGTTTCGATAACACCAAGCTGGCCATGCCGCATCCGCGACATGGAAGGTTCGATCAGGGGAGTGCTTTAAATGAAGAAGACATTATCGGTCGCCGCATTCATTGCCGCAGCATGTGCCGTGGTCTCGACCGCTTCAGTTGCACAGAACATGCCACCACAGGACGCCGGGCCCGACCACCATGCGCCCGGCATGCGGCCCTCGCAGCCGGATCGTGGCGGCCCGGGCGCACGCCCGGAAATGCACCGGCCGCCGATGGCGCGCCCTGGCGGTCCGGGACCCGTCGATGCACGCGGTCCGGGACCCGCACCGATGGATGGCGGATGGCGCGAACGCGGGCGCCCACTGCCCCGCGAATACCGAGATCGTCAGTACGTCATCGACAATTATCGCGAGTATCAATTGCAACCGCCACCACGCGGTTACCATTGGGTCGGGGTGAACGGTGACTACTTGCTGGTTGCCATCGGTTCAGGCGTCATCCGGGACATCATCACAGGCCGTTGACCCGCGACGTGCCACTGTCGGCGATGCTGCGCGGCAGGGCACGCGTGACATCGTCGCGCTGTGCCGCGACCTGCGCCGCCGCCGGCTCAGCCGATGCCACCGCGATCTTCGATCGCGTTGCCTGCGCCAGCACAATGGCGGTGGACGGGTCGATCCCCTTCGTGAACGGATGCGGATACACACCGATCACCATCACGACCAACGCCATCGCGCCGAGCACGGTCATTTCACGCAAGCCCAGGTCCTTGAGTTTTGCAACGCGCTCGTTCGCCACCGGTCCGAAGATGATGCGCTTGTACATCCATAGCGTGTAGGCGGCGCTCAACACCATCGTCGATGCCGCGCCCACTCCGATCCAGAAGTTGTACTTGATCGCGCCCATGATGACCATGAACTCGCCGACAAAACCGGACGTGCCCGGCAAACCGACGTTTGCCATCGTGAACACCATCATGAAAACGGCGAAGCGCGGCATGGTATTGATCACACCGCCATAAGCCGTCATCGACTGCGTCTGCATCCGATCGCTCAGCACCCCCATGCAGAGGAACATCGCCCCCGAGACAAAACCATACGAGATCAACTGGACGATCGCCCCAACCACGCCGATCTGGCTGAATATGAACAGGCCAAGCGTGACGAGACCCATATGGGCGACCGACGAATAGGCAATGACCTTGCTCATGTCGGTCTGTGCCAGCGCGACCAGGCTGGCGTAGACCACGGCGATCAGCGACAGCGCGATCAGCAGTGGGGCGAAGAAGTGGCTGGCATCCGGGGTGATCGGCAGTGAAAAGCGCAAGAAGCCGTAGGCACCGAGCTTCAGCACGCTCATCATCACTGAGGCGCCAATCGGCGCTTCCATATGCGCGTCGGGCAGCCAGGTATGAACCGGCCACATCGGGACCTTGACCGCAAACGCCGCGAAGAAGGCCAGGAATATCCAGATTTGCTGCGACAGCGTCAACGGCATCGAGAACCAAGTCGCCATATCGAAGCTATGCGACACGTGATACAGATAGATCAGCGCGACCAGCATCGTCAGCGAGCCGATCAACGAGAAGAAGAAGAACTTGACCGCCGCATACACCCGGTTGGCACCACCCCAGCCGCCAATCAACAGATAGAACGGCACCAGTGTGGCCTCGAAGAACACAAAGAACAGCAGACCATCCTGCGAGGTAAATACCCCGATCAGGAAACCGGATAGCAGCAGGAATGCCGACAGGTATTGCGGCACTCGGATTTTCGACCGCCAGGAAGCCAGCACGATCACCACGGTCGTGAACGCGGTCAGCACCACCAGCCACAGAGAGATGCCGTCGATACCCAGGTGGTAGGTGCTATGCAACGCCGGCAGCCAGTTGGCCTGCTCGACGAATTGCTCGGCGCCGGACGTGGCGTCATAACCGAACACGAGCGGGACGGTCAGCAGCAACCCCAGGATCGCACCGGTCAGCGCCAGCCAGCGCGCTGGCGCCGGCCGCTTCGATGAGCCGACACACAGAATGGCGATGCCGAAAACGATGGGGACCCAGATGGCCAGGCTAAGCAGCGGAAATGATTGCATTGATCAACGAATTCGTTTTTAGCGCGGTGGGACGGTGGACGCTGGCAATGTGCGCGCTTGTCGGACATCGAGCAGGCGCCCGGTGTTAGACAGGAGCACGTCCCGCGTCGGCGTCAGGGCGCGTTCTGTGGCGCGCAAGCGACGCGCGCAGGCGTTCCCCGGGGCGCACCCGAAAACTGCGCCCAATTGTCGCAGCGAAACCTTGGCACCGCAATCGTTACCGCATCCACTCTCGCCGACGGCGCTGTATTTGGGTAAACGAGCATAACCGGTTCACCCTTTTTTTGCAGCACAAGCCCTTGGGCCGACAATACATTTTCAGACAACGGTGCCCATGCCGCTGCGTTTTCGCCGCGCCGGACAATAGTCCATTGCGCGAAATGGTACAAAGCATCCACGTTTTTTTATTGAATGGTGCGCGTATTCACACGGTTTTGACATCGATGTGATGGGGACGCGATTGGTAATTGCCCATTCGTATTGTTCTCATATACGATTTATCGGCAGGCCAAGATTTATCGGCAGGCCAAGACGGTACGCCGCCCGTGGACCCGAACTCGCCGGTCGAATTGATGATTAGAAAAATACCTTTCCCCCTTCAGTCCGGCTTTTCCGCTTCAAGCATGACCGATGACGGTATGTCGGGTGGCGACGGCGGTGGCTCGGGCGTGCCCGGTCAGCCGCCCGGTGTCCTGGCAGCCTCGTCCGGCTCCCATGCGCATTTGCCGCTTTACGCACAGATTCAACGCTTTATTCGCGGCGAGATAGCGAGTGGCCGCTTGAAAGAGGGCGACCAGATCCCCACCGAGGCCGCGTTATGCGAGCAGTTCAAGGCCGCACGCGCCACAGTCGCGCGTGCGGTGCAGCAGTTGGCCCTCGAAGGGTTGATCGTGCGCCGTGCGGGGAGCGGCAGTTTTGTCTCGATGCGCTCGATCAGTGCGCCACTGCAGTTGACGGAGGTGTCGTCGTTCGAGGATAAGCTGGCGCTGGAAGGTGCCAGCGTCAGTTATGAGGTACTGGGCTTCGTCACCCGCGCGGCGGGTGAGGAGCATGGCGCCCTGCTTAAATTGGATGCAACGGAGCGCGTGTTCGAATTGCGCCGCCTGCGCGTCATCGGCGATCAGCGGGCCAGCTTGGAGATCCGGATCATTCCCCCCCGCCATTGGCGGTGCGATCACCGTGGAAATGCTGCATAGCCGGTCGATTCACCGGATTCTCGATGAACTGGGATCACCGGTCCGCCAAGTGGTGGGCAAGATCCGCGCATCCACTGCCACCCCGGACCTGGCCGCCCAGCTCGACGTGGCCCCGGGCAGCGCGCTGCTGATCCGCGATTACACATTGCGTGACGGCGCCGGGCGACCGCTGATCAGCGGCGAGTCCTATTACCGCGCCGAATTCCATATCGACTACATCGTCCAGCAGATCGCCTGAGGCGGATCGGCGTCAGGGCATCATGCAGGTGAACGAAGCCGCCACGTTCGGATTGCCCTTGCCGTTGAAATGCGGATAAGTCGGGTACCGACATAGGGGCCGGGTCCGGCCATTCGTGCCGCGGACGATATCCGCGCCCACCAGCGTTTCGGGTGCCTGACCGTTCGTCACCCAGTGATCCAGCGCGGTCAGTTCGTCGAACGCCGGGATGAACACGCCATTACCGTGCTGGAAGCCCGGCACCAGATAAAGGCGTAGGAAAGCGTCAACGATGGGTTGACCATATCGCGCCACCAACGTTTTATAGAATGCGACGGTTTCGTTAGGGCTGATCACCTCGTCCGCAAGACCGTGCATGATAATGATCTTTCCCCCGTGCGCGATGAACCCCGACAAGTCCGGGTTCATCGCGCCGACGACGTCGGACAGGGCCACCAATCGGTCCAGCCATCGGCCAGGGTGCGACACGTCGAAATGTAGCGTGTCGAACCTTACATCGCGCGTCACGAAGTATTTCATATAGCCATCCGCCTGCGCGAACAGATAGCCGTTGGCGTCAAAGCGCAATGGCCGCGTCAATCGCGGCGAACTACCTAGCCCCAGTCCACTGGTGAAGTCGACGCCGGCAAACACGTTGTAGCCATGATAGCGGGAGACGCCATACGCCAATGAATAGGGCAGCTTCAGGCCATTGCGCAATATCTGAAGCGTATGCATTTGCGCGGGCGTCGCGCAAAGTCGCGCACTGACCCAGTCGCGCTGCTGCGCCGGGCAGCGCAGGGCCGCGATGATCTGGCCTTCACGCTGCCGGCACGCAGCCACGTTCGAGACAATGCCATCACGCAAACCGTCCAGATCGTCACACTGCGACAGCACGATCTCACGGACCCGCCGCTGCAGTGCCGGTCCGACATAACCCGGAGGCCGCACGCCCGCGGTGTCATCGTCACGCGGCAGTTGGTTCGACGCACCGCCACCGTCGCCTCCGGCCGGCTTGCCGCCGTCCGTCTGCGGAGGCACCGGCACGGCATTGTTCCCATCCGTCTGGCCATACGCCGCTTGCCCCACCATCACCCCGATCAGGCGCACGCCGGAGAAGTTTAACGCCGGCGCGTTGGCGATGACGCCGTCATAGTCGTCGGGAAAACGTTGCACCACAGTCAGCGCTTCCCGCCCGCCCGTCGAGCCGCCAGCGAAGTATCGCTCCGATGGGGCACGACCATAGCCCAGCTTGATCAGCGCCGATGCCACGTCGTGCGTCTTCTTCAGATGCCCATAGCCGAAATTGATGACTGCCTCATCATTCGTCGCAAAATTTGCCAGGCTCGCATTCCCTACATGCCCGGAGTCCGAACCGTAGGTGGCGTAGCCTTGAAACAGCGGTGATGCGTAAGGCGCGAACGCGGTAGGTTCGGTACCGGTCACTAGCACGCCGCTATAACCGCCGCCGCCCATCTGCAACGAACGCCCGTTCCAGCGCAATGGCAGATTGACCTCGAACCGGATATCGGGCGTGGTCTCAAGCGTCGCGCGGATCACGCCAACGATCCGGCAATAGGCGCCGTTGCGATTCCCCTGGGCATCCGCGGCGATAAAAGCGGCGTCGTTGATCTGCGCCCCGCGCGTCGGCAAGTCGATCGCCGATGCAGGCACCATCATCTTGTCCAGGCCGTTACACCGAGCGATGAAATCCGATGTCGCGCGTGAGAGGCCCAGGCGCGTGCCCGTCGTGCGGCTGGCCTGTGCCGTTGGCTTTGCAAATCGATCGTCATCACCGGGCGCCACGACGGTCGGCGCTGCCGATGGCACAAGCGGCGCACTCGCCCTTGAAGACGGCACGATACCGGTGGCACCGGTTGCTGCCTCCGACACCGGCGAGATCATCATGGCCAGCACGAGTCCTGCAAATGCGCCGGCCAGCAATACGACACGTACGATGCCAAGATTGGCGCGCGTTCTGTATCTGGTACACACCGCACGTGCAATGACCTTTGACCGGCCGACCGGACCGGCGCGCATCCGTGCGGCAAGCGTGCGGAAAACCAGGGGGCGTTGCGCCGATAAGGCGCGGATAGGATCGTTCAGCACAGACTAGGGCAGTCGCGGAGCCGGTTAAGCGCACCGCATTCGAAAGTGGGCGTTGGAGAATTTCTCCATCCTCTCACATCAGAATGGCAGACGTCTGACTGTTGTGCGTGCGCCGCAACACTGCAAGCGATGCGTTCATCTGTTGCCCACCCACCCCGCGGTAACGGTCATAGGCTAACGTGTCGCACAAAATCGTCCGCGTCAGGTCCTCGCTGGCGACAGCAAGATCCGGATGCTCAAGCAGAAAGCGTCGTAGCGTGGAACCTACCGGCTTGCGCACCACCACCGTTCGCGTATGCAGACACGCCGCGAAAGTCGCATTAGATACAGACGCCGGAACATGCGCTTAGGGATTTGGGATCGTATCATTTGCATTCCTTATAAAAACAAACACACCCCCCAGGCATTTGCCTATGTCATCAGATCAAGCACAGCGTTGCGCTGCTGACGTCTAGATCCGTTTAGAAGGAGTCACGGCTCACTCGTACGTCAGGCTCGTGCCTACACCATGTCATTTCACTTACCGTCTTGGACACAGCGATTCTGATGTATCGGCGGCGCGACTCACGTCATCGGCGTACACCGTCGAGTCGACGTGACACGGAGCACGTTCCGACCGACGATAAGAGACCATCGCATATCGCGCTGGCATGACAGGTCTGCGGCTACGCAGTCACTCAAGGCGATGCCATGACTTTCTCCCCTCTGACTCCCATGACGATGCAATCGATCCAGACATCGTTGGCTGCGCTATTGATCGCACACCCGCTCGATGCCGATGCGTTGATCGGTGCATTCGCCGGCGCCATACTGATTGTCACGGTATCACGTAGTCGATCCGTCGCGCGACGTGCCTGCCATGATTTCGTATCCCTGGTGGCCGGCTACTTCAGCGCTGCGGAGATCATCGCACAGACGCCACTGACAAACGCAGGCATCGCTGCGTTCCTTGGCGCATCTACCGCCGTTGCCGTAACCCTGCGATTACGGAAGCGTCTCGACGGCGACGTTTTTCCACCTATTGCCCGTGGTAAATGACGCTTTAAAACACATGTAGGGGGCGGATTGCGATGTAATGGGTTCATCGTTCGCTTCGCATAATGCTGCCGACATAATTATTGATAAGTCAATTTAAAGATGCTTCTCGTTGAATGCGTTTCGTTTCGTGCTTAAGCGATTAAATAGCGCTAGTTAATTTAAACGGGGGTGCAATCGGTACAAATCGTCATCAAGCGCTACGCGTGGACGCAGGCACAAGATTTCCCATAGTTTTTTTGAGATGCACGCCAGGTAATTTTTAACAACCCCGCTTGATCATGTTGTGTTTGCACCGCATCGGCATATTACAGGTGCATTTCATTCAAGTTATACAAACGTTTGCCGCTATCAAAAATAACCGGCTGAAGTGGCCTGAGATGGCAACTGTATCGCCAATTGTAAATGCGCCAACCGCACTGTACTGAACGATGTCCACGAAATCCCTCTTCCAGTTCGCGCCCACGTTTCAATGCCTGCTGGGCTGTCTGGTAGCCACGGCCTTGCTTGTCCTGACGTTCGATGCAGCGGCCCAGGTTCCCTCCGCCTCGGACAACGCCGGTCTGACCGGCACAGCGGGTACGGCCGACTTCGGCGGCAAGTTGTTGCTGACCGGCGGGGTATCCCAGATAGAAGGCTCCGCCGGCGGCGGACTGACGCCATGGGCCGTCATCGGCGGTTATGGTACCGGAAGCCAGGTTGGCGGCAACGCGCACGCGACCTACGTCCATACGCAGGATTTCGCTATCAATAGTTATGGCGCGGAAATCGGCATCGCCAACCGGGTCGAATTGTCGATGGCCCACCAGCAACTGAACACCCGTTCCGCGGGCGCGGCGCTGGGCCTGGGCGCTGGCTATCGCATCAATATGGATACGTTCGGCGTCAAGGTGCGCGTCCTGGGCGATGCGGTCCTGGACCAGGACACGTGGGTGCCACAGATCGCTGTCGGCATGCAGTTCAAGCACAACAACAACGGTGCACTGGTCAAGGCGCTGGGCGCCCGCAGCGATTCCGGCACCGACTTCTATGTCTCGGCGACCAAGCTGCTTCTCGCGCAAAGCCTGTTATTGAACGGCACATTACGTATGACGAAGGCCAATCAGTTCGGCATTCTGGGATTTGGCGGCGACAAATCCAATTCCTATAAAGCCGCTTTCGAAGCGTCCGCCGCCTATTTGCTGTCGAAATCCATTGCTGTGGGCGTGGAATACCGGATGAAGCCGAACAATTTGGGATTTGCGCGTGAGCAAGATGCCTACGATGCGTTTATTGCGTGGGCGCCAACCAAGTATTTCTCTCTGACATTTGCCTATGTCGACCTAGGCGATATTGCTACGTTTCGTCGCCAACGCGGCGTCTACGGCAGCGCCCAAGTAGGATTCTGACCATGCGCCGAGCCCCTGTTTCCGTTTCATCATCGCGTACGCACTCGCAACCGACACCACGCACCTTGCTCCTGATCGCGGCGACCACGTTTTTCGTCGCCACCGCGATGTTGTTCACTCACCCGGCAAAGGCAGCCGAAACGCTATACCAGCAGTTCGGTGGCGAAGCGAAGATGTCGAAGATCATCGATGATTTTTACGACAATCTGCTTGCGGACCCGCGCACGAAAGACTACTTCGAGGGCGTGTCGCTGACTCGCGTCAAAAAGCTCCTGGGTGAGCAATTCTGCATGTTGCTGGACGGTGGCTGCACCTATACCGGCCGGTCGATGAAGCAGACGCACGCAGGCGACGGCATCAACCGCGCAGCGTTCGACGCGACCATTGAAGACCTTCAGAAAGCGATGGACAAGCACGGTATTCCGTTCCGACTGCAAAACAAACTGCTCGCTAAACTGGCTCCGATGTACCGCGACATCCAGGATCGCGAGTAATTGTAAAGAATCCTCGCGCACGTCCGTTATCCGGAATGGGCGCGCTCAATCCTGGGCGAAACGCCCGGACGGACTGACCACTATGTGCCCGCTTCTTCGATCGCCGTTCCTGCTGACGTCATCGGCGCCGATGCATCGCGCCCTGCGTCATGTCGGCACCAGCTTGCTGACCACATCGCTGCTGCTCGTCGGCGCGATGGTGGGCATGCCGGCCATGGCGGCAACCGTATCGGTCAAGGTGGTAGACCAGAGCGGCGCCGCCGTTGATGATGCCGTGGTCTGGGCGATCCCGTCCGGCGACACGGTGCCGCCGACAACGTCGGGCACGGCCACCATCGACCAAGTCAAACGCAAATTCGTGCCGTTGATTTCGGTAGTGCAGACCGGCACGTCGGTCACTTTCCCGAACAAGGACGACTTCGAGCACGATGTGTACTCGTTCTCGGACGCGAAGAAGTTCGACCTGCATCTCTACCACGGATTGCATGCAAAACCTGTGGTGTTCGACAAGAGTGGCCTGGTGGTAATGGGCTGCAATATCCATGATCAGATGCTGGCCTATCTGATGGTGGTGGATACGCCGTATTTTGCGAAAACCGACAAAACCGGTAGCGCGCAATTGATGAAACTGCCGCAGGGCGCCTATACGCTGACAGTCTGGCACTACCAGATGACCGATCCGAATGGACGGGTCACGCAGCCGTTGACCGCCGGCGCGGCGAACACCACGAGCGCGGCCAGCATGCGCGTGGAATTGAAGCCGTCGTCGTGATGCGGCCCGCCCGGACCACCGGCGCAACGCCTGTCCCCGCCCCCGCCCGCCTGCCGGGGATGGCGCATGACGCGGACAGCGGCGCCGGGCTCGCGGCCGTCACGACGCCTAGCAGTGCAACGAGGCGCCTGCCATGTTGATTCGCATGCCATTCCATAGTCTTCGCGCCCGTATCGGGTTCACGATCGTATTGCTGATGCTGGCCGTACAGATTGCCGGTTTCCTGATCATCAGCTCGGTGATCCGGACGAACGCGTATGCCAATGCCAACGCGGAACTCGCGGTGGCCGAGCGTGTATTGCATGAAATCCTCGACGCCAACGGCGAACGACTGACGCAGGCCGCATCGGTCGTCTCGGATGACTTTGGCTTCCGCGCCGCCGTCGCGACACATGACGTCAGCACGATTGATTCGGCGCTAAAGAACCACGGCGACCGCATCCACGCAAAGCTCGCGATGCTGGCCGATACCAACGGCAAGCTGATCGCCGATACGGCCGGGCCGATTTTGCCCGGCGAGGTGTTTCCGTTTCCCGACATGATTCGGCAGGCCACCCGGGAAGGTTCGGCCCGCATGATCGGCATGCTCAATGGACAGCTTTACCAGATCGTGGCCGTGCCGGTAAAGGCGCCGTTGACGATCGGTTATATCGGCATGGGCTTCGCGATCGACACCACCACCGCGAAAGAAATGGCGGCACTGCTCTCGCTGGACGTCTCGTTCATGGCTCGCGACGGCAAAAAGAACTGGGAATCGCTTGCCTCGTCGCTCGACGAGCCGGGGGCGCAAGACGAACGGGGGCGCCGCTCCGACGCCACCCGGTGGGACGGCGGTGATCGCGACTATGTCAGCCGCCTAGTGCGCCTGAACGACACCGTTACAACCGCGCCGATGGCCGTGCTGCTGCAGCGTTCGCTGACGGATGCGCTACAGCCGTTCCGCCGTCTGCAAACCGCCCTGCTATTGATCACCGTCGTCGGCCTGGTGATGTCCGTACTCGGCAGCCTGTTGACGGCGAACAGCGTTACGAAGCCTATTGGCGCGCTGACGCGTTTCTCGCGCCGCGTGGGCCTCGGAGACTATTCAGAGCCGATCCAGATCCCGCATGACAGCGAGGTCGGCCAGTTGGCACAAGCTTTCAACACTATGCAGGAAGGTATTTCCGAACGCGAGCAGCGAATCACGGAACTGGCATACACGGACCGCCTTACGCGCCTGCCGAACCGCGCACGGTTTGCCGAGCGGCTAGATGACGCATTGCAGCCTGCACGCGCGATCGAACGCGCCCAGGCGCGGGCGGTGTCGGGCATCGCGCCGGAACACAGTGGCGAGGCGGCGGCGGAAGCATCCACTATCGAGGCGTTGCCCCCTTTCAGCCTCATGGTGATGGATCTGGATCGATTCAAGTACGTCAACGATACGTTGGGCCATCATATCGGCGACGAGTTGTTGCGCGAAGCAGCCGATCGTCTGCGCGGCGCGCTCGCGCCCTACACCAACATGGTCGCCCGGCTGGGTGGCGACGAATTCGCGATCCTTCTGCCCGACACCGATAGCGACGCCGCGATCCGCGTGGCCGACCTTACCTTGAAAACACTCGAGCAGCCGATTTACATCGAGCATCAGTTCGTCGACGTGGGTGCCAGCATTGGCATTGCCACCTTTCCGAAAGACGGCACCGACGCCAGTGTGCTGCTGCGCCGCGCGGATATCGCGATGTATGTCGCGAAACGCGGCAACCTGGGTCGCATGGCCTTCGATGACAAATACGATAAGAACCGTGCGGATCGTCTCTCGTTGATGAGCGAGTTGCGTCAGGCCGTGGAACAGAACGAGCTGATGCTGTTTTATCAACCAAAGGTCGATCTGGCCACGTCCGAGGTGAAGTACGTCGAGGCCTTGGTACGATGGGAGCATCCGGTTCGCGGCTTCGTACCGCCAGACCAGTTCATTCCGTTTGCCGAACAAACGGGTTACATCAAGGCAATCACCAACTGGGTCATCGATCGTGCGGTGGCGCAATGCGCGGAATGGCTGTCGCGCGACGTCGAATTGGCCATCTCCGTCAACGTGTCCGCGCGCGACTTGATCCATAGCGCGTTGCCGGCCAAGATGGCCACGGTACTCGCGAAGTACAAGGTTCCGCCCCACCTGGTATGGCTGGAAATCACCGAAAGCGCGATCATCGACGATCCCGCGCACGCGATTGCCACGTTGGACAAGTTGTATGCGCTGGGCATTCGCCTGTCGATTGACGACTTTGGCACCGGGTATTCGTCGCTCGCATATCTGAAACGCATGCCGGTGCATGAGCTGAAGATCGATCGCACTTTCGTGATGGGGATGGCCGAGCATGTGAGCGACAAAACCATCGTGCGCTCGACCATCGACCTTGGCCATAACATGGGATTGAAGGTGGTGGCAGAAGGCGTCGAAAACGTCGAGGTGATGAACCAGTTGCGTGAGTTGAATTGCGACTTGGCTCAGGGCTATCATCTGAGTCGCCCCCTGCCTCCAGAACGGCTGGAAGTCTGGCTGGCGGAATGGGATGCGAAGC
Source organism: Robbsia andropogonis (assembly GCF_034047095.1). NCBI lineage: Bacteria > Pseudomonadati > Pseudomonadota > Betaproteobacteria > Burkholderiales > Burkholderiaceae > Robbsia > Robbsia andropogonis. The sequence goes on along the minus strand of NZ_CP139170.1, from coordinate 260,779 downwards.
TGAAAGCGGAGGCAGTCGTGGCCGCCGCAGTCCAGGCCGCCAGCAATGCGACGTCGACGCAGCACGTCGCATCCGCGCACGCCATCGCGCATCGGGGCGCCGGCAATGCCGCCATGGCTGGCGTGCCCCGACCAGACGTCGATAAGACCTGAACGGTCACCCGCGGGCAGGATCAGGGGCAGCGTACTTCGTTCGTCGGGCGCCAACGCAGAATTGGCGCTATCGATAGCAGAATTCGTCGTTGGATTTGCCAGGCAAGAGCAGCTAGGATCGGCGGTCAAAATGACCATTCCGATCCTCACGCATCAGACACGCTCCCGCCAGATGAAACGACACGCCAAAGCCGATCCCAAGACGGTGCCCTCCCTTTCAGCGGACCCGCAGCGCCGCGCGTTAACGTCGTTTTTGCTGGCATCGTGTGCAGCCTTCGCGTTGCCCATGGAAAAAGCGTTCGCGCAGACCGCGTCGCACACGTTCCGCATTGGCTACCAGAAGGCAGCCAGCACGCTGGTCTTGCTTCGTGCCAACGGCAATCTCGAAAAAGCGCTCGCTCCCGCCGGCGTTACCGTCAAGTGGGTGGAATTTCCCGCGGGACCGCAGCTGCTCGAAGGATTGAATGTCGGCGCGATCGACTTCGGCTACGTGGGCGAAGCCCCTCCCGTTTTCGCTCAGGCCGCCGGTGCCGATTTCGTCTATACCGCATATGAAGTGCCCACGCCTCAGGCCGAAGGTATCCTGGTGGCAAAAGACGCGGCAATTACCAATGTTGCGCAGTTGAAAGGCCGCAAAATCGCGTTCAACAAGGGATCAGACGTCCATTGGTTCATCGTCGCACTACTGCAAAAACACGGGCTGACATATCGCGACATCCAGCCGGTGTACCTCGCACCCGCGGATGCACGAGCGGCATTGACTTCGGGTTCCGTGGACGCATGGGCCATCTGGGACCCGTTTCTCGCCGCGGCGGAACAGCAAAGTGGGGCGCGCTTGCTGGTTGATGGTCGAGGCGTTGTCAGCCATCACCAGTTCTTCCTGACCGCACGGCCTTATGCAAAGGCCCACGACGACATCGTCAAGCTGACGCTGAATCAATTATCCGCTGCGGGCCAGCAGATATTGGCCGATACGCGCGCCGCGGCGCTAGCCTTGTCACCGCTGCAAGGATTACCGCCGGAGATCATCGAGGCGGGGCTGAAACACTATGCTCATGTCTACAAGCCGATCGATGCGCCCGTGCTGGTGGAACAGCAACGTATCGCCGACGCCTTTTATGCGCTCAAACTGATCCCGCGTCCGATCCGGGTGCGCGACGCCACGCTGGTGAACGTCTGATGGCGGAAACCGAGCTATCGCGCCGCCTCGGGCCACTACACGCAGGCCAGCGTCCCAATGCCGATAAAGGCATTGACGGCGCGCACGCAGGCAAGGTTCACGTCGGGGAAAAATCGTCCCGGTTGTCTTCGCGACCTTACGGTCGGCGTCTCGTTCATGCGATGTATCGAACGGCGCCGTGGCTCGTTCCCCTGCTTTTACTGGCGTTATGGGAGCTCGCTTCGCGTAGCGGACATCTGTCCTCACGGGTGCTTCCGGAACCGCTCGCGGTCGTGCGCGCGGCGTTGGCATTATCTCGGTCGGGCGAGCTATGGACCGACCTGGAAGCCAGTACCGTGCGGGCCCTGTCAGGCCTCGCGATCGGTGGTATTTTGGGACTCGCGTTTGGCCTCGCGAATGGCCTCTCGCGCCTGTCTGAATTGCTGACCGATACCACGCTGCAGATGGTGCGCAATATCCCGCCTTTGGCGATGATTCCACTGGTGATCCTGTGGTTCGGCATCGATGAAAGCGCCAAGCTGTTCCTGGTCGCCATCGGCGTATTCTTCCCGATCTACATCAATACCTTCCATGGCATACGCACCGTGGATCGGGCATTGATCGAGATGGCGAAAAGCTATGACTTGCAAGGTTGGCCACTGATTCGCGATGTCATTCTCCCTGGCGCATTACCGTCCATTCTCGTTGGCGTGCGGTTCGCGCTGGGCTTGATGTGGGTGATGCTGATCGTCGCGGAAACCGTATCCGCGCAATCCGGTATCGGCTATATGACGATGAACGCACGGGAATTCCTCCAGACCGATATCGTCCTGGTTGGTATTCTGTTGTACGCCATCCTTGGCAAGCTCGCGGACCTGTTTGCAAAAGCGTTGGAACACTGGCTCTTGAAGTGGCACCCCGAACACCAGAAACGTGGGGTGAAACGATGAGCGTCACCTTGGCTGGGAGCCAACCGGTCACCGACGTCGACGCGGCATCCGCCGCCGTGGATATCAGACGCCTGTCGAAGCATTACGGTGAACAGCATGTGTTGCGACATATCGACTTGCAGGTGCGAGAAGGCGAATTCGTCGCGATCGTCGGCCGCAGCGGTTGTGGCAAGAGCACCTTGCTGAGGACCATCGCGGGCCTCGACGAACCTGACTCCGGCTATCTGTCCGTTGATCGCGCCAGCCTGCGCTTGATGTTTCAGGATGCGCGTCTACTGCCATGGAAAAACGCGCTGGACAATGTCGCGATCGGATTAGGCAAGGATGGCGCCGACAAGGCACGATCCGCCCTGCGAGCGGTCGGCCTGTCGGATCGCGCAGCGGAGTGGCCGGCGGTGCTTTCCGGCGGGCAAAGACAACGCGTGGCATTGGCGCGCGCGTTGGTCCGTCGACCGCGCGTGCTGTTGTTGGACGAGCCGCTTGGCGCGCTCGACGCGTTGACGCGCATCGAAATGCATTCGTTGATCGAGACGCTGTGGCAATCTCAGAAATTCACCGCACTGCTCGTCACGCATGACGTGCAGGAGGCCGTTGCATTGGCGGATCGCGTCATCATGATCGAAGCCGGGCAGATCGTGATGGATCAGCGGGTGGACCTCCCTCGGCCGCGTCAACGGGGCGATGAAACTTTTGCACGTATCGAGGCTGCAGTGCTGCGTCGCGTGCTGGCACGGTAGGGTATCGCGCCGCCGTGTCCCGGCACATATACGTTCATCACGCAGTCTCGCAACATCGATTGGTGGCGGCCCCTGCCTTAGCAGCAAGAGTCATCACGCGATTTACGGCCTACTTGACGCAATGACGACGATGGCGATTCACCGAACGTGCGCTTGTACTCCATCGCAAATCGGCCCAGGTGAGAAAACCCCCATTTCAATGCAACATCGGTGACCGATCGCGGCTCGCCATGCTTGCCACGCAGTTCGTCACGGACTTGCTGGAGACGCGCCTGGCGCACCCAGACCATCGGGCTGACGCCATGGCGATTCCTGAATCCGGCAAACAACGTGCTGGCGCTGACGCCGGAAAACTCAGCAAGCTGCTCGATCGTCAGCGGCTCATGCAAATGCGCCCGAATATATTCCTCGACACGTTTGACGTAAAACGGCGCCAACGGCCGGTGGGACGCACGTATGCCGTCCCGCGCATTATTGGCCTGCCCATAGATCAGTGCATTGAGAATCGTCGATTCGAATTGTTCGTAGGCCAACGGATTCCGTAACGGATGCGCGGGATCGCCAAGCGCATCCGCCAGCAGGCGTAGTAACGGCAACAAGCATAGCGCGGACGGCGAGGTCATCTCGAACGACGGATCGAACTCCACGACGCGACGTCCCTCGCCGCCGAAATGGCTGGCGCAGTGCCGCTCGAGCGCATCGCGCTCGATGCGCAGCACGACTTGCGGACAATGCCGCCATCGCATCCGCAACGGCAGCGTGGGCGAAACGAAAGACGCGACATGCGGCGATGAGTCGAAATATTTATCGCCGCATTCGATCACCGCACCGCCCTGCAGGGGCATTTGCAACAGGAAGAAACTGCCGAGTCGTTCTGGATCGATCGTTACATCGGCGCCGTAATCGAGCAGGTTCAGTGTCAGATTGCCGTATTGCGCACGATGCATCCGGCTAACGAAGCGCTCGGAGCACCCTGCAAACGCGAGCTTGTGCGGCTTGAATACGGCGCCCACGCGCTCGCGCACTTCGTCAAAATCGCCTGACTCCAACAGCAGGCTGCTTTCATTGAAGCAAGCCGCACCGGCCAGCGAGGGGACGACGGAAAAAGGCGTCATCGAAGTTCTCCAGGACCATCCATTTTGCACCTGCCCTGTGCGCGATACCCCAATCCCGTGCAGCCATCCCGAGAAAGTGGATAGCCGCGTGGAGGATTCGGATAGTGGCATCGCTTCCGTGCTCTATAAAAGCCGAAAACGCAAGAACCAGGCCATCACGCAATCGATTTGCACTCTAAGCCACCGGTATTCGAGCGGCCACCCTCCTTTACCCGTACCCGCTTCTTTTTCGTTATTTCCGTACGCTTGGCGGCCTTACACCACAACTCGCGCTCGTATCGCCTTTGTCGTTTTCCGGAGTCCGTGGATATCCGCCGGATAAAGCGGATAGAACCGTTTATTTAGGCATCGAACACTAGTCTCGACATCAAACGAGAGTAGAAACCGCCATGAAAGGAAGATACATCGATATTCCCGCACGAAACGGCGGCACATTTCGCGCGTATCTGGCATGCCCGGCGCAAGGCAAGGGTCCGGGGATCGTGCTGTGCCATGAGATTTTCGGCGTCAACGCCACGATGCGGGAGTTGGCGGACTACTATGCGGAGGAAGGCTACACCGTCCTCGTTCCCGACTTGTTCTGGCGCGCGGAACCCGGCATCGAACTGGGTTACACGGAGGCGGATTTCGCGCGCGCGCTCGATCTCTATAGCCACTACGACGAAGACCTCGGCGTCGCGGATATCGACGCCGCGCTCACCGTGCTCCGCGCCCTGCCGGAATGCGTCGGTGAGACTGGCGTATTGGGATTCTGCCTTGGCGGCAAACTCGCTTATCTGTGCGCATGCCGTCTCCCGGTTGCGTGCGCGGTCAGTTACTACGGCGTCGGCATCGAAAACGCGCTGGTGGAAGCCGCGGACATCAAGGGGCGCCTTGTACTGAATATCCCCGAACGAGACAGCTTCTGCCCGCCCGAGGCACAGGCGCGTATTGCCACCGCGCTAGCGGGCAAGAAAAACATCGAAGTGTATGTCTATCCGCGCGTGGATCACGGCTTTGCCCGTAAAGGTGGCAACCATTTCAACAAGCCCGCCTCGATGATGGCGCATGAGCGCGCGATTGCCGCATTCCGTAAAACGATGGGGCCGCACTATGATCTTTCAGCACTGTGGGAAGCACACCTGCTACATGAATTCGCCACGCGTGATGTCGATGCCACCATGGCAACGATGGTCAGCGAGCCGTATGTGAACCATATTCCAACGCTGACTGGTGGTGTTGGCCATACGGAACTCGCACGTTTCTATCGCCATCATTTCGTCCATGCCAATCCGCCCGATACCGAGATGACGCCGATCTCGCGCACGATTGGTGCGACACAAATAGTGGACGAAATGATATTCCGCTTCACGCACACGACCGAGATCGACTGGATGCTGCCTGGCATTGCCCCTACGGGCAAGCGTGTCGAGATCGCGCTGCTCGCGATCGTCAAGTTTCGTGGCGACAAGCTCTATCACGAGCATATCTATTGGGATCAGGCCAGCGTGCTGGTGCAGATCGGGCTACTCGACCCGAACGGCCTCCCGACCACCGGTGTGGATACCGCGCGCAAATTGCTAGATGAAACCGTGCCGTCGAATAGATTGATGCAGCGCTGGCGGCACAGCGAACCGGCAAACGATGCACGACGCTGATCTTCACATCCTGGAGCACATCATGACGCATTCACTTGCAGGAAAGGTCGCCATCGTTACCGGTGGTGCCACACTGATCGGCGCAGCCGTCGCAAAAGACCTGGCGATGGCCGGCGCGAAAATAGCGGTTCTCGATATCGACGCCAACAATGGTGCGTTGCTTGGCGAAGCACTTGGCGTCGACGACGTCTTTATCGAGACGGACATCACGGACGATCGCGCCGTTGCCGATGCCGTGGAGGAAACAGTCAGGCGTTTCGGTGGCATCGACATCATCGTCAATCTGGCCTGCAGTTATAACGATGACGGCTTTCGGGCCACGCGCAAGGATTGGCTTTCCGCGTTCGACGTGAATGTCATTTCGGCGGTCATGCTGGTCAAAGCGGCACATCCACATATGCTCAAGCGCGGCGGTGGCGCCGTTGTCAACTTCAGCTCGATATCGGCAGGGTGCGCGCAAACGGGCCGGTGGCTCTATCCAACCTCGAAAGCCGCCATCAAAGCACTCACTCGCAGCATGGCAATGGATCTTGCACCGGACGGCATCCGTGTCAATTCGGTCTCGCCGGGCTGGACCTGGTCCCGCGTGATGGATCAGTTGACGCACGGTGATCGCGCCAAAACCAATCGCGTGGCAGCGCCCTACCATTTGCTCGGTCGCGTGGGCGACCCTGCTGAAGTCGCGCATGTCGTGACGTTTCTCTGTTCAGACGCGGCGAGCTTCGTCACCGGTGCCGACTACGCCGTGGATGGTGGTTATTCCACCATGGGCCCGGAGCAAGCCGTTGCGGCCATCCCGAAATTAGCCGAATAGCCCGCGTAAGTCGGGGGTCCCCATCAATCGTTTCAGATCGAGTTCACTATTATGAGAAAAATCGCCATCGTTGGTGCCGGACAGGCCGGACTGCAGCTCGCGCTTGCATTGCTCGACCACGGGTACGAGATCACGCTTGCGACCAATCGCACGGCGGAGGAAATCCGCACGGGCAAGATCATGTCGAGTCAGTGCATGTTCGACTCGGCACTGCAAATCGAGCGCGACCTCAATTTGAATTGGTGGGGCGATTCCTGCCCCACGATCGACGGGATCGGGTTCACCGTACCGCATCCGGAAAACTTCGGTGCCACGTTGATTAACTGGGCCTCCCCGCTGTCGAAGCCTGCGCAGTCGGTGGATCAACGCGTCAAGATGTCGGGATGGCTGGAAGCGGTGGCGCAACGCGGTGCCGACGTGCGGATCTGCGACGTGGGTATCCCGGAAATGGAGCAGCTCGCACACACCCACGATATGGTATTGCTCGCCGCCGGCAAAGGCGAGATCGTCAACCGGCTGGGCCGCAACGCCGAGCGTAGTCCGTTCGACAAACCGCAGCGAGCGCTGGCGCTGACGTATGTGACCGGGATGACACCAACCACACCGTATTCGCGCGTGCGCTTCAATCTGATTCCGGGGGTTGGTGAGTACTTCGTCTTTCCCGCGCTAACGACCACCGGACCGTGCGAAATCATGGTGTTCGAAGGTATCCCAGGTGGCCCGATGGACTGCTGGGCGGACGTGAAGTCGCCGGAGCACCATCTCGAAACCAGCTTGGCCATCCTTCGCCGTTTCCTGCCATGGGAAGCCGAACGTTGTGCGAATGTTGCCTTGTCCGACCACAACGGCGTACTGGCCGGACGCTTCGCGCCGACCGTCCGCAATCCCTGCCTCACATTGCCATCAGGCAAGACCGTACTGGGTCTCGGCGACGCAGTAGTCGTCAACGACCCGATTACCGGCCAAGGGGCGAACAACGCGGCTAAATGCGCCAAGGTCTACCTGGCCGCCATCGTCGAACGGGCCGACGCGGCGTTCGACGAGCACTGGATGCAACAGACTTTCGACCGCTACTGGTCATACGCGAAATCGGTCGTCGATTGGACCAACTCGCTTCTGACGCCGGCGCCGCCGCACATTCTTACCTTGCTCCAGAGCGCCGCCAAGGCACCCATGCTTGCATCGCGCATTGCCAACGGCTTCGACGATCCTCGCACATTCGCACCATGGTGGTTTGACGCGCGGGCCTGCTCGGCAATGCTCAGAGAGTACGCCGCCTGAACGAACCGACAGAACTAGGAGAACAGCATGTCCCGTCCTTCCGATACCACTTCGCGGGCCAGCCCGACACCTGCGGCCGTGCCGTCGAACGACATCGCGACCGCGATGCGTGCGCTACGCAATGCATTCGGTCAGTATCCCACCGGCATTACTGTCATCACCGCAACGGCGCAGGACGGACGAAAGATCGGCTTGACCGCGAATTCCTTCGCCTCGCTCTCACTCGATCCACCACTGGTGCTGTGGAGTCTGGGCAAAACATCGCCCAGCCGCGACGACTTTGCTGGTGCCGGATATTTCGCCATCAACGTGCTGACACAAGCGCAAATCGCCTTATCACGCCAGTTCTCCCAACCCTCTCCGGACAAGTACGCCGGGGTGGAATATCGGGAAAGCATGGGTGGCACGATGGTACTGAACGACTGCAGTGCCTGCTTTATCTGTCGCAACGTCACGCAATACGACGGCGGAGATCATCTTATCTTCATTGGCCAAGTCGAGCATTTCGAAGCGAAAGGCCATGCTCCACTCGTTTTTCATTTGGGTCAATACCGCATCGTCGCCAATCATCCGAATGTTCTATAAGTCTTTAATTATGTAATACTTATTATAATAGGTGATGCAATGAAACGCCTTTTTCCCCGCACGCTTTTGTCCTGCTCCGTCCTGTTCAACTTGCTCTGCTCAGCGACCGTTCTGGCCAGCGACCTTCCCACCGTCAACCTTGGCTTCACCAGCTTTCTTGACGGAGCACCGCCCGCCGGGCCCGGATGGTACGGCACGCAATATCTGGAGTACTACACCGCGTCTCGCGTCAACGATAATGCGGGAAATAAAGTGGGGTTGCCGAAGCAGAACATCGATATCTTCGCGGGCTTGACGCAATTGGTGTATCTGTCGCGCTTCAAATTCGCCGGTGCACAACCCGGTATCGATGTACTGCTGCCATGGGTCGCATCGGCGCACACCGACGATGGTCTCGGCAACGTCGCGTTGAACAGCCGCCCCGGCTTTGGTGACCTGCTCTTTGGGCCCTTTATTCAATTCAATCCGGTGATGGGCGCAAACGGACCCCGTTTTGTTCAGCGTTTCGAGTTCCAGATCATTGCGCCTACCGGAGCCTATGATCCAAGCAAGGCAGTCAATCCCGGTAGCGGCTTCTGGTCGCTGGATCCTTACTGGGCCGCCACCCTCTGGTTGACCCCTAAGTGGAGCATTTCATGGCGGCTGCACTATCTGTGGAACGCGAAAAACAACCGCCCGTTGCAAAGCCTGGGCAACGATGTGGATACATCGCAGGCCGGGCAGGCATTACACGCAAACTTCGCCACCGAGTATGCGGTCATGCCTAACTTGCGAATCGGGCTCAATGGCTATTGGCTAAGGCAGATTACGGATTTGAAGGTGAACGGCCAGAACGTATCTGGACAACGTGAGGCTGTCTGGGCAATCGGCCCAGGCGTTATGTACAGCTTCTCCAAACATGATCACGTTATGTTCAATGCGTATTTCGAAGCGAATGCACGCAACCGCCCGGAAGGTAGCCGGGTGGTACTTCGCTACGCGCACCACTTTCAGTGAAGCGCCGCTAATAAGGGATAGTCGTACGGCTCGATTGCGTTTGCTCGGCACATCAGCATCAGACTGTAAGCATCGCACCGGACGTGGCACCGGCCGCCATATCGCTGAACGACCGGGCCTGCTGCACTGTGCAGAAGGGACCGATGTCGCGCTTACATTGAAAATGGGGCCCGCCATGAGTTCGAAACGGTGACGTTTATTGCCGCCATGCCCCGTGTTCAACCTCAACGTCACGCTCCGCTGCTGCCAACGCTTTTGTCAAATTCTCGGCATCAAGACGGATGCAATAGGCCGGCTTCGCGCGTTCAAAGCGCCAACTGTCCTTCAGGCTACCGGCATCAACGCAATCGAATCCCATCTGATCAAGAAGATCTGCGACTGTTGCTTTCGCGCCGATATCGTCGCCGGCAATCGGGAGGGCGCGCCTGTCGGATGCGCCAGCAGGTCTGCCGTCTTCTTCCAGATCCTTCGCGAGAATGGCATTGAATGTCTTCACGACCTTGGCACTCGCGAAATGCTTTGCCGTCATTTCGCTAGTAGTCGTTTCATGTCGGTCAAGCGGAGCAATATTGCCGTCGCGGTCCGGGTAGTAATTGTTCGCATCCATCAAAATTTTTCCCGCAAGTAGCTGTGGTGCAATCGATGTGTATGCACTGAACGGGATGGCAAGCAGCACGATGTTACCAAAGGATGCGGCCTCTTCCACCGTGCCAACCTGGCAGCCGATACCACTCGGGATGCTACTCAATGACTTTGGCCCACGCGAGTTACTGACCATCACGTCATGTCCCGCCGCCAGGCTCAATTTTGCAACAGCGCGTCCAATGAATCCGGCGCCAATAATGCCTATTTTCATATGTGTATCTCTCTCTAGAGTGCGAGCCTGCAGGCAGGTTCAAACTGATTCCGCATATGCAGGTCGTGGCCATGAGCCTTTTCGCCTACGCAACTCATGGTAGATTGACTGCCATATGAAGATAAATAGAGATGTAGTTGTTACATTCGCCATTGGGAGCGTCGAATGCTCGACCGACTGACCAGCATGGCCGTTTTCGTCAAGGCGTCTGACACCGGCTCGTTCGCAGCGGCAGCAAGCGCCCTGCGTCTTTCACCGCAAATGGTTGCCAAGCACGTCAGTACATTGGAAGACCGCCTTGGGGCAAAGCTTCTAAACCGAACGACAAGAAGGCAAAGCCTTACCGAAATAGGCGCAATGTACTATGAGAAGTGCCAACTCATATTGGCCGAAGCCGAGGAGGCTGACTCCTTAGCCGCCGTTCAGAAAGGAACGCCGCGCGGCCGTCTCCGTGTCACCGCACCGGTAACCTTTGGCGCCCACAGTATTGCGCCACTGGTGGCCGCCTATTTGCAAATGCACCCGGAAGTGACCGTGGAATTAGAGCTCACGGACCGTCTGGTCGACATCGTAGAGGATGGCGTCGAGATGGCGTTCCGTATCGGCGCGGCGCCGCCTCCCGGGCTTATCGCGCGACCGTTGGCACCCTATCAACTGATTGTTTGTGCTTCGTCCGCGTATTTGGAAAAACACGGGGTGCCGCGCACGCCATCAGACCTCGAACAACACGAGTGCCTCGGATATTCATTTCATTCCCGTTCCGTGGAAAATCTATGGCGCTTCAGGAAAGACGGTATTTCCCATACAGTCAATGTGCGAAGCAGAATGTTCGTTAATGATGGCGTGTCCCTATTGAACGCTGCCCGAAAAGGCTTCGGTATCGTCATGGGCGGCAGGGATCTCATCCATGAATCGATGTCTAGAGGTGAGGTGACGCAAATATTGCCCGACTATGAAGCACCGCTTCGCCCAATACATCTGTTATTTTCCCCCGACAAACGGCAAACACCAAAGCTTCGCTCTTTCATTGACACGGCGATGCGTACGCTCGGTTAGAGCGCTGATGGAAAGCCGCTCCATCGTAGATCCCGTTATTCGAACAGGTGACAAAAAGGCATCACAAGTCGGTTGCTCATGGGTATTGGCGTGAATGCCTGCACTGGCCAAAAAGGCATCCTCGACAGACGGCCGGATTTCGGCCAGGATGGTCGTTCCCAAAGGTTTATAGCGTGTGCGCTGACAGTATTGTTACTGCCGTTCGCCGAACTTTCGGATCGGATCAGCTTCGCGCCAAATGAAGGCGGATTGAAACAGACAAGCCACTATAGATTCGCTCAACACCCGGATGTCTTGATTAAACGTCTTGGCTAGCGCCGTTTTCTGATTTGTGTTGAGCGTAGGGGGTGCCGATCATCGCAGCCGTCACACCCATCGCGCCTTTTTCGACAACAGCTAAAAACGTATTTTTTGCCATCTCCACGTCTTCGCTGCGCCGATATGCAGCATGCGCTTGAGTGAAGGCGACGCTCCAGGTTGTTAATAACAGATGAGCAGCGAGCTGGGCGTCAGGATCGTCGGACGGTCGATCAACCACGAGCGCCAGTGACTCACTTAAAGCGCGAGCCACTTCATCTCGTATCGCCCGCGCCCGCGCCTTCAGTGCTTCGCTAGCCGCAACCGTCTCGACGAAGCGCCGGCTCCCCTCAAAAAAACGGATATAGGGTGCGTCGTTCTCAATCAACCTATACGCCAATAGTCGCAATGCCTCGATGGGCGCTAAGCCCGATTTACAAGTTCGCACCGCGTCCAGGATAACATCGCGAGCCTCTTCTTCCTGATCAAAGAACATGTCCTCTTTACGGGCGAAGTGGTTAAACACAGTCATGCGCCCCACGTCGGCGGCCTCCGCAATGTCGTCCACAGTAACGTTGTCAAAGCCACGCTCGAAGAATAGCTTTGTCGCCGCGTCCGAAATGTTCTGACGCATGGCCAATCGCTTGCGAGTTCTTCTATCTAGCTGATCTTCCATGCCCGTTCGATGCTGTCCTTGTGGTGGAGCAAGTATATCATTTGGCTTGCGTATAAATATATACTCAGTATAGTACTGGATTGGGTATACAATTTAATTGTCACGAGAATCCGATATGACGCCTCCGGAAAATGCGATAAATCAGCCGAGAACCACTGCACGGGCCCGCGTGCTTGTCTCAGGCGCAAGTTTCGCCGGGCTTGCAAGCGCTTTTTGGATGAGCAGGTTGGGCTATGACGTCACGGTGGTCGAGATCGCCAAGCAACTGAGAAAAGGCGGGACGCCTGTAGACCTGGAAGGAGAGGCCATCGACGTCCTTACGCGCATGGGCATCATCGACAACGTTCGCGCTAAAGCCCTTCCTCCCCGCACGTTGCAATTTAAGAATGCTGACGACACCGAGGTCGGCAAAATGCTTGCGCAACCGGCTTCGCATGACGCGAAGTACGAAATCCATCGCGACGACCTGCTGGAGATTCTGTTAGAAAGCGTCGCGCATCAAGTCGAGATCTTGTTCGGACGATCGATTGCGCAGATCACCGAGGGACCCAATGGCGTGGCGGTAAGGTTCGGCGATGGGGCTTATGGCGACTATGCGCTGCTGTTAGGTTGCGATGGAAACCGCTCCAATACGCGGCGGCTTGCATTCGGCCAGACAAATGATTTCTCGCATTTCATGGGCGGCTACTTTGCCATCAAGGTTGTCCCCACGACGGATTTACTTCCCGCGAACGTATCGCAAATTTTCAGCGTGCCTGGACAAACGGCGATCCTGAATGGCTATGATGATCGAACCGATATTGCACTTGCCTTTCGAAGCGACGAAGAAATCGAGTACGACCATCGTAATCGCGCTCAACAGCGCGGCATGCTTCACGACCATTTCGACGGGCTCGGTTGGAAAGTATCTGACATACTGGAACATCTGGACGCCGACGATGACTTCTATTTTGACAAGATAAACCAGATCAGGATGCCGCTCTGGTCTAAAGGGCGTGTTGTGCTAGTGGGCGACGCAGGATATTGCGTCTCACCAGTAGCCGGCATGGGAGGCTCTTTGGCGATCGTCGGCGCGGCCCGACTTGGGGATGCCCTACGCAATCATGGAAAAGACCACGTGGCCGCATTTCATGAATACCACGACAAGCTGCACGGCTTTGTGGACGAGATCCAGGAAAAAGCTGTCAATTTTGGTATGGCGATCATGTTCCCCTCTGACGAGGCAGAGATAGCCGAGCGTAACCGTGCAATTGGTTCCGGAGTAATCGATTTGTAAACGACTACTTGAATGGCTGCACAAGGTCGTAATGCGGCTGTTACGTAAAAACGTTGCCGAGATCCGCAGAATGATCGCTTGCTTGCTGTTTTTGGTCCCTACGTCCATGCCCCCGCAATAGACGACAAGGCCAAAACCTGGTTTTGCAGGCATCAGTCCTCAGCAAGCCAAGCCGCCAAAGCCCCCGCCGCTCGTGGCCCTACTTCTCAAAAAGTACCCCATGTACAACATTACTTCTCGAAACGAGCGCTCGTTGCTAGCCTTGCTCGCCATCACGCAGTTCACCGTCATCATGGACTTCATGGTGATGATGCCGCTTGGCACCCAGATCATGCGCACCTTCGGCATTAGCCCAACCGGCTTCGCCACAGCTGTCTCGGTGTACTCCTGGTGTTCGGGTTTATCCGGCCTGTTCGCGGCAACCTATATAGACCGCTTCGATCGACGCAAACTGCTGCTCTTCATTTACGCGCTTTTCGCGCTGTCGAATTTGGCCTGTGCGATGTCGCCAAGTTTCTCCGTACTGCTGTTGGCGCGAGCGTTCGCCGGTGTTACGGGCGGCGTGTTAGGTTCGGTCGTCATGGCCATCGTGGGTGATGTGATTCCGCCTGCGCGTCGCGGTACAGCCATGGGAACGATCATGATGGCGTTTTCTCTGGCAAGCGTTGCGGGTGTACCGGCGGGCGTATTATTGGGCGCCCACTTCGGTTGGGCTGCGCCGTTTTTCCTGCTCACAGTACTTTCTGTATTGGCCTGCGTAGGGGGGGCACGGATCGTCCCTGTGCTGAACGCGCACCTGAATCAGGTTCAACCAACGTTGTCGCAGGTGTTACCTGCGCTATGGCATATCTTTGCGAATCCGCGCCATCTCGTGGCCTTCGTCTTGACGTTTTTCTCGATGGCGTCGCAAATGGTGGTCATCCCCTTCATCGCGCCAGTGTTGGTGGCCAATCATGGTATTGCGCCCGCTATGCTTTCCTGGATTTATATGGTGGGCGGGGCCGCAACTTTCTTTACATCGCGCCTGATTGGCAAACTCGTCGATACGTGTGGCAGCCAGCGCGTATTCCGCATCATGGCCATGCTTGCGCTGATTCCCGTTTTTGGCATGACCCATTTGCCAAACTTATCGTTCGCTTTTTTATTAGCGTTTTTTTCATTCTTCATGGTGATCATGTCTGGACGGATGACCCCGTTGCAGGCACTGATGACCAAGGTGCCGGACCCGATGCATAGGGGTGCCTTTCTGAGTGTAAATAGTGCTATTCAGGCTTTGGGCGTGGGGTGCGGTGCCTGGTTAGGCGGCCTGTTTCTGTCGACGAATGCCAGCGGCGCCATCGAAGGCTATCAACATAACGGCTGGGTGGCGATGGTCGGGCTTGTCTTTGCTGTGTTCTGGATACGCCGGGTCAAAACGACGGAGGTGGGCGGGATGTCCGCCGCGCCCTCCCCTGGAACGCCGGCGTGAAACGCGCTGTCCGCAGTCGCTCTCGTGCTTATATTAAAACGCATTCAAGCGACAAACTAACAGCTCTCAACAGGGTGGTGACATGCGGAATAATCGACTCCGCCAGCCAAGGCGCTACAACTTGCACCACTATCAGATGCTGCTCAAGGCTCAAACAAAAGGGCAATGTCTTCCGGCTCCGAGCTGCAAGCGTTTGGCATCAGCATACATGCTATCAGCAAGCATTATTCAATTCCGCATTGCACATTTTTGATACAGCCCGCCTTGCGTTCCATCGATATCAAAGCGACGGATGCAGGTCACGCACGGGGCTGACCGCTTCAAGTAGCGATGCGACGTGCAGGATGGTGGATTCGGCCTGCCACGCCCCCACAACTTGCACATTGATTGGCATTCCTTCTTTGCTTGTCCCGAATCGCATTGCCAAACCGGGCAAGCCCGTCACGTTGAGCGGAACCGTTGCGCCTTGAAGGTAAGTGGCATCAACAGTCTGGCCGTCGATGACAAAGCGGTCCACGCCATGTTTATGCGCTGGAATGGGCAGTACATGAGTGATGAGCGCGTCGTACCGCGTGAAATAGTCTGCAAACCCGTCACGCAAGCGCTCTGCCGCTTGTTCAGCCTCGATATAGTCCGCCATCGATGTCTCCTGCAATGAGAGCATGGTCTTCGCCATTTTATACAGCTCGTCGTCACCCCGACCAGCAGTGGCTGCCGCAAACGCAGGCTTCATCTCCATGACGTGGAGCTTGTTGAACACATCGAGAGCGAAATCGCGTTCGAGCGCCGGAATACCGACCGGCTCGACAAAAACGCCTTGTCCCCTCAGCGCTTCGGCTGCGGCTTTTACGGTCGCGGCGACCTCGGCATCAACCGGGCCGAATCCCGGTCCGACCATCCAGCCGACTCGCAGCGGACGCACAGGGGGATGGTCTATTCCTGCATCTAATCGAACCATACTGCTGGAAAAAGCATCCTTGCCGTCCGGACCGCGCAATAGCGAATAAGCGAGCGCGATATCACGCACCGATCGGGCCATCGGCCCCACATGCCAGAAGCGGCGCGGTGCACGCGGCCAGATGCCAGTCATCGGCACGCTCCCATGCGTGGCCTTCATGGATGTGATGCCAGTCTGCGCGGCCGGGCCACGCACCGAGATAGCGAGGTCCGTGCCCAAGCCCAGCGGCGACATACCCGCCGCAATTGCCGCCGATTCCCCACCGCTGGAACCGCCGGGTGTCCGGGATAGATCCCAAGGATTGTTGGATCGGCCGGAGAGCAGATTGTCGCTCTCGATCCAATAAGAAAACTCGGGAAGATTTGTTTTTGCCAACAGAATACCGCCGGCTTGCTTCATCCGAGCCACACTTGTGGCATCGACATCCGGGCGGCGGCCGTTGAAGATCGGGGAGCCACGCTGGGTCAATACCCCTGCTGTATCAATTGAATCTTTCACGCTGAACTGCACACCGTGCAACGGCCCCAATGGCCTCCCCTCCAGAACGGCCGCTTCCGCGGCTTTCGCGTGACGTAGTGCGTCGTCCGCAATCGTCACGATCGCATTGACTTTTGGATCAACCGCCTCGATCCGGTCCAGATGCGCCTGCACCACGTCAACGGGCGAAACTTCCTTTGTGCGAATGAGCTCAGCCAGCGCGCTGGCATCTTTGAAAAATAAGTCGGTCTTCATCAGGAAACCTCCAAAGGATAGAAAGATAAATGACGAAACATCAAGCTACCTAACGTTCGTTAGGCAAACTTTAGGCGTTATACTTCTTCTCGTCAATCCTTTTTCACGACGGCGGCATATGAAGAACCCGGTGCATGCAAGCGCGACATCGCGCGAAAAAATTCTTGCTGCGGCTACTAAAATTGCGCAAGCGCACGGCTATGGCGGACTCAATATGCGGGTCCTGGCCGAAGATCTTGGTATCAAAGCGGCGAGCCTTTACTACCACTTTCCAAGCAAGGCGGACCTTGCCGCGAACGTCGCTAAGCGGTATTGGGAAGAATCGGCAGCATGGTTGGAGGCGTTGTCATTGGGGACAGCAACTCCCCGGGAATGTCTGCATCGATACCCGGAGACGTTCCGTAAATCGCTGGAGTGCGATAACCGCATTTGTCTTTGCAGTTTCATGACCGCCGAGTACGACGATCTCCCCGAAGCGGTGAAGGTCGAAGTCCTTGCCTTTACCGAAGTGAATGTCGCCTGGCTGAAAAACACCCTTATCCAGGGAGAAATGGTGGATGTGGCGGACGCGGAAAACCGCGCTAGGGCGATTTTCGCGGCGGTCTCCGGCGCACAATTGATGGCGCGCGGCCGAGCGGATATCGCGCTTTTCGACGCATTGCTAAACAGCTATCGCACAGCAGGACTTATCCCTGAATAACAGACGCACTTAGGTTTCAGCGATAAGAAGGTGCGGGCTGGAAGGGGGTTGTATTTTTCGTGTTCAAGGCAGGTTGCAAATCACTCGGACAGCCGAACGCAACGATTCGCGTAGAAGATAGCGGATTGGTTCACGACCGCTGCCCCGTGTTTGGGCTTCGCATCGTCGCGCGCAGTCGATGCGAAAATGCGAGAATCGCCTGGAATAGGATTCGGCTACCCGTCACTCGCTCATTTACCACTTGCTAGCCAACAAATGACAACGACAGAACACACTGTTGCGCCGGTCAGCCTTTTCCCGGTCGAAAGACTAGCCTCGTTCGCTGATGGCAATGCAGGAGGCAATCCCCTGGTGTATTGATTCGCGAGGCGCTACCAGATGCTGACACCATGTAGGCAATTGCAGCAGAGGTAGGCTATTCCAAAAAGGCATTCGCGATGCCACTCACCGGTGCCTGGCGGGTACAGTCACCCTGCGCAGGGGGATTACCGTTAGAGACTAATGCCCGGGGCAGGTCAGTCGTTTCGAGACAGGGTAAGAGCGCTTTAAAAGGACGGTTTCGGTTTTTTCTCTAACGGCGTTGAGTGGCTCGCTGCGCGAGTCATGCGCGGCTCCGTTGGCCGTTATGCCTTGTGGGAGTTCTCGGAAAAGTAGTCAATCACAAAGTCACGACCTCGAGTCGCATAGACGAAATATACGAGCTGAGTTTTCTCCGGATGCAACTCTAACTGACACCACGCGATACGAGCTTTACGATCAGCCAGTAACGACCGAGACGCCGCTTCGCTTTCACAATGGCAGATGACGTCATCCGCATAGCATTCAACCGTCTATCAAATTTCAAGCTGTCAGCCAGAGCAGGCATAGCGCAACTCGTTAAGAATCGTGATGGAGCATCAAAGACGGCTAAGTCGGTTAGCCGTTCTGTTGCCCTAAACTTGCAAAAAAATTACATTAATATTTTTTACTATTACGTAATTATTCGTAATATGTAATGTTATGAAATATAAAGCATACGAGTTATTCTCCCAAATCAGAAATCCAATAATTCCCGCTTCATCTTGAGGTTTAAGTTGAAAAAAATAATATTTATCTTTTCAATGATTTTTAATTTTTTTTTATTCTTGGCAGTTGATTTATCTACGTGCTGGACAAAAATAAAATACAACATACACACTATCCCACCAAAAGAAGGCGCTCTTTTAGTCCTAACTTGTTCAGTTGTGATTGCTGCATCAATAGTTTTTTCCGTAATATCTTTAATGAAAGCATACGGAAAATATGACCGCATTAATAATGTTCGAGTTGTATCAAAATTCGTATTTTATACATTTTTATTGGGCATAATACTTTGCCTAACAATTCCGTTTCTTATCAGCGGCGCGTACTGCAAGTAAAAACTATCTCTTTTAGGAAATACGTGTGGCATCTACTCTTACAATTGCGGGATACACCATAGCTGGGCTAGATTCGCTTGGCGCTGTTCCGGCTGCACAGGCGGACTTAAATGCCCATCCAGGGTCAACTTTTTATCAAGACGCTTACAACGCGGCGGTTGCAAACGCCGCAGCGGCTGCAACGGGTGAAGTCATCGGCCAGGGCGCAGCGTTCGCCGGATATGCTCTAGCGGAAAATTTAGTGAATCTGGCCCGTAACCTTAATTCGATGAGCGCTACGGACTTCAAAAGTGCCACCGTGGCAATCACTGGCGATGTAGTGACCTTGTTATCACAGGGTGTCAGTATATTAGGATTGAGTGAATCAAAGGTCAATCCTATTGCTGGTGGTATTACCTTCACTATTGGGCAAGCTCTCGACGCGGTCGGTTTTATCCTAACTGCAGCTGGGGCTGGATTCGACCGCGCAACGATTGCAAATACTATATCTTCCACGGTGTCACAATTAGGACTGACTGCAGACTCAAGCGGTAATATCACTCCAATAACTTTAAGTCAGTCCAATTTTATCGTCGATGCAAACAATGCATCAACCATGTGGGACATCGCCCAGCAAAACGATGATGACAATATTGGAATAAGCATTTCGACAAACCTTACCGATAATAACGTCGCCGAGGTCATTACAGATGGCAACGGCCAGGACATTATTGTGTCTGGTGGAGTTTCAGCTCCGTCGCTCATTGAGGGCAACGATAATTCGGTCGTTACAGCACCGTCATCTAGTTCATCCGACATAGGTAGTTCAGCCGCAAACATTTCCCTCGTAGGCAATGGCAACAATGTATCGGCAGGTAGCGGAAGCTCGCTGACAACAGCAGGAAGCGGAAATGTCATAAACGCTACCGATTCCAGTCTCCTTATCTCCGGACAAAGTAACACGATCAACGGAAGTTACAACACCATCGACGTATCCGCCAATTCAAGCACAAGCATCGCCGCCACCGGAAACGGAGACGTAATTGACGCGTCCAGCTCTAACGCGGCTACTCTGTCAGCGGTAGGGTCACAAAACGCAGTAACAGCAGGCGTTAATACAGTCCTTTCAATGACAGGCAACGACGACGTTGCTACCGTCGGTACCGGAAGCACGCTAGATATTGCAGGGACAGGCGATGCGGTCACAGCGACGGATAGCAATATAGACTTGAGTCCAGATAGTCAAGCGACAATATCAGGAACAGACGATGTTGTCACCGTAGCGTCTGATGATGTGATTGATCTCAGTAACGCGACTATCACATTGTCAGCGGGAAGCGACGTCACCATTATTGGATCCGATGATACTATCGTCGCCAGCACAGGAGACACTCTCTCACTCTCCGGCGACGGCGACAATATCAGTGCGACAGGAGCCGCGATTACAATTGCTGACGGCTCGTCAGTCGATCTGACCGGCAGTAATGACAGTGTCGACATTGGCAGTAACGATAGCATCGACATAACCGGCTCAGATAATGGCATTTCGTCCAATGGTAGCGATAGCACGTTAGCTCTCTCAGCAGGGTTAGGTTCTGACGTCCTCGCATCGAATCTCGTTATAAATGCAGCGGCCGACGTGACGTTTAATCTCACTGGAGACGACAACAACGTTACCTTAGGCGCAGGCAGCTACGTAGGACTACAAGGCGGGCTCGGTTCGCTTCTCCAAGCCAATGGCGCAACGATCGATACCGCGGACAATGTCACGTTTAACCTCACCGGCAGTGATGACGCCATCGGGCTGGCGCCCGGCAGCTACGTTGGGCTTCAAAGCGGCACTGGGGAGGCCGTCGAGGCAACGGACGCAACGATCGATACAGCGGACAATGTCACGTTTAACCTTACCGGTAGTGATGACGCCATCGGGCTGGCACCGGGTAGCTATCTGGGGCTGCAGAGCGGCACCGGCGAAGCCATCGAGGCAACGGACGCGACGATCGATACCGCAGACGATGTCACGTTTAACCTGACCGGCAGTGATGACGCTATTGGTCTGGCGCCGGGTAGCTATTTGGGGCTGCAGAGCGGAACTGGCGAAGCCATCGAGGCAACGGACGCGACGATCGATACCGCAGACGATGTCACGTTTAACCTGACCGGCAGTGATGACGCTATTGGTCTGGCACCGGGTAGCTACCTCGGGCTGCAAAGTGGCAATGGATACGACATCGACGCGACACAGGACACTGTCGACACCTCGAACGATGTCGATTTCCGACTCACGGGCAACGACAATTCTGTGGGTCTCGGCAGCGGCGATCGCGTCGACATCACTGGCAATGACGAGACCATCGACGCTTCTGACGACGATCTGACGATCAGTGGTCAGGACGATGGCGTAAGCGGAGAAGACGACAGCATCAGCGGGGACGACGGAGATAGCGGAGATGACGGTGATTCTTCCGGAGGTTATTACGGTAGCTATGGGTTTGCCGGCAGTCAATCGATCGTCAAGGCCGCGCTTGGCAGCGATATCGGCTATATCGCACAGTACGACCTGAGTAAAGATAACGCAAAGGGCGCTGCCGCTGCCGAGGCGGCTCAGCATCAGGCGCAGGTAGTCGCCGCTGAGGCCGCGACTTCGGGTATCGGCACAGCCGTAACGTCGGGCGACAAATGGTCTGGCAACGCGGTCACGTGGAGCCTCGGCGCGGACGTGAGCAGTCAATACGATGCCGAGGTGCAGCAGGCGTTCGCGACCTGGGCGGCTGCCTCGGGACTGACCTTCGAGGAAGTGTCGGGCAACACACCTGCTGACATCCAGATCACGTTCGGTGAACTCAACACGTCCACGTCGGGCGTCGCCGGCTACACAAGTTATACCGATAACAGCGGTCTCCTGTCGTCGGCCACCATCCAGGTCGAGGATCCGGGCCAGGATGCGCTGGTCGCAGATACCAATGGGCAACTGACGTACAGCGGCACCGATGCAACGCTGGAGCAGGTATTGCTTCACGAAATCGGGCATGCGCTTGGTTTGGCGGATGACTCGGACCAGGCCTCGATCATGTATTACGACCTGACGTCGAGTAACCAGACTCTAGATAGCACCGATATCTCAAGCATTCAGTCGATCTATGGATTGTCCAGCAGTAGCGCTGTTTCGCAGGCCATTGGCAATGGCGCCAGCACCGTACCGGCATCTTCGGACTTACGGGCGCGTGATGTGAAGGTCGATCATCAGCTCAATCAACTGATCGCGGGAATGGCATCGTTCAACCCACAATCATCGGGGGGGACCAACTTGACGCACGACAGTCACAGCCACACGCACTTGGAACTGGCGGCCAGTGCCCACTGATCGTGGATCGCGAACGCTATAGAGGAAAGGGAACCCCATGGTTACCGGATTGCATCTGATCTCGGGCCTTCCCCGCTCGGGATCCACGTTACTGTGCGCGCTTTTGCGCCAGAACCCCCGCTTCATGGCAGCGATGACGAGCCCCGTCGCTTCGCTGTGCAACGCATTGCACAGGAAGATGTGCGGAGGCGAGTTCAGTGTGTTCTTCGATGATAAGAAGCGTGCCGGCATGTTGCGCGGCCTATTTGATTCGTACTATTGCCAGGCGGATCAAGAGCACGTCGTATTCGACACCAATCGGTCGTGGACTGGTCGCGCAGCGCTGTTGCGCGAACTTTATCCTCAATCAAGAATTATATGTTGCGTGCGCGAAGTGGGCTGGATCATCGACAGTATTGAGCTTATGCTCACCAAAAATCCGTTGCAGCTCTCGCGCGTTTTCAACTTTCAGCCCGGAGCGTCCGTCTACTCTCGCGCCGAGTCATTGATGAACTCCGAGACTGGCCTTATTGGCCTCCCCTGGACCACATTACGGGAAGCATGGTTTAGCCCCGAGGCGGCACGTCTTGTTATCGTCCCATACGAATCCCTGGTTCGTCAGCCAGAGCGGACGCTTCGTCGGCTGTACGAGGAAATCCGGGAGCCATGGTACGCGCACGACATCAACAACGTCGCCTACGACGAGCCTGACTACGATGCGCTGCTTGGCATGCCGGGTATGCACAAAGTCAGGCAGAAAGTTGAGTACCAGGATCGGAAACCGTGCATCCCGCCTGATCTCTTCGCGAAGTACGCCGGAACCACCTTCTGGACGAAAGCTGAATTGAATACCCGCAGCGTCACGACCCTGTAAGCGAATCTTGCAGGAAATTTGGTCAGCTTTCCTTACATTAGCGTCACCTAGAAATAACCACGGGCCTGTATGTCCGACAACACACAACAAGCTGTCCAGGACAGCGACCCGGGGCTCGCGGCGCTCGTGCTGATAGCGCGATTTCACGGTATTGCCGCCGATGCGGGCCAGTTACGGCATGCCGCCGGCGTCAACTCCAGCGTATTAAGCGATAGTCAGCTGACACTCTCTGCCCGGTCACTGGGCCTGAAGACCAGAAAGGCCAGAGTGTCGGTGGACCGTCTATCACGAACGCCGTTTCCCGCACTGGCGCTGGACTCGACGGGGCATCATTTCATTATTGCGGGTTGCACCACAGAACGGGCGCTGGTCCTGGAAAACGGGTCTAACGCGACGACAACGACTTCGCCTGCCGAGGTAATTGCGCGCTGTGAGGGGCAGATGTTGCTCTTTGCTTCGCGCGCGTCTCTGGCAGGCGAACTCGCGCGCTTTGACTTCTCTTGGTTCATCCCTGCGGTGGTCAAGTACCGACGCCTGCTGCTCGAAGTCATGCTGGTATCCGCAGTCATCCAACTGTTCGGCATCGTGTCGCCGCTGATGTTCCAAGTCGTGATGGACAAGGTTCTTGTCAATCGTGCATTCAATACGCTGAATGTCGTGTGTATCGCACTGCTCATCAGTTCGATATTTGAGATTTTGCTGACAGGACTACGCAATTACACGTTTTCGCACACAGCGAATCGCATCGACGTTGAACTGGGTGCACGTCTTTTTCGGCATTTATTAGCACTTCCCCTCGACTACTTCGGATCGCGCCGTGTCGGCGATACCGTCGCACGTGTACGGGAACTGGAAAACATACGTAGCTTCCTGACCGGACAGGCGCTTACCGCGGTGATCGACCTGTTCTTTTCGTTTATCTTCCTATCGGTCATGTGCGTCTACAGCGTCCGGCTGACACTGATCGTCGTCATCTCATTACCCGTATATGCAACGATATCCAGAGCGCTAATGCCAGTGCTGCGTCGGCGCCTGAACGAGAAATTCTCGCGTGGAGCAGATAACCAGTCGTTTCTGGTCGAAACCATTTCCGGGGCAGAGACGGTCAAAGCGATGGCTGTCGAGCCACAGTTCACCCGCCGCTGGGATAATCAGCTCGCCGCTTATGTCGCCGCGGGCTTCCGGGCGAGTGAGTTGGGAAATGTCGGACAGCAGCTTATCCAACTGGTTGGCAAGGTGGTAACCCTTCTCACGCTATTCTTTGGGGCGAAGCTGGTTATCGACGGGAAGCTCTCGGTCGGTGAACTGATAGCCTTCAACATGATGTCTCAGCGCGTCGCCGCTCCTGTCCTCCGATTGGCGCAAATGTGGCAGGACTTTCAGCAGATCGGTATCTCGATGGGCCGACTGGGCGACATTCTCAATAGTCGCACCGAGTTGCCGCAGAGCCGTCAGGCCCTGCCGGCATTAAAAGGCGAGATCAGCTTCCAGAACATCGTCTTTCGCTATCGTCCCGACGGCATGACGATCCTCAACGATGTGTCGCTGGATATCCGTGCGGGCCAGGTCGTGGGTATCGTTGGTCGCTCGGGTTCCGGCAAAAGCACGCTGACCAAGCTTCTCCAGCGTCTATATCTGCCTCAGCAAGGACGGGTGCGTATCGATGGTATCGACCTCGCGCTAGCGGACCCCGCATGGCTGCGCCGACAGATCGGCGTAGTGCTTCAGGAAAATCTGCTTTTCAACCGCTCGATCCGGGAAAACATTGCGGTCACCGATCCCGGCATTCCGCTAGAAGCGGTCATGCATGCAGCGCGGCTCGCGGGCGCCCATGACTTTATCTCAGAAATGCCTGAAGGCTACGACACGGTCGTGGGCGAGCACGGATCGAACTTGTCGGGTGGCCAGAGGCAGCGCATTGCGATAGCGCGAGCGCTTGTAAGCAATCCCCGCATCCTGATTTTCGACGAAGCGACCAGCGCGCTCGACTTTGAAACCGAGCGAATCATCCAAAACAACATGCGTGCAATGTGCCAGGGCCGCACGGTCATCATCATTGCACATAGGCTCACGTCTGTTCGCCACGCCGACCACATCGTGGCCATGGACAAGGGAAAGATCGTCGAGCGCGGGCGACACGAAGAGCTGATCGAGTTGCGAGGCTATTACGCCCATCTGATCTCTCTGCAGAACAACTAAACCATAGGTCGATTCAGCGGGAAGCACCATGAGTTCCATTGCAGTGCAGGCGTTTGGAGACCTGATGCGGCGCTACGGCGCCGTCTTGCGGACCGCTTGGTCGATACGCCACCAACTCGACGCGCAGCCCCGTCTTTCTCACGAGCGGGCATTTCTGCCCGCTAACCTGGAGTTGATCGAAAGCCCCGTGCATCCGGCTCCGATGTGGTCGATGCGGATCATCGTCGTTCTCGTTTTTCTTATCGTTTTGATTGCCACGCTTGGCCAGCTCGATATCGTTGCGGTCGCGAAGGGAAAGCTCCTGCCCAATGTGCGTGTCAAGGTGATCCAGCCTGCGATTACGGGCGTGGTCAAGGACATCCTTGTTCGCGACGGTCAGCGGGTGCATGCGGGTGATCTGCTTATGCAGTTGGATCCTACGCAGGCCGCGGCCGACTCTGACAAGGCGCGTCTGTCAAAAATTGAAGCAGCGTTGGCGGCGGAGCGTTCGCGATCGTTGCTCTCCGCTTCCTCGACGGGGCAACCGCCTCACGTCCGGCTCGTCGATGGAGCTTCAATGGCCGAGCAGCAGGATGCGCAGCACTACGCCGAGAGTCTTTATCACGCGTATCGGGACAAGCTGAATAGCGCGCAGGCCGAACTGCTCAAGCAGGAGGCTGAACTCGATGAGTCGCATCAGGAAATCGCAAGACTTATGGCAACGGCACCGCTCGCACGTCAGCAGGCGAACCAGTACAAGGCGCTTGTCGCCAATAAATACGTGGCGCAAACCGACTATCTCGACAAAGAGCAGGCGGCACTCGATAAGGAGCATGAGCTTGCTGCCCAGCAAAGCCATGCTCATGAGCTTGCGGAAGGCATTGCGGAACAACGAGCGGACATAGCATCGACGACATCCCAGTTCCGTAGCGAGCAGTTGGACACGCTCGACAAGGCGACACAGCAGCTGGATCAGAGCCGCAATGACGAGACCAAAGCGGACACCCGCCAAAAGCTCATGAGCCTTACCTCCCCGGTGGACGGTACGGTCCAGCAGCTCGCTATTCACACGCTCGGCGGCGTCGCCACTGCTGCCCAGTCTGTCATGGAGATCGTGCCGAATGATACGGTCGAGGTCGAGGCCGACGTTGAGAACAAGGATATCGGCTTCGTGAAGGTCGGCCAGACGGCAATTGTCAAAATTGAAGCGTTCCCTTATACGCGCTTTGGCTATTTGACAGGCAAAGTCGTCGCAGTCTCGAACGACGCCGTGCAAGACAAGAAACTGGGCCTAACGTTTGTTGCTCATGTTCGCCTGCCGACAAACCGGATTCTTGCAAACGGGCAATGGATCAATCTGACACCAGGCATGGAGGTTACGACCGAAATAAAGACCGGCAAGCAAAGCGTCGCACACTACTTCCTTGACCCGGTCATCCGCACTAGCCAGGAGAGTCTGCGTGAGCGGTAGGAATAAGGGCGCAAGGCAGATTCAGGCTGCAAAACGCGTTCACCGAGTACTCTACGTCGTAACCTTTCTGGTTGCACTTTTGGGCGCGTCAGCCATACCCATGCCGGCTGCCGCGTTTGATCCATTAATGACAGACAACGCTGTCAGTAAAACGGCGTCAGGATCGATGCTGGGCGATAGCGGCGTCGGCATCTGCGTATTTGCTCCGCTACCTAACCCGCTACCGCTGCAGGACGCTGTTGAGCGTCGCCTTTGTAACGACCCCAAAACCCGCGAAGCGTGGGCACAGGTCAAGATCGAGGCCGCTGGCGTTGGCCTCGGACGCTCCGCCTATCTGCCTACGGTGTCAGGGAGCTGGCAGGGCATGCGCGACGACACGGTGACAAACGTAACCGGGCTCCCGCAGTACAGCTCCGACTACCGGAATCTGCTCAAGACAGATAGCATCTCGCTGACCTGGGTGTTATATGATTTCGGAAGTCGTGCGGCGGCGCTGAAAAGCGCGACGGCTTTGCTGGCAGCAGCCAAAGCCAGTCAGGAGTCAGCGCTGGAGACAGCGTTCGCAAGCGTAGCGAAAGACTACTACGCAGCGCAGGCGGCTCAAGGCGCGTACGTTGCGAGCCAAGCAATCGAAAAGACGTCGCAGGATAGCCTTAACGCCGCAACAGCTCGCGTAGACAAAGGGGTTGCATCCATCAGTGATGAGTTGCAGGCGCGAACTTCATGGGCGCAGGCTGTTATCGACCGAACAAAAGCACAGAGCACATGGGAGTCCGCGCTGGGAACCCTTGCTTCTGACATGGGCCTGGATCCGAACATTGCTATCACTCTTCCGGACGTGGGCGAAGGAGTGAAGCCGGACAACGAGTTCAGTGAGTCGGTGGATGAGCTGATCGACGTCGCGAAGCAATCGCACCCTGACGTGGTAGCAGCGGAGGCGCAGGTCGAGGCTGCCGTCGCTAAGGTCGATCAAACCCGCGATGCCGGTCTTCCATCTCTCAGTTTTGTCGCGAAATATAGCCAGAATAACCAACCGACAACTCTTGCTGTTGGCATTCCACAGTTTCCTGCTACCGGTCACGAATGGTATGTCGGCTTTCAGGTAACCATTCCAATCTTCGAAGGATTTGAGCGCACCTACCAGATCAGGCAAGCTGAAGCCCAGACCGAACTGCAGCGGGCAACCCTGGATGAAGTGCGCGAGAAGGTTGCGCTTGATGTCTGGACCAGTTATCAAACATTGCAGGCGTCGACAAGCAACCTCAAAAACATCGCGATGTTGCTCGACGTCGCCGATCGATCCTATACAGCCGCGCAGCGGCGATATCAGGGGGGCGTTGGAAACATCCTGGAACTGCTCAATGCCCAGTCAGCATTGGCAGCGGCGAAGCGGCAACGGATCCAGTCGCTCACAGACTGGCGTTCGGCACGTCTTCAACTCGCAGCGAATCTCGGGAAACTTGGAATGTGGAATATCCTGGATGACAGATCTGGCGCCACACACTAATTCATACAGTCTAGTTACAACGGTGGCAACCATGGCGGGCACTTTTTCCAAGAGAATAAGATGACGAAGCACGCTCCTTGCACGATCTGGCTGACGGGCCTTAGCGCTGCGGGCAAGACGACGCTCGCTTTTGCGCTTGCGGAGGCGCTCACCGCGCGCGGTCTCGACTGCGAGGTGCTAGACGGCGACGTCATCCGGCAGACTCTTTTCCGCGACCTTGGTTTCTCTGCGCAGGATCGCAGCGAAAACGCGCGCCGTGTAGCAATGCGGTGTCGAGAACTCAACGACCATGGCGTTATGGCGATCGCT
Source organism: Robbsia andropogonis (assembly GCF_034047095.1). Classification (NCBI taxonomy): domain Bacteria; kingdom Pseudomonadati; phylum Pseudomonadota; class Betaproteobacteria; order Burkholderiales; family Burkholderiaceae; genus Robbsia; species Robbsia andropogonis. Next base: position 232,276 of record NZ_CP139170.1, on the reverse strand, counting down.
GCGCTGATTTCACCCTACCGCGCTGACCGCACGACGGCGCGTCACGTAATAGGAGAAGAACGGTTTGTCGAGACTTTTATGTCCACATCCCTGACTGTGTGCGAAGCCCGTGATCCTAAAGGGCTATATAGAAAAGCACGCGCGGGCGAGATCACAAATTTAACTGGTATTGGCGACGTTTATGAAGTGCCGCTCGCGCCTGATCTGACGTTCGATTCCAGCGTGTTATCGATTGAAGAATCCGTTAATGTAGCGCTCGAACTGATTGGGGCATCGAATAGGGTAGTGGCGAGCTCCCGCTAATACCGCGGCCGGTTTAGTGGCTCGCTGGCGCCACGGTGCTAGCGAGCACCTTGCCCGCATAAGGATCCCATGCGATCAGCGCTAGACTGGATGGTCCTAACGGTCTCCAGCGTTTCCTAACTCGCGCAATGCACTTCGATCAAGGTGTTCTGGCCAGCGGCCTTACAGGCCCGTAGAATGTTTGGCCGCACGCGTTGTCGTACTAGTTCCGCCTAGTGCAAAACCTGCGGCGCGGGAACTAATGAGGGCATTGCTTTCTGTGCCGACGCGTTCTTCACGGCGGCGGTCACCACCGCCATGACGCGACGCAGCCTGTTCAGTTCGCTGAGCATGACCCAATCACGCCATGGCTGCGGTGTCGCGTCGACTGCATGCTGGTAAAAACGCACAGCCGTGCACCATTCGTCGGACGACAGTTCCGCCTGCCTTCCTGCAAGAAGCTTGCCGAGATTTTCGGTCTCGGCGGGCTCGCGCTGCAATGCCCGCGCAATTGACGCCGAGATGGCAAGTTCGCCCTGCAAAAGTTGACCAGGCGTGATCTGCGGCGGCGAGTCTGTTTGAGTCGACTGCTTGATCAGATCGAACATTGCTTGCAACTGTCTACGCAGTTCGTCCTCGCTTTCGTCGGCTAGCGACAGATAGTGCGACGTGACGGCCGGTAGAATCTTGAAGCCGCCGCAATCGGGCGGCGCATTATCCAATGCGCGGGTTGTCAAACTCGCCAGTTGCTCTCGATCGGCTGGGGAGATCCGCGCCATTCCGTCTAGCAACGCCAGCACACGTGTGAAGGCGGAGGCTCGGGCCTTGGCCGGATCGCCATCGGAGAGAAAAGCCTTAATGTCCTGGTCCGTGGCGATTTTTTCAGATAAGGCGGTGAACATCTTTGCCTTCGGCGAATCAGGCGCAATGCCGAACCTGCTCAGCCCTGCAGTATCGAGTGGATGGCCCAATTCGAGCGGCACGGCTACGGCCAGCAGCGACGGCATTACTGCGGTGAGGCCGCCAGTTGTGGGTGCATTGCTGGCAGCGGTTGCTATGCTCGGTTCGGCGGGCAGGTGGATGACGCGAGCTTGCGGCAGCCCGAAAACGAAATTGGTCTCGACCGCCACCAGGTTGCCGCTCGCATCGGCATAGGGCCTACACTCGGCACGTCGCGACGCCTGAAGTGCGAGATTGTCCAACTCGGGATTGCCTGACGACTGTTCGACGACGACGCCGCTAACTTGGCCATGCACATCGACCGATGCACGAACGGCGACGTCTGGACGACGCTCGCGTCCGGTAAACGACTGCGCCGATTTCAGATCGGCGGCGGACCAGCCGTAGATGCACGGAATGTTCTGCGCAGGTACATAAGAAGATGTCGGAGCGTTGTCAGCCCGCGCAGTGTGCGCACCAATGCAGCACGCGAGAAGCAGCAGCGTTCGAGCGATGTTGATATGCAGCGGCACATTCGGATGGCATGTTGTCGGCATGCATTGCGGCATGAGATCGATAGTGCTGTTATTGACATTTACCGTTAACGCCGATGCAATTTTGATTGTGGTTTTCATCGCTGCTTCCATCGTTCAACTTCCGCTTGTAATTTTTGGGGCAGCTTGTCCGGCTTTCTAAGATCACTAGGTAGATTGAACCGGCCGTCGCAACACTAGATTATTGAGCAGACTTTAGATATTGGTCCAGCACTTCAGCGGGTGTTTTCCAGCCAAGTGTTTTGCGTGGCCGAGTATTCAGTGCAGCAACGGCTTGAATCTCGTGTTACGAAACGGTCTTTACCGGCGTTGCGCCTCCAACTAACAAATCGTAAATCGATCGATGCGTACATCAAACTCCACTTCGGCGACCAAGATCTGGCCAAGGGCCACTCGCTGATTTCAGCGACATCGAGGTCATCCTTCGTCAGTACACGCATCAAAAAACTTCCGCGCGTTTCTGAACGTTGAGGCATTGTCAATAACCCATAACCAAAGTGGCACCATACCCACCAGTAGACCGCGACCCAAATCAGTCAACGTGTAGTCTACCCTTGGCGGTACTTCGCGGCGATCGTTCCGGACGATCAACCCATCCTTCGTCCAAAAGCAGATGATGCAACCGACTCTAAGGCAGCAACGTTGCGGGCCATGGATTTAGGCATTGTCCAAGCGGATCTAGCTGCGGAAACCGAAAAAACCTCAGTACCATTTTTTCTGCATTTTCGACCGTCATCTGTTGCACGGGCTTTGTCGGCGGGCCAGGAACGCAGCGAAAGATTACAGCTGCCGTTTTAAATGCCGGCGTTGCGCGATATGTGCCGTGGCAGTTCGGCGTCGATTATGACATCGTCGTCCGCGATAGTGGACAAGATGTCTTTGACGAACAAGCCGACGTGCGTGACATGCTTCGCGCCCAATCAAGTACTCGCTGGATCAGCGCATCAACCGGGATGTTCACCAGCTTCTTGTTTGAGCCTTCCTTTGGCGTGGTGGACTTCGAGGCCGGTAGCGTTCGCGCGCTCGGCAGTTGGGATACAGTGACGGTTCCCAAAGACATCGGCTGTATGATAGCCGCCATCCTTGCGCATCAACCCAGCCTGAATGACACGATAGTGTACGTCGCTGGGCACACCGTTTCTTACGCCGAACTCGCCGACATGGTAGATGTCCACCTGGGACGTCGCACGGACCGTGTCCTATGGGATTTCAAATCGCTGCGCGCGCAGGTGGCAGAGCGACCGGGAGATGGCATGTGCAAATATCGCTTAGCTTTTGCGCGAGATACCGGGGTTGCGTGGGACATGGCGTGCACCTTTAACGCTGCGGAAAATATCGCCGTTACAGATGTGCCGACTTGGCTCAGACAAAACAAACGATGATCGCGTGATGGCGCAATTTAAGTTAGCAAGCGGCGTTGCAAGCGCAAGATTCTTTGCTGTGGTGGAGGCAACTTAATAGGTCGGACGGCGTAAAGGACGAGTCGCGAGTAAATACCGCACTGCATAACTCTACCAAGCGCTATTAGCATTAGGCACTCGTAGCAGTTATCGATGGGGGGCCGCAAGATGAGGCGTTTGTCCACTCTCACCTATAACGAGCAGTGTATGACGTGGTGGTCAACGATCACTCAAGCCGAGGTTGCGCCGGTCGCTTAACAGCCGTCGCGTACTAGCCATGTCGGTTGATCAATGTCGATCAGCACGCTGAACTGAAATGCCAACGTTGCCAACGGTAGCCAGCAAAGGCCGCCTTGTCCAGGCGACAGAGAACATATGAACGCTAGAAAATTATGTCTTCAACAATTTTTCTCAGTCAAATTGGCTGCGGTATTTCACAAAACCGCGTTTGAAATCCGTACGAAACCCGACGCCCTCGAAGAACCGATGCGCGCTCTCGCGGGAAATCGAACTGAGCAACATAATTTTTGAGGCATTACGGGTCCGGCAAAAATTCTCTGCTTCACGGAAAAGCGTTCGACCAATTCCTCGTCCACGGCAGGCGGTATCTACGACGAAGTTCTCGACTACTGCGAACGGCTGCTGCCCATACATCACATCCAAGCATAGAGATACAAGTACCGTTCCACAGACGGTATCGTCGACCTCGCAGACAAATAATTGCGCACGACTGTCATCACCGATTTCTTGGAGTTGTTGCTCAGAAACATTCACCTTTTCGTCGTCCACCAACTGCCGATATAGTGACTGAATTGACATAGCGTCGCCGATATCCGCGGATCGAACCAATGGATGAACATTCATAATAAAGCCTTTGATTCCTCTGAAAAGTGCTAACGGGAGCTTCGCCCTTGACGAGTATTTTGCTCGATTTCGTAATCGTTTTGTAAAAATTCGGCATGCGGACATCCAGCAGATATTCATAGATTGTCTGCTCAAGCGCCGACTAACGAACAAGCACCCTCTCACTGCCTAGCGGACAATTATGGCGCCTTAGATTGACCGTCATGCGTCGCTTACCCCGGAAACCTACCAGACATTTGAGCAACAGTGGCAACCTAACGCCGTCATCGAGCGTTCCAGTTGTCGTTGAGTTTGCCTTCGGCAAATAGTCATTCTCGGATGCCCCTTAAGTTTCTGGGATGAGAAGGAGCTGGCCGGAAGAAGTTGTATTTTTCATATTCAACGCGGGTTCAAAATCACTCGGACAGCGGAACGCAACGATCCGCGTAGGACATAGCGGATTGGTTCAAGACCGCCGCCCTGCGTTTGGGCTTCGCATCGTCGCGCGCCGTCGATACTAAAATGCGAGAATCGCATGGAATAAGATTCGACCGTCCGTCAGACGTTCATTTACCCCTTGCTCGCCAACCAATGACCAAGACAGAACACACTGTTGCGCCATTCAGCCTTTTCCCTGTCGAAAGACTGGCCTCGTTCGCCGATGGCGATGCAGGAGGCAATCCCGCTGGTGTAGTGATTTGCGAGGCGCTGCCAGATGCCGACACCATGCTGGCAATCGCAGCGGAGGTCGGCTATTCCGAAACGGCATTCGCGGCGCCGCTCGCCGGTGCCTGGCGGGTACGCTATTTCGCTCCCGAAATCGAGGTTCCCTTCTGTGGACATGCAACCATCGCACTGGGAGCCGCACTTGCTCGGCGTGTAGGAGATGGGCTATTTCACCTACACCTCAACCAAGCGGAAATCACGGTCGAGGCGCGTTGTGACGGTGCGGCATTGTTCGCAGCTTTACAGTCTCCGCCAACCCACAGTGAGCCGGCACCGCCGGATCTCTTATGCAATGCACTGGCGCTGTTTGGCTATACGCAAGGAGAACTGGACACGCGCCTGCCGCCTGCTATTGCGTATGGTGGAGCAAAGCACCTCGTGCTTGCGCTGACCGAGCGCGCCCGTCTGTCTGAAATGCACTATGACCTTGATATTGGTCGCGAACTGATGCTTGCTCACGGACTTGCCACGATCGCGCTGGTGCACGCCGAGCACCAGCGGCTGTTTCACGCTCGCAATCCCTTTGCGGCAGGCGGTGTGTACGAAGATCCCGCGACCGGCGCGGCAGCCGCGGCCCTGGCGGGCTATCTACGGGATGCAGGATGGCTGCACGAGGGCACCGTCGATATCATCCAGGGAGAGGACATGGGGATGCGTAGCCGCCTCCATGTAGAAATCTCCCCGGAAGCAGGTGCAAGCATACGGGTGTCGGGCGCGGTTCGCGCCTTGGATTAAGGTGCGGTATTCACGAGTGTATACTTGGCCGCGCGGGTACCCAACGTCTGACATAAACAGGCAGATTAGCTTGTGAAAAGTCAAACGAGTTCCGAAATTTCAATCAGATTGAGGTCTGGGTCGCGAATGTAGACTGAGCGTATTTTTTGGGTAGCCCCAGTCCGGTCGACGGGGCCTTGCAGGATAGGCCAGCCGACCGTTTGAAGATGGGAAATGACCTCATCGAGCGGTACCTTTGCAATAAAGCACAAGTCCATCGCGCCGGGAACAGGCAAGTGCGCTTTGGGTTCAAATTCCAAGCCCTTGACGTGAATATTGATTTTTTGATTCCCAAAGCGAAACGCTATTCTCCCTTCACCAAACGTCTGAAGCTGCATCTGCATCACTTCACTGTAAAAGTGCTTTGTCGCGTTCACGTTTACGCATGTTAAGACAAGGTGGTCAAGATGGTCGATTAGTTCCACGTCACACTCCTTAGCAACTGGTAACGAGGCCGGCGTTGCCGTCACCTCGGGCAAAAAACCAAGCTCTTTACGTCAAAGTAAGGTCAGCATCTTTAAGCATCTACACACTCGGAAGCATTCCAATCGCCAGAGACGACGGCACTCCGAACGATGTTCATCACGAGTGCCATCATGGCCTCGACGGCGGTTGGAACACGGCCTTTCCGCGCGCATGCCAATCCAATCCTGCGAGTCATTCCATCTGGCAATCAGCAAGTCATTGTCGACAAGAATCAGTCGACCATCGCGAACCGTGCGCCAAAGTAGAACGATGATTTTTGGTCTAAGCAGCTCCTGCGAGAAGGCTTGTCGCAGTACCAATGGCAGGGTGCGCTGGGTTATCCGCTGCGTGCGCTGGCGGGAGCAACTCACCCACGGTTCGGCTGAACCGCACCTGAGCTTTAATCAGAAATGCCCCCGCTTGTCAAGCGTGCGGCCCGCGGAATTATCTGTGCGATAACTCGTATCGGGCCAACTCCGTGACGTTGAAAGAGGAAAGCACGCTCTCAACTAGCGTGAGGTCTCAGTCTCTAAATCTGCACTGATTATGACGGGCGCGCTAGAAAAATCAGGACGCGCAAGAGCTGACACGGAGTATGCGAAATGCACGCGAAACATCGTTTCCAGCAATCGGTATGTCGCCCTCACAATATTGAGATATCCTCGGTCTGCTCGACGGAATCTCAATACCCCGCTTCCGTCTGGGCCCAGGGGGCAACAAACAAATGCAAGTACTCCACGTATGCGTCGAGTCGGGACAGTCTAAGTCTCGCGCGCTTCCGTTTGAGGACTTTGCACGGGGTGGCCCGCATGAATTCAAAAAACAAGGCGACTTTAAAACTCGAATGCTGCAACGGTCGGTTGCCGGGTCGCCAGTTCTACGAGGTTTGTCGATGATGCATTGGTTCCTGCAACTCTGGGCTAACGTTTTAGCTTTTCTTGGCCTCGCAAGAACGAGAGAGAGCAAAGATGTTACGCGGACGCCCGAGCCCGTGCAACAGTCCCTCGCTATGAAGCCGCAGCAGCCGAAGTCAGCGCCAACTTCCGCCGTCGTGACCGTCAAGGATGTCTATGCCGGCGACGCATTCGAAATTAAAGCTAGCACGCAGAGAAATGCTCGGGAACATATGTACCGGGAAAAGGAGCCTGGTAGCAGCAAGCTCATTGGCCCAACAGACAATCAATTGAGGCTGATTTTCTCGACACGAGCTGCGTTGCCCGTACTGGCAGGCGCCGGTTCGGGCAAGTCGACGTCCCTCGTCAATCGTTTCTTATTGGCGACCAACTACCTGAACGTTCAGTTGCGTCACATCACCGTCTTCACGTTTACGCGGAAATCACGTCGCGACTTTATCGAGAAACTCATTGAAGAGTCTCAGTTTTGGCCAACGCCAATAACGTTGAAAGAGGCAGAAGCTTCCGTTCGAACCTTTCATTCGAAAGCTTTGCAGTTGTTCCGGGCAAAAAGAGGCCGCGACGTCGCTGTTTTCGAGTTTCTGAAGGACGAGATACCTGCGGCAAAAAATAGCGCGGAAGCCACCATCCCTACTTCCGATGTAGCTCCGCCCAGCGACGACCTACTCAGCGAAGAAGAGTTTCGTGCGAACGATGTTGACAGCCTTATGCCTGGCAATTTGTCACGCATCCAGTTGCGGTTGCTTCATGACGCTTATACGACTCGCTTCTCGCAGAGCAATTCGTTTCGTCTTGTTGTGAGGGAGCTATTGAAGGCATCTTTTTTATCACCGCCAATCGCGAAGGACGACAAAGATGCCTTGGAAGCTATTCGTTTTGAACGTCAAATTCTTCGCCGGGATGAACAGTGGTCTGCATATGTAGAAGCCGATTGGCGCCGGCGCGGATTGTGGCCTTTGCCGGGCGTTCGAGAGCTTAATTCACCAGACGAGCGCCGTCCTCTTATTGCTGAGAACGGCCAATATGCGGCTCACGGGTACATTGCCTCAGTTGATACCTATGTTGTACTCGGCGTGCATAGCGAGATAAGTAACAAGGTGAACGGGTTCGGAGGCACCACCCTAGTTAAAAACTTTCAAGCCTCGAAGAACAAGCAGGCTCTGCTCTTGGCGCAATGTGAGCAGAAAATCCGGTACGTCACGGACGAGAAGGACTTGACGGCACTGAAGAAGCAACTCCATTGGGCGGCATTGCCAGAGACGAACGTCGCCCCGAAATTCAAAATTCGCATTCCTGGCGAACGTAAGCTGCTCCCCGTGTTTTACGCGCTCTTCACGTTTGGGCAGTTTGCCGAAAATCTTGCCGTTGACCCGTGCACGCTCGACCAGCTTCATCTACTTGCGAAAGGCTCGGTTGAGGAGCAGTTCGGGCGCGCCTGTGCTGAATATTATTCGTCTTTCTACGAGGCGCTGGGGGCTCGAAGAGTCTGGACATTCAACCAGATTTTCAAGGCCCTCGCCGACGAGCAAGACGTGCTTGGGGAAATGGATGCCGCTGACCTCTCCCCTATACAGCATTTGCTCATCGACGAATTCCAAGATATCTCGCCAGCAATCGTCAAGTTCGTGACGGCCGCGCAGACGAGGTTATGGAAGAAGTCTGGGGACGCAATTCAGCCAACATTGATAGCAGTGGGGGACGATTGGCAATCAATCTACGGATGGCGCGGCAGCTCGCCGAAATTTTTTATGGATTTCCACAAATATTTCCGTGGCTCTCCGAGGCAAGCGTTGCAGCTCAATCAGAACTTTCGTTCGTCAGCAAACATCATTCGCGCTGCAGAGGCCGCGCTAGTAGACCTGCGGGAAAGGCTGGAGGGCAAATTGAACGGAGAGGCAGAATCGCGATACAAGAACTTGCCAATCCCCGTTTGCCAGGTGACCGAGTTCAAAAGCGACGACGTCGTGCGCGTCGTTCGCATGCTGCTGCAGGGGAAAAAGAAAGGTGAGCGCGTGTTCGTTTTGAGTCGCGCAAAGCTTGATGCAACGGCGAAGGCTGTGCGGGATGTGTTCCGCGCGGTCAGCGAACGTGATTTGCTGGTGACAACCCTGCATCAAAGTAAAGGACTCGAAGCGGACTACGTCATTTTGCTCGGGGAAATACGCTACGTTGGTCGCAACGTGCTGCGTAATAGCGTATATCTCAAAGCAGAACTTGTCGGCAGCGCTCACGGACGTGAACGGGCCTATGATTTGGCCCAACAGGACGAGGCGTTGCGCCTCGCATATGTCGGTATCACGCGCGCAAAGCAGTTTTGCATCTGGTTTGCAGAGCCCAAGAGCGAGGGGGTGTTCGAGCGTCTTCCACGTCGGTCTAATTATTCGACTCAAGTAACTGTGGCGGACGTCATCTCGCTCGCAAAACAAGTGGGGTCAATGGAGAAGGTTTAGGCAAGCCAACAGCAAGGGCTTGACATCTGGCCATGCATGCATCGGGCAGCGACATTTGACCTGAGCGCCAGCAGTGTGACCCCTAACAGTGGGCAGACTGAAGAATCCAATGAAGTACTCCGAAGAGCGCAAGGAAGCGATTCTGAAGAAGCTGTTGGCGCCACATAATCGTAGCGTTGTTGACGTTTCGCGGTAAGCGTCGACCGAAGGCATCTTGTCAGCCGCGTATTTCATGTGGCCGGGTATCGATTGGCGGCATGCCGGTAGTGCCCATTTAAAAAATAAATGGGCACTTCAATAAGCTTTTTAAGCCTCGTGGAGTTTGCTGGAAGCGATGTTCCACGGCAGCAGATCGTCGATCTGATTCACCGGGTGGTCGGCTATGCGCGTGAGCACTTCGCGCAGATACGCTTCGGGCTCGATGCCGTTCAGTTTGGCCGTACCGATCAGGCTGTACATGGCAGCAGCCCTGTCGCCCCCTGACTCCGAGCCAGCAAATAGATAATTCTTGCGGCCCAGCGCAATTTCCCGTTCATTCTGCCCATATCGGGCAGGAAGTCGAGATTCATTATCGTTGGCATCCGCTGTATGGGCGTCGCGTCAAGGTTAAAGACATCGAGCGTCGCGGCGGAGGTCAGGTCGTCCATGTGGAGGCGGACCCCGGTGTAATCAGGATGATCGCGGGATGGATGCTCGATGCCGCGATTTGTTCAGCGATGGTTCTCGGCGAACCGAGAGTTACCGTAGCGACACTGCATAATCTGCATCAATTGCTGGTCGATCTGCATTTGCGGGGAAACTCTCCGGACGGTTCCACCAACGTCCGGGAGAAACGCAATGGGCAATCTGCCAAACGTCGTTCCAGCAGGTCAACAGTTATCGCGGTCGATGCCGCCCCAGATGAACCTGATGTTCGACGCGGTCGAGCTTCAGGGGATGAACGCGGTGCAACGGGCAAACACGCTCAGGCATCTCGCATGCCTGTTGATGCAGGCGGCGGGCATCCCGACTGCGAAGGGGCGTAACGATGACGAATGATGATCGTTTGCCCGCAGATCTTCTTAAACGCAAGGCGGTAGTTTATGTCCGACAGTCCAGCCGAACGCAGGTCCAACTGAACCTCGAGAGCCGGCGCCGGCAGTATGACCTCGTGCAGGAAGCAAAGCGACATGGATTTCGCGACGTCGAAGTCATCGACGACGACCAGGGACGCTCGGCGAGCGGCACAGTTGCGAGACCGGGCTTTGATCGTCTGGTCGCGTTATTGTGTGCAGGCGATGTCGGCGCAGTGCTTTGCCTGGACGCCTCACGCCTTGCCCGCAATGGACGCGACTGGCATCATCTGCTCGAGCTCTGTGGTCTCGTTCAAGCGCGGGTAATCGACCTTGACGGTGTGTACGATCCTTGCCGGGCAAATGACCGGCTATTACTTGGCATGAAGGGCAGCATCAGCGAATTCGAACTCAACGTGCTTCGAACGCGCATGCACGACGCCAAACGAGAGAAGGCACACCGTGGTGAATTACGTATCAGCGTGCCGGTCGGCTATATCTGGCATCGTGATGTTGGTCTGGGTTTCGATCCAGACGCACGGTTGCAGGAAGTCATACGCCTGATTTTTACTCGTTTCCGGCAACTGGGCAGCGCGCGGCAGGTTCTGCTGTCGATGAACGCTGAACAGGTCCACTTCCCGCGCCCCTCTGACGGCCGGACGCTGACGCGGGTCGACTGGACTCCAATACGCTACCGTAACGTGATTTCGGTGCTCAAGAATCCGTTCTATGCTGGTGTCTACGCGTATGGCAAGAGCGGCAAGCAGATGACGATCGTCGAAGGCCGGGCACGCAAGAGCTACAAGCACCGCAAGCCGTTTGAGAACTGGGACGTCATGCTCCGGGAACACCACGAAGGCTACATCGACTGGGCGGAGTTTGAACGCAACCAGAAGAAGCTCGCGACAAATGCTTACGGCAAGGCGGGCGACGTAAAATCCGGTCGTGGTGGCCGCGCGCTGCTCGCTGGCCTGCTTGCCTGCGCACGCTGTGGACGTCGCCTGTCGGTGGCCTACGCTGGACGTATCCCGCAGGCCGTGTACCGGTGTGACCGCTTCGACACGTCAGCGCGATGTATGAGGTTCGGTGGTTCCCGTATCGATGCGACTGTCAGCAAGGAGCTTCTGCGCGTCGTGGAGCCATTGGCGATCGAAGCGGCACAACAGGCTGAGCAAATGCACATGGATACCCTGAACGAGCAGCAACAGATCGTGGAACTCGAACTGCAGCAGGCCCAGTACGAGGCCACGCTGGCTGAGCGGCGCTACGCCGCCTGTGATCCCGAGAACCGCCTGATTGCCGCGCAGCTGGAGAAGAACTGGGAAGCGGCATTACGTCGTGTACAGGCCTGCCAGACGCGCGTGGAGACGGTGACTGCACCAAAGGCGCAGGCTCCCCTGCCTGACTTTACGAAGCTCGCCGAAGATCTTCATGCTGCGTGGAATGCACCGAGCGTCGCCATGCGCACACGTCAACAGCTTGTTCGCGCGCTCATCGTCGATATCGTTGCCGACGTCGACGAGGCTACACGCGAAATCATTCTGACGATCCACTGGCAAGGCGGTCAACATTCCCGGCTACGGATTCGCAGGCCGCGAACTGGCGAGCATGGCTGCAGTACGTCAGACGAAGCGCTCGCGGTTATTCGCAGCATGGTAACCCGATGGTCCGACGAGGACATTGCTGCATCACTGAACCGCATGGGAATACGCACAGGACAGGGCAAGACCTGGACCGCACATCGTGTCAGCTCTGTACGGCATGTCCGCGATATCCACGCCTACAAGTCGGCAGATAAGGATGGCGACTGGCTGACGATGTCTGAGGCAGCGAAGGAGCTTGGTGTCACTCACTACATGATCCGGCGTTTGATCAACGATCGGATTCTGCCTGCCGAGCAGGTCGTGCCTGATGCCCCATGGCAGATTCGGACGATCGATCTGCACAGCGAAGCGGTTACCGCAGCACTGGCGCGCAAGTATCGCCCGTGTCGCAACGATGTCGAAGGCCAGATCCCAATGTTTATCCAGGTTTCAGAAGGAGGTGCACAATGAACGCCCCGTTGCCACGGCGCGCAACGCGCGTTCGACGGCGTTATTGTCGATCTCGCCCCGGCCATCCTGCACGAACGTGTTCAACGCCTCCCATCGATTGAGCGCGTACTGGATCGCACCGGCGAGCGCCGATTTGGTCGATAGCGTTGGGATCAGCGAGTCCAACCACGCTCGCATACTATCGAGCAGCGGCTTGCTGTGTTCGGTTCGCACTTGCAAACGCTTGTCCGGCGGCTCCCCCCTGATCTGCTCTTCAATTGCATACAGTGCCGCGATGCGGCGCACCGCTTCGCCTGCCGCCGGTGACGGATGCGACTTCGTGAGTTCGTAGAATTTGCGTCTGGCATGCGCCCAGCAGGCCGCCTGCGTTCGCGCGTCGCCGTACAGCGCGTCATATCCCACAAATCCGTCGGCGTGGATGATGCCGTTGAACTCGCCGAGATGTCGTTGCGGATGTTCGCCGCGACGATCGGGCGTGAACGCCATCCATAATGCGGCGGCATTTGCCGAGCCCGCTGGGCGTTCGTCACGCACATACGCCCACAGCCGACCCGTGACAGTCTTGCCTTTGCCCGGTGCCAGCATCGGCACGGGCGTGTCATCAGCGTGCACGCTCGGCCCCGCCATTACATATCGGCGCAGCGCCTCTACCAATGGGCGCAGCAGTCGTGTGACACCGCCGACCCATTCACTCAGCGTCGAGCGATCTAAGTCCAGTCCGTCACGTGCATAGATGTGCGACTGTCGGTACAGCGGCAGGTGATCGGCATATTTGCCGATCATGACGTGTGCGAGCAAACCGGGACCGGCTAACCCTCGGGCAATGGGTCGTGACGGCGCGCTCGCTTGAACGAGTGTCTGACAGCATGCGCAACTGAATTTGGGGCGCACGTGTCGAATGACACGCCAGCTCCCGGGCAAGTACTCGAGCTGCTCGGCGACATCCTCACCGATTGGCTTGAGCGCACCGCCACAGTCCGGGCAGTCATCGCCTGAGGGCAGATGCTCGAGCGTGTCGCGTGGCAGGTCCTCCGGCAGCGGCTTGCGAGAGCGGTTTTTACGTTCTTGTTCGACAGGTGTGGCGGGCGGCGGATCTTCCCCGTTGTCGAGCAGCAATTCCTCGAGCTTGAGCTCGAGCTGACCGATCTCGGTCTCCAGCTTCTCGGACTTGCGGCCGTACATCTGGCGGCGAAGCGCCGCGATCTGAATCTGTAAATGCTCGATGAGCAGTTCGCGTGCGCTCAGATTCGATTGGAGTTTGCGCACCTGGCCGGCCAGATCCGCGACCATGCGCTGAAGCGCAACGACCTCGGTGGGGAGCGCACTGTTAGGGGATTCGGCCATGGCGACAGTTTACGCATTTCAGGCCCCGTATACCAACTGCTACGACTACGCCGCACGGGGTGTGGCGGTGCGCTGTGGTCGGCGCCAGTCGATGCCTTCAAGCAACATGGACAACTGCGCAGCGCTCAAATGCACGCTACCGGAATCGGCCTGCGGCCAGACGAAGTAACCGTGTTCGAGGCGCTTGCAGAGCAAACACAGACCCTGTCCATCCCACCAGAGTACCTTGATTCGGTCGCCGCGCCGACCTCGGAAGACGAACACCTGGCCGCCGTACGGGTTGTTGGCAAGTTTGGTTTGCACGACAGCGGCCAAACCGTCGAAGCCACGCCGCATATCGGTCACGCCGGCAACCAGCCACACTTGCGTGCCGGGAGGTAGGCCGATCATGCGGCGCTTGTTGATGCCAAGGTTTGCGAGATGATCGTGCGCAGAATCTCGACCTCGACGTTCCCCCGAATGACGATCCTGGTATGGCCATGCAGCCACTCGAGCTCAGTCGGGGGAACTGTGGCTAGCGGAGCACGAGCGTATTCTAAAGCAGTGGATGCGGCGCTGACGACGGGCACGAAAGTGACGTGGTCGGCACGCTGATGCTCGCGACACCAGCGTGCCAGTTGATTGGCGTTGACGCCGTTGGCCAAGGCCAGAGCTGCACGAGAAACCTCCGGCAGCATGGACTGGCGCACAAGCTCTCGCTTGAATTCCTTGGTGAAACTGCGTCGCGCAGTGCGCGGCGTCACGGGTACCACTTGCTTACCTTCCATCGTCTGCATCCGTCGAAAAATCCGACAGCATGAGCACGTTCATGTCGCGACGAAAGATGCCTTGGGTGGACGCTTACGTTTCGCGGGAAGAAGGGGTTAGTGAAGCGACGATCTACAACAGGCGCAAAGCTGCGCGCGAGCGTGGCCTCTTGCTACCGGTGAACGCGACCGACAGCGAGGGCTGGCGTTCGCGAGACAAGTTCAACGCGGTGTTGGAATGTTCGGCATTATCCGAGGTGGAGTTAGCCGAATATTGCCGCCGTCGGGGTTTATATCCGGAGCAATTGCGACGTTGGCGTGAGAGCGGTGAAGGAGCCAACGCACGCAGCGGGCAAGGCAGTCGCCAGGACAGCGAGGCGATCAAAAGCGAGCGCAAACGTAACAAGGCGTTGGAGCGCGAGCTGCGGCGCAAGGATGCGGCCTTGGCCGAAACGGTGGCCCTGCTGACGCTGAGAAAAAAGCGCGGGCGATCTGGGACGGCGAGGAAGAATGACCAATGCCCAAGATCGCCGCCCACATCAACTGCGATCAACCGAATATTGAGGCTTGATTTTAATAAAGAATCTGGTGCGTCCGGCTGGGATCGAACCAGCAACCCCTGCCTTCGGAGGGCAGTACTCTATCCATTGAGCTACGGACGCAGATGAGGCAAAACGAATTGTTGTGTAGCGGCTGTGGGTGCGAATAGGAGAAAGCAAAACAACGCAGCGCCGACACACATGTTGGTTGCCAAAAAACCACACCAACAATAAGACCGCTATTCTAACACAAACCACCACGCCTGGATCATTTTTGTCTCTTTCCGGTCTACAAGGCAACGCCCAACAAAGCGACAAACGCACACCCTCACCACCAACCCAAACCGCCTCCCCCTACGCCCCTCCCCCGCCCAGCAATGCCTTCAACGCAGCCATCCGATCCTTTGGCGTCATCGGTGCTTCTTCAGCGGTCGGCGGTGGCGCTTCCGCCAGTCCCATTTCCTCGATAAACCGCGACGCCTCGCACACAACCGTCTCCCGCGCCCGCTTACGCTTCTTGCACCACGATAGATGCAGGCTCCGCTGTGCGCGCGTGATCGCCACGTACATCAACCGCCGTTCTTCCTCGATCCGCGCATCGTCCGCTGGCGCATCGTCACTTCCGCGATGCGGCAGAATCCCTTCCTCGCAGCCGACCAGAAACACGTGCGGATACTCCAACCCCTTCGATGCGTGCACGGTCGTCAGCCGCACCGCATCGGGATCTTCTTCTTTGCCTTCCAGCATCGACATTAGCGCAACCGTCTGGATCAGCTTCATCAGGTCCTTGCCTTCGTCCGCCAGCCCATCGGCGGTGTCATACCCGGTCGCCTCCTCCGCCCCCTCGACCGTAGCCTTCGTCCCTTTACGTTTCAACCACTCCAGGAACTCCAGCACGTTCTGCCATTTCGACTGCGCCGCGC
This sequence comes from Robbsia andropogonis, assembly GCF_034047095.1. Classification (NCBI taxonomy): domain Bacteria; kingdom Pseudomonadati; phylum Pseudomonadota; class Betaproteobacteria; order Burkholderiales; family Burkholderiaceae; genus Robbsia; species Robbsia andropogonis. The sequence continues at coordinate 216,271 of NZ_CP139170.1, read as the reverse complement.
GGTCATCGAACGCGTCGTACAGATAGGCTTCGTAGTGCATGCCCTCCATCAACTCGTCGAGCAGGGTATTCGCCGCTTCCTTCTTGGCCCGGTCGGTCAGACGCTGCAGGAAATCGCAAAATGCGCGCAACGGTTCAAGCTGGCGCGGACTCAACCGCGCCTCGATCCCGCCCATGTAGACAGCTTCGAACAGCGACACTTTCGACTGCCCCGCATAACTGCCCAACACCTCCAGCGTCGCGTTCCCCACCCCACGCCGTGGCGTGGTGACCGCACGAATAAACGCCGGATCGTCATCCGCATTCGCGATCAGCCGGAGATACGCGCACACATCCTTGATCTCGGCCTTGTCGAAAAAAGACTGCCCGCCCGACAACACGTACGGAATCCGCTCACGCCGCAAAATCTGCTCGAAAACCCGCGCCTGAAAATTACCGCGATACAAAATCGCGTAATCCCGGAACTGCGCCCGACGCTCGAACTTGTGCGCAGACATCCGAAACACCACGGACTCCGCCTCGTGCTCCTCGTCGTTCGCCGCATTCACGGTGATCGTGTCGCCCATCCCGTGCTCGCTCCACAGCTTTTTCTCAAAAAGCTTCGGATTGTTCGCAATCACGTTATTCGCGGCAGTCAGAATGCGCACCGTGGAGCGATAGTTCTGCTCCAGCTTGATCACTTTCAATTGCGGAAAATCCACCTGCAACTGCGCCAGATTCTCCAGCGTCGCACCGCGCCAGCCATAGATCGCCTGGTCGTCGTCACCCACGGCGGTGAACGCCGCGCGCTTGCCGGCAATCTGCTTGACCAGTTCGTACTGGCAGGCGTTCGTGTCCTGGTATTCGTCGATCAATAAATAACGCAGCCGGTTCTGCCACCGATCGCGCACTTCCTCGTTGCGTGCGAACAACTCGGCGGGCAGGCGGATCAGGTCGTCGAAGTCCACCGCCTGGTAGGCATGCAGCGTTGCCACATAGTTCCGATAGACGATAGCAGCCTGATGCTGGTCGACGTCCTCCGCCACCGCAGCCGCCTCCTCAGGCGTCAGCATCGCATTCTTCCAGAGCGAGACCTGCGTCTGAATCTTGCGGATCATCCCTTTGTCGGTACTGCCCACCTGCTCCTGGATCATCGAGAAGCAGTCGTCGGAATCCATGATCGAGAATTGCGGCTTCAGCCCCAGGTGTTGCGCCTCCTGCCGCAGGATCTGCACGCCCAGCGAGTGGAAGGTACACACGGTCAACTGGTTGACAGGCACCTTGCGGCCTTCCTTGCCCGGTGTGGTCAAGGTCTTGCCTTCGAGCAACGTCGCGATCCGCTCGCGCATTTCCGCCGCGGCTTTATTCGTGAATGTCACCGCCGCGATATGCTTCGGCTCGAAGCCCTTTCGCTCGATCAAATGCGCGATCTTCTGCGTGATCACACGCGTCTTGCCACTGCCGGCACCCGCCAGCACCAGGCATGGACCGTCAAGATAGTGCACGCCTTCACGCTGTGCGGCGTTCATGCCCGACATGGGTAACTCTCTGAAGTAATGCGACATCGCCCTCGTTTGACACGGACAGGGCGATCACGGAGGGATCAGGAAGAGTGCCGATGTTAGCACGCGACGGGCGAATTTCCAGGGAGGCGATGCGTCTCGCACGGACATCCTTCCTATCCGGCAGATCGGTCGAACGGCCTCCCCCTTTTCTCCATTTGACAACCCCGTCCGGCTGCCTTACAGTCGCCGGGCGCATCGGGAGAGCGCGACGTCACGGGCTGGCAGGCATGCGCATTGCGCGGATGCTTGCATAGCCGACGTCGCCGCCGAAGGGGTAACACCCATAAACTCTCAGGCAAAAGGACCGATCGCGCCGGAAGCTCGGGCTTCCGCATCTCTGGAGAGCGGCAGCGGGCGCATTGCATGCGCCTTGCCTGCCCACCGAAGGGGCGCGCATGTGACCGCCGCCGGCCTTGGATGGTGCAACGGGACCTGTCCCAGCACCATCCGCCGGCAGTGACGTCCGTGCAATCTCTCAGGTATCGAGGACAGAGGGGTCGGCACCGCGCGCCTTTACGGGCGGCACGGCGTCGACCCTTTTACGTTTTCCGATGCCGCTGGGGGCTCCAAATGACCGAACTGAACAAGACCGCGTTGCATGCCGTCCATCTCGCCGCTGGCGCCCGGATGGTCGATTTCGGAGGCTGGGACATGCCCGTCAACTACGGCTCCCAGATTGAAGAACATCGCGCCGTGCGTACCAGCGCCGGCATGTTCGACGTTTCCCACATGCGCGTGGTCGATTTGACGGGGGAAGCCGTCCGCCCGTTCCTGCAGCGCGTGCTCGCCAACGACGTGGCAAAGCTCCAAACCTCCGGCCGCGCCCTTTATTCCTGCATGCTGAACGGTAACGGCGGCGTGGTCGACGATCTGATCGTCTATTACTTCGACGAAACGTCGTTCCGGCTGGTGGTCAACGCGGGCACCGCGGACAAGGACATTGCCTGGCTCGGCCAGCAGAACGCCGAGGGAGACTTCAATATCTCCGTCGTCTCCCGTCCGGACCTCGGCATCATCGCCGTGCAAGGCCCGGAAGCGCGGGCCAAGACCTGGGCGGCGATTCCCGGTTCGCAAGCGCCGTCCGAGCCGTTGAAGCCGTTCCATGCCGTGGTACTGACCGAATCGCCATTCGGTGAATTGATGATCGCTCGCACCGGCTACACCGGCGAAGACGGTTTCGAAATCGTATGCGACGCATCCGCAAGCACCGCCCTGTGGCAGGCTTTGGCCGCTGCCGGCGTGCGCCCGGCCGGCCTGGGTGCGCGAGACACGCTGCGCCTGGAAGCCGGCATGAACCTGTATGGCCAGGACATGGACGAGACCGTGTCGCCGCTGGATGCCGGTCTGGCCTGGACCGTCGATCGCTCGACCGACCGCGCCTTCCTGGGACGCGGGCAGCTCGACACGGACGGCCAACGCGCCGCCTTCGTCGGCCTGTTGTTGCAGGGCAGCGGCGGCGTGCTGCGCAGCCACCAGAAGGTGTTGACCGCCTCCGGGGAAGGAGAAATCACCAGCGGAACGTTCTCGCCGTCACTGCAACGCTCGATCGCATTCGCGCGGGTGCCGGTGGACGTGAAGCCCGGTGATACCGTGCAAGTGCAGATTCGGGACAAACAATTGCCCGCGACCGTGGTTAAATTACCGTTCGTGCGGCAAGGCAAGACATTGGTCACGCTGTAGCCGCGCGCCGGTTCGGGCGAACCAAACGTTTTCGAGCACCGCTGACAAGCACATTCAGCGCAGCAGACATGCTGCACAACACCATTTGATTTTACAGAGAGGATGCCATGACCACCCCAGCCGACCTGAAGTACACGGAGTCGCATGAATGGATCCGCACCGAAGCTGACGGCACGTTGACCGTGGGTATCAGTGACCACGCCCAGGAAGCGCTAGGCGACATCGTGTTCGTCGACCTGCCCGAGGCGGGCCGTCAGGTCAGCGCCGGCGAATCCATCGCCGTCGTGGAATCGGTAAAGGCCGCGTCCGACATATACGCACCGGTAGCCGGCGAAATCATCGCCTCGAACGGTGATCTGGGCGATGCACCGGATTCCGTCAACGCGAAACCGTACGAGGCATGGCTGTTCAAGATCAAGCCGACCGACGCGGGCGCCACGACGGCGTTGTTGAGCGCCGATCAGTACAAGCAGTCGATCGGCGAGTAAATCGAGGACGATCTCGGGTGGGGGCCATCCCCTCACCGCCGTAACAAACGCATTACCCGTGACGATGTCTGCAACGTGCTTGGTTGACACCGTCCCGGTTTGGACCGTTATTTTGCTGCTTTTTAGTGAAGTCGCGCTCGTGTGAGCGCGGCTGTGCTCTGCCCCCTCCGCCCGTTCCATCATGACCGATCTTTCCGTCCCGTCGGCATCGCCGGCCCAGGATATTTCCTCCGCCAACGTCGCGCCGTCGGCGCTGCCGCCTTTGTCGTCCGTGTCCCTCTCGGCGCTTGAACGCCACGATGGCTTCGAGGCGCGCCATATCGGCACCATCGATGCCGACGAACGCGCGATGCTCGACGTGCTCGGCTACGCTGATCGCGGCGCGCTGATCGACGCCGTGATCCCGCAGGACATCCGCCGCACCGATACGCTGCCGCTCGGCGACTTCACCGATCCGCGCGATGAAGCGCAGGCGATTGCCCTGCTACGCGAGCTGGCGGCGCAGAATCGCGTGATGCGCAACCTCATCGGCCAGGGTTACTACGGCACGCATACGCCGAATGTCATTCTGCGCAATATTCTCGAGAATCCGGCGTGGTACACGGCTTACACGCCTTATCAGCCGGAAATCTCGCAAGGCCGGCTGGAAGCGCTGCTGAACTATCAGCAGATGATTACCGACCTGACCGGTCTGGACGTGGCCAACGCATCGATGCTCGACGAGGCGACCGCCGCCGCCGAAGCGATGACGCTGGTCAAGCGCGCGGGCAAGTCGACGTCGACGGTCTTCTACGTCGCGGATGACACGCTGCCCCAGACAATCGAAGTGCTGCGCACCCGCTCGGAACCGTTGGGCATCCACGTGGTGGTGGGTCCTGCCGCCAACGCCGTGCAAGCCTCGCCGTTCGGCGTGCTGCTGCAATACCCAGGCGTCAATGGCGATGTACGCGACTATCGCGCGCTAGCCGAAGCGTTGCACGAGGCCGGCGCGCAAGTCGTGGTGGCCGCCGATCTGCTGGCCTTGACGGTGCTGGCCGCCCCTGGCGAATGGGGTGCCGATGTCGCCGTTGGGAACAGTCAGCGCTTTGGTGTGCCGATGGGCTTTGGTGGTCCCCACGCCGCATTCATGGCCGTGCGCGACGCGCTGAAGCGGCAATTGCCGGGACGGCTCGTCGGCGTGACCGTCGATGCGCAAGGCCAACCGGCGCTGCGTCTCGCGCTGCAGACCCGCGAACAACATATCCGCCGCGAAAAAGCGACGTCGAACATCTGTACCGCGCAAGCACTGCTGGCGATCATCGCCAGCATGTACGCCGTCTACCATGGCCCGGCAGGCCTGCAAAATATTGCCGCGCGGGTGAACCGGATCACGGCGATCGCCGCGCAAGGACTTCGTGGCCTGGGATGGACCGTCATCAACGACACTTTTTTCGACACGTTGACGATCCACACGTCGGGCGCGACGGCGCAACTGCATGACGCCGCGGTCAGTGCCGGTTACAACTTCCGTCGCATCGACGACGCGCACCTGGGCCTGTCGTTCGACGAGACCACCACTCGCGCGGACCTCGATACGCTGTTCCAGATGTTCTCGAATGCCGGAACGTCGGCTACCTCGAATGTCGATATTTCAGCGTTGGACAGCACGATCACCAAGGCGGCCACATTGACCTGGCCCGCGGCACTGACGCGCCGCACCGCCTTCCTGACGCATCCGACGTTCAATCGCTATCACAGCGAGACCGAAATGCTGCGCTACCTGCGCAAGTTGGCCGACAAGGATCTGGCGCTCGATCGCACCATGATTCCGCTCGGTTCGTGCACGATGAAACTCAACGCCACAGCGGAAATGCTCCCGGTTACCTGGCCCGAGTTCGGCTCCATTCATCCGTTCGCGCCGCCTACGCAAACGGTCGGCTATCAGACGATGATCGCGCAGTTGGAAGACATGCTGGTTGCATGCACGGGCTATGCCGCCGTGTCGCTGCAACCAAATGCCGGCTCCCAGGGAGAATACGCGGGCCTGCTGATTATCCGGGCGTATCACGCCTCGCGTGGCGAAGCGCACCGCGACGTCTGCCTGATTCCGGCATCGGCGCACGGTACCAACCCGGCGTCGGCGCAGATGGTGGGCATGAAGGTCGTGGTGGTGGCATGCGACAGCAACGGCAACGTCGATCTGGATGACCTGCGCGCAAAGGCAACGCAGCATGCGGACAAGCTTGCGGCAATCATGATCACGTATCCGTCGACGCACGGCGTGTTCGAATCCCGGATCCGCGAAATCTGCGACGTGGTACACGAGCATGGCGGCCAGGTGTATGTCGATGGCGCGAACATGAATGCCATGGTCGGCTTGGCGGCACCGGGCGCATTCGGCGGCGACGTATCGCACTTGAACCTGCACAAGACGTTCTGTATTCCGCACGGCGGCGGCGGACCAGGCGTCGGACCGGTGGCCGTGGGCGCGCATTTGGCGAAGTTCCTGCCAAACGCGACATCGGTCGGCTATCAGCGCGGCGAAGACGGCATCAGCGCCGTATCGGCTGCCCCGTACGGCTCGGCGAGCATTCTGCCGATCTCATGGATGTATATCGCGATGATGGGCGCGGCCGGGCTGCGCCGGGCCAGCGAGAATGCGATCCTGTCGGCAAACTACATTGCAAAGCGCCTGTCGCCGCATTACCCCGTGTTGTACGCCGGCCCGGGCGGCTTGGTGGCACACGAATGCATCATTGATCTGCGTCCGATCAAGGACAGCAGCGGCATCAGCGTGGACGACGTGGCAAAGCGCTTGATCGACTACGGCTTCCACGCACCCACGATGAGCTTCCCGGTGCCGGGCACGCTGATGATCGAGCCGACCGAGTCCGAATCCAAGTACGAACTCGACCGCTTTATCGATGCGATGATCGCCATCCGCGCGGAAATCAGCGCGGTGGAAAGTGGCGCGCTGGACCGGGAAGACAACCCACTGAAACACGCACCGCACACAGCACCCGTGGTGACGAGCGACAACTGGACCCATGCATACTCACGCGAGCAGGCGGCGTATCCGGTGAAATCGCTGCGCGCGACGAAGTACTGGTCGCCAGTTGGCCGTGCGGACAACGCGTATGGCGACCGCAATTTGGTGTGCTCCTGCCCCGACATCACGTCGTATCAATGACGTCCGACGTGATGGCCGCGGTTCCGCTCAACGTGACCGCGGCTGGCTTTGCTGCTTTGATCAAGGGGTAATCACCATGGCCGTCAGCGTTTTCGATCTTTTCAAGATCGGCATTGGGCCGTCCAGCTCGCACACGGTCGGGCCCATGCGAGCCGGTCTGATGTTCGTGACCGCCCTGGCCGATGAGGGCCTGCTACCCCTCGTCGCCCGCTTAGATGTTGGCCTCTATGGATCGCTCGGAGCAACCGGGCGAGGACACGGCACCGACCGTGGCGTGATGCTGGGGTTGATGGGCGACGCGCCGGATACCGTCGATGCCGCATCGATTGCGCCGCGGCTCGATGCGGTGCAGCGCGACCGGCAGTTGGCCTTGCTCGGCACCCATATCATTCCCTTTGTCCCACGCGAGCGCATCGCGTTCTATCGGCAGTCGCTTCCAGCGCATCCGAATGCACTTCGCATCAGCGCATTCGATGCCACGGGCACCGTGCTGCGCGAGACAACCTATCTGTCGGTCGGCGGCGGTTTTGTGGTGACGGAGGGAGCGGCGAATACGCAGGTGTTGACTGCTCCGCTGAAATTGCCACATGTTTTCCGTTCAGGTGCCGAGTTATTGCAACTGTGCTCCGATTCGGGCCGGTCGATCGCCGAGCTGATGTGGGAAAACGAACGCACCTGGCGTGACGACGCTGAGATCCATGCGGGTCTCGCCCGCATCTGGGATGCGATGCAGGACTGCGTCCGGCAGGGATGCAACGGTGGCGGTACCGCGGACGCGAGCACCGATCCCGCACCCATTCTCACGTTGCCAGGGCCGCTTCAAGTCCGGCGCCGTGCACCGGAACTCTATCGCGGCCTGATGCGCCGCGAGGCGGCACGGCAAGCCGGTGTCGCTGGCGATCCATTGGCGCAGCTCGACTGGCTCAATCTGTTCGCCATGGCCGTCAACGAGGAAAACGCCGCGGGCGGCCGCGTGGTCACGGCACCGACGAATGGCGCCGCGGGCATCGTTCCGGCGGTACTGCATTACTACATGCGCTTCATCGATGGCGCGAATATCTCGGGCGTGGAGACGTTTCTGCTGACCGCCGCGGCAATCGGTATCTTGTACAAATTGAATGCCTCCATCTCGGGCGCGGAAGTGGGCTGTCAAGGCGAGGTGGGTGTCGCCTGCTCGATGGCGGCGGGTGCCCTGGCGGCCGTGCTCGGCGGCACGCCGCGACAGGTCGAAAACGCCGCTGAAATCGGCATGGAACACAATCTGGGGCTGACCTGTGACCCGGTGGGCGGGCGTGTCCAGATTCCCTGCATCGAGCGCAATGCGATGGGCGCGGTCAAGGCATTGAACGCAGCCCGCATGGCATTGCAAAGCGACGGGGACCATTACGTGTCACTGGACTCGGTCATCAAGACCATGCGTGAAACCGGCGCCGACATGAAAACCAAGTACAAGGAAACGTCGCGCGGTGGCCTGGCGGTCAATATCATCGAGTGCTGACGTAAGCCGACGCAGCGTCCTGCGTTCATGCATCGCTTAGTGCAGCGTGGAGCATCGGCACCTTGGACAGGGCCTTGACGAGCCTCGGTTCGTCGATCTCCTCGATGCTGATCCATTTGACGGGCAACTCCGGCGTGGTCACGCGCTCGACCGGCGCGAATACGTACAGGAAGTCGTAGTGCCAGTGCGCGGGTTCCCCCTTTTTGGGATTCTCCGGTATCGCATGGATGTCGATATCGAGCAGTATCGGTTGGCCGCATGCATCCACCACGGGCGCGACGCGCCATCCCGTCTCCTCTTCCGCTTCACGTGCCGCAGCCACTTCCGGCGCCTCGTTCCCCTCGAGATGACCGCCAGGCTGCAGCCACCGCCCGATAATCGGGTGACGAATCAATAACGCCTGTCCATCCTTGGCGACGATCGCACTACCGGTCACATGACCAGGAAAGAGCCTGCGCGACCCAAGCGGCAAAGACGGCACCGTGCGCGTGGCCTCCATGCTATCCGTCAGCCGTTCGAGCCGCCCCTCTTCATCAGGAAAGGCTCGCAGATAGGCGCCCAACCTCAAGGCCAGGCCTTGCTCCCACGGCATCGCGGACACATCCGATGCGGCTCTCGTTTCCTTTATGTCTTGTGCGTCGGCCCGCGCAAGGGACGACGCATCGTTCGTCCCTTCCAAAGCACCCTTGACAGGGAACGCATAAGAACGCCCCTGCACCTTTAGCTGAATGTCTTTCATTCATTTTCCGTATCTGGCATCACGCTCATGCGGCTTCCGTAGACCCGTACCTTAACTCACTCTCAAGCACGCTGAGATATTCACGCATATAGTGCGTGCGGCGCTTCGCTTCCGCAGCGCCCACCTCGGTCAAGAACTCGGGCTCCAATCGCAGAAGCTTCTCGTGGAAATGGTGAATGACCGAACTGGCTTTCCCATGACGAAACTGTCCGGCAACAGGATCGGCCGCGCTAAGCGGTTGCCCCAGTTTCGCGCCGAACATCATTGCGCGCGCGATACCGACCGCACCCAGTGCATCCAGCATATCGGCATCCCTTACGATCATGGCCTCTCTCGGGATCGTGGCATCACGTATCTCATCACCGGCGCAGGTAAAGCGCTCCGTAAAGTCAACACACCGACAAATCAATTCGACATCCTCGTCCGGCGCACCGGCCTTCGACAATACGGTGCGCACGAGCGGCTCCGCCACGCAAGGTGACACATGCTGTCCGGTTTTGATCTCGAGAAATCGATGGTAGTCGTGTAACAAAGCGGCGCTGCGCACCACCTCGATATTGACAGGTTCTTTCTCGGCGATACGACGCGCATGGTGCTCCACCCGCAGGAGATGCGCCATGTCATGTGCGACGACAGTACTATCAAAATCTTCCAGGACCTGCGCTCGAACTTTGTCGAGATACGTTTTTTTCATCCTTGTCTCCTCCCCTCGGTTCAGTTCAGCGTGCTCACATGATGCTTCAACCAGACCTTTGATATCGACGTACGACTCGATCTATCCAGCTCCGAGATGCGACCAGGAACAAACTGGTCAATACGCGATGCGGCAACCAACAACTCCGCCTGCACCAATTTGACATATGGCCCGACACTTCCGTTATGCAAGAAATTCACCGAATTTCCACGATTGCAAAAATAAATCATGCCGCGATTACCGGTGCGCGCGACACCCCAGATACCAGAGGGCTCCATAATGCGGCGAATGTCTTCGAAGTCCTTCAGCTCGTCATCGGCCGATGTCGCACAAAACACATACTTCCTGCTGTCGGTTCGGCCGAAATCCTGCATTCCGATGCAATGATTGCCCGTGGCGCAGAAGATGAGTTCGGCGTGTGACAATGCGTCGTCTTTCCCGAAGACTTGAAAGCCATGCGCCAACGCTAGCGCCTCGCGCGCCGGGTCGCTTTCACATATCGAGACGATCGCGCCCCGCATTTTCAGACACTGCGCGATGCTGGAACCTACCTTCCCATAACCAAAGACAACCGTTTTCATCGAGGGAAGAATGACATTGCCTTGTCGCAGCGCCGCATCAGCTGAAAAGACAACGGCTTGCCCGACAAGGAAATCTTCCGGGTCTTTCAGTGCACTTCTCGCAACGGATATAACGGGCTTAGCAACGCGTTCGTCGGCATCACCCGGGCGGGCGAAGGCGCGTTCATATCGCTGATGGCCGTTCTCGGTATCTTCGACGATGCCGATCAAGTTGCGCTTGATGCTGTCCGGAAAAGCAGAAACCGCTTCCGCAAAATAGCCGCCCATATCGATAATGACGAACTTTCCTGCTGCTTCCAGATGCGAGAGCAGGGTGCAATAGCTGTCGTTGCGAGCATCGATGTCTTCCCTGCGCACGTTGAAAACCGGCGTTATCTCGGACAATGCCTGCAGTGTCTGTGGGTCGATCGTATTAGGTTTGGGTATTACGCCGATGACTCTGTCCCGACGGGACATCGCCAAAACATAGTCTGTAACGCCAGGGACGGCATGCGTCACCAGCAAGACTTTCGCGCCACCAAGACACATCCCGTCTAGGATATCCAGGAAAAAGTGCATGGCTTACCTTTGTGGTGGACGTTATAAAAGTAATTATCGATGCAAATCTCCTATTAATATATAGGAGGATTCCTAAATAGAACCAATAACGCAGATCGACCATGTAATGCAGTCACGTTATCCTGTCCATTTGACATATGGGCGGCGACACGGCGAAGTGGTACTTTATTCGTACGGCATGAAAACGCCGATAACCCGTGATAATGCTCACGCAATCGCTCGCTCCTTGACACCATGCATGCAAACAGTACCGCCGACGTGACGACTTCGGCATTGAAAAAACCGCGTGCGTCGGAAAACAGGGCCGTGCCTTACCTATTCCATTACGCCTGGGAAGGCGGTGCGATGCCGCCACGCTTCCTCGCGAATATCTTGAGCGGCTACGATTCGAGGTTTGTCAGCGCGATACCCGGCACCGCTGCGGATGTCGCGTCGCTCGTTGCGGCGGACCGCATCATCTGGACAACCCGCCCTGCGCTGATCCAGCACACATTGGATGCCATGTCCGATGGCGACAGCGACTGGCAACCGCGCGAGCCTGACACCGGCAATGGACTCTACAAAGCGCTAACGGCAAATAATCGCCGATCATCATGCGCTGGCGGACGATTGGCTATCGGAGAATCCGCGCTGCAGGCCTTTCAGAAGCAGAGCGTTTATCGTTATCTCGCACGCACCCAGGGGCACCGTCTCGTCGTACGGGATGCAGAGGCCGTATTTGATTGGCTAGGCGAACTGTGGCGTACCACCCCACCACTTATCGACACGGCGCATCGCGCGACGGCAGGAAGAAATCGTGGAAAACGGCAACGCCCGATATCGACAGACTTTGTCTCAGTGGCAATGGATTTGAAGGCACGCTTCCATCGCGAGATTAGCGGACCTTACGCCAACATGGCCGCGGCCAGCGACCTGACCCGGCTTGTCGTACTCTATCTTTTTGGCGGACACTGGCGTGATGTCGATGTCGTCGAAGCAAATGGCGGTGACATTGACGCACCGCGAGGGTTGCGAATCCTGCAAACCATCGTAGGCACGCGCGATCCGGCACGCCTTACGGCAAACGGGGTGTTGGCCGCCGCACCGCATTCGCCACGTGTGGCGGCATTGCTATTGGCGGTGCACGCGGCCGCGACGCGTATGGATCAATGTCATTTAACAACCTGGGGAGTCAAGCGCTCGGATCTCGATATGTGGCCCGATCAAACCAAGCTCGATATCGTGGACCCCGAGATCGAGGCAGAGACACTGTCCGGCGATGTCGTCCGTCACATGCCGCGCGTTGGCGTCGGCGCCTGGTCGTCACGGCTTTTCGATACCTTGCATATCAGCGGGCCGGAGCGCTACGTAGAGGAAGGCATGGGCGAATCACCGCACGATCAATTTCCGCATACCTGGCGATGGTTTTCGGATGCCGCGCATGGCGCGGATGTTCCCGCCGTCGATCTAGAAGACCCCATCGGTTCGGCGATGTCTGCCGTGTCGCGTGCTATATCGTGTCGCGAATACGTAAAGCGGTCCACCCATGGCTGGGCCAGGACGCCGCACGAGATGCTCTTCCCGAAAGGGCTGGTTATCGATCTCGATGCGAGTGCAGCATGGCAACACGTACGGCCAAAACGCAGTGCTCGTGGCGAATGGCCGTAATGTCCGTACAGACGCCGCGCCGTCGGGCTTACGCGCCAATGTCCAACCCCGCCGGATCTTTCGGCACGGGCACCGTCATCAACGCCGGAGCGACCAATTGCGCAAACACCGCCACCGCGGAAAGATCGACGCCCTGATACCAATACGCATCATGCAACAGGTTAAGCGACCCAACCGTCTTTCCTCCCCAGCGCACCGGCATGTTCAGTACACTTTCGCATCCGAGCGAGCTGATCAATGCGTGATCGGAAAACACTTCACGTAAATCCGCCGCCGTATTTCCGATAAACGGCACGCCATCGCGCACCACTTGATCGGCCCAACGTCGCGAGACGATCTTCTTGCGCCCCCCAAGCGGATAATCCCCTGCCCGGTTCGAATAGACCCGGATCGACTCGGTCACCGCGTCGTCGTACAACAGGATCGTGAAAAGCTTATAACCAATGGCGCCTAGCAAGGCCGCGTCCACGGCCTTGAACACCGCCTCGATCGCCGCGTCTTGATCCACCGCGCGATGCGCCGCGGCCAGTGCCTGCAGCAACGGCGCCGTCGCCTGGACGTGCGTCGAGAGTTGCCGCCGCGCCGTCATGCCTTCAGCTCCTTGACGGCGATGGCTTCCAGGGACAGGCCCTTTGTCTTCACGCCCATGACCAACACCGTCACCGCCCCGGCGACCAGCACGACCGTCGTCACACCGAATACGCCACCAAAACCAAACACCGGGAAGATATAGCCCACCAGCGTCGGCGACACGATTGCGCCCAGGCGGCCCACGGCCGAGGCCACGCCGGTACCCGTCGTCCGGATCGCCGTCGGGAACACTTCGGACGTATATGCATATACACCCGCGTACGTGCCGTTCATGAAGAAAGACAGGCAGATACCGGCCATCATGATCGCGGTATTGCCATGCAAGACCGTCATGGACAACGCCGCGCCCCCGCCCAGCACCATGTAGCTTGCGATCGTCTTTTGTCGACCAAAGCGCTCGTTGCACCAAGCCGCCGAGAAATAGCCGGGAATCTGCGCGACATACATCGCCAGCGAATAGGCAAAGCTTTTCGTGATACTCATTCCATGCTGTATCAGCAGCCCCGGAATCCAGGTGAAGAAAGAGTAATAGCTGAACGTGATCGCCAACCACATCGCCCAGGTCATCGCCGTGACGCGCGCCTGCTTGCCCTGCCACAACGAACGGAAATTCGCGACAAAGGACCCACGCACAGCGGGACTCGATGCGGCCAATGCCGCTTCCGCCTGTGCCACGGTCTGCTCGTCGATGCGCACGCCGGCGGCGCGCAGTTCACTTTCGATGCGATCGACGGTGTCACGTGCGGCCTGATGTCGACCCTGGCTTTCCAGCCAGCGCGGCGACTCCGGCAACGCCCGACGCCACCACAGCAACATCACCACAGGCAATGCCGTGATCACCATGACGATCCGCCAGCCATCGTCGCTGGCAGGCACGATGAAATATCCGAGAAGCGCCGCGGCGACGAAACCGAACGAGAAAAACCCCGCAAGTGATCCGACAAAGGCGCCACGATACTTTTTGGCGACAAACTCGGTCAAGTATGGCGCAATGATCACACTTTCCGCACCACTGCCAAAACCAGCGCAGATACGTGAGGCCAGGAATGTCGGCCAGTCGTGCGTCATTGCACTGCCGAGCGATGCCACGCAGTAGAACAACAGCGCGTACATCATCACGCGCTTGCGACCGATCAGGTCGCCCAGCATGCCAGCGCACATCGCGCCGAAGAAGTAGCCAACGTACGTCGAACTCCCGAGATAGCCGGTCTGGATACTCGACAGGTGCCATTGCGTGCGCAACACGGGCAACACGAAGGCCATGACCGCCGCATCCATCGCGTCGAACGTATAACCCAACCCACCAATCAGCAATAGGCGTTTATGAAAGCCGCTGAAGGGCCAGCTTTCGATTCTGGACGAGATCGACGACATCGAACGCGCTCCGCGCAAAAAGAAAAGTTAAAAAGATCTGACATCCACCAGGGCAGACATGCCCGAGAGAACGCCGCGTCAACGAGTCAGGCGATTTGCATGGAAGCGGCCATCCTTCATGACCGCGCGCAGTGCATCAGGCGTCTGGAACAACGCCAGATCGGCTGTCGGGTCCCCGTCGACGACCAGCAAGTCCGCCAACGCGCCAGGAGCGATCACGCCAAGCCGGCCAGATTGATGCATCAACTCCGCGTTGACCGACGTGGCGCTCATCAGGATTTCCGCCGGCTTCATTGCCTCCTGCCGCAACGTGAATTCCTCATATTGCGCACTGTGCATATCGCCGAGCAGATCAGACCCCAATGCGATCTTCACGCCGGCACGATGCGCGATGCGGACCGCCTCGATGCCCTGGCTCTTTACCCGGTCAGTCTTCTCCAACATCGATTCAGACCAGCCCAGTGCCTTGCCGTGCCGCGCGATGGCGGCGTAGGTCGAGAGCGTGGGCACCAGGAAAGCGCCATGTTCGGCCATGACCTTCGCGCTTTCCTCGTCGAGCAAATTGCCGTGCTCGATCGACCGCACGCCGCATCGCACCGCGCGGATGATCGCTTCCGGCGCATAGGCATGCGCCATCACATAGGTGCGCGCCGCGCGCGCCTCCTCGACGATGGCCGTCAATTCCTCGATCGAATACTGCGTGCCCTCCAACGGATCGTTCGGCGACGAGATGCCGCCGCCCGCCATCACCTTGATCTGCGTCGCACCATTGCGGATCTGTTCGCGCACCGCGCGCCGCACTTCCGACACGCCATCGGCGATATATCCCAGCAGACCAACCGCGCCGCAGCACGCGCAGTTCATGCCCTTGAAATAAGCGGGCCGCGCGTCCCCATGCCCCCCCGTCTGCGTCAGCGCCTGGCCGGCGATGAACATTCGCGGACCGGCAAAAATACCTTGCGCCACGGCCTGGGCAAGCCCGGAATCCGCGCCCCCCGCATCGCGTACCGATGTGTAGCCGCGATCGAGCATGCTTCTCAGAATGTCGCTCGATTGCGCGGTGATCAGCGACTGCGGCAGCATCGACAACTTGAAGAAGTCCGGAATCGTCGCAGTGACATGAACGTGCGCATCGATCAAGCCCGGTAGAACGATGCGACCATCGAGGTCGTGCACCTGGGTGCGGTCGTCCGACGTTTCAGCAGCGCCGCCAACGTGCGTGAAAACGCCTTTTTCAACGACGATCGTCGTGTCAGGACGCAATTCCCCCGTGAGGCTGTCGAAAACCGTGGCGCGGCGGAAAACAATGCGGTCGGGTGTATTCATGGTGTCGCTGTCGGTCGGATACGTTTCAATAAGTCGTTCGCTGATTTTGGACAGTCAATTTTTTGACTACAATGACGGCGCTTCGACAATATCGTTGCCTTCAAGGCAACACCCTTTTAAAACGACATCCGTATCCACGACTCAACCCAACGCGCCCATGGAAGGATTGACCATCACCCGGTTGCGCTACTTGTTCGAGGCGGTTCGCCTTGGCGGCATCCGTGCGGCGGCGGACCATCTGGACGTGGCGCCGTCGGCTGTCAGTCGCCAGTTGGCGATTCTCGAGCGCGCGGTACGCTCACCGCTGCTGGAGAAAAATCGGCGTGGCGCAAAACCCACCGAGGCCGGCGCATTGTTGATAGAGCATTACCGCGCGCACCTTGCGCGTGAGGAAGTGCTGGTGTCGAAGCTGGAGGGCATTCACGGACTGGAATACGGCACCGTTTCGATCGGCGCGATCCAGGGGTTTACCGAAGATCTGATGAGCCGCGCGTTGCGGGTGTTCCATCAACGCTATCCGAAGGTGTCGATCACACTGGAACTGGGCGGGGTCAGTGATATCCAGCAATGGCTGGAAGAGGATCGCGTCCATCTAGGCCTGACCTACGGCCCCCCATTCGACAGCCACGCGATGCGTTTCAAGGAAATCACCGCCGCCGACCAGCCCGTATGCGCGATCGTCCGTGGTGATCACCCGCTGGCACTCAGGTCACGCGTCACCATCCGCGACTTGCTTGACTACCCGTTCGCACTGGCGCGTCGTGGCTATGGCACGCGCGATATCGTGGAACGGATAGAGTTGTCGGGCGATCTCGGTGTGTCCGGTGTGTCCGGTGTGTCCGGTGTGTCCGGTGTGTCCGGTGTGTCCGGTGTGTCCGGTGTGTCCGGGGCGTCCGGGGCGTCCGGTGCGTCCGGTGCGTCCGGTGCGTCCGGTGCGTCCGGTGCGTCCGGTACGTCCGGTACGTCCGGTACGTCCGGTACGTCCGGTACGTCCGGTACGTCCGGTACGTCCGGTACGTCCGGTACGTCCGGTACGTCCGGTACGTCCGGCGCGTCGGCATCAGCATCCACGACGGCATCGAAAGCCACATCGGGGTTGCCGCCTTCGTTTGCCTCGGACGTGTCCGCCGCCGCGATGTCATTGCGCGAGACGGCACCCGCGCCTCGATCCGACGCGCGATTTTCTTCTGCGCCTACGCCAGTTCCAGCATCGACGCCGATGTCACGCCTGTTTAACGTACTACTGGAAACCGACCATCTGATCGGACTGGCCGGCTTCGTCCGTGCCGGCATGGGCGTCACGTTGCTGCCGGCGTTCGCGGTGGGAGACGATATCGAGCGCGGCACGCTTGTCGCCGTGGAGATCGACCACCCGCTGATGCGCAATGTGCAAGCCAGGGTGATCAGCCGGCGCGGCAGGGAGCTGCCGTTGGCGGCGGTCGCCCTGCAGCGTCTGCTGATCGAGCAAATGCGCGCGTTCCATCCCGGTGCCATGCGTGCGCAAACGACTTGATACGTTCCTGTGTCCGTTGCGCGGGAAGGCAACGTACACTGACCGGATACGGTGTATCGTCGCCCTGCTCTGACACAGCCGACCTATCCGACGCCGACCTTCCGCCGCGCCACTGCGAACCGCCAATGTCCTCTGTCTCCGCTTTTGAAATCGTCCTGCTGTCATTGGTTGCAATGGTCGCGCTGCAACTGCTTGCCCGGCAATGCAATCTGCCGCCCGCCGTGGCACTGCTTGCCGGTGGCATCGGCATGGCCTTCGTGCCGGGCTTGCCGCCCATCAACCTCGACCCGGACCTGGTGCTGGTCGTGATCTTGCCGCCGTTGCTGATGTACGGCGGCTATTTCACGGTATGGGATGACCTCAAGCGCAATTTCGGCGGCGTGATGATGCTTGCCGTCGGAGCAGTGACATTTACGACGTTGACCGTCGGCTGGGCGGCGCATTGGCTGGTACCCGGATTGCCTTGGGCCGTATGTTTCGCACTGGGGGCAATCGTGTCTCCGCCGGATGCCGTCGCGGCAAAGGCGATCCTGGCTCGACTGACGTTACCGCGACGCCTGATGGTGCTGCTGGAGGGCGAAAGCCTGCTGAACGATGCGGCGGGGCTGACACTGTTCCGATTCGCCTTGGCCGCGGCGTTGACTGGCAGCTTCAGCATGCGCGAGGCATCGATGAAATTCGGCGAACTGGCCGTTGGCGGCATGCTGATCGGCTTGTTGTGCGGCTGGCTGCTGCTGCGCGCCTGGCGCTATATCAAGGACGATTATTTGGTCATGGTGACGTCCCTGCTGGTGTCGTGGGGCAGCTATATCATCGGCGAAAAACTAGGCGTCTCGGGTGTCATCGCAGCGGTGTGCTGCGGCCTCGTTATCGGTCGCAACCAACATGGCGTGTTCAGCGCCGCCGCACGCCTGCGGGCAACATCGTTCTGGCAATCGATGGTCTTTATTTTCGAAGCGCTCGTTTTCATCCTGATCGGGCTGTCGCTGCATGGGGTAATGCAGCGCGTGGCGCACGGGACCGATCACGAAGCGTGGTATCGGCTGGGGATGACATCCGGAGGGATCGTAATCGTCGTGATCGTGTCGCGATTCGCGTGGATCTTCGGTGTGGAGGCGATGAAGGTGATCCTCGAATTCCTTCGCATGCGCGTATTGCGTCGTCCGCCCATATCGGAACATTCGTTCGCGTCGCCGGATTGGCGCGCCGCCACGGTCATGAGCTGGGCGGGAATGCGTGGCGTGGTGACCATCGCTATCGCGTTGTCCTTGCCGGAAAACCTGCCGGGACGGGATCTGATCCTGGTTTGCGCATTTGCCGTTATTCTGGCCACGGTGATCGTCCAGGGCGTCACGATTGGCGTGTTGATCCAGTGGCTGTTGCCACCACGGACGCACACCCGCGAGTCACGCTATATGAGCGAACCCCAGGCATGGGCCTATATTCATGAGGCGCAGTTTGCCGCCATCGAGCCGCTCGTCCATGACGCGGATGGCCAGTTGATTCATCCACGCTTGTACGAGCAGTATCAATATCGTGCAAACCTCGCCAAGCGTCATAGTGACCAGGAGGCGTTTCCGCGCGAAGCGCTGGAGGCGCATTACGGTATCGTGCTGGCCGCTATCGCGTCGGGACGGCAGACGCTTCTGAAACTGCATGACGAAGGACGTATCCACGACGAGTTGATGCACGCGCTGGAACATGACCTCGATCTGCAGGAGATGAGCACGCGGCATCAGCGCGACGGCTGAGCGCGTCGGACAGCATGCCGCCAGGCAATGCGTCAGAAATAATTCAAGCCCAGCACGCTTTTCACTTCGTCCATCGTCTGAGCGGCTACTTCACGCGCCTGCGCGGTGCCGCGCTTCAGCATGTTCATGACCTCGCCACGATCCTTGGCGAAGTGCTCACGGCGCTCGCGAATGGGCGCCAGCATTTCCTGCAACACCGTATCCAGACGCTTCTTCACCACGCTGTCGCCCAGGCCGCCGCGCTGGTAATGCGCCTTCATTTCTTCCAGCGCCGCTTTCTCGGTGTCGAACGCATCCAGATAGATAAAAGCGACGTTGCCTTCCAAATGGCCGGGGTCCGATACCTTCAGATGCAACGGGTCCGTATAGACGTTCTTGACCTGCTTGCTGATCTGCTCCGGCGTATCGCCCAGATTGATCGTGTTGCCCAGTGACTTGCTCATCTTCGCCTTGCCATCTACCCCAGGCAGACGGCCAATATCAGGCACGCGTGCCTCGCATTCGACCAGCACGTCACGGCCGGCCATCCGGTTCAGGCGCCGCACGATCTCGTTGGTCTGCTCGATCATCGGGATCTGGTCTTCTCCAACCGGCACGATCTTCGCCTTGAACGCGCTGATGTCCGCCGCCTGGCTGGCGGGATAGGTCAGGAAGCCCGCGGGGATGTCGCGCTCGAAGCCGCGCAGGATGATCTCCTGTTTGACCGTTGGATTGCGCTCCAGGCGTGCCACGGTAACCAGGTTCAAGTAATAGAACGTCAACTCCGCCAGCTCGGGAATCTGCGACTGGACAAAGATCGTCGTCAGCGATGGATCGATGCCGACCGCTAGATAGTCCAGCGCCACTTCGATGACGTTCCGATGCACCTTGTTGGTGTCATCCATGTTGTCCGTCAGCGCCTGCGAATCCGCCAGCATGATGAATTGTTTGTGGTCGTGCTGGAACGCCACGCGGCTACGCAAGCTGCCGACGAAGTGGCCCAGGTGCAGCGCACCAGTAGGACGGTCGCCGGTCAGGATGACAGGCTTGCCCGCGGGCGAAGCGGGCGCGGCGGAGCCGGAAGCGGCCGCCGTGGCGTTCAGGGGATTCATGGACTCGGTCATGGCGTGAAATTCTGCTGTTTTTTGCAAACGAGAGGCGCGGTCATGGTACCACCGAACGCCTTTCCCTCCGACGCCACCCAGCGATGGCCAGCCAACCGGCCAGGGTCACGGCCGCATCCGGCATCCGGCATCCGGCATCTGGCGTCTGGCGTCTGGCCCCGCTGCGGCGTCAGCCCGCCAACAATGCCATACGCCTGCACGCTCGACGCGCGGGCGATACCGTTCGACAAGGCATCAATGCACCGTACGGGCGATGCCGGACGCTTGAAGCGGCACGTCCCACTGCCCGCCGGGAGCCAACGCACGGAACGACGCCAACGGCAACCCACGTCGGCGTACTGTCTGCTCGAACAAGCGCGGCGGATCGAACTGACCCTCATCGGTCAGCCGGAACGTGCCGAAGTGAATGCCAAGAACGGACTGCGCATCAAGCGCCTGCGCCGCGTCCACGGCCTCCTCGGCCGACATGTGGCTACGTTTCATGAACCAGCGCGGGGCATAGGCGCCAATCGGCAAAGCGGCGAAGCGCATCGGGCCGAAACGCTGCCGTATCTGCATGAATTGCCCGCCGGCACCGGTATCGCCGGCGAACAAAAACGGCCCGTCCGGCGAGGTGAAGACGAATCCCTCCCAAAGCGTCGCGTTGACGTTCCATGGCATCCGCTCGGTCCAATGCCGCATCGGTACCGCCGTTACGGCCACATCATCGCGCAATGGCACCTGTTGCCACCAGTCGACCTCATGGACATCATGAAAGCCCACCGCGCGCAATGGCGCACCATTCCCCAACCCGGACACGACGATGGCATCGGGCCAGCGCCGCGCCAGTCGCTTCAACGTCGGCATATCGAAATGGTCGTAGTGATTGTGGGACAGCACGATGACGTCGATGCGCGGCAGTTTGTCGAATGCAATACCAGGCGGGGTATGCCGTTCCGGGCCAAACAGGCCAAAAGGCCCGGCATGCTCGCTATAGATCGGATCGGCAAGGATATTCAAGCCGCGATGCTGGATCAGCACGCTGGCATGATTGATGAAAGTGACCACCATTCGACTGCCGTCGACTCGAGGCGGCACGTCCGGGACAAGCGCGGGTTGATCAATCCAGCCGTCGGGCGTGCGGTGCATCTGCCAGCGCAACAGGTCGCCCATCGTATTGCGTGGGGTGGGCGGCACCGTGTGAAAGCGCGAGCCATCGAAGTGATCGGTGACCGGACCACGATACGGATGCGCGGCGATACCCAGGCCTTCCGTACCCAATGTGCCGGTCTCGATCGCAATACCAGCGATGACCAGCACCGGCAGCAGCACCGCCAGCACCCATGTCATGGCCTGTCGCACGCGGCGGTGACGTGGTGTCGCGGGTGTCATCGTCGGGCCTTCTGCGAAGGCGCATTGGCCGCGGCGATATCGACGATATGCGAACGCGCGATGCCGGTCATCCTGGCCGGCGCCATCGCCCCGTCGTCGCCGTGGACCGGCAGCCAATCGACCCGCCCTTGCCCACCTTCGTCCACCGCTGCGATAAATGCCGCCGCCGTGTCGGCCGGCAAACGGACGGTAAAGCCAACCACGGACCCGTGCGTGACCGCTTCGAGTGCCGCATCGGCCAAAGCCACCTGTCGACGCATCCAGCCTTCCTGCGCATAAGGCACAGTGCAGCAAAGCGTGCGCATTGCCCGCAGTGGCACCTTGTCGGCAGCGAGCAGCGCTTGCGCGACGGCATCGGTATAAGCGCGCACGAGCCCGCCCGCGCCCAGTTTCACCCCGCCAAAGTAGCGAACGACCGTGGCAAGCACACCTTCAAGATCTTGATGCCGCAATACATCGAGCATGGGCCGCCCGGCCGTGCCACTGGGCTCACCGTCGTCCACCGCCGCCGACTGACCACCTGCCAGTAGTGCCCAGCAGACGTGCGCGGCGCCAGGATGCGCGGCGCGTAATGCACTCACCCGCACCTGCGCCTGCCCGCGATCAGCCATGGGTTCGACGCAGCCAAGGAAACGGCTTTTCTTGATCAGCAGATCACTTTCGACAGGGGCGGCTAGCGTATGGGGCATACGCCGATATTACCCCAGACACTTGAGACGCTCGCCATGCATTCGTACGGAGCAGTCAATGCATTCGAGGAAAACGCATGCGGGTTGTTAGTAAGCAAGGAGGACCATCGACAACGGGAGAAGGCCTGTGAATAACATTGGGGACAAGCAGCCGAATAGCTTGTGCAAACCTTGTTGATAACTCCCGAACAACAAAACACACGATTGAACGACCCGGTATAAAACCGGGCGCGCAGGTGGCGGATAGCCTGTGAACAAGCAGGGGATAAGTTTCCCGCTTTCAACAAACGCGGGCGGGACAGAACCTCGACGAGGTGACCATTGTCCCCTGCAAGATCAACTGACGGTTTACTTTGCGCCAACGCTCTGCAATACCGTCCATTCGCCGTTGACGACCTTGTACATCGTGATGCCGCCGTTCTTCAGGTCGCCCTTGGCGTCATACTCGAGCGCCGGTGTGGTAACGCCCGCCATCTTGATCTTTGCAAGAACCGGCAGGTACTTGCTCGGCTCGGTCGAATCGGCTTGCTTCATCGCGGTGAACATCGCCATCGCACCATCGTAGGCATAGGGTGCGTACGTTTGCACGTCCGAACCAAAGCGCTTCTTGTAGTCGGCGGTAAATTTCGCACCGCCCGGCATATCGGCCAGCGGCACGCCGGCGAGCGAGGCGATCGTGCCATTCGCGGCATCACCACCGATTTTCAGGAACGTCGGCGTCTTGACCATCTCGCCGCTCATCAATGGCGACTTGATCCCCAGCGTGTGCATTTGCTTGACCATCGGTGCGGCCTGCGCATCGGCGCCGCCGTAGAAGATCAGGTCCGGACGCGTTGCCTTGATCTTCGTCAGGATCGAACGGAAGTCGACGGCGCGGTCATTCGTGAATTCGCGATCGACGATGCTGGCGCCGGCGGCCTTCGCGGCCTTCTCGAACTGATCCGCCAGACCCTGACCATAGGCAGTACGGTCGTCGATGATCGCGATCTTCTTGTACTTCAACGTTTTCACGGCAAACTCACCGTCAACCGCACCTTGCTGGATGTCCGACGTCATCATCCGGAAAGTCGTCTTGAAACCCTGCTGCGTGTATTCCGGTGCCGTCGCCATCGCGATTTCAGGAATGCCGGCCTGAGCATAGATGCGGGATGCCGGAATCGTCGTGCCGGAGTTGAAGTGGCCCAGCATACCCTTGATGCCGCCATCCACCAGGCGCTGCGCCACGGACGTTGCCGTACGCGGATCAGCCTGGTCGTCCTGCACGTCGAGCACGATGCGTACCGGCTTGCCACCAATCACCGGCTTCGTCGCATTGAAGTCCTCGACGGCCAGCGTCAGGCCATTGGTGAAGTCGGCGCCGTAATGCGCCTGCGGACCGGTCAATGGGCCTGCCGCGCCGATATGAACGTCTTCCGCATGCGCTACGTTGGTCAACGCCAGCGTTGCACCAACCGCCACCGCCGCGAACGTCGCACCACCCAGCCGATTATGCTTATTAATACCTTGCATCCCTGCTCTCCTTGAGGGCTACCGGTTCTTCCGGCGGCCACACTTCACGAACGCCGGCGAGACACGCATCGTCGAATCGCATCATCGCCGTCTCTCCCTGCTTGCACGCATGCCGAACCGACCTGTTCGACAAACGCGGCAAGCTTACCGCAACGGAATAGCGGTCGTCTCCTGCCCGCTTCCCGGCCCTGCCCTCGGCGTGTCGTCGCTTCCGTAACCGCACCCCTTGCCGCGACTGGTCATCCTAACGCCAACACGCCAGCCATCCGAAACGATGTTTCACCCAATGGTCATCAAGTTCGCGTTGCCGCCCGCCGCTGCGGTATTGACGCTGACGGACCGTTCGAGCAGCAGGCGCTCCAGCACATAATCCTCGCCTTGCTCGATCGCCCCGACGTTCAAGCCTTGAAGCGTTACGATCGGGCCGTCGCGCCGCGCCAATTGACGCGACAACGCACGCAAGGCATCGCCATCGCCTTCAAACAGCGCCGCATCAAAGGCCGCGCCAGCGAGTCCCTTCCCATCCACGACCTGTAGATACGGTTGCAGTGCCGCGTCGGCACGCAGGCGCTCGGCAAAAGCGATACCGGCCGGCCCGTCGAACAACGCACGATTACCGCTACCCAATGCCGCGGCGAGCTGCGCACGCGCGCCCGTCTCCGTCGACGGGACGCATAGTACCGTGCCGCGACTGGCGAGCGCATAGGTGTTTCGCTCGCCGGTCGGACCCGTCAACGTTTGCGTGAGTCCGTCCACGGCGCGCGCAAGATAGGCATCACAACGGTCGGCGATAGCGGCATCGCCTTGGGTACGCAGCCAATCGCGATACCGCGTCAATGCCACCGTCCTACCGTCTCGGCGATTTTCAGATGTCGACGTGGTCTGGGCGGCGGACGATGCACTCGTCGATCCTGTCGTATTGCCCTGACCGACAGAGCGCGTCGACGCCGAGGCACCGTCGAGCAACGCCGGCAACCGGTTCGGACGGGTGGACAGCAGGCGGTACAAATATAGAGGCCCACCTGCCTTCGGTCCGGTCCCGGACAGGCCTTCGCCCCCGAACGGCTGCACACCGACAACCGCGCCGATCACGTTGCGGTTCACATAGATATTGCCCACGTGCGCGTTCGCGATCACACGATTGATCGTCTCGTCGATCCGGGTATGGATACCGAGTGTCAGGCCATAACCGGTGTCCCGTATTCCCGCCATCAACGCATCGAGCGCGCCACGGGAATAACGCACCACATGCAGCACGGGGCCGAAGACTTCGCGCTTCAAGGCGGCCAGATTGTCTATCTCGATCAGCGTCGGCGGCACGAAGGTGCCATTGGCCGCGTCTTCCGTCAGTGGTACCTGATGGACGGCGAACCCTTTCGCGCGCATCTGGTCAATATGGGAATCGATACCGCGCTTGGCTGCCGCATCGATGACCGGGCCGACATCGGTGGACAAGCGATCCGGATTACCGACGCGCAACTCCTGCATCGCGCCCTTCAACATCGTCAGCACGCGATCGGCGGCCTCTTCCTGCAGGCACAATACGCGCAATGCCGAACAACGTTGTCCAGCCGAATCGAACGACGATGCCAGCACGTCGCCCACGACCTGCTCCGCCAGCGCCGACGAGTCGACGATCATCGCGTTCTGCCCGCCGGTCTCGGCGATGAACGGGATCGGACGACCGTTCGCATCCAGGCGCTCGGACAGCGTACGGGCGATCAAACGCGCCACCTCCGTCGATCCGGTGAACATCACCGCGCGCACGCGCGCATCGGCGACCAGGCGCGCCCCCACGGTCTCGCCATCGCCTGGCAGCAGTTGCACGGCGCCGGCCGGTACGCCCGCATCACGCAAGATGCGAATGCCCTGCGCCGCGATCAACGGCGTCTGTTCCGCCGGTTTGGCCAACACGGTATTGCCGGCGGCCAGTGCCGCTGCCACTTGGCCAATGAAGATCGCGAGCGGGAAATTCCATGGGCTGATACAGACGACGGGGCCGAGCGGACGATGCGTGTCGTTCGAGAACTCATTGCGGATCTGCACGCCGTAATAGCGCAGGAAATCCACGGCCTCTCGTACTTCCGCCACCGCATTCGACAAGGACTTGCCGGCTTCGCGAACGATCAAGCCGAGGAGCACCGGCATCTGCGCTTCGAGCAGGTCGGCGGCGCGCGCCAGACAATCGGCGCGCTCGGCCGGCGGCGTGGCTTGCCAGATCGGCGCCGCGGCGAGCGAATGTGTCAAAGCGATCTCGACATCGCGCGCGGTCGCCTCGATCACCTGACCGACGATGTCACGATGATCGGCCGGGTTACGCACTGCCTGCAGTGTCTGACCGTCGCGCGGCACGGTGTCGACGAGGTCGGGTTCGTCCGTGCGATCGAGCATCGGCGCGGCACGCCAGATCATGCCGACGCCACTCAGCAACGCCGACGACAACGAGGCGAGCCGATGCTCGTTCGACAAGTCCAACCCCATCGAGTTGGCGCGCGCGTCGCCATACAATTGGCGTGGCAGCGGGATTTTCGGATGGGGTGCGCCCGGAGGCGCGATCCGTAACGCCTCCTCGACCGGATCAGCGATCAGGTCTTCCACGCTGAGCGACTTGTCGGCGATTCGGTTGACGAATGACGTATTGGCGCCGTTTTCGAGCAGACGGCGCACCAGGTACGCCAGCAGCGTTTCATGCGTCCCCACCGGGGCATAGACACGGCATGGCCGGTTCAGCTTGTCACGGCTCGTGACCTCTTCGTACAGCGGCTCGCCCATGCCGTGCAGGCATTGGAATTCATATTGACCGCTGTAGTAGTTCTGACCGGCGAGGTGATAAATCGCCGACAGCGTATGCGCGTTGTGCGTGGCGAACTGCGGATAGATCGCATCGGTCGCGCCGAGCAGTTTCTTCGCGCATGCCAGGTAGGAAACGTCGGTGTAGACCTTGCGCGTATAGACCGGATAGCCCTCCAGCCCGTCCACCTGCGCGCGTTTGATTTCGCTGTCCCAATACGCCCCCTTGACCAGACGCACCATCAGACGATGGCGACTGCGGCGGGCGAGATCGATCAGGTAGTCGAGCACATACGGGCAGCGTTTCGAGTAGGCCTGCACGACAAAGCCAATGCCGTTCCAGCCTGCCAAGGCCTCGTCAAAGCACAGCGCGTCCAACAGGTCGAGCGAGATTTCGAGACGATCCGCTTCCTCCGCATCGATATTCAAGCCGATATCGTAGCGGCGTGCGAGCAGCGCCAGCGCCCGCACGCGCGGCAGCAGTTCCGCCGTCATCCGATCATATTGGGCACGCGCATAGCGAGGATGCAGTGCGGAGAGCTTGATCGAGATGCCGGGACCTTCGTAAATGCCGCGACCGTTCGACGCCTTGCCGATCGCGTGAATCGCTTGCTCATACGATTCGAAGTAATGTCGTGCGTCTTCCTCGGTGGTGGCCGCCTCGCCGAGCATG
This sequence comes from Robbsia andropogonis, assembly GCF_034047095.1. Classification (NCBI taxonomy): domain Bacteria; kingdom Pseudomonadati; phylum Pseudomonadota; class Betaproteobacteria; order Burkholderiales; family Burkholderiaceae; genus Robbsia; species Robbsia andropogonis. Next base: position 188,984 of record NZ_CP139170.1, on the reverse strand, counting down.
TCGTACGAATAGCGGAAGCCACGCGCCTCGAATTTACGGCTGTTCGCCAACGCTTCCGAGATCGTCTCGCCGGTGACGAATTGCTCGCCCATCAGGCGCATCGCCATATCCACACCCTTGCGGATCAGCGGCTCGCCGCCCTTGCCGATCAACCGCGTCAATGCCGCGGAGAGACCGGCTTCGCTATTCGTGGCCACCAGCTTGCCGGTCAGCATCAGCCCCCATGTTGCCGCATTGACGAACATCGACGGGGCGTTACCCATATGGGACTTCCAGTCGCCATGGCTGATCTTGTCGCGGATCAAGGCATCGCGTGTCGCGCGATCCGGAATACGCAGCAGTGCCTCGGCAAGGCACATCAGCGCAACGCCTTCCTGGCTCGACAAGGAGAACTCGTGGATCAGCCCTTCCACGCCGCCGCCCGATTGCTTGCCACGCAGCGCCGTGACCAGACGCGCCGCCAGTTGCCGCACCTGGTCGGCCAGCGCGTCCGGCAGCTTTGCATGACCGATGAGAAAGGGCACGCACTCCGGCTCGGGGCGCCGATAGGCGGCCGTGATTGCCGCCCGCAACACCGACTGGGGTTGCACCCCTTGTGCGAAGTCCATGAACGGGTGGTGCGCGGCCTCCTCGACCGCCGGGTCCGTACCGCCGTGATCGGCGCTGTCCCCGGACGACAGGATCGCGCTCAATTCGGGTGGCATCTGTCCGGCCTCGATCCGTTCCAGATACGCGAATATCGCCTGCTTGATCAACCAATGTGGCGTTCGATCGATACGTTGAGCGGCCTCTTTAAGGCGCGCGCGCAAGGGTTCGTCAACCTTCACGCCGAGCGTGGTGCTGGCCATGTGTAGTGAGTCCGGAGTGAATCGGTGAGCGATGCCAGCGCGCAAAAAGCGTATGGCAATCCAACGGACTTGCCTTTTCCAGCATCGTACTGACTGCGATCGTACTAAACATAAAATAAAGGTGCAACCCATCTGCTTCGGGTTGCACCCTGGCCCGGCGATGCCTTCATGTCGCACGATTTTGGGAGAAGTCCGAAAATGCGATACGGACCAAGAAATTACTTATTTAAAAAGCGCCGTCTTATTTAATCGCAAGAGGGAGCTGCCCATAATCGATACCGCATCCTTTATAGCCGCATAGGTAGAACCGTTATGGAGCGCCAATAATGTTAGTCAATCTGGCCAGACTTTACGTCCAACTTTATATGCCCAGCGCATTACTTGATTCACCAGATTTGCGAAGATTCACGAACAACCTCGCACTCGATAATCTGATCCGGAGTTACGGGGAACGCCTGGCCAAGCTAGGCGAAGATAAAATTCGACTATTGCGCACGCACAAATTGAACAGCATGAATGCCTCCAGGATGCGCCTGCAAGAGGCACGATCGCGGAGAGTTAATGCGCACTGCCCTGCCGCTCGAGAGCGGGAACGGCGCCTTCTCCAGGCATTCACTCCGATATTTCCGCCGCCGCTTGCCAATACAGCACTGATGGACATCATGTTGAAGCGCGCAAGGGACGGCTTTAATGCTGGCCCTCTCGACAAATTTCCCCCGATCGCCATACGCATCCTGGATCTAGCAAGGGCGAACGGCTACCAGGATGCCCTCGAATCGGAGGACTTCATCAAAGAGATGGCAGATATCGTCAAAGAGCTCTGCACCTACAGCGAAAACGGTGGCGTCGCGGAGTCGGCAAATTCGACAAAACGGGATGGCAGCGGTGGCGAGTTTTTCGATTCAAGCAAAACGCGACTGGCTGGTCGGCATTTATAAAGGCAATTGATCCGCGTACGCGCGCGCCAAATCAAATATCCAGCGGATCCACTTCCACCGCCCACCGCGCGACTCCTGATTGATCGCCGCGCAATGCCTGCTGCCAAATGGGCAAGAATCGTTGCAACGCCGCACGAGAGGCACTCTCAACCAGTAACTGCGCGCGAAACGTATTAGCGATCTTGACCAACGCCATCGGCACGGGGTCAAAGCGATGAACATCCTCGCGTGGCGCGTTGCCGTCGCCCGGCACGGCCGCTACTGACGCCTTCACCACATCGAAATGCCCAGCCGCCCGCTGCAGAAAGGCCATTGCCTGCTCGAGCGTCTTCGCCTCGGCACGCAGCAAGGCCTGATGGATAAACGGGGGCAATCCTGCCTGCCGACGCTCCGTTAACGACGCCTCGGCAAAACCCGGATAGTCGTGCCGCGCGAGTGCCTGAAACAAGGGATGCGTGGGATGGCGCGTCTGAATCAACACATCGCCGCTCTGGCCACCGCGCCCAGCACGGCCTGCAACCTGCATCAATTGCGCAAACAGCCGTTCCGTCGCGCGGAAGTCGTGGGAAAACAAAGCCGAGTCGGCGTTTAGCACGCCCACCAAACTCACTCGCTGGAAATCGTGGCCCTTCGCGATCATATGCGTGCCCACCAGGATGTCGACATCACCGGCGTGAACGTTTGCAAACAGCGCGGCAGCACTGCCTTTCTTGCGCGTGCTGTCGGCATCAATGCGCAGGACACGCGCACCCGGCACAAGTTCGGCAAGCGTCTCCTCGGCGCGCTGCGTGCCGCGCCCCATCGGCGCGATATCGACGTTACCGCATTCAGGACAGGCCGGCGGAATGCGTTGCTGCCATCCGCAATGGTGACAACGCAACGCCCGATCCAATTTGTGAAGAACAAGGTAAGCGCTGCAGCGCGGACAACCGCAGACCCAGCCGCAGGCATCGCACGACAATACCGGCGCATAGCCGCGTCGATTCAGGAAAATAAGACTCTGCTCGCCTTGTTCCAGGCGCTTGCGTAAGGCCGCCACCAAGGGCACGCTGAAACCGTCGATGCTCGCACGTCTTCGTTGACGCTCAAGCTCCATGTCAATCAATGTCATGCGCGGCAGAACGTGTCCCGGTGACAACGCCTGCGAAGCCATCGCAGCAACCGCCGGCCGCGTCGTCATAGACAGGCGGCGATAACGCCCCTGCTCCGCCTGTGACCAGCTTTCGAGCGAAGGCGTGGCGGACCCGAGCACGATCGGCACATTCAGCTGTTTGGCACGCCACACGGCCAAGTCCCGCGCCGAATAGCGCAGACCTTCCTGCTGCTTGTAGGCCGCTTCGTGCTCTTCATCGACGATGATCATCGCAAGCCGGGGAAAGGACGCCATGACCGCCAGTCGCGTCCCCAGGACGATGCGTGCGCGACCGAGATGGGCTGCAAGCCAGTGACGGGTCCGCTCGCCGTCGGCGAGGCCGCTATGCAACGTTGCCACCGCACCGTCGCCCAGAGATGCGAAGCGCCGCCTGAACAAGGCATCGAATTGCGGCGTCAAGTTGATTTCGGGCACCAGGACCAGCGCCTGCGCCAGGGGATCCCGCGCCAGCAGCCGCGCCAGGCTCTGCAGATACACCTCGGTCTTACCGCTGCCGGTGACGCCATGGAGTAGAAACGGCGCAAACCCGCCCGCTCTCGATGCAGCGTCGATCCGGGTGACCGCTTCCTGCTGCTCGGCGCTCAAGACCCGCGCCGGGACGATCTCGGGTGTCGCGTGCGCCAAGGGCGTTGCGCGCTCGCCAGCATCATCCCCCTCGATCTCGTAACGTCGCACCTCTCCGGATGCGCACCAGGCATCCAGTTGCGCGGCGGCGCGGGGGTGCAGTCGACGCGCCGCCGATAGCGTCAAAGGGGCGGACGCCAGTCCGTCGACCAAACGACGAAGCGCCGCTGCGCGCCTTGGCACCCTGGCATTCAGTTGCGCCAGCGCCTCCGGGACATCATCACGCAGGGCATAGACCGCCTGGCGCGGCAGGAGATGCCCCCAACGGGACGGATCCCGCAGCCCCTGTGGCAAGGCGGGCAGTGCCACTTCGCCGATACCACGCTGGTAATACCCAGCCGCAAAAGCGATCAGCGCCCGCCACCGTGCATCCAGCGGCGGACAGTCATCACAGATTGCCTCGATCGATTTTAATCGATTCGGCGGCACGTCGGTCTGCTCAGCCACGGCCCAGATGACGGCTGTGACGCGGCGCTTACCGAACGGTACCCACACAAGCATTCCAGGAACAGGAAGCACGCCCGCGAATTGGCCGGATCGATAGCGATAGTCAAAAAGGGTCTGGATTGGCTGATCGAGCGCGACCCGCACGTACAGGACATCGTCCTCGCGGGCATCGTCGCCCTTTTTTCCAGTCTTCTCGCGGTCCGGGACGTCGTGCGAGACAAGCGTGAAATCGGGTTCCTCACCGATCTGATTGCCGGGTGAAAGGGTTGTCCCCAATCCGGCGCCGCGCACTGTGTTTTGCAAGGCATTGCCAGAGTTAAAGTGGAACATCGATTTCAACGCTAAATCTCGGTTTACAAAGTTTTTTTCAGGCTTACGCACTGCTGTGGATAACTTTGTGGAGAAAGCCCGCATTGTCATGCGACCGTCATGCCAAGATCAGGGTTTACGGCATCCTTCGCCCTGAGAAATTTGATCCGGATTTCACCTATAACCTCATGAAAAACCGCATTTTTTATCGCCAATGCCGGGTATGACATGCGGGGTTTTCCTTATTCCCCGCCCCCCTTAGAAGAGGGGCGATTTTGTGCATAAGTCAAGGCTTGACAGGCGAAAAATGATCACGCCGCACGCTGTTTGCGGCTATAGGCATGCACCTCGTCCACCAGCGCGATCACGTGATCCGGCGGCGTGAATTGAGAGATGCCGTGCCCGAGATTGAAAACGTGGCCCGGCGCGCTGCCATAGGCATCCAACAATCCACGCGCCTGGGCACGAATGGTCTCTGGCGGCGCAAACAAAATGTTCGGATCGAGACTACCTTGTAACGCGACACGTTGTCCCACACGCTGACGCGCCGCCCGGGGGTCGACGGTCCAATCGAGACCCAACGCGTCCACGCCGGTCTCGGCCATCGCCTCCAGCCACAGCCCGCCGCCTTTCGTGAAAGCAATCACCGGCACGCGACGTCCTTCGTGCTCTCGAATCAAGCCGGCAACAATGCGTTTGATGTAGGCAAGCGAGAACGTTTGGTAGGCGCCGTCCGCAAGCGCACCGCCCCATGTGTCAAAGATCATCGCGGCCTGGGCGCCCGCGAGAATCTGTGCGTTCAGATAGGCGATCACCGCGTCGGCATTGACCGCCAAGATCTGGTGCATCAGGTCCGGACGCGCATAGAGCATCGTTTTCACATTGCGGAAATCCGTTGATCCTCGGCCCTCGACCATATAGCACGCAAGCGTCCACGGACTTCCCGAAAATCCGATCAGCGGAACGCGTTGACGCCCCTGACCATCAACCAACGCCTTGCGGATGCTCGACACCGCACCGGTCACGTACCCCAGCGTCTCGTCGATATCCGGCACGTATAGCGCCGCTACATCCGCTTCCGTGCGCACAGGCCTGGCGAACTGCGGCCCCTCGCCTTGTGTAAACGCCAGGCCGAGCCCCATCGCATCCGGAATCGTCAGAATGTCCGAAAACAAGATGGCTGCGTCCAGCGGATAGCGCTCCAGTGGCTGCAACGTAACCTCGGTGGCATAGTCCGGATTCTTTGCCAGTCCCAGGAAACTGCCTGCACGGGCCCGCGTTGCATTGTATTCGGGCAGATAGCGGCCGGCCTGACGCATTAACCAGATCGGCGTGTAGTCGGTAGGTTCCCGCAGCAGCGCACGCAGGAAAGTGTCGTTGGCCAGCGGCGCGACGTTGGGCATATCGGACGATTGCATCGGCATCTGTGCTTCTGGTTGCGGATCGCGGGGACGCTTCGGCCCGGCATTGGTGGAAAAGAACGAGCGGAACCCGCGAGGCGACCCCGGCACGACATGAAGCGGCATTCTACCGGACCCCGGGGGACGGGAACACCGACATATCGACCCGATTGTCGAATGACGTCATTCCAAGGCCAGGGGAAGCGGCCCGATGTAGTGACAGACTGTTACCTTCATTCCGGCAACAGGCTGTCCACCGTTCGCCACTCGAACCGCCATCGACGCACGACCGGCGCGCTTGCGGAAAGTCGCCGGTATACAACGATTACACCGCTTCGCTGGCGCGCGAAATCGCAACGTACTTGCCGAAACAATATTCCCCAGCTTCCGTCGAAATCAGAGCAATTACGCGTAAGTGTCTGATTATTAAGAAGAGTTTAGTTACAACCAGATACACTTTGTTACGGCCACATTAGAATCGATGGCCCACAATGATTTCAACGGTCGCAACGCAGCCTACTTGGCGAGTCGTGATAGCCGTAGTTCGCAGGCGGAATTACTCGGGTTCTCACGCATGCGGTACTGCAGGTCACGACGCAAATTCAGGTATGCAGCGTTGATATCGTCACATCGGGGCGGGAATGCCGCAAACGCTGCGATCGGGTGAATCAGGCCGATCCTCACGTTTAACGCGGCATCGGTGGGAAGCATCATCGGGAAATGTGATGCTTCGCTGTTCCAGCGATAGTGCCAGGTTGCTTCATTCGAGTATAGCGCGCATCGCGGTTGGGGTGCCGCGCGCCACGCCGGGATTGGCCGGCGTCGGGATTGATCGATTGGTGCGAAGAGTGGTCCAGGCAGCATTCGTTGGACGCCCGAATGTGTTTGTCCCAAGTGGTCTCCTCGCGCTAACCCCGTAGCGTGTGGTTTTAAGCGGGCGCCATGCCCGCTTTTTTTTATCTACGGTTTGTCGACGGCAATCGATCGATGAACGTCGTATTACGCGTTGCGTGCTTTTTCTCTCTCTGGCTCCGCCAGTGCAATATAGGCGGCGATCAATTTCCCCTGGGCGTCGCGGTCCGTGTACAAACGGGTCAACGACATCAAGCGGGTTGCAGGTCCTCCAAGGAACAAAAAAAGCCGCCTTCGATACCGAAGGCGGCTTTTCCGCGACTTTGAACTTGCGCCACGCAAGATCAGTCTTATCTCACCATACGATTTGTGAACACCAATCGCATGGCTACATCCGAACGGCTCGCGCCGCGTAATGTTAGTGCCGACGCTGACGCAATTGCTGAATCGCCGTCAATTGCGCGACGGCGGCGGCCAGTTCAGCCTGGGCAGCAGCGTATTGCAGATCCGACCCGCCATTTGCCAGCGTTTCTTCCGCCGCACGACGTGCTTCCTCTGCCTTCGCCTCATCCAGATCCTTGCCACGGATGGCGGTGTCTGCCAACACCGTCACGCCTGTCGGCTGGATGTCGAGAATGCCCCCGACCACGAAAACAAATTCTTCCTCGCCGTTTTCGGCCTCGATGCGTACCGCACCGGGACGGATGCGTGTGATCAGCGGCGTGTGGCCCGGCAAGATACCCAGCTCACCCGACTCGCCCGGCAGCGCGACGAACTTCGCCTGCCCCGAGAAAATCTCGCCTTCCACGCTGACGACGTCTACTTTGATGGTTGCCATATCGATTCCTGATCGTGTGAGCGGCGCCAGGCGCCTGTTCCGCGCTTGGCCAACCCGCATAGATGTCGCATGCCATACAAAGCGACCATGCGGGTTGGAACGACGCATCGCGCCGCCCACCCTTCGTCCTGCATCGCCACCCCGTATCGCACAACGGCGATCGAGCATGACGATGCGCGCCGCATTACATCTTCGACGCCTTTTCGAAGGCTTCGTCGATCGTACCGACCATGTAGAACGCCTGCTCTGGCAGGTGATCGCACTCGCCGTCGACGATCATCTTGAAGCCGCGGATTGTTTCCTTCATCGCGACGAACTTACCCGGTGCGCCCGTGAACACTTCCGCCACGTGGAACGGCTGTGACATGAAGCGTTGAATCTTACGGGCACGCGCGACCGCTTGCTTGTCTTCAGGCGACAACTCGTCCATCCCCAGAATCGCGATGATGTCGCGCAATTCCTTGTAGCGTTGCAGCGTTTGCTGCACGCGACGGGTGATCGAGTAGTGTTCTTCGCCAATGACCAGCGGGTCGATCTGACGCGACGTCGAATCCAGCGGGTCGACGGCCGGATAGATACCGAGAGAAGCGATATCACGCGACAGCACGACCGTTGCGTCCAAGTGACCGAACGTGGTCGCCGGCGACGGATCGGTCAAGTCATCGGCCGGCACGTAAACCGCTTGCACGGACGTGATCGAACCCTTCTTCGTGGACGTGATCCGCTCTTGCAGACGACCCATTTCTTCGGCCAGCGTCGGCTGATAGCCCACCGCCGACGGCATGCGGCCCAGCAACGCCGACACTTCGGTGCCAGCCAATGTGAACCGGTAGATGTTGTCGACGAAGAACAGCACGTCACGGCCTTCGTCACGGAACTGCTCGGCCATCGTCAGACCGGTCAATGCGACGCGCAGACGGTTGCCCGGCGGCTCGTTCATCTGGCCATACACCAGCGCGACCTTATCCAGGACGTTCGAGTCCTTCATTTCGTGATAGAAGTCGTTGCCCTCACGGGTACGCTCGCCCACGCCGGCGAACACGGAGTAACCGCCGTGCGCCTTTGCGATGTTGTTGATCAATTCCATCATGTTGACGGTCTTGCCAACACCGGCGCCACCGAACAGGCCGACCTTACCACCCTTGACGAACGGGCAGATCAGGTCAATCACCTTGATGCCGGTTTCCAGCAGTTCGGTCGACGGGGCCAACTCGTCGAATGCAGGCGCCAACTGGTGGATCTCACGGGTAAATTCGTGCGAGATCGGGCCCGCTTCATCGATCGGACGGCCCAGCACGTCCATGATCCGACCCAGCGTTGCCGCGCCAACCGGCACCGTGATCGGCTTGCCGGTGTTCTTGATCGCCAGGCCACGGCGCAGGCCGTCCGCCGAACCCAGGCAGATCGTGCGGACCACACCGTCGCCCAACTGTTGCTGCACTTCCAACGTCAATTCGCTGCCTTCCAGCACGAGTGCGTCGAAGATCCTCGGCAACTGGTCGCGCGGGAATTCCACGTCGACGACCGCGCCGATGCACTGAACGATTTTGCCGACTGCGGCAGTCCCACTTTCAATCGCGGTACTCATCGATTTTCCTTTAGATGCTTTGATTCGTGCGTGGGTCAGACAGCCGCGGCGCCGCTGACGATTTCCGACAATTCCTTCGTGATCGCTGCTTGCCGGCTCTTGTTATAGACCAACTGCATTTCGCGGATCACCGTCTTCGCATTGTCGGAAGCCGCCTTCATCGCGACCATCCGCGCCGACTGCTCGGACGCCATGTTTTCTGCCACGCCTTGGTACACCAATGCTTCGACGTATCGCGTCAGCAGGTCGTCGATGACCGTCTGCGCGTCCGGCTCGTAGATGTAGTCCCACGGGTGGTCTGCACGCTGTTCCGCGCTGCGGGTGATTTCCGGCAACGGCAACAACTGCTCCAGCACCGCTTCCTGCTTCATCGCATTGATGAACCGCGTGTACCCGAGGTACACCGCGTCCAACTCACCGGCCGCGTACGCGTCCATCTGAACCTTGATCGTGCCGATCAGCTTGTCCAGATGCGGCGTATCGCCCAGATGCGTTACCTGCGACACGATCTTCGCCTTCAGACGATTCAGGAAACCGGCGCCCTTGCCACCGATTGCCGTCGCTTCCAGCGTGATACCCCTTGCCTCGTTCTCGCGGAACTTCGCGAGCGCAAGACGCAGGATGTTCGTGTTCATGCTGCCGCACAAGCCCTTATCCGTCGTGATCAAGATCAGACCTGCGCGCTTGGCATTCGCCGGACGCGACATGAACGGATGGTGATACTCCGGGTTCGCTTCGGTCAGGTGCGCAACAATGTCACGCACGCGGTCCGCGTACGGACGCGATGCGCGCATGCGCTCCTGCGCCTTGCGCATCTTCGACGCAGCCACCATCTCCATCGCCTTGGTGATCTTGCGCGTGTTTTGCACGCTCTTGATCTTGCCGCGGATTTCCTTCATTCCAGCCATTGCTCAACTCCTGTCGGTACCGTCATCGCCGTGCCATTCGGTGGAACCGGACGCCTGGATCATCACTCGCTTCAATCACGCTTCGAGCGAATCCCAGACGCGTTGCATGCCTGTCGTTCACCGCAGACGCATGCCGCACTGCGTGGCGGCTTAACCCGCAACGTGTCAGTAAGCGCCGGACTGCTTGAAGTCCTTGACCGCGGCATGCAGCAACGGCTCGTCGTCCTTCGTCAGTTCCTTCTTCTCTTCGATGCGGCCGATCAGGTCTGCCTTGTTCGCCTTCAGGCTTTCGCGCAAACCCTTTTCGAACGGCAGCACCTTCGCCACGTCCAGATCATCCAGGTAACCGTTGTTCGCCGCGAACAGCGAAACAGCCATTTCCCATACCTGCAAAGGCTGATATTGCGGCTGCTTCAGCAGTTCGGTCACGCGACGGCCGCGCTCGAGCTGGCGACGGGTCACTTCGTCCAGATCAGAGGCGAACTGAGCGAATGCCGCCAATTCGCGGTACTGGGCCAAGTCGGTACGAATACCACCGGACAGCTTCTTGATGACCTTCGTCTGGGCTGCACCACCCACGCGCGACACCGAGATACCGGCGTTGATCGCGGGGCGGATGCCCGCATTGAACAGGTCCGTTTCCAGGAATATCTGACCGTCGGTGATCGAGATCACGTTGGTCGGCACGAACGCGGTCACGTCGCCCGCCTGCGTTTCGATGATCGGCAATGCCGTCAACGAACCGGTCTTGCCCTTGACGGCCCCGTTCGTGAACTTCTCGACGTAGTCAGCCGACACGCGTGCAGCACGTTCCAACAGACGCGAGTGCAGATAGAACACATCACCGGGATAGGCTTCACGGCCTGGCGGACGACGCAGCAACAGCGAGATCTGGCGATAGGCGAACGCTTGCTTGGTCAGATCGTCATACACGATCAGCGCATCTTCACCGCGATCACGGAAGTATTCACCCATCGTGCAACCGGCATACGGTGCCAGGTATTGCATGGCGGCCGGCGCAGATGCCATGGCGGCAACGACGGTCGTGTATTCCAACGCGCCGTTTTCTTCCAGCTTGCGCACGATGTTCGTGATCGACGACGCCTTCTGACCGATGGCGACATAGACGCACTTCACGCCCTTGCCTTTCTGGTTGATGATCGCATCGATCGCCACCGCGGTCTTGCCGGTCTGACGGTCACCGATGATCAACTCACGCTGACCACGGCCAACCGGTACCATGGCGTCGATCGCCTTGATACCCGTTGCCAGCGGCTGGTCCACGCCCTGACGCCAGATCACGCCCGGCGCGATCTTTTCAATTGCGTCACGCGCTTGCGTCACGACCGGACCCTTTCCATCGATCGGGTTGCCGAGCGTGTCGACGACGCGCCCCAGCAGTTCGGGGCCCACCGGCACATCCAGTTGACGACCCGTGCACTTCACCGTGTCGCCTTCGGAGATGCTGTCGTATTCACCCAGAATGACCGCGCCAACGGAGTCGCGTTCCAGGTTCAACGCCAGACCAAAGATGTTGCCCGGGAACTCGAGCATTTCACCTTGCGTTACGTTCGACAGACCGTGGATTCGCACGATGCCGTCGCTCACCGAGATCACGGTGCCCTGATTTTGCAGATCCGCGCCCGCTTCCAGACCCTGGATGCGGGTCTTGATCAGCTCGCTGATCTCAGATGGGTTGAGTTGCATTTTGCTGCTCCTGATAGTCAATTCTTTGCCGCCGGCAGACCCATTGCCTGCTTTCGGCTTCATGTCGGTCATATCACCGACGGCATCAGCGCGTTCGCGCCCCGAGGCCGCAATACCGCGAAACCCTGGAGCGCGAACTCAGTCAGTGATCGTCGCAGCGAATTACGCGGCCAGCGAGGCCTGCATCCGCGTCAGGCGCGCACGCACCGACGTATCGAGCACTTCATCCCCGACCGCCACACTGACGCCACCGATGAGCGCCGGGTCGACAACGACCTGTGCTTGCAGCTTGCGTCCGAACTTCTTCTCCAGCGCCGCCACCAACTCCGTCAGCGCCTTGCCTTCAAGGGGGTAGGCACTGGTGATCACGGCGTCGGAAATGCCTTCGCTGGCGTGCTTCAACGCCTCGAACTGCGCGGCAATCTCCGACAGCAACGCAATGCGCCGGTTATCCACCAGCATCTGCACGAAGTTCTTTACCGGCGCCGCGAGCGTCACGCCGGATGCACCGGTGATCAGCTCGAAGATTTGCGCACGGCTGATCTTCGGGTCGTTCGCCAGCGTACGGACGTCAGGATGACTGGCCACTTGCGCCAGCGCCTGCAATTGCGTCAACCATGCGTCGGTGGACACGGCGGCCTGGCCATTGACCGGGGCGCGCGCGACGTCGAAAGCAGCTTCGGCGTAGGGGCGGGCGATTGTCGCGAGTTCAGCCATGATCAGAGCTCGGCCTTCAGTTGGTTCAACAGGTCGGCATGGGCATTGGCGTCGATTTCGCGGCGCAGGATCTGCTCGGCGCCCTTGACTGCCAGGACGACGACTTCACCGCGCAGCGCTTCGCGTGCACGCACCACCTGCTGCTCGGCTTCGGCCTTTGCACTCGCGATGATCCGGCTTGCCTCGGCTTGCGCGTTCGCCTTGATTTCCTCGGCGACCTGCTGCGCACGCTTTTCCGCGTCAGCAATACGGTTTTGACCTTGGTCGCGCGCTTCCGCCAACGACTTGTCGATGCGCTTTTGCGCGTCGGCCAGATCGGCCTTGCCCTTCTCGGCGGCGGCCAGGCCGTCGGCGATCTTTCTCGCGCGTTCGTCGAGCGCCTTGATCAACGGCGGCCACACGAACTTCATCGTGAACCACGCAAGGATCAGGAACACGATCAACTGCGCAATCAGGGTTGCGTTGAGATTCACTGTGTTTCCTTTACGAGTACTGCACCGGACTGGAGAACGCGCTGCCGCCGCGCCCGATACCTGGTTTACCACTTGCTGCAGCCCATTCCGTCAGCGGACCAATATTCCGATAACAGGGCCCGGCATCGTCATCGACGGGGCACAGAGCCGGCGGCCAGCGCAGGATCGGAAGCGCCTGGGAGTCGACAACGGCACCGGCATCCCGGCACCGCCGCCCACGTCGGCACCATCCTCCACTGGACGTTAAGGCGTCGCGATTACGCGCCTGGCGCGCCCAGCGCCGTCAGCAGCGGATTTGCGAACGCGAACAGCATCGCAATACCCACACCGATCAGGAATGCCGCGTCGATCAGACCTGCCAACAGGAACATCTTCGTTTGCAGCGGGTTGATCAGTTCCGGCTGGCGTGCGCAGGCTTCAATGTACTTGCCGCCCATCAGGCCGATGCCGATACAGGCGCCAATTGCACCCAGGCCAATGATGATACCGATGGCGACTGCGGTGAAACCCTGGATGTTGGCGATGAAAGCTTGCATGGTTACTCCTGTGGAAAAGTCTTAAAAACGGGATAAATAACGACTAATGGTGAAAAACGCGATCGATTCCGCGAGGAGCTCGATCAATGTTTATCGTGAGCCTGGCCAAGATACACCAGCGTCAACATCATGAAAATGAAGGCTTGCAGCAAGACGATCAGGATGTGGAAGATCGCCCATACACTACCGGCCAACACGTTTCCGACGAAGCCCAGCACACCGGCATGTGCATCGAAATGCCAGATGCTGCCCAGCAAAGCGATCAGCAGGAACAGCAGCTCGCCCGCATACATATTGCCGAACAACCGCATACCCAGAGACACGGTCCGCGCAACGTATTCAATGATGTTCAGTGCCAGATTAGGTATCCACAGCACGAAGTGATTGCCGAACGGGGCACTGATCAATTCCTTGCCCCAGCCCGCGGCACCCTTGATCTTGACGCTGTAGTACAGCATCAGAACCAGTACACCGAGAGACATGCCCATCGTCGCGTTGAGATCGGCGGTAGGCACGATCCGATGATGGCTGATCACGCTGTTCATTCCGGTCCATTGAATCAGATGGGCCGGCAGATCGACCGGGATCAAGTCGAATGAGTTCATCAGTGCTACCCAGACGAAGACCATCAGGGCCAGCGGCGCAATGAAAGCACGGTCGCCATGCACGATTGATTTCGATTGGTCTTCGACCATTTCGACGAGCATTTCGATCAGGCACTGGAAACGCGTCGGCACGTTCGGCGATGCGCGGCGAGCGGCCGTGATCAGCAGGGTCAGCGTAATCACGCCGGCGACGATCGACCAAAACATCGTGTCGAGGTTGATGATCGAAAAATCGATCAACTTCGTCTGATGGCCCGTCGCAAAGTTTTGCAGATGGTGCGCAATGTACTCGGAAGGCGTAAGCGCAGTTTCGGATCCAGCAGCCATAGATTCAAGCACCAATTTTTAAGAATTCGGACAACCACCCGGCAGGCAGGGCCTGTCGGGTGGTGGAATACGGCGTTACACAGTGCCACGTTACCTCCGTGCGAGCCGCTCATCGCGCTATCACGCAGGTCGGCTCACAACCAGCCCTCCACTTACCGCCATGCCAGCGCGAGCCAATAAGTCTTCAGCGCCAACACATAGGTCAGGAGCAACGGCACCCACCGCACTTCCCGGAATAACACTGCCACCGCGATAAACATCGCGATCGTCAGTCCCAACTTGACGCCTTCAGCCAGCATCCAGACCGCAACCGAATCCCGCCCGCGTCGGCTAAGGTAGCCGGCAAACGCAGCACTCGGGATCCAGCAGATCATCCCTCCGATCGCCGCCGAAAACGCCGCCGCTGGCGCATTCGCGCTCAGGACCGCTGCAACGCATGCCGCCACGATCGTCAAAACGATCTGTGCCAGCACCACCCGCAGCGGAGTAACCCGGGATGGTCGCGCGACATCCGGACCAAACAGCTGTTGCGCCTGCCCCCGCGTAAGCGGTACCACCGGTGGTGGCACCTCTTGCCAATCGTCCCAGTCGTTCGTGACGACCGCCTGGTCTTCACGGTGGAACGCGTCGGAAACGGAAGCATTGCTGCGATGGGCGCTTTGCCCCGAGGAGTCGTGCCCGGCCGCGAACGGCACGCCACGTTCAGTGCGATCGGAAGGCGCGCTCCCCGCGTCGCGCGCCTTTTGCGCGCCGGCGTCGTCCGCCGTTCCAACCATACACATACACTCCCGCAGCTTTCGGAACGCTTACAATTAGACCTGACTGACAGATAAATCCGGGCGATTGTAAGCGATTATCCCAAGCGATTCAAGCGATTATCGCCCATCACGCATCCATCATCGATTCCGGCGAAAAGCGTTATTTTTGCCGTACTGCAGCAATACCGATGTGTCGCGTCAAAATCGGCATAGACATTGATCTATGTAACGCGCATCAATGCAAAAGGTCCCGTAAAAGCGCGCCATCGCGTTGAACACGAATTTCGCGAGGGGCAAGCGTAAACGTTTGGATAAGTGAACCCTTGCGGCGTATTGCCACATGTCTGTTCTTTCAGACAGATGGATATTTACAGAGATAGTCGAGGCAATACAGGAAGGACCAAATCAGCTGTAGGCGTGAATCGCAAGCCTGTACAGAAGTTCAGACTGCAGGGTCACGGCACAGATAAGATCACCACATCACTGTTTTCTTGACCATACAACTAGACGACGTTAGCGCGGCGACGCATTTTCTTCCGGGGCAGGTTGACGCAGCCTGGCGATAATCCCTTCCAGCGCGTCGAGGCTGCCGAAACCGATCGTCAACTGTCCTCTACCGCTGCGCCCTACTTTGATATCGACCGATGCAGAAAGCATGTCTGCCAGTTCATCTTCGAGTCGGGACAAATCTCGTGACTTCCGTACCTTCTGCGCCTTTGGCGCCGCCTTATCGTCGCGCGCAGTCTGCGTCACCAGCTTTTCCGCTTCGCGAACCGACAATCGCCGATTGATAATTTGATTTGCCAGGGCAACTTGTGTCCCGGCATCAACTGATAACAGCGCACGCGCGTGCCCCATGTCGAGATCGCCCGCCAATAACATCGTCTGCACGGGCGTCGCGAGATTCAACAATCGCAGCAGATTCGATACGGCGCTACGCGAACGGCCAACCGACTCGGCCGCTTGTTCGTGCGTGAATTTGAACTCATCCAGCAAGCGTTGAATACCTTGCGCTTCCTCCAGAGGGTTCAAGTCCTCGCGCTGGATATTCTCGATCAATGCCATTGCCGCGGCAGCTTGATCGGGGACATCCTTCACCAGCACTGGAACTTCCGTAAGCCCTGCCAGATTCGCTGCTCGGAAGCGGCGTTCACCAGCAATGATCTCGTATATATCGCCGCCAATCGGCCGCACCAGAATCGGTTGCATCAAGCCTTGCGCACGAATACTGGATGCCAGATCCTGCAGGGCACCTTCGTCCATCCGGGTACGCGGCTGATACTTGCCGGGCACCAATTGCCGCAATGGCATCGTGCTGGGGTGGGCCTCCCGTTGCATTGCGTCGCTGATGTCCGCGTTACCACCGAGCAACGTCTCGAGCCCGCGTCCCAAACCCTTCTTTTTTGCGACCATCGGTTTCATATCGCTCCTGCGGTACCGGTTTCATTGCTCATCGTGGCCTTCGTTGCCGCGTCGGCGGCTCCCGGCGCGCCGGTTTTCCGCGATCCGGCAGCGCCATGGCGACGAATCATTTCCTCTCCAAACTGCACATACGCCTGTGCGCCACGCGAACCGGGATCGAACGTCGTGCCAGGCAAACCATAGCTGGGGGCCTCAGCCAACCTTACATTGCGGGGAATGACGGTATCGAACACCTTGTCACCGAAATGCTGCTTCAGTTGTTCAGATACCTGCTGCTGCAATGTAATTCGCGGATCGAACATGACCCGCAACAAGCCAATAATCTTTAAATCGCGATTAAAGTTGGCATGTACCTGCTTGATCGTATTCACCAAATCAGATAGCCCCTCCAACGCGAAGTACTCGCATTGCATTGGAATGATGACGCCATGCGCGGAAACAAGACCATTCAGCGTTAACAGCGACAGCGCGGGCGGACAATCGATCAGAATATAGTCATAGCGCGACTGGATGCTCTCCAATGCGTCACTGAGACGACGATTACGTCGTTCTACGTCGACCAGGTCCACCTCCGCCCCTGCCAGTTCGCGATTTGCCGGCAACATGTCAAAGCCCGTGTCCGCCGCCGGAACAATCGTATCCTCGATCTTCGCTTCCCCAATCAGCACCTGGTAGACGGTATGCGTAACGGCCTGTTTATCCACGCCGCTACCCATCGTGGCATTGCCCTGAGGGTCCAGGTCGACCAACAACACGCGTTGATTTTGCGAGGCAAGACTCGCCGCCAGATTGACTGCCGTTGTTGTCTTTCCTACCCCACCCTTCTGGTTTGCCACGCAAAATATCTGTGTCATCTTCCTTTTCCTGCTCTGCGGAAATCGTATTGATTTCCTGCTACCGCATTACACCGCATCAATCAGCAACTTGCCAGTGTTCCGTTCGATCTATCATGAGTATCGATCGAAGATCCGCTCAGCGCATTCGATACGCGCATTGGCACCACTGCCATGCCGACATAGACACCCCTGTTTCACGTGAAACAGTGTCGCGATTTTCGGTGAACAGTACCTCCGGTTGGCGCCTTGTTCACTAGGTTAACGTCACCACGTCTACCTGCGATCGTGTTACAGCGCGGCCTGATCCTCGTCCCTATCGCGCTGCGCACATGCCTGCGTGAACGTCACAACGACCAAATGGCGTTCGGCATGCAGGTGCGGGACCGTTAACGGCGTAACACCACGTACTGTAGCGTTAGTAGGTAAGCGTGCGATCTCGTCATCCGGTTGCAGACCTTTCATTGCATACATCGCGCCGCGAGGCGCCACCAGATGGCCCGCCCAGCGCGCAAAGTCTGCCAGATCGGCAAACGCCCGCGACGTGACGGCGTCGAAACCTTCTGGAAAATGCAGTTGCTCGACACGTCCATTCACAATGGCCACATTATTCAGGCCGAGTGCGCTCTTGGCCTGGGTCAGAAAGGCAATTTTCTTTTGAACAATGTCATTCAAGGTGATCCGCCAATCCGGACGCATGATGGCCAGAATCAGACCCGGTGTGCCGCCACCCGTGCCAACATCTATAACCGACCTCACGCCATCCGCCTCCAGATGCGGTAGCAATGAAAGCGAATCCAGCACGTGCTGGATGCGCATTTGCTCCGGGTCGCGGATTGCCGTGAGGTTGTACACCCGATTCCACTTCGACAACAAGCCAATATAGGCAGCCAGATTTTCAGCGGTGCCAGGTTCGATCGTGATGCCCATTGTTGCAGCGTCCTGCACGATGCTTGCGGCAGTGTCACCAACCTGAGTGACCGTCCGTGGATCCCTCCCTACCGTATTCCTAGCTGTCATGCTTCGTCCACTCGCATTGCGGTTTTCTCGGCTGACGCTGCCGAGCGACCTCCACGCTTCTTCATATGGACCATCAGCAACGAAATGGCAGCGGGCGTTACGCCGGATATCCGAGAGGCTTGACCGAGCGTTTCTGGACGATGGCTATTAAGCTTTTGCGACACTTCAAAGGAAAGCCCACGCACGTCACGGTAGTCGAGATCACTAGGCAAGCGTGTACTTTCATGCGCGTCATTCCGCGCAATTTCACCACTTTGCCGCTCGATATAGCCTTGATATTTGATGCCGATTTCGACTTGTTCTTCGATCTGCGCCAATAGCACAAGGTCATTCGCCAACGGCTTGTCCGGCGAGGCCTGAGGGAAGCCTTGCGCAGCCAGCGCGACCAGTGCAGGATAACGAACCTCGGGACGGCGCAACAGTTCGGCCAAGCTGTATTCGTGATCGATCGCCTTCCCCAGAAGGGCGACAGCGGCCTCGGGCGGAAGTGTTCGTGGTGTCACCCAAGTCTTTTCCAAACGCAAGGTTTCACGTGAAATCGCTTCCCGTTTGGATTCGAATACCCGCCACCGCACGTCATCGACCAGCCCCACTTCTCGGCCGATTTCGGTCAGGCGCAAATCCGCGTTGTCTTCACGCAGGCTCAGGCGGTACTCCGCTCGGCTCGTAAACATACGATAAGGCTCGGAGACGCCCCGGGTCACGAGATCATCAACCAGTACGCCTAGATAGGCTTGGTCGCGGCGTGGTACCCACGCCTCCTTGTCCTGAGCGTAACGGCCGGCATTAAGCCCTGCCAGCAGTCCCTGTGCAGCTGCTTCTTCATAGCCGGTCGTCCCATTTATTTGTCCCGCAAAGAACAATCCGCCAATCGCCTTCGTCTCTAATGAGGCCTTCAATGCACGCGGATCGAAGTAGTCGTATTCGATGGCATAGCCGGGGCGCAAAATATGGGCATTTTCCAGGCCAACCATCGAATGTACCAAGTCAAGCTGGACGTCGAAAGGCAAACTGGTCGAAATGCCGTTCGGGTAAAACTCATTTGTCGTCAGCCCCTCGGGTTCGAGATAGATCTGATGAGCGTCCTTTGCGGCAAACCGATGAATCTTATCTTCTATCGAAGGACAATATCGTGGGCCGACTCCCTCGATAACGCCGGTATACATCGGGGATCGATCAAGACCGGCGCGTATGATGTCGTGCGTGCGAGCATTCGTGTGCGTCACCCAGCAAGGCATCTGCCGCGGATGTTGCTCGGCACGTCCCAGGAAGGAAAACACGGGAATTGGGTCCATATCACCCGGTTGCACTTCCAATTTCGAGAAATCGATCGACCGACCATCTATCCGCGGGGGCGTTCCCGTCTTCAATCTTCCCTGCGGTAGCTTCAACTCCTTCAAGCGTGCCGAAAGTGAAACAGCAGCGGGATCGCCAGCACGACCTCCGGTGTAATTGTTCAAACCCACGTGAATCTTGCCGTCGAGGAAGGTCCCCGCAGTGAGAACGACAGACTTAGAACGGAATTTCAAACCGATCTGCGTCACCGCACCAACAACCTTGTCCCCTTCTAGCATCAAGTCATCCACGGCTTGCTGGAACAGCCAAAGATTAGCCTGATTTTCCAAACGGGAACGAATTGCTTGTTTATAGAGCAATCGATCGGCTTGTGCTCGTGTAGCCCGCACGGCAGGCCCCTTTGACGAGTTCAAGATGCGGAATTGAATGCCTGATTCGTCTGTTACGGCAGCCATCGCTCCACCGAGGGCATCGATTTCCTTGACGAGATGCCCCTTCCCAATCCCGCCGATCGATGGATTACAACTCATTTGACCGAGCGTCTCGATGTTGTGCGTCAGCAATAGGGTCTTGCACCCTATCCGCGCGGCTGCCAGGGCCGCTTCCGTACCGGCGTGACCACCGCCAACCACGATGACATCGAATTCGCTCGGAAATTGCATCGCTATCAGGCGCCTACGCGCCGACCTCTATTTGATCAGTAGATGACAATCGCCTTGTAAAAGACGATCGACCAAAGGGCGCGATTATACGCCTTAGATGTCGTACAGCCCGGCAAACCCGCGTGCGGCGCACGGAATGTGGCGACACAGCAGCATTATGGATCGAGAGGCGAATCTGTTACTTGGTGCCTCACGTATCACAGTGAAAACACGAACACTGCATCGTGGCTCAGTCCCTGTTTCACGTGAAACATTGCTTCGGGTGCAATACTAGCAAACTGCACATCAGGCGATTTGTTGGATGTTTCACGTGAAACATCACGTATCCCGGGCGCTATCCCAGCGCAGTCTTAGTCAACGCCATATCTACGGTGTTTCACGTGAAACGTAGTCACGAGATACAAGAGAACGCGCGCATGCCGAGCAGCACCTATGAACCTTCACGTTCAAGCTTACGTGAAACATATGACACTACGCGTGAAAACCAACCAACGCTTCATCCGGTCAAGGCTGGTATTCAGCCTTCCGTATCACATGGATGCTGCACATAGCGTGAGACTGTAGCATCTTCCATATACTAGCATGCCAGATCTAAGCAGTTGATTTGCATGCACTTCATCAATGAAAATGATGCGTCCGGTGCCGGAGATTTTTGACATTGGCATATGCTGCAGCAAGTATTTCATTTAACCGAAGCTGATAGCTGGTTGCTACCATCGCGCAGAGATGGGGCATGCGGCGACACGATAGCCAATCGTCTACTGCAAATGCGGCGCACAAAATAAAAGCGCCATCGGCAATCCGATGGCGCTTCGTTTTTTATTGGTACTGAGTACCTTTTGTCTCCTCGTTCTCCACCACAAATTCTGTGTCGCGAACTGAAATGAAGTGTAATCAGACGGACCCACTACAACAAGATAGCATTTACCCTAGGCGCTGATCGATACGCCTACGCGCTATCGCAAATGATCAAGCGGCAATGGACCGCTGCGTTTCAACGCTTTCAACACGATGTGGGAGCGAACGTTATCCACGCCCGGCACCAGCATCAACTTCTTCATCACAAAGTTCGACAGCGTATTCAGATCCGGCGCAACGATACGTAGCAGATAATCGGCATCGCCGACCACGGCGTGACACTCCAGCACCTCCGGCAACCGGTCCACCGCCTGCTGAAACTGTTCAATGCTCGAATCGTTCTGATGCTTCAACTTCAAGCTTGTGAAGGCCATGACACTAAGCTGCAAGGCTTCTGGACGTAGCACCACTTGGTAGCCGTCGATCACGCCAATCGATTCAAGCCGCTGGAGACGACGGCCAATTTGTGACGGAGACAGCGGCACCTGCTCACCCAATTGTTGGTGCGTTGCACGCCCCTGACGTTGCAAGACATCCAAAAGCGCCAAATCGAAATGGTCCAACTCGATCATCGTGCAATCCCGCGTAAAAGAGAGGTTTCGTGCATGCTTCTTGCATAATAGCGCGAAGCCGCTACTGCCGCTATGGAACACTCACGACACGTTGCGCCCTTCTCCCCATTCGTCCGTTGCGAAAACAGCCTGTCCAAGGCGCCGGAATGGCAATCAGCCCTGCCTACAATGCTTGCCTTGCCTAAAAATACAAAAAACAGATTACCGTCTGTTAGGGACATCACTGTATGCCTTGATTTATGGAACAATGCCTAGAAGGGTTCGAGGGAGGCTTAAGCGCTTGCACCAAGGCGTCAGGCAGGCGAACCCAGGATGCGGATTTGGACGAACAGGACTACGACCATCATCATGCTGGAACTGCTTTCGACAGACGCTCGCGCCGCCTTGGCGGCGAGCGGGTGGGCACCCACCGCGGGACGCGATGCCATTCGCAAGCGCTATCAATTCGCCGACTTCAATGCTGCGTTCAGTTTCATGACACGCGTTGCACTGAAAGCAGAACTGATGAATCACCATCCTGAATGGTCGAATAGTTGGAATGTGGTCGACATCACGCTATCGACGCATGACGCTAATGGACTGACCTCGCATGACGAGACGCTGGCGCATTTCATCGATAAGGCCGCTCGCATCGCAAATTAAAGCTGGCTGGGCCCCACTCGAGCATTGGCGCGGTGCGACATTGCAATGAAAGGAGACAAATGACTTACTGCTGTTTAAGTCAGTTTTAAGCCAAGCGTCGCACTATTCACTATTAAACGCTGTAAGTGCATTGATAAAAGCCAGTGGTCAACCGATTACCCACGGTCGGCGTTATGTCATTGCATCTGCCGTTGCTTTAGTCGGTGGAAGCACCGAGTTACGGCGCCGCCACGCTTCCTAAAACCTAGCCACATACCTGATGCCGCCGTTTATCTGCCACGCTTCATTCCGCCATGCGATGCGTCGCATCCTCGGCGGCATGCGGCCGTCAGGTGGCGTGGGGTACGTATCGGATGCCATGGCAATGATAGAGGTAGGCTTACACAGCGCTACAGGCTGTCTGAAAAACATGCCACGCATCACGCGCAGTGGAATCCATTTCATCGAGCAGCACGGTGGACCGGTGCTCGTAGATCATTCGCGCATAAGTACCGCCGAGCGCGCTGGCTTGCGGGCACAAACGCAACTCGTCGCCTGTCGCGGGCGAACGATTGCGCCAATAATTGATCGCCGATTCAATCTGGATCACGGTCAGTTCCATCTTTGCATCATCCCTGCTTGCGGTGTGAACGCTACAGGGAGCATCTTTTGCTCACCGTTCCCGCCAATGCCTGCGCATCGGCATCGCGTCAGCATTGGCACGAGACCCATGCCGAACGTGAAACGTGGTGCGACGGTACGCATCCCCTCTAGCCTAAATAGAGCATAAACGATGAGACTCCTTCTAGTCGAAGACGACCGGCCAATCGCACGCGGTATCCAAAGCAGTCTCGAGCAAGCAGGCTTCGTCGTGGACATGGTCCATGACGGCATTTTTGCCGAACATGCGCTGACACAAAACCGGCACGATCTGATAATTCTTGATCTCGGCCTGCCGGGCATCGATGGCATGACGCTGCTGAATCGCTTTCGCCAGACCAATCGCCATACACCGGTGATCATCCTGACCGCACGTGACGAGTTACACGACCGTGTTCAGGGTTTGACCAGCGGTGCTGACGACTATATCGTCAAACCATTCGAACTCGCGGAATTGGAAGCCCGCATTCGGGCCGTGGCGCGTCGCAGCGGGCCGCAACAAGATGCGCCGCGTCCGGAAGTCTCGTTGGGTGGTTTGCGCCTCTCGGGCGTTGATCGCCGCATTTTCAATGACGACAAGGCCGTAGAACTGTCACCACGCGAATTCGCCGTCCTGGAACTGCTGTTGATGCGCCATGGCCGTGTCGTGAGCAAGGCGCAGTTGCAAGACCACCTGACCCATTTTGGTGGTGACCTAGGAGACACGGCCATTGAAGTGTATGTTCACCGTGTACGGAAAAAACTCGAAAATTGCCGCGTCGAAATCGTCACAGTGCGTGGCTTCGGTTATCTGTTGCAGGAAATACGAAGCTGAGTTGCTCTCCACCGAAGCACGCCGCGCAATGCCGACGGGCGGCATGCTTTACCTGAAGGAATGCCGATGACGGACCGCGTCCCCGATCAACATAGCGATCAACGCGATCCCGCCAGCGCGCGCCATTCGCCTCCCCCTTCCCTCGCGCCGGTGCGCAGCCTGCGCCAGACGATGTTGCGCCGGCTGGCTGGTCCGCTTTCAATCCTGGCGCTGGCAAGCGGTACGTTTGCCTATTGGCTTGCCTGGCAATATACCGCGCATGTCGTCGATCGATCATTGGTCGAT
Source organism: Robbsia andropogonis (assembly GCF_034047095.1). NCBI lineage: Bacteria > Pseudomonadati > Pseudomonadota > Betaproteobacteria > Burkholderiales > Burkholderiaceae > Robbsia > Robbsia andropogonis. The sequence continues at coordinate 164,913 of NZ_CP139170.1, read as the reverse complement.
CTGGCGAATGCGGTGGCCCAACAAATTCGTATTTCCGGCGACGATGCCACGCGAACCGTGCCACCGCTCGCCGAAGCCATGTTCTCAGACCCCGTCGACCAACTCGTCTACCGCATACGTCGTGACGACGTCGAGTTGGCAGGCAATGCCGGCTTGCCGAGCGCGGGCTCGGGCATCGTCCGTATTCACAACGCGACTGTTTTCGATGCCCGTTTCCTGGGTACAGATGTTCGCATCGCACAAGTTGTCGTCACCCAGCCCGACGGGCATAACGCTGTGGTAGAAGTGGGTCAGCGCATTGAACGCCGCTTACGACTGGCCGCCGAGTTCCTGATTGCCATTATGACGCCACTGCTGCTATTGCTGTTCGCAGGCTGGCTCATCGTCTGGCGCGTGGTCAATCAGCAATTGATTCCACTGACAACGTTGGCCGACACATTGAACCGGCAGACTCATATGTCGCTGGAGCCTGTTGACGAAACCGACGTTCCTGTCGAAATCCGGCCGCTGACAAACGCCTTGAACGCGTTGCTTCAACGACTGGGACAAGCCTTGGATGCGCAGCGGAAATTCATCGCCGATGCCGCGCACCAGCTACGCACGCCATTGACCGCGGTCAAGCTGCATGCCGATCAGGCCGGCACTGCAAAGGACCCCGAACGAATTACGCAAGCCATTGTCGAAGTACGTGCATCCGCGGACCGCGCTGTCCGCTTGTCAAATCAGTTGCTGTCACTGGCGCGCGCTGATCCAAACGAACAGATCGCACGCTTCGTCGATGTCGATATCAGCGCGCTGGCCTTCGAAACCGGCGCCGAATGGGTACCGCAGGCGTTGGACAAAGGCATCGATCTCGGTATCCAATTGCCCGGCGAGCCAGAGCCGGCGCTGGCCGATTTAGATCATGTGCTGGAAGACGACGCATTGGCGCTGCGCGTAGCTGGCAAGTCGGACGAGCCACCGCACGATCCGATGATGATTCGCGGCAATCCTGTGCTGCTCCGGGAAATCATCTCGAATCTTATCGACAATGCGCTGAAATATGTCCCGCCGCATCGGCCGCGTAATGGGCGCGTCACTGTCAGTGTGGTTCCGACGATGCGACGGTTACCCATTCCAACACCGTACCCCACCACCACGCCAACACTTGGGCCAAGACGCTCTTGCGTCGACCTGGTCGTCGAAGACAATGGCCCTGGCGTACAGCCATCTGCACAAGGCGAATTGTTCGAACGCTTCTTCCGCTGCGATGCGCACGCGGGTCGCGAGGGTGGCGCCGGACTCGGTCTGGCCATAGTTCGCGATATTGTCCGGCTTCATGGTGGCTCGGTCAGATATGAAGATGCCCGTGGTGGCGGTTCCCGTTTTATCGTCAGCCTGCCCCTCAGCCATCGGCCGCCGCATGGGGCGGTGCGTATCTGACATTACGTCAATGGATAGCAGTTTTTACGACACGCATCGCACATACCGCAAGGTACACCGCCAAGCAATCGGAAAGTATCGACAAGATCCGCCCCGCGCTAACAGTCTGATGTTCTGTATGTAGCAGTGCGACCCACGCCATTGCGGCAAGGCGCGGATATCCACATGGTCAGGCTTTCTCGCCCGTTTTTTTCTTGCCGGATTTATCGGACTTTTCTGCCTTCACCGATTTGCCTGTCGACTTATCAGCAAGCTTGCCGGATTTGTCCCGCTTGGACAACTTCGCTTTTTTGCCGTCCTTGTCCGCTTTCTTCGCCGATTTGCTGCCGTCTTTCGGCGCAAGCATCGTCCCACGGCAATTCGGCGCACCACACAAGCAAAGGTAATCTCGCTTCACTTTTTTAGTGTGCTTGCCTTCCAGTACGAGTCCGTAGTCGTAATACAGCTCTTCGCCCGCGGCGATATCGCGTCCGGCGTGTATGAACACACGTCCATCGATTTCTTCGGCTTCACAATTCGGTGCGCACGAATGATTGATCCAGCGGGCGCTGTTACCGCCCACCAGGCCATCGATGACACGGCCGTCGTCCAACGCGAAGTAAAACGTGTGATGCGGCTGCGACGGGTCATGCGGATGACGCCGCAGCGCTTCCTTCCACGAAATTCGCTCGCCTTCATATTCAAAGATTCGCTCGCCCTTCGACAATGCCGCCAGCGCAAACACGCCCCTGCCGTGAATCCCAGACCGCTTTACCGCGATTCTGCGTCCGCTCATCGCACACTCATCACTTGAATCAATAAGACGGCTTCGCCGTATCGAACAACCCCTTAACCCCATGTGGCTGCGACCGCCAGTATTGCGGCGGCGCAATGACTTGCGCGCCTAAAGTGGCGGCCGCATGCCAGGGCCAACGCGGATCGTACAACATCGCGCGGGCAATAGCGACCATATCCGCCTGTCCGGTTGCCACGATTGTCTCCGCCTGGGTCGGTTCAGTGATCAACCCAACGGCCATTGTCGGCATGCCGACGTCGCGCTTCAGGCGTTCCGCGAAGGGAACCTGATAGCCTGGTCCCACTGGAATGCGTTGCGCACCGGATAGGCCTCCGGACGATGCATCGATCCAATCGCAACCGCGCGCTTTCAATTGCTTCGCGAATGTTACCGTTTGCTCGATATCCCAACCGCCATCCACCCAGTCCGATGCAGAGACACGCACGCCAACGGGAATCGCTTCAGGCACCGCCGCACGTACCGCATCAAATACCGCCAATGGGAAGCGCATGCGATTTTCCAATGCCCCGCCATAGGCGTCATCTCGTTGGTTGGACAGCGGCGACAGAAATTGGTGCAACAGGTAGCCATGGGCGGCGTGGATCTCGAATGCATCAACACCCAGCGACACGGCACGCGTGGCGGTATCCACGAATCGCTGCACTAGTCGCGCGATCTCGTCGACACTCAGGCGTCGGGGCGCACGATCACCTTCCGCGAAGGCCAGTTCCGATGGTCCGACGGTCTGCCATCCACCGGTTGCCTCGCCGACTTGCGCTCCCCCCTCCCACGGCACCGCACATGATGCCTTGCGCCCGGCGTGACCAATCTGCATGCCTATCGGCATATCCGAGTATCTGCGCACGGATGCCAGCACCGAGGCCATGGCCGCCTGTGTCGCGTCGTCCCACAGCCCGAGGTCCCGCGATGTGATACGCCCATCCGGCTCGACCGCAACGGCCTCGGTGATGAACAAGCCTGCGCCTGAATACGAAAGATGGCCCCAATGGGTGCGATGCCAGTCATTGGCAGCGCCGTTGTCGCAGGCGTATTGGCACATAGGGGAGACAATGATGCGATTGCGCAGCGTCAGCCCTCGTATCGACTGCGACGAAAATAATGCGCTCATGACCGCTCCAATGCAGACGATTCGTGAAAAACCAACCGTTATTCTGCGGGAGAAACCGAATGCGCGCTGAGAACGAAATGAATCGTCTCATCGCTTTATAAAAAAGGTATTTGGGACAAATCGTGAGGCACGGTGCCGATAGTCGCGACCAAGGCATAAATAAGTCGACACTTCCAGGAATGGCACCGCCGTTCGTCCGGTGCGACGATCGCCGTCGCATCGGCAGAATGCGCCACCCTAATGGGCGGCGCAACATTTTGTGTGGGGATAAATCAGCGTACTTGCGATGAAATACCGCACCGTTTTGACGGTCGGTCGTGTGACCGTCGGCGGCTTACGCCGTCTGGACAAACAACTTCCAATGTTTCTTGCGCTTGGATTCGCTGGCTTCTTCCCACGCCGCGCAATCCAGTCGTATGCCCGTGTCGGGATAATCGATCTTCAAGGCGGTGCAATGGTGTACAGGCGCGACAGCACGAACCTTGGCGCTACGGGCCGTCTTCTTCGCAACCTTGCCTTCTTTTCCTGCCTCGCCCAACGGCTCGAAATGCTCGCAACTCAAACACATCCGATGCGTCGGGATATGTGCCTTGACCTCGAGCTCGTTGATTACCTTCAACAAGGAACGATACAACGCGCCCTGCTCTTCCACCGGCAGTGATGACGCCGCGGATTGCAGAAAATTAGGCCAGAGCGCCGCGCGTTTGGCCGCAGTGCGCCCCTTCGCTGTCAAGCGCACGGCCAACGCGCGCCCGTCATCGACGGCACGGCGTTTTTCCACCAGACCCTTGGTTTCGAGCGTGCTGACCGCATCGCTGGTAGTCGCCGCGGTCAACGCGGTCTGACGTGCGATCTCACCAAGACGCAACGCCGACTTACGTTGCATCAGCAACACGAGAATTTCGCCTTGCGTCGGTGTCAGGCCCGCGCCTTCTGCCCAACTCCACGCTTGGCTGCGCATGGCTGTACTCAGCCGCAACATGCCGTGGGTGATGCGTCCCATCACCTCTTCGCCGTACACTGCTTCACTCATCAATATTCGCTCTTATCTCTGTTTAGCAGGTCTAATACGTTTTCATGACAGCCGCTTTGCGTTGACGGACCCCTTCGCAACACCAACTATGTCTACACAAAAGCCGAAGGAACCGAACCCGTCACATCGAGCCATTTTCCTTCATTCGACTATTTAGACACAAACGCATATTTGGGCAAATCAGCCATTCAATCCACATACAACCCTGCGCAATCGCTACCTCGCCCGAGTATCTCCATTCCGACAATCCCACGCGCGGGATGAATATCCGGATCCATGCCGATTCACTTACGGTCTACCCACACCATCAAACCGATTTGGCAAAGCTTATCTTAAAAAGGACCAAAAAATATTACGCCATCTCGCGGTTCTACTTGATGACGTTTATGCAGGCACAGCACGCCACATCATCCGTCCGGCATTTCATTACACAAGAAGAGAACAACAACCGTCCGCACGACTGACCAAATGCCACTTAGTTCCCGCGTGCCTTTTTATACAACAATATCGCGCTCTAGTGAAACATCGTGACATAAGCCGCAAGAATTCACCACGAAGCGCATGAATGGACCACCGAATCCAGATCGAACCTTCCGATGCAACGCTTTCGGCAATTCTTTCATTCACCGTCATATTCCAGCGACCACATCAGAATCCTGTCGCAGTGCGACTATTTTAAGCGAGTATTGAAAAATATTCAGGCTTGAAATGCGTATTTCAATTGTGGAAATTTGCAACAACGCATTTCCTGGAACGCGACTTATCAATCTTCACGCCCGCACGCGACGCCAGTGATCGCACTGCTGACGAACAGCCTCGTCCAGCGCACCTTCCCGCAATACCGTCTGGCGCAGACGGGTGGCATCATTCATGCGCGCGTTCGCCGCTTGCTGAATCACCGCCAATGCCGCCTGGCCTCCCAGCGCCTCGGCATGCGGCGTGATCTGATCAATGGTCGCCAGTACCGCATCAGCGATTGTCATGCGCACATGCGAACGTGGATCCACCATTACACCATCCAGCCCAAACCGGCACGCTTCAAAACGGTTGAATGTATAAACCAGATAGTCGTCCTCGATGGGCACAAAAGGCCGATCATGCAAAATCCACCGGGCAATGGCCTGGATATAACACGCAATGGCGGATGCATGTTCTATTGTGAAGGGTGTATCCATTACACGCACTTCGATCGTGCCAAATCCCGGCTTTGGCCTGATATCCCAGTAAAAGTCCTTCATACTGTTTACGACCCCGGTCTGGCGCATCTTGTCGAAATAGACAACAAAATCGTCCCAGGTCAAGACAAAAGGCGCACGTCCGCTGAGCGGAAAGGCGAAGACAGAATTCAGCCGTGCCGAATGAAAACCGGTGTCCTCCCCCTGCACATAAGGTGAGGATGCCGAAAGCGCAATGAAGTGTGGGACGAAAGCCGAAAGCGAGTGCAGCAGATAAAGCGCATCGTCAGCGCTTGGGCAGCCTACGTGAACATGCTGCCCAAACACCGTAAATTGCTTGGCGAGATAGCCATACAGTTCTGAAATATAGTGGAATCGAGGGCTGTCGTAGATTTGTCGATCGTTCCAGCGCTGAAACGGATGCGTGCCGCCACCGGCCAGACCGACATTCAATTGATCGGCTCCCTGCACCAATACATCGCGTGCGGCGCCAAGCTGCCGCAAAACATCCTGGTAATCCGCGCAGATACCCGTGGACATCTCAATCATGCTTTCCGTGATCTCTGGCGTGATCAAGCCATCGATCGGCTCGTCTTTTACCAAGGCAAGCAAGTCCGAGGCTGCATGGGTCAAGTCATAGTTCAAGCGATCGACGATCTGGATTTCCAGTTCGACGCCAAGCGTAAACGGACGCGATTCGACAAAAGGTTCCAAGGCCATAGACTATTCGGATTACATAATGATGTGACACGGCAAACCGCGAAAAATAATGCACACGACAACGTGTTCGCCGATTTGAAAACCATCGAAGGCGTTGCGGCGTACAGCAATGCCTTCCATGTACGATACCCCACCGGTCAAACCACGACGATGCATTCAACCGGCGCTGCCTGCCTCACCGGCCGCCCTTTCCTTACCGCCACGTCGTGCCCGGCCGGCCTCGGCCGCCCGTGCAGAAACAGGGATTCGCGGCGCCTCCTGGACCCACATCAGCGCCCGGTAAATACAAACCGGCAAAATCAACTGCGAGGCTACCACCGCGCACATCACGATGGCCTTCAGCCCGGGGTCGAATGACGGGTAAAGAAGGAACGTGTCACTCATCAGCACAAAGGCGAGGGACGACATCGGGGTCAGACTGATCCCCAAGGCCAGTCCTTTGCGCACGCCTATCCCGGAACGACGCGCAAACAAGGCGGTCATGCTGATTTTCGCCATGGCACGCGCGGCCAGCACCACGACGGCGACCAGCGCTCCGGAAGACAAGTCGGACCACCGGAACGTTTCCGTGGTAAGGACAAACAGGATCACCGTGATCAACCAGGTCGCCGAACCCGACTCCCTTGCCCATCCACGCGGACGCTCTCCGTGATTGCCGAAAATCATTCCCGCGACCAGCATCGCAAGAATGGGAGACAATTTCAACAAATCGCAGACGCCGATACCTATCAGCACCGGACCGTACAACATGACGACACCCGCGGTCCGGTCACGCGCGCCCGCCGGCACGAACTCGGCACGTTGCTGGGCTGGCCCGCCACCCCACTCCGCGCGCGCGACCACGTAGGTGCCGAGGAAGTGAAACGCCACCGCTAGCGCCATGCCAACTATCACGGAACCGATAATCAGGTAAGCCGGTTGCAACAACGACGCCGCCAGGTCGCCATAGAAGACTTGGTGGGGCCAGGCCGAGCCTAGTTTGACGACCAGCACGGCATAAATGCTATTGAGGCCGCTAAGCACCAACATCCGCTCACTGACCTGCCCTTGCGCACGCAGTTCGCCACGCAGGTGTAGCAACATGGCTGGCGCGCTTGCCATCGCCAGACCACCGAGTATCCATGCGGTCATCGGCGCCACACCACAAAGTAATGCGAGGCCTGCGACCAACAAAAGGGAAAGCGTCGCTTCAGCCAAGCTCATGACAATCAGCCAGGGGTTGTTCCGTATCCAGCGCAGTGATACATGACCGCCCAGTTGAAATAGCAAGACACCCAGCGCGACATCGACAAGCAGGCGCGCATCCGGCAGTAGCGTCGCCACCGCGCCATGGTCTTTGTTGAAAACCCCGCACAGCCCGGCGAGCACCCCCACCAGCCCGTATCCGCTGACGCGCGGAATGTGCCAGCGACGCCAGCCCAGCTCGCCAAAGATGCCGGCAAACAACAAGGCGATCCCAGCCCAAAGTACGTCGTCAGCCATCCAATTCGATGACGACGGCAAGAAAGAAAAAGCGGCATTCATTTGGTGCTGTCTCCCATGACATCCGGGGACTCGCGCACAGGGGTGCGGCGTCCCTCTTGCTATTGACCTGCCGCGTTACCCCGAATTAGGTGCAAACGGCCTCAAACACCGTACGCGGCCCGAGAAGCATCAAAGACACCCCAATGGCCGCTCAATGCTTGGAACTGGCTCCTGGACCCCTTGGAAGGCCTCCAGATCGATTGTACCGATCGACTGAACGATGACTTTCGCCGCCTATCGACGGATGGATCCACTCATTTCGATCCGGCGGGCAGTCATTCTGCCACAGCATCGCGCTGCTATTTGCGTTCCAGACGACCATCACGGCGAGCAAGGGCAGTAATATGAATTACATTCATGCTGCAAATGCACCGTTTGGTGCGTTCTGCCAAATACGATTCTTTCGTCACATCACGATCGGCGACTCCACGTCATGGCGAAGACGCCGCCCAGATCATTCGCATTGGTGTCACGACATCCTGTGAAATATCGGGGACATCGCTCGTGCCCCATATTTTTCGCCTGTCTTTTAAACGATAGCGTTTACTTTGTTTACGTATGTATACGTAGTAATAGTTAACAAAGGACCGTGATTTATGTGGATAACCCCGTTAACTTCCCTGTTAACAACGTGTTGAATATGCTGTATACCCCGGGACAAACACGGTATGACAAGTGCATGTTATCGCGTTCTTTCGATGGAAGTAGGGTGAAACGCCAATTCTTCAAGATCCATGCACATGTAATCCCCACCTTTTGCGCCCAAATCGCTTTTTACGCAGGCTCTTTGCATCGGCGATCCCGGTTTTTCACAGACACCGATTTCACACCAACGAACGGTCCTGATCGACAAGGGCTGACTTTCGCCGATTTCGTACGCAAAGCAATTGCTGCAAGGTTGCTTATTTTATAAGCGGGCACATCGAGAGCTATCTCTTGAGTAGATGGACATATTTACTGCCTTTTTTGAAGTGGCAGTGATGAAGTTCAGTGGGTTCTTCACATTGTCAACAGAAACGGAATACCTTCCATATCGTTAACTCATGTTTACCTTAAGTAAACATAGTAGTAGTTAACAAAGGTCGATATTTTCTGTGGATAAGCCTATAATTATCATATTTTTCATATAGTTATAGTATTCATAAGGTCGGTATGCTTCGGGGATTGTTGCATGGAAAAGGCGCTTCCCTCGACACGCTTATCATTCTGTTTCGGGGTTATGCAGAAATCGTCAACGCTGCACCGCCCCATTACTAACAAAGTTATCCACAAGATTGCAGCGGGCTTTGCCTGGCAAGTGCTTTTATTTTGTGAACAAGATCGGAACGAATCAGCGAGAGTCTGGTCGCATTGCACGAGGCCATGTTCCGCTGATGGCTTCAGGGTGGTAAAGCAGTCGTTCGCTGGAGGAACACATCCGTCGATAAACGTCCGCTTAAATCGCTGCGGCTGTCCAGACCCAGTCAAGAAAGTATTTTTTACCGAGGCTCGCTTGACGAGCGCCGCAGGTGTCGAAGAAGAAATCGCGCCGGATCCATCGCGTCTAGGAGATCGTTTTCGATCGGCGCGGGCTCTCCTTCAATGAGGCTGGCAAGGCATTCCGCGGCGAGGGCTGACCACAGAATGCCACGTGAGCCCAGGCCGAATATGCCGAACAGGCCTGGCATTCGTGGCACATCGGCAAGATGGGCGCCGCGTAGGGCGGACGCTTTCGCCAGCGCGACTTCTGTGTTTGGCAATTGCCCTACAAACGGCATGCGGTCGCCTGTTACACAACGAATGGCGGCACGGCCACCAATCGTATTGTTTAATAATTGGTCATTGGATGCGCAGGGGTCTGCTGACAACGCTAGAAATGTGTCTGGTGGGAGATCCAGCAATAAGGCCAGGCGTGCAAGGTTATCGCGGTGTTCCGCATCGCGGATAGCGGTACTTGTGTCGCCTATTTGATAGCTTGCACCTGTCAGTAAGGTTGCTCCAATGTCAGACGGATTGCCTGTCCTGCCTTCATGTTTCGCATGCGCGGGTGTCGGCAAGGGAATCACGTAAGCACCACCGATCAGTGGCATTTTCAATGCCTGCAACGTGGCATGAGCGGCGGAAAGCGGCGTGTCTTCAAAAGTGTCCGCCCGTGTATGGACACTCCTGATTTGAGGCACTAGAAGCAGTACCGTCAATTGACCTCGAACCGGCTCCGTCGGCAGAAAATTTATACCCGCGACACGCTCCGCGTCCGATGCGTTCGCCAGTACGACAATATCGGCGGACGCGATGATCGTATTTTCTGCGTCGTACGCGTGCCACGTACCATCGTGTTGTGATACGCGTGCGACATGCACGCCGAATCGGATATCCAGTGGCGACACGTCATGAGCGGTGTGGGTATCGATGAGAGGAGCATCATCGGGAGCCCTTCCTGTTGGTGTCTTCGCGTGCGCTGCTGATCGCGCGCGGTGAAGCATGCAATCGATGAGCGACCGCGGATCGATCCAGCCGCCCTCCTTGAACCACCATCCGTCGCCTTGAAGGGAAACGCCTGTAAGCGCATGGATAATGGGGGAGGTTACTCGTTCGGCGATAGAAGCAGGCAGCCCTGGTGCTTCTGGCACATCTCCGCCCTCATCCTCTGTCACCGACAACGACGGCGCACTGGCCGGAATCTCCATTGCTTTATTGGGATTAGCGAGGTCGGTTACGATTTTTTGGGTTCTACCGCGTGCATCGAGATCGTCAGCGTTGGGAACGCTGGTGCCGCTGACGCGCGCGATCCGCTGCACCAACCCGGTGTCAGACCAACGCAATCTACGATGTGTGCTGAGCGTGCCAATGTGTCCGGCCCCGTCAGTGTCGTGACGGTCGAGATTTCGCCAATAGCGCAACGCATATAGGAAAGCGGCACGGCTCCATCGGGTCGCGCGACCTTCGTCTCGCGTCACCACAGGATGAAAAATGCCGGCAGGATTCCCCGAGGCGCCTTGGGCTGCCCGCTCGGACCGCTCTATCAGCACGACGTGCCAACCGCGGCGTGTCAATTGGTCTGCAACCGCGCTGCCGGCAACGCCAGCGCCGATGATCATGGCCGTACGATGTTTGCTTGTCGCGTTGGCCGGACTATCGATGCCTGTATCGCCTGGTTGGCAAACGGCCGGAACCGGAGGCGGATGTCGACGAACACGCCAGCGTGGCGCAAAGGGGCCGGCGCTCATTTGTCGCTTGCCGCCGAAGCCGGGCAGGCGACGCACGGCGAAACCCGCATCGATCAGATCGCGCCGGACCTGTCCCGCACTGGTATAGGTAGCAACCGTGGCACCCTCGTCAGCCATTCGAGCAAGCGCTTTGAACAGACGGGGTTGCCACATCGCTGGATTGCACGCGGGCGAGAAGCCATCCAGATAGAATGCGTCGGCGCGCAGCCGCATCTGGCCCGCGCATTCGCAGGCATCGCCGAATACGAGGGTGAGTACCACCCGGTCATTGTCGAATGACAGGCGATGCACCCCGTTCGTCAGCACGGATGGCCAGGCATCCACGAGGGCATGAATCAGGGGTGCCAGGTCGGCCCGGTCTTGCGCATCGGCATCGCGGTCCGGTCCCCCGTCGCGGAAGGTGCCGTTTGTAGCGGTAACTCCTTGATGCTGCATCAATGCGCGCTGCATGTCATCCCGGACCAAGGGATAACGTTCAAACGAGACGAAGTGCAATCGTGGACCATCCGGTCCGGTCGAAGACACGACACCCTGGGGCGTGCCTTCCGCTCCCGGCGCGTGAAAGCCGCCTTCCGGAGTGGCAATGGATGACGATGATGGCATCGCGGCGCCGTGGAAGGTGCGCCAGCCGAGCCAGGTGGCCAGGAAATTTAAACCGGTACCGAAGCCGGTTTCGACAATTGTGAAGCGCCGCCTGCCCCGCCAACGCCCTGGTAAGCCATTTCCAGCCAGGAAAACGTGACGGGCCTGCCCCAGCGCACCTGCCGCACTATGGTAAATATCACCGTAGGCTTCACTGAATGCGGTGCCGTCCGCACGGAATGACACGGCCGCCGGTGTAAGGCCATGTTGTGTCAAACTAGGCTTTTCAGCGGTCATTTCGGCGATTTTGACAGATGTTGCCCGATTTTATTGGTTGCCAATGGCAAGCTGAGGTTATCGATTGCATTGGCTGGGCCGCTGCCAGGAGGTGTTCTGAGAGGCCGAAGCCGGGCCAAAACCGCCGCAAACGGTACGATATGATAGCAAGCGGCCCTATCCACGGGGCGTCCAGCGTGTATCATGTGTCGCTGAGATCGGACTGGTTGGTACTCGCGCCCCGGTAGGCTGGACGTGGGATACAAGTTTTCCGACTGTCGATCGATTTCGAACGACAGGACCAAGACGGTCCTGGACCGGTCCAAGTTTTACCTTAATCCGAGAAAGGAGCCTTATGAACAAACAAGAACTGATCGACGAAATCGCGAAGAAGACTAGCCAAAGCAAGGGTGCCGTGACGGAAACGGTAGACGCGTTCATGGAAACCGTGAAAAGCGCTGTTGCCAAGAGCGACACCGTGCAATTGGTCGGCTTCGGCAGCTTTGGCTCCGGTCAGCGCGCCGCGCGTGAAGGGCGTAACCCGAAGACTGGCGAAACGCTGCAGATCGCAGCAGCCAAGACGGTGAAGTTCACTGCGGGCAAGGCGTTCAAGGACGCTGTCAACGCGAAGTAATTCGCTGCCTGGCTGCAAGGCAGGGAGGTCTGCGATGACCTCTCCGGCGCACGATGCGATGGCCTGCCCGAGACGGCGAGTGGCGCTTTGCGCGCGGCGCCCTCCTCCGCCACGTCATCGCGTGCTGCGCTTGCCGTACGTATTGCCTCTCCGAAGGGGCATTGCGTCCATTTCAATCCTCCCGCATTAATCGCTCCTTCTCCGCGCCGCTTTATTTTTCTGTAGCCGGCATGACATTCCATCGTCGCAAGATCGCGATGATCTGACGCGCGTATTGGTCTCGCAGTGTCGGCGTCTCCGAATGGTACGCGCCTACCGCTGCCCAGCTATTGCCGTACTTGTCCATCTTCTGGCGCAGATGCCAGGCCGCCACGTAAACATTGGCGCATGGGTTCATCAGCTTCTCTGACGAGACCCCGTATTGCGCCAGCCTTGGCAGGTGGATCGAATTGATCTGCATAAGGCCGTAGTCGATCGACCCATTGTTGTTGACGTGCTTGGCGGCAACGTTGTCATGTGATTCCTGCCATGCGATAGCGCGCAGGATCAGCGGATTCACCTTCTGATACTGTCCGGCAGCGGTGAAGCAATCCGCCGCGTATGCAGGACAAGCTTTCATCGCAAGTAATGGCATGCTTGCGAGACAAAGCAGTTGCGGCACAGTCCAGTGTCGGGGCGAACGGGTCATGCTTCTTGTGTCGTAGCGTCAGCGGTTGGCGTTATTGTTGGCACGGCTATTTTAACGCCGTTACGACTTTCATTAACCTTGCATGCCGAATACGTGGTGCAGTACGAACAGGCATGTCGGGCGCAAGATCCAGACGAGGATGTATCACGGCGACAGCGCGCAACAGGGCTGTACTCAGGGTATTCGCCAATGCACCCGATCAATTTCTTAGATGTTCAAACGACTGACACAAACAAACGCATAATGAACGGTTACGCCGAACGGAATGATAAGAACGGTCCAAAACGGCGGAACGTCGGCGCATATAAGCGTTACTAGGTCTGGCGATATGGCAGGCCAGCGTTTACCGTGTGCTGCCGAGTCGTTTAGCCATAATGACGTATTCCACTCACATACATCTGCGCCAGCCTCCGATTGTGAAAAAATTATCGCTGAAACCTGATAATGTTTCGCTGAATGTACACGCCCGCGTGTTCGGGGGCGTCATCCAGGCCGCCGATGTTCCTCTTTCTGGCGGCCGGGTGTGCGCCGTGCAGTTAGCCCTCTGTTGCTTGACTCTATGACGACTCATTCTTGGACGGCACTGCCTGCGCGGCGTGCCGTGCTGGCCGCCTCGTTGTTGTCGGCACTCGTCGTGGCGCCTCTCGCCCGCGCCGATGTGACGCTGAACTTCGCAAATGCTGATATCGACCAGATTGCCCGTGCAATTGGTGCCGCCACCAATCAAACGATTGTGGTGGATCCCCGGGTCAAAGGCCAGTTGAGCCTGCAATCTGATCGCCCCGTTTCCAATGAGCAAGCACTGAAAACCTTACAGGCCGCGCTGCGGATGCAAGGTTTCGCACTGCTTGAGGACCACGGCATCTTGAAGGTTGTACCTGAAGCGGATGCAAAGTTGCAGGGTGTGCCCACCTTTATCGGCAACCGGACGCAGGCGCGGGGCGACACAGTGGTCACGCAGGTTTTCCAACTGCATAACGCATCGGCAAATAACCTTTTGCCGGTAATACGGCCACTGGTATCGCCGAATAATACGGTGGCGGCCTATCCGAATACCAACTCGATCATCGTCACCGACTACGCCGACAATGTGCGTCGGATCGGCTCGATCATTGCGGGTATCGATAGCGCCGAGGGCACCAATATAGACGTGATTCCATTGGCAAACGCCAATGCGCAGGACGTTGCGGCGGAAGCAAGTAAGTTGCTCGACCCGGGCGCGATAGGTGCTACCGATGCAACGTTGAAGGTGAATGTCAGCGTCGACAGCCGGACGAATTCCGTGATTCTGCGCGCGAGTAACGCGGCGCGGATGCGGATGGCTCACGAACTGGTACGGAAACTTGATTCGCCCACGCGCGAACCAGGCAATATCCATGTGGTGCCGCTGACCAATGCTGACGCAACGACTTTGGCGAAGACGCTGCGCGGGATGATGGGACAGTCGTCGGATAGCAAGGGCGCGACGGCTGGCAACAGCTTGTTCGGCAACAGCGGTGGTCAGTCCGGAAGCGGTGGCGGCCTGGCCAACAACAATGGTTCGTTGCCGCCATTGCCAAGTGGGACGAGTAATAGCAGTAGCTTTGGCAGCACCAGCGGTTCCAGCGGCAATAGCAGCGGAATGGGCGGCCTGGGTGGCAACAACGGGACCGGCAACGGCAATAACGGCAACAACAGTGACGACAGTGCGGACCAATCCGGTTCTGGGATGATCGTTGCAGATGCCTCGACGAACTCGTTGATCATCACCGCACCGGAGCCGGTGTACCGGAACCTGCGCAACGTCATCGCGCAACTGGATCAGCGCCGCGCGCAGATTTACATCGAGTCGATGATCATCGAGGTGTCGTCGACGAAGACCGGGCAATTCGGCGTGCAGTGGTTGTTCGGCGGCAGTGGGAATAACAGCGTTTTCAGTATTGGGAACGACTCGAGCAATTCTGCGACATCCATCGCAAACGTCTCGAGCACCGTTGCCGGTTTGTCCTCCGGTACGACGTCCTTGTCGAGCATCACGAGTAACAGTGTCTATGGCATCGGGATCATGCACAACTTCGGCAGCCTTCTTGGCGTCGGCGGATTGTTGCAAGCAGTGCAAGGGGATAGCGATGTCAATGTTCTGTCCACGCCAAACCTGATGACGATGGACAATCAGGAGGCTCGCATCCTGGTGGGTTCGAATATCGGTGTGCTATCCGGGACCATTGCCAATACCTCAAGTACGAGTACCAGTTCGACAGCAGCCTACAATACATATAACCGCATGGACATCGGCACCATGCTGAACGTGCGTCCCCAGATCAATCAGGGCGGCACCATCAAGCTGCAGATCTACCAGGAAGACTCCAGTCTGGCGTCGGCATCGGGGGATACCAACCCCACCATCAACAAGCGGTCGTTGCAAACCACCGTGCTGGCGGACAATGGTCAGATCGTTGTGCTCGGCGGGCTGATCGGGGATAAGGTCACCCAGAGCAATAGCCGTGTGCCTTGGCTCAGCGCAATACCGGTCATCGGTGCGTTATTCCGCAATGAATCAAAATCGCGTACCAAAACCAACCTGTTGCTGTTCCTGCGCCCCGTTATCGTTCGCGACGAATCGACGATGCGCGATATTTCAATGAACCGTTACGATTACATGCGTGCCCTGTCGGCGAACTACACGCCCAACAACTGGGTCATGAAAGAGAAGACCAATCCGGTACCCGCGCCGATTGCGCCGAATACGGAAGCCCCTATCGGCCGTGCAGTGATCAACCCGGATGGCACGCCAGGCAACCAGATCAATGGCCTGACCGATCTGCGCGACCGCGAACGCGCGGTGGGTGCCCCGATGGTGTCGCCGAACGTCAGTCAGCAACCGCCGTACGTGCCGGATAATAGTGTGCCGTCGCGCGGACAGATCGATCCCCCCGCGCCAATGCCGCCGGCCTACGTGACGCCAAATGGGGTGGTCGCCACGCCAGTGCCGTCAACCACCCGCCCGGTAAACGGCGCTGAGTTGCGACAACATTCGCCGTTGACCTATCCGAAGGCACAGGTGCCTGGCACACCGGCCTACGTCCCGTCTGATAGCACGTCATCCGGTGCGGCCGCGCCATGAACACGACCGATGTTCCGTCCCTGGACGCCACGCGGCTGATTGGCTATAGCTTCGCGCGCAGCGCGCAGGTGCTGGTCGCGCATCGGCATCCGGACGGACTCGAAGTATGGATCAGCGGCCGCACGCGACCGTCGGCGCTGGCTGAAATGGGTCGGCGTTTTGGCACCATGCGGCTGGTGCGCAAGTCCGATACCGAACTCGCCGACCATATCAACCGCGCATATGCGATGCAGGACAGCAGCGCCGCGCAGGTCGTGGGCGAAGTGGAAGGCGAAGTGGATTTGTCCCGCCTGATGCAGGACATTCCCGAGATCGAGGATCTGCTCGAGTCTGAAGATGACGCGCCGATCATCCGGATGATCAACGCGCTGTTGACCCAGGCAGCGCGTGAAGGCGCATCCGATATTCACATCGAACCGTTCGAGCAGTCGTGCGTGGTGCGCTTTCGCACCGATGGCACGCTGCGCGATATCGTTCGCCCTAAAAAAGCGCTGCACGGTGCGTTGATCTCGCGGATCAAGATCATGGCGCAGCTCGATATCGCGGAAAAGCGCCTGCCACAGGATGGCCGGATCACGCTGCGCGTGGGGGGGCGTCCGGTGGATGTGCGGGTGTCGACGTTACCGACGGGCCACGGCGAGCGAGCCGTGCTGCGTTTGCTGGAAAAGGATGCGCAGCGGCTGAACCTCGATGCGCTCGGCATGGCGAAGTCGACGCAACAGCGTTTTGACAAACTGATCGGCAAGCCGCATGGCATCGTCCTCGTGACCGGCCCGACCGGGTCGGGCAAGACCACGACCTTGTACGCGTCGATGAGCCGTCTCGAGACCGCGTCGACCAATATCATGACCGTCGAGGACCCGATCGAATACGATCTCGCAGGCGTGGGCCAGACCCAGGTCAACGATCGGATCGGCATGACCTTCGCTCGGGCGTTGCGATCGATTCTCCGTCAGGACCCGGACATCATCATGATCGGGGAAATCCGGGACCTGGAGACCGCGCAGATTGCAGTGCAGGCCTCGCTGACGGGCCATCTGGTGCTGGCGACGCTCCATACGAACGACGCGGCATCCGCGGTGACGCGGCTCGTGGACATGGGTGTCGAACCTTATCTGTTGGCGTCGAGCCTGCTTGGTGTGCTCGCGCAGCGGCTGGTCCGGCAGTTGTGCCCTGCGTGCAAGGTCGAACGCGACGGGCAGTGGCATCCGGTGGGGTGTGACCGCTGCGCGCGAACTGGTTATACCGGACGGCGCGGTGTCTACGAGTTGCTTGAGCTGGATGAAACCATTCGCAAACAGATCCACGATGGAGGCAGCGACGCGGCGATTCTGGCGACGGCGCGCACCCGCGGCATGCAGACCTTGCGCGAGGACGCCGAGCGCTGGTTGTCGACCGGTGCGACCTCACTGGAGGAAGTGCTACGCGTGACCGGATCCTAGCCCCGCTTCTTTTCATGGCGTCCGGGTGCATCGTGGAGGTGCCCGGTCTGCCTCAAGGTTTCTCACCATGCCAGCATTCCGTTTCGAAGCGATCGACGCAAAGGGCAAGACCCAGCGCGGCGTCATCGACGCCGAAAGCGCCCGTGGCGCGCGTGGGATATTGCGTGCGCAGGGACTGACGCCGCTCGTGGTCGAACTAGCCGGGCGTCATACGTCCGGCCAGGGCGCCGGCGGTGCATCGGCTACCGCCGCCGCGGATGACCAGGTCAAGCGCAGCCGTCTTGCATTCGGCCGGCGCTTGTCGCCACGCGAGCAAGGGCTGTTCACGCGTCAGCTCGCCAGCTTGTTGGTGGCGGGACTGCCATTGGGCGAGGCGCTTGGCGTGCTCTCGGAGCAGGCGGAACGGGATTATGTACGGGAACTGGTCGCCGCCATCCGCGCCGATGTGCTGGCGGGACAGTCGATGGCCGGCGCGCTGGCGCTGCACCCACGCGACTTTCCCGATATCTATCGCGCGCTGGTATCGGCGGGTGAACATACCGGGCAGTTGGGGTTGGTGCTGACGCGGCTTGCCGATTATGTAGAGCAACGCAATGCGTTACGGCAGAAGATCCAGTTGGCGTTTACGTATCCGGTGGTGGTGACCTTCATCGCCATCGGCATCGTCAGCTTCCTGCTGAGTTATGTGGTGCCGCAGGTCGTCAGCGTGTTTTCGAACAATAAACAGGCGCTGCCTACGATCACGTTGGTCGTGCTGGCGTTGTCGGATTTCGTTCGGCATTACTGGTGGGCCGCACTGCTGGCCGTCATCGCCGTGACGTGGGTGGCGCGCAAGATTCTGCGTATGTCGGGACCCCGCCTTTCCTTCGACCGCTGGTTGCTGACCGCACCCCTGGTGGGGCGGCTGGTGCGTGGCTATAACACCGTGCGGTTCGCTAGCACGCTGGGCATTCTGACGGCGGCGGGGGTACCGATCCTGCGGGCATTGCAGGCGGCCGGTGAGACGTTAAACAACCGCGCGATGCGTCGGGTCGTTGACGATGCCATCGTCCGCGTGCGCGAAGGCACGGCGTTGTCGCGAGCCTTGCACGGAACACGCACATTCCCCCCGGTACTGGTGCATCTGATTCGCTCCGGCGAGGCGACCGGCGACGTGACGACGATGCTGGATCGTGCCGCTGCCGGCGAAGCGCAGGAATTGGAGCGCCGGACGATGTTTCTGACAACATTGCTGGAGCCGCTGCTGATCCTGGCAATGGGCGGTATCGTGTTGGTGATCGTGCTGGCGGTGATGATGCCAATCATCCAGCTCAACCAGATGGTGCAGTGATGAACACGACCACCTGGAGGGTATCAGCGCATGTACGCCACACCGCCGGGACCACCGACGGGTGCGGAAACACGGATATTGCTGCGCACGCCGTTCTGTTCGACGACGACGTGATCCGCGTAGACTTCGCGAAGGACCGTCTGGTTGTCGATGGCCTGGTTCAGACCGATCGCACGGCCAACCGCGCCGTTCTCGCTGATGATGGCCGCTGCGCCGCGACCCACGCCCAGCGACAATACACCGGCCACGCGCAGACGCGTCTGCTGCTGTGCATCACCCCCGAACAGTTGCGCGGCCGCCTGGACGGACGGCGGCGCTTCCACTGTGGCGGCGTCATCGGGCGCCTGTCGCGACGCGGTCAGTTTCACGGTCCAATAAGTGGCGCTCGCGCAAAACAGCGCGCAGGCGGCCAAGGTAACGAGGGGCATCAGGAGTCGGTTCATGAATGGCATTCTACGGTCAAAATCATGACGGCAAATACGATGTGCCTGCAGAGGGAGGAAATTTCGGAATGCTAGCTCGAATGAATCGCTTTTTTGTGTCACCGGCGCATCGCGCCGTTCCGGATTCAACGATAGACGTGGAAGTTGGCACGGCGACGGATGCCGGGCGTTCCGTTCGTCTTATTCAGCTTACGGGTCTGCGAAAGGTTCAGGCAGTGCGTGCGGTCGCGGCGGGAGCCCGTGCCCGACGCCCTGGCCGGCTGGCGCGCGGTTTCACGCTGATCGAAGTGATGGTGGTCATCGCCATCATCGGCATCCTGGCAACGTTGATCGTGCCGAAAATCATGAATCGTCCTGATCAGGCGCGTCGGGTGGCGGCAACGCAGGATATTGCCACGCTGATGCAATCGCTGAAACTCTATCGCCTGGACAACGGCCGTTATCCGACGACCGAGCAGGGCCTGCGTGCGCTGATCGCCAAGCCCAGCACGGACCCGGTGCCGAACAACTGGAAGGACGGCGGTTACCTGGAACGATTGCCGAACGATCCCTGGGGTAATCCTTACCAATACCTGAACCCGGGTGTCCACGGTGAAGTGGATGTGTTCAGCTATGGCGCGGATGGCAAACCAGGCGGCGAGGGGAATGACGCCGATATCGGTTCGTGGCAGTGAACGCCTGTCTCGACTCCCGTTACTGATCGATCCGGTCAAGGCAGACTCGCGTGCGCGCCCGTGGCTTTACATTGCTCGAAATGCTGATGGTGCTGGTGATCGGCGGGCTGCTGGTCGGCCTCGCATCACTGTCGCTGTCGCATAACGCGCACGGTGCGCTGGACGAGCAGGGTCAGCGTCTGGCGCTGGCTTTCGAGACGGCGGGCGATGAAGCGCAATTGCGCAACGCTCCCATCAACTGGGAACCGGTCAATGGTGGCTATCGTTTTTCGGTTCGCGAAGGCCGCCGCTGGCGTGCGTTGAATGACGACGTGTTGGGCGGCGCGCGGTGGATGACGGGCGTCACCGGGGTGGCAATCCGTTATCCCGGCGTATCACAAGCGGTCGGAACACTGCAATTCAGCACCGAAAGCATTGGTGACGCGGTCAGTGTCACGCTTTATTCGGACAATGGCGCGGTGACGATTTCGACAAACGGTGACGGACATTTCGTGGTCCGTAATGGGGCACTTTGATGGGGTGCATTGCATCCACGCGTCGCGCGTCGTGCAGTGGGTCGCCGGCCCGCAAGGGACGCGGCAGGCGCGCGCGTGCCGCATTCGCCGCCGGCTTCACGTTGATCGAAGTGCTGGTGGCGTTGGCGATTATCGCGGTGGGTCTGGTCGCGGCGCTGCGCGCAGTGGGCAGCGTGGCCACGAACACCGCGGCGCTCCATGCACGATTGCTGGCCGGGTGGAGCGCCGACAACACGATCACCCAGTTGCATTTGCAACGCGCGTGGCCATCATTCGGTACGACATCGACGCCTTGTCCGCAGGGCGGACTGGCATTGGTGTGCGATATGACGGTGACACCCACGCCCAATCCGGGTTTTCGGCGTGTAGAAGTGTCGGTTCGCAGCGCGGTGACGGGAAAAACGATGTTGGCCGATCTGGTGACGGTGGTGGCGGATGAAACGCACAGACCGCTCTAATAGGTTCTCCGGCCGACGCAACGGCGTCTCCATGGCGAGCAAGGCTCCGCCTGTGGCCGGCTTCACGCTGATCGAATTGCTGGTGGCCATCGCGCTGTTGGCCGTGGTGGCATTACTGAGTTGGCGGGGGTTTGACCAGATCGTCCGGGGTCGGCAGATCGTGGTGGCGGCGATGGCTGACGAGCGGGCCATCGCGCGCGCATTCGATCAGGTTGGCTACGATGCCCGTGCGGCGGCCAGCGACGACGATGCGCAAGGCAGCGCGATAACGCTGCAACGCGATGGTTTCACGATCGTGCGTTATCTGCTGCGACCGGAACAGCCGCAACGTTTGCAGGTCATCGTGTACGCGGTGCGGGACGGTAATCTGGTGCGCCGCGCCTCCGCGCCGATTGGTACGGTGGGAGCGTTGCGACAAGCGCTATCAGGTGAGGGCAACCAGGGCGACTGGGGCGAAGTGGTGCTGCTGCCGCAGGTGCAGGGTTTGCAGGCGGCTGTCTGGCTGGAGGCGCAGGGATGGACCAGGTCGCAGCAAGAGGTGGCCGCGGAGGTGACCCGTGCGCAGCGTGCGCTACGCGATCCGGCGACGAGCGCCGCACCGCTGGACCGTGCCGCGGAGGGGTTGCAACTGACGCTGACGACGAAGGGCGGCGGCGTGCGCCGATATGAACGCGACTATCTGGTGGCGCAATGAGAGCACACCCGATGATGATGCGATCAACTGGACGATGCGCGTTTTGTCGGCCGCGCGCCGCGCGCGCGCGGGGCGCGGCGCTGATCACGGCGCTACTGGTGACCACACTGGCGGCGGTGCTGGTCTCAGGATTGTTGTGGCGACAGCAGGTGGAGATCCGTCGGGTGGAGAACCAGCGCGAGGCGGCGCAAGCGCGGTGGGTTTCGCGCGGAGTGTTCGATTGGGCGCGACTGATCTTGCGCACGCAGGCGGACGCGTTGCCGGTGACCTATCTAGGTGGTGCCTGGAGCGTGCCGATCGCGCCGACGCGCCTCTCGGACTTTCTCGGCAAGATCGGCATTGCCCGGGCGGAGCAAGGCGCGTCCACCTGGTTGTCGGGTGGCGTGGTGGATGCCCAGTCGCGTTTCAACCTGCGCAACCTGGTCAATTCGAAGCCGGCGACGGGATTGCAGGTGAATCCGCAGGCGCAGATGCAGTTTCAGAAGCTGTTGTCGTTGTTGGGCTTGAGCAGTGATCTGGCACCGCCCGCCGCGCAGTATGTGCTGACGACGTTGCTCTCGTCCGTGACGAAAGGACAGCAGGCGCAGACGGGCGACGTGGCGTCGGATGCACTGGCAGCGGCTCAGTCCGATGGCGATGCGGTAAGCCGTGAGAGTGGCTTGACGAACACGCCCGGCATGAGCGCCGGAGACGTCGCAACGCAGATGACGCGACCGATTCAGTTGCACGACGTCGACGATCTGGTTGCCGTGCCCGGTTTTACGCCGGCGGTCATCGCTCGATTGCGGCCGTTTGTCACGATCCTGCCCGTGCCGACGCAGATCAACCTGAACACGGCCGGTCCGGAGGTGATCGCCGCGGCGCTGCCGGCATTGTCGTTGACCGCGGCGCAGGCGATGATCACCACGCGCGACCAGGCGTTCTTTATCAACCTGGGCGATGCGCAGACGCGGCTGGCGCGCTTCATGACGACGGGGGAGACGTTGGATGGACAATTTTTCGATGTCACCACGCACTACTTTGAAATCCACGCGCGCATCACGCATGAACGCGCCGTGGTGGACCGCGTGGCGCTGGTATATCGCGATCCGCGCACCCATTCAACACGCATCATACGGGTGCAAGATGCGCGGCAATGAAGAACTGGAGAGTGTGTGAGCACATTGACCGTATTGATTCCGCCGCGTGATGCGGTGGACAGCGCGGAGGGCGGTGCGGTACCTGGCACGTCCGGCACGGCGAATGGACCGGACGCATCCGCGGCCGGCGGCTTGCGATATGTCCTGATGGACCGGCGCGGCGCGTTGCTGCAATCGGGCAGCGCGCCGCTGCACCTGCTGCCGGTGGCGCAGATGACCTGCCTCGTTCTCGCCGCCCGCGACGTCTTGCTCGTGGATGCTCCGGTCCCGCCGCTGCATGGCGTGCGCATGCAGCAAGCGCTGCCGAACATTATCGAAGATTGGCTGCTGCCGGACACCGCGCCGGTACATCTTGTCGTTGGTCCCCTGCCCGGTGCCGGTCCGGCGTTGGCTGGCGGCACGCGCCGGCGTGGCTTCGCGGCGCGTCGCCCGCGTCTGGCCGCGTTGGGCAAGGCGGCCTCCGTGCGTACCGTGGCCGCCGTCGATCGAAACTGGCTGCGCAGTCTGCTCGACCGGTTCACCGCCGCCGGGCATAAGGTGTTGCGGGTCGTGCCGATGACGGGATGTCTGCCGCTGCCAACGCTCACGGACCGGACGTCCGCAGGCGCTGGCGGTACGCCTGTCGAGGCATTGGAGGGCGTTGTTGACCACACGGGGGCACCGGTGTCGGTGTTGATCGATATCGCACCGGGCGTCGCATCGACACCCGGTGCGCCGGATGACGCTCACGATGAGGTCGTCGAAGTGACGCTGCGACGCCGGCCTTCGTTCGACGGCGAACGGGTCGATGTGGTGGACACCGAATCGAATGCCTTAGTGACGTCGGCGGCCAGCGCGGGTCTCGCCGATGCTGCCATTTCCGCCGAGTCGACCGTTGACGGGCGTGATGTCGTGCTATTGCCGGACGGCGCGGGCGGTGACGAGGGCAAGGCGATCGATGGCACCGGTTTGCAAGGACACGGGGGCGCGGCGGACAAGCTTGCGGAGACCGCGCACGCGCAGGCACTGACGGAGGCCAGTGGCCGGGCGCGAATCGATACCGACAATCGCGTGGACACCGAGGCGGAGACCGTTGACGCGGCAACGGCTCATCGCCTGTGTGGCGAAGGTTTGCGCATCGCGGTTGCGGATATGGCGACAACGCTGGATATGATCGCGCCAAACCGCGTGTCGTACTACCTGGCCAGTGCGCCCGACGGCCAATCAGCGTCAACGCTTGCGCCGGCATTGCGCGCCGGGGCGCGGCCGTTCACGATGGAACAACTGGCGTTGGCAGCGCAGCGTTGCCCGATCGATCTGTGTCAGTTCGAATTCGCGCCCAAGGGTTTCCGTCTCTCTGGCGAGACGTGGCGGCAAGTGCGTTGGCCGGTCTTGCTGGTGGCGGCGAGCATCCTGGTCTGCGTCATCGGCGTGAACCTGCGGTGGATGCAATTGGTCCACCAGCGTAACGCGGTGCAAGCGGCGATGACCGAGCGGCTCTTGTCCACATTCCCGTCGACGACGGTCGTACTCGATCCAGTCGTGCAGATGACGCGCTCGCTCGATGCCTTGCGCGTGGCGGCCGGGGAGTTGTCACCCAATGATTTCTTGATGCTGACCAACGGATTGTCGCTTTCCATGGGTGGTATTTCGCCGAATGCCATTGCCACGATGAAGTATGACAACGGCAACTTGGAGGTGATCTTCCACGGCGATGCGTCGGTGGATCAAGGGCTGCGCGAGCGTCTGTCGCGGCAGGGTTTGGAGGCCACGACAGAGACACGGCCGGACGGTCAGCATTGGACGATCAGGAGCCGGCGATGAGTACGTTGCAGATGATGGTCATGGCGTGGTGGGCGCAGCGACAGCCGCGTGAGCGCCGGCTATTGTCGATTGGCGCCGTGGTGGTGTTGATCGCCCTGTTCTACCAGGTGCTGATCGCGCCGGCGGTGGAGGGGATCGGACGGATAGAAGCAAGCTTGCCGGGCCTGCAACGCCAGCTCGGGCAGATGCAGGCGCAGGCGCTCATCGCGCAGCGGCTCTCGAGCGGGGCCCAGGGTGTGGCGCCAACTGGCGATGCGTTGCAAACCGGGTTGACCGCGGCACTGACCGACGCCGGACTGGGTGATGCCTCCGCGGTGGCGCCAGCCGGCAATGGCGTTCGCGTGACGGTAAAACAGGTCTCGTTTGCGGCGCTGGTGCGTTGGCTCGACCAGATGCGCACCCAGTTGAAGGTCAAGGTGGCCGATGCGCAGGTCACGCCGGTGCGCGCGCCCGACGGCGCCATCGATGGTCGGGTCGACGCCGTGGTGACGTTGGAAGGCCAGCGAGGCAGTAGTGGTGGCGGCCAATACGGCGGTGACGGTGGTGGCGGGAGGGTGGCGCGATGACGTTGATGCGCGGCCGTCGCGTGGCGGTCGATGCGACCGCGATACGACCCACTCGCACGAAGTGGGCGGGCATCCATCGACGTGACCCGCTCGACAGCCCGCCGTGGGGAGATCGGCCGCCCATATGGTGCATGGCGTTCATCGCGGTAGTGACGGTGGTGCTGACGATCCTGGTGCTGCTGCCCGCCGCCTGGGTGACGCCGCTCTGCGCGCGCTACACGCAGGGGCGCGTAGCATTGGTCGACGTGACCGGTTCGCTGTGGCGCGGGTCCGCGGTCCTGGTGCTTGCGCCCGGTGGCTTGCCGGATGCGTCGCTGCCCGCCGGATCCGACGATGTCATGGCGCCCGGGAGTGCCGCCTTGAAGGCGGCGCGCTTGCCTTATCGCGTACTGTGGCATGCGGCGTTCTGGCCCTTGTTCGCCGGCGAGGTCCGGTTGGACGTGCGGGAAGATAGCCCGCTGTCCCAGAATGTCCGAATCGTGGCCGGGATGAATGGCGTGACGGTCCACGCCGGTGGTATCGCGGTGCCGGTCAGCTTGCTGAATGGGCTGGGCGCACCCTTCAACACGCTGGATTTGCAAGGTGAAACGCGTCTGGAATGGACGGACTGGCGTTTGTTACGAACCGGTGCCTACGGTCAGATGACGGTGCTCCTGGATAACATGTCTTCCAGTATTTCGCGCGTCCGTCCGCTTGGTAGCTATCGGGTGCATCTGCAGGCAACGGGGAACGGTGTGCGGCTACAGTTGGCGACGGAGACGGGGCCGCTTTTCCTCAGTGGCAGCGGTGAAGGTAACGGGGAAGGCTTCCAGTTTACGGGGCAAGCCCGCGCGGAAGGTCCCGCGCAGGCAAACCTGGTGTCGGGCCTGCTACCCTTGTTGGGACCAAAAATCGAATCGAACACCGTTGCCTTGCGCTTCCCCTGACATATTCACCTCCCGACCTCGCCGGCCTTTCTCGCCCAAAAGGGGCGGGTGCGCCGTATCTTCTTGAAATCTTTGGAAATGCAAGGAGATGCGGCGAACAACGCCGTCCTCGCGCGGATGCGGCGATAATCAAGGGTGGCGTGAAATGCGAAGGAAGGGGCTATGAGAATGGATGTCCGCGGACCATCGTCGTCTTTGCTGGCGCTATGCGCCGCATTGGTCATGGCGGGTGCCTTGGGTGGATGTGCGGTGGGACCGAATTACAAGACGCCGGCGATGGCCGTGCCGGCCGCCTTCAAGGAGGCGCCGCCGGGCTGGAAAGTTGCGCAGCCGGCCGATCATGATCCGCGCGGTGCATGGTGGGAAGTGTTCGGTGACCCAACGCTCAACGCGCTGATCGAGAAAGCGAACCAGGCGAACCAATCGATCGCGGAATACGAAGCCGCCTACCGCCAGGCCACCGCGCTGGTTGCTCAGGCGCGCAGCAGTTATTTCCCGACGATCAGCCTTAACGGCAGCGAGACCCGGTCTGGCTATGGCAGCGTCGCATCGGGTACGGGTCAACCCAGCGTCTCGACCAGCTATTCCGCGAAGCTGGACGCATCGTGGGAGCCGGACCTGTGGGGCAGCGTACGGCGCAAGGTGGCGTCGGAACGCGCCAGCGCGCAAAACGCCCAGGCCAATCTCGCGAATGCCCGCCTCTCGGTCCAGGGGACGCTGGCGGAAGACTACTTCCAGTTGCGCGCGCTCGATTCGGCGCAGACGTTGTATGACGACACCGTCCGCAGTTACCAGGACTACTTGAAGTTGACCCAGAACCGCTATGCACAGGGCGTGGCGGGCCGTTCCGATGTCCTGCAGGCGCAGACGCAGTTGCAAAACGCGCAGGCGTCCGCGGTGGACAATCAGGTCGACCGTGCCCAGTACGAGCACGCGATCGCGGTGCTGGTGGGAGAGCCTGCCTCGGTCTTCTCGCTCGCCGCCGCGCCATTGCAGTCCGTGCCGCCGACGATTCCGCTTGCCTTGCCGTCGACGCTCCTCGAGCGACGCCCCGATGTGGCCGCGGCGGAACGTAGTGCCGCTGCCGCGAACGAACAGATCGGCATCTATCAAGCGGCTTTTTTCCCGACGCTGACCTTGTCCGCCACGGGCGGCTTTGCCAGCAGTATGTTCTCGAACTGGTTGACCGCACCCGCGCGGATGTGGACGATCGGCCCGCAGTTGGCCGCCACCTTGTTCGATGGGGGCTTGCGACGCGCCGAGGTAGCCGGGGCGCGTGCTGCGTACGACCAGGCCGCCGCGACCTACCGCGCAACGGTGCTGAGCGCGTTCCAGGACGTCGAGGACAATCTCTCAAGCCTGCGAATCCTGGCGAACGAAGCCGCCATCGACCAGCAAGCCGTGGTGTCTGCTCAGCAGTCGTTGACCGTCACGACGAACGGTTACAAGGCCGGTACGAATCAATACCTGGACGTACTGACCGCGCAGGCGACGTTGCTGTCGACGCAGCGTAGCCTAATCGATGTCAATGGGCGACGCATGGTCGCCGCGGCGGGTCTGATCAAGGCGTTGGGCGGCGGATGGGAAGGACTGTCTGCACCGGTTGACCAGAACGGCGAGCCGGTCGTCGCGGCGGCCGGTCCAGTTCAGAATAGTGCCGGAAAATCCCCTGTTCATTGAATGTGATGCGACATGATGCGTGCCGTGCCGCCGGCTCAGCCTGCGGTGACATTCAGCGTCTTGCCGAAGCGGTGAACGAAGGTATCGAAGTCGATATCGTCGGCCGCTTCGATGTGCTGTTGTTTCTCTATCGACGCTAGCGCCAGCGCATCCAGCGCGGCGGCGCACGCCGCATCCAACGGTACGTTCATGAACAGGGCCGCGTGTGCCTGGCTCTGCCGCAGGCCGAATGCGGCGTAACTGCCGGCCGTCCGCACGGCGTCCAGCACGCGTGCCGACGGTAGCGTTTCGGGACTCGCCAGGATCTGCCGTTGCCGCTGCAACGCGGCGACGTGGGACAGCCCGCCGCGGTGCTGGCCCGCATCGTCCAGCAGCGCGGCCGTCACGCCGATCTGATCCAGTAATGCCTCCGCCCAGCCTTGCAGCGTCACCGTTTCCCCGGAGCGCTGCAATTGCTTGCCCGGACGGCGACCATCGCGCGCGACGGCCAGGAAGTTGGCATCCGCCTCGCGCTGCAATGCCTCGTCGTCGGGGCTATCTTCCAGCGCACACATGACGAGGAAGGCATCGAGGAAGCGCGTCGTGCTTTCGTCGATGCCGATCGGATCGTAGGGATTGAGGTCCAGGCAGCGTATCTCGATATATTGAATGCCTGCCCGCGACAAGGCGTGGACGACACGTTCGCCTTCGGCGCCAACGCGCTTCGGGCGCACGGTGGCGTACAGCTCGTTTTCGATCTGCAGGAGGTTCGTGTTCAACTGAATCCATTTCCCATCGCGATGCGTGCCAATGGCGGCATACGGCGCGTAAGGCGCGGCAATGGCGTCCTCCAGGCCTTGGATATAGCGTGCCAGGGAGACGAAATCCGGGCGGCGTTCTCGCATCGCTTCGTTGTGGTAACCGAGATCGCTCATCCGCAGGCTGGTCGCGTATGGGAGATATAGCGTCTGCTCATCCAGCAACGCCAGGCCGCCCGGATAGGTCCCTTTGTCCACGGCGAGCGTCTGCTGGTTGATGCGTTCGGCGAAGAAGCTACGATCCAGCGTTGGCGATGCACCGAACAAATAGAGCAGCAGCCAACTGAAGCGCCGATAGTTACGCATCAGGCGGATATAGCCTTCCGACTGCGTGTCGTGCGGTGGCGCTGCGTTATCGGCGACACCGACTAGCGGTGCCCATAGGGCATCAGGCAGTGAAAAGTTGTAATGGATGCCCGCGATGCATTGCATTGCCCTGCCGTAGCGCACCGCCAGCCCTTGGCGATAGACATGCTTGAAGCGGCCCTGGTTCGAGCGACCATAATCTGCGATGGGGATATCGGCATCGCGCGGCAGCACGCCGGGCATCGACAAGTCCCACAACAACTCCCCACCCAGGCGTTGATGGACGAACGCGTGCAGCGTGTGCAACCGCGACAACGCGTTGACCGGATCGGCATCGGGTGGCGTGATGAATTCCAGCAGGGCTTCGGAGTAATCGGTGGTCACTTCCGGATGCGTCAATGCCGCGCCCAATGCGCTGGGATGCGGGGTGCGCGACAGCGTACCGTCGGCCCGCACGCGCAGGCTTTCCTTTTCAATACCTCGTCCGCCTGTCGCCAGCAGTCCCGATCGGGCCGCGTCCTGCAACACGGCAAGCCGCTGCGAATAATCCGATGTGCTCTTGTTCATTCAATGACAACCTTAAGCGGGTCATCCCGGCATGACAGCATCGTGCGGGATCCCTGATTCACCGGGCACTGTATCATTTTGCCGGACCCGCCGCTGACGCCATCCTCGGCGTCCTTCGGACCACGGCATCGCGCCAGATTCTCGTGCCGCGGCCAGCCACCATGGCCAGCGTACAGCGTTGCACTGTGGCTTTGATCCCACAGCAGGCTGCCGCCGGTGATCCGGCGTTGGCATACACGCGATTAAGGCTTATCAGGGTCAACCCTTTTAGAGTTAACCCTCTATCGATTCCATTGCGTCCCGCTTTTGGCGGCACTACATTGAAATCGTCTCCTCCATGTCCTCCTGATATGGATTCCACCCGCCCGATGGCGGGTTTTTTTTT
This sequence comes from Robbsia andropogonis, assembly GCF_034047095.1. Classification (NCBI taxonomy): domain Bacteria; kingdom Pseudomonadati; phylum Pseudomonadota; class Betaproteobacteria; order Burkholderiales; family Burkholderiaceae; genus Robbsia; species Robbsia andropogonis. The sequence goes on along the minus strand of NZ_CP139170.1, from coordinate 134,921 downwards.
GTCTCCGGGAGGGCGCGACCGTCCGCGGCGGACTTTCCAGTCGCGACTGGCACCCGCGGTTGCAGGGGGACGTCGCCAACATCGTTTTGGCGGCCGGCGGCCGCCGTATAATGAATCTGGTTGTGCTTCGGTCAACCGTTTAAAGTGCCTTTATTATCAGCAGGCGGATGCCAGGTCCGTCTTTTTGGGAGAAGCCTCGATGAAGATCGGTAGCATAGTGCGATCCAACCATATCGCGGTTCCCTCCGGCGCGCTTGGCATCATCAAGCGCATCATTGGCGACATGGCGATGGTGACGTGGTACGCAGGGACGCCGGGCGCGTCACGCGAACTCAACACCGAGCCTTTTTTTGTTGCCGACCTGATCGACTCCGGCGACGCGCTGCCGCTGAGTGCCCTGACCTCCCATGCCGCGGCAGGCGGTGCCTTGCACTGAAAGTAAGCGTCCCGCGCAGCCGCACGTGACGTCAACAGGCTGAAGCGGTGCCTGTCCGAAGGGGCAAGCCTCCCGCGGCAGCCGCTTTTCGAGAATGACCGTGCAAGACCCCACTGGCAGGAACGACGTTGACGACGCCTCCGAGGCGCCGTCGATGGGCAAGCCCTACGCCACCCTTAACCCGGACCTTGTGCTCGATGCGATCGAGTCGATCGGCATGCGCGTGGACGGCCGTCTTCTTACCCTGAACAGCTTCGAGAATCGCGTGTATCAGGTGGGCATCGACGATGCGCCACCGGTCATTGCAAAGTTCTACCGCCCGCACCGCTGGTCCGATGCCGCCATCCTGGAGGAACACACTTTCCTGCAGGCGCTGACGGAGGCGGAAATTCCGGCGGTCGCGCCTCTGTGTTTGCCCGAGGGCGATGCAAGCGCCACGACGCTGTGCCGTTATCGCGATTTCCGTTTTTCCGTGTTCCCGCGCCGCGGTGGACGTCCGCCCGAACTGGAGCAGTCCGATACGCTCGAATGGCTAGGCCGGTTCATCGGGAGAATTCACCAGGTCGGCGCCCGGGAACGGTATGTCGAACGCGGCACCATCGATCTGGCGACATACGGCGTCGCATCGCGCGCGTATTTGCACGATAGCGGCATCCTGCCGCCATCTCTGCGAGAGGCGTATTTTGCCATCGTCGATCTGGCGCTGGCGGCGGTTGCGCGCGGCTATGACCGCGCGGGGGACCTGACATCGCTGCGCCTGCACGGTGATTGCCATCCCGGAAATGTCCTGTGGACCGATGCAGGCCCGCATTTCGTCGATTTCGATGACAGTCGCATGGGGCCGGCGATACAGGATTTATGGATGCTGTTGCCCGGTGATCGCGACGGTCAGCGCCGTGCGCTCGGCGACGTGCTGGCAGGCTATGAAGACTTCCGCGATTTCGATCAACGCGAGCTGTACCTGATCGAGCCGCTGCGGACATTACGCTTGATTCACTACAGCGCCTGGCTCGCGCGCCGCTGGGATGATCCCGCGTTTCCCGCTGCCTTCCCCTGGTTCAATACCCAGCGCTACTGGGAGGACCGCATTCTGGAACTCCGCGAACAGGTGGCCTTGATGGATGAAGAACCACTCTGGCCCGTGTGACGGCGAGGCCGGGGATCACGGGCTCATGAGGCATTCGTGGCGAAGCGGACGACAGCCGCCGCTTCCACGGCCCGTATGCGACAATGGTGGCGAAAAATGTCCTGTGCATCGGTATGTTATTTGCCACTTATCCCCATTCTTTCCTAGTCTTATCCCGTAGTTATCCAGTGGTTGAGACTGCGCAAAAGGCCCGTGCTTCGGCCGTCTCATGGTCTATGCAACGCTGATCCTGCATCCCATGTCCGTCATGGCGTGCCAGTTGCAACGCTGCCCTGGAGAGGCGCGGAATGGGCATGTTATCGACACGCTGTTGACAGCTTATCCCTGCCTTTCTCGCGGTGCTATCCACAAGGATATCCACAGGCAGTGCCTTCGAAATGATCGCGCGTTGATCGCGGCGACGGTCGGTGTGCCGTTTCTAGATCAGTGACACTTCTTCCTTCGACGTCGAACGTGTTCCCGGTACGGGGGGATTGCTGATGCCGTGGTAGGTGAACACCAGGGAAAACTTCACGGCGTCGGTGACGTTCTTGCCAGCTGAATGCAGCGTATTACAGTGAAAGAACAGGACATCGCCGGCGGCCAGCGTGGGACAAACCGCACGTGTGATGAGGGAGGCGTTTTCCGCGTTGTTCGGCACGAAGAATTTCGCATCATCGAAACTCTCCGGTGCGAATTGCCGTTGATGTGACCCGGGGATCAACCAGAGCGCGCCATTGCTGGCGGTTTCGTCGCCCAATGCAAGCCAGACCGAAACCAGGTCGTCTCGTGAGAAGGACCAATATCGCGCATCGCGGTGCCAGCCGGTCAGGCTGCCGTACTGCGGGTGCTTTGTCATCAGGCAGTTATGGTGCGCCCGCGAGAGCAATGTCTGCTCGCCAAAATAACCGGTCACCCAACCCGCGATATCGGGGGAGGTTGCAAAGTCGGCGAAAGCCGGCTCGCGGCCATAGGCATCAAGCAGCCGACGCACGGTTTTGCCTCCCGGCGCATCGATGGACGCCGGCGCACCCGGATACTGCAACTGCGCCTCGAGTTCGTGCGGTGCCTTGCCCTCGGCCAGTTGCACTTGCGCTCGCTCCCGCATGGCGGCACAGGTTGCGGGCGGAACGAGGCCGCGCACGATGACGAAACCGTCCTGGCGCAATGCCTCGATTTGTTGAGTCTTCGTTTCTGCTGACATGCACGCAATTTCCTGCTTGGGCACGCCGTGTGTCGACACGGCTTGAGCGATCGTTGCATTGTAAAACCCCGCGCCGCTCCGTGCATCATTTGCCGGTCGAGTGATCAGGACGCGGGGGTTTGAACGCTTCCGGCCCGCCGATGATCGTTCATTAATCGTGATCGCGCCGAGGGAAACGGGTGGTTCATTCGCTTTTCATTGCGGTGACAGGAACAGGGATTGCTAAAGGAGTGGTTCCTTCCCCACACACCGGTGTGTGCCGAGCCGGATGCAGAAATCGATCCTCAATTCGATCTCATGCCGCACGCGCCGCATGCCAAGGAGCAATACATGGCAACAACGCCACCCTCGCAATCAACAAACCAGCCAACATCAAAAGATCGGCAACTCGACACGTTCAGTGTCAGCGTCGATAACGAAGCGTTGAGGACGAATCAGGGCGTCAAGGTCTCGGATAATCAAAATACGCTGAAGGCCGGCGCACGTGGTCCGTCACTGCTGGAAGACTTCATCATGCGTGAAAAAATCACGCATTTCGACCATGAACGCATTCCGGAGCGAATCGTGCACGCGCGGGGCGCTGCTGCGCATGGTTACTTCCAGCCATACGCGTCGCACACCGCGCTGACAAAGGCCGGGTTTCTTGCCGATCCGGCCACGCGTACGCCGGTCTATGTGCGTTTCTCGACGGTCCAGGGTTCGCGCGGTTCGGCCGACACCGTTCGCGATGTGCGCGGATTCGCGGTCAAGTTCTACACCGATGAAGGCAATTTCGACCTGGTCGGCAACAATATGCCGGTCTTTTTTATCCAGGATGCCATCAAGTTTCCGGACTTTGTCCACGCAGTGAAGCCGGAACCGCACAATGAAATGCCACAAGGTGCGACGGCGCACGACACATTTTGGGATTTCGTCACGCTGGTGCCGGAAACCACGCATATGGTGATGTGGGCGATGTCGGACCGCGGCATTCCGCAGTCGTATCGGCTGATGGAAGGCTTTGGTATCCACACCTTCCGCTTCGTCAACGCCGAAGGCAAGGGCCGTTTTGTCAAGTTCCACTGGCGACCGGTCCTGGGTTCATACTCGCTGATCTGGGATGAAGCACAGAAGCTGTCTGGCAAGGACCCGGACTTCCATCGCCGCGACCTCTGGGAGGCCATCGAAGCCGGTAATTTTCCCGAATGGGAGTTCGGTGTGCAGATCGTGGAGGAGGAAGACGAGCACGCATTCGCCTTCGACCTTCTGGACCCGACGAAGATCATTCCGGAAGAATTGGTGCCCATCACGATGTTGGGCAAGATGACGCTGAATCGCAACCCGGATAACTACTTTGCCGAGACCGAACAGGTCGCGTTCTGCCCGGGGCATATCGTGCCGGGCCTGGACTTCAGCAACGACCCATTGCTCCAAGGCCGGCTGTTCTCTTATACCGATACGCAGATCAGCCGCCTGGGCGGCCCGAATTTTCATGAGCTGCCGATCAATCGCCCGGTCTCTCCGAACGTGAACAACCAGCGCGACGCCATGCATCGCCAAGTGATTCATCGTGGGCAGACGTCGTATGAGCCAAATTCGATATCGGGTGGCTGGCCAAAGGAGACGCCGGCGGCGGCGCGCGACGGAGGCTTTGAAACCTATCCGGAACGGATCGATGCGGCGAAGATCCGCGAGCGCAGTACCTCTTTCGGCGACCACTATTCTCAGGCGACATTGTTCTGGAACAGCATGAGCGATCCGGAAAAGGATCATATCGTCGCGTCGTACCAATTCGAACTCGGCAAGGTCGAGCGCGAATATATTCGACAGCGGATGGTGGATAACCTTGCGAACGTCGATCCCGATCTGGCCGCGCGCGTGGGCGACGGTCTCGGCTTGATTCCGGCGAAGGCGACAACCCCTGGCGCCGACGTGCTGGCCAAACCTGGCAAAGGCAAGAAATCCGTTTCTGCATCACCGTCGTTGAGCCTGATGTCCAAGGTGCAGCCCGGTATCAAGACGACAAAGATCGCGATCCTCGCGGCAAAGGGCGCCGACCCGGTCAGTATTGCCACCGCCAAGATGGCACTGGAGAAGGCCGGCGCGCAAGCGAAGGTTATTGCGCCGATGTTGGGTGAGGTGGCGCCCGGCGTCTATGCCGATGCCACCATCGCCGGTATGCCGTCGATTGCGTTTGATGCCGTGTTCGTGGCGTGCGGTGCCGACAGCGCCAAGCTTCTCTCGAAGAATGGCGATGCGCGTCATTATCTTCTCGAGGCGTATAAGCACCTGAAAGCCATCGCCGCCGTCGGCCATGGCCGCGATGTCCTGGCGGCGGCCAATCTGCCCGTGAGCGAGGAAGGTGTCATCAGCGATGACACGGCACATATCGATAAGGTGCTCCCAGCCTTTATCGACGCCATCGCGCACCACCGGGTGTGGGGTCGTGCAGCGAAGGCGGAGACGGTGCCGGCGTAAAGCCTGCCGCGCGTATCACTCTGGCCTGGATGAATTATTCAAACTGCCAGTGCCGCGCTGATGGATGAAGAAGGGCCCGTGATCGATGCGATACGGGCCCTTCTTTCATGGCACGTCTATTTATTGATGCGTTTATTTTCGAGATGCGGGTTACTTGCTAGGTACAAATCCCAGGAAAGACAAAAGTGCCATCACAGAAGGAACGTTTTGAGTATCGGCCCGGCCGGCCTCGCAGGAATTCGCGAAGCGTGATCGCGCGTTCTTTTCCCCCTGCCTCCTGTCTTCTATAATTAAGGCGTGTTGAATAGATTCGCCAAAAAAACAGAGCAACAATGACGGAGACAGGAGGTGTGAGATGGACTTCCTTACGCAAATGAGCAGCTTGCCGCTGACGGTCGGGAACTTGATTCTATTGGTCCCAATGGCACTTGTCGGTGTCGTACTGGCTAGCGGCATCCCCTATCACCATCGTGCCGCGCATTATTCGATGGAAATTGGCGGGGCCGTATTAGGTGTGCTGGTCGCGGTGCTGCTGCTCTCGCTATTGAATGTCGCCATCTGAGCGGCACAATCGCAAGCCGCAGCGGGATCACGGCGGGACATATCGACGCCGTTGTGTATACCTCGCCACCTGGCGCGGCGAGGCAGTGTGACTTCGAAGGTCGTGGTGCCGTTGCCTGGAACCGAACGTGCCTCGATGGTTCCCGTATGCAGTCGCACCAATTCATAAACGATGAAAAGGCCCAGGCCGAGTCCTTCGGATTGTCCGCCGTTTACGGGCCCGGACGGGTCGACGTCCTTGCTGTTCGCGGATTGTGAGGGATATAGCGGCATAGGCGCGTTGGAAGTGCCTGCCGCCGCATCAAACAACGTATCTAACATGATGTCGGTAGGGGCGTAGTGCGTGTTTTTTCCCGAGCGAAATGGTGTGAAGAGGTGTGGCTGGACCGTTTCCGGAATGAGTCCGCCATTGGACACGCGCAGGCGGATGGCTTCCGCGCCGGATCCATCCAATTCGATGCTCACCGGCTGCGTATCGTCGCCGTGCCGCAGCGCATTGCCAATCAAGTTCGACAAGATCTGTGCAAGGCCGCCACGGTCCCAGACACCGTGCGTGTCGCCCATCACCATGAGACGTAACGTCGGCGGGAACTCGGCAGATTGGAATTCGTCGATGATGGCCTGCGTGACGGACTGCAGATCGAGCGGTTCCGGTTTGAACTGGAGTTGTCCGGATCGCACCCGTGCGACGTCCAGCAACTGATCGATCATATGCGCCATCCGCTTGCCGCTCGCGATGATACGTTCGGACGCGGTAACAAGGCGCTCGCTATTTTGCGCGGGTACGTACGGCGCACTGGCGATTATGCCCTGCTCTGTTTCCGTCAAACGTCCCTCATTCGGCAATGCCAGGGGAACCGCGCGTCGGACGATCTCTGCATTGGTCATGATCGAGGCGAGCGGATTGCGCAGGTCATGACCGAGTACGGCAACGAACATGTCGTTGGTCCGGATCAACTGCTTCATTGATTCCAGCTGCGCCGCCAATTGCCGCTTCTGCTGGTGCAGTTGAATAAAGACTTCCGCCTTGCTGCGGAGGATATGGGGATCGAACGGCTTGTAGAGGAAGTCGACGGCACCCGCCTCGTACCCTTTGAACATCCGCCTTGTATCGCGGTCCGTTGCCGTCAAGAAAATGATTGGCACATTGCGGGTACGCGGACTGCCCCGCATCAATTCGGCCAATTCAAAACCATCCATCTCCGGCATCTGCACATCGATCAATGCCAGCGCGATGTCATGCTCAAGCAGCAACTCCAGCGCGGCCGTCCCGTTTGTCGCGTGTAGCGGCAGCACGTCTTCCCGACGTAGCAGCGCATCGAGCGCAACCAGGTTCTGGCCGACGTCGTCGACCAGCAGAATCTTGATTGCCGCTGTCATCTCGGCCCCTTCCAGGGTATATCTGCGCCGTGTGATACGGCGTCTGAATTCGGGGGGGCGCCCGCGTCGGGTCGAGTGGCATCGACAACTGCCTTGCGTGCGGCATCGTTGGCCCGGCGCAGCGCTTGCACGATCTGTTCGATGGACAGCACACGGTCCATGGCCCCCAGGGCAATGGCGGCCAGCGGCATGGTATCCGCCTGCGCGGTTTCTGGTGACTGTACCCATGCCTTGCCGCCACGTGCGCGGATCTGTACGAGCCCCATCGCGCCATCGGCGCTCGCGCCGGTGAGCAGGATGCCCAGTACGCGCGACTGGTATGTCCACGCGGCGGATTCGAACAGCACGTCGATCGACGGGCGCGAGAAGTTCACCGGCTCGTCCACCGACAGCGAACACGTCCGGTCCTCGCTCACCAACAGGTGATAGCCCGGCGGCGCGATATGCACGGTCCCCGGCAGCAAGGGTTGGCGATCGATCGCTTCCTGCACGCGCAGCGCGCAGCGGGCGTCGAATAGCGGAGCCAGCTCGCTGTGCACGTCCGGCAAGAGATGCAGCACCACGAGTATCGGCACCGGCAAGGTGGCCGGCAGCGCGGGCAATAGCCGGTTCAACGCATCGACGCCGCCGGCGGACGCGCCCACGACTACCGCGTCGATCGCGCTGAACAGCGCATCATCCGTCGCGTCGGCACCGTCTGTTTCGTGGAAAAGAGGGGGAGGCTGCACTCGGCTCACCGCTTTTGATAGATCCGCTCGGTGTCGGCGAATTCGTCGAATTGATCCGCGTGCGCGTTGAAACGCATGCTCTCTTTGCTGCCCAGGCCCAGGAAACCACGGCGCACCAAGGCATCGGCGAACAAGCCCGTGGCGCGGTTCTGCAAGTCGCCATTGAAATAGATCAGCACATTGCGGCAAGACACGAGATGCACCTCGGAAAATACGCTGTCCGTGGCCAGGCTGTGATCGGCAAAGACCACGTGGCGCTTCAGGGTCCGCGCGAATGTCGCCGCGCCATAGGCAGCATGATAGTAATCCGACAGGGAACGCTTGCCTCCCGCGGCGATGTAGTTTTTTGAAAAATTGGCGATGCGTTCAAGTGGGTAAATGCCTTCGGCGGCGGTCCGCAATGCTTGCGGATTGACATCGGTGGCGTACAGCACGGTGCGATCGGCCAGGCCCTCCTCTTCCAGCAGGATTGCCAGCGACCATAGTTCCTCGCCGCTGCTGCAGCCGGCCACCCAGATCTTTACCGACGGGTAGGTTTTCAGGATAGGGATAACCTTTTCGCGCAGCGCCTTGAAGTACGACGGATCACGGAACATTTCGCTGACTTGTACGGTCAGGTATTGCAACAGGCGCGCGAACGCTGTGGTGTCGTACAGGACCTTGCCTTGCAGCTCGGACAACGTTTCGCATTTGAAATCGTGCCGCGCCTGCGTCATCCGGCGCCGTAACGATGCCAGTGAATAGCTGCGGAAATCGTGCTGGTACTTCAGGAAAATCGCTTCCAGAAGCAGCCGCAATTCGATATCGAAATCGTGCATCGCGCGCGGGGTCATGGCGTACGGGGTGGATGGATCAATGCGGCATCCATACTCGGCATAGCGACAGGAGCTTGTCGACTTCGATGGGTTTCGAGATGTAGTCGTTGGCGCCGGCTTCCAGGCAGCGCTGTCGGTCGGACGACATGGCTTTCGCGGTCAGCGCGATGATCGGCAGGCTGGCATGCGCCGCGCGCTTGCGGATTTCCTGGATTGCCGTCAGGCCGTCCATCTCGGGCATCATGATGTCCATCAGCACCAGCTCGATGTCGGGGTCCTGCGCCAGTTTTTCCAGCGCTTCGCGGCCATTGCGAGCGATTTCCAGCTTGGCCCCGAGCGGTTCGATCACATGCGACAACGCGAAGATATTGCGCACGTCGTCTTCCGCCAGCAGGATTTTGCGTCCTTCGAACGCCGCATCGCGCTGGCGTGCCTGGCGCAGCATCCGCTGCTGGTCGGCCGGCAGGTCCGACTCCACGCTGTGCAGGAACAGCGTGACTTCGTCGAGCAATCGTTCCGGCGACTTCGCGCCCTTGATGATGATCGACTTCGAGTAATAACGGAGTCGCCGTTCCTCGTCCGCGGTCAATGACCGGCCGGTGTAGACAATCACCGGCGGATAGGTTTGCGGTGCGCGATCGGCCAGTTGTTTCAGCAGGTCATAGCCTGAACCGTCCGGCAACGTCAGGTCCATGACTACACAGTCGAACGGCATCTCGAAAAGCTTGTCCAACGCATCCGCAATGGTGCCTACCGCGTTTATCTCGACGCCGTTCGCATTCAACAGCAACGTAATGTTTTCGCGCAGCAACGGGTCGTCCTCGACCACGAGGATGCGCCGGACGCTCTGGTCCAGTTTTGCTTCCAAATGCTTCAGCGCAGAGACCATGTCATCGCGCGCCGTGGGCTTCAGGGAATAGCCGATTGCGCCAAGGTGCAACGCCGCTTCCGTATGATCGTTGATCGAGATCATATGAATCGGCAGGTGGCGCGTCTGCGGATCACGTTTCAAGCGTTCGAGCACCGTCAGACCTGAATCATCGGGCAGGCCGACGTCCAGCAGGATGCCGCTGGGCTGTAATTGCCGTGCGAGCGCGATGCCATCGGCACCGGTGCTGGCATGCACGCAATCAAAATCAAGCTCGTGCGCAAGATCGTACAGGATGCGTGCAAACGCGAAGTCGTCCTCGACCACCAGGATCAACCGGTGCTCGCGTGTGCGCTGGTCGCGGTCGTCGTCAATGCCGGTCCGCGTTGGTAGCGCCTGCCGCGCGTGCGCCACTTTCGCAAGATGCGCCGCGCCCGCACTCCCACTGTCCGTTTCCGCCGCCGCTTCATACGCAATGCCCGCCGGGGCGGTGGCGCCAAAAGACCTTCCCCGGGATATAGCGCCGCCATCTTGTGGACGGGAATCGGCGCGGACTGAGGACGGGGGCGTCGCGAACGCCTGCGGTGCCGGCGTCGCGAACTCGGTCGTCATGCGATCCGGAGCCTTGCCATCGCCGGTGTAGACCACGGGCAGTGTCAAGGTGAACGTGCTGCCCTTGGCCAACTCACTGGTGACATCGATATCGCCGCCCAACAAGGTCGCGAATTCGCGCGAGATGGACAAGCCCAGGCCACTGCCGCCGTACTTCCGGCTGGTCGTGCCGTCCGCCTGACGAAACGCGTCGAATATCGCGCCGAGATGTTCGGCGGCGATACCGATCCCCGTGTCCTGTATTGCAAACTGGACATGCGCCGGCGCCGCGCCGGTGATCCACAGGCTTACCTCGCCGGAAGGGGTGAACTTGAAAGCGTTCGACAGCAAATTCTTCAGAATCTGCATCAGGCGCTGGTGATCGGTCGTCAGTGACAGGGGCGCATCCGGACCGCGTTCGATTCGTAACGCCACCCGGCGGTCCTGCGCGATGGGGTCGAACGTCCGGTGCAGTGACTGGATGATCGCTTCCAGCGTAATGGGCTCGGCCTCCACCCCCATATGACCCGATTCGACCTTGGCCAGATCCAGGATGTCATTGATCAGGGACAGCAGGTCCGTGTTCGCGGAGTAGATCGTGCTGGCATAGCGCACTTGTTCCGCGCTCAAATTGCCGGGTTTGTTGTCTTGCAATAGCTTGGCGAGAATCAGCGAACTGTTCAGGGGCGTGCGCAGTTCGTGCGACATATTCGCCAGGAATTCGGACTTGTATTGGTTCGCTCGCTCCAACTGTCCGGTCTTCTCCATCAGGTCGCGCTGCGTGTCCAGCAGATACCGTTTCTGCTGTTCCAGGCGCTGCGTGTGCTCTTCCAGCTGGACGTTGGTCTCCTCCAGCTCCGTCTGCTGCGATTCCAGGCGCGCCTGGGAATCCATCAAAGCCCGTCCGCGCTCCTCCAGTTCTTCATTGGAAACCCGCAATTCCTCCTGCTGCACCTGCAGTTCTTCCGCCTGATGCTGCGTTTCCGCCAACAAGAGTTCCAGTCGACTGCGATAGCGCGCTGTCTGCAGCGCGATGCCGGCAGGTTCGGCTGACATTTCCAGCAACTGCACCACGCGTGCAAGCATCTCGTTTTCGCTGCCATAGCCCAGCGTGCTGCCGGCGAACCCGAGCTCGATGACGCCGACGATGTCCCCCTCGGCCGTCAGCGGCGCGGCGGTGACATGCGCGGCTGGTGAACTGCCCACCGTTGTACCGATTTGCAGATGACTGGGGGGAAGGTCCCGAGCGGTGAGCACGCTTTTCGCGACAATGGCTTGCCCGGCCAGGCCATCGCCGGGCTGCAGCGTCAGCGGCGCGACATTGTCTGGCAGTGCCCATGTCGACAAGCGGCGCAGTTGCCCCTTTTCCAATTGGTACAGGGTACCGACTTTGGCGCCGGTGTAGGTCAGCAGGGATTTCAAGATACCGTCGGCGGTGTTCTGCGCAGTGGGCGCGGCGCGGACGGCCGTCGCCAACTGCATCAATCCGGCCTGCATCCACGCGAAAGCCTCCACGCGATGCCGGGACAGAATATAGCGGTACGCCACCACCGCGATCAGCCAGGTGGTGGCGCCACCGACCATCCGATTCGGTATCGCCCATGTGCCGGTGATACCTGTCGACGCCACGTAGCTGATGATCAGCAATATCGAGGCCACGAAGGCGATGATCAGCGGCATCAGGGCGTCGGCGGCAAACAGGCATAGGGCAACCGGGAACATGTACATGATCCAGATGGCAAAGCCATTTGGCGTGTACAGATCCACCAGGAACACCACGGTTAGCGAAGCGATGATCGCTGCATAGAGAAGCGCGATGCGGTTACGGCTGGTCTGCAGCATAGTTGCTCTTTGCTTCGGCGGTAATTAAGGTCAGAGGCTGCCCCGGAGAACCCAGTGACGTTGCCGCGCATGTCGCCGATGGCCATCTTTTTGCGCAAGCATTGATCATCATACTAAACGTTCAGACTTTCCATTCGGGCGGGTCCAGTGGCGCGAGCAGCGCGATCCGCTCGTGCAACCAGCGCGTGGCCGGCCCGGGATGGGTATCGGCGCGCGTGATGCGATGCAGTTTGTATTCGACGGCCAGCCGGTCGGCGGGACGAATGCGTTTCAGCCGTCCTTCGGCGAGATCCGTCGCCACCAGGTGGTGAGGCATGCTGCCCCATCCCAGGCCGGCGATCAACAATCGATGTTTTGCCCCAAGGTCGCCGATACGCCAGGCCCGCGTCGCATAGACGCCATACATCTGGCCCTCCGTGCGGTGGGTGCGATCGGTCAGGATCAACTGTGTATGGTCGCGCAGCACGCGTGTAGGGATCAAGCCGTCAAGGCGGGACAGCGGATGCTGGGGCGCCGCGACATTGATCAGGCTGATGGCATCGAGGTAATTGGGGGCGATCGGATCGGGCCAGGATTCGCTCGGACCGGCGATACCCAGATGACACTCGCGCTCCAGTACCAGTCGCAACACGCCGCCCATCGGGCCCATTCGCAGCCGCAATGTCACGGTCGGGAACATGGCCGCGAAGTCCTCCAGGACCCCCACGAGCCTGTCGATCGGGAACATCACGTCCACGCCCAGCGATACCTCCGCTTCCAGGCCCATCGTCAGCCCTTCGGCCCGAGCCAGCAACTCGTGCATGTGCCCGTCCACGCGGCGCGCATCGGCCAGCACGACCCGGCCCGCTTCGGTCAGCACCGGACGCCGACGCGTGCGCTCGAACAGTGTCAGGCCCAGTTGTGCTTCGAGATTGGTCACCGTATAGCTGATCGCGGACTGGGCCCGGCCGAGTTGTTGGGCGGCCAGCGAGAAGCTGCCGGCGTCCGCCACGGCGGCGAAAACGCGGAGTTGATCCAGCGTCGGGGTGCGTCCCCGGTCCCCCGAGTCGCTCATTTGTTATCTATGGATTCGATATGGATAATCGATTTTAAACGATTGCTTCGATGGTTGTCTTAATTTACATTATGCCCCTGACACTATTCCGAGCAGGCGAAACGCCGCGCTGGATAGGGGAATGCCCATTTTGATGGCCGCGCGACAGCCGGATAGCGGTGCCATACGGCATCGATGTCGAACGATCGTCCCCGGCGGCGTGCCTTGCTTGCCGAGACAGGGGCCCCCGCTTCGATCAACTGTTCCGGCGAACCGATTAAGACGTTCCGCGAAGGCGGAGAAACGCGATGACCATGCCCTCGTCCCCCACTCCCACGACCGGCGCTACCCAGGCGATGCCGGTCGCGCGCAAGTACTCCGGTACCGCGATGGCGCTACACTGGCTCATCGCCCTGTTGATCATCGGTGGATTCGCGCTGGGCTGGGTGATGACCGATATCCCGGGTTTCACACCCGCCAAGTTGAAGTACTTTTCGTGGCACAAGTGGATTGGCGTCACGGCGCTGGTATTGATCATTATCCGTCTTGCATGGCGCGCGACGCATACGCCGCCGCCGTTGCCGGCCGGCATGGGGCGTTTATCGGCGGTCGCGGCGCACGGCGTGCATCATCTGCTGTATCTGCTGATGGTTTGCGTGCCGGTTTCGGGCTATCTGTATAGTTCGATCGCCGGTATCCAGGTGGTGTACCTGGGCATGGTGCCGTTGCCGACATTGGTCGGACCGCATCCGGAACTGCGCCATTTGTTCCGGAATATTCATGTGTACCTGGATTGGACGCTTTTCGCGGTGGTGGTCCTGCATCTGCTGGCTGTGGTGAAGCACCAGTTGCTGGATCGCGACCGTTTGCTGTCCCGGATGTTGCCGTTTGGCGATTGACGGCGGCAGTTCGCAGCACCGACGCGTTACTTATTCATTAAACGGAAGACAAGATATGCTGAAGCTTCGCTCGATTGTTGCCGCTACTGCTGTTGCCAGCCTGGCCGCAGCCGCTTTGCCCGCTGTTGCCGCACCGGCAACGTACAACCTGGATCCGACGCACACCTACCCGAGCTTCGAAGTCGACCACTTCGGCGGCGCGTCGGTATGGCGCGGCAAGTTCCTGAAGTCGAGCGGCACGGTGACGCTGGATCGCGCGGCGAAGACCGGCAGCCTGGAAGTGACGACGGACACCAGCTCGGTCGACATCGGTAACAAGGCGCTGGACGGCGAGATCGTCAGCGACAAGATGTTGGACTCGGCCAAGTTCCCGACCGCCACGTTCAAGAGCACGAAGTTCATCTTCAAGGGCGATACGCCATCGAAGATCGAAGGCGAACTGACGCTGCATGGCGTGACAAAGCCGCTGACGTTGACCGTCGATTCCTTCAAGTGCTACCAGAATCCGATGCTGAAGCGTGAAGTGTGCGGTGCCGACGCGAAGGGCGAATTCGACCGCTCGGACTTCGGCGTCGACTTCGGCAAGAAGATGGGCTTCAAGATGTACACGCGCCTGCAAATCCAAGTTGAAGGCGTGCGCGCGGACTGATTCCCGCCAAACCGTGTTTCCGGTGTGCGGTCCGTGGGCCTGACGCCCGCGCGAGTGCCGGCACACCGATGTTCCCCCTGCAGCTCCGGGTTTGCGCAAGCGGCCCGGGGCTGCACTTTTTTGTGACGCGCACTCGCCTATAATCATTGCATGCCCCGGTGGCTCGCCCGCCTTCATGATTCAGTGACTCCGTGATTTCTTCCCGTGCCGACGCCCCTGCTTCGATGATCTCCGCGCACCCTGCCGCCGGCGATGCCGTCGCGCCCAGCGTCGACGTCGGGCGGCTCTCCGACACGGATCGGACTGCCGGTTCGAGGGCGACGCCTGATGCACGTCCGGTCGTGCTGGTGACCGGTGGTGCCAAGCGCGTTGGACGCGTCATCGCGCAGCGCTTTGCACGGGCGGGCTATCGGGTGGCCGTACATTACGGGCAATCGGCCTCGGACGCCCATGCCCTGGTGGCATTGCTCGACGCATCATCGACGGATAGGGATGTCACCGGACCGCATGCGGTGGCGCTGCAAGCCGATCTGGCGGCGCCATCGGCTGCCGAGGCCTTGGTGGACGGCTGCCACGTGGCGTTTGGCCGACTCGATGTTCTGATCAATAGTGCTTCGGTATTTCCCGATGACCATCTGGACAATTTCACGCTCGAAACCTTCGATCACGCCTGGGCCGTCAATGGCCGCGCGCCATTACTGCTAATACAGGCGTTTTATCGCCGCGCGCGTGCCGCTGGCACGACCGGCGTGGTGATCAATGTGGTCGACCAGAAGGTTCGCGATAATTTTCACCCGGACCACTTCTCCTACACCGTGGGCAAGGTCGCCATCGGTCATATGACGGCGATGCTGGCGACATCGGCCGCGCCGGTGTTGCGCATCAATGCGGTCTATCCGGGCCTGATGCTGGAAAGCGGTGATCAAACGCCGCAGGATTTCGCCCATGCGAGACAACACGCAACGCCGTTGCATCGGATCGCAACGCCTGATGATCTCGCGGCCGCCATTCACTTGTTGACCGGACCCGCGTATAACGGCGTGGACTGGGTGGTCGACGGTGGACAGAACCTGCTCCCGGTGACGCGCGATGTCGTGTTTTCATTGCGCGCCCCCGACCGCTGAACTGGCCTGAGCCTGGGACACGGCGTCGAGCAGCAGGACCGTGGCCGCGTCGCGCGGAGCGCCTTCGCGCGTGACGCCATAGACGGTGTCCAGCGGGGGGAGCGGCACCGTTGCCGCCCTGTCAGGCGCCGGCGACCGCTTCTTCTCCGAGCTAGCCATCACGGCCAGTTGCGCTGACGCTGACGAAGCCGCCATGTCATTCATCGCATTCGACGCGCCCGACGCCGCTGACGCGCCGGGCGTTGTCGTGGTGGCTGGCGTGGAGACAATCCGTACGCGCTCACGCGCCAGCGCGTCGTCCAGCATATAGCATGGCACGATCGACAGCCCCCGACCCGCCGCGACCAGAGCGATGGCTTCTTCGATTTCGCTACAGCGGCCGCGCGTACGCAGCGTCGACGGCATGGTCCCCAATTGGGTTTCGAACCAGCGCGTGAAGGTGATCTCGCAATCGTCGTATGTGATGAAATCCGACGCCGCCAACCACGCTGCGAATGAGCGGGAATCCGCACCGACATGCGCTTCGGCTTGAACGTGTGTGCCCGCGGCGATCAATACGAGCGGATAGCGGTAGGCCAAGGCGAATGACAAGGTATTCGACGCGGTGACCGTGTATGCAAAGCCGATATCGGCCCGCCCGCTGGCCACCGCTTCCCAGGTTTCCTCATCCGAACCGAAGCGCAGATCGACGACGGTTTGCGCGAACGCCGGCTGCGCCAGGATCGGCGTCAGCACATAGCGGCCAAATGACGAACCCGTGGCCACGCGCAGCACTTCGCGCGGGGTGCCCGCCTGACCCCGCGCGGCGGCGCGCAAACTACCCATCTCGTCGATAAAACGTCCGCAGATCGCATACAGCCGATCCCCCAGCGCCGTTGGCAGCACGCGACGGCCACTGCGTTCGAACAGCGGCGCCCCTACCCATTCCTCCAACTGCCGAATCTGATAACTGATCGTCGATGGGGTCACATGCAACTGTTCCGCGGCGCGTACAAAGCTGCCCGCTTCCATCGCGGCGACAAAGGTATCGATGTATTTGGTTTGCGTACGCATGTCGCCCATTATGATGCAAAAAATTCGAACGATGCATGCTAAACGTTTCGCTGGATTCGATCGAAAGCATTTTCTATGATGCGTGTCAACGCAAAGGAGAATCGCCATGGACGCGACGACGATGCACGACCGAAGTGCGCAAGATGCGGCGCAAGAAAACACTGGGTCGCCACGCGGCGCGGCGGAGGCGGACGCTTTGCTGGCGCTGGATGCGCGGGTCAATGCGCCGATCTATACGTCGTTGCCGCTGGTTGCAACGCGTGCGCAAGGCGTCTGGATCTGGGACCTCGCCGGAAAGCGCTATCTGGACATGATGAGCGCCTACTCGGCCGTCAGCTTCGGACATGCTCATCCTCGGTTGCTTGCGGCCTTGACCGATCAGGCGTCGCGGCTCTCGGTCACGTCGCGGGCGATGCATTCAGACCAGTTGGCGCCATTCCTTGCGACGCTGGTCGACATGACAGGACAAGCACGTGCCTTGCCCATGAATAGCGGGGCGGAGGCGGTGGAAACCGCGATCAAGGCCGTGCGCAAATGGGGCCATACGGTAAAGGGCATTCCCGACGGACAGGCGGAAATCATCGTATTCGACGGCAATTTTCACGGCCGCACCACGAGCATCGTCAGCTTCTCGTCGCATCCCGAATACCGCGCCGGGTTCGGACCGCTGACGCCGGGTTTCGTCAGCGTGCCGTATGGCGATATCGATGCGGTACGTGCCGCGATCACGCCTCGTACGTGTGCCGTTCTCGTCGAACCGATCCAGGGTGAAGGCGGTGTCAATGTTCCGCCGCCAGGCTTTCTGGCAGCGCTCCGGGCACTATGCGACACGCACGACGTCATGCTGGTGGCCGATGAGATTCAGACCGGATTGGGGCGCACTGGCGCCATGCTTGCCTGCGATCACGAAGGTGTGCGGCCGGATGCGGTTTGTCTCGGCAAGGCGCTTGGCGGAGGCTTCCTTCCGGTTTCCGCGGTAGTGGGCAGTGAAGCGCTGATGACGGTCTTCCGCCCAGGCGATCATGGCAGCACGTTCGGCGGGAATGCGCTGGCGGCGCGGGTGGGTCATGAGGCCTTGCAGGTGCTGCGAGACGAGGGATTATGCGCGCGCGCCGAACAAGGCGGCGCCTTGCTTGTCGGGCTGTTGCGCGACGCGGCGCATCCGTTGATTGCGGACATCCGTGGCAAGGGACTGATGATCGGTGTCCAGTTTGTGGCCTCCGTCGACGCCGAAGCGGTGTGCCATGCGCTGATGGATGCCGGCATCGTGACGAAGGTCACGCATCACAACACGATCCGCCTGTCGCCACCGCTGGCGATCAACGATGAGACGTTGCAATGGGCCGTAGGCGTCCTGTTGCGTGTACTAAACGATTTTCGATGAATGGGAGTTCGTACCATGACCCTGCTCCGCCCGGCACTGACTGCCGTTACACCTTGCGCGGCATTGCCCCCGCTGGAATTGGTCCGCGCGTCGATCGGCACCGGTGCGCAGATCATCGGGTGTCGCCTGGGACCCGAGGCGTTGATCGAGGCGGGTATCGCGACGGACCTCCGCGCGGGCGGCTCCGGTGTCGGCCGGGATGTCCGGCTGGGGGCGACACTCGTGGATACGCACTATCTGGCGCATGAAGGCGGCACGCGGCACGCGGCCGATCCGGCGCATGCAGTGCCGTCGAAGCTCGACGCTGTGAGCGCATTCGCGCCAGGGATGGCAGCGGTCACGGCCGATATCATCACGCGCGGCCTGTTTCCGTTGATCCTGGGCGGTGACCACTCGGTTGCGGCAGGCACGTGGAGCGGGATTGCGGATGCCTATAAGACGCGACTGGGCGAGGCGGGCCGGATTGGTCTCATCTGGATTGATGCGCACTTGGACAGCCATACGCCGGAAACGTCGGAGAGCCAAGCCCCGCATGGCATGCCGCTGGCAGCGTTGCTGGGCCATGGCGCACCGGCGCTGACGGATCTACGCGGCTGGCGCGGCAAGGTTCGCCCGGAGAATGTCGCGGTGGTCGGCGTGCGGAGTTTCGAGGATGGCGAGGCGGCCCTGCTGAATCGACTGGGCGTCAGGGTATTCGGCATCGCGGAGGTGCAGGCGCGTGGTTTGGACGCGTGCCTGGAAGAAGCGGTGGATATCGCGACACGGGGCACTTGTGGCTATGGCGTCAGTTTCGATGTGGACGCGATCGATCCACGGGAAGCGATGGCGGTGGGTTCGCCAGTGGAAGACGGGATCGCCGCACATGAGGCGATTGCGGCCATGCCACGCTTTGCCGGTGATCCGCGTCTGATCGGCTTCGAACTCGTGGAATACAACCCGGAACGCGAAGGGGCGTCGGATGGGGCGACGCTTGGCGTGGAAGGGCCGTCGCATGGCGCCGAACCAACCGCCGCGATCTGTCGCGCCTTGCTGTGCGCGGCGTTATGCCCGGGCTGGCAGGAGGCGGACACGCATCGCATGCTGCACGGCGTGCATCCGGACGTGGCGATAGCGGTAGTGGCGTGACGGGGCGCCGGTTGATACGCCTCGCGCGTGCCGAGCCGTGTATTCGGGCGAACTGCGGCGGGATATTCGGATTGAGTGGGGCTGTGGATAACGCTGTGTGCAATTGAGCGAAATAGACGGGCAAAGCCGGTGGATAACGCGGTGGATAACACGGGCGTGATCGCGGTTACCCCGCAGTCAGGGTCTGCCCGCGTTTTGAACGGTGGTCGTAAAACGTCATTTTTCGCGCCACCCTCACCAACGTGACAATGCCGGCGAAATGGGAGAGGCCCGACCGTCCACCAACTTGTATGTTGTTTTGGCTCGTCGATCGCACGGGTTTTTCCTGACAAACGCCTTGATTGAAGCACGCTTGTCGAGCAGTTGTCCGGTCAGCGATACGCTCACTCACCGTGGCGTGCCCAAAACTCGGCTGCTGTCACGATCGGATATCTGCCGGGCAATACAAGCAGATCTTTATCACCTGTTATCAAGTAATGTGCTTTGGCAGCGACCAACGTCCCCAGTACGGGCTGATCAGCGGTATCTCGTAAATCACCATCCTCTTTGGCGCTTGGCTCGACGATATCGGCCAAGAACATGAAGCTGTCCGCAAGGTCACGAATTTGATTGGCGCTATAAGGATTCTTGGAGAGCCGCGGAAGAACCCTCACCATCTCGTCAAGGATGTAACGTGAAAGTGCCACGTCAAGGATGCCTTGCCGCCAAGCGCCTACGATTCGGCCCGGAACGCTCCCGGGATAGACCATTCCATATACCAAAATATTGGTATCCAACACCACGCGCATGCCCGGCATCAGCGCTTACGTTCTTCGGCTAGCAACGCGTCGATTTCAGCGAGCCCCTCAGCCTCGGGAGTTGACGCATATGCGTCGGTGAGTTGTTCGCTCAACCGGTCAAAACGCGCTTTTAACCGCCGAATCCGCGCAAACAGTTCGGCATCGACCAAGGCCGCAACAGCCTTGCCATCCTTGTTGATGACAATACTGTCGTTCCGGTACTGAACTTGGTTCAGCATGTCGCCCAGGTTTTGCCGAAAATTTACTGCGCTGACTTCAGTGATCATCTTAACCTCCGCCAATTACAGGTGCCGACAAACCATATTGATCGATATGGTCATTATGGTTAAAACCCATGTGGTGTCTAGCGCCGATGATGCGGCTGTTAATTTTCGGCGCGTGACGGCACCGGTCTAGCGGACAACGGCCCTTCGCTATCGGGATATTCGCCGCGGGCTTCATACCATAGCGCGCTAACCACGCCGAATGACAATGCCACGCCAACGCCCAGAATCCAAGTGAAGTACCACATGATCAACGTCCTTCGGCGGCCATGCGCCGTCTGCATGAATGGAAAAGGGTCTTTGCAGGTTGCCGGCGGATGACGCCGGCAAGCCAATCGAATACGCGCACCGATCGTCGCGTCAGTACAAGGAATGGCTGTCACGGGCAATGTCGGCGCTGGTAACGCGGCCCCGCATCACCCGATACACCCAACCGGTATAGATCAAGATCAGCGGCAGGAACACGATCACGGCCACCAGCATGATCTGCAGTGTCAATTGGCTCGACGTCGCATTCCAGACGGTCAGGCTGCTCGGCACATCGATCGACGAGGGCATCAGGAACGGGAACAGCGACGTGCCTGCGGTAAAGATCACGCCGACGATCAAAAGCGTACTGCCGGCAAATCCCGCCTTCTGCGCACCGTTGCCGCTCTTCAGCGAAGCGAGCGCGGCCAGTATCGCGCCCCCGAACCCGACGATCGGGGCAAGCCAGGCCAGCGGCCAACGCGCATAGTTGTTCATCCAGAAACCCACGCCGCGGCTGATCGTGCCGTCGGCCGCCAGGCGCAATCCCACCACATGATGCGAGACCGCATACCCGGCAAGGGCGAATAGCGCGATCGACAGCAGGGCCGCCACGCGTTGTACCCGCCGTGCCCGCAACAGGAGCACGCCATCCGTTTTCAATGTCAGAAAGCCGGCGCCGTGAGTTACCAGCATCGCGACCGACAGCAGTCCGGACAGCAGCGCGAACGGTGACAGCAAGCCGAACAGTGTGCCTTGATAGGTCGAGCGCATGTCCGCATCTAGCGAGAACGGCGTGCCAAGCAGCAGGTTACCGAAGGCGACGCCGAACACCAGCGCCGGTACCGCGCTGCCGGCGAAGATGCCCCAATCCCAGAAGGCGCGCCATGCTGGATGGGCGACCTTGCTGCGGTAATCGAAGCCGACAGGCCGGAAGAACAGGGAAAACAGCACGAGCAGCAACGCCGCGTAAAAACCCGAGAATGCCGTGGCATATACCTGTGGCCAGGCGGCAAACGTGGCGCCGCCGGCAGTGATGAACCAAACCTGGTTACCTTCCCACGTAGCGCCAACGGTATTGACGACGATCCGTCGCTCGGTATCGGTGCGTGCGATGAAGGGCAGCAGGGCACCCACGCCCATGTCGAAGCCGTCGGTCAGCGCGAAGCCGATCAGCAGGATGCCGATCAGCAACCACCAGATGATTTTGAGTATCGTGTAGTCGATCATGCCGGGCTCCCGGTCAGTGGTGCGGTGCTGTCGTCCTTGTCCGTGCCTGCGGTTGCTTGGGGACCCATACCGAGGCCGTCAGGACCCTTGCGCACGTACTTGACCATCAGATACATCTCAAAACACAACAGCAGGGTGTAGAAAAAGACGAAGCCGGCGATGCTGGCGTACAGATCGCCTGCATGCAGCGACGAGACCGACAAGTGCGTGGGCAGGACGCCTGCGATGGTCCATGGTTGACGCCCCATCTCCGCGACGATCCAGCCGGATTCGCTGGCCAGCCACGGCAGGGGCAGCATCCACAACGCCAGGCGCAGGAAGGCGCGCGTGCGTGGCCGCAACAGCCGGCGCCGCGCCGCCAGCCAGACGGCAGCGATAAACGTGAACAGCATCAGAAAGCCGAAGGCGACCATGATCCGGAACGAGAAAAACACGGGGGCGACGCGTGGAATCGTATCTTTCGCGGCGGCATCGATCTGCGCCGGGGTGGCATCGGTGACCTTTTCCGTATAGCGTTTGAGCAACAGGCCATAGCCGAGGTCCGCTTCAACATGCTGGAACGCGGTGCGAGCGGCGGGCGACGTATCGCCACCGCGCAGCCGCTGCAATGCCGCGAATGCCTGCATGCCACGGGCGATCCGCTGCGCGTTTTCCGCCTTCAGATCTTTCAGTCCGGTCACTTGCTCATCGAGGGAACGGGTGGCGATCAGGCCCAACGCCCAGGGAATGTGGATCGCATAATCCGTACGTTGTTCGGCCTGGTTCGGCAAACCGAACAGCGTGAACGATGCCGGCGCCGGTTGCGTATCCCATTCAGCTTCAATGGCAGCCAACTTCATTTTTTGCACTTCACCCGTGGTATAGCCGGACTCATCCCCCAGCACGATGACGGATAACACGGCGGCCAGGCCAAAACTGGCGGCGATGGTGAAGGAGCGCAATGCGAAGGCGATATTGCGGCCGCGCAACAGGTAGTACGAGGACAAGCTCAGCACGAACATTGCCGCGGTTACATAGCCGGCCGAGACCGTGTGCACGAACTTCACTTGCGCCACCGGGTTCAGGATCAGCGTGGACAGGCTGTCGAGCTCCATGCGCATATGCGTGTAGTTGAAATGCGCGCCTACCGGATTGTTCATCCAGCCATTGGCGACGAGAATCCATAGCGCCGACAAATTGGAGCCCAGCGCCACGAGAAAGGTCACCAGCAAGTGCTGTCCCTTGCGCAACCGTTGCCAGCCAAAGAAGAACAGCCCGACGAAGGTGGATTCGAGGAAGAACGCCATCAATCCTTCGATGGCGAGTGGCACGCCGAAGATATCGCCCACGTAGTGCGAGTAATACGACCAGTTCGTGCCGAACTGGAATTCCAGCGTGAGGCCGGTGGCCACCCCCATCACGAAGTTGATGCCGAACAACTTGCCCCAGAACTGGGTCATGTCCTTGTAGACGGTCTTGCCCGTCAACACGTACGCCGACTCCATGATGACCAGCATCCAGGTCATCCCGAGGGTCAGGGGAACGAATAAAAAGTGATATAGCGCCGTCACGGCGAATTGCAGCCGGGACAGATCGACGACCTCATGGCTGATCATGATCGACATCCTGTTGTGCGGGCTTGCCGCGCGGTGCTGGCAGTGCAACGCGCGTTGGCAGGCCGGCGGGTAATGAAGGGACGGGCCCGATGATCGCGGCGGCCACCACGTCGTCGGGCATATTCATATCGGGTGCGGCAGGGTGGGCAAAGCACGTCACGCGCAGTATCTGGATCAGCACGAGCTTGATCACCAGCACGATAACCACATCACGCATCAGGCCCTGCCGCCGCAGCAAGGTCCGCGCTTTATCCTTGGTCGATGCGACGCTTATCGCCAGGCGCGCCGTGGGCTTCATGGCAATACTCCGTCAGAATTTCATGCCGACGCCAAATCCCACCACCCACGGATCGATCTCCAACGTGCCGATAGGTTGGCCACCGAGTGTTGCGTCGGTCTTGATCCACAGTTTCTTGACGTCCAGGTTGACGAAGAATCGTTTGCTGACTTGTACGTCGACACCCGCTTGCAACGCTGGACCGAAGCTGTGATTGCGCACGCCCACGCCTTCACCGGCGACGTTCAGGTGGTTGTCATAGAACAGCGTGTAGTTGACGCCGACGCCCGCATAAGGGCGAATCCGGCCAGCCGGATTGAAATGCCATTGCAGCGTCAGCGTGGGCGGCAAATGACTGATCTGACCGAGACTGCCAACATTCGACGTGACCTTGTGCCGCGCGGTGCCGAGGATCAATTCGACACCGATGTGATTGCGCACCATGTACGTGAAGTCAAGTTCCGGCACCGTCGAAGGATTGACGCCCACGCCCAGCGTGGACAGCGTGCCGCTGGTCTTGACGTCGGGCAGAATACTGACCGAGCGGATGCGGGCGATGATGTCGCCCTGGGCCGCGTCGGCGCGGTGTGGGGAAAAGAAGCCCAAGGTCACCAGGACCAATGGCGCCAGCATGGTGGTGAGATGCGCTTTCCAGCGCCTGGTTGCTGCGGACATGTTTGAAAACCCCCGATTGCGGCCGGTCCATCCGACCGTCGTGCTGATCATCCTGCGAGGGGGCTTTGCAAACATTGACGCGCATCAGATAAACACGCGTTTCAAACCGGACTGCGGCAATACGGCGCAAGGCGCGTGACATCAAGCAACCTCGCGACACACGGGATCAATCGATGCCGTCCGGCCCCGCAAGAGAGGGGAGATTCAGATGGCTTCCAGGCGGGGGATATCGAGCAAACGCACGCGACGACCCGTCGCGGCAATCAATGCGTCCCGCTTGAAGCGTGAAAGGGTGCGGCTGACCGTTTCAAGCTTCATGCCCAGATAGCTTCCCAACTCTTCGCGGCTCATGCGCAGTTGAAATTCACTGGCGGAATAGCCACGTTGTTTCATCCTGTGCGAAATATTTAGCAGAAATGCAGCGACGCGTTCATCGGCGCGCATATTGCCCAGCAGCATCATCTGCCCTGACTCCCGGACGATCTCGCCGCTCATCATCTTATGCACATGCCGCTGCAGCAGTCGCACTTCACGGCATAACAGTTCGAGCAGGTGGAACGGAATGATGCAGACCACGCTGTCTTCCAGCGCAATGGCATCGCATGTGTGCTCGTCCGTATAGACGCCGTCCAGCCCCAGCGCTTCGCCAGCCAGGTCAAAGCGCGTGACCTGTTCGCGACCGTCGGGGTGGGCGACAACCGTCTTGAACGAACCGAGCCGAACCGCATACAAATTGTGAAACGCCTCGCCGGAACGATACAGCGCCTCGCCTCGCCGCACGCGCCGCGAGGTGCAGATGACCGCGTCCAGTTTCGCGTAGGCATTCGCGTCGAGCCCTTCCGGCATGCAGATATTGCGCATCGCGCAATTGGAACAGCGAACACGGGACGTGGTCACCAATGTCGAGTCGGATGGATCCGCCTGCGCGGGGCGCGTCTCCGATCGGCGATGAATGCGTATCGGATGTTCGGTGGTCCCGATCGATTCGGGGGCGGCGAAGCGGTGCGCGGTTGTCATCGGCTATCTCGTCAAATGCGAAGGCGAACGCAGGGCATGCAGCCAGGCATCAAGCCTTGATGGAGTAGGCGCGTAAAGGCCCTGCATCGCAGTATCCGTCCGCGCTTGGCGCGCTGCCATCAGCAATGGACGGATTGGACGTAGGAAGATTTTCCTTCGTGTCAGGAAATCCCTACGGGCAGCGCTATAGCGGACCGTGAAGGGGCATGCGCAGTCGGGCCTGCTTCACCGCGTCGTCGAATACCATTGCGATACTGCCGGCAATCAGGCGACCGGCATCGGTCAGCTCGACCATCGCGTCGTCGAACAGCATCAGCCCGACCTGTTCGAATGCGCGCAATGCCGCGGTTTCCTCGGCAAAACCGCGGACGAAGTCGATGCGATGCGTCGTTTCGATGGCAGCGATGTCGATGAACAGATCCGTCACCAAGGCCTGGATGATCGCGCGTCGCGCCATGTCGTTGGCACCGAGGACGGCGCCGCGCTTGACGGGTAACTGATCGTGCATCAACGCCTGACGGTAGCGCGTGGGATCGGCGCGGTTTTGATAATACGCATTGCCCACCGTCCCGATGGCATCCGGGCCAATGCCCAGCACCAGCGATACGGGGCGCAGTGACGCACCGTGCGATTTGCGCAACAGGCGTCCCTGGCGATGGGCCACGGCAAGGGGATCATCGGTGCGCGCATACAAGTCCTGGCCGATGCAGCGATAGCCCGCGGCGGCAAGGATGCGTGCCGCGCAGACCAGCAGGCTCATCACCTCAACCGTCGAGCGGTCGCTATGCGAGCGGTCAAGTACCGGACGGAAGCCGCGCCGACAGTCTTCCGCGTGTTGCAAGACGACGTAGGACGGCCCTGCATCGAGCAGCGCGGTCAGCGCTTCACGCATGGCGCCGGCGGTCTGGCCTGGCGCACCGTAGACGAAGCCCGCGCCGATCGACGCAAAATTCATTACGGCCGCTGTTTGCACCCAGCGGCGTACCCCTTCGGACGCGTTGCCATCGTCCACGATCTCGATCCGCTGGAAGCCGTCGCCACGCAACATCTGGATTGCGCCGGTCCGTCGGCATGAGGCTGGCACCGTGACACTGCAGTGAGCATGGGGCGACATCGCGAAATGGTCGCGCAACAGGGTCATCAGCCACGGTGGTGACGTGCCATCACGTTCGGCATAACCGCCGTGCGGCGCCTCGTGCCAACTGAGCCGGACTTCGTCGACCGGCACGGCGCGGCCGACACCATCGGATGCCAGGCGCGCCACATGGAGCGCCATATCGCGGCCGAGTAACGCGGGAAGTTCGCGCCAGTCGCGGCTGGACCAGCCCATGCCCGGCGCGGGCAGGCGCAGATCCATGGCGACGCGCACGGGACCGAGGGACGAGCAGGCGGCTAGCGTGGCATCCAGCGCTGCCGCGTCGAATGCTTCCACGAACCAGTCGCTGGCGGGGTAGATATCGTATCGCGGCGCGCACCGGCGGTGCCGTTGGATTACGGCGGTATCGACGTCCATGGGGAGGTATACTCGGGCTCAGGCAAACGGAAGGGGTCGTGCCCAGGACCATACCGCGCCGGTGCCCTCTGTCGATTGACCTGCATCAAGGAACATTCTGGCTCATCGTCATGTCCGATCCCGTTTCCGCCGCGAATTCGTCACGCCCCGCCGTCGCATCGTCGTCTTTCGATGTGCCGTCGGCGTGCACGCCGCATGCCGCGTTGCCGCTCCCGCCGTTTGCCAACGCGGGCGATATGCAGCGCCAATTCGAAGGCATCATCCGCTCGGCATCCGAGGCCATCATCACGATCGACGAGGCGCAAACGATCCTGATTTTCAATCCGACCGCGGAAAAGTTGTTTGGCTGTACCGCACAGGACGCGATAGGCACCTCGTTGGAGCGCTTCATTCCGCAACGGT
This sequence comes from Robbsia andropogonis, assembly GCF_034047095.1. NCBI lineage: Bacteria > Pseudomonadati > Pseudomonadota > Betaproteobacteria > Burkholderiales > Burkholderiaceae > Robbsia > Robbsia andropogonis. The sequence goes on along the minus strand of NZ_CP139170.1, from coordinate 107,628 downwards.
ACCGGCATGCGCATGCACAGCAGGTGCGGCAGTTCGGCGTGACGGGCATTAGCGAACGGCAAATGGGCAAGCGCAGGCCGTTGTTCGGCCTGCGTGCCGATGGCACCGAGTTTCCCATCGAGGCATCGATTTCCCAATTCGTCGAATGCGCCGGGCCGGGTAGCCAGGATGGGGACGCGAGCAGGCGCGGTGGCGAAGAACACGGCGACGGTGACGGTTCCGGCGATACCGGGCGCCGTGTGTACACGGTGCTGTTGCGCGATATCACCGCGCGTTTGCAGGCAAGGGCCGAACTACAAGCATCACGCAATGAATTGCGCCACCTGTCCGCCAGTATTCAAGCGGCGCGAGAAGATGAGCAGTCGCGTATCGCGCGCGAGCTGCATGACGATCTCGGACAACGTCTCACGGCGTTGAAAGTCGATCTGTCGTTGTTGGAGGCGGATCTGGACGAAGAAGCGTCGCGTTCCGAGACTGCGTTGCACCGATGGCGAGGTCGCACGTCGGAAATGAAGCGCCTGATCGACGATACGGTGCAGGCCGTCCGTCGAATTGCCGCCGATTTACGCCCGGTGATGCTCGATGACTTGGGGTTGGTGGCCGCCATCGACTGGCTTGCCAGTGAGTGGCGCCGGCGGCATGGCATCGTCGTGACGGTTCGTTCGGGAGCATCGGGAGAGGGCCTCGCCGTCGAAGGAAGCGAGGCCACTGCCGACGATGCGGACGACTGGCCCATTACCGATAATGCCACCACGGCGATCTTCCGGATCGTGCAGGAATCGCTGACCAATATCGGACGACATGCCAACGCGACGCGCGCCATCGTGACGCTGCAACGGACGACCGCCGCGCCGTCCCCCGACGCACCGCTCCAGCCGTGTTATCGCATATGGGTCGCGGACAATGGCGTGGGGGTGGGCGGATCGAATACGCCGCCCCATGCGTCGTCGGCCGGGGGGCCGCATGCGCGCGGATCGTTCGGCTTGATCGGCATGCGTGAGCGCGCCACGTTGATGGGCGGCGTCTTGCGTTACGGCAGCCCTGCCGAAGTGAGGCAAAGGGTGTGGGAGATGGACGATAAAGGCGTCCATGAACCATGGCCAAAGGCGGCATGGGACACCGCGGTGATGTTCGATAATGGGTTTGTGATCTGCGTGACGGTGCCATCTGCGGCCATTGCCCGCGAGGAGACGCGATGAACGGCGGGACATTGGCCGATGGTATCGGTGCCCCGGATAACAAAGGCACATTTGATGCAATCGGCACTGATCCCGTGGTTATTCGTGTGCTGATCGCCGATGACCATGCCTTGGTCCGTGAGGGGCTGGGTCATATCCTGCGGAAAGCGCGGTGCTTCGAGATAGCGGGCGAGGCGGCGGATGCGGAAAGCACGCTGGCCATGGTCAACCAGGCCTTTGCACAGGTCTTGTTGCTGGACCTGTCGATGCCTGGCGGGAACGGACTGGATTTGATTCCAAAGATCCGCGCGATGCGGCCGGCGTTGAAGATCCTGGTATTGACGATGCATGCGGAACGCCAGTACGCGTTGCGGGCTTTTAAGGCCGGAGCGAATGGCTATCTGACGAAGGAAAGCGCATCGACGGAATTGGTCAATGCGGTATCGCGTGTTGCCGGTGGACATCCGTATGTGAGCATGGCGATGGCGGAAAACATGGCGGTGGCGCTGACGCGCGGCGCGAACGATGCTGACGGGCCGCCGCCACAGGACACGCTGTCGGACAGGGAGCTGGACGTGTATCGACGGTTTGTCGCGGGCCAGAGCATTAATGAGATTGCGGCGGCATTACACGTCAGCCCGAAAACCGTCAGCACATACAAAGCGCGCATTCTTGAAAAAATGGCGATGACGACCGATGCGGCCTTGATCCGCTATGCCGTGAAGCACGGGCTCTTCGACGATCTGGGCGATTGAGGAGACGGTGGAAAACCACGAGCATGCGGGCCTATCGGGGGCCGGATGCTTCTTGCCGGACCCATGAGCCGTCGATTCGCGCCACGCGATGCGGGATCCGCGTCTATCTTGACCCATATCAACATCGCTGTTGCACCCTCCCGCTAGACTGACAGTCATGTCCTTTGGCGAGGCGCCGTTTTGCGGCGCGTCCGATCATGTCCGTGCCGTCCGCTTCGTCCTCCGTTCGCCGCACCGCGGCCTTGCAATCACGGCGGGTCCAGCCCGCCGTGGTGCTGCCGTCGCGTGGCGCCCGCGTCTCGTCGGGACCCAATTGGCTCGCGGCCGACGTGTCCCCGGCGGACACGTCGATACCGGACGCGTCGCTGACCAGCGCCATACTCTCGCCCGACGTCGCCGCTGTCCGTGCCTACCTCTTGCAACTGCAGACCCGTATCGTCGATGCCTTGACGCAAGCCGATGGCCAGCCGTTCCGCGAGGATGCCTGGACGCGACCGGCAGGTGACGTGCTGGAGGGGGATGGCATTACCCGGGTGATCGAGGAAGGGGGTTTCTTCGAGCGGGGCGGCTGCAATTTCTCACAGGTACGTGGGGCGGCATTGCCGGAATCCGCCAGCGCCGGTCGTCGCCACCTGGCGGGCAGGCCTTTCGAGGCGCTGGGCGTTTCACTGGTGCTGCACCCACGCAATCCTTACTGCCCTACCACGCATATGAACGTGCGGATGTTCATCGTGCAGCCGGAGGCGGGGAGTAGCAAAGCACCGACTTTCTGGTTCGGTGGCGGGATGGACCTGACCCCGTTCTATGGTTTCGATGACGACATCCGGCACTTTCACCAAACCTGTGCCGACGCGTTGGCGCCGTTCGGCGCGGAGCTTTATCCGGCATTCAAGCTATGGTGTGATGCGTATTTCCATCTGCCGCATCGCAATGAGCCGCGCGGTGTGGGCGGCATCTTCTTCGACGACTTCGCTGATTTTGGTTTCGAGGGCAGCTTTGCGCTGCTGCGCGCGGTGGGCGATGCTTTCCTGAGCGCCTATCTGCCGATCATCGAGAAGCGACGCGATCGTCTCTATGGCGAGCGCGAACGCGACTTCCAGGCCTACCGGCGCGGACGGTATGTTGAATTCAACCTGCTGCAGGATCGCGGCACCATTTTCGGCCTGAAAGGCGGCGGGCGCACGGATGCAATATTGATGTCGATGCCCCCGAATCCGATTTGGCGGTACGACTGGGCGCCCGAGCCGGGCTCCGTGGAAGCGCTTTTTACCACCCGATACCTTCAGCCGCGCGATTGGTTGACAGGGGAGGGACTGTCCACGTCGTGCTGAAGATCACACCGCCTAGAGATTCCGGTCCAGCTCATACGCCGCGCTGATCAGCGCGAGATGCGGCAGACATTGCGGGAAGTTGCCCAACGGTTCACCGGCGGCCGATAGCTCCTCGGAATACAAACCGAGGTGATTCGCATAGCCGAGCGTTTTCTCAAAAATCAGTCGTCCCTCATCCACGCGTCCGGCCCGCGCCAGCGCTTCCGCATACCAGAAACTGCAGGCGAGGAAGCTACCTTCGCTGCCGTCCAGGCCATCGCCGCCGTCTGGCGGATAACGATAGACCAGCGGGTCCACGACCAGTTCGCGTCCGATCGCATCCAGTGTGCTGAGCCAGCGGGGGTCCTTTGGCGAAATGAATTTGACGAGCGGCATCATCAATGCCGCGGCATCCAGTCGGTTACCGCCTCGGGATTGGACGAACGCTTTCAGATCCGGATTCCAGAAGTGGGTGAAGATATCGTCGTAGATGTCGCCGCGGACGGCGGTCCAGCGCTCGACCGGCGCCGGCAATGAACGCTTGGCCGCCAGCCGCAGCGCACGGTCAACGGCCACCCAGCACATCAGCCGCGAATGCAGCAGGGGTTGGTTGCCGGGGCGGAACTCCCAAATGCCGGCATCCGGTTCACGCCAATGTTCGACGACATACTCGATCATCTTCGTCACATTACGCCACCCGTCGTGGGAGATGGGCGTACCGTACTTATTGTCCAGGTAAAGCGCGTCCATCAACGCGCCATAGATATCCAGCTGCAATTGGTCGGCCGCGGCGTTGCCGATAAGCGGTGGCTGCTGAGCGTGCCCATCGGCAAGCGATGCCAGTGCCACTTCCTCCGACGGACAATCGCCGGCCAGGCCATAGACCACCTTGAGACGGCCATCGAAATCCGGATGATCCGCGCGCCGGTTCATCCAGCGGACAAAGGCATCCGCCTCGTCCGCGTGGCCCAGCCGGATCAGCGCATAAATGGAAAATGCCGCGTCACGAATCCAGGTGTATCGATAGTCCCATCGCCGATGGCCTTCGGTTGTCTCGGGCAGGCCGAAGGTCCCGGCAGCGATGATGGCGCCGTGGTCGCGCGAGCTTAGTAATTTCAACAGCAACGCCGAGCGCGTCACCATTTCACGGTAGCGGCCGCGGCAGGTTGCGCGATCACTCCAGGCGCGCCATCCGGCAATCGTCGCATGCAGGCACGGCACGATCGCCGCCAGTGTTTGCCGTCCGGGGGACATCATGCCCTTTTCGTCGTTCGCAGGCGACCGGCGTCCTTCGCCTTCCTCGTGTGACGATGCCTTGCCGCAGGCTGGGGCGCGCGATGGTGAGGGCATTGCCAGTGACGCATTGATATCCGCTTCCGGGCTATGAATCGCACGGGCAATGTCGCCCGTTGCACCTTGCCCGAGGCCGTCGTCGTCGGCACCAAAAACGAATGCCACGCGTGTTCCTTCGCTCAGCGCGAAGTGCGCGCAGGCGTCGCCGTTGGCGATCGACAGCGGCACCGATGCACTCAGCCGCAATGGTGGTTGCCGGATGCGGTCTTGCGCGGGGGCGCCCACGCCGTCCGATGCGGCCGCGACGTCCTGTGGTGGCGCGTCGTCGTAACACGGGATGAACAGTACGTCGCCGTGTGCGTCTTGCGTGGTCTCGTGCGGCGTGCGGGCATAATTGAAGCGGGGTGCGCAAAGCAAGTCGAATCCAATCGTGCCGCGAATGATGGATACGATCCGGATCAGCTGATTGGCCTCGGTGCATTGCGGCGCGGCGTGCCCTTCCTGCGGCACACTCGTGCCGGGGGCATGATTGCCGTCGTTGCGTCCGGTATGCAACGGCATGAAATCGACGATCTCGACAACGCCTTCTTCGGACATGAAGCGCGTCAACAGCACGTTCGTCTCCGGCAGGTACATCTGACGCACGCGCGGCCGTTGCAAGCGCGGTGCAATGGCGAAATGGCCACCGCGCTCCGCATCGAGCAGTGACGCGAACACCGTAGGGGAGTCGAATGCCGGATAACAGAGAAAATCGATATGTGCTGCCGTGCTGACCAAGGCAAGCGTGCGCATGTTGCCGACCACGCCATGGTCTCCGATGGCGGCGCTTACCGGTGTGATGTTCGCCGGACCGCGCGGCGTGTCATCCGGGGTGCCGAATGACGCATCGGATGCCGAATGGTTATCCGTGGCGCCGTCTCGCGCGGCGGGACCTTTTTGCGTGGATGCGCCTCGCGGCCGGTTTGTATCAGCCATTGTCTTCAAATCCCGGATACAAGGTCATGCCGCCATCAACGTACAGGGTCGTGCCAACGACATAATCGCTTTCGTCCGATGCCAGGAACACTGCGGCATTACCGATGTCTTCCGCCTCGCCGATGCGCTTGTACGGCACCAGACGCAGTAACTTTTCCAGCGCTTCCGGCGTTTCCCATGCCTCCTGGTTGATTGGCGTACGGATAGCGCCTGGCGATATGGCGTTGATGCGGATTTTCTTCGGTGCGAATTCCTGTGCAAGCGTGCGCATCATCATGTTGATCCCGCCTTTGGTAGCGGCATAATTCACGTGCCCTGCCCACGGGATGACGTCATGGACGGAACTCATGCAGATCACCTTGCCCAGCGCCTTCGAGTGCGGCGGGTGCCCATCGGGAAACTGTTGCTTCCGTTGCCGTGCCAGAAAGGCTCGCGCCGCGGCCTGGACGGTCAGGAACTGGCCGGTCAGGTTTGTCTCGATGACTTTGTGCCAGTCTTCCAGCGTCATATCGATCGATGGCGCGTCTTTCTGGATGCCTGAATTGGCAACGACGATATCGACGTCCCCCAACTGATCGTGGACGGTCGCGAACATGCGTGCGATATCGTCCGGCTGGCCGACATCGGCCTTTATCGAGACGGCACGGCCACCTGCACGTCGGATTTCGTCGACCAACTCATGCGCGCTGTCGGCATTGGCGTGGTAATTGACGGCGACCGCGGCACCCTCCTTGGCCAGCGCCGTTGCCACGCCAGCGCCGATGCCGGAACTGGCACCGGTCACCAGTGCCACCTGGTTGGCAAGTTTGCCGACGGGTTTGGGATCATTCATCAGTCGCTCCTGGAAAATAAGGTGGCACGGTCAGGCAAACGGCTGCCATCCGCACGGGGGACGTCCGTTTGCCGAGCGCGGTTGATGGTGCGTGTGGCCCGTCACGGCGCGCCCGCGCCATCGATGAAATGCACAGGAATGCAGCATTCGTGCCACGACGCCGCACGATGTAACGGACAGGGGCATCGCGATAGGGCTAGACTTAATGCAATTTGGGCAGTTCGCTGATGGTGTTTATCTGGCTGATGGGCAGTATGTGCGGCGACGATATGGCAAACGAGAACGGCATGAAGCACAGCGTAGGGCGTGGCAAGGCAGGTAAAAACGGTCGTGTGGATGGTCGTATTGGCGCATCCGGACGCGCTGCCGCCGACGTATTACCGCTGCTGGCCGGTTTGTCTGCCTGTTCCGGGCGGCCAACCCGCTCAGGGGCGACCCATGGCATGCGTTCGCCAATGGTGCCGGGCGGATTGCCGCGCTGGCGTTCGGCGGTGGTGATGGCGCTCTTGACCTTGGCGTTCATCGGTTTGGGCGCCCGGGCATTTTGGGTGCAAGTCATCGATCAGACTTTCTACGATGCCGAGGGTCGCAAGCGGTTCTCGCGCGAGCTGGCGATGCCGGCGGCACGTGGTGACATCGTCGACCGGCATGGCCGGTTGCTGGCGATGAGCCAACCGGTACGGACCGTGTACGCCATGCCGTCGGCATTGGCGCGGCCATTGCCGGCCCAGATTGTGTCAAAACGCATTTTGGATGCGTTAAAATTTGCCATCCGAAAGCGAGGATGAGCAACATGAAACGGTTCGTTCAAGGCGACAATCGTACACAAAGCTCTCTCCTTCCTGAAGCGCTCGATGACTACGTGACGGACACCAATCCCGTGCGCGTAGTTGATGTCTTTGTCGATGAGCTTGATCTTCGTAAGCTTGGGTTTGAAGGCGTCGAACCAGCGTTGACTGGTCGGCCGTCGTATCACCCCGAGGTGATGCTCAAGATCTATATCTACGGGTACCTGAATCGTATTCAGTCGAGCCGCCGCCTTGAACGCGAGGCTCAGCGCAACGTCGAACTCATGTGGCTTACGGGCCGCCTGGCACCAGACTTCAAGACCATTGCGCGGTTCCGTAAAGACAACGGCAAAGCGATCCGTAGCGTCTGCCGTCAGTTCGTCGTGCTGTGCCAGCGTCTGGACCTCTTCGCCGAAGCGATCGTTGCGATTGACGGCAGCAAGTTCAAGGCGGTGAACCACCGCGACCGTAACTTCACGAGCGCGAAGCTTGAACGACGCATGCGCGACATCGAGTCAAGTATCGCTCGCTATCTCGAGGCAATGGACACAGCGGATCGTCAGGAGCCGGCAGTCGCGAAGGTCAGGACAGAGCGACTGCAAGACAAGATTGCGGCCTTGAAGGAGCAGATGCGAAGCCTCAAGGAGATCGAGGTGCGACTGAACGCGACACCTGACAAGCAGGTTTCGCTTACCGACCCGGACGCGCGTTCAATGAAGACGCGTGGGACCGGAGTTGTTGGCTACAACGTCCAGACGGCAGTGGATACGAAACACCATTTGATCGTCGCGCACGAGGTAACTAACAACGGCATTGATCGTGATCAACTGACGTCGATGGCGAAGCTTGCCCGAACGGAAATGGGTGTAGGCAAACTCACTGCGATCGCGGATCGAGGCTACTACAAGAGCGAAGAGATACTTGCATGCCACGAAGCTGGCATCACCGTATTCGTGGCAAAGACGGTGACATCAACCGCCACGGCGCATGGCCGTTTCAGCAGGGATGATTTTATTTACAACCCGGAAACGAACGAATATCGGTGTCCGGCCGGTGAGCGGCTCATCTGGCGATGCTGGACCATAGAGCGTGCTCTGAAGCTCGGCAAGTATTGGAGTTCGAATTGCCAGCAGTGCTCGTTAAAAGAGAAATGTACGCCGGGCACTGAGCGGCGTATGACCCGCTGGGAGCACGAGACCCTTGTTGAGGAAATGCAGGCGCGACTTGATCATGCTCCTGAGATAATGCGTACCCGGCGAGAGACAGTCGAGCATCCCTTCGGCACGATTAAGGCATGGATGGGGGCCACTCATTTCCTCACGCGGACCATCGAACGAGTGAGCACTGAAATGAGCTTGCACGTGCTGGCGTACAACATGAAGCGAGTGATCCGGTTACTCGGTTCAGAAACGCTTATGACAGCAATGCGGGCGTGATGCCCGCATGGGGTTGTTGAACCTTTGCAATCTGTTCGCCGGGTTTCGTTCGGCTTGTCGCAATCGAAAAGCTGCAACGTCCGATGAGACCGGTTTCGTTATTTCTTGTGGCCGCCCGTTTCGACACAGTCTGGGCCGACAAGCGGAATGCGCTCGCTGCACTGCTCGACCTGTCGCCGGATCGGCTGGAGGCGATGCTGGCAGTGGACCGGCACTTCATTTATCTCAAAAGATTGGTGCCGCTGGACGTTGCCGAGAAGGTGCGGGCGTTGGGGATTCCGGAAGTGCGGACATCGGAAGCGTGGCAACGGGTATATCCGGACGGCATCGCCAGCGCGCAATTGCTCGGCTTTACCGATATTGACGGCATGGGCCAGGAAGGCATCGAGGCCGCATTCGACAAGCAACTCCAGCCGCGCCCAGGCGCGCGCGCGGTGATCCGCAACCGTTTGGGCGAGATTGTCGATAACACGATATTGCGTGAGCCGGTGATGGGCGAGCGGTTGCAACTGACGGTGGATGCCCGGTTGCAGCAGGCCAGTTATGAGGCACTGGAACAAGCGGTGCATGCGCATGGTGCGGCAGGCGGCGGCGCCGTGGTGCTCGATGCCCGCACCGGCGAGGTGTTGGCGATGACGAACTGGCCGTCTTTCGATCCCGGGAAGCCGCGCGCCCGCACGGGTGATGCGTTGCGCAATCGCGTGATCACCGATCAGTTCGAACCGGGTTCCACGGTTAAGCCGATCCACGTGGCGAATGCGCTGGAGCGCAGATGGGTGAACCCGGAGACCGTCATCAATGTATCGCCCGGTTGGGAGCGGGTGGGGCGTTTTGTCGTGCGTGATACCATGCCGCGCGATGCGCTGAGCGTGGGCGGTGTCCTGCAATATTCGAGCAATGTCGGCATGATCCGGCTGATGTCGCGTGGTACCGCGGAGCAAGTCCACGAGGGGCTCGAGGCGGCGGGATTCGGCATTCGCCCGGATTTGCCGTTTCCCGGCGCGTCCTCGGGGCGTTTGCGCGCATCGTCGGCCTGGAGCGGGACGGACAAGGCCGCTTTCTCGTACGGCTATGGTTTCTCGGTATCACTGCTGCAACTTGCGCGCGCCTTCACGATGTTCGGCCCTGAGGGCCGCATATTGCCCTTGAGCCTCACGATGGCGGAAACGATGCCGACGGCGACGCGGGATGACGCGGGTCGTGGTGCGCAGGCCGATGCCGCGCAGAGACGATTGTCGCCAAAGACGACCGCGGCGGTACGGCGGATGCTGCGAGAAGGCGTGGATGGTGATGGTTCCGCCAAGCGTGCGCGCGTGCCGCATTACGCGATTGCGGCCAAGACGGGTACCACCCGGAAGCTGGCGGGCAAGCAATACGCGAAAAACGCCTATCTGGCCACCGCGGTGGGGCTGGCACCGGAAACTGATCCGCGCTATGTGGTGGCGGTGATGATCGATGGCCCGACGGGCGCGGTGCGGGGAGGGGGTACCGTCGCCACGCCCGTGCTGTCGGAGATCATGAGCGAGGCGCTGAGGCTTGGCGCCGTCATGCCGGACAGGATGCCGCCGAGGGAGGTGACCGTGGCGCCGGCCGAGGTGGAGGGATAAAAGGTCGCCGCTGTGTGGACGATCTCCGCGTGACGCGTGGGTGTACCAGGTCGCGGCTTGCCGTTCCGGCAGGCCAGGGTTTTGCTGGCCTTTTGGTGCGACGCCAGCATCCGGCGCGGATGCGCGGCTAACGGTAGACTGACGGGTGAATGACGATCGCGCCGGAGACACGCGCTGGCGATGAGTTGGTTTGGCCGGGTTTGGCGATCGTTGCGGTACCTGTTGATACCTCGATGCCGGATAGCCCATGACGACTGCTGCAAACGACGATGTCACCTTCCCCCATTTCGCCGATGGTCAATTGCCGGTAGGTCATGGGCACGCCATCTATTGGCGTGCCCATGGCCGCCCCGATGCACCTGTGGTATTGATCGTTCATGGCGGGCCGGGTGGTGCGTTGAATCCGTCGTGGGCGCAGTTTTTCGACCCGCTGAAATGGCGCGTGGTGTTGTTTGACCAGCGCGGCTGTGGTCGGTCGACGCCATTCGGCAAGACCGAACACAACGGACTGAGCGATCTGGTCGGTGATATCGAGGCATTGCGGACCGCGCTGGGTATTGAAAGATGGGCGCTGTTTGGCGGTTCCTGGGGTACGACGCTGGCGTTGGCTTACGGCATCGCGCATCCCGAGCGGTGTACCGGCTTCCTGCTGCGCGGCATCTTCCTGGCGCGGCGTGAGGATATCGATTGGTTCCTGTGGGATGTGCGGCGCGTGTTTCCGGAGGCGCACGATCGATTCCTCGATGCGATCGAACGCGCGGACGGGCGGCGGCCTCGGAATCGCGACCAGATTCTCGAATATGCCGCGGCGCCGCTATCGCGCTTCGACGCGGCCGGCGTTGCGCTCGCCAAGGCGTGGTCCGGGTTCGAGGCCAAGCTGTCGTCGGTGGGAAGCGTGAAGCCGAAGACGCCTGCGGATGCCGGCGCCGTGCCGAAGCCAGCACCGGCCGCGCCCGTGGAGGGGGGCAGTTCGCGAGAAGCCGAGCAGCGGGCGGTGTCGATGGCATTGCTCGAGCATCATTACATGGCGCATGAACTGCCCGCGCCGGATTTTCTTTCACGCGTGCACGCGTTGCAGGATCACCCCTGCATCATCGTGCATGGCCGCTTCGATATGGTGTGCCCCGCCGATCAGGCGGTGGCCCTGCACGCCGCGTGGCCGTCTTCGCAATTACGGATGATCGATGCGTCAGGACATTGGACGTTCGAGCCGGGAATCGCCGCGGCGTTGCACGACGGGGCCGATGCGTTAGGGCGGGCGATCGGTGGGGGAAGATGACAGCACCCAGCGATCAAAATAAATATCTTTGGCGTAGCTTGCCGCATAGTGCCACTGCGAGTGGTGTATTCCAAAGAAATACAAGCCTACAGGCGCGGGATGCTTTATTTCACAACTGTACGGAATAAAGCACTACGTGCGATAACGCACGTGGACGGATCGTCTCGCGTGCAAACAGTAAGCCAAGTCGACAACGGCAAACTGCACAAATTACTCCAAAGCTTCAAACTAGAAACGGGTGTTGGCGTACTCTGTAACACGTCTTTGAATTTCAACGGGAAAGGGTTTATTAACCGGACTACGGATCTCGTTGCGTATGCTGAGGAGGTAGGCCTCGACGGGTTTGTGATCGACGGTGAAATATACGTACGAGATGCGCATCGGTTCCAGCAATTCAGATGAAAGAACCGTCACCGCTCGCCTGGCCGCGAGGATATCGTTACCTGCTCCTCGCTCGCGCCAATAGTTCCGTCATACTTCGGGTTGATTTCACGTTGATATTTTCAGCGTTAACCTACTTTTGGCACGCGGAGGCAACGACGATCGGCATTGCCTCCGCACTTTATGGTTTGCCTGGCCTGCTGCTCGGCCCGTTCTTCGGACGTCTTGCAGACAGGCATCCACCCTTGATCTTTTTGCGCTACAGCTATTTAGCCAGGAGCATCACATCGCTTTGTTTGCTGCTTGCGCCCAATGCCTGGATTTTTGTTTTCTTTGTGTTATTGAAAGGGCTAAGCAATTTGGGAGCCATGCCGGCAGAGCAGGTGCTTATTCGGATGATGCTGACTCCCGGGCAGTTTGTGGATAACGCGCGTTGGATGACGCTTATCGATCAAGGTATCAAGATCATGGCACCATTACTTGCTGCTGTCATCGCCGGTCTTCACGTTCCCCTGCTAGGATTTGCTTTCTCCGCAACGCTCGCTTTATTTGGGGTCATGCTCCTGTTGCTATTAGCGCATGTCGGCCTGTCCGCCGACGACAACACGGTAAAACGCACGCAACCTCGTGTCCTTGATCTTTGGAATTTTCTCGCGCGGCATCGCGAATTCAGAAACGCCTTTATTGCATCGCTTGTTCAAACGTTGACACTAGGTTTATACGATCCGATGCTCGCGTTATTTCTCCGGGCGCAGGGATTTGCCGCGTCGACATTTGGCGAGATCGTCAGCTGTACAGCAGCCGGGGGGATTATTGGAGCACTGTTATTTAGGCGAATCTTGGCTACCTGGAACATGACATGCGTTTCCACGGCCGGCCTGATCGGTTTTGGCGTGACGGTATTGCTACCGGGAGCAGCTGCGCTTGCTGGCGCTCCGTTAGGGAAAGAGGCGCTCTTTATCATCTGGCTGGCAAACGGCGCGTGTTTTGGTATCACCGAGATGACGTTCGGCGTCGTGATGCAAACCGCATCGCCGCCACAGGCGCTGGGTACGATTAGCGCGACTGCACGTAGTGCACAGCTTGCTGCATTGGTTATTGGACCTTTGATTGGATCAAGTGCAATAAGTGTCGTATCGCTGCCAACGCTTTTTGTTATTAGCGGCACATTTGCAATTGGTTCGGGCGCGCTTGTCGGATTGATGCGATAGATAAGGGAAGACGACAGTTCATGCGATCGATGATCGTTCTGTCCGGTGGTAACGCACGTTGGTCATATGCTGGGCTTTATACCGAAAAAGTGCCGTATCTAATGCCAAGCGCGCGGTTCACATTCAAGTCACGACCGCGTTCGGTTACTGGTCTGGCGGGAGGCTGCGTAATACCGTCAGCAGACTGGTCAGGTTATCGGCAATGCCACCCTGGGAGACTTTCTCGGTGGCTGCGGCCCCGGCCATGGTGTTCTCGCTATAGATTTGCATCACACCTTGATTGTCGGCCGCCTGGGCCAGCGTGTTTTGCTGTTGCTGTGCAGACACCGCATTCTGGAACAGAATACCGCTGGAGTGCGCCATCGTCTCGTAGACCGATCCCAGCGCCATGGCCGGGGCCTCACCCACGACCTTTACATTCGACTGCGTGACGGCATCGGTAATCTGGTTATTGACGGAAGTCGGAAAAGTCATCTTGTTTCTCCTATCGCGGAATGTTTAGCGCACGCGGCGCATTAACGGTTTTAAAACGCTTGCAAGGTAGCAAGCATGCTCGTGAGGTTGTCCGCGATCCTCCCTGCGATACCTTCTCCGTTCCAGCCGCGCCTGCCATCATGTCCATACTATATATCTGCATCACCCCCCTATTTGACGCTGCCTGCGTCAAGGTGTCTTGTTGTTGCTGCGCCGATACAGCGTTCTCGAAGAGGATGCCGGTCGAATGCGCCATCGTTTGATATATCGACCATGTATCGAGGCTGCCTGGTATGCCCTGGCGAAGGCATCAGGGGTTGTCGCTTTATACGGTTGAATGAATTGCGCCCCGTGAAGAATCGGGGCTTGCGTTGTCATGCTGGTGGGTTATCACGTGTCATCGCGTCTTAGCTTACGCCGACGAGCTGCAGTGGCATTGCCCCAATCGCGGTTACTAAAGGGCGTCGGCGCATCATCGGGCTGACCCTGCGCCGCTGCTTGCTCCGCTCAGAAGTCGGAGCAGGGTGGCGTGCCGAACGTAAAGCCGGTCGGCACGTATCAACGTTTCTTGGTCGACCCTCCTTATGCGAGTGCCGGGTAATCCGTATAGCCCTCAGCGCCTGACGTGTAGAACAGATCCGGCCGTGCTTCATTCAGCGGGGCACTGGCTTTCAGCCGCGCGGGCAGATCCGGATTCGCGATAAAGGGCACGCCGAACGCGACCGCATCTGCGTCACCTGCATCAATTACCTGCTGCGCCGTATCCCGGTTGAACTTTTCATTCGACACATACACACCGCCGAACGCTTTCTTCAGCGCAGGTCCGATACGTTTTTCACCCAGTGATTCGCGGGCGGCGATAAACGCGATACGACGCTTGCCCAGTTCGGTGGCCAGATACGAAAACACTGCCAGGGGATCACTATCGCCCATCGTGTGCATATCGCCGCGCGGCGACAAATGCATCCCCACACGATCCGCCCCCCAGACATCGATACAGGCGTCGGTCACTTCCAATGCCAAACGTGCGCGGTTTTCAACCGAGCCACCATAATCGTCATCCCGCTGGTTCGTGCTGTCTTGCAGGAACTGATCAAGCAGATAGCCGTTGGCGCCGTGCACTTCCACGCCGTCGAAGCCGGCCGCCTTGGCATTTTCCGCAGCGCGCCGGTAATCGGCGACGATCCCCGGCAATTCCGACGCATCCAGTGGGCGCGGCGTTTCGAACGCGGTGATTGGACGCACCAGGCTCACGTGTCCGCCCGCCGCAATCGGGCTCGGTGCTACCGGCAACGCGCCATTCAAGAAGCGGGAATGCGAAATGCGGCCGACGTGCCAGAGCTGCATCAGGATATGTCCGCCCTTCGCATGCACGGCGTCGGTCACCTGACGCCAACCGCCCACTTGGTCATTGTTCCAGATGCCAGGGGTGCCGGCATATCCGACACCCTGCGGACTGATGGAGGTCGCTTCAGTGAGGATCATCCCCGCCGACGCACGCTGCGCATAGTACTCGGCCATCAAGGCATTCGGCACGCGGCTGTCGCCTGCGCGCGAACGCGTCAATGGCGCCATGAAAACGCGGTTCGGCAGGGACAGTGCACCTACTTGAATCGGATCGAATAACGATGTCATTGCACACTCCTTTAGGGAAAAACTTAAAAAGACATACGGTGCCAATAGACACCGCGTCACATGCCACAAGGGAATACTTTTCAAGCAAGCAAGCAAGCAAGCAAGCAAGGCATACGCCACGCCTATTGCCGCATTTCAATCTAATTCACGCGCCTGTTGCTACGGCGAGGCCCGTGGATCGTGCAATCCGCAGTGACTGCAATGTCGCCAGCAATGCGCAAATGGCGAGCCCCGCGGCTGCAATAGGTACATAGTGCAATTCATGTGTTCGCGCGATGACGGTCCCACCAACCCACGCCCCTAACGCATTCCCGATATTGAACGCGCCGATGTTCAGCGTGGCGATCAGGTTGGGCGCATCCTTGCCGAATGTCATCACATTGATCTGCAGCGCCGGCACCGCGCCGAACGTGACAATGCCCCATAGGGCCAGCGTGATGATCGCCCCCACCATCCCGACACTGGTCCAGAAGAACGCGACGCTGGTCAACACCATGCCAATGAAGGCCAGGATCAACGTGCGTCCCAGTGACGCATCCGCCATGCGGCCGCCGATGTAGTTTCCAACCGTCAGGCCGATACCGATCACGAACAAGGTCCATGTCACCGTCCGCGGTGATACATGCGTGATCTGCTCCAACATCGGCGCGATATACGTGAACAGCGCGAACATCGCGGCCGAAAACAGCGTGGTGGTCAGCAATGCGCAATGCACGCCAATGCTCTTGAGCCCACCTATCTCGGAAAGCAGATCGATACGAGGTTCGTTCTTGTTGACCGGCAACACGCGCCACAAACCAAGGAGTGACATCACGCCGATGACGGCAACGGCCCAAAATGGCGAACGCCATCCGGCTGCTTGACCCAGTCCGGTACCAAGCGGCACGCCCAGCACGTTGGCCAGGGTCAGCCCGGTGAACATCAACGATACTGCTTGTGCGCGACGGTTGGGTGCCACCAGGTTCGCTGCGGCCACGGAGCCAATGCCAAAGAACGCGTCATGGCAGAGCGACGTGATCACGCGCGCGATCATGAGGAAACCATAGTCGGGGGCGACCGCGCACAGAACATTGCCTATGATGAAGATGCCCATCAGCATCAGCAACGCGCGCTTCCGAGCTAGCCGGGCGGTAAGCAGCGCCATGATCGGCGCGCCGATGGCAACGCCCAGCGCATATCCGCTGATGAGCCATCCGGCGCTGGGAATCGAGATATCGAGGCTGCGCGAGACGTCAGGCAGCAAGCCCATGATGACGAATTCCGTGGTGCCGATCGCAAAGGCGCTAAGGGCAAGGACAAATAAGGCAATTGGCATGATAAGGAACACTAAAAAGTGAAACAGACTAACCACGCGATGTTGCGATTGTGACAGCCAGCTCAGATCAAATCGTCGAGCCGCTGTTTGAAGGCGGCTATCGCATCATCATCGCGGCGGAAGAAATGCCATTGCCCGAAGCGGGTTGACGTAATCAGGCCGGCGCGAACGAGCGTGGCCAGATGCACGGAGACGGTGGACTGCGAGATCCCGGCACGCGCGTCGATTTGGCCTGCGCAGACCCCGAGTTCACGCGCATGCGTCTGCGCTGGAAACTCCTGGCCCGGGTCTTTGAGCCACGCAAGAATCTGGCGTCGCAACGGATGACTCAACGCCTTCAGCACCACTTCGAGATCGGGATCGTTTGCGTCCGCGTGCTGTCGTGCAACCGAGTTGCCATTGCCCGATGCCTTCGCGGCGCTACCGTTGTCTTTTCTTGTCATGCCTTTCGTGATTACCGTGGAACGCGCCATTTTGGTGTCATGTAATCGCTTTGAAAGATATCGCCATGGTTCGGCACCGCGCTGTAGCCCGCGGATGCCACCGCCCGATGCAAAAAGAATGACGGACCTACAACTTTTTCCATTGCACTCGTGGGGACGCAGGCGGCCGAAGCGCAACGCGATGCGACGTATATCGTTAAGTCACGAAGTTCATATCGTGATTCTACGATATAAGTGAAAACACCATCGGCGTCAGGGGATTCTCTCGCTATCCGATGTCGGTGAAGTGTAAGAAAACCTTCGCCATACCTGCCGAAGCCTTTCATTCAAGGGCACGATTCTTGAATAAACGTCGCACAACTGTCAGCCAATGTGCATTTTTAGAAAGGATTGCGTCAGCAATTCGTCATGAGGGAGCCTTTTATTGTCGATACCCTTTCCGCGCATTTCCCCACAAGACGCTCTCCAGACATCGGGAATCCGAGGACAACATGCCACGCATTAAAACGACTGCCATTGCGGCAGGACTCTCTATCGCCATGGCGGCGGGCATTCTGGCCGCCTGTGGTGGTTCGAATGGGCATCCTGCGACCGTGAGTCTCAGCGCGCAAGACGCGCTGGCGACAAAGACGCCGATCAAGCACGTTGTGGTGATCTTTGGCGAAAACATCTCATACGATCACTATTTCGGTACGTATCCGAATGCGTCGAATCCAGAAGGCGAGCCGGTGTTCACGGCGTTGACGGGCACGCCTGCGGCGAACAACTACACGGCGAATGCGTCGCTGTTGACCGCTAACCCGAACTACACGAACACGGCCAACGGTACCGGCGCGTCAAACCCGTTCCGCCTGGATCGGTCGCAGGCCTGCACGGCGTCGATGAATCATAACTACGGTCCGGAACAGCAGGCATTCGACAATCTGGCAATGGACCTGTTCCCGAAGTACACGGGCAGGGCCGGCGCGATCGGGTCCGCCACTTATGCCACCACCGGCCTGGTGATGGGTTACTTCGATGGCAACACGGTCACCGGGCTGTGGAACTACGCGCAGCATTTCGCGATGAACGACAACTCGTTCAACACCCAGTTCGGCCCGTCGACCCCTGGTGCGCTGAACCTGATTTCGGGTCAGACGAACGGCGCGACGGCTGCGTTGTCGTCCTCCACCACGCCTGCGGCGGCGGCTGTGACGTCCGGCTACACGGTGGCGGATGGACAAGCCGGTTATACGGTTATCGGTGATCCGGACCCAACCGGGGATGCCTGCTCGTCGACGACGAACGCGACCGTGTCAATGAGCGGCAAGAACATCGGCGATGTTTTGAATGCATCCAACATCACCTGGGGCTGGTTCGAGGGCGGCTTCGACCGCACGAAGACGAATCCGAACGGCACGACCGGGTGCCAGCGCTCGTCGTACTCGTCGGTGGTGGGAGGCTACAAGAGCGATTACGTGCCTCACCACGAGCCGTTCCAATACTACGCCTCCACCGCGAACCCGACGCACGCACGGCCGACGTCGACCGCGATGATCGGTTATACCGATGCCGCGAATCACCAATACGACACCGATGACTTCTTCACGGCCGTGGCGGCGGGCAACTTCCCGTCGGTCAGTTTCCTGAAAGCCCCCGCGATCCAGGATGCCCACGCCGGCAACTCGGACCCGCTGGATGAGCAGGTATTCGTGACCACGGTCATCAACTTCCTGCAAAAGCAAACGGACTGGAGCAGCACGGCGGTGATCCTGGCCTACGACGACTCGGACGGTTGGTACGACCACGCGTATCAAATCGTGAACCCGTCGTTCTCGACGCTGGATTCGCTGAACGGCACGTCAACCTGCGGGTCGGGCTCGCCACTGAACGGGGTCAATGGTTCGCCTGTCAATGGCCGTTGCGGCTATGGCCCGCGCCTGCCGCTACTGGTGGTTTCGCCGTATGCGAAGTCCAACTACATCGACCACACGCTGACCGACCAGACGTCCGTGCTGCGCTTTATCGAGGACAACTGGCTTTCGGGTCAACGTATTGGTCAAGGCTCTTTCGATGCGAAAGCCGGCACGATCGAGAACATGTTCGATTTCTCGAACAACGGTGCCACGCAGAAGTTGTTCCTGGATACCGGTACGGGCCTGCAAGTTTCGAGCTGACAACAATGATGATTCTTGCTCGGCGGCGCATCGCCGTCACCCTGGGCGCCATGCAATCGCTACTTGTGAGCGTCCTGCTGGCGGCCTGTGGGCAACAACATGATGGCGGCAACGCGGCGCCGCAATCGGCTGTTCGTGCCGCGGCACCCTCGTCGGTCTCGTCCGACGTGACATCGAACACGCAGGCCGCCGCGCCCTCCGCATCCAAGCCGTCGACCGGCGATTCGGCCGCGCCGTCCGTGGCGCCGGATGCGGTACTGCGCGCTGCGGCGCCTGCCAAGGGCGCAAGCGTGCCATACGACGCGGCGCCTTGGCGGGATCACCCGGTCCCGCTCAGCGCCATGGCGCAGTTGGGCAAGCAGTTGTTCTTTGAGAAGTCGCTGTCCGGGTCGGGCAAGATGGCCTGTGCCTCTTGCCATGATCCGTCGCATGCCTATGGACCGCCGAATGGCCTTGCCGTCCAGCTGGGTGGTCTCGATATGCAAAAGCAGGGTGCCCGCGCGGTGCCCTCCTTGAAGTATCTCGAACACAATCCGGATTTCACGATCGGACCGAACAGTTCCGTGCCTGATACCGATGTCGCCACGGCTGCACCGGCCGCGCCGGTGAGCGACGTCAAGGTGGCGTCGGTGGCGAAGGGGGGGAACCCGACTGGCGCTGCGGCGGCGGCACAGCAGGCGGCAGCGAACAATGTGCCGCAGGGGGGCTTCGACTGGGACGGTCGCATCGATACGTTCCAGGATCAAGCCACCGGTCCCCTGCTCGATCCCCATGAGATGGCAAACAAGAATGCCTCGGAAGTGGTCAGCAAGCTGCGTGACTTGCCGTATGCGGCCAAGTTCAAGCAATTATTCGGCGACCGTATCTTCGATGATGAACATCTTGCCATCAGCGAAGCATTGTTTGCATTGACGCGATATCAATTGGAAGACCCGAGTTTCCATCCATACGACAGCAAGTACGACTACTACCTGGCCGGCAAGGCCACGTTATCCGAGCAGGAGATGCGCGGGCTGAAGCTATTTGAAGATCCGAACAAGGGAAATTGCTCGTCATGCCATATCGACAAGCCATCGGTGGACGGTAAGTTCCCGCCGGTTTTCACGGATTTTCAGTTCGAGGCATTCGGTGCGCCGCGTAACATGGAAATCGCGGCTAACCGGAATCCGCATTACTACGACCTTGGTTTGTGCGGTCCGGTTCGCAAGGACTATACGCATGTGGATGCCTACTGTGGTCTCTTCAAGACGCCGACGTTGCGCAATGTGTTATCCAGGAAGGTCTTTTTCCACAACGGCGTGTTCCATTCCATTGACGATGTAATGCACTTCTATGTACAGCGCGAGACCGATCCCGCGCGCTGGTATCCAAAGGGCAAGAATGGCAAGTTGGACGTGTATAACGACTTGCCCGCCAGATACAAGAAGAATGTCGATGTGGCCGACGCGCCGTTCGATCGCAAGCACGGCGATGCGCCGGCGCTGAATGACGGCGAGATCAAGGATGTGATCGCCTTCCTCGGGACGCTGAACGATGGCTATCAACCGGAGCAGGCCGCGAAGTAACGGAGCGGGCAGCGCTTGATGCCGGGGCGATCGGTGCCGGTACCTTCGCATGAATGAAAACGGGCCGAACGGATGCTGCTTTCGGCCCGTTTTGCCTGCGTGGCAGGTTCGGTGTTGTCGACGATTCAGTCGCGCAACAATCTGACGCGCACGGTCTTGCCTTTGATCGTGCCGGCATTCAGCCGCTTTGCGGCCTCCTTGGCGATGTCCCGGCCTACGGCGACATAGGTCGAGAACTCGGTGACGTTGATCTTGCCGATCTGGTCGCCGGCGAAACCCGCGTCCTTCGTCAATGCGCCCAGCACGTCACCGGGCCTGATCTTTTCCTTGCGTCCGCCCAGAATCTGCAGCGTCGCCATCGGCGGCAGGAGGCGGGTCGAATTATCGGCGGGCAGCTGGTCCAGCGTTTCCCATTTCGCATCCTGACCGCTTTGCCGCTCGATCGCGGCCACGCGCGCGATCTCCTCACCGGCGGCCAACGTCACGGCAGTTCCTTGCTGGTCCGCGCGTCCGGTCCGGCCAATGCGGTGGACGTGTATTTCCGGGTCCGGCGTCACGTCGACATTGATCACCAATTCCAGATCCGCGACATCCAGTCCGCGCGCGGCGACGTCGGTTGCCACTAGCACCGTGCAACTCCGATTCGAGAACTGGATCAATACCTGATCCCGATCCCGCTGCTCCAGGTCGCCGTGCAACGCCATCGCTTCCAGGCCTGTGCCGCGGAGATACTCGACCACCTCGGTACAGCGCCGCTTGGTGTTGCAAAAGGCAATCGCACTGACCGGACGGAAATGCATCAGCACTTGCGCGATGGCGGGAAGACGCGAGTCGGCATCGATCTCGATATAGCGCTGGCGGATCTTCGTTGGTGCATGCGGGGCATCGATCTTGATTTCACGCGGATCGCGCAGAAACTGGCGGCTCAGCTTGCCGATGCCTTCAGGATAGGTCGCGGAAAACAGCAGTGTCTGGCGTTTCGCCGGACACTGCTGTGCAATGCCGGCGATGTCGTCGTAGAAGCCCATGTCGAGCATCCGGTCGGCTTCATCCAGTACCAGCGTGCGCAACGAATCCACTCTGAGCGAGCCGCGTGCCAGATGATCGATGATCCGGCCCGGCGTTCCCACGACGATGTGCGCGCCGTGTTCGAGGCTGGCCATCTGCGGCCGCATCGTCACGCCGCCACACAGCGTCAGCACCTTGATATTTTCTTCCGCTCGCGCCAGACGCCGGATTTCCTGAGCGACTTGATCGGCGAGTTCCCGCGTGGGACAGAGCACCAGCGCCTGTGGATCGCTCATGTAGCGGGTCTCCAGGTGCGCGAGCAGGGCAAGCGCAAAGGCGGCGGTCTTGCCGCTGCCGGTCTGCGCCTGCGCGATCAGGTCATGCCCGGCCAGTGTCAGCGGCAAGCTTTGCGCCTGAATGGGCGTCATGGCGTGATAACCCATTCGCGCCAGATTTTCGCGCATCGAGGCGGAGAGTGGCAGCGTATCGAAACGCAGGGCCGCCGGAACAGCGGCCAGGGTGTCGACGGGCGTGGCCGAAAGGTCGGTGGTGACGGGCGGGACGGGGGCGGTCATGATGGTCGATTCTCGGACGGGCGGCGAGGCGCCGCGACGGCTGCGGCAAAGGGCGGCGGTGGCCACGATGGCAGCACACGCCGCGCTGTCTGCACACCTCAAGGCCGCAAGGGTAGCAGATTCCCCGAACCGCCCGCTATTTCCCGATGGATGCCAATTGCCGCAAGCGTCGCGCCAATGCCTTCGATACCACGGCGGCGTTCGTGCCGCCGGCCCGTGACGCCGCTTCGCTCTCGCGCAGAAATACAACGATTTCACGAGCAACGATCTCGCGTTCGTTGTCGACGGTGACCATATGGTAGGAATCGTCGAGAAAAATCATTCGCTGAAATGCCGAGCGTATCGAGGCCGTCACCATTTGCGCATTCTTCGGGCTGGCCGTCTCGTCGTCGATCGCGTGCACGACCAGGCAATCGCGCTCGATCGTCGGCAGCACACGCTTTACATGTCGCGCCAGTTGGTTCGCCGTATGCAACGCCGGCATCGAAATCGTGGCGGGCCCCACCTCGCTGAGCTGCCCGCTTTCCATCGCTCGCGCGACTTTCGTCCGCAGCGCCTCGTTCTTCAACCCGAACGGTTCACTCTCACGATAGCGCCAAAGATGACGCAACGGCGTGTGATAGGCCCAATCGAGGAGGAAGCGATACCAGGGAATGGCCCAGCCGTCGTAGTGAATCGTCGTGGACAGCAAGGCAAGTGCCTGCGCCTGGGGACGCGCATGCAACAATGCAAGTGACAACGTGGCGCCCATCGAGAGCCCGCAGACGGATACGCGCTCGCAGCGGGCAGCCAGCGCATCGTAGGCTTGCGTGGCGGCATCGATCCACCGCTGCAGCGTAGGGGCATCCGGGTCCAGGCTGTAGCCGTCGAGGACGGGCACGTCAACGGTGAAGCCTTCCCGATGCAATGCACGGGCAAGAAAGCGCATTTCCAGCGGCGAGCTCGACAGCCCGTGCAACAGCAACACGCCGTGACCGTCGCCGGTATATTGGATGGGCGCAATGGTGTGCTTGGCCGCACGAATGGAAGCACCGGTCATGACTCAGCCCTCCAGGCGCAAGATCAGAAATTGCCCGTTCGGGGTGGTATACCGCTCGCAAATCGCATCGACAAGATCGGCTGGCGCGGCGGTGCCATCAGGGGCTAGGTCCTCCTGCGTCGCCGCGCGGCGTAGTCGCACTTTCTGCGCGCCGAGCGTCGGCAGGTTGCCCAGTCGGGCGATGTCGTCAGGATGCACGTCGTCAAAGCGCGCGCATGGCTGCATGGCCGCCGCTGCGCCGGGCATCTGATCCGGTGTCGTGACCTGAATGAACACGAGCTTGTCGTTTTTCTCGGTAAGCATTCGTAGCAGCCGATGCGTTTCGCCGGCATCGCGCCGCGCCAGCAGACGGTCATTGTCCGCACGCAGCAGCATCTCGTAACGACAGCGCGCCACCGCGGCAACCATCTCGGAATGATATTGGCCGCGCCGTAGCCGCTCGATCAGCCCGATGATCACCGTCCCCAGCAATGGATAGCTGATGCCGAGGATGATGTCGTTTCTGTCGATTTGCTGAATTTGGCCGTACGGCGGCACGAACATGACGTCCGTAATGACGAAGCCGGTGGTCATTACCGCGATGGCGGGCCAAAGACCGAAGTAATACTCGATGATCGCAGCGGCGATATAGAACGCGAAATCCGGGCGCGCCGGACCAAGCAGTGGTTGCAGCGACAGCCGGACGCCGGTCGCCACGATAACGGCGATGGCGGCGAAAAACCAGCCGCGCTTGCCACCGGGCGCCCAGCGCCGGGCATTTTTGATCGAAGACGTGGTCATGCGCAATGTCACGGGAAGTACAGGAGCCTCGGCACAAGCACAAGTGGCGCTTGAAAGACAATGAAAGGAATTGGAAGGCAAAACGGGATGTACCCGTGTCGCGTTGCCCTACTTCGCGTCAGCCGAGATTTCAAGATTGCAATCCGGCGATGTCCCACAAGGATCAGTGCAGGCCGAGAGGACAGGATAGTACGATGTCGCGGTTGATGCTCCGGAAATCAGGGAAAGTAGGGACAATCGCCGCGAATTGTTAGAAATAGTGCGTAATCATCGCGGCGTGGCGGTCCGATTGCAACATTTTTGAGACAGCAGGCCCCTTGGCTTGTCGCCTGATCATGAGCCGTTCAGCGACCGCGCCGTGCCAGCCGGATTTCGAGTACGCGCACCAGCAACGTGGCCGGGAACAGCACGACGAAATAGCAGATCGCGACGATGGTATAGATTTCCAACGGTCGGTAGGAATCGTGCGCGGCCGACTGCCCTTGGTACAGCAGGTCCGGTACGGCCAGTACCGATAGCAGCGAAGTGTTCTTCAACTGCATGATGGATTGGCTCATCAGCGGCGGCAGCATGCGTTTGAACGCTTGCGGCAGGATGATATGCCACATCAGTTGCCAATGGCTCATGCCGAGCACCTGGCCCGCTTCGGTCTGGCCACGATCCAGTGAATTGATACCGCCGCGGACGATCTCGGAATAAAACGCGCCACCGTAAAGCGACAACGCGAGTACTGACGCCATCGATGGCGTCATCGCGATGCCGGTCAGAATGGGAAGCGCGTAGTAGAACCAGATCAACTGCACCAGTAGCGGCGTGCAGCGAAACAGTTCGACGTACGCGTGCATCGGCCAGGCGATGCATTTCCATTTCGAGCGGCGACCCATCCCCGACAGCACGCCGGCGGCGAAACCCAACACGACGCAGACGAGGGTGAACAGGACCGTGTACAGCAGTCCTTGGGCCAGCAGCCAGCGATAGATCCAAATGGACCCGAAATCCCAGTGATACACGACAACTCCTACGCGACAACCGGATGGGGGCAGGGGCGGTGCCTCCCGCGCCCAAGACGGGACAGCGAAAATTCGCGCGCATCAGTCGCCAGACCTCGAATGCACGCGTCAAGCAACCGTCAGAACGACACTTCCTTCGGGAAAGAATCTGGCGCGATATTGGCCAGTTTTTGCATGTTGGCGAGGATCGTCTTGCGAATATCGCCGCTTGCATGTGCTTTCGCCAGCCAGGCATTGATGACGTTCGTCAGGCCTGGATCGGTTTCCTTTTGCACCCCGATAGACGTTGGCGCGCCGCTGGCCGGCTGCGGAATCACCAGGTGACCGATGGTCGGCACCTTCGCCAGTACATTGGTCGCCAACAGCACCACAAGCACTTGTGCGTCGACTTGCCCGGTCTGCAACGCCAAGGTCGCGTCTCCTGACGTCTCGAAGCGACGGATGGATGCTTTTTTCAAATTATCGGTCGCGTACGTATCCTGGTTCGAGCCCACGTCCACGGACAGCTTGACGCCTGGCTTGTTGACGTCATCCCAGCTCTTCGGATCGAAGCCCTTGCGTGCCACCAGCGTGAACGTATTACGAAATAACGGCTCCGTGAAGCCAACCGTCCTCATTCGTTGTTCAGTGGGCGCGAGGCCGAACATGCAATCGATCTTGTTCGATTGAAGGTCCAGCACCGAATTGCCCCAGGTGGTCTCCACGACTTGCAGTTTCACACCGAGCGATTGCGCCAGTTGCTTCGCGAAATCGACGCAGAAGCCCTGCCACTCCCCGGTGGCGACCGACTTGACGAAATAGGGCGATGCACCTGCGATGAACCCGGTCCGCAGCACCCCGGTGCGCTTGACCCGCGCGAGCGATGTTTCGCCGGCCGCGCCTTGCGCCCATGCGGCTTGCGGCAATAGCGCGCCTGCGCCCGTAGCCGCTATTGCCGCCGCCGCGCCGAGTCCCGAAATACATCGCCTGCGTGTCACCATCTGAATGCCTCTTCGTGTCTGGTTGGAGCGTGCCGTGCCTGCCGTTGCCGTCAGCCCGGCCGATTTTCTCGAAAATGCGCACATTGCCACACCTAGGTCACGGATATCTGCCCGCGGCGTGGCGTGAAGTCGCCCGCGCCATTGTAGTGCGTTGGAGCGCCCTGACAAAAAGCATCGCTGGTGATACCGTCGGGTCATGGCAGGTCCGCTATCGGACATGTCGTGGCGAAACCCGCGGCGCAAGTTACTCGGTGCGCGTCTTTCGACGTCTGTTTGCGCCTGCCACCGGGCCGCGCG
The DNA here is from genome assembly GCF_034047095.1 of Robbsia andropogonis. NCBI lineage: Bacteria > Pseudomonadati > Pseudomonadota > Betaproteobacteria > Burkholderiales > Burkholderiaceae > Robbsia > Robbsia andropogonis. The sequence continues at coordinate 81,306 of NZ_CP139170.1, read as the reverse complement.
TCGCCACGCCACAGGCCAGATTGATACCCGCTTCGCAGGAGTGATCTTGTATGACCGACCGCACTTTTCCTTCCGCCTTGCCCGAGTCGCCGCCGCAGGACGACGCTCCGGCCCTATCCGCCGGCTCTAGCACCACCGGACAAGGAGAGGCCCCGGTCGAGAAGACCGGGCCGTCCGGGTCGCAACTGGGCACACGTTTTGTTCTCAAGTCGGACGACACGTTTATCGTCAACGATGTTTTTGGTGATATCGGAGGGGGCGAGGATGGCTTGTTTGTCGACGACATGCGGGTGCTGTCGCGGCTCAGTTTGACGGTCGCGGACGAAATACCGGCGTTGCTTTCGGGCAACGTCAATCACGGCAATACCGTCTTTACATCCCATTTGACGAACGTGCCGCTCCCTGGCTTGGGTGACGAGCGCGTGGCGAAGGGGGTGGTGCACATCAAGCGCATGCGGGTATTGACGCCCTGCGGCGTGCATGAGGCCATCGCGCTCTCGCATTTCGGTAGCGGGCCAGTAGCCGTGCCGCTGTCGATCGCGTTCGGGGCCGATTTCAAGGACATGTTCGAGGTGCGGGGCCGACTCCGCGCTCAGCGCGGTACCCAGTCCGCGCCGAAGGTAGAGACGGATGTGGTCACATTGCACTACGCGGGCCGCGATAACGTCGAACGGACCGTGCGACTGATGTTTTCGCCGGCCCCGCGGACATTGTGCGCGGATCGCGCAGACTACCTGATCGAGTTGCAGCCGCATCGCTGTACCACGCTGTATCTGACGGTGGACGTAGCGATGCGCCCGGTGGGCAGTGACGTCACGCGGGCGGCGACGATCGGCGGGAATGTCGTGCCGGCGCCGACGGACGTGTCACGTGTCACGCAGGCTTTGGCGACCGCGGCACATCATCATCCACACCGTGGGCGTCGCGCCTTTCGAGACGCGCTGGTCGAGGCGCATCGGACCATGCGCAATCGCCGCCATCAGTGCGCCATCGTGCGCAGCAGCAATACGCTATTCGATGCATGGATCGCCCGGTCAAAGGCGGATTTGGACTTGTTGACGTCGGACCTGCCGACAGGTCCCTATCCTTACGCCGGGATACCGTGGTTTTCCACGGCTTTCGGCCGCGACGGCATTTTGACCGCATTGCAGATGCTCTGGCTGCAGCCATCGCTGGCGCGCGGGGTACTGCGTTTCCTGGCGTCGCGGCAGGCCAAGGAAACGTCGTCGTTCCAGGACGCGGCGCCGGGGAAGATCCTGCACGAGACGCGCAAGAACGAGATGTCGGCCACCGGCGAGGTGCCGTTCGCGAATTATTACGGCGGGGTGGACACGACACCGCTGTTTATCGTGCTCGCCGGCGCGTATGCGGCCCGCACCAACGACCATGCGCTGATTGACGAATTGTGGCCGGCGCTGACGTTGGCGGCAAAGTGGATCACACAGGTGTGCGATGAGAGCCCGCTCGGCTTGCTCGCGTATGCGCGCGGCGAGTCTTCCGGCCTGGCGAACCAAGGCTGGAAGGACAGCCAGGACTCCGTGTTTCATGCCGATGGTCGTTTTCCGGATGGGCCAATCGCGCTGGTCGAGGTGCAGGGCTATGCCTGCGCGGCGCTGGAGACGATGGCGCGCTTTGCCGCCACGCGCGCGAGCGCGGACCAGGGTGATGCCGATATCGCCGACGACGCGGGCGCGGATTACGCGGCGCGCGCGGCCGCCCTGCGCGAGAAGATCGAAACGCTGTTCTGGATGGAGGAACAGCGCTTCTACGGTATCGCCGTGGATGGCCATGGCGCATTGTGTCGCGTTCGTGCGTCCAACGCAGGGCACCTGTTGGCGTTTGGGTTAGTGCGGGAAGACCGGGCGCAGGCGGTGGCCGCGCAATTACGCGCCAGTGCCTTCGACAATGGATGGGGCATCCGCACCCTGGCCTGGGATCAGGCCCGCTATAACCCCATGTCCTATCACAACGGCTCGGTGTGGCCACACGACACAGCCTTGTGCGCGAGGGGCATGGCGCGCTATGGGGACAAGCGTAGCGCGGTGACGTTGTTGCAGACATTGCATGAAGCGGCTACTGGCTTCCAATTGCGGCTTCCGGAATTGTTCTGCGGTTTCCCGCGGATGCATGGTGAACCGCCGACGGCCTATCCGGTGGCGTGCTTGCCCCAGGCGTGGGCCTGTGGCACCCCGTTCATGCTGTTGCAGGCCTGCCTGGGCGTGGAGATCGACGCCGCGCGTGAGGAGGTGCTGATTCAGCGACCGGAGCTGCCACCGGGCGTCGAACAATTGACGATCCAGGATCTGGCGGTTGGCACGAAGACGGTGTCACTGCGCTTTACGCGGATCGACGGTCGCGTCGTGCCGTCGGTGCTGACCAGCGCGGAAGCGACCGCTGCCGAGCTGCACCGCGATCCCCCTGCCGATGCGCCGCGGGTGGTGACATTGCTGTAGCACGGCCCGAGGGACGGTCGATACCCCCGGTATCTGCGGATACCGGTGATGTGCTCTTACGCCATGATCGGAGCCGCCGTCGACGGGATCGGCACATCCGACACAACCCGATTACGGCCTTGCGCCTTCGCGCGGTACAGCGCCTCGTCGGCGGCTTTCACCAATGCATCAATCGAGCGATCCGACTGTACCGTCCAACTGACAATGCCGATGCTGGCGGTGACGCAGGCATGCACGCTCAGTTCATGCGGAATGCGCAGCGCGCGGATCGACTGCAGGACTTTATGAGCAATGGCGTTCGCCGCCACCGGGCCGGTGTTCGGCAAGACGATGACGAATTCCTCGCCGCCGTATCGCGCCGCGCTGTCGACGTGGTCACGGATGCTCTCGCGGATGCAGCGTGCAACCGCGGACAACGTGTCATCACCGGCTTGGTGCCCATACGTGTCGTTGAACATCTTGAAATGATCGATGTCGACGAACAGCAAGGAGAAGGCGCTACCGGTGTTATGTGCGTGCAACCACTCCCTCTCGAGGATCTCGGTCAACATCCGGCGATTGCTGAGGCCTGTCAGGCCATCGGTACGCGCCATCACTTCCAGTTCGACTTCCGCGGCCATCCGTCGGCGTAATTGCTTGCCCAACGTTGCCGCCATTGCCACGAAACCCAGGCCACTCAGTAGCATCAGCATGCCGATCGTCAACGTTCTATGCCACCACGTGGCATAGATCTGATCCAATGACGACGCCACTGCCACGACCAGCGGCAACCCCGGCAAGCGACGATAGGCGTACAGCCGGTCCGTGTTGTCGGAGCGCGAATGCGCGATAAACGAGCCTTCGTTCGTCGCATTGAAATGCTCGAATGCCTGGCTTCCGGCGAATGACTGGCCGATGATTCCTGGATTCGGCAGCGGCTCACGCATGATGAATTCGCCACTGTCCTTTACCAATGCAACCGATGTTTCCGGCCCGAGGCGCAAGCTTGAAAACAGGTAATGAAAGTATTCGAGCCGCATGCTCAGCGTTGCAACACCGGCAAATGAGCCATCAGGGTTATTCAATCGCCGGGACATTGCAATGGTCCACGCTTCGTTGCTCAAACGCGACTTGAACGGGTCACTGACGTATAGCCCGACGCCTGTGTTCTCGCGATGCACGAGAAAGTAATCGCGATCGGCGAAGTTCCCGGCGCGCGGAATATCGTGTTCGGAGTCGATGATGATGTCGCCAGCGGGATTCAGCACCAGCATCGAGCCAAGGAATTGCGCGGATGCCGCCCGATCGAACAACACTTGCCGTTGCAATCCCGGCGGTAAACGGAGCACTTGAGGCTGTTGCATGCCGTCCACGACGGCTTCGAGTGACAGCGAATACAACTCGAAATTGCGTTCGATGTCGCGCTCGACGATCGACGAAATATTCTCGAGATGCGCTCGCGCGTTGTCGAGCGTATCCAGGCGACTTTGATATAGCGACCATCCGCAAAGGGACATCATCAACAACGCGCATACCGTTCCGCCCGCCACGACCAGATGCGACCACGCCCACAACATCCAGCGGCGATGCGTGGCAAGACGTGCACGGGCTTGCTCGCGTACGCCGCGTAAGGAGCCCTCGCCAGATGGCCAGCGCCACCGCAGGCCACGCGCGGGCGCACCATGGTTGGTGCTGCTGTCCATGCCAGGGCGCTCCAGATGTTGCCGATGTATAAACGAGCCGAGATTCATTTAATACATGCCATATCAGTCATTTTTACACGGCGGCCGCCATGTTGTTTACAGCATATGGCATAACTGACTCATTTCTGAAGCATTCCTGATCACACCGGTGCAGTAAGCGTTTTCCGCGTAACGAAGTGTCGCGTGGCACTCACCTTCGGCCGTCCGATTCAATCGGGTGTTTGTAGTATCCCCGCGATATCGAGGCCTTTTTGTGCAATGCGGTACCTTGAAAGCTTGGCGCGGGGTCGATGCAAAAGGGCACAAGCGGTGCTTGCCTCGACGACTTTCTTCGTCATGCTGCAAGGCTGGGAGAACACGAGGGGAAATCAGGCAGTGGGACCAACGGATGATTCATGGCACATGCATCGCCTCATCCGTGGTGGCGCGAGCGCTGGAACGCGCTCGGCAAGGGGCAGGCTAAGACCGTTTAGTGAGCGAGCGAGGGTGCGCCTGCTTCATCGGGATTTTGCTCGGCATACGCCTTCGCCTCCGGAGACACGCTGAGGAAGAAAGTCAGGGCGGCCGAGATGAGGTACATGCCCGAGAACACCCAGATCACGCCGCCGATCCCGATCGAATCCTGAAACAACGTCACCACGAGGGGGCCCAGCCATACGCTGATACCGGCACCCAGGCCAAGGATCGACAAAGCCGGGCCCTTCTCCTTCGGGCACAACTGCGGCACGAGCCCGGACAGCGGAACGAAGCAGGCCAGCGTTGCGCCGTAGAACACGCCGAACACGGCGATCATCGTGAAATCGCCTTTGAACAACAACGGCATGTAATACAGCAGCGGCACGCTGATTGCCGATCCGATGCCGCCGGCAAACCCGATCACGCGGCGATAGCCGATGCGGTCGGCCATCATGCCGGATGCGAGATTAAAGACGATATTGCTGAGGAAGATGATCGACAACAGGTGCAGCCAATCCTCGAGCGTCAGGCCGATGACCTTCGTGAAAAAGGCCGGCATGATCACCAGGAATGCGTATTCCGACGACGTATTGATCGCGCGCACCACACCCGCCATGGCGATCTTCGGTTCGCGCCAAAGGATGGTGACGCTGCCGAGAACAACCTTGACCGGGTGCGTATCCGGATTGGCCATGCGAACCATTCCAGCTTTGTCACGGCACCCCACCAATGTGATCATGCCGCCTACGACCACGAGACCCAGCGACGCCCAGAACGTCTGAATCTGGCCGATCAGCGGGATCGCGATGCTGGCGAACAGGGACCCGAGCGTTGGCAGGCCCGCGGAAAAGGCGAACCAGAACCACCCCACCGCGGAGCCCATCTGCCGCGCCGGTGTTGCGGCGGCGATCCAGACCAGAAAGCCGAACGCGAACAACGGATAGCCCAGACCCCGCACCGCGTAGGCCAGCAGCATCATCGGATAGCTTTGGGTTTGCACACCGGCGGTGAGGAATACGACTTCGAACACCATCCAGATCGCGAGGCCAATCGTCATTACGCGCTTCGGGCCCCATAGGTCGGACAGCGCGCCAGAGAGCCAGGATGAAATGGAGACCGTCACACCGTAGATCGTGAACAGCAGGGCGACCTTCGCGTTCGAGACGCCGTGGCCATGCAGGAACGGTGCGAGGTAGCCGGCTTCCACGCCATCGCCAATCATGAACAGCAGCAGGCCGACAAAGCCCACGGCCAATGATCGCGGCATACCGATACGTTCCAGTATTCCGACGCGGACGGCGGGTTCATGTTGCACGCCGCGCGGCACGGCAGCGGTGTTTTGCTGCGGCCGCTGCGTGGACGCCTGCTTCGGGCGTGCATGTTGTGCGTTGCGCGCGGGCCGGGCGTGCGACCGGTCCAGCGTGTGGTCTTGATGAGCTGACATCAGCGAGATAACTCCGTGTTGGGGTTCCAGGACGCGTCACGACAATTCGGGACGAGCGAGGCCACACTCGGCAAGGCGCGCATTCGCGAGCAATGGACGAGCACGGGCGTGCCACGCGATCGGCAATGAACGAAACCACGGCACATATGGCCGTTGTTTGTCCCGCACGATGGCATGACGGTACTGCGCATCAGCGGCAACGCCTCATAGTGGGGGCGCTACTGCCGTGGAACCGGTTTCGACATAAGGCAAAGCACGGGCCGCGCGAGGCGAATGGCGATGCTGAGCCGATAACGCCAAGCGTGGCCTGACCCGCGACATATCGAGGGTTGACGAACGATTGAGCACGATCTGAAGCCGCACTTCGGAGAAGTTGCCAGTGTCTCCGCTGGCCCTTCACCGCCTGCATTGCAGACGACAGTCCAGTCGCGGCTATTGCAGCGCTGAACAAGTGGCGTACCGAGCATGCGCCCGTATCAATTCACGGACGGGCGTCTCACGCGGTACAGGTGAGTGACAATGGTCCCGCTCGTGTCGCGGCTGGCGTTAAAGCACCATCCGGCGCGACAAACAAGACCGATTGGCGATGGTTGCCACACGTACGCCGACCGGCGATGCCCGTCGCGGTGTATGTATGGCGCGGCAAGTCATTGCCGTTTCCATCAACCACAGCGCTTAATTATACAGACAATTGACTTGGCATCAAAAACGCCGATAGCGGATGCCAGCGAATTAACCGACGATCAACGGATATTCGCCAGGGTTATCGCAATGCAGTTTGCATCGTTGAATATTGCGCTTGCGGCACGTTGTCACAGCGGGGATACTGTAACGTCAACGTAAGGCGACGATCAGTGCAACTTGCACGATGTTGGCCCACCTAAGTGAAGCGCCCCCGCATGTTGGGCCGTGCTTTCCGTCATGACTTGTAATGGAGCCACCGATGACCCCCGAAACCCTGTCCTCGCTCATTTCCCTGCTGATCACATCGCTGGCGTTTGCGGTGGTCGGAGGCTTTATTGCGCGAGACAAAGGCCGTCACGTGACGGTGTGGACAATCGTCTGTGTGATCCCGCTTGTGAATTTCTTCTGCATTCTTTATCTCGTGGCGGCGTCGAACCTACGCCTCGAGCAGAAACTGGATGCCCTGTTGGCACAGGCCGGTCGAATTGACGAGCGTGTGGGCACGGCCGGTTCCCTCGGCGCCGGATTGCGTGCTGAGACAGTGCTGTAATGACCGCCGCGCCATGAGGCACGGTGTCCCGCTCGGGGCATCCTGCGCCGTGGCGCAAAGGGCCGATCAGTCGTGCGCGATACCGTCGCCGACGCGTGCAACGGCCAGCATCAGATCGCTGGCGCGGCTGGACAGAAACTGTAGTTCCGCCAGCATCAGGTAAATCGGGCGGCCCACGCCGCCGCCATGCGCGGCATTCGAGGCGCGGCGCGCGACGATATCCGTCTGTTGCACGAGGGTATCGATTTCCGACACCAGCATCGTCAGAGCATCGACGTTCTCGCTGATCTTCCACTCTTCGGTGGCGGCACTACGCACCATCTCGATCAAGCCGAGCAGATTGTAGATATGGTCGTTAAGTACCGATTGATCGTCGGGTACTTCTCGAACGGTGCATTCGATGGCGTCGAGCGTTGCCATCACGGTACGGACTTCATCTGGAGCGAAGGGCCACATACGCGTCATCCCGGTCGGTTTGCTGGAAAGAGGCGATATGTCGCATAACGACCGTACGTTTTCGCCCGTCCTGATGAGGTAAACGGCGTGTTTCCCGAAACCTGAAGAACGAACGTTCGATATTTCCATGATCGCGAAACGAGCCTGGCGCGCTCGGACAGGCGCCGAGATGGCCGATTTACGAACCGACCTGCAGGATATCGACAAAATTTCGCAGCGCCGCCATCACGCTTGGCGCGACGATTCGGGAGGTGCGCGGATTGCGCGAGGGGCGATTGCGACTGATCAGCGTCAAGTCGGCGGCGTAAGCTTTGACGTCGATTTCTTGCACGGCGCCTTCGACGGCGCCATCGACCCACACTTCGACATCGGTCTTGTCGAAGCCAACGCCGCAAAGGCTCAGCGCGATGGCGACATTGAAATGACGTGGAAATGCGGCGGCCGCTTCTCGCGCGGTGCCGGCAAACACTTTGGTATTCGGCACCGATGCAGCAGGCACACTGCCGAAATCGAATCCCAAGCCGCGCACGAATGGCTCATGAGCAAGGGATTCGGGACGAAAGGTTGTCTTCAGCCGTATGGTGTCGATGCCATCCTCCTTGACCGCTCGTACCGCATCGAGGCCGGGCAGGCCACCGCTGGCCACGCGGATGCGGCCGCCATGACGCAACGCCAGGTCCATCAGGTCCGGTGTGTTCGGCAAGCCCGCCACGCTGACGGTGATCATCGTCTTTCCCGCGCTCACCACCGCCCGAGCGATGGCGGGGAAGGATTCCGCGGTGGCACATTCGCAGACGATGTCGACCTTGTCCAGCATCGCATCCAGGCGCATCGCAGGCACCGTTTTACCGGCGCCCGCCACGTCGTCCAGTGCATCCAGGCGCTCGCGGGCGGCGTCGAGCCGGTTTGCGCAGACGGCACTGAGCACCGCGCCCGGCAGATCGCCCCGCAGCAGTCTGCGAGCGAGGTCCTGGCCCACCGCACCAAAGCCGGCAAGGCCAACGCGCAGCGGTGGACGCGCAACGCCCACTGAAGATGCGTCCTCCTTGGCTGGAGCAGGGGCCGATTTCATTGGAAGATCGTGTGTATCTCCTGCGGTTTTTGAGATTACCTGGCTCATTTCACCGCCCCATATTGCGTGAAGTTCTTACGGTTCTTGCCGTGGATATAGTCGGACGTCGTCACCGGCGGGTAGGTCTCGCGGCCGGCAGGGAAGCCGAGATCCGACGGATCGATGACGGCGTCAGGATCCGGATCGAAGAACACGACCAGGGAATGCCGGGCGTTGCCGGAGCGATTGATCACGCGGTGGAGATTCGAGCGTAATGTCGCGTTTGACCAGCGGTGCAGTAAATCGCCGATATTACACACCAACGTCCCTGTTATCGGTTGCGCCGCAATCCATTCGCCATGGCGGTTGCGCACCTGCAGTCCGCCATTGGCATCCTGCAACAGCAAGGTCAGCACGCCGAAATCGGTATGCGGGGCGGAACCGAAGCGTTCCTCGCGTTCATCAGCAGGGGTGGAGGGGGGATAGTAGACGAGTTGGCCGCGCGCCATCGGCGATGTATAGCGGTGCGAGAAGAACGCCGGGTCCTGGCCTAACCCCTTGGCAATCGCCGATAGGAGCGCGTGACCGACCTGTTGCGTTGCCAGGTAATACGGGATCAAGTCCTGGCGCAGCCTTGGAAAATCCTCGTCGGGCCAGACGTTATCGGCAATCAACGAATCGGCCCGTTTGCGTGCGGCCAGTCGGTCGGCCCACTGTTCCGGGCCCCAGAAGAAGATCTCTTTCAAGTCATGGGTTTTCGAGCCTTCCAGGCGCGCAACACCGGTCGCCATCCAGCCGCACTGGCTGGTATTCACGGGGTGCTTGCTTTTCACCGCTGGGGGCAGCGCGAAGTAATCCCGCATCGCCGCGGTTGCCCGCGTCGTGACCTCCACGGGGATACCATGGCCGCTGATGTAAAAGAAGCCGATACGTTGGGCTGCCTCCATCACTTGCGCCGCCACTGCGTCAAGCGCGCCGGGCTGACCCGCCACGAGGCCGCCGATATCGATAACCGGGATATCCTCTGTGTTGACGGCCTTGGCGTGGTAATACGTGCCGGAGGGGACGTTCGGGGCGTGGGGATCCATGGTGGGTGGAGGCGGAGGCATGGTTTCAAGGGAGGCAGAGGGGAGCGGGCGGCGGGCGCGCGAAAATCGTCGCTCAAAAAAATAGTCCGCGCAACCAAAACCGGTGGTGACGTGTTCCGACATCGCGTGGAGGCGACGAAGCGGTGTCATCGACAATCGATGAAGATACGATCTTTCGTTGGACTCCGAAGCGTTGCAAGCAATACATGCCCCAAGGCCGCCGTCTGGCTGTGCCGACATCGAACCCGGGGCTGCGTTGTGGACCAGGGTAGAATTGTGGCAATCGGGACGTTGAAGCACCTCTTCGGCGCCTGTAACAACCCGCGCGCTACGTTGCCTCTGGAGCGGTTCCGGCAACACTGACACGTTGGCGCGTGTTCTGACATTCACCGTTTCATTGTTCCCGTCGCGGCGGCCAGGCGTTTGCACGCTGTAGCGACGATGGCGTCTGGATTATGCTGCAAAGAAATCAGTCGGTGGCCATTGTCGGCGCCGGAATTGTTGGTGTCTGCACCGCCTATCATCTGCAACAGGCAGGCTATCGCGTCACATTGATCGATCGCGATGCAGTGGCCGCCGGCGCCAGCCATGGCAATGCCGGCTGCATCAACCCCTCATCGATTATCCCGGTGGCCATGCCCGGCGTGCTGAAGAAAATGCCGTCCTGGCTGTTGGACCCCGATGGGCCGCTGGTGCTCCGGCCGGCGTACCTGCCGACCATGCTCCCGTGGTTGATACGTTTCCTTGCCGCGGCCGATGCGGCGCGGGTCGCCCATCATGTGACGGCGCTGCGCACGCTTGCCGGGAGTGCACTGCGCGAAAGCCTGGCGCTCGCGCAGGCCGTGGGCGCGGGCCACCTGCTGCGCTCGGCCGGCCATCTGATCGCGTATAGCACGCAGGCGGCCTATGATGGTGACATCGATGCGATGCAGCGACGTATTGCGGAAGGCGTCGTCGTCGAGGACATCGATCGTGACGCATTGCGCGCCCGGGAGCCGCACCTTGCCGATCAGTTCCTGCGCGCGCGTTACATCGGCGAAACCGGGCATGTCATTGATCCTGCCGCTTACGCACGGCATATCGCACGACATGTGCTTGCTAACGGCGGCACGTATTTGCGTGCGAACGTGCGGGGCATTGCCATGCGCGACGGCCGTGCCATTGGCGTGGAGACGGATACCGGCGTGATTGCCACGGATGCCGATACGATCGTCGTGGCCGCCGGTGCGTGGTCCGGAGCGCTCGCGCGTGGTGTGGGCGATCGGGTGTTGCTAGATACCGAGCGAGGCTATCATATCGAGATTCCCCATGGGACGCCGATGCCCGCCGACGTGGGGCGTGAGGTGCAAGGTGTTGGACCGGTAGCCTCAGGTGCGCAAGGGAAGACGTTTTCGGCACAGGACGAGGTAGTCGGGGCGATGGAGGCGATGGGCTTGCCGCAGGACCTGGCCCCGATCGGACCCCGGATTCCCACGTTGTGGGCCGAAGCCAAAATTTTCGCCACACCGATGGCCGGGCGCGTGCGCGCGGCGGGGACCGTCGAGCTGGCCGGCTTGAAAGCGCCTGCGAACTGGCGTCGTACCGATCTGCTCGCGCGCCAGTTGGCGCGCATGTATCCGGCGCTGGCGCCGACGATCAGCAAGATTGCCACCTGGGAGGAGAGCCGGGTCGACGCCGCGCCGCGCGATGCCGCGTCGATTAATACGCCATGCGGCAAGGGGAATACGAGTACGGAGACAACGCAAATCGACGCACCGTGCATGCCCCGTCGCTGGCTAGGGTTCCGTCCTAGCACGCCGGATTCGTTGCCGGTGATCGATCGTTCACCGCGTGCGCGTAATCTGATTTATGCATTCGGTCATGGCCATATCGGTCTGACGTGCGGCCCGGCCACCGGTCGTCTGGTGGCGGAACTTGTCGCCGATGAAGCGCCGACGATCGATCTGCGACCGTTTGCAATCACGCGATTCCAATGATTTCTCGAAACAGGAAAGACAGCATGAATATCGTTTTTATCGGCGGCGGAAACATGGCCAGCGCGATGATCGGCGGCTTGCTCAAGCAAGGCCAGCCGGCGAGCGCAATCCACGTCGTCGATCGTAACGAGGAAGCGCGCGCACGGACCACATCCGATTTCGGTACGCCGGTCAGCGAATCGCTGGCGGATGACGCGGCGCGTCAGGCAGTCAGCGCCGCCGATGTGATCGTGTTGGCGGTGAAGCCGCAAGTGCTCGAAGGGGTGGCCGGTGAGTTGGGGGGCTTGTTGCAGCATGCGCTCGTGCTGAGTATTGCCGCAGGTGTGACGGTGGCATCGTTGCAGCAATGGCTGGGTGGTCGCTATACGAATTTGATTCGCGTCATGCCGAATACGCCCGCGCTGATTGGCAAGGGGATGACGGGGGGGTATGTGCCGGAGGGTGTGCCGGGCACCAGCCGTGACGCGGCGCAGTTCGTCCTGGAAGCGGCCGGTGAGGTCGTCTGGTTCGACAATGAAGAAGCGTTGGATGCCGTGACGGCCTTGTCCGGAAGCGGCCCGGCGTATGTGTTCTATTTCATGGAAGCGATGCAGCAGCAGGCAATCGAACTAGGGTTGCCACCAGAGGCCGCGCATCAGATGGTTCGCGCGACCTTCGTCGGCGCGGCGGAGATGGCAAGGCAGTCGCCGTTGGACCTGGCGCAATTGCGCCAGAACGTGACCTCGAAGGGCGGAACAACCGCTGCCGCAATCGCCGCGCTGGATGCAGGCAATTGCTTCGAGACCGTCAAGTCGGCATTGGCGGCGGCGCATGCGCGCTCGGTGGAAATGCGTGGGGGGTAGGGTTGCAGGGCGTTGTCGGTCGTTTTCCAACTTATCTGGATTGACCGACTTTTGCGGAGATGAATGAATAAATTGCAGTCGTAAGGGCTAGGTGCCTAGCCTGATAGACGCGTGGTTGATGCATACTCAGAAACTGTCGAATCGACAGCATCTCACTGCATGATATTAAGCCATGGCTTGCACTTTTTCACGGCAACTTCTTTCCAGGAAAATCCTTTTTTATTCATGCATGCGTTGGTAAGGGATTGGCTGATAGTTTGCGCACCTCATGGTAGCCGATTTTATTCAATGCAAGTTGATTCAACCTATCACCGCAAACAGAGCGAAACAGGTGCAGGGGCATTTTAACGCCAGTGTCTTTCTGGGTCGCGTAAGGCACTCTATTTAAAAACGAGGCATGGTTGCTATTTTCCCGCCGCTACTATGATTAATTATCTGGCATGGAATGACTGAACCAAACTGTCCCAGATATGCTCGGCTTCCTCTCTTTTTTTGACCATGCTCATGCCATCTTCCGTCGGCATGATTCGCAAGTCGAAGTCAATAATCGGCTTCATGGGATTATGCAATTCGCCAGCGCTGGCCCACACGAAAACATAGGCTGGGGGACGTCCGGGGCTTTCAATGGAAACGCCTACCTCGAATCCTCGCTGCCCTACGATTGAGCGATATCCTCGGCGTAGCACGGTTACATGACCAGTCGTTCTTTCCAGGTTTAAAATTTCATCATCTGCCCGCGTTTCGATATTGTTATCGTCTTGATCAGCACGCACCTTTGCGTTTGTAACGATGCTAAGCTCGGTACCAGGCTGCGGCCCTAGGCTCGCACTTAATTTGGCGGTTTCCCGGTCGTTTTGTTTTGCGCCATCATCGAAACATCCATTAGCAATGCAAAACGCATGCACAGGCATCGAATCCGCATCTTTATACCGCTTGAATGCGATTGATGCATTAGTCAACTCGGCATAGGTTTGGTTCAGCATTGACGCTGAACCGTCCGCCTGTTCAAAATCGTAAATACCATCAGAGGTCAGTTTCGTTAGCCGCGCCGTGGTATCACTGGTTCTCGGAGTCGGATGATATGCGATAAAAGATTCACTTCGGACTGAGTCGAAACGATACTGAACAAGCTGCTTTTTGCCAAACTCCACGTTTGGATCGAGTCCACCAGCCTTGAAAATATCCGTTTGAATCTGATCGACCTTCATTCCGGATTGATCGTACTTTGCGGCTTCGCTGTCAGCTCCATCCTTGAATTTCTCCAACGAGACAGCCAGCGATGGCCCTCGCACCTCTACACCCAAATAGGTAGCGTTGACGCGAACAACTGAAAGCGAAGGAAGATCAATAGAGAAGCGTCCAAATCGATGTTGCAGGGGCGAAGATATTTGTGACGCCGCTAAATGCTGCGTGAAAGCAATTATCACCAGGGCTACGCCTGCGGCGGGGAATTTCATTATCTAATCACATTTTATGAGAGAGGCCAAATCTTCCACATTGCATACTGGCTATGCATAACTAGGCGCCTCGCATTACGGTAGCAGATCGGTTACGTGCTTAAATTGCGGCGAAAGCAAGATTTCGAGGGCTCGCTAAGGTTGTCCAGGACGGTCACCGATATTCAAACTGGCTTCTCAAAGGGAAAACGCGCTTGAGCTCAGACATCGCCGACGCAGCCGCTTGCAAACATTGACGCTGTATATGATCAAGTCGGTGCAAGTGAGTTCAGGGACGTGTCCCAGAGCTTTAGTGCTTCCTCTGGCGTAGACACCGTTGAAAGCCCATTAGATGTAGGTTGAATTCGCAGGTTGAAGTGAATCATCGGCTTATTTGCATCTTGCACTTTCCCGGCAGCAACCCAAGCAAAGATAAATGCAGGTCGTACGAGGTTATCGTTGCTGGTACACGAAATCGCGACCTCGAAACCGCTCTGCCCGGCGATGGATCTTTGTCCGCGCCGTAGTACAGTGACATGTGCACCGCACTCGGAGAACTGCTGTATTTGATTGTCCGCCTCGTGTTCGAGGTCGCTGCCTTTCATCGCAGCAGTAACTCGCGCTAGCGTCAAAATGCTTATCTTCGCATCCTCGTGCCCGCCAAGGGTGCCACGTAGCGACGCTTGTTCATTGACAGGCTGTGCTCCGTGATCATCTACGCAGCCCTGCTTTAAGCAAAACGCGCCAGCGGGTACTTTCTCGCCAATACGGTACATCTTGAAACTGGATGCCATTCGCTGCAACGCCGCAGCGTCTACTGCCAGATTATCGATGGCGCGGTCCGTTTGGGCGAATGTGACGCTCCCTTCTGGTGAAACTTTGTATAAGTGAATTGTTATGGTGGCGTCGGTAGCCGTCGGGTGATACCCGAACAGAATTTCGCCGCGTTCAGGATACGCTTGGTACGTCACCAACTGGCTATTGCCGAACTCTTTTGCAGGGTCTAAACCAGTGGCCTTAAACAATTCGTCCGTGTCAAGATTGTGCTGCATTTTCGTCTGAAGATATTGTTCTGCGAAGGGATCGAGCTTGTTCTTTAACGCGTCGAAGTCGCGTATGTCTGCATCATCTACCACATCGGCACCGTGATATTGTCCTGCCACAGACACTTGTGAGCCGCGCGGTAAATCTACGGCAAATCGTCCGAGGCGATAATTCGTCGTGTTATAGGTCACATTAATCGCCTTCGTGAGTGCTGGCACCGATGAAGCTAACAGTAATAACGCCACCGCTACTAATAAAAACTTTTTCATTTCTCGGTATCTGTTCGCCATTTTTCAGTGTAGGCAACTACCCAACTCCATATAGTGCGGCCATCCGAACTTCGAAGTTGTCGTACGCGCCATTGTGATCGGGCTTTGTCATACTGAAACTCTGCGTGATGTTCGCACTGCTTTCAACAAAGGGAGCCAGCTTCCAGAACACGTTGGGACGGTTCAATAGCAGATTTCCTTGTTCATGAGTTCATCGGCATCGGGAACAACCATCATCACAGTTTCTTTCTCATCCTCACTGGTCAGCGTCTGCAGGCACTTCCTCGCCATAAAGTCCAGATATGGGTCTTACGTGCATCCTTCATCGGGCCAAATATGCTCGCCATGACAACACCTCAGATTTTATAACGATCAATATCGGGGTGTTGCAGTGACCGGTTGAATCCGCCGCAAGCAAACGTAGAACCGAAGTCGAGATAGCGTTGCGCGACCGAGGCCAAGGCCTACGTGGTGAGTCCAAGCGACAATTGGTGGTTACTCGGACACGCGCGCCTGAAAGAGATTAACCCAGCGGGGCATTTCAGGCCATGACGAGAAAACAGACGCTCGATCTGGCGAACTAGTAGCGCTCTGCTAAGCGGCACATCACTGCATCAGAGCACCGTCAATGACTGACTGAATGACCTTCATTCTTCAAAGTTCACGAATGCTCATGGTGGTGGTCCGAAGATATTCGATGACTTGTGCTCCCGGCGTAGATAGTGAAACTTTAGCTCGCACCGAAAAGGCTTCAGATACTATAGTTACCGAAGCGATTGGATAAGCTTTCTAGATCGCACCGCCAACATAACAATGTCATAAAGCGGGCACCACATCAAATCGAAAATTGCTGGACTGAGTGCTACCGAACCTCGAATGCGAGCAAGAGAAATCAATCCTTCAACGTCCAACTCTCGAAGGTCACTTCATATCCGGGGTGATTCATCTTGCCCACCTACCGAATTTGCAAAACAACTGTCTTAACGCACCTTAAATGACGCAGTCAGCATAACCCAAAGCTGCTCCGCTTCTTCTGTTGATGAGATCGTGCTAACGCCATGATGTACGTTCGGATCGATGCGCAAATCAAACTGTACTACTGGCTTCAAAGGATCTCCCGTCGTTCCCGCGCTTGCCCATGTGAATATGTATATTGGTTGGTGACCCGGAGCAACGACCTTCACGGAAATTTCGTTTCCCGTCTGTCCGACAAGCGTCCGCTTTCCGCGTTTGAGCACCGTTACTTGTCCCCCCGCGTCTTTCAAGAGCTGGATATTACGATCAGCGTCTTTTTCAATGTCGTTGAAGCCTTGGTCGTCACTGGTTCGAGACGTCGTTTCGATACTCAACTCCGCATCTTGCTGGCCTCCTAGGGTGGCGGTCAGTCCGGCATGCTCGTTTCTTGTGGAACGTCCGCCATCATTGAAAAACCCCTGTTTGACGCAGAAAGCGTGCGCCGGGATAGTGGCGTCGGCACTTTCAAACTGGAAAACTCTTTCGGCGCGAAGGATGTCGTTGTAGGCGTCCATAACCCCGCTAGCCGTGCGGTTCGTGATCTCGAATGCCGACACGCCCGTCGGGCCGAGCCTGGAAAGCCGTGCGATCATTACTGGTGAATCAGCGTCTTTGCGATAGGCAAGAAAGGATTCGGCCTTGATCGAATTGAACGAATATTGAATCAGGCGATTGTCGCCATATTCCTTGGCTGGGTCGATCCCGCTACCCTTATAAAGATCGAGTGTATCCTGATCGACGTGCATCTTGTTCTGCTTATACCCATAAGCAAGCCCGTCCTGCTGCTCCTTAAATTTTTCTTTTGAAAGAGCACTCTTTTGGAAAGTGACCTCCACGCCAAGGTAATTCGCGTCAATCGCTACGAACGACATTCTAGGAAGATCAACCGAAAACCGCCCAAATCACACTTCTTGGCTGTTGTAGTTCATTGATGCCGCACCTGAATTCATTGTGATAAGCGCTGTTGATAACAATAACGTGACGTGTCTTAGTAAGTTCATATTCCTCGACTATTCGAGTGAAGAGAGAATCTTGCCGATAGCGTACAAAGTACACCAACGAACACTTTCGTTATCGTACGAAGCTTGATGGTCGAATCCATCCATCCTAAAGCTCTGCTTGACGTTCCCGTCTCCGTCCTTGAGTGGCGCCTCTCCCGAGCATACTGGCACGGTCCCGTCTCCAATTTCCCAGCTAGGCAAATCGGCTGCATCAGGTAGTTCAACGGTGATACATTTAAAATTTTTTCGCTATAACGAAGACGCAACTATTGTTGGAACCAAATCTATGCGCTGCCGTAGTCTCATGATCGTGCAAGGCAAAAAACCTACCAATGGTATGCGTTCATATAAGAACAACAATTTTTCTGAGAATTTGATCAGACGCCGAATCCAAGCTGCGATTTCGCCTCGATGTTGTTCTCTATTACCGAACTTGAAATGAAGTGACAAGCGCTTCCCATAGCTGTACCGCGTCATCCGTCGAGGAAATAGTGCTAATTCCCTGATGCGTGTTTGGATCAATACGGAGATCGAATTGAATAACTGGTTTGAGCGGATCCCCTGTTTCTCCTGCACCGACCCATGTGAAAATGTAAATCGGTTGGTGCTCAGGCGCTTCGACTTTTACCGCAATTTCGTATCCCGATTGGCCAACAAGGGTTCTCTTTTCTCGTTTAAGCACTGTCACATGCCCACCCCCATCCTTCAAAAGCTCGATCTCACCCTCGGTTTCTTTTTCGAGGTCGTTGAAAGTTTGACCGTCGCTCGTTCGCGATGTGGTCTCCACGCTCAGTTCGGCATCCTTATGCCCACCTAATGTCGCGGATAGTCCGGCATGTTCGTTGGCAGTAGAGTGGTCATTGTCATGAAAGCACCCCTCCTTTATGCAAAAGGCGTGAAGAGGTAGAGGACTACCTTTCTCTGCAAATTTGAACATCGAGGCCGCACGCCTGATATCGTTATAAGATTCGTTGATGTCCACAGCGCTACGGTTGGTGATTTCGAATGATGCTACACCCGTTGGCCCCAGCTTTGTCAGTCGTGCGATCGCATCGCTTGAATCAGGCGCTTTCCTGTAAGCGATGAAGGCTTCGTTATTCGCGTGGTCGTATTGGTATTGTACTAATTGTTTAGATCCAAAGTCTTCGTCGGGATTCAATCCAGCAGCCTTCCAAAGCTTCATCGAGCTCGCAGATACCTGCATCGGAGCGTTTTCATATTTACGGGCCTGCGCATCTTGCTCTTCTTTGAACTGCGCTGGCGTCAGCTTTTCACGATGAAACACAACGTCAACCCCAAGGTATTTAGCATCGTTTGCGATCGAAGATAGTCTGGGAATATCTACAGAGAAACGTCCAAATGGGACTTTCTGACTGTTATAACTGATGGGGCCGGAAACCGCGTTGGCGGTGATAAATGCCGTTACCGATAGCAGTAAGATATGTTTAAGTAAATTCATTTGGCAGCTTCCGTCACGGCGGTGCAGACAATATATTATTTGCTGCGTAAATAGTAGGCAATCGCACATCGTAGTTTTCGTCGAACCCCTGACGATCAAACTGACCCTATGACGAGCTCTTTGCCACGGCCGCAAGGAGTAATTTTTGAGGTAGCGAGCATTGCGTAATCGAGTCTCGCTCTTTCGGCGCCGCGTTGCGATGATAACGCACCTGCGCGACGCTCCCTTGTTTCGGCGTTGCGTTCAAATCAAACAGCACCTAGGTGTATACCGGAGAACCGCCTGTTGATGCGTTTGCCGTGCATTTATCAATTGTTTTAGCGGCGATGTACCAAACTTATCCCGTCTCGTCGACACAGGTGCTCCACGAAATGCCTGTCAGATTAGTTGAGCTGCTCCAAGAGCTCTTTCGAACGCGGCCAATTGGTCGATCACCGAAGGCTGTTTATGTGGTGGTATCTTGGGTTTGGGTGGTATAACGGCTCCATTTCCATAATGGTGACGTCACACACTAAATCCCTGACGTTCCTTCGTTATCGCAACTGGAGGGTTTGGACGAGGCTATCCCAAAGGGACTCCGCTTCTTCAGATGTTGTTATCGTTCCGCTTTTTATCTTATCCGGCATTATGCGGAGATCAACGTCAATGATCGGTTTAAGAGGGTCGTGAAGTACTCCGGCGCTGGCCCATACAAAAATATAGTTTGGTGGCTGATCTGCAGGTTTGATGACGACACCTATTTCATATCCACTCTGCCCGACAATCGTACGACTCCCACGACGTAATATGGAGACCGTACCAGCACTTTTTTCGAGAGTATGAATTTCACTTTCCGCTTGCGCTTCAAGGTCGTTGTAGTCTTGATCAGAGCGCGTGCGAGCATTCGTACTGACACTAAATTCAGTGTCGGGGATCCGGCCTAGTTTCGCGATAAAAACGGCTTTTTCCCTTTCAGCTTGACGGCCATGGTCGTCGAAACATCCGTTTTGCACGCAAAATGCATGTTGCGGAATGTTTTTTGGGGTTTCGTAGGCTTTAAAGTTTTCCGCTGATTTTCTCAGTTGTGAAAAGGCCGTATTTACTTCGGTTGCGATGCCGTTTTCCTGTTCAAATGAGAAGGTTCCAATCGGCGTCATCTTCGAGAGCCTAAAGGTCGTTAGACTCGTGTTGCTCTTCGGATGATAAGCAAGGTATGCCTCGGCAAGACTAGTATCAAAATTTGAGTAGACGAGTTGTTTTTGTCCAAAAACTGCATCAGGATTCATGCCTCCTGATTCATACAGTTCACGTTGCCGACTGTTCACGCTCATCTGAGCACCATTGAAATGGGCTGCTTCAGATTCGCTGCGCTTTCGAAAATCTTCAAGCGTTTCCTTTTGAGATGGGCCGATTACGTCTACTCCTAAATAGCTAGCGTTAATCGATACAACAGACAAAGTTGGAACCTGAATTGAAAATCTACCGAATCTAAATTCCTGAAGAGAAGACATTTTTGCGGCCTCGGATTGCATAGTGGCAAAAGTCAATAGAAGGAAAAGGATATTTTTTAGCAGTTTGGTCATTCTTTATCCTTGTTCTGATGCAAGTGATGAAAGTATTTTTCCGATCGCGTAAAGTGTCGCCATTCGAACATTTTCATTGTTATATTCGCCCTGATGCTCGAAGCCTCTCATGCGAAAACTTTGCTTAACATTTACACCACCGTCTTTGAAAGGTGCCTCTCCAGACGATGCCGCGACAGTACCATCGCCTATCTCCCCATTACCCAAGTCTTCCGCGTTGGGTACCTTTAATGATGCACCGCCTTTGCCTGACGCGGAGCGTATAACGGTGAACTTGTCGTCTACAAAATGAACATCTGCATTTTGCAAGTCTGTCGGGCTTAACCCACCATCGGCCGCTGCCCAGCCCTTCCACGTAATAGTGTTCCACGTTGGATAGGCTGTATCAGCACCGTACGTAACATACGTATTAGGATGGTATTGCGCCTGTAGCGCATAATGGAAATCCTGTGCTACTTGAAGGTTCGCCATGAATACGCCCCATGCTGCATCATTACTACCGTACCTATTCGATGGGTCAACATATGCGGGATTCATCAGTCGGAACCAGCGGGTCCGCTTGGCGTAGATTTCTTTGTACGGATCAGCTAGAGGTATTGAGAAGTTCGCGACCGGAACAGACGAAGATATCGACGCTTTAAGCCAGCCTTTCTTCCCATTTACTGTATAGAGTTGGTTTGGTAGAAGTTCAATGGCACCTGGGCAATTTGCGAAGACTGCCGATACTTTCTCTCCACTATCTCCCAGCACAAAGCCAGTTTTGCCTTCATATCCTCGATGACAATGGTGATAGGCAGCGGGGGCGCCGGTGGCCGGTTGAACACCGTGGACAATGCCTGCAACTTTATCGGATGCATTGCCTAGCAATTTGTCATCGTCATGACCAATAGCGGCGCGGCAAACTAGTCCTCCCATCGAATGGCTAACTAAAATAACCTTTTCACAGACTGGTTTATGCGGTCTTGACGACCAATAATTTATAATTTCTTTGATTTTTGCAGCGAGCAGTCGACCATTTTCGGCAGTGGTCCGTGTCCAGTTGTAGCCCTGCGCGTAAACTGGGCACCAGTATTTACTCCAGGCGTCAATGGCTTCGCGGGGCATCATCGGATCAAACTTTTTCTCGGGGTACCAAGCACTACTTTCATTATGTGAGGCCACAAAAGGAAACCACGGATTAGTGGGGCCCAATATGGTCTGATTGCCGTTCAAGGCATTATCGAGCCAAACAACGAAGTTCCCATAGAATTCTTTTGAAACGGTTCCCTGGCCTCGCGCTAAACCTTCGCTCTCATTCCCTACAGTAGCGCTGTAGCCGAACCAAGGTCCGTTATGATCCAGAGCAGTTACGTCGGAGGACAGCGCGTCTTCCCGTGAGCTTGCGGAACGAAACGCCCAACGCGTCGCTAGACGAGACGAAGAGAAGGCCGGCCAGACCTGCGACTTCCCGTCTTTACTAACCAAATTCGACCCCATGATGCCTGGGACAAAAATGACGGGCACAATGTTATTAGGTGGGATGCGCAACGTTAAATGTGACGTATCCGACATTGGTGTCAGCGTAAAATTACTTGAGACACACCCATCCCCAGCGTGTTCGGTTTGTAATGGGATAGCGTAGGAATCCGCCATATCAATCCTTGAAGAATACGGACCTAAGTGATAAGCCTAAATACGAGTTGTGGCCTTGATCGATTTGTGCACTAAGCGGTGCCTTTCCAAACGACTTTGGCCCCTTCCATCTTTACGCCCTTCTGAACCTGCGCCCATCCATCTGTATCGGTCACGCCTGATATCACGGCGCCGTCGGTTCGATGAATTTCGTACTTTTGACTTGCAGCCGGTGAACCGTCCCGCATTAGCATGCGAATTCTTTGGTCATACCCGGCTTGCGACCACTGATTCATTTCGCGCGATAAATGTGTCGGGCCTTCGAAGCTATGCTCGGAGGCCTTCACGATCACGCCCATCTTTGTGCCGATTGTCACACCGTCGCCGATGATGATGTAGGACCCATCATCCGCGATCAGCTTGATCGTTTTGCCGCTTACCGTGATTTCATCGCTGTTGCTGGCGATTCGCAATGCTTTCTCAGAGGCGACTTCGAGCGTGTCGGATTGCGCCTGGATCGTAACCGGCCCCTGATTCGCTATTGCTTTTACGCCACCGGAATTAGCAAAGACACTTGCTCCCTTGCCGGCCACCATGTTGAGCGACTGACCACTTGTCACTTGAAAGTTCGCCTGCGCGACATGGTCGATGTTTTCACCGGCGTGTACGGCGTGCGATTTGGGTGTCGCGTGTACGGTCCCATCCAGCGAGTCGGTCGCAAGCACGGCATTACCAGAGGCGGTGCTTGCGCTGTCCCATTCCGACACAGACTTCACCAAGGCATCCTGTCCCGATAAGTCGTGGGCCGCACCGCCGTGTTGCGCCGCGTAGCTACTGAGTTGTTTTGCCAGATTCGCTGTGAGGGTCATTAACTCAATAAGCTCTGTGCGATCAAGGTGCGTCCCATTGGCTTGCGCGCGGGCATGCGTCGAAATCAATACCCCGTTCGCCGCGCGAATGGCGGCAGCCGCGTCCGTTCGCAACTCTGCGCCTTCCCCTCGCGCATCACCCGCACCGTCGGTCCGAGGGTGCGTCAAATAACCCATATTCAACTGCGTATGGGCGTGCTCGCTGGCCAACTGCGTGCTGATCTGCTCGGGCGTATCGTCAAACCGCAATTGGTTATATCGTTGCCCACTGATTTCCTTGGTCTTCGTCCCGGAAACATACCGATTGCCGGGCAGCGATCCAACATGACTAAACGCGGCAGGCGCGTTTCTGCCGTTCGCCATGACACCAGCAATAAACATCTTATCCGGATCGCCGTTCAGGAAATCGATAACCACCTCCGTGCCAACCCGATAAAGCGGCGTATTCCCAAAGCGATCCCCCGCCAACGCCCCGCTAGCACGCACCCAGGCGCTGTCGATGTCGGTGCCACTGGTACCGGCGCCGCTGGCGTGCTCGTGGTCTGCCGAATCCAGTCCTTGAAGTTGTACCTTGATTCTTCCTAGCGCATCGGTATGCACTTCCTCCCCTTCAGGGCCGACAACGATGGCAGTAAGTGGGTAGACCCGTGGCAGGTGCACCTCGGGTATGAAGCTGGGCCGAATTGGAACGTCGAGTTGCACTGCCGTGAAATGATTTTCATATCTCGTTTCAACGGACTGTGTGGAACTGACACGGGTGGAGGATTTCGCCCCTGAGTCACCTCCCAACGGGGATGCCCAGCCGGTTGCCTTGAACAATGCCTGGGCTTTTTCGTTCAGTTCCTTCGGCAGATTATTCTCGCCCTTGTGGTGCACGGAGACGACCACGAACAGCTTCTTCTTGGCATCCAGCGATGTCAGATCGGGATGTCCGACCATCTTGAACCAGGTGCCAACAGTCAGGTCTCGCACGCTACTAGTACCCGATGCGAGCATGGACTCGAATTCGAGCGCGGCAATGCGTGCGTCGGTCATACGAGTCAAATGCGCATTGCTGTCCCCGGCGTGGGGGGCATCCCACAGTCTATTGGTGAGCAATTTAGCCAGGTCATTTCCGGTCGTACCCTGATCGATAGTCGTTGGGCGCTCAACGCGCGACATGCGGACATCCTTACCGCACCACGAGCCGTTGTCCACGGCCGCGGGGATCAATTTTTGAGACAGCGAGAATTGCGTGATCGCGTCTCGCTCTTCCGTTGCCGCGTTGCGGTGATAACGCACTTCCGCGACGCTCCCTTGTTTCAGCGTTGCGTTCGAATCAAACAGCACCAGCGTGTGTACTGGAGAACTGCCTGTTGATGCGTTTGCCGTGCCTTGATCGCGCGCTCCAGCGGCGATGTACCAACTGATCCCCTCACGCCGACACAAGCGCTCGACGAAATGCCTGTCGGACTCGTTAAGCTGCTGCGTGCACTCTCGTTTTGGGTGGTTGTCGGAGCTCAGGCCCGATAGGTCGAAGTCGAACGCCGACGCGATGGTCGTGCTGCGCGAGCGCCACTCGCTAAACAGCACCCCCAGGATTTCCGGAACGCTCTTGGCGCGAAATACCCGGGTATTGACTCGGCCGTCCATGATGGACAGGGCATCGCGAACCGTGATCTGGTAGCTGGCCAACGAACCATCGGACTCGCCCGAGCGGACATCCGTCACGATCGCATTAATGGAATGCAGATTCCCGAGATCCGTCACGAGCTGCACCGAAATAGGCATGCCGATGAAGGAATTCAGGGGCAGGTCGGATCGCGTGGCCAGGCAGGTGATGTGCCCCTCGATACCCGTAAACATCCCTTCCCGAATATCAATCCGCTGAGGCAACAGGGCCTGTCCGAGGGCTTTATTCTGGCTACCCCAACGGAGCTTGATAGGACTGTTGATTTGCGTCAGTGACGACGACTGAATCGCACTAATTATCTCAGATAGGTTCATGCTGCATCACCGAATGGATCGACATCCTGCAAGATTTACGGGATTGACTGTCAGAAAATCCCTTTGGAAGTAAGAAATACTTCTAAGAAGTGCTGATTTTCGAGATGATTGTACCAAAGTATTTGTAAGAATTTCGATGTTGACAGACGTGTCGACAGAGGTGATACCGATAGGTATTTACGATATGGGACACGTATTAAGATAATTCGTGGCGTACCAGCATTGGCGGGATGTAACAGAGCGAACTGCCAGCATTGGGGCGAAGATCTGGTCCTCGGAATGCAATTCACTCCTTGGACTCTTGCCCAGATCGGCTTGGCAAACTGCCGTTGTCCGTCGGCTACCGATGCCACGGATTCACCACCGCTGCCGGATAGCGTGCATTTTTAGCCGCGGCAATTATCGATGGCGGGCGAGAGGTCAGGGCATGTGCCAAAAAGGCATGGCGACGTACTCAAGCCGCTAGCTTGCAAGCGCGCGTTCTATCTCTTCGAAGACTGGCACCCATTCGCCGCGATGTGTCTGCCGGAAGAGGCGCGCTTGTGGATACCAGGGTGTATCGGCACGATCCAGTAGCCAGCGATAGTCCGGTGTGAACGGCAGGACAACCCATACCGGCTTTCCCATGGCGCCGGCAAGATGGGCCACGGCACTGTCCACGCTGATCACCAGATCGAGCTCCGCGATTTCTCGCGCCGTGTCCGCAAACGACGTCAATGCAGGGCGGACATCGCGTAGAACGTCTGCTTCATGAAGCCGTTGTAGCAACGGCTGCTCAACATCAGGAACGCGATCATGCAAGGCAGTCCATTCGATACCCGTATGTGTGGCCCGCAGCATCGCTTCCCACTGTGCTAGCGTCGTCGATCGATTGGCGTCGTTGACGTGGTGCGGATTACCGCGCCAGACCAGACCGATACGCTTGCGGTGCGTCGTCGTGGGCGCGGTGATCTTGGTGGACAGGCCCGCTGCCGACGCTGCCGGCACCGACAGATACGGTATCGGCGCCGGAATGGTCTGCACGCGCAGGTTCAGCAGATGCGGCAGACTCATCAACGCGGCCTGGACATCGAAGAGGGGCACCGGTGCGTCATCGGACAGAATTTCGATCCCCGCATCGGCGAATCGAGGGGATTGCAGGAAAAGCGATGCCAGTGCGGCTTGCACGCGCATCACGATCCGGGCGGGTTTCCGGTGGGCAACATCCAGGGCCAGCCGGGCGAACTGCATCGTGTCGCCAAAACCCTGTTCCGCGAACAGCAGGATTGTCTTGCCTGCCAAAGCCGCTTTGCCATCCCATTGATTACGATCATCGGCAAATGCGGGCCGCGTTGGCGGTCCTTCGCGCCAACGCCATTCATATTCACGCCAGCCGTGTTCGAATTCGCCACGCATCAGGTTGGTCTGCGCCCGATTGGTGCGTGCTGCCGCACTCGATGGGTCCAGTTGCGCGGCGCGCTTGAATGCCTGCATTGCATCATCGAAACGATGGAGATCCCGCAGGGCAACGCCTAGGTTCACATGTACCGGTACCGCGTTCGGTGCGAGTCGCAGTGCGTGGCGATAAGCGGCTATTTCATCGTCATAACGGCCGCGCATGCCGAGCAACCTTCCCTTGTTGTAATGCAACTCCCAGGCGTTCGACTGCGCGCGAATCGCGCGTTCAAGCAATGATTGCGCGGCGTCCAGCTCTTGTAGTGCAATATGGCCCATCGCCAGGGCGAGCAGGTTTTCCGGCGTGGGCGCGAGGGTGAGCAGTTCGACCAGCAAGGTGCGGCTTTGGATCAGATTCCCCGCATGCTGGTGCGTCAACGCCGCGTCTCGCAGCAGCCCGATGCGCTCCTGCGTTCCCGAAATACCTGGCCGCGCTGATTGCGCCGCAAGCGCCCGGTCGAACCATCGTGCCGCTTCGGTGAAGGCGTCGATGTCGTGCCCGCGACGCATTGTGAGATACGCCAGGCCGGATAACGCGTCGACGTGTTCCGGCGATTGCATAATGACATCGCGCAATAGACGCCGCGCTTCGTCGAGGCGACCTGCCTGTGCGTGCGCTTGCGCGTCTGTAATCGCTTTTGCGATAGACGACGTGCTGACGTGCATCGGCGGCGTATCGTCGCCCGTGGCTGCGAAATCGGAAGAAGCGGCGTGCGTTGGGGAGGAGGACACGGATGATATCGATGCGGAAGAGGGCGGCGCCCGGCAGGTGCCGACGATAGCCGCAAGGTAACACGTAACGGCAAAAAGGGTGGCTCGGCTCCAGCGAGCCTACCATCGCCCTGGAACCGCATGCCTCCGCATGGGCCAACAACATTCCCGCCTACCGCCAGAGCCAGAATGCCATCCCCAAAAGCACCACGGCCTGCGCCGCTGCACAAGCCGCTGTTCATACGCTTGCCTTGCCGCCATGCTAAGCGGTCACGGTCGACCCCAGCAGTGTTTCAACATGCACGGGCAAATCCCGCACGCGTACGCCGGTGGCGTGATGCACGGCTGCGGTCACCGCCGCGGCAAAGCCGGCAAGACCGATCTCCCCGATACCGCGCGCGCCGAGTTCGTTCAGCGCGGTATCCGGATAATCGAGAAAGGTCACATCGATATCTGGCGTATCGGCATTACTGGCGACGATGTAGTCGGCAAGATTGCTGTTGATCGGCGCGCCACTGCGTTCGTCGTATTCGGTACGCTCGAACATCGCCATGCCCACGCCCATCATGATCGCGCCTTCGATCTGGTTCGCACCCGTCTTGGGATTGATGACCTTGCCACCATCGATCACGGTGACCACGCGCCGCACGCGGAGTCGCGCGATTTCCGGTTGCCAGCCCACTTCCACGAAGTGCGCCCCGTAAGAACGGATGGATACCTGTTTCGCGCCGGGGTCGCTGGCACTGGCGCCCGATTTGCCTTCGCCTCGCACGCCATCCAATTGTGCCGCGCGCAGCACCTGCGCGAAGGGCATGCCCGCCGCAGCCGGTTGCCCGCGCAGATGCACGCGCCCCTCGCCGAAGCCCAGATCGGCGGGCGTCTTGCCGGCAAACGGTGTCCCGGCGGCCTTGCCCGCTACCTGCAGCAACTGTCGCACCGCGTCGCGTGCCGCGAGCGAGACCGCTGGCACCAGCGATGCGGTTGCCATCGATCCACCCGATAACGGACCTGATGGCAACTGCGTATCACCGATGGCCACCACTACTTGGGATAGCGGAACCCCCGCCTGCTGCGCGGCCATCTGTGCGAGTACCGTGTAGGTACCGGTGCCGATGTCCTGCGTACTGCTGGACACGCGCAATGTGCCGTCGGCACGGAAGGCGACTGCCGCCTGCGCCGGCACGCGCATCGCCATCCATGAGCACGACGCCACACCCCAGCCTAGGATCTCGTCACCTGCCACGCCCGTGATCGGGTTGGGTGCGGCTGACCCGCGCATCGATCCGATGGCCGGATCGCGCTTCTCCCAGCCAAACTTATCCGCGCCGCGTTGCAGGCATTCCACCAGATGTCGCGACGAGAATGGCACGCCGAGACTTTCATCGTGGGTGGGCTCATTCTTGAGCCGCAACGCAACCGGGTCCATGTTCAGCGCCAGCGCGAGTTCATCCATTGCCGACTCGACGGCGAACAGGCCGGGCACCGCACCCGGCCCCCGCATCGACGTATCGGGCGCGATATCGCGCCGGGCGGTGGCACCGGTCACGCGCAGGTTCGGCGTGGAATAGAGATACGGCGTGGCTTCACCGCAGTTCTCGGTACGCTTGTCGAGCGCCGGAGCATGGCAGATATAGTCCTGCTGCAATGATGTCAAACGCCCATCCTGCGTTGCGCTAAGCCGCATCCGCTGCTGGGTGTTCGGCCGATGCCCGACCGTTTCGAACATCATCTTGCGACTGACAACGAGCTTGATCGGGCGGCGCAACTGGCGTGCGGCACCAGCGGCAAGGATCGTATGCGTCCATGGCCATAGCTTGCCGCCGAAACCACCGCCCAGGTACTCGGTGATGATGCGGATATGATCTTTCGGCACGCCAAGAATCTGCGCCATCACGCCCTGATGATTGACAATCGCCTGCGTCGACTCATACAGCGTGTAATGGCTGCCATCGAAGACCGCCACGCTGGCATGCAGTTCGATCGGGTTATGCGTTTCGATCGGCGTGGTATAGGTGGAGTCGATCTTCACGTCGGCGCGGTCGAATGCGCCGTCTACATCGCCGCGTTCGCTACCGACCTTCGGCTGCTCGTCGGGAGTCATCCGCATGGCGACGTTCGGCTGGCCTGCCGTTTGGTACGTGGCATGCACGGCCGACGCGGCGGCGCTGGCTTCTTCGAATGTATCGGCCACCACCAACGCGATGTATTGACCGTAGTAGCGGATGGTTGTGTCATCGAGCGGCGGTCGCGTTTCATCGATCTTGACACCGGTCTTCTTGTCGACGCGATGAAAGCCCCCGATGTTCTCGTGCGTCAGGATCGCGCGCACGCCGGGCATGGCCGCTGCCGCGCGCGTATCCAGCCCGGTCAATTCGCCCCTGGCAATCGTGGCGCTCACCGGCACGGCAATCAACATGCCTTCAAGGCGGCGGTCGGATGTGTAGTGCGCACGGCCTGTACACTTCAAGGGGCCGTCCACGCGCGTGATCGCGCTGCCCACGGCCATTGTCATGTCGCGATAGGAATCTCTCACTGTGTCGCTCCTTTCTCGGTTCATACGCTGGCTGCGCCGGCAACGCGGCCGCTGGCGATGTTCAGCGCGTGTATCAAGCAGCGACGCGCCATCTCGACTTTGAAACCGTTCTGCGATTGCGGCTGTGCATGCACCAGTACGGCATCGGCGGCCGCGGCGAATGTTGCGTCGCTTACCGGCGCATTGTTCAGCACCCGCTCCGCTTCCACCGCATGCCAGGGTTTTGTGCCCACACCGCCCATTGCCACGCGGGCGAAGCGGATCCGATCCCCATCCAATGCCACGATCGCGGCAGTGGACGCCAAGGCGAACTCATAGGACGCGCGATCACGCAGCTTCAGGTAAATCGATTTCGTACCTGTCAACGGCGGCGGCAGTACCACCGCCGTCACCAACTCCCCGGGTTGCAGCACCGTCTCCTGCGACGGTGTATCCCCAGGCAGAAGATGGAATTGATCCATCGGCACCTCGCGTTCACGTTGCGGCCCCCGGATCACGACCGTCGCACCCAACGCCACCAACGCGACGTTCATGTCCGAGGGGTTACTCGCGATGCATTGCGCACTGGTGCCAAGGATTGCCATCATCCGATTTGCGCCGTTGCGCGCGGCACAGCCGCTGCCGGGTACCCGCTTATTGCACGGCATTGTCGTATCTCGAAAATACATGCATCGGGTGCGTTGCAGCAGATTGCCGCCGGTGCTGGCCATATTGCGTAATTGCGCCGACGCGCCGGACAGCAGCGCCTGTGACAACACCGGATAGCTGCGCTGAACGATCGGATGATGGGCGAGCTCCGCATTGCGAACCATTGCGCCGATGACCAAGGCGCCGTCGGTGCGCTGCGTCACTTGGTTGAAGCGCGGGTCGGAGCTGCCCAGGCGATTCAGGTCGACCAGTTCATGCGGTTGCTCGACGTCGAGCTTCATCAGGTCGATCAGCGTGGTTCCGCCTGCAAGAAAACGGACGGTTGCGCCTTGCTGCGCGGTGGCGGACCGGGCGGCTGCATGGATGGCGGCCGTGGCGTCCGCGGGGCGGTTGAAGGAAAAGGTGCGCATTCTGGCACTCCTGGATAGATGACATGGTGCGGAGCGGAGCCCCGCCTTCCTGGCGGCGCGGCGTTGCGTGACGACGGGACGCGCAGCTGGTGAGGCCGTCTGCCGTTCAGGCCTTGCGCATGATGCGTACGGATTGCACGGCCGATACGATGTTCTTGTAGGCCCCGCAGCGGCACAGATTGCCGCTCATCGCTTCGCGCACCGCACCGTCACTGGCACCGCATGGCTCGTTTAGCAGGGCCGCGCCGGACATGATCTGTCCGGAGGTGCAATAGCCGCACTGGTAACCATCGTGATCCAGGAACGCCTGCTGCATCGGATGCAGGCGCCCCGGCTCGCCAAGGCCTTCGATTGTCGTAATCGTGTCGCCGTCATGCGCGACGGCAAGACTGAGGCAGGCGTTAACGCGTCGACCATTGACATGGATCGTGCATGCGCCGCATTGGCCGTGGTCGCAGCCTTTCTTGGTGCCGGTCAGCGATAGCGATTCGCGCACGCAATCGAGCAGCGTCGTGCGCGGGTCCAGCTTGAGCGCCGTGTCCTTGCCGTTCAGCGTGAAGCGCACGGGAACGGCATTGTCGCCTACCGGGGCCTCGGCTTGCGTGTGCGTGGCGATGTCGGGTTCGGATGGCAGCGGTGCATCGGCGTGCATGGTATCGGCGTGCGCCAGATGAGAGACGGCCACGCCGCTGACGCTGACCCATGTCATGAACGAGCGACGCGTCAATGTAGGTTGATGGTCGTCGCCGCTCGCCTCAGGAGGCGCGTCCGACAATGGCGCGTGCCTGTGCGTGTCGGCACCACCTTGTCGTGATTCCGCATGCGGTCCGAGCGGGGTGCGAGAGACAGCGGTGCCGGCGTGGTGTCGGCGAGTGATGTCGTTCGACATAGTCGTCCTGGAATGAAGTAGAGCGGAGAGAGGGGTACCTCGTGGGAGCCCTCATATCAGGCCCGAAGACAACATCGGGCCGTGTCGCCGTTCGCTGACGGCTTTCAAGGATGACAGGGAGCAAGTTCGATGCCTGAGAGGCGGGACGCGGGCGCGTCAAACCGTTGTATCTTAAAAAGAATAGCGATTTGTGCGATGACCGGCGGAGAAATATTGGCGGTAAGGACCGTGGCGCCGTGGCCTGGCACCGTGATGTGCGCTTGTTCGACGCCGCCCGTCAGTCAAGGATCGACTTGAACGTGTGGCGACAACCCGGAGGCAATGAACGACAACAGCGCGCGTGCTTCCGTCTTGTGGGGCGATCGGGTGGTGACCGCCGCCGCGTACCGAGTGAAATATTGCACGGTTCCGGGCAGATCACCGACATATTGCATATCGGGCGCGTCACGCAGCAAGCGTGCTTCTTCTATTGCCAGGTCCGCGCCGGAATGGGTTAAAGCATGTCTGATATCGTCAGGCGGAATCATCCTTGATCGCGATTTCATCTGGTCCGCAATGCCGAGCCGGTCGAACAACTTGACCACATTCGCGCCGCTGGGACCGCCCATCGCCGGATCTTCGAAAACAACCGTATGGGCAGACAGCAGTGCGTCGCGCAGTGCATTGACGTCGTGGATGTCGGGAATGGCATGTCCTTTTGGCACGGCCATGCCGATGCCGATCTTGGGTAGCATCGTGCGACTGTCCGCCGCGAGCAAGCCTTGCCCTGTCATCTGTGTCGTGTCGGCAGCGGAGGCAATGACAACGTCATAGGGCGTGGGCGAGCCTTTGCGTAAGCTCCCATTGTGCCGCGCCTTGCCCGCGCTTGCTGCCTGCGCGGTAACCTCAGCGCTACTCGCGGCAGCGCCCGTATTGGCAACCATCTGTTTCACGCCGTCGCTTTTCGGAGCGTCATGCGCATTGTCGCGCACATTGGCGGGGATATTCCCGGCAGTGGCGACGTGTACGGCAACCGGTATGCCGGTACGCGCAGTGAATGAGCGGACGATATCGTGCACCGAGTAGGCGAAAGCAGTCGGCACGATAACGCGTAGCCGTGGCGCGGCCTCGTCGGCGTGCGCGGACGACGTCAATATCGCGGCCGCCGCAGTCACGGCCGCTGCATACGTCCTGAAGGCGGCATGGCGCCTCGCCGGTCTTGTACGCCGATGTGTCGCAGTTCCGGTGGTCGTCAGATAGCGCATGGAATCCTTTCATTCATCGATCTTGTCATTGTGCCCGCCACGTACGGGAGCGTGTCGCGCGTCATTTCAGTGAACAGGTCAGCCAGCGGCGGATCATGATGGCGTCGTTCACATCGCCTTGCGGCGTTGGTGCGCCGAGCAGCACCATTGTGATCGGTCGGCCGTCCACGTCCAGTCGCATCATCATCGAATGGCCCGCTTCGTTGATGAAGCCGGTCTTTTGCAACGCCACGGGCCAATGATTCAAACGAACCAGTCGATTGGAGTTCACATACACAAGCTCGCCGTGTCCTGGATGAACGATGCTCCACTTGTCGGTGCTGAAGCGCCGCAGCAACGGATCCTCCATGGCATGGTCGACCAGCTTGGCGAGATCGACCGCGGTAGAGATATTACGCGGCGACAGGCCGGTGGGATTGTCGAAATGCGTATGGCGCATGCCGAGTGCGCGGGCCTTCGCATTCATTGCCTGCATGAAGGCGGGGCGTCCACCCGGATAGTCGCGGCTCAACGCGGCGGCCGCCCGGTTCTCCGAGGACATCAACGCAATATGGAACATATCGTTGCGTGACAAAGTCGATCCCACTTTTAGGCGCGAATGCGTGTGCTTGATGTCGTCCAGGTCGGCATTGGTCACGGTCAGTTTGCTCGACAGCGGCCGTTGCGCATCACGCGCCACCACCGCCGTCATCATCTTTGATAGCGACGCGATGGGCCGCACGCGCGTCGCGTTCTTCTCCAGCAGCACCTTCCCGGACCGCACGTCACGCACATAGATGGATGCAGTTTGCAGCCGATGGCGTGCGTGTGGGGTATAGCCGCAACGTGACAGAAGCGCCGGACCGGCGCCGGAGCGGTTATCGGCCGCGGTCATTTGAACCCGGCCGCGTGCTTCCGCGGTCGCGCCGAGCAGGGCCGCGGCGGCCGCCGCGGATTTCGAGACCTGCGGCGCCGCGGTGTCGGGCGAATGCCGGCGATGCGCCGCATGCTGGCGCGCGCGGCCGTGCTGCGCCGTTTTATGTTTCGTGGATGCGCGCGTACGAGCCGATCGTGCCGTTGCCGCACGCGATTGTGGAGACGTTGCGCGTGCGGCGCGGGAAGGGCGTGCTTTGGGAGACTGATGGTGATGCGGTCGCGGCGGACGCTTGACTTTCGTCGTTGGCCTCGAGATCGATCGTTTGACGCCGTGCCGTGCGCTGCCCGAATGGGTTTCGCGCGTCGACCGACGCGCGTTTTCAGGCGCGACCACGCGCGGCTTTGCCGGGCGAGGATGCGCGCGCGATGCGGTGCGGTGGTCCTGCGCAAACGTCATATGCGGCCAGACCATTGCGGCGATCGATAAACAGAGGGACAACGAGAGTAGTACGGCGGAGGGGGCGGCTAGGCCGGTCAATGAGAATACTCCTGGAGGTAGGCGCGTGGCGCCGTTGCTTGGCGTGATCGCGCTGCCACGATATGAGCAGGTAAAAAAGGAGATTCTACGCTGGGTTTTTTAGGTGCTTTCTCAAATGCCAAATAGGCGGGGCAAACGCGCGGTGGCTCGCAACCGAGGGTGTTGCTTATTCGCGTTTTAAACAACTGGCCAATACGTAGCGACGCCTTTTAAACGAAAGCCTTCGGGTACACTCGTGTCATTGGTCGAGGAGCGGATAAGCCCGGCTGTATTGGCAGAAGCGGACATATCCGCTTCCGTGAAATGAGAAGCGGGGGCAGGATGGAGACCTTACATCGTCAGGTAATCAGGCGTCTTGGTGAACGCATTTGTTCCGGGGATATGCCCCCCGGGAGCTTGTTGCCGCCGGAACCGCTTTTGGCGCAGCAATACGACGTCAGCCGCATCACCATCCGCGAGGCTGTCAAGGCCCTGACAGCGAAAGGCATGCTGGTGGTGCGCCGCAAGTCGGGCACCCTGGTGCTGCCTCGTTCCGAGTGGCAATTGTTCGATCCGGACGTCATGCGCTGGCGTGCGGCAACCGGCGCGATCGATGCCGCGTTGGTTGCGGACCTGCTCGAACTGCGTCGTCTGATCGAGCCGGCCGCCGCCCGAATGGCCGCCATCCGTGCAACGGACGCGGATCGTATCGCCTTGCGTGTTGCCTACGACGCGATGGCGCGCGCGGTGGAAAGCGATGTCGACAACTATGTGCCTGCTGATGTCGCCTTCCATGGGGTCGTGCTGAAAGCGTGCGGCAATCAGTTTGTCCAGCAGATGCAGAACGCCATGTCGGCCATTCTCCAGGCGAGTTTCGATATCGGCATGAAGGTACCTGGTGCGGCTGCCCGCTCACTGCCCATGCATCAGGACCTCTGCATCGCCATCGAGGCGAAGGACCCCGATGCGGCGGCCAAGGCAGCCTTGACTGTCTTGCGTCAAGCCGAGCTGGATCTTGAATCGCACTTCGGGTTGCTCAGCGCGGGTTCTGCGGAAACCGCGGATACGGAGGCAGGCGCCGTTTCGTGATCCCGGATCGACGTCGGGGCTTTTTGACAGACCTGGCAAAAGGGCCCGACAGTATCCATTGCGCGGTCCTGGCACCGGATCGGCGCGCAATGCGTGATGCGGAAAATATCTTCTCCTTCGACAGCCACCGCCTTTTGTCCGGGGAACACGGCTGCTGAGGCAATCGTGTTGATTTGCCATGGCACATGAAATAAGGGAATGTGCCGAAAGATCAGGCAAAGCAAATGACGCTACGTGTCGTGTGTGCGTCGGATACATTTCATAACAAATCGGTTGCTCCGCCGCATTTGTCTTTCAAATCAAATTCCTATTGCATTTATCGATGGCAACGCCGTAAGTAGGGGCGGGATGTTTTTCGGGTGCCGTGCCTATGATGTACACAGACGTTCGGAGTGGATTGGCCAAAGGACGTTTTCAACGCGCGATCCGCATCCTCCAAAGATTCCAAGAATCAGGGAAGCCCGCATGACTACCCGTATCCTGTCGATCTTCGGGACGCGACCGGAGGCCATCAAAATGGCGCCGCTCGTCCATCGCCTCAGGCAAGAGCCGGACATCGAGTCCATCGTGTGTGTCACCGGCCAGCATCGCGCGATGCTGGACCAAGTGCTGTCTATTTTTGAGATAACGCCGACCATCGACCTCTCCGTCATGACGACGGATCAGTCCTTGAACGCACTGGCAGGCAGGATGTTAGCGGCATTGGACGATGTACTGGTCCGATACCGTCCTGATCGTGTATTGGTGCATGGGGATACCACCACCGCCACGACAGCCGCAATGGCGGCTTTTCACAGACAGATTCCCGTGGCGCACGTGGAAGCTGGACTACGTACCGGTAATCTCGCCTCGCCGTGGCCGGAGGAGATGAATCGGCGCGTCGTGGATGTGATCAGCGACCTAATGTTCGCACCTACGCCATCTGCTCGGGACAAGTTGGAGGCGGAGTCCCTGAATGGCCGGATCGTCGTGACAGGCAATACGGTAATCGACGCATTGCGGATGATCGGAAAAAAGTTGGGATCCGATACCGCACTGCGCGCGCGTCTCGACGCCGCGCTCCCGGCGCTTGATCCGTCACTGCCGGTTGTATTGGTCACCGGCCATCGCCGTGAAAACTTCGGCGACGGGTTCGACCAGATTTGCGGTGCGCTGCATGATCTTGCGCAGACCCGGCGTATTCAAATCGTCTACCCGGTGCATCTGAATCCGAATGTGCAGGAGCCTGTGCGGGCCATGCTTTCGGATGCACCGAATGTGCATCTGATCGCACCGCTCGACTATCTGGCCTTCGTACGATTGATGCAGCGCGCCGCGCTGATCCTGACGGATTCCGGCGGCATCCAGGAAGAGGCGCCGTCGTTGGGCAAGCCGGTACTGGTGATGCGCGACGTGACCGAACGTCCGGAGGCCGTTGATGCCGGCATCGTGCGGCTAGTAGGCACGAACCGCAAGGCCATTCGCAACGGTGTGTTGTCCTGCCTGGAACGCATGGCGATGGCGGACCCTGATGCGACGAGCGCATCATTCGACATCAACCCGTACGGGGATGGTCACGCCTGTGAACGGATCGCCGCGGTGCTGGCCGGACGTGATGTGCGGGAGTTCGTCCCGGTGCCAATGACGGCGCAGAGCAACGTCGCGCCGCTGTTTCGCGCTATCGCGTAAGCATGGTCCTCAAGAATTGCATGCCGGTCACGAAGAGCGGTTTGCCTTTCGTCGTATGGCAACGTCCGTTGCGTCGTGCCGGATCAAATCGCCCGTGCCGCCCTTGCGTTTTTGAGATGAGGCAAGTGTCGGCATGATCCAGAGCCACGCTGATAGTGGGCGTTAGCCTCGTTGCCTAACCTTTTGCCAATGAAGGAGTCTCCTTGAAAGCCGTTTTCCTGTCTTCGCAAGCACGTTCGGTCTTCAGAAACGCGATTGGCGTGACATTGGTATCGGCGCTGTGCGCGGAGGGTGTGGTCATGGCCGCGCCAAGCCATGCACATGAAGGGAACAGGAAGTCGGTACAGGCACGAAGTGCATCGGCACCGACCGCGCTCCCGGCGTCGACGATCGGTTCGGCGAGCAATCCATCAGGGGCGCCATCGCCGTTGTCGGCGATAGCGGCGGCCGACATGCGGCCAAGCCCGCCGGTCGGTGGCAATGGCAGTGTGGCCGATGCCTTCGCCGGGGTCGGTCAATCCCTCGTCAGTCGCTCCATCGCACTGCGGCAACTCGGCGTGCCGGACACGGACCCGCTGGACACCACTAGCAGCGTGCGCGAATACTATTTCCCCGTACCGGAAGGCGTGCCATTGGGCAAGCCGACGTTGCAGTTCGACGGCAGCTATCTGCGTGGCGACGGTGGCCGGACCACGTTGGTGCTGTCGTTGGATGGTTCCCCGGTATCGTCCCGCGGGATCACCGCGTCGGATGGCGATGCCGGGCAGCTATTGGGTGTCAGCGGTGCCGCGCGTGTTCGTGGCTTTTTGCGTTTAGGGGTGCGCTGGTGGACGATCCTAGATGTCGACCGCTGCGTGAACCAGCCGTTCCGCGGCAACATCCTACGCGTGGATACGAACACGCGCCTGAACTACACCTACGACACCAACGCGATCCGCGACCTCCGTGGCGCATGGAGCGCGCTGCCGCGTGAGCCGTCGGTTGTCGTGGGAGCGAGCCACGTATCGTCGGGTGCGTTTGACGCTGCCTGGCGTATCGGCACATTGCTGGAGCAGGACGGCAACGCACCACGGTTCCACGCGTTTCCCAAGACCGGGGACACCATTAATCTGTCAAACGTGACGGTTCCGGCCGCGTTGCGTGCGATCCCGGCGTTTGCGGCCTTGAACGGAAGCGGCAACCATACGCTGGCAAACGACGCCGAAGCCGCGGCGTTGCTGGTCGTCGGTTCTGCTCGGGCGTTTCCCGCGGACTTCGTCGTCATGGACGACGCGTTGCGTACGCAGATCAACCGTGAATCCGATGCACTGCGCTTGCAGGTTGGCGTGGCCGGTCCGCAGGCGACGGCCGCTTATGACGCGTGGCGTAGCCGGGCGTTGGGCGGTTTGACGGCGCCGCTGGATCCGGGGCAGGCGCGGGTCGCGCATGTGGCGGGCCAGGCGATCATCGTGCTGGCGGACCGTAAGGCGGTGGATACGTTCTCATCGATCTGGCGTCCGATCAATGTATCGAACAATCTGATCGTGCACGACGCGGTGAATCCCATCGTCGGTCGGAGCGACCGTATCTCACTGGCGGCGCTCGGCGCGCAACCTCAAGCGGTAAGCGTTCAACGCGTGACCGATTGGTCGGCGTTGTTCGATCTCGGGGCCGTCAGTTCGAAGGGGCGAGCGCCAAAGCAAGTCGTCCTCGACCTTGCCGGCACGCCGGATAGTGAAAACACCCCGGTGGTCGCATCGGTCTTCATGAACGACACGCTGATTGGCGCGAAGCTGTTGACGATGGATGGTCGCGAGCAACGCCTGAGCGTGGACATCCCGCAATACACCTTGCGGGCGCGTAGCCAACTGCGCATTCACTTCGAGCGCGAATCGAACACAGGCTGCCGTAACTCAGAGGGCGGGCCGGTTGCCATCCTGCCGACGAGCCACCTGCAACTGGGTACCGCCACGCCAACCGCGGACTTCACCGGCATGGCAGCGCGCTTTGCCGATGGGGTCGACGTGATCGTCCCGCAGGCCTATCTCGATAGCGCACCGGACAGCCTCGCGCGCGTGAGCCGCTTGGCAACGGTATCCATGGTCTCGCCACACCACGCCACGTTGACCGTCGTACCCGCGGGTCAAAAGGCGCGCCTCTCCGGCACCTTCCTGGCAGTGGATGCGCCGATGGATGATCTGACCGACTCGCCGCTGGCGCTGTCGAACGACCGGATGAAGATCACCGCACCGGACAACCGCGTCATATGGGACGCGAATGGGATGGGTCGACGTGATGGTGCGGATGCCGGTGTCGGGATGGTCGATGTTGAACATGCTGGGGATTACTACGGGATTGTTTATCGTCACGCCGGTCCGGGAGACGTGCGTATCGCCAATAACCTAGATATCGGTCCTGGCAATGTCGCGATCTTTGATCATACCGGCCTGCTGAAGGGGCTGGACACGAATAACCTGGATGGCATCAATGCCAGCGGGCTGGCCAAGGCCGCCGCATGGGCCCGTCTGCGCTTGAGCTGGGTTATCCCGCTGGCCTTGCTCGTCGCGTTCCTGATCGTCCTGCTCGTGGCGGCGGTGGCACGTGGTCGGGCCAGCCGGCGCCGTGAGCTGGCGGCACACAATCGAGGCTTGGCGTTCGACGATGTTGCCGAGCCGCGCAACGGCAATGGAAATGGCAACGGCAACGGCGCGCGGGACAAGCATGCCGCGTCGGGAAGCGCTGGCAATGCGTCGGCCCGTCCCACGGACCGCAAGCCGTAAGCGGGGGCAGCGATGACAGGTCTCGATAGCGGCCGGGTGGGCCGCGTACTGGACGGACCCGCGTATGTCCCTCTATAGCGCCTATTACGTCGCGGAGTACTACAAGGTCCTTGAGTACTGCGCTTCCGTTCTCGCCACCCTGATTCTGTTTTCCAGCATCGACGATGCGTTCATCGATGCCTGGTTCTGGAT
The DNA here is from genome assembly GCF_034047095.1 of Robbsia andropogonis. Classification (NCBI taxonomy): domain Bacteria; kingdom Pseudomonadati; phylum Pseudomonadota; class Betaproteobacteria; order Burkholderiales; family Burkholderiaceae; genus Robbsia; species Robbsia andropogonis. The sequence continues at coordinate 41,424 of NZ_CP139170.1, read as the reverse complement.
CAGGGAGCTGTATCGTTCGCTGACGATCAAGCGGACCTATCGTCCGCTGACGGTCGCCCAACTGCGAGGGCGCGATGAGCAACTGATCGCGATCATGGTGCCCGCGTGGCACGAACACGATGTGATCGGTGCGATGATCGAGGATGCGGTGCGCGTGCTCGAATATCGCAACTACGTGATTTTTGTCGGTACCTATCGAAACGATCCCAGGACGATTGCCGAGGTCGAGCGGATGCGCCGCCGCTACAAGCAATTGCGGCATGTGGAAGTGCCGCACGACGGGCCGACCTGCAAGGCCGATTGCCTGAACTGGGTGGTGCAGGCGGTGGTGCGGTACGAGCAGCATCATGGAACGCAGTTCGCCGGCATGGTCATGCATGACAGTGAAGACGTCTTGCACCCGCTGGAACTGAAGTTTTTCAATTACCTGCTGCCGCGCAAGGACATGATCCAGTTGCCGGTCGTGTCACTGGAGCGGAATTGGTACGAACTGGTTGCCGGTACGTATATGGACGAGTTCGCCGAATGGCACGGCAAGGATCTGGTCGTTCGGGAGAGCATCACCGGCACGGTGCCGTCTGCCGGCACCGGCACGTGTTTTTCGCGGCGCGCGATGCAGGCCTTGATTGATGCAACGGATCGCCAGCCCTTCAATCCGGACAGCCTCACTGAAGATTACGATGTCGGCACGCGTCTGGGGCGCATGGGCATGAGCGCGATTTTTGTGCGTTTCCCGGTGCAGTTCCGCACGATGCGCACCCGCCTGTTCGGGCTGTTGCCGTCAAAGGAGATCACGCTGACGATGCCGCTGTGCGTGCGCGAGTTTTTCCCCGACAACCTGCGCGCCGCGTATCGGCAAAAGGCGCGTTGGGTAATGGGGATCGGACTGCAGAACTGGCAGCAGACCGGCTGGACCGGCTCGTTCACGCAGCGCTATTTGCTGTTTCGCGACCGCAAGAGCATCGTCACGGCGTTCATCGGCATCCTTGCCTATGTGGTCGCCTTGCAATACCTGGTGTTGATCATTCTCGCCGGCATCGGCTTTGACTGGCTGCCGATTCCGTCGCCGGTCATCGAGGCGGCGTGGTTGCGCGTCGTGCTTGTCATCAATGCCGTGATGGTGATCCTGCGGGTCACGCAGCGCGCGTATTTCGTATCGCGCCTCTATGGGTGGGAGCAGGCGCTGATCGCCATACCGCGAAGCGTGGTCAGCAACTTCGTCAACTTCCTCGCCGTCACACGCGCGTGGCGGTTGTTCGGCTATCACTTGCTCACCGGTAAGCGCCTTGTCTGGGACAAGACGATGCACGACTTCCCTTCAACCGATGGGCTTGCCGCCGGCCGGCATCTGCGGCTGGGGGAATTGCTGGTGTCGTGGCAGGCCATTGCGCCGGCGCAATTGGAAGAAGCCTTGAAAGACGACTTTGCGCGGCAGGTACCGTTGGGCCGCGTCTTGATGACGCGCGGATGGCTCGACGAGGAAACGCTTGCCGAGGCCATTGCGTTCCAGGGTGACCTCGAACGCGTCCACTTCGATCTTGCCAAGGTCGAGGCCAGCAAGGACCGACTGCCGTTGGACGTGGCGACGCTGCACAGCGTGCTGATTCATGGCGAGGATGCCTTGGGACATACGATCATCCTGAGCGCGAGCGTGCTGCCGGATGACGTCATGCTGGAACTCGCGACGGCGATGGGCTATGAGGATACACGTCACGTGGTGCAGCACGTGGCAAGCGAAAGCGAGATCAATACCGGTGTACGAATGTTGCGTGGTGCTGACCGGGACGAAGTCGTCAAGCAGACGCGCGTGCCGCTGCTGGGCGATCTGATGATCGAGTTCGGCTACGTGACACGCGAGCGCTTTTTCGAAGTGCTCTCGCGCTATCAGCCGGAGCGTCATGGGCGCATCGGTGATTTCATGGTGGCGCAGGGTGTCATCACGCAGGAGGGGTTGCAGGCGGCCATCGCGGCACAGGCGCGGGCACGAGAAGTCACCGCCTCGCAGCCGGCGCCAGTCTGGGCGGTGCCGCACTCTCCCTCGGACATGAGCGAGCCGCTTCCCGGCGCGTCATCGGGGGCCGTGTGAAGCCGGCGCGCCGTGCGGCATTGCGTACCATGGGCCGTCGGGGTGCCTTCGCCTGGCTGATGGCTCGCGGCGGGGTGGGGAAAATATTCACGGGCGCACCTCTCGGGATTTCAGCAGCGTCGGCCATCGCGGCCTCCAGCGCGACACCGATACTGAGCGGCTGCCAGGGACCTGGCTTGGCGCAGGGCGTGGTCTGGCAGCTCGACAATGCGCATATCGATCCGGCCGGACGATGGGATGCATTAGGCGTGACAGATCTGATGGTGCAATGGAGCGCGGTGGACGGCGTCTGCTTCGTGCCCGCGGAAGGTCATACGGTGCCCGAGGGATGCCAGGCCGCGCCGCGTTTTCCCGAATGGCGACGGATCGCGACAATGCCCTGGGCGCGGCGCGTGTTGATGGGGCTGGCCGGCCTATCGAGCGAGCCGCGTGCACGAGCGGAAGTGTCGACACTGGCGGCGCAGTCGCGCCAGCTGGCGGCGCTGATCCAGCAACAGCAACGCGGTAACGGCGGCATGCCGTTGGCGATCGACGGGTGGTATTTCCCGGTTGAAGTCGACCCTACCTGGAAGCAGGTTTCGGCGATGCGTGGATTGCTGGCGTCGCTGCCCCGCCCTCTATGGATCAGCGTCTACGATCAATCGAATATCGGAGGCGCCGCACTGGCGCGCTGGCTTGCCTCCTGGCTGCCCGACGATATCGGCGTGCTGTTTCAGGACGGGGTAGGCGTCTATGCTCGCGAGGCGCGCGTCGCGCGTGGATATGCCGATGCGCTTGTCGGTCACTTTGGCGAGAGCCGTGTACGGATCATTGCCGAAGCGTTCCGTCCTTTACCTGCATCGCCCACTGTAGACCCGCATGGCGCCGCATCGGCATCGGCCGTGACCGCGGCCGGTGCGTCCTCGGCGGCTGGCACGGCGTCGCCCTCGGCCCCACCGGCACCGCTATTCCGTGCGGCGACGGCCGAGGAACTGAAGCCGCAATTACTCGCCTATCAAGGCTATCGCGTCTATCTGTTCGACGGACCTCATTATGTTTCCAATCAACTCGTCGAGCGGCTGCTGCAATGACTGAGCGACGACGCACATTCTCCAAGAGGGCGGCGGATCGGATCGCGCCAACGTCGGCGCAATTTACCGGGTGCGTCCCTCGCGCGACGACGCGACGCAACGGGATCACGCCGCTCAGGTTGGCCATGTCGTCGCTCATGTCGGTGACATCGGTCTTGAAGACGGTGTCACGCGTCGTACCGCTTTTGCTTGGCGGGGCCATGCCGTTCGCGCACGCTGACGCGGTATTGCCGTTACCGCTCAGCGGTCCGGCATACGCGGTGGCGCAGGAGGCGCAGCGCGACTACAACGCCCGCCGCTATGACGAAAGCGCCACGCAAGCGCGCGAAGCCATCCGACAGCGTCCGGATGTCATCGATCTGCGCCTGCTGCTTGCGAATGCGCTGGCGGCCGGGGGGCATCAACGCGAGGCAATTCACGTCATCGACGACGCACGCAGGGACTTCGGCGACCAACGGGTATTGCTTGCTCGCCGTCAGCAAATCCTGATCGCCGGACGGCCCTACACGCCAACGCCCGCGTTTCTTGCCGCGCAGGAAGGGTATCGCGCGTATGCGCGGCAAGACTATCCGGCGGCCGAGGCGGCGGCGAGCCGTTCATTGGACCTTGATCCCCGTTCAATGGCGGTGCGGTTGTTGCTGGTCGATACGCTGGCCGCGCAACACAAGGATGCCGAAGCTTATGCGGCGATCCAGGCCGCGCTCGAAATGGACGCATCAGGTGGGTCCGACATCGCTGATACATCGAGCGCCCCCTTCACCGCCGCGGCGCGGGCCGGCCACGATCGTGCGGACGCTGCCGCTATTTCTCGTGCCGATGCGGAGCGCGACCTCAACGACCGACGCGCGGTGGTGGGTGCCCGGCTGGCCATTCCGGATGCGACGGCCGCGGCACTGGCGCTGAAGAACGGCGATGACGTCCAGGCCGTCAAGCACGCGAAGGCCGCGACACTGTTCGCGCCGAATGATCCGACGTATCGCGAATTGCTGATCGCGGCGCTGTTCGCGGACCGGCAACCACAAGCGGCCGACACCGAGGCGACCGCCGCAATCGCGCTGCACGGCACGACTGGTGCGAGCGACAGTGATCCCTCCGGGGCGATATTTTACGTGTGGCGTGCGTTTGCGCGGGCGCAGCAGAACAAGCCCGGCGAAGCGATTGCCGATGCGCAGTCGGCGTTGCAGCAACTGGCCGTGCGCGATGCGCCATCGCTCGCCCCGACTGATTCGGATGACAATCTGGCATTGGCGCGCCGCACTCGCGCCATCAATGCACGTCTCAGCATTGCCGATCTCGCCTTATATCTCGGAAATGCCGGGGTGGCGGAGGTTGCCTTGCAGCCATTGCACGATGCACTCGGACAATCCGATGGCGAGGCGCATCCCGCGCCAACCGATATCAACGCGGTTGCCGTGGCGCAGCGGTGGCGCGAAGCGCAGGCTTTGGCAACTGGCAAAGCGCCGACGCTCGCACGACTGTACCCGCGGATACCGGCGACAACATCAGACACCGACGCTGGCGGCGCCGCACCCCTTCTTGTCTCATCCTCCGCGCTACGTGCCGTTACCATTCCGGAGCCGTGGTCGGGCACTGGCGCCGCATCGACGCAAACGGTGGCCCGCGGTCGGCCGGCCCCCCCTATCCTTGAATGTACGTTGAGCACATACGGTCCTGCCTGCATGACCTATCCCTACGATCCCGCCTATGCCGCGTATCAAGCAGGTGCACGCGCTTTCGATCGACGTGACAACACCGCCGCGGTACTGGCGGCACGGGAAGCCGTTCGTATCGCGCCGGACGACGCCACGCACGTGTTATTGCTGATCGATGCCTTGAACGCCGATGGCCGGCAATCGGAAGCGCGTCGGGTCGCAACGAACGCAGTGAACCAGGGCCTCCTCGATCTGGTACCGGATCTGCAAGGCGCCTACCTGGCTAGCGCCGCCAACCGCCCCAAGCTGGCGGCACAACGCTTCCAGCGCGCCGATGCCAACGGGGATTTGCCGCCCACCGGTTATCTCGATGCTGGCTATGCGACGCTTCAGGCCGGAGACGCACCGGTGGCAAGCAGCTATTTCAAGCGGGCAATCGATGCGGACCAGGCGGGTACGATTGCCCTTCCCCCACCGACGCTGCTCGACACGCGGCGTACCGAAAGCGAGATCGATCGCCGTGGTGGCCTTACCGTGTCCACGAGCTACCGACCGGGCGTGGCCGCCGGCTTGGAAAACAATCCGAGCGCCAGCACCGCGAACAAATCGCTGCAGACTTCGGTGGAAGGATATTGGCGGCCTTGGGGTTATATGAGCGGCCATACCGTCGAAGTCTACGCGCGCGCCAGCGGCACATGGTGGGACGATCGATCCGGCTTTGCCTCGGCGTCGAACAGTGGCGCGCGCGATGCCGGGGTTGCAAGCCTGAGCGGTGCGGTGGGGGTGCGCGGGCGCCCGTTTGCCACGCAAAACGCGGTATTGGCTGTGGAGCGGGAAATACCACTCGGCCGCAACGCCGTGTCGGACTGGCTTGCGCGTGCGGCGTATTCGAACGGCTTTGGCACGGCTATCCGCTACGACGTGCCAAGCTGGTGGACTGGGACCTTCTACGGCGAAGTGGGGCGATATTTACAGGCCGGCAAGAACTACTGGACCACCGAGGCCGACCTCGGCCGCACGTATCGCATTGACGCGATCAAGCCGGAAGCGACCATCTTCCCGTATGCGGTGGTTGGCGGTGATTACAATCAATTGACCAATAACGGCTACGGCGTTGGGGTGGGCGCAGGCTTTACCATGCGGTGGCAATTCCGGCAGGATCGGTATCACGCGCCGCGATCGTATTGGCAAGCGAGCGTCCAGTACCGTTTCCGCATCGCTGGCGATGACCGTGCGAAAGGCGTATTTATCAACCTGACGTATGGGTACTGACGAATCCAGACGCGCGCGCCAAGCTTGCTCAGCGAGCAAGCTTGGCGTGGCAAGACGCACGGGCAGGTGCCGATGGCCTGCTCAGCCAGCGGCACCCGGCTTGACTTCAATGAGTTTGACCAGCGCGTGCAGCGTGCGATTCACCGGGGTATCGATGCCGTGCATCATGCCTTTGCGAACGATCAGCCCGTTCAGATGATCGATCTCGGTAAGCTTTCCGCGCGTCAGATCCTGTGCGGTGGAGGAGCGTTGACCGGGCATCGTCGCCGCGGTCCGCGCGATATCGGCATGGATATCACGGGTGATGGCAATGCCTTCGGCATGGGCGACGGCCAGGCATTCACCAACGACGGCCCGCAGCGTTTCCGGAATGCCCTCTCCACGGGACAGGGGGCCATAGGGCAACTGCGTGATGGCCGACAACGCGTTGTAAGCGCAGTTGATCATCAGCTTGATCCAGAGGGCCTCTCTCACATCAGGCGACACTTCCGTCGGCACGCCGGCCGCGACCAATGCGCTGGCCACGGCGTCACTGGCGGGCGATGGCTCGATGACGAGTTCACCGCGACCGTGGTGTATCACATGGCCATCACCACCCATCGCCGACGCGACGTACACGACCGCGGCGGCTACCGAAACGCTGGCCGCACCTTTCGCGCCATCGCGTGCCAACTGATCCGGGTCCAGTAGGGCCGCGCGCAGGGTATCCACGTTCTCCACGCCATTCTGCAGCGACAGCACCAACGCGCCGGTTTTCAGGAACGGTTTCATGTCGCGTGCCGTGGCCGGTGTATCCATCGACTTCACGCAAAACAGCACCAGATCCGCCTCCGCCACGGCGGATGTCTCGGTGCTGGCGCGCATGGGAATGTGCGTGTCGGACGTCGCCGTTTGAAAACGTAGCCCGTGGGCGTTGATCGCATTCACGTGCCGCGGCCGTCCGATCAGCGCCACGTCGTGACCCGCGCGGGCCAACAGGCCGCCGTAATAGCAGCCGACCGCGCCGGCGCCCATGACTGCCACTTTCATGATCGAGAGCTCGCAAGAAAAATTGGAGGGAAACGTTCATTGGCGACGATATCACTATTCCCCCTGCACGGCTTTGGAGGTACGATCAAGGCCGCGCGGAACACTGCCGCACAAGTGTTGCATCCTGACCGCGCGATGCTCCCATGACGCACGGATCGGGCACAATAAGCAAGCCGTCGACAAGGCGATATGGAACACGCGTTTGATTTCGCTCAGGACGGTGGAAAAATTTCGAGATAGCTGTCACGCAACCGTCAGATATGTAAAAGACATTTGCCACGGCTTCTTATTTAGCAGGTCGTACCGATGAATTTTCTCTTGATGCTGTCTTCCCGCACGCACCGCCTTATCACCGCGCCGCCATATCCCGGCATGGCGGGCTTTGCAGTGGCCTGCGCGCTTATGTTTGGCGCGGGGCTCCCGGCGCATGCCGATCTGGGTGGCGCACCTCGCTTACCGGCATCGGCGACGCTGTCAAGCGCGGCGGTGCAGTCGTTCCAGGCGCGCACCGGCACGACGGCACTGGCTGCAACAACGAGCGGCGCGGCATCCGCGTCCACTTACTCGGTGAGGGAGTCGACACAAGCTGACGGTACGGTCGAACGTGAATACCTGAATGTTGATGGAACGGTGTTCGGCGTTGCGTTTTCCGGGCCGTTCATACCTGATTTGCAATCCATTCTTGGCAGCGGCGCGTTTACGCAATACGCGGACGCACGAGAGGCCGCCAAGACGGCCGATACCGAAAATGGCATTCGGCGTGGGCGAAGCGCGCCCGTCAACGTGCAAACAAGCAATGTGGTGGTTCAGATCACAGGCCATCCCGGCGCATTCAATGGGCGGGCCTGGGTGCCCACGCTCGTGCCGTCCGGCTTGGATACGGCCAACATCAAATAAATACGCGTGCGTGTGTGCGCGTTTTCCCGTGCCTGGCGTACCGCTGTTCAACCGTATCGAATCATGCGATTTCTGTCTTTTCTTACCGTAATTCGCCCGCGCCCTGTCGTGATAACCGGCTGGCTTGCCGGACTAATTGCCGTTGGCATGCTAGCCGGGTGTGGTGGTGGTGGCGGTTCGAGTAGCAGTAGCAACAGCGCGACGTCCGCTGCTGCAACCAGCACGATTGCCGCGGCGGATACCAATGTTTCGACCATCACGGTTCAACAGGGGCCGAACGCTAATCTGGCCAATGCGCCGTTTGTGACAGTGACCGTCTGTGCACCGGGTTCGAGTACCTGCGACACCATCAATAATGTGATCGTGGACACCGGGTCGGTCGGATTGCGGGTTTTGGCGTCGGCCGTTCCCAACTCGCTGAGCACGCTTACGCGGATACAGTTGAGTTCATCCAGCCAGTATCTTGCCGTTTGTGGCCAGTTTCTCAGTGGTTACACGTGGGGCACCGGCCGGCTCGCGGACATCAAGATGAGCGGGCAGTCGGCCTCGAGTGTACCGATCCAGGTTATCGCCGACTCCGCGGTGGGGAGCGCCCCCAGTCAGTGTTCGAACGGCAGCGCCACGTCGTATTCGACGGCAGCCACGCTCGGAGCCAATGGCATACTGGGTGTGGAGGGGCTGATTCAGGATTGCGGCGCAACGTGCGTCAGCACGGCAACGTCGGCATGGTATTGGGGATGCTCGTCGACGACAGCATGCAGCAGTCCGTCGCAAACAACGGTACCGCTCGCGCAGCAGATCACCAATCCCGTATCCAAATTCGCCACCGACAACAATGGTGTGATTATTGAATTGCCGGTCATCGCCAGCACGGGGGCCGCCACCGCAACCGGGGCACTCGTCTTTGGTATCGGGACGCGCACCAATAATGCGCTGGGTAGCGCCACGGTCGTTCAGACCGACAGTGCTTTCAATTTCAAGTCGACCTATAACGGCACGACAAATACAGGCGCGTTTGTCGACACGGGTTCGAACTTCCTGTATTTGGACGACTCGTCCATCGCCACCTGTACCAGCGGTAGCTATAGCGGATTTTTCTGTCCGTCCAGCACCGTCAGTCGGAGCGTGACGTTCTCGTCGAACGTCTCGGGGGCGACCAGTACATACAGTACAACGTTCAATATCGCGAACGCCCAGACGCTTTTTAGCAGCAACAATTATTACGCGTACAACGACATCGGGGTCCAGCAAACCAACCAGATGGACTTCGGCTTGCCGTTCTTTTATGGCAAGAACGTCTTCGTGAAGATGGAAACCGCGGCGAATCTGCGAGACGGCTATCTCGCGTTCATCTCGAATGTGAATTGACGGCCAGTTCCGGCGTTCCAAACCGCCGATTCGCCAGCGAGGGCAAGCTGGCACGCGCCTGGGCAATACGCTCCGGCAGCAACTCGGCGAACAGCAGCGTTGGCGTATCCGCGGCGCGGGCGATGCAGACGCCGAGCGGATCGACGACCATGCTGGCGCCGATATTGCGCGGCCCACATTCGCCACAGGCCACCATATAGCAGGTATTTTCCAATGCCCGGGCGGTGCATAGCACTTCCCAGTGCCATTCCTTCATCGGTCCTTTTATCCACGCCGACGGCAACACCAGGGCATCGGCGCCATCGATGGCCAGGCGCCGCGCAAGTTCAGGAAAGCGCACATCGTAGCAGGTCATCATGCCGATTTTCATGCCGTGAACGTCGAGCAAGGGCGGCACCGCATCACCCGGCGCGATGCGCTTCGATTCCTGCATATTGAATGCGTCATACAAATGGATCTTGCGATATTCGGCGATCAACTTGCCGTCACGCAAGGCAACCTGTGTGTTGTAAGCCTTGCCGCCGTCCTGGGTGTTGTCGCCCAGAACCGGCTCCGGCATTGTGAACACGATGGTCATGCCGGGGGCGTTGGCGCTGGCATGGCTTAGCGCGGTAACGAACGGTCCGTCCAATGGCTGGGCACTTCGGCGGGCCAGATCGGCATCAGTGGGATCGAGCGCAAGCGCCATCTCCGGCAACACGAGCAAGTGCGCACCGGCGAGATGTGCTTGCGCGATCGATGCCGAGGCGCGTTCCGTATTGACCGCCGGATCCTTGTCGACGACGTACTGACCGATGGCTGCTTTCATGGAGGACGCTCCTGGCGTACGCCGCGCGTGCCGGCTAACCGGATGAAACGGCCGGGTAGCTGCGCGGATGACGGTAGTGAGAAGCCCTATTGTCGCCTATGTGCTGGCCGAACGTTCACTCTAGAACAGCGGGTGAGGGAACGGCGCATCCACGTCGTTTTCCAGAGAAGGCGTTGTTTCCAATGCCGACACCGTGTTGCCACCCGGCGCATGGCCGTCGTTGCCCATATGGGTGTAGTCGCCGTCGTAGAGTCTCCGTTCCTGCGTTTCCCAGAAACTTGACTCCGGGATGGCGCGCCGCTTTTCCTTGACGACCTCAAAATGAACATGGCCGTTCATACCGGTTTTTTCGAGCAGTTGGAAATACGCGCGTGCGTTATCGAGGCATTTCCAAAAGGCCGCCACCTGGCTTGCAATCTCTTGGCCCGAGAGTGAAGTGATGGAGATGTCGTGACGAACGATGACGTTCGAGCCCTCGGTCAGCTCGACGACCAGTGGTGCAAATTTTTCAAGTCCGTCATGGAAAGATGGCCAATCAGCGGACTGTATTCCGTGTATCAGGCATCGGCACGCTTTTGCGTAAGCGGTAACGGTTTCGTCGTTTCCCGGGCCGGAACGCAGTCGGGTGACTGCAACTTCGGTATGATCCGCATGCCAAAAGCTGAGAGTGTCTTCACGGTCGAATCGCTTCACGTCCATCGTCGATTGACGCATGGACGAAAAGGGGCGCGTATCACGCTCTCGCGACTCGCTCATCAGGAAAATCACGAAAGATCGAAAGCCGCCCTCGGACAGCGGACGGACCGTCTTGGAAAACATATCGCTCACCAAGGCGCGACGCCTGCCGACAAACGCGGTAACGGTTGATTCGCAGTTAGCGGTAAAGGCGGTGCGTTCAGGCCTCGTGAGTTTGTAGGGCGGGAGTTGCTGTTTTACCATCAGCTGCGGAATTTGATGCAGCATCGCTTCCGCTTGCTTGATGTTTTCTTTCAATAATGCGATGCGTTGGCGAACTAGTTCCGGCTTGATCTCGCTGAGAATGGTGCTTTGGTAGACCACGATTTCATGGCCATTGGCTTCGCTATCCTGGTCGCCGAAAACGCAAGCATCTGGCGGAGGGACGGCGATCGCCATTGTGCAATGCGCCAGATGGAGCTTGAAGTCATGTATTTTTGGCGACAGGACAACGAATGACGCAAGGCCGCCGTCGACATGTCCGAGTTTCACCGCGATGACGACCCAAGTGGATGCGTCAGGAAATACGGTGTTTTTTATATAAATTTCCCGACTTTCTTTATCCCAGTACGAATAGTCGCCGTTGTCGCGGCGTACGAGAGCGTGTGCGGGAGTGGTATCCCAGAAGCGCTTTTCATCCCATATGCCGGGGAATTGTTGTGTGAGCTCATTCACATTCATGGAAAGTCGTTCCGTAAGCCGCGCTATTAAACCGATCAATTCTGGATATTGCGGTCAACCGCCCCCGGTCTGAATCGTTGTGCCGAGAAGGCGTTCAATATGACGAAGCAATGGACATATTTGCCCGAAGCAGTCAGCTGATATACGGAAGAGGAGGAGAGCGACACTGCAGTGAACGAGTGGGGCAGTGTCGTCGATGGAATCAGCGAAGCAGGCGGTGACGATGCACGCCGAGAGGAGAAATTAGATGCTGCCGCGCTTTGCGATCGATTCCAGAACTTGTTTATGCAGCCAGACGTTCATTGCGGCGCTGTCCGCTTTATCACCGGAGTACTTCAATTCGTCCGCCATCTTTGTCCGCGCATCCAAGCTGCTATCCATGCCGACCAGCTTCATCAAGTCGACAATCGAATGTTCCCAGTCAAGCTTTTCCGGATGTTTGCTTGCGCGCTCACGCAGAAGCACCATCGGGTCGGTCTCGGCGCTCGGTGCCTCGCCGGACGGGGCAGGATTACGGGATGCATCCGGGCCTTTTGCATGCGCAGTGCCGAACAACTTCGATGTGAGGGTATCAAATAGTCCCATTTGGCTTTTCTCCGATAGGATGCCACCGAAAGGGTGGTCTTGGCGGAAGCCTATCGGGAAATAATGGGGGGCGCGGGTGCTGCTTCGTTTGTTGCGTGTGGGAATCGTAATGCATAAGCGGCGCTTCGTACGTGCGTTATTCCGCGCCGCTTTCAAGGTCGAACCTGCTGGGCTCAAGCCAAGCGAAACACGCCCACGGTGTTGCGCAGGCGATCTGCTTGTTGATCGAGCGACGCGGCAGCAGCGGCGGCTTGCTCGACGAGTGCCGCGTTCTGTTGCGTCACCTCGTCCATTTGTGAGACCGCACGGTTCACTTGCTCAATGCCATTGCTTTGTTCCGACGACGCCGCGGCAATCTCATTCATGATGTCGCTGACGCGACGGATCGATTGCACGATTTCGGTCATCCGCTCGCCGGCCACTGCGACCTGCCCGGTTCCTTGTTCAACGCGTGCGATCGATTGCCCGATCAGATCCTTAATGTCTTTTGCCGCACTGGCGCTGCGTTGTGCCAACGTACGTACTTCGCCGGCCACGACGGCAAAGCCGCGTCCTTCCTCGCCTGCCCGCGCCGCTTCCACGGCGGCGTTCAGGGCCAGGATATTGGTTTGGAATGCAATGCCCTCGATCACCGAGATGATGTTGCCGATGCGCTCTGACTGTTCCGAGATATTGCGCATGGTGCCAATCACTTCATCTACCGCTTCGCCACCGCGCGTGGTCGCGCCGGACGCTTCCGCGGCGAGACGGCTTGCCTGCTGCGCATTGTCGGCGTTCATTTTAACGGTGGAGGTCAGTTGCTCCATGCTCGAAGCTGTTTCCTGCAGCGAGGCGGCTTGCTCTTCGGTGCGTTGTGACAAGTCCGTGTTGCCCTGGGCGATTTCGTTCGAGCCGGTGGCAATGGAATCGGTGGCATGCTTGATCTCTTCCACGAGGTCACGCAGGCGTGTACGCATGCCGTGCAACGCGAACATCAGGCTGCTCTCGTCGCCATCGGCGAGCGGCACATCGGCGGCGAGGTTGCCGGCGGCAATCTGGGTCGCAAATGTCGCGGCTTCGTTTGGCTCGCCCCCCAGGGTTTTCTGGACGCTGCGCGTGATGAGCCAGGCGATCGTGCCGACGGCGATGATCAGCACGACGGTGATGCTGATCAGCACGCGGGCGACGCGCCAGAAAGCGGCATTGATATCGTCATAGAAGAATCCGGTGCCTACGCGCCACTTCCAATCCGGCACCTGGAACACGCCTTGCAGTTTTGGCACCGCGGGGGTATCGGCGCTGCGTTTGACCAGCAGGTCGATCATCGCGAAATGATTGTTCGCCAACCCCTGACGGTAGGCTTCGTCGTCGCTCATGCCGCTGGTGGTTTGATTGCCGGACAGCTTCTTGCCAATGAGGTCCGTGTTCGGATGGACGATGTTGACGCCACCGCTATCGGTAACCCAGAAATAGCTGACGCGATCAGGATTGGTTTGGACCAATGCCTGAATGGCTCCCGCTTGCGCCGCTTCCTGGGTCATACTGCCCTTTGCCTGTTGGTCACGGTAGTACTGGATGATGTGTTCCGCTTTTTTAAGCAGTGTGATCACTTCGGAACGACGACTGTCGAGCAACGAGGTATTCAATGAGTAGAGCGCGATGCCTGCAATGGCGACCACGCCGACCAGGGCCGTGACGACAAGGGACATTAATTTTGTAGAGGTCTTCATCGCTGCGCGACTCCGGTACAAGGTATGTCTGGTAAACGGGTCGAACGGTCGTTTCTTTAAGAGTAATTGTTTGCTCGTAAACCCCGTTGAGATACGCGGGATGTTGACATTCATATGTCGTGCGGCCTCCCCCGTTTCTGAGCAGCCTAGATAACTGATATGACACTTGCCATGTTATGTACGCCTCTGTCTTGGTGATGTGTTAAAGCGACTGTTTGAGAAATTTAAAGTTTCTGGTTACAAATTCTTACTGTCTCGTTTATGCTGCCGGCTGCATCTCCACAACAGCCCGTTATTCATAGGATTCCATGCCTTCCCGCGCGCGCTTTTTTCTTTCGTCGACTTCCCTCGTACCTTTTGAAGATGCGTATCGGCAGAAAAATACCGTTTGTATCCAGCGTCTCTTTTGGTTAATTGCAACGGCGTTTGTCGCGGCCATGGGTGTTTCCATAACGGCCCACGCCGGCACTATTTTCCAAAGTGTCAACACCCAGTTGACCGCATCGGCGGGCGGGCAATATACAAACTACCGTGAGTCCTCGAACAATCAAACGCTGGATACGGAAACGGGCTTTCAATCGGCGTACCAAGGGAAACTATCGATACAGCGCGATATGGCTGGCATCAAGGATGTCTATCTCAGCGCGAGTTTTGCTTATTCAAAGGGGCGTACGGACTACGACGGTCATCTGAACAGCGCCAGCGGCGCTTCCATTCCGTATCAAGCGGGCACTCGGGTGAACTCGACGGATGTCACAGTGAAGGTCGGTAAAGCGTTTACGGTGACGAATCAGGGGCAGGTCATTTACTACGTGTATTACGGTTATCACCAATGGCTCCGTGATTCCACGAGTTACTATGGCTATGATGAGCATTATAGCCATCACAGCGCGGGGCTTGGCATGATCGGCCAATATGCGATCACGCCAAAATTGGTATTCAGCGGAGAAGCGTCGGTAGGCGGGACGTTCGCGGCCAGTATGAAGACCGATATCACGCAAGGTAAATTCAGGCTTGGTTCCGACCTCACGGTGATGGGGTCGCTTGGCCTCGATTATGCTGTCACGCAACATCTGCATGTGAACGCCGCCTATCAGATCAGCCATTTCAAATATGGCCAGTCAGGGACCGTAGACTATTTCTACTATGAGCCCAGCTCGACCACGACGAATCAAACGCTGCAAGTAGGGATGGGGTTGTCGTTCTAAGGCGAGGCGTGGTGATGCGCGTTGTACAACGCGCATCACCACGCATGTACAAACCACAGTAATACGTATCCCGGGCGCGCCTGTCGACGATTTGGTGCACGGAATCCCTGTAGGTGCACGCAGAGACGCGCTATGGGCCGATTGCGTCGGCCTCTAGGTCTCGTTGTTCCGCGCCGACTGCTGCGTCGCCAGCCATAAGCCAGCAAAGGTATTGGGGCCAGCGCTTTGCTATAGCCTCCAGCATGTCGCCGTTAATTCTCTGCTTGCCAATATAGGCGTTTCGCCACCGCAGGCGAGATATGCCGGTGGCACGTTCAAGGTCGATCCAGCGTCGACGGCTATCAACAACGTGATCGATGAATTTAACAAGTCGTTGATGCATGTCTTATCTAGACGTGAATATTGTGGCGACGGATGATCCGCGGCAATCCAATGGCGCAGATTTCGCTATCAATGCGTCGACCCATGTTGCCGTATGAAGATCAGCGGAATGTATCGGCGTCTGGAAATCATGACAATCAGACTGGGACTAATCGTTCTTGCAACCTGGGTGATTTGCTAGCCCTGATCGGTCGATGCCTGTCGCGATGTATTGCGTCACTACGGTGTCTTCCGTGGCCCAGATCGCGCAGGGGGGGCTGACGGTGCAAAGCTGGATCGCTGACGCCATGATTGCGTTTCACTTCGCTGTGGCGTCAAAGTGCGGACCGACGATTCGCGGCCTCGCGGAACGATCCTTGCGTACCTGTAATGTGCTGGACCACGTTCCAGGAGGAACTTTATGCTACAGCATACGCAATCCGCTAATCAGCCCCATCCCAGCAATGTCGAGCCTGACGCGATCCCACCGGCGCGGAAAGAGAATGGCGACATCGAAAGCGATGGTACCGAGGACAGGGATGTGATTGGCAGCCCGAATGACCCGACGTCCGACCCCAAAAAACCATCGACGGAAGCGTCGTAGCATCGCCCCACGAGCTAAATGGACGTACCTATGCACACTATTGATGCAAAATCAGATTTTTCGGAAGACGATCTCACTGATACCAAAGCCTTGGCCGCCCACAATGCGGAATTGGCCCAGGCGCAGCCTAATCCTATACCGAAGGCGGAGTGGGAGGACGGTAGCGATGGTAAAGGTCTGGTCGATCCTGTAAAGAATGCCGTCATGCCCGCAAAGAGTAAAATTTGACGTGTTCCGTCTCCAAAACAGCGGTTGGAAAAAGCATCTGACGTCATGAGAAGCGGCGATGTCGTGCCCTTAACCCGCCAAAATACCAGGCGTCCCTAAACGACGTGGAGCGTGAGGTTAGCAAGTACCGGGTCTGTGTGAATTTCCCAGATCTCTGAGAATTCGTCGGATTAGAAGTGCTCTGTCTGTCGATCTGAATCTCGCCCGTTTCCTCCGAGGTTAGAAAATGAAGCGACCTATGTATGCGATAGGTATTGGTGCCTCGGGAGTCGAGGGGTTGGATGATATCTGCCGACTTCTTGAGCGCTGGCCGGAGTCCATTGACGCTTCTGTTTTCGTTGTGCTGCATCGCTCAAGCGACAAGGTCAGTTACTTGGCAAAGGTTCTTCGGCGAAGAAGCCGACTCTCCGTTGTCGTTGCCACGAACGGAATGGCAACTCAGGCTGGAGTTTGCTATGTAGCTGAATCGAGTCAGGTATTGTACATAGACCAGAATGAAGCAATCGCCTGTCTGGACGGTTCAAGTAATCGCTATCGAAATCGTACCGTTGATGTTCTGTTCGCGTCCTTGGCTGCAAGCGTGGGAAGACGGGCCATAGGCATCGTATTGTCTGGATCGCTTGCAGACGGATCGAAAGGATTGGCGGCAATCCATCAGGCAGGTGGTTTAACGATGGTCTTAGATCCAGGACGTAAGCCGCGCGGCATGCAACAAAATGCCATCGACTATGACGGGCCTATCACCTACATCGAAAGCGTAGACGGGTTGCTGATAGCGTTGGACGGTGATTTTAGCAATCGCGGATCCAGAAGATAAAAGCACCGTGACGTCGTAGAAGGAGCGCGTATGAGTATCAGTTACCTTTAAAAATACGAATACACATCATAAAAGTGCATTTTATAAACGTTTTATTTTAACAAGCATTGCTTATTATTTTAAAAAATCTGCTCTTTTTTCTTCATTAAGTGTGCGCGATGCGTGTCGCTTGTCTGACACATTGCCTTTTGCGCATCCGTTGATTGCCCACCCATCCCAGGGTGGTTATCTCTTTTACCACTAATAGCACGACGACATTGTTGCCAGATGGGGCGCGGGCCCGTTTGTGAAGATGGCGGTGAAATGATCGAAAAAGGGTAGTTGGCCCCTTCTATCGCGATCACGCTCACTGCGAATCTGGTGGAGGGCACTGATATGTACAAGACGGTCCGCGACAAGGCGGATGGGTGTATTGAGGCTGTGTTAAAACGCTGAACGTTATTTCGGGATGGCTGGTTTTCTGTGTTTGATATCCGGCTTCACGGCTGTTGCAAATATTGCAATGTCTTTGCGTCGGCTGATGATCGTTTTCTTTGCGGTTAATCACGCATGCGGCAACGCGTACAAGGATGCGTTTCGTCCGCGTAATCGCGTTGCTTCGGTTTTTGATAGCGACTTACTCGCGCTGGTTCGACAATATTGCCATAGCTATTTTACTTACATGAAATTTAAGACGCGAGATTGCAGGGGAAGGAATGATAAAACTGACAAAGGTTAATGTGAGTGGTGGATTGCCTGCTATATCAACCGAAAACATCGAGAATGTAAGTGAAAGTCTAGCTGAAAAGATAGATAAAGTAACCAATGCCTGTTTTTATACAATTTCAAGTAAAATTTCTGAAATAAGAAGTTCTGCAATAAATAATTTAGCGGAGTTGAAAATTTCATTAACACCAGATGAAGTAGTGCTTGCTGGTGAGTATAAAATATCCAAGAGTAATTCTAAGCCACTAAGTTATCTGCTTTCTTTCGGTGCTGAAAATGGAGTTATCGTTTCCGTTGTTTGTTCCAAAACAAATAATATTGGCATTTATCATATTGATGATATGAATTTTCTAGATAGGAATTTGAAAAAATTTATAAAAAAATTTGGTGATATAAAGAATTCCGATAACTGGAAGGTAACGATGGTGGGCGGTCAATGGCTTACCGGTTCTGGTTTAAGTTCAAAGGTCAAAGTGATTTTGCAGAATGAATATAATATTACTCCTGAATGGAATAAATGGTCGTGGTCAGGTTGTAGTGCTGCGATGTATGGTGTGTTGCTTAATGTTCAAACGACAGAACAAAAAACTTTCCAACATACCAGGCAATTTTCAGATAGCGTTAATAAGGATATTTTGCAACAACTTCGAAAAAGAAGCGATGTGCAGAGTGATTTATTGCATGCCAAGAATGACCAAGTTACGCTGTTTGATTCACATGAGTTTTCGATGGAAAAGAACAGAAGTATTATTGAGGAGCATGGTTTTAATGATGTTGTTTATCATGTAACTGCCTCGGGAATAAGGGCAAGGGATCATATTGATGGGTTTGTTCGAGAATTAAGTAATTTTCAAGGTGAAATGTTTTTAAGTTCGCGAAAGGAGCAAATAGTAAAAATAAATGAAATTTACCAAAAGCGCAATCTTCAAGACGTTGTTGGGTTGCATATTGAGAAAAATCGACGGCATTATTCTGAAGATGGTTCTTCGTTTAGTACGCGTAGCACTGATATTTCTCGGCAGAGAAATAGTAATTCAAGTTTGCGACATGCGCTCTATCAATCGTCACATGAATCACGTAGTACGGGAATATCTGAAGGAAAAGAGGGGGCGAAGCAATTTATCGTTAGTAATTCTATAATTTTTACGAACCAAAAAGTAAATTTCACAAATCAGCAGCATAAACTGGCTGAAAAAGCAATTTCTGAACTTGAGAATGGACGTCAACACAAAAGTAGTCACCCCATGGTGAATACCCGGTTTTCGTCGTCCGTTCTAGCTAAATTAAAACAGGAATTTCCTAAAGTTGCGCTCGACAGACTCTACAGTAGAGACCTCGGGGATTGGGAAGGAACAGGCAAGGGAAGAGGACCCTGGCGCGTCGTGTCGGCACGCTGTGCTGATGACAAATTAATCATTGTCGGTGTATTTGATAATCATAAGAATCCTTATCAGCAGTGGTGAGAAAGCGGGAATAGGGTACTACGCTGATGATGATAATCTTTTCCGATGTTCAATGCCGGCTGGCGAAAGCGAGCCGAGCGGCCAGTCCGGCAAAAATCGATGCGAGCAGGTATTGAGGGGCCCGTGACGGTTTCTGCCGGGTGGCCCACCTCTGGCTAAGTTGACTTGCGGAAAGTATTACGACGCCGTTGACGACCAGACCGATGCCGTTGAGCACGGTCGCAAGGGTCATGATTTGAACGGCTACCCCAACTACATTGCAGTCACTGGACCTCGACGGACTGCTCGAGTTTAGAGTTATTTGATTAATAAAGTATCCTTTGTGTCTTTATAGACACTTTATTAATCATCTGTTGACAGAGTTGCGCGAAAATAATAAAGTATCCAAATAGGAAATTCGGATACTTTATTACTCTAATGCGTACCCTTGGCGAACTCAGCGCTGTGCTCTCCGACGCCGTGCAATCGGGCTCTACTGACAAGTCCGACCTTGCCGCAGCGGCTGGCGTAACTCGCGTCACGCTTCGGCGGGCGCTTACGGGTTCAGACTTCAAGGTCTCCACCCTTTTCGCAATAGCTGACCAGCTCGGGCTCGAGGTAGTGTTGGTGCCAAAAGAAGCTGCGCGGGGGTTAGTCGCGGAGTCGCTGGTCGCAGCCCCTCACGTAAAAACCCGGGTCGAGGCTGCGCTTGAGCGCGTCAAGAAGGTAGGTGACGCATGAACGTCAAAGCGCTCGAAATCCTGCTCGGCACGACCCGCGTGGGCGTTCTGTTCAAGTATGGTGATGACAATCCCATCATTCGGTTTGTGGCGGATGATGCTTTTGCCTACCTGAGCGCCCCCCCGACCCTGTCCCTTTCCATGGTTGCCGACGACGCCGACGCGCAGCGCGCACTGTGGGCGACCGTGACGGCCAAGGTGTTCAATGGTCGCTATTCCCCTCGCAATGGCTGGCTGCTTCCCTCGTTCTTTCAGGGGCTGCTACCGGAAGGGGTGTTCCGGGCGCACATTGCGGACGTTCGTGGCTGCGATCCTAAGGACCATTTCGAGATGCTGGCGGCCACCGGACGCGACCTCCCAGGTAACGTCTATGCGCGCCCTGCTCATCTTACGCGCGAGGAGTTGACGCATCTGGTCACCCAGAATGCCGATTCGCTCGAGATGACGGTGACTGAGGAGCCGATGGATGACGGAGTGTCGGTATCCGGCGTTCAGCCGAAACTTGCCGTCATCAAGGATGGCGACCGGTATGTCGGCCGCACCAAGATGCAGGACACCCATATCATCGCCAAGCTGCCGGTCGTGGGATACCCTCGCCTACCCGAGCTTGAAGAGCTGTCCCTGCGCCTGGCGCGCGCGGCGGGCGTCAGCACCTGTACCGCGCAGCTTGAGCCGCTGGAAAAGCTCGCGGTCGAGCACGGCTACGACTTGGGCGACGCTGATCAGAAAACGGCCTTTCTCGCCGTCACGCGATTCGACCGCCAACCTGGCAGCCGGATTCAGGTCGAGGATTTCGGCCAGATTCTAGACGTGCAGCCCGAGGACAAATATACGAAGAGCTATGCAGAGGTTGCAGCCGTCATGCTTGCGGTACCGTCGCTTGGCGAGGATGCCGTGTATGAGTTGCTTCGCCGGCTGACGGTCAATGAGCTGCTCGGCAATCCCGACATGCATCTCAAGAACATGGGCGTGATTTATCGCGACGGCCACACGCCAGCGTTGTCGCCAGCATATGACATTGTCGGGTACAGCGCATACGCCAACCGTGAAGGGCATGCGTTGCATATTCTGCCGCCGGTGGGCGAGAAGAAGCCGAAGTTGCGAGCACACAATCCAGGAGATGAGAAGCAAGCCAAGGCGCGGCTCTCTCCTGCAACGCTGCGGTCTTTCTGTGACTTGCTGGGTTTGGTCGAGAAGCCGGCCGCTGCTGTCATCCAGCGCACGGTCGCCGCTGCGGTAGACGTCTGGCCGGGAATGATTGCAGACTCGAACCTCACGGACATGCAGAAGTCGCGCTTGCTGGCACACTTTGATGCGCATCCGATGGTGTTTTCGCGTCGTAAGCGCTTACGCAAGTAACTTTTTAGCTGTATTTCAACTCAATTTGTAGAGCGTGGTTGCTTAACCGATTAACGTGGTCGTCAAAGGTGAGAGTGGCGTGAAATCGCCAAAGCTGGTGTCAGGCACCACTGCGGCCGATGATCAAAAAGTGCCGCGAAGCTAGACGGTCGCATTCACCGGCAGGGGAGGGCGGCAATCGGCTAGGAAGCGACCTTCATGGTGATCGTTCAATTCTCTGGGTCAACCGAAACGGATCGACGGCCCACATTTCGCCAGCGCGGAGGTGCCGCTGTGAGAGGGCCAGCCACTTTCCGAGCGGCGTGAGACTTATTCCCGATGAAACCGAACCGCCGAAGGACTCGGAGACAAATGGCGCGTCATCTTCCGGGCGACGAATAACCTGAACAATGTGAGTGATGCCGCGTAGACGGGGATGGTTACTCGCCCAGGCCGGGTCTCCCATTTTCAGCCCGATGGTGGCGCAACGCGGAAGACTGAAGGCTGTGATCTCTCGCCCCTCAAGAATGAAGCCTGTCCGGGACTCAATCTCCTGAATGATCCGATCCGACCACGCTTGCAGGGCGTCTACATAATCGAAACCAAATACTGTGCAGCCAGCGGCTTCGTTCTCTGCTCGCATCGCTTTCGTGAGAAGCAGTCTGGTCCACCCCGAGCAGTCAATGACTGGAGGGTCTGCAGATAGTCCTTCTGACTTCACACCGCGCTGGTATCCGACTCGACCCGTGTAAAGTTGCACCAACTGCCACATCGTCATCTCGCCGGCATTTAAAGTCATTGTGCAAACCTTCGTACTGTTGACTGTGGGTGGCTATTCATGAGTCGAACCGAGATCGGTTTAGTCGTATCCCATGGAGAACGGTAGCCTGAAACGGATGCTGTTCGGCGTTGACTTGATGGAGAGGCGGAATGGCGCACTTTTGCATTCCGCAGGGATCGACTACCCCCCCACAGTCGCTAGCCTCAGGTGTAAGAGCCACGTAGTGCGAAATAGCCTTCGAGCGTAATGGAAAAGGCCGATTTGCCGGCAGCAAGTTGCAGCAGCAGAATCGACCCAAAGAAAATTGCCTGCTTAATGGTGCAACGCGACCAAAGTGACTGGGGCGATAAGCAACGAAGGCGGCCTTACCGCTTACGCAGACCGATGTCGTCGCTCATCGCGTACACCCTTTCCTTTAATCTACGATGCATCGATGCCCGTAGGGACCAGGATGCGTCCCCGGTGGGCAGACAAGTCCGGTGCGAGGCGACACCGTGCATCCTGACATCATGACAACAAAAACAGCGCCGAACGCAAGGAACGCAAGTTTTTTCATGATCATCCCTTTAGGGGAAGCAACGGTGGCCGTGGGGTCCCGGATGCGTGCCGGGCGGGCACATTGGGGAGCCGCGCCAGTGACCAGGGACCCACGCATAGGCGCGCCCGTCCCACTGCCAATGTCCGCGAACCCACGCGTATCCGACCCGTGGCGGTGGTACGACTTCCACGCGCAGCGGCGGTGGCGCCGGCCGGGCAACGATCACTTCCTGTGCGAACGCAGCGACATTACCGCAAACAGCCACCACAGCGACGACCCCTGCCGCCGCCAACAATTTGTTCAGACCTTGCATGACTCCTTCCATCTCAAAACACATAAGCGAGTTGCTTACTGAATTAAACGGGCGGTGCCGCAGGATCTGTCGGAAGTTTTTGTAACGATTGATTTCTCCGGGCGCGCTTGATGGTCGCCATCGTTGCGCGGCGTCGGCTTGCCGTTGGCGAACAGCGGCGTCAGCGCACGGCGATCTGCTTCCCAGCGCCCCTGTGCGTCGACGTCCTGGCGTGTCGGAATAGTCACGCGCCCCTTGGCCCAGTCCAACAAGGGCCGCGTCCACCAAGTCATCCGCCGTCATCGCGCCCCGCCACGTGCGGGTAGCGGCCTCGAGTCATGAATTCGCCATTGCACACCTTGTCCAGGGGCTTAGGGTCTCGTTCGAGGCATGAAGGACGTAGGGCAGGTACGGTATAGCTAGCGAAAAATTGTTTTCCGGCACAGATCCGACGGCTGAACGTCCGCTCAATCGCAACCGCGAATGTCGCCGCATGGGCGGTTACTGCCCTGCAATGCCAGCTAAAAAATATTCAACTAGATTGTCTATGACCGGCTATCAAAGGACGTTCGTGTGCTTCCGCGATTAGACATTGGAATGACCGGTTGAATCCGCCGGGACTAATTCCGGGGTAGGGTCAGAGCGAGCAGTCAAATGAACCGATAAAAGTTCAATGGTGGCGTTGCGTGCCGACATTGCATCGGCGTTGGTTTACTAACTTAGGCATTAGCTTAGGTTTTTTCAAGCTAGCGGAATGTGATATTCCACTAAGCGGTTCGCTTGCCCCTTGCGACTGTTGCTATAGGTGCGTGCTCCTCGCGCATTGTTCTGCTTCTGACCAGATATCACTCACAGCCGTTGCTTTGGTTCGACGGGTGTCGTTTGTACCGCAAAGACATTCATATCAGTTATATTAACGTTGTGATGGCAATGTTAATGGACTATAGCGTTAACGATGCCCGCGATAGTACCCATATCGGGGTGGAGACTGTCTGTGCGTTGCACAGCCACTTCGAGGAAGTCGAGGAGCGACTTGCCATAGAATTTCGGCAGATTGTGGAGAACGGATAATCGTTTGCGGAACGCATTGTAGTCGCTCGATTTTAGGGCGCGGAAAGATGCAATAACGTTGACATTGCATAATGTTGGCGTTTTTATTAAATCGTAATGGGCGTACGGGAATCGCACATGCCGTCACTAGATGATGCAGTCATACAAGATTTAGAAAAACGTCTGGTAGCGTTTTTAAAGAAAAAAAATGAGTGTAGCGTACCCGAACTTCTCGACGCGGGCGGCTCAGCCGCAGTTTTCAAGGTTACGTGCGCCGGCGAATTACGCGCCTTTAAAGTATTCGAGCCGAAGTTTCTCAGCGGTCCATCTGGACCGGCAGAACGTAGACGATTGGACGTTCAGCGGCGCCTGGTAAGTCACGATTGCCCGAATTTAGTAAAAGTATTTGAAATTTCAGAGGCAGAAGATACTGCATTCACGGAGATGGAGTTTATCGACTGGCCTCAACTAGCTAAGTCGCTGAGTTCTGTACCGGATGAGCATGTGCATTCGCTAATTTCTCAGTTAGTGGTGGCCGTTCAATACCTAGATGAACTTAATATCGTACATCGTGATATTAAGCCTGAGAACAGTAAGCGTCGACCGAAGGCATCTTGTTAGCCGCGTATTTCATGTGGCCGGGTATCGAATGGCGGCATGCCGGTAGTGCCCATTTAAAAATAAATGGGCACTTCAATAAGCTTTTTAAGCCTCGTGGAGTTTGCTGGAAGCGATGTTCCACGGCAGCAGATCGTCGATCTGATTCACCGGGTGGTCGGCTATGCGCGTGAGCACTTCGCGCAGATACGCTTCGGGCTCGATGCCGTTCAGTTTGGCCGTACCGATTAGGCTGTACATGGCGGCCGCACGTTCGCCCCCTGACTCCGAGCCAGCAAATAGATAATTCTTGCGGCCCAGCGCAATTTCCCGTTCATTCTGCCCATATCGGGCAGGAAGTCGAGATTCATTATCGTTGGCATCCGCTGTATGGGCGTCGCGTCAAGGTTAAAGACATCGAGCGTCGCGGCGGAGGTCAGGTCGTCCATGTGGAGGCGGACCCCGGTGTAATCAGGATGATCGCGGGATGGATGCTCGATGCCGCGATTTGTTCAGCGATGGTTCTCGGCGAACCGAGAGTTACCGTAGCGACACTGCATAATCTGCATCAATTGCTGGTCGATCTGCATTTGCGGGGAAACTCTCCGGACGGTTCCACCAACGTCCGGGAGAAACGCAATGGGCAATCTGCCAAACGTCGTTCCAGCAGGTCAACAGTTATCGCGGTCGATGCCGCCCCAGATGAACCTGATGTTCGACGCGGTCGAGCTTCAGGGGATGAACGCGGTGCAACGGGCAAACACGCTCAGGCATCTCGCATGCCTGTTGATGCAGGCGGCGGGCATCCCGACTGCGAAGGGGCGTAACGATGACGAATGATGATCGTTTGCCCGCAGATCTTCTTAAACGCAAGGCGGTAGTTTATGTCCGACAGTCCAGCCGAACGCAGGTCCAACTGAACCTCGAGAGCCGGCGCCGGCAGTATGACCTCGTGCAGGAAGCAAAGCGACATGGATTTCGCGACGTCGAAGTCATCGACGACGACCAGGGACGCTCGGCGAGCGGCACAGTTGCGAGACCGGGCTTTGATCGTCTGGTCGCGTTATTGTGTGCAGGCGATGTCGGCGCAGTGCTTTGCCTGGACGCCTCACGCCTTGCCCGCAATGGACGCGACTGGCATCATCTGCTCGAGCTCTGTGGTCTCGTTCAAGCGCGGGTAATCGACCTTGACGGTGTGTACGATCCTTGCCGGGCAAATGACCGGCTATTACTTGGCATGAAGGGCAGCATCAGCGAATTCGAACTCAACGTGCTTCGAACGCGCATGCACGACGCCAAACGAGAGAAGGCACACCGTGGTGAATTACGTATCAGCGTGCCGGTCGGCTATATCTGGCATCGTGATGTTGGTCTGGGTTTCGATCCAGACGCACGGTTGCAGGAAGTCATACGCCTGATTTTTACTCGTTTCCGGCAACTGGGCAGCGCGCGGCAGGTTCTGCTGTCGATGAACGCTGAACAGGTCCACTTCCCGCGCCCCTCTGACGGCCGGACGCTGACGCGGGTCGACTGGACTCCAATACGCTACCGTAACGTGATTTCGGTGCTCAAGAATCCGTTCTATGCTGGTGTCTACGCGTATGGCAAGAGCGGCAAGCAGATGACGATCGTCGAAGGCCGGGCACGCAAGAGCTACAAGCACCGCAAGCCGTTTGAGAACTGGGACGTCATGCTCCGGGAACACCACGAAGGCTACATCGACTGGGCGGAGTTTGAACGCAACCAGAAGAAGCTCGCGACAAATGCTTACGGCAAGGCGGGCGACGTAAAATCCGGTCGTGGTGGCCGCGCGCTGCTCGCTGGCCTGCTTGCCTGCGCACGCTGTGGACGTCGCCTGTCGGTGGCCTACGCTGGACGTATCCCGCAGGCCGTGTACCGGTGTGACCGCTTCGACACGTCAGCGCGATGTATGAGGTTCGGTGGTTCCCGTATCGATGCGACTGTCAGCAAGGAGCTTCTGCGCGTCGTGGAGCCATTGGCGATCGAAGCGGCACAACAGGCTGAGCAAATGCACATGGATACCCTGAACGAGCAGCAACAGATCGTGGAACTCGAACTGCAGCAGGCCCAGTACGAGGCCACGCTGGCTGAGCGGCGCTACGCCGCCTGTGATCCCGAGAACCGCCTGATTGCCGCGCAGCTGGAGAAGAACTGGGAAGCGGCATTACGTCGTGTACAGGCCTGCCAGACGCGCGTGGAGACGGTGACTGCACCAAAGGCGCAGGCTCCCCTGCCTGACTTTACGAAGCTCGCCGAAGATCTTCATGCTGCGTGGAATGCACCGAGCGTCGCCATGCGCACACGTCAACAGCTTGTTCGCGCGCTCATCGTCGATATCGTTGCCGACGTCGACGAGGCTACACGCGAAATCATTCTGACGATCCACTGGCAAGGCGGTCAACATTCCCGGCTACGGATTCGCAGGCCGCGAACTGGCGAGCATGGCTGCAGTACGTCAGACGAAGCGCTCGCGGTTATTCGCAGCATGGTAACCCGATGGTCCGACGAGGACATTGCTGCATCACTGAACCGCATGGGAATACGCACAGGACAGGGCAAGACCTGGACCGCACATCGTGTCAGCTCTGTACGGCATGTCCGCGATATCCACGCCTACAAGTCGGCAGATAAGGATGGCGACTGGCTGACGATGTCTGAGGCAGCGAAGGAGCTTGGTGTCACTCACTACATGATCCGGCGTTTGATCAACGATCGGATTCTGCCTGCCGAGCAGGTCGTGCCTGATGCCCCATGGCAGATTCGGACGATCGATCTGCACAGCGAAGCGGTTACCGCAGCACTGGCGCGCAAGTATCGCCCGTGTCGCAACGATGTCGAAGGCCAGATCCCAATGTTTATCCAGGTTTCAGAAGGAGGTGCACAATGAACGCCCCGTTGCCACGGCGCGCAACGCGCGTTCGACGGCGTTATTGTCGATCTCGCCCCGGCCATCCTGCACGAACGTGTTCAACGCCTCCCATCGATTGAGCGCGTACTGGATCGCACCGGCGAGCGCCGATTTGGTCGATAGCGTTGGGATCAGCGAGTCCAACCACGCTCGCATACTATCGAGCAGCGGCTTGCTGTGTTCGGTTCGCACTTGCAAACGCTTGTCCGGCGGCTCCCCCCTGATCTGCTCTTCAATTGCATACAGTGCCGCGATGCGGCGCACCGCTTCGCCTGCCGCCGGTGACGGATGCGACTTCGTGAGTTCGTAGAATTTGCGTCTGGCATGCGCCCAGCAGGCAGCCTGCGTTCGCGAGTCGCCATACAGCGCGTCATATCCCACAAATCCGTCGGCGTGGATGATGCCGTTGAACTCGCCGAGATGTCGTTGCGGATGTTCGCCGCGACGATCGGGCGTGAACGCCATCCATAATGCGGCGGCATTTGCCGAGCCCGCTGGGCGTTCGTCACGCACATACGCCCACAGCCGACCCGTGACAGTCTTGCCTTTGCCCGGTGCCAGCATCGGCACGGGCGTGTCATCAGCGTGCACGCTCGGCCCCGCCATTACATATCGGCGCAGCGCCTCTACCAATGGGCGCAGCAGTCGTGTGACACCGCCGACCCATTCACTCAGCGTCGAGCGATCTAAGTCCAGTCCGTCACGTGCATAGATGTGCGACTGTCGGTACAGCGGCAGGTGAGTGGCGCAGGGGAATCTCACCCCTGCGCTCTCCCAGAACCGGACGTGAATCTCTCGACTCATCCGGCTCCTATCGTCCAGTCGCTTGTATTGCCGCGCCCCAATGCGGACATAGCGTCGGAGCGCGATGTTGAAGATCAGACAGCCAATCCCAGGCCCTCGAGATATGGCCGCGAAGCTTCTTGTACTTGCGTCGCGCCCATCGCACTAGATGGAAGTCCAGTGCCTTCAGGGAACGTTGCAAGGTCGACGGATGGAAGAGCCCGTAATACCGTACCCAACCAACAATCTTCGGTCGAAGCCGCGCTAGCAGCTCCCCCAAATCATATCGGCTCAGGCGAGATAGGCCCCAATCACGCATCTCCTGCCGCATAGCTTTCGCCGCTTTGTCGCTCACGGCCGGCGAGAAGCTTGTGAACAACTCCCCTCGCCGATTCATCGCCTGTCTTGGCTTAAACGTATAACCAAGGAAGTCGAACCGCTTCACAGCAAAGTCACCACGCCGATTCGCATCGACGCAATATACGACCTGAGTTTTCTCTGGATGCAATTCCAACTGACACTGTGCCATACGAGCTTTAAGATCAGTCAATAACGACTGCGCCTCCGCTTCGCTTTCACAATGGCAGATGACGTCATCCGCATAGCGTTCAAACGACACCGTAGGATGATGTCGCTCCATCCATTTGTCGAACGCGTAATGCAGGAAGAGGTTTGCCAACAAGGGACTAATAACACCCCCTTGCGGCGTGCCCCTATCGCGCATTTGCCGTGTTCCGTCCGGCATCACCACATCCGCGCTCAGCCAGCGCCTAACATACAGCGCAGTCCACCGGCAGTCGGTATGCCGCTGCACAGCTTTCATCAATAGGGCGTGATCGATGTTATCGAAGAACCCCTTGATATCAGGGTCAAGCACCCAGGGACGTTGCCAGCAACGACTTCTGGCAACGCGCAAGGCATCGTGTGCCGAGCGCCCCGGTCGATAGCCATAAGAATCCTTATGGAATACCGGCTCCAGCAACGGCTCAAGCCGTCGCCGAACGACCATCTGTGCAATCCGATCAGCAACCGTGGGAATACCCAGCGGTCGCGTTTTGCCATCCCCCTTCGGAATGTCAACTCGCTTGACCGGTGACGGGAAGTAGCTGCCCGAGGCCATTCGATTCCAGATCCGGTAAAGATTCCTGCTTAGATCTCGATCGAACTCGATAATACCGACCCCGTCAACTCCGGCCGCGCCACGATTCGCTTTGACGCGCTTGTACGCGTCCCAAACTTCACGCTTGGTAATATCAAACGACTTTGCCTCAGACATGAACGTCATCCCCTTGCAGGTTGTGTCCATGCTGAGACCGAACGACGACGCCCCTTCGGTCCAGCTCCATTACAGAGCCTTCTACCCTACTACGAGCATCTCCGTCCCTGTGCCCCGCATCGGTACTCTCGTTCTCGCAGAGGCTTTCCACTTGAACTTCTCCCTTAACATCGGGACGACAGGTTCTTACGTTCCTTACTGAAGCCTGATACAGAGTCACGCCGCCTTCATGCCGGGCGCCGGTCGAGCAGTCGGCAGGCTTCCCTCGACCTTCATCCCGGGCTAACCACCAAGGCCCGGTTTCGACGCCATCTATATACGTTTCGACACCACATCGACGGTTCATTTTCATTCGTCTCTCTGTACCGCACCTGACGCAGTCATTGCTGCGCCTTTTCCTCAACGCTCACCACCAGAGCTCTTTACCCCAGCAGCTTGAGGTGGTTTGGAGCCTGCTCCTGCAAACCGACTCCGAGGGGCCCACCCTCATCTTCAATAAAGCACCACAGTTCTCCTTCCTGCTATGGAGGCTGTGTTCGTAACACACGGTGATCGGCATATTTGCCGATCATGACGTGTGCGAGCAAACCGGGACCGGCTAACCCTCGGGCAATGGGTCGTGACGGCGCGCTCGCTTGAACGAGTGTCTGACAGCATGCGCAACTGAATTTGGGGCGCACGTGTCGAATGACACGCCAGCTCCCGGGCAAGTACTCGAGCTGCTCGGCGACATCCTCACCGATTGGCTTGAGCGCACCGCCACAGTCCGGGCAGTCATCGCCTGAGGGCAGATGCTCGAGCGTGTCGCGTGGCAGGTCCTCCGGCAGCGGCTTGCGAGAGCGGTTTTTACGTTCTTGTTCGACAGGTGTGGCGGGCGGCGGATCTTCCCCGTTGTCGAGCAGCAATTCCTCGAGCTTGAGCTCGAGCTGACCGATCTCGGTCTCCAGCTTCTCGGACTTGCGGCCGTACATCTGGCGGCGAAGCGCCGCGATCTGAATCTGTAAATGCTCGATGAGCAGTTCGCGTGCGCTCAGATTCGATTGGAGTTTGCGCACCTGGCCGGCCAGATCCGCGACCATGCGCTGAAGCGCAACGACCTCGGTGGGGAGCGCACTGTTAGGGGATTCGGCCATGGCGACAGTTTACGCATTTCAGGCCCCGTATACAACTGCTACGACTACGCCGCACGGGGTGTGGCGGTGCGCTGTGGTCGGCGCCAGTCGATGCCTTCAAGCAACATGGACAACTGCGCAGCGCTCAAATGCACGCTACCGGAATCGGCCTGCGGCCAGACGAAGTAACCGTGTTCGAGGCGCTTGCAGAGCAAACACAGACCCTGTCCATCCCACCAGAGTACCTTGATTCGGTCGCCGCGCCGACCTCGGAAGACGAACACCTGGCCGCCGTACGGGTTGTTGGCAAGTTTGGTTTGCACGACAGCGGCCAAACCGTCGAAGCCACGCCGCATATCGGTTACGCCTGCGACAAGCCACACTTGCGTGCCGGGAGGTAGGCCGATCATGCGGCGCTTGTTGATGCCAAGGTTTGCGAGATGATCGTGCGCAGAATCTCGACCTCGACGTTCCCCCGAATGACGATCCTGGTATGGCCATGCAGCCACTCGAGCTCAGTCGGGGGAACTGTGGCTAGCGGAGCACGAGCGTATTCTGAAGCAGTGGATGCGGCGCTGACGACGGGCACGAAAGTGACGTGGTCGGCACGCTGATGCTCGCGACACCAGCGTGCCAGTTGATTGGCGTTGACGCCGTTGGCCAAGGCCAGAGCTGCACGAGAAACCTCCGGCAGCATGGACTGGCGCACAAGCTCTCGCTTGAATTCCTTGGTGAAACTGCGTCGCGCAGTGCGCGGCGTCACGGGTACCACTTGCTTACCTTCCATCGTCTGCATCCGTCGAAAAATCCGACAGCATGATGACGTCCATGTCGCGACGAAAGATGCCTTGGGTGGACGCTTACTGAGAACATCCATGTATCCCCGGATTTCAAGCAGTTAAAGCTTCTTGACCTCGGTGTGGCGCGTGCGTTTGAAATGTCTGATGGGGACGAAGCGAGCCTTACCGATACAGGCCAAACGCGCCCCTTTGTAGCGACTGCGCAATACAGTTCACCCGAATACCTGTTCCGCTTAGATGCACCGACGACTCGCCTCTGGAAAGGTTTGAATATTTACCAAGTTGGAGCAGTTCTTCATGATTTAATCATGAAACGGCAGATTTTCCATGATGAAGTGACGATGGGGAATCGATGGCTAGTTGCTCGAGCCGTCATGACAAACATTCCATCTTTCGGCGATTCTGGTGATGGACGTTTAGCAACATTAAAGGCTCTTTCAAGTCGTTGTTTAACAAAAGACCTCGATACGCGGTTGGCGATTGTTGAATGGAATGACTTTGCTAGAGATGTTACTGACGATGCCTTGTCGCGTTTGAAGGGGCGTCTGTTGAAATCTGTGCCGAGTGCAGCTAAGCAAGCGAAAGTGGCTCGCGATGCTCAATTGCAGTTTCAAAGAAATTCATTTGAAAAGCGATTTTCGGAGTCTGTGAGAGCAAATTTGCTTGGTGTTTGCGAAGGCCGGTTTGTTCTTAATATGCGGCCGCCTAAGCTTGTGGAACATCCAGTCTATCAGTTCGAGTTATCGGTAACCGATACAGTATGCATTCTGTGTTTGGTGTGTTTTCGATGGTGCGACGCTTTGCAGGAAAATACCGCTACGTTGATGTACGGTGCGTATATCGTAGAGGCGGAGAAAGGAATCGATACTAAGTTTCAAGCCGACGCAATTGCTTGTTCTGTCACTATTCAGGAGGGCGAGGCTGAGGGCGAGCATATATTGACTAATACGCTAGCAGAAGTATTTTTAGCTGGCCTTGATATTATCGATGCAAATCCTGGCGACGCTTCGGCTATACACGGCATGACTTTGAGCAAGCAGACCCCTTAAGAGCGAGACCGAAATGAATTCGATGTGGTGGCGAAAGTTGGAACAGCTCGATAATACGCAGCGGGCATTTCTTGAAATGCCCGTGCAGGGGCGTTATTTACTTGAAGGGCCTCCTGGTTCAGGTAAGACGAACTTGCTGTTGCTACGGGCGCAATACTTGGCTGGAACAGGCGAAAAGAACGTCCTAATTATTACGTACACGAAGACGTTAGCTAATTTCATACGAAGCGGCCCTATCGCTAGCCAGCTAATCTCAACATCGCAAATTAAAACATATCATTCGTGGGCGTTTGACCACATACGTCAATATTTAGGAAACGTTCCGATAAAAAAGACCAAAGGCGACGATTTCGATGAGGCTGACAGGGTCGCGATGCTTGAGGCCGTCATTGAAGCGAATAAACGTCTCCCATCGCCAAAGTTATACAGTGCCATATTCGTTGATGAAGCGCAGGACTTGACGGTGCGTGAGCTTGATGCATTGCTATGCCTGAGCGATAGAGTCTGTATTTGTGGCGATAAGCGGCAAGGAGTTTATAAACGTGATGGATTAGATATCGGGGACAGTCTAAATCTTGCTAGGTACACGCTGAAGGCTCATTATCGAATTGGTCAACGCATTGCGCATGTCGCTGATAGGCTTCTAGAGCCCTCGCCTGGGGAGAGGTCTCTTGAGGAGACGTCTAACTACAACGCTAAAGTTGAAGGTACCTCCACCGCAGAAATGCATCAGATTGATACCCGAGATGGCCAGTTCGCATCGATGTTAGATTTAATTCGGGTTCAGTTAGATGCATT
Organism: Robbsia andropogonis; assembly: GCF_034047095.1. NCBI lineage: Bacteria > Pseudomonadati > Pseudomonadota > Betaproteobacteria > Burkholderiales > Burkholderiaceae > Robbsia > Robbsia andropogonis. The sequence continues at coordinate 8,085 of NZ_CP139170.1, read as the reverse complement.
TAGCGAGGATTCAATTGGAGTATTCTGCGGCAAGCGAGAAACTCTGGCCGAGCTTAGGGAACGTTTTGACGGTACCGATTTGGCGAGTCTAGTTTGTGTGCATGGGGTCGATAGCGATTCGAATTTCGGCGATGAAAAGCGGATTCATGTGATAACGATGCATTCTGCCAAAGGAACCGAATTTAGGTCGGTCCACATGTTTGCTGTAGAAGAGCTAAAGGGGTACGGCTTGAATCATCGAGAGTTGGGCTACACGGCAATCACTCGTGCACGAACGGCATTGAATGCATTTCGAACGGACGAAACCAATAAGCCCTTAGAGGCAGCATTTGCGCTTCCTAGCCCAATGACATCGGCAAGCCTATTCTCCGGTCTATCATGAATCTACAAGATTTTCGTTGGGTTGGCGTTCCTCGGCTAGAGTTGCCTTCGCTTCTGTTTAAGTACCAAGTATCAGTGATTGAGTTCTTTGCTAGTCCAGAAGCTTGTATCAAGCTTTCCGGTATTGCCGTCGGTTTGGATAGCGACTTGTTAAAGCAAGGTTACGCAGTACCCCGACTTATCGTTCTTGCTGATGAAGTGATGGCGGAGACCTTGTCTTGGCTCAGAACATTCGCGCCAGAAGCATTTCCGATTAGTCAGTTTGGGCGGGTGCTCAGTTTTTCGGACTGTGTCTCTTTCTTCGAAAAAGGGAAGAAAAGAGGTGCTAAGACAAAAAATATTTTGAACCGCTCGTATCGTTGGGCGTCGATAGTACTGGGCGAGTTGCTGAGTCAAACCGAAGGTGCAACCAGGCTCGGCTCATTAGCGTATGGGCACGCATCTTCGTGCTTTTCTATGTCGTTTGCGAAGGCGCAATTACTTCACGATGCCGATAAGGTAAGAGACACCTGCGCTGACCGGCTTCATTTATTTCAAGACGACCGGCGCTTTGCGAAGCGAACGTTATCGCTCAACGACCTTTTTCCGATTTGGTCATTGCTCGAGATGACCGTTCCTGAAAACGCGAATCCTGTGGAGGTCGTGGAATGGGCGCTTGCGAGGATGGCCGGTTTTGTAACGACAAAGGCCGTAAGAGGCAATAGTATCGCCGCGCTTATGGGAGCGGAGAGCGGTCTACTAAGTGATTCTGTTGAGGACCGTGTTAAAGCGTTTCAAAAACTTCTCATACGTCTTAACGCGGAATATGGTGAGCGATGCGACCCAATGCCGAACTTGCTGGTGGCAGCCGGAGCATTTCTCGTAGGCCGCTCGACTACGCACGTTTTTCTGCTCCAACGAGTGAAGGATAAGTGGCCGGTAGCGATGGCGTGGTTCGGGATGCTCGCGGCAGTAGGTGGTCAGGAAATTTGGGACGGAGAATGGTCTCGTGTCACACGCGGGGTAGAGAGAGTTTTACGGATTGGAATGGATGACCGTGCTACCGCTGCAGACCTTTCGTGGGCTGAGTATGCTTGGCTTCGGCACGTTTTTGAGGGGGAGGATGCGTTCTCAGACTTTCCTAAAATGCAGTCGAAAATGTTGTCGGTTGAAATCGTTCCTGGCGCGGTATGCCAGTTACGCATCGCATCTGGCTCGAGTAATCAACCAATCGATGCAGAGCGAGCATACGTAAGTGAGATGGAGCAGCGTATCCGAGCGCTTGAAAGCGTTGTCGAAAATTTTGTAATGTTGGGAACGCAGAGCCGAAAATTACTTGAACACAAGCATTTGGCGCAAGAACCGATTCGACCGAAAGAGCAAGGCAATTTGTACTTCGATGAAATGGACGCGGCCAGATATAAAAGCGCAAAAAAGTACGTAAAAAGATAAGTCCTTCAGGGCCGTCGCAGTTACGTGAACACGCTATGCGGCACCACTCATCCCGGCGGCTGTGCAATGATTAATACGGCGTGCACAGGACTTAAATTTGCGCTTTATAAACTGTGCCTATCAAAAAAACGGACCTATAAGTTTCTCAACTTATGGGTCCGTTTTTCTCAGCTTATGGGTCTAGCTACAACTCACTCAAACATCAATATTTCCCGCTCTCAGCGCATTACTTTCGATAAACGCGCGTCTTGGTTCAACTTCATCGCCCATCAGGGTATTAAAAATCCCGTCTGCCGCAATCGCATCTTCGATTTGCACTCGGAGCAACCGTCGCACTGCCGGGTCCATGGTGGTCTCCCAGAGCTGCTCGGGGTTCATCTCACCCAGGCCCTTATAACGCTGGATCGCCACATTCCGTTCCGCATCGGCCAGCAGCCATTTCATGGCGCTCTTGAAGTCGGTCACGGCTTGATTACGTTCACCACGCGCGATCAGCGCGCCTTCACCAATCAGCCCCTTGAACGTCTCGGCCGTCGACACAAGTTGCCGGAAGTCCGCTGTAGCAAGGAACTCACCATCGATCACGGAGACTTTGATATTCCCGTGATGCCGACGCGAAACCCGAAGTGACCACGACTCACGCACATCATCGTGCATTGTCGTCACGCTGATCTCAGGCTTCAACGGCGTAGCAGTAATGGCAGCCTGCAGCGCGGCGGCGCTCGCGTCGGCTTTTTCCTTGCTATCCAGGTTGATCTCGACGCCATCCATGATGGCTTCGAGGGCGGACGCATCAACATGCCGACGCACCCGGTCGATGACCGCTTCCGACAGCAAATAGCTCCGCGCCAGTTCCCCCAGTGCATCGCCCGTGATCGGTTCCGCGCCTTCGTGCGTTGTCAGCCCAGCACCATTGAGCGCGAGCTTCAACTTGTACTGCCGCAGTTCCGATTCATCCTTGAGATACCGCTCTTCCTTGCCGTGCTTGATTTTCAACAGCGGCGGTTGCGCGATATACACATACCCCTTCTCGATCAGGTCCGGCAACTGACGATAAAACAGCGTCAGCAACAGCGTCCGAATATGCGCGCCGTCCACGTCCGCATCGGTCATGATGATGATGCGGTGATAGCGGAGTTTCTCGACGTTGTAATCGTCCTTGCCGATCCCGCAACCTAGCGCGGTGATCAACGTGACGATCTGTTCCGAGGAAAGTAGCTTGTCATAGCGTGCTTTTTCAACGTTCAGCACTTTCCCGCGCAACGGCAGAATCGCCTGGAATTTCCGATCCCGGCCTTGCTTGGCCGAGCCGCCTGCGGAGTCACCCTCCACCAGGTAGACCTCGGACTTGGCCGGATCTTTTTCCTGGCAGTCGGCCAGCTTACCGGGCAGCCCCACGCCGTCGAGCACGCTCTTCCGGCGCGTCATTTCACGCGCTTTCCGCGCCGCATCGCGCGCGCGCGCCGCATCGATAATCTTCGAGACGATGATCTTCGCGTCGTTAGGCGTTTCAAGCAGGTAGTCTTCGAGTGCCTTCGCCACCACTTCTTCCACCGGCGCGCGCACTTCCGAGGACACCAGCTTGTCCTTCGTCTGCGATGAGAACTTCGGCTCGGGCACTTTCACCGACAACACGCAGGACAAACCTTCGCGCATATCGTCGCCCGACGTTTCGATCTTGGCTTTTTTCGCCGCGTCCGTTTCAACAATGTACTTGTTCAGAACGCGCGTCATCGCCGCGCGCAGGCCGGTCAAGTGGGTACCGCCATCGCGCTGCGGAATGTTATTCGTAAAGCACAACACGTTCTCGTTGAAGCTGTCGTTCCATTGCATCGACACTTCGACGGTGACGTTATCCTTCTCGCCAACCGCGTGGAAAATCGTCGGATGCAGGACTTGCTTGGCGCGATTGATGTATTCAACAAAGCCTTTCACGCCACCGGCAAACGCGTAATCGTCTTCCTTGCCGGAGCGCTTGTCCTGCAGGCGGATACGCACGCCATTGTTCAGGAACGACAGCTCACGAATGCGCTTCGACAAAATGTCGTAGTGGAAATCGACGTTACCAAAGATATCCTCGTCCGCCATGAAGTGGACTTCGGTGCCGTTATGCTCGGCATCACCCACCACCGGAATCGGTGACACTTCCACGCCATCACGCGTTTCCAGCGTCCGGTTGATGACCACGCCGCGATTGAATTCCAGGAAATGCTTCTTGCCGTCACGCCGCACGGTCAAACGTAACCACTTCGACAGCGCGTTTACGCAAGACACCCCCACACCATGCAGACCGCCGGAGACTTTGTAACTGTTCTGATCGAACTTGCCGCCTGCGTGCAGCTCGGTCATCACGATTTCAGCGGCGCTGCGCTTCGGTTCGTGCTTGTCGTCCATCTTGAGACCGGTCGGGATACCCCGGCCGTTATCCACGACGGAGATCGAGTTATCCGGATGGATCGTGACCAGGATATCGTCGCAATGGCCCGCGAGAGCCTCGTCGATCGAGTTGTCCAGCACTTCGAAGACCAGATGGTGCAAGCCGGTGCCGTCGGACGTATCGCCGATATACATGCCAGGGCGCTTGCGCACCGCTTCCAGTCCTTCGAGGATCTGGATCGACGAGGCGCCGTATGCATTGTCGGCTTCCGGTACTTGCGGTTTCTGCTGTTCAGTCATGTTCTATTCCGGTTCTGCTCGACGGTGCAAGGCAATTGCCCTGCCCATCTATAGGACGCTGCGATCGGCAAACGGAGCGCAACGGATGCGGCACGCTGCCAGTGCCGCCCTGCTCATCTTCCTGTCCCGCAAACAGCGCTTCTCGCGCCAGGAAGGAAACACAAGTCAGGTGTTTTCCTGGAAAGTGCTACCGCGGCAAGCCATCCCACTCCAGTCGAATCCGCTCGGATATCCGCGTGGGAGGGGAGGTCGCGCCGTGGTGGCGCCTTTCCGGTGCGTCGGGGGAATCATTCCGCGCTGTCCCGCGGGCAACGTGCTTGTCGCGAGGCTTTACCGCGGCCAATGACCGGCCGGGAAAAAAGGCGCGAGCAGGACACCAGCGGTCCCTCCCTCGTTGAGCCTCCCGGCCACGCACCAGCGGACGTCAGATGCGCATTGGCATCACCACGTACTTGAAGTCATCGTTCTCGGGAATGGTGATCAACGCGCTCGAGTTCGAATCGCCCAGGCCGATGTTCAGCATGTCGGCCTTCGTATTCGCGAGCACATCCAAGAGGTAGGTAACATTGAAGCCGATATCGATCGCGTCGCCGTCATACGCAATCTCCAGCTCTTCGCTGGCTTCTTCCTGGTCGGCATTGCTGGACTTGATGCCCAGCACGCCCGGCTTTACCTCCCAACGCACGCCCTTGAACTTGTCCGTGGTCAGGATGGCGGCACGCTGCAGCGAACGCTGCAATTCGTCGCGACCAATCAGGAAGAGATTCTTCTGCGCTTTCGGGATCACGCGCTGGAAATCCGGGAACTTGCCCTCGACCAATTTCGAGATCAATTCCACCGGGCCGAACGAGAACTTGATCTGCGAGCCGCCTAACGCGATCTCGACCGGCTCATCGATATCTTCCAGCAGCCGTTGCAGCTCCAGAACCGTCTTGCGCGGCACGATGACGTCCTGCTTCGGGAAATCGCCTTCGATCGTCGTCGAGCAATAAGCCAGACGGTGGCCATCGGTCGCCACCGCCATCAGCTTGCTGCCTTCGACAACGAACAGCATCCCGTTCAAGTAGTAACGGATATCCTGCTGCGCCATTGCAAAATGCACAGCCGACAGCAACTGGCGCATCGCACGCTGCGGCACCTTGAAAGTCGCGCCGAATTCCTCGACCTTCGCCAGCGTCGGAAACTCGTCGGCCGCCAGCATCTGCAAGCCGAAACGGCTCTTGCCGGACTTCACCACCAAGCGCTTGTCTTCCAGGGTCAGGCTGACGTCGCCGCCCGGCAAAGCGCGCAGGATGTCCAGCAGCTTGCGGGCGGCCACCGTGGTAGCGGCCTCGTCGGCACCGGCGGCGCAATCGGCCGACGTCGTGATCTGGACTTCGAGGTCAGTCGACAGGAAGGAAAGCGACGCACCCTGTTTCTTTATCAGCACGTTTGCGAGAATCGGCAGCGTGTGGCGCCGCTCGACGATACCGCATACCGTCTGCAGCGGTCGCAGCAGCGTATCCCGTTCAGTCTTGACCAATAGCATTCGACATCCTTCGTGTGTAGAGACAATCAACCACCGAGACCCATGGCAACACCGCGCCACGGCGGTTGACCGTTCAGGTCCGAATTGCGTATTGGAAGCGTTCTGGCCGGCGCTGCAACCCCCGGCGCAGGCCTGCACGCTTCTTTTACCGCAATACCGTATTGTGCCTCAAAATGGGCTGAAAAGCCTTATAAAACAGGAGATTCAATGGCCTAAACCGCCATAATCAATGCGCGTTGCGCATGGCAACCTGATCGATCGCGCCCCGCGTGCGCCATGACCACAGCAAATGCGCCGTGACAGCCGTGCGCACTCCCCGGAATGCCGGTTAGACACGTGCGCGTTGCTTGTGCAATATGGGGGGAGAGGCGACCGGGCGGAAATGCCGATGCCGGGGCAAGCGTGAAGGCGGTGGGGAGTGCCGCCAACTGAGTCGGGCAGCGAAACACCCAACGGTTCAATGGCTTGGGTCAGCCCTTCAGGGTCTGCTCCAATACGTGCAGTTCGTGGTTTAACTGCGGGTCCTTGCTGCGTTCCTCGGCGATCTTTCGCACCGCGTGGAGCACGGTCGTATGGTCCCGTCCGCCGAACAATTCACCGATTTCCGGCAGGCTTTTCTGCGTGAGTTCCTTGGCCAGATACATCGCGATCTGGCGCGGCCGCGCAATGTTCGCGGGGCGCTTCTTCGAATACATGTCCGCTACTTTGATGCTGTAGAAGTCGGCGGTGGTTTTCTGGATGTTTTCGACCGAAATCTGGCGATTTTGGACCGTCAGAAGGTCTTTTAACGCTTCCTTGGTCAGCTCGATCGTGATTTCACGACCATGGAATTTCGAATAGGCCAGGATCTTCCGCAGCGCGCCTTCCAACTCGCGGACGTTCGAGCGCAAATGCTTGGCGACGAAGAACGCGACATCTTCTGACACCGTCGCGCCTTCCGTCTGCGCCTTGCGCATCAGAATCGCCACGCGCATTTCCAGTTCCGGCGGCTCGATGGCCACCGTCAACCCGGAGTCGAAGCGGGATATCAGCCGATCATCGATGCCGGAAATTTCCTTCGGATAGGTATCGCTGGTGATGATGACCTGCGCACGGTTGGCCACCAGGGCCTCGAATGCGTAGAAAAATTCCTCTTGCGTCCGGGACTTGCCTGAGAAGAACTGGATATCATCGATCAGCAGCAGATCGAGCGAATGGTAGTAACGCTTGAATTCGTCGAATGCCTTGCGCTGATAGGCCTTCACAACGTCGGACACGTATTGTTCCGCGTGAATGTAGCGAATCCGCGCTCCGGGGTTATCCACCAGCATCTGATTGCCGATCGCGTGGATCAAGTGGGTCTTGCCCAGGCCCACGCCGCCGTACAGGAATAGCGGGTTGTACGAGATCCCGGGATTGTCCGCCACCTGAATAGCCGCGGCGCGAGCCAACTGGTTCGCCTTACCGGTCACGAACGTTTCGAACGTCAGCGCGTTGTTCAGCTTCGATCGATCGACTTGCGGCGAGGCCTCGCCGCCGGCCGCCGGTGCGCGCCAGTTACGGCGGGCGGCCGCGGCTTCTGCGGCATCGAGGCTCGGTGCGTCCGGATCGGCGTCGGCGGATTCGGCACCCCGTTCTCCCGGCGGCGACGATAACACCTGCGAGGGTTGCACGCCCGTGGGCGCAGCCGGGGCCTGGTGGTGGCGGCTCATGCCCGGATGGGCCGCGGCCGTCGCCACGCCGCCCCCGTTACCCTGGTGGTCACCGCCGTTGCCATTGTTCAACGACTGACGCAATGGCATGCGCACGCCCGTGGGGGCGTTCGCAGGCATGGCGCCGCCGTTCGGCGAGCCCAGGACGAACTGCACCTCCACGGGCGTTTGCCAGAAGTCGCGGGCCATGTCGGAAATGCGGCCCGAGAACTGGCTCTTGACCCAGTCCAGCTTGAAACGGTTAGGCGCGGCGATACGCAACATCTTCGTCGATGCGTCGTAATCCACCGGCGCCAGCGGCCTGATCCAGGTCTGATACTGCTGGGGAGTCAGTTCGCGCTCGAGCTGCGCTGCGCATTGTTGCCAAAAATTGTTCAT